>CBDCXE010000006.1:0-810643 GCA_965223725.1 Nitrospinota bacterium | reverse complement strand
CTGGTGTTTGATCCAAACAAAAGGATGATGCGCAACATCGTGTTCGCTATTCTGCCATTCATGGGCGCGGGCCTGACCTGGTGGATCACCAAGCCGACCATGGACGCGCCGGTGGAGCTTCGCACCGTCCACCCTGCCCCTCCGTCATCTATGCAAGCGTACGGCAAAACATTTAATCTTATCGATCTGGAAAATCCGTTCCGGCCGCTGGAGCATGAGGACCCGGCCAAGTACAGGGAAATGATCAACGAAGGGCGCGACGTATATTTCGAAAACTGTTTTTTCTGCCATGGCGACAAGCTGGCGGGCAAAGGACATTACGCCACCGGGTTCAACAACCCGCTGCCGGCCAACTTTGTGGACGTGGGCACCATCGCGCAACTGCAGGAGTCTTTCCTGTTCTGGCGCATCGCCACCGGCGGGCCTGGCCTGCCCAACGAAGGCGCCCCCTGGGCCTCGCCCATGCCTGCCTGGCAGAACTACTTGTCAGAAGATGAGATATGGAAAGTAATAATGTTTCTGTATGACTACACCGGTCATGCGCCGCGGGTTATGGAGGAGGCGCACGAATAATGACCAGAGCAATTTTCGCAATTATCATTGCATTATCTATTGGCGCATCCAGCCAGGCGTCGGCCCAGAGCAAGCTAACCGAGGCGCAGGCGGAGAAGGGTAAACCTATATATGAAAAGCTGTGCGTCGGGTGCCATGGCATTACGGGCGAAGGTGACGGCCCGGCGGCGGACCGACTGCGGCCCAGGCCGAGAAATTTCAGAGGATCCCGATTCAAGTTCACATGGACCAATTTCGGCAAACTGCCACAGGATGAAACCTTGTTCAAATGGATCGCCGAAGGGTTGAACTTCCCCGCCACATCGATGCCAGGCTGGAGCGATGTGTTGTCGGACGAAGAAATCTGGAGCGTTGTGGCGTATATTAAAACCTTCTCTAAAAAATTCAAGCGGGACGAGAAGAAAAAAAGGTACCCGAAGCCGATAACCATAGGCGAGGCGCCCCAATGGACCGAGGCCGATATAAGCGCAGGCAAGGAGCTTTTCCTGAAAAACTGCGAGAAGTGCCACGGGACGGAAGGACGCGGGTCCGGCGCCACAGCGGTGGCGTTGAAACACGATTTCGGCGACAGGATATGGCCCCGCAACCTGACCAAAGGCTGGACATACCGGGCAGGTAACGCGCCTGCTGATATATACAGAACCATCGCCACCGGTATATCCGGCACGCCGATGCCCGCCCATGCAGACGCGCTGAAACCAGAGCAGATCTGGGATATTGTTGGGTTTGTCGATTCCATAGTTGATCGCGAGCCACCCAAGGTTCAGGAAGTTATTTTGTCGAAGTTTGTCAGTGGCGACCTGCCTGCCGACCCGAACGATGAAGCATGGGCCGCCATAGCGCCCGGATATATACCGCTGGTCAGCCAGATAATCGAGGGTGAACGATGGTTTACCACGACCCTGGAGTCGGTGGAGGCGCGGTCGATGTACAACGATGAAAATATCGCCATTCTGGTGGAGTGGGACGACCATAGCCAGTCGCCTTTACCCGCGCCGAATTCCATGTTCCCTGTCAACGAGCCAGACGCTTTGGCGATACAATTCCCGACGGAGATTCCGGCTGGAATGGAGAAACCATATTTCCTGGGTGGCTCGGAAGAGAAGCCTGTTATATTGTGGAAATGGGTCAATGGCAAGGGGGCGGTCGTCCAGTTGAGCAAAGGGATCATGAAACAGGATGATATGCCGGAGGGTAACCAGCTGATTTCTGTCAACACTGTGTACGATAATGGTAAATGGAAAAGCCTTGTTCGTCCGAAGCCTGGAGGCGCCGGAAGGTGACCTGACCATGGAAGCGGGGCAGATATATCCCCATGGCGTTCAACGCATGGGACGGCAACAACGGAGAAAAAAACGAACAGCGGGCCGTCAGCATCTGGTACTGGCTGCTGCTCGATCCGCCCTCATCGATGGCTGTTTATCTATGGCCGGCGTTCATAGGGTTGCTGATCGGCGGCGGTGAAGCCTGGCTAATAAAAAAAGCAAATAAAAACAGTTAAGTTTAGGAGATCGAATTATGAACAAAATAGTAAAAACTTTCATGGTATCCATCATCGCCCTCGGGTTCGCGTCTGCCACAGCGAACGCTGGCACAGTCAAGGGTGTGATTTCCGCCAAAGCCGGCGGCGCGCCGGCAGCCATCAATATCACCAAGGATCAGGCCGTATGCGCCAAGAATCCAATTTCCGATGAGAGCCTGCTGGTCTCCGGATCGGGTGGGCTGCAAAACGCCGTGGTCGAGATAGTGGGCGCCGGCTCCACCGAACCGATAGAAGTAACTATGTCCCAGGACGGCTGCCGGTTCGCGCCGCACGTTATTACAGTCACCGCCGAGTCTTCGGTGGTGGTGGAGAACAAGGATGGCATTACCCACAATTTCCATACATACGGCTTCGACAACGACCCGGTCAACTTCAGCCAGCCTGGTGATATGAAAACCAAAAAAGTTGAAGAAGGTTTCGAGGAGGTCGAGGTAATAAAGGTGCAGTGCGACATCCATGAGTGGATGGCAGGATGGGTTGTGGTGACCGAGGGCTCCGCTGTGGCGGTAACCGATGCCAATGGCGCCTTCACCATCGATAACGTGGCGCCGGGTAATTACAAAATAAAAGTATGGCACGAAAAGCTGGGCGAGTCGGAGGGCGACATCGTGGTTAAGGATGGCGACAACGCATTTAGCCTGGCGATGGGGAACTAGTTTCAGCAATGGGATGCTTGTCCGGCCAGGCAGTCAGCAAGACGTTTTGGCTGACGCTGGCCATCGTAGCCACTACTGCAGGCACAGCGTTTGCCGCTGAGGGTGATTACGGCCAAATACTGGGATTGTCGTCGCGCAAAGTGGTCTGGTTTGTCGCCCAGATGCACCTGTTTTTTGGCGCGTTTGTTCTGGGCGTGCCGATTTTCGCCGTAGTTATCGAGCTGGTCGGCCACAAAACCGGCGACAACAAGTACGACGCTCTGGCGAAAGAGTTTACCAGCCTGCTATCCGTGGCATATGCTACGACCGCGGCCTTGGGCGGGCTGTTGCTATTCATATTCATCGGGCTGTACCCAACATTTTTCAGCTTTATGACCGACGTGTTTAAAGACTCGATGATATTGTACGCTCTCCTCTTTTTCGGCGAGACATTCTGTTTATACATCTACTACTACGGCTGGGACTGGATGAACGACAACACACCTTGGCCCAAAAGTGTGTCGTACCCGTTCTTCGCCATGGGCGGGCTGATTGTTTTGTTGGGCGCAGCGATTATGTTCGGCGCTTTTGGTCATTATCATGGCGCCGTTCAACCATTCTGGGCTGTGGTTTGTATAGTAACCGGGCTTGGCTTCTTCGCTGTAACCAGCAAGAAGGGTATGCATATCTGGGTCGGCGTATGGCTCAATGTTTTCGGCACCCTGATAATGATGATAGCCAACTCCTGGGCGTCATACATGATGAGTCCATCCGGAATCGACCCGGCGACTGGCGCGTTCATCGGGACAACCTGGGAGGCGGTGAACAATACACTCTGGGCGCCAATCGGCATTCATCGTATGCTTGGCAATGTGGCGTTCGGCGGCTTTATCGGCGCCGCTTATGCGGCGGTGAAGTTTATCGGGTCCACCACACCGGAAGAGCGAGCCCATTACGACTGGATGGGCTACACCGCCAACTTCGTTGGCATCTGCGGCCTTATCCCCCTACCCTTCGCTGGGTACTATCTGGGCCGCGAAGTTTATTCCAACAGCGCAGTCATGGGCAACAACATGATGGGCGGCGATTTCTCGTGGGGTTTTATCATTCAGGCGATGCTGGTGGGCGGGCTGTTCCTGGTCTCCTGCTACTATCTGTGGATCGGGATGGGGCGTATACCGGGCGCCGATAGATACAGGGGGATGGTGAAGTATCTGAACGCGTTCATCCTGATCGCCTTCGCCATATGGCTCACCCCGCACAACATGCCGCTCACCGGCTCGGAGATCAGCGATATCGGCGGCTCGCAATACCACCCGACCCTTAAATATCTTGGGCTGATGCCGGCGAAAAACGCTGTGGTCAACCTGATAATCATATCTACATTCATAAGCTTCATCCTCTATCGTCGCGGCAACATGGGCGACCGGGTCCCGATATCGGAACAGGGCAAGGTACCTATGATAGCTATTGCTATCGCCGCTGTCGTCTGCCTCTATCTGGTTGGTCAATACGCTGTTTACCTTTATGGACTCGATCCGGCGGAGCTGGACCTGCCGGCGGACAGGACGGTCTATTTCAAGAACATCGGCATGCTTCTGTTTATCACCTGCGCGATGATCGTCGCGACAGCGGCTCTGGCGCTGAAGGACAGGGGTATATTCGCGCAATACCTGTATCTGGCGTGGATCATTTTCAGCGTCGTCATTTATCTTGGCGTATACGGATTCGTGGTGATGGAGAAGGCGTCGCCGTTCCTGCGCAACGTGGCGGTCGCCCAGTTTATACAGCTGATAAGCGCGATCATCCTCATCATGGCGATCGATGTGTTCCTGTTCAAGGACGCCAAGTCGCTGGGTCCCATGCGATGGGGTCAGATTTCGGAGCGGGCGCAGTATGCGTTGCTGACGCTATGTATTCTGATAACGCTCAACATGGGTCTGATGGGCTTTATCCGGTCCGGCCTCCGCACCGACTGGCACATATACGGCGTGATGAAAGATACTTCCGAATGGGCGTTCACGCCGAACAACTATACGATGACGGTGATGGTCTCTATCGTGACATTGCTTTTCATGATTGCGATTGCTGTGATGTTCTGGTTATCCGCCATCGGTTCAGCCGGCCATTCCTCCGGCAAGGCGCCTGAGCCCTCGGATGACCCAGGTATGGAGCCTGCCGTGGAAAGTAATCATGGGTAAAGCCATACTGCGGGTATTCCTTTTTCTGATAGTCCTGATCTGTATATTTGTTTATGTGGGGCATACAATCACTGCCATGACCGGCGGGTTCGACAAAAAAGTAGTGGTTGAAGGGATTAACGTAGACGCTGGCGAACAGATATATTTTGGTAAAGGTAAGTGCAGCGCCTGCCACTCCATCGGTGACCGTGGCAGCGCTATTCGTTGCCCAAACCTGGGTGTCAAGGGCGAGCAGTTTAACATCCCCATCGGCCAGCGCGCTTTCGAGCGAGCCAAACAGCGGGCGGAATCCACCGGCAAACCATGGAACGCCGTTGACTATCTGTATGAGTGCATTGCTGACCCGGGCGCTTTTGTGGCGCCTGGTTACAAAAACGAAATGCCGACAGTGTACCAGCCGCCCATCGGGCTGTCGCCGGATGAAGTTAAAGCGGTCGTTATGTTCCTGGCGGCGCAAGGTGATGATATACCGGATGATCAGATATTAAAACCGACCGGTATCGCCAAAGAGTTTCTCGCCAAGATTGAAGCCTATGCCGCGGAGGGCGGTGATGGCGCCATGGCCCAGCCATTTAAGCCATACATGGATGGCAACATCAGTAAGGGGCAAAAACTGTTTTGGGATATGGATAGCAAGGTCGGATGCGCCAAGTGCCACGCCGTGGGCGAATTTGGCGGTGAAGTAGGGCCTTCACTCACATCTATTGCCGGGACGAGAACCATGTCGTATATCATAGAGTCTATCGTTAAGCCATCTGAGGTAATCGTCAGCGGTTATGAGCCGTTGCTGGTGATGACCAACGATGGCGAGCGTATCGCCGGTACGAAGAAAGAAGACACGCCGGAGCATTTCGTGATCGGCCTGCCCACGGGTGAAATTAAAAAGATCATGAAGAGCGATATCAAGAAAAGCAAGATCATGAAAAAATCAATTATGCCAGGCAACCTGGCCGAGATACTTTCGATCGAAGAGTTCTATGACGTGTTCGCCTATGTGCAAACTTTAAATGGTGACAATACCGACACCGCGATTCCAGATGACATCAAGATGGCGGCGGCGCCCACGGATGGAACAGCCGATGGTCAACAGTCCTCGCCGGATGGGGAGAGCGAAAAGAATGAATAATCAGGGCAAGGCTCGATACATGTTCTTCTGGGTCGTGTTAGCCCTGACGATAGTATTTTCACTAATTAAATTTGGCATACCAAAATTATCACGATGGATTACCGGCTTTGAAGATTTGCCAATGACTGTGCCTGGCACACTTTTTCTCTTTTACACGATACTGATACTGATCGGGACTTTTGTATATGTAACATCTGATGAGGAGACACTCGCAAGTTTCCTTAGCCCTATAAAGAAGACACTAACCGGCGCATACGGCGGGTTCGTCAAGATGTTGGCAATGGCGCTTGTGCCGCTTCTCGCCGCGGCTGGGGTTTATTGCTGGGTCAAGCCGACTGTCTCGTCACCGCGTGCCCTGCGAATACAGCACCCATCATCAAACTTTCCGAAAAAATTCGAAACAATAGTAAACCCACTGGAGAATCCGACTGACGAAGAGGTCAAGCAGTTCATTGAACAGGTGAAAAATAATAGCGTCGAATTTTTCCCACAAGTCAACGAAGCAGGATCCACGTTCACCAATATCAATCATATCGCCACACCACCAGTGAATGCATTTTTGAAACAACTGGCAGGCGGCGCCCCGGATATGGAAACCGCAAAAGCGGCGTTGCATGAGAAAAGACTTTTCGAAGGGCGCGCGCTGTATGAAATCAACTGCAGGCCTTGCCATGGCATTAACACAGCGGGCGACGGGCCGATGGCCAACGGTTTCAAGCTGCGGCCGATAGACTTTACAGATAACGGCACCATCGAGGTACTTGCGGAGGGCTACACTTTCTGGCGTGTAAAAGACGGTGGGCTGGGCCTGCCGGTGGAATCGACACCGTGGGATTCCTCTATGCCGGTGTGGGAGCTCGACCTCACCGACGAAGAGCGGTGGGCGATAATTATGGCAGCGTACAATCTTGCAGAAAAGACACCCCGCATTAATGAAAAGCTGAAATAAGGAAATGGGCCGAACTGTGATATTCGCTTTATTGGCGATGTTTCTTCTGATTTCTCAACCAGCGTTTGCTGGGATCGAGCCCTCGGGCCCTAAGCCTTCGAACACACCAGAGCTTGTGGAAAAAGGTAAGGAAGTGTATGTAAAACAGTGTAGCTTCTGCCATGGTATGGAGGGCGGAGGCGATGGGCCGGTGGCCGAGTTTCTGAACCCGAGGCCGCGCAACTTCAGGACAAACGTGTTCAAGTTCCGCACGACGGAAAGCGGCGCCCTGCCCACCGACGAGGACCTGTTCAAAACCATATCGCAAGGCATATTCGGCACCGCCATGCAAGCGTTCGACCGGGAGACCGTCAAGTCCGGGCTGACCGAGGAGGAGCGGTGGGCGGTTATCTATTACATACAGACATTCAGCGAGATCCCCGATTTCAGCCTGTGGGGGCTGGACGCAGAGTATAAAGCATCGGGCGACCCGGAGGAGGTGAAGCTTCATCGATACAACCAGGTGGTAACCATCGCCGATCCGCAACCAACCACGCCGGAGCTGATAACCAAGGGCAAGGAGGTGTATGAAACCGCCAAATGTTTCCAGTGCCATGGCGACAACGGCAAGGGGAACGGTGTGTCGACCAATGGCATGAAGGATGACTGGAAGTTTCCGGTCTTCCCGAGCGATCTGACCAAGCCATGGAACTACCGTGGCGGCGCCAGCGTGAAAGATATCTTCACACGGTTTACCACCGGCGTAAACGGAACCCCGATGCCCACATTCGCCAAGAGCATCGAAGAGAACGATCGCTGGGCCTTGGCGCACTATGTTCATTCGTTGCAGTTCAACCCGGATTCTGAAACGAACCTGACCGCCAAACGGATCGATGGCGACCTGCCGACCGACCCATCCGACGCAGTATGGAACGACGCTGACCAGATCGATGTCGTCATGTCCGGCAACGTGATAATAAAACCGCGTTGGCAGAATATCACCATCGACCTGGTAAAGGTCAAGGCGCTGTTCAACGATGAAGAAGTCGCCATCCGGCTGGAATGGAACGACCGGTTCGCCAATGTAATCCATAAAGGGACCGACGACCTCCATCAACTGGACATGACCGAGCCGGGCGAAACGGGCAACCTGCGAACATACGTTCCGATATATTCCAGCGGCTACAACCCTGGCCGATATCGTGACGCAGTCATGGTTCAATTTCCATCTTCCATCCCGACCGGTACTGAAAAACCACATTTCCTCAACGGCGACGGCGGGCATGAGGTCAACCTCTGGTGGTGGCGCGCCGATCACGATCCGGCCGCAAAGGCGTTGATCGATGTTCAGCAAAAGCGCATGGCCGACCTGAAAGCCGGCATCACCGGCGATGCGTCGGTTACCTCGGTGGAGGTTGTCGATCTTCAGGAGGGCGACTCGTTCCAGGGCGTCGGGCCGGCGGTGGTGGAGCTCAACGCCAAGGGCTTCAAAAAGCCTTTTAAACAACAGGCGGAAGAGTCGCAAGCTGTCTCCAGCGTCGCCAAATTTGAAGATGGGACATGGTATCTGGTCATGAAGCGCGCGCTGGTCACAGACAACACAAAGAAGGATATCCAGTTCGAGCGGGGCAGGTTCATCCCGTTCGCCATCAACGCATGGGATGGGTGGAACAAGGATATCGGAATGCAGAAATCGATATCATCCTGGCACTTCCTCTATCTGGAAAAGCCGATGCCGGTCAAGGTGTATGTGATGTCGCTGCTGGCGTTGCTGTTTGTCGGCGGCGCGGAAATATACCTGTCCAAAAAATGGAAAGACGAGAGCGGCGGTTAGTCCGCTAAACTATTTTTATAAACTAGCTATCGCGCCTGTGGGTTGCACGATATGCGTGTTCATTTTCAGCTCTTCCAGGCTGAGCCCCAACGCAAGCCCGATCAACTGCTGGATATGCACAATCGGCATATTCAGGCTCTTATCGATCTCCGGCTGGTACGCGTCCATGTTCAGATGGCAAAGCGGGCATTGCGTAATCACACAATCCGCCCCGGCATTTTTCGCAGACCCGATGGCGTTGCCCGAAAGCTCCAGCGAGTTCTCCTTATTCATCATGATAATTGGGAACCCGCAACATTTCAGCCGCTCGGCATAGTCGATGGGGCTGGCGCCCAGCGCCTCGATGATCTTCTCCATCTCGTCCGGATCGTCCGGGTTGTCCAGATCGGAATATTCGTGCGGCCTGGAGGCGTAACACCCATAGAACGGCGCCGACTTCAAACTGGACAGCGGCTTGACCACCGCATCTTTCAGTTGATCCAGCCCGAAATCATCGGCCAGGATCTTGCCGAAATGTTTCACTTTAACAGTACCTTTATATTCGCGGCCGGTCTCTTCTTTCAAGGCGGCGTTCACCCGGGCCATATACTCCGGATCCTTCGCCAGCTTCACCTGCAGCTTGCGATGGACCCCCTGGCAGGTGATGCAGATATTCATGATATCCAGCCCCGCCTCCTCCGCCAGTGAGAAGGTGCGGGCGTTGATTATATCGGCCACCATCTCGTTATCTTCGCTGATAACACCTGCGCCGCAACAGGAGGCGTCGGTCATTTCCACTAATTCAATGCCCAGCTTTTCACAGACCAGCTTTGTGGCGGTCATCAGCTCGCGCGCCGCGCCTTTGGCGACACATCCGGTGAACAGGGCGTATTTCAGGCTCACTTCTTGTACTCCTCGAATTTGGAGAATATTCTACGAACTTCATCCACCTTGTCGATGGAATGATGGATCAACGGCGGGTTCTTGCCGCGCATAAGCATTTTGATACCCACAGGCATCAGGCTGAGCAGGCCAGGTATATTAAAAAAGCCAACACTTCTGGCCGGCAGATAGTTTTCGTTCAGCGTGCCGCTCTTGCCCACGGTCTCGCGGAAACCGAGCACGTGGCGCGCGCCGTTATTATTATGCGCGCCCGCCCGCATGGCGCCTTGCCGGATTTCTTCGATCCGCGACAACGGCTTCGTCTCTGTCGGGCACCTGGTGGAACACTCGCCGCAATGGGTGCAATCCCACACGCCGTGTGGTTCACTGATATCATTTATTCTGTCATCGGTTTTGGCATCCCGCGTATCGAATATGAACCGATGCGCCTTGGCCAGCGTCGCCGGCCCCAGGAAGTTTTTATCAACTTCCAACACATTACAATCAGAATAGCAAGCTCCGCACAATATGCAGGTGGTCACATCATCTATAAACTCGAACTGATCCGGCGTCTGCAGCTGCTCCTTCTCCGGCACATCACCCGCAACAGGAGAGAGCCACGGCTTCACCCTGGTCAACGACGCCCAGAACGGCTCCAGATCGACAACCAGGTCACGGACAATCTCCATGTTGCCCAATGGATCGATCTGTATAATTCCGTTTTTAATATGGTCCGACGCCTGGGTTTTGCACATCAGCAATGCGTGACCGTTCACCCGCATGGCGCACGACCCACAGATGGCGGAGCCGCACGACATCCTGTATGTCAACGTCGGATCCAGCGTAGATTTGATTATATTCAGGCAGTTTAGCAGTGTTAAGCCAGGCTCCAGCTCCAGCTTGTAATCCTGATATCGCGATTCCGAATCGACAGTGGGATCGAACCGGAAAATTTTGAACGTAACTTCCGCCATGGTCAATACTTTCTCTCTTCAGGTTGAAACCTGGTTACAGTCACCGGCTTGTATTTCAGCTCATACCCGCCCTCTTCCGTACGGAACGCCAGGGTATGCTTCATCCAGTTCTCGTCATCGCGGTTCGGATGATCCACCCGAGCATGGGCGCCACGGCTCTCTTTCCTTGCCATACCGCCGGCCACTATCAGCTCGGAATATTCCAGCATGTGCGACATTTCGATGGTCTCGATCAGGTTTGTATTAAAGTTGCCGCCCCTATCTTCCACCTTCACCTTGGTGAACCGATCCTGCAGCTCCTTGATCTTCTCGTTGGCCGCTTCCATATCCTCGCCAGAGCGGTAGACGCCGACCTGGTTGGTCATGGTCACTTTCAGTTCGTTGCGTATGTCATTCAGGTTTTCTGTGCCTTGGGTATGCGCCAGCTCATCGATCTCTCGCTTGGCCGCGCTCAGCTCCGCTTTGGCGTTCACTGGTGACCAATCGGTCTCTCGGGTCGCTTCCAGCATTTTCTTGCCGGCCCTGCGCCCGAACACCAGCGCTTCCAGCAAGGAGTTGGTGCCCAGCCTGTTGGAGCCGTGAACAGAAACACAGGCGCACTCGCCAGCGGCGAAGAAACCTTTCACGTTGTTGCCGTTTTCATCTATATATACTTCGCAATCGTTGCTGGTCGGTATGCCGCCCATGGAATAGTGGGCCGTCGGCTGGATCGGCACTGGGTTCTCTATGGCGTCCACGCCGATAAAATCCTTGGCCAGATGATAAATCTGCGGCAGCCGTTCCATGATCTTTTCTTTGCCCAGATGACGCAGGTCCAACAGCACATAATCCTTGTTCGGCCCGGCGCCTCTGCCTTCGTTTATCTCTGTCTGTTCAGAGCGGGAGACGATGTCCCTTGGCCCCAGCTCCATCTTGCCCGGCGCATAAGTGCTCATGAACCGATCACCCTCGCCGTTCAACAGATATCCGCCTTCACCGCGCGCCGCCTCCGACAGCAGTATGCCATGCTGGTACAGCCCGGTGGGGTGAAACTGGACAAACTCCATATCCTGCAACGGCACGCCGGCCCGGTATGCGGCCACGATGCCATCGCCGGTGTTGGCGAATGCGTTGGATGTGATCTGGAACGCCCGGCCATATCCGCCGGTGCCGAACAGCACGGTCTTGGCGTGGAACACTTCCAGCTTGCCGCTCTTGATATCCATGGCCACCACACCGCGGCAGATGCCATCTTCTATAATCAGCTTCACCACATACCACTCGCTGTATACCTGCAGGTCGCCGCCCCGCTTCATCGACTGCTCGAACAGTGTGTGGAGCAGCGCGTGCCCGGTCCGGTCGGCGGAATAGCAGGCCCGCAGGAACGAATGGCCGCCGAACGCCCGTTGCGCTATTTTGTTTTCATCTGTGCGGGAGAAGGGGCAGCCATAATGCTCCATCTCTATGATAGTCCGCGGCGCGTCGTTGCACATTATCTCGATGGCGTCCTGGTCGCCCAGATAATCGGCGCCCTTGACCGTGTCGTAAATGTGCGCTTCTATCGAATCGCCATCAGCGTTGGCCAGCGCGGCGGCCACACCACCCTGCGCGGCGCCGGAATGGCTCCTGCTCGGATAGACTTTTGTCATGACAGCCACATCCAGATCGCCGACAACTTCCAGAGCCGCCCGCAATCCGGCAAGGCCGGATCCTACAATGATTACATCGTGCGAATACATATCAATCTTTCAATAAATATAGTGGAACGTCCCCATTGACATTTCCTCAAGGCTAACCATATTACACAAAACCATACCCATAAACAAGCGCCATGATGACGTAACCATGAGCTGGTCAAATACTGCTTTACAACTATGGGCTGACCAATTACTCTGCAGGGCGTCGAAACTGAGCTTCTGCCCCATTTGTAACTAACATAACTGCCTTTATATATGAAATATATCGTATTTACCCTTTTCATTTGAACGAAATCAGTCGTAGATGCGATGAATTCACTTTTTATTTTACCCGGTCATCAATGATTATTTTTCGCTTGCCTATGGATACCGTATAACAGGAAATTTCCGGTGCTCCCGCCCGTCCAGGCTGGCGCCACACTTTTTGTTTGGACCCCACTGTTTGAAATAGAGTGGTGTTTTGCGGGCGGCGCATTGGTCGCGGACCGAGCGGACCCAGTCAGGGTTCAGCGGATGCCTATTGGCGCCTGGCCCTGTCATGCCGGCCACGATCACCCAATCGAGCGATGGCAGGTAAGGCGCCAGATCCACCGGCCCGAACATAGGCTCTATGGTCACATATTTGATTGTTGTATCGGGTAAATTGCCGTTTGCAATCAGCCAGGGCAGCCGTTTGTCAGCTGCGTTCTGATCTTCAACCGATACGCCGATCCACGCATTATGCGGGAACGATATTTTTCGGGCGCGCTGTATCATACGCTTTGGTTGTTTGGTCAATATCTGGAACGCCATTTCCGGATGGGATTCAATTACGCGGAAGATATCTCTTAGATGTCTCAACTTGACTGCGGGGTCGAACAGGTCTCCCATCGAGTCGACAAATATGCGCGCGCCAGGCTTCCACTTTTTTGCTGTGGGCCAGTCGAGCCGATCCGGATGGAACCGGACCTCATCGAACCGGCGGCCAACCCATATATCGTGCAGGTTCCGGTTAGCCATCCGACGGGCGTAACAGTAGGCGCAACCCATGCCACACCCGGTCACTACGTTCCAGGTGTGGTCGCACACTTCGATTTTGGTTGTCATAACCCGATATCATATTTCTGATACGGTTATATGTATACAGAGAATTATGGATATGACGCGGATCGAGATTTGTGTTTGCGTCGTCAGAACAGCGCCAGCTCCTGCTCCTTTTCCTTGGCGTCCCACTCTTCTTTCAGGCTGTATATCTTGCCCTCGATATCGAAGAACAGGTCCACCAGCTTCGGCTCGAAGTGTGATCCACTACTCTTGCGGATTTCCGCTACCGCGTCTTCGACGCTCCACGCTTCTTTATATGGGCGTTTCATGGTCAGCGCGTCGAACACATCCGCGATGGCCACAATCCGGGCAGACTCCGGTATCGCTTCGCCGCTGGTCGCCTCTGGATAGCCTTCACCGTTCCATCTTTCGTGATGGGATAATGAAATAACTGCAGCTAGCTGAAAAATTGGTGTGTTACTTTTAGATAGAATCGACTCTCCTATAGTGGTATGCCTCTTCATTTCCGTCCATTCTTCCGGTGTCAGCTTTCTGGGCGCTTTAAGAATAGAGTCCGGGATACCGACCTTGCCGGTGTCATGCAGGGGCGCCGCTAGTTTGAGCAGTTCCACCTTTTCTTTCGGCCATCCGGCCGCTTCCGCCAACGCGCCGGCATACGACGCCATACGCCATATATGCACACCTGTGTCTGTATCGTTATAATGCACTGCTTCGCCCAACATATAGATAGAAGATTCCACTTGATCTTCCAGCTCTTGCATACGCACCAGTGATAGATGCGTCTTTACCCGCGCCAGCACAGTGGATGGGCTGATCGGTTTCGTTATATAATCAACAGCGCCAACATCGAACCCCTTCTTCTCATTCTCTGACTCCGACATGGTGGTGACAAAAATAACTGGTATTTTCGCCAGCTCACGATCCGCTTTCAGCCGCTGACATATTTCATACCCATTCAGTTTTGGCATCATGACATCCAGCAGTATCATGTCAGGCAGTTTGCTTGCAGCCAAGTCTAAGGCCTTTTCGCCATTTTTTGCGAACATTAGCTGATAACCCTCAGGGGCGAGCACCTGTTTTAGCACGTTCAGGTTATAAGGTTCATCGTCAACAAGTAATATTGATTTGCTCATATTGCTCACTCCGTCACAGCTCTGATTTCGTCAGTGATATTAGCCAGTATAGAACGGGCCGTATCAAATTCGAAATTATCAAGCGCATAAGTAAGGCTTTCAGTTTTATCAGATGATGTATGTCCGTTTAATTGGGCGAGTATAGCTTTTATTATTTGATCTGGCGCTTCTCCACCCTCCAAAGCAATGTCCAGTTCTTCTATCTGTTTTACTACTTTTTCGCGATCAAACGCTTCGAAAATCACTCCCGTATCAACCATTGGTTTTTGTTCCAGTTTTTGGATAGCTACAATTACTCTCTCCAAAGCGTCCACAAGGTTTAGCAAAGCTACGTCCCGCAGGTCGTATGATCCTTTATTAATAGCGTCGCATAATTTGTTGCTGGCTGTATATACATGGGTCAGGACAGGTTGCCTGCCACACCCCGAAGCGCATGATTTAGCTTATGCGCCCGAACTTCATCTTCATCACAGATAGCTTGCTGGATCATTTTCGCGTCTTTCGTATGCTCTTTTGCAAAGTTGATAAGGTTGCGGCGATAGACCTTGGCGTCTTGCCAGGTATCAAGCCCTTTAACCGTATCCACGCCATCCAGTGTTGGAAAATTATTTTCAACCATGACCGCTTTGCTTGCCGGAGCATTATCAGGCGCGCCAGCGTCTGGCCCCACAGCGCGATCGATCTCTGCGAAAAGCTTGGTAAAATTCACAGGTTTTGCAATCAGACCATCCATGCCCGCCTTCTTGCATCGATCACGCTCTTCTTTTAGGACACTGGCGGTCATTGCCAGAATCGGCATGTGACTTTCGGTGTTTTTCTCTAGCTCGCGGATATATTTAGTTGCAGATAATCCGTCCAGCACTGGCATCTGGATATCCATCAGGATAAGGTCGAAACCCCCTATCTCTTGATATAACCGCACAGCCTCCGCGCCGTTTTCCGCATGAACTACCTTATGGCCAACCTGCTCCAACCGGAGTGTGGCCAGGTCGGCATTCTCGACCACATCCTCGGCCAGAAGTATTTTGTACGCTCGTTTGGCTTCGGCCGATGGGGTTTCGAAATCTGTGATAGCCAACATGTCTACATTGCAATCCGATTCCGGCAAAGCGACGGTAAAGTGAAAGGTCGATCCTTGACCCAGCTCGCTCTCTACCCATATCCTTCCACCCATCAACCCCACTATCTGCTTCGATATGGTCGTGCCCAGGCCGGTGCCTCCGAATTTCCGGGTGGTGGAAGTATCCGCCTGGGAGAACGGCTCAAATATTGATTCCAGCCGATCGTCCGGTATGCCGATCCCTGTATCTTCCACTTCGAAATGCAACAGTTCATTCTGGCCCGGCTCCGGGTAGACGCGCAAGGTAACTCCGCCACTTTTTGTGAATTTGATCGCGTTCCCCACAAGGTTTGTTATCACCTGGCGCAAGCGTGTCGGATCACCTTGATAACAATCGGCGCAGCCGGGCGCAAGCTCCAGTGTCAGTGTTAAATTTTTCTCTCTGGCTTGCATATCCATAGTAGTCAGCGCGTCTTTCAGTAATTGTGTTAACGAAAAACTGATCGACTCCATGGCTAATCGGCCCGCCTCCAGCTTGGCCACATCCAGCATATCATTGAGCAACGCCAACAACGATTTGGCGGATCGGAGCACTGTGTTCAGATGTTTCTTGCGCTGCTCCGCGTCTAGATCCTGATCAAGAACAACTTCCACAAAACCGAGTATCGCATTGAGTGGGGTTCGTATCTCATGGCTCATATTAGCCAGGAAAGCAGATTTGGCTTGAGCCGCCTCTTCTGCTTCTTCCTTGGCGTCGTTAAGCGCCCTTTCCAGGTTTTTTCGCTCTGTTATATCCATATGAATACCGACGACCCTTGTGGGCTCATCGTTATCATCCCTTTCGACACATAAGCCCATATGAAGAATCCAGCGATAGCTGCCGTCATGGGCGCGCATACGGTGCTCTGATTGATAGTTCTCTGTTTTATTATTTATGTGGTCGTTATACTGGCTCCAAGCCATATCCATATCGTCCAGGTGGATAAGGCTTGTCCACCCGTCAAAGGTAGATTCAATCTCCGTCTGGGTATAGCCTAGCATCGCGGCCCATGGTTCGCTTACGAACAGTTCATCCGATTGCGGGTGATAATCCCACAGTCCAAGACTGCCAGCCCTTATAGCCATATCCAGTTGTTCCCTCTGGTCAGCAAGCTCCATTTCCATCTGTTTGGCGCTGTCGATGTCCACATGGATGCCGACCAGACGCTTTGGCTCATTTTCATCACTGCTTTGCGTCAGCCGGCCGATACCCAGTATCCATTTCCAGCCACCATCTTTGGTTTTCATGCGGAATTCTGCCCTGTAAGTATCGGTTTTACCTTCCATATGCTCGTCTATAGCTACCTTGGCGGCGGGGATATCCTCCGGGTTAACAAGCTCCGACCATCGTTTGAAGTGTCGACCGTACAAATCGTCCAGCTTCTGCGTCGTCCAGCCGATCATCGAATCCCAGGAAGCGCTGGTCTCCAACTCACCCGTATCGACGTTCCAGTCCCACATTGCGGCGCCGCGCAGGGCCAGGTCAAGGCGGTCGTTGGCTTCCTGCAGCAACTTTTCATTTCGTTTGCGATCGGCGATATCCTGCAAATATTCTTGCTCTACCCGTTTTTCCTCGGTCAGGTCGCGTATTGTGCCGACAAAGATCTGTTCATTGGCGACATGTATTTCGCTTGCGGCTATCCAAATCGGGAATGTGGAGCCATCCTTGCGGCAGCCAACCACTTCCTGCCCTTTATCTATCACCTTGGCCTTGCCGGATTCGACGTAACGTCTAATGTAGTCATCGTGTTTGCCGCGCTCCGGCTCTGGCATCAGGATTTTTACATTCTGTCCAACGGCTTCCTGCGCGGTATAACCGAACAGCTCTTCCGCCGCCGGGTTGAACGAGAGGATCTCTCCTTTATTATTAATTGTGACAATCCCGTTTGACACCGTGTTAACAATAGCGTCCACTTCCGCAGTTCGTATTGCGACCAATTCTTCAAGGTGGTGACGGTGGGATGTCAGCTCCGCTTGTGTCTGTTTCAGCTCCGATATGTCTGATAATATGCCGACGAATTTTCTCTTGTCACCTACTTTCATCTCGCCCACTGATAAGTGTAAAGGCAAGGTGGAGCCATCCTTGTGCATGCCCTGGACCTCGCGCCCTTTGTCAATTTCCTTATTCTCCCCAAACTTGATATAGTTGCTAAGGTAGTTATCATGTCTTTCACTGTCCGGCGCCGGCATCAGCATTGATACATTCTGTCCAATAATCTCATCGGTCGAATAGCCGAACAGCTTTTCCGCCGCCGGATTGAATGAGAGGACAGTACCATTTGTATCAATGGTGACAATTCCACTAACAGCAGTGTTGACTATCGCACGGTTGGTTTCGGAAAGGCGTTCCGCCTCTTTGAAGGTCGCCAATGTGCTGACGAACAGACCGGTCAGCACACATATATAACTCACTTTTTTAAGCAGGTGAGCCATATCGAATTCCATGTCGAACAGTTGACCGGAAAGCGACATAAACACCGCCTGCCCCACCAGACCAACAATAAGGCTGTGGATCAGCCAATGTTCAAAGATATTATTTTTCCAGGCGCCTTTTCGGAGATAGCCAGCTATCGCCAGGACGAAAAAGAACGCTGGGACAAACTCTTCCGGCCGATGGAACGTAAGCTCTGGGAAGTATGCTTTTGGCAATGGGTACAAAGCGAAGAACAGGAAACAGGCGAGGGTCAGGACCGTTGCGGCTAAATATATTGAACGTTCGCTGACTTTGCCCGCTTCACCCAACTGCTCTTCCCGTCGCCACGCCATATAGCTCAGGTATAGGAACACTGATAGAAACATCCGGGAAGCCAGCGAACTCCATGGAATCAGGCTGGGGGGTGAAGAGGGGAATATAGCTGGGAAAAAGGCAGAAGTCACGATTGCATGATACCCGTCCAGCAATCCAGTCCCGATAAAGCCTGTGCCGATAAAAAGGAAAGTGTTGTTTTTACGCGCGTAATAGCGCATCAGCGATTTGATCCCCACCATTATGGCCAGGATAAATGCGACAATCTCCATTAGCGTATGCAGTTCTGTACTGCCTTGCCATGTAGAGCCACGCATGCTGATATAGAGCAGTGTCAACCCAATGCCCACAACCCAATAGCTGAGAATGCGATATTTAACCTCTGCATTTGGCATTCTCATTGCCTACACTATGTTTGAAGTCAAAATGTTCATAATCGCAACTGTTCTTCTATCTAGACATCGGAATCCAGTTAAGATTACTTAAGCCAGTAAAGCTTGATTGGATCTATTGCTGTTGAAATATGACAAGCATAGTTTGATGGGCAATAAGTGTAATAAAATGCTACACCAAAAACTTTTTTCTTTTATATTAAACATATAGTTAAGTTTGACAAGAGTTAGTTGGCATGGTATATTTCAGATAGTGTAAGTTGGATGTATTGTAACTACCTGTGTACGGTCGCTTTTTATGATGTGTAGCTATATTTGGATGTTTGAGAGAGGCTATGGTGTTTATGAATCGTAAAATATTAATTATATTTCTGGCAGTATCTGTCCTGGTTTCATCCCAGGTATACGCGCAGCTATCACCCAAGGCCATGAAACATATCAATGAAGCTGTTGAAACTAATGTGGAATCGGAAGTTCGGGAAACGGTTGCCATGCTGGCAGAAGAAAGTCCTGCAACAGCTATGGAGATAGCGGAAGAGACTGCGCGGATCGCTCCTAAAAACTTTGCGTGCGCGATAATAGCTGGCACGGTTCAAGGATCGCAGGCAGACGCTGAAGATACTGCCAATATCATAGGCGCGGTTGCCTCTGCCATCGGCTCATCTGGTAAAGGTATAGACCAGATTGTAGAGTGCGTTGCCGCTGAAATAAAAATTGATGGCGAAGCGTTGGCTTTTATAACAGAAATGTCGAAAGTTGTGGCGCTCGGTTTTGACGCTCCACCAGCCGCTGGTACAGAAGAAGGTGATGGTGAAAGTCAGCAGGTAGCCATCAGTTTTGAATTGCAGCCTCCTCTAGCAGAAAATCCTGGCCAGGATATTAGCCCACAATAAATTCTACCGATAAGTTAGTTGGAGGAAAGCAGTATCTTCTGAACAGTCCTGTCTGGAGACTGAATCATAATAATTCCATTTTTGGTTGTGAGGACCTAGTATTGAATAGAAGTATGCAGTTACTACTCTGCCTGACCATGATGTTTTTTGGAGTTTTTGTACCTGTTACGGCTTTGGCTGTTAGCGAGGATTACAAGCCCCAGGGTGTTGCTGTTGGGCTGTTTAACATATACCCAAAAATCGAATTAAGATATCACGATGATAAGAACATCTATGCGACACAGACTAATGAAATTGATGACAACATTACATTAATCGTTCCATCACTGGATATTAAATCTGAATGGGCCAATCATGCCTTTGAACTGTTTGGCTCGCTGGAAGACGCCAGCTATAAGAATCAGCGAGATGAGGATTACCAAGATCACCTTATCGGAACTAAAGGAAGGCTGGATATAATCGAGGATCAATACCTGTTTTTTGAAGCGAAGCAAAAAAGAGGACATGAGGAGCGGGGCTCTGCCAATGAATTGCGCGGCGCAAGTCAGGCGCAGGTTGACCTAGATCCAACCCTGTTAGGTAGAGAGCCGGTAAAGTTCAGGCAAACATCGGCAAACCTTGGATTCGCCCGAGAAATATCCATCATCACTCTTCGACTTGAAGGAAATTTGCATAAATATGAATTTGACGATGTCCCAAACCTCGCTGGAGGGGTTATCGAACAAGAATGGCGGAACCGAACGCACAATGAATTCTCGGCCCGGTTAGGCTACAGGCTGGACATGGGCTACGAAGCGTTTTTGAGGGGGGCCTACAATTTCCGGGCTTACGACCGCCAGTTTGATATAAACGGGTTGGAGAGAAGTTCAAACGGCTATTCCATCCGGGGCGGGGTAAAGCTGGGGTATTCGGATGTAACCGCTTGGGAGTTTTTCGCAGGCTGGAAATCGCAAAGATATGATGACGCGCGACTGAAGACGATAAGCGGTCCTGATGTTGGAGGATTGTTCTACTGGAATCCATCTGAATTATTTGATTTTAAACTGTACCTTACCAGAACAATACAAGAAACCATACTGCAGGACGCCTCTGGATTTTTCTCCACAAATTATGGTGGAGAAGTGATCTACGCTATCCTGGAAAACATCGACATTTACGCAAAGGCTGGCGGCAACTATTGGGACTTTATTGGCCGTGACCGCCTGGATAATATTTTTCGTGGAACAATAGGCGCCGATTTTTATATTATTCAATCTTCATATATTGGCGCCGAGTTCGAATCGAAAACCAGAGACTCCAACCAGGAAGGTCAAAACTATACAAGAAACAAGTTTGTAATAAAAGTGGGAGTACAGTTATAATATGAAAGTAAGCTTAATTATATTATTGACAGTGTATTATGAAAAGTAAAAGCCCCATTTCATGGATATTGGCTCTATTAGCTTTGATACCTGCGATTGCCTTTGCCAATGACGAGGCTATAGCAAATTCTGATCTGCCTACCGAAGAGAACAAACTATCAATTCAGCAAGCGTACCTACTTGGTCCTGGAGATAAAGTTAAAATTACAGTATTTAGGCAAGATGACCTCTCTGGTGAATATCGCGTTGATGGCAGTGGCATGGTGGCGTTTCCACTTATAGGCAACGTTAAGGCTCAGGACAAAACTGTGGTCGAGCTGGAAGAAATTATAAAGGAAAAGCTGAAAGATGGTTTTCTGAAGAACCCAAAAGTCACCGTAGCGGTGAATGTATTCAGGCCGTTCTTTATACTGGGCGAAGTATTGAAACCAGGTAGCTATCCATATTTAAATGGGATGACAGTATGGAACGCCGTGGCGCTTGGTGGCGGTTTTACGAAGCGCGCCAAAAAAAGCTCTATCCTGATTATCCGAGCTTCAGATCCTGACAATAAAACTGAAGTATCTTTGGAGACTGTTGTTATGCCCGGGGATATCATTGAAGTTCCGCAGCGCCTGTTTTAGACAGACTTGACACCCTTCTCCTTTGACCTTCTTATGAATATATAAATCTGACAGCTATAGAGTCATCACAATATGCGATCTAACAATAATAAAGATCTACTGCTAAAGAAGTTATCACTTCATGAGTCGGAACAGGATTTTACTGAATATCTCAGAATCCTGTACCGCCGTAAATATTCTATTCTAGGGATATCCGTTTTGATAATTACATTATCAGTTATATACGTATTGCAGATTCCCCCGATGTATACAGCATCCACCAGCATGATCATCGATGATCGTCAGATGAACGTTGTTGATATGGAGTCTGTCCTGTCATCTGCGTATGATGATTATATGAGAATGCAAAATGAAGTTGAAATCTTGCAGTCCACCAATCTTGCCAAAAAAATAGTCCAAAAACTAAACCTGCAAGATATACCGGAATTCAATTCTTCGCTACGAGAAGGGCCAGGCATTTTCTCTAAGATAAGGTCATATATAAAGTCATTTTTAAAATCGTTAATACCAAGCGGTTTGAAAAAAGCCCCGACATGGAGCGCCGATGACTTTTCTGATGAAGAGCTGGAAGCGTTGGATCTGAGCGCATATGCAGATATCTTGCTGGGCAACCTGTCCATTAGTAATGTGAGGGACACCAGGGTCATTATAATAAGCTATCAGTCGGAAAACCCCAGATTGGCCGCTAAAATCGCGGATACAGTTGCGGAGATGTATATTCTGGAGCAGTTGGAAGCGAAATTCGAAGCGACCCGGCGAGCAAGCGGCTGGTTAAGTGAGCGTTTAACCAACCTAAAAGATAAAGTAAACGAGTCTGAAAGAGCGGTGGAAATCTATAAAGAGAAATATGGATTGGAAAAATCGAGGGGGTTAACCATCGAGGCCCAGCAGATTTCCGAACTGAATAGCCAACTGATAATCGCCCGCGCCGACGAAGCTGAAGCCAGAGCCAAACTTGAACAGCTGAACAATGTGGTGAAAAGGGGCGGCCTGGATGGCGCGGAGTCGATCAGCGAAGTGTTGGAATCGACTCTGATCCAAAGGCTCCGGGAGCAGGAAGCAAGTTTGATCAGCCAGGTTTCCAAGCTTGAAGAAGATTATGGCGAAAAGCATCCAGTGATGGTCAACACCCGCGCACAGTTGCGTGATATACGAGAGAAAATCAAGTCAGAAGTCGGCAAGATCCTTGTTGCGATCAAAAACAAGGTTAATGTGGTCAGATCAAGGGTGCGATCATTGACAAACGATCTTAATAGGCTGGAGTCCGCCAGGTCAGCCGGAAATAGAGCTGAAGTTGCGCTTCGATCACTGGAGCGTGAAGCTGACGCTAACAAGGTATTGTATGAAACATTCCTCTCCCGGTTCAAGGAAACCACCGAACAGGAAGGGCTGGATCAATCGGAAGCCAGAATCATATCAAAAGCGGATATACCAATCTTTCCTTCATATCCAAACAAAAGGTCATTTGTCACAATTGCGGCTATGCTTAGCCTGTTATTGGGGTCTGTTTTGGCGTTATTGATAGAAAAACTTGACAACGGTTTCCGAAGCTCTGATCAGGTTGAACAGATAACTGGCGTCACGACCCTTGGCCTTGTCCCGATAATCCCTGTTTTAAAGAGCAGCAATGGCTCCGGACCAGAGTCGTATATATTGGACAAGCCAAATTCAGCATTTGGTGAAGCGATCCGGTCGTTGCGCACTTCACTAATGCTTTCTGATATAGACGATACACCAAAAACTATACTAATTACTTCATCATTGCCCAACGAAGGCAAGACCACTATTTCACTATCGCTGGCCAGGCAAGCGGCGGCGGCTGGGCAAAAGGCCGCCTATATGGAGGCTGACCTTCGAAAACCGATGATTAAATCGAGCTCTGAAAATGGTCTGGTTGATGTGCTGGCTAATAAAATAGATTTTGAAGAAATACTAATCAAGGATCAGTCAGGCGCAGACTTCATCCCGGCAGGAAATAGGATAGAACATCCTGAAAGTTTGCTATCTTCCAGAAGCATGAAAAAATTGCTGGCGAAGCTCAAAGAAAGCTATGACCTTATCATCATCGACTCTTCACCTGTGCTGGCGGTTTCTGACTCTCTGCTGCTGGCGCCTGTCGTTGATAAAGTGGTCTTTATTGTACAATGGGAGATTACCAGAAGAGATATTGTGATATCCGGAGTTAAATCAATGATAGAGGCCAACGCAGATATGGCTGGGATCGTGTTGTCCCGTGTAGACGCGCGCAAACATGCAAGCTACGGCTTCAGCGATTCTGGCCGATACTACTATTCCAGGTATAACAAATATTACACTGACCTGAAATCGTGATATAGTCATGGAACAGGGCCGTAAAGTAAATCAGTCCAGATTTACCGCAGAAACAATTATGGCTATGGTCATAGGGTTCCTGCTTATGGGCCTTTGTTTGCCCCGGACCATCGCATCCGTGCTGATGACCCCCACCACACATGTTGCATATAACCTGAAAACCGGCGGCGCCGTCTCGCAAGAAGAGCTGGATATAATGATAGCTTCATACAGCGCCGCGGCAGGCTGGTCGTCATCCGGAGAAATATGGAGGGAGCTGGGTATGGCTCAAAGCTGGCTTGCATATTTGACAGGTTATAATACCCAGCAAGGCGAACAAATGCTGGCGCAGAGCATAAACTCTACCCAAGCCGGATTGTCGCTCTCGCCCGCCAACACATTCGCATGGTCCGCTTTGGCCCATGCATATTTTGCGAGGACAGGATACGCGCTCGACCGCATCAAGGAAAGTCTGATGCTCTCCATCCAGACATCAGCATACGAGCCGGTGCTGCTGTTCAAAAGGCTATCCCTATGCCTGCGCTTGTTTCCATATTTTAATGATGATGATAAAAGGACGATACAACACCAGATCCAGTTCGCGCTTTCCAAAAACTACAGGAAGCTGGGTGATGTAGCTTTGATATCCGCAGCATACAAACAGATCATTGAGCGATCTGTGGAAAAAGACTCTGAAAAATATAAGTGGATGCAGGCGTACCTTAAAAGGAAATCTGGCGGAGAACAGTAAAGGTTTAAATGTAAAAAGTCACCGGTTATTCAAATGCCCTTCCAATGTTTTAATAGATCTATCGAGGCCTACCAAAACAATAAAGCTCCCGATTTTTGGACCTGATGATTGGCCCAGAAAAACCTGATACAACGTTTTGAACCAATCTTTCATTTTCAAATCATGTTTCTTGGCTGCCTGAAACGCGCTGTTCTGCGCCATCTCCGCGGTCACCCCTGCTCCAGAGTCGCGCCAAGCTTTTAAAGATTCGAGTAAATCTTGCAAAGCGTCATCATGGGCATGGTCGGGCGCTTCCTCGGTTTTTTGCGGAAGGTAAATATCACGATAATAGTTGAGCACTTCATCAATCAACTGATCGTAATATTCAATGTTTTCATTGATCCCAGGCTGATATTTCAAAAGATATTCTTTTACTACTTTTTGATCGTCTGTATTCAGCGCGATCGCCAGGTTATAAATTAGCGAATAGGTGATTATGTTTTCGTCCTGAATAACACCGGCATGCGGCCCCCTCGACAGACGGGCGACAAACTGTGCTGGTGTGTCAAGGTTGGTTCCGTCATCTTTCGCCACAAGCTCCAGGTATCCATCTATTATCCTGGGTAATAAAGGCAGGCCCATCTTTTTCGTCTGTTGCGGTTTCATATACATAAAATAGAGCAATGAATCAACCGGCCCATACTGGAGCCATTGCTCAAGAGATATCCCGTTACCGATTTTTTTCGAGATTTTCTTACCGGTTTCGTCCAGAAACAGCTCATATTTAAACAGTTCAGGCGGGCGGCCGCCGATCTCTTTCACAATTTTTGATGAGAGCCTGCCAGATTCTACCAAATCCTCCCCATGCATCTCATAGTCAATATCCAGCGCAAACCACCTCAGTGCCCAGTCGACTTTCCAGCCCACTTTGCACTTGCCATCCAGAACAGATACTTCGCCCGAATGGCCACAAGCTTTATATTTACCCTCCACCGTGCTGTCACACACATAAGTTATAGTATTACAAGACAGGTTATACCCGGTGACGGTGGTGGAATATATCTTGCCGCAATTTTCACAAATTGGGAAAAAGGGCGACCAGGTGGCGCGCTTCTCCTTGGAGATCGTTTTTGTAAACAGCTTGGTAATTTTTTCATGTTTGAAAAGTATACGCTTCAATCCATCATTAAACAGACCGGACCTATATTTTTCTGTGGAGGAGGCAAACTCATATTCAAATCCAAATGAGTCGAGGAATTCCTGCAGTTTACGGTTCATGTAATGCGCAAAAGACTCTTCCTCGCCAAACGGGTCCGGGATGGAAGTTAACGGCTTGCCAAGATGTTTGGCAATCATTTCATGGTTCGGCAAGTTTTTCGGCACCTCACGCAGACCATCCATATCGTCTGAAAAAGAGATCAAATGCCGTTTTATGCCCGGCTCAAGTATCTCCAAAGCCTGGAGCACGAATGAAGTTCTGGCAACTTCACCAAAAGTACCGATATGAGGCAGGCCAGATGGGCCATAACCGGTCTGGGCCGTCACTGCGGTTTTGTTTTGATGTTTAAGTCTGTTGATTATTCGCCTGGCTTCAACGTATGGCCATTGGGAATAGTTATTTTTCATTAAAGCTACACAATAAAGGGTTTTGCAATAGTGCTCTTCCTCACAGCCTGTATGGGACATGGCCAGGTTTTAAGGGCCATCGAGGCAGGTTTATTCTGTGGCGGTCATTTCTTCCGGGAAATTGGTAGAGAATGTATAGCTCCTAACGGTTCCATTTCGGTCAAATACGATGTATAAACTTTTTATCAGCGATTCCTTGGCCCCTGCCTTCACATACTCATAGGTCCACGCTTCATCACCATTATCCACACCGGTCATATAAGGAGCCCCAAACCACTGCTTGATTTCATCTTTGGATGTCTCGTTTTTCGTAATATTTGCAACATTGGACGAATCGAAATCGGATCCTGCGGAGAGAGAAACGCAGCCTGCCACCAACAGCAGCGCCACTGTTATCAATATGCCTTTTTTTGCCACGACCATTTCCTATACCCCTTGTTCAATATTAAATGCTATCTGCTCATTTTCCATATCAGATAATTTATCAGAATAGAATGTCATACCATACAGCATTTCAAACGCTCTTACAATTGATCCACGCAAATCATCCGGTCCAATCTTTTCATTGCGACCTCTGTTTATACCACCCATCAGGTTTCGCGCTGCTTCCCGCTGTTCATTATCCTGCCACCGGAAGCATGACAGATATCTCTCCTTATCCATCGATAAAATAATCGAGCCTTGCTGCAATGCAGTCGATTTCAATCTTCTCTGGGCGCTGCCGGCGATTTTTCTACCACCGCTCGATATCTCAAAGCTTGACCGGCTGGCAAAGCAACATGGCGTGGATAAAGACTGGCCGCCATCAGCGCCACCCTCCGGATCGATAGCCACACCGCAGCCTGACAGCGCCACCCGGAGCACAGAAGATATGATACGAAACATGGGACGAAGCGGCCTGTAAAGCTGGCTGTCTTCCGGCACAATAACAGAGTAAGTAACCTCATCGTCATGCAGTATAGCTCGCCCCCCGGTTGGTCTGCGAACCAGTGGGATATCATTTACGTTCAGATAATCTGTGTCAATGATTTCTGCAGTTTTCTGTAGATGACCCACGGTCAAGGTGGAGCGCTCCCAGCTATAAAACCGGAGAATGGGGGCAGAGCCTTCCTGCTCCGCCGATTCCAGTAGCGCCCGATCCACCGCCATATTCCAATCGCCCGATTCGGCGCCGCTTTCGATCAGTCTCCAACGTTCCTCCATCATGTATTCCCCACGGTTTCTCTCTTATGATTCAAAATGGTGTCATTCCATGTTATTTTATTTATGGCATGTTGTGAAAAAAGAATGATAGGTAACTTTATGAAGTGGTTAATAAAGGTACTATGAACGAAAATACAGAGGCAGATAGTAACGCTAAAAAGCCTGGAAAGGCAAAACCGTCATCAAAGCGAAAGCTGAAATGGCTTGTAATCATTATTATTCTGATTCTCATCATCCTCACTGCCTTACCGTACGGGATCGGATATGGAATTACCTGGTTTCTGGAGTCGAACGGCGCTCAACAGGCTAGCATTGATGATGTTGATTTCAATCCTTTTACAGGTCGCGTAACTATCCATGAACTTCAGATCACATCTGATGGTAAAAAAACCTTGGATGCCGGCCGGTTGACCCTGGATTGGAGCTGGCTCTCGTTGATCAAGAAACGATTGCATATAACCGAAGCCGAAATAGAAAACATTAAAACAGCCATCGTGGCCAGCGATACCGGCCTGGAAACTGTGGCTGGATTGCCGGTCAAGCCATCAAAAGAGAAAGAGGGCTCCAAAGAGCAGAAGCCTGAACCAGATTCGACCTGGGGTTTTGGAATAGAACGGCTCTCGCTGGTCAATGGCAAGCTTAATATCAAGCACCCCAAGTTTGGAGCAGTGGCTGTCATAGATAAAACTGAACTGAAAGGGTTGAGAAGCTGGGATTCCAAACAACCTGCCCATCTCGATTTTGCCGGCCGGATCGATGATAGCCGGGTCACTATTAATGCAGATATGCAACCGTTTGGCGACCAGCAAACAGGCGCCATAAAGCTTACCATAGACAAGTTGCCCCTAAAACTTTTCGAGAAGCTGGCGGAACAGAACCTGGACAACCTTGAGGGCGCGGTTAGCGTCACGACAGACACAAAATTTGAAAGGTCCACCAACGGATCCGCGAAAGTGGACAGCGACATCGATCTTATGTTGGCCAACAGCAAATTGGGTAAAGATAAATTTTTGTTTGAAGGTGGCGCCCTTACCTGGAAAGGCAATGTGAACGCCTCCACCGCAGAAAAAGAGGCCGTAATATATTCCGTCAACGGCGCCATTTTGGGAGAAGCTCTTGGCGTCCAAACGGGTGATAAAGAGAATAATATTAATATAGGTAAAATTGAGTTGAGCGGGCTGGCTGTAAAGCCGGAAAATCATATTAATGTTGAGCAGATCAATATTGCCGGAGTTGAATATGGAGGGCTCGATTCAAACCAGAAAGTTGGGGCGGAAGACGAGGGTGACCTTGTTTACCTCGATAATGCCACGATCAATAAGGTTCAGGTGGCGACTTTTGACGATATTGTTATTGAAGAAATAGCGCTGGATGGTGTGAAGACAAACCTTCCACCTGGAGGAAATAAAAAAAGTTCCAGCAACGCTAAAGCTCCTGAAGGAAAAAAGCCAACCGTAAAAAGCAAACCGGAAAAGGCGCCAGCTCCTGATAAGAAGGCAGGTAACCAGTCGATTAAGATAGGGGCCATAACCCTGGGCGGCGCCAGTGAAGTTCGCTTCGAGGACAACTCTATCAAACCGCCGTTCAAAGCCGTGATAAACAAAATCTCCGCCAAAGTCGAAAACCTGGACAACCTGGCTGTCGACAGGCCAAGCCCGGTTAAACTGAATGCGACATTGAACAAATATACTAAAATCGATGTCGATGGAACAGCCACACCATTGGCAAAAGATTTGGGGGTCGATCTGCAAGCGCAAATATCTGCGCTTGATATGAAGCCGTTGTCACCCTATGTCGCTAAATCTACCGGGTATAACATTACAACCGGCCAGCTTGATTCAAAAATAGATGTGAAGATTGCAAAAAAGAAGATCGATAGTGAAGTCAAAATCGAGATGAGGAAACTGGAGGTTGAACCGGGTGAGCAAGACCTGGTGGATAAATTCGCCAAACAGATATCCATGCCCCTGGACGCGGCGTTGAGCCTGTTGCGGGACAAGTATGATAATATCATGCTCGATTTCACATTGAATGGGGATGTCAATGACCCGGGGTTCAGCCTGGCGGATATCTTAAATAAAGCTACGGCCAACGCCATGAAAAAGGGCGCCCTGGCCTATTTGACAATATTCATGCAACCGTATGGCGCAGTGATAGCCCTGGCGGAAATCGCAGGAGAGGAGCTGAGCCGTGTCCGTCTGGATCCGATAGTGTTTACGCCAGGGTCTGCCGAGATAAGTGGAGACGCTGTTGTCTATTTGGGAAAGCTGGTTAGTTTAATGAAAGAACGTCCGGAACTGAGTATACATATCGGCGGCGTGGCGGTGGACGCCGACCTTGCGATAATTTCCGGCGCGCCAGAAAAGCCACAGAAAGATGATAAAGAATCTAAAAAAGAAGAAGTGAAGCTGGACGCCGCAGTGGAAACTTCCATGAAACAGCTGGCGCAGAAACGAGCAGAAGCAGTCAAACAAGCGCTTATGAAAAACGGTTCTATAGAATCTGAACGATTGATCATCGCTTTACCAGAGATTGAAGCGGGTAAGTCAGCTCCTCGGGCGGAGCTCACTATTTAGAACCAGACTGCTATAATAACTAATTACATGTTAGGAGTTAAAAATGAATCTGGGTTTTAAGGACATATTGATTTATGGGGTGTTGGCGCTGGCTGTGGCCTTGGGCGCAAATCACTATCTCGATCTGAATATTAAACCACTCGACGATTTGGAACATGCGTTAAGTGGTTCTGGTAGTTCATCTGATAGTTCATCATCCAATTATTCGCTAGGTAATAACGATTATGGTTCAACGACAGATGAAGAATGCGCAAGGTCCAAAGTCAGTGGCGACGCAAGAATGATGACGCGCAAAGCGATCGCACAGGCCAAAGAGGATAAAGATATGGACAAACTGGCAGAGCTGGAAGAGAAATGGGAAGAGATGGATCGACAGGACAGAGAAGCGTGCAACTGAACAGATTCCTTAATAAACGATAAATCACGCAATGCTATTTAAACTATTCCTTCTGTTTACAGCGACTCCTCTGGTAGAGCTGGCCATCCTGATCAAGCTGGGCGAAGTGTTCGGGTTTTTCCATACGTTCGCCCTGGTGATAATAACCGGGGCCATCGGCGCCTGGCTGGCGCGCTCTCAGGGGGTAAAAGTGGTCAACGAATTTCGTCAATCTGTGGATGAGGGGGCGATGCCGGCCGACCCTTTAATCGAGGGGCTGATGATAGTTGTCGGTGGCGCATTTTTAGTGACACCCGGTGTGATCACCGACTTGTTAGGGTTTGCCCTGGTCATTCCATTCACCCGCAAGCTCTTGCGCAGGTTTGTAAAACGTTATATCCGGGAAAACTTCGAAATATCAACCAGCGGGTTCAACAACACCCAAGGCTTTTATTATACGAACAGAAACCGGGAATTCAGACAAGAGGAAAAGACGAGCAAGTATAATGATGATGATGTGATAGATGTATAGTTCGGGGCTGCTAATAACTGATCACGAATTCTGAAAATTCGCCAGTGGCGTTTTGCCAGTCCACCTTGACGCTTGTAACTATGGCGGTGGGCGGACCGTTCCACAACCATTTGATCAGTTGCTCCACGTTTTCCTTTTGCCCCTCGCACACAACTTCCACAGTCCCGCCAGGGTTGTTGCGCACCCAGCCGGTCAACCCGCCTATTGTACAGGCCTCTTCAACGGTTGACCCACGGTACCATACCCCCCCCTGCACGGTTCCATAAACTGTGGCGTGTGCCCTTACATTATCCATGGGCGCTAGTTCAACGCCCGCTGTTGTGGTCAGTCGGGACCAGCCCTGATTGCGAGAGTATCTCCGCCGCCAGCGCGTGCCCGGCGCTGTTCCAATGTTTATCAACTTTGAAATAGAGCGTCCGCTCCGGGTTATTTTGACGATACTCCAAAAAGCCAGGGGTCAGGTCTATATACTCAATGCCCATCGCATCCAGCATATCAATTAACTGACGGTTGGGATTGTCAAGATTGAATTTATCAAAGTCCAGTCGCAGGTTCGCCAGCTCCCGTTCGAAACGGGCTGGGTCGACTTGGCTCTTCGCTGGTATTATCACCACAGTCAGCTTCGCGCCAAGCTCACTCACAGATTTATTCAGGTTTGACAGAATATTCTGGGTTGCTTGATATGCTTTGGTTACTTGCGGATTTTGCTCGACGCTGAACAGGTCCAGCTCACCGATGATCTGGTCGCCCGCCAGCCCTGCCTTTTTCACTATGTTATACAACCGTGGCGAAGTTTTGATTTTATTGATCACAAACTCCACCAGCCGAACCCTGCCCCGGAGCCAGGTGATGGTTTTATGGGTTACAGACGCTTCCTCCGGCGGAATCTCTATAAACCGGCCGTTGGATATCGTCAAGTCTCGCACGCCCATGTTTTCATAGAAATCGTTGCCGATGAAAAAGTTCAGCATCACGACATCCGGCTTGAAATCGGTTCCGAATTTTTCCAGTATTTTCGCGGCATGATACGTGCCATAGCCGCATACTCCCGCCTTGATTATTCGGGTGCTGGCGCTGTTCTCCAGCATTGTCAGATAAACCTGATCGTAATCAACGCCGAAACCCCAGGCAAACGAATCCCCCAGCGCCATGACCAACGGACGGTTATCATCTTCATAGGGATCATCGCGAAAGCCGAACCTGTTTGTGGTGGTGGTGAAGTCGTATTCCGCCCCATGCCACCGGAATGTCCGGTTCGGGGTGTTGATGTAACCGGCGACCGGGTCCGCGCTGAACGCGTAACGCGGATACCATGACGGGATCGCCGCCCTGGCCACCAGCTCCAGCGCCGCAAGGCAGATCGTCAGGCTGACCATTACCAGCGCCGAGTTGACAACGAAAGGGCGAAACGTACTGTCGCGGTTCATCCTGCGTTTTCGACGATGCGGCTATGTGCCCATGGCAAGCCGCTGGATTGGCTTTTTGACATAATCGAGCGCGCGGATCAACGGTTCGCCAAAACGGGAGTAGTACACTTTGTACATCAACGCCTTTTTCATGGAGTTTGCCTTGTACACATTGAATGCGAAGCTTCTGTAGCACTTCAGGATTTCTTCCCGGGGGAAGTCCGGCATGTCCAGCGGTGTATCGGTCCTCGATATAAAATCGTCATCCAAAAAATCGGGCGACAGGAACCCCTCCTTGATCGATATATCAAACAGCGCCGTGCCCGGATATGGGTTGAAAATGTAACAGACCAGGCTGTCCGGGTTGAGCGCCTGGTTCAGCTCGATGGTCTCCCGGTGCATCTTTATCGTTTCGTACGGAAATCCGACAATATTATACGATTTGGTCTTCAGCCCGGCGTCACGCGCGTCTTTGAACGCCTGGATGATTTTTTTGTTTGTCATCTTGCGGTTCAGCGATTTGCGCCGCAGCTCTTCGCTGCCAGACTCCACACCCATCGCCACCCGGGTGCAGCCGGCGTCTGCAAGATGCTTGAACGTTTCATAGTTAGAGCTTTCCACCCGGGTGGTCACCTCAAACGGGATCCCGATCTCCCGTTTATACACTTCGCAGAACTCTTTTACATATTTCCTGTCGATGGTGAACACATCGTCAGCGAAAAATATCGATTTTACTTTATACCGTGATGTCACTTCCTTGATTTCCGCTATGCCGTTTTCCACGCTCCTGAACCGGACATATTTGCCATCCTGCAGGCCGCCCATGGCAGGGGAGCCGCAATAGTTGCATTTGTAAGGACATCCACGCGACATCATAAAAGTGGCCCGGTCATAATCGGAGTCCACCACCTGCTGGAAGTTGAACATTTCACGATCACCAAACGGTACCTCGTCCAGCTCATGATAAAACTCGCCGCCCGGATTTTTGATGATCTCACCATCTTCGCTCCTGACCCACAGTCCTGGTGTCGCCCGGTAGTCAGCGCCGTTATCCAATGCCTCAGCCAGTTTCAGCAGCGCGTTTTCCCCTTCGCCGACACAGATCGCGTCCAGTTCCAATGCTTTTTCGAATATTTTCGGATATAAAGAAGCATGGGTGCCGCCCAACACCTGGAAAACATTTTTCCCAGCCATTTGTTTATAAAGCTTGGCCACGTGCCTTATCTGGGAGGAATCTGCAGTGTAAGCAATGATGTCTGGAGCAAATCGATCCACATGCGCCGCGAAACTTTCCGGATCCCAATGATCGAACATATAATGAAGCTCGGTATGGTGGCCTGCATTTTTCAGCACAGAAGAGAGGATCCCCAAGCCAAAATGGTAGCTTCTGGCGCCGCCTTTTACATCGATATCGGTATATACAAACAGGATTTTCATAATCTTATCTTTATGATTTAATGAGGCCGCCCGTATGACAGTAACGCCTCAGGAGTATTATTTTGGTTAATCTTACCCTATAGTTTGAAGCTACTGGCCACATTTGTCAAGGGCAAGCGTCAGCTCAAAATATTGCATTAAGATTGACTTTTTATATTAGATAGAAAATATAACCAAGAGGGGAAATCGGCATATTCCTATTTGGAGCCAGAAGATGGATATCTATAAGCAATCCCTTGTGTCGCTATGTATGTTTACGGTTATTTTTATGGTCACCGCGCCAACTGCGACAACGACTGTATAATGTAAACACAACGTCGTTCCAGCACTTTATTTTTTGGTCAGGTCGTAGGACATATCCCATTCGTCGGGTGGGCTGGATCGCATTAGCTTGGCGCACCGTTCCATATACAATTTGGCAACACTGTCGTTGCCCTCGCTTACCTTATCTATATTGGAAAACAGTTCCAAGGCGCCTTTAAAATGTTTCCGCCGGAAAGTAGCCAGCGCCTCTCCAAATAGAATGGTCAAATTATGTTGATAATCAGTGGCTCGATCCATCTCCTCCATCACTTCATATATACGCAGTATTTTTGATTTGCCATATACTCTGACCTTATCCATCTCTCTACACAGAAATTTGTCCTTCACATGCTTATATGTATTTCCCGATATGATAATCCTGGTGCCGTAAAATTTGTTCAGCGTCTCCAACCTGGACGCTATGTTGGCTTCATCACCAAGTATGGTGTAATCAAGCCGATCATCCGACCCGATATTGCCAACGATCATTTTCCCTGAGTTGATTCCCATCTTCACATGCAAACGTTTGGCGCCTTTCATGTTCAGGTCCGTTCGCATTTCCGCCAGTCTTCTTTGCTGCCTCACTGCGCCCAGCACTGCGCGTTCCGCATGGTCCTCTATCGGTACAGGAGCCCCATAAAAGGCGACTATTTCGTCCCCTTTGTACTTGTCAATGGTGCCGTCGAGCTCGTGGATGATCTTGGTCATTTCCGTTAGATATGCGTTTATCAACTTCATCAGGTCATCAATAGCAAGCTTTTCCGAAATGGTGACAAAGCGGATTATATCAGAGAAAAATGCTGTCATCTCTCTTTTGTCACCCCGTAGTTTTAACAGGCTTGGATCCTTGATTAAAGTGTCAACCACCTTTGGAGCTACAAAACGGCTGAATGCGCGCATGATATAGTTTTTCGATTTTCTCTCTTCTATATATTGGCCGGTGTTGATTATGATAAATCCTGCAACAGTCATAAGCGATGTGACCATAGGGTTGACCCATATCTGGAGTTGGCTGATCATGTAATAGCTGCCCAGAAACAAGCCAATGATTATAAAAAATGAAACAAGAATTCCGACATAAATCCGGTTTCTTTGCAGTACAAAGAAAAGAACAATGCCTATTAGCAGGATTAGCATTGCATCAAACATGCGCAACCATGTATATTTTTTCACTCCGGAGCCTGTTAACGCCATACTAACCGAATTTGCCATTATCTCTACGCCTGTCGTATAACCAAATGGAGTAACCCAAACGTCATATATTTGTGTTGCTGTGGCGCCTACCAGGGCGATTTTATTTTTAAGCAATTCGCTCAGCTCTGGGTCGGTCAGTGGCTTTTCCAAAACGTCCATCGCGGATATTGTCTGGAATGTGCCATCCTTACCAAGAAACCTAATGTTGAGTCGGCCAAAATTGTCAAGCGCCAGAAACTGGTCCTTAATAAAAACACCCTCAAGCCCATCTTCGGCGAAAGACACTTGAAGATCCTTATGCGAAGATAAATACTCGGCGGCCATGGAAAGGGCCAGGGATGGATAAATAGAGCCTTTATATTCAATAACCATTTGGCTCGACCTGATTATTCCATCATCATCTGCCCAAGCGTTTAGAAATCCAGCGGTAACCGGCGCTTCTTGTACAATTCTGGTGTTTGGTTCTACACTGGATACGGTGAACCATATTTTAGACCTATTACTATCCTTGGTCCTGATTTTTTTGATTCTGTACTTTTCAACCAACATATCTTTTTCATTTTGCAACGCGTTATTGGATGATTTGTCTATATCGCCTCCATGAAAAACATAACCGGTTATTGTATTGCCCGACCTTGTAATGGAATCGGCCAACGCCTGATCGCCCGACATATTTATATACGCTTCATCCAGCGCCTGCTGAAGCCCTGGTGATCCCAGTACATCGCTTTCGGCCAATTGATCTTCCAGTCGGTTCAAAACTTTTGCATTCTCCAGGTCAGCGGATGACGAAAATATCATGTCAAGCGCCGTCACTTTTACGTCAAACCCTGACAATTTATCTATCAGCTTACTAATCGTCTCCCGGTGCCAGGGCCATCGGCCATATTTATCGAGCGATTTCTGATCTATCCCTACGATTACTACCCTGGGGTCCGGTTTGTTCGGGGCAGAGTAACGTATCATCAAGTCGTATACATTCAGCTCAAACACTTCTATGAAATAAGGTGGGAAAAGCGTAACGAGTATAACAATAGCCAAAACTATAAAATAGATACGTTTAAAAGAAAACATCCAGTACGCTCGCAAAAATTTTTTAACGATACAATATACTATGGAACTGCAGGCTGGTATTATATAAAACTTTTCGAATTGCGTTAATAACATCAGGAGCGCTGTAACAGCTTGGCAATAAAGTCCATGGCGAAACGTATCGCTATTAATATTGCGTTACTTGCGACCAGCCTGGCCGTGATGATTGGGTTTGGTGAAATGGCTCTACGAATTTTGTATCCTCCGCCTGCGGATTATCGCTTTTTCCCCTGGCCCCCACATCAGCGCCAGATGTTCAAGGTCGATCCGGCTATTTTCCCAGGGTTGAATGAAGAAGCGCTGTTTGTGGCCAATTCCGCCGGCATCAGGGGTGACGAGTTCTCAAATGATCAGGATTATCGTATATTGGCGCTGGGTGGCAGCACTACCGAGTGCCTTTTGCTCGATGGCCCAAAAGCCTGGCCCTACCTTCTGCAAAATAAGCTAACCGCCAATAGCGGGAAAAACGTGTGGGTCGGCAATGTGGGTAAAAGCGGGCTGAACAGCAGGGACCATATAATGCAACTTGCGCCAATGCTGGACCAATATGACAGAATCGACGCTGTACTTATTATGGAAGGGGCCAATGACCTTCTCCTAAGGTTGGCTAAAGGGACTGATTATAATCCTGACTATCTCTTTACTCCTGATGGGCAAAAAGCGCATTTCAAGCGAGCCTTCGCCCGAGCCTTACCACCAAAACCTGAAAATGCAGGTGGCCAGAAGCCATGGTATGAGCATAGCGCAATCTGGAAACAGATCAATGAGCTGTACCATCGCAGTAACATGAAAAAACCAAAACCGCAGGCTATGGTGCAAGATACTGCAGGGTCGGCATATATAAAAATGCGCGCGCAAAGGAAGCGGATGCCCAGGATTGATTATCTGCCGGACCTTGTATCATCATTGGCTGAATTCAGGCGCAACATGACCATGCTGGCAAAAATTGCCAAGGAGCGCAATGTTAAACTCTTCTTTGTAACCCAACCTGCCATATGGGGCGCCCATATTACCAAAGAACAGAGGGACCTGTTATGGCTAGGGGGCAATGGAAATATAAGATCGAAAAATGTAACGGCATATTACAGCGCCGAAGCTTTGGCCCAAGGGCTTGAAAAATATAACAATGTAACACGACAAGTGGCCGAATTGGAGAGCGTTGGGCTGATAGATATTGCGGCAAATCTGCCAAAGAATACCACTGTTCATTATGACGGAGTGCACTTCAACGAGAATGGGGCACAGCTGGTCGCAAACCTTATTTATCAGAAAATTATTAAAGAAGATTCATTAAGTCCTGCCAGGTAATTTACCTTCCTGAATTAGTTTCACTTTGAGAAGTAGCAGTAATAGGTTAAAATGGGTTATCTAACACGACAGAAGTAATATATGACTTGCAAAGCAATTGTGACCGATGAAGCGCCAAAGGCTATCGGTCCCTATTCCCAGGCGGTTATTGCAGACGGAATAGTTTATTCATCCGGGCAGGTCGCCATCAATCCGGATAGTGGACGGATAGAAGCAGATGATATAGAAACCCAAACACACCAGGTTTTAAAAAACCTGGAAGCAGTGTTGAGAAAGTCAGGATCTTCTTTCAAACATGTAACAAAATCGACAATATACATTATCGACATGTCCGATTTCCCTAAAGTTAATTCAATATATGCCGAATACTTTGGGGATCAGCCGCCGGCTCGGTCTACCGTGCAGGTTGCGGCGTTGCCATTGGGCGCTTTAGTGGAGATAGATATGATAGCGCTTGTATCTGATGAATGTAAAACAAGGGTAGTATAGGAGAAAAAAAATAGAATGGTAATGTCAATGACCGGCTATGGTCGAGCGGAAATTGAAAACAACGATTTCCGGGCTGCCATAGAAGCCCGCTCGGTCAACCATAGGTTTCTGGATATAAATGTAAAATATAATGGAAATCCCATGCCTATGGACGACCGAATATGCGAAATAATCAAAAAAAGATTTGGCAGAGGCTCATTTGACATTTCCCTGGCGCTATCATCCGACAAGGCTGAATATTTTGTCGAGCTCGACAGCAATCTGTTGGTCGGTTATATGGAGACATTTTCCAAGCTGAAGGAAAAGTATAACCTGACTGGCGATCCGTCGCTGGTTGATATTTTGCAAATAAAAGATGTTTTTATCAAAAAAGACAAACATAAAGATGTAGAAAAATTTTGGCCCACGGTTAAGGAAGCCCTTGATGTAGCGCTGGATAGGCTGACCGGAATGCGGGAAAAAGAAGGCGCGCATATAGTAGAAGACGCTGGCAGGCGGTTCGCGGAAATCGCCGGCTTTCTGGACCAGATCAGAGCCCTTGGCGAAAGCTCAACAGACGAGCGTTTCAAGATTCTGAAAGCAAGGATCGAAAAACTTACAAAAGATAAAGCGCTCGACCCAAACAGAATCGCCCAGGAAGCGGCAATGATCGCCGACAAAAGTGATATAACAGAAGAAGTGACACGCCTGGAGAGCCATATTAGTCAAGCGAAAGAGCTGTTGGGCTCGGATGATCTGATTGGCAGAAAGCTTGAATTTCTGCTGCAGGAGATCAACCGTGAAGCAAACACAATAGGCTCCAAATCTTCATCACCCCAAATTACACGTATTGTAATAACCATAAAAAGCGAGCTGGAAAAAATCCGGGAACAAGCGCAGAATATGGAATGAACGGGCACGAAACAAACCGTAAATCAATATTGTTCATTTTGTCGGCGCCCTCGGGGGCTGGCAAATCAACTGTCGCCGCAAAACTGTTGTCCACGGACCAGGGCATCCGCAGATCCATTTCCCACACCACCAGGGCTCCTAGGGGGGGCGAGGTGGATGGCAGCGACTATTACTTCGTCAGCGATGAAAAGTTCAAGCAAATGGCGGATAACGGCGAGTTTATAGAATGGGCGCGGGTCCACGGGGCATGCTATGGCACATCGATAATGGCTGCCCGATCGGCGTTGGAAGAGAACAAAAACGATTTATTACTGGTCATAGATGTCCAGGGCGCGCAAACCATCAGGCGCCAAGGGTTGAACTGCTGTTCAATATTTCTTATGCCGCCATCGCTGGAGGAACTGGAGAAAAGATTGAAGGGCAGGGGAACCGATACCGATGAAGAGATTAAACGGAGGCTTGCGTTTGCGTCCAGCGAGATCAGCGAAAAAGAAAAATTCGATTATATCGTAATAAACGACGACATCGTAAAAGCCACGAAAGAAGTGGAAGCTATAATCAACGCCGAAAGGCGGCGGGTGGCAAACAACCAATCTGCATAAATGCTAAACGAGTAAGACTGAAAGATATGGCAAAAGGTATAGCGCTGACCGGCGGGATTGTGATAACAAAGACTGGCCCGGTTAAAAACGGTCTGTTGCTGATAAAAAACGGCAAAATTGAGTATGCGGGCAAGGCGAAAAAGTTTGACCGTAAACGCTATGATGTTGAAGACCAAACCGGTAAATATATATCCCCAGGCCTGATAGACGCGCATACTCACCTTGGTGTATACGCCGAGGGTAAAGGCGAGATGGGCGCCGACGGCAACGAGATGACCGACCCGGTCACCCCTCACCTGCGCGCTATCGACTCCATCGACCATACCGACAAAGCTTTCGGCGAAGCATTGTCAGCAGGCATTACCACCGTGATGATCACCCCAGGCTCAGCCAATGTTATCGGAGGCGCAGTCTGCGCCGCCAAAACTTGCAAAGGCACGGTGGAAGACATTGTCATCGACCCGAACATAGGCCAGAAGATGGCGGTGGGTGAAAACCCGAAGCGTGTGTACGGCAGCGCCAAGAAAGCGCCGATGACCAGGATGGGTATAGCCGCCGTGTTGCGTTGTGCCCTGGTGGACGCGATTAATTATCGTGACAAACTGAAAAAGAAAGAGAAGCCGCCAAGGGACCTGCGAATGGAAGCTCTTGTACCAATCGTAAACGGCAAACTGCCGGCCAGGATCCACGCCCACCGGGCGGATGATATATTGACCGCGGTGCGCATAGCCGAGGAATTCAAACTGAAGCTGATACTGGAGCACGCCACGGAGGCGTATAAGGTGGCAGACATCCTGGCAAAAAAGAAGATCCCGCTGAACATCGGCCCCTCCTCCACCGGTCGGTCAAAGGAGGAGCTGAACGACCTGGTCCGAAACAACGCCGCCATATGTATGGACGCTGGATGCATGGTCTCTCTCATCACCGACCACCCGGTCATCGTCATCGCCGACCTTCGCACGGAAGCCATGAAGCTGGTGCGTGACTATCAGGCCGATCGTGACAAGGTTTTCGACGCGGTCACCATCAACCCCGCCAAAGTTTTGGGTATCAACAAACGCGTCGGCTCGCTGGAGAAGGGCAAAGACGCCGATATCGCGGTCTATACCGCCCATCCGCTAGATCCAGGGTCGGTATGTGTAAAAACCTATGTGGACGGAAAGCCAGCATATACCTGGGACAGATCATAACCGTGATCAAAAACCAAGCCTGATAATTGATAATATTTAACCACTATATACAGAATCCTGTTATGATTATTTCTTTGATGTAACCTAAGGGAGCTTACTATGAGTTTGCTAAACGAAATCTTAAATTCACAAAACGGAGCTGTTATTGGCCAACTGGCTTCCCAGTTCGGGCTGGGCCAGGGCGATACACAAAAAGCATTAGGGGCTTTGCTGCCTCATCTTACCGCTGGTGTACAACGCAATAAGGAAAAATCAGGTGGGGCGGAGGCGTTGCTAGCCGCATTGAGCAAAGGTAAACATAGCCAATATCTGGATGACCTTCAGGCCCTGCAGGGTGGGCAGGCCACAAGTGAAGGCAACAAAATACTTGGGCATCTGTTCGGGAGTAAGGACGTCAGCCGCGCGGTGGCCAGCGAGGTGGGCGGTAAAACCGGCATGGATTCGACATTGATCAAACAGATGTTGCCGGTGGTGGCCAGCCTGTTTATGGGGTCCATGAGCAAAAAGGCGGGATCAGCTGGCCTGCTGGGAGCTTTATCTCAAGGTGGCGGCGCGTCAAGCTCTCAACTGAGCGGGCTATCGGCCCTGCTGGACCAGGATGGTGATGGCTCCATCGCCGACGATGTGCTCAACATCGCCAGCAAGTTCTTCAAATAAAGCCAACTTTCTATTTTCTATGCAGACTAATCGGACGCCCCTTGGGGCGTCCATTTTTTTGCGTTGCGCTAACCAATTCTGTCCAACAACCAATCTAGCCAACGGTCGGGGAGGATGGTTTTCAATGCGGACATCAGGTAAGTGGGGGCTGTTACATAGTATCTGATTTTAGGTTTATCGCTCTCCAGGGCAAGGATCAGTTTCTCCACCACAGCTTCCGGACCCAATCTGAACCTGCTTAAGGTTACCGAGTTGTGATTGGTTCTTCTTTTTTTATAATGATCCTTGAAATAAGATGTTTCCTGATCAATATGCTTTTTAAATGATTTCATTGCGTTTTCGCCAAATTTACTTTCGATCGGCCCAGGCTCTATTATAGAAACAAATATTCCGCTCCCTTTCAGTTCCAGCCGCATCGTATCAGTCAGGCCTTCCAACGCAAATTTGCTGGCATTATAGGCGCCACGATATTTTAATACCGCAAACCCCAGCACGGAGCTGTTCTGGACAATGCGGCCATATCCTTGCCGGCGCATAACCGGAATAACCAGGTTGGTCAGCTCCATCGCGCCGAACAGGTTAGTCTCGAACTGCTCCCGGATGGCGGCGCGGGTTAGATCTTCAATAGCGCCTGGTTGAGCGTATGCGGCGTTGTTGAACAGGGCGAACAGTTTGCCACCGGTTCTATCAAGCACACTTTCCAGCGCGTTGGCAATCGATTCGGAGCTGTCCAAATCCAACTGTATGGACTGCAGACCATCCGACCGGAGGCTGTCAACATCCTCCAATGTGCGCGCAGCAGCAAAAACGTTATAACCACGCTTTCTTAATGTGTTAGCGGCGCATAAGCCAATCCCGCTGGAACATCCTGTTATTAATATAGTTCTATCATTTACGTTCATTTTATGTATGATACACCGCTTGAGTAAAATGCCCAAAAATAGAATCTGTTGCCAAACCGGGCCATCTCCACTATATTGGATAGTGATAGTATATTTGGAGAGTGTAATGCCGATTTATGAATTTGTTTGCGGTAAATGTTCACACCAGTTTGAAACATTTATTCCGCTTCGCGATGCGCATAAAGTTCAGGAATGCCCTGAATGTGAAGAAACATCCGCTGAAAGGATCATGTCTGTTTCCAGTGTCGGATCCTCTGGCTCGCCAGGTTTTTCTGGTGGTGGCCCGGGCGGTGGCTCATGTGGTCCTTCCGGATTTGGCTGAGCGCGTTGATTTTGCCGATCCGTGTGATCGGCTTGTTTTTACTGTGAAGATAGGACCGTATGCTGACTGATATATTGCTGACGGTTTTTATAGTTGTTTTTCTGATAATGATATTCAGAGGTGGTGGCTGACGACCATCCAGCTGACGCTGGCTTCGCCGTGCGCGGGGTTTAATATAGTTATTCATAGATTAAGGGGCGCCCAGTGAAACGTGTTGCCGTTTTTTACGACCCTGTATACCTGCAACATGATACAGGCGCTCACCCGGAAAACAGCGGCAGGCTGGTTTCTATAGTATCTGCTTTAAAAACTGCTCCATTCCAGGATTATTTTTGCTGGAAAACCCCTTCACCTGCCCGGTTGGATCATATCGCCGCTAATCATAACAGCGACTACATAGGCTATGTGAAAAAACAGTGCCGGTCTGGCGCTATGTCTATGGATATGGATACGGTAATTTGTAAAAATTCGTGGGATTCTGCGTTGATGGCAGCGGGGGCTGTGGTGGACGCTGTGGATGGGGTAATGATCGGCGAATTTTCAAAGGCATTTTGCGCAGTACGTCCGCCAGGTCATCATGCAGAGGCGGATAAGGCCATGGGGTTTTGCCTATTCAACAACATCGCCATCGGCGCGCGGCACGCTATTAATGTCCACAAGCTGGAGCGGGTGGCGATCATAGATTTTGATGTGCATCATGGTAATGGCACACAAAGCTCGTTTTATAACGACCCATCAGTCTTTTACATATCGCTCCATCAGGAATATCACTATCCCGGTACAGGTATGGAAAATGAAACAGGTGATGGCGCGGCGGTGGGTACCAATCTGAACTTTCCCATGCCAGCCGGCGCAGGAAACGAAGAAATGCTGGCAAAATTTGATGATATTATTATCCCTACCCTTCGCAAGTACCGCCCCGAAATATTATTCATCAGCGCAGGTTTCGACGCCCATACCGACGATCCATTGGCGGGTCTGGAAGTAACCTGCGAAGGATTTGGAGCCATGACAGAAAGGATCAACAGCCTCTCTGACGAGCTGGGGCACGGCCGGGTCATCTCCGCCCTGGAAGGCGGATACAACCTCAACGCCCTCCGCGAATCAACCGTCGCCCATGTCAGCGCATTGATTTGTTATTAAAGCCAACGGCATCAACCAAAATACATATTCAGCAAAGCGCCCAGGAGGACTCCTGAAAATAGTGATAATAATACGCTTTTAAATCTGGCGTATAGCCCTAGAGCCAACATTAGCGATACGACTTTAATCAATTGGTCGGCTAATGCAAACTCACCTTTCCACATAACGATTGACTTGGAGACGATTCCTGCCGCTATGGCCAGCGATGTCAACACCAGGAACCGTATGAATTTGTCACTCGGCTCGAATTTGCCTTGCAGCAGGAATGGGACGACACGTAACATAAACGTGCCCACCCCAACGCCGACTATCACCCAGTTCCAGCTAACCACGCTCATGGCTCCATCGATGTCATGATGAAGCCAGTGATCAAGGCGGCTATGGTCAGCCCCCAACCGGACGCCAATACCTCGAATACTGGTGTCAATGTAAACCCCAATCCAACGGCGGCTATTTCATGCTTCTGCTTTACATCGCTGGCCAGCAACAGCGCAAAATATATAGGCATGAATAAACTCGCGCCAAATATGAGCGATGAAGATATTCCGCCCCCCAGCCAAATCCCAACTAACGTACCGGTGATGATACCGGGCGCCATTGCGGTCACCACACCACGGAAAAAATCAAATGAGTCGGTCGAACCGTCCTTTCGGTGTTGGAAAAAGGTCAGTAGATATGGTGTCATGGCGACAAAATGCGTCCATGGAACAATTTTGGCCAATGCCCGGCCCCGGAAAGTTTGCGCCAGCCATAGACTCATAACGAAAAAGCGTAGGTTGATCAAGATACCAACGATGACAAGTTGCAGTGCTGCGCCGCCACCAGAATAGATGTCCAGCATTGCATATTGGGCCGGCATAGAGAGTAAAGCCAACGTCATCACGCCGGCTGTTACTGGCCGAATGTTCTGTGCCTGTGACGCCACACCGAAACCAAGCGCAATAAAAAACAGTGTAGGGATGGCTGGACCACAAGCCTTTACACCCTGCAAAAAGCTTTCAGAATGTTTCACCCAGACTTTCGTTTTTCCAGAATTGCTGTCAGCAAGGACGATAATATCAGCACAGCACCCAGCGCCATGGTGGCCGGCCCATCGTTGAATGTATGCTTGGTTTGGTGGATCACAACCAGATACAAGATTGGTGATACAAGAGCAATGGCCAACATCGATACCGGCGCGGTTGCACTGCTCCAGTTAAGCAAATTCGAAATGCCAATAAATAACGCCCAACCGAAAAACATCCCAACAGCCATATATAAGGAATATTGGCGAACCTGATCCATATCCATACCGGTAAACGAAAAGCCGGCGGCTTCAACGCGCGAAAACCCCATGATAATGAAACCGAGACCCAATACCAGAGCGATTATATTTGTTATATTCATAACAGAAATCCTGCCAATTTATTTTGTAATGAGAAAACTCTATTCGACGTAATATATCATTCTTCGTATAATAGCTCTATGACAGATGAGCGAGTGACTGACCCAAACCCTGAATCCACCGAAGAGCAAGGTCTGGAGACCAGGCTCCGTCCGGAAACGCTGACAGATTATGTCGGGCAAACCAAGCTGAAAGATAACCTGAACATATACGTTACCGCCGCGCGCCAGAGGGGCGGCTCGCTGGATCATTCGCTGTTTTATGGCCCGCCCGGCCTCGGCAAGACAACGCTGGCCCATATTATTGCTTCAGAGATGGGGGCTGGGATTAAGATCACAGCCGGGCCGGTGATCCAGCGCCCGGGAGATCTGGCAGCCATTTTGACCAACCTGAGGCAAAACGATGTGCTGTTCATAGATGAAATACACAGGCTCAACCCGGCAGTGGAAGAAATCCTCTACCCTGCCATGGAAGATTACCGGATAGACATCATCATCGGTCAGGGCCCCGCCGCCCGCTCCATCAACCTGTCGTTGCCCCCATTCACACTGGTGGGCGCCACTACACGGGCTGGATTATTGACATCGCCATTGCGCAACCGGTTTGGAATCATACATAGACTCGATTTCTATTCATTGGAGGAGCTGACAACGATAATCAGCCGCTCCGCCGGCATCCTGGAGATCGAGATTGAAGAACAAGGCGCCAAGGAAATCGCGTCGCGCAGCAGAGGCACACCTCGGGTAGCCAACCGCCTGCTGCGGCGCGCGCGTGATTACGCCCAGGTGAAAGCGGATGGGGTGATCACTGTAAGGGTGGCCGATGAAGCGCTGGAGATGCTGGAAGTGGACAGCAAAGGGCTGGATAAAATGGACAGAAAACTGCTGAAGCTGATCATCAGGGAGTTCGACGGAGGACCGGTGGGGATCGAATCGTTGGCCGCGTCGATATCAGAGGATCGCGACACCATCGAGGATGTGTATGAGCCATACCTGATCCAGGAAGGGTTCATCCATCGCACCTCCAGGGGCCGCATCGCCACCGAAATGGCTTATAATCATTTCGGTTTGTCGAAAGCTGGCGGTGACGGTGTAGATCGGCAGAAGATTCTGGAGCTGCCTCCGTCATAGTCTAATGGTCCATAATAAAACCGTTTCCAGATTACTTATAATCTCGATTATTACGGCCATAATCTTGTCGGCCCAGCTTTCCATTGCCAAATCGGTCAGGATATACAGGAAACATAGCGGATCGTTCCTGACGAATGTGGTTGGCAGCTCGGTCACGGAGCCGCCCTATATACAGGTGATAAGATCTCGGGACGGGTTTGACCATTTCATCAGCAAATATGAACGCCTGAAAAACAGAACAACCCAGCGGAGGATAGATAAACTGCGCTCGAATTTTTACTGGCTCGATTATCGACGTTATATGATCATCGGTATTTTCACAAAGCCGATGGATAACTATGAACTGAAGCTTAACAGAATTGATAAATCCGATGATGGGAAAGTAATAGAGGCGCATGTCACATACAAGCACAAGGTAAGGGCAATGCATATACCACCGAAAAAATCGGTCCATTACATTATGGTGGCTGTGAAGAAAAGTAATCTGCCGGTGTTGCTTCTGGCTGATACAAAAGAAAACAATGGTAAGAAAAAGCCAAACGAACAGGTCACTGTCACAGGGCGGTTGATGACCATCAGCGGCAGCGCTGACCTGCAGCTGGTGCCCACCCGAATAAAGCGTGGCAACAAGGATAGCTATTTCATCAAAGGCGACCAGGCGGAATCGTTGAGAAAACATGCAGGCAAAGTAGTGACACTAAGAGGAACGGTATCCCACGAAACCGACAGCCCATACGAATGGGACCTGACCGTAGATGATGTTAAGAAGGTGTATCGATGATACTATAGGGGTGGATAAACAAGTCTGTCATTTTTTTATAGGTTCTGTAATATACTTTTAGCATTATCGACTTGCTCTTGCCCAGAATCTGTAAGACGATATTCCCCACCACCAAGAAACTTTATATGTCCCTTGTCACGAAGGTTTTGAATTGTCCGCTGCAAAGTTTGCTCAGGTGCTATGGGATTATTTTTGTGACCAAGGATTCCAAGTAATGTTAGAGCCGCATCGAGTTTAGTTGGCTCCATCAAATTCTTACGATTAAAATTAGGGTTAGATTTGGTTGTAAGTCTTCCAATTAAAACAAAAGCTATTAACTCCCAATTCGACCTGAAAGTTGTCATAGGCAATCTTCTATTAGTAAAGTCTATTAGTTTATTGATATAAAACTCTAGTTATAGCTTTCCACGTCGTCGAGTTCGCGGATGAATATCTCTCTCGGTTTAACGCCGTCGGCGGGGCCGACCAGGCCGTTGGCTTCCATCATTTCCACGATCCGCGCGGCGCGGTTATAGCCGATGCGGAACTTGCGCTGGATCATCGATATGGACGCCTGCCGTGTGGTGGCCACCAGCTCCACCGCCTTGTCGTAGAACTCGTCCGCTTCCTCTTCGATCATATCGGCGCCGCCCACTTCCTCCTGTGGTGTCAGAATGTCCTCTTCATATACCGGATGGTCCTGATCCTTCAGGAAGTCGACGACCCGATGTATCTCCGCATCGGAGACGAACGGGCCGTGGATGCGGGTAAGCTTCGAGACGCCCGGCGGCAGATAGAGCATGTCGCCTTTGCCCAGCAGTTTTTCCGCGCCCATGGAGTCGAGGATGGTCCGAGAGTCCACCCGGGACCGGACCAGGTAGCTGAGCCTGGCCGGGAAGTTCGCCTTGATCAACCCGGTCAGCACATCCACGCTGGGCCGTTGGGTGGCGACAATCAGGTGTATCCCGGCCGCTCTGGCCATCTGCGCCAATCGCGCCAGCGCGTCCTCCACATCCTTGGCGCACACCATCATCAGGTCGGCCAGCTCGTCTATCACCACCACGATGTATGGCAGTTTCTCTGTCGGGTTTTCGTTCTCGTCCTGCTCAGCTTCGTCCGGTTTTGCATTTTTGCGGGTTTTCTTCTGCAGCTCCAGGTTGCGTTCCACACGCCGGTTGTAGCTGTCGATATTGCGGACCCCCAGCTGTGACAGCTTGACATATCGCCTTTCCATCTCCTCCACCGCCCAGCGCAGTGCGTTGGCCGCCTTTTTCGGGTTGGTGACCACCGGCGCGATCAGGTGCGGGATGCCTTCATAGATAGACAGCTCCAGCATCTTCGGGTCGATCATGATAAATTTCACATCAGCCGGCGACGCTTTATAAAGGATAGAGCAGATCATGGCGTTTATACCGACGCTTTTACCAGATCCGGTCGAACCGGCGATAAGCATATGCGGCACCGCCGCCAGGTTGCCCACCACAGGCGCGCCCGATACATCCTTGCCCAATGCAATGCTCAGCTTCTGCTCGCTGTTGGAAAACTCTTCGCTGCTAAGTATCTCTTTCAGCGATACGGTGTCACGATTCGGGTTAGGTACTTCGATACCGACCACAGATTTGCCCGGGATAGGCGCCAGCACGCGGATGGAGGTGGCGCGCAGCACCATGGCCAGGTCATCCGACAACCCGACAATCCGCGAAACTTTTATCCCCGGAGCCGGCTCAAACTCGTAAACGGTGATCACTGGCCCTGGCAGAACCTGGGTCACGCGGCCCTCTATCCCGAAATCAAGAAGTTTCCGTTCCAGAACCATGGACCGCTTCAGCAGATCATCCTTGGTCTGCCGGGACACAACCGACGGAGCGGAATCGAGCAGTTTAATTGATGGATAAATATATTCGCTGTCGCCGTCGCCAAAGTTGAGCGTCTCCTGATGAAATTCTGTTTCATCCTTTTTCTTTGTATCCTCGGCTTCCCTGCCGGGGGGTAGCGCCGGAACATCTTCCGGATCCATATCAACGATGGTCGGCTCCTCCGGAATGAATATCTGATCCTCGTCCAGCTCCGCGGTTTTCCGGATTTTGCGCAGGTCATCGGTCGCCTCTTCATCCTCATATTCAGGAAACGTCGGCAGCTTTATATTGGGGACCTTTTTGATTTTCTCCCACAGCCACACGGCTATTTTCATATCGAATCGATGTATCTTGCCGCCGAGATCGACAGCCTTGCTGGTGGCGCCGGATAACGATGTGCGGGTGAGCAGCAGCGCGGAACATAACGTCATCGCGGCCAGAAGAACATAAGAACCGTATACAGAAAAAAACCGTACCATAAGCTTCTCCGACACCAGCTTGCCGGTGAGGCCGCCTGCGGTCACTTCTGCGAACAGTGGGTCCTCGGTCCAATATATGTTTACCCAGGCGCTGCCGGCGATGGCCAACAAAAGGAACCCGGCGCCGAAGAACGCAAAGGTCCTCAAGGGAGAGCCATAGCAGATCAGAACCCCGGTATACAGAAGGCCCAAGGGTATCAGCCAGGCCATGGTCCCAAACAGTTGGGATGCGATATCCGCCACACAGGCGCCAATAATGCCAGCTTTGTTTTGTACCGGCGCGCCGTCTGATAGATAGCTATTGAACGATGGGTCGGATGGATTATAGCTTTGCAGGCTCAACACGACCATAATGGCGGAAGCTATCAGCGCCACACCGATTGCTTCCATAGCAATCTTGCCTTTTGAATAGCCCAAAATGTCGCCCTTTTTAAAGCATCAGATTAACTAATAGATATAATTATCTGAAATATAACATAAAATCCAAATCTATGCAAGAATTCTATGTTAATCGCCTTAAGTCTTCTTTTACGCTATATGACTTAGCTATTCTTGGCCAAAGCCTCTATTGAGCTCCTGCTCCAGGCAACCACTAAAGTCAATCGTGACCATGGCGCTGTCGCTTCCTCCATTTCCATCGCTGATTGTGTAATTGAACGTATACGATGGTGTTGTGAAGTTAAAATTCATCCAGTTGTAATCCAGTGTGTTACCAGCGCCAGCCGTAATTGTTCCAAATGCTGGTTGGGTGAAACTGATGATAGTCAATGGATCGCTATCCGGATCAGAGTCATTTGTCAGCACATTAAAATTTAACGCGCTACTGAAGCAATTGAAAGAACTCAGGCTCGCTATATCAAATGAATCGTTCACCGCCACAGGAGGGCTGTTGTTATAGTTAATGGTCACCGTCGCCGTATCGACCCCTCCATTGCCATCACTGATATTGTACGTAAACGTGTCTGGAAATCCGGTGGCGCCGCTGGAGTCGTACCTTATCTGGTTACCTACAATAGTGGTTAGACCGCCATTATCGGCCGGGTTTTGTACAGCGGTTATCGTCAACGGGTCACCATCCGGGTCACTGTCGTTAGTCAACACATTAATAAATATGATTTGGCCTACAGAGACAGAGGCGCCATCGTTGACCGCCACAGGAGGACTGTTGTTGTAGTTGATGGTCACCGTCGCCGTATTGCTGGCGGCTATAGATGACGTAATGCCTGCCCCAGCCATACCATCGCTCACGGTATAGGTGAACGTGTCTGGAAATCCTGTGGCGCCTGTGGAATTGTATACAATCTTGTTGCCAGCTATCGATGTGGTCCCGCCATTACTACTCGGGTTTTGCACGGTAGTGATTGTCAACGGGTCGCCGTCCGGATCGGAGTCGTTGGCCAGCACATCGATCATGATGGTTTGTCCGGCGGATACAGAAGCCATATCATCGACCGTATTGGGAGGAGAGTTGGTTCGATTAACCGTAACAGTCGCCGTATCAGTTCCGCCTTTGCCATCGCTGATGGTATAGGTAAAATTGTCCGGAAAAACATCCGCGCCACTCGAATTATATTGTATCTGGTTACCGACAATAGCGGTGATCCCGCCCCTATTCGCCGGGTTTTGCACAGCGGTTATGGTCAACGGGTCGCCATCCGGGTCAAAATCGTTGGTCAATACGTTGATCAATATTGTCTGGCCCGTGATAACCGAAGCTGTATCATCCACCGCCACTGGTGGGTTGTTGCCTGGAATTGGCCTTGGCTTGGGCTTAGGCTTTCCCTTCAGCCTTACCCGCACCAGGGCTGATGATGTGGTTCCGTCACACCCAACCATTGTATATATGAAAGTGTCTTCATATTTTCTGGTGCATTGACCTTCATATTTGATCTTGTTATCAACAATGGATGTGCATCCCCCTTCGTTGGCCGGGTTCTGCACGCTGGTGATTGTCTGGCCATTTATATCGTTGGCCAAAACATCTATCATCACCGTCTGGGCTTTGTACGCTAGATATTTGGTTTCGGTAACAGCCTGCGGCGGGCCGGCGCATCCGATATCCGAAGAGCAGATTTGGCCCGGCACAATGCACTTCTGGGCGCCTATCGGGCCGGCGCCTATCTGGTCCTTTGATTGGCTGACACCAAAACAGTAGAGCGCGACGGTTTTCAGGCCGCCCACGGCCTGGCTTGTGGCGCCAGGTAAAATATTGGCGATGCTTGGTGAATTCACCGTGGCCAGCCCACCCTCCTGATAATAGAGGGTATAACCGGTATTTGTGAATTGTGACGATGGGGCGGAATCGGAAAAGCTCCCATCAGTCCAGTCCCCGGCATGCGCCCAGTTAACTGTGACAGAGCCATCGCCAGACGCCAGGGATTCAACATTCACATGCCATGGAAACGCGCTGGTATTCGGGTCATAAGGGGTGACCATCGCCTCTGGCAGGGCGCCGCTCCCACCAGCCGAGCATATATAGATTGCGGAGATATAATAGGTCTTGCCATTTTCGAGGCCGGTGATAGTAAATGGCAATGACACGCCCTCATATTTGGCGCCGTCGGGCAAGGATGACCAATTCTCGCTGTTCACTCCAGGCGCCGAGGCCAGATAGAGGTTATAGAGACAGTCTTGCGCGTTTTCACCCGGGCAAAGCACCGCCTCGGAGGCGAGGCTGACTTCCGCCAGGCCACTACCTGGAACCGCCTGAACCACCAACACTTCGCCTATGCTGGTTCGATACAATAGCGACTGATCAGTAACGCTGGACGAGCTGTCGTAGTTGCAGCCTGCGATGAATGCTAGTAAAAGTATCGAAACCGAAAAGTATATAAAATTGGAATAGACGTGTTTTTTTATTATCCTTAGCTTCATGCTATTAGTCTCCCTGTATGCATGTTTCTTCCTGATCAATCTTACCAAAATCACACCACATATTACAAGCCCAGCACGATATGTCCGGCGGGACCTTCGGTGACCTCACCGATTACAGTAGAAGCGGTATCGCCCTTTTCGTGAAGTTGTTTGACCAGGGCCTCTGCTTTATCCTCCGGTACAGCCATCAACAGGCCGCCTGATGTTTGCGGGTCGCACATTATCATTGTCTGTGCCAACGCTACTCCATCCACAACTGTCAGGTTGCTTTTCATCCAGTTATAATTGCGCTCGCCGCCGCCTTTTGCGCCTGCTATGGCATAAGCTTCTATGCCTTCATACTTTGGCACGCTGTTATAGTTGATTCGCAGGCTGACATTGGAATTCTCCGCCAGGTTTCGGGCATGGCCCAGCAGGCCGAACCCGGTGATGTCGGTGCATGCGGTCACTCCAAACTCTCGCATAGATTCGGACGCTGTCTTGTTTAAACGAACCATTCCATCCACAGCTTCTTTATACACATCCTCAGAGATCTCTGGTCCGCGGAGAGCCAGACCGGACAGCAATCCGCTTTTAAGTTTGGCGACAGAAGTTAATATACCCACCCCGATTTTTTTTGTTAGCACAAGCAGATCGCCCGGCTTGGCGTTATCGCTGGTTATCAAATCAGCAGGGTCGGCTACACCGGTGACCGCCATACCATATTTCGGTTCGTCATCTTCCACACTATGACCGCCAACAATCACTGCCCCTGCCTCTGTCACCACATCGGCGCCGCCTTTCAGGATCTCCGCGATAGGGTTTGTGCCCAATTTGCATGGAAAAGCGATAATATTCAGGGCTGTCACCGGACGGGCGCCCATGGTATACAGGTCTGACAACGCGTTTGACGCGGCGATCTGGCCGAAGGTGTATGGATCGTCCACTATCGGCGTGAAGAAATCGACCGATTGGACAACAGCCAGCCCATCCGCCAGTTTATACACACCAGCGTCGCCACTGGTGTCAAACCCGAACAGCAAATTCGGATCATCCACAGGCCCAAGCTTACTCAACGATTTTTTCAGGTCCTCCGGACCCAACTTGGAGCCTCAGCCGCCTGATGTGGCCAGTTTTGTTAATCTTATCTTTTTGTCTTGCATATATTTAATGAAGTTTATTTGTTCAATCTTAATCTTATGTTTTGTGGGATGAGCCACATATTTGATTGTAAAACTATACTGAAATTCGTACAACCAATAGATTGGGCGCTAGCGCTCATCTATATCGGTTTGATTGTTTGTCTGATCGTTAGCTTTTTCGCTACGCAGATGCAGGATCTTGCTAAGCCGGAGCCGCCGCTCCAGCCCCACTAGTCCTAACATAAGCCAGTAACCGAACAGCCCGGCTGTCAGCGCCACAATCAACGACCCCAGCCACATAGCTCCCGCCATATCATACATGCTCAAAACAACAGGGTTTTCATCCAATGGCTTGTAAGGTAATGATCCAGTAATCTTCATCAGCCAAAGACCTATTTTGTATTGGATATAGAATATGGGAGGGGCCGTAATCGGGTTGGTGATCCAGCAGGCGGCCAACGCTATTGGCAAATTGCCTGGGAAAAATAGGATAAGCAAACCGACCAGCAACATCTGGAACCCAATGGTAGGTGTGAGCGCGACGAACAAACCGAGCGCCAGCCCACGGGCTAATGATTCCGGCTTGAAACTCCAGAACTCTGGACGCAAAATGGTGGAACCAAACAATTTGTACAGCCTGCCATGCTCGACATGCTTCTGTTTTGGCAACGCGCGGTGTACCTTATGGCGAACTTTTTCCAACGCATTATGAACCGAATGCTGAAGCTTTGTCGGTTTCCTGCTATGCATTAACGTTGCGCGTTCCTCTGGCTAAAAGTTAGTTTTGGAGTATTCAATAGAAAAAGAGAAAATTCCACGATACTATATCCACATTTTACTTGAATCTTCTTGTTATGTGAATTCATTAAAGGGTTATCGATATATGATTTTCCAGAGCGTGGCCGGTCTTTTCATCTTCACCGGGTTGGCATGGCTGATCAGCGAGAAACGAAACGCGGTTCGCCTCAAGCCGGTGGCCATAGGCATGGCTTTGCAGTTAGTGTTAGCGCTGGCGTTATTAAAGGCCCCACTGTTCAAGGAATTTTTCCTTCTGCTAAACAAGGCTGTGCAAGCTCTGGAGAGCGCCACACGGGATGGTTCCTCATTTGTCTTCGGCTATCTGGGCGGCGGCCCGTTACCTTTCGATGAAAAATTCCCGGGTGCCAGTTTTGTTCTGGCTCTGCAAGCTCTGCCCCTGGTGCTGGTGATCAGCGCGTTATCCGCATTGCTGTTTTACTGGGGCGTGTTGCCATTAATCGTCAAAGGCTTTGCGCTGGCGCTGCGTAAAACCATGGGCATAGGCGGCGCGGCCGGGCTCGGCTCGGCGGCGAACATCTTCGTCGGCATGGTTGAATCGCCACTGCTGGTGCGGCCATACTTCAAACAGATGACCAGGAGCGAGATTTTCATCTTGATGACATGCGGTATGGCCACCATCGCCGGGACCATGATGGTACTCTACTCCAGCATCCTTGCCTCTGTGGAACCATCCGCCCTGGGGCATATTCTCACCGCCTCGATCATCAGCGCGCCGGCGGCGATTGCCATTGCGATGGTCATGGTGCCGGAGAGTGGCGAAGCGACAGCGGGGGATATGAAACCGGCGACCCAATACTCCAGCTCCATGGACGCCATAACCAAGGGCACGATAGACGGCGTCACACTGCTGATCAACATCGTGGCCATGCTCATCGTCCTGGTGGCCCTGGTCAGCCTGGTCAACGCGATCCTGGCGCTTCTGCCCCATTTCGGCGGCGAGCCGGTCACCTTGCAAAAGATATTAGGCTATCTGATGGCTCCGGTCGTGTTTTTCATGGGCATACCGTGGGGCGAAGCGGTGACCGCCGGATCGTTGATGGGTGTCAAAACCGTGCTGAACGAATTCCTGGCGTATCAGCAGCTGGCCAGCTTGCCGGAGGATGCGTTGAGCCCCGGCTCCAAACTGATAATGATATACGCTCTGTGCGGGTTCGCGAATTTCGGAAGCCTCGGGATAATGATCGGCGGGCTGGGCGCCATGGCCCCGGAGCGACGGGAGGAGATAGTATCGCTCGGTATCAAGTCGATAATCTCCGGCACATTGGCAACCTGCATGACCGGCGCGGTGGTGGGCATCGTGGGCGGATGAACAGGCGGTCGATCAAGCGGAGGAAACTGGGGCAGCATTTTCTGACAGACGGCGCTGTGGCCGACAGGATCGTGGCGGAGGCTGGCGTAAACGCCGACTCGCATGTCCTGGAGATCGGCCCCGGCAAGGGGTTCCTGACAGAGCGCCTTATCGCGACCGGCGCCAAAGTGCATGCCGTGGAGATCGATACAGAACTGTATGAGGGCCTGGGAAGAAAGTTGGCCAATAGTGAGCGGTTCTCCATAGAGCTGGGTAATGCGCTGAAATTCGATTTCAATACCATCGAGCAGCCATACATGATCGTCAGCAACCTGCCTTACTCGGTGGCGGTCGCCATCATCAAAAAGATTATCGACAGCGCGCCCGATATCGAATCGATGACGCTGATGGTGCAGATGGAGGTGGCCAAACGGCTCACCGCACAGCCGGGCGACTCCAGCTATGGCTCGCTATCTATCTACACCGCGTTCCATATGAAAGCCGATTATCTTTTCACTGTGCCGCGGACAGCGTTCAGACCGAACCCGGAAATCGAATCTGCGGTGATAAGACTTGCGCCCAATGAAAACTCGCCGGTGAAAGTATCTGATGAAGAGAAGTTTTTCCGCCTTGTCAAGACAGCCTTCGGCCACCGGCGCAAGACCATCAGGAACAACCTTGCCGCCAGTCAGATTGATGGCGCATTGCTGGTCACAGCATTGGAAAACAGCGGTATTAACCCAATGGCCCGGCCGCAGGAGCTGTCGCTGGGGCAGTTCGCGCAAATCTATAATGAATGGGAAAAGATAAGCGGCGCAGAGTGACCCTATTTGGTAAGGAACGGACTGACCAGAAACCAGTAGATATCGAGCGTGGCCTCGAACATCCGCTTGAAGACCGCGATGACAGACCCGCCCATCCGGCTGGGGAACATATAGATCTCGCCAGAGCGCAATAGTTGATTATCCGGAACTCGTTTGATCGACTGCGCAGCCTTCCGTTTTTCCATGATCTTGCCAAAGCTTTTCAAGGTCAGCCAGGCGCCTTTAAACCATTCGCCGATCGCCCCTTTAAAAAGGAGGAACAGAATATTCGCCAGCTCGAACCAGATCAAAGCCGGCGCCAGCAGAATCAACGATCGTAAAGAGTAAGTTTTCAGCATCAGGTCGAACCGTCCCCTGATCTGGTAGCGCAGGCGGTTTAATGACCGGCCCGGTTTTTCCAGATGATACAGCTTTGCGTTCGGCTCTTGCATCACCTTCCGGCCGGAGGAGGACACCCGGAACGTAAACTCTCCATCGTCATACCCGAAGATGAAGTCTTCGTCGAAATAGCCCAGCGCGTGGGCCACCGATTTCCTGATAAGCATGATGCCGCCGGAGCCGCATACAGTCTGGCGTGGGGTCATATCCACATTCGGGCCAAGCCTTGCGCCCCGCATCGGTATCATACCGAAGCACGCATAATGCAACTCTGCGCCGTTGGAGTATATTTTGTCCTTTTCTATCGAATCGAGCACCATGGGTGTGCAGACCGCCACATCGTCATCCTCGATCATCCGCTCCACCAGCAGCCTAAGGCAATCCGGCTCCAGCGATACGTCGTTATCGGAAACAAACACCAGTTCATTCACGGCTTCATTGATCACACGGTTACGTGCAGAATTCGGCCCCATGTTTTGTAGCTGGCTGAATATACGAACTTTTGGAAAACACTCTTCCACAAACGCCACCCCATCATCCGTGGAGCAATCATCGACCATGATCACTTCGAAGTCAGGGTAATCGCTGGCGAAGATAGAGCTTAAGGTGCTCTCCAGAATATCGCGCCCGTTGAAGTTTATTATCCCCACAGAGAGTGGGGGCAGATCCCCACGGGTTATTTTGGCGCCCAAGGCATCAGGCTTGAGATTGGTGTTTTCAGCTGTCCTTGATGTATGTCCATAAAAAGTCCTCCTGGCTGGAGACCCTGATCAAGCTCAGGACGCCTTCCGTGTTTCTGTTCCCCCAGATAACCCCAGCATCCACCGCCCCCGGGAACTTTTTTATATCCCAGGTTAGTGCGCAAGCGGCCTGTGTTATGGTGAGGGTGTAGTTGTTGCTTATGTTCATAGGTTTGTCCAGCTCGGTGGTCATCTCACCGTCAGCGACACATTCCGGATATTCAAAGTGGACGCTGTTTCTATGTACAGTCAGGAAAGATCTCCGTCGCTCCGCATGCATCTCTATCTTGAAATCATCCCCCTGGATGGCCAGGAGCCGCCATTTGCCCAGCATCCAGTCTGGCACAGACCTGTCTTCCGACGATTGCCCGCAAGAAACTGATAGCAGACAAACGACCGCTATAGTACCGAGTGAAAAAACCCTACACGCCATATAACGTTTAGGGCCCGCATTGCTGGTCGCTGATTATACCATGCAACGCAACGATGGCGTCGATATCCGCCCCGGATGTTTCGTGACACCGGGCGAAAGGCGAGTTCAGATCCACAATTTTAATAAATTTGGCGTATGGCAAGCCGGCGGCGCCAAGGTCGAAATCGCAATAGTCGCCACAGAACCTAGACCCCATGGAAAACCATGGCCCCACTTCAGACAATCCGGCAAACACCTCTATCACTTCCGTGGATATATACTCAAACACCCGAAGATCAGGTCCACCGCCGTTCAGGACCGGGCGACCCATTTCTACCACTAGCTCACCTCCAAAGTCGAGGGATAGATATCCCCTGCCCGTAGCGACCCCATCTATATGACCGCTTGCGTTCTGGGTGCCCAGCGCCTGGTTGGGGTTTACATTTACTAACACGTCACAAACCCGTTGCACATCCCAGTTGATTACATTAGTGGCGTATAGGGGACCGCGGATATGACAAAGGTTGACCACATCAAAAAAGTATATCGGTGACCAGGCATGCTGATTTCCGTTCAGGTTCATCCGGACCCGCCAGTAATATCTCCTGCCTTCCAGAAGGCCTTGTATGCCGAATTCATCACTTTCACCAGGAAAGTTCGCAGGGTCGATATGCCAGGTGGTGTGGGATTGGGCGGAGTTTTGGGCCAGCTCGGAGATGGCGGAAACCAGGTTGGTCATTTCCGGATTCACCCCCAGTTCGAAATCGTATTTTATATCGGCGCCACCAGCATTGTAGTAGTTGGCCACGGATAGTTTCGGGGCGCCTGCGTGGTTGGCGTCCATGAAACCATTGTTTCTGGGGCTTCGCGCCGTTAATCCACCGTTTTGAGGAATTCTGAATCTCAGCAACCCGGACTGGACAACTCTGGATTGGGACGCCAGACTTCCATCCCGGCTTGCGGCTTCTGGATATTCGACAACAAAACTCCAGAAATATTGTTTGTTATGGCCCAGCCTTCTTCCATATGTCCAGTTGACCTGGCCAGCTGCATTGGCCTTCAGGTTCTCGGCTTTGCCTACCATGTGGGTCATAGCACGATTACCGTAAAGGAAAATAGAATAAGTGGCGTCAGGGAAACCTTCATTGCTATCAGTAAGTTGGATACCGATACCATTCGAGGCGGCCAAAAACGCTGCGTCGGGTGGGAAAAAGGTAATACCGGAAATCGAATTAACCGGTTCAGAACCGCCGCCATCTTCACCTGTTTCCGCGCAAGACATAATCCCCGCCAAGGTGAAAATCAGCAAAACCGAAAGTAAACTATTCCTTATTTTTAACATAATGCTATCAAGCCTAACCAAATTTACAAAATGCTAATGATAGCATAATTCAGCAGTTTTGAAACAACACATTTAATTTTTCAAATCAGAGGACAAATGGAACGAAACGATACAAACAAAAGCGGTTCACAATTGTGTAACTATTTAAATTTAGGAAGCGGTCTGCGCAGTGGTAATATTACCTGGAAAGTTGACCCGCCATTTTTGCGGCTTTCCACTCCAATGGTACCAAAATGTAGTTCCACAATATTTTTGCATATGGATAAACCCAGCCCGGAGCCTGGCTCCACTCCCTGTTGGTGGCGACGCACTTGCTCAAACTTGCTAAAGACTATTCCATGATCCCGCACATCGATACCTGGCCCGGTATCCTTCACTTTAATTATCACCGTCTCATCGTCGGTCTCTTTGGAGACGGCAATCTCTCCCCCCTTCGGGGTGAACTTCACAGCGTTGCCGATAAGGTTGTTCATCACCTGGAAGAGTTTCCCGGAATCCCCCTCCATCACCGTTTTTTCGCCCAGGTCGATATCGACCTTCAGTTCCTTCTCTTTGGTGGCGAATTCCATTGTCTGCAGGCTTTCTGTGATGATATTGTCGATCACGATCGGGTCGTAGGCCAAGCTGACCGTGCCAGACTCCAGCTTCGATATATCCAGAATATCGTTGATAAGCTGCGTCAGCCGATCGCAGGAGCGCAGCATGCTCTTCGTCTCCCGCTCAAACACGGCCCCTTCCGGCGAACCTTTGATCACCTTGACAAATCCTTTGATCACATTCAACGGCGACCTAATATCGTGGGAGACGACCGAGACAAACTCATCCATACGCTGATTCATTTCCTGCAGCGATCTGTTTTTGCTTTCAAGCTCCGCCGCCATCAGGGCCTTCTCTCTGGCTCGCACGAGCCTGCGGTTGACATTGGTCAGGAAATAGCCGCCAATCAGCATGATCGCCACCACAAACCCGACAAGCATGACCGACTGGTTGAAGCTGGTGGTCAGCAGGCCGGTCACTTCCGAAAGCGGCGCCAAAACGGCCATGGTCCACTGCTGGTCCACTATATCTATTTTGGATGTTGACAAGAGCCACATGGCGCCACCCTTTTCGATTTTCACCATCTCTTTTCCAGGGTCAAGATAGCTCCAGCCATCGACCCGATTGCCTTTCACGATCTGGGCAAAATCTTTGGTCAGTCTATCCACTGACCCAGACGGGCCATAGGCGCTATTCAAAAATTTACCGATATACTCCTTGTCTCCAAGAATGTTGCCCGACCCGGTGTATAGCCATGCAAACCCAGACTTCTCCACCCGGACCGGTTCGACCAAACTGGCGACGATATCATCCAACCTTAGAAGCGCCATCACAGCGCCGGAGGCGTATATGGCGCTGGGTGTATTGCCATCGGTCTCCAGGTTGGTCAGCTTGCGGAATATGGGCATTCCTACGGCGATTCCTTGATAATTGTCTGATCGGAATAGGCCTGTAGAGATGTTTACCCGGAAGCTGGACATCGTATTTTTAGAAAATTCGATAAACTGATCTTTCATCTGGAATGGTTCAGGGTCATCTGTGACTATAACCTTCACTGTGCCAGTTCCATCCACCAGGACCATATGGGAGATACGCTCATTATGGCGAAAAATGGCTGAGCGGAATGCGGCGTCCACTTTGTTGGTGTCATACTTCTTAACCGCCTCGAGCTGTGTCTGGAACACGATCTCGCTGATCAGGCTCTCCATAAAAAGCTTTGCCGATTTGGCGGATGACTCTGAGATAAACCGCAGATTTTTATGGAACGCCAGCTCACCTTCTTTTTGTATTGACTGGTTGAGGTTGATCGCGATCAGGGCAACCCCGGCCAAGGCAAGAACTATCGTCAGCCAGATAAACCAGATGTATGTCTTGAGCTCTCTTTTTTCGGGCATATATCTATTAAATAGTTTACGCGATATTGTATCATTGCCTTGTTAAAGCTTGAAATCAAATGAATATCAAGATGTTGGATGCGCACATCGGAGCTTGTGCATCGAAGTGACGCTGCCAATGCGCTATCTGGACATTTGCTAATATTCGTATACCACCGCGCTGTAACTTAGCGTTTCCAGCTCCAGCTCGGCGCGTAACGCGTTTAACACGATCTTGTCTACATTACTCCAGAGCGCTGACGCATCCTCCGGATAGAGTTGTACCCGGACCGGTATCTCTTCAATCGATTCGTCATATGTATTAAGAAACCGAACCTTGATAGAAATTCCGCCTTCCAGCCAGATCATCTCCTGCTTGATATCATCGGTGATCTCCTTCACCACAAAATCACGCAGAAAATCTGTTTCTAAACGCTTCAAAGACTCACCTTCCAACGAATAGTTTTCGAATTCGCGATCCAGCTTTTCCACCATCAACTCCGCCGCGGACTCCAGCCGCTCCATTATAAAGTTGAGCCGCTCTTCCCGCTCCGGCGACACCAGCGGGGCTCTGAACTTGCCTTGCTGGTTTGCCTCTAACCATATGGGCGCTATGAAATTAATCAGGTCGCCAACCTCTTTTTCGCTTTGTTCGCCATCACCTATCGGGTCGAAGGATACGAAGGTTTCAGTTTCATCACCGATTTGAGCTTCTGCTGTGACCATGCTGATATCAATTCGGTCAGATCTGTTGTGAAATTGCCCATTTATGAACATTGTTGGGCCGACATCGTCAAACTCCAGGGCGACTACTTTGACATGAAATGTTTCATTTTCGGCCACCTGGACCTGGGGACGGAATGGCAGTTCTTTACTGAAAGAATCTTTGCCCGGAGTAGGTTGGTTTTGACGAAGACGCGTGGTAATGGTTAACGCAAGGAGAGCGCCAACCAGTACCCATACCCAACTCGAATCTATCATAAATCACCTTGCATGTGGTTGCTATGCTAGATTCTACTACTCCCGGCATTAAGATTCCACTAATAAGGAGTGAAGTTGAAATAGTTATGAACTAAAGTTCATCACTTCCATAAATAAGCCTTCCATTATTGATCCGAGGATACATTTTATGGTGAGACTTACTGCTAGATACTTGACTATGCGCAGCAGAACCCGAGCCGGAAATTCCATCCTGAACCCCGGTTACCTGCCAAGAAACTCTCATACCTTTTTTACCACCGGCAATTCTAAATTTACCAGAGTTGATCTCCTCTGCAATGTACAGGTTTGGAGCCGGCGCGCCTATTGGCATGGCCTGATACAGAAAATCATTCTTTGAAGAATCAGCATGACCTGGCAAACTTACAGTCGCTTCACCATTTTTGTCCAGGACTACGTTACCGTGATAGCTATTTATCATATTATTGTCTGACTTAGCTTGCGCATTAGCGCTTCCTGCTATATGGATCAGCGAGATAAAGCTAAATGTGACAGCTATAAGAAAAAATTTTATTGCTACTAACCTCATATTTTTACTCCTTTAAAATTTGTCAAACCTCTCAAATGAACCTATAAGCTAATTTCAGCCTGGATATCCATTGCCTATTAGCTATTTAAATTCTAAAATATTGCTTAATTTTGTGCAATTATATCAAAATTTGCCAACTTTTGGGAAATTCCTACCTTGATTAGGCCTACTTCCCTTCTATATGGCTATATTGCTATAACTATGCCAATGATTCAAAGTTGTTGCTTTGCTACTGCACAAGCTTTGCGTTGACATTTGATGGATCGCCATACCGCAACCTGTCTATGACACAGCTGCATTTATAGCTAACAATAAGCTAGCAGCTAAAGAAATGTGGCAGTATAAATTCAGGTAATACCGAGCTCTTTTATAAGTCGGCTTAGATAGGTGCGCTGGATCCCCAGCATTTTGGCGGTTTCGGTCTTGTTTCCGTTGCAATGGTCCAGCGATTGACTGACAAACTTACGGCGAAAGCTATCTTGCGCTTCTTTCAGCGTGATGCCTGCCTTTAAGGTGGGTTCGCTGGCTTCAGTCAGCTCTGGGGGTAGATCGTCCAGTCCGATAAGGTCAGACTCTCCCATAATCACAGCTCTTTCGATCATGTTTTCCAGCTGGCGAATGTTGCCGGGCCAGCTATACATTTCCATTACCCGCATTGCTGCCGGTTCAATCTTTTTCGCTGGACGGTTCAGCTCTTTCGTAAACTTGTTCAGGAAATAGTCGGCAAGCATAGATAGATCCTTGCCGCGCTCCCTTAATGGTGGCAGGTGGATGTTCACCACATTCAAACGGTAGTAAAGATCTTCGCGGAAGCCATTACCCTTTACCAGTTTGCCCAAATCCTTGTTAGTGGCCGCTATCACCCGCGCGTCAACATGGACCAGCTCCTGCCCCCCCAACCGGAAAAATGTCCCTTCCTGCAATACTCGCAACAGCTTAACCTGCATCGCTTGGGATGTTTCACCTATTTCATCGAGGAAAATTGTCCCTGTATCGGCCGCCTCGAACAGCCCGGGTTTTTGCGTGTCGGCGCCGGTGAACGCTTCCTTTTCATGGCCAAACAGCTCTCTCTCCAGCAAAGTTTCCGGCAACGCTCCGCAATTAACGGTTATCATCGGTTTATCCTGTCGCTCAGAGAATTTATGGATCAGCCTGGCGAATAGCTCTTTACCTGTACCCGATTCGCCTGTTATCAAAACGGTAACATTCGAGTCGGCTACTTTCTCGCAATTATCCAAAGCTTTCTGGATCACCACTGAATTGCCAATTATTTTATATTTGCCACCCAGCTCTCGCTTTAATGTTGTGTTTTCCAGGGCGACTTCCTTATAGATGCGAGCTTTCAGGAGCAGGCCAGCGGCCAGTTCGGAGAGCGCTTGCAACCGGGCAAGATCATTTTTATCAAGCGGCTCTTCAGACAATCGATCAATCACTTGCAGCACACCCAACACTTCATCGCCTACTTTCAAAGGCGCGCAAGCCATTGACTTTGTACTCAAACCCAACGTTTCGGCGATTTTTTGTGACCAGCGGGGATCCTTTGTTACGTCAGTCACCAACACCGGTTCGCCCCGTTCGGCTACCCAGCCGGCGATTCCTTCACCCCTGGCCAGCTCAAACTTTTTGATCTCTTCACCCTGGTCGCCAATGCAGGTATGAAAATAGAGCTTATCGCTTTTACTATCCTTTAACAACAAAGATGACGCTTTAACATTCATTACACGCATTGCGCCCAGAACTATGATTACAAGGAGGTTATCAAGATCAACAACAGAATTAACCATATCGGTTATATTCCGGTACAAATCGATTTGTTGTTTGTCCACTATTATAAACTATTGATATTTATATAATATCTGGCTTAAAGGGCGCTTATTACCTTTAAAGGTTTATACGATGAATTTGCTGTTCCAGCTTCTGCTTAATTTATATTTTATTTTGCTGGATTATAGATCTTAAGACAGTTGCCGTCAACAATATTATACAGTCTGATTGTATCAGGAATAAATTTCCATCCAGCCAGCGGTTAAAAATAATCCCTAATATAGAATGAGGGGCTTCAAATACGCCTATGCAAGCGACCTGCGGGCAATATTCTTCATCTGCGATCTTGATTTGTTTACCTGGCTGGCATACCGCTTCGATAACTTTGCCCCTTTTCTCAGAAAACTTTTCAATTTGCCGGGACCCATGTTATAAGCTTCCAGGGCAAGCGATAAATCTCCGCCAAACTGCTTTGTCATTTTTGCCAGATAATAAGCGCCAAGACGTACGTTTAAATCGAGATCACAAAGGAAAAAACTGGGACTGTCGGCATTTATATGAAGCTCATTCGCCAAATCGCGAGCGACAAATGGACGAACCTGCATCAAACCAACGGCGCCTTTGTTAGATATAGCGTACTGGCGATAGCTGCTCTCTGTTTCTACCACCGCCAGTAAAAGATATGGGTCAAACCCGTGGGCTTGGCTGTATTTCACAATCGCATTAAGGAATACATTCATCTCTTCATTATCAAGATACTTCGCGCGCGCCTTAATCACCTTCAAAAGATTTTCTTTTTCGGTTATTATCGCGTCGATCCTTTGTTGATCCGCCGAAAGCTGCGCCAGGCTGGCTATAGCCGTGTTGTAAGACGCGACATGTTTGTCATGTAAATCTGAATATGAGTCAAGCACAACATAATAAACAATGCTTGCGGAAATAGTGTATAGCATTACTGCCAAGCGAAACATGGTACAAACTTCTTTATATCTATTATTTTAATTTCTGGGAATATTTTGTTTGGTATTTGTTAAATTGAACGTGTCTTAGATTGAAATTATATACACAATCCAAAAAGTGAATCAAGTATTAAATAAATTTTAGTTTTGGACTATTGTTCAGGCAGAAAGCTATAGCGCTATGAATTCTGCCTGGACTCGTATATAGGAACCATCAGGCAGCAATGAGGCGGTTGCTGTTTCCAGCGCCACGCCATGTGTCAGTCGCAGTTGTTGTACCATTTGAAGGAAGTTGATCAACCCCGCCTTCTTCAAGGACAGGGACACTTTACCGTTACCGGTGAGTGATACGTTACCCAGCACAAACCCGGGCGCCCGCGCTCCTGCCCGGACCACCGACAACAGCCTGTCATCAGTCAAACTGTTTGCCAGAGAAGCGCCGGCATTCTGCCTTAGAGACGCGATTTCCGCTTTCATTGACCTCATTTCCGCAGAGGCGAGACGCAGATCTGGCAATGCTTTCGCCAGCTGCGCCCTCTCTTTATTTATGGGCGCCAGTATATATATATAAAACAATATGATCAGGGCGGCTATACCGCCACAGCCAACGATCCACTTTTCCCTACGGTTCAGGTTTTTCCAAAAATCTTTAATCATCCCCTACTGCGCCTTCCTGGAACCGACAGATATAGAGACGCCCACCAGCTTATTATGCAAACCGGCCACTTTTTTAATTGATACCGGTATTTGCTTCTGCTTGAAATAGTTTTGTATCCTGGCTATGTCGGCGTCCGATTTCAGCAATATACCCAGGTTCAACGATCCTCTGTTATATCGCAGGCTATGAAAAGAGACACCTGCAGGCAGCGCGGGGTTGATCTCCTCCAGCAACGGGATCAGCCCTTTCGCGCCCCCCACACCGGCGCGATCCCGAAGTTTGTTCAGGTTTATTTTCATCTGATACGGCGCGTCTACCAGAGCAGCATTGGGGAACGTCTCCATGAAGCCAGCATTGATTTTGGCTGTCAACATATCGGCCTCAGACCTTACCTGCCACCACCCAAGCAGTAATGACCCAACCCAGACAGCGCCCAGCGCCAGAAGCAATATGGCAGTTGTAGCAAACTGACGTCCTTTACTTTTCGATTCATCTTTATCTGGCGCCACCACATCCATAAAATTGATGGAGCTTTCGCTCTCATCTTTGACAAACTCTTCCCAGCTCCAGCTTTTCTTTATTTTTATCGGCAGGCCCAGCTTCTCTTCCCACTTATCAACCCGGGGTGGTTTTACGCCATTTGGATAGTAAACGCAGATGGACTTTGGCGAAGCTGATATTTTGCTAGACTCATCAGCCAATATTTCCAAAGCGCCGGGTGGGTCGCCCCCGGTGTCTAGGGTCATGGCGGAGTATTTGCCTGTGCGCACAAACCCGGATACGCCATCCCAGAATACACTCCACTCCCCATCTCCCACAGGTAATACCAGGGACTCCGGCCGGATCGCGTCAAGCTTGATGCCCGCTTCCCGGAATCTTTGGTTCATGCTGTCGAGCCACTGCTTCTCCAGAATGGCCACCGGCAGCTCGTTATCGGCCGATTTCGGGCCGTGGGTCACATATACATCCTCCGGATCAGAAAAAATTTTGCCTTCTATTGCGTTTGGCAGCGCCCGCATGAATCTTCTGCGGTTTTTTTCTGGCAGCTCCACATTGGTGAACAGGGTGACACTGGCCGGGGCGATCGCTTCGTATGATGTCGCTTTCGGCAGGCTTGATATATCGATGGAGGAGCCGGTCTCGACCGGTTTGTCCTTGCCGTTGTACACAGCCCAAGGCATCGGCCCCGGCTGGCCGTTTTCCTGCCATTTCTCCGGTACCATCAGGTACAGGGTGGACCCTAAACGCCTTTTAACCATACTATCTTCGCCTGTTGACCCTGCGATTGCGACAATGCCTCATATACTACCCGCGCCCGGCGAAAGCTGGCCTCAGCCTTCAGCAGGAAATATCCACTATTTGTTATTATCCCGCCAGCCGCGCCCAATTGCCCTGCTTTTAAACCTTCGTTGCGATTCTGGACATCCTGCATATTATTATACCGCCCATTTTTCTTTCTTTCCTCGATAATATTTTTCGCGATGCCCAGGCTAAGGCCGGAGACAGCCGCCAACACCTCCGCCGACGCGCTGTTTATATTGACCTGAGAGCTGGCGTTGGGCAGAGCTGTGATGTGGGGGCGTAGTTTTTTTATAATATCGTTTGTGAAACCTTTAACACTTATAAGTTCGTCCAAAGTAATAAACTGACGGTTAGCCGGGAGGTAGCGAGGAGCTTTGAGCCCTTCGTAATATTCATCTTCCGCGCCGTTGACAGAGAACATCCTTTTATCCGGATCGACCCAATCTGAGACAGCATCCGCCAGCGAGCCCTTTAATTGAACAAATTTTAACAGCCTGCGGAACGCCGCCAGGTTTTTCTTCCCCTGGGGCTGTTGCATGTTTTGCGATAGGGAGTTTATATTGAATTTGCCTGTGACATCTTCGGCGGTGACGGATACTTTACCGTCTGAGTATGTGAACACTGGCAGATCTTGCGGTCCATTCTCTCCTAATCCGGTTTTATTGATGATATGTCTCCGCTTGGCGACTTCACCCATCGCCCACCGAATCCCACCCCGGGCGTATGTTTCCGCCTGGGCCTTCTGGAAAATGTTTTCCACATGGCGGATCGACGTGTCGCCTTCAAAAAGCATATATGACGCTATGGTGGCGGAGATAGCGGCAATGATTACAGCGGTTATCACAGCCACCGCGCTCCGGTTTACCAGGCGACGGTTGTTGGACTTTATCATCATAATATTTGCGCCATGGAAAATATCCTTGTGAAAGTCTTATCCTGCGCTGTGGTGATGTTCACTTCGACTGCCTTAGGAAGAGAGCCCTCCTCCCAGGTGTTAAACCATTTCTGGCCATTGTAGTAACGCATGGTGAAACTGTTTACATCACTTAACACTTTATAGGTGTCTGGTTTCATATCCAGGTTGGCTTTGTCTACCACCGGCCAGATCAGCAGTTCAATGGATCCGTTTTTCAACCGATACCCTACCCTTCGCAATGACGATTGCTGCTCGCTCGATTGCGCGTTACCAACCCTGGTGAACTCGACGCTCGATCCACCAACCAGGGCCCGCAGAATTTGCTCCCTGCCAGCGCGGGCTGGCCTGGATACTGCCATAGAAAGATCATTTTCCATAATAGAGAAAAAGAGGGCCATATCGCGTAGCCGGCTGCTCTCTTCCTGTAGTAAGCCTCTGCTTGTTATAGCCGCGTTGAGCCCATAAAACCCGGCCGAGGACATGATCGCAAAAACAGACAACGCCACAAGCGCCTCCAGGAGTGTAAACCCGTTACGCCGGGCTATCGATTGCGCATATCTCTCTTTAAAGTACATAGGCCGTCAGGTCCGCAACAATATAGTCATGAATAACACTGGTTGACACCGTTATCTCCATGAGCTTCAGCTTCGATTTAGCGTCAACTTTAGTAAGCTTCTCTTCCCAATAAAAGTTGATCCCACCCATAACTGTTTTGCCATTATCGGTTCTCTCTTTACTTTTGCCGCTGGCTTCCTGCAACGCCAGCCGGTTCTGTGCCACCCATGTGGCGTACATATGGGTCTTGAGTTTGACAGCGCTATCGATGGATACTGCGCCGGCCCGCATCGCCGCGCTCAACGCCACGGCCACGATGGCCAGCGCTATGACCACTTCCAGCAAGGTAAATCCGCTTTTTCGCTTCATGGCAATGATCCCTCACCCGCCGGAGCCGATTACATCTACTCTGCCAAGGGGGTCGACATTGATGGCTACCTTCTCATTCTTATATCCCAGGGTCAGGCTGAACGGCAGGGAATAACCGGATGGGTTGAAAACCAGATGCTCCTTAATTGGTGATCTTGAACGGTTTACAGTGAGGCCCACAGGCATTACTCCACCTTCCAGACTGCCTTCACGGAAATAATCATCACTAAACGGTTTCCATTGGTTTTTTTCATTGAACCGCAGGAATCGAAATTTCGGGCCTCTGAGCGCAACGGCAATTTTCTCACTGCGCACTATCGCTTCCTGCCGGGTCTGCTCCAGAATCACCGCAAATCTTCTGGCTTCAGAGTTCAGTATAAAGCTGTCACTTTTACCCATGGATAGGGCGGCGAGTGCAAAGGTGACCCCAATAACGACGAGAACAGCAACGATCTCTATTAGTGTAAAGCCGTCGTTATAACTCTTCTGTTTTATTAACCGGTGAAGAGCAGGACCTAGCGCATCCAAGACCCTATATCCATGTTTATACCATCACCACCCGCCATACCATCGGCGCCAAATGTGAAAACATCGATTTCAGCGTATCTGCCCGGGTTCAGGTATCGAAAATCGTTTCCCCACGGGTCTTTCGGCAGATATTCCAGGTAACCTTGCCTCCAGTTGCGGGGAACTGGGCCCGATGTGGGCCGGTTAACCAGAGCGCGGAGTCCTTGATCGGTGGTTGGATAAGCGCCGTTATCCAGACGATAGAGCTTCAGCGCTTGTACTATTACTCCAATATCATGTTTCGCCGCCACATAACGCGCTTCATCTGGCCTGGAGATAATTTTGGGCACCACAAGCGCCGCAAGTATGCCGAGGATAACCACGACCACCATTATCTCGATCAGAGTAAACCCGGACCGACCACTTATTGCCAGCTTGATCTTTTTTCTGTTATCGCTCATTTACCACCGATTTTATTTTGTATCCCATTATTATATCAACAGTCATCAAACCTTGTCGACTATAGCCGCCACCGCGTTAGTTAACCAAAAATGAATATTTTATTATAAACCTTCGCTCGGCTCTGATATGATAGGTTTTTTTCCTTCCCTGGCCTTGGAGCGCCAGAACGTCCACCTGAGCCATACGACACCGCCATAATTATCTTTGATTCTGACCAAGGGACTATCGTTGATGACGCTATTGTGCAGACCCCTCCACTGGACAACTATACCAGACGAAATATTGCGTGTTATGGACCGGCGAAGCCGAGCTGAGATAGAAAAAGAGTTATAACCTTCCTGGGCTTTGAAGGCAGGCCTTGTTGGTGTAATGAAGCGCTCATCAACTGTATATAAAAGGTCATGATATTTCTGCGATCCATATAGCAAACCGGTGCGTATTACCATGCTGACAGATGAGGAGAAAAGAGCTCGGTTGCTGAACATCAGGTCAGGCTCTGCTGCCCAGCCCTGGTTTCTTCCTTCTATATCCCAAACTGACCTTACCGGGAAGCGGCCCAGAATACTCATGCTGTTGTTGCCATCAAACAGCTTTACAACCAGCCGCGGGCCCATTTGCACCGTAATCGGTAAATCTGGCATCCCTTTGCGAGCGTCGTTATTATCATTGCTAACCGGGACACCACCGGAGAAGCCGATGTCGAGCGCTATATTTTCAGACTGGTAAAACAGTCCTCTCAGTCCTTTCCTGTCGACCCTGAAAAAGTCACCGCGATATAAAATTGCAGGCAAGACAACAGGCAATGTATATCGCTGGTCACTGCCGATATAGTGCGGCCATGTAAATGCGCCAGAGATAAGGCCCACTTCCCAAAGCGACTTTTTCTCTTTGGCGTATATTAAGTTTGGCGAGACCAGAAATGTTATCAGCACGAATAAAATCGTAGCTCTGCTGGTGGTTTTACTAATCAAATTTTTACTTCCTGTTTACTTAGATAATACTTTTCTCTATTGTATACCTAAATTGCGTGAATCCATATCGGCACGATTACATTTTTATCACTTTTATCTAGAGATCTTCCACAAGGTATTTGTATCAACCTGTATCTTCGGCTTTCTGAATATTAATTATTGACAATTAATAGTAATTAACATATAGTTACAGCTAATTTAGTTAATATATTAAAATATTAATATATAAATATCATTCAAATGGAATATAGCAACAGTGATACAAATATGTATCCAGGGGTTTATGATCCAGCTATCACCGGGGACGATCAAAGCTCAAATATAAAACGTCGATGGCCAAATAGAATAATCAATTCAATATATTTTAAAGCGCGTGCGCTACATACAACCCTTCAAGGCTCCGTCGCAGATCAGCCCTACCCAACATTCGCCCAGCTGATAAGACAAGTTAATAATGCAAACAGTGAAGCGATAAAGATCAAAAAATTTCGGTTGATATTCGAAAGCTATAAAGGCGGCTTCGAATGGTTTGCCATATCGCAACTGCCGCTGCGCGGCGAGAAGGTCCAGGTAGAGCTGCTAAAAATGCTGGGCCGGTTAAACAAAAAGCGGGGGCTGGAGGCTGTCATGCTTCATCTATTTTCACCCAACATAAAACTTAGCGCCACTGCCTATGTAGTGCTGGAGAGCTTGGGGCCAAAGGGTGAACAGCTGGTTGACCTGGCCATAAAAAAGGATATAACGCTGGCGGATGATTGTGACCTGCCACGGTTTGACATGCGGCGACATAACCTGAAGCGGTTCGATGGCGCTTATGGAGCGTCGGCGCTGGAAAAACGTCTTGTGGAAATAAAAGCGTTCTCCACAAAACAGATCCGCAGTTTACGGGCGGTCACCTTGCGCACCGGCGCATCCTTCGATGACCTGCTCTGGCTGGTCTCGGAATCATCTCCACGATCAGTATGAATGGCGCAGGTTCAGTCACAGCTAGCCTGGTCGAACTTCCCCTCGAAGATATAAAATACGATCAGAAATACTGTTTTTCATATCCGTTGAAAGACGAATCATTAACAGAGTCAGTCCGGCAAGTTGGCGTGGTTACTCCGATCTGGGTGACATGCGCCACCGATGGGGCGCCCTTATTGATTAGCGGATTCCGTCGGGCCAAGGCGGCCAAATTGGCCGGGCTCGATAAAGTCGCTGCAATCGAGTATGCCGGGATCAACCCATATGAACTGTTTATCAAACATCTGTATGAGAACAGAGCAAACAGGGAGTTTAATCTGGTTGAACAGGCTAATATCGTTTCATCAGCGATGGATAATTTTAGCAAGACCGAAAAGGAAGTTATAGATACGCTGATGCCGATTACAGGATTGTCAAAATCAGCAAAAATATTGAGCCGCCTGAAAAAAACAAGCGCCTTTGGTGAGGCTGCAAAGCAACTGATATATGAAACAGGCATGAAAACCGGGGCGGCGATAATACTGGATAGTTACACTGATGCAGAGCGTGAGGCGCTCTGCCGATGGCTTATGCAATATAAATTCGGACTGAACAGGTCGATCAAGCTGATGGAAGCGATAGCAGAAATATGTTCGATTGAAAACGGTTCGGTCGAGTCTGTATTAAATAAGGCTCAGGTTGTTGCAACCGGAGCCTTTGGCAATAACAAACAATCATCCGCGCTTCTTTACTCCTTGATAATGAAAAGAAAAAAACCGCAGCTTGAGAGGATGGAAACAGAAATGAATAACGCAGTAGCAGCATTGGGGCTGCCCGCCAATGTTGAAGTGAAAGCGCCGGAAAATTTTGAAGGGCGCGATATCGAGCTGAAAATAAAAGCTGATAACGCTCAAGCTCTCCTCGATTCCGCCCGCGCGATAGCTAGCGTAAAGAAAGCAGAGCTGGAAAAACTTTATAAATGGCTATGACTACCAGTGGTTATGTTATTCCCGACAATTTATTATCACAGCCAAGACCGATTGCATGAAAATAATTTCGGTCAGGAGCATTTTTTTATTGTAATTAGACCGAAACTTTGATTAAATCGGTCAACCTTGTATTGTTATCTGGAACCCTTAACCTACATGCAGGAAAGTTGTTATGGCAAAAAAACCTATGACCAAATCTCAAATCGCGGATCACATTGCTAGTAATGCTGACATCACAAAAAAGTTGGCCGCTCAAATCCTTAATGATCTTGCGGAACTGGCTTACAAAGAAGCAAAGGTTGGTTTTACACTGCCTGGGCTTGGCAAACTTGTGCTCGTCAACCGCAAGGCTCGCAAAGGCCGCAATCCACAAACCGGGGAGACCATAAAAATCCCGGCGAAAAAAGTTGTGAAATTTCGTGTGGCGAAAGCTTGCAAAGACTCCGTTCTTGGCGGTAAAAAGTAATCTGAAAATTGATGTGCGCTGGCGGTCTTTTGCCTCCCTCAACTGGCTGCCAGTTGCATCTTAGCTAGCTTCGGCCCAAGCCGCTTTCGCCTGTTTTTTACTCGCAGTATAGTGCAGCTGGTATTCTGCAGCTTTGTGTTTTATTGACCAATTTTACATTAATACTTTATTTTGTATATTTACGACCACCTGGCAACAGCAATGCTATATACCTTCAAAATCAATTTAGATGACTAGACGATCCAAAATAGCACTGTTGGTTTTGATAGGCGCCCTGGCATTACTTTCGTATTACAAGCAGGGCTGGCTCTTCTCCCCCGGCCAGCTACACAAGGGCCATGTTAATATCAAAAATTGCAAGGCTTGCCATGAACCTTTTAGTAAACCAGATGGAACGCTCTGTTCAAGTCAGGATTGCCATGGATCCGCATATTGGTTGAATAGAGTAAGCCTGTCTGCCGGCCACAAGAAAAAAACCGGATGCGTTAATTGCCATACGGAACATTTGGGCTCCAACGCAAAAATAACGCTCGTAGCAGCACATGCTGAAATATACCCAGAGGCTCCATGTATACAATGCCACCAACTCAGCCCAAACCATGGCAAACCAAAAAGCGCTGACTGCAGAGACTGTCATTCTATCACCAGCTGGAAACCGGCAAATTTTGATCATACTAAAATGGAAGGATCAGCCGCATGCGCCACTTGCCATTTATTACCAGCTAAGCATATTCAGGTAGGTTCCGACTGTAAAAAATGCCACGATATCACAAGCTGGAAGCCGGCCAAGTTCGACCACAAGTTTCCGCTATCGCACGGCAAAAAGTTTGGCGCAAATAGTGAGTGTAAGACATGTCATCCCGATTCATTGGAAAAATATGATTGTTATTTGGGTTGTCATGAGCATACAAAAGGGGAGGTTGCCAATGAGCACCTGGAAGAGGGAATACGTGGCTATTCTGATTGTGTGAAATGTCATCCAACCGGACGCGAGCATGAAAAACCGGGGGACCGGGGGGATAGGAAAGGTGAGCATTCCAGGTCGTATCGGTGGAAAGATTATGATGATCACGATGATGACTAAAATTAAATGGTATTGAGGCTGGTGTGATAACAGTTTTGCGGACTTTTGGGCGTCTTGCAATTTTACTATCTCTAAGCGCCATTATTATATCCATTACCATTGCGATAGAGATTCTCATCGACAACCTGACCACACAAACCAGGGACCTGCATCATCTTCTTATGCATTCTTTGGGTAATATCGGACTATTAATGATATTTTTATCTTTGGCCGGTTATACAGTAAAAAAAAGGTTTAAACGTTTTCCTGGCCGGTTGAAAGATTGGCTGGACGCGCACCAATTATTCGCCATTATCGGTGTAGTTTTGATCGGGGTTCATGGAGGGGCTCATTTTCGCGCACTGGCGCCTGTTTTCACAACATTGGCGATGCTGACGGCCACACTATCCGGCCTGGTGGGCAGATTTATTTATACAAAAGCGTACAAAGAAATCAGCGATAGGAGATCTGCGCTTATCGATCAAGGCCTCACTCGCGAACAAGCAGAGGAGAAGTTGGTTATCTCTTCAATTACTGTAGAGGCCCTGGCCAAATGGCGTAAAATGCATAGGCCAATATCGATAACGTTTCTTTTTCTTGTCTCACTTCATATCATTTCCGCCCTCTATTTTGGCGGATAGTTTGGTTATCCAGGCTTTTTAGTTTTGCGATACTTCTGGTTGTGGCTGGTGGACAGCGCGCTGAAATTTTTGTAACAGACGCTTCAACGGTTTGTGGTACTGCGGCTTAACCAATAGCTGTCCAATCAATAGACGGGCGCCTTTCACATTATAGAAACGAAACTCAATATCCGGCTCCATAAAATTCTCTATGGTAAAATTGATAGTGGCATAATTTTTGGCCATGTTATTAGTTATTTTTTTCTTTGTTATCACATTTTTGCTTCTTAAGCTGACAATGTCGATATCGAAAGAGCGCAATAGCTCACTCCCGCTCCATTTTATATATAATGTATAATCACCTTGGAGCAGAGGAATGTATGGCCCATACAATGTTTCGCCTGGCCCAACTGACTCTATATTTTCCGGATCGGACACATTAGTAGTATCTGTGTTTTTGATCTCTTTTACCATTTTTATATCAAAAAGATTGCTGGTATAATTTGCCGCGTCATTCCAGGAGTGTGTAGCTTTCTTCAAATATTCTCCTGTTAAAAGCTTGGGATAAAGCCTGGTTATTTCTTTATGAGCTTTTTCTTTCTGGGTTTCAGAACCTTCCAGGTATGCTTTGATCAGACTGTATGGTGATCCTGATTCCAGGTATGACTCAGCAGCCTTTTCCCTGGCGCCCAGAGCCAGTTTAATATCTCCAGTATCTTGCGGGTTCGTTCCAACGGACCAACATGCGCTTTCCTTCGATTCCGCGATCACCGATACATACTCCCCGAAGTATAGCCACGTACGATTTGGGGCGGTAACTTCTGATACTACTTTGTTTCCCGGCGCCATATTATATTCGAACTTTTTACCGCCGATATTCACCTTAACTCTGTTATTTTTCATTTGAGAGCAATTGTCAGTTAATACAGTTATTCCTCCTTTCAGCTCACTGGCTTTAACAAGCCTTTCCACCGGCGCCTGTTTGGTCGTTACAAATTTTTTGGTGGTGGTCACCAAATTATAGTTGGCCGGATAAATTGTTGCTCTGTTCTCATCATCAACCCAGTGTGTATTCGGGAAAAACAGTGGATCAGGCTCAAGCAATGCCAGGCAATTGGTTCTGGTTCTGTGCAGAGATGGAGCTTTGGGCAGGTCGTAATAAAACTTGTTTATTACAAACCTGTTTGTTTCCGGGTCCCTGCCGGCGACAGAGTCAGTATAGCAATCACTAAAATAGAAAAGCGCATAAGCGCCATGCGCCTCATAATCTGCATTTTCGCTCATCCATTTTTGTCCTTCATGCTTTAAGGGCCGAAGGCTCCAAAAGCTTGTATCCCCGATTGCATAATATGCTGGGTATATGCATGTCAGGGCGACTATGGCTGCGCCAACGCCCCTGTAGCGAATCATTTTCATAATTTCATTGACGCCCATGGATATCGCTATCAGAAATATTGGCGCTATATTCAAATAATGGTTAGCGGCGCTAACAGGCATCGTAATCTTGCCAACAATAAATATTATGGCAGGGCCTGCCCATAGATAGAAATGATCAGAGCCTCTGCGCGCCACCAAAACAAAAAGGAGCGCCGCCGCTATCCAGACCGGAACCGGACTCAATACTCCATTCAAAACGTAATAGTTATAAGCTAAATGCGACCACAGAAACTCCAGGTGACCATGATTGTACAGTCCATAATGAGCCACCAGGTTACTGCTTTCCCTTATAGCTCTAAATGCATTTTCCGGGTCGACCCAAAAGTTGGCGTTGACAAAGAAAAACAGAAGCAACGCTGTAACCACAGACTTAATAATCAAACCGGAAGATTTCAGCGTATCCACAAAGCTTTCTCTGAGTGATAGATAAATCAAACCAATAATTACGAAGGTAAGCGCCCCATTATATTTGCTCGCCATAGACAAACCTATGAACAAGCCTGCGAGGATGTACCATCGCAGGCGTTCGCCTTGCAGGTTTTTCAATGCAAAATAAACAGCTATAAGAGAGAAAAAAGACATCGGCAGATCGTTGCCCACATATTTAACCATATGGATCTGTATGATAGAGACTGAACATAGAAACAGAGATAGATAAGCGACAAACCTGCCGCTTATCTTCATGCCGATCCTGTAGACCAGAAACAATATGAAAATTGAGTAAACAATGTTGACAAGCCGCGCCACCATCACGGCGGTATTATAGTTTTCGTTAAAAACCTTGAAGCTGGTGACGCTGTCAAACAGGTTGATAAACCTCAGAATAAATTCCGGGAAGTGCATGGCGAAATATGGATAACCAGCAAAATGACTGTTTCCCAGAAACCGAAGGTCGAAGCTGTATTTCCATTCAAGAAAATTGAATATAGCCCTTATCTGCTTTGGGGCGTCCGGATGATAAATATATTGCTCCGTCCCTTGCCCCAGCCCCCAAACTCGAAGGAATAAAGCGAACAGAAATATTAATCCGAGCAATATACAGCAAGGGTTGGTCAACCTAGAGTTATACAACCGAACAAAAGGCTTTTTTATATAGTCGATAGATTTTGAATCGAAACAGCCAAGGGTCAACCGCGCCAAAACCAGAATAAAAAATATTTTTGATGGTTTATACATATCGGCCATATGTATCCTGAAGGGTATACCAAAACCTCTCAGGTCTATATCAAATCCACCGAAAATGGCGAAATAGGCGAAGGCAAGCAAATACGCGACGATTGCAACATTTAATAAGTTGCGTATTATTTTGGTAATATCCATGATTCCTACCCCAACACGGATTTTATCAGATTATCAGAAACTATGACGATTAAAAGAATTGTATTAATGGAAAGTATATTACCAACGCCAAGTGAAGATTTGTATAGTTTGGCAGGACCACATTAACCAATTATAGATTTTATAGATTCAATATCACTCTGCTCAAGCTTCATATCAACAGCTTTGATATTCTGTTCGACCTGCCCTGGTGTATTGGCCCCCACAAGCGCACAGGTGACACCTGGCTGGTCTATCACCCAGCGGATGGCCATGTTTGTCAGTGATATGCCTTTACTATCAGCAAACTCTTTTAATTTTTGTACTTTATCAAGGGCCGGACCAATCGTCTTTTTTTTAAATATTCCCATATTGCCCTTGGAGCGCCAGCCGTCCAGTTGTGAGCGATCACTATATTTACCGGTCAGCAGGCCAGAGGCAAGAGGGCTGTAAGCCAACACCTTGATATCATTAGCCTGGCAATAAGGCAGGATCGAATCTTCTATCTCTCTCTCCAGCAGGTTATATTTTGGCTGAACAGAGCTTATTTCAGCAATCTGGTTCGCTTCCTCCAGTTGCTCCTTGCTAAAGTTACTCACACCAATGTTCAGTAACTTCCCTTGCATTTTCAGCAGTGACAGCGCCACCAACGGCTCCTGAAGAGAGACTTTTGGGTCGGGCCAATGTATCTGATACAAATCTATTCTGTCTGTTTTCAATCTTTTAAGAGAAGCCTCCAGCTCTTCAAAAATCGACGCTGGCTTAAGGTTATTATATATTCCACCCAGTTTTTCTTCTTTCCATCGCAATCCGCATTTTGTGGCAATCAAAACTTTATCCCGCACACCCTCGATCGCTTTCCCGATAATCTCCTCCGACCTGCCAAATCCATAAACAGGAGCAGTATCTATCAGGTTAACACCCAAATCTATCGCTTTTCGTACAGTGGCAACGGCGGTGGCTTCGTCTCTTTCGGCCCAGAATGGAGGGCCACCGATACCCCAGGCGCCAAGACCAACAGGGCCGATATTTCTTTCAGCAAATTCCATAACTTGATTCATAGCAAAAATTCGATATAATTATTTAATTTTATTAGCCTTGAAATAGTGTTAACACTTATAATATAAACAGTGGGGGAAATCCCCGTTTACTGTATGCGAATAACTAACTAAAATTATTGTATTATCTATTGATTAATCGGTAATGTAAAGATGATCTCCGAAACCGACGATACAGAGGATAGCTTACCTGAGCTGGTATTCTATCCTTCACCGGAACTAAAGCTCAAATGTCCAGGGTGTGGGCACAAATCAGTCATAAAACTTAACGCGCCATTAAAAAAATCGGCAAAGGCTACATGTAAATCGTGCAATCAGCAATTCATGCTGATCCCCAATGTACGGGATAACTACAGAAAACCAATAAATGTTTACGGCTATATCAGCCGAACACCAGAAGTGAGCTCTGGCATGAAAAAAGGGGTTCATGTGAAAGTCATTGATATAAGCGCCACTGGCATGGGGTTCGAGGTTACAAGAGCCCAGATGAGCCGATACAAGTTTGCCAAAGGCGAGCCGTTGTTCATAGCCTTCAACTTGCCAGGGCAGGATGAAAACAAGCTTTTAAATATAAAAAGTGAAATCATGAACGTAGTGACGGACCCAGCCACACAAATCACCAAACTTGGCGTTAAATTCGACAAGCTCGAGCAACAGATTGAAAAAACCATCAAGTTTTTCCTTTGGTAAACAATTACCTGTTCTGTTATAATTTTCGTTTTTAATATTAACTCCTTGCTCCTTCGTATAAAATGGATGGAGCTTGATAACCGAAAGGAGATCCTATGGCAAATGCGCGTAAGGACTACGAGACCCTTGTCATCATCAAGGCTGACCTCACCGACGAAGAGATCGAAAACGAAGTAACAAAGCTGACTGGCTTTATCGAAGCTGAAGAGGGCGGAATCAACGAAAAAAGCGACTGGGGTAAAAAGCGACTGGCTTATGCCATTAAAAAGCAGAGGTACGGTTTCTACTCGCTGATCCGCTTTTCCGCAGGGCCGGATATCGTGGCCAAGCTTTACAGAAACTATCGCTTCAACGAAAACATCCTGAAAGGGCTGGTTGTTATTTTCGACGGGTCCGCCGGACGTAACCAGAACAAAACTCCTTTCGATGAAGCGGAAGAAAAACCTAAATTAGAAAATGAAAATGTAACAACTTCGGAAACCACAACCGTTCCGGAAGCGCCTGTTGAGCAGGGGGTTATTGAAAATGGCGACCCTGAATAAAGTAGTGCTGATCGGCAACCTTACCCGTGACCCGGAGCTTCGCTATACACCCAGTGGTTCTGCATTGTGCAAGTTTGGCCTTGCCATGAACGAGAAGTACAAGGATAGAGAGTCAACGGTGTTTGTGGATATAGTCACCTGGGCCAAAACTGCGGAGCTATGCTCTGAATATCTTTCCAAGGGTAGATCCGTGGCTATTGACGGTCGGCTTTCATACTCCGCCTGGGAAACAGAAGATGGTCAGAAGCGGAGCAAACTTGAAGTCACCGCAGACCGCGTGGTATTCCTCGGCGGCGGGGGTGGCAAGGGCGGAGGCTCCGAGTCTCAATCCCGTGGATCCAGTTTTGACAGCGGCGGTGGCGGCATGGATGAAGATGTGCCATTCTAACTTTCAGCTACTTAATAAATAAAATACGACCAGCCCGGGCATTGGGCGATAAGGAGATATTAATAAAATGAACAGACAATTCAATTCAAAGGGAAGCAAAGGCGGTTTCAAGCGGCGGACCTTTTTTCAAAAAAAGGTTTGCCGATTCTGCCTGGAGAAAATCGAGCATATCGATTATAAAGATATCAAAACCATACGAAACCTGCTCACGGAACGAGGGAAAATCATCCCCAGCCGAATCTCGGGTAATTGCGCCAATCATCAGCGGAAGCTGACAGTGGCGATCAAACGGGCAAGGTCCATAGCGCTGATACCATTTACAAATATGTAAACAGGCTTCGGTCATGACGCATACCATAGGGCGAAATGGTGGGCGAAGCCTGCTACACACGACGCTTCCCCTTGCCGCATCACTTACCCTGTTCTATTTATCAGCGTTTATCCCCCCTGCAGGACTGTTTGCGCCTGTACCCTTATACTATTCTTTTCTAGTACATGGTCAAAGGGCGGGGGCGATGTTCGTTGGGGTTGGCGCCTTGATAATAACGGCCGTAAGTGGCTTGGCTAACGCTTTATTTTTTCTGATATTTTGCGGACTTGTAGCGCTGGCGTTGTCGGAGGCTTACCGGCGCGCGGCATCGTTGGAGATGACGATCACATTTTCTGCCTTGATACCTTTCTCCGTTGGTGCTGTACTGTTGCTTCTCTTTGGCTCTGGCGGTGAAACTGGCTTCTTTGAAGGGCTGACCCATTGGGCCAAAGCGGCGATAGACACTATGCTGGAAACTTATAAAAATGTTGGTATGGAGCAAAGCTATATCGAATGGGTGGAGAATAATTCTGAATCAATGATAAATTTGTTCATGACTACATTTTTCAGTATGGCGTTTATCAGTGTCGTGTTTCTGGTTGTTGTAAACTATTTAGTAATCAATATTTTATCTGATAAATTAGGACTGGGAATCCACTTCGAAGGCCACTATTTTTCAAAATGGCGAACAATTGATACTCTAGTTTGGGCAGTGATCGCAGGCGGGATAGCCACATATTTATTTGATGGGTTTGCTGGCGCGGTAGGACTGAACATCCTGATAATTTCCGGGTTGGCTTACCTGTTCCAGGGTATCGCTATTATCCATTTCTATTTTGCAAAATTGGGTATACCTGTTATCCTGCGAGCTATTGGTTATTTCATTGTATTTTCACAAATGATGTTGATAGTGGCGGTGAGCATGATCGGCTTTGCTGATGTCTGGGCGGACTTTCGCAAACTGGACGCCCCAAATAATGAACAACAAGATTAACAATAAATATATATAAACCGGATTTGAAAGGCTGGAGAGAATAAAATGAAAGTGATATTAAGTGATTATGTGCCGCAACTGGGCGAACCGGGGGACGCTGTTGAAGTGGCCGCAGGGTACGCACGCAACTACCTTGTGCCCAGGAAGCTGGCTTTCCCGGCCACGGCGGAAAATATCAAGACCTATGAAAACAACCTGAAGCAGAGGGCAAGGAAAATCGCCAAAATGATGGAATCGGCCCAGGCTAGCAAAGCCACGCTCGAAGCGGTGGGTGAACTTGAGTTTATCCGAAAGGCTGGTGAAGAGGGCAAGCTTTTCGGCTCTGTGACCAACGCTGATATCGAAGAAGCGTTAAAGGAGAAAGGATTCGAGGTCGAGAAGAAGAAAATAGCGCTGTCACAACCAGTAAAGAAAGTTGGGCAGTTCGAGGCCCAGGTGAAGATCCACCCGCAAGTAACGGCTGTATTGAACCTGGTCGTAAAGCCGGAGGCGGCGCCGGAAATTGAAGAAGGGACCACAGAGGAAGTGGCGACAGAAGAGGTGTCTGCTGCTGTTACTGAGGATAGTGCAGACAATCCCGAAGAGGTCAAGCCTGATCCGGAATAAACTACGCCCATTAAATTAATGGGAGGGAAACATGGACAAAGTAGAGATTCTGAAGCATTGCAAACTTGCTGATGGTTTCGAGCTGAGCGAAATGGAAAAACTAGCGGCCATAGGGATCCCATGCGACTTTTCCAAGGGTGAAGCTATTATCAAGGAGGAAGATTTTGATCTGGATCTGTACATTATCTATGAAGGCTGGGCGTCGGTTGAGATAAAACGCATCGATGAAACTGCTGAAATGCACCGTTTGCGGGTAATCAAAAATTTTGGTGTTATTGGGGAGTTTTCATATATAGACCACTCCCGCCGTTCCGCCAACGTCATCGCCCAGGATGCTGTATCCTGCCTGCGGCTCCGGAATGAAGATCTGAATCAGTTAATCAAGGATGGTTACAAAACGGGCTATAAATTAATCAGGAATATCGCTAACTTGCTGTGCGAAAGGATGCGGAGCGCCAATTTCGAGCTGCGCAACAACCTGTTATGGTAATCATCCAGCCAGAATAACCGATGAAAGCCTGGCGGGCGCTCCGAAAAGCAGCCAAACTGAATGCTGTTGGCAAGCGGGATGAAGCCATCAAGGCGCTGGATACCGCTATCGCCTCTTCCGATTCAGACCGTGATAACAGGCTTCGGATCAGGCGCGGTCTATTGGCAGGTGATGGTGGCGATTTCGATACCTTGATAAACGAACAGGTCTCTTCAGCGCCGGCTCTTTTCTTTGCGGCGAATCATCGATATAAAATTGGCGAGCTTGATAGCGCGGCCAAACTTTGCGTCAGAGCGGCAGAAAAATCCCCCGGCAACCTTTCAGTACAAGCGCTATACGGTATCATAAAATTCATCAATGGCGAGCATACCACCTTGCAGGCCATATCAAGAGTATTGCCCCACGCTTCCGCTGATATTCAAGCAGCTGCGTTGCTGGAGACAGAGAAGGCCATACTCATGAAGCATCCAAACGATACGGGCGAAAAAGGTAGTGAACCATCTCTCGCTGGCCCCATTGGCTGGCTCATGGACCGGCTGGATGACCTGGCTGTGACGATATATTGGATCATTTCACATTTGATGAATATATTGCTGAATCTGACCAATAGACAGAAACGAAGCGCCTGGAGAAAAATTATCAATGGCGACCGGCTATACCAACTGGGTAAACAGGAAGAGGCCGCGAAGCTGTTCAAACAAGCGCTGAAGATCGACCCAGATGCGTTGGAGCCGGCCGAAGTTTTGGTGAGCTATTACCTGGAGAAGCAGGAGTATGTCCAGGCGAAAAAATATCTGAACATGCTGATAAACGCTACCGAAGAGGGCGAAGAGATTGAACCAGCGCTAAATAGGCGCCAGGCCGACCTTCTTTTTGGAACCGGCCAATATGAAGCGGCGGGAAAGATGTATCAGGAGCTGTTCCCAGAGTTTAGGCTGGACCATATGATTCCATACCGCGCTGGGTTGTGTCACATAAGGCAAGGTGATGAAAACAACGCATTGGCATGGTTTAAAAAATCGCTCAACCTGATAAACCATGGTTTACTGGAAAACCGAATCAGCGCGCTGGCCGGGATATACTAAAACCGGGTCGAATCGGCGTCCACATAAGATAGTTCTGTTATATCATCCGGGACCTGGAAAAACTGGTCGATCTCATTGGCCGATATGTGATTGTTTCGCTGACTCCTAAACTGTTTTGCCTTGAGCATACTGCCGGTGCCCACCGGGTCGTAACGCATGCACACAGCTTCTTCCTCATTCACCAGCATATCAATGATCATGTTTATCGAATAGTTATTCAGGTTGATGACCTGCTTTTTAGTCAGCTTACGCCTGCCGAATAATGCGTTGTCAACCTGCTCTCGCCACACTATCAAGTCGCTGACCTTGATTGACCTTTTGAATACCATTTTCTTTGCGCCAAATCGCAGGTCGCCCCCTTTCATAACACTTTTGATAAGGGTGTCGTTGCTCTTGTTATGGTTTGATATTACCTTGCTGGCCATTTTCCAGTAACGTTTCTTGATGAACCGGTCTGCCCGGAACTCCCAATATACATGGCCCACTCTGTCGGAGGCAGGCTGTGTCGATAGCATCTTCGGCACCAGATAATTGTGGGCTATTATATCCGCCGCCAGATGCGACAGATATCCATAAGCGTACGCCTTGGTAGAGTCATCATGCGACTCTTCCAGCACTTTTAAACCTACGCTCCAATTATGACAATGGTCCTCCCTGCGTTTATACCCTTTGCCTATAAAAATATCTGCGCTGATACTGCCATACAGATAGTCCATCGGGTTGGCGCTTATGACCATGGCTATGGCGGGCTTTATCATGGCAAGATTTTCCATGATAAAGCTGCCCTGGGCGATATGCATCCCAACGCCCCAGGCCCAGGCGCTATCTGGCGCGAACAGTATCAGGGCCGGGCCTGCAATCAAGCCGATTGCATGGCCTAAGTTCTTAACGGAACGTCTGTGAATTCCGTTTTTTGAAGCTTTTTCCATTCGTTGAACCGAAGTTTCATTGTCTCGTAATCTATTTCGTTGTCAACATCCAGCGCTGCCCCGCCCCGCCTGGTTATCACCAGGCCGAACCGCATTCCCAATATATCTCCGACTGTTTTGGTCACAGTTTCCATCGGCGCATACTGTCTGATAAAACGTTTCAATACGTCAAGCCGTAAATACGCCAACAGCATCGATAGTTGTAACATGAAGTAGATCACAAGACTTTGTAGTTTTACATGATTCGCCCACATACCTTTAGTGAGCTTTATAACATTGCTGAAATCTTTTTGGTATCTGGCGTTATACATCTGCTGGATCGCATCCATGTTGGAACATGCGAACGGGCGGGCCAGATGAAGGTTGTTTATTCTATACGCCCCTTCACGCAGTTGTATATACGCCATCTCTATCCCCGGTTTGTCATCGGTCGGGTAATATCTTCTCATCGTTCCGCTATCGGTTAACCCTCCCACATAATCATATTTCTCCATATCGCAACGATCCAGAAAGTCGTTGATTTCATCGGCTGATATAAGTGGTGAATCACCCGGCAGCATCAAAGCAACCCTCTCGAAAAGCTCTCGATTATTCTTCTCATCCCCCTCCTCATACCGGTCAAGGGTGGCCAGAAATCCGTTCCAGATATTCAAGATCAGGTTCTTCCGCTGCTCCAGGAGGATTATCGGTTTGGTAAATTCAGCCATACCAGCCTCACAATTCAGATGGCTATCCAGTTTCTCCTTGTTACCTATTATAAAAATACGATTTACTCTGGAAACATTTTCCAATGCTTTGATGACATGGATAAATAGTGGCGCGCCATGCAAATAGAGAAATGCTTTGCTTTCACCATAAATAGCTTTGCTTGCGCCTTTGTCGCCACATAATACAAGCGCGTCTATAGAAAAATCCACAGCAGTATACCTTGGAAACTGAAAGGACCCTTGTGAAAATCATCTCAAGGGTCCGCTGATATAAAATGTACGCCTGTCCTGGCTATTCGCGCATCTGGTCCAAAATATTTGTCATTATCGATCTGGCAGTACTGCTCGTCTCTGACCCAAGGCTTTCTTCGATGACTTTTGCCGCTTCTTCGGTTTGCATACCACGGAGCGCCCGAGCCGCAGTCAATCGGACCATAACATCAGAATCACCCAGGGCGTTTTTCAATACCTGCAAACCTTCGGCGGGGCTGCTCACCTGCGAAAGCGCGCTGAAAGCCGCCGCTCTGATATATGGCATCTGCTCATTCTGCGCGATGGAGGCTAAATGCCTGGCAACATCGTCACTTTTGAAATATGTAAGAGCTTTTAACGCTCTGGCGCGCATGGGTGAAGGCACATCCACGCTGTTTACAATACTCATTAAACCAGAGCTGGCGCTGGCAGCGTCGAATTGTGACCAGTATTCCGCGCCCGGAATATCATGATAGCCAGACAAAGCGCCCAGCAAATCATCATGACTGACAGTCTTGTCTTGACCAAACACGGGGGAAGCCACAAAAACAACCATTAATAAAAGCACAGGGTAAAAAGCCCGTTTCATAATTCATCCCTCCAAATTCAAAGGATAGTTTTTAAATATATTGTACGCAGTCAAGTTAATATCATACCAGAAATATGGCTCCTGAATTTAATCAGTTTGTCATAACCATTATAGGACGGACAAAGACTCGCAAGCATTAAAACAGCGCCCGCTCCAATATTTTCACCAGATCCAGCGCCGGCGTATACTCCTTTTTTAACATGCTGACCAACCCAGGTTTGGTGGCGGCGGACGCAGGAAACTTTTTGCCCACATGCATACCTTTCATTTTCAGCAGTTCGCCATATTTGTGACCTTTGTCATACATAGTTGGGACCCTTTGAAGCTTTTCTCCTCCCAGCTCAAAACCTGCCTTATCCGCCTTATTGATTGCTTTTTGAAGGACTGCGCCGTTTTTATCCACATAATTCCGGTATGCGTCCAGCCCATCCTTGCTAAACATATGCAACCCGGCTCCTATCAATAGATTTTTCGCGTCCAGATGAATATAAACACCGGGACACTCCATCTTCGCCGACGGACCAACCCACAAAAACGCAGCCGTATGCGTCTTGTATGGGCGTTTGTCTTTGGAAAACCTGATATCGCGGTTTATTCGAAAAAGTGAACCTCCGACCTTTGGCGTATAGTTCAAACCGGATAGTTTACTCTCCAACTCTCGGCCCAACAACGAAACAAAGGTTTTCATAGGGCTGAGCAAATGTTCCTCATATATATCCCTGCGCGTGTCGAACCATTCTTTATTGTTGTTTTTCTCCAGCCCAACCAGAAATTTCAGCGCCTCTTTCGAAAAACAGAAGCTACTAACGCCGTTTCCCGATTTACGTGACGCGCCCATTTTCTACTCATCCAACGAGATAGAGCTTTTCGTTTTTTCACGACGCTTTCTCTCTTTTTCCTTATATTCACTCAAACAGGAATCTTGGTCGACCATGGCGCACTCTAGATATTCTGATATTTCTATGACAACGGCTCTGATAGCTTTGCCCTGAGGTGTTTTCTCCGATCCGCCCAACGTTCCGCCGAATCCTCCTTTAAAAATGCCGAGGCTCAGCCCACCGCCTGACGCCTTTGCCTCTACAGAACGGGTATAATCTATATCCCCTGTCGTTGTGTTCACCACTTCCAGGTCGACAGAGATATAGGACTTTTCCTTTTTGCCTCCTATGGATATTCCACCAAAACTTACGCCGCCTCCTCGTTTGGATGTATTCTCTTCATAGGCGGTAACCGTGGCTACCACAATATATTGCGCTCCGGTCAGCTTGCCCAATTTAGCGGCGGTTTTCTTACGCACCCGGCCGGAAGCGCCCAAATCCTGCTCATCCAGTACTGCGCCAATTTTTTTGCGTTCTACCATCTTGAATTTTCCTGATGAAGCCAGTTCGTTCGTCAGCAGCACAGCCAAATCCTTGCCGACACCACTACGCCACCAATGGGCGCGGGTTTCGTTTTTGAATTCATTCACTGCCATGGTCGGTTTACCGGCGGCAGCGGTAACGGTTGATGAAATAATTATTGATGGCGCCACCATGGCAAAAGCTATTGCTAGTAAGTAAACTTTTTTCATGTTCTTATACCCTGTTTAATTAGAAAGTTTCATGTTCGCCAATAAACAGCATTGACCTGATTCGACCACAAATATACCACAACTGGCATGGCCAGCGCAGTTTCCCTGACGGAAGATGTGGAACTGCCTTTCTGATAGTTTAAATGGAGGTCTATCGTGACTCAATCACGTTCGCTAACGCTGCAGTTTAATAACCAATATGTTCTTATGCTCAACTGATTAAGAAAGCATAATATGTTTCGTTATGATGGAGACTCCAATACCGTTTATTCAGTAGACAAGGAGGGGAAAACAAAAAACACCAACAAAACAGGGGACTCCATATGAAGCGCAACACAAATCCTACCACCAGACCAACATGTTCCCAGAAAAAAACGTCAGGCCTATTGCCACCCGCTTTGACTGCCAGGCAATTTGAGGACAAAATTATACAAACCGGAAAAAAGTTGGAGAGCCCTAATGCTAAAAGGCCCCGGCTGGATGAATGAGTTTAAACCCTTATTAACCGAGCTTCGCTTCCTGCAGGCTGCTATTAATCTGTCTATGCAGGTCCGGATGATCGCTTGCAGTATATATTTTCAGCGCTTCCCTATATGCGTTGATTGCATTGCCGTAGTTGGCCTTGCCATCGCTGACCACCGCCAGCCGCCGGTACACATCCCCCAGGTTGGCGTTGGCTTTGGCGTATTCCATCGGGTTTTGCTTTAGTTTCGGCATGCCAACCGCTTCCTTCAAAACAGTGATCGCTTGTTGACAGAGGGCCTCTTTGTCATCCACACCCATCATCTGCATCAGACAAGCCACCTTGCCGTTGCCAGCGCGGGCGAACGCTTCGGCTTCTCGTTTGAGAGGGGCCTGGGCCAAAACTCCATCGAATTCGTGCAACGCTTCTTCATACTTGCCATCGACTAATAGCGTGGCGCCGTTGTCCAGCGAGCTGTTTACAGAGCTGAGGAATTTTTCGCGCAGTTCACGCTGTTTGGGAAGATAAGCAATAAAATAATAGAGTAAAGCGGCTAGAACGACCAGTCCAATCACTGCATATAACATGACATTATAATCCTTATGATATTAAGGCCCCAAGTTTCCACATTGCGTAATTATAGCCTGATTTTTAGAATTTGCAAACCAGATCATACCGGGGATAGTGGCTAAAGTATACTGTCCACGCTATGCTGATAAAAAGCGACTTTAGTTGCCCGGCCAGACCTTTTGCTCTAGAATACGGGCAAGACATTATATAAAAGTATATCGGAGAGTTTGATGATTGATATGTTCCGCGCGACTGTATTTGGTTTGGCTGTTTTACTTGCTTTGCCAACCACTGTTTTTGCCAGTGAAATGGATGACAAGCTACGGGATGCGGCATGGAAGGGTGATATTCATGAAGTAAAACTGGCGATAGATAAAGGCGCCCGGATAAATTCATCTACCGTCGTAAAGAAAGATACACCGTTGACGGTGGCTTCTGAAAGGGGCCGAGTCAAAGTTGTCGAATTCTTCCTTGGCAATGGCGCCGAACATAGCGCAGAAAATGACAGAGCTCTGGCTATGGCGGCGCAAAACGGCCATACCGAAATTGTCAACATGCTTATCGATTGGGGTATTGATGTGAACAGCAAATTCGCCGGTGGCCAAACGCCCCTTATGTACGCCGCGCAATCTGGCCGAACTGATATTGTCAATCTGCTGCTTTCCAAAGACGCTGACCCATTCATAAAAGCAACAGAGGGTGAAAATAAAACAGCGTTGGATATGGCCCGGGCCTATGGTCATGCGGATGTTGTTCATATACTGGGCAGTATTCCACCCAGGAAAACCGCCGCAAAGGCGCCTGCCAAAAAGAAAGTCACTTCCCCCAAAAAAACTATGAATGCTACGGCTAGCTCTGATACGCCAGTCGAAGAGATGGAACAGGCGAATGAGATTGGGGGTGCTGTGGAACCGCAGAGAGAGACTGTCGCAGTGGCCGCTGAGGAGCCAGTGGCCCGGCCTGCGCCCAAAGAAGAAGTATACAAAACAATAACCTACGCAGAAGTGAAAAAGAATCACGACGAGCTGGTCAGCCGGCACAATATCCAGTCATGGCCCGCTGCTAATGAGCTGATGGCGAACCCGTATAACTATGAGGGCAAAGTGGTGGCGATACCGGCCACATTTTTGCAAATGATATCCAGAAGCGATGGACTCTTTAGATTATCGCAACGTGGATCCGACAATATGGCAAAAGTATCCGATATCCCGAATGGAACATTCAAAACGTCTGGCAGAGTTCTGATTATTGGCAAGGTGACCGGAAACACGAAACTGGACTCTGTGAAAACCGGTATGCTCAGCCCACATATGAAGTTCGTGGGCGTCCATTTCTGCGAGACGATGAGTTGCGCCGATATCTTGCCGCGGGAAGTTCGGTAAGGGGTGTAACGCCACATTTGTCCTGTCGGGCGCCGTCACGGCGCTTCCAGCCCTCTCAGGATAAATGTGGAACTACCCTTCTTTTCGCGCAAGGCGCTCTGTGCCAGAGTTTGTTTACGGTCTTAACTCTTAATAGGTGGATGGGCCGGTTAATATTAATAGTCAAACAAAAGAACAGCCCCATCCATCCCGTCAATGTAACAAAAGTGTCGTTCTGACGCCTAGTTGAGGAGGCTTTGCAACTTTTCGTTGAACTTTTCGGCTGAGATAAACCCGACGAACCGCAGGTCTGTACGTTCTGCGCCGCTGGAGTCGATAAAGACTATGGTCGGGACGCCGGAGACGTTGAACTGTTCCTTGATGGCTTCCGCCGCTGTGTTGCCCGATTTTGTCAGGTCAGCTTTCAGGGCTTTGATACTTTTGGCCGTCTCGATCACCTGTTCGTCGCTGAAAGTAAAATGTTCCAGCTCCTTGCATGGAAGGCACCAGTCGGCGGTGAAATCAATCACCACAGGTTTTCCCTCTGCTTTCGCCACTTCCAACGCCTTGGCCGTTACATTCTCCCATTTCATGGCTGGCCCCTCGGCCGATTGCGATGATGTGATCATAAACAGACCAAGCGCCACCGCCGCCAGCCCGACGGCCCAGCGAAACATTTTGAAAATATGACCGTCCACGCCAGCGCTCGATATCCAGCCGAGGCAGAGCCCCGCGCCGATGATAAACGCGCCGAACAGCGGCAGGTATAGGGGCTCCGGAATCAGCGGCTCGAGAAAATAAATGGTCATCCCCAGCAGCACAAAACCGAAAAACTGCCGCACCCAGATCATCCATTCGCCCGACCGGGGCAACGATGAGATCGACCCGGAAAAAATCGCCAGGACAACAAACGGGGCGCCGAGCCCCAACGCCAGCATGAAAAACATGGCCGACCCCAGGACCGGGTCGCCGGTCTCACCCACGAAGGTGAGCAGGCCGATGACGAACGGCCCGATGCATGGCGCAGCGATGATCCCGACCGTCAGGCCCATCATGAACGCCCCCGCCAGGCCTTCGCGGTTCTTGCCGCCGATCTCCGTCAAAATAGCTGGGGGCGCTATTTCGTATAACCCAAACATCGACAACGCCAGCGCCGTCAACACCACCGCGATGAACAGGATCATCGCCCAATGCTGCAACAGCGCGCCGAACAGGCTGGCGGTCATTGCCGCCACCACACCAAGGGTGGAATACATCACCGCCATGCCCAGCAGATAGAAGATGGCGTTGGCAATTAACTTGGTCTGGCTCGATTTGCCCTGACCGCCGAAATATGAAACGGTGATCGGGATAAGCGGATAGACGCAGGGAGTGAGGTTGAGCGCCAGCCCGCCGACGAAGATGAAAACCATCGTCAGCAGCAGCCCGTTGCTTGTCAGGTAGTCGGCGATACTCGACCCATCGTCTGGTTGCTCCGCACCGCCGAACAGCGCTTCGTTTGCGGCGAACAGATCGGCGCGGAGCATGGTTATTTCTGTGTCGGCGGTGACCACATTGATGACAAACGGTATCGCTATGTTCGATGGCGGCAGGCACGACGTGTCGTCGCACGCCTGCACGGTGATGTTAGCTTCCGCCGGATATTCGCCCGGCGCGGCGTCGGTCTGCATGGCGCCGCTGACGCCGATGTATACCGTATCCTTATAGGTGGACAGCGCGGTTTCTGAGAACTCGAACCTTTCCATCGTGCCCTCCGGATATGAGACCCGCCCGAATGTCGCATCCCCCTCCGCCGCTATGTCCAGGGTGGTGGGTATCAGGCTCTCCAGCGAAGGTTTGTTCGATTGGCCGTGCCAGCCCGGTTCGAAACTCAGCCCGAACAGCAGGCGGAACGATTCGCCCGGGCGATAGCCATCCCGGTCTTGCGCTACCTTTGCCGTGACCTTCTCGGAGCTGGGCGTAAGCTGGGCGGCGGACACCCCGGCAAGGAGTGTAGCCGCCAGGGCCATGGCCAAAAATCTCATATACATATAAAAACTTTCGATATTGATATAGACTTCGAATATAAAGTGGCTAGTATAATAACATGCGCACACAGCAGTTTATGTTTTGACGATTTATATGATGACAATATTCCAGAAAGGTAGAATATGCCGGAAGAACTAAAAAAATCTATTCGCGAGATTCCGAACTTTCCGAAGGAGGGAATTCTTTTTTACGACGTCACCACGCTGTTCGCCGACCCGAAAGCGTTTCGGCGATCGATCGACATGTTGATAGATAGATATAAGGATAATCCGCCAGATGTGTTCATCGGTATAGAAGCAAGAGGCTTCATTATAGCGCCTGTACTGGCATACGAGCTGGGTACCGGCGCGGTGCTGATCCGCAAACCGGGCAAACTTCCGCATAAAACCCACAGAGTGGCGTACGACCTGGAATATGGCTCCGCTGAAATAGAGATTCATCAAGACGCCATCGATCCGGGTCAGCGTGTTGTGCTGATAGACGACTTGCTGGCTACCGGCGGCACCATGGCCGCCGCCGCGTCGCTGGTGGAGAAGCTGGGGGGCGATATTGTGGAGATGGCTTTTCTGGTGGAGCTTACATTCCTGCCGGGGCGTGAAAAACTGAAAGATTATACAGTCCATTCACTGCTGAGCTACGATACCGAAGCGGTGGACGAGTAGCCCGGTTTTGCGGATACGGTTATGACAAAAGTTGGTTTATTCAGGTTAAAATAGAAGTTATGTCACAAGATTATTATGAACTGTTGAACGTTGGCAGAGACGCCTCTGAGAGCGAGATAAAAAAAGCCTACCGCAAGCTGGCCAAAAAGTATCATCCAGACAAAAATCAGGATGATAAGGAAGCGGAAGAGAAGTTCAAACAGATAAGTGAAGCATACGCCGTGTTGAGCGATAAAGATAAAAAAGCGAAGTACGACCGGTTCGGCCATGACAGCTTCCGCCAACAATACAGCTATGAAGATATTTTCGGCGGCGCCGGGGCCAGCGACGCGTTTCGGGAGTTCGGGTTTGGCGAAGATCTGTTTAGCCAGCTTTTTGGTGGAAGGGGCGGCAGAGGAGGGCGCGTTCGGTATCAGACCTCCACCGGTGACGCTGGCGGTATGGGCGGCTTCGGGTTCGAAAACATCTTTGGGGGTGGCGGACCACGGCGAGGGCAAGACTTTACGACAGAGATGACCATATCTTTCCGAGAGGCGGTGGAGGGGGGCGAACGAACCATCACATTGCAAACAGGCTCTGGAAACAAAACACACACGGTGAAAATCCCGGCCGGAATAGAGACCGGCAAGAAATTGCGCCTGAAGGGGCATGGCGGACCCGGGGCCAGCGGAGCCTCAGCGGGTGATATATATATAGAAATAAAAGTGGCCGACGACCCGGTGTTCAAACGTGACGGCAGTAACCTGTATGTGGAGGCGGAGACGCCATACTCGACACTGATAATGGGCGGAGTTGTAAGCGTGCCCACCATGAACGGAAACCGTGATATTAAAGTAAAACCTGGCGCCGACCCGAGCCAGAAAATCAGGGTGAAAGGCGCCGGTGTCCCTAAACTGCGTGGCGGCAAAAAAGGTGACCTTTACGTCACATTGAAAATCAAAACCCCATCAAAAATCACTAAGGAGCAAAAAGAACTGGCCGCCAAAATGGCCAAGGCTGGACTGTAGTCAGTAAAGTTTTGCAAACATGCCTTACACACCGTACTGCAGGGGTAGTGGATGCGTTATACAAGGAAAAAGTTCGCATTCACGGATGCTTTGACTATAATATGCAGCGAACTGCTGCACGCGCCCAATATCGGGAAAGTGGAGACGCTTTACTGGCAGGCCAAGGCGTTTGAAGCGTTGACGGAGGTGGCACACATATTAAGCGGTCAAACCAGCGCTGAAGACGTTCCTCCACCAAAAAGTGAAAAGCAAATATTATCCGGGGGGAAGAGACGTTGCCGACTGCTTATTATCATCGTGGCTCATACGGTTTCCCTTACTGGCATCACCATCCGCAACGGCTCTGTCACTCACTGGCCCTGGCGGCGGTATTTTAAACGACGGCGGCACGCTGACTATTAAAGACTTTGTCATTCACGACGGCGTGTCCGCCACATCTGGAAGCGGTATCCACAACACTGGCACAGTCAACACCATCATCAAGGTGCTAACCTAATGATATTCAAATTTGCGCTAGGTAGGGATTCTGCATTACATATAACTGTAAGTGAGCGTCTACAGAAATAAATAGCAGGTGAAGAATTAGAAGCAAAAGAAGCATTTGAAGAGTCCAAAATCGACTGTTTTAGCATACATATAGTCCCGCGGTTAATGAGGGATAGCGAGCGCTGCCGCACAACAAGAAAAGAATTTTCGCCTACACGTCAGTGAATCTGCGCTGCCCACAGCAGACAATATGGAGATGATAAATGAAAGCTAAAACGGTAATATGTTTAAAATAATTTGAAACATAAAAATAAATGAGAGCTTTTGAGCAAAACATATGTATTCGTTAGATAAAAGAGAGTTCGCAAAACTAGCGGAAAAAGGAAACCTGATCCCAATTTATCGAGAGATCTTCTCTGATCTGGAGACCCCTGTATCCGCCTATGTAAAACTGGGTGGCGCGAAATATTCATGGCTGCTCGAATCGGTGGAAGGTGGCGACAAATGGGGCCGCTACACATTTCTGGGCGCGAATCCCATCAACGTATTCATATACGAAAACGAAACGGTAACCTTCACCCATACCGATAAAACAGAAACCTGGAAAGCGGAAGGCGATCCGCTGGATGAACTGAAAAAAATCATGGCCCGGTTCAAACCTGTCACCATCCCGGAGCTGCCCCGGTTTTTCGGTGGCGCGGTCGGGTTTTTGACATACGACAATGTCCGGTTTTTCGAGAAGATGCCAGAGACCGTCAGCGACGAGCTGAACACCCCGGACGCTATGTTTATTTTGACCGACACTATATTGATATTTGATAACGTGGCCAACTCCATCAAGGTTGTCTCCAACGCGCTGGTGGACGAGAACGGCAGCGATGAAGCTTACGATATAGCGGTCGGTAAAATCGACGCGATTATAAACAAGCTGAAAGGGCCGATACCATATTTCGATACAGTGACCGGCGCCCCGGACAGCGCCACCTTCGAAAGCAACATCGACAGGAAAACCTTCGAGCAAAACGTGGAACGGTGCAAGGATTATATCCGCGAAGGCGATATTTTTCAGGTGGTGCTGGCCCAGCGGTTGAATGCGACTTTACATGTTCCGCCGTTTCAGGTTTATCGCGCGCTACGCACGGTCAACCCGTCACCTTATATGTACTATCTAAACTTCGGTGACAGGGCGATCGTAGGCGCCTCGCCGGAATCGTTGGCGCGGGTGGAGGATGGAGTTGTGGAACTGCGCCCCATCGCCGGCACCCGGCCACGGGGTATCGATGACGACGATGACCGCCGCCTCTCCAAAGAGCTGCTGGAAGATGAGAAAGAGCTGGCGGAGCATATCATGCTGGTCGACCTGGGCCGTAACGACGTGGGCAGGGTGGCGGATGGCGGCAGTGTGGAGGTGAATGAGTTGATGACCATAGAAAAGTATTCGCACGTGATGCATATCGTATCAAACGTGCGCGGCAAACTGCGCAAGGGGCTGGACGCATATGACGCGTTGCGCGCCACCTTCCCCGCTGGCACCCTTTCAGGCGCCCCGAAAATCCGGGCCATGGAAATCATCGAAGAGATGGAAGAAACCCGGCGCGGTATCTATGGTGGCGCTGTTGGTTATTTTTCGTTTTCCGGCAATATGGATGTAGCCATCGCCATCCGCACACTGCAGATCGAAGGCTCCACCGCATACCTGGGCATCGGCGCTGGTATCGTGGCAGATTCTGTGCCGGCCACCGAATATCAGGAGACCATCAACAAAGGTAAAGCGTTGATGAAAGCTGTCGAACTGGCGGAAAACGGACTGGAAAGAAAATAAAATACAATAAGGAGGAAATTAAATTGAAATTTGGCAGACTGAACATAATCGTAAGCGCCATAGTTATATTTCTCGCTGCAGCGGGTGGGTTTTTACTCGGTTTCTCCATCGAAGATCAACTTGAAGGGGATGTGTATATGATGACCTACGCCCGCTTGTTATTAAAGGCTGGACACACCCATGGCATGCCGTTCGCAATGTACAACATGATAATAGGTGTGATGGTCGACAGGCTCGCATTGTCCGACTTAGGGAAAAAGTGGCTCTCTCGGCTATCCATACTATCCTTGATAATGCCGGTTGGATTAATTTTACGTGGCATGACAGACGCATCCATGATGTTTGCGCCTGTGGTGCTGATAGGGGCGATTTTCTTTATTGCGTCGGCAGGTGTAATGCTGAAAGGGGCGCTGGGTCTGAAGGAATAAAAAACACCTGACCAGTTTAATAGCTGGCCAGGTGTCGATTTGCTTAGTCTTGATACATTAAACCGGCCCGGTATTTTTCCCGATTAGCGACATTGGCGGTGGTGATCTGCGTTGCGAACATATGGAACTGTTTCGAAAATGGAATATACAGAATGAACGCAAAAGATAGGAACACATGCACGCTCCATGAAATAATATAGAACAGTTGCATCGCCGGTTTGCTGCCAAAAAACACAGCGTTGATTACAACGCCAAATATATTTCCGCCTGGCGACCAATGCTCCGGGAAATCCTGAACGGCCAGCCGTGTACCCTCCAACACAAATGCGGAAACCACAACCAGCAGCAGCAGAATCATAATGGCGGCGTCTTCAAAGTTGCCTACAATCCGCTCTGGGGTGAAAACATAACGACGCAACAGGAAAAAAGCGAGTGTGAACAGCAGAAACAGGCCGGAAAGGTCCAATACCAATGAAAAGACCTGCCAAACAGTGCCTGTAAGTATTGAACCGTAGAAAAAGTCATAGTCAATAGCGACCAAAGCTGTGCCAATCACCAGCATATAGAATGACCACATGGTGATCATCAACGCCCATTGCCGCACAACATTCTGGGTTTTTACACGATAAGCGAATAGGCATTCAGCCGAAAACAGTTTACGAATGGAAAGGAACATAACACCAATCGGTGTGATCCCCTGCAATTCTGGTGTGTCCGCATCGTCCCTGCCTGATAACCAGACATTTATCTTCATATAAGACGCTGCGAGAAACAAAGCCATCATCGCCCCAGCCATTATATAAAACCCGGTATGTATAAATCGAGGTAACCCAATGAACACTTCCCTGCAAAGTTGATCAGCGCAATCAGCGTTTTCCCATAGAGATTCAAGCATATTTTCAACTCCAGTAAATTTAACTGTTTAAATTCCCCAAGCCTGTAGATATCCGTTTAGGAGCTACTGCTCCAGCTCTACAGTACAAGTAAGCGGATACCCTTGCGCTCTCGCGGCTCTGTGAACCGATTCCACCTTAAACTCCGCCCGTTCAAGTGGCAAAAGCGCTACATGCTCCAGACCATTGTTATGTATATTGTACATAAGCTCCACTGCCTTAACACTGGCAATGCCAAACACCTCTACTAAAACCTGCACAACAAAATCCATTGTAGTAACAGGGTCGTTGTGCATCACCACCCAGTAAAGCGGCCCGAGCCCTTCATCTATCGATGTTTCATCTTCGGTCTGGTTTTTTGTCCCAGCCATTCTAACACATACCCCTTAATTCAGCATGCCGACCTTGATTTATGGCTATGATAATGCTTATTTATATAATATTTCAAGCCTCTACTAAATAGTATTGTGTATAATGCCTTCAATCTCTGTTTCCAAAAAATGATCGGGTGGTTATGCTGGGGGTCAGAAAGAAAAAGCTTATTGGCGCAATTCTTGTTGAGGCAAAAGCGCTTGACAAAGATGATTTATCTAAAGCGCTTTTAAAACAAAAGTCTAATGGAGCCAGACTTGGCAAAGTCATCACCTCTATGGGGTTATGTTCCGAAGAGACTGTGACCATCGCCCTATCCAAACAGTTAGGCGTTCCAATGGCAAACCTGGATGAGGTAAAACCATCATCGGAAATACTGGATCGCATCTCTGAAAACTTGGCAATAAAGCATGCCGTTTTCCCAATGGAAAAAGTTGAAAATGTGGTCAAAATTGCTATGGCGGAGCCACAAGATTTATCTGCCATCGAGGAGTTGACAACTATACTGGGCTGTGAAATAGAGCCGTTTATCGCCTCTGAAAGCAGGATTATACAAGCGATCGATGATCATTACAGCATCGCCGGGTGCAAAACCAGATATCCTGCTTCTCAAAAAAAAGTGACCGGGAGCTTCTTTGCCAGGGAAAACAGTGAAAGCTATAACTCCGATCCGCTGCCGGTATCGCAATTGGTCGACGCGATAATCAACCGCGCCATTCGGGACCGCGCATCAGATATTCATATTGAACCAGAAGAGAACGACCTGGGCATGCGCCACAGAATTGATGGTTCAATGTTCAAGGTTCCTGCGCCGCCAAAAAATCTGGAGCAATCGATCGTGTCCAGGATAAAGATTTTAGCGAAACTTGATATTTCGGAAACCCGGTTGCCCCAGGAGGGTCATTTCAAATTTAGTACAGATTTCAAATCCATTGAACTTCGCGTTTCAACGTTTCCGACAATATATGGTGAAGCAGTGGTAGTCAGGATTTTGGATCCAGATTCAGTTTTTGCAGGGCTGGAGGAAACCGGTCTTGCGTGCGCCACTCTAGAGAATTTCCAGCGCGCTATCTTCTCGCGACAAGGGATAGTCATCACCACTGGCCCCACAGGCTCTGGCAAGACGACGACCTTATACGCCACATTAGGCATGATCAATTCCTCAAAGATAAATATAGTCACCATAGAAGACCCGGTGGAATACAGCCTGAAAAACGTCCGGCAGACCCAGGTAAACCTGAAAACCGGGCTCACTTTCGCCAGGGGATTGCGCTCGATGCTGCGGCAAGACCCGGATGTCATCATGGTTGGCGAGATTCGTGATGATGAAACCGCCCAGATCGCTACCCGGGCCGCGATGACCGGCCACCTGGTTCTATCTACAATGCATACCAATGATTGCGCCGGTGTTGTTACCAGGTTGTTGGACCTGGGTGTGGAGACTCGATCTATTTCGGCAACTTTGAAAGGTGTATTGATGCAAAGGCTGGTGAGAAAAATTTGCCCGAATTGCAAAATCGTAATAATAGATAAAGGCGCCGCCATGCAAGACGAGTGGAGCAAGCGAGCATTGTATAAAGGTAGTGGATGCCCCCTATGCAAAGGCAGTGGATATTTTGGTAGAACAGGTGTTTTCGAATATATGGAGGTTAACGAATCTGTTGTGGAAAAGATTGCAAGGGGAGAACCTGTTCGCAACTCCAAAGATACAAAATCCGGATCGGGGTCATTGCATACAATATATGACGATTGCGCCCGAAAAGTGATTAACGGGGAAACCACATTGGAAGAGCTGAAAAATATAATATAAAACGGCAGATAAAGAATGCCTAGTTCATTTAAATATATCGCCAGGGATAACCAGGGCAAGCTGATAACAGGTTCTTTGGAAGGAACGACTGTAGCTTCCATTGCGGACAGCCTGCTGAAAATGGGGCTATATCCAACAGATATCAAGCCTGACAAAAAGATGCAGTCACTCCAGAAAATCGGACAGAGCTTGTTTCCTCAAAAAATTTCGCCTGAAGAGCAAATAATGTTCACCAGCAGGCTGTCAGCTTTATTGAAGGCAGGCATTCCAATATCAGCCTGCATTGGCGCGTTAATTGATCAGACCGTATCCATGAATTTCAGAAGCAAGCTGATTCAGATAAAAGCCGCTATTGAAGATGGAGGCTCGCTTAGCGCCGCGCTGTCACAATACCCGGAGATATTCCCTGATATCTATATTGCCATGTTGTCGGCAGGTGAAGAAACGGGAAGTATAGATACCGCCCTAGACTATCTTGTCGAAATGCTGGAGCGGGAGCTGGAGATCAGAAACAGGATCACAGAAATCACCCGTTATCCAAAAATAGTTTTAGGCGCCATGGGTTTTGCCCTGGTGATCATTATAGGATTTGTGATTCCAAGATATATGATGATTTTTAACAGATCACCGCTGGAGCTGCCAATATATACAAAAGCGCTTGTTAACATTACCCAGTTTGTCCACAACCATTGGCTCATCGGTTTGACAGGAGCCTTGATCATGTATGGTCTGTTCTCCTTCATACTTACCACCAGCAAGGGCCGTCTGGTTTACGACACGTGGAAGCTGAAGACCCCGGCGACAGGTATTATTATATTGAAGCTCGCCCTGGCCAGATGGGCAAACGCGTTGGGCAACCTGATTAAATCTGGAGTTCCGATCATACAGGCGTTGGAAACGTCATCTACAGTGACTGACAACCTGAAGCTTGGTTCTCTGGTCGACAGATGTAAAAATGATGTTAAGGAAGGCTCGTCAATTTCATTATCGATGAAAAACGAGGCGTTAATAATGCCTGTGGTCACACAAATGGTTGAAGCTGGAGAGATGTCTGGAACATTGGATGAAACATTGTTGAAAACAAGCGACTTTCTGGAAAAAGAGGCCAGCCGGGATATTAAAGCGCTATCGTCATATGTGGAATCGGGCCTGGTGGTGATGATTGGGTTGATAGTGCTTTTTCTGGCGCTGGCTGTTTTTGTGCCGATGTGGGATTTGGTCAAACTGCCAGGCAGCGCCAAATAATGATTGATTAAAAAGAGGATTTTGGCGGGGCGCACTTGAAGAGATGTAGCGCGCCACCACCAAAATCAAAGCGGCCTCCTGTTACCGGCGTGAGGACATAGTAGTGAAGACAACAGGAAGAAAGAAAACAGTAACCAGATGCCGCTCGCTCTCACTTGTCATATAAATGTTACAATATTGGCGCCATTTACCTGGCATAAGAAGCCAATATTATAAATATTTGTTTTATAATTACTTATACCTGCTAATGGCGTTATCACTTCGATCAGGGTAACTGGTAGGCGCCCACAAATGTATGATAAAATATACAACAAAGAAAAGAAATATACAGTTAATCCGAATCACTTGACAAATCGCCATTAAGATTTTATCCATAAACAGCCGTTAAATATTGTATATAAGTGTTTGTTAAGAGGATCGGAATTAAACAATCGACATCTGTTATAATTAAACAAAAACACGTAAATTAAATTGAAAGGTTAAAACCTTATTATGGATACTGATAACAATTTCGGATATAGCGACATTGTGATGGACCATTTTACGAACCCACGAAACGTGCTCCAGGAAACCGAAGAAGAATATAGCGCCAGTGGCATCGGAATGGTTGGCAACCCTACCTGTGGAGACATGATGAAAGTCTGGATCAAGGTGGGTGATGAAGATAATATATATGACCTGAAGTGGAAAACCTTCGGATGCGCGTCTGCCATCGGCTCTACATCAATGATGTCGGAGATGGTAACCGAAAATGGCGGCATGCCGATCAAGGATGCCTTGAAGCTTAAACCACAAGACATAATGGACCGGCTTGGCGGGCTCCCGTCGATCAAGATTCACTGCTCTGTGTTGGGTGATAAAGCTCTGCGATCAGCGATCAACGATTATTTACGCAAGAATGGGCGTGAAGATGAGATTGAGGAAAAAACTGCGACGCTTATCTGCGAATGCCTGAACGTGACCGATCATGAGATCGAGGAAGAAGTTCTGGAGGGCGTGCAGGATTTCGAAACGTTGCAGGAGCGGACCAAGATATCGACCGGTTGCACCAATTGTCGACCAAAAGCCATGGAGCTGTTCGAAACCTATCGGGCCAAGTACTACGGTTAAAAAAAGTATATGGCTATTCTAAAGGTGGCCCAGCTTGGCCATCCGGTTTTGCGCTTGAGGGCCGAACCTGTGCCGGTGGGTATGATAACCTCTCCGGAGATTCAAACCCTCATCGACAACATGATCGAAACCAAGGATGAATATTCCGGTGTCGGACTTGCCGCGCCACAGGTTCATGAATCGGTACAGATCATCGTTGTGGGCATGGAAGAAAACCCGCGTTACTCCGGGCCGGAGGAACTGCCCCTATCTGTATTAATCAACCCAAAGCTGAAAGATTTTTCCACAGAAATGGAAGAAGGCTGGGAAGGCTGCCTGAGCCTGACAAACCTTTGGGGCCGGGTCAGCCGGGCTAACGCAGTCACTGTCACCGGATACGACCGCGACGGCAAGGAAATAGAAATCAGGGCGGAAGGTTTTAAGGCCCGGGTTTATCAGCATGAAATAGACCATCTTTATGGTAAAGTATTTGTGGATCGGATGAGCGACCTGACATCGCTCTCCTTCGGCAATGAACATACAAGATACGGCTCTATGCATGAGGAAAACGGGGACGAGGCCGGTTAGCATACTTACTGGCCAGAAGAACAGAGACAATTCAAAAACAAGACGGTTATTTTTCGCTATTGACCTGCCCGAACAGGTCATCAGCAACGCGGAGCGTCTGATATCCGGCTTCGATATCTCTCCATCACATGTACGGTGGGTCCGGTTCAGCAACCTCCATATCACGCTAAAGTTTTTGGGCGATGTCAATGTCGAGATGATACCTGCTATTGCCAACTGCGCCCGGAAGGCTGCGATCAAATCAGAGCCATTAAAGCTTACAATCCAGGGGATGGGCCTGTTTCCGAATATGCACAAACCGCAAATAGTATGGTTCGGGGTGGGAGGTGAGAACCACAAACTTTCAATGCTGGAAGCAGAGCTATCGGAACATCTGGAGCTGCTCGGCATCCCTGGGGATGAGCGCCCGTTCAAGGCACACCTGACCATCGGCCGTGTGAAAAGCAAAAACGCCAGGGGTGGGTTGATCCGGCTGACCCATAACAACCATGATACGTATGTGGGTGAAGCGATGATTAACAGTCTGGTACTGTACGAAAGTCAGCTCGACCCAGGCGGCGCCATATACACCAAGCTGGAATCATTTGATTTATAGCGCGCTAGGTCCATTTTCGCCACATCCCAAAACTTTTATAGCGCGTTGTCTGATAGCATATAACCCACATAACGATTATTAAACAGTGTGAATATTGAAACAGCTAAAACTAGACAAAATTATCGTATCACCGGAAGCGGCTGACTCTGATATAGCCCACCGGGTCATGAATGAATGGCCAGATGTTGATACGATATTGTCGGAGAATTCTGATGACGGCAAGTTCCGCTACAGCGTCGACCCGGTGGGCGCGGGCAAGCGGGTGTTACACCTGGCGCCGAACAAAGGCAAATTTTTGCGTAAGTGCCCAGGCACAATGGGGCTGGTCTGCTGCAACTACTGGGTGGTCGACCTGGCGGAAGGGTGCGCCATAGATTGCACTTACTGCGTGTTGCAAGGGTATCTGAATGACTACCGCATCCGGCTGGCCACTAATATTGACAAGCTGATGGCAGAGATCGACACCGAGCTGGCGAATAGAAAAGGCCCTATCCGCATAGGCACCGGGGAGTTGTCCGACTCTCTCATGTTTGGCGCTCCGCTGGGAATAGAGAAAGATCTGATCGAGTTCATAAGAAAAAGGCCGCAAGCCACGCTGGAATTGAAAACGAAAACAGATAATGTGGATAGATTGCTGGAGTTGGAGCCCGTGGACAATGTAGTGATCGCCTGGTCGTTGAACACACCATCTATTGTTGAATCTGATGAAAAGGGTTCAGCCACTCTGGATCAGCGATTGAACGCTATAAGAAAAGTTACTACGGCTGGCTGGAACGTGGCGTTCCATTTCGACCCTATCGTGCATCAACCAAACTGGCGCAAAGAATATAAAATGGTGATAGACGTAATGTTTGAGGCGACCAATGGCAATATTAAATGGATCAGCCTCGGCGCCCTGCGCTTCCATCCATCGCTAAAACCTGTGATCAGGGAACGGTTCCCCGGGTCGACCATCCTGAACGCCGAGTTCGTCCTCTGCCCTGATAACAAAATGAGATATGTAAAACCATTACGTCAGGAGCTGTTTAAAACAGTGAAAGGTTATATAGATGATATCGCTCCTTCTGTTGCACTCTACCTTTGCATGGAAGGAATCGAGATGTGGGATGATCTTTTCGGCGGATCACCATCCAAAGTATGTGCGTTGGGAGAAGTTTTCGGATGAACATAGAAGAGCTCTCTAAAACCACAGGGGACCCGACAGCGGCCTCAAGGGGCCTGGAACGCTTGATCGATGTTAAACCAGAGTTGGCCGATCGGCTGGACCAGTTGCGCCCGATAGTGGCCTTGTTCGCCGGAAGTGAGTTTTTAACAGACTGGCTGATTACCCGCCCGGAACAGGTCGACTGGCTGCTATCCCGGTCGATCCTTGACAAGCCGCGAAACCGCGCTGACATGTCAAAAAATATTAGCGGGTTGATGAAAGAATATGACCCATCCAAAGCGTTGCGTATATTCAAGCATCGTGAGCTATGCCGTATAGGCGCCCGGGAGCTTGCCAGTATGGCGCCACTGCAAGAGACATTGGCGGAATGGACAGTGGTGGCGGAAGTGGCGATAGATACAGCGGTTGAATATGTGGAAACCAGAGCCAGGGAAAAATATGGAGACCCGATATACACAGAATTGACCGATGATGAGCCACGTATTGCCAGTTTCGCTGTGTTGGGCCTTGGCAAACTGGGCGGAAGTGAGCTGAACATCTCGTCCGATATCGATATTATGTATGTCCACTCCTCCGACAACGGAACAACCAGTGGCCCTGATCAACTTCCACTCCACGAATATTTCGTCAGGATCGCCCGGGAAGTCACCACTTTGCTCAACGAACAGAATGAAGAGGGGTTTGTGTTCCGAGTGGACCTGGACCTGCGCCCGGAGGGACAGTATGGAGAGATCACAAACTCTATCGGCGCAATGGAGATCTATTACGAATCATGGGGTCGGCAGTGGGAGCGCCAGGCGCTGATCAAGGCGCGCCATTGCGGCGGATCGACGGAGGTGAGCGATGAAATCATCGACCGGCTGCATCCGTTTGTATACAGGAAATATCTGGACGAAAAAGCCCTGAACGAAATCGCCGATATGAAAACCAAAATCGACAAATCGTTACTGACCGGCAAAAGCGTCAAAAACAAAGGTGACAATATCAAGCTTGGCAAAGGTGGCATCCGCGAGATCGAGTTTATATCCCAATGGCTCCAGATGCTGCATGGCGGCAGGTATAAAAACCTGCAAACCCAATCAACAATGAAAGCTTTGGCGGAGAGTGAGGACCTGGGATATCTATCGTTGCCGCATTATAACGATCTGATCGACTCATATATATTCTTTCGTAAAATAGAAAACCGGGTGCAATACCTTCGCAATCAACAGACGCATTCCATACCGAAAGATATTGATCGTCAGAACTCGCTGGCAGGACTTATGGGTATAGATAGCTCCGATCCGGCCAAAGAGCTTATGGAGCAGTTAAAAAAACGGAGAACCCGAATCCGAGAGCTTTTCGATCTTTTCTTTTTCAGGTCGGATGAAGAGAGGCGCGAAACATTCCCGACCTCATTGGGTGATGAAGAGACCACCGCAAATTGGCTAGATTCACTGAAGTTCGATCACCCGACCGCTTCTGCCAGGGCGCTAAACCTTTTGCGTAACGGCAGTTCATTCTCTCACCCGTCGGACAAAAGCATCGCGGCGTTCGATCGGTTCGGCCCGGTAATTGTCGCCGAAGCTATAGCCACCCCCTGGCCCGACAATGTAATTCTGGGGTTTTCCAACTTTGTGGAGAGCGGTAGGAACCGAAACCTGCTTTACGACCTGCTGGATGAAAATAAAAGCGCTATAAAGCTTCTGGCCGCCATATTTTCATCGTCAGAACATCTGACCGCCATACTGCTGCGTCAGCCGGATCTGTTTGACAGACTACTGGGATCGAACCCGGTGGGCGCTCCTGCGGACCGGGTCACATACGCCAAAGAGTTGCGTTCTGTCGGGCCAACCAAATCGCATGAAGAAAAGATTACTTTTATTAACTCATTTCGGTCGGGGGAGAGCTTGAGGCTTGGGCTTCGCAGGATTCTGGATATCAGTGACCGGTTTGAACTTATGGAAGGGCTGACCATCCTGGCTGAAGAATATCTGAAAGCGGTGGCAAACCTTTATCTGAACAACCAAAGCGAACCAGATGATGCGCCTGCTGAATGGACGTTGATCGCCGCCGGCAAAATGGGCAAAAGAGAAATGAACTTTGGATCTGATCTCGATTTACTGATCTTTTATGAGCCTAAGGAGGGGCGCGACGATGGTGACGCCCTGGACTATATGAATAAACTGGCGCAGTCGATTATTAAAAACTCCCACACCATGACAACCTATGGCGCCGGATACCAGATCGATATGCGGCTCCGGCCAGAGGGTGAAGGTGGCCCACTGGTGATGACATACAACACCATGGACGATTACTATACCAACCGGGGGCAGGCGTGGGAGCGGCTGGCGCTGGTGGGGGCGCGGGCCGTGGCTGGCGATGAACAGTTTGGCAAAAAGGTTTTGAACAGGTTGAGCAGGTTTGTCACAGAGGTGCCGCTAACGCCCCGTGAAATAGCTTCCATAGCCGGGATCAGGGAGAAAATCGCCACTCAAAAAGTAAAACAGGGGGCGATAGATATCAAGTTCGGCAAGGGCGGGTTGATAGAGATAGAGTTTATATGCCAGCTGCTTGCGATGAATAGCGCCGCAGATTGCTCCGTTGACGGACCTTTTACTATTTCTGCCCTGGAAAATGCCAGAAAGAGCAAATGGCTCGATACCAAAACAGTGGTGGAGCTTTCGACCGCCTATCGGTTTTACCGTTCGATCGAAGACACATTGAGGATGGACAGGGAACAGTCTGTCAATACCATACCAAAGGATGATAAAATTTTACTGCGCAGGTTGGCAAGGTCCGTGGAAACAAAGGGCGGCGGTGGCCACCTGGTTGATCAGGTTAAGCAAACCATGGACATGGTTCGGGAGCATTATTTGAAATTTATCGCAGTCAGAAAAGGGTCATGACCGAAGACCGGTTGGCGCGCATAGCGTTAAACGCCGTGCCATACATGCACCCCAGCACATTCCATCGCCTCGTCTCGGCATTTGGGTCCGCCTCTGCTGTCTTCAATTCTTCGATAAAGCAGCTTGTTGCGGTCAAGGATGTCACCCCCGGTCTGGCGGATGCTGTTAAAGCTACTGATCCGGAGAAAATTGCAAAGCAGGAGGTTGATTGGGCGGAACAGATCGGCGCGTCGATATATGTTTTTGGCGAACCTGGCTATCCAGAACCTTTATCAAAAGTTTTCGCTCCGCCACCTGTGCTCTCCATACAAGGGCAATGGCAGGGTGAAAATGAAATGAGCGTGGCGATAGTCGGTACCAGGGTACCTACCACCTACGGAAAGCTGATGACAGAGAAGCTGACCAGGGGGCTGGTCGATGCTGGAATAACCGTAATTTCCGGCTTGGCCAGAGGGGTGGATGGTATCGCGCACCGGACGGCAATCAGGGAAGGTGGCAGAACCATGGTGGTGCTTGGGTGTGGGCTGAATGTTAAATATCCACCGGAGCATCATGAGCTGCAGAGCAAAGTTGTGGATCATGGCGCTGTTATCAGCCAGTTTTCGTTTACCACCGGGCCGGACAAAATGCGGTTCCCCATCCGCAACCGGGTGATTAGCGGGCTTACACTTGGTACAGTTGTAATCGAAGCGGCGGAAAAAAGTGGCGCCTTGATCACCGCTTTTTCAGCGCTGGACCAGAACCGGGAAGTTTTTGCGCTGCCAGGCCCAGTCAACTCACCAAAAAGCAAGGGGACGAACAACTTGATCAAAAAGGGTCATGCAAAACTGGTGGAGTCAGCCGAAGATATCATCAATGAACTGCCGGAATATATGCGTGATATCATACTCAACCGCCAGCTAAACCTCAAAGTGGATCATCCTGAAACGATTATAAATCAAATAGATAGCCTTGGCAGGGATGAGCGAATAATAGCTGGAATAGTGGACCATACCGAAAAACATATCGACAATATCGTTGAGCAGAGCGGTTTGCCAATGTCTAAAGTATCTGCTATACTCCTTTCCCTTGAAATCAAGGGCCTGATAAAACAGATGGCTGGCAAACGATTTATCAGTGCTTTATAAGTAGTAAATAGTCTAAAAAGGAGCCGCATAATCATATGGCAAAAGCTTTGGTGATAGTGGAATCACCGGCGAAAGCTTCCACTCTCAAACAATATCTTGGTAAAGGCTACAATGTTATGGCCACGGTCGGCCATATCAAAAACCTGCCGAAATCGAAACTTGGCGTTGATCTGGAAAACGGCTACAAACCAGAGTTTGTGACCATCAAGGGTAAAGGCCCTGTGCTTAAAAGCCTCAAAGCGGCCGCGAAAAAGGCTGATGAAATCTATCTTGCGCCTGACCCGGACCGCGAAGGTGAGGCGATCGCCCACCATATAGCCGAAGAGACCTCTAAAGGGAAAAAAATATACCGCGTCCTGTTTAATGAGATAACGAAGAAAGCGGTCAAGGATGCAATGAAAAACCGGGGCGAGATAAACCAGAACCGTGTAAACGCCCAGATGGCGCGCCGTGTTCTTGACCGGTTGATGGGTTATAAGCTCTCGCCACTGCTCTGGGAAAAGGTCCGCAAAGGGCTTTCGGCTGGCAGGGTTCAGTCCGTGGCGCTCCGCCTTGTTGTAGAGCGGGAAAAGGAAATCCTGGCATTCGAACCGGTGGAGTACTGGAGCCTGGTTGCTCAGGTGGAAGGTAAAACACCGCCGCCGTTTGAGGCGAAGCTGTTGCATCATCATGGCAAAAAGATAGAAGTAGGCTCCGAAGAACAATCTGCCGAAATTGCGGAGGTTATAAAATCGGCTGATTTGGCCATCTCCAAAATCGAGAAGAAAAACAGGAAAAGAAACCCGTCGGCGCCCTTTATCACCTCCACCTTGCAACAGGAAGCCAGCCGGAAGCTGCGCTACTCCGCCCGCAGAACAATGGGCATCGCGCAAAAGCTGTATGAAGGTATGGATGTGGGCGAGGGTGACCCGGTCGGGCTGATCACCTACATGAGGACAGACTCCACCCGTGTTTCCGCCGAGGCGCTCTCTTCCGTACGTGATCTAATCAATGAAAAGTATGGCGCCAAATATCTGCCGAAGGATCCAAACTTCTATAAAAAGAAGAAAGCGGCCCAGGACGCCCATGAGGCTATTCGCCCCACATCGGCAATGAGAACGCCCGATTCGATCCGTTCGAAACTGACAAAGGATGAGATGGCGCTGTATGAGCTTATCTGGAAACGATTCGTATCCAGCCAGATGACCCCGGCGCAGATGGACATTACAGCGGTAGATATTAAAGCGGAAGATTATACATTGCGCGCCACCGGCTCGATCCTGAAATTCGACGGTTTTCTGAAAGTGTATGAAGAGACATCGGACCAGCCAAACACAAATGCGCAAGCGGATGGCGACAAATTATTGCCTGCCAACCTGGCGCAGGGCGACAAACTGAAGCTACTCGATCTGGAACAGAAACAACATTTCACCCAGCCACCCCCCCGCTTCACCGAAGCGATGCTGATAAAAGAGCTGGAAGAGAAAGGCATCGGCAGGCCGTCAACATACGCAGGTATAATGGAGACCATTCAGGAAAGAGAGTATTGCGCCACCGAGGAGCGTCGCCTAACCCCCACTGAAATGGGTGTGTTGGTCACTGAATTGCTGGTCGAAAATTTCCCGGATATCGTTAATGTGGAGTTCACTGCCAAGATGGAAGGTGATCTCGACTTGGTGGAGGAAGGGGCCAAGGAATGGACCAGTGCGCTGGACGATTTCTACAAGCCTTTTGAAAAGGATCTGGAAAAAGCCAAAACCAACATGCGCAACGTGAAAAGCGAGGCGGAGAAGACAGATCACAAGTGCGATAAGTGTGGCAAGGAGATGGTCATCAAGTTCGGACGGTTCGGCAAGTTTCTGGCCTGCTCTGGCTATCCGGAATGCAAAAACACCATGAAGCTGGAAAAAGACGGTACCGTCGCGGAGAAACAGGAAGCGCCGCCGGATGAGCCGACCGATCATATATGCGAAAAGTGCGGTTCGCCGATGGTGATTAAAACCGGGCGGTTTGGCCGATTCATTGCATGCTCCAAATACCCTGAGTGCAAAACCACCAAGCAGATAAGCACAGGCATTAAATGCCCGAACAAAGAATGTGAAGGTGAGCTGGTCAAACGACGCACTAAACGTGGCAGGATTTTTTACGGGTGTGACAAATATCCGAAATGCGAATTCACCACCTGGGCGGAGCCGCATGATGAGCCATGCCCGCAATGCGAATATACTTTCCTTACCATCAAAGCCCTGAAGTCTGGCACATTCATGGCGTGCGCCAACAAAGAGTGCAACTACAAAAAAGAGATGGTGGAATCGTCCTGAACGCTGAGGGCAAACTGTTTAAAGTAGCGGTTGTTGGCGGCGGATTGGCCGGGTCGGAAGCGGCATGGCAGTTGGCCAAACGGTTAAAAGGCAAAGCCAAAATAGACCTTTATGAGATGCGTCCGCAGCAGCAAACAGAGGCGCATAAAACGGGCCACCTGGCAGAGCTTGTTTGCTCCAATTCATTAAAATCTGAATCACCGGAATCGCCCACCGGCAGGCTGAAACAAGACATGCGCTCGCTCGATTCGTTGATAATTGCAGCGGCGCAGAAGCATCGTGTCCCAGCGGGCAAGGCGCTGGCGGTTGACCGCGAAGCGTTCGGGCAAGCTGTCACCGAGGCGATCGAACAGGAACCAGCAATCAACATTATAATGCAAGAGGCGCCCTCCATCCCTCAAGGTTACGATAAAGTCATAATGGCCACCGGGCCGTTGACCTCCGACGCGATGGCGCAATCATTGAGCGCGCTGACCGGCAGTGATCACCTCTACTTTTATGACGCCATCGCCCCGGTGCTGGACGCTGGCTCCATCGACAACTCCATCGCGTTTCATCAAGACAGGTATGGCGATCCGGGCGATGGGGACTACCTGAACCTGCCGATGAATCGGGGTGAGTATGAGGCGTTTGTGGATGATTTGCTAAACGCGGAAGCTGTTGAGTTCAAAAAGTTCGAGAAACGTTACTATTTTGAATCATGCTTGCCGATCGAGGAGATCGCCTCCAGGGGCAGGGAAAGCCTGGCCTTTGGCCCGATGAAACCGGTGGGGCTTACCGATCCACACACCGGAAAAAGGCCGCATGCGGTTGTTCAACTTCGCCAGGAAACAGCCGACCGACAGTCATACAGCCTTGTAGGGTTTCAGACTAAGCTTAAATATCAGGAGCAACAGCGGGTCTTCCGTACTATCCCCGGGCTGGCTAACGTAGAGTTTCTCCGGTTCGGTTCACTGCATAGAAACACTTATATAAACTCACCAGTGGCGCTCGACCATGACATGACGCTGAAAGCGGACGCCAATATTCGGCTGGTCGGTGTGCTGGCCGGGGTAGAAGGTTATGTGGAGTCTGCCGCCACTGGCCTGCTGGCGGGCATTTTTACAGCGCAAGAATTTTTGGGAATGAAACCAGCCCCTCCTCCAGCGACAACAACTTTAGGCGCTCTTCTGAACTATATAACCGACAGTGGCAGGGCAGACAATTTTCAGCCTACGAATATCAACTTCTCCCTATTCCCGCCGCTGGACACCAAGATCAAAAATAAAAAAGAGCGACGAGCCGTCACGATGAAACGAGCCGCCAATGAAATGGAAAAATGGCGCGCCACTCTGCCATAATGGTAGACGCTATGAATAATGATAACGAACCGGTCGGCCGCAAGGTCCTGACCGTTGCCGAGCTGACCCGTGATATTAAAGCTGTGCTGGAGTCTGGCTTCACTGGGTTCTGGGTGGAAGGGGAAATCTCCGCATACAAGGTCTATCCATCCGGCCATGCATACTTTACGCTGAAGGATGAATCCGCCCAGATCCGCGCCGTCATCTGGAAAGGTTACCGGGGACATATAAAGTTCGAGCCGGACCATGGTGATCAGGTGGTGTGCCGCGGTCGAGTATCGGTCTATGAAAAACGGGGCGAGTATCAGCTGACCGTAGAGTCGATGGAGCCTAAAGGGCTGGGGGCTTTGCAGGCGGCGTACGAGAAGCTGAAAAAGCAGCTGGCCACAGAAGGGTTGTTCGATGATGAACTGAAAAAGCCTTTACCTTATATCCCCTGGTCGATAGGTATCGTCACTTCGCCAAAAGGCGCCGTGGCCCACGACATGATCCGCACTATCTGGCGCAGGTTCCCAGGGATCCGGATCGTCCTCAACCCTGTGCCGGTACAGGGCGAAGGCGCCGCCGCACAGATCGCCAACGCGATTGAAGAGTTTAATGAGTATGGCAAAGTTGATGTGATCATCGTCGGCCGGGGCGGTGGATCGCTGGAGGACCTGTGGGCGTTCAACGAAGAGATTGTTGCAAGGGCCATCGCGGCGTCGAAGTTGCCGATCGTTTCCGCCGTTGGACACGAGACTGATTTTACCATCGCCGATTTTGTCGCCGACCTGCGAGCCTCTACGCCAACAGCAGCTGCGGAACAGATCGCCCCGGAGCGCCTGGCGGTGGAGGAATATCTGGATGATCAGTTGAACAAAATATCTACAACACTGCGGGATATTATCGAAACCGGAGCCCGTCAGATCGACGATTGCACGGAGAGGTCAAGACGCGGAGTCCGGTCGGTGACGGAAATATTTCGGAACCGTCTTGCCGGGGTGGCGCGCCACCTGGGCGCGCTTAGTCCCAAAAACCAGTTCCAGATGAGACAAAAAACATTTCATGATCTGCAGGCAAGGTTGCGGCGGGCTATACTGATGAACGTCGAAGCCGGGCGTGCCCGGCTTGCCACACCGAACACAAAATTGCTCTCTCTCCGGCTGGAACAATGGGTTGCCCAGCGCCGTACCGACGTTGGTCGAATATCTGGCGAACTTGGCGATCGATTAAAGGCTAATCTCCTGCAATTACAAAACCGGTTGGAGTCTGGGGCGGGCAAGCTGGAAGCGTATAACCCACATAATGTTCTCCAGCGTGGCTACAGCATCATCACCGATTCGTCCGGCAAGCGGGTAATCAAATCCGCCGGCCAGCTAAAGGCTGGCGACATGGTCCGGCTGAGGCTGCGTGACGGCGAAAAAAATGCCCAGATCAAAAGTGACGACCATGGCCAACAGCAGAAACTTTTGTAACTGCTCTGTTTGGCCGGTTTATAGTTTAAATCGTTTTCATGTTTTCGACCGGTGGTGTCGCTCCGGCGCGATAGGCTGGGTATAAACCAGCCAACATAGTCAGCGCAAAAACACCTGCGAGTATGGCGACCACACTTTCCTTGTACAGCCTGTATTTCATCACCGGATCGATCAGCACACCGCCCAGATCAGCGCCATCTTCGATAAGCGAACTGAGATCTATGCCGGTGTTGGTCATATAAACAAAGGCCGGGACAGTGATAATGACGCCCATCGCCAGCCCCAATAGCCCTATCCAAAATGATTCCATCAACACCAGCCTGAACAGGCGGAATGGCGACATGCCCACAGCCATCATAATCCCGAACTCTCTTTTGCGCTCCAGCACGCTCATGAACATCGTGTTGAGGATGCCGGCGGCAATCAGCAAACCAACAAGAAATTGTGAAAGATAATTCATACGCCGGTCGATGGCCACCATGCCTGCGATCTCCGCCTGGGTCTGGCGCCATGTCAAAATCTCTCGATTATCGTTTCCGATGATGGACTTAATCTCGTTCCGCTTTTCATCTGCATATCGTTGATCATCGAGAAAGACCGTTACAAATGTCGCCTCATCATTCTCATAACCCAACACGGACCGCAGCCTGTCTATCGGCAAAAGGGCGATGGAGCTGTCGACTTCGTCCACTCCGGTTTCGAACATCCCGGTGACCCGGGCAAGCTCGCTTACGATCTCTCCATCAACATCGGTGGTGGTATAAATGATTTTCCTGCCAAGTTTCAGCTTCAGCTTTTCCGCCATTTTAACGCCGATCAGAATGCCTTTGCCGTCACTACTATCGAACATGGCCCCCTCTACCATGGAACGTATATATATATTGATTTTTGGCGTCTCCTGGTCGGGATCAACGCCGATCACTAATCCGCCAACACTTTTTGCCGCACTGGCGAACATCACCTGTCCCGAGATTCTGGTCGCAGAGTTTTCCACACCTTCTATACCCAACACAGCTTCCCTGACCCGCTCCACGTTATTGAGCCGTTTTTGCAACGACGGACTGTCATTATATTCGGCCGGCTCGATGGTGACATGCCCGAACCCCATGGTGGAGCTGGTATCTATCATGTTGGTGTAAGCGTAATCACCGGTGGCTGTGAACGCTACGGAAAAAAATATCCCGCCCGCCACAGTGAATGCGGTGATCAGCGTCCTGCGTTTTCTGCGCCACAGGTTGCGCCAGGTCAGTTTGAATAGCATATTGCAAATTAACTGTTATGTTTAGCCTTTTGCTATTTTATCACGACGTGATACACGTCTACATGTTATAAACATAATAGAGCTTGATACTGGCAACTAACGGGATATCGCATGAAATTAAATACTATGTTCACAATTATAATGGCGTTGCTGGCTGTAACGCTGAACACTGCTGAAGCTGGCAGTCGATATGTGACCATCGGTTCTGGCAGTGTGACTGGCGTTTATTATCCCACTGCAGGGGCTATATCAAAGATTGTAAACAAACGAAAGGCGGAACATGGTATCCGCGCCACTGTGGAGTCAACTGGTGGGTCCGCCTATAACGTGAACGCCATGTCGATAGGCGAGCTGGACATGGGCGTTGTGCAGTCGGATGTCGGATTCAGGGCCTATAAAGGAGTTGGCGATTTCGAAGGAAAGCCTGTTTCAAAGTTGCGATCTGTATTCTCGCTCCATCCAGAGCCGTTTCATATTGTCGCGTCTAAGCGCAGTGGCATTGAAAACTTTGCCGATCTTAAGGGCAAGCGGGTCAATATCGGTAATCCGGGATCTGGTCAACGCTCCAGCGCGCAGGCTCTTTTCGGCGTCACACCGTTTGGTCTGGACGATATGACAGTAGAATCTTTGAAAGCGTCCGAAGCGCCAGACTATTTGCGGGATAACCGGATCGATGCGTTTTTCTACACCGTCGGCGTGGGCTCTGCCAACATCATGGATATCGCCAGCGCCCATAAAGTAACCCTGGTTGCCATTGATGACACAATAATAGGAAAGCTGAGAGAAGGAAGACCCTATTTTGTGACCACAGATATACCGGGCGGCGTTTATCCAGGCGCCAACGATCCTGTGCGAACTTTCGCAGTTAAGGCCACATTGCTAACCACTACAGACGCGCCAGAAGATATCGTATATAATGTTGTAAAATCAGTATTCGAAAATTTTGATGAGTTTAAAAATACCCATCCAGCGCTGAACAACCTGACACCGGAAAAATCGTTGGAGGGCATGACTGCGCCGTTTCATCCTGGCGCGCTTAAATATTATAAAGAGAAAGGCTGGGTTGAATAAAACCAGCAAAACAAGTTGATAGGCTTTGGCTTTACAACCCGATCATTCGGCCATGTTTCTTATAAGTTTAACTTCAATGATTGGTAATCCGACGATCCGGGCGATTTCTTCATCTTTCATCCCCGCCCATATCAGCTTCGCCGCATCGGTATAAGCGTATTTTCCATCTTTTGCGCCATTTTTACCTATCGCCGCGGAGGCTTGCCGCTTGATTTTATTTTCCAGAACATAATTAATGTTGGTTATCGGTTGTGTTTTACCAGCCTCATCGTGAACAGTGTCAGACGCGAACTTGCTGGCGTTTTCTATTCTCTCCGCCGCCTCTTCGGCATGCGCAAGTAACACTGAAAACTCAACCAGCATAGACTCCAGTTTAGTCACATCCATCGCCTCTTTTGATCCATTATTTGTCGGGTTCACCGGGGGAGCGGGCGGTGGCTCTTCTTCCTCTTCCACAATCTCATCTTCTTTCCAGCTACGCAATATATACAAGGCGAGAATTGAAAACAAGATAATGTCTACGATTATCTGGATGAGTATCCATGCATCGGTATCCAGCATCCCAAGTTGCGCTCCAAACAATTCAGGTGACAAGGTATATCATCTTTCTCTGAATAGAATTCGAGGAGGGGATGGAGGGCATTTGCTCTTCCGTTTCTTTTTCATCAGTCACTATTGCTGAAGGTTGCGCGCACGGGAGGAAGAGGTTTTATTATTGCATTTGCTGGTCTTCCTCTCGAGTATTCTCGTTTTCGAACTTTTCAGTCTGCCTGGTCATGAACATATCTGCTCGGCAGATTTTTCCAGCTCCTACCCGAAATACAAGCTTGCTCTATCCTATTTTATCGTGGAACATCTCACACTTCGTAACTGACAATATAACAATTCATTACGTTATGTCAAGAGTTATAGTTCCGATCTTATTTTAAGAGCGCCCAGGATGATTCAACCCTATATAAATCAATATTGTTTTCTTAAAAATAGCAATTGGTAACACAACTAAAAGGAGCGCGATAAGATGATCGCCCATGGCAGTTTGTCGAAATATACCATGTTCTGGTTAGTCAGGCGAGCTGGACTTGTAACCTTCTATTTTACGATAAAGCTTGGGGCGGCTGATTCCTAAAATACGAGCCGCCTTGGATATATTTCCGTTTACTGTTTCCAAAACATGCAATATGTGCTCTTTTTCTATTTCAGCCAAATTCATTAAGTGACGATCATCGCCGCTTTTAGGTTTTTTATCAAAACTTAGCGGGATATCTTTCGCCCGGATGGTATTACCGTTCGACAGGCTGGCGGCGCGTTCCAACACACTTGCCAGCTCCCTCACATTAAAAGGCCAGTCATATCTCATCAGGATTGCCGCAGTTTTCTTGGATAGCCTTTTGCCTCGGGTCAAAGAAGATCTATGCTGTTGGAATATGCACTCGGCGACTTCTGGTATATCCTCTTTCCTTTCCCTGAGTGTGGGCACCCTTATCGCCAGCGCAGATATTTTCAAATACAAGCTTTCCCGAAACTTTTTAATTCTGGTCAGATGCTCCAGGTCTTCCGGCGCTCCTAGCAACAACCGTGTATTAGCTGTGATATTGCATGTGCCCCTGAAGCGAACGAATTCTCCAGTATCCAGATAGTTTAAGAGTTTGACCTGCATCGAAGGGGTTAGCTGCTCTATCTCGTTTAAAAAGACTGTCCCGCCATCCATCGTTTCTAGCAAACCCATCTTCCGGTTCCCCGCCCCCACATATGCGTTGGCCATCTGACCAAACAGGGCGACATCGAGCATGCTTTCAGAGAGCACCCCACAATGTATCGTTATGAAAGGGTTTTCTTTCCTTGTTGATAGCTGGTGGATACCCTGGGCGACGGTTTCTACCCCGGAACCACTTTCGCCTGTTATAAGAACCGGCTCGTCAAGCTCCGCCATGGCGGCCACCTGTTCACGAAGTTTTTTCGCTGCCACCGAAGAGCCGGCAATTTTCCCCACAAATGTGTTGTGGTGGAGCTCTTCTTTTAACCTCATGTTTTGGCCGCACAGGTTCTTCTTTTCATGGGCCCGTTTGATTGTTCTCTCCAGCAGGTCTAGTTTGCAAGGCTTTGTCATATAGTCATAAGCGCCCAGTTTCATGGATTCCACCGCTGAGCTGACATCCGCCTCGCCGGTCAGGATAATAGCTTCGAAATCGGGCTGTAGGGCCTTGATTTCCTTTAAAAGTTCTACGCCGGAAATACCTGGCATTTTTATATCCAGTATCCCAACATCGAATTCATTCATGTTGATTTCCTGAAGCGCTTCGGAGCCGGATTTACTTGCAGTGACGCTAAAACTCTCTTTGCTAGAAAACCTTTTATACAAAAGCTCCCTTAGCATATCATCGTCATCAACGATCAGTAGACGGGTTAATCGTGCACTCATTTGGAATTATCTAGTTTATCTTTATAGGTAAAAATATCATGAATTGTGATCCTTCGCCAAGAACACTTTGGGCTGTGATAGTTCCTCCGAGGCGTTCTATCAACTTTTTACAAATAGATAGACCGAGCCCTGTTCCTTTGAATGCCGGTTTCGTGGTGTAAAAAGGATCGAATATATATTCCATTTCCGCGGCTGTCATGCCTGGGCCGGTATCCTTTATTGTAATGTTTATGCCATCATTGCTATTAAATACGCTGGTACTGATGTTCCCATTTTCTTCAGTTGAATCGATTGCGTCGATAGCATTGCTGTAGATATTAACCAATACCTGCTCGATCATGCTCATGTCTGAGCTGATATGTGGTATTTCCGGTCTGATATCATAGTCGAATTTGATATCCACTTTACGTTCTCTGTGTGATACGAAGTGAATAGCCTGCAAGATTACCTCACCTATATCGAGCAACTCGATATTTATATCCCTTTGCCGGGCAAAATTTAGCAAGGACCATGTTATATCCTTGCACCTGTCAGCCTGGGCGGATATAACAGACAACCTTTCCAGAATATCATTCGAATCGATATCTGGTTTGTTATCGCCAGAGCCAAACAATTCCACCATATCTTCAACATAGCCATTGATTACAGTCAGGGGGTTGTTTATTTCATGGGCGACCGATGATGCCAACTCACCAATGGCGGCAAGCTTGGTCGCCAGCAGCAGCTCTTGATGCGCGTCCTGCAGCTCCTGTGTCCTTTTATCTATAATCTCTTCCAAATGGTCAGAATAGTTTTTAAGTTTTATTTCCAGGTTGGTTTGATAGGTAACGTCATGAACGATCAAATATATATAGCTGCCTTCATCAGTAGAAATAGCGTTGGCGTTGATATCAACAAAAACTCCATCACGCAGGCCACCTTTCAGGGCAAGCCCATTAAACCTGCCGCGCCCGGTGTTAGACGAGTCCATAACTTGTTCGAAGCAGTGATCTTCCACCAGTTCATAAAACGGTGTACCAACAATTTTATCTCTGCCAATTTTCATAAGTTTGCTGGCTTCATTATTCGCTTCAACTATTTTGCCATCCTGTTGATTGGCGATAATGATCGCTGAGCCTGCGTTGCCCATAAATGAACTATATTTGGTTTCAGAAAATTTTAGTTCCTTCGAACGTTGTGTGACCAATAGTTCCAGATGCTCGGTCAGGTCCGAAAGGCGCTCATGCAATATCAGGTTGGAAAACGCTAATGCAGCCTGCTCTGCTATTGTATCCAGCAACCTTTCATCTTCATCAGAAAAAGCCCCGACATCCGGGTGTGATAAATTAATGGCGCCTGTGACTTTTCTGCCTCTGGATATTGGCGCGCATAGAATCGAACGGATCTGGCAATCCATTTTCTCTTCTAGCTTGGCGCTGTATTTACTTTTGGTAACATCCGTCACATTCAGGGATTTGCCATTGTCAGCCACCCATCCGACCACGCCTTCCCCTAATGCAAGGCGAGAAAACGCTGGCTCGTTTGGCGCAAAATATTTGGTTTTACTATCTTTTCGTCCACGGGCGACCCTAAGTTCGATGGAACCAATCTCATTGTTTACCAGCCATAGCGAGCAGTTTTCAGCAGGTAATTCATCAATAATTATATCGACCAGACCTTTGCAGACTTTACTCCTCTCATGGTTCCAGCGCATAGATTCGCCAATACGCTTTATAACTGAAAGTTCTTTGACCCTTTTATTGAAAACCATGGTTGATTTGGACAAGGCTTGAGCAAATGTGTCCCGCTCGTTCTGCAATACGTTTATCCGTTCGAGCAGGTCTTTTTCCCTTGTTCCTTCACTCAACAGTAGTCTCCTCTGATGTCTATAGCTTTCCCTTTAATTATTAAAACGGTTTTAACAATGCATCGCTGAAACCGATGCGGAGCAGTCTAAATTTAAATAAGTTATGCAATATTTATGCAATACACTTTCTGGTTGTATCATAAATACTATATTTTTTATAATACCTTTAAATATTGGATGTTTACGATTCAGTATTAACAAGTTTACCGTAAGATTATTTTTATTAGCGGACGTTAGATTGAATGCTTTTGAACGTTTTGGTTTTAAACTGTCCGAATTGTTCAACACTGCGAAAGGATATCTCGGCCTAATTGCAGTTGTTTGCATCATATTTTCAATTTTGCCTGCGCGTTTCAAGATGCAACCTTTACTCTCAAATGAAATAATTTCTATATTAAGATCACTCTTAATATAAAGTTATTATACACTTTACTCGCCATGATGCCAATATCAAATATATAATAATATTAATGGCGGGATATTAGAGTTTGGTATAATACGACTCAACACGATATATTAATATTCAGCTTGTACGGTATGTTATTTTATGCATTGAATGATAATATCATACAATATAATCAAGGACTTGCTTCACAAGCTTTCCTTCTTGGAGCGGTTTCCTCACTACATCGCGTTGTTGAATCGGCTTTATTTTCTCAAATATATTATAGTCTTCCCCTCTATCCATCACCAGTAACGGTATATTTGCGGTTTCCGGGTTATTCTTTATTGTTGTAATAAACTTGCCATAATCTATATCTGATAGGTTAGTATCGCATATTATTAGATGTGGCTTTTTCTCTTTAATAGCGGCAAGCGCTTCAGCCCCACCCCAAGTTAACCGTACATCAATATTATACTTTGGTAAAATCTTTCTGATTGCGCTGATGGAAACCTCGTCATTGTCCACAACAAGCACTTCTGGTGTTACTTCAGGCAATCCTATGTAAAATGTAGTTCCTTTGTCTGCTTCGGTTTCGAACCGGAGAGCGCCACCATGGGCTTCTATAATATCTTTGCTGATAGGCAGCCCAAACCCGGAACCCCTCTCGCCTATGGTACCCACTTTACTGGTTCTTACATCATGTCGGAAAATATCATTTTGAAATGATTCAGAGATACCGGTTCCATTATCACTCACTGCGATGGTGGCAGGCTCATTATTCAACGCGAATATTGTCACCCGGGCGCCTTTGTTCGAATATTTTATAGCATTCGATATGATGTTCTGTAATATCTCTGTATACAGCGCTGGATCACCATACAACCGGGTCCGCTCGGGCACATTGTTTACAAGCCTGATACCTTTTTCCTCCGCCAAATGACCAAAGTTGGCGGCAACCTGAAAAGCAACTTCATTGCCGTCAAAAAATGATTTTTTCAGCTTTATCTGCCCCGTTTGAAACTGGCTGGCGTGGATCACTTCATTGATCAGCCGCACCGCCTGATCAACCTCAACGATGGACGACTTGAATCGCTCCTTATACTCATCGGGCAAGTTAACTTCGTTATCTGTCATCACCAATTGCAGGAGTAATACGAGCGATGTAAACGGGGTTTTCAAATCCTGGGCAATCAGGGAGATATAGCGTTCCTTTTCGTTTCTGGCCTCCTCTGCCCTGGTTTTGGCGATCATCAGCTCTTCATCCGCTCTTTTTTTATCCGTAATATCCACAAGGGAGCCCATCATGCAAACCATGTCCTGGTTGCCATCCTTCACTGTATTGGCGTAAACCTGGGCGCTGAATGAACTGCCGTCTTTTCTTGCAGATATCATCTCTCCGCTCCACTCTCCATGCTCGCGCAATATTTTGATTATAGGCACTTCTTCCCATTCGTCCGATTTGAATACTTCGGTATTTTTACCGATCAATTCTTCAGCGCTGTCATACCGGAACATTTCAAGGAGTTTGTCATTTACATAAGTTATTGTTCCCACCGGGTCAGCCATTGCAATGGCATGGATAGATGAATCTATCGCATAATTTTTTACCAACAGGTCCCGCTCAACCTTTTTCCATTCTGTAATGTCCCGACCCACGCCGAAAAAATGACCCTCCTCCTGCAAAATTTGCGTGGACCAGGATATCCATTTGATGGATCCGTCTTTGCAGATATACCGGTTTTCTATCAGATTGATCCCGCTGCCGGTAAATGTTTTTTTAATCGATTCCATAGTTTTCGCGCGATCATCTGGGTGGATATATTCAAAGAATGATGTTCCGATCATTTCCCTTTCATCATATCCCAGGATCTTTTTAAATGAAGAATTAACCCGGAGAAAATAGCCATCCACAGTGCCAGAGCAGATCATGTCTGGAGAGAGATCAAAAATCTGGTTTAATTCATCATTTACCTTATTTCTCAGTTTTTCTGTGTGTAATATATAAAGCAAAGGCAAAATAATAGCTATCGAAACCAGGCTTACTGAAAAAGCGACTTCTCTCCATTTATCCTCCAGGCTTTCCTCATAGGTTTCAAATAGTAAAATAGATCCTAAATAAGGTTCGGTGATGAATTCCCATAACCATACCAGCGCGAACGAAAATATAACTATGCCAATCGACATTTTTGCGGCGGTTACTTTCATGCTTCAAGCCAGGGGAAATGGCGGGCGGAAAAGGGAGAAAAACTGTTCATATAAAGCATCATATAATAGTTAATACTTCTGTAATGACACATCCGGAAATATTTTATAAAGTCACATAAATATTTATCGCTATCCTGAATGGTTAGTATGCGTTTTTGGAAAACAGTACAAATATTGTTTTTACTAAAATTTTTATATCCAGCCATATAGACCAGTTGTTTATATATTCTATATCATACTCAACACGTTTTTCCATTTTATCGACCGTGTCGGTCTCGCCCCGAAAGCCATTGACCTGGGCCAGGCCGGTGATGCCAGGCTTGATCCTGTGTCGGGCGAAATACGCATTGATCAGTTTCGCAAAATGGAAATTGTAATCAACCGGGTGCGGCCTTGGCCCCACCATGGACATAGAGCCCGATAGCACATTAAAAAATTGCGGAAGCTCATCTATGCTGGTTCTACGTATAATACGCCCTACCCAGGTCACCCGCGCGTCATCCTTGGTCGCCTGATTTACTTCTCCTTCTTTCTCTTTTACGTAATACATGCTGCGAAACTTCCATATATCGAACACCTGGTCGTTCCAGCCATGTCTTTTCTGTTTGAATATAACCGGCCCGGGTGATGTGACTTTAATCGCAATGGCAGTGATCAGCATCACAGGGCTGGCTATGATCAAAGCTATAGACGCCATTATCTTGTCGAACAGCGATTTTATATACGCTTGACTACCGATAAGCGGTGTCTCTGACAACGCAAGGACAGGGATACCGCCTATTTCCTTCACACTCGGATTTATAAGCGTCATCCCGAAAATATCTGGCGCCCAGAATATATCAACATTTTTATTCAGCAAGCTTAAATACAACCCACTTATTTTTTCTGTATACTCTATAGGCTTTGATATGAAAACACTTTTAATATTGTTCTCATCAATTATCTTAGACAGGTCAACCACTCTCCCAAGAAAAGGGACACCAGGAAAATCCCACTCCTCACCGGATGTTTCGCTATCATCCACGACACCTATCACTTTCACATTGAGCCATGGGTTTTCATTTATATTATGAGCAAGATAGTTGCTTAATCGCCCGGTACCCAACACTATCGCGTTCTCATCTTTTCCCGCCTCTCCCTTGTACTCATAGAACATTGTTGGCAGTATTATGTGGACGGCAAACTGCATCACAAATGTCAAAGGTATCCAGGCCAGTATCACTTGCCTAGAAAATTCTTCCGATACCTTGACCGTAAAGCTGATGAAAACCAAACATACAATCACAGAGATCCACGCTTTGAGCAAAGACTTGAATACAATATATGTGTTGGTTTGTTTTCCATACACCCCAAGGTTGTTATAAAATATACCCATCAAAAGCAACGTCATCACAGCAAGCAGACGGTAATGATTGTCGAAATCGTTATGGCGTAATATCGTCAGGATAAAAAGCAGGCCAACTGCAATCACCCCATCGGAGACCATTTGCAATGCCAGGGGAACAGACGCTTTTTTGTATGTAGAGCCTTTAGCGCCCCATTTAAACGGCAGAATCGTGCTGGTGTCGCCATTCACATCATTAGATGATTTGCGATCGGGAGCGCCCATGACACTTAAACTCCCAGAAATATAAAGACATCAAAGCCTACGCGTTTGATTGCCTCGGGGTACATCAATGAAAACCTGCTATTTGCTAAGCGAAACTGGTCCAGTATTCGACTGATATCTAAAATCCAAATACAGACTTGCGCGCCGGATATGGAAATTAGTACGCTGTTCAAGCATACTACTATTTAGCGTTTTCGCATTGAAACGGGAAAAACGCAGTCTCTGATTCTTCACAAAAATAGCAACATTCAAGGCAGTCATCTTTGGCGTCAAACCCAACACCCCATTTTTTTGTCCCATCCTCTGACAGGGCCCCAACGCAAACCTTCGCGGCGCGTGGACACTCTATAACTTTGATATTAGTAGCGTCAAGTCCTGATGTTTGATAAAAATCAGGCGCTTCGGGCCATACCTGGCTAAAACATTCGTTGTTAGTGCAATCAAAAAACTTATAGTTAACATTCATGTTGTCATCACACTCATCAACGTTCCGCCATGTCATAGGTGTCTGCGGACCTCCCACTTCACCCTTTTTCTCTTTTACGGCAGAAAGATCATCCGATTTAACCTGAGAACAGTTTTCCACAGAGTTGCCAGCGATACCTTTCATGCGATCTTCAGTAAATTTCATCTCCCACTGGTTTCCACCAGTATCAACAAAAGAGAAGTTGTTATCATTCACGATACCGTTGGAAATGGAGCCATTACTCAAAAATGAATCGCAATTCGCGCCCGGGTTAAGTTTTTCATCCACCACCAATGTAAAGTCCATCTGCCCTGTCACGTCGACGCCATTCTGCACAAGATCAAGCGAGTACGAAGCGTTCCACCTGCATGGATCTGGTGGATTTTGACAATTTCTTAGAAAGGTGCCAATGCCGACCCAAAACCCGGTAACATCACTTGCCTTAGATTCATTATTATTTTTTGCGCACGAAGCGAAAGCGACTAATATGATTGAGCATACAAGAAATGATTTTGTAAATTTTTTCATGAATCACAATAAAGCGGCGGCCGCTTTGCCTCCATTTTGTTATATACACACTGTTGCCACCATTCCAGTATAAAAACATCAATTAACAGAGTCAACCAATATCAAAACTGTCACATGGCTTTTTACTGCAAAAGTATGTACTTAATTTTAGAACATACCGAGTAAACGGCTGTTGTAAATTCTATTCTCATAAATTTTGGAAGCGCGTAACGCCTGCTCTTTTCTGATAACGGTCGTAAGTGAGCAATATACATGGAGCGGGTTAAAGTAGTGCCTCGCTCTGTCCCTTATCGAAACTTTCATGATTTTTATCGCTATTCATTTATGTAATATTTTGTTGAACACAATAAAATGCTCAATTCTGATTAAATTTAAATACAAAATTGGCGCCAGAATATACTGTCATGATATTAAAAGGCTTATGTAATATACAATTATTTTTCTGCTGATTATTTACCAAAATTTGTAGATCGTCGGCAGCAGTTGTGACAAAAATTGGACAAAAAGTGGCAGTTGGCGCGCGCTCCATCTGTTTTCCATTGAGGTTAAACAGGAACTATGATATAAAAACAAACAAGATAAGGGAAATATTGCTGGTTATTTTAACTCTTGTGAAATTTCCCCTGCCGCGAGCGAAGTGGCGAAGATTTTTTGAGCCAACACTTTAATGCAGGTTGCTAACTATGACGCTTGTTGAGCAAGTCCAGGTTCACTGGAAAGCCTGATAGTGTCAAGCCGGCGACCACCTGGTTATCCAGGTTCAAAAGATCGAACCACACGTCGCGGACCGGGGGATATTATATATGAAGAATTCGGCAGGAAGCCCGAGCAATTATAGGCGTTATGATTGAATTTTTAGCAAGTGCTGCTGTTTTAGCGTTGTTCTTATTTGCATACCATTTCGGGTTTGGATCTGTTGATCAAATCTGCTCTTATGCTTTTAGCTCAACCAATGGAATCGTGAAAAAAAGCGTCGCGAACAAGTTATTTTGCGGCGATAAAGTTTTTGTAGTCTCTTCACATGTTGAAGACAAATTATTAAAAACAAAATTTACCAATCGGAATTTTGCTGATATTTCAGCCAATTCACGTATTCCTGCAAATTTACAACTCACTTCGCGCTGGCTGGCAGTTTAGCTGTCACTGAAAACTTCAAGCGTTAGCTTGCTCTGGGTCGCCTGATTATAATATCGCGTGGGCGGTATTGCATGTATCAACCATGTTATAGAAGGACTAAAAGGCATGGAAATGTTTATTTTAGCAATTGTAGCCCTAGGCCTGGGCGCAGGCACAGGATGGTTTTTGCAAAAACAGCTTTTTGTCAATAAAACAAAACAGCTGGAGGAGGAGTCTGAAAAACTGCTTGATCAGGCAAAACTTGCCGCAGAAAACATAAAGAAAGAAGCTGAGATCTCTGCCAAGGAAAAGGCTCTCCAGACACAGTCAGAGCTCGAATCGAAAATGGATACAAAAAAAAGAGAGATCGAAAAAATCGAAAAGCGGTTGCTACAACGGGAATTATCTTTGGATGAAAAACTGGAACAGCTTGATCGGCAAGAGAAATCTCTGGACGATAAAAGGCAGAGTATCGAGAAGCTGGAATCTGGATTGAATGAGAAAATCAGTGAATCAAATAAAATAATAGAATCTCAAAAACAGAAGCTACAGGAACTGTCCGGGTTGAGCGCGGATCAGGCAAAGGAAGAGCTTAAAAACAGCCTGCTGGAAGAGACAAGGCTGGAATCCACGAATAATATTAAAAAAATAGAAGAAGAAACTAATAAAACAGCCCTGGAAAAAGCTCGCTATATAATAGCCCAGGCAGTGCAACGCCATTCATCCGACTACGCCGCGGAAAACACTGTGTCTGTTGTAGACCTGCCCAATGATGAAATGAAAGGACGGATCATAGGCCGGGAAGGACGCAATATTCGCGCTCTGGAAGTTGCCACCGGTGTGGATATCATTATTGATGATACACCCAATGCCGTCATTCTTTCCTGTTTTGATCTGGTAAAACGGGAGATTGCCCGGCAAACGCTGGAAAAACTGATCCACGATGGCAGAATACATCCAGGCAGAATAGAAGACACCGTCGAAAAAGTGACCGCTGAGCTGGATGAACAGATGCAAAAAGAGGGTGAAAAAGCATGCTTCGAGCTGGGTCTCGATAGGATTCATCCGGAATTGATCAAGCTGTTGGGACGGTTGAGATACAGAACCAGCTACTCACAAAACGTGCTTGCCCATTCTGTGGAGGTTGGGTTTTTGTGTGGGATGATGGCCGCGGAGCTAGGCCAAAATGTAAAGCTTGCCCGGAGAGCGGGCCTGCTGCACGACATCGGCAAAGCGTTGGATCACAATTTGGAAGGCAGCCATACACAGATAGGGTTCGACGTGGCCCGGCGATATAACGAACCGAAAGTAGTGCTCAACTCCATCGCCTCCCATCATGAAGATGTGCCGGCGGACTCCATTATTTCCATACTCGTCGCCGCTTCCGACGCGTTGTCGGCATCCAGGCCGGGCGCCCGTAAAGAGATGCTGCAGACATATATCAAAAGGATGCAGAAGCTAGAAGAGATCGGCGACTCCTTCAATGGTGTTGGCAGGACATACGCCATTCAGGCAGGCCGCGAGGTCCGGGTGGTTGTGGAGCCGGAGACAATCCATGATAACGAAGCTTTTTTCCTGGCGAAGGATATCGCGCGGAAGATTGAAAACGAGCTGGCCTACCCTGGTGAAATCAAGGTTACTGTCATACGGGAAACCCGGTCAACAGAGTGCGCCAAATAATCTATGAAAATTCTTTCCATTGGAGATGTGTTCGGCAAGGTCGGGCGACGTGTGTTAAAAACCGGGCTGAACAACATTATTAACTTCACCAAGCCAGATTTTATCATCGCCAATGGCGAGAACCTTGCCGGCGGGTTTGGGGTAACAAAAGACGCGTTGGAAGAGCTGTTCTCCGTTGGCGTCGATGTTGTCACATCCGGCAACCATATCTGGGATAAGAAAGAATCGCTGAGCCTGCTGGAAACAGAGAAAAGGCTCCTGCGTCCGGCCAACTATCCGGAAAGCGCCCCCGGCAGAGGCGCCGATGTATTCAAAACAAAATCGGGTGACACTGTCGGTGTCCTCAATATACAGGGCCGTGTGTTTATGGACGCGATTGATTGCCCGTTCCATGGCGCGGATAAAGCGTTGGAGGTTATGCGAGCCGAAACAAAGGTTATCGTGGTCGATATGCATGCGGAAGCCACATCGGAAAAAATCGCAATGGGGTTTCACCTCGACGGCCGCGTATCCGCCGTTGTGGGGACACATACCCATGTGCAGACCAACGACGCGAAAATTCTGCCGCGCCAAACAGCCTTCATGACCGACCTGGGCATGACCGGGCCTTCACACTCTGTCATCGGTATCAAGCCGGAGATAATTTTGAAACGGTTCCTGCAAAAGCTGCCGGAGCGTTACAACGAAGCGATGGGGCCGGGCCAGTTTTGCGGCGCCATTATAGAAATCGACAACAACAGTGGAAAAGCGAAATCGATAAGTCCGGTAAGCTCCAATTACGAGTTTAACTAACGAAACCGAACCAGAGTCACGCCTTCTCCCCCTTCATTTTGCAACGCTGTATGGAAATCGGCCACGTATGAAGATGAGGACAAATATTCATGAACAGCGGAACGCAAGGCGCCGGTGCCTTTGCCATGGACAATACGGCAACCCTCTTCGTTCCTTCTGGCCACCCCATCCAGAAACCTTTCCAGCTCATCTATAGCCTGATCAACCCGGTAGCCGATGATATTCAACTCTGCCGTTGTTCCACTCTCATTTATAGTCGGCTCCGGCAGCTTTGTTTTTGACGCCAGTTGCTGTGGCCCGGCGCTTTCTAGCCCTATCAGATCGGCAACGGCAATATTCATCCGGACCGACCCAAGGGCCACTTCCACTTTTCCACCAATCGGGTCGGTGGTCAGCTTCCCCTTTTTATCCAGCGGGACAACGAACACCGTATCACCAGCCTTCAGCTTATCTTTGGATATCCGCTCTTCCGGAACACCAGCTTTACGGACATCATTGGTAATCGTATCGAGCTTTTTCAACTGCTGCTTAAGGGCGCCTTGATCTTTTTTGGAAGCTTTGGCTTGCTCCATTATTTCCGCGATTGCCCGACGGGCGGCGGTGATATCGCCGGTAAGTTTTCGTTTTGCCATTCTGGCCAGCTCCGCTTTTTGCGCTTCCAGATCATCAAGGGTTCTGGTGGCTTCATTCCGCTTCCGCTCCGCTTCTTCCAACGCTGATTGCGCGTTTTTATTCGCTCGCTCCAGCAATATTTTCTGTTCCCGCAGATTGGCCATCGCTTTTTCTATCCTCTCATCACTGCCTTGCAAAAACGCTTTGGCAGAGGTGATCACCGCCGGGTCAAGCTGGAGCTGCTCCGCCACCGCCACCGCAGAGCTCTCCCCCGGCGCGCCGGTAATCATCCGGAAGGTTGGCACTCCCTGTAGCGCATCAAACTCCATCGACACGTTATGATATTCCGGTTGCGCCTGGGCCATAACCTTTAGGTCATGGAAATGGGTCGTCACCACCACATCTGCGCCGCGGGCCACCAGGTTGTCCACCACCGCCAACGCCAGGGCGCTCCCCTCCTTTGGATCGGTGTTTATCATCAGCTCGTCCAGCAGGGCGAGTGAATGGGCGCCGGCGTTATTTAAAATTTCGCTCACCGTTTTCAGATGGCCAGAGAAAGTCGAAAGGTCATCTTGCAAAGATTGGCTGTCTCCTATGTCGGCGAATATATTTTGATAAAATGGGACTGATGAGCCTTCATCCGCGGGTATAAACAGTCCGATCCGGATCAATACAGCACAGAGACCAATAATAGACAGAGCTACTGTTTTGCCCCCGGTGTTCGGCCCGGAGATTATCAGCGCCTTTGCGCCAGCGGGTATCGAAATATCGTTGCGCACCGCCTCCTTGCCATCGATCAGCATAACTGGATGGGCTGTATTTATCAGCTTTAAGCCACCATCGATCTGTGGTCGTATATAACCATGATCCATGCAAAACCGGGCCCTGGCCGATATAGCGTCCAGTTGGCAGATGGCATTATAAATTTCGTCGATCGCGTCCGCCTCCTGCGCGATCATCGATCTCAGGTCACCGAGCAACCGTTCGATCTCCACGTTCAGTTCCACTTCCGCCGTGCGCAGTTGGTTGTTCAGGTCAACCAGAAATTTTGGTTCTATATAGAATGTTTGGCCGGAGTTGGATGAGTCGTGAACGATGCCATCCAGGTGGCTCTTATGCTCCGCCTTGATTGGCAGAACAAACCGGTTATCTCGCAATGTCACAAAGTCGTCTTGCAACATGGACGAGATCTGCGGATCCTTCAGCATGCTTTCCGCCTTGTCCCGGATCTTCCGGCTGATGGAGCTTATGCTGTTATACAGCTCTTCGATCCGTGGTGTCGCCCCTGCCCTTACTTTACCCTCCTCATCGATCGACTCATCGATCACCTCCGCCAGGCCAGGCGCCGTGGGTATGTCGACCCGGATCGGATCAAGGGCGCGATCATCCGTTTCGAACAACTGCGCAAGACTGGAGCCGGATTTGAGAACCGGAATAAATTTACGAAGCTGACCCCCTTCCAGAGTGGCGGACTTGCGGGCCTTGATCAGCAGATCTCCTATCTCTTCGCAAGGCTCAATATCAAAGTCAGGGCGCAGAACTAATAAGGTTTGCATTGCTGACGTTTCGTCCAGCAAACGTAGCGCGGCCTCTTTATCAGGGGCCATTTGCCCTGACGCTATCGTCTGTTTGCCGCCGGGAGTATTGGCCCTGGCAGCCACTGCCTCGATTACCTCTGCAAGACCAAGCGAATTCAACTTGTCGCTTCTGCTATGGGTCGTCCCGTTTATCCTGTTCATCTTTGTATTTTTTCATCCGCTCCCTTCGTTGCTCCTGCGCTCTTATTTTTCTGTTCTGGTTTTCACCCCATGCAAACCAGTTTATCCATCTGGTAATGATAGCGGCAAGAACAATTCCACCCACCAGAAAAACAAGGAGCAGGTAGTCACCCATCTAACGTCTCCGGGCGATGCCGTGATCCGGTTTTTTCGGTTTGCGTATCAGGTCAACTTTTCCTCTATCGACCAACACTTCGGCTGGCGCAGGGTGGGACAGGAACGAAAGCATCGAGGCGGTATAGCCATACGCTCCGGAATTGAATATGCCGACAAAGTCGCCGATTTCCGGTTTGGGCAGTTTTACTTCACGCGAAAACTGATCGGGCGAGAGACAGAGCGGCCCGGCAAGAACGCAGCTAACGGTTTTGCGCTTCTCCATTTTATTCAATATCGCCGTCGGGTAGTTTTTATTCAGCGTTATCGGCAGCAAAGCGTGATGGATACCTCCATTGGTAATTACAAACTGGGCACCACGCGACATTTTCATATCAGTAACCTGCGATATATAAACCCCCGCCGGGCCCACCAGGTATCGCCCAGGCTCCAGTAATATACGGGCGCCTTTTAACCATCTTGATTTTGCCAGTTTATTTCTAACCTTTGTAATAACAGAGCCAAGAACTTTTATATCCAGCTCTTTGTCTTCCTCTTTATATGGTATCCCCAGACCGCCACCGAAGTTTAAACTTTTTACTTTTAGGTTCAACCGGATGGCTAATTGCTCCGCCCATTGCGCAAATACGTTATATGCCCGGCCCAGGTCGACGGCGTCAAGTATTTGCGTTCCTGGATAACAATGAAAGCCTGTCAGTTCCAGGTTTTGGCTGGTCATTGCTTTTTCGACCAGCGGCTCAATAGACTCTGCGTCGATCCCGAATTTGCGCGGCCCCCCAACCATTTTGTCATGATCTACAGCAAGGTCCAGGTTCACACGGAACGCAATTCTTGTCCGTTTGCCGCTTTTTGGCCGGCTCAGTTTTTCTATTCTATCCAGCTCAGTTTTTGATTCAACATTGATGGAGCCTATACGATGCTTTATCGCCAGCCTCAGTTCATCCACGCTTTTACCCGGCCCGGCGAATATTATTTTGTCCGGCTTGAATCCAGCCTTAATGGCCATGGCCAACTCACTTCCGGAGGCCACCTCGGCGCCAGCCCCCACGCGATTGAACACCTCGGCGACGGCAATGTTGGGGTTAGCTTTTACAGAAAAATGAATATGGCTGTTTTCAGGTAAAACAGAGCGAAGGGTTTTGTATTGAGACCGCATCACAGCGGCGTCATACAGATATACAGGCGCGTCGGTGACAGCAAATATTTTATCCAGCGATACGCCACCAGCGCGGAAGCGACCCGATCTATCGGTAAATTGCGATATCAGTTTCAAGCTCTTTTCAGTGTCTTTCTCATTATGTTCCATTCCGGGCCCATGGCGCTGAACAGAACAATTTTCAGGGAGATCAACCGGGTCAGCCTTTTCAGAAACCGCGACCCGTAACCTTCCAGAAACCGGGTAGACTGGCGGCTTCCAAAGCCGAGCGCACCCAATCGCTTGTCGCCAAATCGCAGCGGCGCCAAGGCCTCTGACCGGATAATCTTGTTTTTATCTCCCTGGAAAAACATTTGCGAGCCTCGCACCAGGTTGCCACGCAGTATAGGCTCGTTCCCGCCTATGAAGCAATCTTCCAATGTCTCCAGGTCGATAAATTGCACATTGTCAGACTCCAGGAAGATAGAGCCGTATTCTGTGTGATAATCCTCCGGATAAAACTCCTTGAACTCGTCGAGGAGCAATACAGAGATCGCCTCTATCTCAAATATCCTCCTTCCTTGCGCCAGTAAAGTGTCGAACATAGCCTTCAGCGTCGGCGCGCTGTAGACTATGCTCTCGATCTCGTCCATACGCTCCTGCGTCTTTTCGTTATCTGTGGTGCACGAGACTATGCGGCGCATATTCTTGCGCAACAGCGAATTGTGCTGGCGCAGTTGCGTATTAGTCAGTTTGACCGCTTTGGTGATTTGATCCTTTTTCATAGCGACGCCCGATCCTCCTCTTAATCTGCGTGTTTACGAATAAATGTTGGGATATCAAGATCCTCATCCAGGTCCGGAGCGGCGGATTGCAACGGCCTTAGTATCGTTCGCTCTCCTTGCGCGGACGTCTTTTGGAACCTTGGTTTGTCATTAGAATCTATGCCATCCACAAGCGCGTCACCGCTGGGCGGGATGACTGGCTCCCGGTTTGCGATCTCCAGCTTGCCTTCTGTTTTCCTGATAACGTTGGAACGCTGGATCTCTTTCGCGCTTTTGAAGCCGGTGGCTATCACCGTGACTGTCACCGTATCTTCCAGCGCTTCGTCGATGACGGCGCCGAATATGATTTCCGCGTCGCTGTCGGCAGACTCTGTTATCAATGACGCCGCTTCGTCTATTTCGTACAACGAAAGGTCAGGCCCGCCAGTGATATTGATAAGGATACCCTTTGCGCCGTCGATGGATGAATCTTCCAGCAACGGGCTGTTGATCGCGCCATGGGCCGCCTCCACCGCCCGGTTTTCGCCGGAGCCTACGCCGGACCCCATAAGGGCCATGCCTTTAGCGCTCATGATTGTCTGTACGTCGGCAAAATCGAGGTTGACCATGCCGCCGACGGTTATTAGCTCCGAAATGCCTTTGACGGCTTTACATAAAATGCCGTCAGCGACTCCAAACGCTTCCTGAAACGGCATCCGCTTGCCTACGAAACTTAAAAGTTGTTGGTTGGGTATAGTTATCAGAGTATCTACATTCTTGCGAAACTCTGCTATGCCTTCCTCTGCAAAATGCGCCCTTTTTCTACCTTCGAAACTGAACGGCTTTGTCACCACACCAACCGCCAGCGCGCCAAACTCTTTGGCGATGGAGGCGATAACCGGCGCCGCGCCGGTGCCAGTGCCGCCACCCATCCCGGCGGTGATAAACACCATGTCTGTCCCTTCCAGCAGCGAGCGCAGATAGTCTGCGTCTTCCATAGCGGCTGCCCGACCAATGTCTGGTCTACCGCCAGCGCCCAAGCCTTTGGTAATCTGTTTGCCGATCTGTATTTTTGTGGCCACTGGTGATTTTTGTAACGCCTGGGCGTCTGTGTTGGCCACAATAAACTCAACACCGACCACGCCCGCGTTGAACATTGTGCACACTGCGTTGCTGCCACCTCCGCCGGCGCCTATCACCTTTATGTTGGCGACATAGCCGTTGTGGTCATCATCATCGGTGTAATCGAAAAACACCTGTCCATCATCTTCTGTAAAATTTTGTTCTGTCATTTCTTACCTCCCCAATCCAGGTTTGATAAACATATTTAATATCTCCTTTCAGGCCCTAAAAAAATTCAGCGACCCATTCTTTCATTCGCCCTAAAACTTTATCGAACATGTTCCTACCGCGAAGCGTATGACTCCGCCCGGTGAGAACGTCTTTATATCCATACAGCACCAACCCAACGACGGTGGCGTATTGCGGGCTGTTCACCAAGTCTGCTAGTCCTGATATCCCTCTGGGCATTCCCCGACGCACCGGCATTTCGAAAATAGATTCCGCCACTTCCGGCATACCTTCCATAATCGAAGCGCCACCCGTCAGCACCAACCCAGAGGCAAGCTTGCCCTTATCGCCGAATCCGCTGGCCTCCATCTCCTGCTTTATAAGCTGAAAAGTTTCCTCCACCCTCGGCTGGATGATATCCGCCAATACCTTTCTGGACAGGTGTCTCGGCTCCCTGCCCCCTACACTGGGAACTTCTATTATTTCGTCGTCGGTGATCAGCGCGCTGGTGGCGCATCCGTGGGATTTTTTGATTTTTTCCGCTTCATGGTTTGGCGTTCGCAACCCAACGGCCACATCGTTGGTCAGGTGGTTCCCGCCGATGGCCACCACATTGGTGCCTTTGATATAGCCGTTCATGAACACCGCGATGTCGCATGTGCCCCCGCCCATATCGACCAGACCTACGCCCAGCTCTTTTTCATCTTCATCCAGCACAGAGAAAGACGAAGCGAGCTGCTCGACCACGATATCGTTAACTTCCAGGCCGGCGCGGTTGACGGATCGGACAATATTCTGGGCCGATGTGACGGCGCCGGTGATAATATGAATCTTCGCTTCTAGCCGGACGCCGTTCATACCCACCGGCTTCATGATCCCATCCTGGTCATCAACGATATACTCCTGGGGCAAGGCGTGGATCACCTCCCGGTCCATAGGAATATTCAGAGCCTTGGCCGCTTCTATAACTCTTTCGACATCTTGTTGGCTTACTTCAGTCCCTTTCACAGCGATCACACCATGGCTGTTGAAGCCTTTCACATGGCCGCCGGCTATGCCGACGTAGACCGATTCAATCTCCAGCCCGGCCATCAGCTCCGCCTCTTCAACCGCGCTTTTAATCGACTCTACCGTGGATTCGATATTTACAACAACACCCCGGCGCAGACCTTTGGATGGGTGCGACCCTAACCCTATTATCTCGACCCCATCTTCACCAGATTCCGCCACAACACAACATATTTTTGTAGTGCCAATATCAAGCCCTACTATGATCTGTTTATCCTTGGACATGTATTTCAACCTTCTTTTTTAGTTGGGTACGTGACAATTACCTTGTCGTTAAATGTCAGGTCGATCGATAAAATCGACGCAGTGCTCTCCCGAAGAATATAGTCGACTGTCCTTAGCCGCTCCGCTTCATCTGTCCATCCACTATCTTTTGCGATTAGCTCCACCTGTGTATCATCAAATTTTATAGTCACACCACCAGGACGTGATACATCCATACTGCTTAGCTTGTGCAGACCAAAAAGCCTGTATCCAGAGAGTCGACGCGCTACTTTAATAGCGTTAACCACCCCTTTCGACCCCAGCATAGCCCCCGGCGCCAGTTTGCGTTTGTCCGGCTTGAACCCGGTTAACACAGGCAGCCTTATCCCCTCAGCCGGGTCAACTGCACGCAAGCAAACGCCGGCCTTGTCTATCAGCCAGGTCTTTTTAGCGTCCAGCAACGCGGCTGGTTTTCTCTCTTCCACTTCCACTTTCAAAGTCGAAGGAAGCTGACGTTTCACTTTTACTGATGATATCCATGGATGATTTTCAATCTTTTCTCCGATACCCGGCAAATCGATTTCAAAAATGTTTTCACCTTCCACTGTGCCTATCAGCCCTTCCAATACTTCGACATCTACGGTCGCTGCGCCAATGACGCTTACATGATCGACAATGAAATAGCTTTTCACATAACCAGTTTTATACTCGGCATGAGCGCCGTACGCAGTTACTGATATGAACAGCAACGCCAGCGCCATACGTTTTATAAACCTGATTTTTTTAATCATTACCCAGCGCCTCACTCGCTATACGCAGAACAAGCTCATCAAAAGAGATGTCAGAGTATTCCGCCGCTTTTGGCAGCAGGCTGGTTTCGGTCATCCCTGGTATAGTGTTAACTTCTATAAAATATATGGTTCCAGCCCCATCTATCATCAGGTCTGTGCGGGTGGCGCCTTTCAGCCTTAGCGCTTTTGTCATCTCCAATGTGATTTCGCCAGCCTTTTTTTCTATCGCGCTGTCTATCCTTGCTGGCAGATGATAGACAGTATTTCCGGGTGTATATTTGCTTTCGTAGTCATAGAAGCCTTTTAAGGTCTCTATCTCTATGGCGGGCAATACCTGGCTTCCCACGACACCGATGGTTATAAGCGGACCATCAATAAATTCCTCTACCAACGCCTCACTATCCTCGCCCAAAGCTTTTGCTATGGCCGGCGCAATTTCCTGGTCGGTTTTGCATACGGTCACGCCAATGGAAGAGCCTCCATTGGCCGGCTTGACCACGGCAGGCGCTTTTATTTTGCAATCATCAGCAGAGCCGGTGAAACTGGATTTTGTATAAACATGATTTTCAGGTGTATTTATCCCTCTGGCCACACATATTTCCTTGGTTATGGTTTTACTCATGGCCATTGCGCTGCCAACCACTCCAGAACCGGTATATGGGATTCCCATAATTTCCAGCATGCCTTGCATACATCCATCTTCGCCAAATTGACCATGAAGGGCCAGAAAGGCCAAATCGATTTTCTCTTTTTCGATAAGCGATGGTACATCCTTGCCACCGTCAATCTCTACCGCCTCGACACCCAACCGACCCAGGGAAGACAAAACAGCGGCGCCGGTTTTCAGGCTCACTTCACGCTCGTTGGACATGCCACCCATCAGCACCCCAATTTTTAATTTTTTCAACTTTTCCAATGACATATCACTCAACTCCAAAATCACCCATTAGATTTATTTCACGTTCCAGCTCTACACCGAACTGCTCGCTCACTCTTTTTTCCACAAGCGTCATCAGCGTCAGCACATCATCAGCTTTCGCATTGCCCCTGTTAATTATGAAATTCGCATGTTTGTCAGACACTATGGCGCCGCCAACCCTGGCGCCTTTCAACCCTGCCTCCTCGATCAGTCGTCCGGCGAAATCGCCCGGTGGATTTTTGTAGACCGACCCAGCGCTCGGTTTATCCAGCGGCTGTCTGCTTTTGCGTTCTTGCTGGTTTTTTTTCATTCGATCCATGATTGCTTCTCTTTTACCCTCGGTCAGTTTCAACACTGCGCTGGTTATCACACTTCCCGCAGGAAAACTGGAAGAGCGATACGCAAACCCGCATTGATCATTTCGAATCGTTTTCACTTTACCTCCCGGTGTTACGAGCGTCACAGTTTCAACAATGTCCTTCATTTCGCCATCCATGGCCCCAGCGTTCATGATCAACGCGCCCCCCAGCAGTCCTGGTATCCCGTAAGCGAACTCTATCCCCGCCACCGACTCTTTCATCAAAAGGCTTGACAGTTTCGATAGCGATATACCAGCCTGGACATCCACCAACACCCCACCATTGCCAGTACGTCGGACGCTCCAATTGTTCAAACCTTCCTGAGCGCTTATCACCACTCCACGTAATCCAGAATCCGATATCAGCACATTCGCTCCGCCGCCCAGGATATGGGTGACCGTCCCGGAACTTAACCATTCCACCAGCTCCTTCAGTGAGCCAGGAAACACCAGCTTTTCCGCTTCGCCGCCTATTTTGAATGTCGACCTGTGCCATAACGGTTCATTTACCAGGATTCTTGCCATATTTTTCCAGAAACATATCTCCTGCCGTCAGGATATTTCCCGCGCCAAGGGTGAGGATAATGTCCCCCTTTTTTGCATTTTTGATCAGATACTCAACTATTCCTTCAATATCTTTGATGAAAGTGACAGCTTTTTGTCCATGGGACATGGCTACGTCAGCTATTTGCTTGCCGCTGATATCCTCGATCGGATCTTCGCCTGCGGCATAGATTTCTGAAACTATCAGGTCATCCGCATCGTAGAAAGATTTACCAAATTCAACAAGATGATCCCTGGTTCTGGAATATCTGTGGGGCTGGAACGCAACAACAAGGCGTCGATCCTTAAAACCTTCCTTGATCCCTCTCAGCGTGGCTTTAATTTCGTTTGGATGGTGGCCGTAGTCGTCGATGACCATTACTCCGTCGCGCTCTCCCTTTAGCTCTACCCGGCGCTGGATACCGCCAAAATTGTCGAGCGATGATATAACATCATCAGGGTCCATATCCAGCTCGAATCCGCATGTCATAGCGGCCAACGCATTGTATACATTATGGATCCCCGGCATACCGATATTCAGTCTGCCTATATCCTCTCCACGCAATTTCACGTTAAAAGAGCTATGAAACTTGTCATATTTAATATCATGCGCGGTAACGTCGGCGGTAGAGCGTATGCCATAGGTCCAGAATCGCTTCTCTACCTTTGGGATGATCTCCTGTATCGCCGGATCGTCAAGGCACAAAATAGAAGCGCCATAGAATGGTGTCTTGTTTATGAACTGTACAAACGCCGACTTAACCTTGTCATACGAGCCGTAATAATCCATATGCTCAGCATCGATGTTCGTCACGATGGCGATGGTTGAATAGAGGTTGAGGAACGATCCGTCCGACTCATCCGCTTCGGCCACCAGGAAGTCACCTTTACCCAGCCGGGCGCCGGAGCCGAACCGGTCTACCCTGCCGCCAATTATTATGGTCGGGTCTAGGTCTCCCTTCGATAAAATCACTGCGGTCATGGAGGTTACGGTTGTCTTGCCGTGGGAGCCTGCGACAGCAATAGCGTACTTCATCCGCATAAGCTCGGCCAACATCTGCGCCCTTTTTATTACCGGTATAAAACGGCTTTTGGCTTCGACAACTTCCGGGTTTGTTGGGCGTATGGCAGAGGAAATGATGACAACCTCCGCATCGGCGACATTTTTGGCCTTGTGACCAATTGTTATTGTGGCGCCAGCTTCCCGCAGATGACGAACGGTTTCCGAGTCGGCCAGGTCGGAGCCGGAAACCGTATATCCTGTGTTCAGCAATATCTCCGCAATACCGCTCATCCCTGCCCCGCCGATACCTACGAAATGGAGTTGTTTTGTTCGCCGGAACCTCATACAGCCTCCCCTGCCAATGCCAGCAATTCATCCACAATCATCTCAGCCGCTCTCGGCTTCGCCATCCCTTTTGCTTGTTTGCCCATTTCTATCAGTCGCTCCCCCGATTCTTCGAATTTCATAATTTCATTAGCTATCCAACCGCCATTCAGCTCGCTATCCGCTATAACAATGGCGGCATTGGCCTTCCTTGCCGGTTCCGCGTTTTTTGTTTGATGATCATCCGCCGCATAAGGAAAAGGCACGTAAATCGCCGCTCGACCAACCGAACAGATCTCCGCTATAGCGCCAGCGCCAGATCGTGATATCACCAAGTCGGCATTAGCGATCTGTTGTGCCATATCGTACAGATAAGGCTCCGCCACCCACTCGAACCGGGCATTTTGATAGGATGATCGCACTTTTTTTATATCCGATTCGCCGGTCTGGTGTGTGACCATTATTTTGTTTGCGATGGAGTTCAAAAGTGGCGCCGCTTCAACCATGGCTCTGTTTATTGACCCTGCGCCTTGACTGCCACCGATAACAAGAATATTGAGCCGTTCATCTTTTTTATTTGCTTCCACGTTAAAAAACTCTTGTTTCACAGGGTTGCCGGTCTGTATAGATCGAATATTTTTCTTAAAAAACCGCTCGGACCCAGGCCAGCTTAAAAACAGGGCCTTTGCATATCGCGCCAGCTTCCGGTTGGTCATCCCCGGGGCCGCGTTTTGCTCCGCCAACGCCAACGGATGGCCGGTCAACAGCGCCGCCACCGACGCGGGCCCGGAAGCGTATCCGCCCACACCAAGGACCACACTAGGCTTGAATCTGATAATCATACGAATGGACTGTGCAATAGCCTTGGCCAGCCTTACGGTGGACTGCGCTTTGGCCATGGCCCCTTTCCCTTTCAAGCCAGTGACTTCCAGAGCCGTAAAATCCAGCTTTTCTTTTGTTACAAGTTTTGTTTCAAGCCCACGTTTGGCGCCTATCCATAAAACCTTGTGATGGACGCCGCGGCCCATCAACTCTTTGGCGATTGCTATTCCCGGATAGATATGTCCTCCAGTGCCGCCGCCTGTTATTATCAATCGCATATTATTAAGCGCCCATCTCATTTCGCATGTTCCGATATATTGGTCAATATCCCTATACTTGTCATCCACATGACAAGCGCGGAGCCGCCCAGGCTTATAAAAGGCAGGGGCAATCCTTTCGTAGGAAGCAGACCAACGGTGACCGCAATATTGACCACAGCCTGAGCCGCTATGGCGAAAGTGATCCCGAAGGCTAACAAGCTTCCAAAGCTGTCCGGTACTTTCATCCCCACCTGGAACCCGCGCCATATTAACAATGCAAAAATCGCCAGCACTAATAGGGCGCCTATAAACCCCAGCTCTTCGGTGATTATGGAAAATATGAAGTCGGTGTGCGGCTCCGGCAGAAAAAACAGCTTCTGCTGGCTGGCGCCCAGACCCTCGCCCCACAGGCCACCATTATTCATCGCTACGAAAGACTGGATGATCTGATAACCTGAATCTGTAGCGTCTTCCCACGGGTCGAGGAACGAGAGGATCCTCCTTTTTCTGTAATTGACCGCAAATATCGAGACCACCACCAGAGGAAGCATAACCAGAGCTGTTCCCATCAGGTGGGTGATCCTGATCCCGGATATGAAAAACATCAGAAATATTATCAGGGCAAGGATAACCGCTGTCCCCAAATCTGGCTGCAAGTGAATAAGCGCCAGGACCAGCGATAGGGCAAGTAAACTTGGGACGAAGCCAAACTGCAGATCCTCTATTTTCCCCTCCGCTTTCTTTTTGGCCAAATATCCGGCGAAAAATATCAGCATGGCAAGCTTTACAAACTCGGATGGCTGGAATGAAAACCCGGCAATGGATAGCCAGCGCTGGGCGCCATTTACTTCATGACCGATGCCTGGAACAAGAACGATGATCAGCAGCGCTACCGACACAAGGTAAAAGTAGAGGCAGTACTTTCTGAGCAGTCGATAATCGAACCGCATGGCGGCTATCATAAGGATGATACCGATGGTGGCGCCGAAGGTCTGTTTTTTCAGGTAAAAGTATGGGTTGCCAAACCTTTCGGAAGCGAGCACGGCAGAGCTTGAATAGATCATGACTATCCCGATCACCAGCAAGGTAACAGCGCTGGCCACAATCAGATAATCGGGGGATCGCTTTATCGGCATTTTATTTTTTCACCTTTTCCAGCTCGACCACAGCGTCTATAAACGCTTGGCCCCTCTGTTCAAAACTGTCATACATATCAAAGCTGGCGCAGGCTGGCGCCAGCAACACAGCGTCGCCCGGTTTTGTCCAACGGGTGGCCAATTCCACAGCTTCACCCATGGTGGAAGCTTTCACCTGATTTTCGAACGAGCCGAGCGCCTGCTCAATCTTTGGCGCGGTCTCGCCCATCAGCACAACCCCTTTCGCGTTCCGGGCAATCGCGTCGGCCAAGGAGTTAAAATTTGCCCCCTTGTCGGAGCCGCCCGCTATCAGAACAACGTTTTTGTTGAACGCATAAAGCGATTTGACAGCGGCGTCGATATTTGTGGCTTTCGAATCGTTGTAATATGAAACATTGTCGATCACCGACACCAGCTCCATTCGGTGATGCAAACCGGTAAATTTAGTGACCGCACTTTTTATCTGATCGATGGTCCCGCCAGCAAGATACCCGACAAGGGAGGCGGCAAGGGCATTTTCGATATTATGGGCGCCTTTGATTTTCAGCTCATCGACATTGAAAAGTTCTTCCATCGTGGTGTCTGTCTGGATATACGCCTTGTCCAGCTCTGTCCAAGCCCCTGGTTTACGCATTTCATCGCGGCTGAAGTAGCAGGTTTTGATATCGTCTGGCAGTGCGATATTCATCACAATTTCGTCCTGGGCGTTCAGGATCGCGCAATCACCAGAGCTTTGGTTTTCGAACAGCCTTGCTTTCAGTGACGCATATGTTTCCATATCTTTATGCCGATCCAGGTGGTCTGGCGTGATATTAAGCAGTATCGCAATCTTTGGCCGGAACGTTTTCACCGCTTCCAACTGGAAGCTGGAAATTTCCGCCACTATCCAATCATAATCGCCCCCGACGGCGTCACATAAAGGCGCGCCAATGTTCCCTCCAACATAAACTTTTTTGCCCACCGATTTCAGGATCGAGCCAATCATGCTAGTGGTTGTTGATTTACCGTTGGAGCCGGTGACCGCGATTACCGGCGCCTCCAGCAGGGAGAACGCCAGCTCCACTTCCGATATCAACTCTATATTGGCGCTGCGAACCGACTCGGCTATCGGTGAATCCCACGGCACGCCAGGGCTTATCACGCCCAGATTAATTTCCGAATAGTTTAAGCCGTTATGCGACCCAAGCCGTTGCTCTACAGAATCGGGCAGTTGGTCGGCCAACGTTTTTAGATCGCTATAACTTTTGATATCGGTGATGACGGTCTTCGATCCCATCCGGTCGAGCAGTTTCGCCGCAGAGAGGCCGGAACGGGCCAGCCCAATAATCAGCGCGTTTTTGTTTGAGTAATCGATCATCTCTGATTACCTGAGTTTAAGTGTGCTGAGGGACAGCAGGGTAAGCACAATGGCCACCACCCAGAATCTGATTATTACCTGCGGCTCCGGCCAGCCCAGCTGCTCGAAATGATGATGCAACGGCGCCATTTTGAACACTCGCTTGCCGGTGAACTTGAACCAGGCCACTTGTATTATGACTGATAACGCTTCGGCCACGAATATCCCCCCGATCACCACCAGGATTATCTCCTGCTTGCTCATCACCGCCACCGCGCCCAACGCCCCGCCCAGGGCCAGGGAGCCAACGTTGCCCATGAAAATCATGGCCGGATAAAAGTTGTACCAGAGGAACCCGAGCGACGCGCCTATGATTGCAGCGCAGAATATGGTCACCTCCGAAAGTTCCACAATAAAAGGTATGTTCAGATACGCCGCAAAATTTGCGTTGCCGCCGATATAACAGATCACCAGATATGCCATGAACGATATAATGATCGGGCCGATGGCCAGCCCATCCAGCCCGTCGGTCAGGTTGACAGCGTTGGCGGCGCCGACAATAACCAGCATGGCAAACGGAATATATAGCAGACCCAGGTCTGGCTGGACATCTTTAAGAAACGGAATGTGAACCTTGGTAACCGATGGATCACCACCTTGCATCAAATAGATTAACAGCACAACTATGAATGCCACGGAAAACTGAAGCGCAAGTTTGGTCTTGCCGGACATCCCGCTTCCTTTGCCTGCCAGCTTCATAAAATCATCATAAAACCCGATAGCTGCGAACGATGTTACAGTTATGATACACACCCATACATAGCTGTTCAGTATGTCGGCCCACAACAAGGTGGGCGCGACCAAAGCCATGAATATCAACATCCCGCCCATGGTGGGGGTTCCCTCTTTTGCCAGGTGGGTCTGGGGGCCGTCGTTGCGGATCTTCTCGCCGATCTTTTTTGATTTGAGCCACCTGATCACCACCGGCCCCATCAAAAGCGCAATCGCCAAAGCAGTCAGTATCGAGTAGATCGAACGAAAAGAGATGTAACGGAAAACGTTAAACGCAGAGAACTGCTCATGCAACGGAAACAGAAGATGGTACAGCATATCTTATCCTTCAATCAGCTCTTTTAATCGGGCTATAAACTTCTCCATCGCAGAACCCCGGGAGCCTTTCACTACGATGATATCTTTCGCTTTCATACGGTTGAACACCAGCCGGGCCATGGAGTTGTGCGATTTGCCGGCGACAGAGTGTATGCCCAGCGCAGAGGCCGTCTCTGCGGCGCGTGCCGCCAGCTTGCCGACTGTGTAGAGATAATCGACACCTGCGGTGTTGGCGACCTTGGCAATTTTTTTATGCTCGCCAATGGCGGTTTTACCAAGCTCCAGCATATCGCCGAAAACAAGAAACAGCCGCCCGTCCTTTTTCATTTCCGCCGCTGTTTCGATGGCCGCTTTGACGGATGCCGGGTTGGCGTTGTATGTGTCGTCTATCAAGGTTACGCCGTTTTTCAGTCGCTCAACACGCATACGCCCTTTGGCTGCCTTTGTTTTTTTTATACCTTTGACAATATCAGCAGGCTCGACCCCAACTGCTATCCCGACGGCGAAAGCGGCTAGCGCGTTTTGTATATTATGTTTGCCGGTCAGGGGTATATGGATCTCTGTCTCTTTACCTCTGTTATACACAACGGCGCGATAGCTGACATTTTGGTCGACCCAGGAATCGACCAGCTGTATATCGGCCGAACCGTCCTTACCGAAGGTTATGGTTTTCCCCTTATGCTTTTTTATCAATGGCAGGCTGTTCGGGTCGTCCATGTTCAGGATAGCGATCCCATTGCGATCGATTTTTCCCAGCAGCTCCGCCTTGGCTGACCTTACCGCTGATATGGAGCCAAGTTTACCAAGATGGGCGGGGCCGATGTTTGTAATAACGCCGATTCCGGGTCTGGTGATTCGGGCCAGGTCAGAAATTTCGCCCGGCGCGTTCATCCCCATCTCTATCACCGCCGCCTGGTGCGCTTTGGTCAGCCCCAGCAGGGTCAATGGAACACCGATATGGTTGTTCAGGTTACCTTCGGTCTTCAAGGTTTTATACTTTTGCGCCAGCACAGAAGTGACCATCTCCTTGACTGTGGTCTTACCATTCGAGCCTGTGACCGCCACCAATGTCAGAGCCTTGAACCGGTTCCGGTGATAAGCGGCGATCTCTTGCAGGGCGAGCACACCATCTTTTACTTTGATTATTGCTTTGTCAGGATAATCGGGGAGTTTGATATTTTTCGATACGATGGCCGCCCTGGCGCCTTGTTTGAATGCGCTCTCGACATAGGAATGCCCGTCGAAGCGGTCGCCCTTTATCGCCACGAAGGCGCAGCCTCGCTTTATGTTCCTGGAGTCGGTCAATACTCCGTTAATCATAGCCTCTTTCCCCTGAATCAGGTTGCCGTTAACTGCCTTAGCTATTTCCTGCAGGTAAAACCTTGCCATACACTTCCTTGATGACTTTTTCGGCTTCTTCCCTGTCATCAAAATGTTCTTTTGTTTTGCCGACGATCTGATAATCCTCGTGCCCCTTGCCGGCGATCATCACAAAATCGCCCGGTTTGGCCAGGGCGATGGCAGTCCGGATCGCAATTCGCCTGTCTGGCTCCACTTTCAAAACGCCGTCCGGGTTTTCATCGCTTTGTATACCTTGCAGCACATCCTTGATTATCGATTCCGGATTTTCCGTCCTTGGGTTATCTGACGTTACAATCGTGACGTCTGATCTGGTCCATGCAGTGGCGCCCATCAGCGGGCGTTTGGTTCTGTCTCTGTCACCACCGCAACCGAACACTGTTATGACCTTACCTTTGGCAAGCGGCCGCGCCGCGCCCAGGGCATTGGCCAGCGCGTCTGCGGTATGGGCGTAATCCACAACGACGGTGAAAGGCTGCCCTTCATCGATTTTCTGGAACCGCCCCCGGACAATTTTTAACTGCGATATACCTTTGCTGATGGCTTCCTGGCTGATACCTTCCGCATGCGCCAGCCCAACCGTGGCCAATATGTTATACACGTTATGCTGGCCGATTAATGGCGATTGCAGGGGGAACGACCCGCCGGGTGTATGGACTGTCATCGATATACCGGTCGCGTCGATCGCTATATCATCCGCGTTGATATCGCAGTCAGGCTCCAGCCCATAAGTGATCACATCGCCACCTATCATCGACATCAGCTTGGCAGAGTATGGATCGTCTGCATTAATGATCGAGACACCAGGGTTGAGCTCCACGAAAAGTCTGGCCTTCGCGCGGAAATAGTCATCCATATCTTCGTGATAGTCCAGATGATCTTGCGTCAGGTTTGTGAACAGAGCCGAATGGAACTCCACATCCTCTACCCTGTACTGGACGAGCGCGTGCGACGAGACTTCCATCAGGCAGTAATCAGCTTTCTTTTTCACCATCGTGTTCATCATGAGGTGCAGGTCGAGCGACTGCGGTGTTGTGTTTACGGCAGGGACGATTTCGCCCGCGATGTCATATTCAATGGTGCCGATCTGCCCACATTTGGCGCCCGCGGCAGAGAAAACGGAGTTGAGCAGATGCACGACTGTGGTTTTGCCGTTTGTTCCGGTCACCCCCACGGCCTTCAGCATCGTCGAAGGCGAGTCGTAGTAATAATCGGCCAGCATGGACAAAGCTATCCGGGTGTCCGGCACTTTTATTACGGTAACTCTTTTCGGCAGTAAAACCTTCGGCTGTCGCTCCACAACCAGCGTGGTGGCGCCATTGCGGATCGCTTCGGCTATATAGTCGTGGCCGTCCACCTGGTCGCCTTTGATGGCCACAAATGTGGAGCCGCGCTTTGCCTCGCGCGAATCGTAGCACAAGCCGTGCAACTTGCCTGGATTTGCGCCTTTAATGGATAGGGCGTTCATAGTTTGCAATATCTCATCAAAATGTTTCATCAAATATTTTGTTTCAGGTAGGCGAACATCGACTTTATCCTTGTCGCCACACTGTTGCTGAATCGTTCCTTTTGAGGATCTTGCCCATCGGCGACATCCTCATTCGAAGATTGGGCGGCTTCTTCTCGCTCCACCATTTTGGCCCAATCGATCTGGAATATTTTTGTGTCATCACCCGGGATCCGCAGTATCCGCGCTGATCTGCTGGCGATCTCGGCGAACACCGGCCCCGCCACCGCGCCGCCCCACGCTATTCCTTCCGGCTCGTCTATCATCACCAGTATCACCAGCCGCGGGTTGTCGGCCGGGAAAAACCCCGCAAAGGAGGATAGATATTTATCTGCCGAATAGCGGCGGGTGGCCGGGTCGATTTTTTGCGCGGTTCCTGTTTTGCCTGCCACCGAATAGCCGCTGATGGCTGCTTTTTTTCCGGTGCCGTTTTCCACAACGTTTGTCATCATCTCTGTTATCATCTTCGCGGTCTTGGACGAGATGACATTACGTACGATTTGCGGCTCCACATGCTCGATGATTTTTCCGTTGCGCATAAATGCTTTCACCAGGCTGGGGCGCACAAGGTTCCCTCCGTTTGCGAACACGCTGATTCCGACCGCCAGTTGCATCGGCGTGACGGCGACCTCTTGCCCGAACGATATGGAAGGCAGGGAATAGAGCGACCAATCCGACACAGGGCGCAATACGCCGCTGCTTTCTGCAGGCAGGTCTATGCTGGTCTTCGATCCAAAACCGAAAGATACAAGATAGTTGCGAAGCATGTCCGGCCCCAACCGCTCCGCCAGCTTGATGGCGCCGATGTTGCTCGATTTGGTGATCACATCGGCAAGGGTGATCATGCCATATTGCATGTTGTGCGCTTCCTTGAATGTTTTGTTTCTGATCCTGTATCTTCCCTGCTCGCAATCGATCAGCTCGTCCGGTTTTACTACTTTTTCCTCCAGCGCAGAGGCCGCGACAAATAGCTTAAAAGTGGAGCCTGGCTCCACCGAGTTGGAAACTATATGGGACTTTCGTAGCAGAGACCGGTATTGGCTGTATTGGTTCGGGTTGTATGTTGGCTGCTCGGCCATGGTCAAAATTTCGCCGTTGTGCGGATCCATGACGATGGCGACTCCACCTTTTGCGCCAGATTTGAGCACCTGTCGCTCCAGCGCTTTTTCCGCTATATACTGTATCCGCTCATCGATAGTGAGCAGAAGGTCGTAGGGCGAGGCCGCGTCCGACATGTTCAGCGCGTCCGGCATACTGACCGGTCGCCCCAATGCGTCCTTGCGCACCACCGACTGGGCGCTGACCGGGCGGATCACATTATCGTATCGGTATTCGAGGCCGGACAGGCCCTGATTGTCGATGCCTGCAAACCCGATTACCTTCGCCGCTATGTTGCGTTTTGGATAGAAACGTTTCGACTCCCGCACAAACCCGACGCCGGGTATCTTGTCTGCTTTGATTTTCGCGTAAACTTCTGGCGAAACTTTTCTTTCCACCCAAACAAAGTATTTATCCCTGGATCTATTGAAACTGCGTTTTAGCTTTTTATACAGTTTTTTCCGGTTCTTTCTGCTGTCTGGCTCTATCCTGAGGGCTAGTTTTTGCGCTGTGGAATCGGGGTCACTGATTTTTTTTGGATTGACGTAAACCGAGCGCAGTTTGATGGAAACCGCCAGCTCGTTCTGGTTGCGGTCATAGATCATCCCTCTGGGCAAATGCAGCTTCACAGAGCGCGAGCGTTGCTTCTCTGAAAATTCGGACACCCTGGCGTCGGAAAACAGTGTCAACTGCACAAGCTTGGCCGCATCCAGCACGAACGCCAATGCAAACAGGAACGCGAGCAGGTAGATCCTGAATTTATAGGTCTTGTTTTTTGGTTTTCGGGCTTTCTTTTCCCGTTTATTTTTTCGCAATGATCACCACCTGGCCCGGGGCGGGCGCAACATACCCCAGCTTTTCGAAGGCTTCGTTTTCGATGAAATCGTATGATCTCAGGGTCGATACTTCCAGCTTCAGTTTTTTGTTCAGTTCCTTAAGCTCCGCCAGGCGCTCCAGCGAATATGAATATTCATACATAAGGTTGGTGGCCTGGATAGAGGGGTATATATAGATCAGCATAGACAGCAGCAGCAACGCGCCAGCCGCCACGCACTGGAACAGCGCCGATTTGCTTAAATGCGCCTTTTCTCTGCTATAGGTAAACATGACTACTATGCCGCCAGTTTTTCCGCCGCGCGCAACCGCGCCGATCGCGCCCGGGGGTTGGCGGCGCGTTCCTTCGCGCCCGGGGTTATCGATTTTTTGGCCAGCAGTTTCACAGTGGCCGGCCTGCCACATACACATGCTGGTATCTCTTTCGGGCAGACGCATCTTTCGGTCAAGTCGCGGAAATGGTTTTTGACGATCCTGTCCTCCAGGCTGTGGAACGAAATTACAATGATCCGCCCTCCGGGCCGTAGGCGATCTATGGCTGTCTTTAAAGCTTTGGACAGATGATCCAGCTCTTCGTTCACTGCGATGCGCAACGCCTGGAAAACCTTGGTGGCTGGATGGATTTTCTCTTTTTTGGCGGCGGGGCGGGCGTCCTTTACAATGGACGCCAGCTGGCCGGTTGTCTGGATCGGTTCAATTTTTCTGCCAGTCACTATGGCGCGGGCAATTTTTTTGGCGTAACGCTCCTCTCCATACTGTTTAAATATGGAAGCCAGTTTTCGTTCGCTGAGTCTATTTACCAGGTCCGCCGCTGTTTCCTTCTGGTCGTGGTCCATGCGCATATCGAGCGGACCTTGCATATATATGGAGAAGCCACGGTCCGGGTCGTCCAGATGATACGACGATAACCCCAGGTCCATCAGGATGGCGTCCACACTCTCGATTTTCATTTTGTCCAGCGCCTTGCCCAGGTCGCTGTAGTTGGCTTTTACTATCCGCGCCCGTTTGCCATATTCCGCAAGCTTGCTTTGCGTCCTTTTCACAGCGTCATGATCCCTGTCCAACCCAATGATTTTTATATCTTCGAATTTATCCAAAATGGCGCGGCTGTGCCCACCGGCGCCGACGGTGGCGTCCACGACAAGCCTGGCGGCAGGAAAGTCAACCAAGGACAAAACTTCGTTCAGCAAAACAGGCGTATGCTCCAAAATTAAAAACCAAGCTCGCGTAATTTTTTGGATAATTTTTCCGGCACATATTGCGCGCTGACAACTTTGTGGCGCTGGGCCGACCAGATTTCTATTTTTTTGATCCGCCCGACTATTACAATTTCTTTCTGGATATCGGCATAGTCCCTCAGCCAGGCAGGAATCAGGATTCGTCCATTTTTAATTGGGCATTCAACAGCGTTTTCTGTGATGGCGCGCAGGAGGTCCCCTTTTTCCGGTGTATACTCGGCCGCTTCAAGCGCATCACACTTTTCGAGCCATTGCTGCGCAGGGTAGCCCGCCAGGCATCTATCAGATATGGTTAAAATCAAGGGCTGATCAAAACTCTTTTTTAGAGTATCCCTGATTTTTGCAGGCAGATGCACCCTTCCCTTCGGATCGAGCGTTGCCTCATAACGTCCAATAAACATGCGCACCTTGACATTTTAAGACACTTTATGACACTAATTAGGTTATTATATGTAAATAACAGGCAATGTCAAGCATATGCGGCAAAAAAAGTGGATTATTTACTCTAATATTTTAATTAATTAACTATAAAAATTCAATAGTTAAAGTACTACTTTAATGAATTACCCCATATTTTATATTAAAATGACTAAATAATACTATAATTATATGATAATTATGTGCCAGGCGGCCTTTTATCAACTGATAATGATTATCATAAAACTATCGCGCAATTTTTCCAATAATATCCGGAATTTGTTATATCGGATAGTTGACAGATCGCTGTCATAGCGTTATCTTTCTCATATATGTAACCTGATCCTGTGAAACCTGAATGAACTTAAAAGAGCGCCTGTCCCAAGATATGAAGCTGGCAATGAAAGCCAAGGATTCTGTCAAACTTTCCACCATCAGAATGACTATCAGCGCATTAAAAAACAAGGAAATAGAGCTTGGCAAGGAGCTGGGCGATGATGGCATTCTGGATGTTATTTCCAAAGCAGTCAAGCAAAGGCGTGACTCTGCAAAACAGTACCGTGACGCAGGCAGGGAGGACCTGGCCAACAATGAAGAGGCGGAAATAAAGGTTTTGACAGAATATTTGCCGAGCCAGATGACCGAAGATGAAATAAAAAAAGTAGTCGATGGGACTATTACAGAAGCTGGAGCAGAGTCGATGAAGGACATGGGCAAGGTGATGAAGCTGCTGATGCCCAAGGTCCAGGGCAAAGCGGATGGAGCAGTTGTAAACAAAATAGTGAAGGCGACATTATCAGGCGGCTGATATAGCTCGAAGCAGATTTAATGGCTGGTATACCTGAGCACACAATAGAGGAAGTAAAAAGCAGGGCTGATATTGTCGAGGTTGTGTCTGGCTATATCGCTCTGAAAAAGGCAGGGTCAAACTATCGCGCCCTATGCCCTTTCCATCAGGAGAAAACTCCATCATTCAACGTGAACCCGGCCAAACAGATATTCCATTGCTTCGGTTGCGGCGAGGGGGGCAACGTTTTTACCTTTCTGATGAAGTACGAGAAGATATCGTTTCCGGAGGCTGTGCGCCTGCTGGCCTCGAACTACGGGATAAAAATAGAAGCGCAAGGGGGCAGGAAAAATGACGAGATCGAAGCGATATACAAAGCTATGGACAGCGCCGCAAATTTCTATCACAGACTGCTGGCAGAGAGCCGGGATAATTCGAAAGTAGCTCAATATATAAAAAAGCGGGGTATAGCGCCGGAGCTGGTCGAAAGGTTCATGCTGGGCTGGGCGCCTGATGATTGGGATTCGCTTTACAGGCATCTGTCCAAGGCAGGGTTTAGCGACAAAACCATCAACGCGGCCGGGCTGGGTCAACCATCGTCCAAAGGCAACATGATCGACCGGTTCCGGGGCCGGCTGATGTTCCCGATATCCAGTATCGGCGGCAAGGTGATCGCCTTTGGCGGGCGGATAATAGCCGACAATGTAAAGGACGCCCCGAAATATATAAACAGCCCGGAGACACCGATATATAACAAGAGCCGTGTTCTATATGGCCTGAACCATGCCCAGACTTCTGCCCGCCGCAACAATGCCGTGGTGGTGGTCGAAGGCTATATGGATGTGCTGGCCCTCTGGTCCGCCGGGATAGAAAACTGCGCCGCTGTCTCCGGGGTGGCGTTCACGCCCGGGCAGGCGGAAGCTATCAAACGGATCGCTGACAGTGTAATAGCCTTGTTTGACGCTGATGAAGCGGGGCTCAACGCTGCGAAAAGGAGCGTCCCGGTTTTGCTGGATCATAGGCTGTCGGTCAAGATGCTGTCATTACCCGGGGCCAAGGACCCGGATGAATACCTGGCGGCAAACGGGCCGGAGCAGCTGATGGAGCGGGTGAACAGCGCTCCCGCTTTTCCCGCTTTTATAATCGATTCGGTTTGCGGCAAGGCCGATATGTCCAGCATCGAAGGGCGGACGAAAGCGGCCCATGAGATAATGCCATACCTGCGCAGGATCAAGGACAACATAGAGCGATCGCAATATGTCCAGCTATTGTCAGAGAGAGCAGGCATCGACGAAAAGGTTCTGGCCCGGAATTTAACCACGGAGGGCGCCCCAGGGTTTGGTGGTTACAAATCAACCGATTCAAAGAAAAGATCCGCCAAACAGAACGCGGAGCGGATTCTTGTCAGAATATTGCTGGATCGTCCGGAATATTTGGATAGTTTAGCGTCTGATTTAAGAGTGGATGATTTCGAGGATGATAATCATAAAGCCATGTTTGAGATGATACAAAGCGCCAAATCGCGGAAAATCGAGCTTACCGCTGACATAATAGACCTCTCCCCGGACGAGAATATACGAAAAATCTTGACTGGATTATCGATGGAAAAAAATCTTTTTGACGAAAATGACGTCGATATAGTAGCGGAGGATTGCCTCAAGCGGGTGCGCTATAGCCATAAAGGCAGAAAAAACAAGCTTGAAGACCAGATTTCCGCTGCTAAGAATGGGGCTAAAGAAAAGTTCTATCAAGCGAAAAAGAAATATTTCGAAATAAGAGATAATTAGCTATAATAGATAGTTTAGCTTTTCTCATGATATGGAGGCGAATTAATGGGGAAAACCAAGAGCTTGCTGCCTGATAACGGGCTTGTGAAGATAGGTAAGGAAAAGGGCTATCTTACATATGATGAAGTAAACGAATCTCTGCCGGACAATATAGTTGTGGCCGAAGAGATCGAAAGCATAATGGGTAAGTTCGCCGAGTTGGGCATTGTTGTTATCGACCCCGCCAAGGAGAGCGCTCATCTGGCCTCCATGAAGTCGAAAGCATCGGCTATGTACAAAAAAGGGAAGCCGGTCACTGGCGTAGCTTCCGAAGAGGAAGGTTTCGCCTCCAGCGAGGATCCGGTCCGTATGTATCTCAAGGAGATGGGCTCTATTTCCTTGCTCACCCGCGAAGGCGAGGTGACCATAGCCAAGGAGATCGAAAAGGGCCAGAACATAGTGATCAGCTCGGTTATTAATTGCCCTGTTACCATTTATGAGATTGTTGATCTGGCCGAAAGCGTGAAAAGGGAAGAGCTCCCTATCCAGAGCCTTATTAACATCAGTGAGCCGGATGAAGAGATCACCGAAGCGAAAATTAAAAAGGAAACAAAAAGGATTTTGAAGCTGGTAACCCAGTTGAAAACTGCCGGTGGAAAGCTGGAAAAATCGAAACAGAAGCAAAAGCTTCGCAATATTTCCGCCAAGGAACGTGAAAAACATAAAAAAGAAGAAGCAAAACTGCGGGATAAGGTCACAGAGCTGATCCGCGACATAAAGCTGGAACCAGGCCGTATGAGCGGTATCATCCAGAGAATCCGGGATTATGCCGATGTATGCGCCAAAGCGGAAGAGAAGATTCGCCATGCGGAAGAACGGCTGGGTTTGCGGGAATCAAAAAGGGTTGAAGTTGTCACGAAGAGCAAAGGTAAAAAACAGGTAAGCCCTGATAAAAAGAAACAGTATGAAGGGGCCATTAAATCAGCTAAAAAAGAGATCAAGAATGTTGAAGCTGAGGCACAGGTCTCTCGGGATGAGTTGCGCCAGACCATCAGAAGTATCAACGAAGGATATATTCGCGAGCGCAAGGCGAAGAAGGAGCTGGCGGAGGCGAACCTGCGGTTGGTCGTTTCCATTGCGAAAAAGTATACCAACAGAGGCCTGCAGTTTCTCGACCTGATACAGGAAGGCAATATCGGCCTTATGAAGGCCGTGGACAAGTTTGAATATCAGCGTGGTTACAAATTCTCCACCTACGCGACCTGGTGGATTCGGCAGGCGATAACCAGAGCCATCGCGGACCAGGCCAGGACCATCCGCATACCGGTCCATATGATAGAAACCATCAACAAGCTTATACGCACATCCAGGATGCTGATGCAACAGATCGGTCGGGAGCCGACACCGGAAGAGATCGCGGAGAAGATGGCGTTGCCTGTGGACAAGGTGCGCAAGGTGCTGAAAATCGCCAAAGAGCCGATATCGCTGGAGACGCCGATCGGCGAAGAGGAAGACAGCCACCTGGGTGACTTCATTGAAGACAAAAAGATAATAAGTCCTGTGGAATCGATGGTGCGCACCAACCTGAAGGAGCAAACATCCATGGTGCTGTCGACGCTGGCGCAACGTGAAGAGCGGGTCGTGCGGAAACGGTTCGGCATTGGCACCGACTCCGAGCATACGCTGGAAGAAGTCGGGCAGGATTTTGACGTCACCCGCGAGCGGATACGTCAGATAGAGGCCAAGGCATTGCGCAAATTGCGCCACCCCAGCCGCAGCAAAAAACTGCGATCATTTGTTGAATGACCGCCACAGATATCAGACCGGGCTCAACACGCCTGAAACAGGTATCGCACATACCTGCCACATCTGCGCGGGCCCATAGCTCAATTGGCTAGAGCTTCCGGCTCATAACCGGATGGTTCCAGGTTCGATTCCTGGTGGGCCCACCATTTTAGTTATCCATGCAATACAGCCCTGGCTGTATATCGGTTATGCTATTTACTCCATAATAAAATTAGTGTAACCTGTGCCGAAAAGTTCAATCGAACGCTTGTTTTGTAAAAGCACAGAAGGGATAAGCATGATACGGCATATAGTTTTTTTCAAGTTTAAAGATGGTGTCACTACCGAGCAGAAAGAGGGGTTGGCGCTGGAGCTGTCCAACCTGCAACAGAACATCGACCACATCAGGGATCTGGAGCTGGAAATGGATATCGGCGCCAATCACAACTCTTATGACATGGTGTTGAACACCCTGTTCGATTCCATGGATTCGGTAAACGCGTATGCTGTCCATCCCGCCCATGTTAAGGCGCTCGACACTATAAAAAGCATTTGCGAATCCACCGCCAAGGTTGACTATAAAACATCAAAGGTGGCGATGTAGCCTGGCTGTCACTTTTTTTCTATCCGGATTTTATCAAGATATAGCGCCGTGGCGCCGGTGAACCTGACGCGGAAATCTATGAAATCGGTTTCCTCAAGCAGAAAATCGATGGACGCCTCGATGTAACCGCTGCTGCCCCCCAGCTCCCTGCCCATCACATCACGCTGTGCGATCGTTTCAGATCTGCCAGCGGACGCCACCTCCAGCACAGCGACCCGGCTGTCTGCCTCCACCATATCAGCTTTCATTCTGAAATAGGCGATGTACGCGCCCTCCTCCAGTTTCCGCATTGGGCCATGGGCGATCATACCCGCAGGGTCCTGGTCTGGATGAGCATACAAGGATTTGCCCGCAGACGCCATCTGGTCCTCCACCGTCGCGCCTATATGGAAGAAATCTTCGATCTCATAGGAATACTCCGGGTCGGTTTGATCAGCAAAGGTCACATATATCCAGTCCACATATACCCCGGCGCTGCTTTCCGGCAGGGCGGAACGAAACTCAATCTTGGTTGACTTCTCAGCAACAACTTCGAACGGTAAAGCAAACTCCTGATATTTGTCCGGCTCAACGAAATCAGAATTTTTAATGGCCAGCTTGGCTAAAACGTCCCTCCCGCTGTTGGCTGACACATCGAACAGAACCGCCAGTTCATCTATGGTGTTGTCCGCCACTTTTGCCCGGAAAACAGCATTATAACTGCCACTTGGAAAACTTTGATACGGCCCTGCGCCGAGGAAACCGGTCCTCCTCATAGCGCCGGCGCCATATAGCGCCAGGTCGTTTACAGCGTCATCATCCTCCATCACTTTTCCATCGATTTTTATCAGCGCCTCCGCCTGGTACAGGGCGGACATGGGGGAGCTGACCGGTCGATCGTTTTTGGCCTGTTCGCTATCGGATATTCTGAAAAGTGTCAGCGGCCCATCCTGCCCCACCATATCAAGCAGAGCGGATGATTTTAATCTGTTCAATGCGACAGACGCTGGAAATGGCGAAACTTTGTTTGGATAAGCTTCTTCATGGAACACGATCGCCTTTACGTTTTTATCTTTCAGAAAGTTTATCTGCTCCTTCGTCACATTACCGCTGTTCATGGTGAACAGCTTCCAGAAAACATTATCCACATAGCTTTTGGAAACCACCGGCGAATACCCGTTGACCATCGCCACCCCGCTTTGTAAGGCGTAATACTGGTATATAGACTCCCACGAGCTGTCGCCGGGCCATATGGGCAGGTTCAATACGTATCCACCATCGGATGTTTCCGCTATTTGTTTATAGATTTTGTTGCCCCTGTCCAGCAGGCAAATGCCGATACCGCCGTTGGGGTGGTAATCGATGATGGTAATGGCGGCCAGCAACGCCACGACCGACCTCCATATAAAGCCGCCGCCTGCTCTCCGCCACGCCCAGCTTACGAAATACGCGCCCAGAACGGCAAGCAACGCGGCGCAGAGAGCCATGATCTTGGATGGCGACCTCGACAGGTCGAAGTATGGAAAGTAATCGTAGAAAAGTGAATAGAGCGGGATATACCGGTCCAGGGTCGCGCCAAAGGCCAGGATATAGCTGACAACAAAAAGAATCGAAAAAAACAGATACTCCCACCCTATGGGTTTGCGGTTGATAACTTTAACGACGCCAACTATCAGACCAAAAAGCAGCGCAATGATCGGCAGACCGAAATAGACTTTCCAATCCAATTGGGGCGACCAGGCGCTGGAAATATCGGGGGAAAACAGCGCCACCTCGTTCATGGTCCGTTTAGCGGAAAAGGCGGATGACGCCACCACAGAACGGGAATAGTAGTACATCCACCCGATCGCCGACAAGGCGCCGATGGCAAACGGGAGACTGGCGCCCGCCAACTTGCAAACTTCATCCCATCCTTTGTTAACCGACCCCACAACAGCAGGAACCAGCCGCCACGGTATATAAACCATCAGGAACATCAGCAGGTAGTAGCTGAAATAGAGGTACTGGAAGGAGAGCGCAAACAGCGCCAGGCCGCCCAGCGCGGAAAACAGAATCCTTTTTTCTATGATTGCCCGGTCGAAAAAATAGAGCGTCAACGGCAGGAGGAAGATAGCAAGGCCGGCCGGGTGCCCGCCATAAAGCTCCGCCATGCGGACCGGGATAAAATTAAACAGAAACCCGGCAAACAGTCCTGCCCAGAAGTTGCCGATCAGCAGGTTCGCCCACAAATACATCGACAAGCCGCCCAGCGCGACACATATCAGCAGCAGCATGTTATACCCCAGCGGCTCGGAAACAGCGGAAAACGGCAACGAGATAATCGACACCGGCAGAAAATAATAGCTCGCCGGATGATCGCCCGATTCATGTTCGGTGACGAACTCCAGCGGGTTAGTGAACCAGTCGATCCGACCCGCCGCCGCATTTTTCAGCAGCCCCAGGTGGTAGTACGATTGAAGGTGGTCGCCATGCTGGAGCGGGAACAGCTCATGGTTGGGAATCGGGTCCAGGGCGTATGGGATGCCCTTTAATACATACGGAGCCAGCGGCCAGGAGTGCGCTATGCCCAACCCGAAAAAAATAATGAAAACAGCGATTGCCCGGCTTATGGGGCTGAGTTGGGTCATCGCCTCTGTTTCACAGTTTTCGCCGGCGAGCCCACCGCGATCGCATCATCCGGCAAATCATCGTTGACCACCGAGCCGGCGCCGATAATGGTATTGGCCCCCACGCTGACACCATCCAGCACGGTCACCCTGGCGCCCAGCCAACAGTTCCGTTTTATCGTCACGCCCTTGCTGGACCATTTCTGATCCAGGATATCGATGCCTGGATCATCGAAGTTGTGCTCCGTGGCGAATATGGAAGCGTAGGGGCCCAGCAATGTTTTCTCTTCGATCTCGATACTGGAGTTTGAAGAAATATTGCACCATGTGGAAAGGTTCACAGCCTCGCCCAGTATGATGTCCCCCTCCTTGCAGCTGAGCACCGTCCCCCGGCCTATGTAGCAGCCCCGGCCGATAAGTACACCTTTATTGTTCGATCCTTTGGCGTCGATCAACACACCGTCGTCTATAATCGTGTCGGCGCCTATTCTTATCTTGCCCGGGTGGCGGAACCAGCAGTCTGTCCCAAACACTACACCGCTGCCCACTTCCGCCAATATCATTGGATAAAATATTTTCCGCAACAGCAGGCCCAGCGCCCCGGGAATTCGTGATACAAACAAAGCGACCAGCTCGAACTTGATCAAAAACCATATCGACCGGCTGCCCACCACCATGTCCTGATATTGCCTAAGCTTGGACTTGTCGGAGCGCTCGGTTTCTTTTTGTACTTGTATATCGATTTTTTCGTTCATTTCATCCTGTTAACGCCGAAGGATCATCAAGCCGGGTATAGTTTAACTTATTCCTGGGGAAATGGCGCAAAGAAGGCTGGGTCAATTGCGTTAAAATAATTCTCATCGCTGCATCGTGGCCGGGCCATGATACAGGCTATAGTAATGTTGAAATAATATTATTTATCAGCGTACATTTGAATAAACAACCGAATAACCCGCATGCGAGTCCAGCGTGCTGTCGGTGATATAGGCTGTTGATGTATTATCCTGAATGGAAATTACCTTTGCCTGACCCACTATCTTGGGGAACCCTTCCGCCAGCTTGCCATCTCTTTTGAAAACAGGGTTTTGATCCAGTATGTTAAACACATCGCCCTCTTCAACGCCAGACGCTCCACCAATATCCAGGTAAATTACATCGCCGGTGGCAAGGCCTTCCTTTGGTTCCTTGCTGGCCAGCAACACGCCTTCGATACCTTTTTCGATCACTGGCCTGTCTGGGTCCAGTTTCGCTAGATCAGGTTCTATGTATGGAATAATGTAGTCCCCTCTTTCAATGGAATCATAGCTATTCACTACTTTTGCCTTGGAAAACGCATCAGTTGTGTCGTAGACTTCTATCACTCCATCCACCAGCACTTTATAACCAACCAGCTTTTTGGATACTGGGTGAATTACCGGATCCTCCGACAGGTGTACAACATAAAACTTGTCACCAGCGACAACACCATCAGCGGAGCCCTGACCTAAATATACTGTTTCGGTCTCGATGAAGGAATTGAGCACACCAGGCTCTCCATCCAAAATATCTCCCTCTTCGGTAACAGAATCAGCAATATAACCGGAAGACTCGAACATCTGGAGATAAGTTGTAGGCGCCCCTCTATCTGATTTATAAAAAAACTGTTCATCCAGGCTTTCGGAAGTGACATCAGTTTCATCTTCCATCGCCCCCGTGACATGGGTGGAATCGATCTCATCAAACTCTTCCAGCTCCACGGAGCTATCGGTAGATCCAGCTTCGTCATCCAGCCCACCAGCTACGAACAGATTATTCATCTGCAGATAGACCATCGTGTTGCTGGCATTGGCTGTGGCGCTGTTAAATATAAACATTACGCCCAGAGCGAAAAAAGAAAATACAAATTTATTCATCATGGTTGTGAACCCCCTCCATATTAACTATTCCCCGGTTTCGATTTATCGCTAACATCGTCTCTTTTACCAATCTCCTGCTCAGCCCGAAGCGCGGCAGGAGTAGATGGATATGTTACTGTTACCAACTCCAGAATCACCAAGCCTTCACCAAGGTTGTCCAGTTTCAGTTTGCATAGACCAAGCTTCAACAACGCGTCTGGCGCTTTATTACTGTTTGGATATCGGGAGCTTACGATATGAAAATCTTCTGAAGCCATTTCATATTTACTCAAACCGTAGCTGGCTTCACCCCTCCAGTAAATTGCCAAAGGTATCAGATGGGACGATGGAAAATTCCTGATAAAATAGGAAAACTTGATCCTTGCATCCTGGTATGAACCAGCGCTAACGGCGATCAAGGCTTGCCGGTACATTTCATTAATAGAATGTAATTTAAACTCTGTATCAGGGTCTGGCAACAGCTCACTATTGCCTATATCTGAAGCTAGCGCTGGTTCTTTAGCGCTATTTCCAACTTTTGTGGCTTCTGAATAGGTGTACCGCACAACAAAAACAGAGGCGACGACCATCACAACAAGCGCTAATTTATACTGTTGTAGCATCAAAAATTTCACTTTCTATCCACTGAGATCAACGGACAATTAAGTATTAATTATAATCAATTTAATAACTTACGTCAAATAAATTCGATTTGTCCTTTATGTCAGCTTAAATTTTTGTCTATACTGGGTTTCCTGTCTCCAATATACTCTCACCATTTAATTGCATCTCTTTCTTATGAGGGTTGTTCAAATAAAACAATGAGTTGGTATAAATCCACAATAACAGCTCCAGCAACAACGGCGCCAAAACGATCCCTCAAATCCCGCATATGCTTCTTTTGCCTCAAATGCTCCAAATCCCTCACCTGCCATTTGCAAACTACAATTCTTCTTGTAACCTCATACTTAATGCAGAATATGCTGCAGATAAGGAATTTGACAGAAGGATTTTTGAAATGATAGTTATAAAACTAATTGTATATCAGTGACACAATCCAGTCATCTCTGCGGTATTGCCCTTGGCCGCGTGGACTGCTAAAGTAGGCCATGTCGAAAAAACCTGTTTTATACCTGATCGATGGCGCTGGATACTATTATCGCGCTTATTTCGCCATCCGCCAGTTCCTATCCAACTCCCGGGGGCAGCCGACCAATGCGGTCTACGGTTTTGCGTTGATGCTGAAAAAGATCCTCGATGAGCGGAAGCCGGACAGCGCCGTGATGGTGTTCGACTCGAAGGAGAAGACTTTTAGGCATGAAATGTTCGACCAGTACAAGGCGCATCGTCCGGAGATGCCGGATGACCTGGCAAGCCAGCTTCCATATATCGACCGGCTGGTGGATGGATACAACCTGTCGTCGATAAAGGAGCCTGGATACGAAGCGGACGACCTGATCGGGACCATCGCCGCCCAGGCCGCCGCGCAAGGATACGACGTGGTGATCGTGACGTCCGACAAGGACATGATGCAGCTGGTCACCGCCGGCGTACAGATGTACGATTCGATGAAAGACAAGGATATCGGCATGGAGGAGGTGGAAGCGAAATTCGGTGTGGCGCCGGAGCTGGTGGCGGATATCCTGGGGCTGATGGGTGATTCTTCGGACAACATCCCGGGTGTGCCGGGCGTGGGCGAAAAGACGGCGATATCGCTGGTGAAAGAGTTTGGCAATGTCGAAAAGGTGCTCGCCGCGGCGGAGACCATGAAAAAGAAAAAGCTGCGGGAAAACCTGATCGAATACGCCGACCAGGCCCGGTTGTCGAAACAATTGGCAACCATAGTCCTGGACGCGCCGGTCGCTGTCGAGCCGGACAAATGGAAGGTCGTCGAGCCGGACAACGGCAAGCTGAGGGAGCTGTTCACCGAGCTGGAGTTCACATCGATGATCAACGACCTTGGCCCGTCGGCGCCATCGACGCCCAGGGAGTATATCTGCGTCACCGATATGAAAACATTCGACGCGATGATAAAAGAGATGCGCGGCTCTAGCGGATTTGCTTTCGATACAGAGACAACATCCCTCGACCCGATTGCGGCGCAGATGGTGGGGATGAGCTTTTCCGCGAAGGAGGGCAAGGCATACTATCTGCCATTACGTCACGATTATGAAAATGTTCCGAAACAGTTATCCTTGAAGAGCGTATTGCCGAAGATCAAGAAGTTATTGGAAGATGAATCGATCCCTAAATATGGTCAGAATATAAAATACGACATGCATATCATGGAGACTGAAGGTATTAGCGTGGCGCCGATCGGTTTCGACACCATGATCGCTTCATACCTTATAAACCCGTCTAAAAAGCATGGCCTCTCCGCTCTGGCGCTGGAACATTTCGGCGAGACGATGATCGAATATTCCGATCTGTGCGGCTCCGGGGCAAAGCAGATAAGTTTCCGCCAGGTGGAGATAGAAAAGGCCGCCGATTACGCCGCGGAGGACGCTGATATAACCTGTCGGCTTGTGGACAAGCTGCGCCCTGTGATTGAGCGCGACAAGTTGAATTGTCTGATGGAGAATATCGAAATCCCGCTTATATATGCATTGGCGCGAATAGAGCGCAACGGCATGCTGGTGGACGCTGATATGCTGGCCGAATTCTCCACCGAGCTGGGCGGAGATATTGAACGGTACGAGAAAGATATTTATGAGGCCGCAGGTGAAGAGTTCAACATCAACTCCCCCAAACAATTGGGCCCCATACTTTTCGAAAAACTGAAACTGTCCGGCGGCAGGAAAACGAAGACCGGGTTCTCCACCGATCAGTCAACGCTGGAAAGATTAGCGGACGCGCATCCACTGCCGGCGCTGATTCTGGAGTATCGGCAGCTAGCCAAGCTGAAGAACACTTATGTGGACGCCTTGCCGCAGATGATCAACGAGAAGACAGGCAGGATACATACATCTTTCAACCAGACCGTCGCCGCCACCGGCCGGCTCTCCTCCTCCGACCCGAACCTGCAGAACATACCGATACGCACAGCCACGGGCCGACGGATAAGAGAAGCATTCATAGCGCCGAAGGGTACTTTGCTGGTATCGGCTGATTATTCACAGATCGAGCTTCGGCTGCTGGCCCATTTCTCTGGCGAGAAGGTTTTGCTGGAGGCGTTTCAAAATGATGAGGATATCCATGCCCGCACAGCGGCGGAGGTTTTCAACGTAACTCCTGCGCTGGTCAGCGATGATATGCGCCGGGTGGCGAAAAGCGTGAACTTCGGGATCATCTACGGACAGACAGCCTTCGGCCTGAGCAACGAACTGAAGATCCCCCGGGCCGAGGCGCAAAGGTTTATCAATAACTATTTCGAGCGATACCCGGATGTGCGAAAGTTCATGGACAAGGCGGTGGAAGAAGCGAAAAAAACCGGATATGTGACCACCATATCAGGGCGTCGGCGATATCTGCCTGAGATCAACGCGTCGAACCGTCAGGCGCGGCAGTTCGCCGAGCGCAACGCCATAAACTCGCCGCTCCAAGGCAGCGCGGCGGATATCATCAAGGTAGCTATGATAAACATCCAGCGCAAACTGGATGAAGGCAGGTTCGAAACAAAAATGATCTTGCAAGTGCACGATGAACTTGTTTTTGAAACGCCGGAGCAGGAGATGGAATCGCTGACCGAAATGGTGAAACATGAAATGGAGAATGTATGGAAGTTGGTTGTGCCCCTGACTGTGGATGTGCAAAGTGGCGCCAACTGGGATGAAGCCCATTAATTGGCAATATCTTCCTTTAACTGGATAACTTACCCCATCTGGTTGTTGACACATGTATAATGAATTGATAAGCTTCTAAAATCTTTAGCGCTAGGTATGTTAAAAGCGTGTAATGGCATCTGCTGTTAAGCGCAATATTTATATTTTACTATTAATCATTTTTTGAGTGGGAATGCTATGGAATTCACCATAGGGCGCGATGACCTGTATAAGGGTATTCAAAGAGTTCAGGGGATTGTTTCTTCCAAAGGCGCGATGCCGGTGTTGGCGAATGCATTAATCGAGGCGGGTGACAAAGCGATCACTATCTTTGCGACCAACCTGGATATGGGGCTGAGGGGTTCTTATCCAGCGAAGGTAAAAGCCAAAGGCAATGTGACAATTCAGGCCAAAAAACTGCACGATATATTAAAAGAGCTGCCGTCTGAAGATATCGTTGTGAAGGTGGATGATGATGGGCGTTGCCGGGTTATATCTGGCAATTCCAAGTTCAAACTGGCGACCATCAGTTCCAGCGAATTTCCCTCCCTGCCTGATTTTGAGGAGTCCTCTCTCACCGGGCTGGACGCCGAAATGATGACAGAGATGATCAAGAAAACCAGCTATGCCATATCCCAGGATGAAACCAGGCTCACCCTGAACGGCGCATTCATAGAGGTCACCCCCACAAAGGTCAGTATGGTCGCCACTGACGGTCATCGCCTGGCGTTTATAGAGCGCGAAGGTGTGTTCGGCGTGTCGGAGACCATCAAGGCTATCATCGCCAGGAAAGCGATACATGAGCTGGAAAAACTGCTGGACGATAGCGATGGCTCGCTGAAATTTTGCAAGAAAGATAATCATCTGATATTCGAAGTGGACTCCTTGACCCTGGCTGTGCGTCTGATCGACGGCGCCTATCCCAACTATGAGCAGGTGATACCGAAATCGTTTGATCGTGAAGGCGCGGTTGTTTCGGAAGAATTCGCCAACAGCTTAAGGCGGGTGGTGACCCTGGCGGATGAAAAGTCGCACATGGTGCGCTTCGCGTTCAGCAAGGAAAGCGTGGAACTGGTCAGCGAAGGTGGTGAGCTGGGCGAAGCGAAGGATGAAACCGCCATAAAATTCGATGGCGAAGATGTGACCATAGGGCTGAACGCATATTATCTGCTCGACTCATTGAAGGTGCTTGGCTCGGAGAATGTGATTATCAAAATGAACGATCAGCTCAGCCCGGTGATGGTAGTCGCGCCCGACGACGCCAACCTGCTCTGTATTGTCATGCCGATGAGGCTATAGCCATCTGTCGGCGGTTTATTGCCGGTCTGCATACGAAATTATTTCGTACTTACATTTTCCAAGGCTTATTGTGTATGTTAAACTGTCATATTAATGGGCAAAACAAATTTACGCTTCACCCTTAACTGCGTTTCTTTCATAAATGAATTAAAAAATGCCGTTTGACAAGTTTAAGGAAGAATGTGCTGTATTTGCGGTATATGGCCATCCGGAGGCTGCCAACCTGACATATCTGGGCCTGTACGCCCTTCAACATAGAGGTCAGGAGTCGTCAGGAATAGTTTCGTCTGATAGCGTCCGGCACCATATAGAGCTTGGTATGGGGCTTGTCTCCGAAATATTTGATGAAGAGAAAATCGATGGACTGGAAGGCTCCATGGCTGTGGGGCATAACCGGTATTCCACCCATGGTGTTTCACAATTGCGCAACGCACAGCCTATGGCCATCGAATATTCCCGTGGTCCGCTGGCGCTGGCGCATAATGGCAACCTGATAAACGCTGACCAGGTGAAGGAGCAGTTGGAAAATGAAGGCTCCATATTTCGATCATCCATGGATTCTGAAGTCATTATCCATCTCATTGCAAAATCTAAAGGTCAACGGCTGCAAGATAAGGTAACTGAAGCCTTGAGCCAAATAAACGGCGCGTATTCATTGGCGATCATGGGATCGAACGAGCTGATAATAGCCCGCGATGTCTATGGGTTCAGGCCCTTGGCAATTGGCAAATTGGGTAATGCTTATATATTCGCATCGGAAACTTGCGCGTTTGATCTGATCGACGCAAAGTTTCTCCGCGAAGTAGAGCCTGGCGAAGTGATTGTTGTAAACGATGAAGGTTTGAACAGCTATTTCCCATTCGAGCCTGCCCCTAGCCAGCATTGTATTTTTGAATATATATATTTTGCTCGGCCAGACTCCAATATATTTGGCGCCAACGTGCATGCGGTTCGCAAAAAGTTCGGGCGGATGCTGGCGCTGGAGTATCCTGTGGAGGCTGACATGGTCATCCCTGTACCTGACTCCGGGATCGTGGCCGCGCTTGGCTATTCGGAGGAGTCGGGGATCCCATATGAAAAGGGGATCATCAGGAACCATTATGTGGGAAGAACGTTTATTGAGCCTGTGCAATCGATCCGCCACTTTGGTGTGAAACTGAAACTCAACCCGATAAAAGAAATTATCAAGGGAAAAGAAGTTGTCGTTGTGGATGATTCTATTGTGAGGGGCACCACATCGAAAAAAATTGTGAAGATGGTGCGCGACGCGGGAGCGAAAAAAATTCATATGCGCATTTCTTCTCCGCCAACGACCCATTCATGTTTTTATGGAATCGACACGCCCACCCGGGACGAGCTTATTTCCTCGACCTACACCCCAAGTGAAATCTCCGATTATCTGGGTGCGGACTCTTTGGCCTATTTAAGTATGGAAAAGATGCTGGAGGTGGTGGGTGAACGGAAGGGTGATTTTTGCACAGCCTGCTTTGATGGCAAATACCTGGTTCAGCAGGAAAGCGTTGCTGGGCAGATGGCTCTGCTGGAGTAAAATTATAGGCTGGTGAGCGAAACAGAATTAATCATAGTTTCTGTGATGATTACCTGTTGTATTGCTGCGCCGTTGAGTGTTTATTTTTATTCAAAGAAATTCAGGCGTCAGGTAGCAAACGGTTCGTTACCTGCCCCGGCCCCTTACGCTGTTTCTTCTAGGTTTTTTCCTGCCTGACACAGGGTGCACGACCACCCGTCTCCTGCTGCCCTGCCCTTCAGATATTGTTTCCACATTTTCATTTTCCGCCAGTGTGGCATGGATAATCTGACGTTCAGCCGGGCTCATCGGCTGTAAACGTATCGGGTGACTTTTTTGTATGGCGTTTTCGGCGGCGTCCTGGGCCATGGAATATATTTTAAATCTTCTACGCTCTTTATAATGCTCTACATCCAGCGAGATTCTGGTCCTGGTTTCGCGCCCCCTGTTCACGATAATATCTGTCAGGTACTGGAGTGAATCAAGGGTTTCGCTCTTCCGTCCGATCAACAGGCCGCCATCTTCCGAGTCGATATGGACAAGGAGCCGGTCCTCAAGCTTGTACGCTTTTACATCACCGTCGATAGACATGCCATCCAGCAAGCTGTTCACAAATTCGACCGCCATGGTTCTGACCTCTTCCGGGATATCAGAGTTTTCATCGTCCTTGTAATCAGGGGGTGTGAATCCATTCTCCTCAAATCGCCTCTCTTCAGAATCGCGATCATCCATGTTTTCGACTTCTTCCTGATCTTCAGCAAACGGATCGGCGCTGTACAGCCTTTTGCCAAACCCTCTTCCTTCTGGCGGGATGACTATGGCGCTCTTCCCTTCAGAGGCCCATGGCTTGTATATTGATCCACTTTTCTTTATTGATTCCGATGGCTCTGGCTTTTTATCTTCGGCGCCACCTTCTGTCGCTGTCGCTTCTTTTTCTGAAGCGGCGGGAGTATTTGTTTCCTCTTCAGGAGCGTCAACCGGCGCATCCGCTACCACATTAGTCTGCTGTTGCTCGTTTTCCGCCTCTTTAACCTTGCCACGCAGTCTTACCGTTCTGCCACCCATCCCAAGGAATTTGCGTACGACTTTCAGCTCTTCCACTTCAACATTATTTATATCCGCTTCGCCCAGTTCGCTGAGTAATTTTGATTCCGCCTCTTCTCTCGTCTCCGCTTCAACTTCAATCCAACTCATCAATCACCTCTTATTTAGCTTCTCTATATATGATCCACTGCTGTCCAATTGTTAATATATTATTTACGAGCCAATAAACAACAAGCCCGGCAGGGAAGGTAAGGAACATAACTGTAAAAATCACCGGCAGAGCCATCATCATTTTCCTCTGCATCGGGTCTCCTGTTTTCGGGGTCATCATCTGCTGCACAAACATACTGGCTCCCATTAGCAATGGCGTTACATAGTAGGGGTCTTGGAGGGATAAATCCTTGATCCACAATATAAATTCGGCCCCTTTAAGCTCTATTGACTCTAATAGCACTTTGTATAACGCGAAAAAGATGGGTATCTGTAAAATCATCGGCATACAGCCACCCACCGGGTTTACCTTATGCTCTTTATACAGCGCCATCATCTCCTGGTTCATTTTTTCCTTGTCATCTTTATACGCTTCTTGCAATCGCTTCATTTGTGGCTGAAGTTTTTGCAATTTCTGCATCGATTTGAAACCTCTCTGGGTCAAAGGAAAAAACAGGATTTTTACAACAGCCGTGAGCAAAATGATCGCCCAACCCCAGTTGCCGGTCAAGCTGTGAAACTGGTTCAGAACCCAAAACATCGGTTTGGCTATTATATCGAACCAGCCGTAGTTAATAATCGATTTGATTTCCAGGTCATGCTCTTTTAGCAAGTCGTGCCTTTTGGGACCCAGGTAGAACCGAATGTTGAAAGGTTGTTCAATCAGCCGCGCTTTATTGTTCCATTCCAATGTGGCGTTAGAGTCGTCCAGGTACCGTGATGAGACTGACTGGTTTCCTGACGATTCCGGAATGCCAAACATCGTAAAATATCTGTTTGTCAAAGCCGCCCATGTGATATTGCCTTCATACTCTCTTAAAGGTTCATCATCTTCAGGTGGTTCCGCCATCCGCATTCCATTAACCATCACGATCGGCCCCAGGTATGAGTAATACGATATAAAATCGCTGTTTTCATCGCCAAGCCCATACCATACAAGGGAATAATCAAACTCGCCCCATTTTGGTGTTGATTTTACAATAATGGAAAAATCGAAATAATATTTACCTGGATAGAATGTGTATATCTTCTCTACCGCAACACCCGATCCGTCAACAAAATTGTACTTTATTGTTTTCGGTTTATCACCTTCTGCCAGTTCTATTTTTTTTTCTGATACATTGCTGTTAAACAATGCTCTATTTACAACCCTGGAGAAGGCTCCAACCGGAAATTTAAGACCAAGGGTCGGGTAAAAATTCGCGCCTGATTTGGAACCTGCCTTTTCCTCTTCATCATACCCCTCCTCCAATAACTTCTCTTTATATTTCTTTTGATCAAAAATAAGGCTTATATTTTCAGCATTCTCATCATGATACTCCGTCAAGTCATATGCGACCGGCACAGCGCCAAGGTTGGACAAGATTATCTGTGCCACACCTGTGGAAATCTTGATCTCCTCCACCCCTTTTGCGGAGACAGGCCTCGTATTGTCCACAGAACTGCCGCTTTCAACTGGCTGGACCGGAGCGTCCGCAGTTCCTTCAACAGCAGGCGCAGAAGGCACAGCAGAGGAGCTACCATCAACAGTTGCTTTGTTGCCATCAGTCGGAGGCCCTGCTGGCGCAGCTTGATGTTCTGCTTTTTGTTCTTTCTCAGCCTGTTGCGCTGCTTGCTTGGCAGGCTGTTCATTTAGATAATCACCAAAGCGCCACTGATAGTAGAGATTATAAGAAACCACCAGCGTTACAGAAACTGCCAGCGCTAGAATAAAGTTGCGATCTAACATTTATGGAACAGGATCATACCCCCCCTTATGGAGCGGAGTGCACCGTAGAAGCCTTTTAATGGCGAAAAAAACGCCACGCGAAATACCATATTTTTCTACAGCTTCAACAGCATATACAGAACATGTTGGATAATAACCGCAGGCAGGTGGCAACAATGGCGAAACCATTAGTTTATAAGCTTTTAATATATATACAATAATCTTTTTCATGTTTACTAAATTTGGCTCGGCGCAACGCCTGTTTTATTCACTATTATTCGTCAAAATTATTGAAACCAAATTTTCAAACTCCATTTCAATATCGTTATATTCAAGGTTAATGACCTTTGGAGCAATTTTCACAACAATGTCATAACCCTCCGGCAGTCTGGATCTGTTTATTCGGAAAACTTCACGCGTTATACGTTTGATATGGTTACGATTATGCGCTTTGCCTGCCTTGCGCGGCACGACCAGCCCAAGCCTGGATCTGCCTAGCTTATTCTTCTTGTAACCGATGGCTAAACCTGCGCCTGAAACCCGTTTCCGACTTTTAAAAACTGCTAAAAATTCAGATGATTTACAAAGCTTATCCGCTTGTCTAAATAAGCGACGCTCATCGGTTATACCGTCAACCGCTTTCTCCCCCTTGCCCTTCTCCTTTTAAGGACAGCTCGACCCCCTTTGGTCTTCTTTCGCGCCATGAACCCGTGGGTTCTTTTCCTACGGAGATTATGGGGCTGATATGTTCTTTTCATCAAACTCCTCCATTACCGATTAACCCGATCCAGAGTCCAGAATAATGAGGACCATCCTATCGGTTATCATCTTAAGCAAACTAGCATTTTATTATAATTTAACGAAACTAGTCAAGGTTTACTCTTATGAAATTGAATTCTATTCCAATCCAAAAGCAAACGATGGCGCCTGAGCGGCGCTTTCATTGCATTGGCGGTATATCATAGTTGTCTTCTATGCGCGCGAAGACTCAGGTCCAGAGCTTGCCTGCGGACTTATATGATTAGAGGAGTTGGCAATCACTCGTAAACAAAGAAAAAACCTTGCCACTAATCCCGACAGGATAATTGGCCTTCCCACGGCAGTGGTCGGGACGGGCGGATTTGAACCGCCGACCCCTCGCTCCCGAAGCGAGTACTCTACCAGACTGAGCCACGTCCCGATGGATTGTTATTATATTACTTTTCTACAATAAACGTCTGTAAACATGAGCAGCATTTCAATTAAATTTCTATTTAATATTCTGGCGCGCAGTTACGCTGTATACTGTTAACAGTAAAATTAAATCAATGCTGGGTCTGGTATGAGGCAGTTCACAACACAGTTAATACTTTATATTTTAGTTACACTTCTCGGCGCTCAAACGTCGAAAGCGGCGGAGTATTATAAATGGACAGACGATGCTGGCGAAGTGCATTTCACCGATTCCAAATCAAATATACCCGCAAAATACAGAGATCAGATTGAAACAAAAGATTTCAAAAAGCAGCCCGGGTCCACAGTAAAATCCCAAAGCAATACATCGAGCCCAGCGTCGTCTGCTCAACTTTCAAACAGGTTATTAAAGCTGAACAGATATACAGTCCCATACCGGGCATATGAAGGATATGCCCGGAGGATTATTATACCGGTTACTTTTAATGATTCCATCACTGTCCCCATGGCCTTTGATACTGGGGCGCCAACACTAACAATCTCGCCAAAGCTGGCGAAAAAGCTTGGGCTCCTGGATACTGATGAAGGACTATTACGATCAGCCGCAGGAGGAATCGGTGGCATAGTACCGGCGTTTGAAACAATAATCGACAAGGTATCGGTGGGTGGAGCATACACAGAGTTTGTGCCGACCACGATTGTCGATTCCATCTCAAGCGAATTTGACGGGCTCCTGGGTATGATCTTCGTCGCAAATTATAAGACCAATATCGACACATCAAAAAACGTAATCGTATTCCAGGAAACAGAGCCAAAAAGAAATATGCCCGCTGGCCATGATGAGAGGTGGTGGCGCAATAATTATCGCCGCTTTGCAGATACCCGGAACCGATGGAAACAGGTAACCGAAAAGCTTAAGATTCAGAGCCAAAATTCGGCGGATGCGCAAAGAACTATTCAATTGGCGGAAAAACAGTACGCAGAAGCTAATAAACTTTTCCGTAAGCTGGAGCGGTATGCCTCTCAACATGCGGTTCCAAAACATTGGCGAAAATATTAGCCAGCTTGTATGCTTTGATTACACGCTCTCTTCAGCCGATGTTGTTTTTTTAAGCACTTCCTTTTTATATGCGGCGATAACATCCATACGGCTCAACATCCCGACAATTATCCTCGGCTCGTCCGCCCTGACCACCGGCAGCTGCTCAATATCACGCAGTCCAAATTTTTCCATTGCTTCATTCAGGTTATTATCGCCATGGAGTGTCAATACATCCAGAGTGGCAATCTCTTTGGCCACCACCAGGTTGCACAGATCTTCCGAGTCGAGCATGATCTCCCTGATATTCTGCATCGATATTATCCCGCTCAGTTTTTCATCCCTGTCCACAACCGGAAAATAGTTATCCCGGGAGCTTGCCACCAACTGCATCAACTCGCCGAATGGAAGATGTTCGGGTATAGTGGTCACGCTCTTATGCATCACATCCGACACCTTGATTTTATCCATGATGGTCAGGTCGCGCCCGCGCCACAGCTCAATACCGCGTCGGCTCAGCTTCTCTGTATAAAGTGATTTGTCGGAATAGCGGGTCATAACAAAAGTGGACATAATGCAAGCAGTCATGATCGGGAGAATGATCAGATAATTACCGGTAAGCTCATATCCCATCAATATATTGGTGAGCGGCGCATGGGCGACAGCCGCCATAACGGCGCCAATACCCACCATTGCGTACGCTCCAGCGGAAGCTGTGGAATCGGGGAAAACCGCGTTTGCCAGCGAACCCACCACACCCCCGGTCATACACCCGATAAACAGAGCAGGAGCGAACACACCACCCGAGCCACCAGAGCCGAGCGAAATCGCAGTAGCGATGATCTTCATGAATATAAGCGCCAGCGCAATATACCAGATCATATGGCCGTTTAGCATATCGTCCATCACAGTGTAACCACCGCCCATCACCTGTGGAAAGAAGATGGCGATGAACCCGATTATCAGCCCGCCCAACGCTGGTTTTAAAACAGGGTGAATGTTCACTTTTTTACTAAAGAATTCATCCACTTTAAAATAAACCTTGAAGAACAGCATCGATACCAGGCCGCAAAGTATACCAAGGATAAAGTAAAGAACGATCTCCCAATATGAAACCAGGGAATAGGAGGGCGCGACGAATGCGGGCACATCACCGATCAGTAATCGTTTGGTGGTTGTGGCCATGACAGAGCTGATGACCAGCGGCAGGAACGATATGACATTAAAGTCGCCCAGGATAAGCTCCACCGTGAAAATAACACCAGCGATCGGAGCATTAAACGACGCCGCGATGCCCGCCGCCGCGCCGCAACCAACGAGCAGTCGCAGCCTGTCTGTAGACATTTTCAGAAACTGACCTATGGCGGAGCCCATGGCGCCGCAGATTTGCGCGATGGGGCCTTCACGTCCTCCGGAACCGCCACTGCCTAAAAATATAATTGTGGATAACATGCGAAACCATATGGTCCTCGGCTTAACCGACCCACCATCAACCGCAGCCCATTTCATCACTTCAGCGGCGGAAGCAGACTCGTAACCCATTTTGAACCGCCAGGTCAACAACCCGATCAACAGGCCTCCCAGCGCAGGGATCAGTGGAACAAGGATGTAGTAATATAAGCTGGAATCGCTGGAAAACAAAAACTTGGGATGTTCGAAAAAACCATCCCATACCATATCTATCAACTGCTCGAATACAACGGCCAGCAAACCGCAGATTACACCGAGCAAGCCGGAAACCACAATCAGGAATGTATGCTCGTGCGATCCCCAGGTTTCCAGGATGTCGGATATCTTTTTCCCGGTTTTCCCAATCTCCTTGAATCCAAACATTTATTCCTCATCTGCCAGCTTGCTTGACACGGATGAAGGCAGCCAATTTAGCAAGTAAAAAAGCCGGTGAAGTTTGTCACCGGCTTATACAAAACTTATACCTGGCGCCGAGTTAGGAATCAATATCCGTATCGGCCCCTTCAGATATATCCGCCAACTCCGCCTCATCGTCACTATCACTATCTGATTCCATTTTGAACTGTGGAAGCTCGGCAATTTTCACACCATAGCCTTCATACAAACGTGTTCCTGTACCGGCAGGGATCAACCTGCCCATGATCACATTTTCCTTCAGCCCCTTAAGCGTATCTATCTTGCCAGAAACAGATACCTCGGTCAGCACTCTGGTGGTCTCCTGGAACGAAGCGGCGGAAATAAAGCTCTCCGTAGAGAGGGACGACTTGGTGATGCCCAGAAGGATCGGCCGACCCTTCGCCGGTTTGCCACCGGTTTCGACCACTGCTTGCACTTTTTCAGTGAACACAGTTTTCGGCACCATTTCGCCTGCCAGCATATCAGTATCGCCAGAATCTTCAATCACCAGATGTTTCAGCATCTGACGCACGATCACCTCTATATGCTTGTCGTTTATCTGCACACCTTGCAGGCGGTAAACTTCCTGCACTTCGTTGACAAGATATTTCTGGAGTTCTTTCTCGCCGAGCACCGCCAGGATATCATGCGGGTTCGAAGCTCCATCCATCAGCGCCTCACCGGCGCGGACATAGTCACCTTCATGCATGTTCACATGCTTGCCCCGCGGCAGCAGATATTCATGCTCTTCACCATTATCGGCGGTAACAATAACTTTACGCATACCCTTGGAGAACCCGCCAAAGCTTACCCGGCCGTTAACCTCGGTAATGGTTGCCTGCTCATGTGGCTTGCGCGCTTCGAAAAGCTCCGCCACCCTCGGCAGGCCGCCGGTGATATCCTTGGTCTTCATGGTCTCCCGTGGTATTTTCGCAATGACATCACCCGCCTTGACCGCATCACCTTCATGCACCGCCAGGTGCGCGCCGGCCGGCATCAGGTATCTGCCGATGGTTTTGTTGGAGCTGTCCTTGATGGATACCCGCGGCTGTTTCTTCTCTTCCCGGTGATCCAGGATAACTTTCTTCGAATGGCCTGTTGTATCGTCGATCTCTTCGCGCATGGTTATATTTTCGATGATATCACCGAACGCCACAGTACCAGCCGCTTCTGTCAGGATAGACATGGTGTATGGATCCCATTCGGCCAGAATGTCACCCTCCTTCACCTCGGCGCCATCCTTCACCTTCAGCCGCGCGGAGTAGATAATCTTGTGCCGCTCCAATTCGCGGCCCTGGCTGTTCTGGATGATTAGTCCGCCATTACGGTTCATGACCACGTTTTCATTGTCGCTGGTGGCTATGCTCTTAATATCCACATAGCGGAGGACACCTTCCTTCTTTGCGTGCAACGTTGTCTGCTCGGCCACTCTGGACGCTGTACCTCCAATGTGGAAAGTACGCATGGTCAGCTGAGTGCCCGGCTCGCCGATCGACTGCGCCGCTATCACACCCACGGCCTCGCCCATTTCCACGATGTGCCCGGTGGCCAAGTTACGTCCATAACACATTATGCATACGCCGTCGCGGGCTTCGCATGTCAATACAGAACGGATCTTGACCCGCTCCACACCCCGCTCTTCAAAAAGCTGGACTGCCCGTTCGTCTATCATATCGTTGGTTTTTAATAGCACATCATCGTTGAACGGATCGACGATATCCTCCAGGGCAATACGCCCAAGGATCCTCTCGCCCAGTTCCTGGATGACTTCGCCGCCCTCGACCAACGCCGAGACCTCGATGCCGTTAAGTGTGCCGCAATCATGCTCCAGTATGATGATATCCTGCGCCACATCCACCAGGCGCCGGGTAAGGTAACCGGAGTTGGCGGTTTTCAACGCCGTATCCGCCAGGCCTTTGCGCGCGCCGTGGGTCGATATGAAATACTGAAGCACCGTCAAGCCTTCCCGGAAGTTGGCCGTGATGGGGGTCTCCATGATTTCACCCGACGGCTTCGCCATCAAGCCACGCATCCCGGCAAGCTGCCTTATCTGCTGCCCGGAGCCCCTGGCGCCTGACTCGGCCATGATGAAGATCGAGTTGAAATCATGATCCGGCGACGACCCGGCCACCACATCATCATCCTGTTTCTGCAGTTCTTTAAACATCTCGTTCGACACATGGTCTGTGACCTGCGCCCAGATATCGATAATCTTGTTATACCGCTCACCATGGGTGATCAACCCGTCATGGTACTGGTTGTTAACTTTTGAAACTTCTTTGGAAGCGTTATCTACCAACTGTTGTTTGTTTACCGGGATCATCATATTATCCATGGAGATGGATATACCGGCCATGGTGGCCACCTTGAAACCAAGGTTTTTCAGATCATCCAGAAACTTCACAGTAGCGTCCCGGCCCTCGTCGATGAAAACTTCATGCACCAGATCCTGCAAGGCCTTCTTCACCATCAGGCGGTTTACTTTGTCAAAAGATATCGCAGGTGGCAGAATCTCATAGAGAAGCACCCTGCCGGCTGTTGTATCATGAATCTGATCTCCTATCCTGGCCCTGATCCTGGCGTTGATATCCAGCTCGCCATTATCATATGCGCTCACCACTTCCGAAACATTGGCAAACGATTTATCTTCACCCTTTGAGCCGCCCCGTTCCTTTGTCAGGTAGTAGCAACCGAGAACAATATCCTGGGATGGCACGGCTATCGGCTTGCCATTGGCCGGCGACAGGATGTTGTTGATCGACATGATGAAAAATTTCGCTTCCAGCTGCGCTTCCAAAGAGAGCGGAACATGCACAGCCATCTGGTCGCCATCGAAGTCCGCGTTGAACGCGGCGCAGACCAGCGGATGAAGTTTTATCGCCTTACTTTCCACCAGCACCGGCATGAACGCCTGGATTCCCAGTCTATGCAAAGTCGGCGCGCGGTTTAGCAGGACCGGATGGTCAGAGACAACCTCTTCGAGAACTTCCCATACCTCCGGGCGTTCCTGTTCCACCATTTTTTTGGCGCTCTTTATGGTGGTGGCGTATCCTTTCTGCTCCAGCTTCTGGAATATGAACGGTTTGAACATTTCCAGCGCCATCTTCTTGGGCAGACCGCACTGGTTAAACTTCAGCTCTGGCCCGACAACGATAACCGAACGACCGGAATAGTCCACCCGTTTACCCAGCAGGTTCTGGCGAAAGCGCCCCTGCTTGCCCTTGAGCATATCTGACAGCGATTTCAATGGACGTTTGTTTGGCCCTTTCAGGGTGCGCCCCCTGCGGCCATTATCGAACAACGCCGCCACCGCCTCCTGCAACATCCGCTTTTCGTTACGTATTATTATGTCTGGCGCGCGCAGTTCCTGGATCCTTTTCAGTCGGTTGTTCCGGTTGATTACACGCCGGTACAGGTCGTTCAGGTCGGACGTGGCGAACCGGCCACCATCCAGCGGCACCAGCGGCCGCAGCTCCGGCGGGATGACCGGCACAACCTTCAGAATCATCCACTCTGGCTTGTTCCCGGAATTTCTGAACGCTTCGACAACTTTCAACCTTTTGGCTAGCTTCCTTTGGGTCTGCTGCGAGTTGGTCTCCCTCAACGCCTCGCGCAGGTCTTCCACCAGTTCATCCATGTCGATGCTGGCGATCAGGTCGTTAATGGCCTCGGCGCCCAGCCCGCATTTGACCGCGCCTTCATACCAGTCTGGATCCTTTTCCAGTTCCGCCAGTCTCTCTGCGTCTGGCTGCATGTCAGGCAGGCTCCATGTGGATATCTCCCAATGGGTTCCGCCTTCGGCCTCGGCGACTGTATAATCCTTGCCCTGGGCAGAGTCGGGGAACAGATGGGTCAGCTTGTCGACTAGCTTGGCCCGGCTCAGCTGGCTGTCTGAAATAACCTGTTTGTATTTGAGATCGGACCGGCCAGGGTCGCTGACGATGAAACCTTCGAAATATATCACCCGCTCCAGCTCGCGCAATGTCAGGTCCAGAAAATTGCCGATCCTGCTGGGGAGACCTTTGAAAAACCAGATATGAGCCACCGGGCTGGCGAGCTCTATGTGCCCCATGCGCTCACGCCGAACCTTCGACAGGATCACCTCCACACCGCATTTTTCGCATACGATGCCTTTATGCTTCATCCTTTTATATTTGCCGCAGTTACATTCCCAGTCCTTCACAGGACCAAAAATCTTCGCGCAGAACAGCCCGTCCCGCTCTGGCTTGAACGTCCGATAGTTTATGGTTTCCGGCTTTTTCACTTCACCGAAAGACCAGGACCGGATCTTCTCCGGCGACGCCAGACGGATCCTGATCGAGTTGAATATTATTGGATCTTTTGGTCTGTCTCCGAAAGAGCTACCGTAAGTTTCCAATTTGTATCTCCTAATAAATATATTTATTAAATTTTATTTTTATAATCCAGTTTCGCCGGTGTAGCCTACGACTGTTGCATCAGCTCCACATCCAGGGCCAGCGCCTGCAGCTCTTTGACCAGGACGTTAAACGATTCCGGAAGGCCGGGGTTGAGGGAATGATCACCTTTAACGATCGACTCATACATCCGTTTGCGGCCCTCCACATCGTCCGATTTAACGGTCAGCATCTCCTGCAGGGTATGCGCGGCGCCATAGGCCTCCAGCGCCCAGACCTCCATTTCACCCAACCGTTGTCCACCGAACTGGGCCTTGCCGCCCAAGGGCTGTTGGGTAACCAGCGAGTATGGGCCGGTGGAACGGGCATGTATCTTGTCGTCCACCAGATGGTGCAGCTTGAGCATATATATATAGCCGACCAGCACTTTCTGCTCGAACTGTTCGCCGCTCATTCCATCAATCAGCGAGATCTTGCCATTGGCCGGATAACCCGATTGCTCCAGCAGATCAGTAATATCTTTTTCATGCGCCCCATCAAACACCGGGGTCATCATATGCTCGCCAAGACGCTTGGCCGCCATGCCCAGATTGGTCTCCATTATCTGGCCGACGTTCATACGGGATGGCACGCCCAGCGGATTCAGCACAACCTCAACCGGCTGTCCATCCTCTGTAAAAGGCATGTCCTCTTCTGGCACGATGACAGAGACAACACCTTTGTTACCATGTCTTCCGGCCATTTTGTCACCCACCTGAAGTTTGCGCTTGATGGCGACATATACCTTGACCATCTTGATAACACCAGGGGCCAGCTCGTCGCCCCGGGAGAATTTATCGATTCGATCTTCATATCTGTTGCGAAGCTCATCAATCAGTGTTTTGCTCTCTTCTTCCACCTGGGTAATTTTTTCAATAATGTCGCCCGGTTTAGAAATTTCGAGTTTAAGCAGGTCCCTGCCATCCAGATCCGCCAACACTTCCTCTGTAAGAATTGTTTTGGCCTCTATGTCATCTTTCGACCCTCTTTTTAGAGGGGCTGCCACTTCCCTTCCCACCAGCATGGAGCGCAGTTTCACATCCCGCTCCTGCGAAACAATCGAAATCTCCTCCGACATATCTTTCTCCAGGCGGGCCTTTTCTTCTTCCTCTATGGCCAGGGTGCGCGCGTCCTTTTCCGCGCCCCTGCGGGTGAACACTTTTACGCTGATAACGGTTCCTTCGTTTCCAGGCGGAACTTTCAGGGATGTGTCACGCACATCGCCCGCTTTTTCACCGAAAATCGCTTTTAGCAGCTTTTCTTCCGGTGATAATAGCGTTTCACCTTTAGGAGTAACTTTGCCGACCAGGATATCTCCGGTCTTTACCTTGGCGCCTATCCTGATGATTCCTGACTCGTCGAGATTTTTGAGCGCTTCTTCAGAAATATTCGGTATATCAGCGGTGATCTCTTCATTGCCCTGTCGGGTATCGCGCGCTTCTACTTCAAACTCCTCAATATGAATCGAAGTGTACACATCCCGTTTCACCAGCTTCTCCGAGACTATGATAGCGTCCTCGAAGTTGTAGCCGTTCCATGGCATAAAAGCCACCAGCACGTTACGACCCAGCGCCAGCTCGCCCCGGTCGGTCGATTGACCATCGGCGATCACATCGCCGCTTTTGATCTTTTGCCCCAACGACACGATCGGTATCTGGTTGACACAGGTGTTCTGGTTCGACCGGTCATACTTCGTCAGGTTATAAATATCCACCTGGGATTTATCCCTGCTCTTTGCGTCTGTTCGGACAACGATACGGCCAGAGTCGAGGCTGATAACCTCGCCAGAGTTGCGCGCCACCACGACAGCACCGGAATCACGGGAAACGATCGCTTCCATACCAGTGCCCACCAGTGGCGCTTCCGTATGTAATAAAGGCACAGCCTGACGTTGCATGTTAGACCCCATCAGCGCCCTGTTGGCGTCATCATTCTCCAAAAACGGTATCAGCGCGGCGGCCACAGACACCAGCTGTTTGGGCGAGACATCCATATAGTCGATCTCGGTCGGCGGCGCCATGACATAATCGCCCCGTTGCCTGGTCTGGATCAGGTCCTTGATGAACCTGCCATTTTCATCCAGCAGCGCGTTCGCCTGCGCGATCGTATATTTATCCTCTTCCATGGCGGACAGATAATGCACCTCGTTGGTGACAACGCCGTTCTCCGCTTTTCTGTATGGTGTTTCGATAAACCCAAAATCGTTAACCCGCGCAAAAGTCGACAGAGAAGAGATCAGACCGATGTTCGGCCCTTCAGGGGTTTCGATGGGGCATATCCGGCCATAGTGGCTGGGGTGCACGTCACGCACTTCGAACCCTGCGCGCTCCCTGGTCAAACCGCCAGGACCCAATGCCGATAAACGCCGTTTGTGGGTGATAGACGAAAGCGGGTTTGTCTGATCCATAAATTGTGATAGCTGGCTCGATCCGAAAAACTCCCTTATAGCGGCGGTAACAGGCTTCGCGTTTATCAGGTCGTGCGGCATTGATACCGCAAGATCCATCATGTTCATCCGCTCCTTGATTGCCTTTTCCATACGGACAAGCCCAACCCGGAACTGGTTTTCCACCGACTCGCCCACGGATCGAACTCTCCGGTTGCCTAAATGGTCGATGTCATCAGTCTGCCCGATGCCTTGTCGCAGATCGATCAGGACACGGACCGTTTTTAAAATATCTTCTTTGGTAAGCAACCTCTGGTTCAATGGATAATCAAGTTCCAGCTTGTCATTCAATTTCAGCCGGCCCACCTCCGAGAGGTCATACCGTTTTGGGTCGAAAAAAAGGTTGTCGAATAGCGTTTTTGCGGTTTCAGCCGTGGGCGGATCTCCTGGACGCATTCGTTTATAAATCTCTTTTAACGCTTCTTCTTCCGTTTCAACCTTGTCGAGCGCCATTGTATCTCGGATGGCTGTATCGTTTAACTGTTCACCGATACCCAAAATCTGAAAGCCGCTGATCTTTCTCGACCTTATGATATCCAACGTTTCTTCAGAGATTGCAGTGTTGATCTCGATTAGCACTTCGCCAGACTGCTCGTCCACCACATCTTCCGCGCAAAATTTGCCAATTAAATCTTCAGCGTCGATCGGCATTGATTCTACGCCAGACGCCAGCATCAGCTTCATGCTTTTCTTTGTCAGCTTGCGGCCTGCCTTGGCTATAACATCGCCGGTCTTCCCATCCTTGACCTCTGATGCCGGCTTGAAGCCTATACCGAGCAGCTCTTTGCCAGTATTGACGTTAAACTCATCCTTGTCCGTATTATAGTTAACCTGCACAAATTTATAAAAATATGACAAGATATCTTCCGTGTCGTAACCCAAAGCCCTTAACAGTGTAGTGACAAAAAACTTTCTGCGCCGGTCGATACGCACATTCAGAAAATCCTTGATGTCGAACTCGAAGTCGAGCCAGGAACCCCTGTACGGTATCAGCCTGGCGGAATAGACCATCTGCCCCGCCTGGGAGCCTTTACCCTTTTCCGATGTAAATACTGCACCTGGCGAACGGTGCATCTGGCTTACCGCCACACGCTCTGTTCCATTTATAATGAATGTGCCGGTCTGGGTCATCAAAGGGATCTCACCCAGGTATATTTTCTGTTCCTTGACTTCCCGGATCACTTTCTCGCCCGTATCTTCATCAACGCTATATATGATAAGTTGGACCAGTATTTTTAAAGGATCGGCGTACGTCAGCCCCCTTTGGCGGCATTCACTGACCTGGAATTTCTCTTTGTATACAACCTCTTTGCCGCAACTGGCGCATACAACACCAGGGCCGCCGAGCTCCATATATTCGCCACAGTTGCACTCCCAGATGCCAAGCTCATAGCCTTTGAACTCAAGTGTCGCCGTGTCGTTATAATCTGAAATCGGAAATGTTCTGGTAAATACTTCCAGTAAACCTATATCTTCGCGATTATTAGGTTGGCTGTTTCTTTGCAGAAACTTCTCGTACGATCTGGTTTGAACCTCAAGCATGTTGGGAATATCAATGATCGATGGAATCCTTGAAAAATTCTGCCGCTTGATCGGCTCTCTACCTGATCTGTAGCCTACTGTTTTACTCATCCGCTAACCTCCAAAGGGAACCCGCGCTCGACCCATAGCATATAACGCGATCGGGCAAGGATGGACAATATGGAAACCGGGCGCCAAGCCCGGATAATTGACTGCCGTAGCCGTTGATGAGAAAGCGCAAGGCTTTCCCACCCTTAACAATTTCAAGAGCTACTTGATTTCAATAACCGCGCCAACTTCCTCGAGCTGTGCCTTGATTTTGTCCGCCTCGTCCTTTTCAATACCCTCTTTAACAGCCTTTGGCGCGCCGTCGACCAGTTCCTTGGCCTCTTTTAGTCCCAATCCGGTTATTTCGCGAACTACCTTGATCACTTGAATTTTCTTGTCACCCACAGCGGAAAGGACAACAGAAACCTGGGCAGGCCCTTCATCCTCTGCGGCGGCGGCGCCATCGCCACCGGCCGGAGCGGCCACAGCGGCAGGAGCGGCGGCTGAAACGCCCCACTCTTCTTCCAGCTCTTTGACGAGCCCCAGCAGCTCATGAACCGGAAGGTTTTTCAGATAATCTTTCACATCGTCTTTCGTTGCAGACATTTTACAATCCCTTTCCTATCGATAGGTATATTTATAAATAAAACAAATTTTCTGTTTCGTTATTCTTTTTCTTTTTCCTGCGCAATAGCATGAAGAGCGTAGAGAAGTTTCCTCGGCGCCCCTTCCAGCACACCCAGCAGGTTCCTCGCCGGCGACTGAAGCAGACCAAGCAACATGGCTTGAACCACCGGTTTCGGTGGCATATCGGCCAGTTTTTTAACACCAGCTTTGTCCAGAACAGATCCTTCCACCATGCCGCCGATTATTTTCAGGTTTTCGTTCTGTTTGGCGAAATTCAGCAACGCCTTGGCTGGCTTTCCGATTTCATCACCAAACCCGAAAGTAACCGACACAGGCCCTTCGAACATCTGCTCCGCCGGCTCGTATGGGGTGTCCTTCACCGCCAGCTTAACAAGGGTGTTTTTCACTACTTTAAATTTCGCGTCCGCTTCTCTCAGCTCTTTGCGAAGTTGTGTGATATCGTTGCCGTTGACGCCACGATAATCCGCCATCACAGCCGATGTGGATTCCGCAAATATCGCCTTAAGCTCTTCGACTGCTTTGCTTTTGGCTTCTGTTACCATTGTCTCTTTTCCTTAATTTCTCTATTGCCAATCAGGCGTTAAGGCCAATATTACTGTTATCAATCCGCACACCTGGCCCCATGGTTGTGGAGATGCTGATACTGCGAATGTAAGTACCCTTGACCGTCGCTGGTTTCATTTTCTGGGTCTGCTCGATCACCATTTTAGCGTTCTCGAAAATATCTTCCACAGAGAAGCTGGCCTTGCCAACAGGGGCATGGACGATGCCCGCTTTGTCCACCCGGAACTCCACTTTACCCGCCTGAATCTCGTTTACTACTTTTTCCATTTCAAATGTAACAGTGCCAGACTTCGGGTTTGGCATCAGGCCTCTGGGACCCAACACTTTACCAAGCTTACCGACCTGGCCCATCATGTCTGGTGTGGATACGGCCACATCAAAGTCCATCCAACCACCTTCCACCTTGGTCACCAGGTCCTCGGCGCCAACAAAATCGGCCCCGGCCTCTTCCGCTTCCCTGGCTTTATCGCCTTTTGCGAACACGGCGATCCTCTGTTTTTTGCCAGTACCTTTGGGCAACGCCACAGAACCACGGATCATCTGATCCGCTTTGGTGGGGTTAACACCAAGGCGCATGGCGATATCAACGCTTTCATCAAACTTTGTAGCGGGCGCTTCTTTAATTATTTTCACAGCTTCCAAAAGCTGGAATCTGGCAGTGGCGTCATACGACTCCTTCGCCGCTTTCATTCGTTTACCAGTTTTAGCCATCAGCTTATATAAAACTCCATCAAATCCTGTATGTTACTCAACCAGAATGCCCATGGACCTTGCTGTTCCCGCGATAATTTGCGAGGCGGCGTCCACATCCGCGGCATTCAGATCTTCTTTTTTAGTTTCGGCGATCTCCTTGACCTGGCTCCAGGTCACCTTGCCTACTTTTGTCTTGTTCGGCTCGGAGGAGCCTTTGGCCACCCCGGCCGCTCTTTTCAGCAATACCGAAGCCGGCGGCGATTTTAGTATGAAACTAAAGGAGCGGTCGGCGTATACAGATATGACCACCGGGATGATCAGCCCTTCCTGTCCCTGGGTCTGCGAGTTGAACGCTTTGCAAAACTCCATTATATTCACGCCATGCTGGCCCAGCGCCGGACCCACAGGAGGCGACGGGTTGGCCGCGCCTGCAGGAACCTGCAATTTGATTTTCGCTAATTCTTCTTTTGCCATTTATACCTCAGTCATTACAAGCAATACGCTTATATCTTTTCTATCTGGGAAAACTCCTGCTCCACAGGGGTAGACCGTCCAAAAATACTTATCATCACCTTCACTTTGCCGCGCTCGGTATCGACCTCTTCCAGCGTGCCGGTGAAGTTTGCAAACGCGCCATCGGTGACACGCACCTGCTCGCCCACGTTGAAAGAAAACTTCGGCCGTGGCGTGTCGGTCTCGCCTGTCATCTGCTCTTTTATTCTGTTTACTTCTTCCAATGATAGTGGTGACGGCAGATGCGCGTCGCCCAGAAAGCCGGTGATCCGCGGTGTCTCTTTGACCACGTGCCACAGCTTTTCGTTCATCTCCATCTCTATCAATACATAACCGGGGAAAAACTTTCGGGCGCTTACTCGTTTTTTGCCGCTCTTCACTTCCACCACGCTCTCTTCCGGCACCATGATGTCACCCACCTTGTCGGCCATGCCGTGCTGGGAAAGCCGGTCGCTCAGCTGGTCGCGCACTTTCTTTTCATACCCGGAATATGTATGGAGCACATACCATTTCATTTTGCTAGACTTTTTACTCTGCTCCACAACCGGCGGCGCTTCCGCAACAGGCGCGCTTTCCGTCGCCTCTACCGCAGGGTCCAGGTCGCTTTCCTCAGCGACAACCTCCTGCCCGAAGATTTTATCCAAAGACGCAGGTTCAACTGATTCTGTCATTTCCTGTTGCTCGGACTCTTCATTTTCCAGAGCCTCCGCTTCTTTTTTCGTTTCGTCTTCCATCATCACGTATTAAGCGCAAGCCCCATAAGTTTCGATAAAATAAAATCAGCAATACCCAGATAGATAGAGATAATTATCACAAACACTATGACCGCAGATGTGGTCATCAGTGTCGTTTTCCTGTCCGGAAACGTCACCTTCCGGGTCTCTACCCTGACCTCTTTTAAAAACTGTACGCCTTGCTGAACCTTGTTCATATCCACCTTGTCACTTCTGGCAGGCCAGGAGGGATTCGAACCCCCAACACCCGCGTTTGGAGCGCGGTGCTCTAGCCGTTAGAGCTACTGGCCTTCGTCGGATATTCATCCGATTACTTTGTCTCCTTGTGCGCCGTATGCTTCCTGCAAAACCTGCAATACTTCTTGAACTCCAACCTGTCAGGAGTATTTTTTTTGTTCTTTGTAGTGCTGTAGTTCTTCCTTTTACACTCTGTGCACTGCAGCTGTATTATCACTCGCATCTTGCCCGCCTACTCAATAATTTCTGCGACGACGCCTGCGCCGACGGTGCGGCCGCCTTCACGGATGGCGAACCGCAGCTCTTTCTCCATGGCGATCGGCGTGATCAGCTCGCCCACTATGCTCACGTTGTCACCAGGCATTACCATCTCCACACCTTCCGGAAGCTCCACCACTCCGGTAACATCTGTTGTCCGAAAATAAAACTGCGGACGGTACCCCTTGAAAAAAGGCGTGTGACGGCCACCCTCTTCCTTCGTCAATATATATACTTCAGCCTTGAACTTCTTGTGCGGTGTGATGCTGCCAGGCTGCGCGCACACCTGGCCGCGCTCCACTTCCTCACGCTTCGTGCCGCGAAGCAACAACCCTACATTATCGCCAGCCATTCCTTCATCAAGGATCTTCCGGAACATCTCCACGCCGGTCACAACCGTCTTCTGCGTGTCACGGATGCCAACGATCTCCACCTCTTCGCCGGTGCGTACGATCCCACGCTCCACACGACCGGTCACAACCGTGCCGCGACCCGATATCGTGAACACATCCTCCACAGGCATCAGAAACGTCTTGTCCACATCACGCTCAGGCTCAGGTATATAGCTGTCCACAGCAGCCATCAGCTCCATTATGCATTTGTTCGCCTCCTCATCCTCCGGGTTCTCCAGCGCTTTCAAAGCGGAACCCTGGATCACTGGCGTGTCCTCTCCAGGAAAATCGTACTTGTCCAGCAGCTCACGGATCTCAAGATCAACCAGCTCCAGCAACTCCGGGTCGTCCACCTGGTCCACCTTGTTCAGAAACACCACGATGTAAGGAACGCCAACCTGACGCGCCAGCAGGATATGCTCCCGCGTCTGAGGCATCGGACCGTCCGCGGCGGACACCACCAATATCGCCCCATCCATCTGCGCAGCGCCGGTGATCATGTTCTTCACATAGTCAGCATGGCCAGGGCAGTCCACATGGGCATAGTGGCGGTTCTCCGTCTGATACTCCACATGGGCCGTCGCGATGGTGATACCACGCTCACGCTCCTCAGGAGCCTTGTCTATCTCGTCAAAGGGAATGTAATCCGCCAAACCCTTCTTGCTCAACACCTCCGTTATCGCCGCTGTCAACGTCGTCTTGCCATGGTCCACATGACCTATCGTACCGATGTTTACGTGAGGCTTGCTCCTGTCAAATTTTTCCTTAGCCATCGCTGATCACTCCTGCATTCACTTTATGATCTTTTATCATTCCAACCAGGCATGAACCATTACATGCGCCTGTCATTCAAACCAAACTAACTACTTACCAGTTCGCCATTACAATCATGGTATGGAGCCCGCGATCGGGATTGAACCGATGACCTCTTCCTTACCAAGGAAGCGCTCCACCACTGAGCTACGCGGGCGCTTTATTAAAAAGCGTAAGCGCTCTCTTTGCCTATATCCTTCGCTCCATCGCTCCTGCGATTAGAAACCAATGGAGCGGGAAACGGGACTCGAACCCGCGGCCCTCAGCTTGGAAGGCTGACGCTCTACCAACTGAGCTATTCCCGCCCAACCTAATAAATGGTGGGGAGGGGAGGAGTCGAACCTCCGAAGGCTATGCCGGCAGATTTACAGTCTGCTCCCTTTGACCACTCGGGAACCTCCCCGAATCCAACTATGGACTTTCTAAATTATTATAATTAATAGACTAACACCGCCACTGACAGCTGGAAACATATGGAGCCGGCGATGGGACTCGAACCCGCGGCCTGCTGATTACAAATCAGCTGCTCTACCAACTGAGCTACGCCGGCGCCGAAAACCTTTCTAAAATACCGGAAACACTAGCCTTTGAAAACAATAAACGAGTAGTTTATAAATTTTGGTGGTGGGTGTCAATAGATAGATGAAAATATTTTAGTGGCCACAAATACATATTATACAGGGTAAGGCTTTGATCATGCTGTATATTATATAAATAAAACTATTTAATTTAATTGCTGTCGTTCTGATTTATTCATGTTCGGTTGTAAGGAAATATTAGTGTGTGATAAAATCCCGCCGGAAAGATACGAAAACAATTCTATTTAAATACGCAAATCAGATGGGGTTTTAATGAATGCAATTATTCGCTTACAAAAGCTGATCTAGTTTAATTGATTTATAATCTCCTGATATGATTATTTCCATACACATCCCGAAAACTGCTGGCACCACATTAGCCAACTATTTCGACCACTCGTTCAGCCGCCACGTATATTTTGATTATTACCAACATATCCCCAGGGATGAGGACAGGGCGCAGGTAATTTTGCATAAAGATTTCCTTAGGCGGTTTAAAATGATCCATGGGCATTTTCACTACAAAAAGTATGAAGGTATATTTGATGACGCTTCCTACATTACCTGTGTCAGGCATCCGGTTGATCGTATGATCTCAAATTATCGGCATATCTTACGGATAAAAGATGAAACCAAGCCATCGTACCAGTTTATGAAACAAAATGGTTTTGATGTGGTCACTTTCGCTTCGTTCCCTAGTATGACAAGAGCTATGGCCATTTATCTGGAGGGAAAACCCATCAATGAATACGATTTCATCGGGTTATCTGAAGAATTGGGCGTTACAATAGAAATGCTGGAAGTGTTTCTGAATACAAAGCTTCGATTGCCAGAAGCCTATGACAGAAGCGAAGTCGAAAACATGATCAATATGAATTACTTTCAAAGGATCGCCTATCGATATGCCAGTGGCAGATTGACTGTTAACAAGTCAGGAAAAGTTGAGCCTGTACGTTTTATAAATGTAAACCCGGATGGAAAAACTGACAGGGATAAAATTACAACCGCTGAACGCCAAAAGCTGGAATCACTGCTGGCAGAAGAAATGGATGTCTATCACCAGGCAGTGGGCAGGTTTAATGACCTGAAAAAGAAACTGTTGACCTGATGGCGAACGAGTCTTCTTTTATTATCCATATCGGCCCGCCGAAAACCGGCACTACCACCTTACAATTTAACCTGTTCGCAAAACATCCAGATATTCGGTACCTTGGGAAACCTTATTGGGATGAAGCCGTTGGGTATGATATGAGCAAATCAACTGCTTCTTTGCTTGAATCTATATGTCAGCATTCAGCTTACTTTTTTGATTTGAATAATGCCTATAAGTTATATGATCATGGTATCAAGCCCCGGCTTAACGAGAAGCCTGTTACAGTTCTATCTGAAGAAGCGCTATCTTTAGCTGGCGCGGCAGACCCTTTGTTAATCTGTCAGCGATTGCAGAGTATTTTCGGCAAGGTAAGAATTCTCATAACCATAAGGGAGCAAAAGTCAGTTCTATTTTCTGGCTATCGATGGCTTGCTACGAGAGACTTGTTTACAGGTTCAAGCGATGACTGGATAAACTGGATGAGGTCCTTCAACTACTATCATGGCCAACAGAATGACTTTCATCTGCGGCAATATCTTTACAGTCCATTGGTAAGTTGTTACCAGGACACTTTTGGAAAAGAAAATGTTTTGGTTATCCCCCTTGAATGGTTGAAGGGCAATCTGGACCTGTTTGCAAAAACGTTATCTGAGTTTGCTGGCATTGATACAAAAAAATGCGCAGACTTTCTCAGTGAAGAACCCAGGCATAATGTATCTTTTGGAAGGTTTGGCAGTGGGTATCAGCGTATCTTAAAAAAAATGGGTAGATTGCGAAAAAGAGTGGACCCTTCATACGACTATCGGCCATGGGGTACTTTTGAAGAAGGGGTTCATGGAAGAGTGATGGAGCTTATCTCATATATTGACACACCCCCGCGATACTTTTCACCAGAGTCTATGAAATTCATTAACGAATATTATGCTGAAGATAACTTATCTCTTTCTACGTTAACCGGGTTAGATCTAAAAAGCGCTGGGTATACATTACCCTCTCCCAAATAGGAAGTTTATGTATAAAAGTTCTTATAACAAGGTAAAGTGGTTTACCGAAAAATTTCTCGCAGACAAAATCAATGACAAATTGTATTTAGTGCGTAAATTGTGGCAACACCAAAAAGTGATTATGTCTGCAATCGAGCGTTGCTATAGCTAAAAATATTTGCTCTGTTTAACAAGTATGCTATATTGCGAGGCTAATCATTATTACATTTGCGACTAACGGAGGCCTTGATAACGTGGAACTGTTTGAAAAATATGAAAAAAAGCCTGTTGAAGAATTCAGGGACGCATGGATTGAATCGCTTGCAGACAATAGTGTCGATGGGGGGGCCTTCGGCAAGTATTCCCATAATGCCATGCTTGGAAGCGCAACCGCCAAAGATTCTATATCTGAGGCAACATGCTTTTATAACGAAGCTACACGCGCAATATGGCGTAAAGGTTTGACGCTCGATAAAAACTCAAAGATTCTCGATTTTGGTTGCGGTACTACAGCTCGTATTGGAAGGACATTTTTGCGCAATGTTCCAGCCGCTCATATTCATGGAGTTGACGTGGTTCCAGATTTTGTCAAAACTGTAAAAAAAGATTTCCCTCAAGGGACTTTTCACCCGATTGCGGCGAAACCGCCAAAACTTCCTTTTCAGGATGAATCGTTTGATTACATTACTGCCTATTCAGTCTTTTCACATTTAAGTCAGGCGCATGGGCTGGACTGGTTGCATGAAATGTCACGCACCCTAAAACCTAATGGTGTGATATTCATTACATCGTTTGGCATGGGCCATTACCAGACGATAATGGAAACTCCTGTTGATCAACTGCCACCGTCCCGTCGTGAAGCACATCGACCTTTTTTAGAATCTTTTGGCCGGTTTGTTGAATTTATGGAAATGGGAGAAATGGTCTTTATGCCAGGCTCCGGCAAAGGCAATTACAATCATCTTGATTACGGTTATTCTTTCATGACCGATGCTTACGCTAGAAGGATGTGGGGTGGGTTTCTCGATCTTATCTATTACGTCGATCATCCTGACGTACTAGAACAAGGCTTTTTTGCGTTAAAAAAGAAATCGCCAGACTAGAATCAATAGATAACAAAAATATAACTATTATTTGCAACTCTTTGAACACAACCCAGACAAATCATAAACCAGCGCTAATCGATTGATAGCAAGTACTGTTTGGAAAGCGTAAAAAAGTTAACAAAACAAACGAATGCTATAAATTGCATCATAAAAATGAAAAGTAATTGTAACTTCGATGCGTGACTTTAAATCATCGCTACCAGCAGATACTATAATAGGTATTCATCAAGGTATTGCACGTACAACTTATAAAGGTTACCGATTCATCAAATGCCCTTTTGATATCGTTTCATATATGCGTCTTATCCAGAAAACCTTACCAAAGACTATTATCGAACTGGGCACAAAGGAAGGCGGAAGCGCTCTATGGTTTGCCGATACAGCTTCAAACATGGGTTATCAACCTCGCATAGTCACCATCGACAATAACCCGATAGCAACGTTTGAAGATGAACGGATAACATTTCTTGAAGGGGATGTCCTTGATTTGGAAAAAGTGTTACCGGAGAGTTTTTTATCTTCGCTTCCCCGTCCGTGGCTAGTGGTAGAAGATAGTGGTCATCTATTTGAAACATGCACTGCTGCTCTTAATTTTTTTGATAATTACCTTCACCCGGGCGAATATATTGTGATAGAGGATGGCATTTTGAATGACATGCCTCTTAAACAGTTTGAAATGTTTAATAATGGCCCTAACCGGGCGGTAGAAGCATTCCTAAAAGCAAATTACAAACGCTATAAGATCGATGCGTCTTATTGTGATTTTTATGGATACAATGTAACTTATTCTCCAAATGGGTGGTTATTGCGGTATTGACTCCATGACGTTTTTCTACTTGCAAATCAGTCAACCTGCCATTTAATTTTTCAGTTACTATAGCAATGTTGGTTTCGTTTCAAATGGAAATATTGCCATGAATAATAAAAATGATTTCTATAATGAAGAATCTTTAACTAAATATCAGAATCTGATATCCATTCTGCAAGAACGATATTCTGAATATCCTTTCCAGGTCACATTTGATCTATTAAACCTGTGTAACGCTACTTGCAATTTTTGTCCATATGATAGTTCATCTAGAAAAGGTGAAAAAATGTCAGGTGAGCTTTTCGAAAAAATATTGCATGACCTAGGTGAATTTCCAAATAAACTTCCAATAAGGATAGTATTATCAAGCCTAAGTGAACCGCTTCTAAATAAAGATATCTTCGATGCTATTGATAAAGTAAAAACGGTCGCTCCGCAAGCAAGAATACCTTTTTATACAAATGGATCTCCTCTAAATGGGAAAATCATCGATAAATTTGCAGAACTTGAAAATATCATGATGTTGAACGTCTCGCTTAATGAATGCGAACCAGAAAAATATGAACATAGCATGGGGCTATCGTGGGATCTTATAATGAACAATTTAAGATTACTACATGATGAAAAAGTAAACGGGAACATTGCTTTTCCTGTAACTTTATCCCGTGTCGCAAGCAATAATTTGGATGATGATAACTATGTTGCTTTCGTTGAAAATGAATTCCCTATGTTTAACCCCGCTCTTACCGAACCGTTCAATTGGTTAGGCTCGGTAAGTGATCTCAAAACCAGCGAAACCCCGGATATAGGGTGTGCAAAATGGTTCCAGATACATATCTGTTCCGATGGTAAAGTCGCATTTTGCTGTCTGGACGCGAATGGAGATTTAGGAAAGTACAATGTTAAAGATGAAAGCATTTTGGAAATCTATAATAAACCTGAACTAAGGCAGTTGAGAGTTGAAAACCAATCGAGAGTTGGTCATCCAATATGTGGCGGCTGTACACTCGGAATCAAGAAAGCATATTCCGTCAAGGAAGCGGAGCAGAATTGACTCAAACAGCAATCTCGCTAAATTATTACAGTAGCCAGTTTGTATATATATGTTATAAATTTAACAGTGAATAATCAAAATGGAACCGCGTATCTCTTCTATTTTTTAATCGATCGTGCGGTTTAATCGAAACATATCTTTTTATTCTGCGCCAGCTGGAAATAATGCTAACGTAATATATAGCCTTGTTAGTTATCGACTGCATTGGTGGTTTATTTAGGTTGCTTATTAATATTTAGCTGAATTTGAGGACTAGCACAATGTTTGATTGAGCCATTAAGCATATGGGATATGCCTAAAGCATATTTCCCTTCAATGTTAGAAATATTAATATTCGCAAAATATCCAGCGTTTAATAGCATTGGATTATTAAAATACTCTGCAAGATTTGGCCTGACAACTTTTTTTGTTTCCAAATATTTAGTCTCTCCATGCATATCGGTTAAAGTCAAATAAATATTGCTGGCGACTTTACTTTTTGTTGAATATGCAGTGGACCATCCATAGACCAAGAGTGTTTTAGAAACGTTTATTATTTTTTTATCTACCCTGAAGCCATTTATTGTATCGACTCCTCCCTGGCACTTTACACTAATTTTAATAGATTGGGCTGGGTGTAGCGCCATTTTTGAGTAATCGTAATCTATGACTTTTAACAGGTTGGCGTCTCTATTTGACTCTATCTTTACCTTTCCAAGTCGCAGCATGAAATGTTCGTCCCACGATTTAAAAATACCTTGAGTTGACGAAATTACTATACTTTTCACACGATTTGGAGATAAATAGCTCTGGTATGGCTTGTTTAGAAATATAAATTCTCTTGTGCGTTCAATTAACGGAGAAATAATAAAACCAGACTTGGCCATACCAGGAATTATTCGATAAGTTCGGGATCGTCCACTTTCCAGGACAATACTGATTTCAATTTTGGGGCGTTTATAGATAATAGACATAGCCCTGCCAAATAATGTTGGCTTAATATCAAATTCTGCAAACAACACCTCCTCACTATCAGGTAGTGATATCTCCTGTTGGAAATTGCCTTGGATATCAACTGTTTCATCATCAAAAAGATCACCCTTTGCCTCGGCCTTTTTCCTCAAGTAGAATAAATCCAAATATTCATCATATCCATATATTTCATATCTGTTAAGCAAAGTGGGCCAACTTATTCCATCATCAAGGCTTGGAAATCGGTGATCTATGGTTTCCACCCTAAATAATATGTTGTCTGGCGCGTTGGATCCTCGAATGTATCTCTCGTTCAGGCTAGCCAGATATGGTGTGTACGCCGCAAAACTTTGCACCGTTGGTCGTGGGTTATACTTATTTCCGGAAGCTAGTAAAAATGACTGACCAAAAGAATAGATATCCACTGTCCCTGTTAGTTTAGGAATATAGTATTTCCTGTTAATTTCACTAAATTTATTTTCATATTCTTCTTCAAAATTCCTGTCACCAACAGCCCAGCGCAGTAACCCGGTCAAGTTCTCCGCCGGCTTATTATAAAAATGACCGTCAATAAATACCCATGTAATTATTACAAATGGCAGTATGATTAACCGCAATTTACTTTTAGATAATAGTAATATGGATAACGCCGCTATGACCAGAGAAGTGCTAGCCATCATTTGATGGCCAATACCGGCTCTAACAAAACCGGCTTTAAATGAAACGTACAAAAATAATGAAAACGTTGTAAACAGCAGAAGTCTTGAAACGAGTGGACCAAACTCTTTTTTTGTCGTTAGGTAAAGAATCATCGCTGATGTTATTAAATACAAAGCAATATGCGATGAGCCACCTGGTCCTGATGCTGACATCGCATCTGAATATCCAAATATAACTTCAAGCATATTACCAACAAACTTTGGAAAGGCCCATAAAGGTTGTCCAGAAACAACCCAGAAAGCTAAAGAGCTGGCAACTGGCACTATGATAGTAATTAAAGCGAATGCTTTATCACGGCTCATCCAAAACATAATGACGCATATACCAACAGCTAATACTATATATGGTATGACGGATCCTTTGGTTAGTAACAAAAGTCCCAATGGTACAAGCGCTAAAATATAAAAACATTTGTTTTGTGCAGTGTTCTCCAACACAAGATTGGATGAGATGGGCAGGGTCATACGGTAGACAACTATTGACATAAAGAAGATATATGAAAACAAATAAGTATCAAACGGGACACGACAGGCAAATAAGAAGCAAATGTAAAGGATCAACCATTTCCAGTCTAACTCAATCGCAATGAGCAATAATAATACTGAATAGCATACGCCAATCAGTATGCCACCTAGTAACGCCATTTGGTGAATATCAGGATGATAGACGTTCGAATAAATTGATGGGTATGGACCAAGCGTAGTTAGCAAATTCTCACCAAACACCACGTTCTGCGCTACTGCTTGGTTGTTTGCAAGATACCATGAAATATCGAGGCCCACACCAGGCAAAAGTGGGTTGAATACGGTAAAAATAATAATTACCGTAAAAGTAAGTGCAGTGTATACAATTGGTTTAAGCATAAATGACAATTAAAATAGTGTTATTTAAACAAACATGTGATGTTGCCATTGCCAGACTGATGCAGGCGATTTTATTTTAGTTTTATCGTCAGGTTCTAAATAAGCAAGCGCTTTTCACAGATTTTTTGCTTAACTTGCAGGTACAAGTCCGCATTTTTTTTGGCAGTCTCCATACAATTGCATCTTAAGACTTTATTAGTTAATTTGTTATCGGTTATAATTACTTTGCATTATTTGGCATAAATCCAACACAGGATAACACACATGATACTGTTTGCAAATTTCTTATAAAATAAATATCACATACCAGAGGTTATTACTTATATAATTTTGGAAAAAGTTTACTTAAAAATAATATGGCAATATAGAATTTATTTTAACTCTGCTATATTATGATAAAACCAGGAAGTTAACTTATTTAAATCGTTATTGTAATACAGTTATGAGCATAGACTAAATCTCTTTATTTTCTCCAGGCATGGTGGCTAATAATTTAGGCAGACGGTAAGTAATTTAATATTAATTGCTACAATACAGATAATCAACAAGCATAATAATACGTGAAAACAGAGTTAAGCAAATTTTTATCTTTCGATGGCCAGATATCTATCTCTTCTGACTTTGCGCGGCCTGATAGATACCGTGTGTTTGACCAAACGTGGGCTAAAGGGCCATATATTGCTCAAGGTGGCGGCTATTCCTATGCAGCGGCCTCTTTTGGACAAGGTGTCACTACGGTCTCCATGCGTTCTTTTTCCAGAATCCTTTTCCTGGATGAAAATAATAAAACAGTCACTGTTGAGGCTGGTATAACCCTGGGGGAACTTTTAGGCGCCACCTCCCGGCGTGGGCTTGCCCTTGGTGTCCAACCTGGCTATCCAGATATCACTATTGGAGGTTGCATTGCTGCAGATGTAAACGGAAAAAATTTTGGAGTTGCAGGAAGCTTTCATTCTTGTGTAATCTCATTAGTCCTCTATCATCCTGCTCATGGTCTTATTACGTTGTCGGAAGAAGAAAACAAGGAACTTTTCGATTTGACCTGTGGTGGTTATGGCTCCACAGGAATTATCGTAAGCGCCACTCTTCGTCTTGAACAAATTAAAAAGGGAGAAAAGACTCTTCTCCATCGCAGTTCACTAAACTCATTGACAGAAGGTTTGGAACAATTACGTTCGAGCGCTGTTTCTTCTTCCAATTTTGCCTATACATTCCATGTTGCGTCTCCCACGAAAGGATTATTCGGTCGAGGATTTTTGTATACAGGTGAACCAGCAGAGGGAAATGGTAAATTCACATCTCCACCCTCATACCGACCCATCACCGCTCGAGCTCGCTCTATTTCACCTATCTCCCTTTGGGCCAGCCCATTGAGAAATGCAGCTTTAAAATTTTATTTGCATCAAGAAGAGAAAAAAACTTCTACGAACAATATATCGTTATTTGCATCAACTTTTCCTTTCGCCGCCAACCCATATTATTTTTTAGCCTATGGCAAGCGTGGTTTGGCGGAAGCGCAGGTAATTATAACTGATGAAAAAGCAGGGGCATTCCTTGAACTTTTGGAAGCGTTGCTGTTTAATCACAATGCTCCTGGTGTCATGATATCATTAAAAAAATCATCTGGCTTGCAAACTGGTTTTCGCTTTGCAGGCCCTGGGATATGCGTTACGCTTGATATGGCCCAGACAAGTTCTACATCGATATTTCTCACAGCTTTTGACGAGCTTTGCCTGGAGCATAAAGCAATTCCCAACCTGATTAAAGACTCCCGACTTTCACAGGAGGTCGTGTCTGCCAGTTATCCAGAGTATGAACTTACTATTGACCGAATTAATAAACTTGACCCAAACAGGGTATTTATGTCTGAATTACTTATGAGAGCAGGACTATGACATACCTTGTCGTTGGGGCGTCTTCAGGCCTCGGAAGAGCAATTACAGTAGCGCTGGCCAGGATAGGAGCCAACCTGGTTATTGTCTCCAGTGACCAGCGTGACCTGGATGCGCTTGCCACAGACTGCGCCATACGCTATGGCGTTTCCATTTGTCCGGTGGCCCTTTCCTTCAACGCTTCATCCCGCCCTGACCTCAGTAAACTTGAGAAGGCGATAGACAAAACCGGAGAGCTAAATGGAATGCTATTTCCGATTGGCGCAACCTGGGACGAAGATCGATTTCCTCCGGATGAAACTATAGGCATAGAAGTATTGGCCGCCAATTTCTCTTCAGTGAGCGAAATTATATCTTATTTTTCTCCTAAAATAATAAAAGAGCGCAAAGGTGATATTGTAGGATTTGGTTCTATCGCCGCTGCCAGAGGGAGGAATGCAAATATTTACTACAGCGCGGCTAAACGGGCTTTGGCCAGTTTTTTCGAGTCGATACGTCATGGATTTGCTCCATACGGTGTAATGGTATCTTTTTACATTGTTGGCTATCTCGACACTGGCCAGGCATTCGGGATGTCTACTCCTATCCCTAAAGCCAGTCCGGAGCGTATTGCAGAGAAGGTTGTTAATAACCTAGGTAATAAGGGGGGGGTATGGTATATTCCCAGTTTTTGGATGTGGATATCCGCTGCTTTAAAGTGGACACCATGGAGTATTTTCCGTCGCATGAATTTTTAGGTTAAATATTATTATGCCTACATCAGCAAGCCTTTTTTTTCCGGTATATGGAGATGAGGGGACCGTCCGTACTGTAGCAGAAAACGCCATTGCCCTGCTTGAGAGTCTTGGCTGTCCATATGAAGTTATTATTGTGGATGATGGATCGCCCGATCGATCAGGCGCGATAGCTGATGAACTGGCTGGCGAACATAAAAATATATCAGTTATTCATCACCCGGAAAACCGAGGTTATGGGGCTGCTATTCGAACAGGAATAAACGCGTGTCAATACGAGTGGATATTAATGCTTGATGGAGATAACCAGTATGATGTGGGCGAGTTTAACAAAATTTTTCTGGTCAAAGATCATTATGATCTCATAATAACCTTTCGTTATAAGAAGATTTATTCGAACTGGAGAATTTTTGTCTCCTGGGTCTATAATGTCATATTAAGATTCCTTTTTCGCACCCATTTTCGCGATATTTCCACCGGTCTGCGAATGATGAAAAAGAAAGTCGCGGATGATATAAAGCTTGAATCTGACAGCCCGTTTATTGGCGCCGAAATAGCTATTAAATCCATGCTCAAAGGATACCAGGTCGGGCAGGTTGGCATACAGACCTTTCCACGAACTTTTGGGCAAGGTAACAGTGTGTCTGTAAAAAATATCTTGGCTACTATTAAAGATATGCTAAAAATATGGAAAAATATTTTTTCTGCTGATTACGAGCGTGTGGAGCGATAGAGCAGTGGAGAAGGTAGATGTTCTCTATCGGCACAGGTTCTCTGAAAAGGAGAAACTCGAAAAGGATATGGTTTGGAAAGTGTTGTGCGAAAAATTTTTCCAGCAGTATATCAATCCAAGCGACACGCTTCTGGATTTGGCGTCAGGATATGGGGAGTTCAGCAGACATATTAACGCAGGGAAAAAACTTGCCGTGGATTTAAACCCTGATTCCGCCTTATCTGTTGGTCCTGATGTAACTTTTCATTTAGGCTCCGCAACAGATCTCTCATTCATTAAGGATGAGGATGTCAATGTTGTATTTACCAGTAATTTTTTCGAGCATTTGCCAGACAAAAAGACCTTTGATACACTTTTGGCGGAAGTTTTACGTATCCTCGAACCGGGTGGTCGATTTATGGCTTTACAACCGAATATCAGGTACGTCCCAGGCCAATATTGGGATTTTTATGACCATCATCTGCCTTTATCACATTTATCGTGCGCCGAAGCGTTCCTGAAATCTGGATTTAGTGTTGATCGATTAATAGACCGGTTTGTACCTTATTCTACTAAATCGCGGTTTCCAAAACATCCAGCCCTCATAGCCCTTTATCTTCGAATCCCACTGATCTGGCCTCTTCTAGGAAAACAGTTTTTCATACTCGGCTCTAAACCAAAATAGATTTTATAAAGCGTTGCTATAGGCTTTATGGCCCAAGGATCATCATGCGATATAATGCGGCTGAGAAATAATAGCTACGGATCTAGATGCGGTCGCACATCCACTTTTACTATAGTTAGGTCCTGTGGCTCAGTTGTTGCAAATGTAAGGTGAGAAATATTTTCTTTTATCTGCCCACAAAGATATACAGTGTGACGTCCCGGCTTTATATGGATGATTGTCATTTCGTCATATTTATAGCATAGATCGCTCCACTTCTCCTTTTTCCTAAAGTTGGATTGCACAGAAAGAGTCGTCGCTTTATGCGCCATTACTTCAAAGCGTGCAATGACCATTTTCGCTGTTGGCTTGTTTAATTCTAAATTAAACGATTTACCATCAGCGCCAGACACCTTTTTAACGGTAGCCGAAGCAGTGTCCCTAGTCGATTTGTAGAGTCGCCTCAGCCGAGCTTGCCTCACTTGAGGGGGGTTTGCGCCGCCATATGGTGGGACAATGAATGGGCTTATTCGTTTAACACCAAGGCGACTTTCAGAAAATTGCATAAGAACTAGATCTGGTTTAATTGTATTAATCGCATCTATTGGAAATTGTTCCATACGACTCCATGATTGACTCCATGTATTTACTATAAAAGTGTTTTTATATGAACTTGCCAAATATTCCTTGTTCCATGTAGCAAATGAATCAGCAATAAAAAACATTGTTTTTTTACTTCCACTATTATTGCTAATCAATTCATAGCCAGCTTTTTCAGCCAGTTTTAGAATTGATGGAAATTTCTTGAATTGTGAAGGTGACTCCATATAAGTTGTACTATTTAGTTTAGACAGCTTGTCCGGAAATGGACGCTGGGTAGTTACTACTTCTTTAAGCCCATTCATCGTTGCCAGATTATTCACGCGTTCGATTGGTACTGACGCAACATTTTCCTCCTTAAAAGATTTGAAAAACTTTGGAAATGTATTTGCTATTTTTTGATATCCAATAAAAGCGCCGTAGTGGTTCCAGTGTGTATCTCTTCTGTAATATAAAAGAGCTTCTTCCTTCTCTTTTGCTCGAATCAAATGTTTGCTAAGGTCAAGATAACTCAACGGCAAAGTTGATCGAGATAACTCTTCTTGCAACATTTCTCGAACTAACAAGCCTTTTTTATGTGGTAGCCAACGTGGCGCATATTCCTGATAAACAGATAATTTGTCTGGAACGACAATAACCAGAAAATCAATGTTTTTTTCTCTAAGCCAGTCGCGCCTTTCTTCCAAAGCCATTCTTATACGACGCACATGATATCGTTTATAGTTCTGGATTCCTTGATGTTGTAACACCATGTCAGGGAGCTTATGAAAAAGCCAGCCGTTTTCGCCCACTAAAACTTTCTTGCTGTGGGCTGTCTTAAAGAGGTGACTCTTTATCCAATTATTCAGTTTAACCAGCGGTCGTCTATGCGCAAGGTGGTCGTTATAATATTTTTCGAATGCGGATGGCCAATTATCTATATCATCAATATTAAAAAAAGATGGGAAGGACGCCATTTTCCTGTTTTCACCAAACACAGTATTGTCAACTTTCCCCAACATGACAAAAAGAGACGGCGCTATCACAAGAAAAGATATGATAATGATGAGCGCCAATTCTGATAAAAGCACTCTCTTTTTTCCCACCCCTGATGACATATTATTCGATGCCTTACCTAGAACCTGAAATATATAAACGCTTGGTGAGATTCAGTCGCAAGCCCAGCCATAGCCAGCACCATAATGGCAAGAAGCGCCCCACTTTTAATCCACCCGACTTCTATATCATCTTCATTGCTGCTGTATATATTTTCAACTGCCCATCGTCCCGCTCCTAGAGATATGGCAAACCCCACGAAAATAACAAAAATCATATGGGGTGAAAATACTTCACGGAACAAAGGAGCGTTAACTGCGCCCGGCGACAAAAAGAGCATTGTCTTGATCATTGTAATAGCGCCGTTTAGTGATTCTGCTCTAAAAAAGACCCAGCTTAAAGTTATCACAATAAAAATATACAGATGAGCTACTGGAGCCCAAACCTTCGCTAATACCTTAGAGAGCCCTACCCTTTCTAATACAAGGAAAAAACCGTGGATCAATCCCCATATAAGGTATGTCCATGCGGCGCCATGCCAAAATCCAGTCAATACAAATACTATAAGAAGGTTCACATATGTCCTTGCCGCAGATTTTCTATTCCCTCCCAAAGGGATGTATACATAGTCGCGAAACCATCGGGAGAGGGTCATATGCCATCGACGCCAAAACTCCTGAATACTTTTGGCGACATATGGATAATTGAAATTTTCAGGAAAATCAAAGCCAATAGCTTTACCAATACCAATGGCCATATCTGAGTATCCTGAAAAATCAAAATATATTTGAAGGGCAAAGCATATTGTCCCCGCCCAGGCCAATTCCGGCGTAAGACTAGTGGCAGGCAGGGCATATATTTCATCAACGACTTTTGCCAATTGATCAGCTATCAATACTTTTTTACCTAAACCATATATAAACCGCTCTGTACCTGCAACAATCCGTTTCCAACTAGAACTTCTTTTTTTAATAGCCTGATAAATCTCTTCATATCGAACTATTGGGCCAGCAACCAGCTGGGGAAACAGAGATATATAAAGAATAACGTCACTTGCTTTCCGGGCTGGGGTGCAATGCCCTCTATATATGTCAACCAAATATGTAATTGCTTGGAAAAGGAAAAATGATATACCCAGTGGTAATTTCGGTTCGATAATGACTATATCCTGGAAACCAATTTCAGCTAAAACTACATTTAAATTTGTTAGAAAAAATCCGAGATACTTGAAAATTAACAAGATTACTATATTGAAGCCAACCCCTAAAATGAGAGCTGCTTTTCGATTAGCGCATGAAGGTTCAATAAATTTGGCTATTAATGCGTTGACCAAACACACAAATAAAAGCAAAAAAATGTAAGTCGGTTCTCCCCATGAGTAAAAACATAGGCTTGCAATAACCAATACCAGGTTTTTGTTTGGCCACAGCGCATAGTTAATGGCAAAGATAGGTAAGAAAATATATAGAAAAAGATTAGAACTGAATATCATGTTCGCATTGATAATTATCTTTTGTAAATTTCCAGCGCTTTATTATATATTTCATAATCTCTAACGCAGTTCTTGGTAACTTCTTTTAGCTGGCTTTTTGTCACAGGTATGGCTTTTGTGTCCCACTTGGCCCCTTCACGCTTATTAATCTTCGGCAAATTATCGAACCATGATATGTATTCTGTAATAGCTGGCAGTTTAAATTTCTCTGCAAAATGCGCAACAGATGGCGTCATATTTTCCTGAATAAAAATATAATCATAATCCTTGACCTCCCGCCCTTCCAGGAAATACCATTGCGCGCTGCCAATATATTGAAACATAGAAAACCGTACTATATCAATCTCCCCATCCATGACCATCTGATGCTGTTTCACATTCGGGTCGCCATGCAAAGCTACATGCCTGTATTGAGACGCAACTCTGTCGGTTGGGTTCCTTACGGTGGTTATAACAGGGCAATCGCCAAAAACGTCATGATATTTCAGGTAATGAAAATGACCATGAAGATATTCGAAATACCCTTTAATAAACTCCCGATGCTCCCGAAAGTCATCACGACAGGTTCGAACATCTTCCAGCGACATTTCAGAGCCATAATCGTAGAGGACACGCCGATTACTAGTATCATCAAATACCTTGGCAAGGGTTGTTCCCGCCGTTTTGGGGATATGAATCGAAACGAACATTTTTCTCCTTATAAAGGTAAAAATAGCTGCGCTATGCTATGAATATCTTTGCTTTCTCTCAATAATAAATGGCAGGATCCATATACGTTGCCCTGCATTATGATGCTTCTTGTGGATAATCATTGAAAAATGGAAACTCACCAATAGGGCCATCTTTGACCACAATACCATGCTCTATACGGATGATTCTGCTACAAGTATTTTTTACAATATTGCGGTTGTGTGAAGCAAGTACCAGAGTCGATGAGCTATCTACAAACTTTTCCATACGTTCCTTGGTTTTTTCCCTGAACTTTTCATCACCAGCATTGATCCATTCATCCATCAGCAAAATATCAGGTTTTACTGCTGTAGCCATAGCAAAAGCAAGCCGCATTCTCATTCCGGCAGAATATTGTCTTATAGGTAACTCCAGATAATCACCAAGTTCTGAAAACTCTTTTATATCTTCATACACTTCTTCACAGCTATCCAAACCGAGCAAATCACATCGCAACTTAATATTTTTTAACCCGGACAAATTTGCCACCATACCAGCGTTCAGGTTCAGTATTGAGGCGATCTTCCCTCGAATTGTAACAGACCCTTTTTGCGGATGGTAAATACCTGCTATAAGGCGGAGCAGTGTGGATTTGCCAGCGCCATTATGCCCAACCAGGGCCACCCGATCTCCCTTGTAGATTGATATATTTACATTTTCCAACGCCAACACCCCACCCTTGCCTCCCATGTTAAGGATCCGGCCTCCAATTTTAGCCAGTTTTTCTGCATGTGTCTTCAACTCTACAGGATAGACAAATGTGAGGTCGTTAATCTCTATTATCGGTTGATCCATAACAAATATGTTTTTCTGAATGAAGGATAGGCAATACTGCACAAAATAAGGCTAATAAATATCATTGAAATTGCAACCCAATAACTCAACGCCGCAACATCATCCCCCATAAGTGGCGCTCGAAAAAGCTCGATGAGATGATAAAAAGGGTTGTCATTATATATCCAGGATGGAATTGGGCGCATATCTTTTTGCCAGATGATAGGCGTCACAAGAAACGCAATACGCAATATAGCTTTCAGAAGGTGGGATATATCTTGTAAAGCAGTTGCTATAATGCCAATAAACAGACCAAACAAACCACAGGCGACAAACGCAATCACAGCTCCAAACACCGCCTGCAGATATGGCAAAGGTGTATCCATAAGGCCTAGCGCCAATATGGACCCGATTAAGCTGATCAGCCCTTGCTCCAGAAAGTTTTTTGCCGCAACTATATTCGTAACTGCAAAATAGAGCGTAGGAGGAAAAGGAAACTCCTGGGCGAGGTTAAGATTATCCTTTACAGACCGGCAGGAATCAGTCATTTGAGCGGAAATCAAATTCCATAAGGCCAAACCAAGAGCCAGGTGTGGAAAATACTCGTAAGGATCCGCGCCTAAAACCGCAGAATATACCACGGTCATAGTTAACACCATGAGTATATAATTAATACTGCCCCAAAAGCGGCCAAGCCACAACCCGGTATAACTGGTTTCAACACGAACATCAACCAGAGCCGAGAGGGTTTTCCTTCTCCCGGCAACCCAAAACATGTCATTTAAAAAAGAATGCACGTTTCCTTCTCTATGAAAAAGATGAGTGTGTATCGCATATTGCAGGAAGGGGGATGGTTATTTAAAACCACTCAGTTCTCTTCTCCGTAAAAATGCCAACGGGTTCCACGTAATAAAACGGGCAATCGAAATAGTACTCGCTTTGCGTCTGTTTTGCAATAATTGCCGTTGTTTAATGCTATCTGCGATTCGGGATACCGCTTCAATTATTCCTTCCCTTCGATAACGAAGCTGCTCTACACGTTGTTTAAAAGTCATTATCTTTCGATCATAATAGATCAGACCCACAGCCTGAAAAAATATTTCTATGACAAAGTGAGACAATACAGCCACAGTCAAAAATGGAAATGGCATATTCTTAATCAATGTCCACAATGTGTTTCGGCTCCCCAACCTTTCAGACAAGCCCGATATTTTAGATGATGAACCACCACCCACATGCCTGACCCTGGCCCTTGAAACCTGAAGGCAATGGCGCCCGGCAAGACGCATACGAAAACCAAGGTCAACGTCTTCGCAATAGCAGAAAAAACTTGAATCAAATCCACCCTCCTCCCAAAATGCATCTGACCTGTATAATGCCGCTGCGGCGCACACACTGAATGTTTCATACTCATCAGGAAGAGACATAACCGGCTGACAAAAACCGGATCGCCATGGGTAGCCGGCGAAATAGTATTGGTCCCCTATTCCATCAAATAGGTTGACGTCACCATCAAGTAGTTGTGTAGAGCCAAAAGCGACGATATCGGGACTCGACTTCATAGCGCAAGCTATCAATGTCTCAAGCCACTCAGGCTCCGGGAATGCATCTGCGTTGAGGGTAACAATGAACTGCGCAGGCTCCAGGTAGGCTCCTATATTATTACCGGCGGCGAACCCAAGGTTTTTATTTAAAAACAGTATCCGAAACCGATTATCTGAAGCAGCGACATCAACCCAACCACGATCTTCTGAATTGTTGTCCACAATAATTACACGAAATGATGAATAGGTTTGCTTGGTTAGCGCAGCCGCACACTGAGCCAAATACTCACCACTGTTATAATTAACTATGATTATGGATACTATTTCTGGTCCGTTTCGTGACTCAGGTGAATCCACCGCGTAACGATCAATCAATTTTGCGGTTTCAGCAAGAGCGCTATCCCTGATGGAATAATCAGTCATCCAATGTTACCATTACTACCAAAACAGCTTCCTGATAGCGCCGATAGTGGCGTCATCAAAACTCTCATCCCAACCCCTTGGCCACTTAAACGAAGCCTGTTTCACCCGGTCGTCATAGTTGTCGGCTCGTCGCACCGCTTCTTTTAATGCAGTCACCAGCTCGTCCGTCCTTGGCTCGACAGCGATTAAGTTGCCGCAAATAGCCGACATATCCTCAGAGGTCCTGTTCACATAGGTCGTCGTAACGGTAGGCATACCAGCGGCAGCCATCTCCATAGGCGGCACACTGGGATGTGGCGCATACATTAACGCCATGCCTATATCATAATCGCACAAACTTCTTTCATACTCTACCAGAGACATCCTTGGCATAACTGATAAAGTTTTTGCGGGGCTCAAAAATACCTCTTCATCAAACGACAAACTTCCAATACCATAAAACTCCCAATCCGCATCGAAAATATTATCTTTAATAGCCTTTCGTATCGCCCTCACACCTGTGGCAAACAGGTTTCTTTCGGCGTGCTGCTCTGGCCGCGCATAGAAAATTAGCTTTTTATTTTTTCGCTTTGATAGTTCACTTGCGTCTGGCGTGCGAATTTTGGAAAGGGAATGATGAAATGAGACGTGTCGCCCATTCCCATTTTCCTGAAACACACCCTTTTTATTCATTTGAAAATATTTTGATAGAAGCTCACTATTGAAAATAGCATTGTGGGGAAATGTATAAGCTTCCTCCGCAGCTGCGCGATGAGCGTTATTCGGATAAAATATCGGCTCATACTCCTGAATGAAAAACGTAAATGGCGCTCCATTAACTTCCTGGCTGACTTGATGGGCCAAATGCGCGGTAACCCATGAGTAAGCCAAAAATCGATCATTTTCTCCAAAAAGACAATTCTCTTTATCTCCATAAGCAAAAAATATTGGCAAACCTCCAACAGACTCGGAAATCAACCCATGGTTTGCCATATCATTTCGCAATCGCAAGCGTTCTGTTTCATATGGATATCGGTCACATATTATGATTCTTAAAGCTTCTCCTTTCTTTCGTAACTTTCCAATCATGTTCAAAAAAGCTATATAACCGCCGAATATAATTGTCGGTTCCAATGTGGGAAGCATTATGTTCAGAGTCGGCTCAAGGCCCTGTTTAACAGTAAACTCAGGCATTTCCAGCGCCATGTCCAGCTCACCTAGCAAACGAAGCCCATCAGGGTGTGAAATTTTATCAAAACGATCGGGCGCGGCGCCTGGTTTTGCTGTGGTGAAGGGCAACGACAGCTTTACGCTTGTCGCAATGGCCAGCACGTCACGTATCTTTTCTATCGATTCGAATATAGCGGCGAAGGTTCCCCTGGCCCTGCGCGACTCTTTAAAAAACGATACTAGTTTACGCCAATTACTAACAGACTTAGTCAATCCATTCCCCTAATCGCCTTGTTCATCACTTTTCAATTTTTCTATGGCATTAAATAGCAACTCAATATGCCTATCGATATCATTTAGCTTTACTCCAATCGTAGTATTTTCTTTACTTAATCTATCAATGCTATCATATAATTTTGCAATGTGCTCATCTGCAGATATGGCTTTACCGTTAATATTTTCTATTGCGTCAAACAACTTTGCTATATGTTCATCAGCAGACCTGATATCTTTATACAAGCCCTTATCAGCATCGAACAGCTTTACTATATGTTCATCTGTTGATAAACTTTTTTCCTGTGTCAGGTTTATATCATTATAGAGTTTATCTATATGCTCTCTAATACCTTCCAGCTCACTCATTGGGCCTTCCATTTGCAAGTAGTCTATTTTCTTTTGATCAATAAGCAGCTGACCCGCCCGCTCAAAGTATTTTTCTACAAAGCGCCTGTCTTCTTTACTCAACTTGGATAAGGAACTAATCAATTGTGGAGGGTTGGAACCAGGCGCAATTACAGCCAACCCATGTGAATGCAAAAGAGCGAAAGAAGGCGCAGTTTCTTTTATTTCTTCCCACAGCTTCCATACACCAAATTCTCTCTCCCGCACTTCAGAATCGTGTAACAACACAACTCCAGAGTCGCTCAACTTAGGAAGCCAGCTTGTATAATCTTTTTTCACCGCCTCATAGGTATGGTACCCATCGATATGCAACAGGTCTACTGATCCATCTTCAATCTTTTCCAAAGCTTCATCAAAGGTCATCCTCATAATTGTTGAAAAACTTTCATAACGATGATCATGATGGCCTTTAAAATCTATGTATACAGATTCATCATAAGGAGTGGTATGCCCATCGCCTCGCCAAGTATCAACAGCAAAGCTTTGACAATCAACAAAGCAGAATTTCATCGATTGACAGAACGCGAAATAGGAATCTCCTTTATATACACCAAGCTCAACAAACACTTTTGGACGCAATTTTTCGATTAGCCAGAAAGCAAAAGGAATATGGCCGATCCAGTCAATAAGGTCGGTTTTCCTTTCAGGCGTAAGCAGGAGCGCTTCCGAGTTGATAATTTCAGAAAACAGCTTTTCTTTATCCAATTTTTTCTCGTTTCCCACTAATTATTTCATATATTTGGAAATACAGAACCCCGCAAAAACTTATACATCAAAACTTGATTGTTCTGCAACTATAGCAGTTTAGCTTACCTGAATTTGCGCGCTTGCGCACAATATATTGATCCAACAGTAATAAACAAACTCTCGATACTGCTCTACTATTTATTAAGCTGATATCAGTTTGCCACCACAACTCCGAAACAGATCAGGAAAATCTGGAAACGTGATGTTAACAGCCTCTGCAGTATCAATTTCTGTGGGGCCGTCGGCGCAAGAAGCGGCTATTGCAAGGCTCATCACCACGCGATGATCACCATTACCGGAGACATACGCGCCTTTCGGGCTCCCGCCATGGACCTCCAGCGCGTCTGGCTTCTCTACGCATTTTACTCCCATTTTACTCAGCTCGGCGGCCATCACAGCGATCCGGTCGGTCTCCTTGATCCTGGCCTGGGGCACGTTGCCCAATGTCGTCACGCCATCCGCAACCGCCGCCAGGGCGGCCATGGCAGGCAATGCGTCTGGGGTCGCGTTGAGATCAAGCTCCACACCATTTAACCGCTTACCGGACACGGTGACCTGGTTTTGCCCTGTCTCCACCTGCGCGCCCATTTGTTTTAGATAATCAAACACTGCCTTATCACCCTGGGTGTCCGCCATGTCCAGCCCGGTCAGCGTGATGCTGTTGCCCGGTATAGCGCCAAGACAGGCGAAAAATGTGGCGGAGGAGAAGTCCGCCGGAATGCTTTTTTCAAACGGTTTATAACCTTGCCCGCCTGCTATTGAAAACTTTCTATATCCATCCCTGGAATATTCCACCCCCATTTCGTCCAGCCATCGCAGCGTCATATCCACATACGGTTTTTCATTCAGATCCGACAGGGTCAGCGTCGTATCGCCCGCCGCCAACGGCGTATGAACCAGCAGGCTGGATAGATATTGCGACGTTTTGCCATCCACTTCTGTTTTGCCGCCTTCAAGCGGCCCTTTTATCGTAGCTGGCAGTTTCCCGTCCTTGCTTTGAACATGTGCGCCAAGGTTATCCAACGCTTCCAGCAGCGGGCCCATCGGCCTGCTCCTGGTCTGCGCGTCACCGGTGATGGTTATCTCCGCATTGCCCAGGGAGGCCATGGACAGGGCGAACCGGGCCGTGGTGCCAGAGTTGCCGACATCCACAGGGGTTGGCGGCGCGAAGACTTTTCCCCCATGGCCGTTTACCTTCCAGAGCCCATCCAGAACCTCGCAATCAGCGCCCATGGCGGAGACCGCCGCCAGAGCCGAACGGCCATCCTCGGAATCGAGTGGGTTTGCAATCGTCGACATCCCATCAGCCAGCGCGGCAAAAAATAACGCCCGGATAGTATGGGATTTGGAAGCGGGAATGAGAACGCGCCCATTCAAGGCGCCACGGTTGACAATGAATTTCATCTATGCGCGCAGGCTGTAGCGGCTCAATAATCCCACTGTTCCATCTCTTTGAGGAACATATGGTTTGTGAGGTCGAAATGGATCGGCGTCACGGTGACCCAGTTCTTCGCAAGCCATGTAACATCAGCGTCATGGTCATCATCCGATACAACCATTTGGCCGCCTTGCCAGTAATAATCGTTTTGCCTTGGGTCGACCCTTTTTTCGAAAGCTTCTCTAAATTTGCTAACGCCCATGTGGCACAGCTTTATACCTTCAACCTCACCGGCCGGTTTATCAGGAACATTAACATTGAGCAAAGTATCGGCAGGCAATTCATTCTGCTTCATTTTATCGATGATTTTCAGGCCATATTCAATAGATGCGGAAAAGTCTGTGGGGGTAAACGAGGCGTTGGATATGGCTATGGATGGCACACCCAGTATCATACCTTCAGTCGCGGCTGATACAGTGCCGGAATATATGACATTGGTAGCCACATTTTGCCCATGGTTGATGCCAGATACCAGCAGGTCCGGCTTCTCATCCATTATAGCCCGGACAGCTATCTTCACACAGTCCGCCGGTGTTCCACCAACGGCAATGCCAAACTCCTTACCGTTTTTACTTATACGCTTCACCCGCAGTGGGTCGGATATGGTTATGGAATGACCCACCGCCGACATTTCGGCCTCCGGCGCCACCACCGTAACATCGCCAATGGTTTCCAGCGCTTCTTTCAAAACGCGGATGCCAGCGGAATTTATCCCGTCATCATTGGTAAGTAATATCTTCATTTAATAAACTGTATTCCTGGAATCAGCGGCGCCTGCCCTAGAATTACTAAAACAACGCAGGAGACTCCTCCCCTCCAATACCGGTCAGCCCATCGGGCCTCTCCCTTTCAACTTTATTTTCAGGTTTAGCAGGTTTATCAGAAACATTATCGGAGCCACCGTCAGGCTCATCAACAGTTTTCTTATGGCCATTGGGGTCAAACCCTTTACCATCTTTCACATTTTCGATAAGCTTTGCGATCTCTTCACCGTCGATAACTTCCACATCCAGCAAGATCTCCGTAAGCTTATCCAGTATCTCCCTGTTATCTTCAAGAATAGTTGTTGCAGTCGTATAACCATCCCTGACCAGCTTGTGCACCTCTTCATCAATCTCCATGGCAGTGTTTTCGCTGAAATCACGATGCTGCGAAATCTCCCTGCCAAGGAAAATCTGCTCTTCCTTCTGGCCAAAAGCCACAGGGCCCAGCTTTTCGTTCATGCCCCATTCACACACCATCTTGCGCGCCAGCCCGGTCGCCCTTTCGATATCGTTGCTGGCGCCGGTGGTCAACTGATCCAGGACCAGCTTCTCCGCCGCTCTGCCACCCATCAGGATAGCCAACTGGTTGACCAGATACGCTTTGGCGTGGGTATGTTTCTCATCGATCGGGAGTTGTTGCGTTATACCCAGCGCCCTGCCCCGCGGTATGATCGTCACCTTGTGGATCGGGTCGGTCCCCGGCAACATGACAGCCACCAGGGCGTGCCCCGCCTCGTGGACAGCGGTGGTCCTTTTCTCTTTATCGCTTATGATCATGGAACGCCGCTCCGCGCCCATCATCACCTTGTCCTTCGATTCTTCGAAGTGGCGCATGGTCACATATTGCGCGTCTTCCCGGGCGGCCAGCAACGCCGCTTCGTTACAAAGGTTGGCCAGGTCGGCCCCGGTGAATCCAGGTGTGCCCCGGGCCAACACTTTCAGGTCGACATCATCCACCACGGGGATGTTCTTCGTGTGCACTTTCAATATCGCTTCCCGTCCACCGATGTCAGGTGTGGGCACCACCACCTGCCGGTCAAACCGGCCCGGGCGCAACAATGCAGGGTCGAGCACGTCCGGCCTGTTGGTGGCGGCGATCAGTATCGTGCCGCTGTTCTCCTCAAATCCGTCCATCTCTACCAAAAGCTGGTTCAGTGTCTGCTCCCGCTCGTCATGTCCGCCCCCCAGGCCTGCGCCACGATGGCGGCCGACGGCGTCGATCTCATCCACGAATATAATGCATGGGGCATGCTTTTTCGCCTGGTCAAACAGGTCGCGCACCCTCGATGCGCCCACCCCCACAAACATCTCCACAAAATCGGAGCCGGAAATACTGAAAAACGGGACATCAGCCTCGCCGGCGATGGCCCTTGCCAACAATGTTTTGCCGGTGCCCGGTGGGCCTATCAGCAACACACCCTTTGGGATTTTACCGCCCAGCTTCTGGAACTTGCCTGGATCCCTTAAAAATTCTATTATCTCTTGCAGGTCTTCTTTCGCCTCTTCGACACCAGCCACATCTTTGAAGGTGACCAGCCCCTGGCCATCGGTCTGCATCTTCGCCTTGCTTTTTCCAAACGAGAGCGCCCGCGATCCACCGTTTTGCATCTGGCGCATGAAGAATATCCAGACACCTATCAGCAGAAGCATAGGGAACCAGGTAATCAAGACATTCAGCCACCAGGAGGTCGCCTCATCAGGGTTTGCTTTTATCGCCACGCCAGAATTGCGCAGATCTTTTACAAGGTCAGGGTACTCTACCAGAGTGGTATTAAACTCTCCTCCGTCCATAAATTGGCCGTAGGCCCTGTCGCCTTGTAATGTAACTTCCTTGATTTTACGTTGATCAACAGCGTCTATAAACTCTGTGAATGATATGCTCTTGCTGACACTGGTCGGTTGTTGGAACAGGTTAAACAAAGTGATCATTACCAGACCGACGACGATCCAGAGCGCCAGATTTTTCAGGTTTTGATTCATTTAAATAAAATTACCTATCAATTTACTCTTACTATTAAGGTTAAGGCCGTATATGAAGAAAATCAAGTTAGCTTGAATGTTAATCAGCTTTTTCTGCGACTTTTGGAGGAAGCGATTTCACTGAATTACTGGCGACTGGCAAAGCTTTTTGAATATGAATATGCTGCGCGTTCGCATCGCTTGTCGGCGGATATACTGAAGGTTCATCCGGCATCGGTTTTTGTTTGAGTTGGTCGATTTCGGCCTCCAGTTTTGTCACTTTTCTGTTCAGCCGCCAGCTTTTGCCCTTTTCCCGAACCAACGAAAACCCGACACCAATGGCAGATAGAACGGCCCCAGCCAGGAACGCGATTAATATTGCCAGCCAAAGCTTCACATTGAATTCATGTCCCATATAGTACGAGACCATCACATCCTGCTGGTTTTTTACCGCAAACGTAACCAGGAGGAAGATAAGCAAAAGCCCAATGATAAATTTTACTGCCATCATTTCTATAAAATATTCCTTTTTACTGACCACAAACCAAGTAGCTGTAATTATAGCAGGAAGTCTTTGTCCACCGTCTAATATTCTTTAAAAAATTTTTCCAGCAGTTTATCAAGCTCTTCCGCGCCTTCAATTACGCTCATCTCCCAGATAACAGCGTAAACCGGTATATTGAATGCGTCATGGAACAACTCCAGCCGCGCCATATCTTTTTCGGTGGTCACGATAGCCTTGGCGCCAGATTGGGCTGCTGCATCGTTTATCCTGTTCACGTCATCCCCCGTAAACTGATGATGATCTGGATAATCGAGCGAGCCGGCAAGCTCTAACCCTTCATTATTTAATGTGTTGGCGAACTGGTCCGGGTTGGCGATGCCACACAAGCCGAACACCTCACCTTTGGGAGCCTGCGCTCTCTCACCAGATAGCCCGATATAACCTGTAACGGCGCCATCCACTGTCAGCACAGCTGTTTGGCTGTTTGTATACTTCCGGACACACTCTATCGCCTCAGCGCGAACATCACCGTCCACACTGTTAACTCCTGTAATAACAATAAGGTCTGCTCGTTCCATCCCGTTCAGAGGCTCCCTTAATAGACCCAACGGCAAAAGCCTTAATGCGTCAGGCGGAGTCCTGGCGTCGAACAACAGTATATCGATATCGCGGTGTATGGCCCGATGCTGGAACCCGTCATCAAGGATAATCAGCTCGGGGTCAAACCTTTCCGTGATAACCCGGGCGCCGGCCACCCGATCCGGCGCGCACACCACAGCAACACCGGGCAGTTTTTTCGCCATCATGTATGGCTCGTCGGCGGACGCGGGGGGTGGGTCGGCTATTACTGACCCGTCAGAAACTATATGTATGCCCCCTGGGTGTTTCGCGCCGTAACCGCGGGAGAGGATCGCCAGCCTTCGGTCCGACAGCTTGTTTGCAAGCATGCATGTGAACGGTGTTTTGCCGGCGCCGCCCACCGTGAGGTTGCCGACACTGATGACTTTACATTTACTTTTGGTCGGAGAGTAAATACGATTGTCGTACAGAAAATTTTTGATATAAGCGCCTGCGCCATACAGGGCCTGGGCAAGCTTCAGCGGGACAAACATGGCGCCGGGGGGTCGCTTCCCTTCTACGATGTATGTTACTTTCCTTTGTAACGCGGCATGTGGCATCGGGCTAATCTACAGTGTCGATCAGCTCCCTGACCAACGGCGGGAGAAACAGGTTGTCAAGCTCCACACTTTTAAGCTCCCGGGCAAGGATCAACCAGCGCGACCTTGTATCCAGGCGGTTGTCGATGATCAGCTTCCTCTCCTGGCGCACAATGCATAGCCCGGAGCCGATGTTCACTTCATCATCCGACAGGTTTTTATAGCATACGTCTATTCCTGCTTTATCCGCCGCGCTCTCCATATGTAACAGAGCCGTCTCATCATCTACAATGTTTTCAGGCAATCCGCCGATCCGCAATTCCGCTTCGCAGGTTATCGCAATCTATTGAACAAATGGGTGGTTATTGATCACGCCCAATTGCTCGCCGGTTATCAGTTCCTGTATATAGGTGGCTGACGACCAAAACATCAGGTTCGGGCCATCCTGCCCCCGGCATTCTGTGGATGACACAATTCTGTCGTTATTACTGTCAAATATCGCCCTTGGACATTCCGGTGTATCACCAATCGGATCAAATCGTAAACCGGTCCTCTCTGTGGTATGGAACAATCCGAGGTAATGACTGCCTTCATGAGCCATGGTGGCGCCTTGAAGCTTCTGGTCCGCTGCGGACATCCTGGAAAGCCCGCCAAACGTGCTGACAACCACACCTGAAAATTGCGTTCCTTTTTCGGCAGGGCCCGGTATTCCACCCGATATACCCAACACACCAAATGTTCCGATACTTCGCACAAAAAAGACATCCAAATTGTTATTGCCAGACTGGGCCGACATCTGGAACAGCTCGCCCAGCGCGTCGGGCCAGCCATCACGATTGGAGTCTCTTTCTATATCTAGAAATGTAAGGCGTTGCGCCTTGGCGTCGTTGAGCACGCCAACCTTAAGATCGCCAATTTTCACACCAGCGCCCTGCAGGATCCTTACACATTCAGCAACTATCGCGTTCAGCGCCGGATCGTCCACACCTTGATAATCCGGTATGGCCACCATCCACAGGTTGATCCCCAACGCGCCGCCGGATCCGCCATCTTCGTCACCGCCAGAACAAGAATTTAATGATAGGGACATGGTTGATATCAATGCTATCGCTATAGCCGCATGTTTTGATTTATTTAAAATTGTCATGTGCGCTCTCATAATAATGTTATCTATTAAACAATATTTTTATTGACAAAAGGGTTATTTTGCTTTTCATGCTCGATGGTGGTGGTTTCGCCATGACCCGGATATACTACATAAGAGTTGGGCAGGGTGAATAGTTTTTCGTTTATGGAATTTAACAGCTCACTATGGTTGCCGCCCGGCAGATCGGTCCGCCCTACCGAAGTATTAAACAGTGTGTCGCCTGTCACCACAGCCTGGTCAAACAGAAAGCTGGCGCTGCCGGGCGAATGCCCCGGCGTGTGTAAAAGCTTAAACTCCAGACAGTTGCAAACTGTTACAACATCACCATCTGTATATAAATCATCCGCCTGGGGCGAAACCGTCAGCCCAAGGTACTCTGCCATCTCCTTCATATCCTGATGGGCCAGCAGCGGCGCGTCATCTTTGTGGATGCCCAGGGGCGCGCCGGTCAGCCCCATTAACTTTGAATTGGCGCCGGTATGGTCGGCATGGCCATGGGTATTGATGATACGCTCCAGCTCCCAGCCTTTGCTGGTTATCGTGTCATAGATTCGCTGGGAAGAATCACCCGGGTCGAATACTGCGCAAACATTGTGTTTGTTGCATCCGACTATATAGCAGTTGACCTCCAGCAGGCCAACGTTCAAAGTTTCAATTTCCAATGACATACGCCTATCCTATAACAGGATTTATTGTAGCGATAATAAAGCTACATTCAAATCTATTAATCGAAAAAAGTAAATTGCATATATTATATATGATTATTCAAGCTATAATATAACGAATATAGGCTGGATAGGCAGGAAGCGGTTGATATGAATAGTACTACTGTTATTACATCCATGCAATGCGGGAGGCGTGACTGCGGATCCGCGACAACGAAGCTGATTATCCTCATTGCATTGGCTGTGCTGGTTATTCTGGCGTTCAAAATGTTCGGTCTGGGCGATTACTTTTCCAAAGAATATATAGAGCAGCTTCTGGAAAGACTGGGCGCGTGGGCGCCTGCCGGATTCATATCTATATACGCCATAGCCACCATCCTTGGTGTTCCAGGCACGATATTAACCATCCTTGGCGGTGTGTTATTCGGCAGCTACTGGGGGACGTTATTAATAGTAATTGGCGCGACCATCGGCGCTTGTGGCGCTTTCTTTGTATCCCGGTTTCTGGCGCGGGGGTTTATTTCAGAAAAGTTTGGCTCCGCCTCCTGGTTCAAAAAGCTGGATGATGGCATAGAAGAGCAAGGGTTTTTCTATATCTTGTTTATCAGGCTGGTTCCTCTGTTCCCGTTTAACGGGATAAACTTCGCCTCCGGGTTAACCAATATCAAGTTCCGTGATTATGCCCTGGCCACAGCTATTGGAATCATCCCAGGCGCCTTTGTTTACGCAAATGCGGCCTCGCAGGCGGCGGAAGCGGCGGCGGAAGGCAAAACCGGGGCCGGGCTGTATATTTCCTTTGCTTTGCTGGGTATGTTAGCCCTTGTGCCAGTAATCTATAAAAAATATAAAACGAAAAAGAATCTTCCGCTGGCGGATGAAGATAGCTAGAATAAGCGTTTGAGCTGGACTTTGCCGCTACTGGATATTAAGTAGTAACAAGACAGCTAACAACGCTTAATTATCAAAATGAGGATTCTAAATAATGTATGACTGTGTAATCATAGGTGGTGGCCCCGGTGGTATTTGCGCGGCAATCTACGCCATCCGCGCCGGGATGAAAACTGTTGTTGTAGAAAAGCTGGGGGTCGGTGGGCAGATCGCCGTATCTGATATCATAGAAAACTATCCTGGGTTCCCATCCCTCTCCGGCCCGGAGCTTATGCAAAACTTCGAGGAACACGCCAAATCCATAGATACACAGTTTTTATTCGCTGATGTGAAATCTATAGAAAACAATAATGGCGAGATAACCATCGGCACCAACAAGGACCCGATTCAAACAAAGTCAGTCATCATATGCTCCGGCGCGCAACCAAAACGGCTGGGGTTCGATGGAGAGGAGGAGTTTGTGGGCAGAGGCGTCTCCAACTGCGCCACTTGCGACGGGCCGTTCTACCGCGACAAGCCTGTGGCGATTATCGGGGGGGGCGACACCGCGGTGAAAGAGTCGATCTATCTATCCAAGATCGCCAGCAAAATTTATCATGTGCACAGGCGGGACCGCTTCCGGGCGGAGCAGGTCCTGAATGAACGGATAAAGACGAAGGAAAATATCGACTTCCTATGGAAACATAACGCCCAGCAAGTATTGGGTGACGACTCTGGCGTTACCGGCCTGAAAGTCGCCAGCGTAGAAACCGGCGAGGAGCGGGAGCTCGAGGTTGACGGCATCTTCGTTTTCGTCGGCATCCGGCCGAACACAGAATTTGTCGATTGCGAAAAGGATGAGCAAGGTTTTATCGTCACAAACGCCAATATGGAGACATCGATCCCGGGTGTATACGCCGCCGGTGATTGTCGGGTGACCCCGCTGCGCCAGGTGGCCACTGCTGTGGGCGACGCCGCCATCGCCGCGTTCAAGGCGGAAGAGTATGTTTCCGAAATGGAAGGTAGAGCATACGACCAATCGTAGAGTTTATAGCGCTAAACCCGCTTTCCCATGTTTATAGCGATGGAAACAATCTCTATTATTGTGCCGGCATGGAAGGAAGTATCTGTCGATAAGTCAATTTTTCGTCTGGCAGAGGAATCGAATGTTGAGCTGATCTTCGCTATGGCGCAGGGTGACTCCGCCACAAAAGTTCCGCCAAACCTCAAAACATCCCGCTCGGACAAGGGCCGGGCGGAACAGATGAACGCCGGGGCAAAGCTGGCGGTCGGTTCCATATTTCTGTTTCTCCATGCCGATACATCGATCACTATAGAGTCTTTGGCGATGGTGCGGGAAACGCTCCGCAACCAGGATGTGGCCGGTGGCGCGTATAGACTGCGCATCGATTCCGATAGCCTATGGCTGCGTTTTGTCACATTCATGGCGAACGCCAGAAGCAGAATCATGAAACTGCCGTATGGCGACCAGGCCATTTTTATAAAACGTGAAATTTTCGAAAAAGTCGGCGGCTATGAGCCGGTCCCCATTCTGGAGGATGTACGGCTGGTCGAGGCCATGAAACGGGAAGGCGGTTTTAAAATCATAGATGATGTCGCCATAACATCTTCCCGGAGATGGAAACACCGCGGCTCATACAGCGCCACCATCCGCAACTGGCTGATAATGATCTGCTACTTTGCAGGTGTGGGCCCGCACCGGCTCGCCAGAATGTTTCGGCGCTAGCTGCCCTGCCCCATATCTTTGGTCGACTCGGCGATCCGGGCAAAGGCGGCCACCGTCTCCGGGCTGTCCCACTCGCCCGGGCCGATGATGTGGTGCATGATCACTCCGTCCGGGCCGATCAGAAAGGTCTCTGGCACTCCTGTGATTTTATATTGCGCCGATATTTCCTGGGAAACGTCCATCGGGACAGGAAAGGTCAATCCGTATTCATTTATGAACTTGATCACCTCTTCCTCACCAGCGTCTATGCTCATGGCCAGCATTTCGAAGTTTGTGTTAACCATTTTCTCGTACAGCCGCTGCATCGATGGCATCTCTTCCCGGCAGGGCGCGCACCATGTGGCCCATATGTTCAGGAAAACAAACTTGCCCCTGTAATCCTCCAGGCTGAGCTCGGCGCCAGCGATGGTGGGCAATGTGAACGACGGCGCGGTTTTGCCTTCCATCACCGGTTGGGGCCGTTGAACGGACGCTGGCGCCTGGCTTATCGGCTTGGGCGCCACTTCGCGGCTTTTTTCCACCTTCCAAAACCCGGTAACAGCCAGCGATACCAGCAACAGCGCGCCGAAGGGCAACCATTTTATATTCCCGGCTAAAGAATCGTTCATTATCAATTTCCAATAGTATGCTATATATTCATCTCCAGATCGGGCTTTCTTTACACCCGGCCAGCGGATATATTATAACAACAGTTGCACAATTAACAGTGTGTCATTATCAGAGTATTTTATATGAGAAAATTAATACAGGGTCGGCATCGGTCCATCATCACGCTTGCATGCTGTATCACGATGCTGTCCACAACGTCTATTCAGGCTGACAGCGCTATGGATTTTGAAAAAAAATGTAAAGAAGTAATCACACCTTACTTTGAACAGAACGCCAGGCCAGGCTCCTTCACGGGAAAGGGTGGCAAGCAGATCCGCTATGCGGTAATCGAGCAGCCAAATGCAAAAGGCGCGTTGGTGATTATAAACGGCAGGACAGAGCCGTTCATAAGTTATCTGGAAATTTTTTATGAACTGAGGGATTCCGGGTTTTCCATATATACCATGGACCACCGGGGCCAGGGCTATTCCGACCGGCTGCTGCCAGACAGCGAAAAGGGACACGTGGAAAATCATAGCGACTACACCGAAGATATTAAAACATTCATCGACACTGTGGTAAACAATACACCCCACAAGAAACTTTTTGCGCTGGCACACTCCATGGGCGGCGGGGCGATGACATTGTATGCCCAGCTATATCCGAACGATTTCGACGGTATAATCCTATCCGCCCCCATGCACGGGATCAACACAGGCCCGTTTCCATCTGTCGTGGTCGAATGGCTCGTCTGGTTCTACGACCTCATCGGCAAAGGCGACGATTACGCCCCTGGCTCCGGGGGATATAGTCGGGACAAGTTCGAGGGCAACAGGTTGTCATCCGACAGAAAGCGGTTCGAAATGAAGGAAGGGTACATATTCAATCACCCTGAACTGCATCTTGGTGGGCCAACGGTTGCCTGGGTAAAAAATATGCGGCGCATGTGCAAGGTCATTCGGCAAAACGCTGATCAAATCAAAACACCGATGCTGCTGCTCCAGGCTGGCGCCGACAAGCTGGTACGGCTCGACGCTCAAAATCTTGTTTGCGAAAAAGCGGCCGACTGCACGAAGGTTCATATCGAAAACTCACAACACGAGATCCTGTTCGAACGGGACGAGATCAGGGTCAGGGCGCTGGACGAAATCAGGAAGTTTATAAACTCCCATTAACTTTTCCAGTCGTTACGGCTTCTCTATCCCCACCAGCTGGTTGTTTTGCAGTTTGTAGGCGGTCAGTGTATTCGATAACAGCATGGCGATGGTCATCGGCCCCACACCGCCCGGCACAGGGGTGATCCATCCGGCTGTGCGAGCGACCGCATCATAATCCACATCACCCACCAGCTTTGAATCGAGCCGGTTGATACCAACATCGATGACGGCGGAGCCTGGCTTCACCATATCTTCGGTGATCAGGTTCGGCTTGCCTATAGCTGCGATCAGGATATCGGCCCGCCGGGTGACCTCCGCCAGATCCTTGGTGCGGGAATGGCATATGGTCACCGTCGCGTTCCGATGCATCAGCATCGCCGCGATCGGTTTGCCCACAATGTTCGACCGGCCGACCACCACAGCTTCCGCACCGGCAATGGGGATTTGGTATTTGTCCAGCAGTTCCATACAACCGGCCGGGGTGCATGGCATCAGCGTCGCCAGGTTTTGCGACAGCAGACCAACGTTGATTGGATGAAAGCCGTCCACATCCTTGGCCGGGTCGATCCGGTCCAACGCCAGGTTGGAATCGAGATGGTCCGGCAGTGGCAGCTGGACCAAAATCCCGTTCACCGTGGGGTCAGCATTCAGGTCATCAATCGTGCCCAGCAGTTGCTCCATGGACGTGGTATCGGGAAGAATGATCTGGCGCGATTCCATGCCAGCCTCTTTCAGCCCTTTTTCTTTCAGCCGAACATACACCTTGGAGGCAGGGTCGTCACCCACCAGCACGACGGAGAGACAGACCTTGTCGCCATACCTATCCCTGATCCGCTTGACCTCTTCCTTGATATCGGCCCTTATGGCGCCGGCGATCTTTTTCCCGTCAATAATCTGAGCCATTTCATCCTTTGCTGAAAATATGTAAGCCGTTACCATATCTGATTTTGACCACATCAATCAACCTTGGTCTTCAGGTCCAGGTCATTTTTTTGTCCTTTCTAACTGCCGTGGGCAGGGCAGATACCCTGTCGGGATGGGTGGGTATGCCCTTCTGTTTGTTTATTCAACTCGACCGGCCCTTTCACTCAAATACTCCTTTACAACAATTCTTCTCTCTGCAACCTGCGTTGCATTAAGTACGAGGTTACAATGGGAATTATTGAACGTAAATAGCAGGTGAGGGATTTGAAGCATTTGAGGCATATGAGGCATTTGAAGGATTTGAGGCAAAAGAAGCATCTGTGGAATGCAATTTCGGCTGTTTTGGCGCCGTTGTTGCCTGCTCCCAGCTTTTAACCAATTTGAATTAAGGCATCGATACTTCTAAAATGCAAGGATAATGGATAAAGATCATATACTTTTGGAAATCAAACGTACTACCGAAGAGAACGGTGGCGCTCCCCTCGGGGTTGAAAGATTCGAAAAAGAAACTGGAATCAAACGATCGCATTGGAGCGGGAGATACTGGCTTAAGTGGGGAGATGCAATTGAAGAAGCAGGATATAGCTATACGAACAAAATGCAGACTGCTTATGCAGATGATTTCCTGATTAAGAAGCTTATAGACTTGATTCTGGAGCTTGGACACTTCCCTACAAGTGATGAGCTTAGGTTCAAGAGACATCATGACAAGAGCTTCCCTTCAAAGGATACTTTTGGCAGATTTAACGGTAAAGGAAACCTGATCGAAACTGTCATAAAATATTGTAGAACCAATAAAACGCACTCAAGCGTTATTGATATCTGCAATGAAGCTCTTCCCAAAACCAAGCCTTCGCAAGAAATAATTACAGATTCAAAAAATATAGAATATGGATTTGTTTATTTAATGAAATCAGGAAAACGCTTTAAAATTGGTCGAAGCAATAATGCGGAAAGGCGAGAGTATGAGCTTGGCATCATTCTCCCAGAAGAGCTTGAGTTGGTACACAAGATAATAACCGACTACCCTTCCGGGATTGAAAAATATTGGCATGGTCGCTTTCAGGACAAGCGCAAGCGAGGAGAATGGTTTGATCTTTCCGCCGGCGACGTCAAAGCATTTAAGAGCAGGAAGACTATGTAGGGTCACTGCAAGCTCCTGGCCTCATTTTGCATAACAGCTCGCATTTTTGTTACGCTTTTGACCGGATGATCGCGCTTGCCAAAAACTATTAAAATAATATCCTCCGGGCGGACGGAGCCTTTACCGCCGACTGTTGCGGTGTATGTAAGTTTAGTGCCCGATTGGTCGATCTCGATACCTTCCACTAGCGGCCGCAGGTCGATCTCTTTCTCCTTCCGGGTTATCTTGTAACTATCCAGCCGCATGAAATCGTCTACCGCAGACCGGACTTCGGCTGTATCAGCCGGCTCGACTAGCTCTATCTCGATATCGTTCGCCACGATGGAGGCGGAGATCGATTTCACGCCTGGCTCCAAAGGTTTTGCGTTTACAAAGTCGATGCCTTCAGGCAAATAGTTATTAACGCCTGATGTGATCGCATCCCAGTCAACTTCTGTGACGCACTCCACATCGATATACTCATCTTCGCTCTCCATCCCCACCGGCAGCGCCGGCCCGAACGCTATTTTCGGATGGGGCGAAAATCCTTGCGAATAGGCTATCGGCAGGTCAACCACCCGGAACGCCCGTACGATCAACGACCGCAGCTCCAGATGCGAGAAGAAGCGCGATGTCCCGACTTTCCGGAACCGGACACGATACTTGTAACGACCGGTTTCGGCGGCGGCTTTCGGTTCGGGAATAGCGGCGGGCTCCATGTCGTACGGTTTGAAACAGGTCTTCGGGTCGAGCCCGCACAACAGGCATCGGTCGAATTTGCAATCCTGCGTCACCTCCCCCCGTTCCGCCAGCTTCATCTCGCGCATGAAGTATTCCTTCGTCAAACCGGTGTCGATCATATCCCACGGCAAAACCTCGTCCCGCCCGATCTCCCGTTCGGCATAGAAGCGCGGATCGATCCCCTTCGCTTCAAACGCATGCAGCCAACGGTCATGGTCAAAATGCTCCGTCCATGCGTCCAGCTTCGCGCCGGTCCTGTAGGCTGCTTCGATAACGTCGACCAGCTTCCGGTCGCCCCGGCTGAACACCGCCTCCATCTGGCTCATACCGAAATCGTGCCATTTCAGCTTCAGCTTCTTCTTCGGTTTGATCAGCTCGAACAGCCGCTCCTTTTTCGTCCGCAGGCTCTCGACGCTGTCCTGACCGCTCCACTGGAACGCCGTATGCGATTTCGGCACGAAGTTGGAGACGCTGACCGTGACATTGCTGAATGTGGAGCCGTTGACCTTCAGCCTGCTGATCTCGTTGGCCAGATGGAATATCGCGTCCACATCCTCCATCGTCTCGGTCGGCAGCCCGATCATGAAATAGAGTTTCAGGCTGCGCCAGCCAGCCTCCAGCAGCCGGGTGGCGGCCGTGATGATCTCTTCATCGGTCACCTTTTTGTTTATCACCTTGCGCAGCCGGTCGGACCCGGCCTCGGCGGCGATGGTGAACCCGCTTTTGCGCACCTTTTTTATCTGGTCGATCATGTTGCTGGTCACCGTGGCCGGCCGCAGCGAGGGCAGCGAAACAGAAACCCGCTTGTCGGAATATCTGGCCATCAACCCCTCCAGCAGCGGCTCGATTTTCGTATAGTCGCCCGCGCTCAGGCTGGTCAGCGATATCTCTCCATACCCGGTCCGCTTCAACGCGTCGTCAAAAATGGCCGTCACCTCCTCCGGCTTCCGCTCGCGGATCGGACGGTATGTGGTGCCCGCCTGACAGAACCGGCAGCCCTGGGCGCACCCCCGGTCCAGCTCCACGTTCAGCCTGTCATGCGCCGTCTGCCCGAACGGTACCGGGAAATATTCCGGGAAGGGCGACTCTGCCAGGGTCGGCAGATATACCCTGTCCGCTTTGTTGTACCAATCGAACCGGGGCGCGATCTCGCTTACCTCCCCCGACTCCTTATATCCCACATCGAAAAACGCAGGGACATAGACGCCCGGTATCCTGGCCAACCGCAGGAGCCGCTCCTCTCTGTTCAAATCTTTGGTCGCTATTATCGTTTCCATAATTTCGACTGTCACCGCCTCGCCATCACCCAATACGAAACCGTCGAAAAATTCCGCCACCGGCTCCGGATTAAAGACCCCCGCCCCACCACCTATGATTATCGGATGGGTGTCATCCCTATCCGCCGACCGCAATGGTATCCCGGCCAAGTCGAGGATCCAGAGGATGGTCGTATACGAAAGCTCATAAGGAATCGTGAACCCCAGCACATCGAACGAAGCCAGCGGCGTCTTCGATTCCAGCGACATCAGCGGCGCCTGTTCGGCAGTGATAATCTCCGCAAAATCGTGCGCAGGCGCAAAGGCGCGCTCCGCCACCATATCGTCCCGCTGGTTGATAATGTCGTACAGTATTTTCAGCCCCAGGTGCGACATGCCGATCTCGTACAGGTCTGGGAAGATCAGCGCGATGGAAGCTTCTACGTTTGCATGATCCTTGCGGCAGGCGCCCGGCTCCGTACCGAGGTATGACGATGGCTTGCGCACCCGTTCCAGGATCGAGTCATTCTTCTCCGGCAATATATCAGTCAAGCCTGTACCTGGATAACGATACATTCAAGGCAAGCCCCACAGCTATGAAATTCACCAACAGTGACGAGCCTCCATACGAAATAAACGGCAGCGGTATCCCGACGATGGGGAACAGACCGATGGTCATCCCCAGGTTGTACAGAAAGTTGAAGGTCAGCATGGTGACAATACCCACAACTATCAACGATGCGAACTTATCCTTGGCGTAGAGGATGATCTCCACCAGCTTCATGATGAAGAAGAAAAACAGCAGGATCAAAAGTATCGACCCGAAAAACCCGACCTCCTCGGCAAACACCGAGAATATAAAATCGGTGTGCTTGGCCGGCAGGAAGTTGAGCTTGCTCTGGGTCCCTTCGAATATGCCTTTGCCCCATGTGCCGCCGGAGCCGACGGCGATTTTCGACTGGATGATATGATACCCCTGCCCCATCGGGTCCGCCTCCGGGTTGAGCAGGGCTATGATCCTCTTCTTGTGATACGGCTTCAGAAACAGCCAGAACAGCGGCGCAATGATCGGCAGGCCGATGGCCATGGTGGTCAGCAACCGGCGGCTGATACCATTGAACAACGCCATTCCTCCGAACACCAGCACAAAAATCAGGGCCGTGCCCAGGTCCGGTTGTTTGGCGACGATGAAAAACGGGATCGCCACGAATATCGCAGGCTTGATCAGGTTTTTGAACCCCAGGGCGCCACTCTGGCGCATCTCATCGAAAATCCGGGCCAGCAGGATTATCAGCAGGATCTTCATTATTTCCGATGGTTGCAGATTGAATCCGGCTATGGAGAGCCACCGCTTCGACCCGCCGATCAGCCGCCCGCTGAAACTGACCGCAAAGAGTGACGCAATGCCGATCAGATATAGTGGATAGGCCATTCGCTCCAGAAAACGAAAATCGATAACAGCGCAGACGATCAATGCAGGCAAGCATATACCGATCCAGTAAATCTGGCGGATATAGAGCCCTTGCATATAAGACGACTCGCTCTGCAAATTGGCGCTGTATATGGTGACGACACCCAGCGCGCATAACAGGGCCGTCATCCCCACCAGCGTGAAGTCGAAACCTTTGGTTATACCCCGGTCCAGATAATCGTCCGGTGTGATCATTGCGACCTGCCCAGCGCGGCCAGTGGGCCCGTTTTTTCCGGCTCTTCCCTGGGTGGTATGCCGATCTTGGTCAGGTAGGCGTCCATGATCATCTGGGCCACCGGGGCCGCCGCCTCGCCGCCATGCCCGCCATGCTCCGCCAGCACCGCCACGGCGATCCGCGGGTTGTCGTACGGCGCAAACCCGACGAACCAGCCATGGTCGCGATACTTTAGCTTGATTTTTTCTATATCCTTCTCCACCTTCTGGCCCAGCTTGATAACCTGCGACGTGCCGGTCTTGCCGGCGTACTGGTACTTACCGTTTTTCAACCGCCACGCAGTGCCCCGCTTGGCCGACACCACACCCTTCAGCGCTTCGCTGATTATCGCCAGGTTCCGTTTTTTGATCGGGATCTCTATCGGTGGATTCGCCTTTATTTTTTCCAGAAACGACGCTTCGTCCGGGTGGTCGATCCTTCTGACCAACTGTGGCCAGACCAGCTTCCCCTTGTTGGCGATGGCCGCTATCATCCGCGCCTGTTGCAGCGGCGTGGTCAGCACAAACCCCTGGCCAATGGAGCAGGACAGGGTTTCGCCGGGCCACCATCGTTCGCCTATCACCCGTTTTTTCCACTCTTGCGTAGGCACAATGCCAGCGCGCTCTTTGCCAAGCTTCAGGTCGGGCGCCGCGCCCAGCCCAAACATTTTGGCGTATTTGGCAATCTTGTCTATCCCCAGCCGGTCGCCGATGGTATAAAAATAAACATCGCACGATTGGATCAGCGCCTGTTTGATATCCATCAGCCCATGGCCGCTGCGCTTCCAGCATCGATATGGCCGCCCCCCAAAATAAAAATGACCGGGGCAGTTGATGACCGTGTTTTTGTTTATTATCCGCTCTTCCAGCGCCGCCGCGGCCACGACGATCTTGAAAGTGGAGCCGGGCGGATACTGCCCCTGGGTGGCCCGGTTTTGCAGTGGATGAAAATCGTCATCCATCAACGATCGCCAGTTCTCTTTCGATATGCCATAGGCGAACTTGTTTGGGTCGAACGTCGGCCTGTTCACAAACGCCAGCAGGGCGCCGGTCTGTGGGTCGATGGCCACAGCGGAGCCCATCTTCCCTTCCATACCCCTCTCCGCGGCGGCCTGCGTATCGTAGTCGATGGTCAGATGCAGGTCCGATCCGCTCCTTGGGTTGATCAGCCCGAGCTGGCTCAGTTGCCGGCCGGCGGCGTCCACTTCTATCCTTTTCAGCCCTTTTTGGCCGCGGATGACCTCCTCAAACATTTTTTCGATTCCGTTTTTACCCACGTAATCATCTTTGGCATAGACCGATTTGGGGGCTTTGGCATACTCCTCCGGCGATATGGCGCCCAGGTAACCAATCAGGTGGGCGCCCAGCTTGCCGAATATATAGTTGCGTATGGCCCGGGTCTCTATCAGCACACCCGGCAGCTCCATGCGGCGCTCCTCGATGAACGCGATATCACTCCTGGGCACATCCCGCTGGATCATGACCGGCTTGAACGCGCTCGATACTTTCATTTTTGCGAGGACCTCATCGATATCGAACTCTATCCTCTCCCGCAGCAGTTTCAAAGTTTTCTCCGGGTCGTCCACATCCTCCGGAATTATCGATACCAGGAACGAAGGGCGCGAATCGACCAGGGCGATATTGCCCGAATCGAAAATTTTTCCCCGGCGTCCGTCCACGGTCAGCTGGCGTATCCGGTTGCTATCCGCCCGGTTGGACAGGGTGGCGTATTGCACTATCTGCAGGTGCCACAGTCGGAAGATGATCAGGGCAAAGCCGATGGATACCAGCGCGGTGAAGACCAGAACTTTCGTTTTTCTGTTATCAAGAAAATCTTCCCATTCTGATTTTGATCTTAACATCGGTAGTTATATACAGAAATTATCAAAACTAAAATTATCCTGCATATTATACAGGCGGGGCGTCAGAATGGGGCCAACTCTTTTTGCGAGGGGTATGTTTTCAGCTTGTCGTATACGATTTTCCTGATCTCGTCCAGCCTCGCCTCGGTCTGCGCCTCGAACCGCAGCACGATCACCGGCTGTGTGTTCGACGCCCGCATCAGCCCCCAGCCGCCGCCAAACTCCACCCGGGCGCCGTCGATCTCCACCACATCATAAGATTGTTTGAAATGTCCGGTTATATCCTCGATCAACCCAAACTTCACATCGTCCGGGCAATCCACCCGGATCTCCGGCGTGTTATACACCTTCGGCACATCATCGAGAAATTGCGACACTTTCAATTCGCTATCCGCCATGATCCGCAGGAACCGGGCCGTGGCGAACAGCGCGTCGTCATATCCATAGTAATCTTCATTGAAAAATATATGCGCGCTCATCTCGCCTGCCAGCGCCGCATGCTCTTTGTGCAGCCGCGCCTTGATCAGCGAGTGGCCGGTGGCGTTGATTATCGGGACGCCGCCATGGTTCTCCACATCCTTCGGCAGGTTGCTGGTGCATTTCACGTCATATACGATCGACGCGCCTGGTTCACGCTTCAGGATATCGCGGGCGAATATCATCAACAACTGGTCGCCGAACAGTATACCGCCCCGCTCATCCACGACGCCGATCCTGTCCGCGTCGCCATCATAGGCGAACCCAGCGTCGGCCCCGGTCTCCTTCACCTTCGCGATCAGATCGGTCAGGTTCTCCGGCACGGTGGGGTCCGGGTGATGGTTCGGGAACTGGCCGTCCACCTCGCAATACAGCTCCACCACTTCGCAGCCCAGTTCGCGCATCAGCCGGGGCGTGAATATGCCGCCGCAGCCGTTGCCAGAATCGAGCACGATCCTCAGCTTACGTTTCAGTTTGATCTTCCCTTTCACCATGGCGATGTAATCCTCGATCACATCCTGCCGGGTCAGGGCGCCGGCGCCCGATGTATAGTCGTTCTCCTCGATCAGGTTCATCAGCTTCTGTATACCTTCGCCGTACAGCGATTCTGTGCCGGTGTTCAGCTTGAACCCGTTAAACTCCGGCGGATTGTGCGAGCCGGTGATCATCACACCCCCATCGGTTTTCAGATGATGGAGCGAAAAGTATAACGCCGGGGTGGGGACCAGTCCGATATCGATGACATCCACACCAGCCGCGCGTATGCCATCCGTCAACGAGCGAAACAGCTCCGGGCTCGATCCTCGTGCGTCGTAACCGACAGAGACTTTCCTTTGACCGCCATCGCCGAACCGGGAAATGATCGTGCCGAAGGCCCGGCCGATGTTCTGCACAACCTCGGGTGTAAGGTCGTCCTTGACTACACCCCGAATGTCGTACTCCCTGAATATGGTTTTGTTCATGTTGTTATGACCTCAGTCTGGCGTTATGGTCAGCCTGCAGCGCGCTGACTATCTTGTCGAACACAACATTTACATCGTCGTCGGTCAGCGTTTTCTCCTCGTCCCGAAACTCGAGGGAAAAGGCCATGCTCCGAGCTCCATCATCGATGTTCGCGCCTTCGTATACGTCGAACAGGATTGTCTCTTTCAACATGGCGCCGCCGGATTTGCTGATTGACGCTATCAGGTCGCTGGCCGGTATCCCCTTATCCACCAGCACTGCCAGGTCACGTTTGACCGATGGAAACTTCGGTAAAGTTTCAAACTTCACATCTATGCTGGCGCCTGTCAGCCGGTCGATATCCAGCTCGAACGTCAGCAGCTCGCCGGTGACCTCATACCCTTCCAGTATCTCCGGATGGATCTGCCCCAGATGGCCGACAACCTTCGACCCAGACAGGACATCCGCCTGCCGCTTCGGGTAATAGAACGGATGACGCGATTGCTCGAACCGGACGTCCCCTGACCCGGCGACAGACAGTATCGATTCCACGATGCCCTTGGCGTGGTAGAAATCACGCTGGTTGTCCTTGTCGTTCCACAGGCCGGTTTTTACATTGGCAGTCATAACGCCAGCCACCACCCATTTCTCCACCGGGGCGGCGTCTCCTTTATCGGTAAACACCACACCTATTTCAAAAATCTGGCCGTCATCCATCCCGGCGGAGGCGGATACCAGCGCCGGCAGAATGGTGGAGCGCAGATGGGTCCACTCCGACGATAACGGGTTGTCGATTTTCACCAACCGCCGCAGTTCATGATCATCCGGCAGGCGGAACCGGTCCAGATCCCTCTCGCTGGTGAAGCTGTAGGATAAGCCTTCCGCCATGCCGACAGAGCGAAGATGACGACGCAGTATACGCCGCAACTGCAGGCCCGGCGTAAGACCGTCTGCGTTGGCGGATATTTGTGGTATCGCCGATTCGATCTTGTCGTACCCGACGAAGCGGGCGATCTCCTCGATCAGGTCCGCTTCCCTTTCGATATCGTGGCGGAAGTAGGGCGCCTCGATGGTGGTCGCTTCGTCGGTCTGCTCAACTATACCCATCTCCAGCGATGACAAGATTTTTTTTATGTCATCAGGAGCTGTTGCAATGCCCAGGATTTTGTCCACCCGGCCATAGCGCAGTGTGACTCTCTTTTTTGCAATCGGCGTCGGATATGCGTCCACCGTTCCTTTATATGCGGCGCCCCCGGCAAGTTGGATCATCAGATGGGCCGCTCTATCTTGCGCGTATATCAACCCCTCCACATCGCATCCCCGCTCGAACCGGAACGACGACTCCGACTTGATATTATGTTCCTTGCCGGTGCGCCGGATACATGCAGGGTCGAAATAGGCGGATTCCAGCAGCACTTCGGTGGTCCCGTCCGACACTTCGGAGTTCTGCCCGCCCATGACACCCGCCAGCGCCACCGGTTTTTCAGGATCGGCGATCACCAGGTTGCCGCTGTTAAGTTTATGCTCCTTGTCGTCCAGGGTTTTGAACCGCTCGCCATCGCCCGCCCGGCGCACAATTATCTTGCCATCATCGATCAACGAATAGTCGAACGCATGCAGCGGGTGGCCGGTCTCCATCAGCACATAGTTGGTGACATCGACGAGGTTATTGATCGACCGCACACCCAGCGCGTTGAGACGGATACGCATCCAGAGCGGCGACGGCCCCGCTTTCAATCCGGACAGGTATCTGGCCGCGTACCTCGGGCAAAGCTCCGGCGCGTCGATCTGCACTTTTATTTTATCCGCCGACTTTTCGTCGCTCCCTTCAACCTGCGCCGGTGGGATGTTTATCGGGGCGCCGGTTAGCGCGGCGATCTCCCGCGCCACGCCGATCATGCTGAGGCAGTCGCCCCGGTTCGGCGTCAGGTCGATCTCGATGATCGTATCGCCGATCTCCAGCGCCTCGGCCAGCGCACTCCCCGGTTCATGGTCGCCATCCAGGACCATGATCCCGCTGTGATCGTCGGAAAGTTGCAGCTCCGCTTCGGAGAGGATCATCCCGTCTGAAACCTCGCCCCGGACCTTACGTTTTTCTATTTTTGTCCCGTCCGGCAGCTCGGCGCCGGTCAGGGCCACGGCCACCGTCTGCCCCTCGGCCACGTTCGGCGCGCCGCATACTATCTGTTTGGTCTCTGCGCCCACATTCACCTGGCACAGGCTCAGCCGATCGGCGTTCGGGTGGGGCCCGGCCGACTCGACCTTCCCGATGACCATGTTGGCGTACCAGCCGCGCCGGTTATCGGCGATGTCCGCCTCCAGCCCCAGGTTGGTCAGCACAGAGGCGAGCTCCTCCGGTGAGTATGAAAACTCCGTCAGCTCCTTTAACCACAGGTATGAAACCAGCATCTTCTATTTCCTTAAAACTGGCTGAGGAAACGGATGTCGTTATCGAACAGCAGACGGATGTCGTTTATCCGGTATTTGAGCATGGCTATCCGCTCTATCCCGACGCCAAACGCGAACCCGGACCATATCTCCGGATCGATGCCCACGGCGGTCAATACGTTCGGGTCGATCATCCCGGCGCCCAGGATCTCCAGCCAGCCGGTTTGTTTGCAGATGCGGCAGCCGGCGCCGTTGCAGAGCACACAGCTGATGTCGATCTCCGCGCTCGGCTCTGTGAACGGGAAGAAGCTGGGGCGGAACCGAAGTTTTACGCCATCGCCGTACAACCTTTTCACGAACAGCTCCAGCGTGCCTTTCAGGTGGCCGAAGGTGACGTCCCGGTCCACATGGAATCCTTCGATCTGGTGAAACACCGGCGAGTGGGTGATGTCGTAGTCGCAACGGAATGTCCTGCCGGGCGCTATCACCGACAGGGGCGGCTTGTGCTTTTGCATGGCGTGCACCTGCACCGGCGATGTATGGGTCCGCAGCAGCCGCGCGCCGTTTTGCACATACAGGGTGTCTTGCATATCGCGGGCCGGGTGATCGTCCGGGAAGTTTAGCATCTGGAAGTTATACTCGTCGGTCTCCACCTCCGGGCCCTCTTCCACACGGAAACCGAGCTCTGTAAAAATCTGTATCATCTGCTCGTTCACCATGTTTACCGGGTGATAGCTCCCCATGCCAACCGGCCGGGCCGGGAGCGTGATATCGAAATGCTCTTTTTCCAGAAGTTCGGTCTGTTCCTTTTTACGAACATTTTCGATTTTTTTGGTCAGGGCGGACTCCACCGCGACGCGAACGCTGTTCAACGCTTTGCCCATGGCCGGGCGCTGGTCCGCCGGGACCTTGTTCAGGCCTTTCATGCGGGTGGTAAGCTCGCTTTTCTTGCCCAGCAGGGCGACCCGGGCGGACTCCAGCTCCTGCAAGGAGCCGGCGGCGGCTACCCGCGCAAGATACTCCTCCTGGAGCTTTGCCATGTCATCGTTAGCGTTTGTTGAACCCATCTGAATAATAAAAAAAAGGTTTACGGCAGGCCGCAAACCTTGGTTGATTTATATACCGAGCTGCGTGAATCAGGTCGCGGCGCCAACTTTTTCCTTTGCCAGCTCCACCAGCTTGGTAAAAGATTCCGGCTCCGACACGGCCAGCTCCGCCAGCATTTTGCGGTTCAGCTCCACCCCCGCCTTGTTCAGCCCGTTGATCATCCGGCCATAGGTCAGCCCCTGCTCCCGCGCCGCGGCGTTGATGCGCACGATCCAGAGGGAGCGAAAATCGCGCCGGCGGATACGCCGACCACGATAGGCGTCTTTCAACGAGTTGGTGACCGCTTCCTTCGCCTTCAGGAACGTCCGGCTCCTGGCGCCCCGGAAGCCTTTGGCCATTTTCAAAATCTTTTTTCTGCGCGCCTTCGCCACCGGGCCGCTTTTCACTCTTGACATTTTTCTATGTTAACTCCTGCTGAATTCTCTGCCGCTCAAAACAATTATTGTATTTGCGCGCAACATTATAAATATGGAAGTAACCTTTTAACCCTTTTCTCATCCGCCTTGTCTATCAGGCATGCATGGCGCAGGTTTCGCTTCGTTTTGGTGGACTTGGTGGTCAATATATGACGCAGGTAAGCCTTTTTACGCTTCACCTTCCCGGTCCCTGTCAGCTTGAACCGCTTGGCGGCTCCTCTGTTCGATTTCTGTTTTGGCAACTTCAATCTCCAATACTTTTGTTTACACAACTGCCATTCGTCGACTTATTTTTAACCTATTCTGCGCAAGCCCACATTCTACACAAGGTCAGAACGTTTACACGAATGTTATTCGTTTACTTTTTCTTTAACGCTCTTCTTCTCAGCTTTATCATTATTGACCGGGGCCAGCACCAGGGCCATGGTCTTGCCCTCTTTTTTCGGCTCCTGCTCTACTATCGCCAGGTCGGCCAGGTCCTCCACAAACCGGTCGAGGATCTTCAACCCCAGTTCGGAATGGGTGATCAGCCTGCCCTTGAAAAAAACCGTTACCTTGACCTTGTCCCCATCCGCCAGGAACCTTTTCACGTGATTCAGCTTGAACTGATAATCATGCTCTTCGGTCTTCGGTGTGGTCTTGACCTCCTTGACCTTTATAATTTTCTGTTTCTTTTTGGCGTCATGAGCCTTTTTGCTCATCTTGTATTTATATTTGCCATAATCCATCACCTTGCATACCGGGGGCTTGGAATTTGGCGCCACTTCCACAAGATCAAGCTCTGCATCCGCCGCCAGCTCCAACGCGGCGTCTACACTCATCATACCTGCCTGCTCTCCACCCGCGCCCACAACCATCACCTGGTCGGCGTGGATTTGATCATTAACTCTCAGTCTTTTATTTGTCTTAGAAATACCACGCCTCCTCAGCAGCGAAAAGCGCAGCCCCGTCGCCACCTTGGACAATCACAAACGCCTTCAAATCTATATACCTTCCTCCAACAAAAAATTCTTCTGGTAGGCGCGGGCGGTTTCGAACCGCCGACCTCTTGCGTGTCAAGCAAGCGCTCTCCCCCTGAGCTACGCACCTTCTACAAACTAGCTAGTATCAATAATGTTTCCACGTTAGTCAAGCAGTTTTAGGCGATGGGGCAAAAGCTTCATATAATTGCAGCTTTTGTGATCCTTACAGCTTCCTGCCCTTCAAAACCGAATCTACACTCTGTACAGATAGTGACAAGGAGCTTGACACAAGGCCCTATCAAGTATAATTTTATAGCTCACAGGTGGATTGTAAGGGATTTTATCTGCTTACAAGTTTAAAAGGAAGACGGTTAAATTCCGTCGCGGACCCGCCGCTGTGACCGGGGACGAAATCCGCAAATTGCCACTATCATCAGAAAGATGGGAAGGCGCGGCCGTTAGGTAGATCCGGGAGCCAGAAGACTTGCCTGTGAACTCTGTGAATGGAGTGGGCCATCGTGGATCGCGGCCTTATCTGCCATATGGGATAGTAAACGGTATCCTGATTGATATTTATGTAAAAAGTGTTCTGGATATATGTTTGCTTTTCATCGCCGGTTTTTCTTCTCCATACTACTGGATGGTTCCATATGAAAATCGCTGTTATATTGATGGGGCATGGCAGCTTCACGGCGGGCGCTTCTGAAGGGATGGAAAAAATCGCCCGGCACATCAAGGAATCTGGCGACTATACGATAGTCGAAGCGTGCAACATGTCTGGCGCCGCCCCACTGTTCCCGGAGACGCTGGAACGGTGCGTGGACCAGGGCGCGGAGAAGGTGGTTCTGATTCCTTACTTTTTGCATATGGGGCTGCACATGCGGCAAGATATCCCGGGGATGATGCAGAAAGAGGGTGAAAAATATCCGAGCATAGAACTTCTGTTCGGTAAGCATCTGGGTTATGACGATCTGCTGGTTGATCTGGTTTCGAAACGGATCGATGAATCGCTGGATCTTGATGATGTGCGCAACATGAAGCTGGACAACGCCGATGGCGAGTAAAATATTCCTGATCCGCCATGGGGAAACCGAGGCCAATAAATCGGGATGTTTCGTGGGGGTCTGCGATCCGCCGCTGTCGGATCATGGCATAAAACAGGCGGAGGGACTGGTTGCGTTTATCAACAGGGTCAAACCTGGGCGGGTGCTCAGCAGCCCGTTGCAGCGGGCGATGGAAACGGCGAAAATCGCCACCGGGCAGGCGGCAATGGACATAGATAAAAATTTGATGGAAGCCGATTTTGGAGAGTGGGACGGTTTGACCTTCGATGAGGTAAGCCGCAAGCATCCGGAGCTGGCCCAACGGTGGTTCGATGGAGATGTCGATTTCACATTCCCGGGGGGCGACAGCGTCACCGGCTTCATCACCCGGGTGGAACGGGCCATGAACCGGCTGATCGAGGATGAAGCGGATGTGGTGGCCGCGTTTACCCATGGCGGGGTGATCGGCCAGGCGATATGCCGTCTGCTGGATCTGCCGTATACACGGCATGTGGTTTTCCGGCTGCCCACGGCGTCTGTCACCACCGTCGAGATGTTTGAGGGCCGCGGAGTTTTGACCGGGATATGCAACACTAATTTTGAAAAAGGAGTGCAATAGTTGAGCTTGCTAAAAGAAACAATCAAGAATATAAAACCGAAGGACAAGGAAGCCGAAGGTTTGGCCAGAAAGCGGCTGGATCAGCTGACTATGCCGCATTGGGCGCTGGGGCGGCTGATGGACCTGGCGGTGGATCTGACCGGTATGACATCATCCTTCCCCCCAGCAGTAAAACGGAAAACCATCATCACCATGGCGGCCGATCATGGCGTCTGCGACGAAGGCGTCAGCAAATACCCGCAGGAGGTGACACCGCAGATGGTGATGAACTTCGTGGTCGGCGGCGCCGGTGTGAACGCCCTGGCTAGGCTGGTTAACGCAAATGTTGTCGTCGTGGACATGGGCGTAAAGTTTGACTTCAGCAAGGTCGCCGAAGGCAAGGTCGTGGACAAAAAAATGGGACAAGGCACAGCCAACATCGCCAAGGGCCCGGCCATGGGCTCCGACGACGCCGTCCGCTGCGTGGAAGCGGGGATAGAGCTGGCGCTGGAACATGCGGACACCACAGATGTATTCGGCACCGGCGACATGGGGATCGGCAACACAACGCCCAGCAGCGCCATCATCTCCGTGATAACCGGCAAATCGCCGCAAGAGGTGACCGGCCGCGGGACCGGCGTGGACGACGGCCAGCTGGCAAGCAAAATCGCCGTGATCGAAAAGATACTGGACGTAAACAAGCCGGATAAAAACGACGGGCTCGATATCCTGGCCAAGGTGGGCGGATTCGAGATCGGCGGTATCGCCGGGGTGATCCTGGGCGCGGCTTCGAAAAGAAAACCGGTCGTGGTGGATGGATTTATCTCCACCGCCGGCGCGTTGATCGCGTCGCTGATCTGCCCGGAATCGAAGGAGTATATGATCGCATCGCACCAGAGCGTGGAGCCGGGGCATGTGGCTATGCTGGATACTTTGGACAAAAAAGCGTACCTGAACCTGGACATGCGGCTGGGTGAAGGGACCGGCGGCGCGCTGGCCATGGGCCTTGTGGACGCGGCGCATTCTGTGCTGACGGAGATAGCGACGTTTGAAGAGGCGGCGGTCTCTGGCGCGGACAAATGAAGAGTTTCCTGGCGGCGGTCACTTTTTTAACCGTACTCCCTCTGCCCTCCCGGTACGAGATCGGCGAGAAGGAGCATGGCGCGTCATTAATCTATTATCCGGTCGTTGGCCTATTGCTCGGTCTTGTATATTGCGGCATCTACAAGCTGATGGCCATTCTTATGACCCCGTTCGCCACCGCATCTGTGATCATTGTCGTCATGTCGGCGATCTCTGGCGCGCTGCATATCGACGGGCTGGCGGACAGTTTCGACGCGTTCATGAGCCAGGGATCGAAAGAGCGCGCCCTGGAAATTATGAAGGACAGCAGCGCCGGGCCGATGGGTGTGTTCGCGATCTTCGCGGTATTGCTGATCAAGTTCGCGGCGCTGACCTCCATCAAGCCGTCGATCGTCTGCACGGCGTTGCTGATTGCGCCGATCATGGCCCGCTGCGCCATGATGATCGCCATCGCTTCGTTTCCATATGTCCGTTCCTACGGCGGGCTGGGGACGCCGCTGATCGACCACGCCGGCAAAAAGCACGCGGTCATCGGTCTGTTGTTCGCGCTGGTGGCTGGCGCATATATCGGGGGCGGCGCCGGTGTTTTCGCCACTGTGGTGATGCTGGCTGTAACTATTGTGTTTTCTTACTATTCAACACGACGTGTCGGCGGGATGACCGGCGACACATATGGCGCGCTGTGTGAGATCACCGAGGCGGTGGTCATGCTGGCGCTGGCTGGTTATCTGGTGGGTAATTTATAATGAAAAGCTCTGGCGAAGGACATGGCGGCAACCTGCGGAAATTGTCGATCGACTCCGGCATTGACGAGAACGATATCCTCGATTTTTCGGCGAATATAAACCCGCTCGGTTTTCCGGAATGGCTCCGGCCGTTGATCAGCTCCCGCGTCTCTGACATCACGAAATATCCTGACCCGTACTGCGAAGAGCTGACAACCGCAGTAGCGGAAAAATATGGGGCGGGTGAGGAGGCTGTAGTTGCGGGCAACGGCGCTACAGAGATCCTTTACGCCATCCCAGGCATTGGAAACTTTGACAAAGCGGTGGTCCCGGAGCCGGCGTATATAGACTACCGGCGCCTGGCGGAGAAGGCGGGGCTGGATGTGGCGACGGTCCAGATGTGTGAAGAGGATGATTTCACGCTCGATTATCAGGCGCTGGAGTCGACCATCGGCGTCAACGACCTGGTGATCATAGGCCATCCGAACAACCCGACCGGGCGGACCGTGGATGCTGTGGCCATCCGTGATATCGCCCTTCGAAAGCCTGACTCGCTATTTGTGGTGGATGAATCTTTCGGCGGGTTCGTAGAAAATTTTGAGTCATTGGCGGTCGATCGTCCGGCCAATGTCATTGTTGTGATATCACTCACCAAACTGTTTGCCATCCCCGGGTTGCGGCTGGGTGTGGCGCTGGCGGATGAAGCGATTGCCACCCGGTTGCGCGATCAGGTCATGCCCTGGTCGGTCAACGTGCTGGCCCAGGCGGTGGGCGTGGAGGCGATGAAGGATGACGGGTATGTCTCCAGGGCCTGGAAGCATGTCGCCCATTGGCGCGGTAACCTGATGGCCGACCTTGAAACTATCGACGCTCTGAAAGTATTTGAAAGCGACGCCAACTATCTCCTGCTAAAAATCAACCAACCAGGCATGACCGCCGGCGAACTGGCGAAGCTGACCTTGAAGGATGGAGTCGCGATCCGTGTCTGCGAAAACTACACCGGACTGGATGACAAATTCTTCCGCGTGGCGGTGAGAAACGGTAAGGAAAATGAAAAGCTGGTTGCGAGCTTACGAAAAATTTTCAAGGCGCCTGCCGGTAAAAAACGGGCGAAGAAAAAACCGGCAATAATGATCCAGGGGGTCAGCTCCGACTCCGGCAAGAGTGTGATCAACGCCGCCCTCTGCCGGATCCTGAAACAGGATGGGTATGACGTGGCGCCGTTCAAGGCCCAGAACATGGCCCTCAACTCCTACGTCACCATCAATGGCGAGGAGATCGGCCGGGCGCAGGTGACCCAGGCGCAGGCGTGCGGGCTGGAGCCGGACACCAGGATGAACCCGATCCTGCTGAAACCGAACAGCGACACCGGCTCGCAGGTGGTGGTGATGGGCAAGCCGGTGGGCGCCATGAACGTTTCGGAATATATAGATTACCAGAAGGAAGGATTCAAAATCGTCAAGCGGGCATACGACGACTTATCCGCCGATCATGATGTAATCATCATGGAGGGCGCCGGCAGCCCGGGCGAAATGAACCTGAAGAAGCGGGACATCGTCAACATGCGCATGGCCCGATACGCCGACGCCAAAGTGTTGATCGTCGGCGATATCGACCGGGGCGGCGTCTTTGCGTCGTTCGTCGGAATCATGGAAACGCTGAACGAATGGGAACGAAAGCTGACCGCCGGGTTTATCATCAACAAGTTCCGCGGTGACGCCAGCCTGCTGGACGCCGCCATCGAATATGTGGATCGCGCCTGCGGCAAACCGACCCTGGGCGTGGTCCCGTTCATCCGACCGATCGGCCTGCCGGAGGAGGACCGGGCGGTGGCGCCGACCTATGGCGGGAAGAACGGCGGCGACTCGGTGACGGTGGCGATATTGAAGCTGCGCCACGTATCCAACTTCACCGACTTCGATCCGCTGGCCATGGAGCGGGATGTGGCCATCGTTGAAGCGTATGGCCCGGACGATCTTGACGATGTCGACTGCGTGATTATCCCCGGCTCGAAAAACGTCATCGGCGATATCGAGCATATATACGAAAACGGCGTCGTCGAAAAGTTAAAGGAAATTGCAGGTAATGGCAAAACAGAGATCGTCGGGATCTGCGGTGGTTACCAGATGATGGGCGAGGTGATAACCGATCCGCATGGCATCGAATCGAACCGTGGCTCCATAGAGGGTATAGGCATTCTGCCGTTGAAAACCACCATCGAAAAAGAGAAAACCCTGGCCCGGGTGCAGGCGGTGCATGCCGAGTCGGACCTGGCGGTGCATGGATATGAGATCCACCATGGCGTGACCGAGTATGGCGCGGCAAAACCGGTGGTGACCGACAGCTCCGGCGCCGCGCTGGGTGTCGGCTCCGACGATGGAAGGAACTGGGGGTCATACATCCACGGCATATTCAATGATGACAAGTTCCGCCGCTGGTTCATCGACAAATTGCGTGTCCGCAAGGGCTTTGCGGCGCTGGGTAAAAGCGCGGTGCGCTACGATATCGACAAGGCGCTGGATGACCTGGCCGACACTGTCCGCGGCAATATCGATATGGATAAAATTTACCAGATCATCGACTCATAACGTTGTCGGTTAACGTGGGCCTGGAAATACAGATAATAGCTGCCATACTCCTCGACCTTGCCATCGGGGACCCGCGGTGGAGCTATCACCCTATCCGCCTGATCGGCCGGTTCGCCAGCTTCCTGGAAGAGGCCACGCGCAACCTGTTCGGCGGTACTAAACTGGCCGGCGTGGTGACAGTGATAGACACGGTGGTTATTGTGGGGCTGGTCTGTTATGGCGCCATCGAGGGCGCCGGGATGATCCATTGGCTGTTGGGTGACCTGGTGTCTGTGCTGTTGCTTTATTTCACTTTTTCCGCCCGGGATCTGGATCTTCACGCCAGCGCTGTGTACCGGTCACTGGAAAATGGCGATATCGAACAGGGCCGGGCCGACGTGGGGTTTATTGTGGGAAGGGACACCAGAAACCTGGACGAGGGAGAGATCACCCGGGCCACCGTGGAGAGCGTGGCGGAGAGCACGGTGGATGGCGTGACGGCGCCCCTGTTTTTTGCGGTGATTGGCGGGCCGGTGGGGGCGATGGTTTACAAATCCATCAACACCATGGACTCGCTGTTCGGTTATAAAAACGAGAAATATGTCAATTTCGGCTGGGCGCCGGCGCGGCTGGATGATCTGGCCAACTATATACCGGCGCGGCTGACGGCATGGCTTATATCTCTTTCTTCGGCTCTGCTGGGGCTGAACTGGCGCAACTCGCTGAAAATTCTGAAACGCGATGGGCGAAAGCATCCATCACCCAACTCCGCGATGTCCGAGTCTGCATTTGCCGGAGCGCTCGATATCCAGCTTGGCGGCGTGAGCTATTATGGAGGCGTGGCGCGCAATTCCGCAACCATTGGCGATCCCACGCGTTCATTGACCGCGATTGTGATTATGGAATCAATAGAGCTGATGTACGCCACATTAGCTGTGACCGCGTTATTTTTAATCGGGTTGAGCCTGGCCTGTTATTTGTTCTGGTTATAGCCGGGGCCGCTATTTTCCGCGCGTCATATTTATCCTTCGTCGCACAGACTCCACCAGCGTCATATCCAGCTCGGCGCTGATATACCCCTCCCCTGTTTCCAGCAACGCCACCGGTTCGCCCCAAGGGTCTACGATGACCGTCGATCCATAACATTCGACGCCGGGCGCTGTCTCGCCAACCAACGCCGGGGCGATCATGTAGGATTGCGTCTCTATGGCCCGGGCCCGGACGAGGGTCATCCAGTGCGCCTGCCCGGTCTGTTTCGTGAAGGCGGAGGGCGCCGTGATGATGTTGGCACCTTGCGCGCGCAGAGCGGTGTAATGCTCGGCGAACCGCAGATCGAAACAGGTCGACAAACCGACGTTCCATTGGTCGATCTGGCTTTTCACGACGCTGTCGCCCGCCTGCAACCAGTCGCCTTCTCGATAGCTGTTACCATCGACCTCGGCGACGAACAGGTTCCGCTTCACATACCGCGCCGCTTCGAGCCCGTCCGGGCCGAACAGGATCGATACGTTTTCGAATTTGCCTTCATGGCCGCTGGGCAGCAGGACCGAGCCGGCAAGGATATGGACCGCTTTGCTTTTTGCGATTGCGCCCACCGCCTCCAGTATTGCGTCGCTTTTGTCAGCCGCAGGTTTTTGCCAACCTTCGCTGTTGTCGTAAAGGGCAAAATACTCCGGCAACGCCACAAACCTGGCGCCATCGGCGCAGGCTTCGGCAGTCAGCTCCACTGCGCGGGCAAGATTTTGATCGATGTCGGCGCCGGGCGATAGCTGAATGGCCGATACTTTCATAGTATCGTTGATACCTTCATCGTCTCACTGATTTTCTTGCCCTCGTTTTTTCCTGGCCATATCTTCGGCGATCACTTTTTTATATTCCTCAATGGCGTCAATCGCCTCCCTGCATTGCCGGGCGGTCGATTTGTCGGAGCAATAGATCGTCTGATCGCGCAGGAGCTTGTTCATCTGGCGGGTATGCTCCGGCATGAGCTTCGCCCGGTTGCCCAGCGTATACATGAACACCGCGGCGGCCACGGCCGCAACGAACAGGGCGATGAACAGCCAGTTGGCGCTATACTCCCGCTCATTCACTACGGCGGCTCGATTTGCAGGTTATGCCCTGTGGACCCGGGTTGGGCTGGTCTGGTCCGTCGGCAATACTGTCATCTGGTCCACATTGACATGGGGCGGCAGGCTGGCGATGAACCAGACGCATTCCGCCAGGTCCTCCGCTTCCAGCGGCCGCATGCCCTTGAGCATGGTCGCCACCGCCTCGTCGTTGCCGCGGAACCGGACATGGGCGAACTCGGTGCGGATGATGCCGGGGTCTATGTTGCTGACCCGGATGCCGGTCCCCAGGGTGTCCTCCCGCAGGCATTTGAGGAACATACGGATCGCCTCCTTCGCCGACGCATACACGACAGATCCGGGGTGCGGAAACAACGCCGCCAATGCGCCTATGTTGATTATCTGTCCAGCGCCGTTATCTTTCATCGACGGGATGACCTCCTTGATCAGCTGGGCCGGACCGGAATAGTTGGTCTCTATCATCTGCGCCCAATCGGCCAGCTCGGCGCCTTCAACCGGCTCCCTACCCAGCGCCACGCCGGCGCAGTTGACCAGCACATCGATATGGCCGAACTTGTCCAGCGCGCTTTTCGCGAACGCGGCCGATGAATCCGCCGACCGGATATCCAGGTCGAAGCTGTGCGTCGGGCTGTCGCACTCGTTTTCTATCCTGGCGGCCAGCGCCTGTATACGGTCCTCGCGCCGGGCGCCGATGGCCACGGAATATCCTGCGCTGGCGAACCGCATCGCCACCGCCTCGCCCACCCCGCTGGACGCGCCGGTGATCATAGCAACTCGATTACTTTTTTCGTTCATTATTTTTCCTTATCCTTCATCCATTATCGGTGGTTATTTTTGTCTGAATTCCACTTTCGCTCATCCCCGATTCCATGTCAACGATCAGCTTTTCTATGCGCCGCTCCAGCTCCATGTCATCAATCCCGCTTTTTTCGCGGAGGGTGAACAGCTCGTGGGCCATCTGCAACATTGCCAGCACCGCCACCCGGCCAGACTCCATGGCGCCGGTTTGTTGGCTGATGGTTCTCATCAGGTTGTCGATATACTCTGCATACTCACGGGTCTTGCTTTCATCTTCCGAGCTGACGATGGAATAGTCCTTGCCATATACGGTGATGTTAACTTTTTTTCCACGGCTCATTTTTTGGCGCCATCCTTGTTCTCGCTCGTCTCCAGTTTGTTGATCAGCGCTTTTACTTTGCTCCGGATCAGCTCCCGCTCCATCATAAGGCTGTCCCGCTCTTCGGCCAGGGCGGAGTATTTGTCCTTGAGTATTTTTTCCTTGGGCGAGGCGAGGGCCTGCTTCAGGTTAGTTTCCAGAGATTTGATTTTTCTGCGCAGTTCGCCGTTTTCTCTTTTCAGCCCGTTGATATATTCAAACAGGACGTTCAGTTTTTGCTGAACAGTGTCAAAACGAGAAAAATCCATCGGCCCCACAAACAATCATTGAAGTGTCACTTTTACGCGCTACCGTATCTATCTGAAAGATTGATACCTAGAATACAAGCAGACCGGTCCCCGGTCAAGCTATAGTTGATAATAGTTTTATTGGCAGGAACCGGGGGGGGGGGACATGGGGCGTTATTTCCAGGTGTAGCTCCACCCAAAATGACACTATACCCAGAGTGATTACGATTTAGATAGTCAACTTAATTAAGCCTGCTTTTCAGCTCCGCCAACTGCGCTTTCAGCTCCGCAATCTCTGTTTCCTTAGTTTCGATTACCTCTCTGTTCTCCTTCACCAGGTCATACAGTCCCTGAATGGCGGCGAGGGCTACTCCATCCGCGTCGAGGGTGGAGATCCCCTTTTCGTCATGACCCAGGCTGTACGCCTTGTAAAAATCCTGCGCCATCGGGCCCATATGCCGCACCGGCGCGTCCACACCCTTGTACTGCCAGGTGGCTATCTCCATCTGAGCCAGTTTATCCAATACCTTGCGGGCGTCCACCTTCACCACCTTCTCCTTCGATGCCCGATCACTCATGGCTACCCATGCCGTGGCGCCAGGGTTCAGACGCGCCCCGAGGTTGGCTGCCGCGTTGGTAAACAGAAGGTAGCCACCTCTGGCTCGGAACGTCACCTGGTTATGATTGGATGATTGAATATCGGTGTTGGTGCTGTCGCCCCATACGAAAGCTCCTGTGTGGACGGCCTTGGCCCTTCTGCCCACGGCAAAGCTATAGCCTGCGGCCGCGTTGCCATGCCCACCCGGGATGGTGGAAAAAATACCGTAGGCCTGGTTAAAAGCTCCGCCGCCCACCACGGCGTAATTATTGCCAGCAAAGTTTTTGTAGCCGCCACCCACGGTGGAATATTTCCCGCTGGCGATGTTACGTAGGCCTCCGTCCACAGTTGAAAAACTGCCACTGGCCATGTTAACGGCGCCTCCGCCCACGGTGGATTCAGAGCCGCTGGCGGTGTGACCCCATCCGCCACTCACGGTGGAAATGTAGCCGCTGGCTCTGTTACTGGTACCTCCGCCCACGGTGGCAAATCGGCCACTGGCATTGATTTTTTTACCTCCGCCCACGGTGGAACCCAAGCCGCTGGCGATGTTGCTATCTCCTCCGCCTACGGTGGCGTGGGTTCTGTCGGCATCGGTTCCGGCGTTGTCGCCCGCCTGGTTGTTCAATCCGCCGCCTATTGTGCCCCAGTTGTCGGTAACCTTGTTCGGCAATGCTGCAGAGCCGCCTCCACCAATGTTGGCGCCAAACGCTCCGGATGTTACATTGTTATTTACCACCCCACCAATAATGTTCGGGCTGGTGGCGTGCGGTATCAGCTCCAGCATCCCAAGCACTGTAAATTTACCACCGGTAAAAAAACCAGACCAACCGGTTGATGTATTCCAGCCGTATACTCCATAACCAGCTGGACTATTGCTTATCCCCTGAACACCATAGGTGACGCCAAATGTTTTAGTGGCCGCACCAGCAACACCTCTGCCAGATGAGCTTCTGCTCAATCCCAGAACACCATACGTAGAGCCATTGTTAGAAGAAGCGATACCGTAAACACCTAATCCGCCATTGCTAAGACTCCATCCACTAACACCATAATTGACACCAAAAGGACTAAGAGCTGTGCCTTGTACACCTCTTCCGCTATTGCTATCGTTCAATCCCAAAACACCAACGTTGGAACCACCACCATCGGTGGCCCTACCAAAGACACCTCTACCGGTTGAGTTGCTATTTGTACCTTCGTAAGCTCCTCGACCTGCTACATTGATAGAGTTGATCATTTGTGCGCTGGCCAACTCCGCTGTCACAAACACCAGCATGACAGCGATGGCGAATGGAATATGCCTAATCTTGCTTTCTCCGTTTCTCATGATTACCCCCCTGGATTGGTTACTACTGTTCGGTTTACTGGATCGTTGTAAATATATTGTGGAATGAATTTAGACGTAAAAGGAGTGTTGGGCCTGGCTTGACTATCTTTACCCATCCTAATGCCTCCATCGGCGAATTATTCAGAAATTAATATAATCTCCACCTGATTGTATTATCTCTGGATATTTTACTATGTCAAGCCTTGCATCGGGGCTTGCTGTTCTTCCTCCCTCCTTTTGAAAAGGCGCCATGATGGCGCAGGGCTGGGGTGGATTAACAACCAGCCTCTTAAACTGTTACAACCCCCCCCGTCCAACCTGCGGTTGGCCGACCCCCTTTCTAAAGTGGGTGGTGGGGTCACTGGCCTGCCCACGGCAATGGACAATAACCGTGCCAAAACGGGCGAATTAGCATTCCTCAAATGCTTCTTTTGCCTCAAATCCCTCATATGCTCCAAATGCTTCAAATCCCTCACCTGCTATTTACTTCAATCAATATTCTTTTATATTTGTACCTAATGCACAACGGGTGCAGAAATGATGATAAGGAGAAGAATTATGGTGACGAATAGATATAGCTGCCGCGACCCGGCGTAGAGCTTGCGATTTTACATTGATGAAAGAGCCGGTTGAAATGGGTTTGCAAACGAAAGGGCATAACCGCACATCCCGACAGGGTTGTTCGCAGTGGCCGCGCCACCTGCCCACGGCAGTTGCGGTTTTGGTTTGTTTGATTATAATAGCTTGATGATTGATACAAAACTGATCGAAGAACATGGCCTGACCACCGAGGAGTATGACGCGGCGCTGGAGATAATCAACCGAGAGCCCACCATGGTGGAGCTGGGCATTTTATCCGTAATGTGGAGCGAGCATTGCTCCTACAAAAGCTCCCGGCTGCATCTGGGCAGGTTCCCCACGGAAGGCCCGCAGGTGATAGAGGGTCCCGGCGAAAACGCTGGCGTGGTGGATATCGGTGACGGGCTGGCCGTCGTGTTCAAAATGGAATCGCACAACCACCCCTCATATATAGAGCCATACCAGGGCGCCGCCACCGGCGTGGGCGGTATCATGCGCGACATATTCACCATGGGCGCCCGGCCACTGGCCTCGCTGAACTCTATCCGTTTCGGCGCAGTGGACCACCCCAGGACAAAATACCTGGTGGATGGTGTGGTGGCCGGTATCGCCGGATATGGCAACTGTATGGGCGTGCCCACCATCGGCGGCGAGACGGTGTTCCACCCCAGCTATAACGGCAACTGCCTGGTCAACGTGTTCAACCTCGGCATAGCGCGCAAGGAAAAAATCTTCCTCGGCAAAGCGGAGGGCGCCGGCAACCCGGTGATCTACGCCGGCGCCAAGACCGGCAGGGACGGCATCCATGGCGCCACCATGGCCAGCGAGCAGTTCGGCGAAGGCGGCGAGGAGCGACGACCCACTGTGCAGGTGGGCGACCCGTTTACAGAGAAGAAACTTCTGGAGGCGTGCCTGGAGCTGTTTGAAACCGATTACGTGGTCGGCATACAGGATATGGGCGCGGCCGGGCTGACCAGCTCTTCGTTCGAGATGGCAGGCAGAGCCGGAACCGGGGTGGAGCTGGATATCGACAAGGTCCCGCGGCGTGAAGAGGGCATGAACGCGTATGAGATCATGCTGTCGGAATCGCAGGAGCGGATGCTGATCGTGTGCAGAAAGGGCACAGAAGATAAGGTGAAAGAGATCTACTCCAAGTGGGACCTGAATGCCGAAGTGGTAGGAAAAGTCACCGATGACGGGCTGGTCCGAGTGATAGAAAACGGCGCCACCGTGGCGGAGTTGCCGGCGCTGGCTCTTTCGAACAATGCACCTAAATATGACCGGCTGGCCCTGGCGCCAGCGGACGAAATGGTGCGTCAAGAACTGGACAGAAGCGAAGTGCCGGAGCCGGCGGACCTGACGGCAACGCTTACGACTTTGCTGGCGTCGCCCAACATCTGCAGCAAACAGTGGATCTACCAGCAGTATGACTATCAGGTTCGAACAAACACAATTGAACCGCCCGGGTCGGACAGCTCTGTCATCCAGATAAAAGGTACATCGAAAGCTGTGGCCATGAGCCTGGACTGCAACGCCAGGTATTGCAAGCTCGATCCACACATGGGCGGGATGCAGGCGGTGGCCGAAGCGACCAGGAACGTGGCTTGCTCTGGCGCGAAGCCTTTGGCCATCACCGATTGCTTGAACTTTGGAAGCCCGGAACGGGAAGAAGTGATGTGGGAATTCAAAAATGCGATCGACGGAATTTCTGAGATGTGCAAGGCGTTATCGACCCCGGTGGTTTCCGGCAATGTTTCATTTTATAACCAGACCGGCGATGAGAGTGTGTATCCGACGCCGGCTGTGAGCGCTGTTGGTTTGCTCGAGGATAGTTCAAAGCTTGTGAACCAGTTTTTTAAAAGCGTGGGTGATTTAATTATCTTGTTGGGGGATACTTTTGCGGAAGTGGGTGGATCGGAGTATTTGTCGGTCATCCATAATAAAGAGAAGGGTTACCCCCCCTGCGTTGGGTTGGAGGCGGAAGTAAATTTGCAAAAACTAATGGGCGTATTGGCGGATAAGCGGCTTGTCGCATCGATGCACGATGTTTCTGATGGAGGGCTGGCTGTATGTCTGGCGGAGTGTTGTTTCGGGGCTGACGGGGAAGATCGTCCAGGGTTTGATGTTGATGTAACCTCTGAATTAAGGCCTGATATTGCGCTATTCTCCGAGTCGCAATCACGGGTTGTGGTTTCATGCTCGCCTGATGAGAAAAACGCCATTTTCAAGGAAGCGGACATTTTAAAAGTCCCGGTTGTCGCCATCGGAATTGTGACAAATGGATCTGCCCAGATCGCGGTAAACGGCGCCAAGGTTATCGGCGCCAATATTGTTGACCTGGACGATGCCTGGCATTCGACGCTTCCAGATATGATGTCGGACTAATCCGTCTTTTTGCATTTACCCACCCATTGCATATAATCACTACTCGGAAAATAGTAAACAGTTGTTTTATAATGTATAATGCTGAGTTTGTTTCCAATAGAGGAGTGTTTGCTCAACAGTGTTGCCAATGGCTGATATTGGAAATGAGTATGGCTAATGATTAATACTAAAAATGTGTGTGGATAATTTACAAATTTTAGCGGTTAAGTAGAAAAACAGTATGATCTGGTTGCGTCAAATAACCTCACTTTTGTTTGCTATAACCTGTGTTTCAGGTTGTGCCGTCACGTTGGAAAATATTATACCTGAAACATTTCAACCGAGGGAAGCCAAGGTAAAAAGAAGTTTGGTAGAAAAGGGCATCCTGAAGGATATGGTGTATATAAAAGGCGGCTGCTACAAGATGGGCGACACGTTCGGGGATGGCGCGGCGGATGAAAAACCGGTGCACGATGTTTGTCTTGATGATTTTTATCTGGATAAATATGAAGTCCATCAACTGCAATATAAAAATGAGACAGACGCTGTCCCGGCGTTTTTCAAATCGTGTGGCCCTGATTGTCCGGTGGAGAGTGTTAACTGGTTTGAAGCAAAAGCGTATTGCGAAAAACTGGGTAAACGGCTGCCCACAGAAGCCGAGTGGGAGTATGCGGCGCGCGAAGGTGGGAAAGAAGTCCGTTTTGGAAATGGCAAAGAGAAACTGGACCCTGACGAGATAAACTTCAACAGCAGACGTGCGTATAAAAAGTCATATTCTCAGGCTGGTAAATATCGCAGATCGACGGTACCTGTGAACAGTTTTGAGCCGAACGAGCTTGGTTTGTACAACATGTCTGGCAACGTTTGGGAATGGGTGTCGGATTTGTATAAAGCTGATTATTACAGCGCCGAATTTGTCGTGAATCCGCAAGGCCCGGAGCTGGAGGTGAAAGAGGATCAAACGGCAGAAGAGGTCGAGCAAAAGGTTTATCGCACAATACGTGGCGGCTCCTGGCATGCGGGTCCGTCACATATACGGGCGTCAAACCGGTTTGGGCTCAAGGCGGTTTACAGCTATATGTATGTTGGCTTTCGCTGCGCTATCTAGATACGACGATATTGACGCTTCCACATTAATGATCACGTTTCGGCGCGTTCTTCTCCATCTCTTCTAGCTGTTCCACTGTGTTCACACCCATGATTTCGTATGGGTCATCGACAACAATACCCTCGGCCGCATGGCCATCTTCCACCGCCATGGCGATCAGGTCGGTCAGATAATATTCTCCCTGCGCGTTGTTGTTGTTCACTTGCTTTAACGCTGAAAACAGGAACCGGGAATCGAATATATATATCCCGCTGTTGATCTCATTTATCGCAAGTTGCTCATCGCTGGCGTCCTTCGCTTCGACATTCGCCACGACGCGGCCATTCCGGCGAATAATCCTGCCATATGCCCCTGGGTCATCCAGTTTGCAGGTCAGTATAGTAACCGCAGCGCCTGCGGTGGTATGCGCGTTAAGCATGTTCTGCAAAGTGGCCTCTCTAATCAGCGGCACATCAGCAGAGAGGACCATCACAGCGCCATCATGATCTGCCAAAGCGTCCTCCGCCTGCGCCACGGCGTGGCCGGTGCCAAGCTGCGGCTCCTGGACAACGAAGACCAACCCAGTGTCGGCAAACTGTTCTGTCACCAGCTTTCGTTTATGGCCAACTATGACGATGATCTTTTCCGGATCCAGCGATCGAGCCGTTTGCGCCACGTGGCCAAGCAGTGGTTTGCCGTTGAGGCTGCACAAAGCCTTCGGCAGGTCCGACTTCATCCTTGTCCCCTTTCCCGCCGCCAGAATCACGACTGCTGGTTTATTACTCATGGCGCAACGCGTCCACCGGGCTGAGCGCAGACGCCTTGTAGGCCGGCCACCAGCCGAAGAAGACACCCACCAGCAATGCCGTGCCGTATGCGATGATGACAGAATTTGGCGATACAAAAGTCTCCCATTCAGAAAAATGCCCAATGGCAAAAGCGCCCAGAAAACCGAGGCCGACTCCGATCAGACCCCCCACCCCCGAAAGGATGGTGGACTCCACCAGAAACTGTTTCAGTATATCGCGTCGTTTGGCGCCCAACGCTTTGCGTAACCCGATCTCCCTCGTGCGCTCGGTCACGGTCACCAGCATGATGTTCATGATGCCAATCCCGCCGACCATGAGGGATATGGCGGCGATGCCACCCAGCAGATAAGTGAATGTGCGGGTCATAGATTCCATCGATTTCATAATATCGGTCTGGCTCCTGACATGGAAATCCGCCTCGCTATCCCTGCCGATACGGTGCGACTGCCGCAGCAGCCTGGTCACCACGGCGCTGGCCTCCTCCATGGCTTCACGACTTTCCACTTCCAGGAAAATATTGGCGATGTCGGATCCGCCAAAAAGCCGTTTTTGATATGTGGTGATCGGTATCATCACCTGATCATCCGCATCCCACCATCCAGCCTGTCCCTTTTCCGCCATAACAGCGGTGACAAAAAAGTTTATCCCGTTAATTTTAACCTGTTTGCCCACCGGCTGCTTTGTACCGAACAGCGCCTCCGCCACCGTTTTGCCCAGCGCCACCACCCGCTTGGCCGCCGCCAAATCTCGGATAGTGAAAAACGACCCTTTCTCCACCGAAAATTGCCGAGCGGACAGGTAATCAGGCGTAACTCCGATAACGTTGGTTCTTCGGTTCTGGTTAAAATACTTAATCTGCGCGGCTTGCGATACAGATGGGGCGACAGATCTAATCTGAGGAACATTTTTGCGTATCAGTGTGGCGTCGGATAAAGTAAGCGTCTGCGCCGTGGCGCTGCGGACATGGCCCCGTTTCAGCAATCCCGGGCGCACGATCAGCAGGTTCGCGCCAAGGTTTTCTATGTTTTTGGTGATATCGCGTTTGGCGCCTTCGCCGATGGCCACCATGGATACCACAGCGGCCACTCCGATGATAACCCCCAGCATGGTTAACAACGACCGGGTGAGCGAGCTCCCAAGCTCTCGCATCGCCACACGGAAGATTATACTAAGCATGGCTCAATCCATATAGTCGCGGGCTATTTTCCCAGCGCCAATTATACCTGCCAGGTTGCCCAGGGTGGCCGGTCTGATTTTAAGCTTCATGGTATTCAGTGTGAACGCCCGGTCTATGGCCACTTGCCGGGCCGCCGATTCCATGAATTTCAGGGCAGGGCCCATGCCTCCGCCAATCACAAACACGCCTATATCCAAGGTCAAAGCCAGGAAGCCCAGCGCCACACCCAGGTCCTCCCCAGCGCTGCGGAACAATCCTTTGCAAAAAGGGTCGCCGTTTTCCGCGCCTCTGGCGATCATATCGGCCGTGATTTTATCCGGGTCGCATTGGATCATTTGATTCAGCCAGTCCGCGTCTCTGTGTCGGAGTTTATCTTTGGCGGTGTTAACAACACCGGAGGCGGAGGCGGTAGTCTCCAGACAGCCACGCCGCCCGCAACCGCACATCCTGCCATCCGGCCTGACATTGATATGGCCAATTTCGCCTGCCATACCGGTGGCGCCCCGCCACAGCTCTCTATCCAGTATGATACCGCCGCCGATACCTGTGCCGATGGTTATCATAATGAAGCTTTCCGCCCTTTTGCCGGCGCCGATCCAGCCTTCACCCACTGCGGCGGCGTTGGCGTCATTTTCCAGAAGAACAGGGATGTTGTCTATCAGCCCTTTCACATCGTTGGCCAGGTCGACATCTCTCCAGTCCGGAAAGTTTGGAGACCGAATAACGATTCCGCTATCCCTGTCGATTGCGCCCGCGGACGCCAGACATACAACATCTGGCGGATGGCCCATTTTTTCTGTTGTTTCATTCACAGTCGTCACTATTTTTTGGACAACGGATTTATAGCCCGATGATGGTTCCGAGCTGGTTTTTGCCCCAGCCGTCAACTTCCCGGAAGGTGAAATAGCGGCGGAACGGATGTTTGTGCCACCAATATCTACACCTGTAACATATTTATATAGCGTCATAGTACTCTATATAGTAACTGACCAACATCGATTGTGTTGTGATAAATTATAGATTGTGGTAAAACCGGCATAAAAAGTATAGAGTAAAATTTATGAGCAAAAACGACAGGCCTGAAGGGGTAGATCAGGAACTTCTCAACGAGCTTGAGGAAGAGCTGGCGAGCGACGAACGCGCCCGTAAGAGAAATATTTTCCTTGTAGCTGGCGGTGTCATAGCAGGTCTTGTCGCCATCGCTTATTTCTCTTTTTCCGGAGGGGCGCCTGGGGTTGCCGACCATGAATTTGGGAACAATATGACCTCCACATCCAACCCTGATGGACGGACCCCACAGATAGATGGCGCGCCAACCACCGAATCGGCCGATACTCGGAATAAACAGGATAAAGAAGTCGAACCAACTAAGGATGAACCACCAAGCCTTGAGAAGCAAATAGCCTTGCTCCAGGAAAAGAACATGATCGGGATGGATGAGGAAGCGCCTGGCGCTGTGGATGAGAAATCAACTTCCAATGGAAAGGAAACCCTGGCCGTGCAAGGACCGTCACTGGATAAAGAGTCCCCCGGTTTGGTTGAAAATTCGCTTTCGGCAAAGGAAATCGATGTGTCTGATGTGTATGGCGCGGAAAGCGGAACCGGAGTGGACGAAAGCGCGGATAATACCACGGATGGGGCGCCTGACGATAAAAATGAAAACGCTCAAAAATCGAGGTCAGAAAAACCTGCTGAACTGGCCAAAAAATCTGAGACAAGAGCAAACTCGGCAGATCCAGTTAGAAAGAGCGCTATTATTCCGAAAAAAAAGGTAGCCTCGATTTCTACGAAAACTTTTAAAAAAGCCCGGAAAATAAAAGGTCAAAATAGCAAAAAGGTTAAAAAGGCCGATACAAACTCCGGCCAACCTTACTTTGTGCAGATAATGTCCACCACCGATGATCAGACCGCGATTGGCATGAGAGACAAGTTGCGAAAAAAAGGGTTCGACGCCTGGGTGTTGCTTGGTAAAACTGACGAGTCTGTTCATAGTGTTCTGGTTGGTCAGTATGAAACAGTCAAGGAAGCTTCCGCGACATCTGGCAAGATGGGGCTGGCAGGTTTTAAAACGAAAACCGCATATCTTAACCCCGGGCCTGGCGTGACCTTGAGCGCCGGCGTATTCCAGAGCAGTGAAGAAGCGGAAGAGCTGAGCGCCCGTATACAGGACGCCGGATTCCCGGCGTTTGTCTCCAGCGAATCAAATGAACGCACCCTGTATAACGTGCGGGTCGGCAGATACAAAACAGAATCGGAAGCCACCAAGAAACACGAGGCTGTGATCGAAGCCGGGTTTACAGCCACCGGCGTTTCAAAATAATCAGAGCGCGAGTAATCCACACCAATGCTTCTCTATTTGTACCCATATTCATTTGACTCTTACCAATGCCGCTCATAAACTTGAATTATGCAAAATAACGGGATGAAAAAGCTGGCCATCGTGACGTTGGGCTGCCAGATGAACAAGCATGATTCCGAGTGGATCGCCGGGCTGTTACAGGACAACTATAAGCTGACGGAGCAGAAGGAGGAAGCTGATTTCCTGCTGGTGAACAGCTGCACGGTGCGCGACAAGGCGGAGCAGAAATTCTTTTCGCTGTTGGGCAGGTTGCGCCCGCTGAAAGAGGCGAAACCGGACATGGTCATAGGTGTGGCCGGGTGTGTGGCGCAAGACAAGGGCCTGAAGGTAATAAAAAGGGAGCCGCTGGTCGATCTTGTGATCGGGTCGCGCGCCATAGAAAACATGCCCACTATGTTGGAGCGATTTCTGGAAACCGGCGAGCCGCAGGTCGACACGTCGTTCACCGACCGGTTCGACGAAGTCACCATGGTGCGGGAATCATCCATCAGCGCCTGGGTCTCCATCATGCAAGGATGTGATAACTACTGCTCCTATTGCATCGTACCGAGCGTTCGGGGGCCGGAGCGGAGCCGCCCGGTGGAATCTATCCTGAACGAAGCCAGAGCCCTTGCCGATAAAGGATATAAGGAGATAACATTACTGGGTCAAAATGTGAACAGTTATGGCGCTGGCCTTGATTCAAAGATAGACTTCCCCGGACTGCTTGAAAAAGTTGACGCAATAGATGGGATTGACAGGATCCGATTCGTGACATCCCACCCAAAGGATCTTTCGGACCGTTTGATAGAGGCCATGGCCGGTCTGCCAAATGTTTGCCCGGCGCTCCATCTGCCGTTGCAATCCGGCTCTGACACGATCCTGGAAAAAATGAACCGGGGTTATACGTCGGGCCACTATTTCGAGAGGGTGGAGAGGCTGCGGGCGCGGGTTGATAATCTGGCGCTTACATCGGATATTATTGTCGGCTTCCCTGGCGAAACGGATGATGATTTTGATAAAACATACGAAGCGCTGGCAAAGCTTTCATTCACCAACATTTTTCTGTTCAAATATTCACCCCGAAAGGGGACAGCGGCGGCCAAAATGCCAGACACAATTGCCCCTTCGGTTATGTCATCCCGTTTCGACCGGTTGATGGAGCTGCAAAAAGGGATCACCGATGAAGTCTACAGCTATTGGGTGGGCCGCGAAGTCGAGATCCTGGTGGAAGGCCCAAGCAAAAAAGATCGGGCGCGCCAAACCGGCCGATCACCACAAAACCTGGTTGTTCATTTCGAGTCTGATATCGACTACACAGGCAAGGCAATTCATGCTATTATCAGTAAAGTTGGTAAGTATAGTCTTGATAGCCTGCTTGTCACCTGAAACAAGCGGAAAGGATGGCTCGTGTGAGTGGAGTTAGAGACAGTGTTGAAATGAAGGTCGACGGCCTTGTATTTGATCCTTTAACAAACACGCCGATCATAATTCTGAAGGATATGGATGGCGCCAGATCACTGCCCATTTGGGTTGGCTATCCGGAGGCGACTGCAATCGCGCTTCAGATGGAATCTGTGGTTACACCCCGCCCAATGACCCATGACCTGATCAAAAACATTATCAATGGCCTGGATGTGGACGTTAATCACATATGTGTTAACGATTTGAAAGACAATACGTTCTATGCAGTTGTATCTATAAATATAAACGACGGCGCGGTCGAAATAGATTCACGCCCGTCAGACGCGATTGCTATAGCATTGAGGGTGGAAGCGCCTATATTTGTGGCCAACAAGGTGCTGGAAAGCGCAAAATCGATAGATATGAATATTCCTTTGGAGCAATCAGCGGATGAGGATCAATTCAAAACATGGCTCCATAACGTTAAACCGAGCGATTTTGGCAAGCTGGATCAGTAATAAATAGATAGAAATGCAAGCAAAAGAAGTAGAGTTATGTTGCCGATCCCTGTTCGTTCGCTTGCCGGTCATTATTCCTGTGATTTTTGCGTTATCAATGGCGGTCCCGTCCATCTCTCCTCTCGCTTACGCAAAAAAATCGAAGCGCGTTAAAGTATCGGATCTTTTTTTCAGTGAGGGGGAGCTTCTGTTTGTTGATCATAAAGAAAAACAAGGGCTGATATCGTTTTCTTCGGAACCTGAGTTAAAGGTGGGAGACAGGATGGTGGTTGTCCGTATTGGGGAAGCAGTCAACGATCCGGATACCGGCGCCCTGATCAAAGTCAAACAATTGGTGATCGGCGATATCAAGGTTATTTCTATTGAAGAAAACTCAATAGGTGTCCGTCTGGGCAGTGGCGCCAGGAGGATGTTGCAGGGCGATAAAATCAGACGGTTTACATCCGCGCCTGGCAATGTGGAGGCGCGCTCCATCGGCTTTCGCAGGAATGAGATTACATGGAATTTCCAGCCAGAGCCGGAGAGCAGAGGGTTTATTATCTACCGCTCGGAAAGCGGCGAAAAAGATGACTTCGACGAAATTGGTAGAGTCAAAATGCGGGATGCCATTAGATTTGTGGACCGGCACACACCAAAACGGCCAATGAGCGATGCGACCGATTATTATTACAAGGTATCGACATACAACAAGCTTGGCGCTGGAAGTCCGAAATCCAAAGTTGTAAAAACCAGCTCGGCCACTCCTCCGCAACCGCCCGATGGCATCGAAGCGGAGCCAGGGTTGATTCGTTCTGTAAAGATCAAATGGGACTTGCATGATAACGATGAAGTGAGAGGCTATAAGGTTTACAGAAGCGAATCGAAAAAGGATGATTACGAATTAGTAAGGGTTATAAAAAACCATAAAAAGGTTGAATATACAGACAGGAACGGCGGAAGGAAATCCGATCCAAAACTGGCGGACTCCAAAAACTATTATTATAAGGTTTCCGCGTACAGCCCGTTTGGCGCTGAAGGGCCCATGAGCAAGCCTGTGATGGCCAAGACAGCGGGGCCGCCAGCGGCGGTGACCAGGTTTCTGGGTAAAGGGTGGCAGGCTAATAAAGTGCCGCTATTGTGGGATATGCATCCGAATGAAGATGTGAGCGGTTATATTATTTATCGCGCTGGCGAGGAAAATGGCCCGTATGAAAAGATCGCTGAAATAAAGGATAGGGAAAAGACGGAATATGTGGATGGCGCCAGCGGTATACTCAATAAAAACGGCAAAAAGCTTGAAAACGCCTTCGTGTACTATTACAAAATCCAGGCGTATAACTGGGTAGGCTCCATGTCGCCCATGAGCGAGGCTATATCGGCGATGACGAAGGCTGTGCCCGCCATACCAGAAGATGTGAGCGCCACCAGCGGCAGGCCTAACCAGATACCGATACACTGGAGGCTGAACCCGGATGTGAGCGTCAAATCATACCAGATATTCTGGTCCGATTCTGAAAAAGGAGAGTTTAATAAATTAACTGAAGTCTCCGCCGATAAAAACTATTATCTGGACAAGCAGCTGGATAATGGCGTCACCCGCTATTACAAAGTGCGAACTGTAGATAAGGATAAGCTTCAGGGTGAGTTTTCTGACATTGTAGAAGGCACGACAAAAAAAGCGCCGGAGCCTGTGACCGATGTGGAGTGGAAAGAAGAGGAGCTGGATATAGTGCTTACCTGGAAAGCGCCGGCCAAAACCGATGTGGAGGAGTATATTATCCATAAAAAAGGTTTTTTCGGCTGGAAAACAATAGGCTCGACCAGGGAAAATTATTTTGTACTGAAGGATATGGATAGCGGAGATTCAGGCAATTACACGGTATCTGTGGTGGGTATCGACAATCTGGAAAGCATACACTCGGAGCCAATCAACATCACGATCCCCTGACCGCCGCCCCGTTACGACGGAAAACATTTTCCAAACGCCAGGAGCAGACGCGGATCACCCAGCGCCACAATCCTAAAGGTCAACAAAGCCGCGGCTATGCTCTTCTCCTTTGCCAGGAACTTTATCCAGGTATCGCTGTCAGCTTTTACGCGCATGTCCGGCTTGCCATGATGGCCATAGCGCACGTTAATACTCTGGTCCTTTATTGTGATTGTCGCGTCCACTATTTCTGACCCGCTGAATGTAAAGTGATAGGTGGCGTCCAGCCCTTTCGCCTGGCCCGGCTGGAACATATGTTCCATCGTGCTGAGGAACGACGCAATGGTTCTGGGCCGTATGTTGTTGGCGACCAGCCGCTTCTCTTTGTGCGGAAACCGTTTTTCCACACTCGCCTCCGCGTCGGAGCCTGGTACCACAAACACTTTGTTCTCTGCTTCTTGCAGCGGCTTTACCCATCGTTTGACAAAACCTTTTTTATCGTTAAGGAATTCCGGCTCCGATTCGCTGCCCGCCGGGCAGACGGCCAGACAGCTGTCACATGTCGTGTTGGAGCCATGGCTCAGGTTCTGCCACATATCGAACGTCTCCCGGTCGTCTATACGCGAGCGGTAATCGGCGCTATTGGCGCTATCGACCACCTGTTCCACCCATGCGGAAAACCCGCCCAGCTTGTACCTGTAATTGTGAGTGACACATGATGCAAAGTTAAACGATCCATCCTTGCCGATGGCGCCGGTGGGGCATGTGGCGACGCACAGGTTGCAGTCGAGGCATGGGCTCTCCTTTACCGGCTTGTCATATTTGTCCAGCCCGGCGTCGATGACCACGCCGCCATAAAAAATGAAAGATCCATATTTCGGATGGAGGATCATTCTGTTCGTTCCCATTTTCCCCAGCCCGGCCGCCTCCGCGATCGGCTTGTGGGAGAGAAACCACAGTTTGCCGGGCCATTTGTCAGACTCCATCGGGAAGCCCCACGATTCCGCGACACACCGGATACCTTTGTCCTGCAGCGCCAGCATCACTTTGCGGGTGGTGGCTGTTATCGATTCCCCCACCTGGTGAAACTCGATACTGGATGTGGAGCGATAGGGCGATCGAATGCTGTCCCTATGCGTACGCTCCCCCAAAAGCATGACGCTCCGAGCCCACGGGAAGGCGCGCAGTATATCTTCCCGCTGATCATCCAGCTCCGGCCGGTCGATCTCCACGAAACCGGCGTCATCCGCACCCAGCCCAAGACAAAGCTTTTTGATCCAATCGTATGAAATCGGCGCAGTGGCCATTTCGGTTTCATTAGTCATTTCAGATTCATTTGTAATTGTATCCATGATTGCTCCCTTGAAATTAGTTGTATATACAAATAATGTCGCAAAAAAATTGCCGTTACTTCCCTCCCATAACTACCTGATTGGCGATACTTACGATACCGTCTGCCTCATCGTTCCCCAGCAGCGCCTTTGCCTTGTCTTGCGCTATTCTCCAGTCCGGATAGGCGCGCTTGAGGAGAGAGCGACCTTTCGCGGTGATTTCCAGAACATGGGCGCGGCCATCGGCGTCCGGCTCTGATTTTATCCAACCCCGTTCCACCATTCTGCTTATATTGCGGCTGAGGGTCGATGTATCAAGCTGCAAAATGGAGCAGATGTCCTTTGGCCTGGTACCTTTAAGCAACCCGATAACAACCAGAATATTTATCTGACTAATCGTAAGTCCATGCGGGCGTATCGCATCCGCATATATTCCACTGACGAGCCGGCTGAGACTGCGCAACCGGGCTGCGACGCAATCTTTTGCCATTTCATATACGATCGGATCGATATCTGAATTACCCATGAATAGATTGTATATACAACTATATTTATTGTCAACCTCATATTTTTACAAACCTTGCTATATACCTGAAATTGATCCACCCAATAGAGGATTCTATCCTCATTGACACGGCGGCGCCACACGGTTACCATTGCAACTATATTAAAATTTAAAAGGATATAAATATGCCCCGGACCAAAAGCAAGCAGAAGAGAAAACGCCACATCAACAATGTGAAACGAAAATCCAAGACCAAACGTCAAAAGACGGAGTCTTCCTGATAACCAACTTCTGAGGGATCATCATTGGATACGTCACATAACCGATCCCTGTCACCCATCCTCAGTGAGGAGGAATTTCTCCCGCTGATCCAGAAACGATGCAGTGGCATGTTCTCTGTCATAAGCGCCCTGGGCGACGAGAACCTGTCATTAAACAAGCTGTTCTATTTCACGCTCCATCAGGAAACGGAGAAACTGGAAGATTTTCTTGATGATCATGGCGCGCGGTTCAACCAGAAGTGGATTTATTTTTCCGAGCTGGTGGCGTGCATGCGCAACTTTTCCATCGCCGGCGTCCATCTGTATCATGTGCACGACCGCTACTCCGACTATCTGGGCAGCGAAGTAAACAATATAAGGAGCAAGTTTGAAGAAGATTCCAAAAAAACCCTCGAATACTTCGCCGATACATTGCGCCGGTTCCGCCAGGCGTTGATAGAAGAGGCGAAAGCGCTGGAAGTAAACACCGAAGTGGTGGCGCTGCCGGCCGAGCAGTGGCAGGTCAGGATCAAGCCGCTGCTTCCATACACAATCACCGATGTGGAAGTCACCGACGAGGATGAGCGGATCATCTCCATTGCCCAGTCGTACCGCGAGGCTTATAAAAACTTCCGCCAGCAGCGGCTCCATCGCAAGGCAAAGTTCGACAACCTGAGCGAAATTATCCCATCCAAGATTAACGAGCCTATCGTATCCCGGCTGGAGAGCATGCTCCATAATGTGCAAAGCGAATATGATACATATCTGCGGGGCGGGCTGAGCGAAAAGGATAACCAGTGGGTCATTACCCTGCGCGGGTTGACCGCCATACCGATGCATCTGTTCGAGTTTTTGCGGTGGATAGTACATTTCTATGAACGACACGAGAACCAGATCCGTAAAAGCGATACGAAGGAGAAAATATCAAAACTGGTGGACGACGAAAAGCTGAGCCAATATGTAATCGAATTTGGACTTCACTACTGCAATCGATACTTGCATGAAGGCAACGAGATTGCCGAACGTATATTGTCGAAGTATATGATACCGGAATCGTATGAGCTGCCGCTGCCCAGGCCGCAAGGCTTCCATGCGCGGCCCGCGACGTATGTCAGCTTCATAGTGCAGCAACATGGCACCGACCTGTTCATGATCGTAAACGGCGATAAATATAACTGCCGCTCTGTCCTGGAGATGCTGGAAGCGGGCGGCATACTGGCGGATGAAAACGCCACCACCGTAACCTTCGAGGGCGACAAAAGATCGCTGGAGGATCTGAAGATCCTGGCGGAAAATAACTATTGTGAGGATCGTGACATCCCGTATGAGCTAAACTATCTGCGTATCTGGAGAAATTTGTAAACCATGGCCAACAGCAGTTCAATCAAAAAGCGTATATCAAAAACTATTAATGATATCATCGGCCCCATAACACAGATCAATCAGGAAGTTTTTGATAATCCGGAAACCTGCTTTAATGAAAAATTCGCGACCCGGCTCATGGTCAATTGTTTAGCCGACGCAGGATTCAAAACGGAAACTCCGTACGCCGGTTTAAAAACCGCGTTCAAGGCATCCAGATCGAACGGCAAACCGGGCCCGACAATCGCCCTGATCGCCGAGTATGACGCCCTGCCGGGAATAGGCCACGCCTGCGGACATAACATGATCGCCGCATCCGCCTATGGCGCCGCTGTGGCTATCTCGAAAGCCGCGCCCGACTTTCCCGGCAAGCTGCTGGTTATCGGCACACCGGCCGAAGAGGGGGGCGGAGGCAAAGTGAAAATGATCAACAAGCGCGCCTTCGACGGCGTGGACGCGGCCATCATGACCCACCCCAGCAACAAAACCAGGGTCATCTGCCGGATGTACGCCATAGCGGAGCTGGAGTTTACATTCCTCGGCAAGGCGGCCCACGCGGCGGCGTTTCCGGATCGGGGTGTCAACGCGCTCGACGCGGGTGTGCTGTTCTACAACGCTGTCTCCACATTGCGCCAGCAGATGCGCGACGAGGCGCGGGTGCATGGCATTTTCACCCACGGCGGCGACGCGCCGAACATCATCCCGGAGCGGATAGTGATGGACTTTTTCATTCGTTCCCTCGACCGCAAATACTTCCGGGAGCTGGTGAAAAAAATCATCGCCACCGCCAGGGCCAGCGCCAAATCCGCCGGATGCACAGTCAAGATCAAGCGCAAGGGCCACGAGTACGAGCCGTTCTACCCCAGCCGCCCCATGGGAGAGGCGTTCCGGCGCAACATGAAGACCATCGGCGTTAAGGAGGACGGGTTCAACGAAACCGACGAGATCGGTTCGTCCGACATCGGCAACCTCAGCCTGGTGGCCCCGACGCTCCATCCGGAATATGCGGTGGGGGCGAAGAGCGCCACCAACCACTCCCGCGAATTTCTGACGGCGGTCACTTCGAAACAGGGCATATCCGCCATGCTGGATATGACCCGCGCCATGGCGATGACCGTTTATGATCTGCTGACCGACAAGAAGCTGATGGCGCAGGTCAAAGCGGAATTTGCCAAACAGTAGCCGGGGCGGATAACACATTGGCGCAGGTTGTGGGCCTGATGTCTGGCACATCACTGGATGGTGTGGACGCTGTTATATGCGATATCAGGCGTAGCAGCAAGGGTGTGTTGCAGCCCACCATAAAAATAAAATCCCATTGCTCTGCAACCTATCCGCGCAATCTCCAGGAGCGGCTACTTTCCACTGGCAGTGGCGACACCGACACACAAAAACTGTGCGAGCTGAACATGGAAGTGGGCCGGGTGTTCGCCAAATGCGCCCTGAAGGCTATCCAGAATGTGGACGGTCGTGTCGCGTGCATCGGCTCCCATGGTCAGACTGTCTGGCACCAGCCAGATAAAGGCGCCACCCTGCAGATAGGCGCCCCATCGGTGATAGCGGCGGCCACCGGAGTCAAAACCTGGTCCGATTTTCGATCGGCGGATATGGCAATTGGTGGAGAGGGCGCGCCGTTGGCCCCGATTGTTCATCTGCCGCTGTTTGGTCATAAAATGTTGAACGTGGCAGTGGTAAACATCGGCGGCATAGCGAACATAACCCACATTCCAGCCGGCGCCGTCGACCTGCAAAGTCTGATGGCCTATGACACCGGCCCTGGCTGCATGTTGATCGACACGCTGGTCAGGGAATTTGGCAAGGGTAATTTCGATCGTAACGGAGCCATCGCCGCCAAAGGCGTGGTGGACGCAAGGTTGCTGGATAAATGCTTACGCCATCCATACTTCAAAAAACGCGCGCCAAAATCTACGGGGCGCGAGATGTTTGGTGATTCATTCCTGCAATGGGTCAACATACATGCTGGAAAAGCAGACGACAGCGATATTATAGCAACCGTCACAGAGCTTACCGCGGCAACCATAGTTAACGAAATTAAGAAAATGGAGAAAGCAGGCAAGCCAACAGACAGGCTTGTTATATGTGGCGGCGGCGCTAAAAACCACCATCTTTTGCAAAGGATCAAGGCGTTGTGCGGAGCGGAGATGGAAGTGGTGACGTCGGACGGGCTGGGCGTTCCATGCAAGCTGGTGGAGCCTGTGCTGATAGCATTATTGGCCTGGTTTGCGGAAAACGGAATACGGCAAAACCTGTCATCAATCACCGGGTCAAAGGGATCGATCCTGATGGGCGCATTAACCCCTGTCTGACACTTTCGGTTGATAATCTGTTTGCGCTCTATAAGCATTCACAATTACTACTGGATTTTTTAATCATCGAAATAGTAAAATGCCCAGCAACTTAATAAATCAATTTTTGACAATTGGCGTGAACTGGTCGGAGTGTTATGTGCATCCACTGTATAAATGATATTGGGATACCCCAACTGTCTGATCCATTCTATTCACAAGCGCAGTCATCTTCATTAGCCATCCATCAGCCTTACCTTGGAAATCAATTTGACAAAGGGAATTTATGATTCTTGGTCAATTGATCTATATACGGCAATACTAAATCAATCAACTGGAGAAGAAACATGTCAAAACCAATTGAAGAAATCGAAGGTATCGGTCCTGTCTTCGGTAAAAAATTGCGCAAAGCTGGTATTTCCACCACAGGAGCGCTCCTGAAAGCCGGAACCACCCGCAAAGGCAGGAATGAACTCGCCAAAACCACCGGCGTCAGCCACTCGATCATCCTGCGGTCTGTGAACATGGCGGACCTGTTCCGGGTCAAAGGTGTCGCGCGGCAATATTCCGAGCTGCTGGAAGCTTCCGGGGTCGACTCGGTCAAGGAACTGCGCAACCGAAGGGCCGATAATCTGACCGTGAAGATGCGAGAGGTCAACGCCAAAAAACGGGTTTGCAAGGTATGCCCAGGCGAGAAAACAGTATCCGGATGGATTTCGCAAGCCAAAAAGCTGAAGCCTGTAATACAGTATTAGTTAAAACGAATATTCTGTAAACTTCCACCCATCGCTTGAAAATTGTTTCAGATTATCAAGCGTTCTGGTGGGAGTTTGCGCATTAATATAAATATGAGTGGAAAGAATGAGTGAAGCGCCAAAACTGTTGATTGGAGGAGAAAACGGAGAGCAGGTGTTTATGGACGCGTCCATGGGCAACCGACACGGGATGATCGCTGGCGCTACTGGTACGGGCAAAACAGTCACACTGCAAATATTGTCAGAGGCGTATTCCCGCATCGGCGTGCCGGTGTTCATGGCGGATGTAAAGGGCGACCTTTCTGGCTTGGCCAAACCGGGCAAACCGCACAAAAAGATTGATGAGCGGATAGAGCGGATCGGGATCGATGACTACACAGCGCGCCCCTACCCTACAGTATTCTGGGACCTGTTCGGCCAGCAGGGCCACTCCGTCAAGACCACCATCTCGGAGATCGGGCCGCTTCTGCTGTCGAGCCTGCTGGAGCTGAACGACACACAGACCGGCATCATGTACTCCGCATTTAAAATCGCCGACGACAACGGTATGCTGCTGCTCGACCTGAAGGACCTCCGCGCGCTGCTGGCATGGATGACGGAGAATCGAAAAGAGTTAACTGGTGAATATGGCAATATCACCTCTATGAGTGTGGGCGCCATACAACGCAAGCTGCTGGTGCTGGAGGAGCAGGGCGCGGACATTTTCTTTGGTGAGCCGGCGCTCGATATCCGGGACCTGATGAGCGTCGATTTTTCCGGTAACGGCGTGATCAGCGTTCTGGATGTTACAGAGCTGATATCGAACTCGCCACGGCTCTACGCCACGTTCCTGCTTTGGCTGTTGTCGGAGTTTTTTGAGCAGCTCCCGGAGGTGGGCGACGCCGACCGCCCGAAGTTTGTGATGTTTTTTGATGAGGCGCATCTGCTTTTCAAACGCGCCCCAAAGGCTCTGCTCGACAAAATCGAACAGGTCGTCCGGCTGATCCGCTCCAAAGGTGTGGGCGTATATTTCATCAGCCAGAGCCCGCTCGATGTCCCGGAGTCTGTGCTGGGCCAGCTCGGCCTGCGCATACAGCATGCGCTGCGGGCGTTCACCCCCAAGGATAAAAAAGTTGTGGATACTGTCGCAAAAAACTTCCGGGAAAACCCGGAGATTAATACCAGAGAGGCGATCACCCAGCTCGGCATCGGCGAAGCGCTGGTGTCGACCCTGGACCGGAAGGGCAGCCCGACGCCGGTACAACGGGTCCTCATCCGTCCGCCGGAATCGCAGATCGGGCCGATAGAGGAGGAGGTCCGGGCGGAGCGTATCACCCGCTCGCCCATGCGGAACAAGTATGAGGAAAGCGTCGATCGGGAGTCCGCATACGAAATCTTGAAAAAGCGGGCGGCGGAGCAGGAGAAAATCGATGAGGAAGCCCGGATCGCCGCAGAGAAACAACAGGAGAAGGAAGCCCAGGAAAAAATGAAGGCGAAAAAATCTGGACGAAGGCGACAGAGCGCAGGGGAGGCGATGCTGAAAAGCGCCGCCCGCGCCATCGGCAGCCAGATTGGCAGGCGCATCATCCGCGGTGTACTCGGTTCAATTTTCGGCGGGCGCAGTTGATCAGATTACTCTTATACCTTCTCGCCTTTTCTGCATTCCATTCATCCTTTGCCTGGGCGGAGTGTGAGCAACCTGGGCGGGTCACCATCGCCCATATAAACGATGTCTACGAGATCGAATCTTCCAGATCGGGCAACGGCGGCTTCGCAAAAATCAAAACCGTTGTCGACAGGATAAAGCAAGAGGATCCGGAAACCATATTCACCCACGGTGGCGATTTCCTTTCACCATCGTTGATGTCTGGGCTGTTTTTCGGTCAACAGATGATCGACGCTCTCAACGCCGCCGGCCTGGATATCACCACGTTTGGCAATCATGAATTCGATTTCGGCGACGATGTGTTGAAACGGAGGATGGCCGAGTCGCGGTTTATCTGGTTGGCGTCGAATCTTCTGAAAAACGGCAAGCATTACCACGGTTCTATACGTTACCTCATGAAAAAGGTCGGTTGTATAGAAGTCGGCTTCATCGGGTTGATCACGGAAGAGACAAAGGTCATCGGCGGCCTCTCTAAAGAAACAGAGATACTGGATATATACAGTGCGTCGCGCGAAGTTGTGACGGAGTTGAAACAGAACGGGGCCAATCTGATTATTGCGTTGACCCACCTCGACACCGACCAGGACCGGCAGCTGGCCCGCGATGTTGATGATATCGACCTGATCCTGGGCGGCCATGACCATTCGGAATTAATCGAACAGGTCAACAACACACTGATCGTGAAAGCAGGCGCCAACGCCAGAAAACTTGCCAAGGTCGATATCATTTTGGATAGCACAGGTGTATTAAGCAGGGCCGAGCTTCTGCCGGTTGATGCCAGCGTGGAAGAAAATGCAGAAGTTGCCCAGGTGGTGGCAAAATGGAAAAACAGGTTAAGCAAACAGCTGGATACGGTCGTCGGTGAAACCAGGACACCGCTCGACGCCACCGCCTGGTCCTCCCGCCATGGCGAGACCGGCCTGGCCAATTTCATAGCCGACACCATGCGCAAACATACCGGCGCGCAGGTTGCCCTATTCAACGGCGGCAATATCAGAAGCAACAAGGTATACCCACCAGGCCAGTTGACCAAAAAGGATATATTCTCCATTCTGCCGTTCGGGTCTGTGATCTGTAAAATCAAGGTCGATGGCGCCACGATCAGCAAAGCGTTGGAAAACGGACTGAGCAAATATAAAGATAACGCCGGCAGGTTCCCGCAAATATCCGGAATATCATTCAGGGCCGACATCAGCGCGGAGCCTGGAGCCCGTGTCACTGAAGTTTTGTTTGAAGGCAAACCGATCGGGCCCGCGGAACAGTATACATTGGCCACCAACGATTACATCCTGGAAGGTGGCGACGGGTACGATATGTTCTCCACGGCCGAAGTGATCCTGCCGCCGGAGTATGGAGAGCGGATCGCGGATATGGTCGCCGATGAAATCAAGGTCCGGGAAACCATAGCCCCGGTCATTGATGACAGGATGATCCTCGGAAAAAACGACAGCCGTAACTAGGCGCCGATCACCGTCTCCAGCGCATCCATAACATTGGCGACCTGGATAACATCCATATTTGCCGGTTTTGCAGTCGGCTTCTTTGTGCTCGGAACAACCGTGCGGGTGAAGCCCAGCTTGGCCGCTTCGGAAATACGCAGATCGAGTTGAGATACCGGCCGTATCTCGCCCCCCAGCCCCACTTCGCCGATGACGATGGTTTTGGAATCGACAGGGATATCGCGGAAGCTGGAGACCACAGCGGCCACGATGCATAAGTCAACAGCCGGCTCGTCGATCCGTGTTCCGCCCGCCGCATTGACGAACACATCCTCGCCCATCAGATGATAGCCGCACCGCTTCTCGATGATCGCCATCAATATCGCCACACGGTTCGGGTCAACCCCCGATGTGGTCCGCCGCGGGGTAGGGTAGTGGCTCGACGAGACCAGCGCCTGCACCTCCACCAGCAGGGGGCGTGTCCCGTTGACGCACGCTGTCACCACCGATCCGGATATATCACCCGGCTTGTCGGAGAGGAACAGCTCCGAGGGATTGTCCACCTCCATCAGCCCTTCATGCTTCATCTCGAACACGCCGATCTCGTTGGTGGAGCCGAACCGGTTTTTTACGACCCGCAGGATCCGGAACGGACTTCCCTTCTCACCCTCGAAATAGAGCACCGTATCGACCATATGCTCCAGCAGACGCGGCCCGGCGATGGCGCCCTCCTTGGTGACATGCCCGATGAGAAACATCGGCACGCCGCTGGCCTTGCACACACGCAACAGCCGGCCCGCCGCCTCACGCACCTGTCCCACGCTGCCTGGCGCCGCCGGCAGATCGGACGTATAGATGGTCTGGATGGAATCGATGACGACCACGGCGGGGTTGATTTTCAAAATATGCTTTTCGATTTCCTCCACCATCGTCTCCGGCAGTGTCAGCAGGTTATCCGACAACGAGCCGAGCCGTTGGCCCCGCAGTTTTATTTGACCGGGTGACTCTTCACCCGATACATACAACGCCACGCCGTCACGCGCCGCCGCCCCGGCCACCTGCAACATCAGCGTCGACTTGCCAATGCCAGGGTCGCCCCCGACCAGGGTGAACGAGCCTTGCACGATCCCGCCCCCCAGCACACGGTCCAGCTCTGATATGCCGGAACTGAACCGGACAGCGCCGTCGCCCTCGGCCACGCTCGATATAGCGACCGGTTCGTTGCCTCCGTCGGTTGGCGTCCATCGTCGCTTGTCGCCCAGGGTTGTCGGGTTGGTGGAGGTGACCTCCTCGCTGAAAGTGTCCCACTGGTTGCACGATGGGCATTTGCCCATCCACTTGGCCGAGTTGTATCCGCACGATTGGCACACATAAACGGTGGTTGTTTTCGCCATATCGCTCCTGTTACAAAAAGACCATGTCGTCCCGGTGGATCACTTCGTCATAAAATTTATAACCAAGGACGCTTTCTATCTCGCTCGATTTACGGCCCATGATACGGGCCAGCTCGAATGAGTGGTAGTTTACAAGACCTTTGGCAAACGCGTTGCCATCCATATCGGTCAGGTCGACAGCCTCGCCCGATTCAAAATCGCCTTCGCAAGATTTTATCCCGGAGGCCAGCAGACTTTTGCCATCCTGCGTCAGCGCCCGTTTGGCGCCCTGATCGACACAGATGGAGCCTTGTGATTTCAGCGCGTATTCGATCCAATGTTTCTTGCTGCTCATCCTGTCTTCGTTCGGGAAAAAAAATGTCCCGATATCCGCGCCGTTGAATGCGTCCAGCAATACATTTTTCCTGGTCCCGTGCAAAATGTATGTCGGGGCGCCAAACCGGCCCGCTTCCTCCGCCGCGTTGACCTTCGACGCCATGCCGCCCAGGCCGGTGTGGGTGGATGAATCCTTGGCCATGGCTTTCACGCTCTCGTCAACTGTATCCACAAAGTCGATCCGCTCCACATTGGCGCCGAGCCTGGGGTCGTCGGAATAGAGTCCATCTACATCCGACAGGATCACCAGCATATCCGCCTCCACCACGTTGGTCACCCGGGCCGACAAGGTGTCGTTATCGCCGAACTTTATCTCATGCACAGCCACGGTATCGTTTTCGTTGATCACCGGGATGGTGTCGAAATCGAACAATGTCTTGATAGTATTGCGAGAGTTTATGAACCGGCGCCTGTTGGAGAGATCGTCATGGGTCAGCAAAATCTGCCCCACCCTCAATCCTTCACCGCCGAGATGACGCGCCCACAGCGATATCAGGTTGCCCTGCCCAATGGACGCGGCCGCCTGCTGATGCGGGATAGATCTGCCATGACGCGGTATGGATAGCAGCTTGGAGCCGATGGCCACCGAGCCGGAGCTGACTATGGCGATCTTGCGTCCACCCCGAACGAGCTGGGCCACCTGCCGGGCGACCTCTTTCACCACGTCTTCGTTTACGTCAGTATAGCCCTCGCCGGTCAGCACACCGCTGCCGATCTTGATCACGATCCGTCGTGCCGACTCCAGCAGCGCGTTGCGCCGTTTGTTGTTGGAGCGGCTCATGAATGGCTCAGCTCTTTTAATCGTTCCAGCTTGTCCATGGCGGCGCCATCATCTATCGACTTCTCCGCCAGCAAAATCGCGTGTTCAACAGTATCGACAAAACCGCCAGCCACAATCGCCAAGGCAGAGTTTAGCAAAGTGATGTCCCGCGCCGGACCTTTATCGCCATTAAGCACAGCCGTGGTGATCCTGGCGTTGGTCTCCGGGTCGCCGCCCTTTATATCATCCAGCGGGCTTAATTGCATGCCATACTTTTGCGGATCAATATCGTATAGTTCCACATCGCCATCTTTCATGCAGGCAATATGTGTCGCGCCGGTTATGGTGGCTTCGTCCAGTCCGTCGCTGCCATGGACCACATAGACATGCTCCGAGCCGAGCTTGCCCAGCACCCTGGCCACCGGCTCCAGCAGCGCCTTGTCATATACGCCGATCACCTGCGCCTTTGCGTCGGCCGGGTTGGTCAACGGGCCCAGGATATTGAAAATTGTCCGCGCGCCGATCTCCCGCCGGGGGCCGATGGCGTGCTTCATGGCGCCATGCATCAAGGGCGCGAACAGGAACCCGATGCCGGCTGACTGCAGACATTTCTCCACCTGCCCAACATCAGCTTCGATGTTGACGCCCAACGCTTTCAAAACGTCCGCCGATCCGCATGCGCTGGATACCGCGCGGTTGCCATGCTTGGCCACGGTCAGCCCGGCGCCGGCGGTCACAAACGCTGACGTTGTCGATATGTTAAACGTGTTCCCGCCGTCGCCGCCGGTGCCGCATGTATCCACCACGGTTCCACCGCCGGGAGATACTTTTATCGCCTTTGCGCGCATCACCTTGGCTGCGCCGCTGATTTCATCGACAGTTTCACCCTTGATCCGGAGCGCGGTCAGGAAAGCGCCGATCTGGGCGTCGGTGGCGCCGCCGGTCATTATCTGGTCCATCACCGCGACCATGTCGTCTTCGGTCAGGTCGACCCGGTCTATCAGTTTTGCTATCGCTTCCTTTATCATTTTCGCAACGGCTCTACAGCTCCAAAAAGTTTTTCAGCAGTTCCTTGCCACATTCGCAGATTATCGACTCCGGATGAAACTGGACCCCTTCCGTCGGCGCGTTTTTATGCCGGATGGCCATGATCTCGCCGTCCGGCGCCCGGGCGGTCACGGTCAGGCAATCGGGCAACGTCTGCTCGTCAACGATCAGGGAGTGATACCGTGTGGCTTCGAACGGGTTTTTGATCCCTTTAAACACGGTTTCGCCGTCGTGGGTCACCAGGCTGGTTTTGCCGTGCATCAGTGTCGGCGCTTTTAAAATTTTTCCGCCATAGGCGGCGGCTATTGACTGATGCCCCAGGCATACGCCCAGGATCGGAATTTTATCGTTGAACGCTTTTACCGTGTCGATGGATACACCCGCTTCCAACGGAGTCTTCGGGCCGGGCGATATGACTATGCGCTCCGGGTTCAGTCGCTCCATTTCCGCTATTGTTATCTTATCGTTGCGGACGACTTTTACATCTTCACCCAGCTCGACCAAATATTGCGCCAGGTTGTATGTGAACGAGTCGTAATTGTCCAATAATAAAAGCATTTCACTCACCAATTATCAAAACCAGTAGTATAGCATCTGCCCCAGGCAGGCGCCATAATGGCGCTTTCGGTCCTGCAATTCACAGAGGCCGCAGGCAGTGAGCGATATGTCTTACACGACCGGCGCAGGATCCCGGCAACTATATATTTTCGTCGTCATATTTAATCTCCTTATCATCATTTCTGCACCCGTTGTGCATTAATAACGAGATTACGAGGGTTATTACTATCAGTAAATAGCAGGTGAGGACGCCATGATGGCGCATCCAGCCCTGTCGGGATAAATGGGACTGCCTTTCTGTATGACTATCCATCTTAACCGGCCATTTCATTTCTATTTTCCTTGCCAATATCGTTTCCTTCTGCGGTACACGCCGCATTAAGTACAAATATACAAGAGAAAAATAGATAATAAACAGCAGGTGAGGGATTTGAAGCATTTGGAGCATATGAGTGATTTGAGGGATTTGAGGCAAAAGAAGCATTTGAGGCGCCATTATGGCGCGTTTGTTGCTTGCGCGTAGGCGGAAGCTAAAACCTATATCATTGTTTTTATTAACCGGCCCTTCCATTCATAGGAATAAGACCGCAAGCAAGCGAAGCGCCTTGCGCGGCTTGAAAGGAGCAATGCCAACGCGTCAGCGCCCCCTGCTCTGGCCATGCCAGCAGGCAGTGAGCGTCAGCGAACGCTTCCTGCGCGACAAGGAAGGAACATCGCCACCGCGCCAGCGTACAGAAGCAGTGGCCTCGCCACCGCGTCAGCGTACAGAAGCAGTGACCTCGCCACCGCGTCAGCGTACAGAATCGCCGTTCCGGCGCCGCGCCACCGCGTCAGCGTCACCCGCAGTGGCCCCGCCGCCCTCCCTGGGCACAGCGTCGTTGATGACGCCATGCCCCACAAGGTCGCCGGCGATTCGTCGATAAACTACTTCTCCAGAGAAGAGACCTGATAGCCAGCGTTGGCGGCGGAACCGGACCGCATCTCCAGCGCCAGCAAGCGTGATCGTAAGTCATCCATTTCGGCCAGCCGCGACTCCAGCTCGGCGATCTTCGCCTCCTTCTCCTTCACCACATCGTAGAGCCCCTGGATGGCGGCCAGCGCCACGCCGGCGCTATCAAGCGAAGCGATATGCCGATCGTCATTGCCTATACCATAAGCGTCATAAAAATCTTGCGCCACTGGACCGATATGCTGGATAGAATCGTCATCGATTTTATAGTTCCATCGGGTCACAGGCAATGACGCTACTTTATCCAAAATCTCCTTTACGTCCAGCTCCTCAAAATTTTCCTTAAGGTTCCGGTCACTGCTGTCGGTCCACACACCTGTGGTGGTCAGATATCCGCCAGTAGATGTATTCAGGAAATAACCAGCAGGAATGGAAGGAATGTTTGTCGTCCCGAACCACATCCCGCCACTGGCTCGGACGATGAACGTATCAGCCGCAGGCGCCGTCACAGCAGATTCTGTGCTATCACCCCAGATGAACACACCATTATTGGCGCCGGTCTGCGCTCTATAACCAGCCGCGAAACTGAAATTACCTTGGGCGGTGTTATATTGCCCGCCCGGAACCGTGGAACCTCCGCCGCTGGCGGTGTTACTCAAGCCTCCTCCCACGGTGGAATATGAGGAACTGGCAGTGTTATTCCTACCGCCTGGCACCGTGGAAAATGCGCCGCTGGCGGTGTTTTCAAAGCCTCCGCCCACGGTGGCATGGGTTCTGTTGGTTGTTGTCCCTGTTGCGTCTCCTGCCAGATTGTATTCTCCTCCGCCTACTGTGCCGTAGTCGTCTGTTGCTCGGTTGCCGCTATTGGTCAATGGACCGCCAGCATCAGGGTCAGTAGCGGAGCCGCCGCCGATTGTTGTGCTTAACGCACTGGCATTGTTGTAATAACCTCCACCCACAGTAGATTTTGATCCACTGGCGGTATTGAGTATACCACCACCTACTGTAGAATAGGAGGCGCTAGCGGTGTTGACAGTGCCTCCTGCCACAGCAGAGGTATCGCCGCTGGCGACGTTATTCTGGCCTCCAGCAATGGCGGAAGCATGTCCGCTTGCACTATTGCCGGACCCACCTCCCACTGTAGCATTGGATGCGTTGGTTATTGTGCTGGCATTATCGCCAGCCTGGTTATTTATCCCACCGCCCACTGTCCCATATGTATCGGTGACTCTGTTGAAAGTAGCTCCAGAGCCTCCACCGCTGATAGTGGCGCCATACACTCCTGCAGTCAGCCAGTTGCCCGATTTACCACTGAGAATATTCGGGCTGGTGGCGTTCGGTTCAATGCGCATTGCGCGGGCATTATTGACCCTAATATCCAAAGCAATATTGTTCGTCGTACCCAGGAAATTACTGCCAGCAATACTATTGCCGGCCAGGCTCCAGCCAGCCGGAGGTACTGCAGAGCAGCCTTCCGCGGCGCCGCTGGCGTCTACGCCCAATGGGTATTGACCCGCCGGACAGTTGGCGCCGTTGGCCGCCAGCGCGGTGGCGGTGCCGGAGTTGCCGGTCACATTACCGGTCACGTTGCCGGTTACGTTAGTCGTGATGGCCGGCGGGATGAACGATGCGTCGAGCTGGCCGCTGGCGTTGAGCGCGGGGATGGCGCCGGAGGAGCCTGCGCCGCCAGAGGTGTTGACCGTCGCCAACCCTGTGATAGAGCCGCCCACATCCAGGTCACCGGTGATAGCCACGTCACCTGCAAAATGACCCGCCTCGCCGCCGGCTGTGTTCACACCATACACGCCAAACCCGGCCGAGCTCCTGCTAAGGCCATACACACCTTTGGTGGCCCCGGTAGCGTGGACGCAATACCATATACGCCAAACCCGGTGGGGCTTATCGATACGCCATATACACCCATATTCACGCCCGTGGCGCTGGTGGCGTAGCCAAACAGACCTTTGCCGGTAACGCCAGCGCTCTGACCCCAGACGCCGATGCCTGCGCCGGTGGCTTTGGTGGACATGCCGACCACACCCCGGCCGTTGGAGCTGTTGCTGAGACCCCACACCCCATAGGTCACACCAGCGCCGGTGGACGAAGCGTAGCCGAACACACCGCTGGCGCCGTTGCTGCCGCTCAAGGTGTGGCCGAACACGCCCCGGGTGGCGCCGGTGGCGCTGATGGCGAAACCACGGACGCCCATACCGGTAGCATGGGAGTTGACCCCGTAGATGGCCCCTGTGCCCGCTGCGGAGCCATTCCTGATAAACGGAACCTGGGCGGTGGCGGTGTGGGTGGATATAATTGCAAACATGATCGTGAAAATGATTAATGATAATTTGTAGATGACCTTTGGTTTACCCATTGTCTTCCCCTTTCAGTAAACTAATAACCTGGAACCAATCCATTGCATTGAGAAAGTAATAGTAGACTGTCTGTTGGTGGAATGCAATAGACATGGCTGCTCATATAGCATGAGTAATCTTACTCATTTTTGCCCGCCAATATTGCGCTTTATTTGCAAATGATGTAAAAAGCAGTTATGGAACAACGATTTACAATGCGTATGATTGCTGCTGTCTGCTTATGCGCCATATTGCCGGCGGCGGACGGGGCGGCTATGGAGTTGCCGTTGGTAGAGTTGGACTATGATGTTCCATATTATCAAGTAACCAGGGTAGAGTATCTGGAAGATAAAGAGGGCGCTCTCGCCATCGAGGATATCATCGCCCTGGCGGATTCCGGCGGGTTTACCATCAGCAACGAAGATGTGAACAATTTTGGCTTTACCTCTTCTGTCTATTGGCTGAGGTTTGCTGTTCGGGCCGATGGGAGCGCTCCGGAAAAGCAATGGATGTTAGAGCTTGGGTATCCGCTCATAGATGATGTGGAGCTATACTTTCTGCATGCTGATGGCAGGTTAGATATCAGAAAATCGGGTGATCGGCGCCCTTTTTCCAGCCGGGAGATATGGCACCGACATTTTGTGTGGAAGATTCCTGATGTTGATCAGAGCGTGAAAACCATGTATATGCGGGTAAAATCGAAAGGCTCTGTCCGTTTGCCACTATCCATTTGGGAGTCGGCTTATTTCTACCGCGCAGATAGCAAAGAGCAGGTTATATTTGGCCTGTTTTACGGTATACATCTGGCGCTGGTGTTGTATAACCTTTTTCTGTTTATATCGGTGAGGGACACCAGCTATCTATATTATTCGCTCTATCTGGCCAACCTCACCTTGCTGCTGGCGAGCATGACCGGGTTTTCCGCTCAATATCTATGGCCAGAGGCTTATAACTGGGCAAACATTGCCGTTCCGTTTTTTGCGGGGCTGGGCGTATATTTTGGTGTTTGGTTTACACGCCGATTTGCCCAGTCCAATGTATATGCCCCTGGTATGGACATGGTAATGTCCATAATTTCATATTCTGGCCTGGTATTGATTGGCCTCCTGCTTTTTATTGACTACAGCATTGCCGTTAAAATCGCAACCAGCATGGGGGTTATAATTCTTCATGCTATTTTCATAACGATCGTCTGGTCGTATGTCAGAGGATTTCGTCCGGCGCTATATGCGTTATTCAGTTTTATTCCTGTATTTATTTTTATCTTTTTGGCCATTCTCAATAATATAGGCGCTGTTCCAGATTCGTTTTATCCTGAATATGGATCAAATATTGGTATAGCTTTATCATCGCTGGTTTTGTCGTTTGGTTTGGCCAACAGGATCAATATGCTGGATGAAGAGAAGAAAAAAGCCCAGTTGAGCGCGTGGAAAACAGAACGAAGGCTATCCCTGGAGCTGATCAACGCCCAGGAGAAAGAACGTAAAAGAATAGCTGCGGAACTACACGACAGCATCGGTCAGACTATGCTGGTGATAAGAGGCAAAATACTTTCTGTGCTAAAGGCGGGCCAGTCGAACAGTAATGATAATGAAACGCTGGAGTCGGCTTCCGAGCTGGCGTCGCAATCGGTTACGGAGGTCAGGGAGATATCACACAACCTTCACCCGCATATGTTGGAGCGTTTGGGGTTGGCCAAAGCGGTGGAATCGTACACGCAACACGCCCTGGAAACGGCTAGTATAGATTATTCGATTAATATCGAACCTTTGGATAATATTGTTCAAACATCTAACGAGATCCATATTTATCGTATTATCCAAGAAGGGATTAATAATATAGTTAAACATTCAGGCGCCGCCCATGCCAGGGTGGAGATATTAAATAGCGGCAATGCAGTTGAAAATTTTTATAGAAGAATGATGGTACAGGGTATAACCAGGATGCTGTCCCGCTATCGACAACTGAACCGGGGCTGGGTATGTACAGTATAAGCGAGCGGGTAAAATTGCTGGGCGGCTCCTATTCAGTGGAGACGAAACCTGGCGCAGGGACGAAACTGACCATATATATAGAAGGCAATGGCGTCGATACCAACTGAAACTACCGTTATAGTGGTAGACGATCATCCTATATTCAGGAAAGGCCTGACCGCTATAATTGCTGACTGTGATGGCTATCAGCTGGTCGGCGAAGCGGATAATGGCGAGCAAGCGATTGAACTGATAGAACAAACCACCCCTGATATCGCGGTTATGGATATATCGATGCCGAAGCTGGATGGATTGGAGGTGTTAAAAGAGTTTCAGGAGAAAGATTCCGATACCAGGTTCATAATCCTCACGATGTTCGACAATAAAGAGTATTTTGAAGAAGCGGTTAAACTTGGCGCCATAGGCTATCTGCTGAAAGATGACGCTGCTATGTATATGGTAGATTGCCTTTCGGCTGTCGTAGCTGGGAAATCATATTTCAGCCCATCAATTTCAGAGTTAATTATGGCTGATAATGAGAAAGGCCGACACCAATTCCATATTGATATCTACTTTATCACCAGCGGAAAAAAAAGTCCTGAACGTGCTTTCAAAACATAAAACAAATAAACAGATAGCGGTCGACCTGAATATCAGCGTGCGGTACAGTGGAAAACCATCGCGCCAACATATGCTCCAAACTGGGAATCAATGGGCAGGGGAAGCTTCTGCAGTTTGCGCTGGAGAATAAATCAAAGCTTTGAATTATTGAAGAGGCTCAGCTTTTTACCCCGATAATTGCGCTATCTGGAGCTGATTCTGCTTTCTATCTTTCTGCCTGGATGAGTTATCGAATAATTGACCTGCGCCAAAACTTCGGTATTTTCAGTCTGAATGAAAAATCGATCATGCACCAAAATAAGATCCACGAGCCTGGTAATGACATCGTTCACATTGAGATCCATTCTATAAGAGCAGATAGCGCTGATCGGTATTGCCTTTGCCGTTTTCTGGATTGCGTTTTCGAATGCCAGCAGTGAATGATGGTTGGCGCAACAATCAAAATGTTTAGCCCCTGCGCTGACTAATCCTTTGAAACCCAGCTTCATTGCGCGTTCAGCGGTACTATACCAGGCCTCCGACGCTTTGTCCGCCCCATGGATTACAAAGATTTCGTTAAAGTCGAGCATAACCAACGATCCATCATATTCCATAGCCTCCACCGGCAGCCCGGCTTCGGCCAAATGCCTGCGTACATCATCCGGATGTTGCCACCAACACTCCTTGAACAACCTGTATCCGCTTTTTTTAGCTTCCAACAGATATGTCAACTCAAAATCCTGAATATCGTTTTCGTTAGAGAATAAACCAAGAAAATGACCAGGCTGCAATGCCAGGCGCACCAGGCCCTCGAACTCGCCCGCTTTCGTAGGCGGGGTGCCACCCTCCATAAACTTGGCCAGTTTTTTCCTGTCGATGCGCCACTCCTTGCCAATTTTTACGGCGGGGAGTGTGCCCTCTCTGCACATTTTATAAATGGTGTTAGGATGAGCCTTGAGGATTTGTACTACTTCATCTATAGTAAGGTAATCCATATTACTTACGTTTATCCCTTGCCTGTGCAGGCAAAAAATAAAGCTGTGTTCTCTTTAATAATAAAACTATAAATTAGACCTAGACGGCAACCGCCACTTTTTCACAACTAAGCAGATTCTAGCACTATTAATGCGAAGTTACAATAAAGGCATCTAGAGACTAATTTATCAATGGGTTAAGTTAGCAGGCAAGTTTTTGGCAAGCATTGTGAATAACAGCACTGCTTAATTATGGCGCAACCTGTGGGGGCCATCAATATAAGAAAATTTTGTAATTTGTGAGCATTCATTACACATTCCGGTTACAATAAATTATTGTATATTATTATAAATCAATAAGTTATTGTGATATCAAAAATAAATAGCAAAAAATAAATTTTTAGACTTGACATACCATGTTGCTGTGAATAAAATACGTGAGCTGTTATCAAATGTTAAAATGCAGTTGGTACGGTTAAAAGCATTCTTTCGATTTTTTTTTTCGTAAAGTCTGCTAGAATTAAGTAGTGGTGATGGTGTTGTTTTTTTAATTTTGTTACACATGCATAAAAGCGCGCATGTTAAATAGAAGGAGAAAAATAGGCGGTACAAAAAGCATTAGCAATTGTTAAATTCAACATTTGGTCCAGTCAGTTAATAGGGAAAACCGTTAAAATCGGTTGCGGTCTCGCCGCTGTAAGCGGGGACGAAAGCATGATGAGCGCCACTGCATACAATATTGTGTGGGAAGGCAATGCAATTAGAACGATCCGCGAGCCAGAATACCTGCCAATGTTGTTTAATGTTTCCTGGGTTTCGTAGAGAGCCTTTTGGGAATTGACACCAGATTAAATTGGGGAATAGGACAAGGCCATGCTTTACAAAGCGAATATTTGCTTTTGTGATGTAAGCGACGCAAGCACGCTATCTGCGCCTCTCACATTCAGGGAGCGAATATCTCTCCTGGATCCTGACAGCTTAACCAAGGTTGGTTATCAACATACCTGTTTCCAAACCAAAAACTTCAAAAAAATAAGGTCATGATATGTCTAGTACGTTAACACCCAAAGCGAGGGTTCTCGATTTTTTAGCCGGTAAAGAAGTAGACCGTCCGCCAGTCTTTAGCGGTATGGGTAACATAATTAAACCAGTGTTGGATAAGTACGGTATTCAATTCCACAACGTTCATCGCGACCCGGCAGAGATGGCCAAAGCGGCGGCGGGGATGTATCATGAATATGGTTTCGAATGCGCGGTGGTGCCGTTCGACCTGGCTGTCGAGGCGGAGGCCCTGGGATCGAAACCGAATTTTTATGAAGGTGAGAACCAGGTTCTCTATCCAACGATCCGGGAAAAATCTGTTGGTCCCGATAATAACGTTAGCTATCCTGACGATCTGGCCACCGCTGGCAGGATCCCGGTTGTTGTTGAAGCTATCAAATTGCTGAAAAAAGATTTTGGCGACGAAGTGGCCGTTGGTGTTCATGTGCTTGGGCCTTTCACACTGGCCGGCCAGCTCAAGGAGCTTGATGAGCTGCTTGAAGAGTCCTTCACCGCTCCAGAAAAAACGAACGACCTGCTTGGGAAACTGTCAGACGTGGTGGTTAGCGCATTCAAAATTTATGAAGAAGCCGGCGCTGACTATTTCACATTGAGAGAAATGGGCGCAACATCGGATGTTATGAGCCCGAAAAGCTTTAACAGCCTTGTAAAGCCGCACCTGATCAACGTCATTTCAAAAATGCCACGCCCTTCCATTCTTCATATTTGTGGAAACACCAACTACATCATTGAATCGATGGCCGAATGTGGCGCCGACGCAGTGAGTGTGGACCACAAAAACGATATGGCCGAGAGCAGGAAAAAGCTGGGCGAAAAAGCGATAATTCTGAGCGGCTTTGATCCTATCAAAGTCTTGCATCAGGGCAGCCTGGCGGATGTGAAGCCGGAAGTGTTGAAAATGTGCGAAGGCGCCAGCGCGGTATGGCCTGGTTGCGACATCTGGCCGGAAGTTACACCAGAGAATATGCAGGAGCTGGTTGTATCACTTAAGGGTTGATTATTAACAATTTATTATAGGCTTGTATGAAACTTGTTCAAATTGCCGGATACCTGGGATCAGGTAAAACAACACTAATCCTGACTTTGGTCAGGGCGCTGTCTGAAAAAGGGAAGAAAGTTGCGATCCTGGTCAACGATGTTGGCGAAGTTCCAGTGGATGGCAAGGTGATGAGTGAATTTGGCCTTACGGTTAAAGATATTGGGGGTGGCTGTATATGTTGCCAGATCGCTGGCAACCTTATAGCCACCTTGAATGCATTGGCGGCGACCCAAAAGCCGGATATTACTATTATAGAGCCGACGGGGATTGCCGTGCCGAATGCCATAAATGATGTGGCAAAGCATACCAACGAAGAGACAGATATCAGTTTTGGCCCTACCGTTGTGCTTTTTGACACTACACGCGTCGATAAGCTGATAAGTTACGAAACGCTGAAGCGGCTTGTCACCACGCAGCTGAATGACGCGGATATTGTGGCGCTTAGCAAGATGGACGCGAGTAGTAAAGAAGATGTAAAAACAGCAGGTGAGTTTGTCTCGAAAACCAATCCATCCGCGAAAATCATTTTCATCTCTACTAAAAATGGTGAAGGTGTCGAAGAGATCGCCGATGATATTATCGAAATTACAGTAAACGCATGAACGATATTCAGGAGACCTCGAATAAGCCACTGCCCCACGAAGGGATAAACTCGTATGGCATGAGCCATAAAGTTACCATGGCGAAAGAGGTGGATCCTGTCGAATTGCGCAATTTTATCCAAGACCTGTTGCTGACATTATCACAGACCCTGATAGATAACGGTGTTATAGATATTGGTCATGTGAAAGCGCATATTGAAGCTGAGGGGCAGTATTACTATGGCTCTGTCGTTGGTGAAGGCGCTGAAGCAACGGTCAATGGCCAGGATGGAGAGCCGGTCGGGAAAATGGTTGTTACTGTAAACTCGGTGGTGTTTGGTATCGAAAAAGAAAAAGTAAAAGAGCTTACAGAATCTTCGCTGGATCAGGTTCTGGACAAATTTAATTATACAAAGGAGCTTGCCTAGCCCCTTTGGTTTAAAGGAAAAATAAAATATGTCACACGCAATGGTAAAGCCCGGCACCGAGACGGATATTCAGGATTACAGGATAGAGGAAGAGCCATTCTATCTTCCTGCTGGTGATGAAGTCGAGTTATACGAGATTGCATATGAGCATAAGCTGCCAGTTATGTTAAAGGGTCCCACCGGTTGCGGCAAGACCCGGTTTATGTCGTATATGGCATACAAGATGGAGCTTCCGCTTATTACTGTGGCATGTCACGAAGACCTGACATCGAGTGACCTGGTTGGCCGGTACCTCCTGGATGGCAACTCGACGGTATGGCAGGATGGCCCGTTGACCACGGCGGTCAAACATGGCGGCATCTGCTATCTGGATGAGATTGTGGAAGCCAGAAAAGACACCACCGTTGTTATCCACCCACTCACCGATGACCGGCGGGTTTTGCCGCTGGAGAAGCGTGGGCATATTGTGGAAGCCAGCGACGATTTCATGCTGGCGATTTCTTATAACCCCGGGTACCAGACAGTGCTTAAGGATTTGAAGCAGAGCACGAAACAGCGCTTTATCAGCCTAGATTTCGATTATCCCGCCGCCAGCCTGGAAGAAGAGATCATCGTCCATGAAAGCGGTGTAAGCGCAAAAGACGCCAATGACCTGCGCAAAGTGGCGGAGAAGTTTCGTACCATGAAAAACAGCGGCCTGGACGAAGGCGCGTCCACCAGGTTGCTGATATACGCAGGGGTGCTGATAAAGAACGGGATCGAGCCGAGACGGGCGTGCACCAGCGCTTTGATAGACCCGATCACCGATGATGTCCAGATAAGGAAAACCTTGGAAGAGATAGTCTCTTCTATAATATAACGAGTGACCATGACGCAAACAGGATCTGACTTGGGCAAGAAGATTGGGCAGGAAGCGCTGTTCGCCCAATGTCTTGAAGAAGTCGGGCCGATTCTGGATGAGCAAGGCCTGGACAGTTTTTTCAGTATTGCAGAAATGTTCCATTCTTTCAACAAATCCGCATGCGAATGGTTGTTAGGCTCCGGCGCCAGGGCGCTGTCTGTTATAGATAGCAAGGATGATCGCCGCACCGCCCTGGAGATTATCATCGGTATGGGCAAGGCCAACTGGAGCGTCGGCATCGCATCATTCAAAAAAATGGTCGAAATATCCGAGACCGATCACGGGTTCCATCTCGACTGGCTGGAAAACGCCGCTTCGCTGGCCAGTGTCGATCAGGATGTGGCGGTGGAATATCTGAACGCCAGCCCGAAGGTGTTGCAGCATCTGGGCGGCGCCAAATTTTCTGAATGGGCCGGCCTGGGCAATAAGCTGGCAGGCAAATCGTGGCGGGCGGCAAAAGAGTATTTCAAGGCCAGCCCGGAGGCGGTCACCAAGATAGAGCCGGGCGATATGGAGCGATGGGTAGGGCTGGGTATCGACCTGGTGGAGAAAAGCCCAAAAATTAAAGCCAAGCATAAAGCCCAAAGCCTGCTGGCCGTTGGCGCATTGGCAGGGAAAAGCAAAAAACTGGACCTGGGCATACAATATTTCAAATCGGCGCCGCAGATACTCAGCCGGCTGTCGATGAACGATATAGAAAAATGGGTGGAGCAGGGGCTGCAGGTCACCGACCAGCATAAAACAAAAGGCAACGCGTTCTTTTCCTTGCAGACCAGCAGCGGTCGTCAGGCGGTGGAAGGGCTGGTCCAGGGGCTGGAGCTGAAAGAGATCCATACCGTGCTTCGACCATACGCCGAGGCGCTTGCCGAATCAAAAGTTCTTTTACGCTCTTCATCACTTTTCTACAAAAACCTGCCCGGCCTGGCGCGGTTTCTCAGTGTCACCGACGGGGCCAACATTTTTCTCCCATCACAAATTTCGGTGTTTGGTGATGAAGACCTCGATTTCATGACATTCAAACTATCGCTGGCCCACGAGATCGCGCATCAGCAACATGGCACCTTTGAACTGACGGTGGATGACGTTGCCAGGCTGAACGGCTTTCACGATTCCGCCATGGCGTTTCGGGTTTTTGAGTTCCTGGAAGATGAGCGGGTTGACTTTTTGATGGGTGAGCAATACCCAGGCCTGGTTAAGGACAGGGCAGGATTGGCGAAAAAGTATCTGGCAAAGAGAGCCGATGAGCCGTTGTCTGTATTTGAATCGATCTGTTTCGGTGTTCCGCAAAACCTGGAAAACGCAGGCCATTTCGAAGCAAAGCTGGCGAGCTTGCTGGGTGAAGCTGTTCAGAAAATAAAATCGACCAGCGCAACGGCGCAATCTACCCTGGACCTGGCGTACGATATATACAAGCAGGTGGAAGGGGACAAGGATGTGACCTCTGAAACAGAGCGCAAGACACCGGAAAGGCCGTTCTACAGGGGCGTTCTCGATTTCGAGTTGGTAAAGAACGCCAAAGTCGGGATGGAGAATCTTCTGGAGGATTCCATGTCCCGGTTCGATGACAAGTTTGACGACCTTACAAAAGAAACTGTGCTGGAGGCGTTCGACAGAATTGAAGAGAACGAAGGGATCGAGCCTGAGGATCTGATCTGGCGTGTTGACGACCCGGAGAAAAGAGATGATCTTTTCGAAGTGATTGAGATGACCATCAAGGACCTGGAGTCGGAAAAAGCTATCAGGCGGACTGTTCATTACGATGAATGGAACAATGGAATAGATGATTACAACAAAAGCTGGTGCAAGGTTCGCGAGATGGATATGGCCCCGTCCAGTCTGTCGTTTTACAACGAAGCTATAGAAAACAATTACGGTGTTGTCAGCCAGTTGCGTCGGCATTTCAGCATGCTCCGCCCAGACAGGATCCAGCGATTTTTCCGCGAAGAGCGGGGCGATGATATAGATTACTCCGCATTGATTGAATCGATCATAGACAGAAAAGCTGGATTAACCCCATCAGACAAGGTATATATACGAAGGGAAAAAAACCTGAGGGATGTCTCTGTGGCGTTCCTGGTCGATATGAGTTATTCTACTAGTGACGAAATGCCGTCGGGTAAAAGAATAATCGATGTGGAAAAAGAGGGAATCGTTTTGATGGCGGAGGCATTGGAAAGCATAGGGGATCAGTGGGCAGTATACGGTTTTTCCACCAAGACTAAAGAGAAGGTGGATTTTTACGTCATTCACGATTTTGATGACCAGTATGATGATGAAGTCAAGATGCGTTTTGAAGGTATGAAGCCGATGGCGCAGACCAGGCTGGGCGCGGTGATTCGGCATGCCAGCTCCATATTGAAAAAGCAGTCATCAAGGATCCGAATATTGATATTATTATCAGACGGCAGGCCCTATGATGTGGATTATGGCGATTCAACATACTCCCTGGAAGACACACGGATGGCGCTTATGGAGGGGCGAAGACAAGGTTTGACCTATTTTTGTATTACGGTGGATAAAAAGAGCAGCGAGTATCTTCCTTATATGTATGGTGAGTCGAACTTCACTGTTATTAATAATGTGGAAGCTTTGCCTGTTATCATGCCACTTATTTATAAACGTCTTACAAGTTAGGTTAGGAGAGAAGAAGATGGAAGTCTGTTTTAAATGCAAAAAACCAGCTATCTATATCTGTCCAGACTGTAGCACAAAAGCGTGCAGAGACCATTTGGAAAAAAGATACGTAGGGATGGACCGTGGTTTGCGATCCCGCTACATGTGTCCGAAATGCTGGAAGATAAAACATAAAGTGCTGAATGAGAACATGGTTAACGCCAGGACATATAAACCGAAAAAATTTCATTTTATGAAATAGGTAATTTTGTTATGAGCAAATCATTACATCTGGTCGATAAATCTACACAGCTTGAACAGTTGTGTAAAGAGGCGATGGATAAAGGCGCTTATAAAGCGAAGGTGTTCTCGGCCCGTGAGATAGTCGTGGATGATCGGGTCAGGATGAAATGCGAAATACCGCTGTGCCCGCATTATGGTCACTGCCTGACCTGCCCGCCGAACATCATGTCGGTGGACGAGTTCAGAAAGGTTCTGGCCACTTATGATAACGCGTTGCTGGTGCAGACCAGAAGCTCAATTACCGGCGAGCTTGCCGATGCGGACAAGGAGAAGGTCTTAAAGTTTATAGCGGCGCCCGGCGCCAGCAATAAAAAAATAAAAGAATCAGAAGAAGTATATACTGACCTGGACAATATGAAGCTTGCCGCCATAAGGCTGCACCTGTTGGTTAATGATGTGGAAGCTATGTCCATGTCTATGGGTTTTCACTATACGACAGGTTTTATTGGTGGAGACTGCATGCTCTGCAGAGAGTGTGTGGATGTCAACTCTGGTGAAAAATGCCGTTTTCCGTACCAGGCCAGGCCTTCCATGGAAGGTGTAGGGGTTGATGTTTTTAAAACATGTATTAACGCAGGACTGCCATTTAAGATGCCTCCCGAAAATGAGATTATCTGGAGTGGGCTGATCCTAGTTGATTAAGTGTGAGGGTAGTAGTAGTTTTTGAGTTCATTTAACTGTAATTAGGAGAGGATATTATGGCTGAAGAAATGAGTGAACTGGAACGAGTGGCAGTGGCGGCGACGGGTGGAGTGCCAGATCGTGTCCCTGTGGCGCCCCTGATATGCGGAGCGGCGCACCGGTTTTCGGGTATAACGTACGAAGAGTGGTCCCGTTGCGAGAATATCGACGCATTTGTATCTGGTCATGTGGACGCGATAGAGTATTGCGATATGGCTGGAATCGTAATGCTGATCGATCTCACCGTGGAGGCGGAGGCTTTTGGATGCGAGACCATTTATCCAGTGATGGACACCGCGCACCCTAACTACGACGATCCATTTATCAAGGGTCCTGAAGATTACAAGAAGATCAAGTCGATCAACCCGCGTGAGACGAAGCGTATGAAGGGGATCATAGACGCGACGGCGGCGTTATCGAAGAAGATCGGCACCAGCCATGCTATCGTTGGCTTTGTATACGGTTCGTTGGGCACGTTGAGCATGATGCGCGGCCCGGAGAAGTTTTTCATGGACCTTGTGGAGTATCCTGATGAAGTGATGGAAGCGATCGAGATCATGGACGATGTATTGGCGGAGTATGCGGTGGCGCAGCAGGAAGCCGGGGCGCATGCTGTATGTTACGACAACCTGTACGCGTCGGAGAGCATATTGAGCAAGCCGTTGTGGCGCAAGTTTGAAGCGAAGGGTATGATGAAGGTGTGCAAGGCGATCCAGGACACCGGCGCGTTGGTGGTGCATCACAACTGCGGCAACGGTATATATTTTGATGAGATAATCGAGCACGGAATCCCGCACGCAATATCCCACGCCTATGTGGCGGACGATGTGGACAGCTGGGAAGAGCAGAAGGAGAAATGGGGTAGCAAGGTCTGTTCCATCGGCTGGATGCCTCCTGGTCCTGTGGCCATGCTGGGAGATGAGGAAGAGATCGAGGAAGAGACGAAGGCGGAGATCGAGATATACAAACCAAACGGCGGGTATATCATGTCCACCGGTTGCGAGTATCCACCCAACGCTCCTCTGAAGAACGCAAAGCTGATCGTAGACGCAGCTAAAAAATATGGGGTTTATTAAAAACAACTTTTTTAAATGTTAAGGAGAATATAATGGCTTGTACTGAAGAAAGAGAACAAGAGATAATCGCTGGTTTGCAAGATGCGGTTATCTACTATAAGGTTGACGAAGCCAAGAAACTGGCTGAAGCGGCTGTGGCTGACGGGTGCAACGCGTATCGTATGACTATGGACGGCCTGGCAGGGGGAATGGAAACTGTTAGTGAAAAGTTTGATAGTCACGAATACTTTGTTCCGGAAACACTGCTTTGCGCAAAAGCATTGTATGCGGCGCTTGACGTATTGAAGCCGCATATCGAAACAAGCGATGGCATTAAAGGTCAGGTTGTGCTTGGCGTTATGCTGGGTGACGTTCATGATCTGGGCAAAAACCTGATCAAGGCGATTTTCGAATCCGCCGGTTGGGAAGTTCATGATTTGGGTCGCGACGTGCCGCTGCAGAGCTTTGTGGACGAGCAGTTGAAGACAGATTCGGATATAGTTATGCTTTCGGCCATGATGACCACATCGATGGTTGGTATGAAGAAGCTGATTCCGATGATCAAGGAGAAAAATCCGAATACTATGATCATGATCGGCGGAGCGCCAATCAGTGAGAAGACGGTTGAGGATTATGGCGCAGATACCACAGCTGACAACGCGCCGAACGCGCTTCGGGAAGCGATGAACATGCTGGATTCACTGCGCAAGGGTTTAGTGTCACCGAATTAATGATTAACATCGTGTGGGGCCCGGTATATAAATCGGGTTCCACGCTTATATATAAAAGGGATTAAGGGGAATAATTAAATGGAGCATAATGTAATCTTCCAACCTTCCGGGAGGCGCGCCAGCGTACCTCATGGGACTACAATATTAAACGCTGCCAGAAAACTGGGAGTGGGGATAGAAGCTGTTTGTGGTGATAATCTTACCTGTGGTAAGTGTAAAGTACAAATAATGGAAGGAGAGTTCCCCAAGGAAGGCATAACTTCGTCTTTGAGCCATGTGAGCAGAATGGCGGAGAAAGATAAAAAAATTGTTATCGAGCTTGAAGCGGAAATTGCCGCGGCCAAGACAGTTATAGATCGTGAAAAGGCAGAGAAAAAACTTGAAAAACTGAAAAAGAAGCATGCGGAGCTCGCCTCTGAAGAGCTGGAAGAAAATATCCGGCTTGCTTGCTCCACCAAGGTTATGGGTGATGTTCTGGTGTTTGTGCCGGAAGGAAGCCGGACTGGCGAATCTATTGTCAGCAAGGCTGCCAGCGATATTGATATAGAAATCAAACCTGCGGTGAGAAAATATTACCTTGAGTTGACCCCACCAGACCTGCATGATCCCAAGGGCGACCTGGAGCGGATCGAAAGCGCTTTGGCGGAGGAGCATGGCATAGAAAAAGTCGACGCTGACTACAAAGTATTGCAAGGTATACCGGACACACTAAGAAACTCGCAATGGAAGGTGACGGTTACCGTACTTAATAATAGAGAAATTATTCGTGTTGAGCCGGGCAAAGTTGACACTAATATTGGCTTGGCGGTTGATATTGGAACGACAACTGTCGCAGGGTATCTGACCGATTTGAATACTGGCGAGGTTTTGACCACAGAATCGATGATGAATCCTCAGGTCAGTTATGGTGAGGATGTTATGTCTCGCATAACGTATTGCATGATTAATGAGCAGGCGGGTATCAAAGAATTGCAAGATACAATTATTCGTGGTCTTTCCACTATTGTTGAAAACTCTACGGAAAAAGTGGGGCTGAAGCCTGAAGATGTCAGCGAGGTGGTGCTGGTGGGTAATACTGCAATGCACCATATTCTGTTGGGTATCAATCCGGAATATATTGGCGCGGCGCCCTTTGCGCCTGCGTTGCACAAATCTGTGGATGTAAAGGCGGAGCGGTTTGGATTGAATATGCTTCCTTCTGGTAATGTGCATGTGTTGCCGATTGAAGCTGGGTTTGTTGGCGCGGATAACGTTGGTTGTCTGATTGCTGACGCTCCTTATGATCGTGAAGAGATGACCTTGCTGATCGATATTGGAACAAATGGTGAGCTTGTGTTTGGCAACAAGGATAAGCTTATATCTTGTTCGACAGCTACTGGCCCGGCCCTGGAAGGTGGTGAGGTTGTTTATGGTATTCGAGCTACCCCGGGCGCCATTGAAAAGATAAAAATAGACCCGGAAACCCTGGAGGCTTCTTACCAGGTTATCGGAAGTGATAAGTGGAGCGATGGTAAAGAAGATATGCAGGCGCGTGGTATTTGCGGATCTGCCATTATCGACGCCATTGCGGAGATGTTTAAAACCGGTATAATTGAAAAAAGCGGTCGGTTTAATATGGAGCTGGATACACCGCGGGTTCGGGAGCGGACGAAAGGTGTGCCGGAGTATGTAATTGCCTGGGCGCATGAAACCGCCATTGAAGAAGATATTTATGTGAACATTAAAGATGTCCGGGCGATACAGCTGGCCAAGGGGTCGCTATATTCCGGTTGTGAGATAATGATGAACAAGATGGGATGTAATTTTGACCGGCTGGCGATAGCTGGAGCTTTCGGAAGTCATATTGACAAAGATCAGGCTTTAGTGATAGGTATGTATCCAGACTGTGATCCGGAAAAAATAATTTTTCTTGGGAACTCGGCGGGTGATGGCGCCAGGGCGGCATTGCTGAATACGGATAAACGTCGTGAGGCAAACGAGATAGCTACACAAGTGGAATATATTGAGTTGGCGTTGGAAGCGGATTTTAACGACCGGTTTGGCGCTGCTATGCAATTTCCTCATATGACAAACGAATTTCCTCTTTCGGAGCATCTTTGGAAATCAGTAAGTAAAAAAAGTTGAAATCTGACGACTCTATGTTGTCGGAAATATGTGGTGATATCTAAATTTTATCTTTTTAAGGAGACGCAAATGGCAAGCGGAGATAGAGTAATATATTCCAAATCATCTGGTAGAATGAGGGTCAACTACATTGGTGAAACGAGAGACGCGAAACTTACCAAAGGGGATGATATCGTCAAGCTGGAAAATTCGAAAGAATATGAATGCATGGAGAAGGAATTTCATTCGGGTCTCTTTGTGAGAATAACTGTTGGACCAAAGCAGTTTGTGAAAGTTAAAAGGTCTGAACTGCAGAAAGTTTAGCAGGCTTACCCGGGACAGGTTTTCATTAGAAAACCTGGAAGCTGTGGATCAGGATAATTTTGCATATGCAAGATTAGACTGATTCAGAGCGTATAGTCGTTTGTATAAAGCGTCATAAGCAAGGATGGATGTCATATGCCCATAAAAACAGAGAGGCTTAAGCGCAGGATCATCGGTTTGGGCGCAGATCTGGTTGATGTCGCTGACCTGTCTGATGATGATGTGCAAATGGCTATGCCTGGGGAATTTCAACATTTTACCAGAGCGGTTTCTATCGCTGTATATTATCAGGATAAAAACAATGGCTCTTATGGTAGAGATGACTCAGATGATACAAAGCATCGCAAAATACTCTCTTATATGGAGGAAAGTAACGACGCGATAGAAACCCTTGGCAGAATTCTTCGTTCCCTGGAAAAAGAATTCAAGATGCGTCGATTTAAATACTTTTCCTTGCCTCCTATCCATAACAGTTCCGAGCGGAAGTTCTCTTCATATTTACACAGCCTGTTCCCACACCGTACCGCGGCAACCTGCGCAGGGCTTGGGTGGATAGGCAAAAACGGAATGTTGTTGAACAAAAAATATGGCCCGAACCTTTTCTGGGCCACAATCCTGACCAACGCGCCACTGAAGCCTTCGTCGACAAAGTATACAGAGGGTCAATGTTTTAGTTGTGGCATATGCGAGTCTGTCTGCCCGGTATCTGCGATCAAAGGTATAAACTGGACCCGCGACATGGGTAACGATGAACTGGTTGATATTAAAGCTTGCTCTGACTTTATGGTAACCAACGAACCGAAGTATGGTTTGCCTGTTTGCGGTATATGTTTTATGAGCTGTCCTATTGGCGATATCAAGGGCCTGGCAAAGCAATCCGCCACCGGTTAGAAGGGGAGGCGCGACCTTATGCAGGCTCTCTCTGCTGAAGATAAAAAACTTATCGAAGAAAGCATACATGATAAATACTCTAAAGTAGCTTTAAACGCCGATGGCCAATTTAATTATATAACTGGCAAAGCGGCGCTCGATTTTCTTGAGTATGATGCAAGCGTCCTGGAATCAATCCCGGATTCTGTTAGCAAGTCTTACTGTGGAGTGGGCAACCCTTTCAAACTGGGGCGGATAAACGAAGGCGCCCACGTTCTGGATATAGGCAGTGGAGCCGGCCTGGACAGTGTCGTAGCGTCGATTCTGGTTGGGCCATCGGGTAAAGTTACCGGGGTGGACATCACACCAGGCATGCTGGAGCGCGCCAGACAGAACGCCGATGAAATGAACCTGGAAAATATCGAATTTGTCGAAATCAGTGACGACCGGTTGCCGTTTCCAGAAAATCATTTTGATTTTATAATATCCAACGGTGTTTTAAACCTTGTCACAGATAAACAAAAAATGTTTAATGAAATGCACAAAGTTCTGAAACATAATGGCCAGCTGATGGTCGCCGATCAGGTATTGACCTCGGATGAAGCAGTATGCAAAGAGGATCTGGTTAAAAGCTGGTTCAGGTGAGAGGGCGGCGCTATACCGGGAAAGGTTTTCCTGGCAATGTTAAAAGACGCAGGATTTAAGCAACCAGAGATAAAAGGCGAGACCGGGATCAACAGCTCGCCAATAACCAAAGGCATTGTATTATACGCGACAAAGATTTGAACATCAAAGGAGCTATAAGTGATGAAAATTGTATTCGAATATTGCAAGGTTTGTAACTATATGCCGATTGCCGGGAAACTGGCGATGGATATTAAGAGTGAATATGAGTGTGAAATAGATTATATAGCTGGCAAAAACGGTGTTTTTAATGTGATAGTTGATGGCAATACTGTCTATTCGAAAGATGAGCTTGGCAGGTTGCCAAACAAAGGCGAAATAATGGATATAATAAAGGAGATAGCATGACCTTCAAGGAGCGATTGTTAAACGTACTAGATATGAAACCGGTAGATCGACCTCCAGTGGTCGTGCCAACCCAAAACGCAACTGTGGGCGCCATGAAAGAGGTTGGCGTCTTCTGGCCGGATGCGCTGCGCAATGCGGAGCCGATGGCCCAGTTGGCGCTTGGTTTGACAAAAGTATGCGGATACGAGGCCATTCGCGTGCCGTTCGATATTAATATCGAGGCGGAGTCGATGGGGTGTGACACCCGATATGGATCGGAATCGGACCCTCCAATAAGCAAGCCTAAAGGCAGAAACACCCTCGATAGCCTGATATATCCTGACCCCTCAACATCAGGCAGAATGGCGGAAGTAATAAAAGCGGTCAAAATAGTCAGCAAAGAAAAAGAGGCTGACATGCCGTTGATTGCAGCATTGGGAACACCATTTGAAGTATTGTGCACTGTATACAGCTTCGAGGAAATATTTGAAGATATAGGAGATGACAAAGGCAAAATATTTGACATGTTAGACAAAATTCTGGCGATGCAAACTGTATACGCCAAATGTCTAATGGATGCTGGTGTGGATGTCATGATGGTTGTCGATGGCACTTCGCAGACATTGAACCCTGGCCTGTTCACCGAGTTTTCCGGTCCATACACCACAAAACTGATCGACACATTCAATGTGCCATCAATATTGCATATTTGCGGCAACCCCAGCAAAGTGATAAAAGAGATGGCCGCCACAGGAGCCAACGGACTATCGATCGATTTTCCTGTGGATATACAAAAAGCCAGAGAGGATCTGGAAGGTAAATGCGCGCTGGTGGGCAACCTGAATGTACAGCAATTGTTCCTGGGGTCGCCGGATGACGTGGTGGATATGGTCAACGAAGTGAAAGACGCAGGCCTGGATATCATAGCGCCCGGATGTGGCATTTTGCCTGACACTCCTTTGGTAAATATTCGCGCGTATGTGGATACTGTCAAATCGATCAACTATTCAGAGCCTAGAACCGCCAGCCTGGTAAACTAACCATGAGCATTGGTGTCCTCGCCTGCAAGATAATGAAGCGGGAGCTGGACAAAGTTATGGAAAAGAGGGACGATATCACGGAGGTTATCTATATAGACGCCTGCGATCATATGTACCCTCAAAAGCTGAAAGAGGCTTTGGTGGAGCAGATCAACTCGCTTAAGGACAGAGTTGATGTGATTTTCCTCGGTTATGGATATTGCCAGTCGCTGTATAGGATCGATGAACAGTTTGACATTCCCATCGTCCACCCCCAGGAAAGGGATTGTATAGCTATCCTCCTCACACCGGAGCGCTACGCCAAGGAAGTAGAGAAAGAAGCGAGCACCTGGTTCATGACCCCGGGATGGGCGGAGCAAGGTATAGATTTGATATTCAACAAGCTTCATATCAACAAGGCCAGGGATTACGGGGTCGATCATATGGAAGTGGCGAAGGAGATATTTAATGGTTGTCAGCGTGGTCTTCTTATCGATACTGGCGTTGGTGATATGGATTATTTCACTGAAAAAGCGAAAGAATCTTGCGACGCATTTGGAATATCACTGGAGGTCACAGATTCTTCTTCCACTATCCTGGAGCAGCATCTGGATATGTGCAGCCAGCTTGATCAGGAAATCAGGCTGGCGAACGACACCGAATAACACCAGGGGCGCTCTACCCGCCGCTTCTGATGTCGATCAAATTTTCCGTTATTGATATACTAATGGTCCGACGCTGATAAACCAGCGGATGCAATGAACATTATGAATATAACAAACCAGGAAGATACGATCGCCGCCATATCAACGCCAAGGGGTGAGGGGGGAATTGGTATAGTAAGGCTCTCCGGCTCGGAAGCCATCGATATTCTGGCTGCCGTTTTCCGCAACCCCTCCGGCAGACCACGGAGCAGATTCGAATCCCACAAGGTCTATTTCGGTCACGTGATCGACACAGACGGCAACCGGATAGATGAGGCCATGGTGACGGCCATGAGGGCGCCGCGGACCTACACCCGAGAGGACGTGGTAGAAATCTCTTGCCATGGGGGGACAGCGGTGCTCCGCAAGGCGTTGGACCGCACGCTAAAGCTGGGCGCCAGGAGCGCGGAGCCGGGCGAGTTTTCCAAACGGGCGTTTCTGAACGGGCGGATCGATCTTCTGCAGGCGGAATCGATCATAGACCTTATACGGTCGAAATCTGACAAAAGCTGGAAGACGGCGTTTTCCCAGCTGGATGGCAAGCTGTCGGACAGACTGGCGGGGATAGAGGATAAGCTGGTCACCATCATAACCGCCATCGAGACCTCGATAGATTTCCCTGATGAAGAGCTGGAGATCGCGGCGGATGATGAGATAGCAGGCCAGCTGGACCAGCTGAAAAACGATATAGACAAATTAACAAGTACATACGGAGTGGGTCGCATATACAGGGAAGGGATAGTGATCACCATAGCCGGCTCGCCCAATGTGGGCAAGTCGAGCCTGATGAACGCCCTGCTGGAGCGGGACCGGGTGATCGTCGACGACACCCCTGGCACCACCCGGGACACCGTCGAGGAGACGCTGCACATAGATGGAATATCGGTTAGAATAATCGACACCGCAGGCGTCCGCGACGCCAGTGACAGGGCGGAAAAACTGGGCATAGCACGGGCGATACAATCGGCGAAATCCGCCGACCTGGCGCTGATCACGTTCGACGGATCCAGAGAAGTTGACACCGGCGATATCGACCTGCTGGATGATTTACTGGCCGATAAGGAATCAATCAGGCTGATTCCGGTGGTGAACAAATCAGATATGGAGTTAAAGCTCGACCTGGAAAATCTGGAAAAGCGCGCAGGGTCCCCCGTTTCCACGATCTCCGCCAAATTCGGTGACGGGATAGATGAGCTGAAAAAGCGGATAACTTCGGAGATTGAAATCCTGGGTGAAAACGCCGGAGACGGCCCCATGCTGACCAGGGAGCGCCACCTGTTACGGCTGGTGGAGATGGGCGAGTCGGTGAGCAGAGCCATAGATGCTGTCCAGCAAAAGCTGAGCCGGGAGTTCGTGGCCGCGGACTTGCAAGCCGCCAAAGAATCGTTGGAAGAGTTGACCGGTAAAGTGGTGGACGACCAGGTGTTGGAGAAAATATTCAACGAGTTTTGCATCGGCAAGTAAAATCGACGCGCGGAACCTGAATTCAAGGTTATAATTATCTATTTGATTAAATCTCTGTATATATGCAATAGGAAGTTATGTCGATTAAACGTTTTCTTTGCCTGGAAGACCTGGATATTATGTATGGGCACGCCGTATCGGAATATCCCAACGAATGTTGCGGCGTCATCATGGGGAAGCTGGGCGAGCCGGAAAAGAGCGAGGTCCGCCCCGGCGCCAACATACAACACCAGCTCAAAGAGCAAGACCCGCTGCTTTACAACCGGGACGCGGACACCGGATATTTCCTCGACCCGAAAGAGCTGATGGCGACGTTCAAGGAAGCCAGCGAAAAAAACCTGGATATAATAGGGTTCTACCATTCCCACCCGAATCATGAGGCCTATTGGTCGCAGGAGGACCATCGCGCCGCCATGTGGGCCGGCACGGACGAGCCTTCCTTTCCGGACGCTTTTCATGTGGTGATATCGATATTTTCCGGAGAGGTCCGGGGCCACGCCCTGTTTCTGTGGGACGCGGAGCAAGGTAAGTTCGTCCAGCAAAGCGACGAATAGACGTGATGAATGAAACATCGGTCAGTAGCGGCCCCATCGATGGAATCAATGTCGTTCAGATAGAGAACCTCACCGTCACCATCGGCGCGCGCAACATCCTCGACAACGTAAACCTTGAAGTAAAAGCGGGCAGTTTCACCGGGCTGGTCGGCCCCAATGGCGCCGGGAAGACAACGCTGCTGAAAGTATTGCTGGGTTTAATAGAGCCAGACGCCGGGTCCATTCGCCTGTTTGGGCACAGCCCGGGTCAGGCGCATAACCTGATCGGGTACGTTCCACAATCTGGTAAAGCGGCGCCCGACTTTCCTGTCTCCGCCCGCGATGTGGTCACCATGGGCTTGTATAGCAAGCTGGGGCTGGGCAGGTCGCCAGGCAAAGATGGCCGCGCCGCTGTGGATGAGGCGCTCCGGCTGGTCGACGCGGCGGACCTCGCTGGCGAAAAGTTCGGCGGGCTGTCCGGCGGCGAGAAACAGAAAATATTCATCGCCCGCGCGCTCTGCGCCAAGCCGAAGCTGCTGTTGCTGGATGAGCCGACCACCGGCGTGGATGTGCTGGCGCAGGACAACTTCTATGCCATGCTCAAATCGTTGATCGATAATTTTCATATGACCATCCTGCTGGTCAGCCACGACATCGGCGTGATCACCAGCATGGTGGACGACCTGATATGTATCAACCAGAAAGTGTTCTGCCATTCAGCGCCCCCCGACGCGCTGGCCAGCGGGCTGATCGGCAGCGCCTATGGATGCGAGGCGGAGATACTGATGCATGGCCACAGCGTGCCGCATCGCGTTGTCAACAAACATGATCATGACCAGCGGCCGGGGCCGGAGCAATGATGGAGATGTTCGACCACGGGTTCATGGTCCGCGCCTTCACGGCGGGGCTTATCATCGGGACGTTGTGCGCGGTGATATCGGTTTTCATCGTGTTGAAACAGATATCGTTCGTTGGGGTGGGCGTCTCCCACTCGGCGTTTGGCGGTGTTGCGCTCGGCGCGTTTTTGGGTATCAACCTGACGTTGGCCACGCTGGCGTTCTCGGTTTTTGTCGCGTTGATAATCGGCTGGCTCTCCCGGAAGGGGGGCGTCCATGAGGATGTCAGCATCGGCATCGTGTTCTCCGCTTCCATGGCGTTTGGCGTGATGATCCTGGGGTTGATGGATGGTTATAACATCGATCTGTTTTCATACCTGTTCGGCTCTATCCTGGCCGTCTCTTCATCGGATCTTGTCATCGCGTTGACAGCGTTTGTCCTGGTGATTGCCGTCACGCTTTTCCTGTTCAAGGAGCTGATCGCCTACTGCTTCGACGAGGAGTGGGCGCGGGTGTGCGGCATCAATGTTGACCGATTGCAGGACGCGTTGTTGATCATGATCGCTGTGACGATTGTGGTCTCTATCAAGCTGCTGGGCATCGTGCTGGTCTCCGCCCTGCTGGTGATCCCTGGCGCGGTCGGCTATGCGTTGGCCGGCAACTACCGGATGCAGTTTGTCATATCGATCGCCACGTCCCTTATCTCGGTTATCACCGGGCTGACCGTTTCCTACTATTTCGATATCGCGTCCGGCGCGGCTATTGTATTATCGTGCGCATTCCTGTTTTTACTCTCTGCGTTATCGAAAAGCGCTTTACAAAAAATGATTTGACATGGAAATAAGAAACTTTTCGATCATAGCCCATATCGACCATGGCAAATCGACCCTGGCCGACCGGCTGCTGGAATATACCGGCGCCCTGTCCGACCGGGAGATGCAAGATCAGGCGCTCGACACCATGGATATAGAGCGGGAACGGGGCATAACCATAAAGGCGCAGACCGCCCGGCTGGAGTATACGGCCGAATCGGGCGATAGCTATATCCTTAACCTGATCGATACGCCGGGCCATGTCGATTTCTCGTATGAAGTGTCGCGCAGTATGTCGGCGTGTGAAGGTGTTCTGCTGATAGTGGATGCGTCGCAAGGGATAGAGGCGCAGACCCTGGCCAACGTCCATCTGGCGCTGGAGCACGATCTGGTGATGATCCCGGTGGTCAACAAGATCGACCTGCCCGCCGCCGACCTGGACGCGGTATCGGAGCAGATAAACGATGTCATCGGTATACCGCCCGAAGAGGTGATCCCCGCCTCCGCCAAACAGGGGACCGGTATCAAGGAGATACTGGAGGCGATAGTGGAGCGGATCCCGCCGCCCAAAAGGGACCTCGACGCCCCGGCCCGCGGTTTATTGCTCGATTCCTGGTACGACTCTTATCAAGGGGTTGTGTCGCTGATACGGATGATAGACGGAACCATAAACAATAGTGACACGGTCATGTTCATGGCCAGCGGCGCCGAGTACGAGATCGACAAGATGGGCGTGTTCACACCGAAACCGGAGAATGTGAAACAGCTCTCCGCCGGCGAGGTTGGCTTTTTCACCGGGGCGATCAAAACCATATCGGACGCCCGGATCGGCGACACGATCACCTCGGCGAAAAATGGCGCCACCGAAGCCTTGCCCGGGTTCGAGGAGGCGAAGCCGATGGTCTTTTCCGGGCTATACCCGATAGACGGCGACGAATATGAAAAACTGCGCGACGCGTTGGGCAAGCTGCGGCTGAACGATTCATCGTTTCATTTCGAGCCGGAAAGCTCTTTGGCGCTCGGGTTCGGGTTCCGTTGCGGATTTTTGGGCCTGCTGCATATGGGCATCATCCGCGAACGGTTAGAAAGGGAGTTCGGCCTGGCGCTGATCTCCACGGCGCCCACGGTGGTCTATAAAGTGACGCTGAATAACGGCGAAGAGGTATCCATAGACAACCCCGCCCATCTGCCCGGCCCCAACGAACGGAGCAGCATAGCGGAGCCGGTGATAGAAGCCACCATCATCTGCCCCGACGAGTATATCGGCGCCATGATGGCCCTGGCCAGAGAGCGGCGGGGCGAGCAGAAAAGTATGGAATACATCTCCACCGACCGGGTGAAATTCGTGTTCCTGATCCCGCTGAACGAGATTGTGCTCGACTTTTACGATAAACTGAAATCGATCACCCGCGGCTATGCCTCCATGGATTATGAGTATCATGGCTATAACGTGGCGGACCTGGTGAAGCTGGACCTGCTGGTGGATAACGAGGTGGTGGACACGCTGTCGATGATCGTCCATAAAGATAAGTCGTACAGTGTCGGGCGGGACCTGACGGCGAAGATGAAAGAGCTGATACCGAGGCAGATGTTCAACGTCTCTATCCAGGCGGCGATCGGCGGCAAGATCATCAGCAGAACCGATGTGAAGGCGCTGCGGAAAAATGTGCTGGCAAAATGTTATGGTGGTGATGTGACGAGGAAGCGCAAGCTGCTGGAGAAACAGAAGGCGGGCAAGAAGAGGATGAAAAACATCGGCAAGGTCGAAATTCCGCAAGAGGCGTTTCTGGCGATCCTGAAGACGGAACAGTAGAGGATGGAAAGGGCTGGATGAAAGAGAAAGCGTTGCAATCGTCGGGCGATCAGGAGCGGAAGGAGGAGACCGCCTCCGCCAAAGAGCTGATAAAGGCGGCGGTGATCGCGGTATTGCTGGCGCTTTTTATCCGCACCTTCGTTGTCCAGGCGTTCAAGATACCCTCCGAATCGATGCTCCACACGCTGCTGGTGGGCGACCATCTGCTGGTGAATAAAATGGCCTATTACTTCGGCGAGCCGGAGCGGGGCGACATCATCGTGTTCCAATACCCAAAGGATGACAGCCGCGATTTTGTGAAGCGGGTTGTCGGCCTGCCGGGGGAGACGCTGGAGGTGAAAGGCAATAACGTATTCATCAACGGCAAGCCTTTGAACGAGCCGTATGCAATATATCAAGGCGCCAGCAGCGGCTATCATTTCGGGCCGGTGAAAATCGCGGAAGGGAACCTGTTTATGATGGGCGATAACCGAGATAACAGCCAGGATTCGCGGGTGTGGGGAACGCTTGATATGAAGAAAATCCATGGCAAGGCTTTTATAATCCACTGGTCATGGAAAAATAACAGCTACAACGTTCGGCTCAACCGGCTGGGCAAGCTGTTGAAATAATCAAACGGGAACAGATATGGCAGGCGGACATGGAAAAACAGCCGGGCTGGCCTCTGTGCTGGCCGCTGTTACAGGCAACACCATAATCGCCCTGGCGAAATTCGCCGGGTTCATGATGTCCGGGTCCGCCACGTTGTTCGCCGAGGTCATTCACTCCCTCGCCGATATATCGAACCAGCTGTTGCTGCTGGTCGGCGTCAAACGATCGGAGAAGGCGCCCGACAAAAGACATCGATATGGCTATGGACAGGAGCGGTTTTTCTGGGCGGTCATCTCGGCGTGCGGCGTGTTTTTCATCGGGGCGGGGGTCACCATCTATCATGGCGTCACAACCTTGATGGCGGACCATGCGGAGGTGCATGTCAGCATGCTCACCATTGGGCTGCTCCTGCTTTCATTTGCCATCGAATCGGTGACATTCATCATCGCGTATAAAGAGCTGAAGAGCCGCAGCCCCAGCCTGAAAGCCGCCATGGAGAGCGGCGACCCCACCACGTTGGCCATAGTGTTCGAGGACTCCATCGCGCTACTTGGCATAGTCATCGCCCTGGTCAGCCTCTATCTGACGAAAGCGACGGGGATGGTGGTGTGGGACGCCGTCGGCTCGATCGTGGTGGGTGTTCTATTGGCGGTCATGGCGGTCGTGCTGATCAATATCAACCGCTCTTACCTGATCGAAAGGGCGATGCCGGCGGACGCAAAGGAAAAGGTGATGGCGTATCTCCAGTCGGAGCCGATCATCGACGAGGTGGTGGAATTCAAGTCGACCATAGTCAGCCTGGACGAGTACCGCATATCGTTCGAAGCGGAGCTGGATGGAACCGCCTTGTTGAAAGAACTATACGCCGACGGGGAGCTGGAGCAGGAGTTTCGATCGATCCGGGATAAAACAGATTTTGTGAAATTCGCCGCCGCCACAGCGCAACGTATCCCCAGGGTCATCGGCCGACATGTGGACGCTATTGAGAGCAAGATAAGGGAGAATGTCCCTGAAGTGAAACATATTGATATAGAAATCAATTAAAGGCGGCCACAGACGCAACCGCCATTCGATTTAGCTATTCAGCGGGACACCCAGACAAGATCCTTGATCACCCAGCCTTCATCGCCTTCCACATCCTTGACGTTATACCAGTCGCCTTTTTTCTTTAGCACACGGAAAACATAACCCTCTTCCACAGAAAAGGCGATGGGATTGTTTGTGCCGGGGCCTTTGCGGATGTTCGCTTTGGTATTGGTGACGATGGCCGCCTTGCCCTTGCCGATCACCTGGTTACTGACCCAGGCCACGTCGCCTTCGCGGTCCCGCACCACATACCAGTCCTTATACTTGGCCAGATACTCCAGGGGGGTATACTTTGGCGCTTCCCACAAAACCTCATATTTTGTCGCAGGGCCAGAGCGCATCCTGGCTTTACTGCCCTCAACATAGATTTCCTCGGCGATCGCTGGAGCGCTCCACGCTATAGCCAAAAAGAAAACAATTACGGTCATAAAACTTCTACTCATTTCCTTTTTCCTCTTGATCAATTTTTCTACGTCCGGACCTGGGCGGGCGCCGATGCTTTTTAATGGGCCGACGTTCGCCAGGCTTGTCTCTAACTACTGATTTCCTGCCATTGTTTTGCAGGTTTTCTTTTCTGGCCGGTTTATCGGCCGCTGTTTTTGGTTCTGCATTCGTGGTATCCATAGCCGCGTTATCTTGTCGATCACCACCATTTGAAGCTGACGTGGACGGTTTGTTCTGGCCAGGCCCGTTATCAGGCCAACGCGCCCCGGAGGTTTGCTGATTAGCTCTTTTTACTTCAGAAAGCTGATATTCCGTTCTGGAGCCATCCTCGAACGCCACAACCACGGTCTCTTTCAATGCGTTTAGCTGGCACACCTTGCCGCACCTGTCATCATTGGTCACCACAGCTTTGCCCATCTTCGGCGCGCCTTTCAAGGCTTGCTTGTATGTGGCATGCTCAAAGGAAAGACAGCACATCAACCGGCCGCAGACGCCAGATATCTTCTCCGGACTCAGCGACAGGCCCTGATCCTTCGCCATCCGTATCGTCACAGGTGAAAAATCGTTCAGAAACTTGGAGCAACACAACTCCTGCCCGCAGGGGCCGCACCCGCCCAGCATCCTGGCCTCGTCCCGCACCCCGACCTGCCGCATCTCCACCTTCACCCGGGTATGGTTGCAAAGGTCCTTCACCAGCGCACGGAAATCGACGCGGTTGTCGGCCGTATAATAGAAAAACGCTTTTCTGCTGTCCAGCGTGTAGTGGACCTTGGAAAGGCTCATAGACAGGTTGCGCTCATATATCCTGTCTCGACAATAAGCCATGGCGGCTTTCTCTTTCCGCCCGTTACCAATCGATCGGTCGATATCTTTATCATTGGCCATGCGGATGATCTTGCCCGACGGCCTCGCCCGGCAACATTTCCCCGACAATAAAAAACGGGAGATGGCCACCGTGCCGAACTCGAAATATTTATCTTCCTGGACTATGCACAGGTCGCCAACTTTCAGCTCTATATTGTTCCAATAGTAATAGTTGATGCTGCCACCTGTCTCCAGTATCACACCGATGACAAACTTTTTGTCAGATTGGCTCTGGCCGTTTTGGTCGTCATCAACATCCTGCGCTGTCTGCTGGTCTGGCCGGTCCTGTTGTTTCGGTTCGCTCATTCTTTCATTTCCAGCAATAGCAGGTTGTAAACCAGAAGCGGGTTGATGTTCCATTTTCTTGCGGTCTTCATCTCTTCCACCAGTTCAAAAATATCCATCAGTCGTTTACAAGAAAACCTCGCGCTTGCCTCACTTATTGTTGTAACAAGGTCCATATTAACTAAATTATCATATTTCCCTGTAATTTTCAGGCGGATCATGTCCCGTATGATCTCCTGCGCCGCAGGCAAGAGCAGATCAGCCCTTTTCCGGTTGGCGGTTTTATCCAGCTCGTTCGCTTTTCTATACGCCCGGGCCAACGGATCTGCGCTGGCGTTAGCTATCATCGCCATCGCTTCATCTCGTATACTCTTTTTTTCTTCCAGGCCGCTTCCTAAAGCCGCGCCGGGCGAGCCTTTGGCAAGCGCAGCCAGCTCCTGCGACTCCTGCCCGCTTACTTTCAGCCGCTCCGACAAAAAATTTACCATCAGCTCGAAAGCCACCGGCCGGAACCGCACAACACGGCACCGCGAAATAATCGTAGGCAACAGCGAGTTGAGGTTGGACGCTATCAGGATGATTACTGTGTCGCCGGGCGGCTCCTCCAATGTTTTTAAAAACGCGTTGGCGGCGGAGAGGTTCATTTTGTCCGCTCCGTCTATGATGGCCACGGCCCGCTCCGCCTCATATGGCTTGTAGGCCAGCCGGGCGGTCAGCTCCCGGATATGCACGATGTCGATCTCTTCGGTGACTTTTTTATCCCTGGTCTCCGGCTTAACAATGTGAAGATCAGGGTGCGAACCTTTCTCGATTTTCACGCATGGCCCGCATACGCCACAGACGTCGTCATCACTCTCATTGTCAAACAGTCCGGCAGCAGCGTCGCCACTGCACATCAGCGCCCGGGTCCAGGCCAGCGCCGTGGTCATCTTCCCCACGCCCGTCGGTCCGACGAACAGATATGCGCTGGCCGGCTCCGCAGGTGGGAGCGAGGCCTTCATCGCCGCCAGCGCGGTCTCCTGCCCGATTATCTGGCTTAATTTTTCCATTGTTTATTACCCGAAACAGTGAAACTTATTCTTCCAGCAAATCCTCTATCGCTTCGAACACTTTTTTGCTCACTTCTTCCACCGGCGGCTCCGAGCTGACCACCCGCACTCGTTGTGGATCCACCGAAGCTATTTCCCTGAAACTCTGACTAACCCGGATATGAAAATCGAGATCTTCCTTCTCAAACCGTCCTTCGGCCTCGGCGTTATTATCCTTGTTGCGGCTTTTTGCCCTGTCCAGCCCGGTTTCGACTGGAATATCCAGCACGATGGTCCTGATTGGCCATACGCCTTTGCAGGTCATCATCGCCATACCTTTGATGCCCGCAAAATCGATCCCCCTTGCGCCCCCCTGATAGGCGAAGGTGGAGTCGACAAACCGGTCGCACAGTACGATATCCCCGTTATCCAGCGCTGGTATGATCACCGTGGTGACCAGCTCCGACCGGGCTGCGGAGAAAAGCAACAGCTCGGTCACCGGATCGATTTCACCGGTGGCGGGGTCGAGCAGTATCGACCGAATAGCCATACCCACAGGCGTGCCTCCCGGTTCGCGGGTGGTGGTCACCTTATGCCCCAGCCCTTCCAGTTTTTTGGCAAGGGTGGCGATATGCGTGCTCTTGCCGGAGCCTTCCACCCCCTCGAATGTAATAAACAGCCCTTTATTCATAATTCTTCCATATATAATGTGGTTTTTGCCATTGTATGGCAGTTTTTAAGTAGCAACATCCAGAAAGGTTACATGATACCCGATATGGGCGGGCGACTGAGGGTTTTTCATCATTGGTCATATCATTATGATGGCGTGGTGGACAACTTTGCGTTAGCCAGCGTCTCTGGCGATTGCCTGATTTCGGACCGGCGTAACCGACTTCTGTACCTCGGTTCCGACGGCAAGGTTGCCTGGCGGCATACCACAGATTTTACACCGCTTAAATCGAAGCTGACAGAATCTGGCGATCACGCATTTGTGCTCACCGTTGATGGGCATCTGATAAATATCGCGCGCAACGCCCAGATAGAATGGGACTACTGGACCGACAACAAGCCGGTGGCCCTGGCTATAAAGCCGGATGGCGAAGCGGCGCTGGTGGGCAGCCTGCGCGCCTGCTTTCATGTGATAAACAGCCATGGCAAACGTATAAAACTTGTGCATACAGAAAAACCGGTTATATACGCCAACTTCTCCAGTGAATCGGGCGACCTGTTTGTGGCCAGCGCCCATGGCTGGGTTGGTATATACAGCCGATACTATAAGCCAGAGCGGCAGTATGACCTCGGTTATCCAGTGGCGCAGATCGAAGTGAGCGAGTATGGCAGAAAACTGTTCATACCGGCTATGGACAACGGCTTGCAAAAAATAGAGATCGAAAACAGCGAGCTGGTGACATACGATCCGCAGTTTTCTGTCAACAATGTTTCCATCGATCAGAAAGGCGACCGGATACTGGCGGTCAGCCTGGACGGTCAGGCGGCGTTGATGGATGGCGACGGCGCAAGGCTGTGGCACACAAAGACGGAGCATTCGTGGGTCCATTGCGAGATGGCCCGGGCAGGGGACCGGTTTGTTCTGGTATCCGACGAGGGTAATGTAATATGCTATAAAATCGGGCTGTACGACGAGACCATGACCGACCACAGTCATTATGATTATCTGGAAATCTGATTATCGATGGGGGCGCTTTTGACTGATATTGCCAATGAACTGAAACTGCTGATCCGGTCCCGTTATCCGGTGGTCTACCTGCTCACTTATGAAGAGGAGAGGGCGGAACGTGCGCTCAAAAACATCGCCGGAGAGCTGAAGAAAAATATAGAGCTATGGTCGGTGACGGAGGGCCGCGCGAACAGCCCCACCCAAAGGGCGGTCGATATTCTGGATAAAGCGATAAAGTCAGCCGATTCTGCGCTGTTCGTACTGCGCGATTTTCATCCATACCTGGAAAACGAAATCGTTATCCGCAAAATGCGCGATCTGGTCGGCGAATTCGCCAAAAGCCACAAAACGGTTGTCATAGTTTCGCCCAAGCTGAAAATCCCGGAAGAGCTGGAGAAGGATATCACCATCATCGATCTGGCCCTGCCGGGCCGGGCCGAGATACGCGCGCTGCTGGACGACACCCTGGCCTTCGCCCAGCGCAACCCACGCCTCGAAGTATCCCTTGCCGAAGAGGAGAAAAACTCGGTGGTGGACGCGGCGCTGGGGCTGACCCTGCTGGAAGCGCGGCGCATTTTCGCCAAAGCACTGCTCAATAATTATACATTCGAGCCGAGCGATGTGAACCTGATCCTGTTCGAAAAGAAACAATTGATACGCAAGTCCGGCTCGCTGGAATATTACGACGCGTCGGAGACCATATCAGATGTGGGCGGGCTCAATAGCCTGAAACAATGGCTGACCGCCAGAAAGGAATCGTTCACCAGTCGGGCGCGCGATTATGGCCTGCCGCTGCCGAAGGGGCTGTTGCTGCTGGGCGTGCAAGGCTGCGGCAAGAGCCTGACCTCCAAAGCGATCGCCAACCTGTGGAACCAGCCGCTGTTACGGCTCGATATGGGTAAAATATTTTCCTCCTATATCGGCTCCACCGAAGAAAACATGCGCAAAGCCATTGCCACGGCGGAATCGCTGGCGCCGGTGATACTATGGATCGACGAGATAGAGAAAGGCTTCTCCGGCGTCAAATCTTCAGGCGTCACCGACGCCGGGGTCACCTCCAGGATTTTCGGCACGTTCCTGACCTGGATGCAGGAGAAAACCAGCGCGGTTTTCGTCATCGCCACCGCCAACTCCATCGCCGACCTTCCGCCGGAGCTGCTGCGCAAAGGCAGGTTCGACGATATATTTTTCATCGACCTGCCGACGCAGGAGGAGCGCAAGGAGATATTCGATATCCACTTGAGCAAACGGGGCAGGAACCCTGTGGACTTTCAAACCACCAGCCTGGCGCAACAGGCGAATGGGTTCTCCGGCGCCGAGATAGAGATGGCGATTGTGGAAGCGATGTACACCGCGTTTGGCGAAAAACGGGAGTTCACCACCGACGATATCACCACCAGCCTGGAGGATAGCGTGCCGCTGTCGCGCACAATGTATGAAGATATCAAAGCGCTCCGCCAATGGGCCCATCAGCGTGCCCGGCTGGCCACCTAACCCACATCCGCCGGAATCCTCCACCCTGTTATATGAATAAAGCAGCAAGGTATCGGGCCCGTCAAAATGGACGATCAAGTGGAAAAGCGTTACCAATTATCCCGGCAGTGCTGAAAGCGCCGTAACGCCGCCCGTCAGGGTCATCGGCCTGCCCGCGGCAGTTACTTTTCCGGTAACAACACCGCTCTATCCCAGGCCGCAGGCAGAGAGCGCCAGCGAACGCTTCCTGCGCGACGGCCTGGCATAACCGCAATACCGTCAGGGTCATCGGTCTGCCCGCGGCAACTTTTCCGGTAACAACACCGTTCTATCCCAGGCCGCAGGCAGAGAGCGCCAGCGAACACAGCCTGCGCGACGGCCTGGCATAACCGCAATACCGTCAGGGTCATCGGCCTGCCCGCGGCAACTTTTCCGGTAACAACACCGTTCTATCCCAGGCCGCAGGCAGAGAGCGCCAGCGAACGCTTCCTGCGCGACGGCCTGGCATAACCGCAATACCGTCAGGGTCATCGGCCTGCCCGCGGCAGTTACTTTTCCGGTAACGGGGCCTGCGCCTTGCCCGACTGGAGGAGGGGATTCAAAGCGCCCTTATCTATGAAGTTGCCATAATACAGGTTCTGCGCATGGTTGCCGTCGGCGAAAAAGAGCCACCGCTCCATCAACGCCCCAGGTATCATCAACAGCACAGCCACCAGGGCAAGCCCGGCAGGTTCACCCCGGAACAGAGGCATATAATCCAGCGACAAAATTACGATCGGGACGATGAACAGCAAAACGATCGATATAATCCGAATCATGCTTCGGCTGCCCTTGAACCCGCCGTAGTTGTATTCGATGGTGTTGTAATGGTCATAGCTGACACCCATGTCGGCCAGCCGTATGTCCGGATGGTTGACCCCGATGGCGCTCTGTATGGAGAAGGGCGAGTACAACATAGAGTTGCGCCGGTAGTAGACCAGCTTGACCAGCAGCCCCAAAACGATCACACCAAACACAGCGCGCAGTATACTTAACGTGAGGGAAGGCGCGGCGCCGCTGAATTCGAACACCACTATGGCCGCCACCCCGCCGGTGGCCAGCCCGATTAATATAAAGTTGAGCGGTGTAAACAACGTGCCCCATTCCTTGACGAAGCGCACCTCGGCATAGATCATGCCAGAGGCCAGATAGAGCGCCAGCGCGGCGATGACACCCAACGCCCCGATCAGCATACGAATTTCTGTGGAGGCGCCGATGAACAGGGAGGCGGCGTACAGAACCGTTAACCCCTGGAACAACGGCAGCAGAATCACTTCCCGCGACAGCCAGGAGCTTTTCCACTGTTTGATCGCTTTGACGCCGCGCGCCTTATGGGTCAGATGAAAAAACGAGGCCGCCACACCAGCGGTGGTGAACAGCAACGCGACAACGACACCAGCGATGATGGTATTGTTCTCTATACGGGTCCCTCTGATAGCGCTGATAAGGTCGCCGGTGACCAGGAATATGAACAGCCCCTGGCCCACCCCGGCCAGGACGGTGAGTATGATGATCGAAAGTTCAGGACTCATATCGCCTACCCTCCCATACCGAAATCGTCGAGGACGGTCTCTTCCACATCGACGGTTTTGCGGACGGCCCGGATCACGTCCTGCTTCTTGACGGTGATCTCATCCTCATCCACCATCACCTTCACCGGCCGACGCGGCAGATACTGGTTGCTCGGGTTGGCGCCGCTCTCCGGCATCAGTTTATACCCCATCCCTTCGCGGACAGCCTTCGAAGCGTCCGATTCCGGATCGTTCACATCACCGAACACACGCGCCGATGTCGGGCAGGCCAGCACGCAGGCGGGCAGCCGCTCCTCCTCCGGCAGGTTCTGGTCGTATATCCGGTCGACGCACAGCGTACATTTTTTCATCACGCCGTCGGTCTCGTCGAACTCGCGGCATCCGTATGGGCAGGCCCAGGAGCAGTATTTACAGCCGATGCAGTCGTCGTAATTGACCAGCACGATGCCATCCTCCTCCCGCTTGTACGATGCGTTGGTCGGGCAGACCGGCACGCAGGGCGCGTCTACGCAATGCATGCACGACTTCGGAAAGTGGAGCACATCCACATCGGGGAACGAGCCGATCTCATAGGTCTGCACCCGGTTGAACCAGACTCCCACCGGCTTCGTTCCATACGGATCGGTCTCGGTCAGCGGGCCGAACTGGCCGGAGGTGTTCCACGATTTGCAGTTGACGGCGCAGGCGTGGCAGCCGACGCATTTGTTCAGATCGATTATCAGAGCCAGTTGTGTCATTTCCCGTTCCCTCCCCGTTTAGAGGAATATTGCAAAATATCGGGCCGCCCCCCGATACCCGGTGGCATTTTCAGCGCGTCGAATTTCGGCCATGCGCCCTCGCCGTCCGATTTCCAGATTTTTACTTTCAGGTCGTACCAGCCGGCCTGTCCGGTGATCGGGTCGGAGTTGGAGGTCACGCCGCCCGCCCCGTCCGGTATCTCTTCGGAGATCAGGTGGTTCAGCAGAAACGCCTTTCTTGCTTCATCCGCTTCCGGGCTCAGGTTCCAGGCGCCCGGCAGCTTGCCGATGCCGTTCCATGTCCATACCGTATCCGGCTGGACCGCCTGGGTGAACTTTATCTGCGCGCGGATCTTGCCGTGGGCCGATTCGATCCAGACCCAGTCCATATCGTTAAGCCCCAGCTCCCTCGCTTTGATCGGGTTGATATACATAAAGTTCTGTCCGATGATCTGGCGCAGCCAGGCGTTTTGCGAATCCCACGAATGGTACATCGGCATCGGCCGCTGGGTGATGGCGTGGATGTTGTATTTCTTGCCGTCCACCACGGCGTCCTCCAGCGGCGGGTACCAGGCGGCGATCGGGTCGAAATATTTCATTATCCGGTCGCGGTCCTGTTGGCGGCCCGGCTGGCGGCCCTTCCGCGACCCCTTGGCCGCGAGGCGGAACCGTTGCATCACCTCGGAATAGATTTTCATGATGATCGGGTCGTTGCGCCGGATCAGCTTATGGTCCATGGCCCAGTTGAGGTAGCCTTGATTAATGTTCCGGTTATATTGCAACGACTCCTCCAACTCGAACTGGAAAAAGCAGTCGCTTTTCTTATACATCTCCCACTGGTTCGGGTTCGGCTCGCCCACCAGGTGCTCGGTCCCGTCGCCGCGCCATCCGGCCAGGAACCCGACCGGCGTGTCTGGCGCCACGGTCCAGTTAGTCACGAAGTCGGTATAGCCGGAAAACTTCGGCGTGCCATCATCGTCGCAAAACCCGGGCAGACCGAGACGCCCGGCGAGGGTTACAAGCGTCTCCTGAAACGGCTCGCACCCCTCCGGCGGCTCCAGTATCGGCTGCCGTATGGAATCGACGATGCCGGTGTATTCGCTGATCGGCCGGTCGAGGATCGAGATCACATCGTGCCGCTCCAGATAGGTTGTGTCGGGCAGCACCAGATCGGCGAACGCCACCTGCTCCGAAAAGAACGCGTCGGAGACCACCAGGAACGGGATCTTGTACGACCCATCCTCCTCTTTCTCCTTAAGCATCTCCATCACGCCCGATGTGTTCATGGTGGAGTTCCACGCCATGTTCGCCATGAAGATGATCAGCGTATCGATCTTGTACGGGTCGCCCTTCACCGCGTTGGTGATCACGTTCTGCATCATGCCGTGGGCGGTGATGGGGAACTCCCAACTGAACGCCTTGTCGATCCGCACCGGCGAGCCATCCTCGTTGACCATCAGGTTCTCCGGTTTGGTGGGGAACCCCAGCTCCGGGTTCGGCAGGGCTGTGTTCGGTTTTATCAGCTCCGGATCGTCGATCGGCTTCGGGCAGGGCGGGATCGGGCGCGGGAAGGGCGGTTTGTGGCGGAACCCGCCCGGCCGGTCGATGGTGCCCAGGATCATCATCAGGGTCGATATGGCCCGCACCGTCTGGAACCCGTTGGAGTGCGCCGCCAGCCCGCGCATGCCGTGGATCGACACCGGGTTGCCGGTCACTGTCTTGTGATGATTGCCCCATGCATCTGTCCACTCGATCGGCAAAGTGATCGTCTCGTCCCGCGCGGTCACACCCATCTCCAGCGCGATCCGCTCGATCTGCTCCTCCGGGACCTTGGTGATGTGCGACACCACGTTCAACGGATAATCGGCCAGCACCCGCTCGGTTAATAGCTGAAACGACGTTTTCACATTTTTGCCATCAGGCATTTTGAACGACCCGATCAAGGCCGGCTCCACACCCTTCTCCCCGAACGGTTTTGGAGAGTCGGTCACCTTGTCCCACACATAGTTGGCGTTCAAGTCGCTGTCGCCCCGGTCGTCCTCCTGCCAGAACAGGCCCTCATCCTCGCCCCCTTCATCGGTGACCACCAGTTGCGGGGCGTTGGTTTGTGTCAGCAGAAACTCGCGGTCATACAACCCGTTGCTGATCAGGACATGGATCATACCCATGATCAGCGCGCCGTCGGTACCGGGCCGGACCGGCACCCACTCATCCGCCACCGCGCCATAGCCGGAGCGGACGGGGTTGACCACCACCAGCTTGCCGCCATGATCCTTCAGCTTGCCGATGCCGATCTTGAACGGGTTCGAATCGTGGTCCTCCGCCACACCAAACAGGATCGTGTACTTTGTGCGGTCCCAATCCGGGCCGCCGAACTCCCAGCTGGTCCCGCCGACGGAGTAGATCATGCCGGTCGCCATGTTCACCGAGCAGAACCCGCCATGGGCGGCGAAGTTGGGGGTGCCGAACTGTTTGGCGAAATAGCTGGTCAGCGCCTGCATCTGGTCGCGGCCGGTGTAGAAAGCCAGCTTTTTCGGGTCGGTCTCCCGGATTTTTTTCAATCGTTCCGTCAGGATCTCATACGCCCGCTCCCACGATATCTCCTCGAACTCGCTCTCGCCCCGCTCCGCGCCCTCCTTGCGCAAAAGTGGCTGGGTCAGGCGCGCCGGGCTGATCTGCTTCATCAATCCGGCGGAGCCTTTGGCGCAGATCACCCCTTTGTTGGTGGGGTGGCTGTCGTTGCCCTGGATATAGCGTATCTGCCCGTTTTCCAGCGTTACCTTGATGCCGCACCGGCAGGCGCACATATAACAGGTTGTGTGTTTTATCTCTGTTTCGTTGCTTTGCGTAGTAGTTGTCATGGCCCACTGCTGTTGTTATTGATAGGTGTATGGTACCGCCAAACCGGATATCGGTTCCAATCGATAATTGCGCGGGCAGGTATTTATTATTCTATATAGGTTGTGGCGCTGTTGCTAACCCATTATGAACCCTAGCTTAATACACGGTTTTTATGGGCATTAATAGTATTACTGATGAGATAATATCACTCGGTGATTGTGCGTTAGTGCTTTACTGGCTACAAATTATTAATCAATCGCGGAGGTATACTATGACAACCTATGAAGAATATCTACAGCTTTATCGGCAACTCCCGCCAAATTTGCAGGAGATTGTGCAACAGCTTTGGGCAAACGGCAGGAGTCTTAATGCCCGTGAGCTCCTGCGCCTGCTTTATTTTTTATTTGCCAGCCAGAATGTTGAACAGATTCGTCGTATTCTTATTCTGCTTGGCAGGCTGGGCCGATTTGCCCCTGGTGTATTGTCGGGCGCATTGGAGCTCCACGCAGGGGGCGCCGGCGCAAGTGTTGTCGCCGGTGAAGGGGGCGCGGTGGCGGCAGGCGCCACGGCAGGAACGGCGCTTTTTGCGACAATAGCGGCTGTGTTGGCGGCTATTTTAGCGATTGGTGTTGCGGTTTACACGATTTCATCGGAGGTGTTGACAGAGATTACTTTTCCCGGCACAGGCCTCAAGTGCGCAACCGGCGGCAGCGCAAGTTCGAAAGAGCATAAAATTACAAGGAGCGGTATCGGCAGCAGAAGCGCTGTTCAGAAAGCAATAGACGCAGCCCAGGCCCATTGCGCGACAATTGGAAAATGCAGAGGAAACTGTGATAAAGGAACATGCAAACCAGTAGCTTCAACTATCAGGATAGACCCCAAATATCGTTTGTTCTGGACAACGGTTGATGTTTATTACATATGCGTTTGCCAGTGTGTTGGATAGTGGGCAGTTTGCGTCAGCATGTTTATGGGTGGCTATTTGCTTGAAACAGATATCAGAGCCCTAACCCCTTTTGCGCTGCTAAATTTACCCCCGCTCTTTTTTCGCTTGACTACCTTGTAAATTATTTATACCATAGGCATTGTAATGGTAATTTAACTATTAATAAGGATTATATATAATGATATGGATATGAAGTAGGGGCCAATCGCCGGTGGAATACGGGCCGGATGTGGGTTATGATGTTTTCCTCGCAACTATATTACTGAACAATCCGAGACGAGGACGACATTGAACAAGAGACATCCATGGTTTGATATTGATCTGGGCGACAAGGTCCCGACATATGTAAAAGCGTTTATCGAGATCGAGCAGAACTCGCGGCTGAAGCTGGAGCTGGACAAGTATACCGGCTTTCTGATGGTGGACCGTATTTTACATGGCGCCGTGCATTACCCGCACAGTTATGGCTTTATCCCGCGGACCTATTGCGACGACAAGGACCCGCTGGACATCTTTGTCCTCTGTTCCGAGCCGATACCCTCCGGGACCATCGTCGACGCCCGCGTCATCGGCGCCATGCGGATGACCGACCAGGGCGAGCTGGATGACAAAGTGATCGCCATCGCCTCTGGTGACCCTGCGTTTGCGGAGATATTCAACATTTCACAATTGCCCGCATACCAGCGCAACGAGCTGAAAAAGTTTTTCGAGGAGTACAAAACCCTGGAGAACAAGGAAGTGATCGTAAAAGATTTTATGGACCATGACGAAGCCTCCGAAGCGGTCCTCGAGGCGATAGAAGCCTACAAGGTCGAGCGGGAAAGACTGCTCGACAAATACAACGGCTAACTGGCATGGCCAGCGCAAACTACGCTGACGCGTTTGTGAAAGTTCCTTTTAGTTCGCGCTAGGCGCTATGCTTGCTTGCGGTATGTTAGCCAGTTATTCGCTCAGCACATCCTCCGGGTCGGTGATCACGCCGGTCACGGCCGATGCGGCGGCGACGGCAGGGGACGCCAGATAGACCTCCGAGCCGGGGTGGCCCATCCGGCCGACGAAGTTTCGGTTGGTGGTGGCCAACGCTTTTTCACCTTCCGCCAGGATGCCCATATGCCCGCCCAGGCATGGTCCGCAGGTCGGGGTGGAGACCGCCACGCCGGCGTCGATGAAGACCTCGAACAAGCCATCCTTCATCGCTTTTTTATAGATCCTTTGGGTGGCGGGGATGATAATCATCCGGACGCCCTTGGCCACCTTGTTGCCCTTCAGCAGTTTTGCCGCCACCACCAGGTCGGCGTATCGGCCGTTGGTGCAGGAGCCGATGATCACCTGGTCGAGCTTCACATCCTTCGCCTCGCCCACCGGTCTTGTGTTCTCCGGCAGATGCGGGTAGGCCACCTGCAGATCGATATCGTCGCCGTCATACTCGTGGACGCTGTGGTATTCGGCATCGTCATCCGGCGCGTATACGGTCCAGTCGCGGGTCGGCTTCACCTCCTGGTTATTTATAAACTCGATGGTTTTGTCATCCGCCTGCATGATCCCGTTTTTGGCGCCCGCCTCGATGGCCATGTTGGCCAGGGCGAACCGGTCGTCCATGGAGGCGTCGTCAATCATAGCGCCGGAAAACTCCATGGCCCGGTAGAGCGCGCCGGAGACGCCGATCTTGCCTATTGTATACAGGATCAGGTCCTTGCCGCTTATCCAGCGGTTTTTCTTTTTGCCGTTGAAAATAAACTTCATGGTCTCCGGGGTTTTGAACCAGGTTTTGCCTGTGATCATCGTCGCCGCCAGGTCGGTGGAGCCGACGCCGGTGGAGAAAGCGCCCAGCGCGCCGTAGGTGCAGGTGTGGCTGTCCGCGCCGATGATGACGTCGCCCGGCAATGTCAGGTTCTGCTCCGGCAGCAGGGCGTGTTCGATGCCCATCTGGCCGATCTCGAAATAGTTTTCGATTCCCTTGGCGTGGGCGAACTCTCGCATGGTTTTGGTCTGCTCGGCGGATGCGATATCCTTGTTCGGCGCAAAATGATCCGGCACCAGCACGACCCGGCTCTTGTCGAACACTTCCGCCGCGCCCGCTTTTTCGAACGCCTTGATGGAGATCGGCGCTGTTATATCGTTGCCCAACGCGATATCGACATCGCATGTGATTATGTCGCCCGCCGTAACGCTTTCGTTGCCTGAATGCGCGGCGAATATTTTCTCAGTTATCGTCATTCCCATGGTGTTTAGTTGTCCTTATATAAATAGGGAAGTAAATTGATCAGTATAAACAAAATTGTGCTGGTTGGTCAAAAGCATAGTATAGGATCGATCCAGCAGTCAGCCAGCTTTCTCCAGTTTGTCGACGGCCCGCTTCACATCGTTCAGCTCAATCCGGGTCATGCAGTGGGCGCCTTCGATGTGGCATCCCTTCTGGTCGCACGGCATGCACTCCATCGGGTCGCAGGTGACGATCTCTTTTTTCTTGCCCATGGGAGCCCAAACCGTCGGGTCGGACGGGCCGAACAGAGCAACCGTCGGCACGTTCAAAACGCCTGCCATATGCATCGGGCCAGAGTCGTTGCATATCAGCATGTTCGATGTCTTGATCAACGCCGCAAGCTGGTTCAAGTCCAGCTGTGTGAAATAGGGGAGCGCATAACCGGAGGCCTTTCGTATTTCCATGATCTCATCCTCGTCCGCATCGTTCCCTGCCAGGATGACAGCTTTATTCTTTTTATCTACAAGCCATCGCGCGAGCTGGCCCATCTGCTCCGCCGGCCAACGCTTTATCTGCACCCTGGCGCCAGGATGAATCAATACGACTGGTCTATCGAATTGCAAACCTTCATTTTCTAACAGTTTGCGGATCGATTTCATTTCGCTATCAGGAACGTCCAGGAGAAACTCCGGCTTCTCCGGGCATTCGACCTCCAGCGGCAGTATGGTGCGGAACTGAACCTGCCAGGTATGGTCATCCGGCTGTGGTGGGTCGCCATAGATGTTATAGCAGAGGCGGTTACGAAATCTATATGGATGACCCATTCGTATTTTAGCGCCACAAAGCCAGGTGGTATACGCGCCCCGCGGCCCGGTTTGCAGATCCACCGCCAGATCATATTCCTGATCGCGGAGCAGCTTTATATCGGCCCATTTTGCGCCCAGGCCGTTGTTATCCGCATTTCGCTGATGGGCGATCACTTTGTCGATGTTCGGATTGTTTCTCATCAAGTCTTCGAATAGGTCATCCGCCAGAAAATGAATCTCCGCATCAGGGAATTTATCCCGAAGCGCTTTTAATGTGGGGTTGGAGAGCAGGATATCGCCGATCGACCTGTAGCGCAGAACCAGGATTTTCTGTATCGCTTCCGGGTCATACTTCATTTCCACAAACTCCACTAAAGTTAATCATCGAATGGACATGTTTAACAGGCAGTTTAACATAGAGAACTTGACCCGCGCAGATGATGCGCAAGGAAAAATTTAATCTGAAGCAAAAAATCACTCGCAATGCATCAATCTGTTATAGTACCATACTCGCGGTGGAAGCTTGGTCCGGATGATAAGAGGGCCAATGTTACCGATATAAGATCGGCGTCCCCATCGTCTAGAGGCCCAGGACACCGCCCTTTCACGGCGGCAACGCGGGTTCGACTCCCGCTGGGGACGCCAAAAAATTGGGTTTTGCGTGCCGGGGTAGCTCAGTCGGTAGAGCAGAGGACTGAAAATCCTCGTGTCGGCGGTTCGATTCCGTCCCCCGGCACCATTACTTTCAAGATGTTATGCCAGCCAGGTTAGTGGCGTAATTATCCGTGTGTGTAATTCCTGTGTAATTGTGTCAGGAAAAAAGCTCAGCTCGCTTGGCGCATACGCTTTTCCAGCTTGTCCATTGCGGCGCGAATATGATCACCATTCTGATGACTATATCGTTCCACCATGGCAAGTGTCTTGTGTCCTGATATCCTTTTTACGGTAGGTAGGTCAACGCCAGCTTGTACTAAATGGGTAATAGCAGTATGACGCAAAGTGTGTCTGACGACTTGCTTAGGGTCAAGTCCAGACGCGATTACAACTCTTTTGAAAGCTTTTTCGATTGAGACAACGTGTCCGGTTACTGAAGCTATTGACGGGAATAACCATTCCTGTCCTGGGTCGGCACATTGAATGTATCCGTGAAGGAATTCAGCAATGTGATATGTTATCGGTTGCTCACGGGCGCCCGCTTTTGCGTTAGGGATATAGATTGTGCGTTTATCAAGGTTTATATTCTCAAGTCTGATTGAAAGTATTTCCATTCGGCGCATTCCTGTTTCCACACCGATAACTATGAACGGGTAGATATGGGGACTTTGATCTTTCTTTGCCTCTTCTATCATTCGAGCGATCTGTTCAGGTGTGAGGTAAGTGATGCGTCCAGGGTTTTCCTTTAGCCGCTTTATTTGAACAGTTTTATAGTTTATCCATCCCCACTCTACCGCTTTGTTGAAAAGATGACTCAAGACTGCCAGCTCACGGTTGATTGTTCCGGCAACGGTCCCTTCTTTCCCACGTTCTTTTTTATATCTATCAATATTAAACGTTGAGATTTTTGATAGTGGCATATCTTTGAAAAACGGTTTCAGATGATGTTTCAATCTCATCCGCTTTGCTTTCATGTCTTTCCCGTCACTTTCGGCCAGTTTTGTTAAATAGCTCTCCGCCGCATCGGAAAAACCAAGAGTAACTTTTCGACCTTTTGGCAGGTTTAACCTTCCAGCTCTTGCGTCTGTTTTAATCTTTTCTATAAAGTCTTCAGCTTGCTTTCGTGTTACTCCATCACTTTCTTTGCCAATGACACGATGAACACGCTGGCCATCCACCATAATATTAATGGAGTACTTCCCATCCCCATTATGTAGTCGCTCAAAAGAGATACCATGCTCAGTCATAGTATCACCTTCCTGGAGTTTTCGGATTTCAGGTCGTGTTAGTCGAGAGAATTTTAAAGCCATCACTGCCTCCTAAATGGAATCTGTGTCAGTTGGAGGTATCTCACTTATATCAAGCTCCCCAGCAGCCACTTCTTTAAGAACATCCCAATATTTGCGGAACCTTTGTGGATGAATATTATTTTTGTCCAAATCCCAAACCCACCCACCTTTTTTCTGATGTTTTTCTTTCCAAAAATAGCCACTTGTTTTAATTAATTTCCAAAGTACTTCCTCCTCATGCGTAAGAAGACGAGGGCATAAATATACCAAATTAATAAAACGATCTGCTTCGTCAATATCCCAGAGAAAGTTTATTGCATCATTTACTGGTAGTTCCTTTTCAGCAAAATAGTCTCCTGCTTTACTTATATGCTTTTGATTTGCTGGAATATTAACTTTAGTAATACCCTCCTCAACAGCCCATTCTATAAAGGATGAAACGGTACGCCGTTGCTTGCGCGCAGCCAAATCAGCAGCAAATCGCAACTTTGGATCAAGCCGTACTGTTACCGTTACCGAACGTGAGAGCTTACCGCCGCCCCCTTTTTTTTTCTTCGTCATTATTTAATCCTTTAATCAAAAAATCTGTTTTGTTCTGGTTTAATCCTATCACATAAAATATTGTATTACAATACATGTATTGTATGTTATAGTTCTTATAAATTAATTTAATTTGTAAGGATATTATAAAATGATGAATAAATCTTCAATATCGGTTGAGGTCATAATCTTTCCTGATGGCAGGCTGGATACAAAGAATGCGAGTAGCTATCTCGGTTTATCAGAAAAAACACTCGCAATGATGAGATGCAATGGAACTGGACCTAAATATATAAAACGTGGACGCATCTTCTACTTCCAGGATGACCTTGATGAATGGATTATAGCAAACGGTAAGCAATCCAGCACAGCTCAATATAACTCTAGGTAATAAAAAGCTAATTGAATTCTCCGTTCAATTGCGTTGCTTCTATATTTAATAAATAAAATGTCTAAAAGAAATAGATCTTCTGTACTAGTAGTCGGAAGAGATTTAATGCACTCCGAAGCATTTCGAGAGCTCAGCAAAACTCAAATATTGGTTCTTTTTCTATTCTATGAGCGGCGACAAATGAGCAAAACCGGGAAGAAAGGAAAGGAAGGTTGGACGATTATTAACAACGGAGAAATCGAATTTACATACGATGAAGCAGAAAAAAAACACTCTATTTCAAGAGCGCAATTTTCCAGAGCACTTAAGAAACTGATCATAGTAGGGTTTATCGATATAAACCATCATGGCGGTGGAATGTTGAGAGATAAAACAACCTATTTCATAAGCGACCGATGGAAACAATACGGTAAGGAAGCCTTTATCAAAAAAACCTTACCCAAGGACACGCGCAACCTCGGGTTTACATCAGAGAACTGGGAAGAACGGACAGGAAAAAAGCGAAAGGTTAAATCAAATATAAGTAACAAAACGGTTACCTGTTCAAGTAACGTCAATGTTACTACTGAGAAGGAAACTAAAGAACTAACAGGTAACAGATACGATACCAAGCAAAAACCAAGTATGGACGTGTCAGTAAAGACTGAACATGACGTTCTCCCTGGTTCATCTATACAGTAACAAAACCGTTACTGTTCTATAGATTACCAATATGTTCTGTGTCTCATACTAGTTGAAATTGCACGCAAAAAAAATATCTATACAGTTTCGTTGTCGCAACCCCCCTTATAGAGATTATTAATACCCTCTGTCCATCATCGGATCGTATTTTGATCTTACATGTATTAAATAGAGATATTACAATTCAATGCTAATCTCATCTCTAATAATCTATAATATTCCAGATTAAAACTTGAGTTGCAGGGGATATCCGTGGGCGCGAGCTTTTTTGAAAAACCGATATTGAATTCACCGTATGAGTTCCCCTCTCGCCATTGGGAGCTGGATCCTGATGGACAGCCTACAAACAGGATCAAAGAGAAAAGGCGACCAGCCGACCTTCTGTCTCCTGTGCCAAAACCCAGGAAACGTAAAAAAGCCAAAGGTCAGGGCGAGCTAGAGTTTGAAGATGTTTCGTCCCAGGAACAACAATACGAAACCACAGCACTCATCAACGAGATTAGAGCCCAGGTTTCGCAATGGCGCAACTTTCCGGAGAGCCAATGGCAAGTGACACCAGAAACTGCCAGACTCCTTAAACATTGGCGTCATCACCAGTTTGAAGATATTCGCCCTTTCTTTTGTCAAGTTGAAGCAATCGAAACGGCAATATGGATGACTGAAGTTCTACCCAAAACTGGAAAAAGTGGAAAAAAGTTTTTGGAGCAACTGAAACGTGCAAATAATGAATCAAATCCTGATCTTTTCCGAATTGCTTTAAAGCTAGCTACCGGCGCCGGGAAAACAACTGTCATGGCCATGCTGATAGCCTGGCAGACGGTCAACGCCGTTCGCCGTCCTCAAAGTCAAATGTTTACACGAGGTTTCCTCATAGTAACACCGGGCATTACTATCAAGGATCGCCTGCGAGTACTTCAACCAAACGATCCAGATAGTTATTTCCGTACCAGAGAAATCGTACCCAGCGATATGTTGGCTGACATTGCCCGGGCCAAGATCGTCATTATAAATTACCACGCTTTCAAATTGCGCGAGCGTGTCGATATTTCAAAGGTAGGCCGCTCCCTGCTAAAGGGCCGTGGCCCTGAACTGGAAACCACAGAAACCGAGGGCCAGATGTTACAGCGGGTAATGCCGGAATTGATGGGTATGAAAAACATCATGGTCATGAACGATGAAGCGCATCATTGCTATCGCGAAAAGCCAGATAGCCACGAAATTGATGAGCTTAAGGGAGACGATAAAAGCGAAGCTAAAAAGAACAACGAAGCTGCCCGCCTCTGGATATCTGGCATTGAGATGGTCAAACGCAAACTTGGCGCCAGAACAATATTCGATCTCTCAGCCACTCCCTTCTTTTTGCGCGGTTCCGGCTATGCGGAGGGAACGCTTTTTCCATGGACAGTTAGTGATTTCTCTCTTATGGATGCCATCGAATGCGGCATTGTGAAACTGCCTCGTGTGCCGGTGGTGGACAATGTACCTGGCGGGGACATGCCAAAATTTCGAAACCTGTGGGAACATATTGGTAAAAACATGCCTAAGAAAGGTCGTGGCAAATCTGGTAAAGCTCTTGATCCTCTAAGTCTTCCAGCGGAGCTCCAGAATGCACTGGATGCCCTTTATGGCCACTACAAAAATATCTTTGAGCTTTGGGAAGAGGCCAATATCGGCGTTCCACCAGTCTTCATTGTGGTATGCAACAATACCTCTACCTCAAAGCTGGTTCACGATTTCATCTCTGGTTTCTATCAAACAGGTGATGATGGTGAAACCGGCAGATACATTCCTGGTCGTCTCGACCTGTTCAGCAACTATGACGAACATGGAAACCGTCTTGCACGACCACGAACCTTGCTCATCGATAGTGAACAGTTGGAATCAGGTGAGGCGCTGGACAAAAACTTCCGTGACATGGCGGAGGACGAGATTGAACGATTCCGTCGGGAGATCAAAGAACGGACCGGCGATATAAAAGCAGCGGACAACATTTCCGACGCCGACCTTCTCCGCGAGGTTATGAACACTGTCGGCAAGAAAGGTAGGCTTGGTGAATCTATCAGGTGTGTAGTATCCGTCTCCATGTTGACGGAAGGATGGGACACCAACACGGTCACACATGTGCTCGGTGTCCGCGCATTTGGCACACAGCTATTGTGCGAGCAAGTAGTTGGCAGGGCACTTCGCCGTCAGTCTTATGAACTGAACGATGAAGGGCTTTTTGACGCTGAGTATGCTGACGTATTCGGTATTCCTTTTGACTTCACATCGCAACCAGTGGTTGCCGCTCCAGTTAAACCGCGCGAGACTGTCCGTGTCCATACCGTCAGGCCAGAGAGAGACGATCTGGAGATTACCTTCCCACGCGTGGAAGGCTATCGGGTGGAACTGCCGGGTGAAAAATTAACCGCCAACTTCAATGATGACTCAATTCTGGAGCTGAACCCTGACCTGGTGGGCCCATCGATTACTAAAAACCAGGGCATCATCGGTGAGGAGTCGGAGCTTACAGTAAAACATCTGGACGATATTCGTAGTTCTACAATTCTTTTCCACCTTACCAGACACCTGATCTATACCAAATTCCGTGATCCGGGCGAAGAGCCAAAGCTCCACTTGTTTGGCCAGCTAAAAAGGATCACCAGACAATGGTTAGAAGGCGGCTACCTGCGTTGTACAGGAGGCACGTCCCCTGCCCAGCTGAAATATCAGGTGATAGCCGATATGGCGTGCGAACGCATTAAAGCAGCGATCACAGAAACGCTGGAGGGCAAGAGTCCTATCAAGGTTATCCTTGACCCGTACAACCCGACTGGTTCGACGATCCATGTTAACTTCACTACTTCAAAGCCGACCCGCTGGCAGACCGATCATCGCAAGTGCCATATCAACTGGGTGGTATGTGATAGCGACTGGGAAGCGGAGTTCTGCCGGGTGGCGGAGGGCCATCCACAGGTCCGCTCGTATGTGAAAAATCAAGGACTCGGCCTAGAGGTCCCTTATTTATACGGGTCCACCCCACGCAAATATATCCCTGACTTTATTGTGCAGATCGATGACGGGCAGGACGATCCGCTTAACCTGATCGTGGAAATCAAGGGCTATCGACGGGAGGATGCAAAGGAGAAGGCGAACACCATGCGTTCATACTGGGTTCCTGGAGTGAACAACCTGGGCAAATATGGTCGGTGGGAGTTTGCCGAGTTTACCGAAGTGTTCGAGATAGAATCAGAATTTAATAAATTGATAGAAAAGTTCATTGCAAAAGAACCTGCATAAGGAAGCGTAATGGCGAAAAAGAAAAAGCTGAAAGAAGTAAAAACCATAAGGCATAAGGATGCGAGCCGGAAGAATATCCCGACGGCGGAGTTTGAATCGGTGATGAAGGAGGAGGAGAAAACTCCGCTGAGGATAGCGTATGAGCGGCGCAACCGCGACCTGGACCCACAGCTGGTATGGCGAGGCAAGGATGAGCAGGACTGGTCCGATCTGGTGGTCCACGCGCCCCCTTTGTATATACAGGAGAAGGTAAAACCGATCGCCCTTATCAACGATCTAAAGCGGGAGACCGAGGAGAGGGCAAAAGGAGAACGTGGATTTACCGCCGATCTGTTTTCCGATTTCAACGGTCTGCCGGAGGACGCCACCGCCACAGAGTTCTATCAGCACGACGCCAACTGGAGCAACCGCATGATCCTGGGCGACAGCCTGCAGGTCATGGCCTCGCTGGCGGAGCGGGAAGGGCTGCAAGGGAAGGTCCAGTGCATCTATATCGACCCGCCATACGGTATCAAGTTCAACTCAAATTTCCAATGGTCCACCACCAGCCGCGACGTCAAGGATGGCAAACAGGAGCATATCAGCCGCGAGCCGGAACAGGTGAAAGCTTTTCGTGATACCTGGCGCGACGGTATCCATTCCTATTTGACCTATCTGCGTGATCGCCTCACTGTAGCTCGTGACCTGCTGAAAGAATCAGGCTCGATCTTCGTCCAGATAGGTGATGAGAATTTGCACAAAGTAAGATCGATTTTGGATGAAGTGTTTGGAGAAGATAACTTCGTTGCAATAATTCAGTTTAAAAAAACTGGTGGCTTTGATGCAGGTTCTATTGCTTCGATTGCTGACTATATTTTGTGGTATTCGAAGCGTAGGGACTTACTAAAATATAGGGCTTTACTAGAACCAAAGATATATGGAGACGGCTCTGGAAAACGTTATAAGTCCGTTCTATTAGAAAATGGCAAGGTATATCCATCTTCTAAGTATGATGATGGTTCAAACAAACTTTCAATACCTGAAAACGCAAAGTTGTTTTTAGGAGGACCACTTACATCAGATGGCTCTCCAACAAACCCTTTCGAATTAGTATTCCAAGGCAAAACGCTTATACACAAACCAAATCAACACTGGAAAACAACAGAAAGTGGTCTCAATCGTCTTAGCAAAGCGGATAGACTTTTCCTGACAAAGAAGTTTGTAAACTATCGGCTATTTATTGATGACTTTGCCGCAACAATAATTAGTAATATGTGGACAGACACTATGGGCACAGCCGAGCGTGACAAAACTTATGTTGTTCAGACAGTTTCACGAGTCGTTGAACGTTGCATCCTCATGACCACCGATCCTGGTGATCTTGTTCTTGATCCTACATGTGGTTCCGGTACTACGGCTTATGTAGCGGAGCAATGGGGACGGCGATGGATCACTGTCGATACTTCCCGTGTGGCTTTGGCGCTGGCTCGGGCGCGTGTTATGGGCGCGCGATATCCTTATTATCTGTTGGCTGATAGTCGTGATGGACTTGTAAAGGAGGCGGAGATTAGTCAAACGGTACCGTCGGAGAAACCGACCCATGGCAACATCAAGCATGGATTCGTCTATGAGCGTGTACCGCATATTACGCTAAAATCTATCGCCAACAACGCCGAGATCGATGTCATCTGGGAGAAGTATCAGGTAACCCTCGAACTTCTTCGCAAAAAGCTGAACGCTACCCTCAAACAAAAATGGGAGGAGTGGGAGATTCCTCGTGAAGCGGAAGATGGATGGTCAAAAAAAGCCAAGGAACTTCACGCAGAGTGGTGGAAACAGCGGATCGCCCGTCAAAAGGAGATCGACGCTTCTATCGCCGCCAGGGCGGAGTATGAGTATCTCTATGACAAACCGTATGAAGACAAGTCGAAGGTCCGCGTGGCCGGACCGTTTACTGTCGAGTCTCTTTCGCCTCATCGTGTGCTGGTCGTCGATGAAGATGACGAGCTGGTCGATCCAGTCAAACCGACACCTGAACGTACCGACGACCGGGCCGACTTCGCCGAAGTGATCCTGGAAAATCTGAAAACGTCTGGTATCCAGCAGGCCCATAAAGAAGACAAGATCGAATTCACTTCCATCACCGGTTGGCCGGGTGAGTATATCTGCGCCGAAGGTCGGTATATGGAAGGAGAGAAAGAACGCCGCGCCGGAATCTTCATCGGTCCAGAGTTTGGCACTGTATCCCGTCCCGACCTTGTTCGCGCCGCCCGTGACGCAGGCGACGCAGGATTCGACGCGGTCATCGCATGCGCATTCAACTACGATGCGCATTCCGCAGATTTCGACAAGCTGGGCCGTGTGCCTGTATTGAAAGCCAGGATGAACGCGGACCTGCATATGGCCGATGAACTAAAAAACACCGGTAAAGGCAACCTGTTCGTAATATTTGGCGAGCCTGATATAGAGATTATAGAAACCGATGACGATATGTTGCAGGTCAAGCTCAACGGCGTCGACGTGTTCCATCCCCAGACCGGCGAGATCGAATCGTCCGACCCGGGTGAGATCGCCTGCTGGTTTATCGACACTGACTATAACGAAGAGAGTTTTTTCGTCCGCCACGCATATTTCCTCGGCGCCAACGATCCTTACAAATCGCTCAAAACAACATTGAAAGCGGAGATCGATAAAGAAGCGTGGGAAACATTACATAGCGACACCTCCCGCCTTTTCGAAAAACCGAAGTCCGGCCGCATCGCCGTCAAAGTCATCAACCACCTGGGCGATGAAGTAATGAAAGTATTTGGAGTGGAGTGAGGGAGGTTTAACTAAACGATGACTGAAACGATACCAAGTGAAGACAATGCGACGCTACAACTAGAGTCACTGCATGAGCGGCATATAGGATTAACTCAATCGCTTGGTGGCTCTTTTTATGAGGCGGCATCAGTTTGTTTTGATCGTCACCATGAATCACCAATCGACATTAAAATCGATGATCAGGGTAGCGAGAATATCCGAACTGCTGAATTTACCAAACCGGATGATCGCATACTAAATGCATGGGCAAATGAAATTGATACGACAGAGTTTGGAGCCTATGGAGTATGCTTGGCAGTTTTAGAAGCTGAGAAACAGCTTGTTGCCGTCAAACGAGCAGAGACACTTACTGGTGCGGATTATTATGTTGCTCCTGTAAATACTGAATTTGGTGATTTGGAAGATGCATATCGATTTGAAGTCTCTGGAATAAATGAAGGTGGAAATTCAGTAATTCGTTCACGCTTAAAAGCAAAGGTTGAGCAAACTAAAGCTGGAGCTAGCAACTTGCCTGCCATTGCCTCCGTGGTAGGATTTAAGGAAAAAACTGTCCTTATTCAAAAAGTGGTGGAAGATTGATGAGTTGGTCAGAACTTCATAGCCAAAGTGAAAAACTTGCTATTGACGCGCAACTATCAGTTCGCAATGGTGAGACTGAGAACGCTGTTGATTTGTATAAACGTGCCGCAAAATTGGAACAACAGGCTCTTGAACAACTTGACATATCAAAGGGTAGAACTAGAGGGATCACTGCTGTAAGTGCTGTTGCGCTATGGTATAAGGGTGGCGAATATGCTCTTGCAGAGAACTTGGCATACGCATTGTTAGCTGATAGTACATTGCCAGCCTTTGCCCAAAATGATCTGCGAACTCTAGTTCAAGCGATCTGGACAGAAAGCTCCAAAAAAGAGGCAGGAGTTACCTTTATACCTGGGCAAGTACAAGTATCTGTACAAGGTGGAGACGTTGTTACAGGTGGGGCGCCTCTTGATTTAATTGTCGATAAAATTAAAGGTATTCAGTCAATGTTCTACAGAACAATTGAATTCCTAAAAGGTGATGATCTCAGACAATCTGGTCATCCATCAAAAGAAATTCAAGAAGCCTGTAGACCATGGTTGTTTCAATCTGCCCCGGGGAGCTATCAATTCTCTGTAGCAATTCAAAAGCCCCAACAAATGGACTTACTAAGAGACGATATTGAACCTGAAGAAGTAGCTAGACATTTCATGATGATTATAGAATCGTCGTCCAGTCGTGACGAAAAGCGACTTAAGGCAATAGTGCCAGATGACATGTACCGAAGCACATTTTTGAAACTCGCCCGAAATCTTGCACCGACAGGAAAGAGCTATGAGCGGATTGAATTTCGAGCACCCGGAGAAATAAAACCAGTTACGCTTGCCGTTGAATCGAGAAACAATATTAATCAGCAAATTCGAAATAAAGCTTCTGAGACTAAATCAAAAGAAGAAATTCCAAGTGAATTGCGTGGAACATTACGTGCTTTACATTTAGATAAACATTGGCTTGATATAACTGTTGATAACGAGTCTGTTCATGTCACTGAACTTCAGGATACAGTTGATGATGTGATTGGACCAATGGTAAATAGAGAAGTTATTGTTCATATCCTTCGTTTGCCTAATGGAAAGTATAAATATGTGGATATTGAGTTAGCTGAATAGTATGGATTTTCGGATTGCCGATACTTTCACAGGCAGCTTAGCTAAGCTAACAGGTCAGGAGCAGAAGGCGGTCAAGACAACAGCGTTTGATCTCCAGTTAAATCCGGCCAAACCGGGAATGAGTTTCCATAAGCTTGATCGAGCGAAGGATCCTAACTTCTGGTCGGTTCGGGTTAACGCTGATATCAGAATAATTGTTCACAAGACAGCGTCCAGCCTGCTCCTGGTCTACGTCGATCATCATGACAAAGCATACAAGTGGGCCGAAAAGCGTAAAATCGAACGTCATCCAAAGACTGGCGCCGCGCAATTAGTGGAAATAAAGGAAACGGTTGAAGAAGTGATAATTCACAGACCTGTTGAAGCGCCGACTTCAGCAAATGAAAAACCGATCCTATTTGCCCATATTCTGGACGATGAATTGCTTGGCTATGGTGTCCCTGCAGAGTGGATAGATGATGTGCGTCAGGCAAATGAAGATACGATCTTTGATCTTGCCGAACGCCTTCCTCAAGAGGCCGCCGAGGCGCTGCTCGACCTTGCAATCGGTGTGTCGCCAAAACCTGCAATCGTAATGGAGAACGCAGAAAATCAATTCGATCATCCCGATGCTCAACGTCGTTTTCGTGTCCTTACAAATGTCGAGGAGTTGGAACGAGCGCTTGATTATCCTTGGGAAGAGTGGACTGTTTTCCTACATCCCGCCCAGCGGCAATATGTGGAAAAGGAATACAGTGGTCCAGCGCGTATATCTGGTACCGCGGGCACTGGGAAGACTATTGTGGCCCTGCACCGGGCAGTGTTCCTGGCACGAAAACATCCGGACGCAAAAATATTGTTGACCACATTTTCCGAAACTCTGGCGCATGCACTCCGAGTGAAGCTGGATCGATTAATTGGTAATGAAACACAAATAGCAGACAGGATCACGGTGGCATCAATAGATAAAATAGGTGAGCAGTTGTATGAAACCAAATTTGGAAGACCTACGTATATTAGCCAGGAAAAGCTAAAAACGTTGCTTACTGACGCCGCCGCATCGGTTGATATTTCTCGTTTCACTCTACCGTTTATTTATGGCGAATGGACCGATATAGTCGATGCCTGGCAGTTGAGAACCTGGGAAGATTATAGGGACGTTTCCAGGTTAGGCAGGAGAACTCGGATCGGTGGTAAACAACGTGAAGCGCTATGGTCAATTTTTGAAAACGTACGGTCACGATTACAAGAGGAAGCGCTTGTCACGCGAGCTGATGTTTTTGCAAAAGTGAGTGAAACCATTGTGGATGAGGCGGTTCGACCATTTGACTATGCTATTATCGATGAATCGCAAGATTTTGGAGTGGCGGAAATTAGATTGCTAGCCGCAATGGGGGCCAATAAAGCGGATGCGCTATTTTTCGCTGGGGATTTGGGGCAGCGAATATTCCAACTTCCGTTCTCATGGAAATCAATGGGGATCGATATCCGCGGACGATCACACACATTACGTATAAATTATAGAACCTCGCACCAGATTCGAAGTCATGCGGATAAGCTATTGCCATCGTCACTTATTGATGTAGATGGCAATGTTGAAAGTAGGAAGGATGCGGTATCTGTGTTCAATGGACCGAAGCCCGAAGTGGTTATATTGAATAGTGAACCCGAAGAAATCGAGCATGTTAAAGAATGGATTTCCAAGCGGTTAAATGATGGGCATCAACTTCATGAGATCGGTGTATTTGTACGAAGCGATGCGCAAATAGGTCGAGCTAATGAGGCAGTAAAGGCTTCGGGTTCAACCCCACTTGTTCTTGGTGACATGTCAGATACCGAAGTAGGTACAGTGTCAGTGGGAAGGATGCACCTAGCCAAGGGATTGGAATTCCGGGCAGTAGTGGTGATGGCCTGCGATGATGAAGTGATCCCTCTGCAAGATCGCATCGAGAACATTGCAGATGAAGCAGACCTTGAAGAGGTCTATAACACAGAGAGACACCTTCTGTACGTCGCCTGCACTCGCGCACGTGATCGACTCCTGATAACAGGAATCGACCCGGCATCAGAGTTTTTGGATGATCTTGTTGGCTGAAATGAGAAATCATATAGCCTAAGATCGTATATAAGTGTTATGTCATAGTAAAAATCTGTGTTTAAAATCACCAGCAACAGAGCAAAGAGAGTCAGAACCATAGGGTATAGAAAATCACTAGAAGGTAATCCGCTAGAACGACACCCTATAGCTTTTTATTTTCGTGTGCAAAATTAAATAGTATGGTTTGAAGATACTTAATTGGAAATAACATTCCTTCATCACACCGATCTTGCGGCATACTTTTAGCATCTTCTCACTCTGGGCAAGCATGACTTCTGCCTCGCGTAGCTTCGATATGATCTGTTCCGCTGTGCGCCGCTTTTTTGTCATAACAATCCTACCCAAACGAAAATATATCAAAAACACTGACCTTCAAAGTGGACACATTTAAACCGGGCAGGTCACGACATACAGTAGAGAGTAGTCGAGAGAGAAGTTTTTTAGATGCCCAAAATATTTACTATACATTTATAAATCTTTAAAGTACCTTGTAGACGCTGAAGTCTTTGATAATATGGGTATATTGTATTGGCGTTGCGATGGGGCCGGGAAAGGACCTGGATGGTTGCAAGTATGCTCTGGAGCTTAGAAACATATTCAGGCGCGATTGCTGAAAGACGGCAGACACTGTAATCAGCTTGAAATGAGTCAGGAAATAGATGTGTGGCAGGTTCGGGCAGTTTAACTCATATGACGTTATTACTGAGAGCTTGAAGGCAAGCGGCGAACGATCAGTCTTCCAATGCAACATAGCGCCGGGTGGAATGGCGGATGTTATTCGTTATATCGACAGCGCCGTTTCATAGGCATCGCTGCGCTGGGGCCTGGTTCCACCGTGGGTGAAGGATGATAGCTTCGGATTTAAAGCATTCAATGCCCGCAGTGAGACCGTTCATGAAAAACCGGCCTTTAAAAATGCGTTCAAAAAGCGGCGTTGTCTCATCCCGATGGATGGTTTCTTCGAATGGCGAAAAGAAACGAGCGGCAAACAACCTTACTTTATCCAGCGCCAGGATCAATCCCCACTCGTTGTCGCCGGGTTGTGGGAACGAAACGAAAACAATGACAAACCGCTCGAAACATTCACGGTGATCACTTGCCCGGCGAACGATGCGCTTCGCGAGCTGTATGAACGCATGCCCGTAATCTTGCCTCCGGAACATTGGGAGATGTGGCTCGACAGCTCATATCGCAATAACGACCAGCTCCGCTCGCTGCTGGTCCCAACCACTGAGCCAGTGGAGTTCTACCCTGTTTCGCCCAAGGTAAACGACGCCAAAAACGACGGCCCGGAGCTGATCGTCAGGGCGGACCCGCTAACGCTTTTCTAGGCAATTGGTCATTTTCACCCCCAAATAAAGCCGTCCTTGATTTTCGTAATATTTTCGTATATTCTGGCTGCATGGCTGGTCGGTTCGTTCATCTCAATTGTCATTCCTGCTACTCCATGGGGGCGGGGGCAAGCTTGCCCGACGACCTGTTCGCCAGCGCGGCGCGCCACGGCATGCCGGCCCTGGCAATCACCGACACCAACGGCCTCTACGGCGCCATCATGGCCCAGCGGGCGGGCGACGAGCATGGCGTCAAACCGATCATCGGCGCGGTCGTCGATCAGCCGTCGTCGGCCGGGTGGCCCTCCGCCCGGTATGCGGTCCTGCTGGCGCAAAACGGGGCCGGATATGGCGAAATCAGCCGACTGGTGACCGAACGACGACTCAAACCAGATGAATTTTCACTTCCGACCACAGTCGCAAACCTGTCGGAGCAGGTGGTGGTCATCTCCTCCGACCCCGGGACGCTGGAGGCATGCCGGCTATCGGGCATGATCCGCAATCACTATGTCGAGCTTGTCAACAACAACGGGCGGGGCGATTACAAGCGGATCCGGGACCTCATCCGTCTGGCGAAACGATTGGAACTGCCGGTGGTGGCGACGAACAATGTCCACTTTGCCGATCCGACCGGTTATGAAACGCACAGGACACTGGCGACGATCCGCACGAACCGCACCGTGAACACATTGCCGGAGGGGGCCGCCATGTCCCGCGAGGCATGGCTGAAGCCGGACAGCGCGATGCGTCGCCTGTTCCGCGAAGTTCCGGAAGCGCTTGACCGGACCATGGAGATTGCAGAACGCTGCGACTTCCGTTTCCAGCTGGGTGTCAACCGGTTTCCCATGTATCAACCGCCGGAAACCGGGGCGCCAGGAACCCAACTTGCCAAATTATCCGGTGAAGGGTTGCGGCGTCGCTACAAGGTTGTCACCGCCGAGGCGAAGTCACGGCTGGAGTATGAGCTGCGGCTCATCGACCAGCTCGGGTTCAACGAATATTTTTTAATCGTCCGGGATATCGTCAACGAAGCGAAACGGCTCCGCATCCCCACCATCGGGCGCGGCTCCGCCGCCAACTCGCTGGTCTGCTACTGCCTCGGTATCACCGACATCTGCCCGCTGAAATACAACCTCTATTTCGAGCGGTTCCTCAACCCGGGCCGCAAGGATCACCCCGATATCGACCTCGACTTCCCCTGGAACCAGCGGGAGGATGTTCTGCGTTTTATCTACGAACGGTACGGCGAGGAGCGGGTGGCCATGATCGGCGCCCATGTGACCTATCGCGGCCGGGGCGCGGTGCGGGAGGTGGGCAAGGCGTTCGGCCTGACCGACCGGGAGCTCACGAAGTTCACCAAACGGCTGCCCGGCTATTTTAAGGTCAGCGAGATCGACGATGCAGTCCGGACCTTGCCGGAGTGCCGCAACCTGCCGATTGAAGAAGAGCCATTTCGAAGTATCATAGCCATCGCCAAACAAATCGAAGGGTTCCCCCGCTGTCTTTCGACCCATTGCAGCGGCATCGTCGTCACGCCGGAGCCGGTCCAGAATTTCACCCCGCTGGAGCTGTCGGGCCGCAATCTGGCCATCACCCAGATGGATATGTATGGCGCCAAGGATCTGGGCCTGGTGAAGATCGACATCCTGGGGCAGCGGGCGCTGGCAGTGGTCTCCGACGTTATCCGGGAGGTAAAGGAACGGTACGACGACGCCATCGACTGGGAGAAGATAGACCCGGTTAACGACCAAGCGACCCAAAGCAGAATGCGCGACGGCAGGACCATGGGCTGTTTCTACGTGGAGTCACCCGCCATGCGTGGGCTGCTGAAAAAACTGCTGGTGGACGACTTCGAAACGTTGGTGGCGGCCAGCTCCATCATCCGGCCCGGCGTGTCCGACTCCGGCATGATGAAGGCGTACATCGATCGGCGCTTCGGCCGGGAAGAGCCGGTCTATCTGCATCCGGCCATGGAAGAGGTTCTGGGCGACACCTACGGTGTGATGGTCTATCAAGAGGATGTGATCAAGGTAGCCAACGCCGTCGGCGGTATGAGCCTGGCCGCGGCGGACGCCCTTCGCCGACTGATGAGCTGGCGAAGAGGCCATGACGCCATGCGGCTACACAAGGCGCGGTTCATGGATGGGGCGAAGGAGAACGGTGTGGCGACAGATGTGGCGGAAGAGATCTGGCGGCAGATAGAGAGCTTCGGCGGCTATGCCTTCTGCAAGGCGCACAGCGCCTCGTTCGCCGTCGTCTCGTGGCAGACCGTTTACCTGAAGGAGCATTACCCGGCGGAGTTCATGGCGGCGGTGATCGCCAACCACGGCGGGTTCTACGGCACATCGGCCTATATAGAGGAAGCGAGGCGGATGGGGCAGGCCATCCTGCCGCCCGACGTAAACCGAAGCGGCGAAGAATGCCGCGCCGAAAAGGTGAACGTGGCGGGTAGGGCCAACGCCATCCGCATCGGGCTGGGCCACGTGAAGGGCCTGACGAAAAACAGCGTCGAATCTATCATGGAGAACCGGCCATACCGGTCGCTGGGTGACTTTCTGAATCGCTCCGGCGTCGGCGAGTCGGAGATGAAGACCCTTGCCATTGTCGGCGCCCTCGACACGTTCGGCCATCCCCGTCCCGCCCTCCTGTGCGGCGCCCTTGGCCGGGGGATGGCCCGAGCGGGCCAGCCACGGCTCATCGACGCGGAGCCGACGCTGCCGGATATCCATCCATATTCGTTCGAGCGCCTGCTACAGTATGAGCGGGAGCTGCTGGGGCTGACCGTATGGGCGCATCCGCTGGCCATATATCGTGACCGGTTGCCGGCCGGGCTGACCCTGGCCCGCGACCTTGCCCGGCATGTGGGGCGGAGGGTGACCGTCGCCGGATGGCTCGTTTATGGGCAACGGACCAAGACTGTTCATGGCGAGCAGATGAAGTTTTTGACCATGGAAGATGAAACCGCCATCTATGAAGTGACCTTATTCCCCCACGCCTATCAGCGGACCGGGCACAACCTGGCCGGCGGGAGCCGCGGCCCCTTCCTCGTCACCGGCCAGGTGGAAGACGAAGATGGCTACATCATAATCACAGGGGAAAAGCTGGAGCCCTTTGAACAACACACCCGCTTGATGCAGCGTAAAACCAATTTAAAAGATAATGATAATATTTGCAGACAACAGCATCCTATTCTCAAAGCCTAAATAGTGTTAAAACACCTTATGTAAGAGTGAGAATTTTAGTTGGTTGTTTTAGTGATTAAAGGCTGGCTCTTGGCGGAGCTAAGTAACCTGCTCCTGGTGGTAAAAAGCAGTTTTGACCGTTACCCTTGTAGCTTCAGCGGATGCCGTGACATTCATACTCTTTCGTAACACCCTGATAAAATCGTTCTTTTTCTGTTTGGTCAGCTTGGTAGGATACGGCATTTTATTGCATAAATGTTACAGTTACTAGTACAGTCTTCGTCTTATTTAGCACTGATTCTGGTGCTGACCCATACGAATTTGTATCGCTTCATGGATATATTATATCAGTAGATTGCCCGTGAAGTACTCATATCCAATACAACCAAGCAGAGCATACGTGAGTTATGTATGCATGTATTTATATAACCCCTAAAGCCCCGATGCTATTTAAAAAGGGTTGATACTACTTACCAAAAATAACGTTCCTTTATTTGGTACCATACGAGCTTCAATCCGCGTGTAATTCCTGTGTAATCATGCCAAGAAAACCATCGATATTTGCAGATTTACAAGTATCTTGTACAACATTGAACTAGTGATTATATATTGAAAAATATAACTATTAGGAGCTTTTTAGATAGTGCCAGAAACTACTAAGTAAATACTGAAAATCCTCGTGTCGGCGGTTCGATTCCGTCCCCCGGCACCATTACTTTTCCTTGCTGATGATCCTGACCGTCGTTGATTTGAAGGAAGGCGTTTTGCTTCTGCTGTCGACGTCTGTGGAGACCAGGCAGTTGGCCTCCGGATAGTAAGCCATCAGGTTCCCTGTTGCTATTGGAAATTCTCTCACCTTCACATTATCCATCCGGCCTGTTTCGTTTTTCAGTGTAACAAGGTCATTTTCATCCAAGCCAAGGTTTGTTATATCTTCCTTGTTCATCATCACGATCCATCTTTCCGTTTGCCCTCTGAACGTGTCGCTCTGTTCATAAACTATCGAGTTGAACTGGCCCTCGCTCCTTATCGTGGTTAATCGGTATGCTCCTTCTCCTCCTTTCAAGCTGGGGATCGGGACCACGGCAAAATTGGCTTTGCCATCTTCTGTGGCGAAGGGTGGCTGGTGAAAGGTTCTGCCAGGTATGTGGAACTCTGTTTTTGTTTCGTCAATGGTCGCAAGATTATCAAGAGCTGGGAAAACCTGGGCGATCGACTTTCGTATGTTCCGATGGTTTTTTAATTCGTTGAAATTCGTTTTATATTTTTCTAATGTTCTGGCGGCTATATCGCAGATGATATCAGTCTCCGGCCGTGCGTTGTCCAGTCTGCTGATCCCCCCGTCGCTGAGCCGGACGTAGCTGAACATCGATTCCTGGGTCGTCGGTTGCCGCTCTTCATCCCGCGCGCAGACCGGCAGGATGACCGCCTCCCCCTCGACGCCAAACAGGTGGCTCTGATTCAGGGTGGTGTTCAGGAACACCTTGAACCCTACCTTGTCCAACGCGGCCTTCGTAAACCTGGGATCAGGATTGGAAGCATACAGGTTGCCACCCAGGATGAAAGCAAAATCAATATCACCTTTGGCTGACGCCTCCATTGACGCCATGGTGTCCTGACCCGGGTCGGATGGCAATCGCTCTCCAAACATTTCTTCCAGCGCCTTTTGCGCACCGCCCTTCAGCGCAGGAGTAAACCCCACAGTGGCGAAACCTTGCACGTTGCTGTGCCCCCGCAACGGCAACAGGCCGCTGTTTCGCTTGCCGACCATACCGCGGAGCAGGGCCAGGTTGCTTATCGCCTCCACGTTATCCACACCATGCTTGTGCTGGGTTATCCCCATCGACCAGCAGAAGACCGTATTATCCGAGGCGATGTACATATCGGCGATTTTTTCTATCTCTGCCTTGTCCACACCGCAGCCATCTACTATCTCTTTCCACGTGGCCGATAATATATCTTGCTGGAACTGGTCATAGTTATTTGTATGCTCCGATATAAATCTGGACACTTCGCCATTTTTATCCATAACCGATTTGGCGATCCCTTTGAGCAAGGCGATATCCCCGCCAATATTCGGCTGGATATACAGGCTGGCGATTGGTGACCCGCCACTGATCATCGATTTTATGCGGCTCGGGATCGCGAAGCGGACCAGCCCTGGCTCTTTGGCCGGGTTGATGACTATCACGTTCCCACCACGCCGCCGGCACTCCATCAGCTCGGTCATATACCGGGGATGGTTGGATGATGGGTTCGCGCCGATCACGAATATCAGGTCGCAATTTTTCAGGTCGTCCAGCCGGATGGTGGCCACGCCCGAGCCGATGACGCGTTTCATTCCTACTCCGGAAGCCTGATGGCAATAGTAGGCGCAGTTGTTTACATTATTGCAACCCACCAGCCGTGCGAACAGTTGCAGCACGAACGCCGCTTCGTTGGATGACCGGCCGGAGCTGTAGTAAAAGCTTCTTTCCGGTCTGGTTTGCTTTATCTTGTCGGCGATTTTTTGTATAGCGTCATCCCACGAAATTGGCGAGTAATGTGATGCGCCTTTTGCTTTATACATAGGATGGTTAAGCCTGCCGGCGCTCTCCAGCTCCATTGGCGCGACGCCTTTGAGCTGGCTGATGGTATGCTCAGCAAAAAAGGAGAGCGGTATTTCGTTTTGAATATCAGTCAACTGGGCTTGCAACCCTTTTTTGCACACCTGTGGAAATTCGCCCAGTTCGTTTCGCATGGGGCCCACCTGCCCCCCGGTCCCCAACGCGCACGATTTGCAACTGTTTTTTGAAATTAACGCTTTTATTAATCGCTTCACTCCAACAGTCCTGGCTAATTTCATTGAATAGATGATCGATGATATGCCGCCAACAGATTTCATAATCGTTTGCACATTTCTCGGGAAGTTAAAATGAACATTCTACTTTCTGTTTATATATTCGTTATTTTGATTACGCATACCATATTTCCCACGTTATGGTGTTACATAGACAGTAGCAGAAACAGCGAAGCAAATTCTACAAAACCTTCTGTCTTGCCGGTCGGCGCATAGGTCGATATAGTAAGGATATGATTCACCTTAACAACGTTAGCAAATATTATCTCGGCAATCCGGTATTCTCTTCGGTCAACCTGCGTGTCGGGCAAAATGAGAAGATCGGACTGGTGGGCGCCAATGGCGCAGGTAAAACCACGCTGTTACGCATACTGGCAGGTGAAGAGAACTGCGATGATGGTGAAATCTCCAGACGAAAAGATATTTATGTTGGGCTGCAGAAACAGGAGACCGGGTCGTTGGATGGCGGCAAGGACCTGCTAGGTTTCGTCATCGATGGCGCAGAGAAAATAAACCGATTGAAAGCAAAAATCGATGACCTTATAAATCGTATTGAGTCTGCTGATAATAACAGAAAAGAAGCTTTATCCGCAGAGTTGGCCGATACGCAAGAGGCTCTGGCCGCCGTCGGAGGATATGCCCTGGAGGGCAACGCCAAAGCTGTCCTCGCCGGGCTTGGGTTTGGCAGTGACGAGTTTGGCAACCCGCTGAGCTCTCTCTCCGGTGGTTGGCGTATGCGCGCCATGTTGGGCAGGCTGTTGGTGGCGGAGCCTGACCTGTTGCTGCTCGACGAGCCGACGAACCATCTGGACCTGGAGTCATCGGTGTGGCTCGAAAAATTTCTGGTTAACTATCAAGGCGCCTTGGTGTTGATATCCCACGATCGCTATTTCCTGAATAGAATGGTCTTATCGATAGCAGAGATCGAGAACGGCGCATTGACGAAATATCCTTATCCGTATGACAGATATGTCGAAGAGAAAGCGCGTCGGATAGAGAACATAAACGCATCCGCCCTGCGGCAATCAAAGAGATCGCAAGGCAAGAGAAGTTCATCGAACGCTTTCGCGCCAAAGCATCGAAGGCGACCGCAGTGCAGAGCCGTGTCAAAGCGCTCGATAAAATCGAGAGAATCAAAAGCGTTAAAGATAATCCATCCATGTCCTTCCGGTTTATGCAGTCGGGCCGCATCGGCGCGATACCGGTGGAGCTGTTGGGCGCGGTGGCCGGTTATGGCGATAAGCTGGTTTACAACGGGATCGATTTTATATTGCAACGGGGCGATCGGGTATGTCTGGTGGGCCCTAATGGCGCCGGTAAGTCGACACTGATAAAAATTCTGGCGGAAGCCTTGCCGCTTATAGAAGGCAAGCTGAAATTCGGCGGCAATGTCGACAGAGCGTTTTTCGCGCAGCACCAGCTCGAGGCTCTGAACCCTGATAACAGCGCCATCGACGAGATCACAAATAATATACCGTTTGATTCCATACCAAAAGTCAGGGGCGCCATGGCGGCATTGGGGCTGCGCGAGGATGATATCGATAAAAAAGTGAAGGTATTGTCGGGCGGAGAGAAAAGCCGTGTGGCCCTTACAAAGGTCGCCCTGACACCGACGAACCTGCTGCTCCTTGACGAACCGACGAACCATCTTGATATCAAAAGCAGGCAGGCGCTGGAGGAAGCGCTGGCCAACTACGGCGGCGCGATTGTATTCATCACCCATGACCGGGCGTTTATCGATGCGGTGGCGACCAAGATCGTCCATGTGGAAAACGGGCGGTTGACCGAATATCTGGGCGACTATGAATATTATGAAAAAAAGCGGACCGAAAGTAATCAAACGGCCAACAATAGCGACGTTAAACCGGCAGTAACGGCCCCGGCCAACAGAAAAGAGGCGCGTCGTGAATCGGCTCAACGGCGGGCTGCACAATCGAAGCTGACAACGCCGATTAAAAGAAAAATAGAAGCGCTCGAAACGGGGATAGCAAATAGTGAACAGGAAATTGAGAAATATGAAACATTGCTTACTGATCCATTAATGTATCAGGAGAAGGGTGCGGTGGTCGAGTATTCCCAGGCCCTGGCCGTAGCCCGTAAGGAACACGACAAGCAACTTGCCGAATGGACAGAATTGTCCGAGCAATTGGAGAGGCTGACCACCCAAGATGGAACAGAGCGCCTTAGCTAATTTAATCCGCCGAGAGAGGGCGATCACCATCTCTGCCATCGCCATACTTCTGCTGACATCCTGGGGCTATCTTGCCTGGATGGCGTATGGGATGGCCTACATGGAGCCTTCATTGGAAAGCTGGCCGTTAAGGTATGCAATTATGATCTTTGTCATGTGGGTTGTGATGATGGTGGCGATGATGACACCCTCCGCCGCGCCGATGATCATAACATTTGCAAAAATAAATATCGAGCAGACCAGCGGCTCCTACTCCAGGCAGCCTACCGGACTCTTTGCGCTGGCCTATTTTCTGGTGTGGATCGGGTTTAGCGCTGCGGCGACCTTGGCGCAATGGGGCCTGGTGGCTATGGCGCAGTTATCGCCGATGATGTCAACCATAGATACGCGGATCGGAGGAGCAATCCTGATCATGGCAGGGATGTTTCAATGGACACCGATGAAGCATGCCTGCCTGCGATGGTGCCGCACACCGATCGGCTTTCTGATGACCGAATGGCGCGATGGCCCGACCGGCGCATTCGCCATGGGGTTGCGTCACGGCTTGTTCTGCCTCGGCTGCTGCTGGGCTTTGATGCTGGTTCTGTTTGCTGTGGGTGTGATGAACCTGGTGTGGGTGGCGGTTTTGGCTGTGGTTGTATTGCTGGAAAAAATCGTACCCAACGGAGAAACGATCGTGCGACTGTTCGGGCTGGGACTGATCGTTTATGGCGTTTGGTTTATCGTCGCCTAGCCTGCCATACCGGTGGTTTTTGTTCCGCTGTTACTGTAGTCGAAATCGGCCGAGAAGCCGCACCGCTCGTCGAACGCCCATTGGAAATCCTCATCGTTGACCCGTAGGCTTGATACATATTCCTGCCCGATCCTCTCGTGGCCCGGCACGCCGCAGGTGACGGTACCCTCATATTCCGCCGGATGGTCGACGCTGGTTTCTATGATATCGCCAACTTTGATCCGCTCATGGTTTTTTGTATGGTCAAGCTCTATCCTCGCCCGTTTTACAGAGCGGAAAGCGGCCACTCCTTTGGCGAATATTATATTGCCCCCTGCCTTGCCCTGAAATATTTCTGATACAGCTTCGACCTGTTGTTCATCTGCGCGGTCATCGACATAGAGGATCACATCCCATGGGGCCATACCTGTGCCGTCGTGCCACATCCCGGCCATCACGACGTTCAGCCCGTCAATCACTGTATCGCCGTACCTGCCTTTATCTATTTTCCAGGAGACTGCGAAATTGCAGGTGTCATAGGTAGCCCTGCCAACGGCCACACCGTTGGTCCTGCGGCATGGGCAGATGGCTTCGCAGTTGCACGCTTCGTTGTATGTTCCGTTGACATGCCAGCTATTCTGATCGGTCATTGTTCCTCCAGGTTTGTGCTTTGATTTTATCAACCGGATAAAGGTTTGCCAATTGGTTTTGCTGATTTCAATTGCTTCCGAAGTGATTCGTCATAAAATATATTCATGAGCAAAAAAACATTTTTTATACAAAAAACCAGGCTTGGATATGCTGGCGTCGGATATGAAGGCGATCGTGTGGCAAGACTATGGTTACCGGAACCGGAGAAGCAGAAACTTATGGGGCGGATTGCCGAATGGGACAGCGCCGCCAGGCAGATTAAGCACAATGAGCTGGCAGGCCGGCTCAGCGAATATTTTGATGGGCGAGCGGTTGAGTTCCCTGATTTGGTGGTTGTGCCGGGCGATACAGCGCTTGCCCGGGCAGTTTACAAGAAACTGCGTTCAATCAAGCGAGGCAAAACCGTAACGTATGGCAGGTTGGCGGAACTATGTGGCCGGCCCGGCGCGGCAAGGGCGATCGGTTCGATAATGGCGAAAAACCTGATACCGCTGATAATACCGTGCCACAGGGTCGTTCGGTCAGATGGCGGACTAGGTGGATTTACATCGCCCGGTGGTGTGGGCCTGAAAGAAAAAATGCTTCTGCTCGAGCAATGTTAATCGCGGTCTTCGTTTCCACCCATGAAACGTTGCGGGCGGAGCAGGAGTTCAAAGAGGCTGGCATAAAAATCAGGACGACTGTGAAGCCGCGGGCGATCAGCTCCGACTGCCAATTGGCACTGACCTTTGCCGAGGATGACCTGCCGCTGTTAAAGCAGATCGTCAATGATAAAACGCTTGACCTGACCGGGTTTTATAGACAAGTCACAAATGGTGAATGGATAGACGCGCAAACAGATTAAGCGAAGATCAGCTTGCCGTGCTCGCGGCTGTTTTCGATAAACACTTTGTTATTGTTTGTGCCGGCGACTATCGAGCCGGCGACATATAAGCCGGGGACATTCGTCTCCAGTGTTTCCGGATTATGCTTTGGAGCCATGGTGGCTTCATCGATCTGCACACCGCAACTTTTCAGCAGACCCACATCCGGGTGGTAGCCGGTCAGCGCAAACAGGAAATCATTATCCAGTTGTGATGTTTTACCGGTGCTGTTGTTTCTGATTGTTATTTCGCTGGTTTCAATTTTAGTCACTTCACTATTGAATATTGTGGCTATCTTGCCATCTTCGATTCGCTTTTCAATCTCTGGGCGGACCCAGTATTTCACGCTGTCGGACAGGGTCAGGCCCCGGTGGATCAAGGTGACCCTGGCGCCGACACGGTAGAAAGTCAACGCCGCTTCCACGGCGGAGTTTTTGCCGCCTATGATCGCCACATCGCAATCGTTGTATGGATGCGCCTCCGTATAGTAATGAGATACTTTTGGAAGCTCTTCACCCTCTATACCCAGTGTGTTCGGATGATCATAATATCCGGTGGCGACAATCACTTTTCCTGCGTCATACTCTCGTGTCTCTCCTGCGGTGGTCGTGCTGGTCACGGTAAACCTGCCATCGACAGGGGTGACCGACTCTACATTCTCGTATGTTCTTATGTTTAGATCATAGTGCGTTTTAACCGCGCGATAATAATTGAGAGTTTCAATTCTGTTCGGCCGGAATGACTGGCATATGAACGCAAGTTCGCCGACCTGCAACAGCTCCGGAGTGGAGAAAAATGTCATATCCGCCGGAAAATTGTAAATGGAGTTGGTCAGGCATCCCTTTTCCACTATCACATATGAGAGGCCTTTACTCCCGGCGTCGATGGCGCAAGCCATCCCTGCGGGTCCGCCGCCCACGATTAATACATCCAGTTTCACTATTTTGATTCCTTTTTAAAAATAAGATTTTAGATTATGACACATTCAAGGCCATGAGTCTTGATGTATGAAGAGGAGTGGAAGGTTAAATTTATAAAAAATTTGTTGTAATTACATATAATTATATCTATAATATCAACATTTATATGTAAGCTATATGATATAGTACCTATATTTTGCCGATATACATACTAAGTATCATATAATTCTAGTCAATTAAAGAGGGTTCCTTGAGGAAGTCCACGCGAGTTAGGGTAGAGTTCAAAAATCCCCGATATGCCGATGTTGAATTGCAGGAGCGACTTTCGGAGCTGGTGACTTACTCTCGATATGCTGGAATGAACCTGACCTCCTTTGCAAAAGCTATTTCAGATTCCACGATTGTCACTGGCCAGGAAGGGCCAGATATGCGATATGGCGGTAAGATAACTGTAAACACCGATTACAAAACCGTTACTAAAATAAATCAATTAGTCGAAATATATCCTGTGTTTGCATCATGGGATATTAAAGTTACAGAAATCAATAAAGTGAAACCGACCAGACAAGCCACCAACAAGAAAAAGGAGAACAAAATGGCTGTAAAGAAATCGGGCGCAAAAAAGAAGAAACCTGCCGCTAAAAAGAAAAAAGCCGCGGCTAAAAAGAAACCTGCTGCTAAAAAGAAAAAGGCTGCGGCTAAAAAGAAACCTGCCGCTAAAAAGAAAAAGGCTGCGGCAAAGAAGAAACCTGCCGCTAAAAAGAAAAAAGCCGCGGCAAAGAAGAAACCTGCCGCTAAAAAGAAAAAGGCTGCGGCTAAAAAGAAACCTGCCGTTAAAAAGAAAAAAGCCGCGGCAAAGAAGAAACCTGCCGCTAAAAAGAAAAGGGCTAAAAAAAGATAATAGGTTTTTACTGGCGCCAGTATGCAGCAACAGTTTTGTGTCAGCCCGGTTAAAGCCATGCCGGTTCAGGCCGGGCTTCACATTATTATATTTACGCGTCGCATAGTTTAAGTTATAAAATTACCTCTCCGTTTGATATTTAAATTTTTCACGCCTGATCTGGCGCTGTGATTTTTCGTATTTTCCAAACAAACCGTCATGACAAATCTGTCCCTTGACAACTGATTGATAATTATTGAGAATAAGCAACTCTGTTTATTTTCTGATATAGGTGCGGTTTATGAGTGATTCACCCAAATCTGACAAAATCTGGATGGATGGTCAGATGGTGGCATGGGGCGAGGCCAATGTGCATGTTCTGGCCCATACATTACATTACGGGTTAGGCGTGTTTGAAGGTATTCGTTGTTACAACACCCCCGATGGTCCCGCTGTTTTCAGGCTGGAGGACCACACGAAACGGCTGTTTGATTCGGCCAAAATCGTGGGCATAGGAATCAACCATACAGAGGATGAAATCAACCATGCCACAAAAGAAACAATCAGGGTAAACGGACTGGAGCAGTGCTATATCCGCCCCATACTGTTTCTTGGCGACAACAAACGCGGCCTCAACTGCACCGGCGCGAAAACGCATACAGCGATTGCCGTTTGGCCCTGGGGCGCATACCTTGGTGAGGAGGCGTTGGCCAAGGGCATCAACGTGAAAGTGTCGAGCTTCACCCGCCATCATGAAAATATATTCATGACCAAGGCCAAGGTGTGCGGCGCCTACGTGAACTCCATCATGGCCAAGCTGGAGGCTGTGAATTCCGGCTATGACGAGGCGCTTTTGCTCGATCCATCGGGCCATGTAGCGGAAGGCTCGGGTGAAAATATCTTTATCGTACGCAGGGGCAGGCTCAAAACACCGCCGTTGACTTCGGTGCTGGAAGGGATAACCCGCGATTCGATAATAACAATCGCCAGGGAGATGGGGATCGAAGTGGAAGAGCAATACTTCAGCCGTGATGAGGTATACACGGCCGATGAAGCGTTTTTCACCGGCACCGCGGCGGAGCTTACGCCAATCCGGTCGTTGGACGACAGAGTCATCGGAAGTGATGGCATCGGGCCGATTACCAAGAAATTGCAAAAGGCCTATTTTGATATAATACTGGGTAAAAGCGAAAACCATTTTCATTGGTTGAGCAGAGTTTAATGTAGAGAAAAATGCCGATATACGAATATTCATGCGAAAAATGTGGCGCGGTTCTGGAAATAACCCAACGTATGGCCGACCCCCCTTTGGAAATACATAATGGCGCCGCCAAGTGCGGTGGCAAATTGACAAAATTAATGTCTTCGAATTCGTTCCACCTGAAAGGGACCGGCTGGTATAAAACCGATTATGCGACCCCGTCCAAGGCGGATAGCAAAAAAGAGCAGGGCGAATCCACGGGTGATGGTAAAGAGAAAAGCGCAAGCGACAAGCCGGCCGAGAAGAAAGAAACCAGTAAAGCTGAAGCCAGCGACTAGTCAGCGCCCATAAAAAAACCCGCCGGTGATCCACCGACGGGCTGCGTACAATAAAGCTTGTCAGTCTAAATGTCGTAATACATGGTGAACTCATACGGATGGGGGCGCTTCTGCAATTCAGCCACCTCTTCATCACGCTTGTACTCGATCCACCGGTCAACCACATCCTGGGTGAACACATCACCCTTCAGCAGAAAATCGTGATCCTCCTCCAGGGCGTCGAGCGCTTCCTCCAGACTGGCAGGCAGCGATGGGACCTCTGCCAATTCCTCCGGCGACAGACCATAGATATCTTTATCCAGCGGTTGGCCAGGATCGATTTTGTTCTGGATACCGTCCAGCCCAGCCATCAGCATGGCGGAAAACGCAAGATACGCGTTGCAGCTGGGATCAGGAAACCTCAGCTCCAAACGTTTCGATTTTGGGCTTGCCGAATACATTGGTATCCTGATGGCCGCCGAGCGGTTGCGTGAAGAGTAAGCCAGGTTCACCGGCGCTTCAAACCCGGGAACTAACCGTTTATAGGAGTTGGTGGTAGGCGCCACAAGCGCGGCCAACGCTTTGGCATGTTTCAGTATGCCGCCGATATAGTGGAGCGCCATCTCCGACATTCCGCCATATTTATCCCCGGCAAACAGCGGCTTGCCATCTTTCCAGATCGATTGGTGAACATGCATACCGGAGCCATTATCGTTCCAGACCGGCTTTGGCATGAACGTGGCCGTCCTGCCGTTTTGATATGCGACGTTTTTGATAATATATTTGAACAGCAACAGCTTGTCCGCCATCTGCATCAAAGGAGAGAACCGCATGTCGATTTCGCCCTGGCCGGCGGTGGCGACTTCATGGTGCTGCGCTTCAATTTCGATCCCGCACTGCTGCATAACCATGACCATATCTGCTCGCAGATCGTTTTGGCTGTCTGTGGGCGGGCATGGGAAGTAACCCTCTTTATACCGCGGCTTATGGCCAAGGTTCGGGTTTTCATCCCGGCCGGTGTTCCATTGGGCCTCGATCGAATCGACCGCGTAAAAGGCGCCAGACTCATCGGAGTGGTACCGGATATCGTCGAAGATGAAAAACTCCGCTTCCGGCCCGAAGAACGCCGTGTCGCCAATGCCGGTCGATTTCAGATAAGCTTCCGCCTTCTGCGCGATATGGCGCGGGTCTCGGGAATACTGCTCCTTTGTTATCGGGTCGTGTATGTAGGCGACCATCGAGATGGTTGGATATTTTGTAAAAGGATCCATCATAGCCGTGGTCGGGTCCGGTATAATCAGCATATCTGACGAATGAATAGCCCTCCAGCCCCTTATGGACGAGCCATCAAACCCCCACCCGTCTTCAAATACGTCTTCAGTAAGTTCAGAGATCGGGTATGAGCAGTGTTGCCATGTGCCCGGCAGGTCGAGAAATTTGATATCGACCATCTCACTTTTATTTTCTTTGGCAAACTTAATCACCTCTTTTGGCGTCATGAAAGAATCCTCCAGTTTTACTAAAATATTATTTATATGGGTCTAGTTATAGCTTTTGTTATCTGAATATCGGTACAGTAATGGATCAGGCCTGGCTTATGCGCCCCGTCGTCCTGTTGTTCATTTTCGACTAATGACGACACCATCTTGCTCTTATAATGTAAACGAGAAATTGTATATCACTTCCTTTCAAATTGTAAGTTATTTGTCCTTACAGTGGCCATCTATAGACATAGTTACAGTCAATGCGCAACAGCGCATTTATTTCCTTCCAGGGCGGTTTGTTCCGCCGCTTTTTTAATTTGTCGCAAGGTGTCTCTGCTTTGTGAGATAAATCGATTCTGTTTCCGGGCCAGTTTTAATGCTGTCCGGGCCAGTTCCAGCGCCCGCTTATTGCACGATATGGCGCTCAACGCCAATGCCTGATTGTTCCTGGCGGCGACATGGTCCGGCGCCAGGTCGACCACTCGGCGATAAGCTTCAATCGCTCTCTCATATTTGCCCAACCGCTGATAGGCATTCGCCAGCCCAAGCCAGCCGATGACCTGCCGTGGAAATCTTTCCGTCACATTCTGGTATATCGCCGTCAGCAGTTCCGGGTCGCCGGTGCGCTCCATGGCCACTGTTGCTTTTAAATAGCGGGGCAGATCCAGACGGGCTGGCACTTGATCCGGCTTTAACGCAACCATCGCCCAGTATCCGCCCTTTTCCCATGTTCTCATGAACTTGCGGACACTCATTTTGGCGTTCCGGTTCGTCCCGGATCGTAATAGGATTTCCCTTGACCCCGGGTCATAACCGATGACCACCGCATAATGCCAAACCGGCCTAATCGTAAAACCGAGGTTCTGCAAAACCAGCACCGGGTGGCCGGCGTTCAGTTCATCCAGCAGGCGCTCTGACTTCGGTTCGATCTGGTAAGGGATCCGTCCATACCTCCGGGTCGCAGCGATCAACTCAGCTTGCAGTGATCCTTTGCGGTGCGGCAGATAAACCTTGGGCGCCAGTTCTTCCGGGATAACATCGACACCGCTGAAAACCAAAAGCGTAGCTAACGCCGCAGGACCGCACTGATATTCCTGTTGCGGGAAAAACGGTGTTCGCCTCAGATGAATATACGGATAATCAATCTGCTCAATAGTCATAACGTTATGCCCACAACCGCTTGAAACGGCAGTGATGACCAGGAGAAAGTAAACCGCTATTCCAATGGACCTAGAACTTTTTGAAAATATCAGTCACTCCAACAAGCTCTAGAATTATCAGAACAATAAAGACAATGCCAACCACCTCAACGGCGCCCGCCCCGGCAGGAGCCTGATCGATATTCGCTGATAAAGACAACAGTTCATCATCGGTCATCAGCGCCACACGGTCCATAACCGCATTACGTTCTACTCCAAAACCGATCAGCGCAGTCGCCACATCATCCCTGACCAAAAACTTTTCAGCTTTATCCAATAATCGCGCCCGCGTTTCCACACTATATGCGGTTTCGGTATCGATCATCTCCGCATAAGCCGATGGCTTGAATGCCGGAAAGTTCAATAAAGCGATCATGATAAAAATGATTGCGTTGCGGCCTATTCTATCCATTGGTATATCCTTTAACTGTTAACAGGACTTATATTGCAGAATCCAGTTTATGATACTGCCAAATTATTACACATTTGTTAAGCCCGTTTTACATTAAAGGTTATGCTTTCTCCAGAATCGTTTCCTTTCAGATTTAAGGTTTTGTTTTGGCGGAGGCCATGTAAGGCCCCTGCCATTATTGTCAAATTAAAACTGCGTATAACCGCGCTCGCCATGCAAGCTCAGGTCGAGCCCTTGCACTTCGTCCTCTTCAGATACCCGCAGACCTATGGTCATATCGAGCGCCTTAAGGATAATGAACGTCATCACAAAGCTGTATACCCAGGCCACAGCGACACTGATAAACTGCGTGACCAGCTGGCCCGGATTGCCAAAGAACAGCCCATCCGTCCCACCGATGGCGGCGGAGGCGAACAACCCTGTGCACAACGCCCCGATGGTGCCACCCATGCCATGCACAGCGAACACATCCAGCGAGTCGTCATAGCCGAATTTGCTCTTGCCCATGAGCGCTAGATAGCATAGGGCGCCAGCAATCAAACCGATGGCTATGGCGGAGACCGGCCCCACAAACCCGGCCGCCGGGGTGATCGCCACCAGCCCGGCCACACCACCGGAAGCGGCGCCTAGTAATGTGGGCTTGCCCCGGTGCGCCCACTCTGTAAACACCCAGCCGAGCACACCGGCGCCGGCTGCTATTTGCGTCACCACAAAAGCGGAGACGGCGATAGCGTCTGCGGCAAGCTGGCTCCCCGCGTTGAACCCGAACCAGCCGAACCATAGCAGGCCCGCGCCCAGCAGGGTCAGGGTCAGGTTATGCGGTGGCATCGGCTCGTGTGGAAACCCTTTACGTTTACCTAAAACTATGCACGCCGCCAGCGCGGAGACGCCGGAACTGATATGCACCACCAGGCCGCCGGCAAAGTCGAGGGCGCCCATCTGGGCGATCCATCCGCCGCCCCACACCCAATGGCACAACGGATCGTACACCAGCGTGGACCAGACCAGGATGAAGATTATATAAGCCGTAAATTTCATGCGCCCCACCAGCGCGCCCGATATCAGCGCCGGGGTGAGGATCGCGAACATCATCTGGAACACCATGTATAGCTGGTGCGGGATCGTGCCGTTCGGCTCCAGCCCGACTCCGCTTAACCCGACATATGAGAAGTCGCCGATCACGTTGCCGATGCTGTCGCCAAACGCCAGGCTGTACCCGAACAGGACCCACTGTACGGTGATGATACCCAGCGATATGAAACTGAGCATCAGTGTGGACAGGATGTTTTTGGCGCGGTCCATGCCGCCATAAAACAGCGCAAGCCCAGGAACCATTAACATAACCAATGCGCATGATACAAGCATCCATGCGGTATCCGCCGCCACGATCTGCGGCGCATCTTCCTGGGCCATCGCCAACTGAGGAGCCAAGATTGCGAATCCGGTAATCACTATAATCAATGATAAAATTCTCATAGCGCCACCACTCCTCTCTCGCCGGTGCGGATCCGCACAACCTCTTCCACCGGCAGGATGAAAATTTTTCCGTCTCCGATTTTGCCCGTGCGCGCAGCTTCAGTAATCTTTTCGATCGCTGTTTCCACCAGGTTGTCGTCGATGACCACATCGATCTTCACCTTTGGTAGAAAATCGATCTTGTATTCCGCGCCCCGATACAGCTCCGTGTGCCCTTTCTGCCTGCCGAAGCCTTTCACCTCGGTGACGGTAAGGCCGTGGGCGCCCAGCTCTGTCAGCGCTTCTTTCACATCCTCAAGCTTGAACGGCTTGATAATCGCCTCGATTTTTTTCATCAGCTTCTCCTATCGTTGCCACTAAAACGAAGCGATCAGTTCGATCGCAAGCTCGTTTAGTGTGTCTTCCAATGTTCCATCAGCCTTTGCGAACACGTTTTCATCCGAGCTGGTGAAACGGTACTCCGCCAGCACGTCGAGCCCTTCCGTCACTGCGTAGCTGGGGCTTATGGTGAATGATTTTCGCTTCTCGCTGACGCCGGAGCCGAGCCGGGCGCCATCCTTGTCGTCGAATTCGTCGTAACGGAGGGTCAGCGCGACCTTGTCGGTGAACGCGTAGTTCGCCATCACCAGGAACCCGGTCCAGCTCGCGTCGTCACCCGCCTTTACTTCAGACGCATTGTCGAAGGTTCCGCTGTTGAACTCGGCGCCGATGATCAGGTTTTCTAACCCTGTATACGAAAAATCGATGTCGAATACAGCCAGGTTCGATGTTTCCGCGCCTCCGGCGTCATCGCCTTCCTTGCCGGTGATGTATGAGAAACCGATGCTGGCGCCATCCATCGGTGTGACCCCCAGTCGTCCGCCAACAGTCTTGTCGTTGTTATCGTCCGAAATCTGGTCCCACCCGTTTACCACGTAGATCGCGTAATCGAACAGCCCTTTCCCGCCAGACAGCATCAAGCCGGTGAGGTTTGTCGGTATGCCGTAGTCGAACACCATCGCATGGGAGTATTGATACATGTCTATGGGATCGAGCATTTCGAAACCTATCGGTGCGTTGAACTTGCCGAAGGTCGCTTTCGCCATCGGCGCCAGGCTGTACCATGCAAAACCTTGTTCGATGATATTGTCGGTGGTCGCCTCGGCGCCTTCCAGATGGTTGATGTCCGCTCGAAAACCCCAGACGTCATCGATATTGTTTTCAATATCCAGCTCCACCTGATCCAGTGTGAATGTGCTGGTGTTCTCGCCTGGATTATTAAAGTAGCTGGCGTCGACAAAACCAGACAAATCGAGTCCTTCCGCTATTTGAGCGGCGTGCGAAGTCGTTGCAACAAGCAAAGAGATTGCAATGAACATGATAGCCTTGCAATTACATGCTTTCATTAATACCTACCTTTCTCATGATTTTCGATAAGTACTCTCTGTAAAGCAATCGGCGCGCCAAAATTGTAAGGACTTACAACTGATAATATTACAATGAATTATATGAAACAGGCTGATTAGTGTCGGTGGATATATGCCTAATATATAGGCATACATTTGTTTATTGCCTATATATTAGGCAAGCTGGCTGTAGTGGGTCTAGATGATAGCTTCCGCTATTTTATCCAGGGGCAGAACTTTATCCACGCCGCCGCCATTTATCGCTTCCTTTGGCATTCCAAATACAACACAGCTGTTTTTATCTTGAGCGATGGTCAACGCGCCCTTTTTTTTCATATTGTTCAGGCCTTGCGCGCCATCGTTTCCCATGCCGGTCATTATCACTCCGACAGCATTTGGACCGGCAGCTTTAGCGACGGAATTGAACAAGGCTTCAATCGAAGGTTTGTGGTGGCACACCAGCGGCCCATCCTTTATTTCCACAAAGTATTTGCCGGCGCCAGACCGAAGGAGCATATGATTATCACCGGGGGCGATGAGGCATCCGCCTGGAACAACCAGGTCGCCATTTTCCGCTTCTTTGACGCTTATCGCGCATAGTTGATCCAACCATTGGGCGAACACTTTCGTATATGATTTTGGCATATGCTGGGTGACCAATATTCCTGGCGCATTTTCAGGCATACAGGTCAGCACTTCACGCACCGCCTTTGTGCCGCCAATGGACGCCCCAATTGCTATAACTTTGGCTTGCGCCGGGGGCGATACTGCGCGTGATATGCGCTTCGCTGGTTTGGAACGGCGAGAGCCATTACCGGTTGACCTAACGCTCACCCGTGAAGCTGATTTTACTTTATCGATCAACTCGGCGCTGATTTCTTTTAAATTATAACTATCCATAACCGGCTTAGCCACCACATCGATGGCGCCCAGCTCCAGCGCGGTTATGGTCGCCTCTGCGTCCTTTTGCGTATAAGAGGAGACCATGACCACCGGAACCGGATGGTACTTCATCAGCTTTTTCAGGAACGTGACACCGTCCATCCGGGGCATTTTTATATCGAGGGTGATCACATGTGGCTTCAACTCCAGGATTTTGTCCCGCGCAACATATGGATCTGGGGCTGTCCCCACCACTTCCAGCTCGTCGTCTCCATCCAGTATGGTTGTCAGCACATACCGGGCGATGTCGGAGTCATCGACCACAAGGACACGGATTTTACTCATATTCAACCTGATCTAATATAAATATTCGTCTGGATCGCAGATGCCTGCAACATCCAACAGAGTGGTCGGGCTATCTTTCGACAAACCTATACCGAGCAGGTAATCGGTCGATATGTTTCCTTGCAACCTTTCAGGCGCGACGATTTCGTTTTCATCAAATTTCTGGATGCCTGTCACTTGCTCCACCCTGATACCAGTGATCGATTTAGAAATATCAACGACAATGATATTACTGTCGGGCGTCTTGTCTTTATTTACCTTGATATCCACCCCGCCCATACCAAGCTTGCTTTTGAGGTCAATGACCGGGATCACCTGATCACGCAGATTCATCACCCCTTCAACAAAATTTTTTGTATTCGGCACCGGTGTGACAGATTCTGCGCTGACGATTTCTTTGACCTTGATGATATCGATTCCGAAATGCTCTGATGACAAATCGAATGTCAGATATGTTTTGCTATACGTTTCCAATGGGTCGTTATCATCCGGGTTTGCCGGCTTCGGCTTTACTGGTGTCTGCGTGGAAGTTCCATTTTCGCTGGCGTCCTCTGAAACCGGATTGACAATTATTGTTTCCACTGGAGCTGTCATCAAACCTTGATTGATCTTTTCCTGACCGATTACTTTTTTCAGCCTATCCAAACCCTGGAAAATAGTGTCGATAGCGCTCTGTTTCACATGTCCAAGCTCACGCTGCTCGTCCAGAAAGCTTTCAAACGATTGCCCGGAGTTATGGATCTCCATCAAACCGACCATCCCGGCATTACCCTTTATACTGTGGGCATGCCGGAAAATGGCGTCTATCAGCTCTTGGTTGTCAGGATCTTTCTCCAGACCCAGCGTATCCGCTTCAATCCTTTCCAGGTGGGATTGGGCGTCGATGAAAAATTCCTTTATCAGCGTTTCATCCATCTCGGTCTACTCCGGTTTTCTAAATATTGTCGGGCAGACATATTTGAAGGAATGCCCTATGTTGGAGAGGCTCTCCGAGTGTCCGATCAAGAAATATCCACCCGGCGCAAGGTTATCATAAAATTTTTTTACCAATGTTTCCTGGGTCTGCTTATCAAAATAGATCATCACGTTTCTGCATAAAATCAGATCGAACTTCCGGTTAAAAGGGAACGTTCCCGACATCAGGTTCAACAGCTTAAAATGGACAAGGCCCCTGGGACCGTCCTTAACCTGGTAATGAATACCGTTATCTGTGGTGTGCTTGTTAAAATGCTTTAACAATATAAATTTCGGTACCGACTTGACGCTCTCTTTTGCGTATACGCCTTTGCTGGCCGTATCCAGAATGGCGGGAGATATATCTGTGGCCAGAATTTTTATGTCCAGGTCTTCATACCCTTCAAAATGATCCAGCAGGGTGATGGCCAGCGAATATGGTTCTTCGCCCGATGAACATCCAGCGCTCCATGCGCGCACTTCAGATCCTTCGCCGAAGCCTGTTTTCGCCTCCAGTTCATGCAGGGCGACCTTTTTCAAAAAGTCAAACTGGTTGTTCTCTCTGTAAAAGCTGGTGATGTTTGTGGATATGGAGTCGAGCAGTTTCAACAGTTCGCCGTTTGATTTGTCATCGATAACTATTTTGTAATAATCGCGGAACGAGCAGATGCCCAAACTCCTGAGACGTTTATTCAGCCTTGCGCGCACCAGCTCTTTTTTGTTATCGCCAAGGCTGATGCCGCTTTTTGTAAAGATAAGATCCCGTATGACCGCAAACTCCTTGTTGCTGATTGCTATCTCCGTTGATAAGTTGTTTAGGCTTCTGTCCCGATTCATGATTACCATCAGTTCCGCCACCGCTTAATCCGGCTCTACAGCGCCTATTACAGAAACGAAACCCAACTCCTCCGGCGATAATACTTTCCCGATATCCAGCAGAATATTCACTTTGCCATTTATCTTTCCAATACCAGTTATGTAGTTTGTAGAAACAGTATTGCCAAACGAAGGTGCGGGCTCGATCTGGTCAGAGCCTATATTTTGGACCTCGGAGACACTGTCCACCAGCGCGCCTATAAGGCTATCGTTAAGATCTATAATTATTATGCAGTTCTCTTTAGCCGCGTTGACTTCATCCATGCCAAACCGGCGCCGCAGATTAACAACCGGGATCACCCTGCCGCGCAGGTTTATTATCCCTTGAATGAAACCGGGTGTTTGCGGAACATCGGTAATCTCCATCAACCCGATTATTTCCCTGACTTTCAGAATCTCTACGCCGTATTCCTCGTGTCCCAGCTCAAAGGTCAGGTATTTACCTTCCTGCGCGATGGTCGTCAGGTCGTCGGTATCTTTTTCCATAGAATCATGGTTCATAACATTGACAAAATCATTTTAGTTTTCCTTATCTTTTATACGGGTGGTTAGCTGGAATCTTTAGTAATGAATGCCTAGTTCATATTGACCACACCGCCTACATCCAGAATCAAACCGACACAGCCATCACCTAATATTGTACCGCCAGATATCCCAGGCAGGCCGCTAAACCGTTTGTCCAATGCTTTTATCACTACCTGTTGTTGCCCTAAAATATCGTCCACCAATAATCCGTATTCCTTATTGTCGTATTCCACGATAATCACGATGCCGTTCCATGGATCGGTCTGATAACTGTCAGAGATTTGCAGATATTTGTGGAGCCTCACCAGCGGCAGGATGCGCCCGCGGATGTTCAACACCTCACCTTTACTTTTTATGGTGGAAACGTCTTTTTTATCTGGGCGGACCGATTCTCTGATAGTGATAGTCGGGATGATAAATCGGCTTTCTCCAACTTTTACAACCATCCCATCGACAATGGCCATGGTAAGGGGCAGCCGTATGGAAAATGACGAACCTTGCCCCGGCAGGCTGACTATTTCCAGCCTACCACCAAGCTTGTCGATATTCGATCGAACCACATCCATGCCCACGCCTCTGCCAGATATCTCTGTTGCAGTGTCCCGGGTGGAAAATCCGGGTAATAAAATCATGTTGCAAATTTCCTTGTCTGTGTACTCTGCTTCGTCTGATACCAATCCTTTCTCCAAAGCCTTTGCGTATATCCGATCTTTATCCAGGCCCCTGCCATCATCCGACACTTCGATATAGACATTACCGCCGGAGTGGAAAGCTGACAGCTGAATGGCGCCCGTTTCATCTTTTCCTGCCTCTACCCGTTGGCTGGCGGTTTCCAGCCCATGATCCATCGCGTTTCGCAGCAGGTGCACCAGTGGATCGGCGATTTCTTCTATCAATGTTTTATCAATTTCTGTATCACCCCCCGCCACAGTGAAGTTGACCGGCTTATCCTCCTGCCTGGACAGGTCACGCACCAGGCGGGTCATTTTCTGGAATGTCTGCTTAAGTGGGACCATGCGAAGCGTCATCACCTGGTCCTGGATATTTTTAGTTATTTTTCCCAAATTGGTGATGTTTTTATTCAACCCCTCGTTTAATTCATTTTCCAGTACGGCGTCATGACTTATTATCGACTGGCTTATGACCAGCTCGCCCACCAGCTCCAGAAGCGAATCGAGCTTTTCTGTATCCACTTTGAGAGAAGAGAACTGTGCGGTCCCCGCCGTATCCAACAGGTTGCTATTCACTACAGCCATATTTTCATTTTTTTCACCTTCTGATGATGTTATATTGCGCTGGTGATTAATAACCAAATCAGTATCGAAAGCTGGTGTACGCTCAACTTTGGTTACAGTTGCAGGCAGGTCAGGTTTGGTTTCATTAACTATCGCTTCAGTCAGCGCCCTTGCCTCGGCTTCCAGCTGGTCAACATCCTTTTGTTCATACAGCCCAGTAAATATCGCCGCGCTCTCTACTGCAATGGCCAGCGCCTTTTCAGGGTTATCCAGCCCATCGGCAAGATGCTTTTTAAAAGCGCTCGATAACGATTTGCAAAAGGCTAAAAATGTGGGCTTAAATTCTTGACCCTGCATATCCAAATAAATATCTTCAAAATGGCGTATAACATCGGCAACCTGCTTTTTATCGGCCATTTTTTTATCTAGCAATGTGATATCCATGGCCAGCTGGTCCAGTTTATCCGTCATCCTTTTTTTATCTTTTACGCCAGAATCTTCGCCCTCCAGCAGGTATGGGGCAGGCGGGTCGGCATTGCCCAACTCGGAAAAAAATTTGTCATCGTCGTTTTCTGTCTCATCTGGTGTCACCAGGTCAATATCAAATGTAGATTTTATGTTTTCAATTAGCAGGGTCGCATGATGATCGGTGTTGTCGGTATCCGGTTCGGTAACCGCATTTTTCAAAGTGGCTACCCCTTGCCTGGCAATTTCCACAGCGCCCCGCTCATCCTCCACAGGCTCAACCAATACCTTTTCGAGCAACAGGCTGAGCGCTTCACATAAATTGGCAATAGTTGAGGAAGGTTGATCGTTGAATATTGGCAGGATCTTTTCAAGATCAAGCATGATTTCCGAAATGGAAAATTTTTCTTCCATTTTCGGGCCCAGCTTTGCAAGCGCAGTTTCGGCTTTCTCCAGTACGCCGATTATTTCATCGCGGTTTTCGTATAACACTGCAAAGCTCCCACCACGCAATCAGGAACTTCAGGTGGTTACCAGGTAAGCCCCAGTTCTTTCATCCACTGCTTTTCATCAAATCCGGAGTTGGCCCATTCTTCGAAGTCGGCTTCATTCTCTGTCAGATCTCTGCCATCGATGATGTTTCTTGATGTTGCATCATCGGGGGCGATACTGTCTGTATGGCTGATGGCTCGATCATGGTCCTGATGCGCAGGGCTGGTTTTTTGAAGAGGGGAATCGCTAAGATCACTAAGGTCGTCTACTTTGAGCGCCAACCCGATATGGGTCGAAGAGTCTACCACGCCCCGCTCTTTTAAATCAGCAATTATATCCATAACTGCATCGCTGTGGGTGAGCGCGCTGACGATTGTTTCTGAAAGTTCGTTTAATTCTTTTTCATGATTGTTGTTATCGTCTTCCATATTAACCTCCTCAATGCCACCCGGTCGCCCGGCACACTGAATAAATACTGTTTAAGTTCATGGTGCTTTATAGGGCAAACAGCGTGCCAAACATCGCAATAAATCTATGCTGATATAACCTCTTATATATCAACCAATTGCCCAGCTTCTTCCGCCTGTAAAAAGCGTGCAAAATCCCAGTGGCAATATCACAAGGCTTGAATAAGGGGAAAAATTAGACATAAATGTCCAATGGATGGAAGCTTGTAATAATATTCCAAGCGCACGCAATATAAACCGTCAAGAAATTCCGCCATCGACCGATATAGAATCAACACTATTTTCGGAACTAATATTGGTCTGGTGAAGCGAAATTTAGCGCCAGACAGCTTTTTAATATATGCAAAATGACTTCAGCATGTATCACACGTCTAATGGCTGGTTTGGATCGACCTATCCCATGGCTAATCGTTCTATTCACATTTTCCATCGCCATTGCCCAGATATCTTTGCTGAGCCCGGAAATTTTGGCGGCTGTAAAAGAAAAATATGGCGCCCAGGCGCACAAGCGCCTTATCAACTGGGAGCAGCTTGTTAACGAAAACCTGGACCAACCGGAGATGGAAAAATTGAATAAAGTTAACCAGTTTTTCAACCGACTCCAGTTTGTGGACGATGATGACCATTGGGGTGTGGAAGATTATTGGGCGACACCGGTGGAAATGCTGGCAACCAGAGGTGGTGACTGTGAAGACTTTTCCATCGCCAAATACTTCACCTTGAAAGAGATGGGGGTGCCGGTTGATAAAATGTTAATCACATACGTACAGGCTATAGAGCTCGACCAGGCCCATATGGTGCTATCATATTTTCCAGAGCCGAACAGAGAGCCGCTTATCCTCGACAACCTGGTGGACAAAATAAAACTGGCGTCCAGCCGGGATGATTTGAAACCGATCTACAGTTTTAACGCTGAAGGGTTATGGATATCGAAAGAACGGGCGAAGGGTAAACTGATCGGCTCGCCCGACAGGCTGAAATCGTGGAAAAATCTTGGTGATCGAATGAAAGCAGAATTGAAAATGCGTATACCACGCTGAATATCGCAGGAAGCAAAAATGAAATTATTTAGCCAATTGATATTGATTGTATCCGCTATATTTACAGTTGTGTTCGCAGGCGCCCTGGCGGTTATAGTGAGCAACATGCACGCATATCTTGCAGACCAGCTGGAATCCCACGCCCAGGATACCGCCACATCGCTCAGCCTTTCTATACAGACGCATGCAGCCAAGGATGATATATCAGCGATTGATACAGTGGTCAACTCTGTCTTCGACCCTGGCTATTATCTCGAAATATCAGTGGAAAAACCGGGCGGCGTTGTTATTGTTCGCAAGGTGAACGACCTTAAAGTAGAAAATGTTCCCCAATGGTTCGTAAAGCTGATTTCTCTGGAAGCGCCAAGGCGAGAGGCGCTGATATCCACTGGCTGGATTCCGTATGCCACGGTCCATGTCCACAGCCATCCAGGCTATGCGTATATCGAGCTATGGAAAGACACCGTTGGCATGTTCTGGTGGTTTCTGGTTGGGCTGGCGCTCTCCATTGGATTGGGCGCCCTTCTCCTGCGCCTGGTGCTCAACCCGCTGGATGATGTGGAACGCCAGGCAAACGCCATAGCAAACAAAGATTTTGTAACACTGGAGAACCTGCCCTGGACAAAGGAGCTGCGAAGCGTCGTGATTGCCATCAACGCTATGTCTGGCAAACTGAAAAGGATAATCGAAGAGGACGCCGCATTGGCCAAAAGATTGCGCGATGAAGCTTATGTGGACCCGGTAACAGGGTTTAACAACCGGCGGAGTTTTGATATACGGCTGGAGCATATAGCAAACTCCAAAGAGGAAATAGCGCAGGTATTTTTGATAAAAACCAGAATCAGCGACTTTGTTGGATACAACAAACGCAACGGATGGGAGATGGGTGACCGGCTGCTTGTAGAGGTGGCGAACCTGATAAAAAAACAGGTCTATAACCATAGAGATATTTTCCTGGCAAGGATAGCTGGTGGAGAGTTCGCCATACTGGGTGGCAACACGAGCCTGAAGGATGTGGAAAATATAGGCAAATCCATTAGCGACGCCCTGAAAGAATCCACGATGAAAAGTAAAGGAGAAATCAGGGGCGCGGATACAGCGACAGTGGGTGTGGCGTATGTTGGCGGTTTGGTTATTAGCGCGCAAAAACTGATGTCGGCGGCCGACCTGGCCCTGAAGCTGGCGGAAGAAAAAGGCCCAAATGCATGGTACATTTATAAGGAGGAAGACGATGCGGAGGTCGCGGCCACAACAGAGCAAGAATGGGAGCGACTGATAGCCACGGTAATCAGAACATCCAACGCAACCTACCTGTACCAGCCGGCAATGGATATTGATGGTGATACGGTATTGCACTATGAAGCGCTCGCCAGAATATTGGGTAATGACGGGACCCTGGTCCCGGCGGCGTATTTCATGCCGATGGTTGAAAAGTTTAAAATGACCGTTGACCTGGACAAGATGCTGGTCGAAAAACTTGTGCAGCTGATAAAAGAACGGAATGAGCCGGAAAAAAGATTTGCGATAAATATATTTCCGCAATCGCTAAATGACAGCGGGTTCAGGAGCTGGCTGTATAAAACCTTGGAAAAAAGTGACGAGACAGCAAAGCAAATGATCCTTGAACTGCCGGAAAAAGGAGCGATCCAGAACCTCGACCTACTCGAAGCGTTCATTGACGATGTCGGGAAAACCGGCGCCACGGTAGGCCTGGATAATTTTGGCGCCACCTCCAAATCGTTTGATTATTTGAGCGACCTGAACCTGGAGTATATAAAAATTGACGGAAGCTATTTCAAAGATATCGCATGCCATGCCGACAACCAGCTTTTTGTACAGTCTATTGTAAAAATCGCACATGGGCTGGAGGCGTTGGTGATCGCAAAATCGATCGAAACAGCTCACGATCTGGAAACTGTAGCTGAGCTTATGGTTGATGGCGCGCAAGGGTTCTACCTGGGTAAACCCCATGACCAGCCGGCTACTCAGCGTAATCCGTTTGATATATGATTCGCGCCATCGGCATGGTCAGATGAATTTGTTTGACAATAGCCGCCACCGGCCTTACAATTCATCCTTTCCTGGACACCTTCGCGGGGTCGTAGTTCAGTTGGTTAGAATGCCGGCCTGTCACGCCGGAGGTCGCGAGTTCGAGTCTCGTCGGCCCCGCCATTTTTTCAATAGACCGGGCGCCTCTGCCCCTATTTTCGTTTGGCAACCATCGCCATCGCCACCATTATCAGTGTAATAAACCCGATAAGGATGACAAGTTGCGGCCAGGAGTGGAGCAGCGGTTGGTTCCTGATCATGGTGTCGCGCGCGGCGGCGGAGGCGTGGGTCAGTGGAAAAATATACGCTATCCACTGGAACACTTTCGGGAATTCGCCGATGTCCCAGATGATGTCGCTCAAAAATATCTGCGGGATTATAACCAGCGGTATGAACTGCATCGCCTGAAACTCGTTGGCCGCCAGAAACGAGGCGAGCAAGCCGAGGGTAAGCGCCACCAGCATGGTGATTATCGTTATGATGAACAGCGAAAAGACCTGCGTCACGCTGAAATCGAACTCAATCAAAACTAAAATATATGTCAATATCACCAGCGATTGCAATCCCACAAAAATGAAAAACCCGCCGATATACCCGATCACCACTTCCCAGAAAGAGATCGGCGCAACCTCCAGCCGCTCCAATGTCCCCCGCAAGCGCTCTCGCTGGAAAGTGATGGCCGATATGATGAACGTGAAAAAGAAAACGAAAAATGATGGCAGCACCGGCAGAAAATAGTCAACCTGACGATAATCCTCCGAGCCGTATATGTAGTGCTCCTCCAGCTCCATCGCCTTGTTGTTGACAGACTCGACGCAGAGCGAAGAGCAGGAAGCGTCGATCACCACCGGTAGCCGCGACGACAACTCATCCATCGCCTCTGCTATGGAGGATAGAACAATGCCGGTGGTTAGCGGCCTGGACCCTTCGACGTAGACATGCAGTGTACCTTTCTCATCGGAGAACCGGTCAATCAGAAGCTTCTCGTCCAGATACAAAATGCCGTCAGCCTCGCCGGACAATAGCTGGTCGGTTATCAATTTGTTCAGGACGACAGGGTCTGTCTCCTCATCCGGTATGTCGACGGAGATCACCTCCACATCTTCATCGTTTTCAAGTTCGTTGATAAAATCCATGTCGAACAGGCGGGCCATCCCCCGGGTGACCACACCGACTTTGACAATTTCATCTTCCGCGATGGCATAGTAGATGAGGGTCATTACAACAACCGGAACCAGAAATAAAAATGCAAGAGTGCGCCGGTCCCGCAATATTTCCTGTATGACCCGCAGCGCCACCCAAATCGCTTTCATTATCGCCGTCCCTTTTACTATTCCGCCTCGATCGCCTGCACAAAGGTGGCTTCCAGGTCAGATGTTCCATACTCTTCCATCAAGCCGGCGGGTGATCCATCGGTTAATATCTGTCCGTCCCGGAGGAAAACCACATGGTCGCACCGGTCCGCTTCGGAGATGTGATGGGTGGTGATCAGGATAGAGGTCCCTTCGTCACACAGTTTGCGCAGGATGTCCCAGATTTTTATCCTGAGGATCGGGTCGATGCCGGCGGTCGGCTCATCGAGTAGCAGGAACTTTGGCTTATGTATCATGGCTGTCCCCAGCAACGCCCTCTGCTTCATCCCGCCAGAAAGGTTCACGACCAGTTCATCCCGCCGGTCGGCCAGCGAGATAATCTCCAGCGTTTCCTCGACACTAGTCGCGAGGGTATCGGAGTCAAGGCCATATATCCGACCGAAAAACTGCAAATTTTCCTCTATGGACAAGCCTGGGTAAAGTGAAGGGCTTTGCGGCATATATCCAATGTTAGCGCTGGCTTTCGGAGAGCCGGGCGGTAAATTTCCAAACAGCGATATCTCGCCCTTTGTTGGGTTTATCAGCCCGGTTATCATCCGCATCAATGTTGATTTCCCCGCGCCGTTGGGCCCCAGCAGGCCGAATATCGTTTTGGCGGGGATCGTCAGGCTGATGTTGTCTACGGCGATAAAGTCGCCAAACGCTTTGGTGACGTTATCAATGCGCAAGATATTTTCGGTGGCAGCGTCGTTATCCTCGTTTGCCGACATTGTAATACTTATGTTCTGACTCCGTTATTATATGTGGTCAGAACATAGTACTACGATTCGGACGAGAATATCAGGCTCAGACGCCCAGGAAAACAAGCAGATTTAAGCCAGGACCTCCGGCACAAATTCCTCGCCATTGAGCTTGAACATAGGCACGACCTCAGACGCCTGGCGCGCCGTGGCCGGCACAGGTGACCGGTTATACACCATCGTTGCCAGCTCTTGCAATGTCGCCTGATCGGCGCCACTTTCAATATTCAGTTCAAACGATATCTTCTGATACCCCACCGGCACACCATCACCCAGTTGCAGCATGCCGCGCATATCAAGGTCGCCACTGACCACCACATTGGCGCGGTCTATATCGATTTCCAATATATCACCATAAACCGCCACCGCAGACATCATGCAAGCGCCGATCGACGCCAGATACATCTCGGCCGGCACCATACCAAAATCCTGACCCTTGTTTTCTATGGAGCACCCCAGCCCCATTGATGGCGCCGCCGGCACATCAAATGACATAGGGTTGGAGCTTTGCGCGGTCACAGAGGAGCGGACACCCCCCACCGATTCCACCATCACGCGCAGAGTCACCACGGCTTTATCCGGATTATTCTTTACATTCTCTGTAGCTTTCTCGACGACCGCCGCCAAACGGCCCTTTTCTTCCGTTATCATTTTAGACTCCCATCACTTGATTTCAGTACGCCATGATATTTCATTATATCAATGTTTATTTACCAGACAATAAGCTAAAATTACCTTGCGCCTTGGTTAGCGGCAAGGCATAATGCTGACTGACTGATCAGTCAGTATTAACATATAGAATATATATATTCAAGGGAAATGAAGAAAAAAACTGTTGCAAGGAAAAAAGGATCCACCGGGTCGGAGAAAATCTTGTCCGCCGCTGAGGAACTGTTCGCCGAACATGGGTTCGACGCGGTCAGCGTGGAAACCATCGCTCAAAAAGCCGCTGTGAGCCAGTCGAACATTTTCTATCATTTCAAAACCAAGCGGCTGCTCTACCTCTCGGTGCTAAGGGCGATCAGGGAAAGGATATCCAGTAAACTCGACCCGGTCACCGATGAAGAGATGGACCTTCACGATTTTCTTCAGTCTGTTTCCGATGCAATAATGAAGCTTTTGTACTCCGACACAGTGGCGATCCGGTTTTTCATGCGGGAGTTCCTCGGGTTCGGTATTGTGAAACGGGAAGAAATGATGGAAAAAGTAATGGGGGGCAGTTTCCGCCGAATAGTCATCAGGCTTAAAGAGCAGGTCAACACCGGACATATGAGGAAAGAAGCCGACCCTGTTATAACAGCGCTTATACTTTTCGCGGCCAGCGTCGCATCCGTTCAGCCTTGTGAGCAACTGGCGGCCGGGAAACAGCAAGCGCGGACCAGGGCGCCCAACTGGTATAGCAAAAACGTGGTGGAGATATTGCTAAAAGGAGTTGTGGCGGACTGAACAGCAAAAAACTTTATGGCTCCCGCTGCGCAGTCAACCCAGCAATTCCGGCGCGTACCTTGCGATTCTGCTCTCCAGTAAAGCCCCGCCATGCCGCATCAAAACTTCCATCTCGTGATCAGACAGCGCCTTAAGGTTAGTGCCGATGGACGAAGCATACCGGGCGTCGCCGCTGACTGCTTCTCCCTCGATGCTATCTATGGAGAACCAAAGAGGTTTTGGCCCCAGCCCTGCCTTATGCTGATATTTAATCCGGTCGAACTCCAGCCCCCGCACCTGCTCCATCATTATCCCGATGCTGGCCGTCAGCACAATGGCGCCATACTCGGTGGGTCTGCTGTCGATTTCGAACGGCTTGCCACCGTCGCTGACAATCAGATAGTCCAGATCGTTTCGCTCCAGCAATGTGGGGTTGATGGCCATGTTGTCATAAACCCCACCATCCGCCAGCGAAACATATTCCACTTCGGACCCGGCGTTGTATTGGGCCTGATCCAGGCGTAAGGGCGGGAAAACCGGCGGAAAAGCGGACGATGCCGCGACAGCCCTGCTGATCTTGAACTCTGGAGCGGGGACCACGCCCAGCTCATGCTCGCCCATCTCCTCCGGCTTGCCCCCGCCCGACACGAAGAAGAACATGTTGCCGGTGGATATATTGGTCGAGTTGAAATAGACACGGGGCCCGCTGGCCAAGGCGTTTAATTTCCGGTCGGAGAATAGATCCCGATCGTAGGTGTCGGCCAGTTTATCGAGGCGTGTATGAAAAGGGTCCAGCGCGCCGGATAAAAAAGATGAGACGGCGATCGATTTGGTTTTTAGATAATTCTCCAGGGTATCCAACGCGTCCGCCGACCCCCAGTTGATAGCCAGCGTTCCCCCGGCTATGCTGCCACCGCTGACGCAAGATAGCAGGTCCAGCTTTCCCAGCAGCCCTAGTTGATCCAGCTTTTTAAAAACACCCAGGTGGTATGCGGCGGCCCGGAACCCACCCCCCGATAATGCCAGTCCCAGCCGTTTTGACTCTCCGTTAATTTCTATAGTCATCTTAGATCCTCTCTGCAGGCGATGATGAAACTTTAACCATTAAATTCAAATTCCATGAACAGCTGATCGCTACCCAATGACTGTGTGGTGTGATAAGCGCTCTCTTTTTCCATGGCCTTCACCAACGACCAGATCGGCACATCATGATGATGCTCGGCAAGGGTGGAGTTGGCCGTCGTCAAGCTATCGCTTTCGCCTGATATTGACTTTTTGTTTTCGAACAATTTCCAAAGGGTTTTTGGTGTGGCGTTTTTACTGCCATGATGCCCCACCTTGTAAAAGGTTACACCTTCCAGCAGTTTCACAGTTTCCGGTTGCTTCAACGCATATTCCCAGTTTTCAATCTGGGCGTCTCCGGAAAACAGAAGCTTCTCCTCGCCGAACTCGAACAGCAAAATCAAGCTGGTATTGTTCATAGCCTTATCCACCGATCGCACAAACCGAAGGACCTGGTCGCCATACGATCTGTTGAACCTGGCCTTAAACCACCTAATATCCACCGGGTCCTCTTTTTCAGCCACGGTTTTTGCCTTTGGAAACAATCGGCCATTTCCCACAGTAATAGCCTTCGCCGCCCGCGCCTGCAGTTTCCAAAACTCTTCCGCGTCCTTGCCCTTCTGCTTAAGCGTGGCGCCCTGGGACTGTTTAAGGGTGGGTGGGCCGAGGACATGGACCTTTACACCGGGCAATTTTCTGCTTAATCCGGAGCTGGAACCGTACGACAGATAATAGTTTTTCTTGCCCATGGTCAGCAGGTTTTTAACCGATTTTTTATTTGTGATGCTAGACGCGCCCACGGCCTCAACCCCATCCCAAAACTTCAACGCGCTACTTATATATGACCGGTTTTCCGCCGACCGGAGCTGCTGTTTTACCTTTTTGCTCAGCTTCAGGACCTGATCTATATATGACTGCATGGCGTTCATCTTGCCGCTGAACCCCATAGCGGAGCCGGCATCGGTTTTATGCGTCAAGGTGGGCGGCTCTGTGGCGTCCTTCTCCGCCAGCGGGTGCTCCGTCCAGGGCTGGAGCACCAGATCCGGCTTGCAACCGGCGATAATATCGCCGCATCCTTTGCCACTGGCGTATGTTCTGAACCCGGAAATATGGTCGCTGTGGCGATGGGTGGCGATAACGACATCCAGCTTGGAGCCGCATCGACCCTCTATATCTTTAGCGATTTTTGTCATCAAGGTTTTGCTGGAGCCTGGCGGGCGCTTTGTGGAGCCAAAGTCGAGGAGTATATATTTTTCGCGCTGGTCATATCTAAAGATCAGCAGGAAACAATCGCCGAAACCGACGTTGTATGATCTTACGGTTACTTTATCCGGCTTTTTCTTTGTTGGCATTTCTCGCTCCATTGACCCTGGTCATGTCAGCATTCGGTTAAAATGCAGATCGGAAAATTCGATGTTTTTGTTGGCCCATAGCTTTCCTTCCCTTTCCAACTGGTGCTGATAGCTGAAATACTCATGCTGTTTCGCTTTATCAGATATGCTGTTATAAACATGGAATTTTACATGGGCAAACTCATCCAGGATTATCACTCCACCACCATGTATCCTGATATTGCGCAGTTGATCCTTCAGGTCGGTCGGCAGTTGGACGCCGATATATTTTTCCGATTCGTCCGGCTTGAAATCGAGCAACTGCAGATACTCGATTATCGTCTCTTTCACGTCAAACCCATCGACGCTGTGGCGCGTGATAATGCGCAACGACGTAATCTCGGTATAGGCCTCCGGGTCCAACCCGAGGGCTTCCCGGTTGTCCCAGATAAAACGGTAGGCCTCATTCGGGTCGGAGCGCAGCTCCTCGGCATGCACATTGTCGTAACAGAAGTCATTTCTGTCCCGCTTCCAGTAACAGTCCTCTGCCAGTATGGTCCTGGCGGGCTTGATACCATAATCAGCAAAACAATTCTGGAGCTTTTCACGGTAATTATACTCATCATCCGGATACAGCTCCTTGTCCGCCGTCAAAAGGCCGGTCAGCAGCTGGCTGTAGGTAAGGTGGATCGGCGGCACATAATCAAGCGCCCGGATCATCATTGTCCGCAGATGACTGGCTGCCGCGGTCCCCGATTTTATTACTAACTTTCTGTTTATCCGGGTTGCGCCGGAGTCTATATATTTGTTGATCCTGGAATGCCACACATCCATAAAAGCCCCCAGCACAGCGGCCACCAGCAACTCCCCCCTGTAGTGCGGTTCAATGTTGTCCATATCAATATTTTTTTTATCAAGATTGATCGAGCGCCGCAAGGCCCCGCCATTTCTGCCTCTCAATATGGAGCCAAACTCCTCACCAAGCCCCAGTAATACACTCTTTCTCAGGTCGCCTTTTTCCGGGTCCAGATATTTTTTGTCTATCAGCTCACCCTTGGCGCCAGAGATTTTGGACAATGAATAGTCGATCACGTTCGATTGGGTCAGCACGGTCAGCAGAGCGATTATATCAGCGAAGCCTTCGTGGAAACCGAGCTGGTCCGGCTGGGAAGGGCGCATATAGTTCGGCCGCAACGCGTCGATGAGCGCATGGGTCATCTCATGCACAACGATATCCTGCGACAGACATGTGAACACATTTTTGCCGCCGGTTTGCACATACCCGAACAGCAAGCCCTCGTTATCGCGGGAGTAATAGGCGTTCGCCTCTGCAAATGCGTGGGGGACAACTTTCAGCTGGGGCCCGCGAAACGCCCAGCCGATACGCCGGCCCAGCGCCCTTTCGAACGCCGTCAGCGTCGACATGCAGATGGCGTATACATTCACCGCATGGAGCTGCGGGTCGGCTAATAGTTGTTCATCGCTGCAAGTTTTTATAGGGTCACTGTCCAGGTCGACATGGGCAGGCGCATATGTAGTGTTCGACGATGCGTCATAGTCGATGATGTGAAAGCGGCTGCCTTTGGGGCCCGGGTCCAGCCTCTCCCAGGGGATGGTCAACTCCGACCGGAGGATGGCGCCGCCAAACTTGACCGACGGGTCCTGCGCCACCACCGTTATTTTTCTGGTTTTCATAATAATTCATTCTATTAAATTATTAATAAAATCGTAATTATTGTACCACTTTTCAAATTAAATGGTACTTAATTATAAAACCGGAAAAATTTAGAGCGCAGTGAAGCCGGAAATCCTGTTCAACCAAGGATTTAACAAATATAAACAACACATCCAGGGTGGCGGTCCATGACCGCTAGCCTTCAAGGGCGTTTTGTATATCCCTTTCATGCTCCTCTTCCTGTATCAGGATATCTTCCAGCACCCTGCGAAGGCCGTACAGCTTAAGCGCTTCCGCTTCGGAAATGCGCTGGATATAGCTCTTGATCGCATGCCGCTCGCCCTTCAGATCCTGCTTCAACATTTTCACATTATCTTTGGACGCTTCGGTTTTCTCCACATTCACGCTGGGTACCCCGCCCAGATAGTCGATCTGCTCGGCCAGCGCCACGGCATGGGCCAGCTCTTCCTGGGCATGAACGATCAGCTCTTTTTGTATAGAGTCGTATTTGGCGCCGGAGATAACCGCCGCATGTTGCACATACTGAACCGATGCGGCATACTCCCACTCCAGATCCTTGTTCAGGTTTTTTATCAGCTGCTTCTTTGTTATTTTCATTTTATCAATCCTTTGCATTTATAATCTAGACAATGTCTAATATAACGCGCTTTCTATTTTATGGCAATATCGAAACATACAAACCAGGCTTTTATTCCAAAGTTGCAGGGCTCATATAGCCGACCGTAAAATAGAGCAGAACCAGCCCGACTATCCATGTGACTCCGTTAAGCGCCATGGAGATGCCGTGCAGTTTTTTAAACTCTGTATTTAAAGCCTCGCTCTTTGCAGTGTCCGTCGTCTGCCTGATCTGCTCCTTTATATTTTTAACCTTGGGCGCCACCACCAGCCCAGAGCCAAGGGTAAGGATAAACATAACAACAAGCGTGATCAACCCTGCTTTGGAGGCGGATGTTATCCCGGTTTTGGATACTATAAAAGCAAGCGTCAAGATGGCCAGTATGGAGCAGACATAACCTATGGCGTAATATTTTGGGAAAATAACAGCGACCACATCGCCGGCCGTGCTCCTGTCCAACGTTTTAAATATGGCAGGCGCGCCTATGAACGAGAAAAACGTCATGGCCCCCAGCCACACCACCAGCGACAGAAGATGTATATACTTGGCAAAATAAATCATCAGGTTCCTTTCAGCGGTTATCGATAACAAGGAGCGTCGGGAGGTTGTATTTCGTCTCCAGCATATTGGCCGTTTGAAGCGCCTGGCTCCTCGACTCATGCGTGCCGACCCGCACACGGTTCCATATCGCGCCTTTGACATCGGCCTGCGTTATGTAAGCCCCCAGCGAATCCTGGTTCAGTTTTCGCGCCATCTCCTCCGCTTCCTGCAAGGTTTTATAGGAGCCGATCTGGATGGAATAACGTTTCTCTTTTGTCTGTTTCGGTTTTGGCTCCGCTATCCTTTTGCCGGTTTTCACAGGCTCTTTTACAACAGGCTTCTTTTTGACAACTTTCTGCGTTTCTTTCACAGGCTCCGCAGGCTGCTTTTCGACGCTTTTTTCCTGGACCTCAGGTTTTTTTATGGCCTTGGCTGGGGCCGGCTTGACCACCGGCGGCTCCGGCGAGGCTTTGGCCTTCGGCAACGGCTCCGTGGCTGGCACGGTTTCTTTATCCAGCTTGTTATGAAAGGTAAAACTGTCCTCCCCGCTTAATGGAGGCTCTGTCTCCTTAATCACCTTGTCCGGATCCAGCAACGTGGGGTCCTGCCCGGTAGCCAACAGCTCCAGCGGCGCGTTGGAATCGTTCAGGGGCGCCTCGTCCGGTTCATTATATATTTTGCCTGACAGGTATCCAGCAAGGAATGTAAGTATAACTATCGCAACAATACAACCGATCAGCAGACCTTTTGGTGAGTCCTTTTTTAATTGTCTATTTTTTTTGGCAGGCATTGTACCTCCTGTTTCGACTTTACATCCGCTCCGGAGCGCTGATCCCCAACAGCCCCAATCCGTTTTCCAATACTTTCATTGTACCTTTAACCAATGTTAGGCGCGCTTGTGATAATGCCACATTTTCTGTTATTACGCGATTGTGTTTATAAAAATAATGGAACAAAGCGGCCAGCTCGGTCAAGTATGAAGTTATCGGGTGGGGCGCCAGCGAGTCGGCGCACGCTTCCACCATATCGGGGAAATGCAGCAGTTTTTTGATCAGGCGCATCTCGTCCACGCCCTGCAACAGCGCGATATCCACATCCTTGAAATCGACCAGCTCCACCCCCTCCTGCGCCGCCGTGACGAAGATATTGCAGCAGCGGGCGTGGGCGTACTGGACATAATAGACCGGGTTGTCGCTGCTATGCTTCAGCGCCAGGTCGATGTCGAACACCAGCTTGCTGTCGGCAGAGCGCATCATAAAGAAGAACCGCGCCGCGTCCACCCCCACCTCGTCAACGATCTCGCGCAGGGTAGTGAACACACCTTCCCGGGTGGACATCGATATGATCTCGTCCCCCTTTTTCAGGCTGACAAACTGCACCAAAATCACATCCAGCATATCCGGGTCGCGCCCCAGCGCCTTTATGACGGCCCGCATCCGGGGCACATAGCCGTGATGATCGGCGCCCCATACATTCACCAGGTTGGTGAAGCCGCGGTTAATTTTATTTTCATGATACGCCATATCCGCCGCCAGATACGTGACCACGCCGTTGGCCCGGCGCGCCACCCGGTCCTTTTCATCCCCGGCCGATTCCGTTTTCAGCCATTTGGCGCCTTCCTTTTCATAGATGTGGCCGTCGCCCTCCAGCCGGTCGAGCACACCCTCCACCGCGCCACTGCTGTGCAGACTCTCTTCGGAGAACCAGTTGTCGAAATGTACGCGGAAATTATCCAGGTCGGACCGGATTCCGTCGAGGATCGCTCTGGCGCTGAACTCCCGCGCGGCGGCCAGGGCAGGCTCCGGCGGGCCGTCGATAATATCCTCACCCTTCTCGTCCAGGTAGTTGCGGGCGATCTCCCTAATATAGTCGCCTTTGTACGCCGGCTCGTCGAACGGTTTGCCCAGCAGCTCTTTACACCTCTCCAACGTAGATTGGCCAAGGTTGTTCATCTGCAGTCCGGCGTCGTTGACATAATACTCGGTATGCACATCGTGCCCGGCGAACCGAAGGATGCGCGCCAAACTGTCGCCGACCACTGCGCCCCGGCCATGTCCGATATGCAGTGGGCCGGTGGGGTTGGCGGAGACAAACTCCAGTATGATTTCCTTCGGCTCTTTCTGTTCTATCTTGCCGAAATTGCCGCCCGCTGTTAAAACCTGGTTCAGCGATGTGGCCCAATACTCCGGATCGACGGTCATATTAATAAATCCGGGGCCGGCCACCGATGTGGCGGAAAACAGATCCGATTCGCCGATCAGCTCCGATAACCGGCCGGCGATTTTGGCGGGCGCTGTCTTGTATAACGGCGCCATCAGCATTGCTATGTTGGTGGAGTAATCGCCGAATTTTTCATTTTTGGGTATCGTGATCTCCAGCAAGCGCTTTTGCGGCCGCTCCCATCCGTTTTCTTCCAGCAGAGATAGCAGCGCTTTCTTGACCGCCCTGGATACAGCATGCTTCATCGTTAACTATGCGTCATATACTACGAGATGCCGTAAAACGCCCATAACCCGCCCACCATCACGATAATAAATATGACGCTCATCCCGGCGCCTGCCCGCAGGTAATCGGATGTTTTATAGTTGCCCGGCCCCATCAACAGCGCGTTGACCTGGTGGGTGGGCAGCAGAAACGAGTTCGACGTGGCCAGCCCCACCACCAGCGCGGCGATCCGCGGGTCCGCATTAGCCGCCTGCGCCATGTTGATCACCAACGGCACCAGCAGGACCGTCGCCCCCACATTCGATATCACCAGCGTAAAACCAGTGGATAGTATCGCTATAACAGTCATCAATGTAATCGGGGAGACTTCGCCGATGGCGCCCAGCACGATGTTGGAGATAAACGCGGCGGCCCCGCTTTTTTCCGTGGCGATGCCCAGGGGGATCAAACCGGCAAGCAGAAACACTGTCCTCCAGTCCACCGATTTATATGCTTCATCCACAGTCAGCACACTGGTCAATATCATCATCAAGGCGCCGGTCATCAGGCATACCGATAACGACAAGGGCAGACCCAACATGTCCTTGGCGAGCACCAGCGTGATAGCCACCAGAAAACTGAACACAGCAGCTTTGGCCTTATGCAGCTCGAAAACTTCATGCTCCGGCGGCGCGGGGAACAGCAGGTCGGGCGAGTTTTTCAGATTTGTGAAATTTTTCCATATCCCGTGCAACAACAGCGCGTCACCCGGGACCAGCGGAATGTCCGCAATGCCGGCGATGAAAACCTTTTCATCCCGGAACAGGGCCACCGGGCCAATATGGTAGCTGCTCCTGAAATGCACTTCGCGGAGGGTCTTGCCGATCATGTTCGAATGGGGTGATACAATCGCCTCCATCAACCCTGCGTTATCATCGGACAAGGTCTCGCTGAATATGTCCAGCTCCGGCAAGACCGTAAAGTTATAAAATTCCGCAAGCTTGATGATATTGTTCTTGTGCCCTATGACAGCCAGCCTGTCCCCCGCGTTCACCCGGTGGGTCCGGAGGGGGGTGACTATATGCTCGGTGGCGGTCGGCTGCGCTATCGCCACAACAGAGCAGAGGAACAAGCGGCGTATCTGCAGCTCTTCAAAGGTTTTGCCCGCGTGTTTGAAATCTTTTGGCACCACCAGCTCGAATACCTGACCGGTCGTCCCATAGCTGTTCAGGATTTTCAGCGCGCCGCCAACTTCCTCGCCCTCTTCACTTTTGCGTATAGGCAGGACGAACCTGCCGAAAATAATAAAGTACAAAATACCAGAGGCCACCAGCAACAGCCCGATAGGGGTGACCGAAAACAGACCAAAAGGCTCCAGCCCGGAGTTTTCCAAGAGGTCATTCAAAAGAATGAGGGGGCTGGACCCCACCAGCGTGACCGTGCCGCCCAGTATGGCGCAAAACCCCATCGGCATCAGCAACCGGGAGAGCGGTATATCCAGCTGTTTACTGACCCGCATCGACGCAGGCAGAAACAGGGCCGCGGCGCCGATGTTCTGCATGAAGCTGGAGATTATGGCCACGGTGCCGCTGATGCCGGAGATCAGCTTCGAATAACTGTCGCCGGCGAATTTTACTATGGGGTTGGCCACCCGGTTCATTATCCCGGTCTTGTCCAGCCCGGCGCCGATTATTATCACCGCTATGATAGAGACCACCGCGTTGGATGATAACCCGGAGAACGCCTCTTTCGGCGTCACAAGCCCCAGCAGCGGCAAAGTGACCATCATGATGATCGCCACCACATCCACACGGACAATTTCCGTGATAAACAGGGCGATGGCAGCGCCCAGCACAAGGATCACCAGCCCGATCTGAAATGTAAACTCTATCTCTGTAATACCCATAAATCTGTTAAATAAAGCCTTCTATGATTGTTATACGCTGCCTGGCGCCATGGTGAACGCAGGGATCGAAATGGGGCCATCCACATCTTCGTTGAGGTAGTCCGGCTCCAGCAAAGCCAGGTCGATATTTTTTTTCTCTTTATAAATCTTTTTTACTACGGTCTCCAACTGGCCGATATGAAACTCGCTATCGAATTTTATGCCCGATATCATCGCCATATCATGGAACAGTTTAACGGACCGTTCACACTTGAGCTGGGCCGTTTCAAGCTCTTGCGATCCAGCGCTGGAGGTCAGATAGCGCGCCATCCTGGGTGAGGCGTCCAGCAGGTTGATGGCCAGTATGGAATAGCCCATCCTGGAGGCGATGCCCAATGCGTACGACATCAGCTGGGACGAGAAAGTCTCATCATTGCCGATCACCAGCAAGACGTCAAAAAACCCGGCACCGCCAATTTGCATATCTGGCGCAACGTCATGCTCGCTCATTAATTTCTCCCCAACTCTATAGAATCGTTATGGTTATTAGCATACCTGGAAATGGCACAAAAATTTCATCCGCCAGCTAAACATAAAGTGGATACCACCGGTTTATGATGCAATTACACTGGAAATGGATTTTCTAATAATTAACCAGGTATGGATTAACTCTCTTTTTTATCCGGTTTTGCACTTTCCGGGTCCAAATGAGTGGTATCGTCCATATCCATGTTGTTCACTTCGGCAAAGTTATTCTCCACCACCTTGCCGATCGTTTCGGCCGGATTTCGAAATGCGTTGGCCTCATGCTCGAATTCATCGGTGAAATCCTCGAACCCTCTTTTAACATCCCGGAACGATCGGGCGAACTCTGCGTACCCCTTACCCAAAGAGCGCGCTATCTCTGGCAGCCTCGTCGGGCCGATGACAATAAGCGCGACCACCAGGATCACCATCATCTCCGGCATTCCAATACCAAACATTCAACTTCCCGTCTGCAATTTACTGTATGACCTAATTGTCTCAAAACCTGCGCCTCTTGGCAAGGCTGCTCGATTATTTGTTACACTATGGCGCAAAAATATTATCTGTATAATACAAAGGTTAATTTATGGGTAAGGTAAATATATTGTTCCTGTGCACAGGCAATTCTTGCCGCAGCCAAATGGCGGAGGGGTGGGCAAGGGCGTTGAAAGGTGACAACGTTGCCGCATGGTCGGCGGGAACCGACCCCCAGGGCGTCAACCGGCTGGCTGTGCAGGTGATGAAAGAAGCGGGTGTGGACATATCATCGGGAAGATCGAAAAATGTGTCGGAGCTTTCTGACGTTCAGTTTGATTATGTAATCACTTTATGCGGCGACGCCAATGAAAACTGCCCGATGTTCCCTGGAAGCTCCCAAGTTGTTCATTTCGGTTTCCCCGATCCGCCAAAACTGGCCGCGGCCGCCAAAACCGATAAAGAGGCGCTTCCTTTCTATAGAGATGTGCGGGATCAGATCAAGGAATTCGTACTGAAGCTGCCAGATATTTTAAAAACTGTGGGATAATATCATCTATAGAAACTGGGAGTTGCATAAGTGGAAGAAGGCATTCTTTCCAACGAGCGGGCGATTCGCCTCGGGTTTTTCATCGGCGTATTTATCATCATGGCCATCTGGGAGGTCTATGCGCCCCGTCGCGACCGCCTGATGACCCGGCTGGCGCGCTGGTCGTCCAACCTTGGCCTGGTCGCTTTGAATACCATTATACTGCGCATTCTGTTTCCGGCGGCGGCGGTGGGAACGGCGGCGTATGCCCAGGCGAACGGCTGGGGTTTTCTCAATGCTGTTACCGCGCCTGAATGGCTGAAAGCGCTGGGGGCGGTGGTCTTTATGGATATGGCGATCTATCTCCAGCATCTCCTGTTCCACGCCGCGCCTGCGTTCTGGAAGCTGCACCGGATGCACCATGCCGACCTCGATTACGATGTCACCACCGGCGCCCGGTTCCATCCGGTCGAAATTATTTTATCGATGCTTCTGAAACTTGGTGTTGTGGTCGCCATCGGCGCCCCGCCTGTGGCGGTGTTGATTTTCGAAGTGGTGTTAAACGCCATGGCGATGTTCAATCATGGCAATGTCCGCCTGCCGCAGGCTATCGATGAAAAATTGCGGCTGATCCTGGTCACACCCGATATGCACCGGGTTCATCATTCTGTGGTGATCCACGAGGCCAACAGCAACTACGGGTTCAACCTGTCGATATGGGACCGGCTGTTCGGCACATATATCGCCCAACCGGCGGCCGGCCACGAGCAGATGACTATCGGCGTCACCGGCCTGCTAGACAGCGCCGAGAACACACTACCCCGGATGCTGATACAGCCGTTCAGCGGTAAATCGGAAGACTACGCCATCAACCGCCAACGCTAAATTTGGTTGCCATACCAGGGCCCCCATGGCGCAGAGCGACCTGGAGCCGGGGCAGGGAAAAAGTTGCAGCCTACATATCAGTTGAGCTGCCCGCCACAAATGTTAGTTCAGCATGCCCTCCAGCGTGGCCAACCGCGCTTTCAGCTCCGCAATCTCTGTTTCCTTAGTTTCGATTACCTCTCTGTTCTCCTTCACCAGGTCATACAGTCCCTGAATGGCGGCGAGGGCAACACCGTCGGCGTCGAGGGTGGAGATCCCCTTTTCGTCATGACCCAGGCTGTACGCCTTGTAAAAATCCTGCGCCATCGGGCCCATGTGCCGTACCGGTGTGTCCACACCCTTGTACTGCCATGTGGCTATCTCCATCTTCGACAGTTTATCCAATACTTGACGGCTGTCCACCTTCTTCACCTTCTCCTTCGATGCCCGATCACTCATGGCTACCCATGCCGTGGCGTTTGGGTTCAGCCGCGCCCCTAGGGTAGCTCCAGCGTTGGTAAACAGAAGGTAGCCACCTCTGGCCCGGAACGTTACCTGGTTGTGGGTCGTGGAGTTAAGATCGGCGTTGGTGCTGTCACCCCAGACAAAAGCTCCTGTGTGGACGGCCCTGGCCCTTCTGCCCGCGGCAAAGCTGTAGGCGGCCGCCACGTTGCCATGCCCGCCCGGGATGGTGGAAAACGCGCCGTAAGCTTTGTTGAATGCTCCGCCGCCCACCGCGGCGTAACTGTTGCCGGCGCCGTTGTTCTGTCCACCACCTACAATGGAATATTGTCCGCTGGCGGTGTTTTTTTGTCCACCACCCACTTTGGAATAACCCCCGCTGGCGGTGTTTCTACTCCCTCCACCAACGGTGGAGCTACCGCCGCTGGCGGTGTTGACTCCACCTCCGCCTACGGTGGATCCAGAGCTGCTGGCGGTGTTACTACCTCCTCCACCAACGGTTGATTGCGAGCCGCTGGCGGTGTTAAAGTCGCCTCCGCCCACTGTGGAACGCCAGTTGCTGGCGGTGTTACTTTGACCTCCGCTCACGGTGGCGTGTGGCGCGAAGGCTGGGTTTGGTGCTTGACCTCCCGCCCGGTTACCACTACCACCGCCGATTGTTCCGTAATTATTGCTCACCTTGTTCGGAGATGCGGCGCCGCCACCTCCGCCAATACTCGCGCCAAACACCCCAGGCGTTACACTGTTACCATTGTGCCCGCCGATGATATTCGGGCTGGTAGTGTGACGATTCAGTCTCAGCATGCCGACTACCAGAAAATCGCCCCCGACGAAATAGCCGCTGTAGCCGCTTGAACTGTTGGTAACGCCAATAACTCCATAGTTGACGCCAGAGGCAGCGGTGGCGCGACCATAGGCACCTACGCCACTTGAACTACTGCTTTCGCCCCTAACACCATAGTTTGGACCAGTGGTGGAGGCAGCCACACCAAAAACACCTCTGCCGGTTGGGCTGTCGCTGTGGCCCTGACCCCCATGGTGACCCCGGTGGCGCCGCTGGCTCTGCCCCGCAGACCACTGCTATTATTGCCGGCAGCAATGTTTTCACCCCGATAAGCGTAGCCACCGGCGAAATTAACGACATTGTTGACAGGTTGCGCATTGGCCAAGACGGCTGTCAAAAATGTGAGTGTGATGGTGAGAATAATCAATAAAAACTGTGGCGCTGTTCTGGCAGAAAACATGGCGTCCTCCCATAAAGAAAGTTTGGTGTATATAACTGTCCCCGATACAGATGCCCTGAATATTTTATACTAGTAAAATTGTAGTCGAAATCGCCAGACAAAGCAACAGCCAGACAATAACCGTGCCAAAACGGGTGAAATTGGATTCCACAGATGCTTCTTTTGCTTCAAATGCCTCATATGCTCCAAATGCTTCAAATCCCTCACCTGCTATTTACTGATAGTGAAAATATTCTATATTCGTATGTAATGCACAGAAAGTGCAGAAACGATTATAGTGACTGGAGATATGAAAAATGCCGATACAAGGATATACACCCAACAGAAATTTGATAAAAATCGCGCCCGGCTCCACCGACAACTGGGATGTCTGGTATAACCAGGCGCTCGACACCCTGGACGAGCCGGCGATGATATTCGAGATAACCGCGGCCGTGGCCCTGAACAAGGGGGATGTGGCGGTGATCAAGGATGATGGCGCCGGCGCCAAAAAGGCTTATCTGGCCGACAGCGCCACCTATACCCTGGGCGACCCGCTGGGTGTGGCGGAGGAGACTGTGGCCGCCGACAACCCGGTGAAGCTGGTGATGAACGGGCGTGTCATGAGCGGCGGTTGGGCGTTCGGGTCGGCCGACAAGTTCGTCTATCTCTCCTCCACCGGAACAGTTACAACAGCAGCAACACAAACCATGATCGGATTTGTCATCTCCGCCACCGCTATTTATTTCAGCCTCGGCTCTGCCTCGGCCACTGCGGGTGATACCAATACCGTGGCAGGCGCCAACGGTGTCACCAACAGCGGCGACAATGTGGACGCGGTGCTGGAGCCGGTGTACGGGTCGACGGCCAACACGGTGTGCCAGGGGAACGACAGCCGGCTGCATACCCAGAACAGCGACGGCGGCACCGACGCCACATCATTTGAAATCAACTACTTGGGCGATAGCGCGCAGTTGTCCACCACCGGGTTGACCGCCAACCGCACGTTTACCTTCCCCGACGCCACAACCAAGCTGGTGGGCGAAACATCGCCCGCTTCTATTAATATCACCGGCGGGACGATCGACGGCGCCACCATCGGAGGGACCACCCCGGCGGCCGGTACGTTCACCGAACTGGGGGTCGATAAAATAAAACTCAACGGCGATTATTTCCCTGTGAAGTTCGAGCTTTCTGAAGGCGCCATCACCAGCGCTCCTTTCAACGGATGGGCCGACGCCTTCCAGAGCCGACCCTACAGCGACGTGCAATACTGGGACGGCGCCGCATGGCAGACATGGGCCCAAAGCCTCGATAACCTCTTCGATGGAAATAAAAACACAAGCGTGATCGTGCCGGCGGCCCAGGCAAAGTTCCGGTTCACCGTCGATGTGATCACCTTTTACAACGGCGGGCTGCTGGCCATTTACAGAGAGTACTCTGGCGGTGTGCCGGCCGGTTGCGTGGTCACCGTGGAGGATAGCGCAGATAAAATAGCGTGGACACAAAGCGGACAATCCACCATACCCGGAACCCCCGACACCCGCCTGCCGCTTATGTCGATATTGCCCGACCCAGGCGTCAAACGGTATCTGCGGGTGACGCTGGATTACGGGGCCATCACCCAGTCCCAGAAGATCGTGTGGGTCCGCGCCATCACCTCCCGCCTGGCCAACGGCGTGCCGAACGGCTCACCCTTTACCACAAATTACGGTGGTGGTGTAGGACTGGGTGTCACAACCCCTGCGGCCAGCGCTGCGCTGGAGGTGGCGTCGACCACCGGGGCGGTGCTGATGCCGCGGATGACCACCACGCAACGGGACGCGTTGACCGCCGTGAACGGCATGATCGTCTATAACACCACCACCAACCAGATGGAGGGATATATCAATGGCGCATGGACGTCCATGTAGCTGGCATGGTGGCACGGCCACACCGGGTGACGCTGGCGCGCTGTTGTGTGTTCCTTTTGGTTCGCGCTGGTAGCGTTCGCTATGCTCACTTCCAGCGGAAATGAAGGGACGGTTAAGAATTATGAACGAATACGAAAGGCATGATCATTTATCCCGACAGGGTAATTGGTCTGCCCACGGCAGTGGCCAGCGCAGGTTTCGCTGTCGCGTCGGCAAAGTTCCTTTATATTCGCGCAGAGAGCGGCGTCAAGGCGCTTGTGTGGAGATGTGACGAGAGTTTTGGCAAATTGCATTTTATTAACAATAGCTGTTGAAATAAAAAAGCAAACATATTAAAATCGGCGTTTCTTGGTTTCGGAACATACAGGCCAGTAATATAAAGGGATGATAACGTTGCGACGGAAGCGCCGTTAAAGTATAGAGAAAAATGATAGAGATTAACTTTACGCTGATAATTCAGGCGATAAATTTTCTGATAATGTTGTGGTTTTTAAACTATTTTGTTTTCAAGCCGATGTTGGCCAACGTAGAAGAGCGCGAACGACGCCTGGGCAAAATGAGCAACGACGCCCATGAGCTGTCGAAACGTGGCGAAAAGGCGCTGGAAAAATATAATGAAGATGTCGCCACACTGCGCCATGAAGCCAGCGAAATAGTCGCCAGCGCCCGTAAGGAGGCCACCGAAGAGCAAACAAAAATGATCAACTCGGCCAGGGCGGAGTTCGCCAGCATGATCGACAAATCGAAAGAAGAGATCAAAGCGGAAGTGGAGCAAGCCTCCGAATCGTTGGAGAAAGAGGTGGAATCGTTCGGATCTTCCCTGGCGGAAAAAATCATAGGCAGGAAGATCTGATGTCTATACGCTCTGTTTACTTCGTTTCCGTCACGCTGTTGTTTATCGCCTCCCCTGCATTCGCCTCTGGCATACCGATGGCCGAAGAATGGACCTGGACCCGCGACGGCAGCAGAATACTCAACTCGCTGCTGGTTTTTGGCGCCCTTACTTATGTCATTATCAAATACGTCGCCCCGGTTTTCAAACGAAGGGCGGACCTGATAGCGGAACGTATCGCCAACCTGGAAGAGGCCAGCGCCACCGCCGATAAAAGCTTGGCCGAATATGAGCGGAAACTTAAGGATATAGAAACCGAGAGCGAGAAGATAAAAGAAGAAGCCAGGCAAGAGGGCGAGATGATCCGCAACAAGATTGTGGAGCAGGCGAAGCTGGACGCGGATAAGATTGTGGAGAAGGCGAAAGAACAGATCGATATCGAGACACAAAACGCCAAATCGTCGCTGCGCCGCCAGACGGCAAAAGCGGCCATCGACCTGGCGGAGAATATCCTGAAAAACAATGTCAACCCGGATGACCGCAAACGTCTATTGGAAAATTATATATCCGGTATGGAGAAAAAGAATTGAAAGAGACCGCAGTCGCCCGAAGATACGCCAAAGCCTTTGCTGAAACCTATAAGGGCAAGGATGACCTGGAGACGGTATTGACAAAGCTCAATACATTCGCCGACCTTTTTGAAGATAATAAAGACCTGAGAACCGCGTTATTGAACCCTGCCATCAGCCTGGGCGACAAGGAAAATATCGTCAAGGCCATCGGTCAGAAGATCGATATGGGTGATACGGCCGGCGCTATGTTGCAGCGTCTGCTGGAAAAGGATCGGATCGGGATTGTGGGGATTGTCGCCAATGAATTCGAAAAAATCGCACTTGATATGCTGGGTCGTATTCGTGTGGATGTCACATCCGCCACCGAGCTCGACCAGGAAGCGAGGGAAGAGCTTACCAAAACCCTCAGCAGCCTTGCCGGCAAGGAAGCGATTATAAATATTAAAGTCGACCCGTCATTGATAGGCGGGGTAACGGCGCGTATGGGTAGCGTCGTATATGACGGAAGCATCAAAAACCAGCTAAAGGCCCTTAGGGTCGGCCTGGAATAACTGAGGATAGCCAGAAGATATGAGTATCAAAGCCGAAGAAATCAGCTCGATTATCAAACAACAGATAGACGACTATGCGCAGAAAGTCGAACTAAAGGAAGTGGGCGTGGTTATATCCGTCGGCGACGGTATAGCCCGGATATATGGCCTGGAAAACTGCATGGCCGGCGAAATGCTGGAGTTCCCTGGCGGTGTTGTGGGCATGGCCTTCAACCTGGAGGAGGACAACGTCGGCGCGGTTCTGCTGGGCAGTGATATAGAAATTAAAGAGGGTGACGAGGTCAACCGGACCGGTAGAATCTTCGAAGTGCCGGTCGGTATGGAAGTTGTCGGCCGGGTGGTCAACGCCATTGGCGAGCCGATCGATGGCAAGGGCCCGATAAACGCGAAAGAGTTCGGCCCGGTGGAGCGTATCGCGCCTGGCGTTATCGAGCGTAAATCGGTGCATGAGCCGCTCCAGACCGGCATCAAGGCGATCGACGCGATGATCCCGATCGGCCGGGGCCAAAGGGAGCTGATCATCGGCGACCGGCAGACCGGCAAAACCGCGGTGGCCATCGATACTATATTGAACCAGAAAGGCCTCGACGTATTTTGCATCTATGTGGCCATCGGGCAGAAGCGCTCGACCGTGGCCCATGTCCGTAAAACGTTGGAAGAGTATGGCGCCATGGATTATACGACTGTTGTGGCCGCCACCGCTTCGGAGCCTGCCCCGCTACTTTATATGGCCGCTTACGCCGGGTGCGCCATGGGCGAATGGTTCCGGGACAATGGCAAACACGCGCTTATCATATATGATGATCTTTCCAAGCAGGCGGCTGCCTATCGCCAGCTGTCGTTGCTGATGCGCCGCCCCCCGGGCCGCGAGGCGTATCCGGGCGACGTTTTCTTCTGTCACAGCAGATTGCTGGAGCGGGCCGCTAAATTGAGCGACGAGCTGGGCGGTGGATCGTTGACCGCGTTGCCGATCATCGAGACGCAGGCCAGCGACGTCTCCGCATATATCCCGACAAACGTTATATCGATCACCGACGGGCAGATTTTTCTGGAAACAGACCTGTTCTATTCCGGTGTGCGTCCGGCGATCAACGTCGGCATATCGGTCTCCCGCGTGGGCGGATCGGCCCAGATCAAGGCGACCAAACAGGTGGCCGGTCGGTTGCGGCTCGACCTTGCGCAGTATCGGGAGCTGGCGGCGTTCGCGGCGTTCGGCTCCGACCTGGATGACGCCACCCAACAGCAGATCCACCGGGGCGCCCGGCTGGTGGAGATCCTCAAGCAGGGACAGTACAAGCCGTTGTCGATCGATAAGCAGGTTCTGATCATCTATTGTGGTGTCAATGGGCATCTGGACGACCTGCCGGTGTCGGCGCTGGCGAAGTTCGAAGAGGAGTTCCTGTCGTTCTGCGAAACCAAATATCCGGAGATCAGCGCGGACATCATGAAAGAGAGCAAGATCACCGACGCCACCGATGAGAAACTGCAAGCGGCGATTAAAGATTTCAAAGAGCGGTTCGAGCAGTAAGTTATGGCGAACCTGAAAGATATTCGGCGCAGGATCGCGTCGGTCAAAAACACCCAGCAGATCACCAAAGCGATGAAGCTGGTGGCGGCGGCGAAGCTACGCAAGGCGCAGGAGGCTGTGGAAGCGTCCCGGCCATACTCCGGCAAGATGATGGAACTGATGGAGAACCTGACGGCCCGGTCACAGCCGGAGGCGCACCCGTTGTTGCGGCGCAGGGAAGTGAAGAATATTCTTATTATCACGTTCGCCGGCGACAAAGGGCTGTGCGGTCCATTTAACAGCAGCATCCTGAAAGCCGCCCAGAAGCTGATCGCCGATAATGAAGGCATGGGCATCACGCTGTTTCCTGTGGGCAAAAAGGCGTCCGCTTTTTTCGGCAGACGCAAAACGTTGGAGACGCTCGACGGCGTCACCGATTTTGGCAACCGGATCAGCTATGAACTGGCGGAAAAGATCGCCGATGTTGTCATCGACAATTTTGTATCGGAAAAGGTCGATGTGGTATACATGATCTTCAACCAGTTCAAAAACGTGGTCGTGCAGGAGACCAGGACCATCCCGGCGTTGCCGGTGGAGCTGCCGGACAAGGAGAAGGATGAGCTGGACCCGTTGATGGTTGAATACAAGTTCGAGCCGTCCGCCGAGGATATACTGGACGGGTTGCTCAAGCGGTATGTGGCGTCGCAGATATACCGCGCGCTGCTGGAATCATCCGCATCGGAGCATGGCGCCCGGATGACCGCCATGGACGCGGCGACAAAAAACGCGAAAGAGATGATCTCTGATCTGACATTGGAATATAACAGGGCGCGCCAGGCCGCCATCACCACAGAGCTGATCGAAGTGGTGACCGGGGCGGATGCGCTGGAAAATTAATAAACAAGGAACCAGGAGAGAAGGTAGATGACCACCGCAACAGAAACCATAGGGAAAATTGTCCAGATCATTGGTCCTGTGCTAGATGTAGAATTTCCCGCAGACAAACTGCCGCAAATATACAACGCGATCACGCTGGAAAATGAAGATGGTGAAACCATAGTCGCCGAAGTGGCGCAACATCTGGGCGAGAACAGTGTCCGCGCGGTATCGATGCAGACTACCGATGGTCTGACCCGCGGTATGGACGCCGTGGATACAGGCGCGCCCATATCCACCCCGGTCGGGCCGGAGGTGCTGGGCAGGGTGTTGAACGTCATCGGCGAGCCGGTGGACAACGCAGGTCCGGTGAACGCCAAGGACCGATGGCCGATCCATCGCGAGGCGCCCGACCTGGTCGACCAGGCCACCACGCAGGAGCCGTTGGAGACTGGCATCAAGGTTATCGACCTGCTGGAGCCATACCTGAAGGGCGGCAAGACCGGCCTGTTCGGCGGAGCCGGTGTGGGCAAGACGGTTCTGATTATGGAGCTGATCCGCAACATCGCCACGGAGCACTCTGGCTATTCGGTGTTCGCCGGGGTGGGTGAGCGTACCCGTGAAGGCAACGACCTGTATCATGAGATGAAAGAATCGGAAGTTCTGGACAAGGCGGCCCTGATATACGGGCAGATGACCGAGCCCCCGGGCGCGCGGCTTCGCGTGGGGCTGACCGGGTTGACGGTCGCCGAATATTTCCGGGAAGAGCAAGGACAGGACGTGCTGTTGTTTATCGATAATATTTTCCGGTTCTCGCAGGCGGGTTCCGAGGTGTCCGCTTTGCTGGGCAGGATGCCATCGGCGGTGGGATATCAGCCGACCCTGGCTACGGAGATGGGTAACCTGCAGGAGCGGATCACATCCACCAAAAAAGGCTCCATCACATCGGTGCAGGCGGTCTATGTCCCGGCGGACGATCTGACCGACCCGGCCCCGGCGACAACGTTCGCCCATCTGGACGCCACCACGGTCCTCAACCGGCGCATATCGGAGCTGGGCATATACCCGGCGGTCGATCCGCTCGATTCCACATCCAGAATTCTGGACCCGAATATCATCGGCGAGGAGCATTATAATGTCGCCCGGGGTGTGCAGCTGGTGTTGCAGAGGTATAAGGAGCTGCAGGATATTATCGCGATCCTGGGCATGGAAGAGCTGTCTGAAGATGACAAGATCACCGTGGCCCGGGCCCGGAAGATCCAGCGATTTCTCTCGCAGCCGTTTTTCGTGGCGGAGACTTTTACCGGCACGCCGGGCCGATATGTGAAAATGAAAGATACCATCGAAGGGTTCAAAAAGCTGATCGACGGCGAATGCGACGAGATACCGGAGCAGGCGTTCTATATGGCCGGCGGCATCGAAGAGGTGTTGGAACGGCATGACGATATGAAGAAAAAAGGTTCGTAAGATATGGAAGAGAGCCATCCGGAAGGACATGGAATAGCGCTGCAAATCGTCACGCCGACAAAGATGGTGGCGGATACGTTTGTGCCTGTTGTCTCGCTCCCTGGGGTGGAGGGTGACTTTGGTGTGATGCCGGGCCATGAGGCGTTTATGACGAAACTGCAGCCCGGGATTATCGAATATGAAGATGGCGGAATGCCAAGAAAGCTTGCCGTATCTGGAGGTATCGCCGAGATCACTGGCGACCATGTTAATGTGATGGCCAGAACATGCGAGCAAGTAGAAGAAATCGATAAAGAGCGCGCCGACAAGGCGGCCAAAAACGCTGAAACAAAACTTGAAAGCATGTCCCGCACAGATGATGAGTGGGAATATCAGGAGATTAAACTTCAACGCGCCCGCGCCAGAATGAGGGCGATCAGCGGGCGTATCTAGATCGAGGTGATGTCATGAGCGATGAGAAAGATGTTCAAGCTGATGGTGGATCAGACGACCAACCTGACTCAAATAACCAAAGCGCAAAGGCCGATGTAGTTTCCGCTGATAGCGGATCCGGCAATGAAGTTGAAAACAAAAAAGCCGGTCAGGATAATCTGTGGACTGTGGCGTGCCATCTGGCCGCGTTTTTGGGCGTGCTGGGGGCTGCGAAAATCCCGTTTGGTAATGTGCTGGGTCCGTTGATCGTATGGCTGCTGAAGAAAAACGATATGCCGGAGGTGGATGAACATGGCAAGGAGTCACTGAACTTTCAGATATCGATAACAATCTATATGCTGGTTGCGATACCGTTCGTTTTTGTTTTGGTCGGTATTCCTATCATAATCTTGCTGGCGATCGCTGATATCGTGCTGGTGATCATCGCCGCCATCAAGGCGAGCAATGGCGAGAAATACAAATATCCGTATACCATTCGGCTGATAAAATAACCGGCCCTTCCCCTTGGGTTATTCCAGGGCGCTGAAGGTGGGCTGGTAGTTGAAGGTGGCGATGATGTGCAGCCGATCCTTTTCCAGGCCCAGGGGGAACCTGTCGTAAGGCGAGGCCACCTCGATGGCGAACCTGGCTTCATCATCCAGGCTCGTGTATCCGGTGGATTTGATCACGCCGATGCTTTCCAGGGCGCCACTCCTGTTGACCGTGAACCGGAGCATCACTTTGCCGTAATGGCCGCTGGAGATCGCCTCCTCCGGATAGGCCCATACCATTTGTATCGCCTTTCGGAGCGACTGGAAATAGTCGATATACTTAAATGATTTGGTATTGAAGGAGACCACCGCTTCGTCACCCAGGTCGATAACATCGCCGGAAGACGCCCTGATATATTTATCCAGCTCGGAGCCTTTCAACCGATCAACCCCTGACGGACGCGGCGATTTTTTAAATCTCTGTTTTGGCTGATCCGTAATTCTGGCGTTTACCACCTTGCTTTTTCTATCCGACTCGGCCCCTTTGATGTCAACCATAGACACCGGGTTGGTTACTGGTTGGCGCCTGGTGATGTTTTTTGAGTAAACGTTAAGCTTGCTGGAAACTGTTTTTTGCGGTTTCTGCTTTTTATCATCGGCCAGGGTCGCGATCTTTGTTTTGGGCGGCTCCGGCTTTGATGATGGGACATCCTTTTTCCATTTCACCTTGGCTGGCGGTGGCGGGGTGATCTTCTCCATCGGTATGGCTGTTTTACTGGCCATGCTCTTTTTATCATCGGCTATGTTTTGCGCCTTGCTGTCGTAACGGGAAAGAAACTCAGCCATTTTCGGCGTCTCTTTTTTCATAGGCTCCGGGAACAGTTCTATTTTGCCTCTGTCCATATCATCATTTTTTACCACCGGCTCTATTATGGTCACCGATACTTTGATCGGCTCTGCGGAGCTGTCGTACTCTATGAGTATGTAGCCTGATATTCCTATGATAATAATATGAGCCAATATGGAAAATAACAGGAATTTACTAATGGGCCGTCGCATAAGATATTTATGTATAAATATTTTTTCCGCTTTGAATAGCGTCGAACAAGGCTTTGATTTTGGTTTCCGATTTTACGCCTTTGGAGGATTCCACACCGCTGGCAAGGTCAACACCAAATATCCCAGGCACATTTATAGCAGCGCCAACATTGCCGGGATCGATTCCGCCCGCCAGAAAAACAGAACCGGGCGACCTGGTTGCGATTTCGCCCGCTGTATTCCAATCGTTTTTCACGCCGGTCCCGCCAAACTTGCCCTTGGCCATTGTGTCCAGGATAAACCCGTCCACCTGCGCCGATCGATATTTTTCCATCAGCTCCAATACAGAATCTGCATCTGCGCTATTTTCACCTTCCGGGGTGAGATGGATCGATTTGAAAACCGGGCATCCTATACCCTGTTTGAGCCGGCTAACGTAATCAGCAGATTCCTGGCCGGTAAGCTGGATCGCGTAAGGATCAAGCATCGACGCAATCGCGACGAGCCTATCAATACCTTCGATGTTAAAAGTTAACAGAAATGTGACCGACCGAAACGCATCAAATATCGGCGCTGCCTCTTTTACACTGAGGGAACGGTCCGACCAGTCTACATCGACCACCACGCCCAAATAATCGGCTCCCAGTCGCAAGGAGGCTTCACAATCCTTGACTGATGTCTGGCCGCAGATTTTAACTTTCATCATTTATCGCCAGTTTGCTTATGGCAGGCGCTGCTGGTCAGCGTCCACTTAGTTCATAAATTGCGCGTAGCCCTTCCAGCGTCAGGTTCTCTTCCACATGTTCAATAGTTTCGGATGCGTTGGCCAGCATGCCGACTTCTCCGCCGGTTGCAATAACCGTCGCGTTATCACCCAGCTCCGGTTTCATCCTCTTTACGATACCATCAACCAGCGATACATATCCATAGTATGCGCCCGATTGCATGGAGTGGATAGTATTCCGCCCTATCACAGAAGGCGGCTCCGCCAGCTCCACCTTCGGCAGTCTGGCCGCGTTATGGTACAAGGCGTTCAGCGACAGCGACAGACCGGGCACTATAACGCCTCCTTTATACTCCGAACTTTCCGATATTGCATCGATGGTGATAGCTGTGCCAAAGTCGACCACTATCAAAGGCGGATCGTATAGCAGCAACCCGCCCGCGGCGTTGGCGATCCTGTCTGCGCCCACCTCCCTGGGGTCATCCATATCGATGGGGATGCCGGTTTTTATGCCGGGGCCGACAACGAGCGGCGCCAGGTCGAAAGCCTTTTTGCAAAACTGGATGAGCATCGGCGTGAGGGGAGGGACAACACAGCAGATGGCCACACCAGAGACCATATCCATACCGATATCGGCCAGGCGAAACAGCTGGCTGACCATGATGGTCAGCTCGTCTTCTGTGCGCCGGGCCTTGGTGTCGAGCCTCCAGTGCGCCTTAAGTTTGCGCTCTTTGTATACACCGATGACGATTTGTGTATTGCCCACATCGATGGTCAGCAAATAATTTTTCATAACAGCAATTTTATTGTAAAGTTCCATGTGGTCCGGCAGTTTGATTGCCCGACGAATTTGCGCCAGTTCATTGGCTATCCAGAAGTAATTATACATCACCAGCGGTAATGGTATACTGTTGAAGCGTTATTCTGTCCAGCTTGGCGTATACTGCGCTAATACTTGCAATAAATCAAATAAGTGAAACTGAATGAAACCGACTGTGGACAAGGCCGCCATCGATTTGATCCGGAACAGTGATCATGGCGACCCGTTCTCTGTATTAGGAATACATACTGTTGCCGAGGGTGTGTCTATACGCGCGTTCGTTCCGGAAGCGGCGGAAATATCGGCGATAGATATCCATGACCGTGACCTGCGCTATCCGATGGAAAGGATAGACGATGATGGATTTTTTGAAGTTACGATTCCATCCCGCGGACTGTTCGCATATGATTTGCACATAGTCACCTACAAAGGCGAGCATACCATCACCCGCGATCCATACTGCTTTCTGCCATCGCTGGGCGAGATGGATGTCTATCTGTTTAATGAAGGCGCCCATCACGAAATCCATAAAAAGCTGGGGGCGCATCTGGTGGAAATCGACGGGGCAACCGGTGTCCGGTTCGCTGTTTGGGCACCCAACGCGCGTCGTGTTTCGGTGGTGGGGCAGTTTTGTCAATGGGACGGCAGACGGTATCCGATGAGGATGATGGGCAGTTCTGGTATATGGGAAATTTTTATTCCAGGCCTCGAACTCTACGAGCTTTATAAATTCGAGATTAAATCGTGGGGCGGCGATGTTTTCGACAAGGCGGACCCATACGCATACGCCAGCGAGCTGAGGCCAAAATCGGCCAGTGTAGTGTGGGATATGGCCAGCTATGAGTGGGATGACGCGGCATGGATGAAGGAGAGGCGTGAAGGCGAACTGCTCGATCGGCCATTGAACATTTACGAAGTCCATCTGGGCTCGTGGGCCAGGAACCCGGCTGACAACGGCTGGATACCATACCGGGAGTTGGCTCCATTGCTGGTGGAATATTGCAAGCAGCAAAGCTATACCCATATCCAGCTTATGCCGATAGGCGAATATCCATATGACCCGTCGTGGGGATATCAAGTGACCGGATATTTTTGCCCCACATCGCGGTTCGGGACACCGGACGATTTCAAATATTTCGTCGATTTTTTGCATAATCATAATATTGGCCTAATTATCGATTGGGTGCCCGCCCATTTCCCGAAGGATGATTTTGGGCTGCGCCGATTCGATGGCACAGCATTGTATGAGCATGAAGACTGGCGCATGGGTGAACATAAGGATTGGGGGACGCTGATCTTTAATTTCGGCAGGCGTGAGGTGGGCAACTTCCTTCTCTCATCCGCCCTGTTCTGGCTGGATGAATATCATATAGATGGCATACGGGTGGACGCGGTGGCTTCCATGCTCTACCTCGATTATTCCAGGGAGGAGGGAGAGTGGATACCGAACGAGTTCGGCGGCAATGAAAACCTGGAGGCGATTGAATTCCTTAAACGGCTGAACACAGTAATACATGAAAAATACCCAGGGGTCCTCACCATTGCCGAGGAGTCCACATCATGGCCCGGCGTTTCGCGTCCTGTTTACCTGGGCGGGCTCGGGTTTACCATGAAGTGGAACATGGGCTGGATGCACGATATCCTGGAATATGTCAGCAAGGACCCTGTGCACCGGAAGTATCATCACAACAACCTGACCTTTGCCATGTTGTATGCATTCCATGAGAACTTTGTCTTGCCGCTGAGCCATGATGAGGTAGTGTATGGGAAGCGGTCGATCATAGAGAAGATACCGGGCGACGAATGGCAAAAGTTTGCCACGGTCCGTCTGTTGTATGGTTACATGTTCGCCCACCCAGGTAAAAAGCTACTGTTTCAGGGTAGCGATTTTGGCCAGAGGAACGAATGGAACTTCGATGAATCCATAGAATGGGATCTGTTGAAGCATGCGCCCCACGCCCGGTTGCAGGTTTATATGCAGAACCTGGGCGGCATGTATCTGGATAGCAAATGTATGTGGGATAACGACTTTTCCCATGAAGGGTTCGAGTGGATAGATTTCCATGATACAGAGTCGTCCATAGTCTCCTTTCGGCGCAAGGGGAAAGACCCAGAAGACTATATGATATTCGTTTTCAACTTCACGCCAGCGCCAAAATTCAATTACAAGGTAGGCGCCCCGGAACTTTGCTATTATGAAGAAGTTATCAACTCTGACTCTGAGATATATTACGGATCAAACATGGGAAATGCGGGGGGTGTTATGGCGGAGACTGTATCATCAGGAGATTGGCCGAATTCTATAAGTGTGGTAGTGCCGCCATTGGCTATGCTGGCGTTTAAACCGGTCAGAAAGCCATAATCGATCATGATACACAACATTTTTAAGCTGTTTCTGCTTATGGCGCTGGTTACGGTGATCATATACCCAAAGTCTGTTTTGGCTTACGATGCGTATGTGCTCAATGTAGTGAATACCGGAACCGAGGAACAGCTTGCATTGTCGGCAAAGGTAAAAGGCGCCTTCACGCAAGAAATCAGGGAAAACATAGCCAGCGGCGCTCCTTTGGTTTTTACATATACAATAGAGCTAAAGCGGGACAGGGCATTGATATGGGATGAGAAGATCCGAAGGATTTATGTAAAGAAAATGGTAAAGCTGGACACCCTTACGCAGGAATACCAGACATGGGAGAAGCAGGCGGACGATGAAGAAGATATTAATTTTACAACCGAGATGGAAGCTGTAAACTATAAAGAACCGGAAAAGTCGGGAAACATGGAAGATGGCAATAATAGCGAAGAAGCAGAGAAAGCGACGAATGATAAGCCGGGTGAGCAAACGTTGGAAGACAACCAGGAGAAAAAGAATCCCACTGTGATGGAGCCGTTAATCTTTAAAGAGCAAAAAGAGGTTGAAAAGTGGATGATGAGCCTGGAGAACGTGATGGTCACCTCCACGGAAGAGCTGGATAAATCGGGACGTTACTACTATCGCGTAAAGTGCACCATGAAATCGATAAAGCTGATTCCACCGTTCAACTATATCCTGTTTTTTATAGCGCTCCTTGATTTTGATACGGATTGGACCAGCTCAACCATATTTACAATAAACGGAACAGGGGAAAGTGGCCCGGCGACAAAGGCCACACAGGTAAGCGAATAATAAACCTGGTAGTTTTGCCATGTCTCTAAAATCGTTTTTTGCGAAAGCGTTCAATTTCGCCAAATGGCTGTTTGTGCCGGGGCAGTATGATGACCTCGACCCGAACGATATAACCGTACACCGCAAACGGAAAACCCGCGCCGTCATCCTGGTGATTGTCATCCTATTCATTATTTTGAATGTTTCGGCGATCCTGCTTCAAGACTCTGGCATCGACGCGCCAATATCCAGCAACATAGCGGTGGTGCTGGTGCTCAACCTAAACCTGATACTCCTGGCGGTGATGACCGTGCTTGTGATCCGCAACCTGGTCAAGCTGTATATGGAGCGCAAAGGCAAAATTGCCGGCTCCCGGTTCCAGACCAAGCTGGTCATTGCTTTTCTGGGCCTTACCCTTATTCCTTCGCTTTTGATGTTTTTGATAGCCTCTGAGCTTATCAGCGATACTGTTGATAAATGGATCAACGCCAAAATTGAACAGACCTTACAAGAGTCGCTGAATGTGGCGGAAAGCCTGTACAAAAACTCCGAGGAGGAGACCCTGGCGTATGCGCGCTATCTCTCTGGCATAGTGGACGCCCGCAAACTGACCACCAAAAGGTCGGTGGACCGGCTAAACGCGCTTACCGCATGGTGGATAAATGAGTTCGGTGTCGATATCATACAGGTGTACAACCGCGATTTTGAGCTTATATCCCAGGCCAGGAAACCAGAAATCGAAATGCTCGATTTCAACCTGCATTCAAAGCCGGACCTGCTGGCCGATGTGGCGCTGGGCGAAAGCGTGTCGCATGTAGAGGACATGCTTGATATGAACTATGTTATCTCCGCCGCGCCGGTGCCGAGGAACATGCCTACCGGTCAGGCGAACGGCGCGATAGTCATCATCAAAATCGTTTCGCGCAAGCTGATAGAAAAGGTTCATTCCATCGATGACGCTTTTCAGAACTACAAACAGCTGAGCTTGAAAAAAGAAATTATCAAGGCGTCATATCAGGTGACTTTGACATTGGTGGCGCTGGTGATCGTGTTCTCTGCCATATGGTTTGGTTTCTATTTGGCTAAGGGTATCACGATCCCACTTAAGACACTCTCGGAAGCTACCGAATCCGTGGCCAAAGGTGACCTGGACGTTCGTATTGATATCCCCACAAAGGATGATGAGGTGGGCCAGCTGGTGACATCGTTTAATAAAATGACACTGGACCTGAAAGGCTTCAAGGAGCAGATCGAACGCTCCAATAAAGAACTGTCGGAATCGAATATCGAGCTTTACCACTGGGGACAGTACAACGAAGCGGTATTGGAAAATATCGGCGGTGGCGTGGTTTCTGTGGATAAATCCGGGATCATAACAACAATAAATAACGCAGCCGCCGAGTCGTTCGGTATATCCGCGGCGGAATCGAGGGGGAAAAATTATCGTAAGGTATATCAAAGCTCACATCTGGAGCCGATTCGAACGGTAATCAAGGAGATGATAGAAAAGGGTGACCTTACCATCGACAGAGAGATCAACATCACTGTGGATGGCAAAAAGAGAACATTGAAAACCAGTGTTTCATTGCTGACCGATCATAAAGGACAGTATATGGGGATGGTATTTGTATTTGATGATGTGACCGATCTGATCGCCGCACAGCGTGTTATCGCATGGCGGGAGATGGCAAGGTCGATAGCCCATGAAATAAAAAACCCACTGACACCGATCCAGCTGAACACCCAAAGACTCCGGCGGAAATTCGAGATAAACGCTGATGATTTTCCACAGGTTTTCGATGACGCTACAAACATCATCATCCAGGAAGTGGACCAGCTAAAGACCCTCGTCGATAAATTTTCACGATTCGCCAAACGTTCGGAAGCTGATCTGGCAGAAGGTAAAGAGCCAGCCACCCATACCCTTGAAATTAACCAGGAGCCGGTGATGCTTCATGATGTTATTTTCGATGTGGTAAAGCTGTATAAAAATACCAGCCAGGATATAGCTGTGGAAACTATCCTTGACCCATCCGTGGAGCTGGTTAATATCGACGCGTCCCAGATAAGAAGCGTTTTGATAAATCTGATTGAAAACGCCATAGACGCCATGGAGGGCAGCGGACGGCTGACTATCAGCACAAAGATGATGACAGAAAAGGGAATGGTATTGCTGGAGGTGGCCGATACTGGTCATGGTATGTCTGATGATGTGAAAGAAAAAATCTTCAAACCATACTTTTCCACCAAAGAGAAGGGCACTGGGCTGGGACTTTCTATTGTAAGCAGGGTGATCGAGGATCATGGTGGACGAATCGAAGTGAGCGACAACAATGGAGGAGGCTCGCTGTTTAAAATCGAATTGGTAACGAATTAATGCTAAAATCACTATATGAGTAAAGAGAAGATCCTGGTTGTTGACGATGAGGAAAACATCCGTGGATCATTAAAAGGCATCCTTTCTGACGAAGGATATGACGTTGCGCTGGCAGAAGATGGAGAAACCGCCCTGCGTATGATCCGCTCCGACACGCCCGACCTTGTCCTCCTGGATATTTGGATTCCAGGTATAGATGGCATCCAAACCCTTGAAATACTTAAGAAAATGGACGCTGACCTGGAGGTGGTTATGATGAGTGGTCATGGCGCCATCGATACCGCCGTGAAGGCGACGAAAATGGGCGCGTTTGACTTCATCGAAAAGCCATTTTCACTGGATACAATATTAAAATCTGTCTCCCAAGCGCTGGACAACAAAAAACGATCATTGCCAAAGGAAGCGCCGGGCCGGGTCGCCTCGATGGCCAGTTGGTTTGCGGGCCCTTCCGATGCATCGCTTGCAATAAGATCTTTCATCGAAAAAGCGTCTGCGTCAGATAAGCCAACCCTTATCTACGGAGAGCAGGGTATAGGCAGGAGCTTTGCCTCCGAGCTTATCCATGACAAGTCTGCAAAAAATACGTCATCGTTTATATCGGTTCCATGTGATTATTTGAACGATAATAATTTTGAAAAGCTGGTTTTCGGTATTATAAAAAGCAATGGAGTGCTCAAACGCCGTAGAAAATCACAATTTGAAAAAGCGAAAAACGGGACAATCTATTTCCACCAGCTAGATAAACTTTCGGTTAAATGCCAGCGTAAATTGTGGAAAGTATTTACAAACAGAAGTTTTACGACCCCCACCAGGCAAAAACCGATCACATTTAACGCGCGCATTATGGCATCCGCCGATGAGCAGGCGCTGGACCAGGGCAAGGGTGGGCTGATCATGGAGCTGATCGAATATTTCAGTGATTTGACCCATCGCCTTGTTCCGCTGAGAGAGAGAAAAGAAGATATACCGGAAATTGTATCCGGTTTTGTGAGTAATATCTGCTCGGAATATGATAAGCATGTCGATTGCGTGGATAGCGACCTGGTAGAGGCGCTGGCAAAGGCGCCATGGCGAGGGAACACTGCCGATTTGTTTAACGTTATAGAACCAGCTGTATTGGCATGTGATGGCAGACGCCTTTCGGGGGAGCACTTGACCTTGTCCGACACGACCTCCAGGGATGGACCAGAAGATACCGGAAAGGTTGCTATAGTAAAAAATGGACGGAATATAGAACCCCATCGCACCCTAAAAAAGTCTGTGGTGCTTTGTGGGCATGGGTTGCATTCCGGATTAAAGACCGGGATCATACTTTCCCCTCTACCGCCTGGCTCCGGGATCGTGTTTTGGGACATCAGCTCTGGTGGGCGTGTATCGGCCAAGCTTTCAAATGTGCGCTCTACGGAATACGCGACTACACTTTCCAACGGTGAAGTGGTCATCAAGACTGTGGAGCATATAATGTCCGCGCTGCACAGCTATAAAATCACGAACCTGCTGGTGAAAATCGGCGATGAAGCGCCTATCATGGATGGCTCCGCCATCGATTTTTGCCAGATTATAGAAGATGGCGGTGTTGAAGAGCAGAACGATTATTTAGAACAGATCATCATCGATGAGCCGATCACCGTGGGCGATCTGGAGGAAGGGCGATTCATTACTGTGGAGCCGGCCGATCAGTTTTCCATCAATTATCATTTAAATTATCCGGCGCCCATAGGCGAGCAGGACCATGAATATATTTATGAATCCGGTTCCAAATATCGAGACACCATCGCACCCGCCAGAACCTTCGGGTTTTTAAAGGATATGAAAAAGCTGGAAGAGGCCGGACTGGCTATCGGTGGCAAACTTTCCAACGTAATCCTTATCGACAACGAAAAAATAGTCAACACACCATTGCGGTTTCCCAATGAGCCTGCGCGTCATAAAATTCTCGATCTGATTGGGGATTTATATTTGCTTGGCCGTCCAATCAAAGGTAAATTCACCGCCAGCGAAAGTGGACATTCGTTGAACATAGCGCTGGTGAAAAAAATTGAGGAACATATTAACCACTGATGTCGGGCGCTGGTAACATAGAAAAGAATAAGAAAGCAAGACTTGCTGTGCTGGTATCAGGCCGCGGGTCGAACATGCAGGCGCTGATGAAAGGTTGCAAAGACGGTATAATCGATGCCGAGATAGCAATCGTAGTAACGGACAGACCGGATGCATTGGCGATAGAGCGAGCCAGAAGCCACTCGATACCAACAAAAATAATCGAGCGTAAAGATTATGAATCGCGCGCCTTGTTTGACGAAGCATTGGCCGATTGCGCGCAGCAAGCTGGTGCCGAGATCGTATGTCTGGCAGGCTTCATGCGTATATTATCAGGAGTATTTTTGGACCGGTTCCGTGGAATGGTAGTTAATATTCATCCATCTTTGCTTCCCTCCTTTCCGGGGCTGGACGCGCAAAGGCAGGCGTTGGAGCATGGGGTTAAGGTCTCTGGCTGTACCGTTCATTTTGTGGATGAAGGGGTCGACACCGGCCCGATAATAGCGCAGACCGCAGTGCCGGTAATGCCGGATGATACTGTGGATAGCCTGAGCGATAGAATACTGGAGCAGGAACACTTGCTCTATCCCAGGGCGCTGCAATCTGTAATATGCGGTGATGTGAAAAACCGCGTAACATCGCCAACCCATTAAAATGATTTTAGTATGACAAAGCAAAAACTGTTTTTCCTGTTTGTGATTTTGACATTTCCTGCAATTGGCGCGCTTGTGTGGGCCGAACAGGAAGCCATGATCGCGGATATTCAGGCGTCATTTGATAAGACGAAAATGATGACCGCCAACTTCACGCAGGAAACCTTTAACAAAGGGTTTGGGCGTAAAACGATATCAATCGGCAAGTTGTATTTGGAAAAACCGGCGAAAATGCGGTGGGAATATGAACAGCCGGCGGGGCTGTTGATGGTAATAGATGGAGGAAAACTGTGGCATTACGACCCGGATGATAATACCGCCTATTACGATAAGCTGGAGGGGTATTTGAATAATAAATCCCCCGCGCTTTTTCTTGCAGGTGAAGAGCCGCTGGAGAACCTGTTCAATATCGATTTGGTTCCAGCGCAAAAAGAGGATAAACTAGAAGATAGTATTAGTGGTTTTCGGCTTGTTCCCAAGACGCCACAGCCGGGCGTCAAGGTAATGCTGATGAAAGTGGACAGGAAAAGCCTGGATATAGTGAAACTTGTAATAGTCGATCATCTGGGCAACAAGAACAGTATCTATTTTACTGACATAGATCGGCCAGAAAAGATGGATGCCGGGCTATTTCAGTTTGTTCCACCCGAGGGCGCATTATTGAAGCCGATGCCGCGCCCTTAGCGAAAATAAAATTGAGAACAAGGGTATTAAGTAAATGAATACGTTGAGCGTACTTTCGTTTTTGGATAATGTCACGCCTGAGAGGGCGTTAGGATGGGCCGAATTTGGCATTTCAGCCATTATTGTGCTTGGTCTGCTTATAGTTGTGCATGAGTATGGTCATTTTATTGTTGCGCGTCTGCTTGGTGTCCGGGTGGAAAAATTTTCTGTCGGTTTCGGCCCAAAAATATTTGGTAAAAAGGCGGGTAACACAGAATATATGCTCTCCGCTATTCCCCTGGGTGGCTATGTAAAGTTTTACGGCGATGATCCGGATGAGGATGTGGAACAACCAGAGGACTCATTCCTGAATCAGAATGTATGGAAACGTTTGGCGATTGTGGCTGCAGGCCCTATTTTTAACATAGGTTTGGCGATACTGATAGCCGGGTTCGCGGCGTTTCTTGGGTTGCCAGAAGGGTCTCGGGTTATAGAAAAAGTCTTTGATAATACACCTGCCCAGGAAGCAGGCCTGCTCGCCGGTGACAGGATAGACGTTATCAACGGCGTTGTGATGGAAAAATGGGCGCAAGTTCAGGATACGATTCAAAAAGCGCCTGAACAACGGCTTGAGATAGAAGTTCTAAGAGAAGGTGGCGAGAAGGTGATAGTGTCTATTGTGCCAGAGAGCCATACCGCAAAGGGTCTCGATGGTAAGGACATCACCATTGGCAGGATAGGTATAACGCCGGGGTTTACTATCAAAAATTACTCCCTGATCGGAGCAGTGTTCAAAGGATTTCAATGGACGTGGGATATCACTACGCTGACCATCTGGGGGATCAGCAAACTGATCACACGTGATATAGCGGCCGACCAGATCGCTGGTCCCATAGGGATAATGCAAATGGCTGGTCAGGCGGCGCAATCCGGCTTTGTCAACCTGCTTCTGTTCATTGCCATAATATCAGTCAACCTTGGCATACTTAATCTGTTGCCTATTCCGGTGCTCGACGGCGGTCATATTTTCTTCTTCAGCGTCGAGGCGTTGACCGGGTCGCCGATCAAGGTAAAGTATATGGAGATTGCCCAACAGGTCGGAATATTCATGTTATTATCCTTGATGGTTCTGGCTTTCTACAATGATATCGTCCGGCTGTTCACCAATGGATGACCTGGTTGTCATAGCCAGCTAACAGTGATGAACTAATGCCGGAAGAGAACGTAAACTCCGCCGAAACAAAAATGACCTGGTGGGTTGTTGTTGACGCTTTTTTATTTCGGATCATTGGCGCGTTTATTGGTGTGGCCGGATGCGCCGGACTTTTGATAAACAATCCTTTGGTGGAGGTTTTTACAAGCTCATACGGCTTGGTATTTTTGGTAATATTTTTGTCTCTTGCCGTCTATTCCTTGCTGACAATGGCGCGTGATACTTCATCTTTATTGAAAAGCTGACCAATAATAAAATAAAAAAAGCCCGTGGAAGTGAGGGGAATACTCCCACGGGCGACTGACAAGGTCTTGAGTTTTGGTTTGGGGGAAGGAGGGAAACTCAAGACTTTGCCAAAACTTTTTATATTGTCTCCTTGCCTGCTACTTATAAATAGATGCAAACTGAATGCCAAAACAGCAATATACTGTTTTGCTTGTAATTACACAATTCTGGCCACCATATTTACATAATCATGTCTTGTTACAGACCTATTCCTGACAAAAATGGTGTGTTATAGGACAAAAATTGACATTTAAGTCAAAAAGAGAGAAATATTAATACTTGCTGTAGATCAAGCCCAGGTTTATATTACTATTTAATATTGTCTAGGCGCATGCTGTATTATCGTTTGCTCATTTTTACGATTTTTATATATTTGCAAAACACATGATATGCGGATAGTGAAGAAGCGATCAAACCAGGAATACCATCAAGGAAGCCAAGCTTTAGAAAATACATCTTAATGAAGGTAACCGGCGGCCTTAACAAAATGGAAAAATACCCTGCGGTTTTACCATCCGCCACGACCTCTTTCGCCGCAATTTCTGTGAACGAATCGATGGTTTGCAGATGTTCAGAAATACTATCGAATGAAAGATGGATCAAATCACCGGACAAATTTTCCACGCGCCCATCCAGCTCGATCCTGTCATGCGGGTTCTCTCCTACCCAGTGCCCCTTCCCTTTTTTGAACAGGCGTATTTTCCGCGCCGGATACCAACCACATCTTTTGATCCACCGGTTTATATAATACACCAGCCTAGGTATCGCATAACCATCAGCCGTTGGGCGTTTCATTTGCGTCATGATCTCCACCCTCAGCTCGTCAGAGACCCGCTCGTCCGCGTCCAGGCTCAGCACCCACGCGCCATTGGTCTGGTCGAGCGCAAAGTTCTTCTGCCCCACATGCCCTTCCCATTCGTGGAAGGTTACCCGCGCGCCTTTCGATTCAGCGATTTTTGCAGTAGCGTCGGTAGAGCCGGAATCGACAACAACGATCTCGTCACAAAATGACAAGCTGTCGAGGCAGTCGCCGATTTTATCTTCTTCGTTTTTGGCTATTACGGCGGCGGATAGTTTTATTTCAGGCGCCCCTTCGCTCATACCTTGTCGTCTGAGTTTGGTGGACGCGCGTCATCAATCAACATGACCGGTATACCATCTTTTATTTCATACAACAGGTTACACTTTTGGCAAATCAACCCACCTTCGTTTTTGGTAAGGGTTAGTGGCCCTTTACATTTTGGGCATGCAAGTATCTCTAAAAGCTTTTGATCGATAACCATAGCAGTATTATACCTAATATCCTGTATTCAGGCCGGGGGCAGAGCCATCTGACTCTTCCGACATATGCTCCGTGGGCTGGTCGCCATCAACAAAAGCCTCGAAAATAGAGTTTTCATCAGTTTCGCTGGTCAGCTTGCCAGTATGTTTGTTTATTCTCGCAAAAACTATGTTGGATGGAGCCACAAAATCACTGGCCGGCACACTCCTGAAAGCTTTTTCCATGAACCTGGCCCAAACAGGAATAGCCACCCGCGACCCGGTTTCCAGTATGCCCATGGGTGTGTTGTCATCATTGCCCACCCACACACCGCAAACGATGCTTGGAGTGAAACCGATGAACCAGGCGTCGATATAGTTATTAGTAGTGCCGGTTTTACCGGCGATTGGTCGTTTGAATTTATTTCCGACAGCTCTGGCGGTCCCTTCTTTCACAACATTTTTCATGATATTTGCCATCAGGAATGCAGTGGAAGGAGATAAGGCCGCAGTGGAAGAAGGCTCATTTTGCTCCAGAATTTCCCCATCGCTGTTCTCTATGGATGTGATAAAAACAGGTTCTGGCGCCATGCCGCCGTTTGCCAACGCGCCATAGGCGTATACCATTTCGAACAATGACACAGGTGATGCGCCAAGGGCAAGGCCCAGGTTTATATCCAATGGGCTAGTTATTCCAAATCGCTGAATATAGTCTGCGGCGTAATGGACGCCTATTTTATGAAGCAGTTTTATGGTGACAATGTTGCGGGAATGGGTAACAGCCGTTCGCAAAGTTGTAGGGCCATAAAACCGCTTTTCAAAATTAACCGGCTTCCATCCCTGAAACTGGGTGATCGCCTTGTTAAATGTAATCGGTGAATCAATAATGATAGAAGCAGGGTTGTAACCTTTGTCCAGCGCGGCGGAATAGATGAACGGTTTAAAAGATGACCCCGGTTGCCGCATCGCCTGTACGGCCCGGTTAAACTTCGACACTTCCGGATCGTACCCCCCTACCATGGCTTTCACATGCCCGGTCTTCGGATCCATGGCCAGCAGGGCGCCCTGGACCACAGGTGTCTGCTCCAGCGCCAGGGGCAACGCTCCCTTTTTGTTGCGGTCGCCTTCCAGGATTTTTACTTCCACAATATCACCCGGTTTTAATACAGTCCTTGCATCCGTTACCTTCTCGACCGCTTTTGCGTTAATTTTCGGGTTGGCTCGATGCGCCCAGTCGAGCTTATCCAGAGCGATATAACCGATATCATCCTCGAACCCGACTGCTGCTAGATTCTTGTCAACTTTCAGCACATAACCTTTCAGCTTAAGTCCTGGCAGATAATAATCTTCTCCGGTCTCAACCTCCGCCCTTCCAGGGTTAAGCTCGGCCCATTCCGGCTGGACGCCATCAGCGATGTCCAGTGAACCCACCGGTCCCCTATAACCAAGCCGCTTGTCGGTTTTTTCCAGACCGAACCGCACCGCTTCGTCCGCCTGCCCCTGCAACGTGAGATCCAGGGTTGTATGGACTGTCAGACCTGCGCGGTATAGTTGTTCGGCGCCATAATTTTTTTCGAGATACCGGCGCACATGTTCTGTAAACCATGGGGCGTTGTTTACCGGTTTTTTCAATCCAGCCAGTTCCACAGGCTCAGCGGCGGCTTCAACCATCTGATCCTGCGTGATTACGCCTTCGGCCACCATCCGCTCGAATGCGTGGTTCCTTCTTTGCAGGGCGCGTTCCAGGTCACGGTAGGGAGAATAGTTCGACGGAGCTTTTGGTAACCCAACCATCAATGCGACCTCAGATATGGTAAGCTCATTCATATCCTTGCCGAAATAAGTATGGGCGGCGGCTTGCACACCATACGCGCCATGACCGTAATAGATCTGGTTCAGGTAGATTTCAAGAATCTCATCCTTCGAATATTCTTTATCAATTTTTATGGACAGGATGGCTTCCCTGATTTTTCTGTCCATGGTCCGTTCCGGAGTCAGCATTAATGTTTTGGCCAGCTGCTGGGTGATAGAGCTGCCGCCCTGCACAACCTTGCCAGCCTCCATGTTGGCTATAAACGCCCGGGCGATCCCTTCGATGTTAAGGCCATGATGCTCGTAAAAGGCGGTATCTTCCACTGCCAGGGTAGCCTGTCGCAAAATGATCGGTATTTCATCGAGCTTGACCAGGACCCGTTTCTCTACAAAATATTCCGCTGCCAACTCTCCATGGGTGTCATATATTTTGGTCACCAGGCTTGGTTTATAATCTTTCAAAGAGGCGACATCAGGCAGATCCTTGGCGTATTTATTGAAAAAATAGTAGCCGGCGCCAAACCCGGCGCATAAGATAATAAGAAACAGCGATGACATGATCAGGGCCGCGCCCTTTAAAATTTTACTGGACATGGCCGGTTGTTTTACCGCTTTCTTTTTTGCCATTACTTTTCAGCGACTGCCAGGCCAAGTCGCGTCATGGCCATTTGTAAATCTTTCCAGGCCTCTGCCTTGGCGTTTTGGTTGCGCAATAAATAAGCCGGGTGAAATGTAGGCAGCAGGTCCGCGTCTTCATATGGGTGGAACTCGCCACGCAACCTGGAGATCGGAACATTGGTCCTCAGCAAAGTCTGGGCGGATACTGCGCCCAGGGCAATGATGACCTCCGGCGCTATCATTTTAATCTGTTGTTTCAGGTATGGCTCGCACTGCTCCACCTCTTCTGGCAGCGGGTTTCTGTTTTTGGGTGGGCGGCATTTTAAAATATTTGCGATATAGACCTTCTCCCGCGTGAGGCCCATGGCCTCTATCATCTTCGTCAACAGTTTCCCTGCCCTGCCCACAAACGGCTCTCCTTGTTTATCCTCATCTGCGCCGGGCGCTTCGCCAACAAACATCAGCCTGGCATTGCTGTCGCCCGTTCCAAACACAGTGTTGATGCGCGATTCGCTCAAGGAACATTTATGACAACCGGAAACATCCCCCGCTACTACTTTCAAACTTGCTGGCGACACATTTTTCCTTTCTGTCTCTTTATTATGGATGGCTGGTTCAGGCGCGTATGTTGATTTACCGATAGCTTTTAATCGTTGTAACCAATCTTCATTTTCGTAGATCATACTATGGCCATGCAGCTTCAATGTTTCCATTTCCAGCCTTAGCGCGTGCAGGTTAGTCAGCATAGCCCTCTCCATAATTAGCTATCCCCCCCTAGCGCTTCCAGCCGCTCCATTTTACCCGAGGCAAGCCGGACGACCTGGTCCAGGATAATATCCGCGAGTTCTGTTTTCGGAGCTTTACCGGTTTTGTTCTCGTACCCATCATATGTGATTGTAGTCAGCTCATTGTTGTCCGAACCAAAACCGATATCGTTTCTGGAGACATCGTTAATCACGATCATATCCAGGTTTTTCTTCAGCAATTTTTCACGCCCGTTCCGCTCTGCGTTATCTGTCTCCGCCGCGAACCCGACAACGACCTGCTTCTTTTTCCGCTTGCTGATTTCCATCAGGATATCGCGGTTTTTAACCAGTTTGATATTCCAGCTATCCCGTTTTTTTACTTTGTTCCCCGCGACGCTCATCGCCTTGTAATCACCGGCGGCGGCGGCCATTATCAATGCGTCCGCTTCATCAAACAACTGATCGACGGCGTCATGCATCTCCTTTGTGGTTTCCACCCGTACGGTTTTCATACCCGCTGGCGCATCAAAATCCATGGCGCCAGCAATCAACGTGACATCAGCGCCCCTCAATGCCGCCGCCTGCGCAATGGCCAGCCCCATCTTACCGGATGAGCGGTTGCCTATATATCGCACGGCGTCAATCGGCTCACGGGCGCCACCGGCAGATACAACAATATCCATTCCGGCCATATCGAGGCGTTGGTCCAGCGTATCCAGAACCGATCGGGTAATTTCATCGATATCAGCCAGCTTACCCTCGCCCACATCACCACAAGCCAGCAACCCGGATGCTGGATTGACGAATTTTGCGCCTCTTTCCTTAAGCAGGCCAATATTAGCCCGGACGGATGGGTTCGCATACATATTGCTGTTCATGGCAGGCGCTATGACCATGGGCGCGGTGGTGGCCATTAACATTGTTGTGAAAGTTTCGTCACAGATGCCCTGGGCCATCTTGCCGATACAGTTTGCCGTAGCTGGTGCGATAACAATAAGTTTGGCCCCGCGGGAGAAGTTTATATGCGCCAGTGGATCGTCCTGTTCAAAATTGGCGCGCAGTACGCTGTTTCCTGTTAATGTTTCTAATGTGAGCGCGGTAACGAATTTTTCGGCGTGAGCTGTCATCGCCACATGCAGATCAAGCCCTGAATCCATCAGTTTGCGGGCCAGGTCGGCTGCCTTGTATGCGGCGATGCTGCCGGTTACGCCCAGAATAACTTTTAACTTCATATCAAACTCTAAAACTATCACAGTTTAGATGACTATTATACAATTTCCGAAGCAAGGTTTGTATATGATCCGGACAGGGAGACCGGATGAAGTCAGTTCAGCGACAACTAAGCTGCTCTAGGAAAGCTTGGTTCATTATTATCGGCCTGAACTCAGGCCACTATAGCTCCGCCTCAGGTGAAGCCGCTACCTGCGGCGCAGGAGTAGCAATGGTCGGAAATAGCAATGGGGGCGCCTGGTTGTGGCTCCCTTTCCAATTCGGAAACATGAGTCTTACGCCCACCTATGGGTAAATTGTGCGCCAGATTAAAATCGCAATCGTAAAGATATCCTTCCCAATCGACCGATACAAGGGTTCTGCACATCAAGCCTTCCACCGAACATGGGTTAAAACTGTCAAACAGTTTCATCATATACTTCTCGTAATTGCCAGTATCGATTAGCCATGTGCGAAACCGGCCTAGCGGAGCATTTGTAAAAGTGTATAAATTATTGAAAATAATGCTCCATTTGCGCTCCAAATCGGTTCTGAACTTATCTTCCATCGAATCTTGCGATACAGGTAAAAATGCGCCCACAGGGTTGGTCACAAGGTTTAGCTCCAGCCCGGAGCCTTCCTTTCCATAGCCAACATCATTCAACCTTTGCAAAGCTTCCACGCTTCTGTCGAATACACCCGATCCACGCTGAGCCTCGGTTTGGTTTTTATTCGCTGATGGCAGCGATGCATTGATGACCACTTTTCGTTCGCTTAGCATATTAGTAAGCTCTTCCAACTTCGAGGGCGCAGTGGCGGTAAGGTTGGAGCGCAGCATCACTTTTGATACAAATGGCGTCGCTTTGCTTATCAAATCTGTGAGGTTCGGGTTCATTTCCGGGGCGCCACCGGTGATGTCAATGATATCAAAACTGCATCGCTTGGCGAATGCTGCTATATCGTCGATGGTGTTGCTCTCCATCAGCTCTTGCCGCTCCGGTCCGGCTTCCAAATGGCAATGTTTACACTGTTGGTTACACAAAAGACCGGTGTTGATTTGCAATGTTGTCGCATGGTCCCTTGTCAGCCTGAACCCGTTCTGTTGCAGGGTGCTGCCAAACGGCTTCAGACCAGGCGCAATGGAGTCGACCAAAGATTCGCTGCCTGTGTTCATTATTGATTTATAAGAAGTTATGTTGTCAAACTACATGGAAACCTTGTCGGCGGCGTTTCGCATCTGCAAGCCATGCACCAGCGATGCGCCGCCCCGGATAGCGACAGCCACATGGACAGCCTCTGTCATCTCCGCTTTATTCGAGCCTTTTTCCAGGCAATCCTGGGCGTATGCGTCTATACAGTATGGGCATTGGACAGCATGAGCGACCCCAAGGGCGATCAGCGACTTTTCCCGTTCGGTAAGCTCGCCTTCTTTGAATACATCAGCATAATACTCAAAAAACTTTTTTGCCAGTTCCGGGGCGTCCTTACCGATATCAGGAAACTTTGGCAAATCTTTTGGATCATAATATGTTTCCACGTTAATACACCTTACGCTATATTCTTAATAAAAAATCTTCGTCACTCCAGGCAATCACGATCTTCCAACGGTCCTTGAATCTGCCCATAATAATGATACCATACAGTGATTTTATGGGCGAACCTGCACTCTCAAATGTTTCATATATCTTATGGCTGATCCACCCAGGTTGAAAAAAAAATCGATATTTGTTAAAAATCATGCTTAAAATACCTGACAAAAATAAAATTCCGCCATTATGTTTTGGCGTTTTGTATATATAAAGACGAAGCGTTTTATAATTTATTGCTAATTTGTGACCGCTTGTTTTTCTCCAGCTTGACTGGCCATATGGAAACCAAGTGGTAATAGCCGAGTATAAGGGGAAAAGATGAACATGTATAACAACGACAAAGTTTGGATCGGCCTGGATATCGGGTCGGTATCTGTTAAAGCGGCGGCTGTCGATTTTAACGATACGATCATAACTCATTCCTATAAGAGGTCGTACGGCCAGCCAGTACCCACAACTATAAGCGTACTAAAAGAGATCCTTGGTAAAATTGATGGATTGAATATAGCCAATATCGGTGTTACAGGCTCCGCCGGGGAGTTGATCGCTTCATTGGTCGATGGTCTGTTTACCAACGAGATTGTGGCCCAGTCGAAAGGGATCGGCACACTTTACCCCCATGTCAGGACACTGATCGAGATGGGTGGTGAAGATTCGAAAATGCTAATGTTCAAGGAAGAGGGGGGCGAAACTGTCCTTGAGGATTTTTCCATGAACAACTTGTGTGCTGCTGGAACAGGGAGCTTTCTGGATCAGCAGGCGAACAGGATCGGCGTGAATATAGAAGAAGAATTTGGCCAGATGGCCCTGGAGTCGAAACATCCGCCCAGAATAGCCGGCCGATGTTCTGTATTCGCAAAGTCGGACATGATACATCTGCAACAGGTGGGAACATCGGTCAGTGATATTGTGGCGGGGCTTTGCTATGCGGTGGCCCGATCGTTTAAAAGCAATGTTGGCAGGGGTAAAGAGTTTGAGCGCCCGGTCGCTTTTTTCGGTGGCGTTGCTTCTAACGCAGGCGTGGCCAAGGCTATGGCGGACGAACTGGAGATCGAACGCGAAGATTTATTCATACCACCGGAGAGCGCCGTTATGGGCGCCATCGGCGCCGCGTTCGCATCGAAGGATAATGAGCGGAGTTTTGAATTTAAGGGATTGACTCAGCTAGAGAACTATAAGGCGGTGCGGGACGCCGCTAAAAAAGCGCACTCACCTTTGACGGGCGAGAAAAATGATGACTTCTATTCGACCCATACCCGCGAACTGAACGGCGATATAGGTGTCGGGTGTTATATAGGTATTGATATCGGCTCTTTGAGCACAAACGTTGTGGCGATAGATGAAGATCTTAATGTGCTCGGCAGACGTTATATAAGAACCCAGAGTAGGCCGATCCAGGCGGTGACCAGAGGTCTATTGGAGATCGGTGGGGAGATTGGCGCTAAAGTCAATGTGCTGGGTGTCGGGACCACTGGCTCTGGCAGATATATGATCGGCGATTTCGTGGGCGCTGATATTGTCCGAAACGAAATAACCGCGCAAGCCACCGCGGCGATCCATTTCATCCCGGATGTGGATACGATATTCGAGATAGGAGGGCAGGATAGCAAATATGTATCGGTGGAGAGTGGCGCGGTGGTCGATTTCGAGATGAACAAAGTGTGCGCTGCGGGCACCGGTTCGTTTATTGAGGAGCAATCGGAAAAAATTGATCTCGATATAGAGAACGATTTCGCTGATACCGCTTTCAAGGCGACGGCTCCTGGCAAGTTTGGTGACCGATGCACTGTTTTTATAGAATCTGACCTGGTATCCAACCAGCAGAAGGGTATGAGCAAGGAAGATCTTGCCGCAGGGCTGGCCTATTCCATTGTATCCAACTATATAAACCGTGTGGTAGGTGACAGGAAAATTGGTAAAAAAGTGCTGTTTCAAGGTGGTGTAGCCTGGAACCAGGCTGTGGTATCCGCATTCGAGAGCATCACTGGCAAAGAGGTGGTTGTTCCGCCGCATCATGATGTGACAGGCGCTGTGGGCGCCGCCATCATAGCAGCGAAACATCATAAAAAAGCGGGGAAGGATAGCCCCACAAAGTTTATCGGTTTCGATCTGAGGGATCGTAATTACAAGGTATCCACTTTTGAGTGTAAGGCGTGCGATAACGTATGCGATGTGAGCCGAGTGAAGTTTGAAGGTGAGTCCGCCCACTATTATGGCGCCCGGTGCGAGCTGTTCGAGAAGGATAAAAAGAGCAAGAAAACAGCCAACGCCCTGCCCGATCTGTTTGGTGAACGAGAGAAAATGATATTCGGCGACCATCTGGGCAAATGGAAGAAACCGGAGTCTGGCAAGCCTGTTATGGGCATACCGAGGAGCCTGACATTTTATGAGCTGTTCCCGTTTTGGAAAACTTTTTTGGAAGAGCTTGGTTTTGAAGTTGTATTGTCTTCTAAAACCAACCAGACAGTTATCCACGAATCTATTGAGCAAGTGAAGGCGGAAACCTGTTATCCGATCAAGATTATGCATGGGCATGTATCTGATCTTGTTGGCAAGGGTGTTGATTACGTATTTCTGCCATCGGTGATCAACATGAATAAAAAGGATAGCAAGTTTAGCAACAGCCATACCTGCCCGCTGGTGCAGTCGATTCCATATATTATTAAGTCGGCAATTGATTTGAAGGAAGGTAGTGTGGAGCTGTTAGAACCTCCTGTTCATTTTCACCGTGGCGATGATTTCGTTGCAAAGGAACTGACAGAGCTGTTCAAGAAAAAATTTGGCAAGCGGGCTCGAGCTGTCCGCAAAGCGGTGAAAAAAGCAAGGGCCGCCCAGGAAGAGTTCTATAATTCGATCAAGGAACGGGGCAGAGAGGTTATAAAAGAGACCCAGGCGAGGGGTGAGCGGCCAGTTGTAATAATAAGCCGTCCGTATAACGGATGCGATTCCGGCATTAATCTCGATATTCCACGGAAGTTACGGGAAATGGGGAAGGTTGCCGTGCCGATCGATTTCCTGACTTTGCAGGAAGAGTCGATCTCGGATGAATATCAGGATATGTATTGGCGCTCCGGCCAGCGGATGATGGCGGCCGCCGATGTGATACGCAAGGATCCGGAGCTGGATACGATATTTATATCCAACTTCAAGTGCGGCCCTGATTCATTTATAGAGCGGACCGTGCATCAAGTGCTGGGCGGCAAGCCGTACCTGCATCTGGAGATCGATGAGCACTCCGCGGACGCCGGCGCTGTGACTCGGCTAGAGGCGTTTTTCGACAGTCTTGAAAATGTGGACACGGTTAAATTTATCCATAAAGAGGATAAAGCTGGCGCGCCAACCAATGGCAATGGCGGGAAAAAAGCTGAGGTTATGGAATGTGGCGCGCCGGTTAATGGTAATGGCGCATCAAACAAAGCAGGCTCAAACGGCAATGGTAATGGGTCGAAACGCACTCTTTACCTGCCATATATGTGCGATCATTCATATGCGTTGGCTGGCGCCTTACGGGGTATCGGCATTAACGCGGAGACGCTGCCGGTGTCTGATGAAGAGTCGCTGGATGTCGGTTTGCGCCATTCATCAGGCAAGGAGTGTATACCATTCAGCCTTACCACAGGTGATATTGTAAAGAAGATTAGCAGTCCCAATTTTGAGCCAGACAAGGCGTCATTCTTTATGCCAACTACTGGCGGGCCATGCCGATTTGGGCAGTATCAGCGATTGCAGAAGATAATTCTGGACGAGCTGGGGCACCCGGATATACCGCTGATTTCGCCAGACTCCGATGTGGGTTACAACATTGGGGAAGAGCTGAAACTGGACTCTAATTTCCGCAGAGCCGCCTGGCGGGCCGTTGTGGTTATAGACATTCTCGACCGGTTAGTGCATGAGACCAGACCGCATGAAATCAAAACCGGTGAAGCGGACAGGGCCTATAAAGAGTGTTTGGACGAAGTGGTGCGGATCGTTGAAAAAGATAGCGCCCAATTGTTTTCATATGTTTGGGATATCCGGGAACGATTTAATTCGATAGAAGTAGATCGAAAACCGAGGCCGCTAATAGGTATAGTTGGCGAGATATATCTGCGCAGTCATTCGTTTGGAAACCAGAATATAATCAGACGGATCGAGGCGTTGGGTGGCGAGGTTTGGCTTGCGCCGATTGGTGAATGGATTTTATATTGCACCAATAGATATATTAGCAATTCCAAAAAGGATAAAAAATATCTTGACCTGCTTGAAGGATATATGCAGGATATAATTCAGAAGAAGGATGAGCGCCGTTTGCATGAACCGTTCAAGGATACATTGGTGCATGGTGAAGACGCGGCCACGGTAGAGGTACTTGAAAACGCCCGTCCTTATATAGATGAAACATTTGAAGGAGAAGCAATACTAAGTATTGGCAAAGCAGTGGATTTCGCTGAAAGAGGGTTATCTGGTGTGGTGAATATAATGCCTTTTTCCTGCATGCCAGGCACAGTGGTGGCGGCCATTTCCAAAACAATCAGAGAAGATTGTAACAATATACCTTGGCTTAATCTGGATTATGACGGGGTGGAGGAAACCAATACCCAGACCCGGCTGGAAGCGTTTATGTTTCAAACAGAGCAATATCGTAACAAGACGGTTTGTTCATAGTATAATATTTTTTAGTTTATGGAGAGATTCAAATGGCTTTATTAATTAATGAAGAATGTGTTAACTGCGGTGTCTGCGAACCCGAATGCCCTAATGAGGCCATTACAGAGGGTGAAGATATCTACATTATCGAAGCGGGCAAGTGCACAGAATGTGTTGGGCATTTCGATGAGCCGCAGTGCGTGGATGTCTGCCCTGTAGACTGCATAGTAACAGACCCGGATAACACCGAGACACCGGAAGAGCTGCAAGCGAAATATCAGAGCCTGACCAGCTAATCCTGGCAGGTGTGGGCTGGCTTGGCGGGTATATCTCGTCAAGTCACGGCGCTCTATGTCATCATAGTGGTTCCGTTTTTCCGGTGATATAGGCTGACTGTTATCAAACAACCAAAGCCTTTCTGGTTTTTGTAATAGATCAGCTTTAACCTTTAAGATCGAAGCAAATGGCCTTTTCAAAATTTCTTGCCCACTTGTTTTCGATTATCCTGTTATTTACTGTTTTATTTGCTGGCCATTCGTGGTCCGCAACCATATTTTTTGTGGATGCTGGATCAATGGCGATTGATGTTGAAGTTGCCGATACTGGCGCGGAACGGGCGCTGGGTCTTATGTTCCGATCCTCAATTCCGGCTGATAAAGGGATGTGGTTTATCTTTGAAGAAGAAGCGCCACAAGTGTTCTGGATGAAAAATGTCAGCTTCCCGATTGATATTTTGTTTATCGATAAAGACTATTTTATCCGTAAAATATGGAGGTCGGTTCCACCATGCGTGGCGGACCCATGTGATTTTTACCAGTCTGGCGTTGAAATAAAGTACACTTTGGAAACCGCCGCTGGGTTTTGTGACGCAAACGGTATAAAAGAAAATCAACGGGTGATATTCAAACAATGATTAGAAAATTTATGTATGTCGTTGGCTTGGTAATGATAATGTCCGGGTGCTATACCCCGGCGTTGGATGTGGAGGATCGTTACGGGGTCACAAAAGAGAAAGTAGCCCAGATCAGCACAGGGGAGACAACTAAAGCGCAGATTGAGGAACTGTTTGGCGCCGCGGAAATGGAAGTTCTCACCAAGGATGGGACCACTTATTTTTTTAAGGACTTGAACCTTAACACACTTTGGGTGATTTACAACGACGACTCGACCGTCGCTGATTACGAATGGTCGAATTAGTTTATCCCCCGTTGCCTTGACAAACCACCGCTGGCATTTTATACGATACTGATCAGTTTAATACTATTTACAATTGAACCCGATTAAGGGCAAGCTTTGATCCAGGCAAAAAACCTGACAAAACAATACGGCAAGTTTATCGCTGTAAACAACATTTCGTTTTCTATAGAGCAGGGCGAAATATGCGGCTTTCTTGGGCCCAACGGCGCTGGGAAAACCTCCACCATGCGCATGCTGACAGGTTATATGCCAGCCACGGAAGGCAGGGCCATTGTGGCTGGTTTCGATGTATCGTCGGAACTTCTGGAAGTGAAAAAGCGCCTCGGATACGTGCCGGAAACTACTCCGCTTTATACAGATATGCGTGTTGCGGAATATCTAGATTTCGTCGCTGATCTAAAAGGCTTCCGCGGTGACAGCAAACGCAGGAAGGTTGCGGATGTGATGGACATGACCGGAGTCGCCGAACAAAAGCGTCAGCTTATCGGCTCTCTATCCAAAGGGTTCAGGCAGCGGGTTGGCTTGGCGCAGGCGTTGGTAGGCGACCCTGAAGTATTGGTGCTGGATGAGCCAACCATCGGCCTGGACCCTGGCCAGATAAGAGAGATACGGTCACTTATCAAAGACCTTGGCGGCAAGCGAACAGTAATCTTGTCTAGCCATATTTTGTCCGAGATTCAGATGGTCTGCTCCCGACTGCTGATAATTTTCAACGGCCAGTTGATAGCGGATGACACCATGGAAGACCTTTACAATAAAACCGGCTCACGACTTACCGCCAGGGTTATAGGCCCCGCTGATCAGGTTGGCGGCTTGGCGGAACGATTGCCAGGAGTCAAAAATATAGAGTGTCGCCAGGATAATGGCGCAGTGCGGATAGAGATTCAGCATGATGAAAACCAAAACCCCCGGAAGGAATTGATCCGAATTGTGATGGATAAGGGTTGGGATATAAGCGAGCTCTCATCCGGAGCGGCTGAATCGCTGGAAGATGTTTATATACGCCTGATCGCGAAACATCAAAGCGGCGCGTCCTCGGAGATTGAGAAGGGAGCGTCCCATAAATAACCTTTCGACACTGATAAAGCGTGAATTGAATTCATACTTTTATTCGCCCATAGCCTATGCTGTCATAGTCATATTTTTGATTGTCGCTGGGTTTTTCTTCTATTCCGGGATGAGCTTGTTCAGCGTTGTAAGCTTCGAGATGGGACGAACGGCCCAGTACGCTGGGCCACAAGAGCTCAGCTTGTCGGAGTTCGTGTTGCGTCCGTTGTTTGGCAATCTGTCGGTGGTGATGTTGCTTATGATGCCGCTATTGACCATGCGGTTGTTTTCCGAGGAAAAAAAGTCGGGGTCGATAGAGCTGCTGTCTACCTGGCCATTGCGTGATATCGAGCTTCTGCTTGGTAAATATCTGGCGGTCCTGATTGTGTTCATTATCATGGTATCGATCACTGGGCTTTATATCGGGTTCATCTGGTGGCACGATTCGGTGGAATGGTCGACGGTCGCATCAGGATACTTTGGGCTGATTCTGCTAGGCGCGTCATTCCTTGCGCTGGGTGTATTCGTATCCACGCTGACAGAGAACCAGATAATTTCCGCCGCGGTGACTTTTGGGATGTTGCTTATCTTCTGGATGATCAACTGGACCGTTGGCAGCCAGACAGGCCCATGGGCTGATGCGTTGAACTATATATCAATATTGCAACATTACGACCAGTTCAGCAAAGGCGTGTTGGATACCCGGGATATCATCTACTACCTGTCGTTTATATTTCTGTTTCTGTTTTTGACTCTCCGGTCGCTGGAGTCGAAAAAGTGGAGAAGTTGAATCGTGTTTAGCTGGATAAAACAGGGGTATGGAATGATAATCTATATCGTGCTGACCCTGCTTATCGTTGCGCTTGTCAACCTCGCTTCGTCACGTCACTACACGATACTTGATTTGACACCTGATAAAATCTTCACACTGTCTGAACAGTCGATGAAAATTATAAAGAACCTGAAACAGGAAGTATCGCTCTACGCTTTTGTTCGACCCGATGGCATACAAGAAGTGAAAGATATCCTGAACCAGTATGAATACAATTCAGATAAACTTACATACAATATCAGTGACCCAGGAAAGGATCCGTTAACAGCAGAAAAATTTAACGTCACTGATTATGGGACTGTGGTTGTGGAAGCCGCGGATGGACGGAAAGAATCAACGACAGAGTTGAATGAAGAAAGCATAACAAACGCCATTTACAAAGCGGTATCCACTAGGCAGAAAACAATACATGTCCTGACAGGCCATGATGGCAGAGATATGGAGAGCCTGGAACCGCTGGGCTGGTCCAGCGCCAAGCAGGCGCTCATGTCGTCCATGTACGACGTGAAGGAATTGAACTGGTTCGAGACGGGAGCCATTCCTGATGATACCGATCTGTTGATCATCCCTGGGCCGCGGGACGATTTACAACCGGCGGAGATCGACCGGTTGAGTGAATATTTAAGCGCTGGCAAAAACCTAATGCTTACACTGGACCCGACTAGCGTGCCTAACATAAACAATCTATTTGGTGAATATGGGATAACGTTCAACCTCGACTTGATACTAGATCCTGTCAGCCAGAAGCTTGGGATGGAGCCACTGGTCGCCGCAGTGGCGTCTTATCATGAGCATCCTGTAACAGAAGGTCTCAAGGCGGCGACATTTTTCCCGGTGTCACGGTCGATAGAGCTGAACGCCGCCAATAATAAAGGCGCCAAGCTAATGCCGATAGCTTCCACTGGCGAGTCGAGCTGGGGCGAAAAGGACCCTGATTCTATCAAAAATGGAACGCCTGAATATTCAGAGAAGGATGATCTGCCAGGTCCACGGCTCGTTGTCGCGTCCGCCACTATTGATGTCGGGCCGCCAAAGGAGGAGAGAAAAATAGGAGCGCCAACTAAACTGATCAGGATGATCATAACCGGTGATTCTGATTTTGCGTCAAACGCATGGCTAAACCTTTCCGGCAACAAAGATCTGCTTCTAAACATGGTCAGCTGGCTGTTGGAGGAGGAGAGCCGAATCTCTATCCGGCCAAAAACGCGGGGGTTTAATCCGATAATATTTACCAGATCGCAATTGCTGGTTGTGTTCTGGGTCGTGGTGGTGGCTGTACCTTTGGCTGTGATTGCGGCTGGGGCTCTGGTCGCATTCAACAGGAGAAGGTCTTGAACGATGAGAAGAATTATAGTCGCCGGGCTGGTTCTTCTGGCCCTGTTCGCAGGCTTCTATTATTACGACGAAGTAATATTAAAGGCGCGCGATGAGGCTGATCGAAGGGTTGAACTGCTGCTGGACCTGGAGATGGAAAAGGTCGCAAAGGTGACTATCACCAAACCGGGTGGCGCGTTGGTCCTGGTTAAACAGAAAAACGATTGGCGCATTGGGAAACCTGTGGACGCAGACGCAAACGATATTGATGTGGATAAAATTGTGCAAATTGCCGCAGCGCTGAAACCTGATCGGGAAATCGGAGAAATTGATGACCTGTCACAATATAACCTCGACAACCCAACGATGATCAGTTTTGAGCAACCAGATAAAGATCGGCAATCCCTCAAAATAGGGTCCGCCAGCCCGGTCGGCGGAGGATATTATGTAATGGTTGGAGATCACCCAACTGTGTACCTGGTCGAGCGTTGGCAAGTGAACGGCATGATAAAAAATGAATATGATCTTCGTGAAAAGCGGCTGTTCCTTCATCAGCCGGACGCTGTGAAAAAGTTTGAACTCAAGAACAGAAGCTTGCTGATAACCGTCGAGAAAAATGAAAACGGAAAATGGTTGATAACATCGCCCATTAATAGCGCGGCGGATAATGAGGCGGTAAAAGCTTTGTTGGGCCGTATTGTGACCACCCTCATATCCGGGTTTATCGATGATAATCCGGATGATTTGGCAACGTATGGTCTGGACAACCCAGATACAACGATAACCATCGATTTTAATATTGAGGCAGAGCCAGAGACATTGCATATTGGCGGAACTACAGAAGGCGCCAATAACTACGCCTTGCTGGAAGGCTCGAAAAATGTGGTTAGAATACCGGGTGATGTGGCGGGGGCGATGCAAGTTAATATAGATTCGTTGCGCGACAAGCGGCTGGCGCCGGTAGAGCCGGAAGATATAAACGAAATCACGATCACTTTAGATGGTAAACGTGTAAAGCTGGTTTCTATCCCTGCCAAAACGGATGATGCGGAAAAAAAGTATAAAATAACGGAGCCTGTTCAAGCCGAGCCTGATGCTGTGCGGTTGTCGGAGCTTCTGGTCGATTTGGCCACGGTGAAATCGAAAAGCGTTATCGATGACAGCGCCGTTGATATGGCGAGATACGGGCTGGATGACCCGGTGCTGACAGTCGACATCGTTACTGATAATGATTTGTATAAAATAAAATTTTCTGATAAGGCGGACCCGGACAATCTCAGCTACTACGCTATGGTGAACGATGATAAAGTTGTCAGGGTGGTCAACTGGAGGGATTATGAGAGGCTGGCCAAAACCGTTAAAGATTTAAAGGAGCGTCGGTTTTTCAGAGTAAACTCTGATCAGATAGAGCGGATCGTGATCCATCGGCTGGGGCAACTGTTTGAAATAGAAAAGAAGGATAATGACTATAAGCTTATGTCCCCGGAAAATAAAAGGATCACACCAGCTCGGTGGAATCATCTGGTTTGGACTGTTGCCGGACTTCGGTTCGAGCATGATCTTACCGAGCTGGACCAGCCGCCAGAAAACGCAAGTTTCACGAGCAGCGCGCTTGTAATATCTGTCTATACAGCTGGTGGTAAGCTGGTGGAAACAGTGATGGTTGGCTCCAAAACAGAAAATGAACAGCTGTATTTTGCCAAAGGAGTAAATAGCAAAGGGCTGTATACTATCCATTCGGAATTTGTAACCAGGGATATATATAATGCGTTGGAAGCATTGATAGTCAAGAAATAAAAAGGCATGAAAACATGCCTGTAAACAGCAGATAAGTTAAAATAAAAGGTTTAGCAAAGCATAAACAATGAGTGAAGAGAAAAAAATAGAGTTTCGAGATAGGCGAAGAATAAAGTCGGCTGAAGACGCTATCGCTGATATGGAAGAGGCCGATCTTGATCGTGTACCCACGTTTGTAGAGCAGTTGCAAAGTCAGGTGGATCAGAATGACAGCCGGTTAAAAGAGTATATAGCCGCCCATAAAGAAAAAATGACGGAGATGGATCAGGTGCGAAAGCGTCTGGAAGAGGGCGCAGAGAAGCGGTCGACGGAAAAGTTTGGAGAGATGATCGCGGAGATCTTCCCGGCCATAGATGATCTTGACCGGGCGATTGAATCAGCGCGCGGTAAAAATGAAAATAACCCGCTGATCGAAGGTGTCGTCATGCTAAAACAGCGGCTTATGGAGGCGCTCACAAAGTGCGGGCTGGAGATGATAGATTGCGAAAATCAACCGTTCGATCCGGAAGTTGCGCAAGCTGTGGCGACGATACCTGTGGAAGATGAACAGCAGGATAATATGGTAGTCGAGCAGTTGGCGGCAGGGTTTCGGTATGGAGAGCGAGTATTGCGACCTGCATTGGTGCAGGTCGGCAGAAAGGTATAGGCCAAAGGGCGAGAGATGATGATTAAAAGAGATTATTACGAAGTGTTGGGGGTGGAAAACGATTCCGACGACGCTACGATAAAAAAAGCGTATAGGAAAAAGGCGTATGAGTTCCACCCGGACCAGAACCGGGATAACCCGGAGGCTGAAGAGAAATTCAAGGAGGCGGCAGAAGCGTATGAAGTGCTTCGCGATTCTGAGAAGCGTTCGCTTTATGATCGGTATGGCCATGATGGGCTGAAGCGAAGCGGGTTTGGTGGGTTTCAAGGTTTCGAAGATATATTTTCATCTTTTGGAGATGTGTTCGAGGACTTTTTTGGGTTCGGGGCGTCCAGCAGAGGAGCCAGATCTGACCATGCGACGCGCGGCTCCGACCTGCGATACGATTTGGAAATAGAATTGACTGATGCCGCTAAAGGTTTGGAAAAAGAGATCGAGGTAGAAAAATTTGTTGTATGTGGCGAGTGTGAAGGATCCCGGAGCAAGCCGGGTAAAGAGCCTATAACCTGCTCTGTCTGCCAGGGTGTAGGCAAGGTGACCCGTTCGCAAGGCTTCTTCTCCATATCCACACCATGCCCGGAGTGTCATGGTGAAGGAGTATCCGTCACCGACCCTTGTGATAACTGCAACGGTATGGGGCAGGTGATAGAGAAAAAGAAACTGCTGGTAAAGGCGCCCGCCGGTGTGGACACTGGATCGAAGCTTCGGCTGCGTGGCGAAGGGGAGCCGGGGCGCAACGGTGGCCCCCCCGGCGATCTGTTCATAGTATTACATGTTAAACCGCATGACGTTTTTCAGCGGCACAACGATGATCTGGTTATCAATGTACCTGTCACGTTTTCCCAGGCGGCGCTCGGTGCGGATATCAAGGTGCCAACCCTTGATGAAGAAGCGGATTTTACAGTGCCAGTCGGCGTCCAGTCGGGCGCACTGCATCGAATATCAGACTTGGGTATACCACATTTGCAATCGTATGGAGCTGGCGATCTGGTGATCCGGATCATAGTGGCGACACCAGATAAATTAAGCGACGAACAGGAGGAGCTCTTTCGGAAATTGGCCGAGATAGATGGCGGCGTCGTGCGGGAGCATCAGAAAGGGTTTTTCAAAAAATACCTGGGCTGACCTTAAAAGATCGCAACTGCCATATTCGTAAATACGTTGTATAATATAGTCATCACAATATAAACCTGTTGGTTGATCGAAATTAACCAATTTATGGGAGATAATAAAATGACAACGTGTGACGTAACATCATTTCTGGAAAAAAAATGCCAGGCTTGCGAGGGTGGAGTGCCGCCCATGGAAGAGAGCCAGGTGATGGAAACATTGAAATCGTTTAATGGGTGGGAATATAAAAAAGGGTTTTTATCGAAAACCTATAAATTCAAGGATCATTACAAGGTTATGGCGTTTGTAAATGCGCTTACCTGGGTATCCCACACCGAGGACCATCACCCATACCTGAAGATAGGGTATAACGACTGCTCGGTTAACTACAAAACCGTGGCCATCGGTGGTATCTCGGAGAACGATTTTATCTGCGCCGCAAAGGTGGACCAACTGGTTTAGCGAAACATAAAGAAAATAGTTGATACTTTTAAAAGTCGTGGTAATATTACTGGTTTATTAGGTCTTAACCAATACATTCGAACGAAAGATTATCATGGCAAAAGTTTGTGAAATTTGTGGGAAGAAGCCGATGTTTGGCAATAACGTCAGCCACGCCCACAACACTACAAGACGCAGGTGGAACCCGAACCTGAAAAAGGTGCGTGCGGTCCAGCCGAAGGGCGGAGTGAAACGGATCACCGTCTGCACCAGTTGTATCACCTCCGGCAAGATTCAAAAGCCAGCTTAGATCGCTATTCCAACGCCCAATGCTTTAACTGCTGATTAGGTGTGAAAAATCGTTTCATGGCCAGCCCGGTAAATACAACGGAAGTGACAGATACTGAAGCGGCCACCATCAGCATTATTATAATCTGATATTTGGCCGCCACCAACGGGTCCACCCCCCCCAGCATCTGCCCAACCATAATACCTGGCAGATGGACCAGCCCCACCGTCATCATGGTGTTGATTGTAGGAATAAGCGAAGCCCGCACAGCCTCTTTCCTGGCGCCAAACGCGGCCCGCTTATAATCCCACCCTATCGATTGCAAAGTTTCGATCTCCGCTTTGCGCGACTTAATTTCCGTATACAGTCTGTCCGCTGCGATAGCGCCGCCGTTCATGGCGTTACCCAATATCATCCCACCCAAGGGTATTAGCACATCCGGGCGGTACCAGGGGTCGATTTTCAGCACTGCGCCGGTGACCACCGCTGTTGTAAATATTGACCCGACCACAATGCCGACCCACATCGGCATAAATAGCCCTGCATACGGTTTTTTCATCCTGCCCAGCCCGGCCCGGGCCGCAAATATTGTCATGAACAGCAAAGCGCCCACGATAATGTACCAGGCGTCCACTTTAAACAGCCCTTTGATGACATAGCCGATCAACGCCAACTGGACAATGGTGCGTATGGTGGCGATGGTCAACGAGCGTTCCAGTTTCAGCCCTTCGCGAACAGAGAGCCCAACCACAGCGGCGAACAGTAACGTTGTCAGCGCCAGATCATCCCAGCCTGGGTCAATTATCATTTTCTACATTCACCATAATGACAACTTTTGAAGCGACTGGTTTTATTATGTCTGTATCATGACTTATCCAAATTACAGTTAATCCACTTTCTTTAACGATACTTTCGATTGCGCTGATGAATATCCCGCGTGATTTCGGATCAAGCCCCGATGTCGGTTCATCCAGCAACAACACTTGTGGCTGGACAAGCAGATTTCGGATCACCGCCACCCTTTGCTTCTGACCCACAGATAGCGAGTCGGCGCTGTTTTCCAGCAATGACGGTTCGAGATCGAATTTTTGTAACCAGGTTTCAAGTACGTTTCTGTCAGCCGGTTTCTCCAGTCCTAATCCCAGGTTATATTCAACTGTGCCTTCCAGCATTATCGGGACCTGGGCGACCAACGAAACCTTTTTGCGTATTTCAGGGGGTTGAAAACTGCTGTAAGGTTTGCCGTTCAGGTAGATTGCACCACTTGCTGGCTCCTCCAGCCATGCCATTAGCCGTAGCAAAGTTGTTTTTCCGGATCCGGAACGCCCCACAATCATGACAATTTCACCTGCATCAACCTTCATCGAAAAATCATTGAAAATGGTTTTGGCAGGCGTGCTGTTAAACTCAGGATACTGAAACCCGAGGTTGTCTATTTGGATTATTGGTTGTGTCATTACATGATCATATACAACCTCTGTTTGTGATTCATCATTTTTGTTGAGACTATTTTCGAAAACTGTATTAAGTAGTATTGACAGTGACGCTGGTTTTATGGAACACTACGTTTTCTTCTGTGCATATCCCCGGTAGCTCAGTTGGTAGAGCGGGTGGCTGTTAACCACCTTGTCGGCGGTTCGAGTCCGTCCCGGGGAGCCAATCTAACTCCCTAATTAAAAGGCGCATACTTGCACTACCTTTATCCTGCCTTTAGTCTCAAAATTACCAGTGCGGGACTTTTGCGGGAGCTAGAAGTGCACACTAGGTTCGCAGCGTCGATCAACTCCTGCAATTCCGGAGCACTATAGTGCGTTGTAATGTGTCCGGATTTATGTCCCAGCAAATCTTGTCTTGTTTCAAAAGAGACTCCTGCCGCCCTTAGACGGCGACCAAACGTATGCTTTAAATCATGGACACGCACATCCATAATCTTTGCCTTTTCCCGTGCATTACGCCAAGCGCTGTTGTTCATCGTTCTTACAGGCTTGCCATTAAATGTAAACACATGGGTTTGGTGAATCCCTCGACGTCTTTCAATAACCGATTCTGCAACCTTGTTCAACACCACCAGTCTTTCCTGACGGTTTTTCACGTAATCACCCGGTATCAAAAATACGCTTGTACCCAATTGCGGAACAGGGATTTCCCAACTCCAACGAAGCCCGCATACTTCACCATCTCTGCATCCAGTGTTTACTTTAAACAAAACCATTTGCCGAAGATGCTCAGGCAAAAACTCCAGCAACGCTGACTGCTCTTCCCAAGAAAGAGGATATGGACTACGCGCGTCGTAGAGCTTTAAAAGCTTTATCTTCGGTGCCCTGCTAAGCCACGTAATACCGTTAGGGTCGCACCACTCATCAGCGGCAAGGTTCAGAATACGTCGAACAGTTTCCAGTGCAAAATTGACAGTGCGGTTTTTCACACCCTGCGCTTTCCTGGCTTTGATGAAAGGCTGCAAACTGTCCATGCTGACGTTCTTAATAGGCATTTTGCCGATATACGGATCCAGAAGTTTTATCTGCTTTTGCGTATCACGCAATGTAGCGATATCGGCCTCCTGAACGTACTTCATAGCAGCTTCCCTAAACGTCCTTTCTTGGCGAATGCCATAAATCTGCGCCTGGCGAATATCCTCCATCCGCTTGGCTAAGTATTGTTCCGCCTCTTTAAGATTTCTTTCTCCAGTTGATTCGCAAATTCTTCTTCCGAGTAATTGCTTATCGACATGGTAGAATTCGCCTCGCTTAAAAAGCCCCGGCGTTTTTTTACGTCCCATTTCTTTTGCTCTCCTTTCTTACCGGGACGCCCGTTGCGTACCTTATAATCGTCCACCCAGGCGTCCAAGTCAAGACGATCAAATGCTATTCCCTGTTTGCCAATGGGAATTTCGTTAAGATAGGGCCGGACCTCGGCGTTGAACCGGTTGCGGTCCATGCCAAGGTAGGTATGAGCGTCCCTTAACCTGATCAATCGTGGCAATAGTTGAACTTTTGATCTCATATCAAGACTACCTCCTGGGTCCGAGGTATTGTGAGCTGATGTATTTTCGTGAATGGCCTAGTTGGTCGGAGATGTACCAGCATGCTTTGTCGGCGATTTCTTTTTGCTCTTTGGTCATCTCCTTGAAGCTGGGTCCGCCGCAGACTTTTGGTTCAAGTTTCATCATTTCCCGATATGTTTTGTGCGCCCAGCCGTGGCGAAGGTCGTGGCTTTTTATCTCCAGAACTTTGCGGAGTGTGTCGTGGTAGCCGCGCAACCAGCTTTTCAACGATGCTCCTTTCGGGATCAGGCTTTTGGCGCCGGTTCTGTCGGCATACTCGTGTACACGTTTAATCCAGTCGCGTTGCGCTTCATTATTTATATCCAGGTTGCGTACCCGGCCGTTCTTGCACCAGCTCCCCATGAGCGCCAGATAGGCGCCACGATCAGCAAGCTCTATCTGGAACTTCAGCGCCTCCTGCGCCCTTGTGCCAAACAACATCTGGCCCTCAACGGCAAGGCGATACTCCTCCTTCGGTAAACGCTGAATCTGCTCTGGTGTAGGATAGGCTGACCGGTTTTCTGTCGCGTAATACCTCCGTGAACCGATCCCGTACTCTGCGTTACTCCGGTAAACTATGTTAGCTTTACCAATTCCCCTTGCAAGTGAGCGCAGGAACGACAGGTTGTTTTTCAACGAGCCCGTGGAGCGGCCCTTGCCTTTTAGGTGTTCTACATATGCGCTGACCATTTTTGGTTTCAAAGCTGAAAGTTTCGGCAGCGATCGATAATTCTCTATCAGCCAGTTCCCGAACTTGTGCAGACCCACCTCCAGGTCATGCCGTCCGGCGTAGCTTCTGCGTTCACTGTTGTTGATAACTTTCTGTATCTCGGCTTTCAATCTGTGCATACGGAGCCTTCCCTTTATTGGCCTTCGAATATAAAAGTTAAGTGTTACTGCCGACCGATTAAACGGTCATGGTCAGAGCCGGTTTGGACGTACCAAACGCGGTTGACCATCGCCCGGTCCTTAGCCGGACGGGCTTCAAGCCTGGCCAAACAGGCCTCCGGGGCATGCCCGGATACCAGCCCACAAACGCTGGCGTTGGAGAATCGAGTAGCCGCTATCCCGATTACCGGATTTTTACAAGGGCGCGCCGGTACGCGCGGATGAAAATGGAGTTGAGTTTTACTGATGGCCGACATGGTGGACGGCGATATGCGCTGGACGCCGCGAGCTTGTGGAACTGCTCACGCGGATAATTGCCAACGCCTGGTAACTGCCAAGGAAGCTGCGGCTATAAAACTGCGCTTGTTCTAATGAACATTCACAGATAATAAGGATTAGGCGAAGGATATCCAAAACCTTCGCAATGTTCGAATACGCCAACCCGCCGGTCGGCTTATGACACACGGGGCTAAAAACCCGCGCCCTTGGTCTCCAGGGTGAACCTGAAGAGTGCTCATGAAGAGCGGAAACAATAGATTAAATTTATAACCGTTGATGGAAAAATGCAAGTATAAAAACGGTTTATTTGCAGATGTATTTTTGTTTATTTTTACAAAAACCGACCGTCACGAACGCGAGTGCGGGCTAACCAGTTGGGTCACCTTTCATTTGTACTGTTTATTTCTTTCGTCACTCTACGCTTCGGCGCGAAACCGCGCCTCCGCTACAGTGACGAAAGCAGACGTGGGTAGACGAGCGCGAAAACGTGAGCTGATAACAAGCGCCGCAAATGTTTGTTGCAAGTTTATTGAGTTTGTTAGTTAACGCACCAAAAACCAGATCGAAACCTACTATACTTTCCATGATTCAAAATATTCCACAATGGCAAGAAACCCATCTGAAAGCTTAAAAAATTGTTATTATATGAAGGGTATGAAAACCACAGATCAGCGGAAGTGAAATCATGACAGGTATTGTAGAAAACAAGCGAGATATATTGGTTAACTTGTGTACGCGGTTTCACGTGCTCCGTCTGGAGTTGTTTGGATCGGCGGCAAAGGAACAGTTTGACGAAGCCTCCAGCGATCTTGACTTCATTGTCGAATTTAAAAAACTTACACCACAGGAGCATGCCGATGCTTATTTTGGGTTGTTAGAGGAACTCCAACAGGTTTTTGACCGTCCAATCGATCTTGTTGAACGTCGAGCCATCCGCAACCCTTATTTCCTTCAGGCTATTGATCAGGATCGAGTAGAGGTATATGCCGCCGCTTGAGCTGAGGGGCTTCCACAGTCAAAACAAGGGGCTGTTGCAAGGATAATTCAGGTTTCTTCGAAATAGCGCCTGGATTTATTCCGTGCCCTTTATATTGCGCAGAAATTCGATTAATCTATAGACCGTAGTAACTGATGAGTCTTTGGTTCCAACTTTATTTTTTTCCTTTTCCAGTTTTTTTGCATGTTTTATTGCAGTATCAAGTTTATCGGCTGTGGCCGCATATATACCTTTTTGGGATTTTTCATAATCGGGAATATATTTTTTTAAGTCAGCTATCACACAAGCACATGCAGATTTTTTTACACTTTTTCTGTATGGTTTTGCCGAGTATTTAAAATGAAGCAATAGCCATATTTCGAAGCAGGGGATAGAGTAGATAGCGTGATATTTAGGCTTGTCACTTTCTGATCGCCTTATTTCATCAATGGTTTTTTCGAAGTGTTTGTGATTGTCTTTGTCGAAAACAATGTACACATGATCGTAATCGTATTCATCGTCGTTATCTCTTTTTTCTTTGGCGTACTGGTAAAGTTTGCCGGGGTTTCTGCCACCACTTTCTTTATCTACTATGATGTTTACACTGCTCAACCGCAGTCCGTGGGGACCGTTTCCGCATAAGTCTTTGAAATAGTTCGGTTCAGTTTTTCCCCCTTCGCTGACTATCAAAACAGTGTCATAGGGCTCCCGAATCCGCTGTTTTCGTTTGAAATCATTTTTGCTCCGAACTGTTCTGCTTTTTTGGGATGAACCACGATCTCGGCTCATTAAATCTCTAGCCCACCAAAAAAGGGAAGCGCGCCATAACGCCCATGCAAATAACCTTTTTCGAAGGCTTCTTCTTTGCGTGGACTGAACTCCAGCAATGAGTAAAGCTGTGTGGAGTTTTTATCGTCTTTTTCCACAAACCAGATTTGATCGCGACGAAAAACATCTTTGTTAAGTTGAGACGTATCGTGAGTGGTGAAAATCAGTTGGGCATTATTCCTGTTGTGCTCAGCGCTGTTGAAAAGCCCTATTAGCATCCGGACCAGGAGTGGGTGCAGGCTTGTATCGAGTTCATCTATACACAATATCTCACCATCCCTAAGCACATTGATTATCGGCCCAGCCAATGCATACATATTTTTAGTGCCATCAGACTCATCGTACAGGTCAAGATGAACTTCCTTATCGCTACCTGTTATTTGATGAGAGGTTTTGATATCAACAAATTTCGCCCCCTCATATCTTTTTCTAATACTTTCCCTTTCTCCTGCCGGGATTTCGGCCGGCAAATTATCAATTAAATCATCAATTGAATCATATTTTTCTTCAAAGAGAAGCTTACTAATACCCGGGTCGGCTTCTTTCAGGAAACTTTCCACCTGCCCTTTCCCCTCATCGGATTCACACAAATCATCTGTGTAACCGGTTGGCATAGGCCTGTTGGCTTGCAAAACGGTAAGCTCATACTTGAACCATAAATAGACCGCTTTTAACTGCTCAAGGTTCCATTGGGCGGCGGTTGAGAGAAAGAGGGCGTTGTCTCTGGTCTTCCCTGCAATATCATGTTTTTTCCCTTTTAAATGATTGCCAAAGTTCCAATCATAATTTTTTGATTTTTCCTCATATCTACGGTTAAACCACAATTGCTGCTTTCCCTTGGGAAATGCAAAAAGCCACTCTTCGACAACTATTTTGTTGGTAACGGCAAATCCATACTGATAGCGAATATTATTTTGAATGAAAGATATTTCAAACTCGCTTGGTTCGTTTGCACTTGTTTTATCGAACAGAAAAGGTGTCACACCAGTAGGATCCCCTTCTTGAGATTCGGTGGCCGCAAATAAAATCAAGCTTCGCATAAAATGTATAGCTCTGAGGATATTACTTTTCCCGGCTGCGTTAGGGCCATAGATAGCTGCGGACTTTAAAAGATTTGGTAACCTTTTGATACCTGTAGAAAACGTATGGCTATCTTCAAGCTTATTGGCAGAAGCAGCCGCCATGCTCAAAGTCTGCTTCTCCAGGACAGACCTGTAGTTGGTGACTGAAAACTCAATTAACATAGAAAACCACCATCAAGTTAATTTAAAACCTTATTCTTGCATATTTTCTGCAAATTTACAATATATTTATAGGTTAGATTCGATTTTTTAAGGTGTGTGAATCATAGAGATCATTTCAATTATAATAGCCTCCATGGAGTCAGAAATACATGCGCGGCATTGGTGGGTAAAACTCTACGAAGAGACCAATAAAGCAGGTCTGGTTTGTAGAAGATGTGGTATCTCCAGACCGGCGCTCCGGAAGTGGTGGAAGCGTTATCAGGAGCATGGTATCAGAGGGCTTCAAAGCCATAGCCGAAAGCCAAAGACTTCCCCGGCAGCAAAGATTGGCCCAAAAAAAAAGGAATGGATTTTAGACCTCCGCAACAAGCGTAAGCTCAGCTCCAGGCGCATCCAGGGGGAGATAAAACGGCTTCATAACTTCTTTGTCCCTCTGACGAATCATAAGGTTCGAGGCAGAAGCGGCTGTAAACCACTCCAGAAGCCTTGCAGGAAAAAGGACTATAAGAGATATTCCTAACCTGTCCCCGGCGATAGGGTTCAAATGGACACATGTAAAATCGCTTCTGGACTGTACCAGTACACAGCCATTGATGACTGTAGCAGATTCATGGCATTAGGGCTTTATAAACGGAGGAACGCCTCCAATATTATCGATTTTATAGAACAGGCCTGTAAAATGATGCCTTTCCCCATACAGCGTATTCAGACTGACCGAAGCACAGAATTCTTAGCCATGGAAGTTCAGATGCTCATGATGGATTGGGGGATAAAGTTCAGACCGATTAAACCTGCTTCACCTCATTTAAATTGCAAAGTTGAGCGAACTCAGAAAACTGTTCTTTATGAGTTTTATGCTACAGTCAGCCTGAAGGATCCTGAGTTATCCGATCGCCTTGAGGAATAGCCGTTTTACTACAATTGGCTCCGCCCTCATGGTTCGTTAAAGGGCAAATCCCCGATAGATATTACTCCTCAGCTGAGAGACAAAACATCCTATGGTGAAAAAGTCTATGCCATGTATGACCCGTCCAAAGAAAGGTTACAAGAGCAAAATTACAGATTCGATTTACAGCTACAAAAATTGAAACGATCTCTATGAATCACACAGCTAAGAGAGCTGCTATTTAAACAAACGCCCCATATCGTTGATATAATCATCAACAGAAAGTTTAGGTTTCTGAATAAACTGCGAAAGGTCTGTTTCACCACGAGAATTTAGTTTTTGTCTGGCTTCAGTCAGGATAGTCTCTTTGGAATCTTGATTAACATCAAGCGCTTTAGCAATTACAAAGATTGCTTCATCTTCTTTGGCACATCGAATATTGCCGAGAAGTAAGGCCAATTTGACCAAATCAGAGTTAACAGCATTTAATTGCTCTTGCTTTAATAATGAGAAAGTAACATTAGGCGTAGTGGCTCTGATAAATAAATAGTCACCTGTATTAGCCTCATAGTAATCCAATGCTTGTCGCAAAGACCCGATATACGCACCTGTGGTTGAGGTTAACGGCCAACTCAGCGTTATTTTTCCTAGTTCCGTTGGCACTTCAACCTTATCCCCGATATCGCAGCCGAGTTGTTGAGCAAATGCATTTGGAACTAAACGACCACTACCTCTTAAAGCATCTTTATCAATTTTTACTCTCCAACACCATGTCCCTTGCTCTAATAGGTAGCACGCTGAAGATTTGGTTATGTCTGTAACTATATTTATGCCATCTTCATCATCACGGACACGCACGATATCGTTCTCATCTTTTATAAACATCGGTGTATTTAAGTACGCAATTACAGAGTTCTCTTTAACACCGTATATTCGAGATAGTTTTTCAACTAAATGCGAGAACGGGGCCTGTCCTCCACATATTTCAAGCTCCTGGATTATTTCATCTGTAATACCCGTATACTCATCATACCCTTCGGTTCCGGCAAGCACGAATTCATTTTGCCTATTAACCCTCCAAAATCTTGAATCATCGATGAGTCGTTGACGGACACTACGAACACTGGCGCTTCCGGTATATTTAAGCATTTCCTCTACGGTCATAGGTCTAGCGAAATATTTCAATAGTGCGTTCGCCTTGTCCAATATGCTACCTTGAAAATGGATTAAGCCTTCTTCAACACTTAGAAAAATTTGTAGATGCTCTAACCAAGCTTGATGGTTTTCCAATTTAATCCCTAGGTTACTCATTATCTCGCGCGCTACATCATGTGCTATCACACCTCGTTGATCTCGACGGTCAAGAAATGCGTCGATAGTTTGCGCGGGAAGTCCTTTATTCCTTAATAGCCAAGTCCGATGTACATGATATGGGCCGCCCAGCCAAAACAGTAATGACCTCGCGAGCTGCTTTTCTGGGGAATCATTTTGGAAATCTTCAACCGACCAGTTCAATGCATCCTCAAGAGCAGAATGTCTCATTGGTACTGCGGTTCCTAGTTTGTCACTGAGCGATTTAGCTCTTCTTAAGACAGGAAGATACTCATTAATCTTGAATCTCTCCAGCTTTGATAGCGCTTTTTTTTCAAGCTGCCTGACTCGTTCTCTTGTGATATTAAATTTACATCCCAGTTCTTCCAAAGTAGCAACATGTTCAACAGGAAAAATGCGTTCCTTGGCTATACCAAGCAATATTTCATCCATGTTCCCTAGCTCTTGGGTTACCAGGCCAGGAACCGAATAGTGTTTAATAGTATCTCCGGCGAGTTGATTGGTTCTTATATTATTTAGCTCGGTCCAGATATTTTTAATTTCGTCTGGCCACTCTGGTAATGGTTCTGGCAAAGCGCCAGCAAACGAATCCAATTTTTGTTCACCAAGAGCCCATGCTGCAATCACTTGAAACATCGATTTGATTTTGGAAAACTCTACTGACTCCTCATCCTCAATGCGATCGTGTTCAATTGGATTTTGATCGTGCCACACGGAATTGTCTGTAGCCGATTCAACCACACAGGCAAACTCTATCACAGAACGAACTCCGAACGATGATATGGACATGACATCGATAAACTTAAGTTCCGACTCTGCAAATTTATTAGGGTACGCTATTACAGCATTTTTCGTTCGTGTTGAGAACGGAAGAGTTTCAATCGATTGTGGAAGATGTTCACCCGAATAAATACGAAGATGCTTAAAACTGTTAAATTTTGTTTTTAAAATATCAATTAGTTCTGCTAGACATTCACCACTCACAGAATCAACATAATCCCATAAAGACCCATTTAATTCCGCAAGTGTTGCATCATTTCCGAGGATTTCCTTTATTGTTTGCGGAGCATCCAAATAACCGAACTCTTCAGCTATAGATCTTGGAATCAGTGGAGTAGGAGCTCGCCCCCACGGTTGAATAGCTTTCGGTATCATCTCTATCCCTAAGATTCTTAGTTACCTTTCAGGCGGTTTGACACGAAATCCGTCATAGCCCAAATTGGCACTTGGCTTCCGAGCGCTTCACTTAATAGTATTGGTAAACCCGTTGCAGCATATTCATTAGCCATTGAAATAAGCTCTCCGTGTTTAGATAAAATATCAGTGCTTCCCGTTACACCAACTGCAAGCAATTGAAGTTGAAATATTCTCCATGGATTAGATGGCAATACTTCTCCCGCACGCACAAACGTATGCCATTTGCTTGCTTCAAGCGAAGTCCTCCTTCCTTCCTGAACGCCTATGCACATCGCAAGCCACCAAATATCGACATATCGATCAAAAGGGATATTGTCCCTATTTTTCTTTCCTTCCGAGTGTCCTGTCATTGTAAATCGACTAACATTTTCATAGTGATCGTATGGTATTCGTAAGTTTTGATTTTGCAGACCGGATATTAATGCTTCCATTGTCATTTAAAGTTCTCTCTATAATTAAGCTGTCCGATAGCCCAGATGAAAATCATCATAGTTTGTTCGTTGGCACTGGTTACAGTATTCTCTGTGCGTACACTTACAAAGTCGAACTTCCGACTTCTGAGCTTCGGGATCATTCATGAGGTCCGCAGGATAATCATCCGTTTTTATTAATGTGAAAGTAACTCCAGATTGATTGTCCAAAATGTCCTCAGTATGTGATATTTCAGATTGCGTTAGGAACAAGACAACTTGACGGTCAACATCTTCTCCAGCTGCCTTACTTACCATTTCTAATACTCTGCGTTTAACATTACCCGACATCATCCCGAGAGGAGTATCGATGACTCTAGGTGCCACAACGCCGCTTACTTCTGTCAATGCCCATATAAAAGCAAAAGTCAGTGCACGCTGAGAAGCGCCATTAACTTCATAATCAGGATTGAGAGTTCGATTATCTTTGGTCTTAACGACAATACTGTAATTGCTATTTATGTGTGCACCTTGAAAGATGGCATCTTGATCAGGGTCAGCGCCTACCATCTTTAAGAAAAGGTCATTCATCCGATTACTAACACGGTGTAAATATGTCCCTTGCATTTCTTCTAAAGAGCCATGAACGATCTGCTGTAGGTCATTCAGAACCGTTTTTTCTGCGTTGAGTCCAGCCATTTTTTCATCAGCTCGTCGAAGCTCTTTCTGCTTCTGGTTAAGCTCTTTTAGAATCTTCTCCGAATCTTGAAGTGATGCTTCAGCTCGATCAAGTTTGCTATTTTTCTGCCTAAGAGAAGACGTCAGCATTTTCTCATGTAAACGCTTTTGTTCTATCTCTTCTTCGTCAATTTGATCTAACTTAGCTTCTACAGATTTTAGTTCTAGGTTTGCATTTTCAATACGCTTATTAACAGCTGTTCGTTTCTGTTGCAGCTCTGTAGAATAATCGGGCCATTTCTTTGAATCTTCTGAGGCCCAATTTTCCATTTCAATTTTTGACTGATAGTAAAGTGACGACAAGTATTCAACTTCTCCATCGTTTTTGCGATGTTTCTCAATAAGCTCGTAAACTTTCTCTCGGGCTGTAGTGCCTTCAGAAAGATCAGTCCCGCAAATACACTCTTCTAAATCTAATCGTTCTTCAAGCACGGGCACAGCAGCTCTAGGGATGACCCCTTTTTCGTGGAGACTGTTTAGATGGTCATATCCTTTCTGTAGAACAGGCTCTAGCAATCCGGAACTGAGGCTTTCTTTTTGGAATAGCTCTTGATGCTCACGCTTAAGTTTTTCTTCTTCTTCAATTGCTGCGTCTAATTGCTTTTGATAATTTTCTCTCTGGTGAGCCAACTGTTCATAGCTTCCAGCCTCCAATGCCCGCATGAGATCACGGCTAATTGTGTGCAATTTCCTTTCGATATCCGCAATTTGTTCATTCAATGTTGTTACAGTATTTGTAAGCTTTTCTTTCGTATTCGTCGCTTCTTCAATTTCTTCCGTTATTGTAGCTAGCTGATCAGTACTAGCATCTTTAGTAATCTGCCTGTTGACTGCCGATTGAGTATCGGAAATACGCTTTTCAACCCGCTCAAGCAAGTCAAGCCCAAGTAATGAACGAATCGCATCTTTTACCTTGTCTCTCTTTGTACTATCAGAAAGTTGAGGAGAAATAAACGTCATCGCCGCATCTCCATCTGTAAAGAAAATATCAATCATTTCCTTTGGCAACATCTGTGCTAGCCTGGATTCAGCGGCATCAATCGGATCGGCACCTACCGATGTCTTTTCAAACAAAGTTACACGCTCTTGACCTCTATTTGGTCTATCACCGTCAGGCTTTTCTCCAACCTCTCGTTTAAGCATGTAACTTGTTGTAGATGTCATTGGCTCACTATCTACCTTACTAACAGCGGTGTGAACAAAATCGATTTCGACAGTTATTGTGCATTGGCTGTTATCAGGCCAATCGGCAGGAGACAATCTCACAAGCGGCTCATCCAAAACATCTTTGCCGTAAAGAGCCCAACGCAATGCCTGCAATGTCGAAGTTTTACCCGAGCCATTCTCTGCGCGGATTACGGTTAATGGTTTCTGAGGATCGGTACTGAAACTAAGATCAATATCACGCAATAACTTGAAATTTCGAATACGGGCTGCAACAATTTTCATTCCAAATTACCCTTTTTTTGAACCAAGCGTTCGCCAAGAGCCGTAACGCGTGACCACTTCCCGTTAAATTGGTCCGTTTTAAATGCGAGTATCCGGATAAATTGAAAACCAACTATATCTCGCCGCTGGAATACAAGGATTACAACTGCGACCAAGTTGCGGAGGAGATGGCGCGGGTGAACAGGCGCGCAGCCGAACTGCATGGCAGCCTGAAGAAAAAATCTGACAACGATTCGGCGCAGATGGCAGTGGGGATGCTGCTCTTTTGGCCTGCGTTATTCTTTCTGGAAGGCGGGGATGGCCCGGAGGCCCAGGAATATTCCCGCCTGAAGGGCGAACGGGAAGCGCTGGAAAAAGTGGCAGTCAAAAAGGAATGCAGCAGTGACATTGCTCCCGATTTGCAGGCAAAGGATAGTAATAACGAAAAGAATATCCAGGTCAACAAACAAGACGATTCCTTGAGATAGCCTGGTTGGGTTGGTTGAAAATCGCTTTGAAGGGGGTGAAGTCTACTGAGCCAGCGGCCGGAATTGACCAGGCTTCTATCGCACCACCTGACAAGCTCTACAGTGTGGAAAGTTCCTGCGCCAATTCCATCAGGCTGATGGCTTCGGTATCTTCCGTTACTGGATAGCGTTCCGATCCGGCATAAACAACAAAACTGCGGTGCGGCTTTATGTCTTCTATGGCGTTGTGAAACCCTTTGCCTGGCCGCACGGCAAGCCCGCTCTTGATCTCGATTGCCCACTTTTCTGTTAGCCCGGGAAATTCCAGCACCAGGTCAATTTCCGCCCCGGCGGAGGTGCGGTAGAAGCTTGCAAGGGTCCCTTCGGGGGCCACACCAAGCAGGTTCTCGATCACAAAACCTTCCCAGCTTGAACCAAACACTGGATGACCAGATAGCTGGTTATAATCGGTGATGCCAAGCAACGCATGGGTGATCCCGCTGTCACGCACATAAATACGGGGCGATTTCACCAAACGCTTTTTCGTGTTGGTGTGCAAAGGACGCAAACGGCGCACAAGCAGAAGGTCGACCAGAAGATCTATGTAGCTGGTCACTGTCGGCGCTGAAACAGACAGGCTTCCGGCCAGACGGGAAGCGTTTAAAAGTTGTCCCTGGCTGTGGGCCAGCATGATCCATAGCCGTTCAAGTGTTTCCGCCGGTATACGCGGCCCGAATTGCGGCACATCCCTTTCCAGATATGTGCGGATAAAGTCTTGTCGCCAGGAATAGCTTGCTTCATCATCCGCAGCAAGGTAACTGTCAGGCAAACCGCCGCGCACCCAAAGCTGTGTTTGGTCCGGCTTCTTTTTGGTGGTTATCTCCAAAACGTTCAGTGGTTCCATATCAATATACGCGATCCGCCCCGCAAGGGATTCGCCTGACTGGCGAAGCAGATCGATGGAAGCCGAGCCCAAAACCAGAAACCGCCCGGTCCGCAACCCTTTGCGACGCCCATCATCGATCAGGCCACGCAAGGTCTGGAACAGCTCCGGCACCCTATGGATTTCGTCAAGGATGACAAGCCGCTGTTCGTTATTTGTCAGAAATAATTCCGGATCCTTCAGTTTTTCCCTGTCCTTGCGGGACTCAAGATCGAGATAAACAGCGTTCCGCTTTTTTGCGATTTCGAGAGCCAGGGTCGTCTTGCCCACCTGGCGCGGCCCGATCAAGGCAACTGCGGCCTGGCGAGTGAGAGCCTTCTCAACTTTCTGATATATGGCGCGCTTTATCATCATTGTATATTAAAAGCTTTCATTTAAATTTGCAAGGATAAAATACCATGTGCCGTTGGTTATATAAGTTCATTTTTTTATCCTTTGCGGGACTTTTGCGGGAGTGAGTTATGCTTTGTGATGCAATGTGATACAAAATCACGCAACGAGCATCCCATAAGTTGTTGAATTATAATTAGTCCAATTCTATTTCTCGGACTGTTAACCACCTTGTCGGCGGTTCGAGTCCGTCCCGGGGAGCCAAATTTAAACGTCAAATTTTACAGTTTTTCTATCGAAAAAACCTTTTAATCAAGCCAGATCCGCCGCCAGGCTTTTACGGGTCTCCTGTGGAAGGGCGGGCATGCTATGGTTGTAGGCGTCGTGATCGATCGACACTTCGATATTGGCGCCCTGCTTCACAGCTTTGGCCATATCTTCAGTCAGCTCAAACCGTAGGAAATGCACAGCGCTTGTTTTTTCTTCTGTACTTCTCTCAAGGTCCTCATTGGCCACTGGATAGACCGGCTCGAAACCATCGACAATCACAGCCACCCTCTCTTCTATACCGATCATTTTGGCCAGGGCGGCGCGGCGCTCGGCTTCGTTCGGGAACTCAATCATCATCGTGGCTTTCCAGTTTTGCCCGTCAGGAACCAGTGGATTATAAGCCTCCAATTCCCCCTCTATCTCATCTGGCTCAAACATCTTTTCTATCCTCAGCATCTCCTGAACCTGATATTGGATAGTTACCCGGTTCTCGAAATAGATAGAGACATTTGGGCCCACAGCGACGCGGCGAACCTTTTTTTGTTCTATAACCCTTTCGCGCCACTGCTTCCGCTCCCGGGCGTATTGCTCCAAACCTAAAAGCTCATCATATGATATTGGTTTCATTTTTATATTCCGTACGCCTCACGCAAAATTGTCAATGGATGTTTAGATGGTATCCCATGGTCACTCAGGCTGTTTATATTAGCAGCGGCCATGGGACAGTCGCTGGCCAGCATGGATGCGCCGCTTTTTTCCATCTTGCCCGTAGCAGGCCTGCAGATTTTTTCCGAGTGATCCCGATATTCTGACTTTACTGCATAGGTGCCATCGTGGCCGGAGCAACGATCGATAATCTCCAGCTTTACATCTGGCAACAGTGACAAGCCCTCTTTTGTTTTCAAGCCGATGTTTTGCGCCCGCAGATGACATGCGGCGTGATAGGCGACGTGGCCAGGTCCGCTTTTGAAATCGAGCTTCAATTTGCCATCGGCATGGCGCGCCATCAGGTATTCGAATGGATCATAAGTGGCGGCGCTTATCATTTTCACAGTTTCATCCTCAGGCCTGATCAGGGGCCAAATATGTTTTATCATGAATGAACATGAAGGCATAGGTATCACAATATCGCAACCCTCATCCACCATCTTTCCAAGTTGTGGCGTGTTGTCTGCTATCGATTGATCCACCGACGCAATATCGCCAAGCTCAAGCCTCGGCATGCCGCAGCATCGTTCCTTTGAGGGCAGAGCGACCTGTATATCGTTATGCTCAAACACGGCTACCAAGTCATCACCCAATGTAGGATGATTGTATTGTCCATAACAGGTGGAGAAAAGCGCTACCTTGCCTTTGGTTCCACCAGCAGGAGTTGGAGCCGTTTCTTTCAAACCACGACTGTCCAGCCTGGAACGGAGGGGAGACGCCTGAAACTGTGGCACAGGCGCTCTATTACTTATCCCTAGGGCGCTGTCAAGGAGTCCCCTTACGAAACCAAGCTGGTTTATAAAATTGGCTACAGGCGCTGCCAGTGGGTTAGCGTGCAATTTACCCAGCAATTCCGGGTTGCTCAGCAATTTGTCACGAAATCCGGCGCCGATGGTTTTGTATTTATACGCTTTTGCCCGGAGCATCAACATCGGAAAGTCGATGTTCCAATCATGTGGAGGAACATAAGGGCAGCTTGCTATATAGCACATATCGCACATATAACAGTTGTCAACAACCTTCCAGTAATCATTTTTGTCTACACCGTCGATTTCAAATGTATCGGACTCATCCACAAGGTCAAATAAAATCGGGAAAGCCTGACACAGATTGAAACAACGCCTGCAACCATGGCATAGGTCGAAGATCCTGTACAGGTCATCAAATAGTTTGGTTTCATCATAATATGAAGGATCTTTCCATTCGATGGGGTGTCTTGTGGGTGCGTCCAATCCTCCTTCACGCCCTTCGGTTGGTTCTGCTGGCATTTTCTTTTCTCTGGGAAATTGGGTAATAAATGTATCGCTTACGGACCGGCAACGGCCCGCAAACGATGTTAAGATCAATAATCAGGAATCGAGAGAATCCAAAGCTTTCTGGAATCTGTTGGCGTGGGATCTTTCGGCCTTGGCTAGTGTCTCGAACCAATCAGCGATTTCGTCAAAACCTTCATCGCGGGCTTCTTTGACCATACCTGGATACATATCGGTATACTCATGGGTTTCACCTGCTACAGCAGCTTTCAGGTTGTCCCCAGTATCACCGATGGCAAGACCAGTGGCTGGATCGCCGCATGGTACCATGTATTCCAGATGGCCGTGGGCGTGCCCTGTTTCACCTTCAGCGGTGGAACGAAAAAGAGCGGCAACATCGTTGTACCCTTCCACATCCGCTTTACTCGCAAAAAAGAGATAGCGCCTGTTGGCCTGAGATTCACCGGCAAATGCCGCCTTGAGATTATTGTGAGTCTTGCTTCCTTTGAGATCCATTTTCAAATCTGCTCCTAAATGTTATTGAAAAAATAATTTACCAACCACTGTTTTAGACTTATTCTAAACAAAGTGTAGTATATCCATAAAAGCATTTATATGTCAACAACTGTTCGTATAATCTATTCTTATTTTTTAAAAGTTTCCGTTGTTTATTCATTTTTAATTAAAAACTTTAACAAAAACCGGTTTCAGGATAACCGGAAGTTTCCAGCAAGTAATGTAGATTACTGGATTTTTCTTTGCTATCATGAAGAAAATAGAAATATGTCGTAACGGAATACTATGTCAGACTTGATGATTAAGCTGGGGATCAATCATGGTGACAACGTTGTTTTGATGGATCCAACACGACATGCGAACGATGTAATCCGTTTTGCAATTGGTAGCGCCGCTAACGTGACAAGATGGATCGGGAACCAGCGTTACGAGGTCATCATGGCCTGGCCCCGGCGTATACATAATATGAGCTCACTTTTTTCCAAGCTACAGTTGCGCACAATGAGAGGTGGCGCCATCTGGGTAGTGATGCCAAAGGAGGACTCACCCCTATCGTGTGAAGTAAATTTCGACTGGACCAGTATGAAAGAGATAGCTTTATCGACAAATATGTCGATCGTAAAGACAGTATCAATAACACCGGACGAATTCGCCACCCGGTTTGAAATAGTTACTGACGAAACTGAATACAGGGCGTAAAGCCTGCCAGCGCCTGTTGCGCTCCATTAATAAATTGAGCCTGCTGCCGCTATTAATTGCAAGGTTTGGCAAGCAGAGAGCTATCTTTTGAATGGATTAGAAACTGGTCATGGTGGCTTATCAACTCAAGCATCCTCGCAATAGCATTCGGTTTTGCCGGATCAAGTATGTAGGAGCAAACACCAGATACTGGCTGCCCTCTCAACATAGTGTCGAGCGATTTCTCGAATTCCAGCAACTGTGGGTATGAGCCACAACATTCGAAATCGGGTGATCCGCAACCAGACAGACCGTCATAGCCAGCTTGAAGCGCGTCGGAAGTCGCCTTCAGCCATGCGGAAGCCGCGCCAATTGCGCCTGTGTTCTCAAACTCGGCGGATAGGTTTTTTATAACCAGCTTACCTTGAGATTCCAACCCTTCAACATCAAGGCCACCATCGCCCAGATAGGCGCGTGTATCATCCGGGTGTTGCCACCAGCATCCTTTGAACAGCCGACGGTTCTCCATTAAAGAAGCGTCGTACAAAAACGTCGACTCGAATTGCTCCAAAGAACCTTTCTCGGTAAAAATACCGAGGAAATGGCCGTTGGATCTGGAAATAAGCGCCAATTCATCAAAATTTTGCTTTTCAACTTGAGCGCTTTCACCCTTGCTGTAATCAGCCAGTTGAGTGTTGTCGATCCGCCATTCCTTGCCAACCTTTATCGCAGGCAGCTTGCCGTTCCTGCACATTTTATAAATTGTATTCGGATGAGATTGCAATATTTTGGCTGCCTCATCTGCAGATATATAACTCATTGAAATTATATCCTATATATGTGAATAGTATCATTGATTGTAGCACATCATTATTACTTAAAATTCTATCTATTATAGCATTTACTAATCCATTTTTAAACAGAATTTAAAGCGGCTTCTTTATTAATATATATTTATTATTTAGCTTGTTGACAATTATCATCATTTTTGATTATCTATTGTCAATATATTCTGGGTGGTGCGCGTTAATATTAACAAGAAAACTGCTTTATCTGCTTATTTTAACAGCATTGTGCGGAATTGATGTTAGAATACCCACTATTATCTATATTCCGCGCTCTACCTTTCAACCCATAAATCATAATTAATTTTGGAGGAGCTATGTCCAATTCTAAAGAGTTAGAGGAAATCCGTGAAGCGATTTTATCGCTCTCTATTGAAAAGACGGAGGAGGCCACAAGCAAAGCTTTGAATGCAGGTACCAGTTCCAACGACGTATTAATAGATGGTTTGGCTGCGGGCCTGATTGAAGTTGGGGACAAATGGTTGAGAAAAGAATTGTTCATCAGTCATGTGCTTGTGGCTGCTCAAGCGGTGAAAGCTGGTCAGGCGCTGCTGAAAGTTGATTCTGGAGATGAAAATTTTTCGGCGGTCGCAGTGCTGGGGACAGCCGAAGGTGACCTGCACGACATCGGCAAAAACCTGGTGGCCACAATGATGAATGCCAGCGGCTTCAAGGTTTTTGACCTGGGTGTTAATGTGCCGCCACAAAAATTTATCGACAAAGCAAACGAAGTGGATGCAGACCTTATTGGAATTTCCTTGATCATGAGTATCTGCCTGCCTGCGGTGGAGGAGACATGCCGTTTGGCAAAGGAGCAAAATTGCAGGGCAAAGGTTCTCATCGGTGGCCCGGCGACCAGCGATATTGTGGCCAAGCAGGTGGGCGCCAACGGCTATGGTGGTTTCGACGCGCCCACCGGGGTGGTGCGAGCCAAGGAACTTGCTGGAATCAGCTGATCGAATATAAGTCTATTGCATATAGGAGAAAATAAAATGACAGAAATGAATTCGTTGCAAAGAATAGTGTCCGCTATTAAAGGCGAAAAGCCAGATCGGGTTCCAGTGACCACCCTTGCCATCAACCGCTGCCTCCGGGAAGCGGGCTACTCCACAGAAGAGTGCCTCCGCGATCCGGAAAAAATGGCCAAAGGCAAACTGATTGGGGCGGAACGGATTGGTGATGACGCTGTTGTCGCCGGCACCGATCTGTTTGTAGAGCCGGAGTGCCTGGGGTCTGTTGTGAAAGTATATGAGCATACTCCGGTTGTCACTGAATATTTTATAAAAGAGAAAAGTGACATAGAGAAGTTAAAAATTCCAGACCCAAAGAAAGATGGCAGGATGCCATTTGTCGCCGAAGAGATCCGCATTCTGAAAAATGCGGTGGGCGATACAAAGGTCGTTGTCCCTGTAACTGGAGGCCCGGTGACCACGGCAAGTCAGCTGTACGGCCCGGAGCAACTGCTCATCGCGATGGTGCTGGACAAGGAGTGGGTCCACAAACTTCTCAGGATTTGTACCGACACGTCATTGGCCTACTGGTCGGAGCTTATAGACGCAGGCGCCCACGCCATTGTGCTGTTGGAGCCGTTCACAGCGAATACAATCATATCGCCGGAACAGTATGAAGAGTTCGCCTCGCCATACTTAAAAGAAATTTTCGATTTCTCCTGGTCCAAGGGTGTGGTGGGTGTGAACCATGTTTGCGCCGATACATCGATGATCTGGCCGCAGATGTCATCGGTGGGCGCCCTGGCGCTTCAGATTGACTATCCGATCAGCATGGAGGAAGCGAAGAAAACGGTGGGCGACAAGATTTGCATTTCCGGCAATGTCCATCCGGTGGATTACATGCTCTACGGCACACCGGAGCAGGTCTATTGGAAAAGTCGGGAGGTTATTGAACAGGCGGCCGATGGCTCACTGTTTATCCTGGGCGCGGGCTGTGACCTCAACCCTAAAACGCCAATAGAGAACATCGACGCCATGGTCCAGGCCGCAAAGGATACTGTCTATAACGATGATATGACAGTTTCATTCCTTCGGGAATCGTACGCCAGGCCGGAGCCTGCAACTGCATGACGGCAGATAAACCGAACCCCAGGATAGTTGCCGTGTACGGTTTCCTGGGGTCGGGTAAAACCACCGTTATGTTGTGGCTGGCCAAAAAGGCTGTCGAAAAAGGGCGCAGAGCGGCCATTGTTGTTAATGAGGCGGGCCAGATACCTGTGGATGGAGAGATGCTGGATGTGGGAGGACTGCCGGTAAAGGAGATATTCGGCGGGTGCATCTGTTGCGCTGCGGCGGGCGATTTTACCGAAACGCTGGGCACGTTGCTAGCCAACAGAGAGCTTGACTATATTCTCATAGAGCCCTCCGGTATGGCGCAGGCGCCAGGGTTGTTCTCTTCCATCGAAAAACATGTTTCCAATGATTTAACCAGGTTGCTCATACTGGATGGGGTCCGGCTGGGCCTGTTGATAAAAGCGGCTAGACCGCTCATCGCCGGGCAGATTCTGGTGGCGGACACCATTTTGTTAAACAAAGCTGACCTCATGGGCATGGCGGATGTAAATCAGGCAAAAGCGATAATAAGTTCCATTAGGGAGAATGTGGAAATCTATCCATCCGCGGCAAAGGATGGGATCGGTCAACAGCTTCTGGAGAGCCTTGTTCAATGAACTTCATGGAAACCTCTGGCAGTTGGATAGTGGAGGCAGCCACAAAGCCTAAAGAGCTTTTGGAAGCTTTTTTCAGCGGGGCGATCAAGCTTATGCCAAAGGATAGCCTGGGGCATATTAAAGGCTATGCCGAGTTTAGCAGCGGCAAGGTTTTCGCCTCTTCAACAATATTACCGGCAGATATCAATTTCAAGGAAGTGGGCGACTACGAAGGTGGGCCGGTGGTTGTTCATGTTGCGTTTATTTTCGGCGATCTGTATCTGGATACACTGAATAACGCATTGGAGAATGGAGAGAGTTACTTGAATAGAACCGTTGATTGCAAACTTACCAGACTATGAAAGGGAATGAATGCGTATAACAGAAATATGCAATATCAAAATGGGAGGGCTACCGGGCGAATGCCCAACGCTGATGATCGGTTCCATATTTTTTGACGGGCACAAAATAGTTAAGGATCCGGCAACCGGCCAGTTTAATGAACCATCGGCCAAAGCCCTGATCGAAGAACAGATGATGTGGAGCCGGACAACCGGCCTGCCAGCATGTGTGGACATTGTGGCCTCCACCACAGCGGCGATGGAAAAATATCTGGAATTTGTAACTGGAATATTTGATGGATTGATAATGATCGATGGCTCCGACGCCAGCGTGAAGATCGCTGGTGTCCGGTGGATGGCAGAAAAAGGAATTATAAACCGAGCCATATACAATAGTATTTCAACGGATACGATCCAGGAGGAGCTGGATGTGATCAAGGAATGTGGTGTGAAAACTGCCGTAGCTTTGCTGGTGGACAGCCTCGATTTTTCCGATGAAAAAAAGTTTGCCATGATGACCAGTGATGACGGCCCGGTGGCGCAAGCGAAATCATCTGGAATAGAAAACATTCTTGTAGATCCAGGTGTGATAGACATCCCGTCCATCGCCACTGCAAAAGAGATATATGGAAAGGCGAGAGAGCATGGATATTGTTGCGGATCTGGAGTACATAACGCCCTGGGCACATGGGATGGGCTGAAAACCAAAATGGGCGGCAGAAGTTTCAAGCCGGTCGCTTCTGCTGTGGTAAACGCTCTCTCCACAGCCTGGGACGGGGACTTCGCGCTGTATGGCCCCATGGAAGACGCCGCTTCGGTTTTCCCCGCTGTCGCCATGGTGGACGCTGTGCTGGCGCAGGGATTGATGACAAAAGGCGCATTACCCGGGGTGGAGCACCCACTGTTTAAAATTGTATGAGCGATGCTGTTAAGGTCATATTTTGGCCATCGGGGGAAACTGTTTATTTAGATGCCGGCGCGCTGGCGCGAAGCCTGGCTATGTCGGATATAAGTTTCAAGCAGGACTGTGGCGGGCTGGGAATCTGCGGCAGCTGCAAGATCAGAATAGTGAAAAACACGCCGAAGCCAACGGAAGGCGAGATTGTATTATTGACCGAAAAAGAAATTAAAGAAGGCTACAGGCTTGGTTGTTCCACTATCACAAACGGTGGTGAAGTTATAGAGATAGAAACTGAAGGAAAAGGAAACGACTACCATAAACTTGATGAATCCATCAAAGTAATAGAACTTGATCCATGGTCTGATAACGACCTGGCGCTTGCCATAGACCTTGGTTCTACCAACATTGTTGGTCATGTTATGAACTGCAGTTCTGGCGATCTTGTCACCTCCTTTTCTCTTGCCAACGGTCAGGCCAGCATTGGCGCCGATGTGATGACCCGGCTTGCCTATGCATCCCAGGGTGGGCAAGAGGCGCGGGAAAGATTGAAGCAAACCACCCTTGACGACATATCATCCCTCGTAAAAAATCTTGAACATACGCGGATAAAGTTCAGTGACGTGGTGGCGGTGATGAACAGCGCCATGGAACTATTTCTGCTTGGTCACGATCCAGATTCTTTAGGCAAGTACCCTTATAAATCAAATATTGAAGGGCCCGCCCATATAAAACTGTTCGAGAATGACACTCCTCTGGGGGGCGCCACATTTCATATTCCGACCAATATAGGCGGTTATGTGGGCTCTGATACTGTGGCGGCGCTGGTCGCCATAGAAGCTGGCTCGGCTCCACCGAAAATACCATACGCGATCATGGATCTTGGCACCAACGCTGAAATCGCCCTGGTGACCGACAAGGGTATCACCGCGTGCTCTACGGCCGCAGGGCCTGCTTTCGAAGGGGGCGGAATATCGTGTGGCATGCGGGGAATAAACGGCGCTATCGCCAAAGTTGTCATCCGCGAGTCGGAAATACGTTGTAGCGTGATCGGCGAAGAAGGGGCGAAGGGTATAACCGGGTCTGGCATCTTCAGCGTCATTGGGGAGTTGTTAAGGATTGGCGCCCTTGATGGCTTTGGCATGTTCCAGAAGAAAAATATACCAGCCGGCGCACTTGTGGAAAGTGACGGCGAAAAGAAACTTCTTCTGGAAAATGACGTATATATAAGCGAGCATGATATCCAGCAGTTTATGCTGGCGAAAGCGGCGACCCGGGCCGGACTGGATACGATAATGGAAGTGTGTGGCGTCACGCTCGACCAGCTGGAAAATATTTATATATGCGGAGTATTCGCAAACAAGGTCGATAGCCACGATATTGTCTCCGTCGGGCTGACGCCTGTCGATGAAAATAAAATCGTAATGGCAGGCAACACCGCGGGAGCGGGGGTGGCGATGATGGCCTGTTCGAAAAAAATGTTTGAATATGCATGTGACCTGGGCAAAACGGCGGAGCATCTACGCCTTTCCGGCCACGAATCGTTTAATCACCGTTTCACCATAGGTGTCCGCTTTTAATCTAGCCGCCCGCTCACCCTACCATAACGTTCTCCTACGCAAAACTGTATACAATGGCTCTTTTGCTGGTAACCATTAGCAGCGCGACAGTCAATGGCCCAAGGCGACCCGCCAACATCAACAGAGCCACAATAATCTTGCCTGGCTCGCTTAAGTCTGGCGTTGCGCCCAGTGAAAGCCCGACTGTCCCAAATGCGGATATCGCTTCGAATAACAGTGGCAGGAACTGATCCCGTTGAACGGACAGTTGTGGGTGAAACCAGGTCTCTGTTATCAGCAGCAGAAAGAACAAGGTGGTGAGAACCGCGATCGCTATAAACACGATGGAGATCGCTTTCGATACCACCTGCTCACTCACCGTTCTATGGAAAAACATTGTATTTTTGCTTCCACGCATTCTTGATATGGCCATACCAATCAGGATCGCGAAAGTGGTCACCTTTATCCCGCCAGCGGTGGAAACAGGCGCGCCACCAACAAACATAAGAATCATAAACAAATAGATTGTAGCATTGCTAAACTCCGATATATCGATCGTGGCAAAACCAGCGGAGCGGGAAGAGGCGACATGGAAAATCGAGCTGACTATAAGTTCTATTATCGGTTTATTAAAATGACTGCCATGATATTCCAGCACGAACATCAGCGCCCCGCCAAATAATATTGATATAGAAGTGACCATAAGAACGATGCGGGTCTGTAGCGACCAGCGCCACTGCATATTTTCACTATTGCATGACGTCTCCCTGCCCAGTTTACGCTTACACCATTCATATAGTTCAGCTATGGTTAAAAATCCTGCGCCCCCAGACAGAAACAGAAATATAAACGTGGCGTTGAGATACATATTGCTTTCAAACCCAGCCAGGTTGTTTCTAAAGCTGGATATACCTGCATTGCAGAAGGCCGATATTGAATGGAATATTGACTGGAACAGAGCTTCTTTTATTCCCATCTCTGGCGCCCAGTAAATAAAGAAAAGCGTGGCGCCTAATAACTCGAACCCTGCAAGGAACAATACGGAAAGCTTCACCAGCTTTCTTATATCGATTTCGTTTGAGGCAGTAAACGAATCATGGATCAGCGCTGATTGAGTTCTTGAAACGGTCTTGCCTGCCATCAACGCAAAAATGGCGGAAAGCGTGATGATACCGATAGCACCCAGCTCGGTCATGCATATTATGATGAACTGTCCAAATTGTTATATAAATTTGGTTTGTCCCAGGTTTGGCCGTTTCGAAGGGCCAAGACGCGAGGCTAGGCCCGGAAGCGTAAAGAAACGGAGAGAGGATCGCCGATGGATGAATTGTGGACCGGGGTAATATACCGGTTAAGTTTGTCGCAAGATTTATACAGCACGATTTTGGTGGAATAATCGCCCGATTTCAATATTTCAGTTTCGTCTTCAACCTCACTATCAAAAAATAGTGGATGGGATGAATCGACAACATTTTGTCGATGGTCGGTAAAAATCTGCGTAACAGCGCTCATGCCACTGGCGCAGAACATCGACACGGCCAGCAAAACCACAATCGCGCTGAAAAACAGTGTAGTTTTACGCATCGCAATATCCATATAAATCATGTTTATTTTACCATATATATAAAGGTACTCTAGATACAGGGTTTGAAATTAAAAATGCTTAAGTTATGGAAAGAAATTACGATAAAGCAGTTGATCAATATAGGTGTTTATAAATGTACAGCTTATATCATAGGTTACTATTCTATTTTGCCGTTATTTTCGCTCTAGGTTTTGCTTTTGTTTCCAATATATCGGCTAGTGATAAAGCGTCTGCTACTTTGCCAAGATGGACAGGGGATATTGATGATATTCAAAAGCGCAAAGTACTGCGTGCGCTGGTCTCCTACAGTAAAACCGATTATTTCCTGGATGGCGCGCGGGAGCGTGGCTTCGAGTATGAACTGCTCCAGCAATTTGAAAAGTTCCTTAACAAACGGGAAGGGTCAAAGACAGTCAAGATCAAACTGTTAATTATACCAGTGGCAAAAGATGATCTTATCCCTGCGTTGCTGGAGGGCCGCGGCGACATTGCCGCTGCAGGCCTGACGATAACGCCAGAACGTTTGACTCAGGTTAATTTTTCCAAACCTTATTTACAAAACGTCAGCGAGATTGTTGTTACAGGACCGTCATCGGCTCCGATCAAGACGGTGGACGACCTGGCGGGCCGGGAAATATATGTTCTGGAATCGAGCAGTTACTATGCCAGCCTGGTGAAGCTGAACCAGCGCTTCGCAGAAGAGGGGAAGAGCCAGATGAAGCTGACGCCTGCCAATGGATATCTGGAGGACGCTGACATTTTGGAGATGATAAATGCTGGTTTGATCGAAGCCACCATCATTGATGATCACAGGGCGCGGTTGTGGAGCAAGGTGTTTGACAAAATAAAACTTCATACCGATATTACTGTTCGTACGGATGGCGACATAGCATGGGCGATTCGCAAAAATAATCCTGGGTTAAAAAAAGAGATCGACGCATTTGTCGCCACCACACGAAAGGGAACCTTGCTGGGCAACATGTTCTTCACCCGTTACCTTAAAGAAAATAAATGGGCCCAAAACGCTGTCAGTGAAAAGGAACTGGCCAAACTGAACCCGCTAATCAAACTGTTTAGAAAATACTCTGATCAGTATGATCTCGACTGGCTGATGGTGGCTGCGCTCGCCTATCAGGAGTCCCGGCTGGACCAAAGCTTGCGCAGTAGCGCCGGCGCTATCGGCGTGATGCAGCTGCTGAAGACCACAGCGGCCGACCCGATAGTAGGTATACCCAATATAGAAAACCTGGAGAATAATATTCACGCCGGCGCCAAATATCTTCATTTTATCCGCCAACGTTATTTTGATGACCCTGGGATATCTGAATATGACAAATGGTTTTTGACATTCGCCGCCTATAACGCAGGCCCGGCCAGGGTCCGCCAACTTCGGAAGAAAACGGCTGAGATAGGGCTCAACCCTGACCGATGGTACAACAACGTCGAGATTGCCGCCGCCCGGGTCATCGGCCGGGAAACGGTCCAGTACGTTGGGAACATTACCAAATATTATCTGGCCTATAAAAGAATTGGCAAAATCGAACGTATCAGGGAGCGAGTCACCCCAGAACAGGTATCAGCCGTCTACATGGCGAATGGGAGGTAAGCCGGCTTCATCCTGTCGCCAACGGCCTGGCCGAAGTCAAGCCGGCGGCAGGAATTTCGTAATGGATCCCCCCCCTTTATGCGAATTTACTCATGTGGCCAAAATAAATATCCTCCTTGAACGTTGAGATGAATATTGAACATTGCTCGGTTTTATGGATCCGTTCCGCCGCGGTGTTTGCGGCTTCGATAGTCTCCCAGCGCAAGATATCGAGATTAACAAATCCATCATTTGTCACTGCGCCGGCGGAGGAGATCTGTTTGAGTCCACTCTCCTTTCGTACCAGGTCAAATAGCTCAGGTTTCACTGATGTGAACAGCTCTTGCTTTTCCGGGTCCACGATGCCAAGCGCGACTTCAAATACATCACCATCGTCTGTGCTGGTAAAGTCTGGTTGGTCGCTGCCTATTTCGAGCCGCCGGTATTCGGCGATAGTGCCAATGCAATCAAGAAAATCACGGGCCTCCGGATCTGACTGAATCCGTTTGGCCGCCTGGACAGCATCCTCCTGGCTGTCCCATAGATAGTAATCGAATAAAGTCGCTTCTTTCTCTATAGACTGGAACGTGACACCCGACCGAAAACCATTCCACCTGGTCAGGACGTTTCTCATTTTATTGCGGGCGACCGGATAACTGTCCAGATGATCCGGCTTGACTGAATAAATTACCATTTCCAAAGTTGTCATATTCTTTCTCCTTTATATCAGAACGATAGGTGGTTTATAACATCGTCGCGCTTGCATTGCAACACTTTTCAGAACGAATAGTGATAAATAATTGCAAACCATTGAATAAGTGATACTATGTTTGCATGGGTAGGAGAAAAACATACGACCGGGAGCAGGTTCTCCGCAGGGCCATGGAGCTGTTCTGGAAAGCGGGTTTCGAAGGGGCGCATCTGAGCAAGCTTGTGGAAGTGACTGGGCTGAACCGGTTTAGTCTGTACAAGGAGTTCGGCGGCAAGGAAGGGCTGTTCGAAGAAGCGCTGGAGTATTACTTGGAGTCTGCGCGCAAAGTTTACCAGGACCATCTTGGACGCAAGCCGCTGGGTTTGGACAATATACGATCTTATTTCGCATCCATGTATTACAGCCCTGATTATCATGGCTGTTTTATGATCAATACTTTAGCAGAGAAATATGTCGTATCTGATAAATCATTTAAGGCGGCGAAAAAGTTTACGAAATACTCGGAAAGGCTCTATTTAAAAAATCTAGAAGCAGCGAAGGCTAATGGCGCCCTTCCAGCAGAGACCGATCCAAAAATATTGGCCAAGCTGCTGTTGACTGTTGATCAAGGACTTGCCATATACGGGATCGCACAGCCAAGCAATTCGGATCAAAGCCAAATTGCCAGCATCGTGCTTGAGCGCATCCTTGGCTTGGAAATTGACGCTTGACCTCCATGGAGTTTCTGTAAATTCCAACAGGTATAGGCTCTTTACCAAATCTTTATGGAATTTCTATATACTCGTAACTAATAAAAGCGAATTGGTAGATGAGCAAAGAAAAAATATTGATAGTTGAAGATGAGCCGGATATACGGGAGGCCTTGGAATATAACCTTAAAAATGAAGGTTACCAGGTGATTACTGCGCCAGATGGTGAGAGGGCGCTGAAGCTGGTCAATGATGAAAAGCCGGACCTGACCTTGCTAGACCTTATGCTGCCCGGCCTGGATGGGCTGGAGGTTTGTCGTCAGATTAAAGAGGACCGTGATACCCGGGATATATCAATAATTATGGTAACCGCCAAAGGCGATGAAAGTGATATCATCCTTGGGCTTGGCATTGGCGCGGATGACTATGTGACAAAACCATTTAGCCCAAAGGAGCTTGTGGGCAGGGTCAAGGCGGTCCTTCGGCGAGGTCCATTGAAAAGCGAAGCGAATAGTGCAGGTAAAATCGCTATAGGTGAGCTGGAGATCGATCCGGACAAACATGAAGTGCGATCTGGTGGAGCATCGATTTATTTGACCGCCACAGAATTTCGTCTGTTGCATCACCTGGCTTCCAATAGTGGAAGGGTTTTCACCCGTGATCAATTGCTGAACGTCACCGTCGGTGAAAAAGATTATGTCATTGACCGCAATATTGATGTCCATGTCCGGGCGATCAGAAAAAAACTGGAGGGTTGTGGGTATATGATAGAGACAGTTCGTGGTGTCGGTTACCGCTTTATGGATCGGCAATCGTAACCAATGCGCACATCCCGCTTCATCTGGAAAATATATATCGGTTTTTCTATAGTCATACTTATATCATCCCTGACTTTGGGCCTTCTGGTGACCAAATGGATCGAAAAAGATTCTCTGGAAGAAATAAAAAAGGAATTGCAGTCCCAGGCATTGATGTTCGGCTCCATCGCAGATCAAGCGGCGAGCGCTGACCATGCCAGGATACAGAATTATGCAAAAAACCTCGGCTCCAGCATCGGCACACGGTTTACCTTGATAGATTTTGATGGTGTGGTAATAGCAGATTCCAGGGAAGATCCATCATCCATGGACAACCATGCCAACAGACCAGAAATTTTATCGGCGCGATCCCATGGCGAAGGCAGTTCTGTACGTTTGAGTGATACCATCGGGGATAGAATGATGTATTACGCGATCCCAGTCCCCCACGAAGGATCTGCCACCAGATATGTCAGAACATCCATATCCCTGGAAACGATTGATGGCAAGATCTCCAGGCTGAGGCAAACTGTAATGCTTGGCTCCGGGATCGCCATAATCGTGGCCTTGATCCTCGGGTATTATCTGGCGAACAATATTTCCAGACCGATAGAATCAATGACCCATGCGGCCGAAACAATGTCTATGGGAAATTATGAAGAGAAGCTTCCGGAGAACAGAAATGACGAAATAGGTAAACTTGCCAGAACATTAAACAGTATGGCAGACAACCTTAAAGAAAGAATAGAGGCAGTAAACGGGGAAAAGAATAAGCTGGAGGCCATTCTGGCCGGCATGGTGGAAGGAGTTATAGCGGTCGACAAGGATGAACGCATCCTGTTAATAAACAAAGCTGCCTGCTCGATCACCGGCGCCATGATGGGAAAAAGTATAGGACTGCCGGTTTGGGAAGCTGTGAGCCTCCAGGGCCTGGGCGAAATCCTTGCCACGACGTTGGAAGATAAAAGTGAAGTCAAACAGGAAATCGTAGTAATTCGAAAGGAGGGCGCCCGGCATATAGAGGTTATATCGGCGCCAACGTTTATAACAGAAGATGAGTTGTCGGGAGCCGTGGTCGTCCTGCACGATATCACAGAGCTCAATTCGCTGGAGCGGATCCGGCGTGACTTTGTCGCCAATGTATCCCATGAGCTGAAAACACCCATCGCCGCCATAAGAGCCATGATAGAGACCATCGTGGATGATAAGCAGATGAGTAAGGAGGATAGGGTCAGCTTCCTGGAAAAGATAAAAAAGCAGTCGATACGGCTATCCATGTTGGTGACCGATGTTCTGACCATAGCAAGCATAGAGTCTGACAAAAAGCCGACCGATACCCAGCTGCTGGACCTGGGCGCCGTGGTTCATGACGTGTACCTTTCCCTTACAACCGAAAGCGAAACACGCAAAATAGAGCTGAAAGTAAAAACGCCAGAGGCGCCCGTCAAAATAAACGGTGATGAAGAAGAGCTGACACAGGCAATCGGAAACCTCGTGGATAATGCTTTGAAGCACACGCCCGGTGGCGGTTATGTCCATGTGAGGCTGAAAACATCTGGCGCCAGCGCAATTGTGGAAGTAGAAGATACAGGCATTGGTATCGAGCCTGTGCATCAACAGAGAATATTTGAAAGGTTCTACCGGGTGGATAAAGCAAGGTCGAGGGAGCTGGGTGGCACCGGGCTTGGGCTATCCATCGTCAAACATGTGGCGTTATCCCATGGCGGCAAGGTGGAAGTTGAAAGCGCTCCTGGAACCGGTAGCATTTTTCGAATGACTCTTCCACTGGCATCATCCTGATAGCAATTCGACTCCCAGATTAAACCGGGAAATTCATCTTTCCTTAATTCCCTCTTAATATCGCCCAAGTTTCTGTCTTTGTATTTGAACGTTGATCCTGGCCTGTGAAGCAGGGGAAGTTTAAACCAAATTTACACGGTCTTTACATGGTCTTTACAAAAAAGGCGCAAAATTAATTAACAGTTTGAAGAAGGAAAATGATTATGAAACGAATTCTTGTTCTTGCCATGCTATTTGCATTCCTGGCAACTACGATTAAAGTTATGGGAGCCAGTGCCGAGCCGCTCAAAGGCTCGGTAAAGATTGATGGATCATCTACTGTATATCCTATTACAGAAGCTGTGGCCGAAGAGTTCCAGCGGGAGGCTCCACGGGTGCGTGTGACGATCGGTGTTTCCGGCACGGGGGGCGGTTTCAAAAAGTTCCTGGCCGGTGAAACCGATATCAATGACGCATCTAGGGTGATCAAACAAAAGGAAGTGGATAAAGCTGCCGAGCAGGGGATCGAATTCATTGAACTGCCGATAGCATATGATGGGCTTTCGGTTCTGATTAACCCGAAAAATGATTGGGTGGACTATCTGACCGTTGAAGAGCTGAGGAAAATCTGGCAACCGGGCAGCTCTGTCAAACTGTGGAGTGACGTGAGGGAAGGGTGGCCAAAAGAGAAAATCAAGCTGTTCGGCCCCGGCACGGATTCCGGAACGTTCGACTATTTTACAAAAGCTATAAATGGCAAATCTCAAGCGTCGCGCCCTGACTACACCGCCAGTGAAGATGACAATGTGTTGGTGCAAGGTATCGCCGGCGATCTATACTCGCTCGGCTATTTTGGCTATGCATATTATGTGGAGAACAAGGAGATGCTGAAGCTGGCGCCGGTTGATGGCGGTGACGGCCCTGTGGCGCCATCAGAAACCACCATCAATAATGGATCGTACAAGCCACTTTCGCGGCCGATCTTCATCTATGTTCGCAAAGACAGCCTCGACAAGGCTCCGGTTGCAAAGTTCGTAGATTTCTACATTAAGAACGGGGGTATGTTATCGAAAGAAGTTGGTTATGTGCCACTTCCAGATGATATCTATACGTCAAACCTAGATAAAGTTAAAAATCGAACGGTTGGCTCCGCTTACTAAAACAGGATGAACAGTTTAACGCAATCTGGGAGTATGACCACAGTGGCTGATATTCCTGACGCCGCGCCACCAACCCTTGTCAAAAGGAGGTGGGGCAGGTGGCACGAAACTTTGATCAAAGGGTTGTTTTTCCTGTGCGCCGGCATATCGGTGGTGACCACTGTTTCGATCATCGCGATATTGGTAGCAGAGTCATCACAGTTTTTCCGGGAGGTCGGTATTTGGGAATTTTTGGGTGGTACAGAATGGACACCGCTCTTTCAACCCCGATCATTCGGTGTTCTGCCTCTGGTAAACGGCACGCTGCTGATCGTCGCCGGATCGGCGCTTTTCTCCTTGCCGATCGGGCTTATGAGCGGTATCTACCTTTCTGAATATGCGTCAGAGAGGTTGCGCAGCGTTATCAAGCCTGTTCTGGAGATACTTGCGGGTATCCCAACCATAGTATACGGATACTTCGCGCTGACTTTTATCACTCCGATATTGCGGGACGTATTTCCCGGCACAGAGGTTTTCAATGCGGCCAGCGCCTCAATCGTGGTGGGCATTATGGTGTTGCCCATGGTGGTATCGCTATGCGATAACGCGTTGCGCGCCGTGCCACTGCCCCTTCGGCAGGGTGGATACGCGCTGGGCGCCACACCGTTCGAGGTTACTTCCAGGATCGTAGTGCCCGCATCATTATCTGGCATTATGGCGTCATATATTCTGGCGATATCCCGGGCGATAGGTGAGACGATGGCAGTCACCCTGGCCGCTGGCGCCACACCGAAGATGACCATAAATCCGATGGAGAGTATCCAGACCATGACCGCATATATCGTCCAGGTGAGCCTTGGCGACACCCCGGCGGGGACGGTGGAATATCAGACCATATTTGCTGTTGGTCTGACGCTATTCGTTATTACGCTGTTGATCAATATAGCGGCCAACAAGGTGCTGGAACGGTTCCGGGAGGTGTATGATTGAGCAGTAACAACCTGACTAAACGCCATTTTACCGCTAAAACATTCAGGTTTTTGTGCGCGTTGTTCACATGGATGTCTGTTTTGATCCTTGCCGTTTTATTGGCGCATATATTGAAACAGGGCTACTCCTGGGTCGATTGGCAGTTTCTGAACAGCTTTCCCTCAAGATTTGCTGAAAAGGCAGGAATCAAAGCCGCCTTGTGGGGGACCATTTGGTTGATCGGCATCACTGCGGCGATATCAATCCCTGTGGGTGTTGGCGCTGCGCTATATCTGGAAGAGTTCGCCACAAAAGGGAGGCTCAACCGGTTTATAGAAATTAACATCGCCAACCTGGCCGGCGTTCCATCGATAGTTTATGGCATCCTTGGCTTGGCGGTATTTGTCCGTTGGTTCCATTTGGAGCGGAGTGTACTGGCGGGGAGCCTTACCATGAGTCTTCTTATACTTCCGATAATTATTGTCGCCGCCCGCGAGTCGATCCGGGCCGTTCCAAACTCCACCCGCTATGCGGCGCTGGCCCTGGGCGCCACCCGTTGGCAGACAGTGCGTTCGCATGTTATCCCGGCCGCTTTGCCCGGGATTTTGACCGGGGTGATCCTGGCTATGTCTCGGGCGATAGGGGAGACTGCGCCGCTGGTCATGATCGGCGCGTTGACATATGTGGCTTTCGTTCCGGAGGGGCCATTGGATTCGTTCACCGCCCTGCCGATACAGATATTCAACTGGGCCTCCCGCCCGCAGCAGGTGTTTCACGATCTGGCGGCTGGCGGTATTATAGTTCTGCTTATCGCTTTGCTTACGATGAACGCTTCAGCGGTTATCATCCGTTACTGGTCGGAGAAGAAGTAAAATGGAAAATTTTCAAACTACTGAAACTCAAAGTATGTCTGATAACACCGAGATTGTTCTGGAAGCGAGGAACGTTACTATATCTTACGGTGACAACAAGGCGGTTGTCGATGTTTCGATCCCTGTTTACAAAAACAGGATTACGGCGATCATCGGTCCGTCGGGATGCGGCAAAAGCACCTTGTTGCGTTCCTTTAACAGAATGAACGATTTTATTCCGGTGGCCGGTTTAAACGGCAAAATCTTGTATAAAGGCAAGGACCTGTATGGTGAAAATATAGACCCGGTGGAAGTGCGGCGTTTGATCGGTATGGTGTTTCAGAAGCCGAATCCTTTTCCAAAATCCATATACGACAATGTGGCCTGGGGGCCATCGATAAATGGTCATAAAAAAAATCTGCAGTATACTGTGGAGCAGTCATTGAAAAAAGCCGCCCTGTGGGATGAGATCAAAAATGGACGATTGAACGATTCCGCCCTCAACCTCTCTGGCGGTCAACAGCAGAGGTTATGTATCGCCCGGGCGCTGGCTATGGAGCCTGAGATAATATTGATGGATGAACCTTGCTCGGCCCTTGATCCTGTATCGACGGCTAGGATAGAGGACCTAATGTTCGAGCTGAAAAAACGATATACCATTGTTATCGTGACGCATAATATGCAGCAGGCGGCCCGGATTTCTGATTACACAGCCTTCCTGGAAAACGGGAACCTTGTGGAATTCGGTGAGACTGACCAGATATTCACCCGTCCAAAAAACAAAAGAACCGAAGATTATGTAACCGGCCGGTTCGGTTAAGGAGATAGCATGTCTAAACATTTACAACGTGATATCGATTATTTGAAAAAAGAGATACTTACCCTGGGGGCGATGGTGGGCGAGACCATCAGCAAAGCAGTCTATGCCCTGGTCGACAGAAGGTCGGAGCTTATAGAAGAAGTGATTGGAAGCGACTACAAGATCAACGATAAAGAAGTGATGATCGAAGAGGAGTGCTTGAAAGCGTTGGCGCTTCACCAGCCTGTGGCGGGTGACCTGCGGTTTATTATTGTCGTATTGAAGGTGAATGATGATCTGGAGCGGATGGGTGATCTGGCGGTCAATATCGCGGAACGCGCAAAATATTTGACCAGAAAAGAGAAGCTGAACGTATCGCTCGATTTTGAACTGATGGCGGAAAAAGTGGAGACCATGGTTCAAAGCTCTTTGAAAGCTCTGACAGAGCGGGATACAAAACTGGCCAGAGATGTGCTTCAAATGGATGACGAGGTGGACGCCTTGAACAGGCAGATGTACGACGTTCTTCAAAAAGTGATGATTGAAGATTCCACCACCGTCAAGCGCTCTGTTCATATGCTTTCCACATCACGCCACCTGGAGCGCATCGCCGACCTTGCCACCAACATCGCGGAGGATGTAGTGTTCATGGTGGATGGAGAGTTGATCCGACATCGCACCGAGGATTACCTCGGCTCTACCACTGATTAGCTATCCTGAATCTATAAATATATCGACCGCATTAATTGCTTCTTTCGCTTACGCGGCGTCTGCGGCGTTGTGACCTGAAGCTGCTGCGTTTCCTATATCTGCCAGCCCTCCCAGACTTGCTCTTTTCCTGCCCAAGTTTTGACAATTGGTCCGCATGTTTAGAATGATAAGGATGCTCTTTTTCGACAGGTAATGATAGATTGGTCACCCGCTCAATATTTCCCAGGTAAGCGCGCTCATCAAAATCGCAAAACGATATGGCAATACCAGAGGCGCCGGCGCGGGCGGTCCTGCCGATCCTGTGCACATAGCTTTCCGGCTCGTTCGGCATCTCGAAGTTGATAACGTGTGAGACATCTTTAATATCGATACCGCGCGCCGCCACATCAGTGGCCACCAGCACCCGCGCATGACCATCACTGAATTTCTGAAGCGCTTGCATCCTGGCGCTCTGCGACTTGTTGCCATGGATCGCCTCCGCCTGCACCTTGTGCCGGTTCAGTTTCCTGGCGATATTATTGGCCTTATGCTTGGTCCGGGTGAAAATAAGCGCGCGATTGATTGCGCTGTCTTCAAGCAGATCAAGTAACAGAGCTTCCTTGTTGTTGCGCGATACGAAGAACACTTTTTGCTCCACCGTATCGACGGTGGACGAGACTGGATCGACCTTCACCCGCACAGGATCTGTCAGCAAGCTGTTGGCAAGGCTCATGACAGCCCCAGGCATTGTGGCCGAGAAAAAGAGCGACTGCCGCTCTTCAGGAATCGCGTCGATTATTCTTTTCACATCGTGGATAAAGCCCATGTCGAGCATTCTGTCCGCTTCATCCAGCACAAAGGCCTCCAGCTGGTCCAACCGTAATTGCCGTTGTCCCATCAGATCCAGCAGTCTGCCCGGGGTGGCCACAAGGATATCGATGTTGCGCCGGGTAAGCGTTTTTATCTGTGGCACTATGCTCACACCTCCATACACGACCGTATGGGGCAGCTTAAGGTACTTGCCGTATGTTTTTATGCTGACGCCGATCTGGTTGGCCAGCTCCCTTGTGGGTGTCAGAATCAGCGCGCGGGGAGACTTCCTTTTGTCCGGACGCTCGTTGGCGTCGAGGCGCTGGAGAATGGGCAGTGTGAATGCGGCGGTTTTGCCGGTGCCGGTCTGCGCGCTGCCCAGCAGATCGCACCCATCCAGAAGGTGGGGTATGGCCTGCGCCTGAATGGGCGTCGGCCTTTCGTACCCCTCTTTGCGCAATGCGCGTTGCAGCGGCTCTATCAGGCCCAACTGCTCAAATGTTAAATTGTCCATATAATCCTTTTTTCCATGTTTGGGGATATCCCCCATAAAGCGGGCCAGAATGACCGGCCCGTATTATCAGTTTGCGTCTATCAGAAACGTCTCGAAGAGCGTGATTTTCGTTCTTCGGCCTGATTGACTTTGATGTTGCGTCCGTCGATATCTTTTCCGTTCAAGGCTTTGATGGCGGCGTCCGCGTCGGCATTCTCCATTTCAACGAACCCAAACCCGCGTGACCGGCCAGATTCCCGATCTGTGATCAGCTTAGCCGATTGTAACTCTCCGAACTCTTCAAACAACGCTCGTAGGTCAGATTCTGTAATTGAGTATGCAAGGTTTCCTACAAAGATATTCATAACCGTTTTGTTCCTTTAAATAAAAGTTTCTGCGTGTCTGCTGTTTTATACACGCATGTATTGTGAGCCAAAATACTGGAAGAAATATCTGAGGAAGGTTAGTACATCAGTTTCAGCCAAATCCGGCGCTCTGTTTTAAGTATGAAATAGTAACAGCTTTTCCATGATATTGAAAGGAAACAATTTCAAGCCACACATTTCCCCGGTTTATAATGCGTAAAGATCGCAGATGGTTATGACAGTCTGCTTGGAATAGCCAAAACCAACCCACATATTTATCAGGCCAAAAGCTCAGCCAACATGATACTGCTCCTGCCCCATCTGGTACAGGTCTGCGCCGGTCACATCGTTGATCACGATGGCGCGAAAGTCCTCCACCTCCATCCGGCGGATCGCTTCTGGCCCCAGGTCTTCATACGCTATGATATCCACCTTTTTTATCGACCGGGCGATCAGCGCCGCCGCGCCACCGAAAGCCGCAAAATAGACCGCTTTATGTTTCACCATGGCGTCCACCACATCCTGCGCGCGTTTGCCCTTGCCGATCATCCCTTTCATGCCGACTTCCATCAACCGCTCTGCATACGCGTCCATCCGATAGCTGGTGGTCGGGCCGGCGGAGCCGACCACAGCGCCCGGCTTGGCCGGGGATGGGCCAACGTAATATATCACCGCGCCGTTGATATCGAACGGCAGCTCCTTACCCTCGTCGAGCAGGGTGACCAGCCGTTTATGAGCGGCGTCCCGGGCGGTATACAGCACGCCGGTGATGCTCACTTCATCGCCAGCCTTCAGGGTAGACAGAACATCGTCGGTCAGCGGCGGTGTGATTTTGATTATATTGTCGCTCATAGTTCTATCTCCTTGTGGCGGCTGGCATGGCAACATATATTGACGGCCAACGGCAGGGTGGCGATGTGGCATGGGTGCTTCTCCAGATGCACCGCCAGGGCGAACACCCGGCCGCCCAGGCCCTGGGGGCCCATACCTATATTATTGATCTTCGTCAATAGCTCTTCCTCCATCTCCGCCAGCTCCGGGTCCGGATTTTTTGTGCCTATCTCTCGTAATAAAGCCTTTTTGGCCAGGATCGCCGCCTTCTCCGGTGTGCCGCCGATGCATGCGCCGACGATCACAGGGGGGCATGGGTTTGATCCTGCCTCGAAACATCTGTTTATAATAAACTCCTTTATGGCTTCCTTGCCCCCCGACGGGGTCAGCATGGTCACACGGGACATATTTTCAGACCCGCCACCCTTCGGCGCGATGGTCATTTTGACGCCGTCGCCTTCCACGATATCTGTGATCACCACCGCCGGGGTGTTGTCCTTTGTGTTCACCCTGGTAAACGGGTCGCATATCGATTTGCGCAGATAACCCTCCTCATAACCAACACGCACACCTTCGTTGACCGCATCTTCCAGCGATCCGCCGGTCAGCACCACTTCCTGACCCAGCTCCAGGAAGACGACCGTGAATCCGGTATCCTGACACATCGGCACTTTTTCTTCCCGTGCGATCTCTGCGTTTGTCAGCAATGCCTTGAACACAGCCTTGCCGGCGGGTGATTCTTCTTTATTGAGCCCATCTTCAAATGCGTTGACCACATCAGCGGAAAGGTTCGTATTCGCCTCCACAGAAAGACGACGCACCGCTTCCCGGATTTCGGAAACATCAATTTCTCTCATATTTTCACTCTGTTTATTATTTACTTGTTTGCTATCTGTACCGCATCTAGCATTTTCTATTGTTACGCCAAAAGTGTCAAAGCTATTTATTGGCACCTAAAACGGAATAAATTTACATATTTTCGGTCTATCCTGTAATCTCAAATATAAAACCACCTGATATTGACAGAGATCAATACGTAAAATAGACAAATTGAAATATAGTGATTGAATTTTTGAACAACCCCGGGTTTTTATCGGCCAGATCGACGCTGGGCTCCGATATCAGCTACTTTTTCGCTGTTCTGTTCACAGCGCTATTTCTGATCGCTGGTTTGTTTGCCCGGCGCGGCCATGGTTTGCGGCATCATCGGATGATTCTGGTCTCCATGGCGGTGATGATTTTATATTTTATCTATTATTACGAGGTTCGCCGACTTGGCGTCACCAGTTTTGCCGACCAGATACATTTTGACGGGCCGCAATGGGTCTATGTGAAGATATTTCGCCCGGTGATGATAGCGCATTTTCTGATCGTCACAACCTCTATTTTCCTCGCTATATATATGGTTATCAACGGGTTTCGCACTGCCGTGAAGCAGCGGACGGCCATGTTTCTGCGAAGTGAACCGGTTAAAACATCAAAAATCATGTGGGCCATTGGCCTGATCTGGCTGGCGTTGCTCTCCTGGTGGGTCTTTTCGGTGCACAGCTTTGGGTGGGGTCACAGGATGATGTTCCTCGCCTTCGGGTTTTTTATTCCTGCAATCTTGGCTATAATAATCCAGTGGACTCTGCCAGATTCGGCGAAACGCCACAGGGCTCTGGGGAGGTTGTGTCTTGCGATGTTTGCCTGCCTGCTCGCCACGAGCACTATTGTTTACTATTTGCTATATGTCGCGCAATATTAGGATCTATACATGAAATTGTTCGAAGAAATACTTGTAATGCTGGACAACTCCGACTATTCGCTATGGGCGCTGGACCGTTCCATCGATTTCGCCAAAATATCCAGCTCCAAGCTCACTGGCGCTCATGTGTACGCTTCAAAGCTGCATGAAGACCGGTTTACCCAAATGGAGCCGGGCCTTCCGGAGGAGTATCAGGAAGAGGAAAAACTGCAGGAGCAGAGGGATATCCACGCCGACCTGATTGAAAAAGGGCTGAAAATCATCTCCGACTCATACCTCGATGTGTTCCAGGAAAAATGTGAAAAGGAAGGTATCGAATACGCCCGTAAGATGATGGAGGGCAGAAACTATGATGAGATCGTCAAGGATGTCCTGAAATCGAAATATGACCTGGTGGCCATGGGCGCCAAGGGCCTGGGTGAAGTGAAAACCACGCAGCTGGGCAGCGTGTGCGAGCGGGTGGCCCGGCGGATCAATGTCGACTCATTGGTGATGAAAAAGCCGCTGGAGCTGAAAGGCGGCCATGTGGTTGTGGGGATCGATGGAAGCGAGCAGTCATTCGCGGCGATGCGGGCGGCCCTGATGATGAAAAAGCATCTGGGGTGCACTGTGACCGCGCTTACCGTGTTCGATCCCGATTTTCATTACAAAGTGTTCGATAGTATCGCCAAGGTGCTTTCCGAGGAAGACGGCAAAGTCTTCAAGTTCGAACAGCAGGAAAAACTGCATGAGGAAATTATCGATTCCGGGCTGGAGAAAATTTACAAGGACCATCTGGAGCGGGCCAAGGAGATGGCCTCGAAGGAGGAATTGGATATCGATTCGTACGTTCTCTCCGGTAAACCATACGACGAAATTATCAAATGGGTGGAAGGAAAGGATATCGCCCTGTTGTTGCTGGGCAAGGTGGGTGTGCATAGCTCCGTGGATGAGCTGGATATCGGCTCCAACTCGGAAAACCTGCTGCGCAACGCCCCTTGCAACGTCATGTTGGTCAGCCGACGGGAGAAGGTCGAACCGGAACGACAAAAAGAGATGGATGATATCGAATGGACCGGCGAAGCGCTGGAGCTGCTGGAGCGGGTGCCGTCGTTTGTGCGAAACCTGGTGAAAGGGCATATGCAGGCCAACGCCCTCAAAGTGGGCGCGGATAAAATCACGGCCCAGATGATGAAGGACGCCCGCAAAAAAATGGGGATGTGAATGCCGGATACAGCATTTGTTCCATACGCCGTGTCGTGGAACATCACCTCGCGATGCAACCTCAACTGCCAGCACTGTTATATAGACGCGAACGGCAGAGAAACCGGGACCGGCGATGAGCTCTCCACCGAAAAAGCGTTGGAAATCGTATCTGAAATCGCCGAGGTCAACCCGGGCGCGGTCCTGATCCTGACAGGCGGAGAGCCGCTGGCCAGGCCAGACCTGTACGACATTATCCAAAAAGCGTCCGGTTTGGGGATGATGGTGGTGCTGGGGACCAACGGCGTCTTGCTGACGCCGGATGTGGCTGTCAAGCTTCGCGAGGCTGGGCTTTCTGGTGTTGGTGTAAGCGTCGATTCGCTCAATCCACTGCGGCACGATAATTTCCGTGGCAAACCTGGGGCCCTCCGGGCGGCGATGGATGGGCTGACAGCGGCCCGGGACGCCGGTCTGAGCATACAGGTGCAGACCACACCCACCAGCGAGAACCTGCAAGAAATACCATTAATCGCCGAATGGGTGCATATGCTCGGCGCGAAGGTTTTCAACCTTTTCTTCCTGGTGTGCACCGGCCGGGGCGAGACGATGTCCGATATCCGGCCGGAGGAGTATGAAAAGGTCTTGAAGTGGGCCGCCGATGAGCGGGATTCCTTCCCCGGCATGATGGTGCGGCCAAAGTGCGCGCCCCATTTCAAGCGTATTTTGCACGAAGAGAACCCGGAGAATCACCTGCTGAAAACATATATCGCCGCATGCCGCGCCGGCACGCATTACTGTCGGATAGACCCGACCGGCAACGTGACCCCATGCCCATATATGGAGAATGTCGCGGGCGATCTGAACAGCGCCAGCTTTTCTGATATTTGGAACAACGCCGAAGGGCTGACCCGATATCGGGCGCCGGAATATAACGGCAAATGCGGGTTGTGCCGGTACCGGCTGATATGCGGCGGATGCCGGGCGCGGGCGCTGGCGACGCTGGGTGACGATATGGGCGAGGACCAGTGGTGCGTCTACGAACCGGTCAGCCAGGAGGCGGCCATCGAGAATATCGACACCCAGGCCAAGTTCGGCGTAACCGATACCTCCGATATCCCATGGTCGCAAGCGGCGGAGGAGAGGCTGGAGAAAATACCGATGTTTGCGCGATCGATCGTGAAGCTGGGCGTGGAAAAATACGCCATGGATAACAGCATTGATGAAATCACACCGGAGGTGATGAGCGCATCGGCGCCATCTGGTATGTCGCCGCCACCAATGTTCGGCCAGCCGGACACGGCGAAAAAGGCGGATGACGACTCCACGGAAGATATACCGTGGGATGATGACGCCCTGGCGCGGGTGGATGACGCTCCGGAGTTTGTCCGGCCCGGCATTTTGAAACTTATGCAGAGAAGAGCCAGGGACAGGGGCAAACAGAGGATCGATGGCGAGTTTCTGACCGAGACCCGGGACGAGTCGATGATGCTGGTGACCCGGCGGATGCAAAGTCTTGGGTTCGACGAGCTGAACATGGGCGCCTGGGATGAGGCGAAGAAAAAGTTCAGCAAGGATGAGAAGAAAACCGATGTGATCGATCGTATCAAAAGTTTCCTGGAGCAGCGCCCCGGAAAGAACCAGGCGATAATGGAGAAGTTCGGCTCGTTTTTCGCCGACGATGTGGGCGAGAAAATGGGATGGACAGAGGAGGCGAGGGCCAGGCTGGATAAGGCCCCATCGTTCGCGCGGGGTATGGCGAAAAAGTCGGTGGAAAAATATGCCCGCGAGCATGGCTTTAAATATATAACCGAAGAAGCGATCGACAAGGCGATGGCCGCCAGCCCGTTCGGCAAATTTGCCAAACAGTGACTGACCCGGGTGGACCGAAGCATCGGTCGGTACAGGCGGCTGTGCTTTTCGGCCAGTGGATGAAAATATGCAGATCGGCAACGTAGCGCTTAAGTCCAGGGCGGTGATGGCGCCCATCGCCGGCATGACCGACAAACCGTTCCGGCAAATCGTCATGCAGTATGGCGCCGGCATGGTCACGTCCGAGCTGTTGAGCGCCAACGCGATCGTCCGCGATTCTGAAAAAACATTCCGGATGCTGCCGGACGCCGACGAACCGAGGCCGGTGGCGGCGCAGATATTCGGCGGCGACCCAGGTATGATGAGGGAAGCGGCGGTCATCGTCGAGCGGACCCCGTGCGATATTATCGATCTCAACTTCGGCTGCCCCGTGAAAAAGGTGACCAAAGGCGGTGGCGGTGCGGCGATCCTGCAAGATACGAAAAAGATTGAACAGACGGCGAAAGCGGTGGTGTCCGCCATAAAAAAACCGGTGACCGCCAAAATCCGAGCCGGTTGGGATGCAAGAAGCGTTAACGCAGTAACGGTGGCGAAAATTCTGGAAGGTTGTGGTGTTGCCGCCATTGCGTTACATGGCCGAACAGCGTCTCAAGGTTATAAAGGTTTGTCCGACTGGAACCTTATCGCTGAAGTAGCAAATTCAGTGAAGATACCGGTCATCGGTAATGGCGATATAACATCACCGCAGATGGCGATGGACCGGCTGAATAGCAGTGGGTGTGATCTTGTCATGATCGGCCGGGCCGCCCTGGGGGCGCCATGGATTTTCCGATCGCTGGACCGGCTGGAGAAGACCGAAGAGCATTACGAAATCGGCGCCGATGAAATTCGAACAGTGATAGTTGAGCATATTGGTCTTATGGTAACGTTTTATGGCGAGCTGACGGCGCTTCGGAAAATGCGAACATGGCTGCACTATTATTCCAAAGGGATGAAAGGCGCCGCCAGGTTTCGCGACACGATCAATCATTGCGAGAAGCTTCCTGAATTGCGGATGCTCATTGATGAATTCCTGCTTTACAAATCATGCTATGATCAATAATGGCCTCCTGGCCAAAAAGGAGTGAATATGGAAGATAATATAAAAAACCCGCTGGAAGCGGCCCACGAAACGCTGGAAAAGCTACCGAAGCTGGCGCCGGACGACACGTTTCGGTTCGATTGCCACAAGGGGGTCGATTGCTGGAACGTGTGCTGCCATAATACGAATATTTTTCTTACCCCATACGATATCCTCCGTTTGAAAAACAAGGTTGGTATAACCTCAACGGAGTTTCTGGAAAAATATACAAACCATTTTATCGGCGAGGATTTCGGGCTGCCGGTGGTGACCATGAAAATGCAGGAGAATGGCGCCTGCCCGTTTAACACAGAGGAAGGCTGCTCTGTTTATGAAGATCGTCCGACCACATGCAGGAGCTATCCCATTGGTCAGGCGGTTTCTTCCGGGGGCGAAAACCTGCCCACCGGGCGTGTGGCGTTTTATATACAGGAAGACCATTGCAAGGGTGGCGAAGGCGAGAAGGAGTGGAGCATAGAAGAATGGTTCGAAAACCAAAGGGTCACTGAATATAATATTAACAATGAACTGATCGCTTTTTTGACGTTCCATCCCAGGCTGGAAGACCAGACGCTGGATGAAAAAAAGACCGGTATGATCTTTATGTCGCTTTACGATTTGGACAAGTTCCGAGATTTTATATTCAATACAAGCTTTCTCGACAAGTTTGATGTGGAAAACAAAACCGTCGAAGCAATCAAAACAAACGATCAAGAGCTGTTACGGTTTGGAATGAACTGGATTGAGTATTCCATCCTGTGCGTGAATAAATTCAAGTTGAAAAAAGAGTGACAAAGGGACCGAATAATGGAAATCTTATCTATCGCCATTGGTATTATCGGCATCATAGTGGCCGTTGCGGTTCTGCTTAAGAGCTATAGGAAAAAAGTAAAATCCAAGCAGGAATAAAAGGCTATTGCGTGCCACGCAAATGGGTGGCGTAGGCGATTTTTTCCATGGCGATGCAATACGCCGCATCACGCAATCTGACCGAATACTTGTCTGAATACTGCTTCACCCGAAAATAGGCGTCGGACATTTTTTCCATCAGTCTTTGCTGGACTGTATGCAATTTCCAATAGAATCCTTCACGGTTTTGCACCCATTCATAGTATGAGACGATAACACCGCCAGAGTTGGCCAGGATATCAGGCACGATGATAACGCCACGGTCATCGAGGACTTTTTCCGCTTCTTTAGAGACTGGCGCGTTGGCGCCTTCCACGATCATTTTTACATTCAGCTGGTCCACGTTATCCTTGTTAACCGAGTGGCTCAGCGCGCATGGCACATATATGTCCGCATCGCAGGCGACGACGCTCGGCGCTTTATTAGCTCCCGAAAATTCTGCGATTTTCCCGGTCTCCTTCTTATGCGACATCAGCGCTTCGATATCGACGCCATCCTGATTTTCAACGCAGCCGGAGGAATCGCTGACCGCAACGACCTTGTACCCCTTTCTGTGTAAATCAGAGGCCACCCGGCAGCCCACATTACCAAATCCCTCCACAGATATTTTCGGCTCCTTGATGCCGAAATCACGCATGGCCATTAGAAGGGTTATCACCACACCATCGCCCGTGGCGTCGCCGCGCCCCAACGACCCGCCCAGGGATATCGGCTTGCCGGTGACCACCGCGCGGGCGTCATCATTATGCTTTCGGTATTCATCATATATCCATGCCATTTCATCGGCGCCACTATTAACATCCGGCGCAGGGATATCCTTGTTTGGTCCGATCTCGTCCATGATATGGCGGGTGTACTGCCGGAGCAGGCGCTCCCTTTCCGTTTTGGATAGCTGGCGCGGGTCAACACTTATGCCGCCTTTGGCGCCACCGAAAGGTATATCGACCAGTGACGTTTTCAGGCTCATCAATGTGGCCAGCGCTTTAACGTCATCCATATCGACCGTGGGGTGAAGCCTGGTGCCGCCTTTATAAGGGCCCAGCGTGTCGGAATGTTGGACACGGTAACACTGGAACACATCCACCTCGCCATCATCCTTGTAGATGATAGATTTGAAGCGGATTATCTTGTTGGAAATTGCTATACGCTCTGCAAGTTTTTCACCGGGGAATCGTTTTTCCAGTTCCAGCTTATCCCCTATACGGAGAATCATCTCCACAGTGTCGTCCAACGCGTTTGACATGTCCCTGTCCTGAAAAATTATGATGCAAGTTATATTATATCCGCTCCCATCCTCTTTAAGGCGTTTATTCTCGCCTCGGTGGGCGGATGGGTAGAAAAGAGCGAGCGGGATTTCATCGAAAAGCTCTTTACCGGGTTGATGATATACAGATGTTGTGTGGCTCGGTTGGTGGAGGTGAGCGGCTCCGGATCCGTCGCTATCTTGGCCAATGCGGAAGCAAGCCCATCCGGGTTGCGCGTCAACTGCACCGCTGAAGCGTCGGCCAGAAACTCACGCCTGCGCGATATGGCCATCTGCAACATGTAGGCGCTGATTGGCGCCACGATGGCTAATACTATGGCGATTATCAGCATCACCGGGTTGCCCCCTCCTCTGCCGCCGCTGGTCTGCATACCGCCCCGTGAATGCATCGTCCCACGCCGAAAGGCGTCACCTATCAATGCGATACTGCCCACGATGATACTGGCCAGCATTGCGTACCGGATATCGAAGTTCCTGACGTGGCTCATCTCATGGGCGATCACACCTTGCAGCTCGTCCCGGTTCAGCTTTTTCATCAGGCCGGTGGTGACCGCTATGGCCGAATGGTCCGGGTCGCGCCCGGTGGCGAAAGCGTTCGGCGCGTCCGATTCGATGACGTACACCTCCGGCATCGGCACGCCAGCGGCGATCTTCATCTCTTCAACTATGTTGAACAACTCTGGCATGTCGTCATGGCCCACCTTCCTGGCGCCGCTCATCGACAGTATAAAACTTTTGCCGGAGAACCAGGAGAACATGCCCATGAAACATGCTATACCGAAGGCGACCAGCGCCCCGGTCCCTGCAGAACCATACGCTCCACCGATGGAGCCACCCAACAACATAAGTATAATGAACATCCCTGCGATCAGGATGTACGAGTCGCGCCGGTTCTTGGCGATCTCTCGCCAGAATGATACACGTTTCTGAGGTGTCACTGATGGCTTGTCCGGTTTGTCGATTTTCTTTTCCGGTATTGGCGGGGCCGGTTCCGGTGCTGGTTTGGGTTCCGCCTTGCCGGCGTCTTTGCCCTCCGGTATGGGAACCGGTACCGGAAACGGAAAATTAAATCCGCCCGCGCCGAAGCTGGCCGCCGGGACTGTGTGGGGCAATGTTTCTATGCAAAGGTTGCAGTATGCGGCGGTCGGTCGGTTTTCATAGCCGCAGTTTGGGCATGTGACCTTCTCCATGTTGATCAGACTTGCGTTTAGTCTTTACGAAGGTCTACATTTATATTTCCATCCGGGCGCAGGTCCACCTTCACCGGCTCCCGCTCCTGCTCCGGCGCTGTGAAAAACTCTTCCTTATCAAAGTTGAACATCCCGGCGACTATGTTGGAAGGGAACACATCGGTCTTGATGTTGTAGGTCATCACCGAGTCGTTATAAAACTGGCGGGAGAAGGCGATCTTGTTCTCCGTGGAGGTGAGCTCTTCCTGCAGCGACATCACGTTCTGGTTCGCCTTCAGTTCCGGGTAGCTTTCCGACAGGGCGAACAGGCTTTTCAACGATTCGGTCAGCATTCCTTCCTTTTTTGCCTTGTCAGAAATATTGGTGGCGGTCATGGCGGCGTTCCGGGCCTCGATTACTTTTTGCAATGTCTCCTGCTCATATCCCATATAATCCTTTACTACTTCCACCAGGTTGGGGATCAGGTCGTATCTTCTTTTGAGCTGGACATCGATCTGGCTCCAGGCGTTTTTCACCTGGGCTCGTAGCCTGACCAGCCCGTTATATTGAGAAATGGCATAACCGGCGAGTCCGATAGCGGCAACAGCTAAAATACCTAAAAAGCTCATGATTCCTCCATATCTATATAAAAATTTTTCGACATCTATATAACAACGGCTCAAGATAAACCATAAACGCAATCATAAGTATATGACATAGTGCCGGCAAATAGCCAGTAAAGGTGGAAAAGGAATTGATCGGCATAGATTATGCCTTATCTAATATATTGCCGATTTAGGTTGGTAAGATAATCAACCATAGTAGCAGTATAATGGAATATATTTGGTTTTGAGTGGACTGAAGTGAAAGTGCAAACATCTATCTATTTGATAAGATAAGCCTTATATGCCATGGAAAAATAAATTGCCAGAGTGACAATATACGTTGCTTTTGAACTCATGCTGGATAAGGTGTTAATATCATTGTTTATAGTATGTTATATGCTCAGAGGCAGGTCAGACCGGGCTGGAGTGACAAAAATTGTCAGTAGAACAGGTTTTTGGAGTGAATATGCACAATACTGGTCGCCCATGAAAGTAGTATCAGTTGGAATGTAATATATTGATATTAATGGGTAAACAAAAATTGTATGTATCAAAAGGCCTGTTTGGTACGAACATTGTAATACAATGGGGTAACAATTTATAATTAATGGTCGAACGGTTCGGTCAATAACAAAAACGCAATATTAACAAAAGAGAAGGAAATAACAAATGATGCGTTCATTAAAGAAGACAAGAAAAGGCGGTTTTACATTGGTCGAACTGCTGATCGTCGTAGCGATTATCGGCATCCTCGCCGCCATCGCCATCCCACAATTTGCAGCTTATAGGGAGAGAGCATATTGTGGTCAGATTGAGTCTGACCTGGCAAACATGGCAATTGCTCAGGAAGCCAACTTTGCTGAAAATGATGTTTACATTGTAACTGGCACTGCCACCACTGGTACCCCGACCGGTTTTTCACCAACTCCTGGTGTGACAGTAACTTTGGCCGGTGATGCATCCCAATCTTTTGTCGGTGTTGGAGATAGCGCTCGTTGTTCAAATACATATACGTGGGATTCTACTAAAGGTGGATTGCAAAAGTAATAGTAGTTTAAGCTAACTAAATTTGGATTTGGCGGGCATGGCGTTTCGGCGCCATGCTTTTTTTTATTAATAACTGATTTTTACTACTCATTTAAGTGATGCAAAAATATCATAGGATTCTCCCCTACTTATTCTTTGCGATAACTTCCTTTTTGATCCTTTTTTATATATACGAAGATACGTTTTACTATCCATTCCACTTTGATGGAGAATATTCAATTGTTAAAAACAAATTTATCAAGGATCTTTCAAATATTGGCAACATCTGGTCCATTAATGGTACTCGTTTCCTGGTTTATTTAAGCCTTGCAATTAATTATCACTTAGGAGAGCTAAACGTATTCGGATATCATATTTTTAATTTCATTGTACATTTTCTATGCGCTTTAACTGTTTTCTGGTTTGTTACCACGATTGTTCAAGCTGAATCTGCCCGCATTGCTGATGAGATCGCATCAAAACATAATGGAATAGTAGTAATCCCGGTATTGGTGGCTCTAATTTTCGCCACACACCCATTACAAACACAAGCTGTAACTTATATTTGGCAAAGAAATACTTCTATGGTGGCATTGCTTTATTTCTTGTCCCTGACCTTATATTTGAAAAGTTCGTTAGCAATAGAAGCCAAAAAAATATCTTCTAGCAACACTGATTACTATTTCATAGGGTCAGTTTTAACTGCTTTTGCCGCAATGTTTACAAAGGAAAATGCTATCACATTACCTGTGGCGATCGTTTTGGCGGAATATTATTTTGTAAGTAAATCTATAGCTCGATTAAAAGATAAAGTTGTCAGACTATCAATATTTGTTCCTGTTATATTAGTGATTCCAATACTTATCATTTTTGGTGAGAGTGGCGCATTATTTGACATTGCATACCGGCAATCAAACATTCTGTCGTCATACCATTATTTACTCACGCAGTTTAATGTAATTACCACTGTTTATCTGAAACTTTTGGTATGGCCCTTTGCCCAGAATCTCGATTATAATTTTCCGATCTCTTTCTCTTTTGCAGATTCATATATTGCTTTCATAGCGCTGATAACGCTTCTAGGTTTTGGGTTATGGCTGTTTAGTAAAAACCGTATAGCATCGTTTGGCATCGTTTTTTTCTTTTTAACAATGTCAGTTGAGTCCTCCTTCTACCCACTGGAAGACCTAGTATTTGAACACAGGATGTATTTACCCCTGGTTGGGCTCCTCCTGACATTTGCATCATTAGCATTTCAACTACTTAATTGGCTCAAAATATCTTTTATTTACTATTTGGCAACCCTATTCTTTTTATTGTCTATTGCAAGCGTTTCAATTATTTCCAAAGAAAGAAACTACGTTTGGGAAAGCCATGAATCTCTTTGGTTGGATGTAGCGTCAAAATCGCCGAATAAACCTAGGGCACACATAAACCTAGGAACCGCATACGAGAAAAACGAAAAGATAAATGAAGCAAAAAATGAATACCAAAAGGCGTTAGAATTAAACCCAAATAGTGGTTTAGCGCTTGCAAATCTTGGCGCAATATATTTCAAGCAAGGGGATGAAGATAAAGCGATCGAACTATACAAATCTGCTATCAAAGCCACACCATTTCAAGCAAACTTCTACTTTGCTCTGGCAACAATTTACTCTAAACAAAAAAAGTACAATAGTGCGGCTAAATTATTTGAAATAGGTATTAGTAGATGGGGCGGCTACAGAGAGGATGCCTTTTTTAGTCTGGCCGAGGCTTTTACTAAAAGTGGGCAAATTGACAAAGCGATTAAAGCTTATCATATAATTATTGAAAATAGCCCATCACTTGCTATAGCTTATAATAACCTTGGTGCCTTATACCGCCACAAGGGTGATGCCGAAAAAGCTAATGCCTATTTCGGTAAAGCCAAAGTTTTAGGATACGAGGTTTCACAAGAGGATGCATCTCCAACAGATACCAATTGACGCTTGTCCTCTCTTTTTCCCACTCCTCCTTTCCCTCCATCGTTTATCATAAGAATATAAGCTTTTATCAACTATCTGGAGCATGATTTGGGGCAGGAGATCGATTCGCATCATTTCACCGACGATGATTTCTGTGCGTTCGCGGAGAATCTGCGGGCGGAGACGGATCTGCTGGGTGAGTTGTTCGCGGAACATGCGTTTTCGAACCGGCACGGTGTCGGCGGGTTCGAGCTGGAGGCGTGGCTTGTCGACAAACAGCACAAACCGGCGTCGATCAACGAACGGTTCCTGACCGAGCTGGGCGATCCGCTGGTCTGTTCTGAACTGGCCAACTTCAACATTGAGTTGAACAGCGACCCGGAGAGACTCGACGGCGCCGCGCTGAGCGTCATGCATGAAAAGCTGGAATGCACCTGGCGCAACTGCGTCAGACAGGCGAACGATCTGGACACCGCCGTGGTGATGATCGGCATCCTGCCCACCGTCGGCGCCGACGATCTGGTCCCGGACAACATGTCGAAAATGAAACGTTACCGCGCCCTGAACGACCAGGTGATGGAACGGCGAAAAGGCAAACCGATCGACATCGAAATCAACGGCGCCGACCGCCTATCCATCGAGCACGAAAGCGTGATGCTGGAGGCGGCCACCACTGCGCTGCAGATCCAGCTACAGGTAGATTTTGATCAGTCGGTCCGCTTCTACAACTCGTCGATCATCCTCTCCGCCCCGATCCTGGCCCTCTCGGCCAACTCGCCCTTCCTCTTCGGCAAACAGTTATGGGACGAGACACGCATCCCGGTGTTCGAACAATCGCTGGCCAACCTGCAGTCGAACGAAACCGCCGGCCGGGTTTCCCTGGGGCGCTGCTACGCGGGCGATTCGCTGTTCGATATCTTCGCCAACAACACAAAGTATTACGAGCCGCTGCTCCCCATGGTGTTCGACAGAGCGCCGGACCAGTTCTGTCATCTGCGCCTGCACAACGGCACCATATGGCGATGGAACCGGCCGCTGGTCGGCATGTCGGACGACGGATCGTACCACCTGCGGATAGAGCACAGGGTCAACCCCGCCGGCCCGACGGTGGCTGATGTGATGGCCAACGCCGCTTTCTTTTTCGGGTTGATAGAGACCATGGGCAGGGCGGAAACCGCGCCAGAGTCAATGCTATCGTTCGCCCAGGCTGAAGAAAATTTTTACAACGCCGCCCGCGATGGGCTCGACGCCCGGATAGTATGGCTAAACGGCAAACATGCACCAGTACGTGAGCTGTTACAGAAAGAGCTGATCCCCGCCGCCCGCGATGGCCTGGTAAAACTGGGCTTAAACAGTATCGATATAAACCGTTATATCGGCATCATTAAGCAAAGAGCGCAAAGCAGCATGACCGGCGCCACATGGCAAAAGCAATACCAGGCGAAACATAATTGTTCCATGACAGAGCTCTGCTCCGCCTATATGGAGCGGCAGGCGACAGGCGCGCCGGTGGGTGAATGGAGACTATAGTTGTTAACCATACTTGACCAGTTCCCGGATGCTTTGCTGACCGTACAGGCGACGGAGTTGGAGGGCGTGTTGACCGGCCCGACCCTGATCCACTTGCCCGGCAGGGTCGACAGAACGCTTTTCGTGTCGATACTTCTGCATGGCAACGAAGATACAGGACTGCTGGCCATACAAGGGCTGATGGAAAAATATCGCGGCAAACCATTGCCAAGAAGAATGTCTATATTGATCGGCAATGTATCGGCCGCCCGCGTCGGCGCCCGTCGCCTGCAGGGCCAGCCCGACTATAACCGGATATGGAACGGGGCCGACGGCGCAGAGGGCGCCATGGCACAGCAGGTGATAGCGGAAATGAGGAAGCGGAACCTGTTCGCTTCTGTCGATATACACAACAACACCGGGCTGAACCCGCACTATGCCGCCGTGACCACACTCGACAGCCGCACCGTCCGGCTGGCTGATATGTTCGACCGGCGCGTTGTCTATTTCACCAAACCAGATACTACGCTGACAACTGTGTTCGCCAGATTCTGCCCCTCCATCGCGCTGGAGGCGGGCCAGGCCGGCACGGTTAACGGAACAGGGCACGCCATGGAATTTCTGGACGCATGCCTACATCTATCAGAAATCCCGGAAGCGAACATCAGGACGAGTGATCTGGAGCTGTATCATTCCCGGGCGATCGTGCGGCCGGAGAAAGGCGCCAGCTTCGGGTTCGGATCATCCGACAAGGATATCAACTTTCGGGACGATCTGGATCATCTGAATTTCCAGCTGCTGCCGGAAGGCGCCCATATCGCCACGGTTAATATGGACAGCGAAATACCATTGAAAGTCACCGGCGAAGATGGCGCCGACATCCGTGACCAATATTTTACGCTGTGCGATGGCCAGCTGTCGCTGAAGCGCGCCGTTATGCCCTCCATGCTGACCATCGACCCGGTGGCGATAGCGCAAGATTGCCTCTGCTATTTCATGGATCGTGTTGAGCCGACAGGAAAATGAGCAAGCGCATATTTATTTACGAGTTCTTCAGCGCCGGCGGCATACTGCATGGCGACCCGGACAACGCGCCGCTGGATGAGGGCGCCGCCATGCTCCACGCGGCCATGGACGATTTTTCGCAACTGGATGACCTGGCGCCATTCACCGTCGATCATGTTGAAAAAGATTATTGGAGTCTATTTACAGCATCTTTGGAAAAGTGTGATTACGCGCTGATCATCGCCCCGGAAACGGAAGGCGTCCTGGAGAAGCTGACCGCCGCCGCGTTACACAGAGGTATTAAAGTATGCGGATCCACACCGGACGTCATACGCCTGACCGGCGACAAGCTTCTGTTCGCCCGCGCGATGGAAGGGGCGGGGATCGCACATCCAAAGACAATACATGCGCAATGCTTTCTTGATCCGGCACCGCTGTTTCAAAACCGATGGATAAGCAAACCGGTGGATGGCGTCGGGGGCGAGTCTGTTACGCTGCATCAGGCGGGCGAGCTTTACAATGCCCCTTCCACCCTTGCTGAAAAATTCCTGGCGCAGGAGTTCATCGAAGGGGAGCGGATGAGCCTGAGCGTTATATCGAACGAATCCAAATCGGTTATCCTCTCTGTCAACAGACAGGTTTTCGATGGCGACGGTTTCGAGTATACAGGCGGCGAAATCAGTGACGAGCAACCTGACGAACTATTGGTCAACCTTGTCGCTAAAATCAAATCGGCGATCCCTGGCTTGATCGGATATTGGGGGCTCGACTATATTTCCACCGATGACGGGCCGGTGGTCATAGAGATAAACCCGAGGCTGACCACCAGCTATTGCGCCCTGTCGCCAGCGCTTGATATCAACCCCGCATCGGTCATGATCGACGCCATGCTGGACAGGAAACTGCCAAAAATCAGCAACCGACGAAAAACAAAATTTTCAACAACGGGTGTTCTGACGGAATGAAAACGCTTGGTCTCGACATAGGCGGCGCCCATGTTAAAAGCGCTGTTGTGAAATCTGGCGCGACGGCGTTGGCCAGGCGGAAAATTTATCCATTCGAAATTTACAGGAACCACGCCGACCTGACTGCATTGCTTGACAGCATAATCGAAAAATCCAGACCGGACCGGATCGCCCTCACCATGACCGGCGAGCTGTCGGACACTTTTGCGAACCGGACGGAGGGTGTGCGGTTCATCCTTGATTCCGTCCGCAGGGCGGCGCAGGGCCGGGAGCTGCGTATCGTAAATGTGGAAGGCGACCTGGTCCCTTTCGCCACTGCCCAAAGGCGCCCGGCAAGCGTGGCCTCCGCCAACTGGGCGGCCACGGCCCGGTGGGTCGCCACCCGTCTGGCCGATTGCCTGATCGTCGATATCGGCTCCACCACCACAGATCTTTTGCCTGTCAAAAACGGCAAGTGCGCGGTTATCGGCAAGACAGATTATCAGCGTATGCGAAATGGCGAGCTGTTATACACCGGCTATCTGCGCGCCAACAGCGCCTGCGTTTGCCCTGTGATCAGGATTAATGGCAAGCGGATTGTTGCCTGCCCCGAATATTTTTCTATAGTCGGCGACGCGCATCTGTACCTGGGCAATATCACGGCAAAGGATTACACAACCCCCACCCCGGACGGAGGAGCGAAAACGAAACGGGGCGCATCAATGCGGTTGGCGCGGCTCGTGTTGTCCGATGTGAAAACGTTGAACGATGATGGGATCAGGTCTATAGCGCGCCAGATATTAACCGCCCAGAACAGGATGATTGCCACGGCGATCGATCAGATAATCGAAAAGCAAAAGCTGAAAGATGCGCCGGTCATCCTGATCGGCCATGGGCGTTTGTACAAAAACGCGATCAAGCGTAATACGCCCGACAAACTCGATGGTACGCCGGTGGACAGGATCGACCCGGCCGCCTGCGCCGCCGCGCTGTACGATCTCTAGCCGATTTCGCCGAGCTCGAATTTTTCTTTCCATTTCTCCGTCAGGGCGGCATGGAGGTTACGATGCTCCGGCTTTTCCAGCTTTGGGTCACCCTGCACAAGATCGAATGCGGCGTTGCGCGCCTCGGCAAGAATCTGGTAATCGCGCAGTATATTGCCCACCTTGAACTCCGGCATGCCAGACTGCCGGGCGCCGAAAAAATCGCCGGCCCCCCGCATCGTCAGGTCAGCCTCGGCGATTTTGAATCCGTCACGGCTTTTCTCCAGCACGTTCAACCGCTCCCACGATGGCGACCCAGGCTTGCACTCGGCCATCAACAGGCAATGCGATTTATCGACGCCCCGACCCACCCGGCCGCGCAGTTGATGGAGCTGGCTCAGCCCGAACCGTTCGGCATGTTCGATCATCATCACCGTGGCGTTCGGCTGATCGATCCCGACTTCAATCACAGTGGTGGACACAAGTATATCGATATCGCCCCGCATGAACTGGTCCATCACTTGCTCTTTCTCCGCGCTTTTCATCCGGCCATGGGTCAGACCGAGGCGCAGACCTTCGAACTCGTCTTGCCGAAACTGCTCGAACATGGTTACCGCCGCTTTCAGCTCCAGTTTTTCGCTCTCCTCCACCAGCGGATAGACGATGTATGCTTGCTTCCCTTTGGCGATCTGCTGGCGGACTATGTTGATGGCAGCGGCCCTGGTTTGCGGAGTATATATCTTCGTCTCCAGCGGCGGACGACCCGGCGGCAGTTCGTCGATCACCGACACGTCCAGGTCGCCATACAAGGTCATGGCCAGCGTGCGCGGGATCGGTGTGGCGGTCATTATCAAAGTATGCGGGCTTAAACCTTTTTTGATCAGCTCCGCCCGCTGCAGCACGCCGAACCGGTGCTGCTCATCCACCACCACCAGCCCCAGGTCGTGGAAGGTTACATTTTCCTGGATCAGCGCGTGGGTGCCGATGGCTATGTGGGTGTCGCCCCGCTCGATTTTTTCATATACAGCTTTCTTGCCAGCGGATCCGGCGGTCAGCAGTTCAATATTTATTTTTGTGGCGCCGAGCAGGTTCGTGATGTTCTTGTAGTGCTGGCCGGCCAGGATCTCCGTCGGCGCCATTATGGCCGCCTGCTTTTTGTTGGCCACGGCTATCAGCGCGCAACAGAGCGCCACGGCGGTTTTTCCGGCGCCAACATCGCCCTGCAACAGGCGGTTCATCGGCGAATCACTGCGCAAATCTTTCGCGATTTCGTTCAACACTTTTGTCTGCGCCCCGGTCAGCTCGAACGGTAGGTACGATCGTATTTTGGCGCTCAACCTTTTGTCGATCTGCATGGCGGTCCCCGCGATTTCCTGTTTGTGGTTCTGGTTCCGTTTCAGCGCGAGGCCGGTCTGGAGCAGGAAGAATTCGTTGAAGATCAGTTTCTTCTGTTCCGGCGCCTGAAAGTTGGCGAACCGGCCCAGGTCGGCATCCTCCGGCGGCCAATGGGTCTGTTTCACAGATTCCGCCAGCGCTGGCAGTTCGAGCCGTTGATTCAGATATTCCGGGACGATATCCACCATATGGCCCGCCTGGTCCAGCGCTGTATGAATAGCCGCCCGGACCGATTTCTGCGATAGCCCTTCGGTCAACGGGTATACCGGCGCTATGCGGCCGAAGTGGATGGAGTCGGGCCCTTCCGCGTCATCGACCTTCGGCTCCGTGTCGGGATGGATCATGGTTTTGCTGCGCCGATAGTTATTGAAGCTGACCTTGCCGGAGACAACCCAGCCAGAGCCGACCACGAACCTGGCCCGCAACGCCTTTTCCGAAAAGGCGAACCACGACGCGCGCAGTATGCCGGTGTCGTCCTGGAATATCACTTCGAACACCCGCCGCCCTTTCCGCCGTGGAATTGCGGCAACGCTTTGCACCGACGCTTCCACCACCGCGGTCTCGCCCACCTCGATCTGCGATATGGTTTTGATGGTGGATCGGTCCTCGTACCGGGTGGGGAAATGGTATAGAAGATCCTCGACGGTATGCACGCCCAGCTTTGCAAACAGCTCCGCCTTTTTCGGCCCCACACCTTTGATGAACTGCACCGGGCTCGACAGGTTGTTCGGCGTTTTGGCCACAGCGAATCCTAAATGGTTACAGCCCGATTGCTTTATCGATGGCGGAGCGGATATCGTCCTCCGAATGGGTCGAGCCAAAGCTGTCGATAGCCTGCATCGTGTCCGGGTTGACAAGAACGATGACCCCGGTGCTCCTGTTATAATCGAATATATCTTTCACACCGATCCTCTGGCCATCCTTCACCGCGCCATCGACGGTGTATCTGCTGGTCAGGTCGAGCTTGAGGAACTGTATAGGTTTGCCTTCATAAGCTGTTTTCAAACTTTCGAAGATGGGACCCACCTTCTGGCACAACACTCACCAATTGGCGTGATAATAGAGGGCGATCGCTTTCAGCGGCGCAGGCGCCTCGACCGCTTCTACAGGCTCCTCGATCGCCATCGCCGGCATACCGAACAGGAGGGCGGCTATCGCTATCGAAGAGAGCATACGAGTTATAGACCTGGTCATTATAATCTCCAAACATGTTTACCCTGGTTAGACGGATAAACGAAAACGTTATTCAGTTTTATCAGCCGCAGGAAGTCTTGACATTGGCTGAACAGATAGAGTCGCTTTGTCCTGTTATCGAATTTCGCATCATAGCATATGCGCATCCTACACCGCTATCGACTTCTATAGCTTCGGTGGGGCAGTTTACTGCGCAGGCGCCGCACTCCATACAATCATTCATTTTAACGTCGACGACAACATTTTCGCCATGAGTAAATACCGCATGTGGACAAACAAATATACAAAGCTCACAATTGACACATTTTTGAGGGTCATATCGCAAACTGTTCAGTTCCGATGTAGCTATCATTCATGCGCCTCCAAAAAGTAAGAACAATGTTCTTGCGACCCCCGGAATGACTGCAATGCCAAAGCTCCACACCATTACAGGAACATATCTGAATATCTCTCTGCGCGCCATGCTAGGTGATGCGAACGTGGTGGCGCCAGTAAAGTTGAGCGCAAAAAACGCCGTGGCCGATGGAACCGCCAGCAGGAAAAAAACTGCGATCACTATCCTTTCCCATATAGGGGTGTCTGCAGCTGCTATGGATGTTAAAACAAACGGCGCGCTGATTAACGCCCCTAACAAGGCGCCTTTTGCGCTGAAATCACGCCCCGGAATAATTGGCAACAACATCGGAAATAGCAGAATGCCGGCAAGCGCGCATATGAACAGGCCTATCGCCGGTATGGCGCCAACCGCGAAAAATATAACAGCGCATACAGCCGATAACGGCAAAATGGCCGCCTTCACCTCAATCGGTATCAGGACAATCCGGTCGAGTAACGGGAATTGTACTTTTCGCATTTCCGGTGTGGCCTGATGACTAACCAGGTACTTTGGCAAATCAAGGGCCAGCACAGGGCCATATTCAACCTTGAAACCGGTCTGCTTTTTAACAAGGTGCGCCGCGACACCGGACGCGCCCAGTTGAGGGAGGATGACAGTTTTATGCGCTACTACTTTGTCCAGTTGTGTCGATTCGATTTTATCCGCAAGCTCCCCTGTCACAAACGTTCCCTTGCCTGCAGCGCACCATACGTTCACGCCCTTAGTGTTCAGGACCATGATATAGCAGTCGATACCACCCAGGGCAGATCGTAAGGCATCGAAACTGAGCGTATAGTTTGCGGTGACAAAAACAGGCGACGCCTTGTTCGGCGCGCCCAGCGAGTATAACCCAGGTTCAACCAAATGACCCATGCGGTTGAAGCCGAGCCGCGCCTTCAGATGTGTCCACCAATCGCTAAAACCAAGCGTTGATCTGGTTTGTATGACTTCAGGTTTCATATTCACTTCTCATGTTAATAATAGATAGATAATAGACATCGGTCAAACCTGTGGGAAAAACATAGCGCAAAGCTCCTGTTTATTTGATCAACCAATAATTCACGTATCCAATCCTCATCTTGTCTTTAACTCTGTATATCCATTTCTGCACCCGCTGTGCATTAATAACCACATTATAAAAGAAAACAGTGTATGCAAATAGCAGGTGAGGGATTTGAAGCATTTGGAGCATATGAGGCATTTGAGGGATATGAGGCAAAAGAAGCATCTGTGGAATCCAATTCCGCCCGTTTTGGCACGGTTATTGTCCGCAATCCGAAGGCGCATTCACCATATTTTACTGCTTAAACAGCTATACAACCCAGGGCAAACAACTGGCATCAATATTATTGACTCGGCAACCCGGATCGGTATAACATCAGCAGATAGAATTTTTGCTTATTTATTGATATTATAACTTTTATGGATAGGGTGAGCTCATGGAAGGGCGCAGCTGTATCATATTTCATGCTGGTTTCATATCAATGTCCACTTTTCCCAATGTTTACAAAAGGAGCGTGTTATGAAAAACAGATCGTTTGACCACTGGTTATCTTCATTCGCCGTCGCGGCCATATCCATGCTTGTAATGACAGGCCTGGCCAGCGCGCAGGTCCCGAACGTTGAAGAAAACCCGCTCTATAACAGTATCACCGCAATAGAAGGAGCCACCATCAGTGGGGGTGGTAGTCCTTTCCTTATAAACTTTAACAAAGTGACCGACAACTGGGGCACAATAGGCGGCGGATTGAACAACCAGGCGGGCGACAACGCCGGAACCGATGCCGACAGAACCCACGCCACCGTAGGCGGAGGAGATAGCAACATCGCCAGCGGCTTGGGTTCCACCGTGGGCGGAGGGGATAGTAACACCGCCAGCGGACAGCGATCCACTGTGGGCGGAGGCTGGGAAAACGCCGCCAGCGGCTTGGGTTCCACCGTGGGCGGAGGTAAAAAAATCAATGCCAGTGGCCGATTTGCCACCGTGGGCGGAGGTACCAGTAACAGAGCCAGCGGCTACATTTCCACCGTGAGTGGCGGATGGGGTCACACCGCCAGCGGCTCTGAATCCACCGTGGGCGGAGGCGCCGTTAACATGGCCAGTGGCAGTTTTTCAACTGTGGACGGAGGCCTACGTAACATCGCCAGCGGGAAATATTCCACCGTGGGTGGCGGCTACAAAAACTTTGCTGGCAATAATTACGCCGTGGTGGGCGGCGGAGCTTTTAACCAGGCCTACGGTATTTTTTCCACCATCCCGGGTGGGCATGGCAACGCGGCCGCAGGCTATAGCTTTGCCGTGGGCAGAAGGGCCAAGGCCGTCCACACAGGAGCTTTCGTATGGGGCGACAGCACCAACACCGATATTCAATCATCCAATCATAACCAGGTGACGTTCCGAGCCAGAGGTGGCTACCTTCTGTTTACCAACGCGGCAGCCAACCTCGGGGCGCGTCTGAACCCTGGCGCCACGGCATGGGTAGCCATGAGTGATCGGGCATCGAAGGAGAAGGTGGTGAAGGTGGACGCCCGCAAGGTATTGGATAAACTGGCTCAGATGGAGATAGCCACCTGGCAGTACAAGGGTGTGGACGCGCCGGTGCGGCATATGGGCCCGATGGCGCAGGATTTTTACAAGGCGTACAGCCTGGGTCATGACGAAAAGGGGATCTCCACCCTCGACGCGGATGGAGTAGCCCTCGCCGCCATCCAGGGGCTGTATGATGTGGTGAAAGAGAAAGACGCGAAGATCGCAGAGCTGGAAGCGCGGTTGGCGGAAGTTGATGAATTAAAATTACGGTTACTAGCGCTGGAAGCTCAGACCGGTATGGCAATAAAAACCAGTTTGGTTTTTTCCAAGCTGGAAAAATAGCGCTGAATAACAACTAGAATCCTTTCCGGACTAATGTGACATTGCTCACATTGGTCTGGATTGCAACCAAAAAAGCAGCAAATAAAAGTCCGCCAATATACCCAACCAGCATTCTGGCAGAGATTACCATGCAATGCGGCAGAACTGACCGATGGCCTGTAATGAAGTGACTTCCATTAAACAGTTGATTTAGAAAGACTAATGCTGTTACAGTGATTCTTTAAGCCAAACCGCTCAAGCAAAACAAGAACATTTAGCGAAAAAGCTGTTGCATTTCGTTTTATTTTCGGTTATATTGGTTTCAGTTTATAGTAGACAGTATGAATTTAACTGATATGGAAGCGATATGCATCTTACAAAACGGCAAAAGCTGATTTACGATTTTATTGTGTCGTTCATCAACGATAAAGGTTACGCGCCCAGCATCGCGGAAATCGGGGAGCATTTTGGTCTGTCGTCCCCTGCCACGATCCATAAACATCTGACCAACCTTGAAGCAAAGGGGCTTTTTAAGCGGTACCGTAACCTTAGCCGCGCCATTGAACTAACGGAGGTTGATACACCAGGTAAGTCGACGCCCATGGAGGCGCCACTGCTGGGGACCATCGCCGCTGGCGTCCCGGTGGAGGCTTACCAGATGGAGGAGAGCATCTCTATCCCGGGCGATATGCTGGGAAGGGCCCGCACCTTCGTTCTGAAGGTCAAGGGCGACTCTATGGTGGAAGAACATATCCAGGACGGCGATTATGTGATAGTCGACGAGCGTAGCCGCGCGGAAAACGGCGAGACTGTCGTTGCGCTGGTGGATAACGATAGCGCGACGTTAAAGAAATATTATCTGGAGGGCAATACTGTTCGGTTGCAGCCTGCCAATGCGGCGATGGAGCCGATCACTGTCCCGGCCGATCGGGTGACGATACAGGGTGTTGTTATAGGTTTGTTACGCAAGTTCTAGTTATGGCCAGGGGGCGAAACGGGGCCGTGGTAGGGTGAAAAGGACGAAGGGGGCGCAATGGGCGCGGATGGTTCGGCGTCGGATTATTCGCCCCACCGTTTATACAAGGCATGCCCGATGGCGAACTGGTCCAGAATCTTCCCGATGGTATGATCTACGATATCCTCTATACTTTTCGGTTGATGATAAAACGCAGGCATCGGCGGCAGAATGGTCGCTCCGTTATCGGCGACATTCAGCATCTGCTTCAAATGGCCTTTGTGCAGCGGCGTCTCCCGGGGGACCAGCACCAGCTTCCGCCCCTCCTTGAGCGTCACATCGGCGGTCCTTGTCAGCAGGTTGTTGCTGTTGGAGTTGGAAATATCCGACAGTGAGCGCATGGAACATGGAACGACCACCATCCCCATCGTATTAAATGAGCCGCTGGAAACGGGCGCCGCCAGGTCATGATAATTTTCCACACGGCTGGCCAGGTTTTTCACATGATCGACGGTATAGTCGGTTTCAATACAGATGTTCTTTTCCGCCGACGGTGTCAGAATCAGGATCGAGTCAATCGAGTCAGAAACATTGTTAAGCGCCTGGAGCAGACGTATCCCGTATACCACACCCGAGGCGCCGCTGATTCCGATGACTATTCTTTTAACCGACATACCGATCCAATTTCACGTTTATTACTTATTATAAAATTCTAGTTCTCATTGCCCACACACACAAGGATATTAAATTATAACCAGACGTTTTGTGCGGCGGACTGTATGTTGAAAATATGATATTCTGCCACTATTATTCACAAAAACGGGAGCGTCAGGTTGATTTACAGTTCATCTTTTAAAACGCAAGCCAAAGGGTTTTCAGATATCATCGATATCACACGGTCGGTATCGTCCGCTGTGGCAGGATCACAAATATCTGATGGAATAGCGACGGTTTTTGTGCCTGGCTCCACCGCCGGGATAACCACCATCGAGTTTGAAAGCGGGGTGGTGGCCGACCTGAAGGGCGCCATAGAACGGCTGGCCCCACAAAACATTTCTTATGACCATGACGCCAGGTGGGGTGACGGCAACGGGTTCAGTCATGTGCGGGCGGCGCTTTTGGGCGCGTCGTTGACAGTACCGTTTAACAACGGCGCATTGCGGCTGGGTACCTGGCAACAGATCGTGCTGGTGGATTTTGATAACCGTGGCAGGAACAGGGAAGTTATTGTGCAGGTAATGGGCGAGTAGGCTGCCTGCAACGATCGCTAATACAATTTACTGGTTTCCCCATGAACAGCCTCCATTGAAGCACCCGCACTCCATCCCATAGGAGGGAGCGTCGTAACATTCCCGCCATTCACAGGCGGATAGTATATCCCTGGCTTCATCAACGCCCATGCATATTTCGCCAGAGCAGCCACCAATGGCGCAATCAGAATCGGATATACATCCGGTGTTGAATGATATCCCGCAAAATGGCTCTTTGCCATCGGTTTGCGGGCTTTCTTTTATCGGTTCCTTCTCATGGGTGGCTGTTCCTTTTGGAGTGCAACTGGCCAGTGGGGCGCCAATAAACGCCAATAATGAGAGGCAAATAATGTACCGGGAGAATGATTTGTTCGGTTTTACAATGCTGATGTTCATAGCTAGCTCCGATTAATCATTAAGATCCGTTCCTGACGGTCATTCTATCATGGAATCGGGCTGGAGCTATTTATGCGCTGATACCTGGAACCTATTGACTGAAGCCACGCATCCTTTCTGCTATAAGCTCCGACAGCAGACTGGCGCCGGCGGGTGACATATGACCATCATCCAGAAAGTACATATCCTCGAATTTGTGTCGCTTTGTAATCTTTTCAGCGGGGTTGACGCAGTTAATTCCATGCTCACCACACATCCGGCTGAAGCTTTTGGTCAGCAGGCTCCGGTCCTTATGATCGCTATCCACAATCTGACGCACATCTGGCATATACACCAATAGAAAATTGGCGCCATACTCCTTCGCCTGGGTATGGATCTCCTTAAAAAACTGAAACGCCAGGCTAAGTTTCTCTTCGAAAATATCTGGTGAATGAAAATACTCATCCCGCACTTCCAGGTTCTGCACGTTCACATCAATCTTTGTATACCGAATATCATGGATCAGGGTCGAAAGCAGTTCTGATGGATATGGCATGGTCCTGACATACGATTTCAGCCTTGTAAATATTCTGCTTATTACTTTATGCTCCCGCTTTTTAAAACAACAGAACAGGTCGTGGGTTTCCGGCATGTCTGTCGATTGGTAAACATCATCAACAGACGCCAGTTCCAGCGAATGCTCAAGCTTATCCAGGTTGACCTGGTTGTCATTGATTTCATATTTAGGCTTATACGATTTCTGAGCGTGATGTTTATCCAGGTATAGGAGGTCGTTGGCATAGAACACCAGCACCACCCAGTTGACATTGATTTTATCGATCCATTTTTTGAAAAGAGTATATTGCTGATCTGTCGAATAGCCAACCATTCCAAAGTTGTAGACATAGCCATCAAGGCTTTGCGACAGGTGATATGGAATTGTTTCATTCTGGGCCAGATAGATTCCATGCACGAACGAGTCACCCAGCACCATCGCCTCACCAGCGTCAGGAAACTCTTTCTCGCCCTCAAGGGATCTGAACCCATGCCGGTTGGTCGCGTAAAAAACAGAAGCTTCATGGCTGTGCGATTCCTTTACATATGAAGTGTAGTTGGATATTCCTTTCCACCCCAGCTCGGAATCTTCTATAAACCTGCTGGAGAAAAATGCGCGGGCCGGCCGGCCGCTGTTCTCCACGATCCATGGTGTTTTGACTTCTATATAGACAGCGACCGCAGCTATCATCACCAGAAATGAGAGGGCAATCATGCCTATCGTAATGTAACTAAATATTACAGGTTTCAACTCAAACTTTTCACTACGCGCAGATGCGACATATGCGATAAACAATGGCGCCGATAAAAGAAAGAACCAAAAGAGATAAAAATTCCAGGGAACCGGTATATGGAACCAAAGCTCCCAGCTATAGGGTATCCGGGTGAGTGTTATCTTGTCGATCCCGATCCAGGAGCCGGTAACCGATTCGACTTCAATACTGTTCTCCGATTTATCGAAATACGATGATGGTATCTCCAGATGATAGGTGGATCGCTTGCCTTCACTTTTCCACAGGTGATACGGTTTGCCGTTTCCCCTTTCGACCGTGATATCGCCTGCTTTTTTATTGTTGACCGAGATTTGAATAATCGGCGCGTTGATCTCGTGACTTTCCAACAGGTCCAATGTGAACGTTGTGCTTGATCGGTAAGGAGCGTCCAGTTTAATCGTATGACTTTCAAACTCGTTCCAGGCGTCCAGCGGACCAGGCAGCTGGTGCGGGATATCGATCTGGTCACTCGGCCGGATAACCACATCCGGGTGCCTTGGAGTTATGGCGCCGATCAGTAAAAGTAGAAAACAGAACGCAAATAGAACAGTAAAAATACGTGCGTTCCCGGCTATTATATTAATTTTTATCTCTTCCTATAACAGTGTCAAAGCAACCTGGTCACATAGCGGTATGGAAAAGCCTGCGATACAGTATGCAGATGGATACTTGGGCTGGGGGCGTCACCAAAGATTATTGCTTTGAATTTTAATAACATACATTATGTAAAGGCATGTTACAACCCAACTAAAATTAGCTCATCGACCCTTATCTTTGCATTTGCTGATCTGGTAACCCTTACTTGCAATTCCAGTTATCTGGGCAGACTCCACATAAGCCAGCCCGAACAGCTCTTTTATGATCGATTCCGCGGCGTCTTCAGAAGGGGCCAAAGCAAAAACCGTTGGACCCCAACTGGACTGTCCAATGGCTTTTAAGCCTCTCTTCTTCATAAACTCGAGGATCATCCGCCCAGAGTTTGTTGATGCGCTTCCTCCCTGAAACGAACCGAACTGTTTCACCGCTTGATTCTGTAAATAGTTTACAGCAAGTTCGAATCTTTTAAAATCGTTTTCGCATATGGAACCCAACATTTCTTTACGCACTGAGCCGGAGATCTTGCTGCCAGACCGCAAAGACAAAGCAAATGAATTTGAAATCATGCTATCCTCCGTTTGCCCATGGATATATGTTTTGTCGCTTTTCTCGATTTTCGGGTTGATCAGAATGACCCTCCATTCTGGTGGTATATAAGAATGAGAGATTGTGGCCCCTGCTTCAATTGCAAACCCACCCTTGCTAAATAAGGCGATACCCATCATGGAACGTGTTCCTCTGCCAAGGATTTCGGCCAGCTGCATGGCCATCACCCGCTTCCTGGCCAACTGCGCGACCCCTTTGGCTACACACAAGTCATGCCGGGACCCGGATCCGAACCCGGAATGGACAGCCAATCTGTCTATGAACTTGACAGAAAACCGGTTCTCGATTTTAAGGGCGTCACATACTGCATTCAACGCATTAGTTACACGTTTTGTATGATGGCCCGTGTCCGGCTCATCATCGCATTTCGTTACACGGACCTTGCAGACTGGCTCCACCAGCGATAGACCCGCCGATAGATATTCAGGTTTGGAGCTGGTTTTTACCAGCCCAAGATGCAATCTGCCGCTGGCGGATACAATTACGCTATTGTTGCTTCTGCTCATAAAATCTTTCTACCAACTCCATCGCTTCCATATCGTTTGGTCCGCCGGTCTTCTCTATGATAATGCGGCATTGCCTCAGCGTCCCTTCGATTTCCACTTTATCCAAAATCCCGATCCTTGTCACTGCGACAAGCGCTTCGATCACTGCGCCCGGCGCCCGGCAAAATCCAACTGGCGGCGGTTTTCTATTTGTCCTGGACAGAATGATACCTTTAAATTTCGATTTATTTTCAAACTGGTCAACTGATGTGATTTTAAATTCTACAGTCTCATCCGCGACATTAATATTCGCGCCAGCGACAGTTTCCGAAAGGGTATGTTCTGGCGAATAGTCGTACAACGCAGTTTTTACAAACAGGAGCGGGTCGTTGGTAAGGTTTATTACTCCAGAGCGAGCTCTCGACAGATTCGCGTATGTAACTGAACCGTGGAAAAGAACCATAGATATATTCTTCTCATCAACAATACGCACACCCACAGGAGCAAAATTTACTTCACCACTCTCAGAGATAGTGGAAACGATCGTCTCTATAATCATTATCTTTTCCGGCCAGGCTTAATACGCTCGGATATATACCCCCAGCCCAGTGGCTGATCCTGGGCATAGTTTTTACCTAATTGTAACGCTATGTTGGCTTTCATCAACTCCTTGCCCAGGTAATATGCATGGGACGGATCGTCCACTTCCAGCTTCTCGAATATTTCATCAACCGATGTTTCCTTCAGGTATATATCACGATTGAAAATATGTATAACACCGCCCGACACAAAGACACGATAATTTCGATCCTTGATACTTTTGCTCATGGTTTTCAGCTCTGCGGTGGTGAACGGCCTTGCGCTGGCGTCCCGCAGGACCAGCAGGCGGTCATCATAATGTTTCGGCAGGATATGCTCCGTCACGGCCCGCTCCATGATCTGCCGGGCGATGGCCAACTGCCGCACAGAGTCGGCGTTCCAGCCGATCACCTCGGTGGTCAACACGAAATCGGTTTTCAACTCCGCGCACAGCCCCGCCAGCATGGCGTTCAGCCCAACATTATCCGCCGAGGTCAACTCCATGATATTACCGATACCCGCCATGATCCGCGCATCCGGGAACTTCTGCCGCAGCCGTACATATCTCGCTATCGACTCCGCCGCGCCAAACCCGATCGGGTCCAGCACAGGGTCGGCGATATACGCAACGCCCATCTCCTCCAACGTCCGCATATTTTTATACAAGCTGGCGTTGCCCTTGCCAAAGTCGGGGATCACCACCACATCGCCGTTCAACTTTGGCGCCACATCAATGTTGGTAGAGTTGACGGAAAGAAACATCCGCGCTCCCGCCCGGCTGGCGGTTATCATCTCCTTTTGGTTGAACGAGTCGAGGCTGACTTTATACCCCAGGCGGACCAACTCTTCAATCGTTTCTTTCAAGTGCCCGAACTCGGTATCGTTGGAGCAGCCCACATCGATCCAGTCGGCGCCATCCTTAGTATACCGTTTCGCTTTCCTGACGATTTGCGGTATGGTCATGGCATGGGCGTCCACAATCTCCGCGATGATTTTCATCCGCGGCGGAGCATACTCAAACGCCTGCGCCTCCATACCAAAGTGGCGCGGAATATCATGCAAATCCAACGGACCTTTCGAAACCTTGCCTGATACAACCTTACCGATCTCACCGACGGCCCCTTTACAACCGCCAGGGATCATGATGTCGCCATCCACATTATCCGGCAACCGTCGGGCGATCCATTTGGTGGTCATCAGCGCCGCCACCTGCGCTGGCAGGGTAATAATGTCATATGGACCCAGCCCGCTTTTTTTCAGCAGGCTAACAAGAGCTGGCTCGGCCAGCTTGCCGGTGACAAAGTTTATCTTCTTTTTGCTCAATCGAACAGTTCCCGCATCGCCGTTTTCAGCTCTTCGAACGACCGGACCACCCGTACCATTTCAAAGGTCTCCAGCTTCTCCACGTTTTCCAGATCGATCTTGCGCGGATATACCATCACAGGTTTCGAAGGGCCCATCGACTCCACCTCCGGTCCGGTATCGGTGGGAAACACGATGATCGGCACATTGCTTTTACCCGACTGGGCGAATATGTTGGTGATCAGCGTATCGGAAATGCCGGTGACGAATTTGGCCACCGTGTTCGATGTGGCCGGCGCCACCACCAGCCCGCGATAATGGCCCATGGCAAACTTGCCGCATACAGGCGCCGAGGCCAGGTCGTCTTTATGAATTTTGCATCGGAATTGATCCAGGTCGATCTTGTAAATCTTCGCCACTTCCTCGGCCGCCCTGGAGATGAACAGCTCCACATTATCGTAGGCGCTGATAGCTTCATACGTCTCATTTACAAGGTGGCCGGCTCCTGTGACGGCCCACCCGATTTTGCTACTGCTCATCTATCTTCTAGCGGCCGGTTTCATCCAGCGCTTTATAGCCGTTGCGGAGGAAATAAACGAACAGGGCGGCGGTGATCAGGTCCGCGGTTGTACCCGGGTTCAGCTTGTTGCCGTCTGTCCGCAAATAATGGTCGAAATCGTAGACCGCGCGCCGGCCGGCCGGTTTCAGCAATCCGCCCTTGGTCAGCGCTTTGCCCGCTTTTTCCGAAATTTTGAGCGCTATTTCCGGCGATGTTTTCCTGGCGATATGAGAGTCCGGATATAAATACAAAATTTTAAGGAAAGTCTGGACAATCGCTTCCCGAACGGTCAATCCCGACTCCAGATTAGCGGTCAGCTCCGGCAAACTGACGGAAAACGTAATATCGAAATTGCTGGAATATTCGTGCGCCAGCCAGTCGCGATCCGCCGCTTGTTTCATCGCGCGCAGCAGGGTAACCTTCGGCTTGTCGTGCACATCATACAATTTATCTTTCCCCAGGCCGCCCGGGTTGGCGATCTCTATCGCCTTGAACGTTTTCTCCGCATCCTGTTTGGTCAGCGCGGTCAGAATCGACCGGACCTTGTCCACATCCAGCGCGCCATGCTTGTAATATGCGCACGACAGCGGCGACAGGAGCAGGATAATGCCAAGGTGGGTATTGGTCCCACACAGCTCCATGCACTGCTTCACCCCATCCAGTATCAGCCCACCCACGTTTTTATAGGAGCTGTCGCGGAACACCTGGCCCAGAATAACCGAGGCGTGGACAAAATCGGAATATGAGGAATCTTCAAACTGCCGGGTGGGGGTCACATTGCCCGGTTTTTCGCTGCTGGCCTCCAGCAGGCACGACATCTCCACCGCTTTCGCGATTTCTATCTGTTTAGCTTTTTTCATATTTTTGCAAATGCAAACTCGACCAGCCTGTCAGCAATATTAAATTCCGTTGTTTCCTGCAGCTTCCGCCACCCCGGGATGCCATTGACCTCTATTATATAGTCGATCCCATCCTTCGCCGCAACTAAATCGACACCCGCGTAATCGAGCCCCAGTACATCAGCCGCATGAACCGCCAGTTCAGTCTGCCGATTTGTGGGTGAATACGGCTCTGGCCGCGCGCCGCGCATGCAATTATTTTTCCAGTCGATCCCTATCCTTTTCATGGCGCCCACCACCTGGCCGCCAACAACGAACAGCCGCATATCATAGCCATCGTTCTCCACAAACTCCTGCAGGTAAAACACAAAGCCGTTCTGCTCCAGCGATTTGAATATTCGATATGCGATCTCTTTATCGGTGACCCTGGTCATCCCGACGCCGCAGGAGCCGTACAGCGGCTTGACGATCACATCCCCCATGTTGTCGAAAGCTTTCAGCGCGTCGTCCAGCCGCTCGCATACAAAAGTGTTCGGAGAGGGCAAACCTGCGCCCACCAGCAGATGGGATGTATACGATTTATCGACGGTCTTCTCTATCGCTTCTGACCTGTTGACGACATGAATGCCAAAATTCTCTACACAGCGCAGGGTGTTCATACGGAACATTATCTGCTCCAGCGAGCCTGCGGGTATGATCCGCACAATCATAAAATCGAGGCTGCCCAGATCGAACCCGCCCGATGAAACCATCGAGCTGGAGTTCACAGAGAGCGCCAGGTCGGTGATGGAAAATTTCCGGCTCTCGATCCCCCGGCTGGCCATGGCCGCCTCCAGCTGATCGATGTGCCACCCCTCCCGGGATCGCAGGATGCCAGCGCGCATCAACCGCCCAGCAGCGATGTTTTCAGCAAACCCTCATCCATCTTACCGGCTTTATATTCTTTTCCGGAGCTGACATTGCGCACCGTTATGACGGCGGGCGAGAAGAGCATCGGGTCGATGCTGTAAAAATCGCCATACTCCTTATACAGCTCCAGAAACGTCTTGCCATAATCCTTGGAGGAGCAGGAGGGTATCTGGTCAACCTTCGATTTGATAAATTCGTCATCGGCGTCCACGTCGATGGTCACCTCGCCGCCATACAGTATACAGTCGTTGGTCCTGCCGATGGCCGTCAGGTCGTCATCAGCCACCGGGGCGATCGGCGCCACACCAACACCGCTTTTAATTGTGGCCAGTTCGAACCCGATCTCGTGCATTTTATGGATCGCCGTTTCCACGATCCGGGCCGATATCTGCACCGAGCCCACATCAGAGGCGGTGGGCGCCAGCAGGATTATCAGGTTCTCCGCGGTCACGCCGGTTTTCTCGCCGATATAGTTTATTACTTCCTCTGTAGGATAGTCGCCGGTCTCCAGACATATCACGGCGGTGTCGCTCTTCTCTTTATGATCGATTTCCTTGAACAACTCTTCGCCAGCGTATAACGCCCGGGCCGGACCGGAGCCCATCCCGAAAAACGATTTCTTCTTGATCGCCCAGCCGGCGTATTGCGACGCCATGCAGGCTTCTATCGGTTGTTCGGTGGTGACCTTTATCATCGGGAAATCACCACCCCCGGCGTCCGGGCCAGATATTTCCACCACACCCAATCCCGCCAGGCAGACAGAGGAGAAAATAAAGCCGGCGTCATAGCCGCCCTTTACTTTAATGCCACAATCGATAATTGTTGTTCCCTGCCCTGTCCGGTCCACGGTTACGTTATACTTGTCTGGATGACTGATCAGCAGTTTGCACGCTACTTGAGCGTTTTTATTTAATGATGTCTTTTTCACAAGCCTGTACCTTTAATTAAACAGTTTCCATATAATATGAAAAGATAGTATGAAAGTGGATTGAAAATCAATCAAGCATATTATGATAAATCGTAAAACCGGACTTCGTGAGATCGATTGGCTGGAACCGGAAGAATTGTTCGGGCCGATGGGTGACAAAGCCGGCTTCATATGGCTCGACAGCGGTATGGACCACGAACGAAACGGCCGATGGTCCTATATCATGTGGGAGCCGTTCGCGCTGGTCCGGGGCGCCGGGGATGATTATACATTTACAAACAACGGCGTAACAGAGCAATTCACCGGCGACCCGTTCGAGCTGGTGAAATCTTTCCTCTCCGACAACAAATCAGCCAGTGATAACGGTCTGCCCCCGTTCAACGGCGGCGCGGCGGGGTTTTTCGGGTATGATCTGCTGATCCATTGCGAGCCTTCCACCAAATTGACAAAAAGCGATAAAGCGCCAGAAGGTGACCTGTGGCTCGGGTTCTATGATCGGGTGGTGGCCTTCGATCATGTCGCCCATAAGGCGTTTTTGATAGTAAACCTGGAGAAGAAGGAAAAAATCGAGAACGCGCTGGACGATTTCGGCAAAGTGATCGACAACCTCCGATATTACAGCGGCAAAAAACTATTTGTAAAAGCCGCCCGTCGTGGCGGAGCCATCATCAGCAATTTTTTGAAACACGATTTTATGAAAGCGGTGGAGCAGGTGCGCAGCTATATAGAGGAGGGCGACTGTTATCAGGCGAACATCGCGCAACAGTTCAACACGAATATCGAAAGTGACCCGGCCAGCCTATACCTGAAACTGCGCTCGATCAACCCTGCCCCGTTCGCCGCGTACCTGAACTGTGGAACGGCCCAGATATTGTCCGCGTCGCCGGAGCGGTTTATAAAATTTCAGGACGGAATCGCCCAGACTTGCCCCATAAAAGGGACCCGGCCCCGGGGCAGCAACGAGGAGGAAGACAAACGGATGGCCGATGAACTGTTGGCCAGCGACAAGGACCGCGCGGAAAACGTGATGATCGTCGATCTGCTGCGTAACGACCTGTCGCGGGTGTGCCAGTCGAACAGCGTGAGGGTGCTGCATCTGTGCGCGCTGGAGAAACTGCCCACCGTTTATCACCTGGTCTCCACCATCGAAGGGGAGCTGCTGCCCGACAAAGGCGCCGTCGATCTGCTGAAAACAGCGTTCCCCGGCGGCTCGATCACCGGGGCGCCGAAGATCAGGGCGATGGAGATAATCGATGAGCTGGAGCCTTCGCCCCGGGGTATATATTGCGGGTCGATCGGCTATATCGGCTTCGATGGCGCCATGGACACATCTATCGTTATCAGAACCATCGTGCGGGCCAACGACAAGTATTATTTCAATTCCGGCGGCGGCATCACATGGCTGTCGGACGCCAACGAGGAGTATGACGAGACCCTGGACAAAGCGAAAGCGCTGATAGAGGCATTGGAAGCATGACACAATATATTAGAAACGGCGACCTGGTCACGGAGGGCCATGTCTCTCTCAGCGATCGAGGTTATACCCTGGGCGATGGACTGTTCGAAACCGTTCCTCTCTATTATGGCGTTCCGTTCGCCCTCGATTATCATTACGAGCGGCTGCTGGCGGGCGCTCACAAAATACGGGTCGATTTACCGTTTAAACAGATTGATATCAAAAGCGCGGTCTTGCGACTGGCGGAACGAAACGAAGTGTCGCGGGGGGTGGCGCGGCTGACAGTCACCCGTGGTGTCGGGCCGCGTGGCTACGGCATCGCCGGGTGTGATCATCCGGAATGGACATTGACATGCGCGGATTACGAGCCGGCGCCAATGGCTGAATGGGAAAAGGGCATAACCTTGCATCCGGTTTCCATCCGCAAAGACCCAGGCTCGCCTTTGCGCAGTTTGAAAGCCGTAAGCTCGCTGGAGGCGGTCATGATCCTGGACGAGGCGAAGGAGCATGGCGCTGATGAAGCTTTGACGCTGACCACTGAAAGTCACATATCGTCATGCGCCGCCATGAACATTTTCTGGGTGAGTAAGGGCAAGCTGTTCACCCCATCGGTAGAGTGCGCCATTCTGCCAGGTGTTACCCGGCGGATCATCATTGAGCTGGCCCATCAGACCGGTATGAGCGTGGTCGAAGGACGATTCAAGCTGCCTGCGCTGATCGACGCGGAGGAGATATTCGTCACCAACTCGCTGCTGGAGGTGGCGCCGGTCACCCATATAACCGGGATATACCAGTCGGACAGGCCGGGCGCCATAACCTTGGTGCTAGCCGAAAAATATTCGGAGCTAACCGTCGCTTGATGGCCGGAGGCTGATCACCGCTATCAGTATGGCGCCCAGCAGGCCCAGCAGCCCGATCAACGCGCCGGCCTGCGCCATTATCGCCAAAGACTCTTTGGCGGCGTGTTTGCCAACCTCTGCGGTTTTGCAGGCGGCCAGTGTCCAGAAAAGCGGATATACAAACGCGCCGAACCCGATGGCGGTGGAGGCGGCGGTTTTCAGCGCGCCGGACGTTTTGGCCAGCCCGATAAAAACACACAACGCCAGCGCCATGGCGCCTAGCCCCATATAGTGTTCATGCGCCCGCTTGAGATACTTCCACGCGTCAGCCGCGTTTTTTTCTGCAATTTTAGGATCGTATGTGGCGGCGTTTACCGCTGTTTCCGCTGTTTCTTTGTAGTAGGCTTTGATGGCGTCCTCCTTCGCGCCGAAGGCCAGGCCGTGGAGCTGGCCCACCAATAATGTGAGCAGGGCAAGAAGAACACCGATGGCGACAGACTTGAATTGAAAACCGTTCACAACATTACTCCTGAAAAGTGATTTAAGGAATGCTTATAGTTGTCGAGGATACCATAAAACCGAAAATTTTCACAAGGCGCAGGCAAGTGATAAAACGAGCCTGTTCCATCGGTTGCTTTATGCTATAATCACGCCCTGATTCTTGAGGAGAGGTGACCGAGAGGCCGAAGGTGCACGACTGGAAATCGTGTGTGCGTTTACCCGTACCGTGGGTTCGAATCCCACCCTCTCCGCCATATTTAACTAATCAGCCGTTGCCGCCGATATATAATAAACAAAAGGTTTCCTGTTACCTGTTTCGAAAACTAAACGTTGAAAGGATATGAAAATGCCAGACCCAAAACCCTCCACAAACGACCCCTATGTGATGAAACTTGAAGCGGGCGAGTATATCTGGTGTGGATGTGGCCTCTCCAAAGACGATCCGTTCTGCGATAACTCCCATAAAGGAACAGAGTTTGAAAACTCCGACCGGGCCGCTTTGTTATTCGAAATTGAAAAGGACGAGAAGGTCGCGCTGTGCGGATGCAAGAAAACCATTAATCCACCCTATTGCGACGGCAGCCATAAGGCAAGGAGCTGATACAGGGAGTAGTGACGGGATCAAAAAAGCCAGGCCGGTGAGAGCCAACCCGCCTGGCGACTTTAATATTTTTCGGTTTACAGGTTGCCTGCGATGAAATCCCAGTTTACAAGGTTCCAGAACGCTTCCATGTATTTTGGCCGGGCGTTGCGATAGTCGATGTAATAGGCGTGCTCCCATATATCGCATGTCATGATCGGGGTGGCCCCATCGGTCATCGGGTTGCCGGCGTTGCTGGTCTGCACGATGGCTAATGACCCGTCACCATTTTTAACCAGCCATGCCCAGCCAGAGCCGAACAGGGTGACGGTTTTGTTGGTAAACTCTTCTTTGAACTTGTCGAACGAGCCGAAGGTGGAGTTGATCGCGTCGGCCAGCGCGCCGGATGGCGCTCCTCCACCGTTGGGGCTCAGGCAGTTCCAGTAAAATGTGTGGTTCCATACCTGCGCGGCGTTATTGAACATTCCGCCGGACGATTTTTTGACAATGTCCTCCAGAGACATATCTGCGAACTCGGTCCCTTTAATCAGGTTGTTCAGGTTGGTCACATAGGTGTTGTGATGTTTACCATGATGAAAGTCGAGAGTCTCTGCGGATATGTGAGGCTCCAGCGCGTTTTTGTCATACGGTAAATCGGGTAATTTATGCTCCATTATTCGATCCTCCTTAGGGCGTTATAATTGCCGAAAATGTTTATTAAAAAAAGCGATATTATATCAGACCTACATCGATCCCGTCACACAATATCTGTGTTTGTCAAATTAATGATCAAAACAGTAGGCCCATCGGTTTGCCAGGCCGGAACCGCTTACGTTGCTTCCCTTTTGCATCGATCAGTTGCCATCCTCCACCTTCCCTGGTGAGGAACTGATCAACATTGGTCCCGCTGTCGATGGTTATCAGCGTTTGCCAGCCGTTGGCGCCTCAAAAGAAACCCGCTGCATCGAATTGTAATCTGTATATCTTCCGGCGTATACGATTTAACACTCATTTTGTGGATCTGCGATATATTCTCGAAGGTCTCTAAAATGCATTTCCATATTTTCATGACAGAACCTTTGATATGGGGTTTATTTTTATAAATACTGGGATACAGGTTCATCAGATCGCCATGGTTTTCTGACTCGATTGTTGTTTAACATTTAAGAGAAGCTTGGATAGAAAATATATAAGTTAACAAAATAATATAATATAACGTTGTATTAATGATCATTGCATTCTATTGAGTGCCAAAGCGCTGTTACAGAATATTTAGGTTCATCGGGCAAAAAAGCATTGATTGAATAATATAATTACACCAATGCGAAGGTCGCATCAGAATGCCATGATCGAGCCCGACCTGATGGCATTATTCTTGTACTATTTTATCTGCCAACTGCGGGGATTGAATTTGAATAGTGATACTGCGACCAAGTCCACAAGAGTTAATGACCAAGGCCCAACACGCTCGACCTCGCCGCGCCGCATGCATTACGCCAGCAGTGGTCTGGCGCCAACCCGGGCTCATTTCAATCAACTGATCATTTTTTTGTTGTTTCTAGTCGGTTTGTTGCCAGTTCTGTTTGGTTTGGCGGGCATTTTTAACGCCAGCAAAAAAGAGCTTATAGAATCAAAAGGCGTAAGCTTCATGAAAGCCGCCACCTACACCGCCTTTCAAGTCGAAAAAATCATTGAAGAGAAGGTGGCCATGATCAACCGGCTATCCACTCTTCCAACAGTTATCAATACTTTGACCTACCCGAAGGATAGCAGAACCAGCCAAATGGAGAACCTGAGATTAATAGTAGCGCCAGAGACCAACACCAACTATTTTGTAGGCGCAATAAACAACGATGGAAATAAAGTAATCTTTGAAAGCTTGACACCCGGCGACGCCACGGCGCAGTTTTCTGGAAGCCAGAAGCTGATAAATGACCTGGTTCAAACTGGCAAAATATCAGTTTCCGATATCATGAAAAGCATGGATGGGGAGACTTATTTTATAGAGATCTACGCGCCGGTAAAGAGCGCAGGTGGTCAGATTATTGGCATACTGGCCGCTCGATACGAAGCGACAAACCTGTTCGAAACCATTAACAAAGTGACCATAGGGAAAACCGGCCACGCCAACCTGATAACATCGAACGGTCAGATCATTGTTTGCCCGATTTTACCAATAAAAAGCCACTATATCAGCCCGAAACTGATGTATACAATAGCCAAAAGAGGCTCCGGCTGGATCATCGCCGATGATGATGGACATGGGTCCGAGTTTTCCATTGTCGGTTTCTCCCCTGTAAACCTTGACTGGGAAACAGTGGCAAGTAATAGTTTCGGCAATCAGAAATGGTATGTGTTCACCCGGCAAGAGCCCTCAGAGACATATGAATCCATAAAAGATTTCCAGTGGTCGGTAATCGGTTACGCTGTTTTAGTGACCGCAATAGCCTTGGCCCTTGGCGCCTATGCCTGGCGACAGATTGTCAAGGCGCAAAGGGAGATGCAATCGGAGGTTGTATACCGAGAGAAGGCGGAATCTGTCAAGCAGCTTTTGCTAAGCCTACAGGGCTTGATGGGCGCGCCATACGGCAAGTTTGGCCGTTGGCTTGATGAAATGCCCCTTCGGTCCGATTCCGAAAAGGTTTACCAGAAGCGTATTGAAGGGATGAAGGCGCATTTCGAAAATGTTAATAGCGTTATCCGGCATTTTGAATATTACGCCCAGACCGACAGTTTCGAGCCGCAACCCACCGATCTTACCAAAATCGTTGAAGAAACTTTAAATATGCTCGACTATCTGGTCGTCAGCTCCGGAATAGTAATCAAATTCTACAAGCCGGAAGAACCTGTCCCACTCATGGGCCAGCCGGTTTTGTTAAACATTGTATTCATGAACATTTTACTCAACGCTATTCACGCGGTGGGAAATGGAAGTATAATAAACATATCTGTGGGCCAAAACGGTGGTTGGGGCGAATGTGTCATCAGAGATGATGGCGCCGGGATACCAGGTGATGTTATGGAAAAGATATTCGACCCATTCTACACAACCAAAAAGGGCCATAAAGAGTTTGGCATGGGGTTGGCTGTTAGCAGAGGTATAATTGAAAAGCATGGCGGCGTGATTACCGTCTCCAGCTCTGAAAAGGATGGAACCGAGGTTTCTGTAAAACTGAAACTCGACAAAAGGGTAACGTTAGAGCCAAAAACAATTTAAAGGGAAATACGCTGCGCTTGAGAGCATAGCGTAAAGCAAGAGCAAGCAAACACAGAATTTGAAACAATTTAAGCTAAGGAGAGAACAAAAATGTTCAAAAAAGTATTTGTGGCAATGGTAATAGTTGGATTTATGGCAGGGTCGGCCTTCGCTGGTGAGATGCCACCAAAATTCAAAAAATGTAAAGCATGCCACGGACTGCCAGGGTCTGGCAAAGGTAAAGTAGGGCCAAATCTCGATACCAGCGAATGGCCGCTGGAGCAGTGGATCGAGCAGGTGAACAAAGGCTCCAAACGGGAAAACAGGCCGCCAAAGCAGGAAAAATACGCCAAAAAGAAAATGAAAAAACTTAAAGGGTATACAGACGCGGAAATAGAGGAAATTTACAACTATGTGCAGGAAGCCAAGAAGTAACGCTACCTGGTTTGTCAGCGCATAGCCGGCTTTGTGGTGTCGGGGTCGCCGTCTGGAGTCTATTGCCATATCGGCGACGGCAGCCACATTTCATAAAAGGAATATTATGGAAGGTATCGAAAGCGGAGGCGCCAAGGAGCCTATCGTCATTATAGATGATGACAAATCTATCGGTAAAACGTTAAAGCTCCACTTCGAACGTCAAGGTTTCGAAGTTTACACAGCCATGACGGCTGTGGACGGCATGAGCAGGCTGGACCAGCTAAGCTCCGCCATTGTGGTGCTCGATGTTCGGTTGCCAGACGCCAACGGCGTGGAGCTGTTGCAAGAGATCAGGGATAAGGGAGATAACTACTATTCAATAATAATCACCGCCTACCCAAACATGGAATCAACGGTCAAGGCTGTACAGAACGGTGTGGGCGACTATATCCATAAACCGCTGGATATTGAAGAGATGAACGGCGCCATTAGTAACGCCACAGATTTTTTCAAAAACAAGGCGCACGACACATCTTCATTTGTTTCTGTGCCGGACGATATGGACGCGGCTAATCAGTTCATTGGTAAAAGCTATGTGATGAAAGAAGTGTTCAAAACCGTCGGCATGGTCTCCATGAGCAAAACCACGGTCCATATCACAGGCGAAAGCGGCACAGGTAAAGAACTGGTGGCGAACTCTATTCATCTTAACTCCGAAAGCAAATCGGAGCCATTTATACCGGTGAACTGCTCCGCCATCGTCGGCACACTGCTGGAGTCGGAGCTGTTTGGTCACGAAAAAGGATCATTCACTGGCGCGGTCACACAAAAAGAGGGTAAATTCGCCCAGGCTGGCTCCGGGACCATATTCCTGGATGAGATAGGCGAGATGGATTTTAACCTCCAGGCCAAACTGTTGCGTGTGCTCCAGGAGAGGGAGTTCGAGCGGGTCGGTGGTAAGGAGAAGCTAAAATGCGAGTGCAGGATCATATCAGCCACCAACAAGGATCTGCTGGAGTCTATCCGGCTTGGTCAGTTTCGTGAAGATCTATATTTTCGGCTCAATGTCATCAGCATCCATATCCCGCCATTGAGAGAGAGGAAAGAAGATATTCCAGATCTGGCCTTGTATTTTATCGCCAAGGCAAACAAAGAAACGGGCAGGTCTGTAAAATATATATCGGAAGACGCCCTTGACTTCCTCGCCGAGCATCCGTGGAAAGGAAATGTGAGGCAACTTGAAAATTTCATTACTCAAACTGTTATAATGAGTCGTGGTGAACAATTGACCGAAAAAACGTTAAGGTCGATGACGCATCCTGAACATATGAATATTGATGAGGAAATCGCCGACAGTATGGGCCTGTCGCCACAAGCCCTGGACAGGTACCAGCCAAGAACATTAGCGGATGTTGAAAAGGAACAGGTGGCCAAGGCGCTGGCGCATACAAAATGGCACAAAGGCAAGGCTTGTGATGTGCTGGGTATAACGAGGCCCAGGCTGGATAGAAAAATTAAAAAATATGGCATTAAACCGATGCATTACTATCTGATGGACGACCAGACTTAACCAGGTTTTGATATAGCGGTTGTAAATTATGGACAAACTTGACGAGCTATCCTATCTGGTTCAAAAAGGAGAAAATGTCGAGGCGGTCTCCTGCGCCAACGACCTGCTGACAGAGGATTGCCCGGTTGAGGAGGTTGTAGACGCCATCTCTAAAGGGCTGGAGGTATTGCGCAATAAATGCACTATCGAAAATTTTCAGCTTCTCGATGTTCTCCTGGCGTCCAGGGCGATGGTCGAAGTGGTGGATGAATGCATCGCCACCCGGATGAAAGAGAATATGGATGACGCAGCCGACGCATTCAATATGAACCAACCGAGTAAAACCATCGCTACAATAGTCATCGGCGCTATCCTGGGCGATGTTCATGATTTAGGCAAACATATCGTCGCGACCCTCTGTCGGTTCAACAATTTCCGGGTGATCGACCTGGGCAAGGATGTGCCGGTGGAAAAGTTTGTGGATACCGCTATCAAGGAAAACGCTGACTTTATCGGCGTATCGAGCCTGATGACTGTGAGCATGGGCAATATCGAGCATATCAAGACACAGCTTGCCGAAAAAGGATTTGGACATATCGCTGTAATCGGGGGCGGCGCGGCGATCCAGCAAAGCTCATGCGAGTCCCTCAACCTTGACTACGTTGCCCAGGACGCTTTTGACGGACTGGATTTCTTTTGCAACCAAAACAGTCACAAAGTTGACCTCATACGATAGAATCAGCTCCGTTTTAAATTTCCGCCAGACGGACAGGGTCCCTGTGGCCACAGAAATGATCGGCGTCACCGCCACCCTTGCCGGAGAGCGGGTGGTCGACTATGTAAAAAACGGCGATTTGCTGGCGCAATGCCAGATAGACGCCAGGGCCAAAACAGGTAGTGATTTATTGCTGTCCATATCCGACCTGTGCGTTGAAGCGGAAGCGCTCGGTTGCCAGCTCACCTTTCCGGAAAATAACTATCCCTATATCAATACCCATATTGTGGAGCGCCCGTCCGATATAGAAAACAGGGATATCCCTGACCCATACAGAGACGGCAGAATGCCGGAGATTATAAAGGCCCTCCGATTATTGAAAGGGGAGGCCAACGGCGCCTTCCCGGTGGTGGCCAATGTCATAGGGCCGATAACGCTGGCGTCGAGGATCATGGATATAGAGAAGATGCTCTATATGATTGTGGACCATCCAGACCAGTTCGAAGTGATCCTCGATTTCTGCGCTCAGGTTTCGCTGACATTCGCCCAGGCGCTGGCGAAAGAGGGCGCCGATGGAATAATGATTTTTGATCCAGCGGCGTCACCTGCTGTGTTGCCCGCCAACATGTTCACACAGTTCGAAGCCCAGCGGGTCTGTAATATTTTTTCCGATATCAAACAGAGCAGGCCTGAAATCATCAGCTGGTATTCGGTGGCAGGCCCGATACAAAGCAACCTCGCCATTATCACATCTGTCCGCGCTGATATCACAACGGTCGATTATCCTGTGCCGATATCTGGCATGCTGCAATACTCTGACACAACAGTGATCAACGGCAACATCAAACCGAACATGTTTCTGGAGGGTTCGGAAAGCGATTTATATAAGGAAGCGCGCGCTTTGCTGAAAACCACCCGGGCGACAGAGCGGTTTATCGTCGGCAGCGGATGCGAAGTGCCGCTGAACTCGAAGCTGGGAAATATCAGGGCGCTCTACAACGCTTCCATGGATGAAGCCGAAGATTTTGAATATTCCAATCATCATGATGGGGGTGAGCTCGAAGTCACTTTTTTACCCCACAGGAAAAAGATATTTGTCAACGCTGGCAATACTATTATCGATACTGCGCGACGGGCTGGCATAACTATCACCAACCCTTCCACTAAAGACGTGCCAGAAGGGTCATTAGCTCTCGATACGCCAATCGAGGAGAATATGGAAATTTATATTCCTTACTCTCTGCGCAGGTTCCCGCTCGGCATGTTTGTGCCGGATGAACTGTACGAAAAATCGATTGATGACCAGCTTGACAGGTATGGCTTTGCGCCCTTGGTTGACCCGGCCATGTCGGGCCATCCATACGGACTGGCGATAGATATAACAGACGCAAATATAACTATATATACCCACAACATGCGGGGTGGAGCGCTGGAGTGTGTGGCCGCGTCGAAAAATCGGCTGACGACATATGAATCTGCGTCCAGAGCAATGATGGAAAGGTTGGGGGGTGACCCATCACTGAATGGCAAGCTCCAGGATGAACTATTCAAATCTATAAATGAAATCTTAGCATGGCTCCAGCCCGGCTATTCGATCGACAGTGATGCGATCCTCAACATGGTTATAATCAGCAACCCGTCCATATATACATTATTTGATATTCAAGCGCCCGATCAGGGGAAACCAAACAACGAATGGAAAAATTTAACTGCGCGTGATGTCGGCCTAAACACAAAATTGAAGGTAAACGAAAATTGCAGGATCGATCTAATGCCCACAGGTGGAGCTGGCCCTGTGGTTGGCCCTGCGGCTAATATTTTGGTATCAGGCGGATACAGCGCTCAAAAGCCTGCCTTGTACATTCAGGTGGGCGGGGCCGGGTCTATAGCGCTTGAAACCGAAGCTGGCATTGTATGCGCCGCGGCCCCGAATATGGTGGATTATCTCGACCAGTCTACCCAGCCTGGGCTTATCTATAAGCTCTGCATACCAAACGATGGCAAGATAACATTTAAAACTTTGCAGGATACGGCGCCTGCGGGTTTAGCCGGGGGGGCGCTAATGGATATTGCATCTGAATTTATAAAACAAGGTATAACAGACCATTGTGGTAACTTTATCAATGCATCGAGGAGCAGTAAAATATCGGATGACCGATATCTGCTGGTACCGAAACATAAAACTGCGCTGTACGAGCCGATCACCGTTTCATCGGCGCAGGTTCAATCGACGATTCAGGCGGCATACAGTTATCGATCAGCAATCTTTGCATTGCTGGATAAAGTATCGCTGGAGGCGAAAGATATCGGCTCTGTCATCATATCCGGAGCGCTTGGCGTGATCGTGGACATCCAAAGCGCGCAGGCGATAGATATGATCCCCACCGTTGCTGACACAACGTTTATTAAGGACGGCGCCGCGAGCGCCGCCCGGTTATGCCTGCTGTCGCGGCCAGCCAGGGAAGAGTTAACACTGATATGCGCCGATACTGAATATCTGGCAAACGCTGGGGCAGTATCCTGACTATGAAAAACAGCATAAATGACAAATCAATGAAAGAAGGGTTCTATAAAACCCTGCTTGACAATGCCAGTGACCTCATCTGGGCCATCGATATGGAGGGCAGGTTCATGTACATCAACGACAACATAAAAGAATGGGGCTACGATAAGGATGAGCTTATCGGCCAGCCGTTGGTGAACATTCTGAACACAAAGCGAATCGGCAAACGGGAGAGCGCCCTGACCATGCAAGGTGTGTTGCAATCTTTCGAAATGGAGATCATGGATAAACGGGGCCAGAACCATAAAGTGATCGTCAAATCGTCGCCCTTGCATGGTGATAATGGCAAAGTAGTGGGCGTGATGGGCATCATCCACGATGTAACAGAGATGCAACTGCTGGAAGAAAAACTAAAAAACGAGGAGCGGATGGCTTCGCTGGGCAGGTTGGCCACAGGCATAGCGCACGAAATTCGCAATCCGCTTTCGTCGGTAAAAATGAATATCGCAATATTAAAAGAGCGGCTGGAGCCAAAAGGTGAAGATGTAGAGCATTTCGAAATTGCGGAAGAAGAGGTGGATAATCTGGAAAGGATAATGTCGGAGCTGCTCGATTATGCCAAACCCATGAAGCTGGAAATCGCCCGGGTGGAGCTTGGTAAAGTGATCGACCGGGTTATGGCCACTGTGAAAACCGCTTGCGATGATAATAATATAACTGTCAACACCAAGCTGGATGAGAAGACGCCCCATGTGCCGATGGATGAAACGAAGATCTATCAGGCGTTGCTCAATATTCTGTTAAACGCCGTGCAAGCCTCCGACAATGGCGCCAGCATTAATATTACGACTAAATATATCAAAAGCCTGTCGGAGAAGGTACGTATCACCATCGCCGACCAGGGGCAGGGGATCGAGGCGGACGATCTGAAATATATTTTCGACCCTTTCTTTACCACAAAAAAAAGTGGCTCTGGACTTGGTCTTTCAATCGTGCGCAATATCATCGGCAACCATGGCGGCGTGATCGATATCGAATCGGAAATAGGGAAAGGCGCTAGCGTGATTATCTATCTGCCGCTTGGTTGATTATCCTGGCGCCTATGGAAGATGCTCTTCCAATATTCTGGCGATCTCTTCTGTCTTCGTTTGATACGAGATTGTTTTTTTCAGTTTGCCATCGGCGCCGACCAGCGCCAAGTGTGACGAATGCCCGACTGTATAGTCTCCATCCCCGTCTGGCTTATCGAGGATATAGCGGATCGCGTACTTCTCTGCCACTGTTTTTATTTCATCATCCGATCCGGTCAACCCGATAAACGTCTGGTTGAAATGCGCCACATACTCGCTCAACACTTCAGGTGTATCCCGTTTCGGGTCCACCGTTATAAACAGGACCTGAACATCGCTGGCCCGGTCGCCCAGCATGCCAAGGGCGCTGTCGATGTCGTTCAGCCGTACCGGACAAATATCGGGGCAGAATGTATACCCGAAAAATATCAGGACCAGCTTGCCCCGCAATTCGCTCAGGCCAAGTTTTGCGCCGGTGTGGCTTAGTAGTGTAAAATCACCACCGGGCGCTATTAATGGTGGCTCTGTTTGGTGGATAGTGGCCTGTTCCGGCTTATGGAGAAATGATCTATTCAGAGCATAGATGGTCAGCGCAATCGCCAGCGCTGTTACGACAACCCCGATAATACGCGCAACAATGCGCGTGGACGGTTTGCCGCTCATTTGTCGATGACGACATAATCGTTCTTCTGTGGGTCGAACTCGATCACTACGATACGTTGCGGGCCAATCGATACAGTTTGATCGAACGTCTGGATCTCTGTCTCTTCATCTTCCCGGTAATCACGGGTCGAAACCACTAACCTGTGCTCGCCCGGTGTAAGGTAGAACCGTTCATAGATGTATACCACACCATCTGACCGTAATCCGGATGGATCAACAAGCTTTCGAAGTTTTTCTTCACTGTCAATGTTTACCACCATTTCCATCGGCACCCGCTCACGGCTACCGCATTTCCCACGGTTTTTGCGCATATGCTTGCGCCGTCCTTTCGCCGTTTCCTTAAACTTTTTTAGCTCGGCTTCATCGCACAGCGTTACTTTCTCAGTTGTTTTTTTAAACGATACCACAAGCATCGCCTCATCTTCTTCGTGATATGTATAGGATGGTGTGGTCGAAAAGAAATAGACCAGTATAGCGGGCGACAATAGCACCAAAACCCCGGCTATGGATAAACGATTCGATTTCACCCCAGGCTTAGCCATCGTTATTGCCTCCACTGTTTGTTCGGTTTCTCATATCTTCATCGAACTTGTCGATGGCGTCTATCATTATTTTCGACGCAAAGGGCGCCGCGTGATAGACCTTTACCGCGTCATGATCGACGTTTTCTATCAGAAATTTATTCGGGTCGGCGTCTTCACTGAGCGGAAGCTTGTGCCGCGCCTCGCGATAGTGGCAATCCAGCGGCTGGCAACTGATGATGAACACCCCTTTGGCGCCTGCGTTCAGGCTGTAATCTATCAGCGCCGGGCTGATCGTTCCTATGCAAGGTATTACCATGCTGGCCACGTTGTTGTTGCTTGCCAATCTTTTATTGTCGGCGGTAAAAAAACCGTCCTGATTAAAGCTTCGCTCACATATGAACGCGATGGTGGATGGTTTGCTATCATAGCCGTCCGGTTCCAGCAAGCTTTCGATATGATCCTGGATTGTGCTTCTGTCCCAATCGCCCATGGAGACTGCGCCGAACTCGCAGGCGTTAACACAAAACCCGCATTCAGCGCATCGACTCGGGGCCACCACAATGTCAATGGCCGATTTGGCGCCGCTTTCCGAAGGCACAATTTTCATCGCTTCAAACGGGCAAGCCTCCTGGCAAAGCATGCAACCTTTGCAATCATCCATATGCACCGATATTGGGTTCTGTTCCATGACCGGTTTCTGGTTGGCTGATTTGCGCGGATCAGGCACGATCCAGGGCATGGCGGTGAACAGGGCGAATAAAATAATACCCCCTATCCATGCCTCTCCAGCGGAAATATCGAACGCTTTCAAAAATGGAAACATCGGCATGTAAAACCAGTCCACCGGCGCATCGCCCACAAGCTTCAGCAGGTCAGCCGGCGGCGCGCTTACGGCTGGCTTAACCAGCGACAGGCCCAACAACGCAACCAGGATCGTGATGGTGACCTGCTTTGGCGGGTTGATCAGCGGCATCGATATTCGCATGCAATGCACCCAGGCCAGGATCAGCAGGAGCCCCGGTATGGCCAAATGCAGATAATTCATCACAAAAAACAGCAAGGAGTTGACCGATGTATTAGTCAAAAAGTTCCTGGCCACAGGCTCTACATTGATAGGCAGATATTCCATTATGTCAGCCAGTGATATGGCAATGATCTGCGCTGTCTCGTCCCAAACCAGGAAATATCCGGAGATACCTTCGAACCAGAGTACCGGCAAAATAGCCGCGCCAGACACCCAGGCGATCCAACGATATTTTCTGAACCGGTCGGAAAAAAAGACCTGGAACATATGGATGGCGATGACGATGACCATCCCGTCGGATGCATACCTGTGCATCGACCTGATTATTCCACCGTAATATTTCTGATCCTCGGTCATATATTGAACAGATTCGTATGCCCCCACCGGATTCATCTCATAAAACAGATAAAGGTAAACTCCGGTTGCCAGCAGAACCCACAAAAATAAAAATGTGATAGCGCCCAGATAGTAGAGCGGGTTGAGCGCCGGCCCGAATACCAGGTTTAAAAACTCCTGGAAACGCATCAATATATAGTTGCCGGGCCGCAATACCGTTGGCACCAGCCGGTTGAGCTGTTTGAACCCCCGGGGCGCCGCCTGGTTATTTTCTTTACTATTCATTTGTTGATCATTCATGTCTAATCTTTTGCGACCTTTCCTGTGATCTTCATCCACATCCGCACTATGTTATTCCGGAATATATATATCAGTGTGCCCATCACCAGAAAATATTGGAAAACAACGGTCACGATAAAAAAGTAATCGATGCGATAGGTTTTTGTCTTTGGATCGTAGTTGGAGCAATAGATCAAGGCCCAGTCGAGTGAATCGGAAAATTTATCACTCAGCGTCCGACCCTCCACCACATCCCGGATGGCGTTTCCAACCTCATCGGGATCGTACTCCATTCCATAAAAATGCTTTTTCACCACACCGTCCGGTCCGATAATGGTTATCCGGTTCATATGCTCCATACCGGTTTTGCTGATTTCGTACTGGAACCCAAGATCCTCTACCATTCGTGTTAAGGTTTCCATATCCGCCCGGGCGAAGATCCAGTTATCAAAATCATCGGTATACTCCTGCCCGAACTCTTTTAACACTTCCGGCTTGTCATGGTCTATATCGATGGTGACAGATACGGTCATCAAATCTTCGGCCAGCGCAGGCTCCAGCGCGTTTTGTATTTTCTGTATATTGGCGCTTATAAGCTGGCACGGACCCAGGCATTCTGTGTACATAAAGTTCAGCAACACCGGGCGGCCCTTGTAGGTATAAAACGGGATGAAGTTGCCATCCTGGTCTATCAGCCGATAGTTGTCCATGGTTCGACCGACGGCGCCTTCTGACCTTTCCAGCGCGGATTGGGCCAGTGTTGGCGAGTTATGCATGAAAGCGGCCACGGCAAAGCTGGATAACAAACAGACCACCCACAAACGCCAGATGTAATTCCGCCTCGAAATGTCAACTTCCATAATTGAATTAACCACGTGTGTCATTAAGGAAATATTTCATATGCCTGAACATCTATCCATGACTATTATCATATAAACGGCATTTAATGCAAAAAACCCCGGCAGATTAAAATCCACCGGGGTATTTATATAAATCAGGGTTTACCCTACTATCCATATCTCCGACAGATATTTCCAGTTGAGCAAATAAAACAGTACAAACGTTATAAAAAAGATCATTATCAAAATAAACGACCCTTTCGGTTTGTGCTCTTCATTAGTATCCATAATCTTGCCTTCTCCTATAAAAAGCTAGTCAGTTATTTTTTTACCGATTAACAAGGTCGCCACTGCGATGATACAGTACATCGCGCCACCAATCACAGCGCCAACGCCGGCAATACCCATAACAGCCAGCGAGATATCAACCACAGGGCCAAAATCAACAGCAAACGGTGAATCAACACCGCTCATGTCCCAGCTCCTGCGTGATACGCCAAAACCACCAGCGAACATCATTGCAATAGAGAACACACTCATGGAAATCCCGAATATGTAAGGCTGCAACTTGGCTATTCCAGGGAAGGCGACTTCACGACGGAAAATCAACGGCAACACATAATATGTGATGCCCATAAACGCCAGGGACGTGCCCACAACCACAGTAGCGTGGAAATGACCAGGTATCCTCAGGTTGTTATGAGCGATAATGTTAACCTGCTCTGTACCATAAACAACACCGGTGATTCCACCAAGGAAACCAAACCCGACAACGGAGATCGCCAAAGCCGACCAGCCTGGATCGCCCCATGGGGCCTTTTTGAGCCATTCGAACGCGCCGCGGGTATAACCCTTTTTCCGCAGCGCCACTTCAGCCGCCGCAGGAACAGAGAACGCATGGATCATGCTGGCCAGAACCGCCAGATGCATGAAGTAGCCGGTGTTCCACGATTTGTGGGCCGCGGAATAGCCTGGGTCCACAAGCAGATGATGCTCCGAAGCGATGCATATAAACAGAACGTACAGCACAAACGCTATACGGCTGACTTTTTCGTTCAACGGGCTGGCGCCAGTGGTAAGGGTGGCAAGCAGATACCAGACCGCCACCATTGCGCATACGTTAATCTGCTGGGATGAATGCCCGAAACCCCAGAACAGGAGCCGGTATACCTCGGCGTCCATCATCGGGATAATACCCGCCGCCCATAGCCATGTGGGGATAAAAACAATAGCGCCATGCGCCAGTGTGATAATGGCGATTATGGCCGCCGCCGCCGCGCCGAATGTTACCAGCGGGAGGGAGCCTGTATAGGTCTTCTCCGCTTTGGCCACATAAAGTGTCGCGAAAAACACGGCGCAACCAACAATAGCGCCCACAGCAAACAGAATAATGCCAAGATAATAGAGGTGGTGCGCCTGCAGAGGAACATACGATGTGAACATGACATCTGCGTTGCCGAGCAGTATCTCTACGGCGACAATCGCGCCACCAACCAGCATAAGCAAATATTGCAGCCAACCCGCCCAGGGTGACGCTAGCCTGCAGTTAAGTATGATCGCGCTGGCGAAATAGAGCACCGCCATTTCGAAAAAGATGATCCACGCCACCAGCATTGCGATGCCGTGGAGCGAGAGCAGCCGATAGAACCACTCGTCATTAAGCAGATGAACCGCCTGCCACCTGGTCAATACCAAACCCAGGCCGATGATACCACCGACCAACAGGAACACTATTGATGTGACAGCGTTTATTTTAACCAGCGTTTCCGCCTTTGAATGCACTTTCAGCCCGGTTGCCGGGCATGTCCTGAATTTTTGTTCTTTAGTTGCCATTTATCCCCCTTACTCTACTATTATTTTGCCAATCATGGCATGATGCTCAATTCCGCAAAACTCGTTACAAATAATGCCGAATGTGCCTTTGGTGGTTGGCGTGATTGTTAAAACATAATCCCACCCGGGGACAACTTCGAAATTCATATTGATCGGGTGTACAGAAAAACCATGAAGCACATCTATAGAAGAGAGATGCAGTCTGTAAGTTTCGTTGGCCTTAAGTTTTAATATCGGGTCCCATGACCATTGCTGACCCCTCAGAAAAATATCACTGCCCGGCGGCGGTGTTACAACCGGCACGTCACTCTCTTCGCCGGTCTTGTATTTTTCTATGAAGTTATCGGTAAGCATATCGAAATCCTCGGGAGCGATTGTATAATACTCTTGCGAGGCGTTCTGGTTACCCACAAAATGCCACCATGGCATGGCTACTGTTATCAGGATACACCAAACCAGGGCAAGGAATATCCATATCTTTTCCTCTTTATGCAGCGGACTGTTCCACCAGCCCGGTTGGGGCGAAGCTACACTCATTTATCTCTTCTCCATATTGTTGGAACGTATGTTATTGATTATCTAGAACCTGTTGCCGCAAACAAAGCCTTTGCAAACCCCGTCAAAACTGGCGTGGCAGGTTGCGCAAGTCTCCGGATTCAGCGGATGACCCGCCTCGCTGGAAGCGACTGATGTTTCATCTGCGATTTTCAGGACATCGTATATCGGCTCTCCTCCTTTATGGTCCGTGGTGAATACGACCCCAATATCCTCGAAAATCAGTACACCGGTCTTGCCATCCGGGTATTCGCTGCCTTTGCTATTGTAAACATCCATAGCGGCAGGGTTTATCTTCGATGTGTAGCTGCCTGGCTTTACTCCGCAATAGATATCCACAGTCTCTTGCAGAATATCATCGCCACCCAAGGCCAGAACGTTCACATTACAGTCCGGCATCGGCCCCTGCGCCTTGCCATCGGCCCAGTCATCCCAGTAATTGTCAGATTTGCTATCGGCCGCCGCCGCTGGGGCGCTCGCTTCTGTGCCGCCGCCCATGGCGCCATCAGAATTAACCGAGCCTACAATTGCAGGCTTTAATAGTGGGGATGGGTCCGCGCTGGCCAGCTCCATAAGACCCCATACTGTGTACAGTATGAAAGTAATCGCTGTGCCGAGGAAAAACAGCAGGAAAATATCATCAAAAAATATTTCCCAATAAGAGATCTTCTTTTCTTCTTGTTGATTATCTTGCGTCATAAATGTCCCTCAACTCGTTTAATTGATCAGATTCCCAAGAAATAATACCATATCACCCTTTCTATGGTCCATGAGAGTAATGCAATTTCCGACCCAAATGGTATCATATTTGAGCGTTGTGACAATCAAATATTTTCTGAAGATTTAGTTTGGACTGTTTCTGGTTGTTTTTGAAACGCTATGAAATAAAAACAGGCTTTATTATAATATTCCGTAACAGTTAAAGAATTGAAATCGATTTCTACGATCCCATCTTCCAAGCCTGAAAGTTTAGAACTGCATTGAAATTTAACGAAACATTGCTACATTTCGTTAAGTATAATAATAAAATATTCGCGAGCTGAAGGACCAAATCATCAATTACTCTCCATTTCCTTAAAAAATGCTCGCCGATTTTTACGTTCAATTGTCGGATCAGATAATGTCAATGTCATAGGATACGGCTTATTGACCACATTTTCGATTTTTATCCTAAACTCCAGACGCTTGTTCTTCCCAAAACATTTACCCCAGCACGCCTGCACATGAAACATCTGCCGACCGGAATAGTCTGGTCGTCCATACCTCTCGATCATTCCATCATAAACGGCTTTCACATCTGGTTTCGACCGGAACATTGTGACTTGCTGAATATTAAACAACTCGCTTCCAAACTCTTCCGTGGTGAAATTCAAGACCGTACTACCCACCCTTGCTTTATACCCGATCATCGTCTTTCCATCCGGCATTACCGGGTCGACTTTCAGGTCGGAATGGATTTTTTTCACATCCTCAATAGTCATACCAAGCCGGTAGCCATCAATATCCAGTTGAGTTACATCAGTCTCTGCATTCGCAGGCGCGGCAACCAGTACAACAATAATAAACAGCCGCTTTAACAACTTTAACACCCATCCGGCATCCATAACATCCACTCCAAACATCAGTTCAATTTTCCCCTTTCAGATAGTCCGCCACGGCCATTTGGCAACCTTCCGAATCGGCTTTATCATGGACCATTTGCAATACTTCCCTGGCTTCGTCAAGCTCGTTATGCATAATCAGGATCGCAGCGTAATCAAGCTTTTTCCCGACACGTTTGTTTTTCTCGACGCCGCATTCATTTTCTTTTATCTGCACTATGGCTTGCGCTTTTTCTTCCCTGATTTCAAGCTCGCCAGCCATGGCGGATCCAACAGCGCCAGCAAAAATGAATACAGTCATTGCTATAAACAGCGCCACAATACACGCCTCTTTTATCAGCACTTTTATCCTTGGGGCCCACGCTTTAAATATCCACACTGTTTTGTTCCATCCAGATAGTTCTTTTCAATTGTCAGGCCAAATATATGGTTTGGTCAAGTAATATCGAAACATGGCATGTAAATAGCATCAGATTTTATCTGCGCTCCAATTTTGTTAACTATTATGAGGAATAGGAGGAAAAAAGGTTAAATTTCCATTTACTTAACACTCAACAGTATTTTTTTAGTTTCAAACACATTTTAACAAAAGGGGACGCGAATTGAAGATAAGTACCTTAATCCTCGCGTGTTTACTTGCCATCGCATGGACAACACAGGGGTATGCAGAAACAGTTTTTGACTTTGGAGGGCAACTGCGTGTTCGCCCGGAAATGAGAGAAAACTCCAACTTTAACAGTGATATCGATGATAAACAGGCGTTTGTAGGCAGTAGAACCAGACTTTTTGTCAACGCTAAAGTCGATGAAAATGTAATCGCCAAGCTGACAATTCAGGACGCCAGGCGTTGGGGTAAAACCAGCAACGTGGGAACAGGTCTGGAGAGCGACGCCCTCGATCTGTACGAGGCGTTTTTCCAGATTAACAACATAGGTGGCACAGGCATATCAACCAAGATTGGCCGTCAGCCTCTGGTTTATGGCGATCAACGTTTGCTCGGTCATCTCGGTTGGACAGATTTTGCCAGAACCCACGACGCGGCTAAAGTTATGGCGGCGCTGGGGATGGTAAACATCGATTTATTCGCCGCCAAAGAAGCGGAAACCGGCAAACCATCTAACTCCAAGAATGATGACGACCTGATCGGCGCCTATGCGGTGGCCAATGTGGCGGAAGGAACCACGCTGGACCTTTACGTCATAAACTGGAAAACATCTGGAGAGAACGACGAGGGCGCAAGAATTCAGGGTAGAGATATCATGACCTACGGCGCCAGGGTCAAAGCTGTGATGGGAAGTTTCGATATCACAGGTGAAGCTGCTTTCCAGTCTGGTGACTGGACCGAAACCGTATCCCATTCAGCCAACGCTTTCTCTGTGAAAGCTGGTTACAATCCTGGTATGGTTATCTCCAGGGTCGAGGTTGAATACAACCGTGGATCTGGTGATGATGGCTCTGATGAACATAAAGCTTTTGTGTTCCCGTTCCATACGAACCATCTTCATTATGGTCATATGGACTATTTTAGCTGGGGTAACATAGACCATTGGAAGCTGGGCCTGAAGGCGAAACCTATCGAAGGCGCGCTGGTTAAGCTCGATTTCCATATTTTCAAGCTGGCCGAGGGTAAAGGTGACTGGCTGAACGTTGTCGGCACCAAGCCTTTCAAAGCGGCGGTACCAGGCAAATCCAGCACAGAAGCCGGTAATGAGATCGACCTTACGGTAGCTTACAAAGCTTTGAAAAACCTGAAGCTCGTGGCGGGTTATTCCATCTTTCAACCTGGCGAAGCGGCCAAGGAAAGGTCCGGGGGGAAAGACGACCAGTCGAACTGGGGCTATGTAATGTCAGTCTTTAACTTTTAGTTACTACTCTTATTCTCGGCCCTTGGTATTATAACCATGGGTCGAGGGTCTGAAGATATGTTCAGGGGAGAATACTTTAGCATTAAACGTATTGCTAAATAATTTTTACTACTTTCTAGGGGGCAAATTAGATGAAGAGAGTTTCTACATTAATCGTTACTCTTGCTTTTGCGCTGGTGACAGGGTCGGCTCTGTCGGCGCAGGCGGAGGCTCCGCAACTCTCATCCGATGAGATGACAAAGGCAACAGATATTTATTTTAATCTTTGTACCGGTTGCCACGGAACTTTACGCAAGGGGGCCACCGGCCCAAACCTTCTGCCAAAAAAGACATTGGACATGGGCACAGAGACTTTGGGTGAAATCATCACCGAAGGTACTCCTGGTGGTATGCCAAACTTTGGTGAACAAGGCATGATGACCGCCGAAGATGTTACACTGATGGCCAAATTCCTACAGCACAAACCAGTGGCGCCACCAGAGATATCCCTGGCGGACATGAAAGAATCATGGGAAGTTAATGTGCCGGTGGACGCGCGTCCAAAAGAGCCAATGCACAAAAGAAACTGGCAGAACTTTTTTGGTGTGGTGGAGCGTGACGCAGGCAAAATCGTCATCATTGACGGCGACACAAAAGAAATCGTCGGCAGGGTGCCATCCGGATATGCGACACATATCCTCAGGTCATCCGCTTCGGGCCGCTATTTCCTCTCCATCGGTCGGGACGGCAAGGTCGGCATGATCGATTTGTGGATGAAAGAGCCAACACTTGTGGCGTCGGTGAAAACCTGCTCCGAAGCCCGCTCGGTCGATACCAGCAAATATAAAGGCTTTGAGGACAAGCTGGCGGTTGTCGGCTGTTACTGGCCTCCGCATTTTGTAGTGCTCGACGGGCAAACACTGGAGCCGAAAAAAATCGTAAGCACCCGCGGTTATACCTATGATACATTCGAGTATCATCAGGAGCCCCGCGTGGCGGCTATCGTATCGTCTCACTACAGCCCGGAATGGGTTATCAATATCAAGGAGACCGGATATGTATGGCTGGTTGACTATACCAATATCGATAACCTGAAAATCTCCATGATCGAGGCTGAGCGCTTTCTCCATGATGGCGGATGGGACGCGACCCATCGCTATTTCATGCCGGCGGCGAACATGCGCGACACCATGGTCGTCATCGACACCAAGGAGAGAAAAAGGATTGCCAACATTGAAGTGGGCACCAAGCCCCACCCAGGACGCGGCGCAAACTTTGTCGATCCTGAATTTGGCCCTGTGCACGCCACCGGTCATATCGGTGAAGGGTTGATCTCTGTATTCGGTACCGACCCAGAGGGGCATCCGGATAACGCATGGAAAGTTGTCCGCTCTATCGAGCTGGACGCTGGCGCTGGCAACCTGTTCATCAAAACTCATCCTAACAGCAAAAATCTGTGGTTCGATTTCACCCTTAACACTGATCTTAAGACCCATCAGAGCATTGGTGTTCTCGATATCAACGATCTGACCAAACCGGTTCAGATGATCCAGATTTCTGATGATCCAAAAATTCGCGCTGTCCACCTGGAATATAACAAGGCGGGCGACGAAGTCTGGGTCAGCGTATGGGGCAAAAAGGGTGAGATAGTTGTATTTGATGACAAAACCAGGAAGGAAAAGGCTCGCATCAAGGGCCTGGATACTCCGACAGGCAAGTTCAACATGTACAACACCATGCACGATATCTACTAATCGTTTACACAGTCTGAACCAGGCGTTTACAGGCGCCTGGTTCAGTTAATTGTAATGTGGCGAAAAACATGTAGTCGGTTAGGGGCGATCATTACCGCGTCGGTGGTAGTGGTCGCTACTTTCCACCTGTCATTGGCTGATACAGCCGACCCCACAGAAAAGCTGTACCTGAAGCATTGCTCCAGGTGCCACCATAAACAGCGGTTAGGCTTAACCGCGCCTCCGTTGATGCCCACACTCTATTCCAGAAGTGTAAAAGGGAAAATCGCGGATGTGATCACCAATGGTTTGCCGGCCACACGGATGCCAGCTTTCAAGGATAAACTTACCGAAGAGCAGATAAACGCTATAGCGGCATACATTCAGGCGCCGATGGATGAAGGGCGGCTGGTATGGACAGAGAAAGATATCAAGAAGAGCAGAAAGTGCTCCAACAAAAAAAATTCAAACGCTAAAAGTAAAATTACCGATTTTGAAAATGTCACACTGGTTATGGAGCGGGGAACCAAAAGCCTGGTCCTGCTGGATGGCGACGACCTTACAGAAAAAACGAAGTTCAAGGTGGGCGCTGTTCATGGCGGCCCGAAGTTTTCATACTCATTAAAAAATATCTATGCGGTGGCCCGCGACGGCTGTGTCACCAGTTTCAATATTCCGCGGCTCGCCACCGATTGTGTGTTCAAGGCGGGGATCAACTCCCGCTCCATCGCCGTATCCCATGACGACAAGCTGGTGGCGGTGGCCAACTATCTTCCGTCCAACATCATATTTTTTGATAGCGCCGATTTGAAACCGGTCCATAAAATAGATTTGCCTGGTAAAGCGGGTGGGTTCTACACAGCCCCTGGCCTGAGCGGATTCATAATTTCGTTCCGTGAAATTGCGGAATTCTGGATCATCAGGCCAGGGGATAATTATAGTATCGAAAAAATTGCTTTACCAGCGCCCTTCGAAGATTTCTCCATCAGCCCTGCCAACCCTTATATAATCGGGACAAAGCGGGGCAGCGACAAGCTTTATATCTACGATTATGAACAGAATAAAGTCATAGCGCAACTGCCCACCAGCGGTATGCCGCATCTGGCTTCCGCCGCGTTCTGGAAAAACGGTGGCAAGTTATACGCCGGCGTGAACCATATCAAGGAGCCGGTGGCCACCATCATCGATCTGGCGGACCAGAAAATCGTCCGTAAAATAAAACTGCCTGGCGCCGGGTTTTTCCTGCGGACCCATCCCGCCACCAAATATCTGTGGATAGATACAGAGACCGATAAAATCGCCCTGGTCGATAAAAACAACTATAGCGATATCCGATATATCACGCCCCACGAAGGGCGCAAGGCGATGCATGTGGAGTTCACCAAAAACGGGATGTACGCGCTGATCACAATACCGGGCGCAGACGGCGAGGTTGTGGTGTATGACACAAAGGCGCTGGTCAAAATAAAAGCGATGCCATACAAGCGGCCGGTGGGCAAGTATAACGCGCTCAACAAAACCTACCCGGGCAAACTGGTCGAGCGGACTGCGGACCCGAGGCTTTCTTCCGGTAAAGCGATTTTCGATGATTACTGCATGGGTTGCCACCATCAGACCTACGAGGCTTTCGGCCCGTCGTTTAGCGATATCGCCGATATGCGTTCGGAGGAAGAGGTCCGCCAGCATATCATCTCACCCGGCAGAAGCGCCGAAGGATTAGGGTATGAGCGCAACTCCATGTCTTATATAAAACTTACCGAGCCACAGCTCGATTCTATAGTCACATATATTTTTAGCTTTAAGGGGAGCAATTGAATTGCAAAGGCCAACTATTTACAATTGTTCATTGTCACCAACCCTATTCCTGAGCTTTAAGGGGAGCGAGTAAAATGTTTCGGCTAACCAGTCTATTAAAATACGCGTACGCAAATGACAGAACGGCCAAGGGGCGGCATCCGAAAGGTCCAACAGCAGACAGCCCGGTGGTGATATGGAACCTTACCAAGGCGTGCAACTTGTCTTGCATGCATTGTTACTCATCCTCGTTCGCCGGGCAGTTCGATGGCGAGCTGGCGGGTGAGGAAGCGCTGGGTGTTGTGAAAAACCTGAGCGACGCCGGGGTGAATTATTTGATCCTTTCAGGCGGCGAGCCGTTGCTGCGTCATGACCTTCCAACCATCGCGTCATACGCCAAGCAGTTGGGCATGTACGTTTCCCTGTCGACCAACGGTACGTTAATCAACAGCTCTATGGCCGGGCATATTGTGGACGCCGGTTTCGACTATGTGGGGGTCAGCTTGGATGGCGCGAGGGAGACCCACGATAAATTCCGAGGTATGTCCGGCTCTTACGACAAATCTGTCCGAGGTATAGAGATCTTGAAAAAAGAGGGTATCAAAACTGGTATCCGGTTTACGCTGACCCAGTTTAATATTGACGACCTGAAGCATATCTTCTCGTTGGTGGAGCGGACCGAGGTTGAAAAACTGTACCTGTCGCATCTGGTCTATTCCGGCCGCGGCAATAAAAACAAAAGCAAGGATATTTCCCATGCCAGAACCCGCCTGATGATGGATTATGTTTTTGAGAAGGCTGATTCCTATGTGAAAGGCAACGTCCCGATAGAGATCGTCACCGGCAACAACGAAGCGGACGGCGCCTATCTGACGCTCTGGCTCATGAACAGAAATCCGGCGGCGGCGTTCAAGCTGCTGGGCCGGCTGGAACGGTCCGGCGGCAACAGCGCGGGCATCGGCGTCGCCAATATAGACTCGCAAGGCGATGTCCACCCCGATCCGCTGATCCAGTATGTGAACCTGGGCAACGTGCGCAATATACCGTTTGACGAGATATGGAACAGCGATGACAACGATATGCTCAACGACTTAAGGCGTCGCCCGCGGCAGATCAAGGGCCGATGCGGCAGTTGCCGATGGATAAAGGCGTGCGGTGGATCGAACCGGGAGCGGGCATGGCGGATGACCGGCGATTTCTGGGCCAGCGACCCGGCATGCTACCTGACCGATGAGGAGATAGCAGTTGAGACCGCTTGCGCTGTTTAAAACGACTGTAGTTACCATTCTGGCTGTTGCGTTGACCGGCGCTGTCTCGCTTGCGGGCGAGTGGGGCACCGCGGCGCTGATGGTGGTGATCGAGCGGGAGGCGGGGTCTGTGCTGGTCATCGACTCGGCCCAGGACCATAAGCTTCTCGGCCGGATCGAAGGGCTGGGTGTGCTGCACCACGCGTCGATCTCCTTCTCGCGTGATGGGCGCTATGGTTATGTGGTCAGCCGCGATGGATACCTGAGCAAGATCGACCTGATCAACCTGAAAGTTGCTAATAAGCTGAAGGTGGGCGACAGCGCCATCGGCCTGGCCGTCACGCAGGATAATCGGCATATCGCCATCAGCAACTATAAGCCAGGCAACGTGGTCATCGTCTCGGACGAAACTTTCAAGATCGTCAAAACCATAAAAGCGGACGACTCCAAAACCGTTGGGCTGGTGGACGCGCCGGGCAACCTGCTGGTCGTCTCGCTGATGGACGCCAACGAGATCTGGGTGATCGACGCTGGTGATCCGGAGTTCCCGGTGATCAAAAAGTATAAGGATGTCGGTATAAAGCCATATGACGGGTTGCTGACCCCGGACGGGCGGTGGTATATCGCAGGGCTGTTCCACTCGCCCTGGGTGGCCATGATCGATCTGTGGAACATGGACGAAATCACGAAGATCCCGTTACCCAAGCCCCCTGTCAAACCGGATAAACCGCCGGTGCTGAAAATCCCGCATCTGGAAGGATGGATCATGGCGGGCGGCGACCTGTTCGCCCCGGTGATTGGCGGCGACGGCCTGGCGGTGATCGATACAGAAAGTTGGGAGAGCAGAAAATTTATCCAGCTTGCAGCCTTCCCGGTGTTCGCCATGGCCAGCCCGGACAGCCGCCAGATATGGGCCAACTATGTCCTGGGCGACAACCACGACACCGTGCAGGTGGTGGACGTGAAAACACTGGAAGTTGTGAAGACGCTAAAACCGGGCGCCAGGATATTCCATATGCAGTTCACCCCGAAGGGTACCGCCGTCTACCTCTCCTCCAACGGCGACAACAAGGTCCTGGTCTACGACACGAAAACCATGGAGCAGATCAAGGAAATCCCCGCCCGGAAGCCATCCGGTATTTTCTGCAGCGACCGGGCCAGCAAGTTCGGATTATAGATTCGCCCTGTACCCAGCGTCGGCTTATTATAAATATTAGGCAAAAAATGTTAAGATTGAATACCAGACCAAGTAATCATTACTTTAGGGGAAATTAAATGGAAATCAAATATGATAAAAGCAAGTGCAAAGGAGTTGGCGAATGTTTAAAGGGCTCGCCTGAAGTCTTTGCTGTTGTGGACAACAAGCTGGTCATAGAAGCGTCCAAAGGGACAGATGAATCGATCCGCGCGACAGTGGCTAAATGCCCTACCGGCGCGCTTACATGTGAAGACTGAGCTTTATCTACACATAGTTTCGAACTGACCGGGCCAGCGCGATCCCTATTCCGGCCCCTCACCTGGGTCGGCGTTGTGGCACTTTATATCCACAGGGATCTCCATGGTCAACTTTACATCACGCCATGTTTTACCATCGTGGAGCTTGCGTTCCTCGCACGCCTTGCGCAGTGATTCGAATGGTTTAGACAGCCCAACGTCCACCATGTCGATATACCCGGTGGCGCTGAACAGCCCGCTGCGTTGAACCATATAGGTCATCGGTATCGTCGATTTCATACCGTTCATTTCTATATGCAGATCGAACACGCTGTCATAATCGCTTGCGTTTTCTATTGTGGCTTTTATAGCTGTGGTCGGTTGGAATATCATGAAAAACATCCGCATGATCGTCTCGTCCCGCCCAATGTTCCGGGTGGAGACAGTGGCCCCGTCGATCTCGATCACCGCGCTGTTCAATATATCGGGGACCGACCCGCCGCTCTTTTTAGCTGTGATCGTATATTTATCGAAGCTGCCACTGACCGGCAATTTGTAAGGGGTTTTGTACGCCGTCCATGTGAACGTGAACTGGTTTTTATCATACGATACATTGCATACACGCTCCTGCGCCGACACGTTGGCAGCTGGCAATCCAATCGCGGCAAGCAACAGCATGGCCCATAGCCACACTCCTGCTTTGCCGCCCATATAGATCCTTCGAAAAATCATAGATACACGCCTGTTACCGATATTCTAAATTCCATATGTTGTCGATTGCAACGAAAATCAATGACCAAAAATCGTACCCAAAATCTCAATTATTTTAATGTTTTCTGGTACTATACATATAAACATGTAAATAACTGGAGCGCCATTATGACACCCCGTCCTGTAACCCTGTTGGAGCAGATCAGCCAACGCTATCCGGAGGCTTTTGCAACTTCCGACAGGTTTCGTATGGGCAAGGGCCACTGCGGCCTGCCCGATTGGCCCGATCTCTGCTTCATGCCATTGGCCGGGTTCGAAGCAATTGTTCGCAACGAACATGATCCTCCAAAGGGGGCGCTGGCGCCGGACCTTGATCGTGATGTGGCTTGCCTGGCTGCATTAATCACCTGGCGCGCGACACAAGGCATCTACCGGTTCGATCCAGCTTTATACAGCGAAATCATGAAAGCAGACGAGGCCAGATACGAAGCCAGCGAAGATATTTTCATGAAACTGCCAGAGTGGTGCGTTTATATCGAAACACCAGATGGCCTGGCGGCAAAGCATGGATTTTTCGCCCATATAGATGTCGATGTCAAAAACGGCGCAAAAGAGCTGCGTTTGCTGCTGGACAATGAAGACGGTCTAACGCCTCTGGCGATCCCATTGGGCGCCTGGACAACAACAGAAGCGATGGATAAACTTGATAATGAGCCTACAGCCCGGGATATGGCAAAATCCCTGGCGCCATTAGTGGTCCACCTCTGCTTACATGGCGCCGGGTATGGATCAGAGTATCTTCATAGACCAGCCGATGAACCAAAAGTATGGCAAGTCGGCGCCTGAATAAACTATTCCTTACTTTGGGTTCTCAAAGCCTGTCATTCTCGAACGAAGTCCACGGAGCGAGGAATCCTGGCCCGAAAGTATTACACTAACCAGATCCTTCACTCTGTGTCATAGCTGACACTTCGTTCCAGGGTGACACTATATATTTAGCGAAAACAATGGTTTACAAATCCGCGCCTATCGACAAGGTAGCAATAAACAGGCCAAAAAGGGCCGTTTCGGATTCCTCATATGCTTCTTATGCTTCAAATCCCGCAAACCCCTCATATGCCTCAAATGCTCCAAATCCCTCACCTGCGATTTATATTAAATGATTCTTCTTGTAGTCTCGTAATTAATGCAACGCAGGTTGCAAATGTTAGAACTTTTAGTAAAGGGTACAAAAATGACCTGGACATAGATCAAAAATTACATTGTGGAAGGTAGCGGCGTCGCCCTGGTCTTCTGGCCATGATAAATTGACACCGTGCGGTAAAACTGTTATAAAACCAGATTGGTTTAGTACAGCGATGACTTATGTATACAATTACCAGGCGTGGTGATTATGGGCCAGACAAGTGATCAATCGCTTTCGATAAAAGCGACTTCTATCCCGGAAGAAGGTATCCGGCGTGAATGGACCATCGATCCGGAGCTTATAACCGGTGAAGATTACAATTTCACGGTCAACCGCCCAGTGGAAGCCAGCGGCAAGCTTGGCCGATCGGGCATGCGGATATATTTCGACGGGCGGCTGTCGGCTTTGCTTGGGCTATCCTGTTCGCGCTGTACCGAAGACTTTGAGTATGAATTGACCAGCGATGTTTTGGCCCTGTTTACGCCAGAAGAAGAAAACAAACCTGGCAAACATGGTAAAGAGATACAGCTGGAAGCTGAGGATATGGATGTTTCGTATTATCAGGGAGACGAGATCAACCTGCTTGGGCCGTTGCAGGATCAGATAGTTCTGGAGACGCCGATGCAGCCCTTGTGCGCCGAAGATTGCAAAGGGTTGTGTGTCGTCTGCGGAGCCAACCTGAACCTTGCCGGGTGCTCGTGTGAACGGAGCGATGGCGACCCGAGATTTGCCGAACTGAAAAAACTGTTACAAGACCAGGAGGATAAAAATGCCGGTACCTAAAAAACGAACCTCCCGCAGCAAGCGGGGGAAACGCAGATCGCATGACGCGTTGAGTCATCCGGCGATCTCGACCTGCCCCGAATGCGGAGCCGCCATGGCGCCCCACCGGGTGTGCCCGGAATGCGGTATGTTCAAGGGCGAAGAAGTCATCATCGTAGAAGAGGCGTAGCGCTTTGACAGAAGTCGAGCTTCCCGAAGATAAGTCGGGTACAGCCGTAGCGCAAAGCGAGCCAGAAGCCGCCGCCGAACCTGCAGATGAGTCAACATCCGTTGACGCCCCACCAGAAGAAACACCCGAACCGGAAATCACGCCGGAAGCGAAGCCTGGTGTTATAAGAATCGCGTTGGACGCCATGGGCGGTGACAATGCGCCAGCCGCGGTAGTGGATGGCAGTATCCAGGCTGTTGAAGAAACCAGCGGCATGGAAGTGATCCTGGTGGGCGATAAAGAGGCGGTGCAGGCTGTGCTGGATGAACGATCCTACAGTGGCGACAGAATAACAATCCGTCATGCCGAGGAAGTTATCGAGATGGACGACTCTCCATCGCAGGCGCTCAGGAAAAAGAGGAAATCATCTATTCATATTGGCGTCAAGATGATATCTGATAAAGAGGCGGACGCGTTTATCTCCGCCGGCAACACTGGCGCCGTGATGGCGGTGGCCACGGTAATGTTGCGCAACCTGGAAGGGATAGACCGGGCGGCCATAGCGGTGATTTTACCAACACAAAAGGGCAATACCTTATTGCTGGATGCGGGCGCCAACGTGGTATGCAAAGCGGAGCATCTTTATCAGTTCGGCATTATGGGTTCCATGTACGCTCAATGCGCGCTTGATCTGCCCACACCGAAAGTGGGCCTGCTTGCCATTGGCGAAGAGGATATCAAAGGCAACGAGGTGACCAAGGAAGCGCTGGAGATGCTTACACAAAGTTCTATAAATTTCATCGGCAACACCGAGGGCAAGCTTCTGTATCGCGGGCACGCGGATGTTGTGGTGTGTGATGGTTTTACAGGAAACATCGCCCTTAAAATATCAGAGTCTGTGGCGGAAATGATCGGGCAGTTCCTGAAAGATATGTTCAAAAAGAGCTGGCGCAGCAAGCTGGCGTATGCCCTTGTAAAATCATCCATGCAAGACTTCAGGAAAAAGGTTGACCACTCGGAAGTTGGAGGAGCGCCCCTGCTGGGCATAAACGGCGCCGTGTTTATTTCGCATGGATCATCCGGCCCGAAATCGATAAAGAGCGCGATCATGGGCGCCAAAAAATTTATCGATGAAAACGTGAATGGACACATTAGCGAGAGCCTGATTGAAAACAAGGATATCCTGGCGACGAAGGAGCTGAAAAGCGAAGGATTGTGGGATCAGGTTAAACGAAAGATGTGGAAGCGGTCAGCCGACGATACGGAAGTAACGTGAGCGCCACTGCCAGAGCGACCATCGCCGGACTGGGCGTAAACATTCCAAAAAAAATACTAACCAACGCTGAACTGGAGCGTATGGTCGATACATCGGACGAGTGGATACAGACCAGGACCGGTATAAAGGAACGCCGGATCGCAGGGCAGGGCGAGACGGCCGCATCACTTGGAATCCCTGCGGCGATGGAGGCGCTGGATACCGCTGGAGTCGACCCGAAGGATCTGGACCTTATCATTTGCGCCACATCCACCCCGGATAAAGTGTTCCCATCCACCGCTTGCGAAATCCAGCATGGTATCGGCGCGTCTGAATGTGGCGCGTTCGATCTGCTGGCCGCCTGTTCCGGTTTTATTTATGGCGCCAATGTCATAGACCAGTTTATCCAGTCCGGCTCCGCGCGCAACGCGCTTCTTGTAGCCAGCGAAATATTCAGCAAGATAGTCAACTGGGAGGACCGAAGCACCTGTGTGTTATTCGGTGACGGCGCCGCAGCAGCTGTGTTTAAGGGTGGTGAAGGTTCGGGAGGAATCATCGATTCACGGATACGGTCCAATGGCGAGTTTGGCGATCTGCTGAAAGCGGGCGGATGTACATCCAACAGACCTTTTTACGAGAACGAAAATGTTAAAAACGGCCAATATCTGGAGATGATCGGCAACCAGACCTTCAAGGTGGCGGTTAAAAAAATGACCGACGTCACGCAGGAATTATTGAAGACCAACGGCCTGACAATGGATGATATCGCTCTGGTAATCCCACATCAGGCGAATATCAGGATATTAAACGCTGTCGCCAAAAGTCTTTCTGCGCCGGATGACAAGTTTTATGTGATCGTAAACAAATATGGCAACACATCCGCCGCGTCCATACCGATAGCCTTGTACGAAGCGCAGACAGAGGGCAGATTGAAAAAAGGTGATGTCGTTCTGCTGGTCGCGTTTGGCGGCGGTTTGACCTGGGGCGCCACGCTGGTTGAGTGGTAGCGGCTATCTAAAATACTGCGGAGACGATAGCCCTCTCCACCATATGCGCCGACCAGGCGCCCACTCTGGAGATTTCCATCTTTTTCGAACCAATGCTGGCGACGAATATCATGTCTCCATCATAAGGTGTGTGCGATGGATAGACCGCCCTGGCGATGCCGTCGTGTGCCATAACGGCCACACGCTCTGCGTCAGATTTGGTCAGCCCGGCGTCGGTCACCACCACACCGATAGCCGTCGATCCAAAATCAGGTGGAGCTATTTTATTTTCCAGATACCTGGCAGGCGCGCCATGGTCATCCACCGGCCCGGCGAATTTATGGTTGTCGTCCGGGTCGATCACCGCGCCGTAACAGTTGGCCACCATAATGGCGCCGATGAAGACATCATTGTCCACGACTTGACCATATGTCGCTGTTCCACCATCGTGGCTATGTTCCCGGCCCATATATTTGCCAACGGTCGCTCCGGCGCCAGCCCCCACACGACCTTCATCTTCTAGGTTACTCTGCGCGTTGATACAAGCGGCGTAGCCCTCATCCGGGCCGGGCCGAACAGATCCATCGCCTATGGCAAGGTCAAAAATCACCGCCGCTGGTACGATTGGCACGACATTGTCGTCCGCTTTAAACCCGCGGCCTTTCTCTTCCAGGTATTTACGCACACCAGACGCCGCGGCCAGGCCATAAGCGGAACCTCCAGTGAGCAGTATCGCGTCAACCTTGGCCCCAAGCCGTGACGAGGCCAGCAGGTCTGTCTCCTGGGAGCCGGGCGCGCCCCCTGATACATGGACAGACACAACCGCAGGCTCATCGAACATGACCACACTGCACCCTGTCCTGGCCACCGGGTCGGTCCAGTGTCCTACTTGCACACCATCGATTTCGGACAGACTGCTAATATGTTTCGTTTCCATTTTTTTGGTCACGAGCCTCTGTTTCTGTTTCTCGACCTTTTGTTGAGCTGATATTTTCGTACAGCGTTGTTGTGCTCTCTCAAGGTTCTGGAAAAATAATGCTCACCATTATTTTTGGAAACGAAATAGAGATAGCTCTCGCTGGCAGGGTTCAAAGCCGCATCCAGGGAACCAAGCCCAGGACTGGCTATGGGTCCGGGCGGCAACCCGGCGTATTTATAGGTGTTGTATGGCGAGTCGTATGACAAATCCTTTTTGCGAATGTTGCCGTCAAATTTAGGCAAAGCATAGATAACCGTCGGGTCGGACTGCAACAGCATGTTTTTTTTCAGCCGGTTTGTAAACACAGCGGAGATGACCTTTCGTTCATGCTCCGCCCCGGTCTCCTTTTCTATTATGGACGCCAGCGTGACAACCTCATGCAAGGCTTCCGGATTTTTCATCAGCTCTTCCGGCGCCACAGTGGCAACCTGTTTGTAAAATGTGTTGACCATCTCCCGTGCCACGCTGTCCGCTTTTACACCTTTGCGGAAATTGTATGTCTCCGGAAACAGGTACCCCTCGAGGGTCTTCGCCGGGATGGCCCATTTGTTTGATTGCGCCAGTTGTGCCACAGCGTCCATAAAATCATTGGCCGCAACCATGTTCGATTCCTCCAGCGCCGCCGCTATCTCCGGGATGGTCAGGCCTTCCCGTATAGTCACTTTATGCAATAAGGTTTTCCCTTTATCCAGAAACGCGATCACATCACGGATTGAAAGTTTGAGCGGGATACTGTATTCACCAGCTTTTATTTTTGCGCCAGACAGGCGTGCTTCCAACTTGAACAGGTACCAGCTGTTTATTACACCAGCCTCTATCAGCTTGTCGGCGATCAGAGATGTAGTATCACCCCGGTTGATCTCCACGACTGCTTCTCCTTCCCGATGTGATGGCCGGACGATAAGGATATTTACAAACATGATGGCGAATAATGAGCATGTAATCAGCACCCAAACCAGCACAGGGACTATTATTTTCCAGGATACTTTCATTATTCCTGTCCCTGTCCTTTACCCGCCGGGTTGGCCGACATCCAGCTGGAAAGTATCAACTGCGCGGCCACCTGGTCGATCTTCTTTTTCCTTTTTTTGCGGGACATGCCGCCTTCGATCAGCGCTTTTTCCGCCGATACAGTGGTCAACCGCTCGTCCCACAACGCAATTTCGCAGGGAAGATCCTTCGCCAGTTTCTCCGCGATCCGCTCTGTCTCCTGCGCGCGTTCACCACGGCTTGCGTCCATATTTAAAGGTCGTCCAATAACTATTGTTTCTATTTCGTACTGCTCCATCAGCTCCCTTATCCACTTCAGGTCAGATTTATAGCCGGTCCGCTCTCGCACGCCCACCGCCTGCGCCGTGATGCGCAGCTCATCGCTGATGGCGGCGCCGGTACGCTTGCTGCCCACATCCAATGCCAGGACGCGGCCCATCACGCGCCATCCTGTGTGATGGCCACGATCGAGTCGTACAGAATATCGGTCATCTTGCCCATGGTTTCGACCGGCATGGCGGGCGCCGGGAATAGGACCATCACATTGCCCAGCGGCCGCACGACCAGCCCACGCCGCTTCGCTTCTTCCGATACGCGGACCCCCACCTTTTCGTTCCAGTGGTACGGCTCTTTTGTTTTTTTATCCAACACCAGCTCTATACCGACGATCAGCCCCCGTTGTCGAACTTCGCCGACATGATCCAGGTCTTCATACCTGACCAGCAGATCGGCCAGCCGGGCGCTTTTTTCCTGTATCTGGCTGATGATCGACCTCTCTTCCATCAGATTCAGGTTCTCCAACGCGATGGCGCACCCCAGCTGGTTGGCGGTGTATGTGTGCCCATGGAAAAAAGTTTTCATCTCTTCATAATCGGCCCAGAACGCGTCGAACAGTTTTTGCGACGCCATGGTCACCGCAAACGGCAGCATACCGCCGGTGATCGACTTCGACATGGTCATGATATCCGGCTGCACATCTTCATGCTCGCAGGCGAACATCCGCCCGGTCCTGCCAAACCCCACCGCCACTTCGTCTGCGATAAAAATGACGTCGTGCGCTTCGCAGATTTCCCGCGCCCGTTTGAGATAGCCGTGGGGCGCGGTGATCATGCCGGCGGGGCACTGCACCAGCGGTTCGATAATCATGGAGCAGTAGCGGCCCTTGTCGGCGCTTAAGGCTTTGTCTATAAGCTCTGCGCAGGCCAGGGTGCAGTCCGGGTAGGTTTTGTCGATGGGGCACCGATAGCAGTATGGCGCCGGGACATGCCGCACATCGAACATCAGCTCTTTGAACGTGGTGTGGTATATATCGACACCACCCACCGATGCGGCGCCGATGGTATCGCCATGATATGCGTTCTCCACCGACAGAAACAGATTACGCTTGCCCTCCGGCTCCACATGCCGCCAATACTGATAGCTCATTTTCAGGGCGACCTCCACCGCAGTGGAACCATCATCGGAATAGAAAACCTTGTCCAGGCCATCCGGGGTCATCTCCACCAGCTTTTCCGCCAGGTCGATGGCCGGCGCATTGGAGAGGCCGAGGAAAGTGGAGTGCGCGATTTTATCCAGCTGGTTCTTGAACGCGTCGTTCATCCGCTGGTCGCAATGACCATGGACGTTGCACCAATAGCTGGAGTGCCCGTCGATATACTCCTTGCCGTTGATATCCCTCAAGGTGACACCGTGGCCCGATTCGATGACCGTCACGTCGCTTTTATCCCACTCTTTCATCTGGGTGAACGGGTGCCATACATACTTTTTGTCTCTGCTTTCATACGATTTCTGGCGGGTTTTGGCGCTTACTGAAAAGTTTTGCAATCGTTCCAGCAACGAATCGAGACGGATATTCTGTTTTACCGTTTCCATCAGTTTTTCGTCGCCGAACTTGCCGATATATGGGACCAGTCCCAGCACATCGACGCCTGTGGAGCTTTCTATCAGGTCGAAATCGGGCTCCGGGAACTTTTGCCTCTTCCACTGGTTGAAGATGATCCCCAGACGATCGAGCCCCATGGACCGCGCCGAACCGGCGGTGAGCAGCGTGTGGTTGATGCAACCGAGGAACGGATGCGCCACAATGAGCGTGGGCAGGTTCATCATGCGGGCCAATCCGCCCATCGACACCTCCCTCGTCAATGGCGCCAGCAGACCGCCCGCCCCCTCGACAATGACAATATCGTGGCGGGAGCGAAGCTCTGTGTAAGCGTCGATTATTTTATCCACATCGATGACCACACCTTCGTTCATGGAAGCGTGGTATGGAGAGAGCGGTTCCTTGAGCGAATATGGGTTTACCAGATCGAGCGGGTCATCGCTTTTCGCCATTTTCATCAGGAACCGGGTATCGCTATCCTCCGGCGCGGCGCCAGATTCCGCCGGCTTCATCACACCCACGTCATATCCTTCGCGGCGGAGCAGGCCCGCTATGGCTCCGGCGATTATCGTCTTTCCTATACCGGTATCTGTCCCGGTTACAAATATTCCTGTTTTCATTTTTCCCTTAGTTTCGCGTCGATAAATATCAGCTCATAGGTCGCGCCCACGCCACTGTTCACTGCGAACATCTCATGATATTTTTTAGCGTATTTTATCATTAACTCGCGCCGGCCAAGACCCAATTGGCTCAGACCTTTGCTGTTTTGCGCCCCGACCTTTTTTAACGTTTTTATGAACGAGAGGAAGTTTTCATACACTTTTGCGCGTTTGCTGGTGTGGATATCCACGGTAAAACCGGCGCTTTCGGCGGCTGATTGCAATTTTTCTACAGTCGCGAACTTCATGAAAACATCGCTTTGGTCAATATTGCCATCCATACCGGAGGCTGCGGACAACGCGGTTTTCAGCTCGTTAAAGGTTGCATCGCCCAATGTGACGGCCATGAGTCGTCCGCCATTTTTCAACACCCGGGCGGCTTGGTTAAAAATGTTCTCCATATCCTCCAGCCATTGCAGCGACATGCTGGAAACAATATGGTCGAAGCTGGCCGGAAGGAACGGCAGGCAGTCGGCGTCCGCCTGCGCCACATACATAGAGGGAAACTGCCCGGCCCGTTTTTTGGCGATGGCCGTCATACCCCCGGAAATATCGAGGGCGACTATGCTATGAAACTGCGCCGACTCCGCCAGCATGGATGATAAAACGCCTGTCCCGCAACCGATATCCAGAATCGACCCGGAGTGGACGCCACTGTCGGCGAGCCAGCGAGCCATCTCCACGGCGACTTCGTTTTGGAAGCTGGCGTATTTATCATATTGCGCCGAGCTTTTATCGAACGATCGTCTTATTTTTTCCTTGGATATGTCAGGCAAGATTATCTGGTTCCAGCTATGAAGTTTTTGATTTCGGTGGCTGTTCTGTCAGCGCAGGTCAGCAGCGGCGCATGGCCGCATGATTCGATTTTATGTTCACTGATAGCGCTAAAGCAATGATCCCACAACTTTTGTCCCATGGGTGGGCAGATTTTATCAAGCGCTCCATAAATGAGCAATATTTTACCGTCATACGTTCTAGTATGCTTGGTTAAATCTGTCTGTTCAAGCTCTTTTAATGTATCCATAAGCGCCCGCTGGCTCGGTGGGAAATCTGAAGTAATCAAAAGTTTTTCAAATTGTTCCCTTTGCACAGGTCTTATTACCTCTCCCGCTTCGAAAAAACGGCCAATAAAATCACGCAGTCCTGCGGCGCTGTCCGCCTTTACCATCCGTTCCATTTTCTTTACGGCTACCCGGTGTTGTCCCATGCGCGCTTTACCATATGGATCAACAAATCTTGGTGTGGCGCTTATTAATATCATCGATTTTGGCTCGGGCCTTACATTATCAAGGCAATAGGCGGCCGCAATGGCCCCACCCATCGACCAGCCGAGCAGATGATACTTATCTGCCACACCCAGTTGATTGACGATATCAGAGATATCATCACAATATCTATTGAAAGTGTAAGGCCCTTCCGCTGCTCTGGCTTTGCCATGACCAGCCAGATCGATAATGACAACCCTGTGGTTGTTTTGCAGTCTTTCCATAAGCGGTTGGAAGCAGGCGCCGCTCTGTCCCCACCCATGAACCATGATGATGGGTGAGCCCTTGCCTCGGTCATTAACGATTTGGGTCATTACACCTGTATTTTGTATTGCGCTTGAAGCATATTCAAATTGCTGATAGCATTAAAACCTTGATTAACTGATGTGAACCCTTTTCATAACATACAGCATCAAAATATGTCAAAGGCCGAAAACAAGGTAAAAACAAAAGCAGCTAACTTAAAGTCTAAAGCTGAAGATGAGCGGTTGATCATCCGTATAAAAAAGGGTGACTATGCGGCGTTTGAAAAGCTGGTGCATAAATACGAATCCCGTATATATCATCATTGTCTGAAATTCCTTAACAACAAGGAGGACGCTGAAGACATATTGCAGGATACATTCTTGCAAGTTTATAAATCTTTGGAAACGTTTCGGGGTGATTCGGCGTTTTTTACGTGGCTGCTAAAAATCGCCACGAACAACTGCCTTATGCGGTTGCGAAAGCGTAAGAAGGTCGATCTGGTCTCTATTGATAAACCGATAATATTAAATGGCTCTGAACTGCAAAGAGAGGTTGTCGATTGGTCACAGAACCCTTCATTGCTTTGTGGCGTGGATGAGATCAGGCATTTGCTGGACAAGGCGATAGCAAAGTTGCCGGAAGATAAGCGAGTGGTGCTGGTATTAAAGGATGTGGAAGGTTTTAGCAACATTGAGATAAGCGAAATGCTGGGCATGACCGTGGCGGCGGTGAAGTCCCGGCTGCATCGCGCAAGGATTTTTATGCGTGAATATTTATCGGAGCATCTAGACGGCGCCTCCATGGTGGAAGAAACCGGATATAGAAAATGAAGTGCGAAGAGATTTTTGAGAAAATCAGCGAATATATCGATAAGGAGCTCGATCCTTCGTTGTGTAAGGATATTGAAGAGCATGTGGAGAATTGTGAGCCTTGTATAGCATTTATTAATACGCTCAAGAAAACTGTAGAGCTGTTTAAAGGTATTGGCAGCGAGACCCCGGAAATACCAGATAATGTTTCCAGTAATCTGAAAAGCTTTTTGAAAGAAACCATCGCCACCGATGGAGAAATCACAGAGAAAGGCTGATCTGTATGGCTGAAGCTTGCGATATATCTGTCAGGCCACCCACCCCGGAGGGCAACCCGGACGCTGAACAGATCAGCGCAATCGTGGAAAACGCCAAAACCATTGCCATAATAGGATTGTCCAACAAACCTGGTCGCGAATCGAGGGATGTGGCGCTCTATTTGAAAGAGCGTGGATACGAAATTCTGCCAGTTAACCCGAAACTTGACGAATGGGAAGGGCTGAAATGCTATAAAAGCATTGCTGATGTCCCTGAAGGCCTTGATATTATTGATTTGTTCCGCAGGGCAGACGCCATAGATGATTTGGTGGACGATATTGTCTCGCGGAAACCGAAGTGTGTCTGGTTTCAGCTAGGGATCGTTAACAATGCCGCGGCGGATAGAATACGATCCCGTGGTATTGCAACCGTCCAGGATCGTTGCCTAAAAATTGAGCATGCGCTTTTGGGAAAGTAACTCTTTGTTTATATAGGCTTATCTTACTTTTCCGATTGATCAATTTTAGATAAAGTGTTATACTATTTTACGTATACAGTGTATAGATGTTTTAAATATTTAGTAGTGTGACATTTGCTTAGGAGCGTTTAGTCATGATGTTAAAAGCGTTCATCTCCCAATTAAACCAAATATATAAATTTACCAGCTCAATTCCAGTTGCCATTGCTATGGTGGCAGTTTTATTTACAGGTCCTGCCTGGTCGTATGAAGACAAGCCCAACTTGCTGATCGCCAAAGCCGTGCTTGCACAGGGTGATGTAACGGTTACAAGGTATAAGCTTAAGCCTATGACAATTTTGACCGGCACCAGGTTTATAGAGGGCGACCTGGTCAAAACCGGTAAAGATAGCGTTCTCGAAATAAAATTCGACACAGGCGACCTGATCCATCTGGAGCCAGAGACCGAGCTGATAGTCACATCGATCCACCGTGATAAAGTGGGCTCTACATTCTCCATTTTCAAGCTAATAACTGGTCTTGTTAAATCATCAGTCACAAAGCTCCTGACACCAGAGTCGAAATTTGAATACAAAACCAAAGCGGCCATAACAGGGGTTGGTGGCACCCCACCATTTATAGTTCAGATCAATGAAGGCGCCACAGAGGTCGACCTTTTGCCAGACTATGAGTTTGAAGGCGGCAATATGTATCTGCAAAGCCAGGGCAAGGGTAAAAGCGATGAAGTCATTTTAGAGCCAGGCTTTCGATCCTCGGTGGCCAAAAACAAAACGCCAGACGCGCCGATCGTTATTGAAGCCGACAGGTTGAAATGGTTGGAGTCGATCAAGATGGAAACATGGGACAAGGTCAGGGACGTCCCGCCAGAGCCAGCAGGGCCAGAGCCTGTTATCTAGCTTCTCGCCAGCGATCAGGATATCAAACTGCAGGAATGGCGCGGCTAATTGTCGTAAAACATTCCCTTGTTCAAGGCGCCGCTTAACAACAACCATACGAAAAACGGCCCGCCTATCAGCGCGGTGATAACCCCAACCGGGATCTCGGCGGGGGCTATTACAACCCGGGCGATTGTGTCGCAAACCGTCAGGAACGTTCCGCCAAACAGAAACGTGGCCGGTGTGAGTAATGTATGGTTCGGCCCGATGATCAGCCTGCAGATATGAGGCGACATCATACCAATAAAACCGATCGGTCCGGAAAGCGCCACCACACCGCCCACCATCAGCGATGTGGCGAAGAAGATGATATTTTTCGATTTAAGCACATCGACGCCGCGGCTGGTGGCGATCTCGTCGCCGGTGGTTATCAGGTTAAGCTCGCGGGTCATATAAAACAGGATCGCGCTGCCGCTAACCACAAACGGAAACATATTCAGAAAGCTATCATACCCGGACACCACAAAGCCGCCCATGAGCCAGCGCACGATGCGGTATGACTGGGTGAAGTCGGACACATATTGCGTGAACAGAATAACACTGGAAAAGAAAAAACTAATCGCCACGCCAGCCAACAGCATGGTGGCGGTGGAGAAATTTCTGCCAAGCGTCGTCAGCCCGTACAGCAATATGATAGAGAGAGCCGCGCCAATAAACGCGAATATCGACAGGCCGGATATGCCGACAACGGTGAAGATCAAACCGAGCCGCACATACAGAGCCGCGCCCAACGACGCGCCAGCCGACACCCCCAGGGTGAACGGCGTGGCCAGCGGATTTTTGAACATGGCCTGAAAGGCCATCCCGCTAAGCGCCAGGCCAGACCCGGCAATGAACGACACCAGGGTCCTCGGCACACGGATACGCCAGAATATGTCCTTTTCGATCCCGGTATACGCCGGATCGAAAAGCATACCGATGGATACATCCGTCATGCCGATAAACGGAGTGATCAGCAAAGAGCCGATAACCCCAACGATCATTACGGCGAAAAAGAGCTTAATTTTTGATGGTTCTATCATTCCAGAAATACCACAGGGAGGTTTCGGCTTGGGTGATTCGCAAACAGGAACGATATATCGAATATCTCTTCCAGCCTGCCCTGGCTCATCAGCTCGTCGGGCGAGCCGGAAAACACCAACCGGCCGCTTTTCAGCGCTATCAGTTTGTCGCTGGAGGATATAGCGCTGTTGATATCGTGGGTTACCGACACTATGGTAATGCCCGATTCGCGGTTTATGTTTTTCAATATGGCGCTGATTTCCGCCTGGCGCCTCGGGTCGAGAAATGTCGTCGGCTCATCCAGCAGCATTATACTGGCGCCCTGGGCCAGCGCGGCGGCGATGAACACTTTCTGGCGCTCACCACCGCTTAATGTGTTCACATTGTTCTTCGCAAATTCTGTCGTCTCCGTAAGTTCCAGCGCTTTGTCGACCTCCGCACGGTCTTCCATGGATATCGGGGTGAAAGAGCTCAAATGCGGATATCGACCCATCATCACAAACTCGTAAACGGAAAACGGAAACAACGCGCCAGCGCCCTGGGGAACATAGCTGACCAGCTTCGCCAACGATTTCTGGTCATACGATGTAAGCCTAGTACCATAAATACTGATATCGCCGGCGCCCGATTTTGTGATGTTGGCGATTATCTTCAGCAGCGTCGTTTTCCCCGCGCCGTTGGGTCCGATGATCGATAAATACTCGCCCTCGGTGACCTTGAACGAAACATCATCCAGGATCAGCTTTTCGCCGATCTGGAAACTTATGTTATCAACCTCTACAACATCTCGGTTCATACGTCGTCCCAGTCAACTTCCGGGTGGACCACCCTGGCCAGCTTCTCCAGTATCAGGATAAAGCGCGGCCCCGGTTTGGCGGCAAAATCGTCGCCAAAAATATGCACCCGGTTATCCTGCACCGCCTGAACATAGGCCAACGATCGCCATTCGTCCATCACCTGCTCTTCAGTAACCGGCAGCTGATCCAGGTCCGGGACGATATCCACAATCACATCAGGATTGATTTGCAAGATCCCTTCATTGGAAACGCTGGGGAACTGTGAAGTCAGCCCGGAGTAGGCGTTTACGCCACCGGCCAATTGTATCAGCTCGTTAAAAAAGCCATCCTCGCCAGAAATAAAAACATCTTTCAGTTTTCCTGTTCCCATGTTTCTTCCGACAGAGACCATGACCTTCGGCTTGTCCAGCCCTGCGATTTTTTGCTGTATACGCTCTATACGGGAAGTAAGCCCAGAGACTATATTCTCCGCTTTGTCGGCGGTTCCGCAGGTTGAGCCGATTTCCCTTACAGAACTCAGAATATCCTTGACGCTCTGGTTGCTGACAGACAGCGTGCTCAGCCCCAGCTCTTTGGCATGTTGCCGGAAGGCGTCATGAACCGACAGCATTATCACCAACCCCGGTTTCAGCGCCAGGATCGCTTCATGGTTCGGGTAAAAATATCCGCCTATTTTGTTTATCGATTTGGCCTCTTCCGGATAATCACAATATGTCGTCACACCCACCACCTTGTTGCCAAGGCCCAGCGCGAACAAGGTTTCGGTCACGCTGGGCGCCAGTGATACGATGCTGTCACAACTGGAAGAGCCATCGCTGGCCATTACACCTGACAACCGGGCGGCGCTATTTGCATTGAGTGCTGTTTTGCCCCAATAGGTCAGTGCGAACGATACAAGTATAACGCCGGCAAGGGTAAGAAAACCAATGTTTAAACTGGTGCGTTTTTCGATTTTGTCAGAAGGTTCAGGCCCTGGACGCTGGTCCTTCTGGTCCGATTGGTTCAAGAGTTTTCCAGCCTGAAGGTTATCGATATCTGTGTGGTGGAAAAAACCGCGACATTTTTTTTCATCGCTGGCTTGAATATGGCCCGCTCCACCGCTTTGATTGCGGCTTTGTCCAGTTTTTTGAAGGAGCTGGTTTTCACCACCTGCACCTTGCCCGGTCTGCCATCTTCATATACCTCGATCCGTAGTATCACCGTTCCCTCTTCGCCGCGCCTGATGGCGCTGATCGGATATTTTGGCTCCGGCAGATCCAGCACAACCACATCCTGGCTGGCAGAACTAAGGCTGCTAGATTCCTTGGTTATCCTGGCTTGGCGATTTTCCACTGGCTTGGATGGCGCTTTGCTGGCCTTCTGTTTTTCCGGCTCCGGCCTTGCTTTCTTGGCAATCACCGGTTTCGGTTTTCGCGTTCTTTTTTTCTTCACCGGCGTCGCTTTCGCCACTTTGGCGGGAGCTGGCTCCACCGGAGGTTTGCTAACTTTTTTCTCTACCTTTTCCGGTTGCGCTTCTGGCTGGCTGCTTTTCTGCATGGTGAAATATTTTATGTTGAGCTGTTTGTCCGGCTTTACAGTCAACATCTTGGCAGGCTCATATAGCGCCAACCCGCTGGCAAACGCGCATGTATGAATCAGGCATGCGACAATAAACGGAACTGTAAACTGTGAATTTTTCATTGCTGTTTCTTCGTATATCCTATAGAAACATCTGTGAACCCAGCCTCGCGCAACATATCAAAAACTTCCAGCGCGGCGCCCAGGTTCGCCTTCACATCACCATTCAATATCACCGGCGCTTCATCGGCGTCTTTAAGCTCGGTCAGCCGGTCTATCAGCTGGCTCATCTGGGTTAAATCGCCGTTGACATATACGCTGTCATCTTCCTTGATGGTTACATTGATCCTGGTTTTCCTGTCCACCTCCACAGTGGCCGAGGGCGCCAGATTTACTTTGATCCCATACTGCACCGCCATAGAGAGCATAGCGTATATAAAAAACACCAGCAGCAAAAACACCACGTCTATCAACGGGAGCATCTCCACCCTGGCGCGCTTGTTTTCAAATCCGCTGTCAAGCTTCATTGGCGCCTCCCAGGTTGTGGTGCAGCGCCAGGTCGAACGATGTGCCCAGCATCTCCATTCGCTTTGTGGCCGCCTCGGTTTTCGATATGAAATAGTTAAACGGTATCAGCGTCACGATGGCGATCGTCAGCCCTGTGGCTGTGGTGATCAACGCCTGGGCGATGCCGCCGGTCACGGCGCTCGGGTTTTCTATCCCGCTTTTGCCCAGCATGTCGAACGAATGTATGATGCCTAAAACAGTGCCGAGGATACCAAGCAGAGGCGCAAGCGTGACGATAGTGTCCAGCACGCCTAAGCCTTGCTTCATCTTGCCTATCTCCTTATCGGCGGCTATCTGCACAATTTTGTCGAACCCGTCGTCACGATATTTCAGCCCATCCATGATCGCTTGAATACATCCATCATCCGTGCCTTTACCAGCTTTCAGCGCGTCGGTGATCCGGCCCTCTTTCACATGCGTCAGCAGCTCATTCGCCAACTGGTCGTTGCTCCGGCTGTTCTCTTTATACCAGAAGTAAATCCGTTCGATCGTTACGGTCAGCGACAACAGCGACAGCGCCAGTAAGGGCCACATAACTGGGCCCCCCTTGCTAAACAGTTGCGATTCAAACAAAAAGTCCAAGATCTACGCTTCTTCTGTAATTAACTTAACTAGATTAACGAACCACTAATGCCAATATAATAAGATCGTTCCGCCGTGTTAAAACCAAGCACCTCTTCATAATCTTCATCGGTGATGTTTTCGACCCTGCCGAACAGGCTGATCGAATCGGTCACATCGAATGAAACTGCTGTGTTGAGCAGGGTATAGCTTGACAAAGTTACAACCTCCGCCGGGAACTTGGTAAAATCCTGGGCGTCCCGCTCGCCCACATGGAGCAACGAAACAGTGGTGTCCAGACCGAAGAGCGGTAAATTCAGATCCGCGCTGAACTTGTTTTTCGGCCTGCGGAAAAGGTTCTGCCCGGTGTCCTTGTTTTTCGCGTCGGTCTGGTTATAAGCTATCTGGGCCAGCATGCTTTCAAACAGCGCCATCCGCGCAAACAGCTCAAAGCCTTTGGTCTCCGCCTCGCCCACGTTCAAATATTTGCTTGTGCCAAAATCGAAGTTGATCAGCTCTTTAAATTCGTTGTTAAAATATGTAGCGCCGACCACAGATTTACCTTCGTTAAACGCTTTTTCTATGCCGATATCCCAACCAGTACTCTCTTCCGGTTTCAGGTTTTCGTCACCATACTGGGAAAACAGCTGGAACAGCGATGGCGCCTTGAAGCCGGTGCCGTAGGAGCCTTTCACTGTCATACCCATCTGGTCCAGAATATACGCAACGGTTCCCCGGTAGGTGGTGTGGGAGCCGAACTGGTCGTTATCATCCACCCGGACACCAGCCGTGAGGTGCAGGCTCTCGGCCAGCTTTGCCTGATCCTGGGCGTAAAAGCTGGTGGTCCGCTGTTTCTTGTTATCGAAAACATCTGTAAAAGGCCCGAAAGAACTCTCGGAATGGAAAAACGATTCTCCCTTTTCCTCTTCCAGTTCCACACCCAGGGTCAAGGTGTTGTCTTCGATAAGGTACAGGTTGTTCTGCCATTCAACCTTCTGCAACCCGCCGTCGAATGTGTTTTCAGAGCTGTCCTGCGGATGAGCGGGGTCCAGCCTGTTTATAAACTCCCTGTCGGTGGATGTTTGTGAATAGCTGAGTTTCTGCTCCCACATTTCATCGAAAAGAAACAGGTTGGCCAAAGCCTTGAAATAAAGGGTTTTTGTGTCGGATGTAAAGTTAATGTCGTCATCGAACGCGCCGCCGTCTATATCGGCCTTGCCATCAATATGCTTCAGGTTGAGATCGATGGACAGGTTTTCCATCGGGTCGAACCCGACATTGGCGCCCAATGAAGTGTTCTCGTATTTATCTTTTTCCTCATTGCCTGCTTTCACAGTCGCCGCCGAAAAACCATCCGATTGCAACCGGGATGCGGTGAGTGAATAGCGGGCCATATCCGTGCTGCCGGAAACCCTGGCCGACCCGACGAAGGTACCAAAAGAGCCACCCTCCACCTGCGCGTTCAGCTTCGGGTCGTCTTTGCCCTGTTTGGTGATGATATTGATCACGCCGCCCATGGCGTCGGAGCCATACAGCGTGCTTTGCGGGCCGCGGATGATTTCTATCTTTTCGATATCATCCGCCATGATATGGGTAAAGTTAAACGTGCGGCCAGCCGAAGACGGGTCGTTCACTTCGATGCCATCAATCAGCACCAACGTATGCTCGCTGTTGGCGCCACGCATAAAGACAGATGAATTGCCGCCTCGTCCGCCGCTGTTAACCACATCAACGGATAAAACGGAGCGAAGGGCGTCCGCCGCTGTTTTTATCTGTTTTTTCTTCATCTCTTCGCTGGTGATAACAGTGACCGAACTGCCGACCTCTTCCGAAGCGACTGGTGTTTTGGTGGCGGTTACAACAATCCGTTTACCATATTCTTCATCCTCGGCCTCTTCTGCCCAGGTGGTGTTGATTGGAAATAACAGAACTACTGAAAGAAAAATTGACCAAAAGATATTTCGAAATGTTACCATCTCTCTCCCTCGAGAAAATGTTTACCAGATAACTACTGCGGATCAGGTCTCCTGGCTTTCGATCATCCTACTTACCGCGCCTTCCTGCCCATATGGCAGTGGCTATTTACGGCTTTCGTCCCGATTACAGTCGCGGGGCGGCGGAAGCTTAAAACTTCCTTCCCTTAAATCCGCAATAAACTAATACAAAATGGCGGTAAAAATATTTGATGAAACCACCATTTACCAAAAAAAAACCCCGGAAAACTTTTTTGCTTTCCGAGGATACCGATATTTTATCCACAATTTTGCCTAAACCACGAGGCTTGCTTATAACAAGCAAATGCAAGGAAGGTATTCTGGCTTACGAATCATCCTACTAACCGGGCCTTCCCATCGTAACAACGACAGTGGCGCGATCCGGCTTTCGTCCTCGATCACAGCGGCGGGTCCACGGTGGATTTGCACCACCTTTCCCTTTTAAAGCCTGTCACAGGCTACCCAAACACTTGATTGTAATTTACATTTTGATCAATGATTTGTCAAGCTTTTATATTTTGTTCAATAACGTCGTCAAGGTTGACTGGAGCATTATATAGTGTAGAATTCCACTATTCAGTTGAAAGTCTTAATCAAGACATTTTGTAAAACGGTTGTGGTTAAAAACGCAACACATTTTCAGGATTCTAAATGGAAAATAATATTAAGGGCCTGGTTGCGATTTTCACCGGCAACGGCAAAGGAAAAACTTCCGCCTCATTAGGCGTAATACTTCGTTCATTGGGCCATGGGCGTAAGTGCAAGCTTATCCAGTTTATCAAAGGACGGTTGAAAACTGGCGAGATGTACATGGTAGATGCGCTTTCTCCCAACTTAGAGATTGTCAGAACCGGCAAAGGATTTACTTGGGACAAGGATATCACCCGGGAAGAGCATATTCAGGCTGCGGCGGAAGGGCTGAAAATCGCTATGGAAACTGTAAAATCTGGCGTCTATGAGACTATTGTTCTGGATGAAATTCTGTACGCGTTAAGGTCTGGCCTGGTATCGATCGAACAAATAGAAGAGATAATAGACGCCAAACCAAAGCTGGTTCATCTGGTGCTCACCGGCCGCGACGCGCCACAACGCCTGATCGACAAAGCGGATCTGGTGACCAGCATGGAAATGATCAAACACCCGAAAAGCGCTGGTATTCCAGCCCAGGAGGGTATGGATTTCTAGCTGATTATCCATTTCTAACCGTTTGAATGCTAACTTGCCCATGAGCAAAATCGTATTAATTACCGGCGACCGGCGCAGCGGAAAGAGCGCTTTTGCCGAATCGTTGGCCCTGCAGACCGAAGGTTCCAGGACATACATCGCCACCTGCCCCATAATAGATGACGAAACCAGGCAGCGAGTGGATAGACACCAAAAGGATCGGGAAGGCAAAAACTGGGTAACGGTAGAAGAGACCATAGACCTGGCCGGCGCCCTGAAAGGGCTGAAAGACTGCAAACTGGTTCTGATAGAGTGTGTGACCCTTTGGATCAACAACTTGATGTATGAAGCTGAGTTGCGCAATGAAACTGTCTCCCAGGATCAGGCGGCCGCCGCGATTCTGGAAACGCTTGAGGTTTGCAAATCACTGGATTCCACGATTCTGTTTGTTACCAACGAGGTGGGTGGCGGTATAATCCCGGATAACGCCGCCGCGCGGAATTTTTCTGACCTTTCCGGGAGGGTGAACCAGATAATCGCCGCGGCCGCAGATGAAGTTTATCATGTGGTGTGCGGCATACCGCAGAAGCTGAAATAATATCCTATTTCGGAAGGGTCACGCTTAAAACTTCCGCTCCATTGGCGGTCACCTGCACCATATCCTCGATGCGGACCCCGCCCAACCGCGGGATGTAGATACCTGGCTCTATTGTAAACACCATTCCCTCGACCGCCATCTGGTCAGACCGCCAAGAAACTGTGGGAGCTTCATGAATGTCGAGCCCGATTCCATGCCCGGTCCCATGCCCAAAATAATCGCCATACCCCGCCTTTGTGATCAGGTCGCGGGCGGCCTCATCTATTTTTTTTAATGGGACGCCTGGTTTGATGGCGTCGATCGCCGCCAGGTTGGCGTCCAGCACGATTTTATATATTTCCTTCAGTTGCGGCTCCACATCTTCTGGTAGTGTGGTTCTTGTATTATCAGTGTGATACCCCCATCCTTTGGCGCCCCAGTCCAGGATCACCGCTTCTTTTTTACCAATCACCTTTTCCGACGCGACTCCATGTGGCATCGCCGATCTTTCCCCCGATGCTACTATAAAGTCAAACGCAGGTCCGTCCGCCCCGGCTTGGCGCAGTTTATACTCCAGCTCCAGCGCCACATCCCGCTCCACCATACCGGGCCGCATCATATCAAAAGCTGATGGCAACACATCATCCAGCATCCCCATCAAGGTCATTATCACTTCCATTTCGGCAGTGTCTTTGACTATGCGTATCGATTCAACCATTTTCTCCACCGGAATGAATGTAACGTTGTCGAATCTTTTTTTCATCTCATTCATTCGGGCGACAGTCAGGTTTTGCGCTTCTATGCCCAGGTTTTCGATGTTTTCAGCAGCCAAAATATCTGCGACAGATCCTAGCGCCTCTTTGGTTTCATCGGTGATAACGCCAGGCGTGACCTGCGATTTCATCTGTGTTGTATACCGAAAATCAGTGAGAAAAAACGCCTTGTCATCTGTTATCAGCATGGTGGCCGCAGTGCCGGAAAACCCGGACAGGTACCTTATGTTTTCCAGATTGGTGACCAGCAGCGCGTCTATATCACTTGCGCTTACAAGCTTCTGAAGTTTTTTTATTCTGGCCTGATGGAACGGCGCCGCCTGCTCCCTGTTCTCCAGTATCATAGCCATCCTTGGCTATAAATTGCTGGCCGCCGCGAGGGCCAACAGATAGCTATCTGGCCCAAAGCCGGTAATAGAGCCAACAGCAATGTCGGAGACATAGGAGTGGCTGCGAAACTCCTCGCGCTGATGGATGTTGGACATGTGCACCTCTATGACCGGCAAACTGACAGCCAACAGGGCGTCACGGATGGCCACCGAGGTGTGGGTATAGGCGCCAGGATTGATAAGTATAATATCCACTTCGTCCGGGGCGCCCTGGATGATATCGACCAGCTGACCTTCATGGTTGCTCTGTTTTATCGTTACAGCCAGGTCCAGCTCATCTCCTTTTTCCTTGATGGCGTTGTTGAGCGTGTCATAGTCCATATCACCATATATCGATTTTTCCCTCACCCCTAACATATTCAGGTTTGGGCCATGGATCACAAGCACCTTTTTCACGACTGATCCGCCTCTGTTCCTTTAAGTTTTTTTATCTGGTCAAGCATGGAGTTTAACGTCACCAGCTGTTTTGGCGCCTGGATATCCTTATCTGAATCTATGTCATCTGTCTTGCTGGATACATTGTTGGCGATGGCAGAGAGGATATCTTCCGCTTCATACAGCTCCTGGGTCGCAATAACTTTATCATCATCTATATACGTATAGTCATCAGGCCCAGGTAATTTGTTATCATTGCCTTCGTTTCCATCATTTATAATTCTTAGCTCTTCATCGCTTTCATCCATGTTTTCATTATCAGGTTGCAAAAGGTCATTGTATACATAGTGCTCTTCGCCTTCATGTTCGTTCCCAAGCTCAATATCGCTGCTTGTGTCAGACAGCAGAACTTTATCAACTGTTTCCACTGTGTTTTTATAATCCAGATAGACAACATCTGTATCATTTAGATCATCATTATCCCCATCCGATTCAAACATGTCATGGTTGGTATCCTGATCTTGATCACCAATATTAAATGTTACATCGTTTAAAACTTGATCATCGGGCAACAGCATATCTTCAGCGCGATCATAATCCTTGCCATTTGGTTCCATTGGTGCGATATCAACAGTGTTGGCCATCTCCTCCGGCGCAATGTCATCGACATTTTTATCCGAGCCGGTATCTGTCGCTGAGACGTTGCGATCCTTGTCTTGAACCAGCTCGTCCAGAAAGCTAACAGGAATAAGTGATCTCACAGTTTCTTCCGTATTTTCTTTCAGCTTGCGCTGTTCGTTGGCGTCCTCCTGGCTGGTTGCGGCATAGCCAGTAACATCAGCCGCAGCCACAGACATAGTCATTTCGCTGGCTTCAGAAAGCGACCTATAACGCTCAGCCAGGCTTTTTACATAGCTGGATTCCGGATAATAGCGCGCAAGCTCGCTGGCCATATTGTCAGCTTTAATATAAGCGCCTTCCCGCTCATAAATTTTACACAACAACGAAACCGCCGCTGGCAGATCTGGGTTTTTATCGACTATTTCCACCAGAAGCTTCCTGGATTTAGCAATTTCGCCCACATCATAATAAAGCTGTGCCAGCAAGACTTTTCCGGCGCGGCTGTTTGGCAGCAGGGCAAGGCCATATTCCAATATTTCTATGGCTTCGTCAGTTTTTTCAAGATTTGCCAATGCATCGGCCAAGGGGACATATATATAGGATCGGGTGTTTTCTTTATAGAGCGCTGCGTAATTTTCCGCAAGCTTTTCCCAATATTCTGCGCTGCCGCGCCAGGTATCTGTAGTAGCGTCTGCCATGTGATTGCAACTTATCTTTAGTCAATATCTCATATTATAGGTTGTTACGATATCAGTCAACTGCCGTGGGCAGGTGGCGCGGCCACTGCGGGTGACGCTGTCGCGTGTGCAGAGTTCCTTTCTTGTCGCGAATGCTTGCGATCTTATATAGTAGAAAAGATAGGGTTAAGATAAGTATTCAAATAAAAAGGCATACCCGCCCATCCCGACAGGGCCAAATGTGGCGTTCCGCCACCCCGACAGGGCTAAAAGCGCCATCATGGCGCAGGGCCGGGGTGGATTGACAATTAAGAATAACGCTGTGTGTTGAAAGCGGTATACTATGCAGAGTTAAATCAGTTATTTACTAGATAAGAAAGTTGAAAATCCCCCTTTGTCCCCTTTTTTAAGGGGGAAGGATGGACAAAAACATGCTAAAACTGGTGAAATTGGACCCTCAAATCCCTCAAATCCCTCATATGCCTCATATGCTCCAAATGCTCCAAATCCCTCACCTGCTATTTGCCTATTACATTTTCTATTGTAATCTCGAGTTAATGCACAACATGTGCAGAAACGTTAGTAAGGAGATGAATTATTATGATTATATATAGTTGTCGCGATCCTGCTTGACCTGGGCAAGGCATCTGTTACGTTTGAGGGTTTGTTGATATGGATAAGCAAGCCAAAGGGCAGTTCCATCTAACGCGCCAGCGCAATAAAAGTGTAAAATAGTTATAAAGAGAAAATTATTGAAAAAATGGCGCTAGGAACACTCAGAAAAGCTTCGAGATATCTCACTCGGTATCGTGAAATATTCGCGGTGCTGGTGCGGTATGGCCTGGCGGACTGGGCGCACAGGATCAACCTCGATTTCATTAAAGAGATCGTATCGAGCCAGTCCCCGAAAGAGCTGTTGGAGCTTTCCACGGAAGAGCGGGTCCGCAGGGCGATTGTGGAGCTGGGCCCGACATTTATCAAGTTCGGGCAGATGCTCTCTTTGCGGCCCGACCTTGTCGGTGTAGCGTTATCTGACGAACTAAAAGAGCTGCAGTCCAATGTTCCGCCGGACCCGCCCGATGTCGTTAAGAAAATCTTTAACGAGGAATTGGGAAAACAGCCGGAAGAACTATTCGAAAAATTTGATATGGAGCCTGTGGCTTCCGCTTCCATCGGTCAGGCGCATGTGGCATGGCTGAAATCGGGAGAGAAGGTGGCCGTCAAGGTCCGGCATGCGGATATATATAACGTTGTCGAAACCGATCTGGAAATTTTGTCCGACCTGGCTGGGTTGCTGGAAGATTATGTGGACGAATCACGATACTATCGCCCCAAGGAGACTGTCGAGCAGTTCTCCCGCTCGATAATGCGCGAGCTCGATTTTAATCGTGAAGCGCGGAACATTATCAGCATCACGGAAGATTTAGAAGATGAGGAGACGGTAAAGCTCCCTAAAGTATACGAAAACCTGACCACATCGCGGATCCTGGTGATGGAATGGATAGAAGGGACGCCGCTGAACAAGGTGGACGACACGACCGAAACAGAATTGCCACGGGACGAGATCGCGATGGCCGGCGCGCAACTGTTTCTGAAAATGATTTTCGTGAACGGGCTGTACCATGCAGACCCGCATCCGGGCAACATAATGCTGTGCGACGGGGGCAGGATCGGCCTGCTCGATTTCGGCATGGTGGGCAGGCTCTCCGGCAGGATGCGTGAGTATATAGAGGATATGGTGGCGGCCATCATGGCCAGGGACAGTGACAAGCTGGCGCGGATAATTGCCCGGGTTGGCGCCATGCCCCGGGATGTGGACCTGAACGCGCTCGGCTCTGACCTTGCGGAGTTCATCTCGTTTTATGGCGGGATGCCGGTGGCGAAACTTAAACTGTTTGAAGCCCTCAACGAGATGGTCTCCATCATCCATCGTCATCATATCGTTTTACCGACGGAGATCATGATGCTGATCAAGACCTTGATCACACTGGAGGGCTCCAGCAGGGCGTTGTCGCCAGGCTTTAATCTGTTTTCCGTGGTGGAGCCTTATCATGACGAGATGAATCTTCTGAAATTTTCCATCGGGCGCAAGGTGGCCAGGATGACCCGGCTGACCGAGGATATGCAGACCTTCGCCGAAAATGTCCCCTCCGCCCTGCTCGATATCATAGAGCGGTTCCGCAAGGGTTCGCTGGAGATCCATATGGAACACCGCGGACTGGAGCATTCCGCCAACCGTCTGGTATTCGGGATCATCACCGCGTCGCTGTTTGTCGGGTCGGCCATGATGCTCAGTTTCAAGGCGCCGCCGGTGATATATGACTATTCGGTGTTCGGGTTGGCCGGGTTTGTGGTGGCCATCATCATGGGGCTGAGAATATTGTGGGCCGTCATGATGTCGGGGCGGCTGGAGTGAACAATAATTTACACAAAGGAGTGGTATAGATATGGGTATGTTCGAAACATTGAGGGACGCCGCCAAAGTGGGTATGGGCGCTGTTTCCCTATCGAAGGAGAATTTCAAAAAAGTCACCGATGAGCTGGCGGAGATGGGCAAGGTGAGCAAGGAAGAGGGGGAGCGGCTGTTTAACGAGATCGATAAATCGCGGGATGAATACTCGAAAAAGCTGAACGAAACCATCGAGACCACGGTTAAAAGGGTGATGGATTCCGCCGGGCTGGCCACAAAAGCGGAAGTGGATGAACTGCGGGAGCGGTTGTCCCGGCTGGAGACTGCGCCTGCCGATGGCGGCGACGGTGACAACAAAGGAGCCGACGACGATACTGAACCGGCGGGATGAGTTTTGAACATCTTGCGCCGGCGATTGCCTGGATATTATGGTGTTCGGTTCACCATTTGTTCGCCATTGTATCAACCACTCCGGTGGCATAAGAAGAGCGCAAGCTTGTATACCGGTTGGGACATGAATATGAAACTTATCGACCCAATACCCCTGCTTATTTCCTTTGGAACTAGGCGTTAGGTAAATTGGAGGGAAGCTATTGAAAACAGAAACAGGGGAGGGTAAAGCAAATAGCAAGAAACCTTTCTTTTCTGTGGTCATCCCCACATTCAACCGCTGGCCGCTGGTGGGGGAGGCGATCGAATCGGTGCTGGGTCAGACATTCACAGATTACGAGCTGATCGTTGTCGATGATGGCTCCACAGATGGAACAGCAGATAATATCGTCAGAGATTTCCCAAATGTGACTTTGATAAAACAGGATAACCGTGGTGTCAGCTCGGCCCGAAATGTGGGTATACATAATTCCAGCGCGGACTGGGTTACGTTCCTGGATAGTGATGACATGTGGGAGCCTAATAAACTTTCGCAGCAGCGCGAAGCGATAATAGCAGACCCTTCCATCCGGATAATCCACACAGATGAAAAATGGATCAGGAATAAAAAACGGGTTAACCCAAAAAACATTCATCAGAAATCCGGTTCTGTTAGCGGTGATAACGAGCTTTTTCGCAGGTCAGTGAAAATGTGTCTTATCTCGCCATCGTCCGTTGCGATCCATGCTGAATTGTTTGACAAGGTCGGCCTGTTCGACGAATCGCTGCCGGTTTGCGAGGATTATGATCTGTGGCTGCGGATCATGGCAGGGCGTTCGGTGGCTTACATCGACGAAAAGCTTGTTATAAAACGAAACGATGACAATCCTGGATGTGAGGCGACACAGCTTAGCAAATCCACCTGGGGTCTGGACCGTTATCGTGTCCGTTCCCTGAGAAAGATTCTGGATAGCGGGGTTTTGACATCGGAACAGGCGGATATCACATTAAACGAGATCGCCCGCAAATCCTCCATCATCTCCAAAGGCTCTGCTATACGTGGTCATAAAAAAAGATACAACAAATATTGCGCATTGGAAAAGTGGGCGATCGACATGCTGGAGCGGCGGTCTCCTGGAAAGCCGTCGCCGTCATCCCCGGTTAAGTAAGAAATAAAATACCTGGCTGCTATGCAGGTTCTTTGGCGCGCCGGTGTGATTTCTCTACACAAATGCGACGGAATGTGATAATATTAATTGAAGTTGGGGTCTTATTTCAGTGGTTTAGGATATAAGGCAATGATCAGATCATACTGAAGTATCCGTTAGTATTGGATTAATAGTCGACTGGTTTCTGAGGGAAAATATTCGCAGTTGTTTAATTGCGCATCATATCAGCTATTCAAATTTGGAATAGTCGAGAGTGGTCGAATGTAATAATCAATATAAAATAAGCAGTAGAGTGTTATGCTGTGAAGCCATTGTCAATTAGATAAGGGGAAATTGTCATGACGTTGTCTCGGTCAAGCCTGTATATCGATCTGGCTGATTCACTTCAATTAATTCAATCCAAGAAGGTTACTATTCTTCTGGAAGTTGCAAGTGAAGGTATTGCTGGCCACATCTGGGTAAAAAGTGGAGAGATCATCCATGCGAAAGTAAAAGACCTGATAGGAGAGCGGGCGATCATGACCTGCCTGGGCTGGTCCGATTGCGTCATTACCGAACTTCCTTACAAAACTCCTCCACAACAATCAGTCACCCACAACGCGCAGGAGCTTATCTTCCAGGCCTCCGCTTCCAAAGATGAAAAAAAGGAAGTGGGAACGGGCGAGTCGTTTAACCTTAACAACGCTGTCGAGATCGGGAAAAATGTCTGGTGGGTCGGCCATAGAAAAGAGGGGTCTCCACTGCAGATTAATGTTTATCTCAAAAAGTTTGAAAAGCCGGGCAGTCGGCCAATTTGGCTGGTTATCGACCCTGGCAGCCAGGCTCATTTTCCTGATATCTCCCGCAGGATTTCGGAGATCGTCGACTTTTCTAAAATACAACTGTTTTCTGTCAACCACCAGGATCCTGATGTTTGCTCTAACGCTATTTTCCTTACAGAGATGAACCCGAATGCCATATGTATATCCACAGAGACCACGGCCCGACTGCTGGTCCACTATGGTATTCAAAAGTTTTGGTATATCGAAGACAAAAAATGGATCTTGAGGCTGGTGACAGGCCACACAATAAAATTCTTCCCCACACCCTTTTGCCACTTTGCTGGCGCGTTCGGGTTATACGATGTGGAAAGCGGTATAGTTTTTACGGGTGATCTTTTCGGCGCGACCTCGATCCATGTTACCGAGGCGCCATTGATGGCAATAGAAGAGCAATGGAGAGATCTGGTTACTTTCCATTCGATCTATATGCCCAACAATGAAGCGATAAAGTATTCTATCGCCAAAATGAAAGAAACCTGTGGAATTCCCAAGGTAATCGCGCCGCAGCATGGCGGCATAATCAAGGGCCCGATGGTTGAGGACTGGATGAACCGGCTGGAAGAACTTCCTGTGGGTATAGATCTGCTGGGTAAGGAAATAGATGACAACCTGCCTGGATATCAGGCTGTGGTCGCGGATATGCTACAAGCCGCCTCTGAAATCGATGGCGGGATTACCCTTGAATCGCTGATGGCCAACAACGCAAAACTTACCAATTTCGTTCAACCGGACGGGGCCGGCGGCGCCAATATAATGCAAAAGCCGCCCCTTGCCATCGCAGAATTGAAAAAGGCCATTATTAAAGGGATGGACAGGGGTAAGGCAGCGATTGTGAAAGCGGCGGTTATCAGAGCGCTTCGGGTCAGGCAATTGCCTGCGCTACCGGCGGACCAGGCCGGGGATGATGAACAGCTGGACGCCATCGAAGAAATCCTGCTGACAGAAGAAGAGTAGAATAAATGCTATAGATGAGAGCGCTAGCCTCTGCTGGTGTTCTCAGTATTAATAAATACTGGTCATTCTATTGTATACACGTCGGTATCCTGGTTGAACGTATACCAGGCGAACCAGAACCCGGCCACCGACGGCAGTTCCGCTCCATCCTTGTTCGTGATATGGCCGGTGGCTGTGTCCTTGTCGTAATGCACCACGATCTTCTCTCCGCCCAGTTCGTCTTCCAGCGGTTTGTCCAGTTTGGCCAGGTCGTCATAGATATAGGCGCGCGCCTTGCCATTGATTCTGATGCCGATCACCATTTCCTTTCTGTCGAAACGCGCATCAGAATTTGACACCGGGAACATCAACAGCTCGGTTTTAGCATAATCTTCATATGGATTAATATCGTAGCTTCGTTTATAGCCGGTGTTTATATCGAGCGTTTTCGTATCCGGGTGTTTCCGTTTCCAATCGCTCCAGGTGGTGTTTCGTATGGGAAGGGCCGTCAGCTCCATGCCGCTCATTATACCGGTGATCGCCTTCCCCTCCACTTGCGACCACAATGATTCTGTCTGATGGTCATAAAAAATCATGTCGCTTTCGTATAGCAGACCAGAGACTCCAAACGTCAGCTCTTTGCCGTCAACCACTCTATCAAATAACATCCCGGTACCACAAAGCGGGCAAAATGTGATCAATATAGATTTATCACCTATTTTATCGTTCACCATCTCATGCCAGTTAAGGATCTTAATCGGATACGCGCGGTGTTCGTCGTTCATAGAAAGGGCCAATACCCGGTCGGAATCTTTCAGAAATGAGCCGGCCTGATCCGCCGGAACAAACCCCGGGTTCAGTATGGAGGGTATGTCATCTTTCCCAGGTCCGCCTGACTTGATTTTTTCCAACGGGACAACCGGGTTGGAGATATCGAATTCAGTTTTTGCAGTGTCGCCATCCCGGTTTAACATAAATAGGGCAAACAGCAAGATGCAACCTGTAATTATCCATTTTATTAAGTTCATGTTTTAATGATATACGCTAGAAGTATATATATCCAAATATTAATCAGTTTTTTCAACGCTTACTTATTTAGACGTGTACTTGTGATAAAATTCCTTAAACGATGCGCCCGTAGCTCAGCTGGATAGAGTGTTGGATTCCGGTTCCAAAGGCCGCAGGTTCGAATCCTGCCGGGCGTACCACTGGCATGGCCAGAGCAAGGCGCCATGGGCGCCCCAATTACCCTGACGGGATAAATGAAAATATCTATACATTTTCTTGTTCAATTTATCCGGCCCTTCCTTTCATTAAGAGTAAAACCGCAAGCAAGCGAACGCTACATACTCGATCGGCAGAAACAAAACCAGCCCGACAGTCTATAAATGCGTCGTTCTGGCGCCACTTGCAAATCGAGGTAAACCCTTTCATAATAAAAGTACGGAGGAACGTAACCATCTGTGTGGTGAGTTTTGAAAATGCTATTGATATACAAGGCGCCCTCAATCCAGCCGACAGCGACATTACTCAATAAACCAGGTCTATAATGGCGGCTTCGGATACAGTTATCATCGACAAAGAGCTTTTTGATGCGTTCCTGGAAGAGTCGGATGAGTTGTTGCTTCTGTTGGATCAACATTCGACGGCGCTTGAATCAGATTTAAATCCTGAATATATCCATAAAATTTTTCGGGAAGTGCATTCGCTGAAAGGTAACAGCTCTTTTTTTAATCTGACCAATATAAAGACTTTTTGTCATAGCTTCGAAAACTATCTGAATATCATCAGGGATAAAAGGCTGAAAATAGATGACGAGACCACTCAACTTATAATTGAAGGCTCCGATCATTTAAAATCGATATTCAACCGTCTGAGTGATCGCAGCGCCCAGGATGTGGAGCTATTGGCAAACGAAATCCATTATCTCCGCCAGCTGGATGAGCGCTATGCCCAAACCACCCAGGAGCAGAAGCTCGACGCGCTTCGGGCGAGCCTGGTAAAATTCAGCGCCACGGAAATGGATGGATTGAGCCCGGACGCCAAAGCATCCGCCTCGGCGGTTTTCGACATCATCCGCGGGCATGCGCCTTATCTGCTGGAAGATAAACGAAAGGGGACGGCGGATGGGTCCAGATATATATGCGGCTCGGTGGATGTGACCAGGGAATACCTGTTTTTGAAAGATATTCTGGCAAAAGCAGTCGATGGCGCCACGGAAATGAATTCCATGCATATTTTTACCAATGTTATCGACCGGCTCATTGATAAACATACAAACGCGGGCGACCGGCGACTGGCAAATATGCTGGAGAATATAAAACAAGAAAATGAAATGTTCTATCAGGAAGAGATCGGTTTTGACGAGCTGCTGGCGGAGACATTGTCGGGCGACCTGGAGATCTATTTCCAGAATATCAGTAAAATCAGCCCGGAAACAGCAGACATCAAGGAAATGAGCGCACCCGAAACAACGGCAGATGGGAAACAGACGGCAGAACCTGACATACGCAAGGCGGGCTATTTGCGGATAAGTGAGAATCTGCTGGACCTGTTCGCCGATCATGTGGGCGAGCTTATAACGTTAAGCGAGATGTTCAATTTTATCCAAAAAAAATTCGAGGCGGACGACCTGAAAGATCTTGCCATAATATTTCGAAACTCCAACCGGTCGTTTCGCGAATTGTCGTTACAGCTACAGAAAAACCTGTATGAAATCCGCAAAGTCCCTCTGGAAAAAGCGTTCACCAAGTTGCCGAGGTTGGCGCGCAACATGGCCCGCGAAACTGGAAAAAAGATAGCATTTAAATCAACCGGCGGCGAGATCGAGATTGATAAAAGCCTGCTGGAAAAGCTCGAAACCATATTTGTGCACCTGGTAAGAAACAGCGCCGACCATGGAATCGAGAGCCCGGAGCAGAGAGAAAAGGCGGGCAAGGCGCCAGAAGGGATAATCTCCATATCTGCGAAATCAGATAATCAGAACCTGTATATAAATATCAGTGATGATGGGCGGGGGGTCGACCTGGGCAAGGTGCGGGCCGCAGCGCTGCATCGGCGCCTGGTATCGGATGGTGACGCAGACAAGCTGACAAACAAGGAGCTTCTGGATTTGACTTTACTGCCTGGCTTTTCCACAGCAGCGGAAATAACGGAAACATCGGGCCGTGGCGTGGGGCTGGATGTTTTGGCCGCTGGCGTCTACGAGCTTGGCGGCAGCTTGTCGCTGGAAAATAATCCCGGACAAGGGTTCGTGGTCAAACTTGCCACTCCCATTGCATATACTACACGGATCAAGCTTGGGCTCACCTTGGCTGTCGGCTCCAGCATATTTTTGATACCAGCGGAAAATGTGAAAGAAACGTTCAAGGTCGATCAACGCCATGTAAGCAAAGTCAAGGGACGGGGCGAGATAATACAGCGGTTCGGCAAGGTATACCCAGCCATCAGGGCTCATGACATGTTTGATATCGAGCCGGCGCGCCAAAACATTTGGGATGCCATATGCGTGCTGGTGGAATCGCGCAACGCCACAGTCTGCCTGATAGTAGACGCAGTGCTGGAGCAGCGGCAGATAGTATATAAACAACTAACCGTACAAACAAAAGAACCAAGCGCATTCGCCGGGGTGTCGATGCTGGACGGGTCGAAGATAGCGCTGGTTCTTGATGTGGATGGAATAATTGAACAGAACCAGAAGCGTATCGCCGGCGGCGCGTGACGATCAGGCGAAAAAACGTATATTTGTTTTACCGGGCGAGATCGCCATCACCCGGCAGCATGTGGAAATATCGACCTTGCTGGGGTCGTGCGTGTCGGTTGTTCTATATAACAGAAAACATCGATTCGGCGGACTGAACCACTTCATGCTCCCCACCGGCGCCAAGGAATCTATCAAATGGAAATATGGGGATTATTCCACCACCCATCTGATAAGAGCAATGCTGAAACTGGATCGGGATGTTTCGAACATCGATGCGCATATCTATGGTGGCGCAGTGGTGATCGGGCATCTGGAATCCGGGATAGGCATCGGCCCAAAAAACTCCAAAATCGCCAAATCGATACTGAACGAGTATGGTATCAAAATAGTAAAACAGCAAATCGGGGGAGATTCCGGCATCAAAATAGTTTTCGACAACCATACCGGACAAATAGACGTGAGCACCATACAAAAGTCTGAGCTGGCCAAACAGGTGGAAGCTAAAAAACAAGACCTGGCAGGGCGGAAGATACGGGTATTGATCGTCGATGATTCTGCCATGGTGCGGCATATTTTGTCCGAAGCCATCGGCATGGATGGACAGATTAAAGTCATTGGAGAAGCCGCAAACGCATATGAAGCGCGGTCGAAAATCCTGGAGCTGGATCCGGACGTTATCACGCTGGATATCATAATGCCAAAAATGGATGGAATTACCTTTCTGAAAAAGCTGATGGTTCATTACCCCAAACCGGTGATAATCGTCAGTTCCATTGCCCAGAAGGATGGCCAAATGCGCCAAAGGGCGAATGATATCGGCGCCGTGGATGTGTTTGATAAAGAAGAGCTGAACCTGTACAAAGGGTTAGAAACGGTTCGCAAAGCGCTGACATCCAAAATCAAACTGGCCTCCACCACATATGTAGAAAAAAAGGACCAGGATCAAATAGCCCACATCTAGTCAAATATAACGTTGCGTAAGTTGCGCTATGGCGGCCTCTCGGCGTATAATTGGCGCTTGATCTTTATAATTCAGGACTATATATGAAAGCTCTTGTATTGGCAGGAGGCAGAGGGGGAAGCATGGCTCCGTTCTCTTCCACCCGCCCCAACCCGGTGATTCCTGTTGGTGGTGAATATATGATAGAACACGCCATCGGCATGCTCCACAAAGCAGGCGTCAGCTATGTCAACATGGTGGTCGGTCACAAGTCACAGTTCCTCAAGGATCGTCTGAACAGTGCCCACCATAGCGGGACGACCATCAATTTCATCGATCAGGGCAAACCGGACGGAATAGGCAAGGCTATACTGTGCGCCAAAGATAATTTTACACCGGGCGAACATTTTATTCTGGTCTATGCGGATACACTCACCACTTCCAATATATTCAGCGTAACCTTGCAATCGTTCGGGTTGCATAAGGAATCGACCGCATCCATCTGCCTGCCGGAGTCGAGCGAGAAATATGGCAACGTATACCTCGGCCAGGATATGAAGATCACGAAGCTGATAGAAAAACCTGAAAAGAAAAAAGGACTGGGCAACTATGTGCTGGCCGGGGTTTTCGTATTATCCACAAGCTTCTTCGATTATCTGGAAAAGTCGAAGGGCAACATGGAAACGGCCCTGAAAAAACTGATTAAAAACGAGGGCCTGCGCGCGTCGATCTGGGAGGACGCCTGGCTCGACATGGCGTATCCATGGGATATCCTTACAGCCAACAAAATGATAATGGACAAATGGAAATCCGCCGAAATCCACAACAGCGTGGAACTTAAAGGCGCCACCATCAAAGGCCCTGTCCGCATATGTGAAGGCGCCAGGATAGAAGGGGGCGCCGTTCTGGAAGGGCCGTCGTATATCGGCCCAGGCAGTTATGTGGGCCACAGCACACTGATCCGCCCATACACATGCATCGGCGCCGACTCTGTGGTGGGGCAAGGCTCCGAGTTGAAGAATTGCGTCATGTTCCCAAAAACGATCGTGGGCAGGCTATCGTTCATAGGTGACTCTGTACTGGGCGAGGGTGTGGACATGGGCGCCGGGGCGATGACCATCAATCTGAATATAGATCAGAAATCTGTCAAAGTGAAATTGAAGAACAAAACGGTGGACACCGGGTGCGCCAAGCTGGGCGCCTTTATCGGGGATGGCGCTGTCATAGGCGCCGCCAACATACTGCCGGCCGGCGCTGTGCTGGATTCGGGCGCTGTCATCGAGCATAACTACACCGATTGCAGTAAAAAGTAGCTTTATAATATGTGCGGCATATCAGGCATAACCTCACTGGAAAATATCAGCGGCAAACTGGTCGAATCGATCAAGAGCCTGGAGTATCGCGGATACGATTCGTGTGGTATAGCCATGGTCAACGGGATCCGCGCGCTTAATGTGACGAAAAATATCGGGTCCGTGGACGAGGTCGCCGAAAAGGAAAATTTTGCAAGGCTCAAAGGCTCCACCGGCATAGCCCACACCAGGTGGGCGACCCATGGCGGTGTGACCAAGGCCAACTCCCACCCGCACAGCTCTTGCCATCAAGATTTTTCTATTACTCACAACGGGATAATCTCCAACCATGAAACCTTACGAACCAGGCTTAAAAAGAAAGGGCACAAGTTCCTCTCCGAAACCGACACCGAGGTCATCGTCCATCTGATCGAAGAGTATTATTCCAAAACGAAAAACGTGGAGAAAGCGTTCGTCACCGCCCTGTCCGAGCTGAACGGGACATACGCCGTGGCGATGGTGACCAAGTATGAGCCGGACAAGATATATTGCGCGCGTTTGGAAAGCCCCCTGATGATCGGGCTGGGAACCGACGCCAACTATATCGGCTCCGATTGCAACGCGTTTATCGATTTCACGAAAAGCGCTGTCTTTCTGGAGGATGGCGAATACGCCATCGTCACCCACAACAGCTATGTAATAAAAAAGATATCCACCGGGGCCAGCGTCGTACACGAAATTTCGGAGTTGATGTGGGACTCGCAAATGGCCCAGAAGGGCGGCTTTCCGCACTATATGCTGAAGGAAATATATGAACAGCCGCAGGTGATCAACAACGCACTGGAGATCGATAAAGAGCAGATCCGGCGGTTCGCCCGGATGGCGCTGGACGCGGAAAAGTTTATCATCACCGGTGTGGGCACCACGTTCTATGTCGCCCAGATGGCGCAATACTATTTCAGCCAGCAGGCGGGCGTCACGCCTATGGTTGTCTCCTCCGACGAGTTCAAGTTCCTGGCCCAGCTGGACGAGGAGTGCGCTGTGCTGGCGGTGTCCCAGTCGGGCGAAACCTACGACACATTAACCGCGCTGCGTCACGCAAAGGAAAAGAAAGCGGTGACCGCGGCGATTGTCAATGTTATGGGCTCCACCATGTCGCGGATGGTGGACAATTTCATATTGCAAGGCTCCGGGCCGGAGATATGCGTCATCAGCACCAAGGCGGCCCTGTCCCAGATGATCATCCTGGCCCGCATCGCGCTGGAGGCTGGCGTCATCAGCAAACGAATAACCAGAAAGCAGGCGACGGCCCATGAGAAGGAGCTGAAGCTGCTGCCTGGGTTGATAGAAACGGTGCTGAACGAAAAGTCGGGTTTCGTCCATAACATAGCGCAACAGCAGAGCCATATCCGGCACTGGTTGTTCCTTGGCCGGGGGTTGTATTACCCGATCGCCCGGGAGTCGGCGTTGAAAATGAAAGAGGTCGCCTATGTCCACGCAGAGGGGATGCCGAGCGGATTTTTGAAACATGGGACCATCGCGCTGATCGACGATCAGTTAAACTCGGTGGTGTTCACCCCGCCGCAGGAACAAAAAGAGCTATATCAGCTCACCCTCTCCTCCGCCGAGGAGATCAGGGCGCGCAACGGCTATATCCTGGGTATTACGTTCGAATCGAAAAACAGCGATAAACTTCCATTCTCCGAGCAGATCATCCTGCCGAAAACACCATGGTTCGTCGCGCCGTTTCTGGAGATGGTGGTGGCCCAGCTTCTATCCTACTTCACCGCCACCACGCTGAAGCGGAATATAGACCGGCCCCGGTCGTTGGCCAAGTCGGTCACCGTCGCATAACAGAGATGTTCCGGTTTCAGGGCACCGACGGAGTCCGCCGCCATGTAAAGCTGTCTGACGACCCTGCCATAGCCGGGCTTGCGCCACAAGATGCGTTCATGGAACATGGCGTGATGACCGAGCAGTTCATGGAATTGTACGCATACTGCCGGATTAAAATGTTGATCGATTCCGGCGCCATGAAAGCTGGTGACAACTTTGTCGTCGGGTGGGATCCGCGCGATTCTGTTGGAACTTTTAACCAGGCCGTAGTAGACGGTGTTCTTAAAGCAGGGGCAAACGCAATCAACGTGGACATCGCCCCCACGCCGCTGGTGGTCCTCTATATGCAATACCTGCAGGCAGGTGGGGCTCTGGTGGTCACTGCGTCGCATAACCCCGCGTCCTATAACGGGATCAAGGTTTTTACCAGGCATGGGCTCAAGCTTTTGCCGGGCGATGATGAGCTGTTGAGTGATGCTGTGCTAAACACGGAATACGAAAATGTTCAAAAGCTGACGCGCAAGGGGTGGGAAGAGAACCATCATAAGCAAGCAATCGAATTGTTTGAGAGCTATTCCCTCGACCCGCGCAACAGCTGGATCGATGACAAGTCCGCCATGGCGCATGTTTTCCTTATCGTGGACACAGCCAACGGCGCCCTGTCGGAGACTGCCGGCCCGACCCTGCATAACGCAGGGTTTGGTGAAGTGGTGACCGTGTGCAACGACTATAACAGCCAGATCAACTTCAACTGCGGCGTATCGGAGCTGGAAGGTGTGGATACGATTACGCCTGATATGCTGACTGGGACAGGGCGGTTTAGCGCCAATGAAGCTGTTTTACTGTTGTTCAAAACCGGGCGTCAGCGGGCGGAGGCGATAAAGTCGGGGGACGCCATGGTCAGCGCGGCGGTATTCGACGGGGACGGCGACCGGTTCTACCGGGTCGATTACGACCCATACACTGACACGGCGCATGTCTTGTCCGGCGATGAGACATCCATACTGCAGGCCAGGTTCCGCAACAACCCGGATAATGAAGAGCTGTTCATCAACTCCGTCGAGAGCGACCTGGAATCGGCCAGGACCGCAGGGGCGCTCGGTTATTCCACAGCCTTGACGGCCGTTGGTGATAAATGGATCTTGCAAAGCGCATTTTTGGCTTTGCTGCGCCAAACCGCGCCGGAGGGTATGGTCCGTCAAATAGATGAGTCGTCAAACGATGGAAAACCGAAAGCGGATATGATTGAAGAAATATTATCAAGCGGCTCAACAAATGTGTCTGCGGCCGGCCACACGTTGAACATTATCGGCGCGGAGGAGAGCGGGCACAACATAACACCCGGGTTTTTGAAGAATGCGGCGGGTGATGAAATGACCGTGTTCCACGGTAACGGGCTGAAAAGCTGCCTTAACACATTCGCCGCCACCGAGACCGGCCCGCTGCTGGAGACGGCGACGACCGAAAATAAATTCAAGATCGTCAGCCGCCCTTTTAAAACCGGATACAAGAAAACCTTGTATATTTACTATGTCGACAAAGCGCGCTGGCGCCGCGGGTCGGACGCCTGGCGGGAAGCTGAGCATGCAATAAGGAGCCATATAAAAGAGAACTGGCTCAACGTGACGGTGGAAGAGATGGTCCACCCGGGCGAAAGCAATATGCTCTATCTGAAAGTCATGGAGGGTGGAATTCATGCCGGCTCGCTGTTTATACGCAACTCCGGCACAGAAGATAAAACCGGGATAACATTGCGGGGCAGGCGGGATGACGGGCAAAAATTATGGTCGGCTGGTAACGCTGGTTTTAAAAGACTGCTAAAATATATAAAAGATCCGTCATCGGTTATGGGCAGGGCGGAGATCGCGCTGTTGAAAGCCTCCATCCGTGGAGCGCCGGCGGAACCGGTCGATGAACTGGATGAACGGCTATACGCGCAACTGTTAAACGAAGTTGGGTTAAAACAGGGCCTGTTAACATCGGGCCAGCCTGGGGCTTTGTTAACGGAATCGGGCAAAAACTATCTTTCAATTGTAATGGGTGGGCAATGAAGTTTACTGAGTATTTTCCGAAGGGAAACAAGTTTCTGTTTATGGACGAAATCAGAAATTATGACCATCCATGGTCGGTCCTGGAGAAAATACCATCGTTGATCCAGTCGTTTCTCGATGGCCAGCAAGGCACATATATGAAAGAGCTTGAAGGGAATATGGTGATCGGGATGACCATGCTACCCTCGGGCAATATAGAACAGTCGCTCACCGTCATGAAAACAGTTACAACCGAGTATGTAATATGCCTGCCGGACCATGAACTGTTTATAGAAAAGGGTGTATATCTGGAGGCAGGCGCAGTTATTAAAGGGCCGTGCATAATCGGTGAAAGGTCCGAGATTCGTCAAGGAGCTTACCTGCGGGGGAACTCGATAATCGGGAATAACTGTGTAGTGGGGCATGTGACAGAAGTTAAAAACTCCATTTTCATGGACAACGCCCATGCAGGGCATTTTGCATATGTGGGTGATTCTATACTGGGGCGCCATACCAACCTGGGCGCCGGAGCCAAGCTGGCCAATCTCCAGTTTCGGACCCGCAAGGAGATCAATGACGGTGACATTAAAGAGATTGTTATCAATATGGGTGGAGACCCGGTGAAAACCGGGCGGCAAAAACTGGGCGCCATCGTTGGTGACTATTGCGAGATCGGCTGCAACACGGTGACAGCGCCGGGCGCTCTGCTGGGGTCGGAGTGTTGGGTATATCCGAACAGCTCTGTGCCGAAAGGTTTCCATCCCTCCAAAAGTATTATCAAAAATAACCCAAGGGCAGAGCCGGAAAGTAAGAAAAAATGAATATCAAAACTGCGCTTGTTTGCGCCTGCATTGTCGCCTTCTCCGCTGTAAGCCATGCGGAAGTTTCGAAAGAGGAAGCGGTTATGGAAGCGAAGGTCATGGTCAAGCAGCTGGCGACCCAATTAAAAGGGGAGCTTCAATCGGCCGTAAAGGGCGCTGGGTTCGCCGACGCCATTGGTGTGTGCAAAGTCTCGGCTCCGCAATTGGCGGATGAGATCAGCGCCGCGCATGATGGCGCCATACGAAGGGTCAGCCTGAAACTGCGGAACCCTGAAAACGCGCCAGATAAGTATGAAAATAATATTTTGGAGCAGATGGACGTGGACAACGCAGCCGGTAAACTGGCGCCTGCGTATATGGATGTGGTGGATGATAATAACGGGGAAAAGAGCCTCAGGTTTCTGAAACCGATCGTCACGAAAAAAGTTTGCCTAAACTGCCACGGCGCGTCGGATAAACTGAACAGCGAAGCTATGGAAGAGATCCGGGCCAACTATCCTAAGGACAAGGCGACCGGTCACAAGATAGATGATGTGCGGGGCGCATTTTCGGTTGTGGTACCGATGAAATGAGAAGAGAATAATGGCTATAACCGAAACGATACGCCAACCGCTGATTCGCAACCTCATTTCCCTTTTTATAGGGCTGATAGCTGCACTTTTCATCAACCCATATGCAATTGCGGAGCAGGTGGAAGAGGGCGGCATGGCCCCGGCGTTTAAAATGAAAGGGCTGAGCGGAGAAGTGATTTCGACCGAATCGATAAAGGGGAAGGTGGCAATTTTGAATTTCTGGGCCACATGGTGCGTGCCCTGCAGGAGGGAGATGCCAGACCTGGAGCGGGCGTTTAATGCGCACAAGGATAGGGGGTTGATGGTTATCGGTGTGAACCTTATGCAGAAGGAGTCCATCATCAACCGCTATCTCGATAAAAATAATATCACCTTCCCCATCGCGCTGGACGCCGACGGCTCCGTTTCGGAAGTTTATGGCGCGGCGGCCCTGCCCCACTCTGTGCTGATTGACAAGGGCGGCAAGGTTCTGCGGGTGTATACTGGGCTTATGCTGCCCCGGACCATCGAAGCGTGGGTCGAAGAGGCATTGCCTATTGAGTGACCATTTCTGAAATGAATAGCGCTGGCAGGAGTCTTGATCTGTTCGATGTTTTGATGCAGGCGATCCTGACCACCATGATACTCTTATCGCCATTGGCGTTGGGGTCGGTGGCGCCCTGGGCTCGTTCAATACTTTTCGTAAGTTCCATCGCGCTTTTGGCTTTATGGCTTTTGCAGGCTGTTTACGATGGCCAGCTGCGGGTCGTTAAAACCTACACCTGGTTTTTTATACCAGCTTTTTTCCTAATTGTTTTATTCCAATTGATACCCCTTCCGCCAGTTATTATTGAATATTTATCAAGCGGCGCCTGGCAGATATATGCAAACACAATACCGGGTTACCCTCAAACTGGTGAATACAGAACGTTATCGCTGGCGCCATACGCCACCTGGTCGGAGCTGACCCGTGTTATCATCCTGGCGATCGTTCTTTTCGTTACAGCAAATATTTTTCGGATAAAACAGCAGGTCGTACTGGCGCTGTTCGCCCTCCTGGCGGTCGGTATGTTCCAGTCTTTATACGGTTTTTATGAGCAGTTTTCTGGCAACCAGCATATTTTCTGGCTGGAACGCGCTCATCATTTGAATGCAGTAACCGGAACGTTTCATAATAAAAACCATTTCGCAGGCTTGCTGGAGATGATAGCGCCGCTGGCGCTTGGCTTACTGATGGTTATCAGCGTTGAGAATGCCAAAACAGGGCGACGACCCAGGTTGTCTGGTTCGGACCGATCCATAGGCGCTCGCATTATTCTGTTGATGTCATCCGATAAGGTATACAAGCAGGTGATGGTGGCGGCGCTATTTATAATAATGTTTGTGGCGATACTATTCTCGCTCTCCCGCGCCGGGATATTCAGCGCCACAGCTTCACTTTTAGCTTTGATACTGATCTCCAGAACCAGGGAAGGATTGAAAACCTACACTTTTTTATTACTCTCGATTCTGGTTTTGATTATATGGTTAGTCATTGCCATAGGCTCCGGGTTGGTAATAGCAGGGCTGGAAGAAGCGGCGTCGGGCAAGGATCCATCATGGCTGACACGCCTGAATACGATGCAATCCTCACTATGGTATTTCAGAGATTTCCCATTGACAGGGTCCGGGTTTGGCTCTTTTGGCATGGTATTCCCGAAATACCAAATGGAAGCGCTAAATAATTTTTGGGTCGATTATCTTCACAACGACTGGCTCCAGGTTTTCTGTGAAGTTGGCCTAGCGGGCGGGGTTGTTATGATCGCAGGCGGCGCCATATTTATTTTGAAGACAATAAAAATGACTGGAAACCGAAAAGATATTTTTAGCAAGTGGATCGCCACAGGCTCTTTGCTGGGGGTTGGCGCAATGCTTCTGCACAGTTTTTTTGATTATAATTTATATAAAATCACATCGAACGGTATTCTGTTTTCCACCATCCTGGGGTTATCATTTGCTTCTGCGAACATGCCGGGTGGCAGAGGTAGCTCGCAGTCTGGTTACTGGCGAATATCCTTGAGGGCGCCCGCGCCTAGATATGGATTAACGGTTTTTGTGGTGGTGATGGTTTGCGCCAGCGTTTATAACGCATATCCGGCAATGGTGGCGGATATCAAGTATAACCGATACCTTGCCAACTCTACCGCGTTGGGCAAGGCGCACGATTACTTTTTCCTGAAAACGAAAGAGCGCGCTTCAAAAACCGCTGCGCCTCTGGCAAGTGATATATATAAAAATATAGAGATCTATTCCAGCCCATCGCACAAGCGCTCACATGCTTTCCTTGTATATGAGCCGGACAACTATATTTATCGATTTGCGGCGGCTCTCTCGCGGAAAAACCTGGCAGACACCATAGTTTATAAAAAAGCGATAAAAAATGCAGAATCAGTGCTGGGCGCCGATTACTATCAAATGGACCCGAAAGGCTTCAACAGAATGGTCGGAGCCTTTGCCATCAATCTGAAAAGTTCGGTGGATGAAGAGCGCAGGCCATATCTGCTGGAAGCGAAGAAGTTTATGCAACAAGCGATAGACGCCGCGCCTGCCGTCGCAAAGTATCATATGAAATTGGCGGAGCTGTATACAGAGCTCGACCCTGCTTCCAAAGGGGTGGTTGAATATACCGACAGGGCCGTTTATCTGGCGCCTAACACTCCGTATATCAGATACAGCGCGGGCCTGGCTTTGTTAAAGGTCGCGGAGAATATTAAAAGCGTGAGCGGTCATGATGAAATTGCTCAACTTGCCAAGGAGCACTTCAAACATACATTGTTCACATCCCCTTACTACTCCAAACGTGTATACCCCATCATCAAGTCCTATTTTGGTGACACTCAGGCGCTTCTTGATGTGACTCCTCAAACCGTCACTAATTATAATATATTATATTATACCTTGCGCAAATCGGGCGACTGGGCGCATGTTCTGAAATGCCTGGATACACTGGATAATATTTTGACCTCTTATGCCAATAGAAAGGTCGACGCTTCGTATACAGCCAGCGCGCCGAATGTATCGGATAAAGTCTATAAAAAAATAGGTTATGACCAGAGCGACCTTGCCAGGAAACAGCTAAACACAGCAAAACAGCGTATAGAAGCGCTGGAATATCTGGGGCGATGGGAGGGGCGCTCATCCGCAGTTGCAAGGTATCAAACGCTTCTGCGCAAAGGGATGGGTATGGAGGTCGAACGGGCCAGGTCGTTGACCAGCGAAAACCTGCAAAGTTCCGCAATGAAAAAATATCTGCAGATACTGCAAAAGGACTGGAGCAATCGTGACGCGCTTATAGATATGGCGGAGCTGGCGGCATGGCATACTCTGGAAGGGGATCCGGAATCTAGTACGGCGCTTGATTACCTGTTCCGGCTGATCATAAATAACAAAAAAATCAATTCCGCGGACTACTCCAGAGTAGTGGCGATAGTTGACAGCCTGGAGCTGGCGAGCCAGTCGGAGCGGATACATGCGCAGTTTGTTAAAGGCGCAGGCGCGTTATTGGCCGGTAATATTAAGTCAGGTTTAAAACTGCTGGAACCGCTTGTTGAGAAGAGTGAGCAGTGGAGGCAAAGGCACCTGATCTGGCATTATCTTGGCATGGCATATGAAAACGTTGACGAAAAACAGAAGGCTATTGCGGCTTATCGCAAGGTTATCAAGCTTGTCCCCAGCCATCTGCCTGCTTTAACGCGGTTGTCTAGGCTGGGTGTGGATCATGACAACAACCTTGCCCAATTATCCCACGGCGCCAGGCTCGATATTGATTTTGGAGGGCGTGTCGTTTTGGTGGGGCTCTATATAGATCAGGAGCCAGCCGGGTATAAGTCCCTCAATGCGTTATGGCTCTTCAACGACAGAATTATAGATGGGTACGCTCCCACTGGTAAATTCTCCAGAAGCAGCAGCGAGTTTTTCTCCTACTTCCGGACACCGTTTAAAAAGGATGGAAAAGCATACAGAACCGATACACCGAAAAGTGGTGAACTGGTGGTAAGTAAAATTAATCTGAATAAAAAATTTGCCAATGCCAAACGTGTTCATATATCCATCAGGATGAAAGATCCACCACTCCTTTTGCCGAAAGGAATAATGACAGATAGCGGCGGTGACATTGTTAACCTGACAATTGGTCAGATAACTGACAATCAGCGGGCGGTTTTACCTGCTGATTTCAAATAAAGGTCATAGGTCTGGCCGGCTATACGGTTCCAGTCGAATTTTTCTGTGACACGGTCTCGGTAGCTGGCGACTTCTTCCATGGTCGGTTGATTCTCTATAAAATGCGATATTCGCTCACCCATTGCGTCGATATCCCCCGGCTTGAATACGAAGCGATCCTCATCAATAATCTCGCGGTTCGGCGGGATATCGCTGGCCAGGCATAGCAGATCGTGGGTCAACGCTTCCAGCAGTATTATCGGAAGCCCCTCATGATAGGAAGGGAGGATGAATAGTCCGGCGTGTTTGTATAGTTGGCTCACGGTGGCGGAGTCCACCTGCCCGGTCATCACCACCCTGTCATCACTTTTAGCCTTGGCTCGTAACGATCGAACGTATTCATCTTCATGATCCGCGCCGCCGGCCAACACCAAGCGCCAGTCGCTGTCGACTTTGGCGAACGCGTCGATCAAATCGTGGAAGCCTTTCTCCGGGACCAGGCGCGCGATCGACAGCAGATACTTCCCTTCCCTCAACGCATACTTGTTTAACACATCGGTCGATTCATCACTATTGACAAAACTGGTTACGCCATTGGGGATATAAGTGATATTCCGTTTGTATGTTTCCGACAGGAACTTGCGCATGGTTTGCGATACGGATATCACATTTGTCGACCCTTTTACCCCAAGTGACTCGCCAGCTCGCAGAGCGGCTTTGGCGATGGCGCCCCATTTCTGACGGTTATAATCCTGGCCATGGTGAGTCATGATCACCGGCAGACCAGAGAGCCGAAGCAATGGAACCATCAGGGATGGGCCGACCGCGTGGACATGGACGATATCATATTTACGCCGGTTCCAGATGATGATCAGTGAGCAGAGGAACGTATGTATAATCGCCTCGAGGCTTTTTATTTTAGGCGCCCAGACCGGCGTAACCCGGGCGCCTTTATACAACAGATTCTCATCTACATATCCTTTGCGGGCGAACACTTCGACCTTGGCGCCAAGACTTGCCAGGCGAGTATACAGCTCCTCGCAATGGCGCTCCACACCCCCCTGCACATTTGGGAATCCCCGTGTGCCGATAACGGCTATTTTTAGATTATTCAACTGACCTCAAGAATTTATTTTTAAAAATCCACCATGCCGGTTCCTTGATATACTTTTTCATCACTGGCGCAGCGGTGCCTATCATCCAGCAGTTTTTGGGACAGTTGGCCACTTTGGCCCGGATTTCCTTCGCTTTCTCACCGTTCCATATTTCGTCGAACGATTTTTCGTTGAGGTTGCCCATGCTGTCCATCCATATGCTCTCTTCCATGCCGTTGCATGGCCTAATTTCGCCCCATGGATCTAGGAAAAAGTTTTCTGTGCCGGCCTCGCACGGCAACAGGCGAGGGTTGCCGTCGATAAAATTGATCAGGCCATGGTTGAAATACGCCCGGAACCAGTTTTTTACTTTGTTCGATTTCAGCTGTTCATCGATCAGCTCCTGGAAACAAGCCTTTGCCTCTTCCGGTTCTCCAAATGCGTTGTCGTATTTATGGAAATAGTAGGAGTTGTGCAGGGCCGCAGTGGCAAACTCCAGGTTCATCGATTTGGCCAGCTGATACAGCTCGATCATATCCTTCGCGTTTCTGTCCGATACGGTAATACCGAACCCAATATCTTTCAGGCCCATGCGCTGCAGCTCCAGCAGGGTGCGCAGGCCCTTGTCGAATCCATCTTTAAGCCCGCGCAGTTCGTCATTAGCGGCTGGCAGGCCTTCGATGCTTATCCTGATTCCCAGGTCCTTGTTATTTTCCGCCAAGGCAAGGATCTGTTCTGTCAGATAGCCGTTTGTGCTGATGACGATCCGCTTCGCTTTTTTCTTTAATACAGCTACTATTTCATCGATATCTTTGCGCAGGAAGGGTTCGCCGCCGGTGATGTTGCAGAAATCTAGCTTCGGCAGCTTTTCCAATAGTTCCGGGTGTATTTCCTTATCTATTTCTGTCGGGTGCTCCCACACGTTGCACATGTGGCACCTGGCATTACACCGGTATGTGGTGATTATAGAGGCTTCCATTTATATATTGCAAATAATCAAATATTTATAGGTTCATTGTATCATAGCGTGAGCTTAAACCGATTGTTGGCCATGCATTGCTTTTTCATATATTTCCATCAATCGTGAATAATACACCTCCGGCGAGTTGTTTGTTTCAATAAAGTTGCGGGCTTGATGGCCCATATTGCGAAGGTGATCCATATCAGACAACATGGCGGTTATTTTCTCTCGTAAATCGTTGACATTGCCAGATTCGAATGTGAGCCCGGTTTCATTATCCTTGACCATTTCCGGTATGCCACCGATCCGGGCGCCCAGAACCGGCTTGCCGAACGCAAACGACTCCAGGACGGAGTATGGATAGTTTTCGTACCATTCGGAAGGAACCACAACGAAAAGGCTGTTGCGTATTTCATCATGCAAGGGAGCGCCGCTTAAAAAACCTGTAAATGATATTTTGCTGTTTTGGGCCGCCAGCTGTTCCATATCTTTTCTTAGCGGCCCATCGCCTACAATTTTGAGTTTGATATCGATCCCGTTCATAGCTTTGATAAGGGTGGCGATGCCTTTTTCGTGGGACAGTCTGCCAAAATAAACTATGTAATCGGATTGTGTATCATATGAGGATTGATACTCCGAACTGTCAAGAAAGTTTGGCAGATGGATGATTTCCTTTTCAAACCCCATCCCGTTGACTTTATCGGCAAGAAACCGGCTGGGGGATATGAATGCGTCCACCTTTTCGTATACATGCAACAGATTGTGATGAAGGTACATTTCCAGGGTGTTAAGGGCGCTTTTCGCTGCGGAGTTTTTCACACATTTTTGAAAATAGACGTTGTAATATTTGCCGCCTTTGCAGGCTTCACAAATCTGGCCGTGGGAAAGGTGGGCGTATGAAGCGCACGCCAGTTTGTAATCGTGGAGGTGCAAAACAACCGGAACAGACTTCGTTTTGAGCGCGTCGATAATCGAAGGGGATAGCTGGTGATGAATATTGTGCAAATGGGCGATATCCGGTTTTTCATCATCAATCAGTTTTGATATCCTCGATTTAGCTTCAAAGGAGTATAAAACTGTAGCAGCGACCTTCAGCTTGCTTGCAATGCCATGATTGGCGTTCAGGTCGATATGGGGTACAAAATATTTCGAGTAGGGCGAATCGATGTCTTGCGGGCTTTCCATGGCGAACCAGGAGACTTGGTGGTTATTTTTTTCCAAAAGGTCGCCGATGGTGAAAAAAGAGAGTTCGGAGCCACCCTTTTGATAAAAATATTTGTTAACTAGCAGCGCTTTCATCTATTAGTGATCTTATTTTTCAGCCGAAACCATATAGTGAAAATTGTGATATTTTGGCACCCTTTCCCATCGCGACAACAATTTATATAGCTTATACTTCAGCGGACCAATGTTTGGATACGAATTGTTTGGATACAGCCTGATATTGCGAAAACCGGTGTCTTTCAAAATTTTCAACGTATTTTCCGCTTTTGTGGGGAACTCATAGTCCGCCGGTTGGTGGTCGCTTTTTTTGACATTATGATAATATTTTCGCAGGAGCTGATGTATCGATTGCGGAAGCAGGATCGACTTGTGCATTTGAAACAAACCCCAGGCGTTGGTATCCTCCAGAAACAGTTTGCCGCCAGGTTTTAATATGGAATAGAAGCTTTCGATGATCTTTTCCAACTCGTCGGTATGGTGATGCAACACGTCGATGTTTACAAGATAATCGAACATTTGATCCTTGAATGGCAGCTGTGAAATGTCACCGCCGATACATGTTTGCCGTTCTATGTTTCTGGATTTCAGCTCATTCAGAATAGTGAACACCAGGTCGAAGCTTACATAATCGTTGGCAAGGCCATGGTCGAAATATTTCTGGTCGAAGCCACTACCTATATTTATGAAAGTTCCGGATGCGTCCTTTTTATCCACGTTACTCACAACCATGTCCCAGAACTCTTCTTTCGATATGTTCCATTGTTCAAGGATAAACGCTTCATATCTGTTATCTGGGGAATTTTTCATTTCATCGGCCAGGTGCTCTTCTTCCGCCAAATGTTCACGATCCATATCATTGGGATACATCAACGGTATACCGTTTTTCACTTCATAGCTGGTCTTGCAGCCGGGGCAGGTTATGGCGGCACCCTGGCAACTTACATCACCTCTGCACTCTGGGCAAACGATAAGTTTCAGCGCTTTTTCCAAATTCATTCAATGAGCCATCATTTTTTAGAATCATCCACTTCAGGCATATACCCCACCGGGACATGCGCGATCATACCTTTTTTCATAGCGTTTTCACGGATCATCTTTATCGTGAAGATCCGGAACATTCTGTCAATCAGACCGATGGGCAATGAGTATGCCAAAGAAATCATATCTATAAATGGCAAGCGCTTTTGACCGATTTCGTAATCAAAGCTTTTTAATACGCCCGATGACATTGTTGTGAAAATATTTATTTCTCTTTTTGATAATTCTTTTTTCCACTTATTAGTGTTACTTGAGCTTATAGGTTGGTATATAAGGTTTGAGTGATTTTTTCCAACATTATATTTACTATCCTTATGAAATTCTAATATGCCATCATCATATTCTTCTTCTATGGTGTTAAAAACCTGTTTCATTACATCTTCAGGGTTTGCCACAAGATCTTCATATCTGATGGTGATTTTGTCCGATGGATTGATCCCAGACAGAAAATTCTCTATCTTCCAAACTTTATACCGCCATTCCAGAGCATTTACCGCCGCATAGTTCCTCATCACTTTCATTTTCTTATAACTTGCAAATACATCTCGTCCATCACGCACAATATGAAGATACTTGGCCTGAGGAAATAACTTGCTCAGAATATCCGCTTTCCTGAAGAATGACGGAGTTTTATCACCCCACCTTGGCTTACCTTTTGCTTCACAAAAGCTTTTAAATATGACACTTATCAAACCATGGAGTGAATACGATTTTTTATTTAATAGCGCGTCTATAGTTTTCGAATTATCAAAGTTCCATATCTCAAACTCTTTATTTACCTGCAAGTAACGGATAAAATTCTTTAACCGTTCACCACTTATTGCTTGTTTGAGATACTTGCTTTTTAGTATAGGCATCAGGAACGTTGATTCATCCGGTATAGCAATTCGGGGGTGGTTATTTAACAATAACCTAACCAATGTGGTGCCGGACCGCTGGGCGCCCAATATAAAAATCGGCTTTTCAGTAGTATCATTCCTGGTCATTTTCATTTCGACATAGTCATTCAAGTTTCTGCTGTTATAGTCGTTTCATTATCGTTGTAAACATGTTTTTCATTCGATGCTTATTAGCCAATAATGCAAGCATTATATGTATCGGGAATATGGATATAAGGAATAACAAATGAAATATATTTGGTCGTACATCAAGCTTTTCATACCCCAGTTCACTCATTTCACGCCAACCTACTTTTTGGCAAATGTACAATTCTGTATCTGTCACGCCACTGGTTTTCCATTTATCAATAACGTTCTTGTCGACACCTTTGCGGGATTCTTCATCTTTCCGCAATGAGGATCCTGCCACCTCTATATCAGTTTGTCCAGGTTCATATTGCAAACCAAGAAACCCATCAATTTCCTTCATCATATCTTCTGGATGATTGATCAAGTCTTCAAATCTAATGATTTTTACTCTATTGTGATTTTTACGAGCGATTGCCTCTTTAACCGCTGATCTCCATAATTTCGACATCGTATATGGATGGTAATTAATTCTAATTCGCAACTTCTCCCAAAAAGGAAATTTACCTTTGCTAAATAGTTCTCGATTGATTTTGTGTTTCTGGGATGTTAAGACTGCGCGCGGATCACGTACAATGCTAATTACACTTGCATCATTATATAGCTCAAGGATGTTTTCAATATAATATACGTATCGCGGTGTTTGCTCACATGCGATTTGTTTTCCATTTCTATTTGTTTCATGATCAAGAAACAATCGGTAAATATCCGCGTAGGTATCTGCGCCGCTGGATTGACTCTGTAATATATTTCCCGCGGCTCCGATATGTTTGGATGGATCCTGTTGATAGAATCCATCCCTTTCGATTGCAACAAGCCTGCTTAAAATCTTTGTTTTTTCTGTGTCATTTATTGTGTCATAGCAGTTATCAGAAGTGCATACTTGCTCAAAAAAGTGCAGCTCCTTAAAAGTATGAATTGCAGAGTGTTTACCCAACATTCTGCCTAACATTGTGGTTCCGCTGCGGCTGGCTCCGACTACAAATACAGCTTTTTTCATTTATTCTATTTTTATTTTGTCGATTTACTATAGAAAGATCTGAGTATTTAACCTATACTCCATTGCCACTTTCGTTGTTATCAACTTCGCTGTCCAATATCCTGGCGCTCCCTAAAAATGCCATAAACAGCAGCAATGTAATTTTGAATATTGGTGTGGAAAGTGATGTGATCAAAAGAAAGACAATACTTAGAACGAAAATTTTCAACTGAACAATTTGTAAGGGCGTTGATGCTTTATGATTAATCCTGCCATTTGCAAACAGGATAAGAGAAAATATTGACAAGAGATGGAAAAGCATTCCAAGCCATCCGCTCTCTGCGATAACTTGCGGCCAATATGTATCGTTTAAAAATTCTCTTCTTTTAAACCAATAAGCACTTTCAAAACTGTATTGATGATATATGTCGCTATCAAACAGTGACGCGGCGAAGCCACCAAAGTTGCCAAACCCAACCCCCAATGGAAAGTAATTATTTGCAATATCAAACGAGGTGAAATACATCCTGCCCCTGGGATGCGAAGAGTATAGCCCTTCCTCAATTTTTAATAATTCATATTGCACCAACAGGTACTGTTGGAAATCAGGAAAAAAATATAACAGCATAAACAGAAATAAACAAAGGAAAAAGGCAATCTTTATCCCCATGATCATTTTCGCATTCATGCTGCCTGATTGCTTTAAGGCAAACGCAGAAATAACAATTATAACTGCAACAATCTCTTGCCTTTGCATAGAGCTTATTAGGAGGAGAAGCGCAACGGCGCCATAGAATAGGTATTCTGGTTTGCGTTCTGCACTGTAATATTGGCTATAGTAGATGACCAAAAGAGATGTAAATCCGCCGAAAATCGCCGGGTGATTGAAAAATCCACTCGCCCTAAAAATATTGCGATCAAGGTAGTATGCATATGTTTCCAGGGTTCCAGGAAATATCCAGGAATATAGATCAGGTAAAAAATATTGAGCAAACACGGACAGCGCTAACACCGTTATTATCAATTTGTAATAATAGGATGTCTTGCCGATACTTTTCCTGGAAATGTTCATTCCCGACAGAGCGATGACGATATAAGGAAACTTCAATATAATTATAATATCATAAAAAAATGATATAATATTAGTAAAGTCATTAGCCAGAAAAATTCTACTTAATGTGCCGAATAATAAATACAAAATTGAAAATAAAATAAACCTTCTGCCCCAAATATTGGATGATACAAAAATACGCAAACCAGAGAAAAAGAACGGGAATAGAAGGATCAGGGCAAGCTCATCTGAATAGTGAATATATTCTTGGGCTGTTTCCAAATCGTAACTGAGCATTATCCTTTCTAATAGCAACACTACAAAAAGAAAATGATAGAATGCGCCGTTATTCTTTATGAAGCTTTTGGTTGCAGAATAAGGATTATCAAACCCATTTATGCGAGTTTCTTGGTTTGTATGATTGGGAACGTACATTTTTAGATCTTAGGAATAAAGCATTGGCGATACATCAAGCCTGTCTTATTTATAAATGGAAAGAAGGGTAATGGGACCTTCGACCTGATCAAACCAATAGTGATCTTTTTATATATCTCTAGCGATATGCTTGGTCTCATTCTTGATTCGGGTGTTTCACCAGCAAAGCAGTGTGGCTCTTTTTTCCATGGCATATAAATAATTGGATGATTCTTTATATGCTCGTGTAAAGCTGCAGGTCTATATTTAGGCCAACCAACAATAAAATTTTTCAGTTTTTGCATTACTTAGCCAAGACAAGCAGTGAATAACCACCCAACAGTCGCACAGAAAAATCTTTGTTTAGCGCAAATAAAGCTTTTCTCGGATACATTGCCAATGATGATAATAAAGATTGAGATGGCAGCTCTACGACGGTGCCTGTATACATGTGGTCGACTATTTCATAACCACAATCTTGCAATGATGCCAAGGCAGATTCCTTTGTAAAGTAGTGAATATGTCCAACATTTGATCGTACAAGGTTCAATTTACCTCTCAAAATAGATTGAACAGAAATATCAAGCGGGATATGGAAAATAAATTGCTTACCAATATTTTTTAAATATTTCAAAAAGCCCATGTAGTCCTCAACATGCTCAAAAACATCTATTGCCATAACAATATCAAAGCTTCTGTCTGTAATCGATAAAGGGTCTTGTAAATAAAAGTGTAACCTTTCATTCTCCTTGCCTTTGCTCATCTCAAATGCTTGCGGCGACACCTCATAGCCATGAAACTCAATCTGCTGTGGCATTTTTGCCAACATTTGGTTCAGTATTTCGCCCGCTCCACATCCAACATCACAAACAGTCTTAACCTCCAATCGGTTTTTCTCTATAATTTCGACAATATTTCCTGCTTTCCAAGCAGAATCTTCAACATGCCATGTTGGATTATTTTCGAAATATTCTCCTTCCGTGTACATATCCGGGCTTGCAATCGCCATAAGTTCCTCACAGTTCTGTATAAACTATAAGTTTATACAATATCGCATTATTACAAGGTTTACTTTTCTCGAATTAAATATACGATTTTATTTCCGCAAACTCATAACTGAAAATAGTGAAGAGTTTATTTTTACGACTTTTATCACATACACAAACATTGAAACATTCCAGAGAATTGTGGTAAATGTTGTGGCTATGGCGGCGCCCATCAATCCATAAATAGGGATCAGCATTATATTCAATAGTATATTCAAAAATGCGGTAATGGCCATCATATACATTGCTTCCTTCTGATGATTGGTCATTGTCATCAATTGACCAACAGAACCTGCAAGCGCGTTTATTAGTTGACCAACAATTAAAATGACCAATGGGTAGTAACTCACCGCAAAACCCGGACCAAATAACTCCAATACAAAATCACCCCAGATGACAAGGAATATGCTGATAGGCGCCATAAACAGAAACGCTATTAACGCGGACAGCGACGCCATCCGTTGAAGCTGTTTTATCTTTCCCAGAGAATAAAGCTCGGCTATCATCGGAGCGGCGATATGGTTGGCCGCCACAAGCCCAAACGCAACAAGGTTAGATATCTTCACCGCGACAGCATACAGTCCGGAATTGGTTGTGCCGGACAGCATACCCAACATCACAATATCAGTATTGGTAATTAACAAATGAAAACCGGATATTAAAAGCAGCGGAACCGACACCCGGATCCACTCGTTGGTATCATAATCCACTTTGCTGGAGCGAGCAGATGCTGGAAGGTACAGTCTCAATAGCCAATTCGCTAATAGAAGCGACCCCATCACGGCTATTATCTCCACAGACATTGCCGCCGGAGCGCTGATATACGCCGTTTGATCCGTTGTGAAAACATACAGCAGAATAATACCAGCCACTATCAAAACCGGCCTAGCCACCAACCGGGGCGCCAAAGCCGCCACAACTTTTTTCAGCCCCTGTATGCAGGCGCATCTCACCTGAAGTAACACAAAGAGAGGCAAAACTGCCAAAGCTATCAAATAGGTATTGAATTGCGCAGGCTCAAGCCCCCCCCCAAATAGTATTAACCCAGCTGCGCATACAACCGATATAAAGATAGATGTAACAACTGTGATTTGCCAGGATTTGGATAGAAAACCTTTCAGTAGCCCCCAACTGCTCTCCGCATTGTATGTGGAGACAAACCGGATGGCGGCGCTGTTCATCCCAAGCATGCCAAGGATGGCCAGCAGGTTTATACAAGTAATCCCGAAAGTATATATACCAAAATTCTCTACCCCCAGAACCCGCGCAAGCAATACCTGGACCCCAAACGCGATCGCGGCGCCCACAATCTTCACGGCCATCGAGCCGCTGGCGCCACGGGCAAGCACTGCCCCCACACCGTCGCCTTTTAAACGATCCAATTGAAATGCCAAACTATGTCCTTTGGTTTTTTTATTGATGAGCGCTCTGCGTTAATGAATTATATCAATGCCTCGCAGACGACTTTTTAAGAAATGAATTCTTTAGTACAATATAGATTTCAGGTTGTGTAAACCCCTGAAAAGCTATATACAACTCAACATGTGACTATAATTATAGCATGCTTGATCACGTTTTCAACGGCGCAAACCGCAGCCTTGCCAACTTCGGTTTCATTCGGTTATAAAGCCCGGTCTGCTTCAGCGCGTCGATCAGCCGCTCCGGCGATTTCAGAAAATCGTTATAGAACGCTATTTCCGATGTTTTGATATAAACCTTGAACGGATCCTCCAGCTTCTCGCCAAACAGATTGACCACCGTTTCATATATGCTCTTCCCCTCTTCCAGCATCGGTCTTGCCATCATCGATCGCTCGATTATCTTGGTGACATAGAACGCGATCCGGTCGTCCACACTATCCACATATTCCCGATGGCTCGGATAGAGGGTCATGTCCTCGATACCCTTGAGTTTGACAATGGTGGAGCAGTAGGCGGAGTAGTTGGAAAACCGGCTGTTGAAAGTATCGAAATCCACATCCAGAAGCGGGGCCTGAAAAATCTCCCGCAACAATACATCCCCGGTGAACGCGGCGTCGCCCATCATATACACAATATCGCTCTGGGAGTGGCCGGGGCACCTGATGTGCCGGATGTCCAGCTTGTCCATCAGCTCACCGGATTCCTCCAGCAGGTTATAGTTCCGGGCGAAGGGCAAGGTTTTCTGGAACCAGGCGATCATATCTGTGGCCCGCTCTATCTCGGCGGGTGGAAAGCCAAAACTTTCGAATATGCAGAGCATCTGCTCGATGATATCGTCCGCCCGCTCATATTTCCATGCGTCGTAGTGGGAGACGATTAATCGCGCATCGGTGCTCTCTTCCAGAAACGTCAGCTGCCCGCAATGATCCGGGTGCGAGTGGGTGATCAATACATAGTCGAGCGCCTCCAGATCGATGTTCGCCTTCAGATATTCCATGGCGGAGCGAATGGGCGGGCCGGTATCGACCAGTGTTAATCCATTTTCGTTTTGCACAGTATAGATATGGACAGGCCCCACCGGGTATGGCGTATCCAGGGTATGCCGGATGATGGTCTGGTCCATATCAGTATCAATCATGTTTATTCCTTCGGACCAGAAAAGCAGGCAGGGCGGACAAAAGGGTGGCTGATTGTTCAAAAACGCTATCAATCATGATACAACCCTTCGAATCGGGCGACCGGCGACGGCGGCGGTCAGGAGAAAATATATTTCTCCGCCTCCAGCGCGGCGTTTGCGATCAGCCGTTTCGATTCCAGCAGTCCGGTGGCGTCATATTTCGTGAACCGGCGGATACCGCTCAGGATCATGGTCAGTGTATCGCCCTCTTCTATATAATACGCGGCCCGTTTCGCCGCTTTGGAGATCTCTTCATTGGCGTTATACATAAACACCTGGGTCGTGGCCGCCAGCAGTTTCTGCTTTTTCTCGGTTGCGGACCCATATGCTTTTTCCGCACGCAACAGCGCGCTTTCCATGGCGAAAATATTGATGATCAAATCCGCCGCCGCGGTCAGAATCTCCTGCTCGTCGCCCAGTTTCATCATATATTTTTTCGACGCGGCGCCGGCGATCACCAGGAACAACGTCTTGGCGTTTTTCAATAGCGCCTTCTCCTTGGCGAACGGCGTTGAGTCGTCCACTTCGTCAAACGATGGCGTCATCAGCGATTCGAACGCTTTCATCGCCTCGCTCTGCAACGGCAGTTCGCCCCGCATCGATTTTTTCAGGATCATGCCGGGGATCAGCAGGCGGTTGATCTCGTTGGTCCCTTCAAATATCCGGTTGATCCGTTCATCACGATAATACCGCTCCGCCGGATACTCCTTCACGAACCCGTACCCGCCATGGATCTGCACCGTCTCATCCACAACCCGGGCCAGCACTTCGCTGCAGAACACTTTGGAGATGCCGCACTCCGCGGCGTAATCCTTGATCTGCTTCTGATACTGCTCGTAATAATCATCGGCGCTTTTATCCAGCGAGCCGAGCGCCATGTCCAGCAGACCGGAGAGGCGATAGACCAGCGACTCCGAAGCGTACAGGTCGGCCAGCATGTTGGCGATCTTCTCCTGTATGGCGCCGAAGGAGCCTATGGTCTTGCCGAACTGTTTCCGCTCGTTGGCGTATTTCACCGCCTCCACAAAGGCGCCCTTTGCGCCCCCGACGACGGATGCGGCCAGCTTGAACCGGCCGACGTTCAGTATGTTAAACGCCACCTTGTGCCCTTTGCCCACCTCGCCCAGCAGGTTCTCCACCGGGACTTTGGCGTTGTCCAGGATCACCTGGGCGGTGGAGGAGCCTTTGATGCCCATCTTGTTCTCCTCCGGCCCGATGGAGACCCCTTCGAAACCACGCTCCACCAGAAACGTGGTGAAATGCTCCTTATCGACCTGGGCGAACACCGTGAACAGCTCCGCCGTGCCGGCGTTGGTTATGAACTGCTTCGTGCCGTTGAGTATGTAATGTGTTCCATCGTCCGACAACACCGCCGTCGCCTTGGCGCCCAGCGCGTCACTGCCGGAGTCCGGCTCCGTCAGGCAATACGCCCCGATCCATTCGCCCGAGATTAACTTGCCCAGATACTTCTCCTTCTGCTCCGGCGTGCCGTAATAGATCAGCGGCAAAGTCGCCAGCCCGGTATGCGCGGCGAACACCACGGCGAACGACCCGGATGGCGCGATCTTCTCCGTCACCAGCATGCTGGTCGCCTTGTCCAGCTCCAGCCCGCCATGCTCCTCCGACGCGTCCATCATCAGCAGGCCCAGCTCGCCGCATTTGCCCATCAGCTCCTTGACGATATCGAAGTTGTGGTTCTCTATCTCCTCATGATGGGGCAGCACCTCGTTGATCAGGAACTGTTCTGTGGTTTCCGCTATCTGCTTCTGTTCATCGGTGAAATCCTCTGGCGTAAAAATGTCTTCACCTCCACAGTCGGCCACCAGGAACTCACCGCCCTTTAACATTTTGCAATCAGTTGTCATATCTCACCTCACTGGTTATACCCCAGTTTATATTTTTTCAAACAAGCCGGCCGCGCCCATTCCACCCCCCACGCACATGGTCACCATCCCGTATTTCACATCCCGTTTTTTCATTTCCGACATCAGCGTGGCCGTCAGTTTCGCCCCGGTGCACCCCAGCGGGTGGCCCAGCGCGATGGCGCCGCCGTTGACGTTCACTATCCCCCGGTCGATGCCCAGCTCGTTGACCACCGCCAGCGACTGCGCGGCGAACGCTTCGTTCAGCTCGATAAGGCCCACATCGGCCAGCTTCACGCCGGCCAGCTTCAGGGTCTTCGGTATGGCGTTCACCGGGCCGATGCCCATGATCTCCGGCGGGGCGCCCTCGGCGGAGTAGGCGACAAACCGCGCCGTCGGCTTCGCGTTCTGTTTTTTAATATAATCTTCCGACACCACCAGCGCGCAGGCGGCGCCATCGGTCATCTGGGAAGAGTTGCCCGCCGTCACCGATCCGCCCACCCGGAACACCGGCCGCAGCTTCGCAAGCCCTTCCATGGTGGTGTCCGACCGCACGCCGTCGTCTATCTCCACGATTTCTGTTTCGCTGGTCATTTTTTTATCTATCAACGCGAAGTTCTCTATCTCCACAGGGATGATCTCATCCTTGAATTTTCCTTCCGCGATGGCCTGGGTGGCCTTGGCGTGGCTCTGGTATGCGAACTCGTCCTGCGCCTCCCGGCCGATTTTATATTTCTCTGCCACCAGCTCCGCCGTGGTGCCCATGAAGGCGAACGCCTCTGGATAGTTGTCCATCAGGTCCGGGTTGGCGCTGTATTTGTTGCCGCCCATCGGCACCATCGACATCGACTCCACCCCGCCGGCGATGATGCAATCGGCATAGCCCGCCTTGATCCGTTCCGCCGCGGACGCGATCGCCTGCAATCCGGAGGCGCAGAACCGGTTGACCGTCTGGCCCGGGATGCGGTACGGCAACCCCGCCTTTTGCGCGGATATACGGGCGACGTTCATCCCTTGCTCGCCCTCCGGGAAGGCGCAGCCGAAAATGATATCGTCAACAGCCTCCAGGTCGACACCGGTCCGCTCGATCAATCCTTTCAATGCCACCGCGCCCAGGTCGTCGGGGCGCGTAAAGCGAAACTTGCCCTTGTTGGCCTTGCAGCCGGGCGTTCTGTACGCCGCGATAATATATACTTCTTTCATTACATCACCGAACCATCAGTTTCGGAGCGGCTTGCCCTTTTTCAGCATATGCTGGATCCGCTCCATAGTTTCTTTATTGCCACACAGTTTCAAGAACGCCTCCCGCTCCAGATCAAGCAGATGCTGCTCTGTGATGATGGTCCCTCCCGGTACCTTTCCTCCGGTTATCACGTTGGCGATGGCGCGCCCCAGGATCTCCTCATAATCGGTGGCGTAGCCGCCCATCTTCATGTTCCACAGCTGGCTGCGCAGCCCGGCGGCCACACCGGTCCCCGGCGCCTTCAGGTTCTCCGCCGGTTTCGATGGGCGATAGTTATGACTCAGCGCGATCACTTTCTGCTTGGCGTCGGTGATCAGGCTGTCAGAGTTCATGGTTACAGAATCGCCATTGCGCAGGTAACCCATGTGGAACAGCTCCACCGCCGAGCTGGACACCTTGCCAAGCCCGATATTTTCGAAATATTTTTTTATGTAGGGCGAAACGTCGCACGAATATTTGTCCGCCAGTACGATCGCCCTCATCGCCATCTCCTTTGTGCCGCCGCCGGCGGGCAACAGGCCGACGCCCACCTCCACCAGGCCCATGTATGTCTCTCCATGGACGTTGACCGCGTCGGAATGCAGCACATATTCGCAGCCGCCGCCCAGCGCCATGTTGAACGGCGCCGCCACCACCGGGACCTTCGAGTATTTCACCGCCATGGTCGCTTTCTGGAACATGCGGATCATCATGTCGATATCTTCATAGGCGCCCTCTGCTATTGCCACGGCGATCAGCATGATGTTGGCGCCGGCGGAGAAGTGTTGGCCGTTGTTGCCGATGACCAGGCCGACCCCTTCATCCTCCGCGCGTTTGATGGCGTTATGGGTCTTCGTCAGTATGTCGCCGCCGATGGTGTTCATTTTCGAATGGAACTGGAAACAGAACACGCCGTCGCCGATGTCCAGGATCGAGCAGTCGGCGCTTTTCTCCACCACGCCGCCGGTGTGCTTTATGATTTCCAGGTTAACTTCGTCGGTGGAGAGCGGAACCTGTTGGTGGGCGCCTTCCTGGATGGAGTAATGCTGACGCGCGCCCTCTTCAAACTTGTAGAAGCTGTCGATTTTTTTCAGGACATCCGGTACGGTGACGCCATCTTTTTCCGAGCACGACACAAACTCCTTAACGCCGATGGCGTCGATCATCTCGAACGGGCCCAGCTCCCAGTTGTAGCCCCACTTCATGGCGTTATCGATGTTGACGATATCGTCGGCGATCTCCGGGATCCGGTTGATGGCGTATATCAATGTGTCGCGCAGGTTTTTCCAGGCGAACTCGCCCGCCTTGTCCTTGGCGTTGACCAGCCCCTTGATCCGCTCCGCCGGGTCGTCCACCAGCCTGGCCGCCTGCACCGACGCGAACTTCGGCTTCTCCGGCAGCTTGTAATCCCCGGTGGCCGGGTCGTAGTGATAGATCACCGATTTGCCGTTTTCCTTCTCTTTTTTATAGAAACCTTTGCCCACCTTGGCGCCCAGCAGTCCGTTCTCGATCATTTTGGTCACCATCTCCGGCGTCTGGAACGCGTCCCGCTCTTCATCGTCGGGCAGGTTGTCATACGAGTTCTGCGCGACGTGGGCCAGGGTGTCGATCCCCACCATATCCGCCGTTCGAAAGGCGGCGCTTTTCGGTCGGCCGCTGGCGGGGCCGGCGATGGCGTCCACCTCTTCCACGGTCAGGCCCATCTGCTCCATATGCCGCATGGCGTTGAGCATGGTGTATACGCCGATCCGGTTGCCGATGAAGTTGGGCGTGTCCTTGGCGTATACCACGCCTTTGCCCAATCGTTTCTCGATGAACGCGGCCATCTGCTCCACAACCTGCGGATCGGTCTCGCCGCACGGGACGATCTCCATCAGCCGCATATAACGGGGCGGATTGAAGAAGTGGGTGACCAGAAAGTTTTTGCGGAGATCAGGCGGCAGCGCCTGCGCCATTTCGTTGATGGAGAGCCCGCTGGTGTTGGTCGACAATATGGCGTCGGGCGAGATGTTCGGCCCGATTTTTTCCGACAGCAGGTTTTTCTTGATGTCCATGTTCTCGATGATGACCTCGATCACCCAATCGCAATCCTTGATCTTCGCAATGTCGTCCACCAGGTTGCCCGGCGTGATCAGGTCGGCGTAGCTGTTGTGGTAGAAGGCGGCCGGTTTCGCTTTCAGCGCGCCGGCCAGGCCTGCGGTGGCGAGGCGGTTGCGTGTTTCCGGTCTTTCCAGGGTCAGACCCTTCGCCTTTTCGGCTTCGGTCAGCTCTGTTGGGATAATGTCGAGTAGCAGTACCTTGATGCCCGCATTGGCGAGATGCGCGGCGATGCCGGCGCCCATGACCCCGGAACCTATGACAGCGGCCCTGTTAATTTTTCTCAAAATGTTCAACGCTCCCACGTGTGCCTAAAAGAATTTAGTACTATCTTTAATTTATCGCGTAATGAGATATTTTACAATAGAGTGTTTAAGTTAAAGAAAAAGAGCGACTGTTATTTTAACCAACTGGTCGGTTGAGTATTGGCGGGATGAACAGCTGATCATGAGTCAATTCTCCAGAACAGTTGAGCTCTTGCCGGCAGCCTTTTGAGGACCTCGTTCAGGGAAGATTCGTTCATGTTCTGCCTAAGAGCAGTCGCTACGCTGACAATTGCGGAATCGGGCGAAAAATTATGGTTGGGCCGTAAACTTTGAACTTCCTTGGTCATCACTGCACGATCCTGAAACTGCTCTTGTGGCTCCTCGATATCCCAGTCTGTAATAAAAAGAGCTCGGACCAGAGGGGGTAGTGCATTTGCAAACAAAATTGCATCTTTGGTGGTGAGCCGCCGTCGAAAGGTTTTGAGGACCCCTTGAACCATCGTGTATGCTTGGTGGGTGGTTTCCAGCCCTGCCATGTCACGCGCATCCTCGAGAAATTCATAAAATTGAGCGGAAGCCCGTTCATATTCCGCTGGCGCCGGCATAATATTTATCCTTTCCTAATACGTATAAAGGTTACTTAAAACTTGCCAATAATTCAACTGTTAGGCAGGATCGGGGGATCGGACCTTTTCTTTTTCCAGCCCGGACAGGGCGATCTTATTGCTAATAGTGGAGCGATGTGGGATGTTCCAAACTTTTTCGGTCGGATGTGTTACGGTATAATCAGCTGTATGAATAAAAAACCAAAGGTCACTACAATCATCGAGCAGGACGATGATGGGTATGTGGCGCGATGCCCGGAGCTGGGCGTCGTCGGTTGCGGTGATACCGAAGAGGAGTCCCGCAAGAACCTGGTTAAAGCTATCAAGGAATACTTAAAAATCGCTGGCCCTGGCAAAGTCCCCTAACCTTCGCTCCAACTGATTGCTTATCACTCTCCTGGTGGTTGCCCTGGACGACATCGATCAACTGGCAAACCTGGATCAGTCCGAAACAATGCAAATATAAAATATTTTAATTAAAGTATTGACATAGGCGGTCCAGCCGGCTATCATTAAGTAGTGTATATATTACTGTTGATATATGGAGTGATGATAGAAAAATGAAGATGCATCAATATAGATTACATTGACGCGATGGGTATGGTTTGACTATGGAAGCAGGCTGTTTAGCTGGTCGAAGCTGTCGATGATGTGGTCCGGTTGCGCGGCGTTTAGCTCCTCGATGGAGCGGAACCCGTATTTGACGCCGACTGTATATGCGCCCGCGTTTTTGCCGGTCTCGATATCGACTTTGGAGTCGCCCACCATCACGGTTCTCTCCGGTGTGGCGTCATAGGTTTCTATGATCCGGCGCAGCGCCGTTGGGTCCGGCTTTTTCACCGACAGAGTGTCGCCGCCGTAGACCTGGTCGCCGAACGCCGGCCTCAGACCCAGCTCTTCGACGATCCTTTTCGTGAAGCGTTGTGGTTTGTTGGAGATGACGCCCATTTTGTATCGGCCGACGAAGCTGTGAATCGTCTCCTCCACATGATCGAACATTTTCGTTTTGTCGAGCAGATGGTCCCAGTAGCGCCCGCGGAAAAGTTTCCTGACCTTCTCTTCGCTCAGCGATTGACCAGAAGCGTTGGACGCCTCCACGGCCCGAGAGATAAGAGGCGCCACGCCGTTGCCCACGAAACCTTCGATGGTCTTTATTGGCAGCGGGTCGCGCCCTATCTGGCGCAAGGTCCAGTTCAGCGCGTCGGCGATGTCAGCCTTGGAGTCGATCAGGGTCCCGTCCAGGTCGAACACCACGACCTCGACAGAGCGAAGAGCGTTTATATCGACAGCTCCCATTGCAGCAGCAATTTGTTTTGGGCGTCGAACAGCGATCCATCATTCTTCTCCCGGTCTTGCCGGGCGGAGGAGCCGGACGTGTCGATATGCACTTCGAGGTTGACCTTCATGTTCGCCGCCGGGATAATCGAAGTTCTGAGCTGGAACAGGCCGATATCCATAGCTTCTACCTGTGTAGCAACACCGTTGATCGTCTGGGTATATTCATCGTACTGCGAAAGTCCATAGGTGACACCGGTTTCGAACCATTTGTTTACGAACCAAATGGCGCCAACGGAGAACGACATTCTGTCAACACTGAATGGGCTGGCTGTCGTATCAATGGCTCCATTATCACCGTAGATTTCGACTGTTTGTTCACCGATGGAGAAAGATGCTTTGTCAAAAGTAAAATCGAGTGAAAAATGCGTATTTGTGTATCTGGCAGAAAGGATAATTTGATCGGTGGACCAGTCATTAAAATGGAAGTATGTGTTATCGACTTTATTAACCATTGTGTGGTTACTATTGCCACTTTTATTGGTCCAGTAACGCAATGAAGCTGCAATGTTACCGATGTCCGCTCTGCCCATCAAAGTGTATGCCAGATCAGCGTCATCCTCGCTTTCGAATGTAATATGTGATCCGGTAAAAACGCCAACTTCATAGGTGAATCTGCCATAATTGGGTCTGCCATAAAACCGGATGCCAGTGTCATTGTATATTGCTGTGGTTTTTTCAGTAAAAACCGGATTGGGATAGTGTGGACTGCCGTAAATCGCAACCAGCGGCGTGCCAAAAAAATCCCGACCTGTTCCAGCAACATCATGGTCAAGTATCCTCATGGCGCCCAAATCAACGCTCATGTAACCTGGGCCAAATATATTGACAAATCGTATATAAGCTTCTTTAGCAATCCCATTCAACATCGATCCCCAGAAACCTATATTAGGAGCTACGGTACCTCCCGCTTCAAGGGTCAATACATTGCCCTCCACACAGCAGAAGAATTTGTCCTCCTGCTCTCCCTCCGGGCCGCTTGATGGCTGGATCAACACTATACCTCCCTCCAACAAAAGCGATAGTGGTGGGTTGGCGGGGCCGATATCGAGGAACAGGTTCTCCTCCGGGGATTGTTTCGCTGTTTCCCCTCCATCCTCCGAATCGGGCAGCTGATAGCCGTTCAGCTTGAATATGGTCCCTTGCGCGTTGAGCCTTGGCCACGAGTCGTGGCACAGTGAGCAGGCTGCCTCATATTTTTTCGAAAAAGCTGGTATCGCTTCGGCTGTCGGAACGGTTACGAGAAAGGGCGCCGCGAAAAAAATGATCAACATAATTTTGGCGGATATTCCAGTAATGAAATGACGGTTTGATTCTGGCAAAGCTTGTTATATCCTTTTGTTTTCAAAAACGTGAAAGTACCATAGCCAGCATGCTTCGTCAAGATCAATACTGTTTATCGAGCTGGCCGGACATCGATCAATCGCAGTTGGATTCGGGTTGTGCCGTTCCATATATTTTTTTCCGGGGTATAGACGATGTCGAAGGTCTCTGAGCGCAGATCGACTGTCTTAAAAATGTCTGCCATGTAAAACCCGAGCGCCTGAACATTCTCGGCGCCCCGGATTCGCAGTCGAACATGCTCCTTGTCTGCGCCCATATAAAATGGCTGGTCATGAAAAATTACAGACCGCCCCATAAAAACCGGCGCGCTATTGCCCTTTCCGAACGGCTCCAACGCTTCGATATTTTCCATGAACCGCAGATCGATCGAAGCTGGGTCCAGCCGTGAGTCTATGGAGAGTGTTGGCGCTACCTCATTCTCTGCTATTTCCTCACCCACAACATGAACAAGCGACTCCTTAAATGCGGTGAACTGATCCCGGGTCACCGTAAACCCCACAGCGGCTTTATGGCCACCGAACTTCATCAGTTTATCGGCGCACTTTTTCATACATTCATTCAGGTTCAGCCCCGGCACAGACCGGCCAGAGCCTTTGCCCACGGCGCCATCGAACCGGGCCAGCAACACCGGCGCGTTGAATTTATCCGCAAGCTTCGAAGCGACTATCCCCACGACTCCGGCATTCCACTCATCCGATTCCAGGACTATGGCCTTCCCTTCGGAATGGTCGCCCTGGGCGTTGATCAAACTTACCGCCTGCTCAAATATTTCCTTTTGTATCCCTTTTCTGTGGCTGTTCTGTTCATCCAGCAACTGCGCGGTTTGCCGGGCATGCTGTCTGTTGTCGGTGATGAGCAGCTCCAGCGCCGGGCCCGCATGCCCCAGCCGCCCTGCAGAATTCAGCCGTGGCGCCAGATCGAAGGCTACATCCGTGGATGTAATCTGATCGCCAATTCTGGATACTTCTATCAGGCTGGCTATGCCCAGTTTCGAAGAATCAATAATCTGACGCAAGCCGTGGCGCACCAGGGTTCTGTTCTCGCCTACAAGAGGCGCCAGGTCGGCGATAACACCAATGGCCACAATATCAAGGTGCTGCTTCAGGTTTGGTAATTTGTTTTTAGGAACACCATCATCGTGTATTGCGCGTCGAAGCGCGACGCACAGCTTGAACGCGATCCCTACTCCTGGCAACTCCTTGAACGGGTATGGACAATCTCTCCTGCCCGGGTTGAGCACAGCCATGGCCGAAGGCAGGGGGCCGTTTATCTGGTGATGGTCTGTGATGATTACATCCAGCCCGATCTCGTTTGCATGGTCCACCTGCTCGTTGGAGCTGATGCCGTTATCGACTGTGATCACCAGGTCGGCGCCGTCCGATTTCAGCTTGTCCAGCGCTTCTTTGTTTAGTCCGTAGCCTTCGGTCTCGCGATCCGGGATGTAATAACCGGCGTCCATTCCTACTGCTGTAAAAAACCGGAACAGAAGCGCGCTGGATGTAACCCCGTCCACATCGTAATCGCCATAGATTACTATCTTCTCATTTTTCTGTTTGGCAGCCATTATCCGGTCGACGGCTTTTTGCATATCCGCCATCTCCATCGGATCAAGCAATGTGTCGAGCGTTGGGTACAGGTATTGCCGGGCCGCTTCCGGTGTGTCGATCCCTCTATTCACCAGAAGGTTGGCGACCACCGGGCCGAGATCAAGCTTTTCCGCCAGCCGGTTCTCCAGCGGTTTGTTCCCAGGCTTGATGACCCACTGTTTTGAAATTGTCAACGACCAGATTTGTATTTATAAATAGCGGATACTATATTGTCTTCGATCCTGTCCGCGTCTTTGTAGTAACATTTGTGATCATTCAGGAATATGGCGAAGGCGTAGAGATTGCCCTTCATCCCCTCCACGTACCCTGCAAGAGAGCTAATTCTAGAGAGCGAGCCGGTCTTGGCCCGGGCTGGAATAGCGTATGATGTACGCTTCAACCTTTTCCTGACAGAACCATCCACACCCATGATGCCCAGCGACGCTATGAAATCCGGCCCGATATCAAACCGGTTCCGCATCGATTTGAGCAGATCGGTTATCGCCACCGCAGTCATCCGGTTTTGACGGGATAACCCAGACGCGTCCTTAAGCTCCACACCGGCGGTGCGAACTCCACTGCTTTGCAGAAACTGTTGGATCAGCTTCATGGCATTATTGTGTGTTCCAGGGCCTTTTTCTTTCTCCGCCGCTACGGTTTTGGCGATTTGTTCCGCCACAAAATTGTTCGAGTACCGGTTTAAACCACGCAGTATCACAGACAATGGCTCTGATTCATGTTCATATATCATCCGAGCGGATTTTGGAGTATTGCCCAGGCGCAACCCACCTTTGATACGGATACCTGCCTGTTTGAAATAGCCAAGAAATGTTTCCCCGGCAAACCGTGTGGGGTCTTCTACGTTCAGATGGAATATGACGCCTTTGGAGCTTGTCCGCAGCGCTCCCTTCAGATGAACATATATATTGCTCCCCTTTTTATCGCGCCAGGCGCTGATGCTGTTTTTACCGCGGGATATAGTCGATGATTTATTTACAATCTTGATATAGTCGATATCCGGCAGCAGCCCTACGATTGAGGGGGCTCCGGCCCTGGAGTCAGGATACGCGTTGACCGTTATCGTATTGAAATTTACCGATAACGCGCCCAGACGGGCGTCGTACGCGTGTTGTGTATGGGCATAGCTCCAGGATGGGGCAATTTTCAGTTTATCGAAAAAAGAATCGTCTGCCACCAACGCGCCCTCTATTTTTTTGATACCGAGGCGCTTTAGCTGGTCCGCTATCAGCCACACCTGCTCCGGCACCAGTTTTGGGTCGCCGCCACCTTTTATATACAGGTCACCTGTGATCACGCCGCCTTTCCGGACACCGGTATATAGCAACCCAGTTTTGAACCGATAGTCGGGGCCCAGATAATGTAACGCCGCGGCGGTGGGCATCAGCTTTTGTACAGAGGCTGGCACTATTGGCTTGCTACCATTTTTATTGTATAGAGACTCACCGGTGGGCAGAGAAATCACGCTTACTGCTGTTCCTGTCTTGCTGATACATTTATTGGCCAACGCTTTACTGATGGCATTACTCAGCCGTTGTTTATTAAAACTTATTTGAGATGCATGCGCCGTGGGAGCAAACGCCACAGCGTATATCAATGTTATTGCAATTCCAAATTTCTTCAAATTCAATCGTACCTTTCCCGACGCCACTTAAATGGCACGTCCACAATTGTTCCAGGCTCGGTACAGTTTACCAACAGATCAAACGCCTGGTCTAGAACTGCGCGATGCTGTTTCACAGCGCCCACCTCGCCCAAGGGATGACCATAGGGCCATTTAAGGAAGATGGCCCTGGAAGGGCGCACCTGTTCTGTAAATATGCGGACTATGCTGATACCGATTGTTGGTATCCCCTCCGCCTCAATTACCCTCTGGATCAGTCCGCCGGACCGGTTGCAGTAGCCTCAGCCTGGCGTGACCAGCACAGCGTCGACATTATCTTCTTTTATCTTCTTCGCCACTTGTAAAACATTATCGTTAAGGAAGCTGTCAAAATGGTTTGGCTCTATATGACCCATGAAACTAAATAGCCGGTCGCTTACCGATCCGATCACTCCTTCATTGGCCAATTCCTTGAGTCGATCCACTGGAAAAACGATATTTATATCCCGATCCGCGTCCGTGTGATCATAGTAATTATGGGTTATCATCATTGTTTCACGCGATGCATCGGTCGGCACGATCCGGAATGTTGGATCGCCAGAAGTGTCCACCATATCGAAAGGTTCATCACTTTTAAGGTGAACTCCCGCCGTTGTCACCATCGAAATTTTTGCTTCGCTCAACGGCTTATTAAACGCAGCCCAGGGGATGCTGTCAAAAGCGAGCGGCTCTATTTTATCCGCCGCTTTATTAGACAGGCTCGGAAAACGTGATAATACTTTGGCCCGCATTTTAATTTTCAATTGCTCAAAACCAGACATCTAAATCTCCAGAGCAGTTTTCTGGAATTTAAAAATTTCGGTGGTGCCTTTATCAGCCAGTTCCATCAGGCTATCCATTGTATCTTTGGCAAAGGGCGCGCCTTCCGCTGTACCCTGCACCTCCACCAGCAACCCGGAGCTGGTCATCACAACGTTCATATCCACATCTGCATTGGAGTCTTCATCATAATCGAGGTCGAGCATAGCGTCACCATCCACAACCCCCACAGATATGGCCGCCACCTGCTCCCTGATTGGCAGGCGGGCTATCATCTCCTGTTCTACCATATGGCGCATGGCGTCATACATAGCCACAAACGCCCCACTGATCGACGCCGTCCGGGTGCCGCCATCGGCTTGCAGAACGTCGCAATCGACGGTTATCGAATTTTCGCCTAGCATTGGAAGGTCCACCACAGCCCTCAGCGATCTGCCGATCAGGCGTTGTATCTCCATGGTTCGGCCGCCTGCGCCCCGCCGTTCGCGGTTGGTACGCTGGTCGGTTGCCCGCGGCAACATGGCGTATTCCGCCGTTACCCATCCTTTGCCGCTATCGCGCAGAAACGGTGGGACAGTAGCCGCCACCGACGCCAGACAGAGGACTTTGGTCCGGCCTGCTTCTATATAGGCCGAGCCTTCCGCATGGATGTTTACGTTTCTCTCTATCTTTATTTGTCTGAGTTCGTCAGGTTTTCTATCGTTACTTCTCATTTTAGCTTTCTGGTTATTCAGTTGAATTTTATTATGCAATATCCACCAGCTCGACGTCATCGATTTCAATTTCACCCATCAACTTTCTTCCAACTTCCAGGTTTCTCTGCGCGGAATCTGTTACCACGAATCTGATTTTCCCCCGGTTGTCGGCTTGACTATTTTTCAACGCAAGCTCGTTCAGTCTCTCCTCAACCAATCGGGCTGTCTCCTTGGCGGAATCGATAAGTTTTACATCATCGCCCAGCACAGAGCTGATGGCGGATTTCAGAACCGGGTAGTGGGTGCAGCCGAGGACCATGGTATCAACCTTGCCACGCATGGCGCTCAGATATTCCTCCACCACATCCCGGGTGATGCTGTTGTTGGCCCAACCCTCCTCCGCCAATGGCACAAACAGCGGGCAGGCTTTTGGATATATTTCACTGTTGGGAAGTTCTTTCATGATTTGGCAAGTATAGGCGCCGGAGGCTATGGTCGCCTCTGTCCCAATTACGCCGATCCTTCCAGACGAAAGCTCCACAACCGCATTAACACCACCCTCCACCACACCGATCACCGGTTTTGATGTTGCGTTTATGATCTCTGGCAAGGCGTATGCCGAGGCTGTGTTGCAGGCGACCACGATCATCTTTACGTTGTTTTGCTCCAGAAATCGCACATTATTCAGCGAATATTTGACCACTGTTTCCCTGGATTTGCTCCCGTAGGGCACCCGTGCTGTGTCACCCAGATATACGATATTTTCGTTAGGGAGCTGGTTGTGTATCTCCTTTAATACCGTAAGTCCTCCTATGCCAGAATCGAATACGCCTATGGATGCTCTGTTACTCATTTCTATGGTGGCTCAGCTCGATTTTTGTATGTATGATGTGTCTGGCCTTAGTGGTCTGTCAATCATTACATGGCTGACAAAAAACTCCGCCTCGGCGCCATCGATGAGGATATGGACTTTTTCAATTTCGCTGAAACTTTCGGTCAATGTGTTGACGATGCTGTATACAGCCAGCAGCTCGGTCCATATGCCAATGCTCATTTTCCGGCGAAACTGCCCATCCAATGATATGACGGCTATGTTGTCATACAGAAAAACAGTTTCAACTGTCATGCCCGAGGGGAATGGTGACCCTGCGCGATTTTCCGGATTGAATATTTTGGTCAGGAGAAATTTCATCCGGTTTTCCAGGGTGGAGGATTTGTCTATTTTTACTATAGTCGGCGTCAGGTTTTCCGAGTCTGGGCTGGCTGTATAAATAACGGCTTTACCATCGTCGCTGAGCTTGCTCGCTACCTTTTTTACTGCTGTTGGATCGCTATCTTTTTCAGTGATGTTTATATCGTCGTCACCAGGCCCCGGTATCAGCCAGGCCAGAATAGCTATGGCTGCAATAATGCCGATTAAGGGCCATTTATTGAAATAGCCCTTTTTTTCCGGCGATTCCGGTTTTCCGTTTTCCATCACAGGTTTTTGTCTATAAAGTTTTTGATCCCGTCGGCGATGGCGCCGGATATTTTCTGAATATACTCAACGTTTTCCAGGTCTATCTCATCGTTCGGGTTTGCCAGGTCTATCGGCTCTATAATGATCGCTGGCATATCCGCGCCCTTCAGGGCCAACGTCGGGGTTTGCGCGATATCCACGGCGCGACCATTGTCTATTGCCATTAATTTATCCGATATGCTAGAGGCCAACTGGAGATTTTTTATTCCATATTTACTGTTCAATTCGCTCCACGCATTACTTCCGTTTACGCCCTGTTCAGACGCATCGCTATCGTTTATATATATTTTCCTTGCCAATGTCCGCTTATTATTTCCTCCTCCGGCATGTATACTGATAAGCAGGTCGCCTTTGGCCGAATTTGCCGTTTCGATTCTTTTTATCAATCCGATCTCTTTATCATCCGATCGGGTCAGCACAACCTTTAGATTATCGAATATGGAAAGTTTCGATTCGATAATTCGGGCTATTTTAAGGGTGATACTTTTTTCCAAAACCGAGCGCGAGCTGCGCGCGCCCAGGTCTGCGCCGCCGTGCCCCGCATCGATGATGACCGTAATCGAGTCTGGTTGCGAACCGGCCGGGCTGAACCAGGCGACAGAAAGAATGAGAATGATCGTCGGGAATAATCTTGCGCTGATCAAACGTCGAGCTGCCTGACTTCCAACGCGTGGGCTTGTATAAACTCCCGCCGGGGCGTCACCTGGTCGCCCATCAATACGGTAAATATATCTTCCGCCTCTACCGCGTCATTTATTTTTACCTGATGCAACGTTCTGGTATCCGGGTCCATGGTTGTCTCCCATAGCTGGTCCGCATTCATCTCGCCCAGTCCTTTATATCTTTGGATGCTCACTCCGCTTTTGCTGGTCTTCAAAATATGGTCCACCAGCTCTTCCCGGTTTTTCAAAGTCATCTCATCATCGTTGTCCGATAATATAAAAGGTGGTTTGTCGTACTGCTCCAGTTGCCGGTTGATGGCGTGGAGTATCTGGTATTCCGCCGACAGGACCAGGTCCCAGTTTATTTTTTTTGTGGTTCCGGATCGTTTATCGAACCATTCTATGGCCAGGCCGCCATGCTCGGAATCTTCTATTATTGTTGTTTCGAATTCCAGACCCTGAAATCTTTCAGAGAGTTTTTCCAACTGGGCGCGATCAAGAAAGAATTCTTTATCCATGATGTTCTCATTGAGTATAAGCTCCACAACCTCTTTCGGATATCCGCGGCGGACCAGCTTCTCCATCAGCTTTTCAAACTCGATCATCTTGCTTACAATATTTTTTAGCGTTGTATGGTCAATGTTACCGTTAGAGTCTGCGATCCTTAGCTGTTTGTTTTTCAGCCCTATTTCCAACAAGTACGCTTCTAACCCTTTGTCATCTTTTATATATTTTTCCGTCTTACCTTTTTGCGCCTTGTAAAGTGGCGGCTGGGCAATGTATAGATGGCCACGCTGAATAATTTCCTCCATATGCCTGAAAAATAGCGTGAGTATAAGTGTTCGAATATGGGACCCATCCACATCGGCGTCTGTCATCAAAATGATTTTATGATATCGAAGCTTGCTAATATCGAAATCATCCTTACCAATACCGGTACCCAGGGCTGTTATCAAGGTTTTAATCTCTTCGTTGGCCAGCATTTTTTCGAACCGGGCTTTTTCCACATTTAGAATTTTCCCTTTCAGCGGCAGAATGGCCTGGTACCTTCTGTCCCTGCCCTGTTTGGCGGAACCACCCGCTGAATCGCCCTCGACAATATAAATCTCACATTGTGCCGGGTCTTTCTCTTGACAGTCTGCCAGCTTGCCCGGCAGGACAGAGCTTTCCAGAACGTTTTTCCTTCTTGTCAGGTCCCTCGCCCTTTTCGCCGCTTCCCGCGCCTGGGCGGCCAATGTCGCTTTCGAGATTATCAGCTTGGCCTGTTTTGGGTTTTCTTCCATAAACTCTGCCAGCTGCTCATATACAAGCTGGGCCACTATGCCCTGAACCTCTGCGTTGCCAAGCTTGGTTTTTGTCTGGCCTTCGAACTGTGGCTCCGGCATTTTTACCGATAGTACAGCTGTCAGGCCTTCACGCAGATCATCTCCTGTCAGATTAGATTCACCCTTTAACAATTTGCTGGAGGTTATATAGGCGTTTATTGCTCTGGTCAGGGCCGATCGATAACCGGAAAGATGGGTTCCACCTTCTCGGGTTCTGATATTGTTTGCGAACGTAAAAACATCTTCCTTAAATCCATCGTTATAGGCCATGGCCAGTTCGACTGATATTTTATCTTTTATACCTTCTATGTATATTGGCGGGGTGAATAACGATGTCTTATTTCGATTAAGATATTCAATAAACGATACTATCCCACCTTCGTAATGAAACAGATGTTCTTTATCCTGCCGTTCATCTTTTATAAATATCTGCACGCCTTTATTGAGAAACGACAGTTCCCTTAGACGTTCTGACAAGATTTCGAAATTAAATTCTGTATTTGGGAATATTTCTTTATCCGGTTTGAATGTTATTTTTGTTCCAGAGCTTTTTGTCTCTCCTATTTCTGATAATGGGGCTTCTGGAATACCTATCTTGTATCGTTGGCTATAGACTTTTCCATTACGCCTGATCTCCATATAACAGGTTTCGGACAGGGCGTTGACAACAGAAATGCCGACACCATGAAGCCCACCAGAAACCTTGTAACTGTCGTTATCAAACTTGCCGCCAGCATGGAGAGTAGTCATGACCACCTCGGCGGCTGGTGTATTGGTATCTGGATGTATATCTACAGGTATGCCCCGACCATCATCCGAAATGGTTATGGAATTGTCTATATGAATTGCTACTTCGACTTTGGAACAATATCCAGCCAACGCCTCATCGATAGAGTTGTCGACAACTTCAAACACAAGATGGTGCAATCCACGAAGGGTGTTGTCACCTATATACATGGCTGGACGCTTGCGAACGGCTTCCAGACCTTCCAGGATTTTTATCGATTCGGCCTGGTATTCGTTCTTTTCTTTATCTGTCATATATATAAAAGAATCAGGAGTAGTAATAGAAGGAATAAACCTGTGTATAACTCAATTAAAATATTATATATAAAAGAGGTTACATTTTCCACAGGTAATCATACTTTTCCACAACGAAAAGTCATTTTCTGATCAAACGAGCTTTACCAAATATAGTTAACCGATTTTCCACAACATCTTCTATAGATCCATAGAGTTTTTGATCTCACGTATCTCATTGTAAAGCTTTGTATTAACCTCAACCTCATTCTTTATTTTCGATACGGCGTACATAACTGTTGTGTGATCACGGCCGCCAAAGGCCTTACCAATTTCTGGTAATGAAGAGTTTGTGAATTCTTTGCAAAGGTAAATGGCTACATGACGTGGAAGGACTATATTTTTCGATCTGGCTTTCGATTTCAGATCACTCGGTTTCAGCTTGTAATATTCACTTACCGATTTCTGTATTTGACGTATATCAACGAATTTGGCAGTGTCGTCATATATCCCCCTCAACGTCTCCTCAGCCAAGTCCATATCGATAGGCAGCCCTGTTAAAGAGGCATAAGCCATGACACGGGAGATACACCCTTCCAGCTCCCGGATGTTTGACTTGACCTTATTAGCCAAAAAGGCGGCTACATTTTCATCCAGTTGAAAATCATTTTTTTCGGCAATCTTTTTGATAATGGCGATTTTTATTTCAAGCTCAGGTGGTTGTATATCAGAGATCAGCCCCCAGGTAAACCGGGACCTCAACCTCTCCTCAAGATTTTTCATATCCTTAGGAAACATGTCAGACGTGATAACTATTTGTTTTTTCATATCATGTAGTGAGTTAAACGTATGAAAAAACTCCTCCTGGGTCCGCTCTTTACCCGCAATAAACTGAATATCATCCACCAGAAGAAGGTCCAGATTGCGATATTTGTTGCGAAAACCTGTCATAGACCCTTTCTGCAAAGAGTTAATCAAAGAATTCACGAACTTTTCCGAGGTCAAATAAAGCACATTGGTGCCCGGCTTGTTATTCAGAACATAATTGCCAATGGCCTGGATCAGATGAGTTTTACCAAGGCCAACACCGCCATATATAAACAGAGGGTTATATACTTCACCCACTTTTTTGGCCACAGCCCTGCTGGAGGCGTTGCAAAACTCGTTGCTTTTGCCCACAACGAAGCTGTCGAAAGTATATTTCTCGTTCAGGTTGGCCTTTTCTCGGAGTTGTGCTTTTGAAGGTGAATTTTTCACTGGAGGGACGACTCTTTTACTGCCCGTTTCAGGTTTCTGCCGTGGAACTACAGAAAAATCGAGCTTAACGGTTTGGCCATAGATATCTTCCAGACATACGATAATTTGGTCTTTGTAATGCTCCAGAATCCAGTCGATGAAAAACGTGGAGGGCACAGCCAGGGTTAATGTTTTCTGTTTAAACGAGTGATAGCAAACCGGCTCGATCCATGAATCGTAATTATGCGGGTTCAGCTTTTTTTTAAGCTCGGACTTACACTTGTCCCATAAATTCTGAGATTGCACCACCAACTTCCAAGAAAAATCAAAGATTGATTCTATGAGCGACAACCAACATTGTAAAGTTATTTTCTGGTCGCGCGCTATAAATTTGGATTGAAAAAATCATATCATTTGACGGAGAGAAACATCAGATCAATAAAAGAATTGAATTATTCTGTTTTTCCATATGAATCCATTTTCATGAGCAGTGGCGGAAGGAAAAGAAAATCGAGGATCAATGCAAGCGCTATGGTTACGGCAGTCAGCATTCCCCATGTCGGAGTTAACCTTGAACCCGGAATAGGCGAGTATTGTAAACCCCACAACCAAGGCTATGCTGGTGACTATCAGCGCCGTCCCCACCGTTTGGAACGAATAGCGCACCGCGTCTTGCGGACCCATCCCGTTCTCCCGTCGCGCACGCAGGTACTTGCTCATGAAGTGGACTGTGTCGTCCACCACGATGCCGATTGTCATGGCCACCAGTACAGAGAGCGCCATCCCAACACGACCCATCGTCATGCCCCACACACCGAACGCCATGAACGCTGGCATAAGGTTCGGTATCAGGCTTAGCAAACCCATTTTAAAACTGCGTAACGCGAATATCAGTATTATGGAAATCAGGATCAGCGCCAGGGTAGAGCCGCCCAGCATGCTTTCGATATTCCTTTTGGAAATATGGGCGAACATGATCGACAGCGCCGTGCCGTAAGTAAACATGGAGTCTGGCGCGTTTCCCTTCAACCAGGCTCTGGCCCGCTCATCTATTTTCCGCAGGTCCCTGGAGGTCACATTTTTCAGTGTGACCACCATACGGCTGGCCGATTTATCCACGTTTAATGTGTTGTCGAGCCCAAGCCCCATCGGCAGCGACATCTCGTAAAGAAGCAGGTATTGGGCGGCCAGTTCCCGGCTCTCTGGGATAGCGTAGTACTCGTCATCATCGGAGTGCATGGTTTGGTTCAGCTTTTTCACAATGTCAATATATGAGTCCACCCGGACCACACTCGGGTGTTGCTGGTACCACTGTTCGAACTTTTCGACGGTCTGAAGATAATCCGGATTGTTTACACCACCTTCTTCGCCAGAGTCGAGCGAGTATTCGATGATATCGAATCCGGTTAAATTATCTTCAATGAAATCGGTCGCCCGGCGGAAATCGTATCGGTCATCGAAATATTGGATAAAATTATCGTTCAACTCTATTCTGAAATTGCCCATGACAAGGGCGACAATCATCACCAGCATACCCCAGAACAGCGGCTTCCTTTTCGTTATCACGAAATCGGCCAGCTTTTCGTTTGGATGTTTATCTTCCCTGTCTTCCCGTTTTACTTTTAATGGTGTTACAGACATTAGCGCCGGCAGAAAAAGAATTGAATAGAAGAATGCGGCAATAACTCCGACCGCAACGATATTTCCCAGGTCGCGAAACGGTGGCGCATCGGAAAAATTCATCGATAGAAAACCGATGGTCGTCGTCAGGCTGGTCAACAGCACAGGCTGCAGGTTCACGCGTAGAGCTTCCACTATAGCGTCATTTTTCTGTTTCCCCATCCGCATCTGCTGGAACATGGTGATAAGGATATGCACACTGTCCGCCACCGCCAGCGTAAGGATGATCGTGGGCGCCATCGCCGATGGAGGGGTCAGGGCAATACCATTCCACGACGCCAGACCGACTGCGGTGAGTACAGAAAAACCGATAACCGCAAGGGTCGCCATGGTACCCGCCAACGACCGGAACGCGATCCACAAAATGATAAACAACGCCAGATACATGGCCGGTATCAGTGTTGTCAAATCATTAACGGTCGCTTCCTTAAATGCGGTATCGATCATGATCGACCCGGTGATATGGACCTCGATATCTGGATATTTAGCTTCAAGCTCTTCAGCAATTTTTATTGCGTAAGCCGCGGCTTCCGGCGATTCAGTTATCGACTTTTCCGGTTTGACAACCGTTACATTCAGCCCAGCCACATGCCCTGTCGGCGATACCTGGCGCCCCACCACCAGCGGCTCGTTAATCGCGATATCACGCACACGCTCCAACTCTTCATCGCTCATCTCATTCGCGTTCACCACCAGGTCGGCCACCAGAAGATCATCCCCTGCCGATTCAGTATGCTGGTAATTTGTGAGTGAATCCACCCGGCTTGAATAAGGTATCCGCCAGGCCGCTTCTGTCAGCTCTTCTATGGCTGTTAATGTTTTTCTGGTAAAAACATTTCCATCTTCAGGCGCGATGGCAAACATGATGTTATCATTTTTGGTATAGATAGCCTCCTGCGCCTCGAAGGCCTTTAACTGCGGGTTATCCTCGCTGAAGAATACACGGACATCGTTATTGAATGTAAGGTAGCGGCCACCAATGGCGAGCACGCCAACCAGGATCAGGGTCACTATAATAATGGGCCACCGAAACCTGATGACCCATTTGCCCAGCTCTGCTTCCAGTATTTTGAACATTGTTCCGTTGCTATTGTATATACAACTATATAGCTAAGTCAACTAAGAAAATTTGTATATGTACTGAAACTTTTCTTTAATGGTAAGTTAGGTCACCAGAGAATGTGTGCCAGAGTCGTTTCCATCTTTCTTGTATGATTGAAAGGACCGTTGTGGCACGGCCACAACGGGTGACGCTGATGCGTGGGCGAAAATTCCTTTCTTGTCGCGCAAGGCGCTTCACTTGCTTGCAGTCTTAATCTTATATAATGAAGGGCAGGTCAAGATGAATATGCTAATCGAAAGGGCATATCCACTTATCCCGACAGGGGCTCCGCACTGCCCACGGCAGTGGCGCGCCCGGCAGGAGTCGAACCTGCAACCTACGGATCCGAAGTCCGTTACTCTATCCAGTTGAGCTACGGGCGCGGCAAATTATGAATAGTATGAAATCAACAGCAACTGATTGCGTAATTCGCAGTAGGAGCTTAATTTTTCGGGAACAAGCCTGGCTTATTGTCACCCATTAACGGCCGGCGATTCCGGCTTGCCGCTTTTGATGCTTTTAACCTCACCAGACCCTTCTTTGCCAGGCACCACCCGCAGATTTTTGGCTTCATCGCCTAGCATAGACACAAAACCTTCCACCTTGGCGCCCTCTTCTACGATCAGGCTGGGGGTTGTGATGTTGCCAACCAGCTTGCCTGTGCTTGCGATATGCACTTTTTTAACTGCGCTGATGTTACCCTCCACCAGACCCTGGATCAGGACGGTGCCCACTTTCACCTCGGCCCGGACAACCGCTTTCTCGCCGACGATCAGGTTATCGTTTGTTTCGATTTCACCTTCAAACGAGCCATCGACACGGACCGTGCCCTCGAATGACAATACACCCTTGAATTCTGTATCGTCGCCTAAAAACGCTTTCACAACATCTTTATTATTTCCGCGAGCCATGGTGTCCCCTTTAAAAATATTTTTATACATGATGGTGTAGGCGCCATATTAATTGAAGTGCAATAAGAAAACAATCAAAATATATTGTCGGAAAAAATCAATTTTTCAAGGTCCGGCGCCAGGCGCCAAGCGGATCTTTTTCATCATCGCAAGCAGTGAAACGGCGCCTATCTGCGGCCAGGTGGTGAGATATCTTTGCAGCCGGGCCGAGATATTCTCATCGATCTTTATTCGCCGGGTATAGACCGCCTTCGCCCCATGCGCCTCCGCCATTAGCACACCGGTCATCAACCCATCATCGAACATGCCTATCCGCTCCCGTGAAACACCGCACAGCTTTTCGACCATCATCAACCCTTCCGGGTCAGGCTTTTTGTTCGCTTGCATATATGTCGGCCCATCCTGCAGTGAATTGTAATAATCCCGCCGGACACCCTTCCTGCTGCTGGTGTTCGAAAGGATGAACACTTTTTCTTTACCGAACAGGTCGATTGTCTTGCGGATAAACTCGCTGCCAGCGGCGTCCGGCGCGTCGTTTCTGTTGGCGCCCAGCACCCCGTCATGATCCAGTATGGCAGCTTCTATACCAAGGTTTTCAAGGTCCTGTCTGGTTATTTGCTCAACGTAAACAGGATTTCTGGATAGAGCATATAACCTCTCTGCGTGGGTGGCGGTCAGCTTTAGTTTGTCAATAAATCTCATTGAGTTATTATGATATTAAATCTAGCATAGCTGTAGCAATACAATAACCTGCTTCGTAACAATGAAAGAGAGCAAATGAACGAACAACCGAACAAGTATTATGACAACGGCCTGAAACGTTCCAGTGGTTTCAAATTGTTGATGGCCATAGTTTTTCTGGTTATGTTCGTGGCCCCGTTGGCGCTGCTGTTTCTGTTTTTTCAGCTATCGGGCGATCTGGCGAAAGTTGACGCGGAAGCTGTTGGTCTGTTGAAAATATTTATCGTTCTTGTCGCTGTTATCGGTATCCTTATGTCGGCTGCTGTGATAGCAACGCTGTTTCGTCAAATGACTACATCCCTGGTTGTTTCAGAACAGGGGTTACTGTACAAAGGGATACTTGGTAAAGTGTTTATCCGGTGGAAAGAGATAGATTGGATCGAGAAATACAAGGCCGGGAGGCGTCCACCTGTGGTAAAACTACACCTGAAGGATGGCAAGGATTTTACACTTGACCCCTTTCTGGTGGAGCAGGGCGAAAACGCGCCATCAGTCAGCCTGAGCTTTGGCGGCGAGCCGCAATGGATATTTCCGGACGGCGAGAAACTACCCATGACTTTTGAAAAATCAGCAGGTTATAAAGCGATAAAAAGCTTTCGACCAAAGTTTATTGAGAAAATGAAAACAAATGATGACTATAATTTAACCGTCTGAATATCAATATGCATGACAATTTTGATGTAATCGTTATCGGCGGTGGCCATGCTGGATGTGAGGCCGCCCTGGCATCCGCCAGAATCGGATGTAAAACCTTGTTGCTCACTATCAATATCGACCAGATCGCAAGGATGAGCTGTAACCCGGCTATCGGAGGGATGGCCAAAGGTCACCTGGTCCGGGAAATTGATGCGCTGGGCGGCGAGATGGGCAAATGCATAGACGCAACTGGAATTCAGTTTCGTTTGCTGAACATGTCGAAAGGACCCGCTGTGCGCGGATATCGAGCTCAGGCGGATAAAGAGTTGTATAAAAACCGTATGCGCGCCGTGTTGGAGGAGCAACCACGGTTATCTATCAAGCAGGATACAGTCGAACGATTTATCGTTAATGGCGATACAATATCAGGAGTTGTGACCGCGCTTGGTAATAATTTCAATGCCAAATCAGTGGTTCTATGCTCAGGAACTTTCCTTAACGGGTTGATTCATATTGGGTTAAAGCAATTTCCTGCTGGTCGAGCCGGTGAGTTCGCTGCTGTTGGATTAAGCGACAATCTTCGGGAGATCGGGTTCGAGGTTGGACGGTTGAAAACCGGCACTTGCCCCCGTCTGGACCGTGACACAATCGACTTTTCAAAAACGGAGCGTCAACCGGGGGATGAGAAACCGAGGCAGTTTTCCTTCTTTTCGAAGGGTATAGAGCAGGAGCAGACCGACTGCTTTATCACTTATACAAATGAGCAAACCCAACAGGTAATTGAAAATAATCTGGATACGTCACCACTCTATACCGGTGTAATCAAAGGAGTTGGCCCGCGCTACTGCCCTTCCATCGAGGATAAGGTGAAGCGTTTTCCAGAAAAAAGAAAGCACCAGATTTTTCTGGAGCCTGAAGGACTGCGGACTAACGAAATTTATCCAAACGGATTAAGTACTTCATTGGCGCTGGATGTTCAGCTGAAGTTTTTGCGCACCATACCTGGGTTGGAGAATGTGGAGATCATGCGGCCCGGTTATGCCATCGAATACGATTTCTGCCCGCCGACGCAACTATATCCAACACTGGAAACCAAGCCTATCAAAGGTTTATATTTTGCCGGGCAGATCAATGGAACCAGCGGGTATGAAGAGGCCGCGGCCCAGGGGATCGTGGCCGGGATCAACGCCGCCAGAAATTGTGAAAACTTGGAACCCATTGTATTCACTAGACAAAACTCATATATAGGTGTGCTGGTGGATGACTTGGTGACCAAGGGTACCCAAGAGCCGTACCGTATGTTCACATCGAGGGCGGAGTTTCGTTTGCTGTTGCGGCCCGACAATGCGGATGAGCGTTTATGCCAAATTGGGCGGGACGTCGGCTTGTTGGGTGACGACAGTTATGAAAAATTCAGCTGTAAAATGAGCCGGATAAACCGAGAAATCGAAAAACTTAAAAGCATACAAGTTAATCCCGGTGATATCGATGCGGCTTCCATTAATCTGGGAGGACAGATCCCGAGTAAGGGCGCTAAATTGTGGGGCTTGCTGAAGCGACCGGAAGTATCCCTGAAAAACCTGCCATTATATGATTTGCCTCCCGATATTGGCGCCGAAGAGATCGAAAAAATAGAGACTGAAAGCAAATATGAAGGCTATATTATCAGGCAAGAAAAACTGGTGGCCAAAACTAACAAATCAGAAAAGAAAACTTTCCCGGTAGATTTTGATTTTTCAACTGCGTCCGGATTATCTATGGAGGTGCGGGAGAAGCTGCAACGGGCAAAGCCACTGAACCTTGGCCAAGCGTCTAGAATATCAGGGGTTACACCCGCGGCTTTATCGATATTACATATACATTTGGAAAAGCGGAATGCCGAAAGATCAAGAGAGTGAGTATACTGACATCTTTCCTGAAGAGATTTTGGCTAAGCTCACCCTGTATACTGAAAAGCTGAAAAGCTGGAACAAAAAGTTCTCATTCACCTCGATTCCTGATGATAACATTTTCGATCTGTTGGTTGCCCCATCAGCTTGGCTGGGCATGCGCTTTTCAAAAGAAAACATAGGACTTATAGCCGATTATGGCACAGGACCCGGGATTCCTGGCATACCGATGGCGCTGGCCGACCGAAACAATAAATACTTGCTGGTCGACTCCAATGAGAAAAAAATCGGGTTTTTAAGGTATTGTTTGACAAATAAAATGCTTATTGAAACAGATAAAGTGGAAGCGGAGCTTATCCGGGTCCAGCCAGGAATATGGACAAGGAAGGTCGACAGGGTGGTCACCCGCGCCACCGGCGAGATATCTGAGTTGATACGATTGTGGAAAGGCAAGGTCAGTGAAGGCGCAAATATCTATTTGTTTAAAGGTGAAGAAGCTTTATCTGAACTGGAAGATTTTGCAGAGCGAAATGTAAAATCGAAAGTGGAAGTGATGGAAGTTCCTGAATGGTTTGGTAATTTAAAAATAATTCGTATTTGCAGCATGCCTGGATAGCAGGTTAAGTGTAACTGTTTCATGTGAAACATTAAAAGACATTAAAAACCAATGGTTTGTATGGATAATGCTGTGCTGCATCATTAACCCCTAACACTATCCGCAGGAATGTTTCACATGAAACAAAGTCCTTGTTCCGTAGCTCCACCCCTGATATACTCATGAATATTTTAATATTTAACATATGAAAAAAGTAATCTGTGTCGCCAATCAGAAAGGTGGCGTTGGTAAAACGACTACCGCTGTCAACCTGGCCGCTTGTCTTGCATTTGCTGACCGTAATGTGTTGCTAATCGATATCGACCCGCAAGGAAACGCTTCGACCGGGCTAGGTATCCCAAAGGATAATGGCGACGCTAATATTTATTCTGCCCTTGCACAGGGTGAAATCGAGCCGACGCTGATCCATGATACAGCCGTTGACAAGCTAAAAATGATCCCGTCCACCACAGATCTGTACGGTGCTGAGATCGAACTGGTCGAATTCGATAACAGGGAGCGTAGGTTGTCAAACCTTGTTAATCAGATAAACAGCGATTTCGATTTTGTATTGATCGATTGTCCGCCAGCACTAGGGATGCTGACGCTTAACGCTTTTACTGCGTCCGATTCGGTTATTATCCCTGTACAAACAGAGTATTACGCTATGGAGGGCCTGAGCCAGCTCGACAAGACCATATCCCGGGTACGTGATGCCTTCAACCCAGAGCTGTCTATTGAGGGCATCATTTTCACCATGGTTGATGGGCGTACTGTGCTTTCAAAGCAAGTTATCCATGAGGTCAGGAGCTATTATGGTGATCAGGTGTTTTCAACTACGATCCCCAGAAATGTACGGCTCTCTGAGGCCCCTTCCCATGGCACGCCTATTATCCTCTACGATTTCAAATCTTCCGGCGCAGATGCGTATATCAGCCTTGCCCAAGAGGTGATCGCAAGAAATAAAAGCTCGATTATTACTGACCTGCCACAGCCATACAATATTGATTATTAAGGAGATATTTTAATTTTATGACTAGAAAAGCCCTTGGCCGCGGACTTGATGCGCTGATTCCGAAGAAAGAAGGACCAGCGATTATGGAACCAATTTCCATGATACCTGTGGCAGAAATCAAACAGAGTCGGTTTCAGCCCAGGGTAGTGTTCAACCAGGAATCTTTAAAAGAGCTTTCTGAATCGATTCGGGAGAAGGGTGTCATCCAGCCGGTCCTTGTATGCAAAAAGCAGAATGGCTATGAGCTGGTGGCGGGCGAGCGACGATGGCGAGCGGTAAAACTATTGGGCCATTCCGAAATACCGGCGATCGTGCGGGTCATCCGGGATTCCGACGCCCTGGAGTTGGCGCTGATAGAAAATATCCAGCGTGAAAATCTTAATCCGATTGAAGAAGCGGACGCGTATGACCGGCTGATGAAAGAGTTTGCTTTTACCCAAGAGAACATGGCCAGGCGCGTGGGCAAGAGCCGCTCCGCCGTGGCCAACTCGTTGCGGTTGCTGAAGCTGCCACAGAAAATAAAGGATGACCTGGCCGACGGCCGGCTGACCATGGGCCATGCGAGGGCGTTGCTGTCGTTGGACGGTGATGGCGACCGGCTAAAACTGCGCGACAAGATTATTAATACCGGATTGAATGTTCGTGAGGTGGAGCAAAGCGCAAGGGATTCGGTCGGTAAAAAAACACGCAAAAAAAAGCCGCAAAAGCTGGATATATATCTGGAAAAGATCCGGGTCGACCTCGAGCGAAAACTAGGCGCCAAAATCGATATCAAACCTGGCGCAAGGAAAGGTGGCGTCATCCAGATCAGCTATAGCGACGATGATGACCTGACACGGTTGATCGATTCAATATAATATTTTTATTACTGAAGCAGATCCCGTAGTACCCGGAGATTTACGATATCTTCCGCGCCATCTTTACCCTTTGGGGTTTCCAGTATCATCGGAATCCTTTTAAAGCGTCTGTCGTTCACCAGGCGCCGAAACCCTTCCAGACCGATGAAACCTTCACCGATATGCTCATGCCGGTCGACCCGTGAGCCGAGATCTTTTTTCGAGTCGTTGACATGAAACATCTTCAGCTTATCAAGCCCTATCAGCTCATCAAACTCCTTGAACGTATCCCTATAGCCTTGTTTAGTACGAATATCATAACCGGCGGCGAAAATATGACAGGTGTCCACACATACACCCATCTTCTCCGGGTTGGAAATATGATCTATTAAAGAGCCGATCTGTTCAAACCGGTATCCCAGGCCAGAACCTTGCCCGGCGGTGGTTTCGATGGTCAAGGTCGTTTTCATGTCAGGCCTTTTATCCAATGCGATGTTCAGCGATTCGGAGACCCGTTTGATGCCCTCACCCTCGCCTGCCCCCAGATGCGCGCCAGGGTGAAACACCAGACAAGGTATATCCAAGGCGTCCGCCCGGTCAATTTCATCCAGAAAAGCGGTACGCGATTTTTTCAAAATCTCTTTGTCGATGGCGGAAAGGTTGATCAGATAACAATCGTGCGAAGCGAACACATCTACGTTCAGCTCCTGTGATGATGTTTTGAAATTATTGATCATTTCGTCGGTCAATGGTTTGCCGATCCATCTGTTGTTATTTTTAGTGAATATCTGAATCGAGCGGGCGCCGACTTTGTGGCCACGCTCCAGCGCGTTATCCACTCCACCACTGATGGACATGTGCGCGCCCCATGGGCGATTGAAAGATTTGCTAGTCATATAATTTAATTATGCCATAAAAAAACGGCCTGCCGGGGGGAGACAGGCCGTTTGACTGAAGTAGAGGTGGATATCATCAGCCATGCGTTTTGAAATATTCCTGAGATCCAGATGGGTCTGGCTTCATTGTGTCGTCTCCAGGCGACCAGCCAGCCGGGCATACTTCGCCGGTCTGGTCAACATTCTGAATGGCGGCAAGTACACGCAAGGTCTCGTCGACGTTACGTCCGATACCAAGGTCGTGAACCACTTTATACCTGATCATACCATTGGGATCTATAATGTATAGTCCTCGAAGAGTGATACCCTTGGGTAACATAACATCATAGTCGGTGCCAATCTGTTTTGTAATATCGGCCAACAGCGGATAGTCAATATCGCCGAGGCCGCCTTTGCTGCGCGGGGTCTCTATCCATGCCAGGTGCGAAAACTGACTGTCCACAGAGCATCCAACCACTTCCGCGTTCAGCTTTTTAAAGTCAGCCACTCGATCAGAAATTGCGGTTATTTCTGTAGGGCATACAAATGTGAAGTCCAGCGGATAAAAGAAAAGCACTAACCATTTTCCTTTATAATCAGAGAGGCTTACTTCTTTAAACTGTTTATCAACAACTGCCATAGCTGTGAAGCCCGGGGCCGCCTCCTGCACCTGAGAGGGCATTTTTCTCTCCTCTAACAATAAATTGAAAAGCAGTTTATTAAACGAGGTCTTATTTTTAGACCTGTTATAGGTAAGATAGTACACCAAATGATACAACCAATGCAACAGTTAATTTTAAAATTACTAAAATAATTAATTTAACCGTGGGTCCATGGCGTCGCGGATTCCTTCACCCAGAAGGTTGTAGCCCACAACAGTGATTAATATTGCAATGCCAGGGAAGACCGAGAGCCACCATGCAAACTCTATATTATCTTTGCCCAGTGTAAGAATATTGCCCCAGCTAGGGGTCGGGGGCTGCACACCAATTCCAAGAAACGACAGCGCAGATTCTGTCAGGATCGCGCCGGCCACACCCAAAGTAGCCGATACGAGGATGGGCGACATGGCGTTCGGCAGTATGTGACGGATGATAATCGCAATATCCGATACACCAATGGCCCGGGCCGCCATGACGAAATCCCTTTCTTTCAGGGCCAGAAACTCCGCCCGGACCAGCCTCGAAACGCCCATCCAGCCGGTAACACCAATCACAATCATGATGTTATAGATGTCCGGGTCGAGAAACGCGATCACGGCCAGGATGAGGAAAAATGTTGGGATAGTCAGCATCAGGTCGACGAACCGCATCAGCGCTTCATCAATCCAACCGCCAAAATACCCGGCGGCGGCGCCAATGAACAGGCCGATGATCGTTGCGATGCCGATGGCCACAAACCCAACGGTGAGCGATATCCGGGCGCCGTATACCATCCGGGAAAACACGTCCCGGCCAAGGTCGTCGGTGCCGCATAGATGCGCCCACGATGGTGCCAGGAACAACTCCTTTGTATTGATCAGTTCCGGGTCGTGCGTTGCGATGAAGGGCGCGAATATCGCCACTATGAAAAGCGTCGCCACGATAACAGCGCCGATGATCGCCAACCAGTCCTGGCAGAACCGCTCTATGAACATCCGTGTGAACGTACGCGGCCTGCTGACATCAGTCATAGCTTATCCTCGGATCCACCAACCCGTAGGCAATATCCGCCAGCAGGTTGGCCAGCAATGTCAAAAACGCGCCGATCACCAGTATGCCCATCACCACCGGATAGTCACGCATCATCACCGCGTCGTAGAACAGCTTGCCCATGCCGGGGATCGAATAAATCTGCTCAATGATCACAGAACCGCCTATCAACCCGGGGATCGACAGCGCCAGGATGGTGATGATCGGCAGCAACGCGTTTTTGAGCGCGTGCTTGTAGATAACGATCGTCTCCGACAACCCTTTGGCGCGGGCGGTGGTCACATAATCTTGCCGGATCACTTCTAACATGTTCTGGCGGGTGAACCGCGACAGACCGGCCAGCCCGGTCAGCCCCAGCATCAGCACCGGCATGGTCAGATGCTTGACGTAATCGATGAACTGACCCCAGGGGGAGAGCTGGTCGTGGTTGAACGACTCGATCCCTGATATCGGCAGCCAGCCGAGCTGTATCCCGAACAGGATCATCAGCAACAGCGCCAGCCAGAAACTGGGCATCGCGAACCCGAAAAAGACGAACAGCGAAGCCAGCTTGTCGAACCAGGAATATTGCCGCGTGGCGGAGAGCACCCCGATGGGGATCGCCAGAACCAGCGTGATGAACAACGTCAGCACGTTGATGATCAATGTGATCGGTATCCGTTCCTTGATCTTGGTGATCACCGGCCGCGCGTCCATGGAGAACGAATCGCCGAAATCGAGGACCGCCACCCGCTTGAGCCAGAGCCAGTATTGCACAACCAGCGGCTCGTCCAGATGGTACAGCTCCCGCAGTTTGATGACCGACTCCGGCGAAGCGTTCGGGTTCATGTCGGTCAGCAGCTCCGTCGGGTCGCCCGGCGCCAGGTGGATGATCAGAAACGAGATCAGCGTGATCCCGATCATCATCGGCGCCACCATGAGCAGCCGTCGAATTACATAAGCGTACATATTTGCCAGTTATCCATTATTTCCCGAACCATGATAGCAGATCGCAGGAAAATAGAATAACAGGCAAATAGAAGGCCGATCAAAAACCAGAGGCAAGAGAGAAGCTCAAAGTCAACAATGTAAAAATCAAATTCATATCCAAACCATAACCTGTACCTTACGTTAGTTAATATAAATCACACTAACAATATTACACAGGCATAGGGTGGAAGTCAAGGATAGTAATTTTATTTTTATTATGTGGTTTATCGAAAAGTAGAAATAGTGAATTTCCCGATTTCCTCCGCAGCTTTTTCAATAGCATTATCAATTGATCCACCAAACATACCGCTACCGATTTTGCCTTCAGAGATAATTTTTGTTAGTTCGCTTTTATTCTCGTCATAGTAAACAGCTTCTATAGACAATGAGCCTTCACCAGAATTCCCAATACCGCCTGTCAACCAGCGTTTAAATCGGCTCCCTTCATTAAATTGGATAAACTTGTATTGTAGAAGGAGCTTTTCGCCCTTTGAAAACCCACCTTTGGTATAAAGCAATTCGTCCAATTTCTTAATAAAAGCCACTTTTGCATCTGATGGAATGGTTATCGGAGATGTTCCTTCTTTTACAAGAATTTCATTATAGCTTGGAGTCAATGATAGTATATTAGTTGCATTATATATATAACAGTAATATATTACATGATCATGTAAGTCAAAACTATTGATTGAGCTTAAGGGGACTGAAATGATTAAAAGAAACGCATTTGTAACAGGGATGATCATCATGCTTTCACTATCCGCTTGTGGTAGCGGTGATGGTGGTGATTCAGGAAACTCGTTTATGCCGATTCAGACACCAGGATTTCAAAAATCCTTTTCTGGTAGGACAGGGCAGGTGCTAGGGCCATTCACTTTACCGACGGGACTCTACAAAATAACTGTGAATACAAAAGGATACTTTCAGTTATTCCAAGCAGGAAATCGCAGCTCTATTTTCAACTTATCAGCAGGAGAAGGGATTTTTGGCGAGACTGTCTTCAAATCTCATGGTGGCGAATACATTTTTCAAACAGATAACATATCAGCACCTTGGACCTTAGAGTTTGTTAATGTAGATTTTTCAAACCCACAGCCTATTTCAAATGTTAATTCAATAGTAGCATCAGTTCCCAAGGTTTTAGGACCTTATCGGATGGAAATAAATTCATATAAAATTACAATGTTGACAGATGGATATTTTCAACTGTTCCCAATTAATCCAACAAACGGTAACGAGATGTCTAGTATATTCAATGAAATTTCTGGTAACTGGGGCTTATCAAAAATATATACGCCACCTTTCGAGATTATGCTTTTTAGGACAGATAATATCTCGGCAAATTGGAACTTGCAATTTGTGAGAAATTAAAATATCTCGCCAAGTATACCATCACGCTATGGTATACGGTCAAAATCCCCCCGTCCAACCTGTGGTTGGACGACCCCCTTTTCTAAAGGGGGTTAGTGGGGCGCTTTCTTGCGGCTCTTTCCCCCTCCTTAAAAAAGGAGGGCCGGGGTGGATTTTCTATATTTAAAAATCTTTAAATAGTAAAATCACATCATGACACTTGACTACAACCATGATCTAAAAGAGCGCGCCCGTGAATTACGTAAAAACCAGACCGATGCGGAACGGAAGCTTTGGCGACATCTGCGCAACAGGCAGCTGGAAAACACGCGCTGGTATCGCCAAAAACCGCTGGGCAATTTCATTGTGGACTTCTACTGTCCGGGCAAAAAACTGGTTGTTGAGCTGGACGGTTCACAGCATTTCACCAACCAGAAAAAATATGACGAAAAACGTGACGCCTATCTGACCAGCCAAGGATTGAAAGTTTTGAGGTTCAGCAATCGTGATGCGCTGACAAATATTGAGGGTGTATTGATAATGATTAGGAAAGAAATAGTCTGATCAATCCCCCCGTCTAATCACAGATTAGACGACCCCCTTTTCTAAAGGGGGCGCCGGAACGGCGTTTTTGTACGCTGGCGCGTTGGCGATGGTCCTTTCAATTCGCGCAGGACGCTACGCTTGCCTGCGGTCTTTTGTGAATCGCGGGGCCGGTTGCAATGAATTTGCAACCGGAAAGACAGTTACACCCATCCCGACAGGGCCGAAAGTGGCGTAACGCCACCTATTTGTTGGCGGCGGCGTATTCCTCGTCCAGCTCTTTCACGCGAGCTTCCAGATCCGCTTTATCCTTCACACCGCATTCGATAACTGTATAGCCTTCCCTGCGGCCAGTGGGGAACTTGCTCTCTACATCGACCCCATGTTTGCCGGTGGAATTTACTCTGTAAAGGCAGTATTGCATAACCAAATCTCCCAATTTTCTATAGTTTGATAATGTGATATAACATTGCTTCTATAATTATATTAGGTGCATCTTAGCATAAAAGATCAAAATATCGGATGAGTAATACAGAGAAAACAGAAGGGGCCAAGACGAAAATCAGCGTGGTGATCCCTTGCTATAACGAAGAGGCGACACTGCGGGAAATCGTCGAGACCGTGCTGTCGCAAAAACTGTGGGAAGACTTCACGCCGGAGTTGATCATCGTGGACGACTGCTCCACCGACTCCACCGCCGATGTGCTGCAAGATATAGTGAAACAACGGCCGGAGATCGTCACATCGCGCCATACGGTGAACCGGGGCAAAGGCGCCGCGTTGCAGACCGGGTTCCGGCTGGTCACCGGCGATATAGTCATCATCCAGGACGCCGATCTGGAGTATGACCCGGCGGAGTATCATTCGCTGCTCGACCCGATACTGGACGGACACGCCGATGTGGTGTTTGGCAGCCGGTTTCTGGGTGGGCGGCCGCACCGGGTGCTGTTCTTTTGGCACATGGTGGCCAACCGGGGGCTGACGCTGTTGTCGAACATGACCACCAACCTGAATTTAACCGATATGGAAACATGTTATAAAGTGTTCCGGAGCGATATTATCAGCAATATTGATATACAGGAAAACCGGTTTGGGTTTGAGCCGGAGATCACGGCAAAAATCGCGAAGCTGAAAGTCCCTGTATATGAAGTCGGCATCTCCTACTACGGCCGGACATACGAGGAAGGAAAGAAAATCGGGATAAAAGACGCCGTAAGGGCGTTATACTGCATAATCAAGTACAGATTCGTTGACTAACGTATAAAATATGGTGAACCAAAGTGAAACCGAGAACGATAGGCGAGCTGCGCCAGTCCGGCTATGAGCCCCTGCCGGTAAAAAAGGAGCTGGAGAAAAACCTGATCCGCGCCATGGAAAACGGCGAAGAGCTGTTCCCCGGCGTCATCGGATATGACGAGACGGTCACCCCACAGGTGATCAACGCGATCCTCTCCCACCACGACATGGTGTTCCTGGGCGAGAAGGGCCAGGCGAAGACCAGGATCATGCGCTCGCTCATCCGCTTTTTGGATGACGAGATGCCGGCCATCGCCGGGTGCGAGATCAACGACAACCCATACGACCCGATCTGTCACAACTGCAGAAAACAGGTGGCGGAACATGGCGACATCGTCGAGATCGACTGGATACCGAAGGACCGCCGATATGGCGAGCGATTGTCACCCGGGACAAAAATCGCCGACCTGATAGGCGACCTGGACCCGGCCAAGGTGGCCAGCGGCGCGCCGATGGCGTCGGAGGACGCGCTCCATTTCGGGCTGATACCGAGGATGAACCGTGGGATCTTCGCGATAAACGAGCTGCCCGATCTGGAGTATCTGATACAGGTGTCGCTGTTTAACATCCTGGAGGAGCGTGATGTCCAGATCCGTGGCTACCCGATACGGTTCCCCATCGATGTCGTTCTGGTGTTCTCCGCCAACCCGGAGGAGTATTCGCGATCGGGCAAGATCATATCGCAGCTGAAGGACCGGATCGGCTCCGAAATCAGAACCCACTACCCGACATCGAGGAACGCCGGGCTGAAGATCGTGGACCAGGAGGCGAAGATCGACACAGGCAATGGATATAAGCTGGAAGTGCCTGATTTCATGCGCGATATCATAGAGCAGATAACCATTGAGGCGCGCCAGTCGCCCCATGTGAACCAGAAAAGCGGCGTGTCGGCGCGGCTGTCGATCACCAATTACGAAACAATGATCGCCAACAGCCGAAGACGCGCTATCACCTTCAAGGAAAAAACGATAATCCCGAGGATCTCCGATCTGAACTATCTTTACACCAGCTCGCTGGGTAAAATCGATATGGACCCGTTCCGGGAGGAGTCGTTATCCGATTTTCAGGTGATATCGCGGATAATGGACAGGGCGACCAGAGCAGTGTTCGAGGAGCGATTCGGCGATAACGACGCCCTGGATGAACTGGTGGAAAATATAACAGGCGACATAGCCATAGAGACAGGTGATATGATACCCTCCGCACAGTATGGCGAGATCATTGCCAAGGCCCCAAGGTTGTGGGAGCCGGTCCATGCCATGGGCGGTGATGAATCGGACGCCAAGCGGGCCTCCTGCGTAGAGTTTTTGCTGGAAGGGTTATACCTGTGCGGTAAACTCTCCAGGAAAAAAGCGGGGGAACTGGCCTCCTACAGGGGCAAGGATTAATAGAATAAAAAAAGTGCTTTAAGTTAAAGATCGACAGGAGTTTGACAGAATGAAAGTGGCAAGCGTGAATGAGCTGAAGGCTATCGCAACGAAATGCGCCGATGTGGAAGAGGAAGTGAAGGTGACCGACGCGGATGCGTTCCGCAATGATGTGATAGACCGGCTGGTATATAACGCAGTGTTTGCAGACAACGCAGAGGTCCGGGGGCATGCGCGATGGATGATAAAAAGCGCCGGCCTTAGTTTAGGCGTATGGTCCGCCTCCATCCAGGGCCTGTACGATGCGATGGGCCGGGGCGACGTGACCGGCTACACGGTGCCCGCCGTCAATATCCGCGGCATGAGCTATGAAGTGGCCCGGGCGCTGGTGCGGGCCGGTATGAAAAACAACTCCGCCGCGTTTATATTCGAGATCGCCAAATCAGAAATCGGTTACACATACCAGCGGCCATCGGAATATATGGCGGTGATGCTGGCCGCGGCCATCAAGGAAGGGTATGTTGGTCCTGTGTTTGTGCAGGGCGACCATTTCCAGGTGAACGCCAAGAAGTATAATGATGACCCGGTGAAAGAGGTAAACAGCGTGCGCGACCTGATCACCGAAGCGGTCAACGCCGGGTTTTATAACATCGATATAGACACATCCACCCTGGTGGACCTTTCGAAGCCGAACCTGACCGAACAGCAGAGGCTCAACTATGAAGTGGGCGCGGAGTTGACCGCCCATGTCCGGTCGCTGGAACCGCACGGCGTCACTGTATCGGTCGGTGGCGAGATCGGCGAAGTGGGCGAGAAGAACTCTACCGTCGAAGAGCTGGAAGCGTATATGGATGGGTACAACGATTCATTGGCGGACAAAAACGGAAGCATGACCGGCATCAGCAAGGTTTCGGTGCAGACCGGCACCAGCCATGGCGGGGTGCCGTTGCCGGATGGGACCGTGGCGGAGGTGGCCCTTGATTTCGACACTCTGGAGAAGCTGGGCGCGACGGCCCGGGATAAATATGGCATCTCCGGCGCCGTGCAGCATGGCGCCTCCACGCTGCCGGACGAGATGTTCGACCGGTTCCCGCAGGTGAACACATCGGAGATCCATCTGGCCACCGGGTTCCAGAACAGGATCTACGATTCCGAAAGTTTTCCCGCTGATCTGAAAGAGCGGATCTATAAAGGATTGCACGAAACCTTCGGCGCCGAAAAGAAGGAAGGGCAGACCGAGGAGCAGTTCATCTATAAAACGCGCAAGAAAGGGTTCGGCCTGGCCAAGGAGGAGATCTGGACCCTGCCGGAGGCGACAAGAAACGCCATCAGCGCAGAGCTGGAGCAGAAATTCGATTTCCTGTTCAAGAAACTGGGCGCCGTGAACACCAGGGCGGACGTGGAGAAGTATGTCGACTCGGCGAAAATCAAACCATTACTCGATAACGAGATCGCCTCGGCGTAGATTCCTTGTTACACGATTAATCTTGAATAACCGGAGCGCAAAAAGTTAAAATTGATATTTATTGTGGTTCTGGAAAGATTAACCTGGAGCACCTAAAAGGTAGAATACCTGAAAGAATGAATAAAGCTCAAAAGAAGTTCATGGTCGGCGCTTCCATACTTGTGCTTGCCATCGGCTACCTGATATTTTCCGGCGTGAAAGCCAGCGGCACCTATTACTATACGGTCTCCGAAGTGCTGTCGATGAGCCCGAACGCGGACAAGTCCGGCCTGCGGCTGGAGGGCAAGGTCTCGCCCGGCACCATTGCGAAGGATGAGGCCAACCTGCTGCTCAACTTCCATATAATAGACGAATCGGAAAAATCGATGCCTGTGCAATACAAAGGGGTCACCCCCGACATGTTTCAGGAGAACATCGATGTGGTGGTGGAGGGTTCTGTCAACAAGGATGGCCGTTTCATCGCCGACCGGCTGTTGACCAGCTGCCCGTCAAAATATGAAGCCGCCGAACAGGTCAAGGAGTCTATCTAGGGCGACAGTTTGCGCCCCTGATCATTCCGTGGTTTTCCCCGGGCCATAATTAATTTTGATATATACATGAGGTTCTGTCATGAATGAAATAGGTGAATATTCACTGATTCTCGCGCTTATCGTCTCCATCTACGCCGCCATTGTCTCGGCCGTGGGCGGCAAGACCGATAACAAGCAGATGGTCAAAAGCTCCGAGTACGCCCTGCTGGGCGTTTTCACGCTCCATTCCATCGCATCCTACGCGCTGCTTTATGCGCTATACACCAACGATTTCAGCCTCGATTATGTATACAGCTATACCAACAAAGAGCTGAACGCCTTCTACACACTCTCCGCCTTCTGGGCGGGCCAGAAGGGGTCGCTGCTGTTATGGGCGTGGATGCTGGGTCTGTTTTCATCGATAGTTGTTCTGCAGAACCGGAACGTCAACCGGAAGCTGATGCCGTACGTGGTCTCCATGCTGTCGGTGACATTGATCCTGTTCGGCCTGCTGATGGTCTTCGCCGCGCCGGTGTTCGAGCGGATGCCGTTCGTGCCGGAGGATGGCTATGGGCTCAACCCGATGCTGCAAAACCCGGGGATGGTGATCCATCCGCCCACCCTCTACATAGGGTTCGTGGCGTTCGCCATCCCATACGCGTTCGCCATGGCCGCGCTGATATCGAAGAACCTGGGCGATATATGGATCCGCACCTCACGCCGATGGGTGATATTCGCCTGGCTATTCTTGGGGTTGGGCAACCTGCTGGGCGCCAACTGGGCCTATGTGGAGCTGGGCTGGGGCGGCTATTGGGCGTGGGACCCGGTGGAGAACGCGTCGTTCATGCCGTGGCTCACCGGCACGGCGTTCCTCCATTCGGTGATGATCCAGGAGAAGAAGGATATGCTGAAAATCTGGAACGTGTCGCTGATCGCCCTTACGTTTGCGCTGACCATATTCGGCACGTTCATCACCCGCTCCGGGCTGATCTCGTCCGTCCATTCCTTTGGCGAATCGACCGTCGGGGTCTATTTTGCAATATTCCTTGTCGCGATCATCGCGTTTTCCACATACCTGATCGTCACCCGGGCGCCGCTGCTGAAAAGCAAGAACGTGCTCGATTCGCTGCTATCCCGCGAGGCGTCGTTTCTGTTTAACAACCTGGTGCTGGTGGGGGCGGCGTTCGCCGTGTTCTGGGGCACCATGTTCCCGATGATTTCGGAGCTGATCCGTGGCCAGAAGATCACGGTGGGCGTTCCGTTTTTCAACCAGGTGATGATCCCGATCGGCCTGCTGCTGCTGCTGCTGACCGGCATCTGTCCGCTGATCGCCTGGCGCAAGGCCAGCTGGCTGAACACGCAAAAGAATTTTATTACACCGTTTATAATTACAGTGCTGGGCGCCTTCGCTGTAATCTGGGCGGGTGTGCGCGATTTTCTGCCGGCGCTAAGTCTCGTTATCTGTATTTTCGTTATGGCGACGATTGTGATGGATATCATCCGGGGAGTAATAGCCCGGGCGGCGGGTGGCAAGGAGAACTATCTGATGGCCCTGGTCAACCTGTTCTGGAAAAACAAGCGGCGGTATGGCGGGTATATCATACATATCGGCGTTATCCTGATGTTCGTCGGGTTCACCGGCGCCTGGTACAACCAGGAGGAGGAGGCCAATATCTATCCGGGCGAGACGCTGACCATCAAGGACTATACCCTCACCTATTACAAGTATGACCATACCCGGCCGAAGAAGACGCTGGAAGAGATCGTCGCCACACTGCTGGTGGAAAAAGGGGGCGAGAAGATCGGCTATGTCTTCCCGGAGCGGAACGTTCATTTCATGCAAGGCGTCCAGGGCGACATGCAGCCGCAGCCGACATCGGAAGTGGCGATCCACACCACCTATATGGAGGACCTGTACGTCATCTTCGCCGCGCTGAACGAGGACGGCTCCGCCACGTTCAAGGTGCATGTCAACCCGCTTGTTAAGTGGCTATGGCTGGGCGGAGTGCTGGTAGGCATCGGCGGGCTGCTGGCGATGTGGCCGGATAAACGGGAACGGAAACGGTTCGAAGCGCGCCACAGCGCCCAGCTGGCGGCGAAAGCTTGATAAACGGCTGATCGAAGCCTGGAGGTTTACGTTAAAAATCTCCAGGCTTTTTTATTTTACGTCAGGTCAGTTTATTGCCGTTGGCGGTGACGGCGCCTTTCACTTCGACGGAACGGACCAGCGAATCGAGCACCGGGCAGTGCGATTCCACGGTGGCTATTAACTGTTTCAATTGTTCATCATCCGCCGGGCTTTCGATTTTCGTCTCGAACATGATCTTTTCATATCCGGACGGTATGTTTTCGTCCATCCCGAACAGGCCCTGCAGGTTCAGGTACCCTTTCACATCGACCTTCACCGAGTCGAGCTGGATCCCCATGACGGAAGCGTAGGCAGAATAAATAATCTCCTGACATGTGCCCAGCGCGGCCAGCAACAGCTCCACCGGGTTCGGCCCTGCGTCCGCTCCGCCCAGCTCTGGCGGCTCATCGATGATCATCGTGTCGAAATCCCTGATTTTGGCAGTGCATCGCACATCCTCCACCAGCTCGGTCTCCGACCGGAACACAGATTTGGCCATTTCCGGTTTCTTTTTTATCGCTTCGATGGTTGCTCCCAATGTGCCCGCTAACTTTTGATTTGACATAATTCCACTCCTTAATATCCAGATGATGTAAATAATAGAACTATTGATGAATAATAAGTATAGCTTGGCTATGGTTTTATATCTATAATCGTCATTTCAATCCGTCGCGCCCGTAGCTCAGCTGGATAGAGCATCGGACTTCTAATCCGGAGGTCGCAGGTTCGAATCCTGCCGGGCGTGCCACTGCCGTGGGTAGTGGCGTGGCCACAGCAAGTGACGCTGGCGCATAAGCAATGTTCCATTCAGGTTGCGCAGGGAGCGGCGTTTCACGCCTGCCTGCGATAAAAGAGAGACGTAACAAGATCAACACTAATTTCGAATTTTTAAGTGATCGATTCTATTTATTTTGAGAAGCCGCCAGCGGTTAAGCGCATATCGATCCATATAACGGCTTCGGCGCAGCGGCATGTTCGCGGTGGACACCCATGGTTGTACGACAGATCGATAACAAAACAGAGCCAGGAGGGCGCCCCGGGTGATCTGGCTGTCCTCTATGATCAGAAGAAAAAGTTTCTGGCGGTGGGTTTGTACGATCCGTTCTCGCCGATCCGGGTTCGCCTGTTGCAACACAGAAAACCGGCAGAGATTAACAGGGAATGGTTTATCGAAAAAGTTCACACCGCCAAAAACGTCCGCAAATCCATCGATAAAACAAAAACGAATGGATACAGACTAATCCATGGCGAGAATGATGGCCTGCCTGGGTTGGTGGCGGACTTGTATGCGGATACGCTGACGCTGAAACTGTATACAGCCGCCTGGGTTCCGCATTTGGAGGATGTGCTGTTCGCGCTGGCTGAAACTGTGGATGTGGAAAATGTAATCGTTCGCATGAGCCGTCACTGTGGTGAAAGGCCGGAGTTTTTATATGGCCTCGAAAACGGACAACAGATAATGGGGCAGCCTATAGACGGCGAAATAATTTTTAAAGAGAACGGCCTCTCTTTCGAAGTGGACCCGGTCAACGGACAGAAGACCGGGTTCTTTCTGGACCAGCGCGATAACCGGGCCAGAGTCGAAAAACTTTCTTTCAGAAAAAATGTATTGAACGTTTTTTCATACAGCGGCGGTTTTTCGTTGTACGCCGCCCGGGGTGGCGCCAGATCGGTGACCAGCGTTGATATTTCCAGGCAGGCCATTGCGGGGGCGAAAAGAAATTTCAGCCTGAACTTTGATAACCCACGCATTGCCGCCTGCGCCCAGAAGTATATCATTAGCGATGCGTTTAAAGCCCTGGGCCAGCTTGCTGTGGAAAATAAAAGCTATGATATGGTCATCATCGACCCTCCCAGCTTCGCAAAAAACCAGAAGGAGGCGCAATCGGCCATGCAATCGTACGCAAAGCTTGTCACACTGGGGCTTGGTGTCTTACGCGCTGGCGGCATACTGGTGTTTTCATCATGCTCCGCGCATATTGTGGCGGAAGATTTTTTTAAAACAATATTTGCCTCCGCCGAAAACGCCGAACGTAGACTGGAGGAACTCGACCGTACGCAACATGCGCCCGACCACCCGACCACCTTTCCGGAAGGCGCCTATTTAAAATGTTTGTTCGCAAAAGGTTAGGTCGGGCGGAGCGGGTAAGTAATATTATTATAATATATATATAAGCGCGCGATATATTTAGACTGGCATTATAGTGGCGCGGAATTATCCGCCCCGATTCTCCTGCTGTTTAATCTCAGGTACCTGGTTCTAAAAAAAGGTTATGTAAAAAAAAAGAAAATTTTTGTTGATTACAAGTTTCCGTTGCCTGTATGATTACCAAAACATGTATCAAAAATTGTGGGAATTAAGATAAAAAAAGGGATATGCGCCTGATCACAGTTAGGCGTAGATAAGGTTAAATGAAGAAAATCGGTGGTCATACATCTTTTAGGCCAAGGTCGAATATTGCCAAAACAGCTCTACGGATTATCGCTGCCCTTGGTGTTGGTTTAATACTTTTTGCAATCGGTTTTTATAACGCGCCTTTCTACTCTCCGTTCACTTGGGACCCGGAGCAGCCGATCGCCTACTCGCATAAACTCCACGCTGGCGACCTGGAAGTGCCATGTCAATATTGTCATACATACGCCCGTCGCTCCGAAATGGCTGGTGTGCCTGCGGTGTCGAAATGTATGAACTGTCATGATAATCTGACCCTGGAATCGGCGGAGATAGACAAACTGGTCCAAAGCTATGAAGATGACAAGCCTATAGAGTGGGTGCGTATATATGACCTGCCGGACCATGTATGGTTCAGCCACAAAAGGCATATCGCGAAAGATATCGCCTGCCAGAAATGCCACGGCCCGATAGAGACCTTGGTGGTGAATGCGAAACTTGTCCAGCATAAAATGAAATTTTGCCTGGACTGTCATCAGGAAAATGAAGCGCCCACAGACTGCTTGACGTGCCATATATAAAAGGATAGAAATGGATAGACGAAACTTTTTGAAGCTGGGCGGCGCCGTAGCCGCATCCGGCATGACCGGCGCCTGCGGTCAGGCGGCGCAAAAGATTATCCCGTATGTGGTCCCGCCAGACGATGGTGTGAACCCGGTTGACGGCTGGTATTTCGCCACGACATGCAGGCTGTGCAACGCCGGTTGCGGTATCACGGTCCGCACGGTGGAAGGGCGCGCTAAAAAAGTTGAAGGCAACCCGGATCATCCGATAAACCGTGGCGGAGTCTGCGCCCGCGGTCAGGCGGCGGTCCAGCAGGTCTATCATCCAGAACGGCTCCGGGCGCCGATGGTAAGAAAGGCAGGGGCCGATGGAGCTGCCCGGTTCGAAGAAATTTCGTGGGATGACGCCCTTAAGATCCTTGCTGACAAAATGAAAAGCGCCAAGGGCAAAGGCTCGTTTGTGATGTCATCCGACGCCAGCGATGTTACCGCCGCCATTTCGGCCAGGGTGTTGGGAAAGCTGAAATCGGACGATTTTATAACACCTAATAATGACAGCCTGAAAACTTATCTGGAAGCTTCTTCCAGGTTTCATAACAAGCCGGCGACGCCATATTACGATATGGCTCAATCTTCTTTCGCCCTTCTTCTTGGCAGCGATATTTTCGAAAACTCCATATCGCCGGTCCACTACAGTTGGGCATTTGGTCAAATGAGGCGCGGCGACCCCACCAAAAGGGGTGTGCTGGTTTACGCGGGGCACCGGTTGTCTATGACAGCCGCCACCGCAGACCGGTTTATCGCGGCAAAGCATGGAACGTTGGGTATCCTTGCGCTGGGCATAGCCCATGTGTTGCTTAAAATGGTGGAAAAAGAACGTATGTTGCGTGATATACCGCGGCCCACGATGGCGCGGTGGTTCCATGCGCTGGAAAAGTATTCGCCGAAAGAGACTGAAGAGATAACCGGGGTGGAGCAGAGGGATATAGAAGAGCTGGCGAATAAATTCATGACCCATCAGCCAAGTGTGGCCATTCCGGGTGATGATGTATCATGCCATAGTAATGGTGTGGAATCGTTGACGGCTGTAGAGTTTCTGAACATGATTGTGCAGGAGTTGAACCGGGAAAAGGGGAGCCTGAAAATACCGGATCTGCCGTATGACGAAACCGATCTCGCCAATAGGATGAAGGGCCATCTGGGCGTGCCACAAAATTCGGGCGAGTTCCAGAGAATGCGGCAGGTGACAGAGAAAGCGGCCGCAGGCAAAATGGCGCTGGGGATGATAATGAATGTTGATCCGGTCCATACGTCGCCATCTTTTCTTGATGTGGGCGCTGCGCTGGATAAAGTGGGCTATTTGGTATATTTCGGCAATTTCCTTAATAATTCCACGAAATACGCAGACCTGATACTTCCTGATCATCATTTTCTGGAATCGTGGTCGGCCCAGGTTCCCGCATTTCCGGAGGACGCGCCGATTTTTAATACGCAACAGCCGGTTATACAGCCGATGTATGACACAATGCCTGTGGGTGAGGCGCTCCTTAAGGCGTCCAAAATGGCTGGTCTTAATATTGGCATGGAAAGCCAGGAAGAGATGATCGAGCAGATGATCACAGAGTTCCGCGCGGAATGGCCGGAAGTTCCCCAGAACCTGAGCGATGAACAGACCTGGGAGTTTTTGTTGCCTGCAGGTGGTTGGTGGTCACGGTTAAAAGCTTTCGAGCCTATCGAGCCGCCCAGCACCGATCAGCTTTGGGAAATATCTGATCATCTTGAAGTAAAAGAGCCCGAATTTTCTGGTGAAGCGGATTATCCGTTTCATCTGCAACCTTATGAGCCGGTGACCATTGGCGATGGCAGTGTGGCTAATCTTTCCTGGTTGCAGGAGATGGTAGAGCCGATCAACTCGCTGAGCTGGGGGTTTTGGGTCGAAGTTAACCCTGCCAAGGCGGAAGAGTTTGGCATAAAACAGGGCGATATATTAACTATCACTTCCAAATTTGGATCGATTGAGGCGCCCGCGTCGATTTATCCTGGAATAGGGCCAGATACTGTGGCGATACCTTTCGGTTATGGTCATAAGGAATTTGGCAAAGTGTCAAACGGACGGGGGGCAAACGTGTTGGATCTAATTGGCGACCAGCCGGTGGGCGCCACGGGCGAGCTGGCATGGCGCGGCGTAAAAGTGAAAATAACCAAGACCGGCAAGAAAGTGGAAATGGTACGCGAAGGACATCCAAAAGGAGAATACGAAGGTGAAGTCTTTCAACTATAAAAAGCATAATGACTATAAATGGACAATGATCATAGATCTTGATCGTTGTAATGGCTGTAGCGCTTGCGTAATCGCGTGCCAGGCCGAAAATAATCTTCCAGTTGTGGGTGAAGAGTTGGCCCTGCAGAAGCGGACCATGTCCTGGCTGAGGATAGAACGATATTTCGATGGTGAATGGCCGAACCTGCGTATCGCGTTTCTGCCGATGATGTGTCAGCAGTGCGACTCTGCCCCGTGCGAGCCGGTATGCCCTGTGTTCGCCACTTATCAGAATCCGGAAGGCCTGAACGCCATGATTTATAACCGCTGTATCGGGACACGGTTTTGCGGTAATAACTGTCCATATGGTGTGCGTAAGTTCAACTGGTTCGAATATGAAATGGAAGAGCCACTGCAAGAGCAGCTAAACCCGGATGTATCGGTTCGTGATAAGGGTGTAATGGAAAAATGCACTTTTTGCATACAGCGGATACGCAGGGGAAAAGACAATGCCAAGGATGAAGGCAGGGAAGTGAAGGATGGCGACGTTATGCCAGCTTGCGCCCAGTCGTGTCCGTCGAACGCTATCATGTTCGGTAATGTAAATGATCCACATAGCAAAGTGGCGGAATTGGCGGAAAGCAAAAGACGCCATAAGCTGTTGGAAGAGCATGGGACGCATCCAGCTATTATCTATCTGAAGGGTGGAATATAGAAGTGAGCGATGAAATAGACTCCAAAGATAAAGGAAACGACGAGGCGTTTGCCAGTATAGGCAAGATTCAGGACGAGGCGGCCAAACGGAAGATAGTCGCCGGCGATGATATCGACCTGAATATGCCGGAGCAGTGGCTGAACCAGTATTCGCTGGCGCCGATGTTTTTCACCACCAAAGCATGGTTTATTTTTTCAATTGCGCTTGCTTTGGTTGTCGCCAATGGTTTGTCGCACTGGTTGTACCAGATTTTTGTTGGCATGGGTGTCACCGATCTTCGACCCCCCGTCTTTTGGGGTATGTACATTGCCACGTTTGTGTTCTGGGTAGGTGTCAGCCATTCCGGCACAATAGTTTCCAGCCTGCTCAGGCTTACCAGCGCCAATTGGCGGCGGCCCATACTGAGGGGGGCGGAAGCGATGACCGCTTTTTCCCTGATTGTGGCGGGTATGTTCCCGATGATCCATGTCGGCCGGTTGTGGCGGGTATACTATATGTTTCCGCTGCCCAACCAGAGGGAGCTATGGCCCAATTTCAGGAGTCCGTTGGCGTGGGATATGACAGCGATCAGCGTTTACCTGACCGGCTCCATGATTTTTCTGTATGTTGGTTTGTTGCCTGACATCGCCCTGGCGCGGGATCTTTGCCCCAGGGGGAACTGGCGCAAAAAATATCTGACTGTGTTGGCGCTTGGCTGGCGCGGCACCCATCATACCTGGAATGTATATGAGCATGTTTCTACATATCTGGCGGTGTTTATATTATTGATCGCGCCATCGGTGCACACCATCGTGTCGTGGGATTTCGCCATGAGCATAACGCCGGGCTGGCATACCACAATATTTGGCCCGTATTTTGTTGTTGGAGCTATCTACTCTGGTGTGGCGGGGGTTATCACTCTGATGGTGGTTCTGCGCTGGATTTTCGACCTGGATGAGATCATACGGCAAGTTCACCTGAAAAACCTGGCGAAACTCCTGTTGGTTATCGCGATATTGTGGTCATATTTTTACTTTGCGGAGTTTATCACCGCCTGGTACGCGAAAGACCCGGTGGAGTGGAGAATATGGGAATATCAATGGGAGCGGTTCCCGCATCTGTTGATCATAATGCTTGGCGGGGACGCTCTGGTCATTACCTTGCTCTGTTTCTCCTATGTCAGAACATCGCCGAAAATACTGTTTGTGGTTACAATAATAGTGAACATCGGTATGTATGTGGAGCGCTACCTGATAGTTGTGCCGATTCTGTCCCATCGTGACAATGCGTTTACATGGACAGATTACTTTCCATCGCAGGTGGAGCTGGCGATTGCCGCTGGAGCCTTGGCAGGGTTCTTACTGCTTTACGCAATATTCGCAAAGCTGTTGCCGATTGTGACGGTTGCCGATATACGGGAGGGTAAAGTTGTCAGTGGTGATATTAAAGTTGGCAACGTTTTCGCCCGTGTCCGCGCCGAAGTGGAGGATCATGAATGAGTGTACACACAGTTCTAGGTTTGTATGATCATATAGATGACGCCGCCGCGGCTATCGCGCCGTTGGATGAGCTGAAAATCGATCATGATGATATTCAGGTGCTCTCTGTGGCGCCCTATCCGGACGGAACATTTATCAAGGATGAGAAGCCGATGCCGATCTGGCGGTTTGCGTTGATTGGCGGACTCACCGGGTTTTTAGGCGGTATATCACTGGCCGGTGGAACGCAGATGCTCATCAACCTTATTGTCGGCGGCAAATCCCCACTGTCATTGCCAGCTGTCGGTGTTATCACATACGAGCTGACGCTGGCGGGGGCCGTTGTTGGTTCTGTGGTGGCGTTGCTTTGGATGTCTGGTCTGCCCAACTGGACTGAATCGGCGTATGATAAATCGATCAGCTCTGGCGCTATCGGCCTGTTGATCCGTTGCCAGGATCAGGCCCAGGCGGACAAGATAGAGAAAACCATGCTTGATTACAAAGCTGTGAAAACCAAACAGGGGAAAGACGACTTCTGATGAGACTGGCACTACTTATTGCGATACTATTTGTTTTCGGTTGCGAAAATATAGATGGCGACCTGCACGATCAGGTCAGCTTTAAGACACAGGAGAGTCCACGTCGGCTCAATCCGGAGGGATCCATTCCAACCTACAATCATAAAATCGATTACAGTTTTAACGATCCGGTCACTCTGGAGGCGCCCTTTGCGCTAGATGAAGTATCGGCCGGCAAGGGCGAGAAGCTGTATTCCATTTATTGCCAGGTCTGCCATGGCAAAACCGGCTTGTCCGACACAAAAGTAGCGGAGAAAATGGACGCCACACCCTTCGAGCTTACTGAGGAGGGCACTGTGGTATTAACCGATGGAGAGATTTTCTGGAAAATTGTGGCCAGCGACGGCTTGATGCCCAAATACAGAAACGAACTTACTGACAAGGAAGCGTGGGAGATCACAGCCTATGTTCGAAAACTTCAGGAGGCAAGATGAATACAATAAAATCAGTAAACCATAAAGCCACCATTCCGTTCGTGGTTGCTTTTATCGTTGTTATTTTCACGTCGCAATCCGCATTCGCCCAAAAAGAGGCGGACGCGAGCATCGGCCGACAGCTATATCAGTCGTATTGCCTTATCTGCCATGGCACTAATGGAGACGGTGTTGGGCCGCTGGCGGAAAAGCTGAAATTGAAACCGGCTAATCTGGCGTCGGACAAATATCAGAAAAAAAGTATCAGCGAGCTGACAACAATCATCGGCGGGTATGAGCGAATGTCGGGTGAAACCATGCCGATCTGGAGGAGGGCGCTGCCGGAATCGAACATCGCCCATATTGCGGCCTATATTGGTGAGCTGAAAAGCACTGATCTGCGGTTTATAGGAGATACCCGGCGCGGCAGGTTAATCTACAGAAACTCATGTCTTGCCTGCCACGGGTCGAAAGGTCAGGGTACCGGCATCCTGGCAAAACTTATCGGCGCGCCGATGATCGATTTCAGTGACGCCAACTCTGTACAGAAGTATAGCGACAAAGCGCTTATTTCCATTATCCGTAATGGCAAAAGGAAGTTCATGCCTGCATGGGAGGGCACATTGAACAATAAAGAGATTGTTGATGTCGCCGCCTATGTTCGCAGTTTGAGCCAATAAGCGTTTAGAATATAGGCAAGCATCAGCCAAAGTGGGTGTACGCTTGGCGACGGCCATTGTTTAACAAAACGGTCGGCCAGTAAAATAGTTTGGTTGCTGCTTGCAGGGCAAATTACTCGATAGAAACTATTAATATATTTGCGCCTTAATTACTTTGTATTTGGCCCAGCATATTATTGACCATATCTAATATTAGATGTAATCTTGAATTATGATGGATATTGTAAGTATCTTGAGAAAAATGGGGGTGCAGGTCACCCCACAGCGGATTGCTGTCGCAAATTGTATTCTGGAAAATGATGAGCATCCCACCGCTGACGAAGTTTGGGACTGCGTTAAGCGAAGCCTGCCCACAGTTTCCCGAGCCACAGTCTATAACGTGTTGAATCTATTCATCGAAAAGAACTTACTTAAGACACAAATCCTGACCGAGGGGAAAGTTATTTTTGACCCGAACATGAGCGATCATCACCACTTCATAGATGAGGATACTGGCAAAATATATGATGTCCCATGGGATACATTTGATGTAACCGGTCTGAAATCTCTGGAAGGGTTTAAGGTGAGCGATTATCAGGTTGTGCTGCGCGGACGTAAAAACTGAACGTAGTCACGAAACTTTTTTGCCATACATTTAGACGATATATAAATTAATAGCTAGTATTGTAAGAGTCATGATGAAAAAGAAACAACTCACAACATCCGCCGGGATACCGGTGGGTGATAAGCAGAATTCAGTGCGCCACGCACAACTATGGCAATGCTATAAAAAGTTAAACGCCCTTCATCGGATACAGCTAAGTGGCGTGGTTGATGGGAAATCGCTCATGTTCGGGCGGTTTTATCCTGTTTCCTGCCGCCCTTATACTTTAAGCCGAAAGCTATAACTGGCAAAGCGCCTAGTATAGTGACGACGGTCGCCCCGGTGGGCAAATCAGCGTAGTAAGATAGCCATAGCCCTGCAAGGCTGCCCGCCGTGCCCAGCGCCCACCCCAGGAGCAGCCGGTTTAATAATGAAGCGACCAAAATAGAAGCGCTGAACGCCGGGATTATCAGAAACGCGAACACCAACAGAACCCCTGCCAAATTAACCGCCATGGTGATCACCACGGCGAAGGAAGCGAAAAAAAGAAATTCCCAGAAAAAGGGGCCTCTGCTGCTATCATGCTGTTCAAACGATAAACGGTAAAACCGGCGGCGGCAGATCAAATGCAAAACCGCCAGCCCCAAGTAGACCAGCGCGATCACCTCTATCTCATCCCAACGGGTCCACAATATGTTGCCGTTGAACATCTGCTTCAGCTCTTCCATGCCCTTGACCGACCGGCTGAGGATCATGATGGATAGGGCTGTGGCCACGACATAGACACAGCCGATGGTCACCTCCCGTGTGGTTTTGCCTGGTATAGCCCGCAGTTTGGCGAACCCGAACGCAGCGATCAGCGTGGCGGCGAATGCGTATAACTGCGCGACGACACCATGCTCGTCCTGCCCCAGCAGGAACGCGACACTGGCGCCCAGCGCCGCGATCTGCGCCAGCGCCAGGTCGACGAATATGATGCCCCGGGCCAGCACATGCAGCCCGAAATAGGTGTGGGTAAAAATCATCAAAACGCACAGCGCAAACGCCGGCGCCAATATCAACCATTCAGTCATTTCAGACCTCCGGGCTGTAGCAGAGCCGCAACAATCGCGTCGAACAGCTCAAAATAGTTATCGACGCCATCTTGCGCCCCGACCGACTGCGGCAATACTGCGACCTTGATCCCGGTCCGCTCACCCAGATATCGGGAAGAGCGCCGCTCGTAAAACGGCTCCATGATCAAAAGCTCCACATCGCTCTCCTTTATGAGCGCGACCAGTTTATTAAGATGAGAAGCCCCCGGCGCAATTCCGGGCTTTGGCTCCACTTCGCCGATGATTTCAAACCCGAACGCCTGCTCCAGATAGAGAAATGATTTATGGTATGCGATCACCGGCTTGCCCCGCAGGGCATCCAGCGCGCGTGTCCATTCATCGATTTTGCTATCCAGCTTCTGAATAAAAGCGCCCAACCGCTCTTTGAAATATCCAGCGTTTTCTGGATCCAGCTTTCCCAAGCGGTCAGCAATAGTTTCGGCTATTATCAAGCCGTTGCGCGGATCAAGCCAGTAATGCGGGTTGCCCTTGGCATGCACATCGCCCATGGCGCGGTTCACCGGACCGTCAGGCTTGCCCAGCAGCGGTATAGCGCCCGACAGATCCAGATAGCCAATGGCGCCAGGCTGCACCTTGCTGTTACGCGCCGATTGTATAAGGGGTGGCAACCAGCCGATCTCCATATCCGCGCCGATGAGTAGAAGCAGATCAGCCTTGTAAACATTGCGGATCATACTCGGTTTCGCCACAGCGTAATGCGGGTCGCTGGCGCCCCGGGTCAGGCTGACTGCGCTGACCCTTTCGCCACCGATCTCCTCCGCTATGCTCGCCAGATCGCTGGTGGTGGCAACCACCCGCAATACAGCGTCCGCCTCCACTGGCAGACAGGCAAGAATGCAAATGACGCAAACAATAAAAAATCTGTCCATTACAATACCCTCCCGTCAAAAGGTGTGCGCCATGTGGCTGCCCAGAGAGAACTCCGCCTGCAGCCAGATGGAGTTCACGCTGTCGCTATCCAGATGCTCCGTCTTGTCATGGTTATACTGCAACCGCAGCTTGCTGAACTCCGTCGGGTACCAGGTCATGTTCAGGGCGAACCGCTGGCGGTCGTCCCGTAGTGGATCATTGTTGGTGTCGCCATCGGCGGAGGCCTGCTCCCACCGGGCGCCGGCCACCCAGCCGGGTGTAAAACCGTACAGAACCTGGGTAAACAACCCCCGATCCTTCAGCGTTTCATTGCCCGGGTCGTCGCCGTCACCCGCTTCATACTCCCGGTTCAGATACTCCGTGTGCCACGACACGAAGGGGAAACCGCGCTGGGTATATTCCGGCTGCCATTTGATATAGAGATCCGCTCCATAGATGGCGGTATCCGTCGATTCGCCGCTGGCGTTCGGCCCCCACAGGGCGGAGACGCCGATGTTCATACTGACCGTGTCGGACAAATCCACGCCGTTGAGCCAGCGCGCCATTTGGATCAGGTCGCCGGCGTCCCGCGCGTCCCGCGCTTGCAAAACGTGGCCGCCGACTTCTTCGCCTTCCGCAAACAGGAAGCTGACCGCGGTCTCGCCCTTCGCGTTCTGGGCGCTGAAATAGAGCTCTGAATACCAGGGTAATGGGGCCAGCCACGCCACCCGCGCCCCTTGACTGCGCAGGCCGTCCCCACCAAACAGCCGCGACAATATCACCGGCTGATCGGCAAACGCCCAGGCATGCGGATGCAGCTGGTTCTGCCGGCCGAACTCTGTAAAAAACTGGCCCGCCTTCACCTGCAATCCCCACGGCAAGGCGCGGGTGGTGAAGAAAGCCTCTTCCAGCTCCACCACGGTTTCGCCTTCAGCGTCGATTTGTAAAATGATGTTCGATTGCGCGTCGAAGTATGGATCGACTGTGCCACCTAATGACAGCTCGACATTTTGTACTGTAAAACCGTTCTGGTTCGGGTCGTGCCCGCCCGCCTGCAGGTTGGCCAATGATTCATTCTCTTCATCGGAATAGCCAAAGGCGAACAGGCCAGAGAGGCCGACCTGGATAAGGTTGTTACTATTCTCTGCTTCCGCCAAAAAAGGGGACAGCCCAACAACAATATAGATAATAAGCGCACTTAATTTCATGATTCCTCCAAAAGATTGCGCGGTTATACATAGGCAAACCGCAATTGCCAGCCCGGTGAAGCGGCTGGGTTCAAGTAATAACTAAAAGGTCAATCTTTAGAAGGTGGACGGTGGGGCGCGGGCGGCGCAGAGGCTTTTTATACCTTTGCAAAACCGTATAGAAGTTTCTGCGTACAGTTTGGCAAATTTAACATTGGTAAAAAACGAAAACTGCTGGCCCGCCACAGTGGCGCCAGGCTGGCCGCCCACATGACACACAACGCATTGGTCATCCAGATCGCCATGATGATGCGCTATCTGATGTTCATATACGCCCAGTTGCGCAAACAGCAGCAACAGCGCCATCAGGACAATACGGTTTCGTTTAATCACTGTTTAGCATAGTATAAATTGTTAAGGTTGTAACGTACATATTATTACGCTGATATCACCTGTTTGTCAAAAGGAATCAGAGCAGCGGCGGCATCGGTATAAACGAATGTGGTATACTAATATTCCAATACAGTTTATTTAGGTAGTCTGGATGAATCGATTTTTGTTGATTATATTGTCGCTGGCTTTGATGATGGCGGGCAATCCTGCCATGGCCGGGAGCCATGGGGCCATGAGCGGCCATCATGGTATGGACGAAAGCGCCATGTCCCAAATGAACGATTGTTGCGATGAGACGAACGGTCATTCCGGGCATAATAGCAAAACTTCCGATTGCCCCGGTTGCGATATGTCGGTTTCCTGTTGCCCTTCCTTCACAGGCACAATGCTGACCAACACCTATGGCTTGGGCAGCCCCGACTATATTCAATCACTCTTTTCTGACGATTATATACAGTACAAATCACAACTGGCGTTTCTGATAGAGCACCCCCCTAGAGTTCGTTCCTGATCTTTTTCTTTTTATAATCTGCGTCCATATTCTGTAACTACGTACAGTTGACGCAGATATTCAGGCTTCAAATCGTATGGAGCATATCTGTATTCAGGAGCGAACATGAAAAAATTGTTGTCACTGTTTTTGGCGGCGTTTTGGCCAATGACGTTAACCAGCATCCCCGCTCATGCGGAAAACAGCTGGTCGAAAGTAGTAAATGAATTGATGGAGAACAACCCGGCTCTAAAATCGATGGGCACGGAAATTGTCGCGTTGGAACAGGTCCCCGACGCCGCGCTGGCCTGGGACGATCCGATGATAACGGCAGGCGTAATCAATATTCCCACCGACAGTTTTCGGCTGGATGAGCAGATGATGACCCAAAAAATAATTGGCGTCACTCAAAGAATCGGCAGCCACCATACACGATCGGCGGAAAGGTCGCTGGCGTTGGCGGATGTGGGCATGGCAAAAGCAAACAGAAAAGCGCTGAAATCAAATATGGTGATGAATTTGCGGCTGACGATCAGCGAGATGATCTATGTTCAGCGGGCGTTGGAAATATTGACCAAAAATGAGAGCGCCTTGGATAGCGTGATAGAGGTGGCCAACGCAAAATACTCCTCCGGCAAAGGGGTGCAGGCCAATGTTATCCAAGCCCAGGTAGAGCGCAGCAAGCTGATCGACACGCGGCTGAACCTGGACGAGAAATTGGGCCTGACGAAAATCCGGGCGAACCGTCTGCTGGGCCGCGATACAGATACTGATTTTATACCTCCGCCATTGCCAGAGCCGGCCGGCGTCGTCCCAAAATTCTACGAGCTGTGGGTGCAGGCAAAAGATCGCGCGCCTGCCATACTGCTGGCGAAACAGGAGCTGGAAAAATCGAAAGCGGTATTGACCCGGGCGGAAAGCCTGACCGGGACCAACATGTCGATCAGCGCCCGGTATGGGCAACGGGATGACAGCCCGATCGAAAGAGCCGATTTCACCAGTATCACAGCGGCGTTCAGCGTGCCGATCTGGAAATCGGGCAAGCAGGCGCGGCAGATCGCCGGCGCCAGGCTGAAGGCGCAATCGGTAGAGGAAGCGCTGGATGACGCCATCCGGAAAACCGAGGCCGATCTGCGGCAGGCGCTGACCAGCCTGGGAAAAGTGGACGACTCGATTCACCTATACAGGCAAGGGCTGATCACGCAGGCGAACCAGGCGCTGGAGTCGTCCATGGTGGCCTACCAGCTAGACAAGGTCGATTTTTTAACCCTGATGGCCAGTGAGATTAATCTTCTTAAACTGGAGCTGGAGCTGGAAAAGCTATTGCTGCGCAAACGGAACCTGTACGCGCAGATAGCCGCCCTGACCGGCGCCGATATAGCGAGGTAGCGATGGAAACAGTAAACAAACAAGAAGATCAATCGATGATGACCTATGTGGTGCGATTTGCCATAACCATTCTATTGGCGCTGTTGATCGGGCTGGGCTATTTTTACAAGGATTCAATTTTATCTTTTTTCGACGCTGCCGAGTCGGATGACATGTCTGCCATGCAGATGGAGCCTGCGGGCGGATCGACTCCAACGAAGCGTGAAATCAAATATTGGCGCGCTCCCATGGACCCCACATATATCAGGGACGAGCCGGGCAAATCGCCCATGGGCATGGACCTGGTCCCGGTATACGAGGATGAGGGCGACGGGGGTAATTTTGTGAAGATCGACCCGAACGTCGTCCAGAACATTGGCGTACGGACCACGAAGGTCAAGCTTGCCGACATCTCCCGGAGCATCCGCACCGTCGGGCTGGTCACCTACGACGAGTCGAAACTGGCAAAGATCCAAAGCAAGGTAAAAGGCTGGGTGGAAAAGCTGTATATAAACGAAACCGGCCGAAAGGTGAAAAACGGAACGATCCTGCTGGAGATATACAGCCCCGATCTTGTGTCGACTCAGGAGGAGTATCTGCTGGCGCTGAAATATCGTGACGCGTTAAAAGAAGGAACGCGGGAGTCGATCGCCAAAAGTGGCGAGACCTTGCTGAAATCGGCCAGAAGACGGCTGGAGCTGTTTGACGTGCCGGAGCATCAGATCGTGGAGCTGGAAAAAAGCCGTGATGTTAAAAAGACATTGCATATTCACTCCTCGGCCAATGGCGTTATCGTGAAGAAAAACATTGTCGAAGGGATGTATGTCCAGCCGGGCGACACCCTGTATGAGATCGCCGACCTGACCAAAGTGTGGGTCAACGCCGATGTGTACGAGAATGAGATTCCGCATGTAAAAATTGGACAAAGGGCAAAACTGCGCATGGCGTCCTTCCCGGGCCGGACGTTCACCGGCAAGATCGCCTACATCTACCCGTTCATGGACAGCAAATCGCGGTCGGTCAAGGTGCGGCTGGAGTTCGACAACAGCGATGGCGAGCTGAAACCGGACATGTACGGCGACGTCACCCTGTTCGCCGAAATGAAAGAAAAGGTGATAGCGGCGCCAACGGAATCAGTGATCCGGACCGGATCCCGATCAATACTGTTTGTCGATAAAGGCGAAGGCAGGTTCGAGCCGCGCGATGTCACAATCGGGTTCGAAAGCGAGGGAATGCTGGAGATCAGATCTGGCGTGGAACCGGGCGAGTCGGTGGTGACATCGGCGCAATTTCTGATCGATTCCGAATCGAAACTGCGCGAGGTGATCAACAAAATGAGTGATCAGCCATCAGATAATACCGGGCAAATGGACCACAGCGGCATGGATCACGGCCAGATGGAGATGGACCACAGCAACATGGATCATAGCCAGATGGAAATGGACCACAGCAATATGGACCACGGCCAGATGGAGATGGATCACGGCAACATGGACCATTCGGGTCATTAGGAGGGACAGATCATGCTAAACACCATTATTGAAAGTTCCTTCCGCAACAAGTTCATCGTGATTCTGGTTTCGCTGTTCCTGGCCATGGCCGGTTATCACGCGGCAAAGAACATACCGCTCGACGCCATCCCCGACCTGAGCGATGTGCAGGTAATAATTTTCACCGAGTTCCCCGGCCAGGCGCCGCAGGTGGTGGAGGATCAGGTGACCTATCCGCTGACCACGGCCATGCTCTCTGTTCCGTACGCCCGGACGGTTCGCGGCTACTCCTTCTTCGGACTCTCGCTCGTGTACGTGATATTCGAGGACGGCACCGACCTCTACTGGGCGCGCAGCAGGGTGCTGGAGTATCTCAACTTCGCATCGAAACGCCTGCCGCCCGGCGTCACCCCATCCCTCGGGCCGGACGCCACCGGTGTCGGCTGGATATACGAATACGCGCTGGTGGACCGGACCGGCGCCCACGACCTGGCGCAACTGCGCTCCATACAGGACTGGTTTTTGCGCTATGAACTGCAGACCGTGCCGGGCGTAGCGGAGGTCGCTTCTGTGGGTGGTTACGTGAAACAGTACCAGGTGGAGGTGGATCCCAATAAACTGGTGGCGTTCAACATCCCGCTCAACCGGGTGACCCAGGCCATCAAGTCGGGCAACATGGACGTGGGCGGCAAGCTGGTGGAGATGGCGGAGACCGAGTTCATGGTCCGCAGTTTCGGCTATATCAAATCGATGGATGATATCCGCAAAATATCGCTCGGCGTGGATGATGACGGCACCCCGATCATGCTAAAAGATGTGGCCAACATCACCATCGGTCCGGAACTGCGCCGCGGCGTCGCAGAGCTGGATGGTGAGGGCGAAGTGGCCGGCGGTGTGGTGATCATGCGGTTCGGCGAGAACGCGCTGGATACCATTGCGCTGGTCAAGGAGAAGCTGGAACAACTGAAGGAAGGTCTGCCGGAGGGTGTAGAGCTGGTGGCTACATACGACCGCTCCAGTCTGATCCTGCGAGCCGTGGCGTATCTGAAAGAGAAGTTGATTGAGGAGAGTGTGATCGTCGCCCTTGTCTGCCTTGTGTTCCTGATGCATCTGCGCTCTGCGTTTGTGGCCATCCTGTCGTTGCCGCTGGGCATCCTCATCTCCATGCTGGTGATGAACCTGCTCGGCATCAACGCCAACATCATGTCACTGGGCGGTATTGCCATCGCCATCGGCGCCATGATCGACGCGGCCATCGTGATGATAGAGAACGCACATAAACGCCTGGAGCAGGACCGGGGCGCCAAACCGCATCATGAGATTATCCTCGAATCGGCCAAAGAGGTCGGCCCCGCAATATTTTTCAGCATGCTGATCATCACGCTCAGCTTCATCCCGGTCTTCGCGCTGGAGCAGCAGGAGGGACGGCTGTTCAAACCGCTGGCCTATACCAAAACCTTTGCCATGGCCGCCACCGCCGGGCTGTCGATCACGCTGATCCCGGTGCTGATGCTCTATTTCGTCCGCGGCTCGATCATCCCGGAGCGGAAGAACCCGATCAACTATCTGCTGATCAACATCACAAGACCGATCGTCGCTCTGGCGCTCCGGTTCAAGCCGGTGGTCTTCCTCGGCCTGTTTGTGATACTGCTGTTGTCGATAGCCCCGGTCAAACGATTAGGCAGCGAGTTTATGCCGCCACTGAACGAGGGCGATATTTTATACATGCCCACCACTCTGCCCGGTATATCGATAACCAAAGCGAAGGAAATTTTGCAGCAGACCGACAAGATCATCCGGTCGTTCCCGGAGGTCATCCGGGTGTTCGGCAAGGTCGGACGGGCGGAGACCGCCACCGATCCGGCGCCGCTGTCGATGATAGAAACCATCGCCATGCTGAAACCGCGCGACCAGTGGCGGCCGGGGGTGACCATGGAATCGCTGATGAGGGAGATGGACGAGGCGATCAGGTTCCCCGGTCTGACCAACGCATGGACCATGCCGATCAAAACCAGGATCGATATGCTCTCCACCGGTATCAAGACACCGGTGGGTATAAAGCTGGGCGGGCCCGATCTGGACCAGCTCAACGGTGTGGCGGAAAATATCGAATCGATATTGCGTGACATGCCGGGGACCCGTAGCGTCTATGCAGAGCGGGTGGTGGGCGGCGCGTTCCTCGACTTCATGATCGACCGGGAGAAGACGGCGCGGTATGGCCTGAACGTGGGCGATGTGCAGGACATCATCAAGAGCGCCATCGGCGGGATGAACGTCAGCGCCACATTCGAAGGATTAGAACGCTATCCGATCAACGTCCGGTATGGACGCGAGTTGCGCGACGACCTGGAAAAGCTGAAACGGGCGCTGGTCCCCACCCCGGGCGGCCAGCAGATACCGATCGGACAACTGGCGGATATAAAACTTACCAAAGGCGCGCCGGTGATCAAGACCGAGAACTCGCGACCGAACGCATGGATATATATCGATATCGACGGAATCGATGTCGGCACATACGTCAACAATGCGCAAGCGCGGTTCGCAGACCGGCTCGACCCGCCGTCGGGTGTATCGCTCAACTGGAGCGGACAGTACGAATATATGGAGCGGGTGAAAGAGCGGCTGAAGCTGATAATCCCGATCACCATCGGCGTGATTTTTCTGCTGTTGTATCTCTATTTCAGAAGGGTGACCGAGAGCCTGTTGGTGTTGCTGACCGTTCCATTATCCACAGTTGGCGGCGCGCTATTGCTCGATTACCTTGGTTATAACCTCAGCGTCGCCGTGGGTGTCGGGTTCATCGCGCTGATGGGGGTGGCGGTGGAGATCGGCATACTGATCCTCGTCTACATCAATCAGGCGATAGAGCGCAGAAAGGCTGATGGGCAGTGGTCGAGCGTCGCCGATATCCACGACGCCGTGCTGGAAGGTGTGGCCGGCCGGGTGCGCCCGATCATGATGACGGTGTTCGCCATCGTCGGTGGATTGGCGCCGCTGATGTATGGCCACGGCGCCGGCTCGCAAGTGATGCAGAGGATCGCCACCCCGATGATCGGCGGCATGATCAGCGTCACTATGCTATCGTTAATTGCACTGCCAGTGATCTACTGCGCCATTCTGGAACTGAGAATTTTAATTAAGAGGTAAGATAACAAATGACCAAAAATAGTATTGAAAAATATCTGACCAGTTTGAAAGGGTCGGAAGGCGGCTATCCTTTTGGGCCGGAAGCGCTGGTGTTTAAGGTTATGGGCAAGATGTTTGCCTTGGTGACTCAACAGGAAAAGCCGGCGCGGGTTACGCTCAAGTGCATACCGGATGATGGCTCATTTCTGGTCAGCCAATATGAATCGATAATCCCTGGCTATCATATGAACAAGAAGCATTGGATAACCATAACCCTTACTAAGGAACTTACCGATAAAATGATAAAACAGATTGCCGAAGACTCATACAAACTGGTGGTCAACAAGCTGTCGAAAGCAGAAAAAAAGAAGCTGGAAAGCCAGTAATCGATTGGCAATGAAAGTCAAGTCTTCAACTTATCCATTATCTTGGTCGGCAGTGTTAAACAGTTTGCTGGGCGCCAGTTTTTTTGTTTTGGTGTTGATGGCCCGGTAAAAACAACTAAGGCGCGCATTACCGGTCTGCGGGTCTTTGGTGTGACAGGCGCCGCTGCCCTGCGGTTCCACCAGGTACAGCAACGCATCCTGGTCGCAATCGGTCTGTATCTCCGCAATACGCAGAAAATCGCCCGAGGTGGCGCCCTTCGTCCACAGCTCGTTACGAGAGGTGGACCAGAAGGTAGCCATGCCCGACTCTATGCTCTTGTCCAGCGCCGCTTCGTTGGCGTAGGCCAGCATCAATATTTGGCCGTTGCGAATATCCTGGGCGATCGCTGGCACCAGCCCGCCTCGCTTCTCGAAATCAATCGCCAGCGCATCACCCTCTTCCCTGTCTATATCTGCCATCTCTATCCCATCTCCTGTTACTTCGGTTATATGACTTTCATACCGCCGGATTTTATCATTTCGCTGGAAAATATTTTCGGCGCCGGGATCGGCACAATGCCGTCCACGCCCATCCGCAGAAGCTTCGGCGCCAGCATGTTCAGCTCCGACTCGCGGATGACCACGGAAAGGCTGGTCCACCCCTCCTTCTCCACCACGCTCACCGTCGGGGCCACCACCGCAGGGACGATGGCCTCCACATCCTTCAGCACCGCCTTCGGCACATCCATGAACACCATATATATAGGTTCTTTCTCGGCCAGCAGCACGGCGTTGATACCGATACGGATATCCTCCATTTTCTCCCGTTTGGCAATATCCTTCAGCGCTTCCGGGTTGCCGATGAGTTGCGGGTTCGATTCGAACAGCTCCGCCACGATGACGTTACCATTCGCTTTAAGTGTTTGCCCTGTCTCGGTGATGTCGGTGAACGCGTCCGACTCGCCCATGAAAACTTTCGCTTCGGTCTTGCCCTCGCTGGGCAAAATGTTCACATCGGTCACGCCATACAGCTCTTCCATCCGTTTACGTGTCAGGTTCGGCAGTTCGGTGGCCACGGTTTTGCCCGAACAATCCTCCGGTTTTTCTATTCCGGTTTCCGGTCGGGTGGCCAGCACCAGCCGCGATGGTTTGTTGGTCCGTTTGGAGAAAATAAAATCGCCCATCACCTCCACTTCGTTTTCCATCCCTGCTTCATGGATATAATCCTTGCCGGTGATGCCGCAATCGACGATACCTTTGGAGACTTTGTTCGGCATCTCTTTCCGATCCAGGATGCGGAACACAATCTCGTCATCGAATGGTGTGGTAAGCTCGTACAGGCGCCCCTTTTTGACCGGCCGGCCAGATTTCTCCAGCAACCGGATCACCTGGTCGTGCAGGCTGCCGGAGGGTATGCCCACATAAAGCGCGTTCTTGTTTTTTCCGTAACTCATTTTCTCACCAAATAAAAAACCTTTACTATATCCGAACTTCGCCCGATGGTAAAGATGCGTTTGACCTTCACCGGCCGGCCCGCGCAAAATCGACAGGTTTGCGGTAAACTTGCTGTATGAATACCACTGTCATAATCGTTGTCAGCCTGCTCATCATTATTGCGGCCTGTATAGTTTCATTCGCGTTCAGCCCGCTGGGGCTGGGGCCGGAGCCGGATTCTGCGCTGGGACCGGAGTTTTTTACGGAAAAGGGCGACCTGTCTTCCCTGGAGCTGCTGGTGGATGGGGAAGAAGCTTTCAGCAATATATTAGAGGCGATCGATTCCTCTGAGTCTTCCATCATAGTACAAACGTTCATATGGAAAGATGACAACATAGGCAGGCAGGTTGTCGCAAAACTGATGGAGGCGGCCGACCGGGGGGTCCAGGTCACCGTCCGGAAAGACGCGTTGGGGACGTTTTTCGAGGTGGCCGATATTTTCAAAGGCAAGGCCAGTCCGGTGTTTTCCGACAAAGGTTTCCGGGCGAACGATAATATAGATATCAGCGTTGATCCGTTCGCAGACACCGACCACAGCAAATATTTCATCATTGACAACAAAACGGTGATATTCGGCGGAATGAACATAGCCGACGAGTACCATAAAAATTGGCGTGACTATATGGTAAAAATCGACAACGCACAGTGGGCGCAATCATTCGCCGACAAGGTATTGCGCTCCACGCCCTGGCCTACCGACACGCCTTATACCGTCGTCTCCAACGACCGCCGGGCCACGGAAATCAGAACCGCGCTGTTGCAAACCATCGCCCAGGCGAAACAGAGCATAATCCTGGAGCACGCATATTTTTCCGACGCCAAGGTTATGGCAGCGCTTGACGAGGCTATGGCAAGACGCGTCAAGATCGATCTGATACTGCCGAAAGCGCCCGATACCCACCTCTACGCCAACCGGGCGACAATCAATAAACTGATGTCATCACCCCATAGAGGCAACCTGCGGGTTCTGCTATATCCTGGCATGTCCCACGCCAAGGTGGCGCTGATGGATGGAACCATCGCTATTATAGGCTCGGCCAATTTAACACCACGCAGCATGCTGACCAGCCGGGAGGTGACGCTGTTTGCCCATGGCGCCCACACAGACGTTTTCATCAAAGAGCTGTATGACCAGCTCATGGAGGATATCAACGCCAGCGAGTGGGTGGATAATAAATTCGAAATGTCATTTAAAGAGCGTGTCGGGGCGCTTATAGGGAAATATACTTATTGATATGTAGCTGGCGACAGCGTTACTCTTCATCACACAGGCTGATTTCGTTATAGAAAAACGGTTTGAATTTATCGAGCGCAAAGATGCTGATGAGCGGCTTTACCAGCCATGACAAGCGCGATTTACTTCCCATGCATCGCTTACAGTAGGGCAGCAGCGGCTTGTACCTTTTAAAGGAATCCATAATTGCGCCCAGTTTATCGGACGATAATATTTCGACCAGTGTCGATTCTGTCACATTGCCTATGGTGGTTTTCCCTTTGAAATCGATGCAGCAGAGCGTCACATCACCATTTTGCAAGATCGCAAAATGATCCCGCATGCCGAAACAGTAACCGCCCCACGCGTCATAAACCTTGCCTTCATGGAACGCCATACCCCAATCATCCAGAATATATGTCTCGAAATAGAGGTTCGGCAATATCTCCACCACATTCCATTTGTACGATAACACCTTGCCCAGCTTCCCAATGGCGGCATCGGCCGATTCTTTACTTTTGCCCACCCTTTCGTACAGCTCCAATATCCATTTGGCGAAAACTTTTCTCATCTCTTTGGAAGTGGACATGACCTGTATCGAGCCGGTCATCTTCTCCATAGACTTTTTCTGAAACCGGGTGTTCAGAAACCGAAACTTTATCGTAGTCTCCGGCCAGCGTTTCCGGTATTCGGTGAAAAAATCGAGTATGCCGTTGAGATAATCCTCGAACACCAGCTTCCCCGCCTCTCGCAACACAAAAGACTCTTCATCCGGGGTTTGGAACGAGATGTCGAGCTGGCCCAAAGGATAATCGAGCAGCTTTTTGCCCACCTCGCCTCCCAGGTTTTTACCATTGGTGGTCAGGCCGACTTTCACCTTCTCCCGGGCCGCATGCTCCAATAATGTAAACAATTGTGGATGGAGCGTCGGCTCCCCCATCACATGGAAAGTGACTTTCTCCGACAGGCCGGTTTCCGCTATTTCAGAAATAATCTTCTTGCCAAGCTCTGGCTTCATGAAGCCGTATGCCCGTTCCATCATCGGTTTGGGGCAGAACACACAGTCGAACTCGCAAGCGTTGGTAAGCTCTATATGAATACGCTTCAATGGCGCTTCAATATGCCCGATTTCCCTTTTTTCCAATTAGATATCATCCAATTATTTATGTCTATTCTGATTTTAGCAGAGTGTAGAAAAATATGCTTGCTCCAATGAATACAGATTTTCATTGTAAGACTGATTAAAAATGCCATAATAACTAATTGGTCGTCAGAGTTGTGTATTCCATAATAGTCGGCCAAACTTGTTTCTTTTTAATAAGATAACTTTACGATGTTCGATTTAATACAGTGGGAGCTAGGTGATGATAATAGTAATGCAGGAGAGGGCCACCAAACAGGATCTGGAAGATGTTGTAAAACGTGTGAAAGATTTTGGGTACACTCCGAAAATTCTGGAAGGCGCTTTACGTAATGTGGTGGCCGCCCTTGGTGACGCCAGGGACAAAGCGCGCCTACAGGCGCTGGAATCTTTGCACCATGTGGAGAGCGTGATGCCAATACTTAAACCGTATAAACTATGCTCCCGCGAGGTGAGATGCGAGGATACCGTGATAGATGTCAAAGGTGTGAAAATCGGTGGTGAACATCTGGCGGTCATGGCCGGTCCATGCTCTGTGGAGGGGGAGGAGCAGCTGATGACGACAGCGCGCGCGGTGAAAGCGGCCGGCGCGAATATCCTGCGGGGGGGCGCGTTCAAACCGAGAACTTCGCCATACAGCTTCCAGGGCATGGAGGAGGATGGTCTGAAAATCCTTCGCACCGTATCGGAGGAGACAGGGCTGCCTATAGTCACAGAAGTGATGAACCCAAGGGAGGTTGAGCTTGTGCATGAGTATACCGATATCATGCAGATCGGCGCCCGCAACGTGCAGAACTTCTCTCTGCTTAAAGATGTGGGCAAGCTGAGCAAGCCGATACTACTGAAGCGGGGTATGTCCACCACCATCGAGGAGTGGCTGATGTCGGCGGAATATATATTGTCGGAAGGCAACGGCAACGTGATCCTGTGCGAGCGCGGTATACGTACATTCGAAAAGGCGACCCGCAACACACTGGATGTCTCCGCCGCGCCGGTGGTGAAAAGCCTGACCCATCTGCCGATCATCATCGACCCGAGCCACGGCACCGGCTATTGGCAGTTTGTCAGCTCCATGGCCAAAGCTTCGGTGGCCGCCGGCGCCGACGGGCTGATGATCGAGGTGCACTGGAAGCCGGAGGAAGCGTACTCCGACGGGCCGCAATCGCTCAAGCCGGAAAAATTCGCCAAATTGATGGAAGAGCTCAAACCGATCGCCAAAGCGGTCGGGCGCACCATTGGATAGAACCGGAGATTCGCCAGGTTTACAGGAGCGCTGTCGCCGCGGATAGAGTCATGGATAAATGGCTGGGACGGGATGGAAAACTCTCGCAGATTATGGAGGGTTTCGAGTTTCGGGAGGGCCAGATCAACATGGCCGACTCTGTTCTGAATACTTTGCAAAATGGCGGCGCCCTGCTGGTGGAGGCTGGCACCGGCACTGGCAAGACCCTGGGCTATCTGGCGCCGGCCGTGCTGTCCGGCAAGAAGGTCGTGGTCTCCACCGGCACCAAAAACCTGCAGGAGCAGATCGTCTCCAAGGATATCCCGATAGTTTTAGAGCTGTTCCCCGAAGCCAACCTGAAGACCGCCAGCATGAAGGGCCGGGGCAACTATCTTTGCAAACGGCGGTTCAGAAATTTTGCTCAGCAGTATCTGTTCTCCGACAGCGAAGAGGGAAAAATTTTCGAAGCGATACAGGCCTGGGCGCAGACAACGATCACCGGCGACCGGGCGGAGCTGGACACCCTGCCGGACGACTATGAAAAATGGAGCGAGATAAACTCCAAATCGGAGCTGTGCCTCGGGACCGGCTGCCCCCACTACGAGGCATGCTATATCACGAAGATGCGGTCCGACGCGGCGGAGGCGGACCTGGTCATCGTCAATCATCATCTGCTGTTCGCCGACCTCAACATACGTGACAACTCGTTCGGCGAAGTGATCCCCGGTTACGACGCCGTGGTCCTGGACGAAGCGCACTTGGTCGAAGAGACCGCCACCGCATATTTCGGCCTGTCCATATCGAACCATCGGTTTGCCGAGGCGGTACGGGATACCGAGCGGGAGCTGGGCGCCGCCGGGCTGGATGATAACGATTCCGCCACCATACTGGCCGGACTGCACAAACGGAGCAGGGCGCTGTTCGACTATCTGCGCGGCGGAGCGGAAGGCAGGCGCGGTCTGAAGCGGGAGGATGTCCAGGGCGCCATCACCTTCGCCAAGGAGCTGATAAACACCCTTACACTGCTCAGCGATTATCTGCTGTCGATCAAGGATTCGCCCGACACCATCAAGGCGCTGGCCCATCGCTATACAGACATGGCCGAGATCGTGACCGAGATCCTGTCGATGGAAAATGACGACAACGTCTATTGGGTGGAAACCCGGGGACGGGGCGTATTCCTGCAGTCGTCGCCCATCGATGTGTCGGACCATCTGGCGGAGAAGCTTTATCCAAGGTCGGACGCCGTGGTGATGACCTCGGCGACGCTCGCCTCCGCCGGTGATTTTAGCTTTATCAAAACCCGACTCGGTCTGGAAGAGCCAGAGGAGATGGTGATCGAATCACCTTTTAACTACTCAGAGCAGGCAATCTGTTATATCCCGGGCGACCTGCCGGAGCCGCGCGACAGCCTGTTTGTCACCCACGCTTCGGAGCGGATAGAGACGATCCTGAAACTTTCCAACGGGCGGGCGTTCGTCCTGTTCACCAGCAAAAGCAACCTGGAGCAATGCTGGGAGCGGCTCAAGGACAAGCTGGAGTATACAGTTTTCAAGCAGGGCGACCGGCCAAGGTCTGTGATCCTCGATCAGTTTCGTAAAGACACCCATTCTGTCCTGTTCGCCACCACATCGTTCTGGCAGGGGGGTTGATGTGCAGGGCGAGGCGTTGTCGGCGGTGATAATCGACAAACTGCCGTTCGCGTCGCCCGACGACCCGCTGGTGTCGGCGCGCATCGGGCTGATAGAGAAGCGGGGCGGGTCTGCGTTCAGGGAGTATCAGGTGCCATCGGCGGCGCTCATGCTCAAGCAAGGGTTGGGCAGGCTGATCCGATCCGGCAAGGACAAGGGCCTGCTGGTTGTGCTGGACAAACGGATCAAAACAAAGAGCTACGGTAAAACCTTCATCAAATCATTGGCTGGCTACCCCCTCTCCGACGACCTGAAGGAGATCGAAACGCGGTTCGAAGTATGGCGCCACGAGAAAGAGAAGACAGCGCTGGTATAATATAAACAACAGATAATGTTCATATAAAGGATGGGTCTTGAAAGTAATTACAACTCATCTTCACGCCGATTTCGACTGCCTTGGCTCCATGGTGGCGGCGCGAAAGCTGTATCCTGACGCTGTATTGATATTCCCTGGCTCGCAGGAGAAAAACGTCCGGGAGTATCTTGCGCGGGTTGGGCTAGATATACCATACAGAAAACTTCATGGGTTCGATATCGATTCTGTAAAACAGCTTATCGTAGTAGACGCCTGTACGAAAGACCGGATAGGGCCGTTTTCAAAACTGGCGGACAAAGACGATGTCGAAATCCATCTATATGATCATCATGTGACCGCCAAATCTGTTATGAACAACAGGCTGGCGGTTATTCGGGAGCGGGGCGCCACTGTCACTATATTTGTCGAGATATTGCGCGAGAATGGTGTAGCCATCTCCAGCTCGGAAGCGACGGTGATGATGATGGGGCTGTATGAAGATACCGGGTCGCTGACATTCAGCTCGGTCACCAGGGAAGATTACACCGCCGCCAGCTGGCTGTTATCGCAAGGCGCCGATTTGAATGTGGTCTCCAACTATATCAAGCATGAGCTAAACGGCCCGCAAGTGGAAATGCTCGACATGCTGATCAAGAGCATGGAATACCATCAGGTGGCTGGGTTACGGTTCGCCTTGGCCACTGGGTCGACCGACCGGTATATCGGCGACCTCTCACCCTGGCCCACAAGCTGATGGATATGGAGCACCCCAGCGCCCTGTTCGTGCTGGCTCGGATGGCGGACAGGGTACATTTCATTGCGCGGAGTAATGTGGAAGGAGTGAACTCTGGCGTAATAGCAGAGCAGCTGGGTGGAGGTGGCCACTCAAACGCCGCATCGGCAACCATCAAGGATATGACACTAACGCAATCCATCGATGCCCTGAAAGAAGCTATATCAGAAACGCTGGAGGGCGAGCATACCGCCAGGGAAATGATGATCGAACAGGTGATCACGGCCGATGTGGACCAAACCATAAGCGAAGTGGAATCGATCATGACCCGCTTCGATGTGAACAGCCTGCCGGTGATGGAGAATGCCAGGCCAGTCGGAATTGTTACGCGGCAGATAATCGAAAAGGCGATATACCACAACATGGCCGACAAGGCGGTCTCTGACTTCATGATCACAGAATTTACCGCTGTATACCCCGACACGCCTGTGGGCGAAATCGAGGATATCATCCTCGGTGCCCGGCAGAAGCTGGCGCCGGTGGTATCGCCGGAGGATGGCACGCTGGCTGGTGTTATATCGAGGGGGATGATCCTGAACAAGCTTTATGGTGACAGCCTGAAAGAGCCATCATACCGGCGGGCGTCTGGCAAGGCGCTGCGCAACCCGTTGCAAAAGAATGTGACCAACATGATGAGGGAACGTCTGCCGGAAACTGTGCTGGAGCTGTTTCGGGTTGCCGCGCGGGTGGCGGATGAATGCGGATATCCGCTCTATGTCGCAGGTGGGTTTGTCCGCGATTTTCTGCTGCGGACGCCGACCATGGATATCGATCTGGTGGTGGAGGGTGATGGAATAGTATATGCGCATCATTTGGCCAAAGAGTTGAATGGCAGGACACATCCGCACCACAAGTTCAAGACGGCGGTTGTCACTCTGCCGGACGGGCTCAAGCTGGATGTCGCCACGGCGCGCATCGAATATTACGCCGGGCCAGCCGCATTGCCGACAGTGGAGAGTGGCGCCATGCGCAACGACCTGTATCGCCGTGATTTTTCCATCAACGCCATGGCCATCCGGCTCAATGGCGACAAACCAAATATGCTGGTCGATTATTTCGGCGGCCAGGCGGACCTGAAGGACCATGTGGTCCGTGTCCTGCACAATCTAAGTTTCGTCGAGGACCCGACCCGGGCGTTTCGGGCGGTCCGGTTCAGCCACCGGCTCGGCTTCTCCATCGGCAAGCAGACGCAGGCGTTGCTGAAAAACGCCGTGCTCCATCAACTGTTCAACCGGCTCTCCGGCGACCGGCTTTTCGCGGAGTTAAAAATGATACTTAACGAGCGCCGGCCAGGCGGAGCGGTGCTGAAGATGGAGGAGCTGGGCTTGCTACGATTTATCCATACAGGGCTCGATTATAACGAATCGATCGCCAGCCTCCTTGATCGCTGCGAAGAGCTGATCGCGTGGCACAGCCTGACCTTTCCCGATCAACCGGTTGAACGCTGGAAGGTATACATGATGGCGCTGTTGGATCAGCTGAATGAAAAAGGCCGCGACGAGATGGCGTCGAGAGAGCGTTTCGCCATGTCGCATTTCGCGTTGCGCGGGATTGGAGAAGGAATATCGAAAGTGAAGCAGGCTATCGCGGCGCTGATGCGGAAACCGGATATCAAACCAGCCGATATATATAAACTGTTCGAACCGCTGTGCGATGAGGACCTTCTGTTCCTCGCCGCGAAAGCAAAAAACGATAAAGCCAGATCGGCGATGGTCAACTATCTAACGAAACTGAAAAATATAAAACCGTACCTGACCGGCAAAGACCTGGGCGCCATCGGCGTCGCCCCATCAAAAGAGATGGGCGACATGCTCGATCAACTCTTCACCGCCCAGCTAAACGGCGATGTTGGCTCCAAAAAAGAAGCGCTGGAAATAGCGAGGGGTATGTAGGAGGAAACTATTTTCTTTCACATGTTTCTCAATAGATTCTCTCGGTTATTTTATTCATATCACGAGAAAGGTTTTTGTCTCAACCTGAATCTTCTTTTGCGTTGCCCCGCCACATTTTGGTGAAATCGATGAAACTATTGTCTTTGTTTTCTTCGATGTCACCTGGGGCGACCGGCATGCGCCTGTGGTATCCCAGCGCACATAAATATATTAGTGCTATGAAAGCGGCAGGGTATATTGTCGCATCACTAATGGCAAATAAAAATATTAAAGGAAAAACCAAATTTGCTGCCAATTGCCAGGGGTACTCTTCGCTGGTATCGGCATCGCCTCTAACGGCCCACTTGTACCATTCATAACAGAAAGTTATAGCGACGACAATGGTGAAGGCCAATGCGCCATAATCAAGAATGCCAAACGGCATTGCTGATTTTAGATCAAAAGTAATGCTTTCTTTGATGATAATCAGAAGAATTAAAATGACACAGAAGTTATCAAAGACCCGCATATCATTAGACATTTTCTGCCGAAGTATATTGTTGGATCGCGGTGAACTTGGGTTCTTTTTGTCGTCTTTTAATGTGTCACTCTTGGACATAAAGGCTACCCATTAATTAAGCGTTCAAAATAATCGATCAGGTTGCCGTGATTCACATAGTAGAAAACAAGCACAGCCACAATTCCGCAAACTACTCCGGCAACGTGCTCCCACAGGTGGTCACCCAGTTTTGCTGTTGCCGACAGATGGATATTTTTAAGCTTATCGGATAATGACATATCTTTACTGAGACTTCTCTTTTGCTCCAGTGTCTCTACCCAGCCTGAATAGATTTCGCTTCCATAACGCTTGAATAGTACAGAGCTCACTTTATAAATAATAAGGAGAACTGCTGGCAATAAAAAACTCCTTACACTTAATTCCTCTGATTCATGCAAAACATCCAAGAAAGCAACAATTGCTAACATGAATGGTAATAATATGAATAAATTACTTACTAATTCTGGCAGGTTCCGGTTTTTAATATAGATCAAGGTCTGGATTACAATATCCGAGATGGCCAGGAATATCAACAATGCCAGAGTCGTTTCTTCAACAATAAACTGACTTTGGAAAGGCGCTTCCATACTCATTCCATCAGTTATGAAATTAAACCAAAAATATAACGTAATAGGATAGACTCTTCTAGGTTCCCATCCCTATCAACTTTTAATCTTATCCGGTTCGTAGATACAGTATGGTTCTTCGGCCATGTAGTCGCCTTTGGTTTCGAAGAAGGCGCGGGCGCGGCATCCTTCGCACACTTTCTTGTATTCGCAGACGCCGCATTTGCCGCCCAGTTTGTCCTGATCGCGCAGGTCGGCGAACACCGGCGAGTTTTGCCAGATATCGGTGAACGGCTGATCCAGCGCATGCCCCGCCTCCACCGGCAGATAACCGCACGGGAACACCTCGCCTTTGTGCGAGATGAAGCAGATGCTCTGCCCCGCCAGACAGCCCTTGGTCATGGCGGCCATGCCGTGGGTCTTAGGCGATATGGTGACGCCGTCCTCTTTCGCCCGTTGGCGCATTATCCGGAAGTAGTGAGGCGCGCAGGTGGCCTTGGTCTGGATCTTCCCCTCCCGCGATATATCGTAGAACCAGTTCAAAACTTCTTCATACTTATCCGCGTCTAGCATGGCGTCCTCGGCAATCTCCACCCCGCACCCGACCGGAACCAGCATGAAAATATGCAGCGCCTCCACCCCCAGGTCGATGGCGTTCTGGTATAGCTGCTCCACTTCATGGATGTTATGCTTGGCTATGGTGGAGTTGATCTGCGTCTCCATCCCCAGCGCCTGCAGATTTTTCAATCCTTCGATCGCCTTGTCGAAAGAGCCGGGCAGTTTCCGAAACGCGTCATGGGTCTCCGGTGTGGCGCCATCCAGTGATATCGATACCCGCTGTATTTTCGCGTCAACGATCTTCTGCGCCACTTCCGGTGTGACCAGTGTGCCGTTGGTGGCCAGGGCGACGGTCAGCCCGACAGAGTTGGCGTATTCGGCGATTTCATAAATATCGGGCCGGAACAGCGGCTCGCCCCCGGAGAGCACCAGGATACATTTCTCCTGCGCGGCGATGTTGTCGATGAGCTGTTTCGACTGCTCGGTGGTGAGGTCGTTTTTCATCATCTCGTGGGCCACGTCCAGCCGCCGGCAATGGACGCACTCCAGATTGCAACCGGCGGTCGTCTCCCAAAATACCAGCCGCAGCTGGTTTTTCATCATATAACTGCGGGCCTGCTTCCCACTATCGCTATCATCTTTGATAGATTGATAGACATCCTTGATGGTGCCAGCTCCGCCAGGGTGGCCGGTTCCGATTTTGTGTGGATGGTCAGACATTGGGTTTACACTTACCCGACATGCGATTTGGACAGCAGACCCTCCGGCACCGGATACGCCTCACCCTTCGCGTTCAGTTCCGCACGATCGGCGGCTGTGATACCGCACTCTTCATCGGTCAGGTAACATGCCGGGTCGGGCGCGCAAGCGTCGTTGTATACCAGGTCGGCCCGCACCCGCAAGGCCCCGCCGCACATCATCAGGAATTTACACTTGGTGCATTTACCCTTCAGGTTGTCGAGCCGGTTCTTCAGGATGTTCATCAGCGGGTCGGAGATGTCTTGCCATATCTCGCCGAATCGCCGCTCTCGCACGTTGCCGAACGTGTGGTGCATCCAGAACTGGTCGGCGTGGACATTGCCCAGGAAATCGATATCGGCAAACGACACACCGGAGGAATAGCGCCCGCCGCCGTTCCACTCCAGCATCTTCTTCACTTCTGCGGCTTTCTTCTCGTTCTTTTCCAGCAGCTTCAGATACATGTATGGCCCGTCCACATGGTTGTCCACCGTCAGGATGTCCTTATGCAGTCCGCGCTTATGATAATCCTCTGTGCGTTCCAGAATTATATCCATGGCGTGCCGCGACTCTTCGTGGGTCAGGTCCTCATCGGTGATGCCTTCGCCCCGGCCGGAGTAGACCAGGTGATAGAAACAGGCGCGCTGGATATTTTCCGCTTCGATGAAATCGAAGATACCATGCAGGTTGTCGTAGTTGTGCCGCGTCAAGGTCATCCGCAACCCGACCTTCTGCTCCACCTTTACGCAATTCTGAAACCCTGCCATTGCTTTCTTAAAAGCGCCCTCTTTGCCGCGGAACTTGTCGTTCACTTCGCCGATGCCGTCGAGGCTGATGCCGATATAGGCGAACCCGAGCTTTTTCAGCCGGGCGGCCACATCTTCCGTGATCAGCACACCGTTGGTAGATAGCGTCAGCCGAAGTTTTTGTGCCTTGGCGTGCTCGGCCAGCTCCCAGATATCTTTGCGTATCAGCGGCTCTCCACCAGATAGCAGAAGAGCCGGTATGCCAAATTCCTTAAGGTCGGTTATCAGGTTTTTCCCTTCATCGGTGGTCAACTCGCCTTCATAGGCTTTCTCTTCCGAATCGCTGTAACAATGGACGCATTTGAGGTTGCAGGTCCTTGTGATGTTCCATGCAGTCACCGGTTTGCGTTCACCGGCGGATTTCGGGACAGTGTGGGCATTTGGTCGGGCTTTCATCCCGTGGGACTGTTTGCCATACCGGATGGCGTCGCCTTCGTTCTCTGTATCGCAATATAATGCTGATATTCCTATCATTATATAATCTCGCTATTTGACTGATTATCTATATGGAGTGCTGATCCGATCATCTTGGTTTCAGATTACCATTTGACGTCAATATGAAGCAAGATTTTTAATTATCCTACCCATAGCTAACCGTTAACATTTATGCTTGGCCAGATGATTTGTTATATGTTGACATCCAGCATTGGCAAGACGATACTATCTGATAGGGAAATATAAAAACACCAAGTGACCTGCTATTTTTGGGAGAGGGCAGATGAATAAGAAAACCTATTCCACTATTCATACATATTTCATAAGCATATTCGCGTTATTGATCCTGTTAGGGACCGCAAACGTGGACGCGGCAATTTATAACGTCACCTCGTTTGATGACACTATGGCCCCAGGTCTGTGCACGGTTCCCCACTGTACCTTGCGCGAGGCTATAAACAAGGTCAACGCCGGCCCAGGCGGTGATACGATCAACATCCCGGCAGGAACTTATCTTATTCACCGGGCCGGGACGGGTGAAGATGCGAATTCCACCGGTGATCTGGATATTCTGAAAAACGTCACCATTAAAGGCGCAGGCAGTGGCGCCACCATCATCGACGGCAACCTGCTTGATCGTGTATTCCATATCCCTGGGGCGGCGACGGTTGTATCCATATCCGGCCTTACCATACAAAACGCCCTTGCGCCGCTTAACGGCGGCGGCATCAGAAACCAGGGCACACTTACACTCTCACATTCCATTGTCACCAATAATCAGGCGGCGAACGCCGGCGGAATAAGGAACGGCGGCACACTCAATGTGATCAATTGTAATATAATCGGCAACAAGGCTGTTTCGGCGGTTGGCGGAAATACTGGCGGTATTTACTCTACTGGAACAGTCAACATCACAAATACCAAGATCACTGGCAATACAGCCAAAAGTGGCGCTGGTATATTTATTGAATTCCTTAGCACGGCCACTTTATCAAACACGACAGTCGGTGGTAATGGAGCCAGCGTTAATGGTGGCGGTATTTGGACCAACGGCACTGTTGTAATCAATAATTCCACCATAATCGGAAACACAGCTGCTAGTTCGGGAGGTGGCGTATATAACTCTAATGCCGGCGCGCTCACCATGAATAATTCCTCTATCCGCAGCAACATATCCGCCAGCGTGGGTGGCGGCATTCAAAATTATGGCACGGTGACTTTAAACAGCTCCACCATCAGCGGCAACAGCTCTACTGGATCCGCAGGTGGCGGTATACAAAATAACGGCATGGTGAATTTAAACAGCTCCACCATCAATGGCAACACCTCCTCTACTGTTGGCGGTGGCATTAATAACAACATCACATTAAATGCCACTAACTCCACCATCAGCGGTAATACCGCCACCAACAATGGCGGTGGTATTTTCACCAATGGCACGGTGAATCTTAAAAACGTAACTGTCACAGCCAACAGCGCAGCTTCCGGCGGCGGCATCACTCGAAATGGCGCAGTCAACGCTACTAACAGCATTGTTGCAAAGCAGAATAGCGGAAGTGATTGTGTTGGTCTTTTGACTTCCACCGGTTACAACCTGGAGAGTGGTACGAGTTGCGGTTTCACGCAGTCGACGGACAAGCAGAACGCTAATCCTCGGTTGGGTCCTTTGGCTTACAACGGTGGGCGGACGAAGACGCATGCTTTGTATGCCAGTTCTCCTGCTGTGGACAAGGGGTCGTGCGTCAACGCCACCGACCAGCGGGGTGTGTTCCGCCCTATCAGCCGGTGCGATATCGGGGCGTACGAAGTCAGCAACGCGCCCAACGACTTCAACGGCGATGGCAGGTCGGATGTGTTGCGCAAGTATATCCCGGATGGCCGCACCGTTGTCTGGACCATGGCTGGCCGCACTGTGGCGCTGGCTCAATGGACTTCCATGTTCAACAATCTCAACTGGGAGGTGGTGGGTTTTGGCGACTTCAACGGCGACCGTAAGATCGACATCCTGTGGCGCTACAAACCGGACGGTCGTACCCTGATCTGGTTCATGTCGGGCAAAACAGTGCTGGGCGCGCAATGGACCTCGCTGCATTTCAACAACAACTGGGCAGTGTCTGGTGTGGGGGACTCCAACGGCGATGGCCGCGCTGATGTGGTCTGGCGCTACAAGCCTGATGGCCGAACGTTGATCCGGTTTATGTCTGGCAGCACTGTGGCGGCCAGCCAATGGACGACGATGTTCAACAATATTAATTGGGCTGTGGCAGGTGTTGGTGATTTCAACAACGATGGCCGTGTAGACATCCTCTGGTTGTACAAGCCTGACGGCCGGACGTTGCTGTGGACGATGTCTGGCAGCACTGTGGCGTTGGTTCAATGGACGACGATGTTCAATAACCTCAACTGGGAGATCGTTGGAGTGGGGGACGTCAACAACGACAGCAAGCTGGATATATTGTGGCGTTACAAGCCGGACGGGCGTACGCTGATCTGGTTCATGAACGGCAATGTTGTGTTGGGTGTTAAATGGACGTCGATGTTTTTCAATAACAGTTGGGCTGTGGCCAGGCTGGGCGACCACAACGGCGACCGGCGGTCGGACATATTGTGGAAATACAAACCAGACGGCCGGACATTGCTGTGGACCATGTCCGGCAGCACAGTAGCCGCCAGCCAATGGACAACAAAACTGTATAACAACCAATGGACCGTGGAGTAGTTGCAATCTAAATATAATTAGGTCTGACCGGAAGCCTGCCCTGAACCATTTGCAGCAGGAGGCCAAGCAGTATAACTCCAGCGTCTGGTTCTGATAGAATACATTTTTTATGAAATCAGAACAGGGATGCGATGGCGATTAAACAGGCAGTGAGCGGAACCAGAGGTTTTATTTATCTTTTCCGTGGTTTGAAGCTGGTGTTGACAGACCGGCGGCTGTTCAGACTATCCATCATGCCATTTATGGTGAACACTGTTCTGTTCATCCTTTTTTTTCTATCGTTTAACACGCTGGCGTATTATCTCTACACATGGATATTCACCCAATTGACTCAGCAATGGTATTGGGCCATCCTTTCTGGTGTTGTTGTGGGTATATTATTGTTTGTTGTTTCGTTGCTGGTGGTGCTGTTTGGGTTTGTGGCGGTTGGGCTGATAGTGGCGAGTCCGTTCAACGATCTTCTATCCTCTGCCGTGGAGGAGAAGCTGACCGGTGAAATAGCCGAAAGCGATCAGTCATTTGCCCAGCAGGCGCTATTCATCATGACAAACGAAACGAAAAAAATGATGGTGTTCCTGCTTTGCCAGATGGCGCTGATACTGCTGAATATTATCCCCGGAATCGGCCAGATAACATTTCTTATATTAAATCCGCTATTTATATCTTTTGTCATGGCGTATGAATTTATGGGATATACACTAGACAGGCGCGGATTCGGCTTTACTGAAAAAAAGCAGTATATATTCAGCCAGACTGGCATGTCGTTCGGGTTTGGCGGCATAGTAGGGCTAAGCCTGCTTGTGCCGATCGCGCACTTTATGCTGATGCCAGCGGCCGTGGCAGGCGGTACTATGTTTGTGGTAGAGAACGCTGTAGTGTTGGCAAAACCTGTTAAACTTGAACAAGAATAAATATACGGACATATAAAATGGATAACCAGAACAAAAAAGAGATTATACGGTTTTATTTCTCTTTTAATGACCCGTACAGCTTTATAATCGCCCCGATTGTGAAGAATCTTGCGCAAAACTATAAAGTCGATATCGAATATTTCCCAGTTCCAGGTTTTGATTCGTACGGCCTGTTTTCAGAAAATACGGCAGTGCAGAACTATTACAAAACCGATGTTCAGCGGTTTGCCAAAAAAGCGGGACGGGAGCTAAACTTTGCCGACCAACCGCAAGATTCCTCCAATGTATGCCGTGGCTATTTCCTGGCGGAGGAGAAAATGCTCGGCGTTAAATATATCAACCTGTTGTTTGCCATGCGTTGGCTTAACGGTAAAGATATCAGCCGGACCGATGAAGTGGTCGAAGGGCTGAAATTTCTGGAGTTTGACGAGGCGGAGCTGAAGGGCGCCCTGGAGTCTGATAAATATACTGAGCGGCTGGAAGCGAATAAATCGCAAGCCACAGAAGATAATGTTGCTGGCGTCCCTTTCCTGTCGTTTCGTGGCGAAGGCTTTATGGGGGAGGAGCGTATCGAGTATCTGGAAGAGCGGTTGAAAAGCGACCAGGACCTGATAATTCATCACGACGCAGGGTATCTGGTGATCAGTCCGGAAGAGCTGGAAGCGCTCATCAAGGACGACAAGCCCCACTTGATACTCGATATCAGGATCCCGAAAGATTTTGGCGAAGCCCATATACCAGGGTCGAACTGCCTGCCGGCTAAGGTTGTATACCGCAACCTGGACCGGCTCGAGCGGGAGTGGAACATCATAATGGTGGACGATGGAGGTGTTGCCGCCAGCGAGACCGCGTTTATGGTGGCAGGCGCAGGGTTCGGCAAAGTATCTGTGCTGACCGGCGGGTTTCCTGCTTGGAAAGGGCCGACCGAAAGCGGGATGGATAAGTGGCAAGACAAATTAAAACCAAAGCCAGCGATAAAAAATACCTGACTGTAGCGGTTAAACCTATGTTGCGCGTAGCGCTCACAGTTTTATTCTCATTCCAGCTATTTTATTCTGGCGCTGACGCTTCGGATACATTAGCGCTGAAGCGCAGTGGGGGCGCCTTGGCGGTAGATGCCACAATCAATGACGCGGCAGCTGTCTGCATGGTTGTCGATTCTGGCGCCAGCCTGACGATGATATCTGAGCGGACCGCTGGTATGTTGGGGCTGAAGGATAACCGCGATGCTCCTATGGTTCCTTTGACCACGCCGTCGGGATATGTATGGGTCCGGCTGATCGCGCTCGATTCTGTTCGGGTGGGTTCCGTTATTATGCGCGATGTGGAAACCGCTATCAACGGAGGAAATTTAAAAAATAGCGCTGACGCGCTGGGCGCCAGCTTCCTTGATGGTCTCGTTTATAAAATCAATCCACGCAAAAAAACATTGAGTTTAAAACCATCTGGCCCCGATGGTCCGTTGTTCGATGGGTTTGATGAAAAATGGTGGAGGGGCAGGTTCCAACGTTATTCGAATGCTATTGAACGTTATCAAAGTTATAGAATGACGCTTGAAGGCGCAATGGTGGTAAAAGGTAAAAGTTCAAAAGACAAGGAGGCAGGTTTTACCAAAGATAACCTGAGCCGCCTGGAAAAATTTTATAAAAGGCTGTTAGATGATTTGGAGCAAAGGGCCAAATCGTTGGGTGTCCCGGAAGCGTGGCGGGTGAACGGGCAATGAAGATATATTCGCTATTGCCGATCGGTTAATAGCATATATAGCCCAACCATCAGGAATATGCCATGGGCGCCATATGCCCCCAACATAACCGGCAACCTTTCCGCCCGGCTAAAAGAAAGCCCCATGGAAAACGAAAACCAGAAGATAACGCCGATAACCACCGCCACGCCGATGCCGATGAGCGCGCCACCAGACCTGCTGGAACGCGCGCCCAGCGGTATAGCCAGAAACGGCATCACAAAGCTTATCAGCGGGAACCCTATCTTGCTGTGCACATCCACAACATATTTGGTGGCGTCGTATCCTTTGGTTTTAATATCTTTGATGTATCCTTGCATCTGTTGCAGGTTCATCTCTTCCGGGTCGAGCTTAACCTGGGTCAGATCTTCGGTCGGCACCATATCCGCTGGAAATGTTCGCTCATCCCACCGCTGTTGATCGAAACCACCCGATTCATTAAATGTCAGCTCTACGTAATTCTTGAATTTCCATTTACCATCTAACATTTTACCTTCAGACGCCGACGCTCTTTTGATGATCTTCGAGTTTGCCTTATTAAAGCGATAGACCGATAGATCGCGCAATGTGGCGCTGACCTGGTCGATATGCCCTATGTTCCAGATCGCTCCATCATCCGCCTTGTACCAGAACCGGTCGCCGCTGAACAGCGAATTGCGCGACTGCTTTTTGATCTCGTCATAATAGATTCGTTTAGTTTCCCTGGCGCTTGTGGGGAATATATATTCACTGTTGGCGAATGATATTCCGCTGATAATGGCCCCTGCTACGATGATCGGCATCGAGACCCGCAACATACTCATGCCGGTGGATTTCATGGCCACAAGCTCGCTGTTGCGCGAGAGTGAACCTATGGTGAGCACAGAGGCGAGCAATACACATATAGGTGTAACATGGAACAAGCCCATAGGAACCTTGAACGCAAGGTAGCGGATGATCATGTCAAATGTGGCCTTGAACTTGAAAAAATAACCTGCCATATCGATGAACGTTACCATCTCATAGAAAGCAATCATCACGATCATCGACATGAAGAATATTCTGAAAAATTCCCTCAGAATATACCGATCAATAATTTTCAAACGTTCTCTCCTACAAACAGACTGTAATGGTTATTGTAACCTGATTCAGTCATATAACCGCTCCAGCTTTGCCATTACCTGCCCCGGGCTCATCTGCGTGATAATCAAATGGCCGGGGCAACGGCAGTCCGACGCGCCGAAATTCCGGGCCGCCCTGGCGCCGGATACCGCACTTTCAACCCGGTTTGCAAGCTCGCACTCTTCGGTCTTGCCAGGAAAGGCTACGGCGTTTTCCCACCGGGAAATAGTTCGAAAATAGTCTATGTGCCACCGGAGCTTTTTATTCCGTGCTCGGTGGCGTGCCATCCTCTTCGACATTGCTCGCATGGCGCTGCCGGCGTAGATGTATGTGCCCGGTTCGAACCGTATGGAATCCAGCTTGCCAATTTTTTTAGTTTTCATACTGCTTATCGACATTACAATTGCATAAAGGCCGGAGTCGCCGTTGACACTGATCGTTCCCACGCTCATTTCAGCTCCAGCTTGCCATCATTACCAAATACCAGGTGGGTGGACGCCACGGTGCGCATAAGATCACTCACCGCGTTCAGCTTTTTAAGATGAACCCGGATCGCTTCGAAGTTGACCAGGCTGTTGATCGGGAACTTTTTGATAACCGGCATCACCACGGTCTGGCCACCCAGCAGCGGGCTGTACTTCAGGTTGATGGTGAGCGACAGCGCGCCATACCGGGCGATCAGGTTCACCCGGGTCGGCTTTGCAAATTTCAGCACGGTTCGCGCGCTCATTATGGATGGGGTAGATTCGTTCGGGTCCAGAAACAACAAGAACCTGTCGAGAGCCTTCGCCTCTATGCGGGAGAGGTGGGCCGCAAGATCGATTTTTGAGATATCGATCTCATCCCGCGACTCATCAGGTGTCAGTGATAGCTCCATGGTCATATCGCCATCGATCTCCGACTCCTTGCCTTTAAGCCCCAGGTCCTTTGTGATGAGTCGCGCAAAATCGATCCCTGCGAACACACCATTAGTTCGGAATGTGTAGTTGCTCTTCTCGCCCTTGATTTGCACAGCGCCAGCAAGACCGCCGCCTAGCAAGCTGGATCGCAGATAGTCGAGCCCAAAGCTGGTGTCCTTGAAAAACAGATCAAACACAGTTTTACGCATATCGATCGGACCCACATTGACAGCTTCTATTGTGATGTTGTCCCGGTCGGCGGATTGACCTCTGATATCTTCAAAAAATGATGTTTCACGTAGATCTTTTGTCGAGGATGATGGCAAACTGATGGCGTCTGTTATGGATGATGAGTCATTCTCTTTCAAGTATTCCAGATTTTTCGAAAAAGGGAACTGGCCGCTTAGCTTTGAAACCAGAAACTGGCCAGCCTTGGTGATCAGCAGATTTTTAAATTCGCTTTCGCCAGCCACCACCACAGATTCACCCGGGTCGGCGTCGACAGTTACCAACGTATCCACCTCGCCGAACATGGTCATGTCTGTAAAAAATTTTCGGCTCTTCTCCAGCGTAATCGATACAAAATTTTCCAGCGCTATATCAAGGTCGTGTATGGCGGATAGGTCGCCATCAGCCGCCTTTGCAAACCTGTCCAGATCAATACCGGCCACAGAGCCTTCCAACGATTCGACGACACCCAACTCCGGTGTTTCAAAAGCCAGCCGATTGATCAACAGTTTGCTCTCATCGATGAACTCCAGATCAAACTCCAACCTTGGGTCGATGATGATATCGCCTGTGATCTTTTGAAGTATAGCCTTTTCCAGCCAGAAACCACCCGCTGCATATGCCCTGTTTTTTGCGACGCCGGCCTGTACATCCACCTCTATCCCCTCCACCGCCGCTTCATATTTGCTGGACAGCAGTTTTCCGTCCTTCACTTTTATATCAATATCCGCTTTGAAAGGCAGCGATCGTGTGTCGGTCGGCGTCTCTTCAGGCGCTTTGCCAGCGCCTGTAATTTTGCCAGTGAAGATCCCGGCGACCATGTCTATCCCGGATTGGCGTTTCACATCGACAGGCAGGAGATTGAAAACCAGCGCTGAGTCGAGCTTTTTTATATCGAGGGCAATATCAAATTTCTGGCTGGTATCGTTAAATTCACCTTTCCCAGCCAGGCTCGCCAGGGCGCCCGCTTTTATATCAATATCTGTTACTTTATAGTCACCCGATGAAAGGTCGACACTTATATTACTGCTGGCGTCCAAAGGAAACTGCGCTTCGGTTTGTTTCGATCCTGCAGTCACTTTATTCGAAGTAAAGCGGATCGCGCCGTTGAACCTGGTTTTCCTTTTATTAGGCGCCATGGCTTGCAGATTGATTTTGAATGGAGCGGATTTTACTTGGTTTTTGATCTTAAAGCCGGCGCCGTCCGCTGTAATATTCGCGTTTACGTTGGAGATTGTTTTATCTCTGTTCAAACGCGCGCTTGCCTTGATGTCAGCAGTTATTTTTGAAAAGCTGGCGTTCAAATCCTTCACGCCGCCGGTCAGGTCCGACAGCTTTACATTCGTATTTATTTTAAATTCCGGCGTGTTAAAACCTTTGCCCATACGGCCATCCAGCTTTACATCAGCAGTAAGTGAGCCGCTATCGAAGTGGAACGGAACCGGTGGCGCGATCGGCGCCTTCGCCCAGTATGCTAGTGGAATCGACGCGGTTATATCGGCGATCACACTATCGCGACCAAAACCGTCGATTTTCCCAGTCACATCAATCTTCGTGTTATCAGCCACAGTTGCAACTGCTTTAAAATTTTCGAAATTACCTGAGACAAAATCACCCTTGGCGTCGGCGGTCAGCTTTGCCCTGCCCAGACTAAACTTACCATCGCCAGCGTCATCTACATCCACCAACAAGGTTATGGCGCCATTGGATTTTCCTGTGGGAGCGGCAGTTGTATTCAAAGTTACGTTTTTAGCAAAATAGTTTGTCATCTGTATCTCCGGCGAAGTAAAATCGATATCGACATTACCTGCCATGGAATTGTTTGTAAGCCCGAAATCAGTAAAATTAAACTTCAGCGTTGCCCCCTGCTTGCCAGAGATATCACCTGCCGTAAAATATTGCAAATCAACCGCACCGGAGCCATTTATATAATGTTTAAAACTGCTCTGGTCGATGCTCCCTTTTGCAGTCAGTGGCTCGTCCAACTTTATGGAGCCGACACCGTTCACACCCTTTATATTTGCCAGAGCCACCATCTGCTCCATCGGCATGCCGAGCTCTTTTATTTTGACTGTATAATCGAGTGTAGTTTTAGCAGCTTTCCATTCGGCGTCCATGTCGACTGATGGCCGATCATACAGCGATACCGCCAGGTTGGCTTCGCCGGTCAGAACATCGGCCAGGCTGGCGCGCGATTCCAGATCGAGTTTCATACGGCCCGGTTTTATCTCAACCGGCGCTGTTATCGACTGCACGTCTAGTTCAATATTACCTTTGACTTTTATATCAGATATCTTATTTACAAGCAGCGCCAGGTTGATATTGTGAAGAGCCCTGAGGTTAATATCGCCATTTTTAAACAGCAGAGTTGGCTTTTCTGCTCCAGGTAACAGCGCGACATTCATCTTGATACCTAACGGGCCAACAGAGCCCTTGCCTTTCAGGTTTAGATGATCAATGGCGATATTCGAAGTGGGAGTGGTTTGGCTGAATGAGATGTCGTTTATTTTTATCGACCTCACATTCACAGACACGGGGATAAAAGGTATATCGATCTCCGGAAGGAAGGTTACTTCTTTGCGTCCAGGCTCCGGCGAGCCAGCATCACTCTCTTCAGTAACGTCAGTTCCGGCAAGCGATATAACGGGACGATCCACCTCGATGCTGTCGATATCCAGCTTCAGCGCCATCAGGCTTTGGCGGTTGTATTTTACATCCAGCTCATCAATCTCTATTAGCCCCTTGTTTGGTATGACCAGACGAAAACCTTTTATATTTATGCCTTTGGTCAAATCGATATGGGCCGAGCCGATGGTAGCCTCACCTTCTGTTGCGGAGGAGAGATATTCTTCGGCGAACTCTTTTAAATCGGTGTTTTTCAGCCAATAATGGGCGGCGATGCCAAGGCACAACGTTAACGCAACAATCAATGCGGCCGCTGCAATGATCAAAATAATCAGCTTACGCAGGAGATTACGCGGTTTTGTTCCGCCTTCGGCGGCGGCGCTATTTACGGCCTTGTCAAGTTCAGCCATCTGTTGTGGATGGTGTATAAGTTAAAGCTGTCATCGGTTTTAGTTTGGCTTTTAGCCTGTATGGACGATTAATTTAAAAGGAATTTGATTGCGATGAATCCTCCTACCAACAGTATCGCGAAACCCCAGGAAATATAGCTCATATATTTTTCAATAAACAATTTGATCGGCTCTCCGTAAAAATAGATCAGTGCCCCTTCCGCGAAAAACCGGACGCCTCGACCAACGATGGAAGCGATGATAAAGGTGAAAAATGAAACTTCAAAAGCGCCAGCGGCGATGGTAAATACCTTATATGGTATTGGTGATACGCCAGCTATTAGCACAACCACCGCATTCCACTGGTTGTAAAGCTCCTGGATCGTATCGTACCGCTCCAGCAGGCCGTAAAACGATATTATTTTCATACCAACAGATTCTATGAAAAAGTAGCCGATCATATAGCCCAGCGCGCCACCAATAACCGAACCGGCTGTGCAGATGGCCGCATACCAAAAGGCTCTGCGTGGTTTTGATATCCCCAACGCCAAAACCAATGGGTCGGGCGGTATAGGGAAAAATGATGATTCCATCAACGCCAATATAAACAGCGCAGGGGCGCCATAGGGTGTATCCGCCCAGTGGAGCACCCAGTCGTAGAGCCGTTTCATCATTCCCGGGCGTTTCTCCATCGTGGCGCTATTATCAGTTTGCATATCGAGTCAACTAATCAACCTGTTTATTATATTTCAATTGATTATATGCGCGAAGTCAGAAGAAGTTTACAGTTTTTATATCGATAAAGCATTAAAGGGGAAACCGTAACAGGTTATAAACGGCTGGATAACGCTCTATTCAAGAGCAGCGCCATCTGGAGGTTCAATGATTTTTAGCCACCACAACCTTCGCCGGGCGGACAACCTTGCCTTTTAACTTGAAGCCAGACATATACTCTCTGCTGACATGACCATCTTCGTATTCATCACTATCTTCCATTTGCAGCGCTTCGCTGGTCTCAGGATCCAGGGGTAGGCCCAAAACTTCTATCCGTTCAACGCCAAAACCTTTCAACACATCCACCAGTTGGTTATATGTCAGCCCCACTCCCTCCTGCAGTTGCTCCATCCCCCCATCACCGGTCTCGGACACCTGTTTGGCCATTTCCAGGTTATCCAGCACCGGCAGTATCGCCTTCACCAGCGATTCCACCGCATATTTAGCGTCCGCGTCACTCTGCCGTTCTATTCTTTTTTTAAAATTGTCCGCATCAGCGATGGCCAGCAGAGCTTTACCCTTTTCATCGGCTAGTTCTGCATCCCGCTGTTTTAACTGCTCCGTTAAATCTTCGATGACAGCTTCGAGGCGTGCAATCTCATTTTTTATTTTGCCGGCGCCACTCTTGTCCGCGGTTCTTCTTTTCCGTTTCGGTTTTTTAACCATATCTCCTCTGGTTACCCTTGCCAGTTCTGAAAGGTTCTCTTTATCCATATTATCCTTATTCTTTTTGAGACCATCGCCAGATGAGCTGTTTCCGTCCTGTATCGGTATTTTCAAATTTTAGGCTCTATTTTATTGTTACCCACCAGCTTCCTGCTGACAGCCTTTGCAGTATACTCCACCAGCGCAATTGAATGGCTATAGTTCATACGTTTATTGCCCACAATCCCCAATGCGCCTGCCATGCCATCGCGTCCATTGAACGAGTGGGCCACAACAGTGCAATCATCAAAGCCATCAATTTGGGTCTCGGCGCCGATTAGCAGATTCACACCCTCGCTGGAGATACATTCATCCAGCAGCGCCACCAGCTTACTTTTCTCCTCAAAAGTTTTGAGCATCGATTTGAAGGTCGAATAGCTGGACGCCATATTCTTTTCATCCACCAGGTTGCTGGCGCCGTCTATATATATTTTGTTCTTACTCTCCTGGTTTGCCTGATCTTCAAGAAACTGCGCCAGATAGAAAGCCAGCGACAGCTCCCGGTTGACACGGTTCTCTTCTGACTGCAGCTCTTTTAGCAGCATGCGGCGGGTCTGGGCCAGTGTCAGCCAGCTGAACCGATCGTTGAAATAGTTTGTCATTCGCTCAAGCTGGTTGCGGGTGATCTTGTTCTCTTGCCGAAGTACATATCGCTGCAATTGACCATTGACCATCACGATAACAGCCAGCGTCGTATTCTGATTGATATATACGAACTGGATCTTTCTCACTGGAGAGTTACCCATGGTGGCAAGCCTCGCGATACCCGCCTGGCTGGAGAGCGAGGAGAGCGCTTTTGATATCGACTCCAACATATCCGTGAACTCGCTCCACTCGGCGCCATCCATAACACGTAGTATATCAACAGCTTCTCGCATAGGAAGCTCGTCTGGCTCCATCAAGGAACTAACATAGTATTGGTAACCCTTATCCGTAGGCGCCCGGCCCGCTGATGTATGCGGCTGCTCCAGAAACCCGGCGGATTCCAGATCAGCCATGACGTTGCGGATCGAGGCAGGACCTAGATTAAACTCTTTCAATGCAGATAGAGTGCTGGCGCCCACAGGCTCCGAGCTTTTAACATATTTTTCGATAACAGCTTTCAAAACCGCTTCGGTTCGACTGTTAAGCTTCTGTTTGGAACTCATCTCACAAAGAGGTTAACCATCTATAATTAAATATCTATCTTCATTATAAAAAGGGCTTACGACGTGTCAAGCCAAAGCTTTTGATATTAATTGCGGGTGACCATTGGCATTGCCCCAAAAAAAAACCGGCGCTCAATATTATGAACACCGGTGGATAGCAGTAAAAGAATAAACTACATGGTTTTCAGGTAGTCCATCAGGTCGTTAATTTCCTGATCAGAGAGAGCTTTTGTTTTATGGGATGGCTTCGGCTTGCCTTCCTTCTTCATGATTTTCTTCAGCCCGGCTGTATATGGGTCGTTGGCTGTCCATACAGCTTTTGGGTCTTTCAGCCATGATCTGATCCAACCATCGGTTGCCCGTTTGGTAATGCCGGCAAGCCCTGGGCCAACTTTCTTTTTATCCGTCGTTTTATGGCAGTTTTTACATTTCCCCGCGCCATTAAAAAGCGCTTTCCCAGCGTCAGCACTGGCAAAAACCGTGGCGCCACTGTTCATATAGATAATCCCGCTAAACAGAAATAATACCGCAACCATCAATGTGACTTTTTTCATTTTCAAACCCTCTCCTTATATTTGTTCAACTAAAGTCTATAGTGTTAATTTCAGGATATGCCGATTGCGCCCCAGCATATCAAATGTTATCCATGCACGCTATCACTTTCATCCATCGGTATCTCTTTACCGGTAAAGCTCATCTGCGCCGGCAACAAAGGATCGCTCGGGAGCCTGCCAGATAACAACAAGTTCCAGTAAATATGTTTAAATGCCATTTTGCCCCAATGGTTCAGCCGCGACTCTTTTAATAGCGAGAACGGGCCGGCTTTTGGGACCGGAAACACGCCGGGCAGTGGCTCGGTCTCATAATTGAAGTCTATGAGCAGCGCCTTATGGAAACCGGACTCGATGAAACAGTTGGAATGGCCATCAAAGTCGGGCAATGGCTCCTGGCCGTTTATCTCCCGGATCAGGTTTTCCTCGATTATTTCCGCCTCGAAATGGGTAACTGAGCCAGCCTTGGATGTGGGGACGTTCGTGTTGTCGCCCAGCACATATACGTTATCCACTTTCTTATGTTTAAGCGTATGATTATCAGTGATGGCATAACCGATCCCATCACCCAGCCCAGATTCCTCTATCACATCCGGGCCGACATTGGGCGGCACCGACGCCAGCATGTCATATTCCACAGTCTTGCCACCGTAAGAGCTGATAGTTCTTTTTTCCGGATCGATGCTTTCCACATCAAAATTAGGGATTATCTTTATATTCTTCTGCTTCGCCAGGTCATCCAGCATTTTTGTGGCCAAAGGCTTTGTGAAGGCGCCAGAGAGCGGCGTGACAAACTCGATCTCTATTTTGTCGCGTATTCCTCTTTTGTGAAAATAGTAATCCGCCAGGAATACGAACTCGATCGGAGCCACCGGGCACTTGATCGGCATCTCGGCGATATGGACCACAAACTTGCCCTTTTCCATTTTTGCCAATGATTCCTGAAAATTCAGAGAGCTTTCAAGGGTATAGAAGGTATACGCCTTCTCTCCATCCAGCGCTTCAGCGAGACCTTCGATCTCTTTAGGCTCAATATGGCATCCCATGGCCAGGATCAGCCAGTCATAGTCGAATTGCCCTTCAGTAGTTTTCACTTTTTTGCTCTCATAATCAATAAACTTCACATCCGCCTGCACCAACTTCACATCTGCTGGTATCTGACTATCTATTGGACGGACAATATCATTTCTATTTTCATATCCATACAGCCGAAATGGCAGAAATATAAACCCGGGCTGATACATATGAACGCATGCCTTGTCGATGATGGTAATTTCCCATTCCTTCGGCGAAAGTTTTTTGGGGAGTGTATGAGCCAGTATTGTCCCCCCTGTGCCGGCCCCTAATATAACGATCTTTTTCATGGTACCCTTAAATAAAAATTACTGTAAATTAAACGCTTATATGGAGTATTATGCGATGGTCGCCAAATCTACTGTTTTCAGACTGAATAAGACTCCGGAATTTATATTGCTATATATTAAGAATACCAGCGGATGAAATGGATTCTGAATTTAAGAATATTTGTCAAACCAATAGGCGATCACTTAATTGCAATATATAATATCAGTTCAATTACACACATCGATAATTTCCAGGTTTTCGGTGGAGGAAAACGATGGATATTAATACGAATATAAAAGTCCTGGTTGTAGATGATTTTTCGGCCATGCGAGAAGTTATCCGGAATATTTTGAGCCAGATCGGGATAAATAATGTCGACGAAGCTGATGATGGAGTTACAGCTTTACCAAAAATCAGGAAAAATATTTATGACCTGATCCTGCTCGACTGGAACATGCCACAGATGAACGGGCTCGATTTGCTGGAGGCGATAAGGTCGGAGCCTGATATCCAGGATGTGCCAGTTATTATGGTATCCACCAAAACCTTGCAAGATAAACTGGACACCACCACCAGCGCCAGCGTAAAGGGCTTCCTGATAAAACCGTTTACAGCAGCCGGCCTGGAAGAAAAACTCCGGGATATTTTCAATGGCAAGTGATTTTCATATAGCAGATTTTTTTCAATAGTCGGCGCAGTTGCTGTACAATAGCCACGCGTTCAAGCGCCACGGCCCCATCGTCTAGTGGCCCAGGACGCCGCCCTCTCACGGCGGAAACGGGGGTTCGACTCCCCCTGGGGCTACCATACCCCTGGGTGATGTCCTCTGGCTAATCTTCCTGCAGTTCTTTCAGGTTAGCAAAATAATCGAGCGATCCAGGGTTCCTTAACGCGTCCTTGTTCAAAACCGGTTTGTTTTCTATGATCTTTTTCACCGCCAGCTCCACCTTCTTCATATTTAAGGTGTACGGTATGTCTGGCGTGGCGAGAATCTTTGCCGGAACATGTCGTGGGGATATGTTTGATTTGATACTTTTGCGTATTCTGTTTTTCAGTTCGTCTGTCAACCCGTATCCAGTATTCATTTTCAGGAACAGGATCACCCGCACATCATCTTTCCAGTTTTGTCCGATAACAAGGCTGTCCTCCACCTCCTCTATCTGCTCCACCAGACGATACAGGTCGGCGGTGCCGATGCGCACACCGCCCGGGTTTAACGTGGCGTCCGAGCGGCCAGATATGACCACACCACCATGATCATTTATCTCGATGAAATCGCCATGCCGCCATATGTTTGGATATCGATCAAAGTAGGCGTCTTTATATTTACTGTTATCTGGGTCGTCCCAGAAATATATCGGCATGGAAGGGAATGGCGCCTCGCAGACCAGCTCGCCCTGGGTGTTGCGCAACGGCTCACCGTTTTCATCGTACGACTCTACCTTCATACCAAGCCCTCGACACTGTAGCTGGCCAGCATAAACCGGGCCGATAGGATTGCCCAGGGCGAAGCAACCGTTCAGGTCGGTGCCGCCCGCAATAGAAGAGAGCTGGACATCAGCTTTGATATCTTTGTAAACATACTCAAAACCCTCAACAGGTAACGGCGACCCGGTGGACAGAACAGTATTCAACGCGGTCAGGTCATACTGCTCAGCCGGTTTCACTCCCGCTTTCTGGAGCGCCGCCAGGTATCCTGCGCTTGTCCCGAAGATCGAAATATATTCATCCTGCGCCAACTGCCACAAGGCGCCCGGATCAGGGTGGAAAGGGTTGCCGTCGAACAGGACTAATGTGGCGCCCGCGCCAAGCGAACATGTCAGCCAGTTCCACATCATCCAGCCGCAGGTGGTGAAATAGAATATCGTGTCAGTTCGTTTAAGATCGGTATGAAGGGTCAGCTCCTTTAGCTGGTTGATAAGGATGCCGCCAGCGCTCTGAACCATGCATTTCGGCAGACCGGTTGTTCCGGACGAATACATGATATAGAGCGGATGAGCAAACGGGAGCTGCTCGAAATCTATATCGATCCTTTGTTCGGTGGATTTGAATTTATCATACATAACCGCGTTACGTACTTTGCTAGTATCTGGATTTTGCTCGGTATAAGGTACAATAACAACCTTTTCAATAGTCTCTATATGTTCCACCAGCCCGCTAACTAGCTCCAGAGAATCGAATTTTTTCCCTTTGAAAAAGTAGCCGTTAGCGGTGAACAGAACTTTCGGTTTAATCTGTCCGAATCGATCCATCACCCCTTTGATCCCGAAATCTGGCGAACAGGAGGACCAGACGGCGCCGATACTGGTAGCGGCCAGCATGGCGATGATTGTCTCCGGCATGTTCGGCATAAACCCGGCCACACGGTCACCAGGGGCCAGGCCGAGCCCTCTCAACGATTTGGCCAGCCGCGCAACTTCATCATAAAGCTGGGAGTATGATATTCGGATTACATCACTCCCCTCGCTTTTGAAAATAAGCGCTGTTTGACCATCCCTAAACCGCAGGAGATTCTCTGCAAAATTAAGCTCGGCGCCTCTGAACCAGTTCGCCCCCGGCATTCTGGTCAGGTCGTCGATCACCTGGTCATACTCTTTCGACGCTTTTATTTGGATGAATTTCCAGACCGAGGCCCAGAACTCTGGGATGTTATCGACCGACCATTGGTGAAGATCGTTATATTCAGTAAATTGCTGGCCGTAGGTTTCGTTGACCAGATTCATAAAGCGAAACATGTTAGAGCTTTTGATACGCTCTTCCGAAGGTCGCCATAATAATCTGGTCATATTTTTCCTCCAGTCACCGGAAACCTGAGTTCTTTACATAAATTATGTCTTATATTAACTTTATCATTTTCCTGCAGGTTTTTGGCTCGTATCGGTCAATATAGGAAAATTTACTATAAGTTTATGATTGCAAACTGAATATTGGGTCGTATTGAGCGTCTATATAGATAGTGGAATTGTCTGAATTAACAGTCAGCATGGAGGATGACCATGGAAGAATTGAAAATAAACCATAATATCGAGACTATTGTGATGCCGGAAAACCTGCGTGTCGGGCTGATGGTGGCCAAGCACAGGAAGATGTGCGAAGAGATGGATTGTGATTTCGATTACGCTGGGTTTGCGTTTGGGCAATCACCGTTTCATGTGCCGCCACCACTGGAGAGAGCGCTAGGCGAGAACGCGTCAAAGGGGCACTATTCCGCCGCGGAAGGTATATCGGAACTTCGCAAGGCGGTGGCCGGTTTCAACAAACGTCATTTTGGGCTAGATGTGGATCCAGGCAGGGTCGTTGTCGGCTCTGGTACAAAAGATCTGATATTTACCATATTTTCCATGATCAACGGCAACGTGATAATTCCATCGCCATCATGGATCGGTTACTACCCGCAACTGAAGATGTTGGGCAAGTCGTATCACACAATGTATCTGAAACCGGAGAATAACTATAAAATAGATCCTGAAGCGCTTGAATGCTTCCTTGATGATATCGCCAATGAGAACATCCAGCATATTCTGACGCTGAATAATCCGCATAACCCCACAGGAGCGCTGTACACAAAAGAAGAGCTGGAAGTGATCGCCGATATCTGTCGCATGCACAATACTTTTGTTTTGTCAGATGAGATCTATGCCCTCTCCACATTTAACATGGATGACTTCATCAGCATGGGCAAGGTATTCCCGGAAGGGACTTTTGTTACAAACGGATTATCGAAAGACCGATCTGCCGGGGGGTATCGGCTGGGCGCATGTATATTACCGGAGCAGAACAGTGACAGGCTGCGCCAGGCGTTCACCAAGATAGCAGCCACCATCTATACCAATGTTTCTACACCCACCCAGTACGCCGCCATCACCGTGTATGAGCCAAATGATGAGATGGAGGAATATTTTAAAATCACCCGCGAGATAAACCGAATCATGGGCCAGTATATGTGCGAGCAGTTTGGTAAAATAGACAAGATCAATGTTACCGTCCCGAAAGGATCGTTCTATTTTTACGCCGATTTCAACGAACTGGCAGATGACCTGAAACGAAAGGGTGTAAAAAACTCCAACGAGCTGGGCACGTCGCTGCTCTCCCACCCGTTTCATATAGCCACCATCACAGGCAACGCTGTTATGTTGCGGCCAGACGATTATGGCGCCAGGATAGCCTTTGTGGATTACAAAGGAAAAGAAGCGTTCGAAAACTATAAACGAAACCGACCGAAAACCGAGCAAGAAGAGATAGAGTTTGTAAAAACCAACGCTCCAAACATGATAATGGGCATAGAGATGCTTCATCAATGGGTGGAGCATATAAGGCAATAATAATCGTAGTTAATAAAATTTTTGGGTGGCAAGCGATGACTGGCAACCGATCCTTGACTCACCCGGGCGCCAGCAATACAATAACTGTAGCGAAAATTTTTAAAACATTTCCTGGATTATACCGTGGCAAGCCTGATTCGAGCGCTCACAGATAAAGTAGCCAACCAGATAGCCGCCGGCGAAGTGGTGGAGCGCCCCGCCTCGGTGGTGAAAGAGCTGGTGGAAAACAGCATAGACGCCGGCGCCCAGCAGATCATCGTGGCCATCCGAAACGGAGGTAAATCCCATATCGAAGTGACCGACGACGGGGATGGCATGGGGAGGGATGACGCCATAATGGCCTTTGAGCGACATGCCACCAGCAAAATAATCAACGAGTCTGACCTGCGCTCCATAGACACCCTGGGGTTTCGGGGAGAGGCGCTTCCATCCATCGCATCGGTATCCCGTTTGACCTTGTGGACCAGCCGGAGCGGCGCGTCCGCCGGTACCGAAGTTCATTTTGATGGTGGAGTGCTAAATTCTGTCAAGGAGTGCGCGCCGATAAAGGGGACGCGGGTATTCGTCGATTCATTATTTTATAATACGCCAGCCCGGAGAAAATTTCTCCGCTCAGAAAATGTGGAGGCGGGGCATGTGCGTGATACAGTTATACGCCAGGCGTTGGGCAGCCCTGGCGTCGGGTTCCGGTTTGTGCGGGATGGCAAACCGCTGTTCGACGCGGCCCCTGTTGAAGGAGATGGCGACACGTTCATGGATCGTGTTTCCGCCCTGTTTGGCAAGGATATCGCCGATGAGCTTACGCCGGTACGGTTCAACCACGCCGGCATGGGCGTGGAGGGCTATGTTTCCAGGCCTGGCGTCAGCTACGCCGGGCGAGAGAAACAATTTACATTTATAAACAACCGGTTCGTGCGTGATCGGCTGGCTTATCACGCTATCATGGAGGGGCACCGCTCCCTGCTGCCAAAGGGGCGGTATCCAGCCATATTTCTGCGGTTGACGATACCTGCCGATCGAGTGGATGTGAATGTCTCTCCTACCAAGACTGAAGTCCGGTTTGTCGATGGCGGCGCGTTGTTCCACCTGGTGAAAAGCGGGGTTATCGACGCGCTGGAGCGAACCAGGCTGCGTCATAAAGAGGGCGGTGATGATCACCAGAATGAAAATGACGCCGAGCGGTTCGCGTCGACCGGTGTATCGTTGAAAACAGAATCATCTTTCTGGGCGCCGCCTGTTCCAAGCCAGCATTCAGGCCTGAACGAATTGCGGGAACCTATGGCGGCGATCGCCCCTTATAACGAGACTGCGCCGACCAGGTTTGATGAGAGCGGGGAAACAGAGCCGGAGCTGAAACATTTCGACAGCGTCATATCGGAAGGGTTCAAACCGGTAGGGCAGATTTTTGGAGCTTTTATACTGTTGGAGGAGGGCGACCGGCTGTTGCTTCTGGATCAGCATACGACCCATGAACGGATCAATTATGAGAAGCTGTCTGTCAAATATCGGGAAGGCAAGGTGGACAGCCAGGAGCTTCTTTTTCCGATGCAGATGGACCTGTCCGGGGAGGATTCCGACAGGGTCCGGGACAATCTGGCAGCGTTCGAAAAACTCGGATTTGTGATAGAAGAGTTTGGGGAGCGAACCTTCTCGCTCCGATCAGTTCCGGCTTTGCTGATAGGCAAGGATTACAAAGCCTTGATTTTGGATATTTTGAGCAAAATGGGCAAGGTCGAAAGAGCCGATGATTTCTCCGAGATTAGTGAATCAGCGATTAACATCATGGCATGCCGATCCGCCGTGAAAGCGGGGCAGAAGCTCGATCGCCGTGAGATCGAGTCGCTGGTGGAAGGCTTGAAACTGTGCAAGCTGCCCTACACCTGCCCCCACGGCCGCCCCATCGCCCTCACGCTGGAGAAGGAAGATCTGCTGAAAGGTTTTTTGCGGAAGTGAGCGGGTTTATGTCCCGTTTTGCATAGCGCCAGCCATGTTTTTATTTATCTGACCCGGTTTTAAGTTAAGATTAAGCTGGTCGGTTCTATTGATACAACACTTGGCTAAAATAAATGAAAATAAAAAAAATCGCGCTGGTGGAGACAAAAGCTGTGCGCACCCATGTTTTCAGCAGGGTATATCTGCCCCGTCTCGGCGTTTCGATTCTGAACGGATATCTGAAAAACGCGGGGTATGATGTGGAGGTCATCTACCAGCAATTTCAAAACTTCAACCTTGAATATCTGAAAGGGTTCGATCTGGTCGGTCTCTCTTCGCTCACATCGACTGTAACGGAAGCTTACAGAATTGGCCAGTTCCTGAAAGAGGCGGGAGTTGTTGTGGTGATGGGGGGCCCCCATGCGAGCGCAATGACCGAAGAGGCGCTGGAGTATTGCGACTATGTGGCGCGCGGTGAAGGAGAGAATTCGTTTCTGGGCCTGCTGTCGGCGCTGAACAACGGTGGCGACGTGTCTGGCATCGCCGGCATCTCGTATAAAACCGATGACGGCGTCACCCATAACCAATCCGACATAGAGCTTGTAAATATGGAGACGTTGCCGGCCAACGATTTCTCTGCGTGCAAAGGGTTTAAAGGCGCGGGGGAATATCCGCCGATCGTCATGTTTTCCCGCGGGTGCCCATTCGATTGCAACTTCTGCAGTGTGACCACCACATTCGGCAAAAAATACCGGTTCAAAAGGACAGAGCAGGTCATCGAGGATTTGGAGCCGTTTCTGGACAGGAGCGTCTGTTTTATCGACGACAACTTCGCCGCCGCGCCGAAAAAAACCAAGGCGTTGCTGCGCGCCATGATAGACCAGGATAAGGTTCCGCTGCGCTATTCCTGTCAGGTGAGGATAAACGCCGCCCAGGATGAAGAGCTGATGGAGCTGATGCGCCGCACCCAAATGCGGATTGGGTATGTGGGGCTGGAGTCTGTCAGCCCGGAGACATTGAAGCAGTATAAAAAAGGGCAGACCCTGGACCAGATAAGCGACGCCATAGCGACCTTCCGGAAGTATGGGATCGGCCTGCACGGCATGTTCGTGCTGGGTGGGGAAAACGATACCCGAAAGACGATTAAGGATACCGTCGATTTTGCGTTGGAGACTGGGCTGGACACGATCCAGCTATGCGCGTTGACACCGTTTCCCGGTACGGCGATATATGATGAAATGACCAGAAGCGGCCGTGTGCTCCACAGCGTGTGGGACCATTATGACGGGCACCATGTCACCATTCGCCCGAAACAGATGACACCATACGAGCTGCAGCAGGGGATAGTGGAAGAGACAGAACGATTCTATTCGCTGCGAAATATCGCCCGCCTGAGCTGGCAAAAGCGATGGCGGTTGAAGTATCGCCTGGGTGGCAGATACCTGATCCGTAAATGGGCCAGCGAGAACGCAGAATATATAGACAGCCTGAAAAAGTTCGGATAGTCGCTGTTTTACCGTATCGGCTCCATATTGATTAGATCAAAGGTTTTACATATAATCACCGGATGATTCGCACACACAATAATCAGAATGATGGGCCATTGCGCGCAAGCTCCATTACGACCGGTGTCGGCTTATGCTAGAGGCGCTCTGTGATACTGCGACGATTCTGATAAGGTACCGGGAGCTGATCATCAGCCTGGTGTCCAAAGAGCTGAAGGCGCGGTATCGGGGCTCTGTGCTGGGTGTGATGTGGACCTTTTTCAACCCGCTACTTGTTCTGTTGGTCTATGCGCTGGTGTTTTCCGTCTATATGCGGATACAGGTGGAGAATTATTCGGTGTTCATGTTCGCCGGGCTGTTGCCCTGGATATGGTTCTCCTCCTCCCTGATGGATGGGGTCAACTCTATCACCGCTTCCGGCAGCCTGATAACCAAATCGATGTTTCCGGCGGAAATATTACCGATGGTGAAGGTGCTGACGAACCTGTTCAACTATCTGTTCAGCCTGCCGCTGCTGTTCGGGTTCATGTTGTGGTACCGGATACCGTTCACCGCCACGATCCTGTGGCTGCCGGTGATCATGCTGGCGCAGTTTCTGTTCACCGTGGGGCTGGTCTATTTTCTGGCGGCGATCAATGTGCGGTTGCGCGATGTCCAGCATATCCTCGCCAACTTCGTGATGCTCTGGTTTTTCCTCTGCCCGATCATTTACCCGGTCACCATGGTTCCGGAACATCTGCGGTTTACTTTTTATCTGAACCCGATGGCTATGCTGACCATGGCTTATCAGAATATCTTGCTCTATGGGAAAACGCCCGACCTGGCCGCTATAGGCTTAATCGTATTGATAGGGCTTGGTTGTATAGTTATTGGCGTCCGGCAGTTTGAACGTAACAAAGAAACATTCGCTGAAGAAATTTGAATTTTAAAAGTTTGACACCGGTTCATCTGGCGATCCTGGCTGTTATATTGGCTGTATCCCCTGCGCATTCCAGTTCACCCTTCGGCCCGCTGGCGGTCCGCAACCATCATCCACTCTATGTGGGGCTTCTATATCCCTCGCCGGAGAGCGCCACAATTGCCGGTAAAACCACCTGGGTCGCCGCTATCAACCATTCGAATATTTTTATGCGATCGGGCAAAAGGGTGTGGGTTACCAGCATTGATAAAGAGCTGACCGAGCTTGATATCACGGCCCGGGTTCCAACCATGAATGATCGACTGGAACTGAGCTTCGATGTTCCGCTCTACTACTCGTCCGCCGGATTTCTGGACAGTTTTGTGCGGTGGTACCACAATGCCATCGGCGCGCCCAGCTTTAAAGGGCAGGAGCAGACCGACGACTTTCAATTTGACGACAGGATATTTCATAACCGGAAACTGGTGATGAAAGGCGAAATGGGTGTTGTGGGGCTGGGCGATATTTCGTTTGGCTTAAAATATAGACTGTATGCCGGCGAAAAGTGGGATCTTGCGTTGCAGGCCTTAGGTCAGGCGCCAACCGGCGACGCTGATAAAGATCGAGGGTCAGGCGGCTGGGAGGCGGGCGCCAGGCTGTTGGCCACGCATAACTCCGACTGGATTTACTGGAGCCTTGGCGCTGGTTATTTATTCCCAGGTCAGATAAAAAGAAACTGGGATACGGTGTCGTATGACCCGATGTTCGCTGGTTTTGTGAGTGCGGAATATGTATATAGTCAGCGGTTGAGGCTTATCGTCCAGTCTATGTTTAATAACTCACCCCTGGGCGCTGCGGATAACAAACAGATGCGCCGGCAATGGCTAGAGGTTACCTTCGGTTTCAAATATCAGCTTCCCAACGGTCTTATCCTTGCCGCCGGATTATCGGAAAATATTGTCGAAACCCAGCCAGATTTCACGCTTCATTTTTCATTGCAGAAATAAAAAAGCCGCCGGATCATAAAGACCCAGCGGCGATATAGATTGATGGTTTAGTGGGGCGCGCCTGTATAACCGACCGGTTTTGGCAGCGGGGCGATCGCTTCCAATGCTCGTTTGACACCATTTTCATCCATGCTGTCATCCACCAGGCTGCCTGAGAAATAATTGTCATATGCGCTCATATCGAAATGACCATGGCCGCTTAGGCTAAACAGGATTGTTTTCTCCTTACCTTCTTCCTTGGCATTCAGCGCTTCGACTATGGTATGGCGGATGGCGTGGGAAGTCTCCGGCGCCGGGATGATCCCCTCCGTCTGGCAAAAGGTCACCGCCGCTTCGAAACATTCGTTCTGCTTATACGACTGGGCCTGGATAATGTTGTCCACCAACAGCTGGCTGACCTGCGGCGCCATTGCGTGATAACGCAACCCACCGGCGTGGATGCCAGGCGGCACAAAATCGTGGCCCAGGGTATGCATCGGCAGCAGCGGTGTCGTCTGGGCCGTATCACCAAAATCGTAGGCGAAAATGCCTTTGGTCAATGTGGGGCAGCTGGCCGGCTCTACAGCAACTATTTTTGTATCCTTGCCGGCGATCTTGTCCCGGGTGAACACGTTGCTGATGCCGGCAAAGTTCGACCCGCCACCGCAACAGCCGATGACAACATCCGGGTAGGCGCCCGCCATTTTCATCTGCTTCTCCGCCTCCAGCCCGATGACGCTTTGATGCAGCAGCACATGGTTCAGCACAGAACCGAGCGAATAGTTGGTGTCTTTGTTGAGCGCCGCAACCTCCGAAGCCTCGGATATCGCGATACCAAGGCTGCCCGTAGAATCAGGGTTGGCTTCCAGTATCGCCCGGCCCGCCTGCGTGGTATCGGACGGGCTGGCAATTACCTCGCCGCCCCAGCAATGGATCATCGACCGGCGATACGGCTTCTGCTGATAGCTGACCTTGACCATGTAAACCAAAGTTTCCAGGTCGAACATTTTGCAGGCGAACGAAATGGCGCTTCCCCATTGACCAGCGCCGGTCTCTGTCGATATGCGGCGGATGCCCGCCTTTTTGTTGTAGTAGGCCTGGGGCACAGCTGTGTTTGGCTTGTGGCTTCCCGCCGGGGAACATCCTTCATATTTATAAAATATTTTCGCAGGGGTGCCGAGCGCTTTCTCCAGCCTGTGCGCGCGGAATAGAGGAGTCGGCCGCCACATCGCGTATATATCCAGAATTTCGTCCGGGATATCTATCCACTGTTGGGAGCTAACCTCTTGCTCAATAAGCGCCATGGGGAATATCGGCGTCAGTGCTTCCGGGCCGATCGGCTCGCCTGTTCCTGGATGCAACGGAGGTTGCGCCCCGTTTTGCATATCAGCGGCTATGTTATACCACTGTTTCGGCAATTCAGATTGATCCAGCAAATATTGGGTCTGGGTCGACATAATCAGCTTCCTCCGTAAATATAAGGTGGTCCCCGGTTTTGGTTACTGCTCGCATCAAACCTGTCTGTGTGCCCAGTCAGGCTTTGTCACGATACGTTTGAATAATATACCATAGTAGGTACGGATCAGAAAACAACCAGTCGGTTCGTTTTATTAACATAGGTTTACAAATTGATACAAATTGTCAGCGCATTTAAATTATGATGCGTGCTAAAATGCAAACATGGAAAAAATTAGCCCTGCCGGGTTGGCGGCGATTTTAAGCTTCTTCCTGCCCGGTGTCGGACAAATATATAACGGAAAGTTTCTGCGTGGTCTGTTCTGGCTGATTATCACACCAGGTTTATGGATAGGGTCTGGTGGGGCGTTGGGATGGATATGCCACCTGATCTCCGCATACACTGCCTATAACTGGGCCAAACGCGAAGAAGAGCAAGAGGCCAACGTCTGAGCGCTTTTGCCTACCAAGGAAAATGATAATGAAAAAATTTGAGACAGATTTTGGCCATTGGGTCGTAAAATACCGATGGCTAGTGTTGATAGTATCTATTCTACTGTTTCTCTTTGCGGCCAGCGGGGCCCGGTTTTTAAGCTTCAACAACGACGGCAGGGTCTTTTTCAGCAAAGATAACCCCCAGTTGCAAGCGCTGGAAGCGATAGAGAACACCTATAACAAGCTGGAGAATGTCTTTTATGTTGTGGCGCCGAATGATGGAGATGTTTTCACCCGGGAAACATTATCGGCCATAGAAGACCTGACCGATAAAGCGTGGAAGATCCCTTACTCCAGCCGGGTCGAGTCTATAACCAACTATCAGCACACAGAAGTTGAAGAAGACGATTTAATCGTCCGTGATCTTGTGGAAAACGGGCTGGAGTTTTCTGATGAAGATCTTGCGCGTGTAAAGAAAATCGCATTAGCGGAACCGCTATTGATAAATAAAACCATTTCGAAAACCGGCCATGTGACCGGTGTCAACGTCAACATTTTGATGCCGCAAAAGGGAGCGAACGAGGCGACCGAAGTGGCGCTGTTTGCCCGGGATATCGCAAAGCAATTCCAGGAGAAGTATCCCGATATCAACTTGTACCTGACCGGCGGCGTGATGATGGATAACGGTTTTAACGAAGCTTCGGAAGATGATATGTCCACGCTTATCCCGGTGATGTTTGTCATCCTACTTCTGATAGTAGGGTTTTCCATCCGGTCGGTCGCTGGCACCTTCGGCACGCTGGTTGTTATCCTGCTCTCCATGTTTACAGGGCTGGGTTTTGCGGGATGGACCGGGCTATCACTCAATCCCGCCTCGGCCAACGCGCCAATTATTATCCTCACCCTATCTGTCGCAGACAGTATCCATCTGCTGGTCACCATGTTCCAGGGAATGCGGAAGGGTAAACCGAAAAACGAGGCGATCGCCGAATCTGTTCGGCTCAACTTGCAACCTGTTTTCCTGACCAGCGCCACCACTGCCATCGGGTTTATGACCATGAACTTTTCCGACGCCCCGCCGTTTCGCGATCTGGGCAATATTGTGGCTGTCGGCATCATGGCGGCGTTTGTATATTCGGTTCTGTTACTGCCGGCGCTGATGGCGATATTGCCGGTGAAGGACAAATCGAGGGAAGATAGCGAATGCAAAAACTGCGACCGGTTGGCTGATTTTGTAATCGGTAAACGACGGGCGCTGTTCTGGGTGATGTTGGCCATCATGATCGGCGTTTCGCTGGGAACCACGAAGATAGAGCTGAATGATAACTTCGTAAAATACTTTGATGACCGTTATGATTTCCGTCGAGCCACAGATTTTACCGAGGAGAACCTGACAGGATTCGACATAATCGAGTATTCGCTGGAGTCAGGAGAGTCTGCCGGCATCAACGACCCGGAATATTTACAAACGGTGGAAAATTTCGCCAACTGGATGCGTGAACAGCCTAAGGTGGTCCATGTGCTCACTTTGACAGACACTATGAAACGGCTGAATAAAAACATGCATGGCGATGATGAGAGTTATTACCGCATACCAGAGAAGCGGGACCTTGCGGCACAATACCTGCTGTTATACGAGATGTCGTTGCCGTTCGGGCTCGATCTGAACAATATAATAAATGTGGATAAATCGGCCACACGGATGATCGTCACCTTGACCGACACCACCACCATGGAGCTGAGGGCGACCGATGACCGGGCGAGGGATTGGCTGAAGGCGAACGCGCCGGCCCATATGTTTACCTATGGCTCTGGTATTTCGATCACATGGGCGCATATATCGGAGCGTAATATTCACAGCATGCTGGGCGCATCGTTTATGGCGCTGGCGCTGATTTCTGCGCTGCTGATATTCGCCTTGAAAAGTTTCAAGCTGGGAATGTTGAGCCTTATCCCGAATCTGGCGCCCGCTTTTATGGCGTTTGGCGCATGGGGTTTTCTGGTGGGGCGTGTGGGGTTGGCGGTCTCTGTGCTGGTATCACTCACCCTGGGCATTGTGGTGGATGACACGGTCCACTTCCTCAGTAAATATCTGCGCGGCCGCCGTGAAGGTGGTAAGAGCCCGGCCGAAGCGGTGCGTTATGCCTTCAACACGGTTGGAACTGCGCTCTGGGTCACGACTCTGGCTCTGGTTATAGGATTTGGCATTCTTTCCTTCTCCGGGTTCAAGGTCAACTCTGATATGGGGCTGATGACTGCTGTTACCATCACCCTGGCGCTGATTATTGATTTTCTGTTTTTACCAACTTTGCTTATGAAAGTGGAGGAGACTTCTGATGAGACTAATAAAACTGACTATATTGCTACTCCCGCTGCTGCTGGCGCCGGTGGCTCTGGCCCAGACTCCTGAAGAAAAAGGACTGGAGATCGCCAAAGAGGCCGACCTGCGGGATGAAGGGTTTGGCAATTTCACTGCTGACATGCTTATGTCGCTTAAAAACAAGCATGGGCAGGAGAGCCAACGGGAGATCCGCCTCAAAACCTTGGAGGTGGCGGGTGATGGCGACAAGAGCCTGTCGATATTCGATTCGCCAAGAGATGTTAAAGGGACAGCATTTTTAAACTTTACACATAAGGTTGGTGACGATGATCAGTGGCTCTATCTGCCAGCGCTCAAAAGGGTCAAGAGGATATCTTCCCGGAACAAGTCCGGCTCGTTTATGGGCAGCGAGTTCGCTTACGAAGACATCTCCAGCCAGGAAGTGGAAAAGTATACATATAAATGGATCCGGGATGAAGTGTATGAGGGTATGGATTGCTTTGTCATAGAGCGCTACCCTGTGGACAAGAAGAACTCTGGCTATACCAGGCAGGTGATCTGGCTCGACAAGGAACATTACCGCGCATGGAAGATCGATTTTTACGACAGGAAAGAATCGTTGTTGAAGACACTGGTTTCCAATAGCTATCAGCAATATCTGGGCAAGTTCTGGCGGCCCGATCAGATGGATATGGTCAACCATCAGAATGGCAAAAGCACGAAGCTGGTCTGGACAAACTACAAGTTCAACGCAGGGTTAAGCGACGGCGATTTTAACAAAAACAGTTTAAAGCGCGCCAGATAGACAAGCTGATTTACTTATCAGGAAATTTTATCAGGCCGGCCCACTGCAGAAGCAGGAGTATTAGAAACAGTGGGTTGTATATCAGGTAGCGCCACCAAAGCCTTCTCGGCTCCTGATATAGCCGATAAACCCACTCCATACCGTTGTCCCGCATCCAGGCTGGCGCCCTTGACACGGTCCCTGCATGAAAGTCGAACGCGGCGCCAACACTGAACAAAACGGCGTTGACGCTGTCTTTATGTTCGTAGGTCCAGTTCTCTTGCCTCGGGCAGCCTAACCCGACAAAACAGATGTGGGCGCCAGAGTTGTTGATATCATCGATATCCTGCTGGTCCTCTTCTTCCGTGGTGGAGCGAAACCATGACGGCTTTACGCCTGCGATTTGCAACCCGGGGTATTTTTCGAGCAAGGCGTCACGTAATGCTTCCACCGTCTCTTTGGTGCTGCCGTAGAAAAATAATTTTAAGTTTTCTTTCACCGCCAGCTCACACAGCATAAGGGTCAGGTCCGGTCCGGTTACCCGGTTGTTTAGTCTGGCTTTTCCCAGGAGGTTGAGCCCCCATAATGCGCCCACACCATCTGGTGTAACGACATCAAAGGCGTTGATCCGCTCGCGTAATTTATTATCAAAATAGGCTTCCATAATTAAATGCGTTGCGCTGGCGGTCACCGTGCCTTTTCTATAGTCCTTTATTAAACGGTGTATATCTTCTATAGCGCTATCGTAGGTGCATGCAGAAACACCCATACCAAGCACCTTGACTTTACGCAACTTCGATTTTGTCATTCTCTGTACTCCAGTTTCATCATGCTTGATAACAGTTCCGCATGGTCTGTTTTTATCAGATTTTTCTGCCTGAAATTGTTTCTTCATAAATTTTCATTTGGCTTTTGTACGCGCTTTCCGGGTTATATACCGTTTCATATTTTTCCCTGGCCTTGTCGCCCATCCTTCTTGCAAGTTTTTTATCGCCCATTAATGTTTCGATTTTTTCCGCCAAGTCATTCTCGTTACCACATTCAGTATGAAAGCCGGTCGCTCCATGATCTATCATTTCACCCAGGGCGCCTATGTTTGCGCCTATCACAGGCTTGCCATTGGCGTATGCTTCTATGACGGTCATCGGACAGTTTTCATACCATATCGCTGGCAATATAACTGTTCTGCATCCGGCCAGCTCTTTCATTACTCCATCCCTGTCGAGTTTGCCTAGAAATGAAATATTACTATCCGTCGAATATTCAGCTTTCAGCCGTGGCGCCAAAGGCCCATCTCCAAGCACTTTCAATCGATGGTCCTTTTTTATCATACGCCAAGCTTTCAGGAGAGTTTCTATGCCTTTCTCCTTGCTTATTCTGGCGGGGAAAACAGCGTAGCCTTCATCTTCATACGACCTTTCTATTTCAGGAATGAAGTTTGGCTTTACAGATATTATTTTTTCCGGCAGTCCATACTCCACCAGCTTGCTTTTCAGAAATTGTGACGATGCAATATATCTGTCTACTATGTTGTTCCAGGTGCCTAAATAGCGATGATATTTTATCATCATGGCAACAGTTGCTGTTTGAATGACGCTACCTCTATAGCACTTGTATACCAGAGAGTTTTGCAATCCATCTGCCGGGCAAAGCTCACACACAGCGCCGTCCCTTAACAATTGGCTATCTGGGCAAATCATTCTGTAATTATGTAACGTTTGAACCATAGGCACACCCTCCGCCTTGCAGGCATAGTATGCCGATGGGCTTATCTGCGGAAGTATATTGTGGAAATGGGCGACATCAGGCTTATGCTTTACGAGCATTTCCTTTATTTCATTATATGATTCCCTGTTCCATGATGTGGTCCATAACATTGATGCTTTTTTAAAGTGACTAAAATTTTCTATCTCCAGGTTGTCTTTATAGTATTCAACTATTTCATGACCCTTTTCGCGGAGAAGCCCGGTCTCAACCCCGACGATAGTTTCTTCCCCGCCCCGGAAAGTATACTTATTGTGCAAAAACAGAAATTTCATGAGCCATGCCCGCCCTTGGAATGTGGGATACCAGGCTGAGCAGAATGACCAGCCCTTTTTACAACCAGGTTCCTGCCCTTTGTTTTTGATTTCTGCGCTTCACTCATACTGGCCAGAACCACAGCAATTGCTACGAACTTGTATGGATAGTAAATTAGTGAGTTATCTGTAAGATAAATAATAGTGCTGAAAACAAAAATGGTAACACCAATTAAGTTTCTGGAAATAAATACCCAAAAAGAGTACCAGCATAAGACCATCCCGACATACCCATATTCATAGATCATTTTAAGCACATCATTGTGTGGATTAAGCCTGTAACCCAATGTGGTATATAACAAATTGTCCGCCATGCCGGGCCCATGTCCAAACAATGTTTTTAATACATTATTTAACTCCATATCATCATAGATGATTTTATGCATGTTAACCCTGCCCATAAGAAAATAATCAGTGGAGAGGTCTTTATAGCCGAGCATATCCAGAAACCACCTGGTGATGATTTCAAGATTTATGGCGAGGTTAAAAGCGACAAAAGCGACAGCGAAACCAAAAGTTCCGATTTTAAAACGATTTGATCGTTTGGACAGGTCGAACGTTCTCCCAACAAAAATGGTCAATATTAGTATGGTTACCAGCGCGCCAAACAAAGCTATGATAGTAATCCTTTTGAATGCCAGAAATGTAAAAGAAATACTCAATAGTGTCCATGTCAGGTTGCGCTTGTACAAAAAATACAAGGCGAAAACACCAAACTGATAAGAATCACCTTCAACCCCTCCACCCATAGAGTGGATGAACAGCTCTTCCAGACCAAAGTGCAACTCGCCAAGCACAATTGTTTGAATAAATTTGTTTAAAGCATAGACCACGAAAATGAACTTGACCATGCCCTCTGTGATAATTGCAGGAAAGAAAAAAGTAATAAACAACCCTGCGATAATAGCGACATCCCGTATATAAAAGAAATTGAAGTCTTTGAATGAAAATAAAGTGAGCCCAACAGTCAATAAATAAAGCACAAGAGCCTTTGCGCTTCTTTTGTCGTAATAAAACTTGTTGGTCAGCGCACCATTGGCGAACCAGCCGATAACGGCCATAAATGGAACCATGTAGATTATCTGCGCTATATCCACAGTCTCGCGTATCAGGAACAGGATTGAAAAAGCAATACAAATGATCCACCCCTGCCGCAAAGCGATTTTTTCGTATATCCCTGGTTTGCTCTTCTGGGTTTGCAACGGTTTTGTTTTATATAGCGGCTTATTCATTTTCATTTGTCTTCTCACTACAGGCGGCTTCCTTTGTTTTTTTCCTGAAAAATATCAATAACACCAGGAAGATAATGAGCTGAGTTATGAATATGCCAATCATGGCGCCTTGCAGTTTATAATTATTTAACAGTAGATCGAAGCAAGTGACAGTAAACAGTGTAGCGGCCGAATATGCCCAGAAATTAGCTTCCGTAAACTCCAAAGCCCTTAAGCCAAAGATCATTGAAGAGCAAAGAAACCTTATCAAATATACAAGACAGAACCATCTTAAAACGAAGCTGAACATCGTATACTCTTCACTATAAATCAAACTCAGCCAAAACTCCGGCGCTATGGCAATTATTGCAGTGAACAAAGCTGTTACGCCACCTCCCAATATTGTAACTTTTTTCATATATGAAACCATTTTCCTGATTCCGCTTTCGTGCAGATATTTCGCCGCTTGCATCGGCACAACATTACCCAGGCCAAAAAACAAAATATGCAAAACTCCAAGGATGTTTTGGCATGCCCGCAACGCACCGGCCGCGCCCACACCCAGATAGGCGGCTGATATCACTGTGAAAAAATGTGAGGTTATCCAGCGCATGATCGCCGAAGCCGTCAGCCATTTGGAAAAACCCCATTGTCGTTTCGAAACCGCCTCTATTTCCGACTTCATCGGTTTTCTTGCCGGTTCGGTCCATTGAAGCCCAACCAGCACTGCGATTGCCGATGTGACCGCAATGACCCAAAGCACAGCGACACTTGTTACGTTTCCAGCATAAAACAGGAGAACTAGACATGCTATCTGGCCAATATAGCTAATAAAATCGTTTGCAAATGCCTTCGACGGCTTGCGGATGGTGAAAAAATAGCGGCGTAAAAAATCTTGTAACTGAACAAAAATGCAAGTAGCTGCAATTGGCATGGCAAGCTTGCCACAATCCCAACTCGGAAACATGTAATTGGCAATAATAACCCCAATTAGTAAAACGATACCAGATAGTAATGAAAACACGAATTGTTCAACTTTAATTAAATTGAAAAAAGATTCCTCTTTTCCATGGGCTTGTTTTGGCCCAAGACTCTGCATAGATGAAAGTATCGTGGAATCCTGCAGGTTCACTGTGAAACTAATCGCAGATAGAGCGAGCGCATAAATTCCAAACTCCACCAAACCAAGGTACCGGGCAAGCAAAACCCCGGTTAAAAAGTTGACAGCGCTAACCATGCCTTGATCCGCCAACGCCCAGTTGACATTACCATGCCGAGACATATATTCTCGCATCGCGCTCAACAGGTTTACCATATGATTAAAAAACCGCTGCCTATGGCTTGACTTGTTTTTCTGATTTGATAGTAGAGGCTATCACTCCAATGGCCAATACCACATAAAAATAGAGTGCGTTTGAAGGAATCTGAAAATTGAAATCGACCAGAGCATGAAGCAATAATGAGACACACCCGGTAAATGAAGCGAATAATATCGCGTTGTAATAGTGGCTTCTGCGTTTCGCGAAGCCCACAGCGATCTTAAAAAACAACAGCAGAGTTACCAGCGTGGCAAGGGATAACCCAACCACACCTTGTTCAGCCAAAATCTCCAAATAGTCGTTATGGGCGTGGTCATATATATTATATTCAGTCTCTGGCCCACTGCGATCTTCATATCTTGTCATCACATGCTCATATGTGCCACCGCCAGCCCCCAAAACTTTATAATCATTTGCCATTTGCAATGTAGCGTCCCATGTGGCCACGCGACCAGTAAAATGCCACTTCAGCTGGCCCGCCCTCTCCGGCAGCTGGCCGAGGCCAAGCCAGGCAACAGCTAAAACCGATATTAACAGCACTAGATAAACAGCGCCATTCATACCCCTGCGGCCGCTTTTATTGCTGCCAAAGATCATGGAAAATAAAATCGAAATAGCCAGCGCCACGAAAAAGAAGCTTATCGCCGCTCTGGATGTGGAGAGGAACAAAGCCGCGAACATCGACATAAGAAAAAAGGTATAAAGGCCGTTTTTACCCAACAAAAATGAAATGAACGCTCGAATCTTAACTTTTATATCAGAATGCTCCGAAACATTCTCCATATTTATAATGACCATCGCCAGGCCGAATGGTATAGCAAGCTCTAAAAGTCCGGCAAAATGGTTCCTGTTGATGAATGTGCCTGTGACCACCCCTAAGTAAGCTGTTTTCTTGGTCCACCATATATGCTCAAACCCGGTAAGCGTATTAAAAAGCCCATAAAGAGCTTCGAACGTGCCAACAAATACTAATACCTTCACTAGCATGTTCAGTCGACTGGCGCTGGTTATCAGCATAAATGTCAGAAATAACATGATAGTATACGCGCAACCCTTCAGTAAGGTTACAAGCGTCGCATGCCTGTCCACACTGATAGTTATGCTACCGGGAAGTTGATCACCGAATACTGAAGCGTACAGGCTATAGGAGTTTGGGCTAAGGCTTTTTACAGTCTCCGGTGATAGCGGAGCCGCTTGAAACAACATAAAACAGAGCCAGAGGCACATCAAAACCAACGGTACTCTGACTTCTTTCAGAACCGGTGGCGTTTTATACGGTCGGAATAAATAGCTGATTATCCAAAGCGCAAACAATCCGAACGCGCCGATCTCTAACAGCGACCAAGCCCATACGCGATTACTCCCCAAGGGCAGGGGCGCCCACACCAGCAACGCCATATAGCAGTATAGAAGATAGTTCGGACTCTCTGCTTCCAACAATCGGTTTGTCATATTCTACATGTCCGTATTTGCAGGTTTCATTTCCTGGTTCGATTTTTCCCGAGCGGCTATTGTTCTCTTCAAATGTTTTGCGGGCCACTTATCCAGCCTTATGCCATCAAATATTTCTTCACGATATTGCGACACTGCCATAGGGATGACTTTTCTCGCCCATGGTTTTTTCGACAGCAGCCGTTCGATAGATCCGCGCAGAAGTTTCTTACGCTCTTCCGGAAGGTGATCCCACACCGCCATACCGATCCAAACAGCCTTGAATTGTATCCGTGGATCCCATTTGCTTTCCAGCGCATTTTCCAGCGCCAGGAATGCCTCCTCGTCCATCTCCTGCATAAAAAGCTTGTTTTGAGCGATACTGATCCATGCCAAGGACCATGCCGGGCGCTTGCCCAAAGATATTTTGTATTGTTCAATCGATTTGATTCTGCTCTCGCGGGAGGTTTTCGACCAGACCGGGCTGGTCATAGCCTTCCATTCCCACAGCTTGCCACTATAAAAATCGTAACTTGCTTCGCCACGGTTCAGGTTGATCGCTCTGTTCACAGAGCGGTATGCGCGGCCCCAACGGGCTTCATTATCTATTTTGCCCAACACTTCCCATCGGGCCATGGCCGACTGTGGATCGCGGGAATGCAAATCGGCTAACCCCCAGCTTCCCGCCAGGATCATGAGCGCCAATATAGGCGCCAGTAGTAAACCGAGAAAAACTTTTAATATCATCACTATCCACGACTTGTTGGAAGCTATTTAATTATAAGCCTTTACAACAGTATGCCACAATGTCTTTCTGCAGGGCAGGTATATATTATCGAGAGGCGGAGGTGTAGATAAAAGCTAAACCGCTGCGCTAAAGCAGAGAGTGAATTTAATAAAGCCGTTTACCAGCTATACTTCACAGTGTATTTAACAATTGCTTCGCCGTCACTTTCGATGTTTAACGGAAACTCGACAGTATTGGAATCTATTTTTTCAAATGGCAGATTGTTATCAACGATTCTAAAGTTCTGCCAGCCGTACAGAGCCTCCCGCACGATAACTTTTACCAGCTGATCTTTATGGTTACGGACCTTGATCTCGTAGGTTTCTTCCTGCCGGTTCATAGTGTCTATTCGTTTATAATTTGTCCTTTTCCGCTCGCCCACCACATCGAAGGCGGAGCCGAGCTTTATCAACACATGCTCGTTCTTCGGTGTGTGATCGACCACGTCCTCACCGATAAACTCCTGCGTATTGTCCGCCTCGTCCAGCTTGTTGACGCGGATAAGCCCGGCCGGCAGAGGAATGCCTAGTTGGTTATCTTCGCTGTTTTTAAACCGTATATAGACATCAACTTTCTCTTTATCTCCAGAGATGCCCCGCGCTTGCAGGATCAACTGCTTTTCCGCGGCGATCGATCGCGCCACTGGGAACAATTCGACCTGTTTAGTGGAGTTGTCGGTGATAGTGGTGGGACGGCCAAGGGTATAGAGATGATATTCGAAAAACGATTTTTCTTCAAACCCACGTTTCATTTTAGCCACAGGAGCTTCATCTGCCACAGCATACGCGCTTCTCCCCGCTTCCTGATACCGCGGCACGCGATGGACCTCGCCGGCCATTAGTTTCAGCTTAGCTTCTTTATAGCTGGCGCCCGACTGGTTATTTATGGTCACCCAGGCGCCGATATCCAGCAGCCCGCTGTTCTCATCTTTCCCGTCGCGGTACAGGACGTTGTAGTCGGCGCGCCAGTCGAACCCTTCGGTCTGGTATGTCAGCCTGGTTCTATGCTCGCCACCGTTTTCCGCCGCCACATCCCACACCAGCGTCGGACGGGTGATTAACCCGCCGGGCAGTTTCGGGAACGATATTCTGGAGTAATTGTTTACCACCCGCACTTCGCCATCTTCCTGGCTCAATATAAGTCCCCGGCCAGAGGAGGATAGCAATGTGCCGGTCATTGTCTCGATCTTGTCGCCCACGATCTGCTCCACGCTGATCTCATGATCGATGAACCGCTCCACCAGTTTTTCCTGACTGACCAGATCGAACTGATAGTTCTGCTCCAGCACGCTGGTGGTTTGCGGGTAGGTGAGGGAGGTGAAAGAGACCGTCGTCGGGTCGATCTTCGCCGCCACGTCGGTAAACTTGATGACGCCGACACCTTCCGAAAGATCGATATCCCGCTCATGCTTCACAAGGGCATAGCCAGATGGGCCTTGTCGCCCATAGCCGCGGTTGTTGGCGCCCATATTGCCGGAGCTGTAGACCGTCACCGCATAGCTGTCATCCCCCGCCATTGCTTTTGACGTCCCATCAGGACTCTGGAAACATGCGAACATAAAAATCGTGGCGAAAACTGTAAACCCAGCTTTTCTAATGATCGAACCCATCATGACAACCTCCAGACAGATTATGGCGGCAATTGCAGCCAGTGGCTCCTTACGAGGAGACTATTTTTTCATCAGGAAAAAGGCGCCCGCCGCCGCCAGGACCGCGCCGCCGATATAACGGTACATCACCTCATCCGGTGGAGAGCCAGAGAACGCCTCCGATATTTGTGACCCCACAGAACCCGACATCTGGTTACCCCAGATAATCAGCCCGACCCCCGCCACCAGCAGGATGATACCGATAAGTTTGCCACTACTCATTATTCATCTCCTCATTTATAGAAAGTAATTATCCGGACACATGAATTTTATACCAATATGGTTTTTATGTATTATAAATCTACTATTCGCGAGTCTCCATTTTTGAATTCTCTTCCCGTGCTTTCGTAAGGGCAGAACCAATAAGCCCAGTAGGTAACGCAATAATACCTATTCCAATTGCTAGTACGAAAAATGTGAAAACCCGTCCTCCTGTTGTAATCGGATAGATGTCACCATAGCCAACGGTGGTGAGTGTTGCCAGGGCCCACCAAAGGGAATGAAAGACAGATTTGAAAACTTCCGGCTGAGCTTCGTTTTCGAAATAATAGATACCCGCCGCTGATAAATAGAGCACAATACATGCAGTTGAACCGAATAATATGAGTTCATCTTTCGCTATTGCAAATGCCCTTCTGTAGTGCCAAATGGCTTTGTTATACCTGAATAATTTAAAGAGTCGCAGAAGGCGAAACGCTCTGAGAATTCGAAGATCGAGTTTGTATGGTAAATAAAAAGGCAGAATAGCGATTAGATCTATTAATCCATAGAAACTGAATATATAATTCCATTTTTTATCCGCTACAAAAATGCGAAGGAAGTATTCAATCGTAAAAATCGCAACAGTTATAGCCTCGAAAATGCGGAGACTGGCAAGTGCATCTTCTGAAAGATCAGGGAAAGTTTCGATTGAGAAAGTTATTATTGAAAAAACTATTAAAGCCTGGATTAAAAAGTCGAACGCTTTTCCAGCCTTAGTATCATTTTCTTCAATGATACGTTTCAAATAGTCCTTTATTTTGCGATTGTTTCATTTATTCTTCATCGCAATATTTTATGCTGATATCAAAATTTATTGAAATAAAAAACAGATTTTTGTCCTTGCCATTGGACGTTCCGGCGGTGGTTGCGCCGCCCGCGCAATTACACTAAACTGTCAGGTTCAGCTACAATACTTTACAAACGGAATGGATGGAATATGAAAAAGGCTTTTGTTACCGGGATCACTGGTCAGGATGGCTCTTACCTCGCCGAACTTTTGCTGGATAAGGGGTATGAGGTGCATGGGCTGGTGCGCCGCTCCAGCAGCTTCAACCGCGCCCGCATCGAGCATCTGCACAAGGATCATCACGTGGCCGGCAACAAGATCAGCCTTTACTATGGCGACCTGACCGACACCATCAGCGTCAACAAACTGATGGCGACGATCCAGCCGGACGAGGTCTACAACCTGGCCGCCCAGAGCCATGTGGCCATCAGCTTCGAGGCGCCGGAATATACCGGCTCGGCCGACGCCCTCGGCGCGTTGCGGATACTGGAGTCGATCAAAGCGCTGGGCCTGTCGGAGAAAACCCGGTTCTATCAAGCCTCCACCAGCGAGATGTTCGGCAAGGTGCAGGAAACTCCGCAAAGTGAAACCACCCCATTCTATCCGCGCAGCCCATACGGCGTGGCCAAACTGTACGCCCACTGGATAACGGTTAACTACCGCGAGGCGTACGACATGTATGCCTGCAGCGGCATCCTGTTCAACCACGAGTCGCCCCGCCGCGGCGAGAATTTCGTCACCCGCAAGATCACCCTCAGCCTCGCCAACATTTTGAACGGCAAGCAGGAGAAGCTTTACCTGGGCAACCTCGACGCCCGGCGTGACTGGGGCCACGCCCGCGACTATGTATACGGAATGTGGCTGATGCTGCAACAGGATCAACCGGACGACTACGTATTGGCCACCGGCGAGCAACATACCGTGCGCGAATTTGTGGAGCGATCATTCATCATGTGCGGCATAGAGCTGGACTGGCAGGGTGAAGGCCCCGATGAAGTGGGCGTCGACCGGGAAAGCGGCAACACGCTGGTGCAGATCGATCCGCAATACTATCGCCCCGCCGAAGTCGAAACATTGCTGGGCGACCCAACCAAAGCCAAGGAAAAACTGGGCTGGACCGCCGCAACCTCGCTGGATGAAATGATCGGGGAGATGGTGGAAACCGACCTGAAGCTGGCCGGCCTCGACCCGGACAAGATAATGACACAACAGGCATGACCAATATCGACGACGCAATCGAATCTGCGTCCAAAGTGGTGACAGCAGGAGCCGAAGCCCTGGCCCGGCTGAACGATGTCGTACGGTCAGCCGATTTCAAGCGGGTGGTTAGGCTCTGCTACCAGTGCGAAGGGATCATATACATCATAGGCATGGGCAAGTCCGGCCTGGTGGGGCAGAAGATCGCGGCGACGCTGACCAGCACCGGAACACCCGCCAACTATATCCACGCCAGCGAAGCGTTGCATGGCGACCTGGGCGCCATCCGGTCGATCGACCTGGTGATCCTGATCTCCAAAAGCGGCGAGACGAAAGAGGTGCTCCATATAATCCCCTTCCTGAAAGGGCAAAACAACAGGGTGATCGCCATCACCAACAACCTGGACTCGACGCTGGCCCGGGAGGTGGATATCGCGCTGCCGACGCTGGTGGAAGAAGAAGGCTGCCCGCTTAACCTGGCGCCGATGACATCCTCCACGGCGACCATGACCATTGGTGACGCTCTGGCGTCTGCGCTGGTGACGGCCCGCGGGTTCAAGCCGGAGCATTTCGCCCGGTTCCATCCTGGTGGACGGCTGGGGTGGTTGTTGACCGCAAAAGTGTCCGACATGATCAAACCGGAGAACAACCCGACCGTAAACGGCGCCGAATCGCTGCGTAATGCGGTGGTGGCGCTGGTGGAATGTCGGCTGGGCGGGTTGAGCGTGGTTGATAACAACGGCACACTGGCCGGAATCGTTACCGATGGTGACATGAAGCGGATAATGATTAATCTGGAGGATAATTCCGCCACGCTGGATAATGTCGTCGAGGAGGTGATGACCCGGGATCCGGTGTCGATAAACCTCGACGCCACAGCCGCCGAAGCGATGGAGATCATGGAGAATCGTGAACGCCAATTATCTGTTCTGCCGGTGGTGGATGATGATGGCAAACCGGTGGGTATCTTGCGTCTGCACGACATTATCCGCACCCACCTGTAAGTGATGAGAACAAGCGCTGATTTTCTAAGCTATTCTATAATAAATCTATAAACCGAATCGCTGGACATCAAGGGAAAAAGGGTATAAAATACTCTTTGATTATATTGGAAATTAAATGAGAATAATTAACGCTGTTTGTTCTATTATCACGCTGTCTGCGTTAATGATCATCTCTGCGCCTGTTGATAGCGATGCTTTGCCAAGCTATGCGCGCAACTCTGGCGAGTCTTGCTTTTCCTGTCATTCTGGCTCAGATTCAACTTCTGGCTCTATTGATCGGCTATTGATGGAAGATCGGTCGAACAATAAAATGGACCCGGTATCCGGGCTTAACCTCAAGGCCGGGCTGAAGGTGCATACATATCCCGCACAAAAGTTTGGGGCGGAGCTCGTCCCGGCTGGATACCGCGATGATCAAAACCTGTCTGGCTTATCTGGCTATATAGGCGTTGGCAACTTCGAGGCCAGCCTTGGGTTTATGGGCGGTTCCGGCGCCAATCCGCTCTATGCCAACCATGCTTCTGACTCTGCGCTATGGTACCGGCTTGCATATGCCCCGACGATTGGCGACTTTGGGCTCTCGTTCGGTGTCATGGGGTTTTCGTCACAATATAATAGCGCAAATTTTGGTAGAGAAGCTGTCAGTGGGCTGGCAGAAGGTAAATCTTATGGGCTTGACGCCAACATAAATGGAAAAATCGGTAAATTAACTTTGGCGTTTACCGCTGTATATCTGAACTATGACGATGACCTGTCCAACGCCATACTTAGCAATACGTCAGATTCATTTTCGTCCGACGCGTTTCGCGCCTCGGCCAAAGTAGGCTATAAAACCTTTGGGATGGACGCAGAATACAAAACGTATAAACCTTTTGAAAATCCAGCGCGTTTGGACGAACTGGTTGCTGAAAATTATGCCAGCATAGGCGCCAAACTTGACATCGCTGATAACGTAACCTTGAGATCGCAATACAGCACATTCGGCGTGGACAAGGAAGTCATAAAGGAAAACAGTGAATTCCGACTGGGTGTTTATACCGGATTTTAGCTGACCATACCAAAGGTCCAGCATAATTTATTTAACCAGGGTCAGACTGGCGCCAGTAGTTGAGCCATCCCAAGCGGAGCATACAGAAAACTATTTTGATCGGGTGATGGCGTCGTTGTCGAAATAGTTTATACCCATCCCCGCATCCACCACTATTTTTTGCGCAGTCACCCCGCTTGACGCTTCGCTGAGCAAAAATGCGGCTACCCGGGCCGCCTCTTTCGTCTCCACAGCCCGTTTGCGCAGTGTAAAGTTTTCCGCGTAAAGGTAAGAGTCGACATAACCAGGGATCCCCGCCGACGCAGAAGTTTTCAATAGCCCTGGCGCCACGGCGTTGAAGCGGACTTCGCTAAACTCGCTAAAACTTTTTGACAAAAAGCTGAGCGTCGAATCGAGCGCCGCCTTGATGGGCGCCATATAGCCATAGTTTTGCGCGGCCATTGATGTGGTCGATATCGAGATGGTCACTACAGACGCATTTTTGCTCATATAGCTTTTGAATGCATTAGAGATAGCGACCAGAGAGAAGCATGATATATTCATCGCTTCCATGAAATCATCCTTACCGGTTTCATGAAACGGTTTTATACCGTCGGAATAGTTGGCGTAGGCGATGGAATGGACTATGCCATGGATCACCGGATGACTTTTGCCCACCTGCTCCGCCAGCTTTGAAATGTCATCATCCCTCGAGACATCGCACACATGAATTTCAGCATCCGGAAACAGTTTTGCGATTTCCGCCCACTTTGTTTCGTCCAGCACTGAGAAAACGACATTGCCGCCTTCTTTACGCACAATATCGGCGATATGATACGCCAGAGATTTTCGGTTGGCCGCGCCAAACACAATGTATGTTTTATCTTCGAAACCGAGAAAGCTCATTTGGTTCCATCCTCCAGCGGCGCCAGCAGACATGTGAACGAAACGCTGACAGCAAGGGAGTCGTTCACAGTAGCGTTTCCTTTCATATAGTATGCATTGCCGACAATGTCCTCGATTTGCGCTGTCAACGTCAGAGTGTCATCCGGGCGCACCATTTTTTTAAACCGCGCGTCCTTGATTCTGGATATCACCGGCACGCCAGATCGATCATCCCCCATTTTGCCAGACAACAGAATTGCCCCCGCTTGAAAAATGCTCTCACAAGTCAGCACCCCCGGCATAACCGGGAAATCTGGGTAGTGACCCTTGAAAAAATCCAGATCAGCGGGAAGCTTTTTCTCCGCTACTATCTGCTTTTCGTTCAGTTCTATTATCCTGTCTATAAATAAAAATGGCGGGCGATGGGGTATGGCGCGATAGATATCGTCCACTATATCCCCCCGGTCACTTCGATGGTGGCGCCAGTGATATAAGAAGCGCCCGGCCCAGCCAGGAACATCACACATTCCGCCACATCCTCCGGCTTCCCAAACCGGTTCATCGGCACCATCTTCAGGTACTCCTCCCGTTGCTTATCCGGCAGATCGCCGATGAAGGCTGTGTCGATAAATCCGGGTGAGACACAATTCACGGTGATGTTACGTTTTGCCACCTCCTTGGAGAGCGATTGGGTGAACGCCACCTGCCCCGCTTTTCCGGCGGCATAGTTCGCCTGTCCTGGGAACCCTATCCGCCCTATAGGGCTGGTAATGCTGATAATTCTTCCATACTTGTTTTTTATCATCGCCTTCACTGCAAGCTTCGACATGTTGAATGTGCCGCCCAGGTTCACATCCATCACGCGCCGCCAATCTTCCTCCTTCATCATGCCGACAATGGAATCGCGCCGGATACCTGCGCTGTTTACAAGGATATCTAGCCGGTCATTCTTCTCTTCGAAATCGCGATAGAACCGGTCGCAGGCGTCATAGTCGGCCACATCTAGCTTCACGACCTGGAGAGCCTTATTATCAGCGTTGTTAAAAAAATCTTCAGCGGCGCTGTCATCGCCGGAATAGATGGCGGTAACTTTTGCGCCTGCTTTTAAAAGCGCCTCGCAAACGGCCCTGCCGATCCCTTTGGTGCCGCCGGTTACTATGGCCGTTTGGCCAGTATGGTCATTCATTGTCACAGACCGGTTTGCGCGCCTCGCGCAGATATCTGTCGGCGTCGTTGGCCACGATCACACCATAATTGGCGGCTCCTAACCAGCCAGACATGATGATCGCCACAGAGCCTGTGTGGAACAGGCCGGGCGCCATATCATTCAACCCACGGCTGATTTTCAACCCTTCGAACTTGGTCCCGAAGGAGGAGCCGTCCACATGCAGCGTGAATCGTTTGAACGTGCGTGGTGTAGAGACCTCCAGATGGTCCATTATGCTTCGTATGTTCGGTACATATCGCTCCAGACAGTCGAGCGTATCCTGGGCCAACATCTCTTTGTCAGTTTTATACTGTTCATCTGTCAGGCCGTCCCAGTCTTCAAACCGCGCGTTGGTGGATGAGACGATGGTCGTCAACCCATGCCCCGGCCGCGATTCCGGGTAATAAATGGAAAATGTTCTGCTGGTAATATCCTTGCTCAACATCTTCTCTGAATCAAATTTGTCGGCGGTCGATGTGAAGATCAGATCACCTATGTTGTCGATGCTTTCCCCTGCTTTGATGCCGATGTAAACCTGACATGAGCTGTTGTTTACCCGCACAGCGCTGGCGCTCTTACGAAACTCGTCCGTTGTCGTACCATCGTCAAGCATATCCAGAACCGTGGTCTTCAGGTTGGCGTTGGAGACCACCGCGCTTGCCCTGATGGTCTCGCCGTTGGCAATGACTCCGGCCACCTGCCCGTTTTCCATCACAATCTTATCGACCAGTACACGCGTCCGCACGTCCACACCACTACGCTCCAGCTCCTTTTCCATCATATTGATGATCAAGTCAGTGCCTCCTTTAAAAGTGTACACACCTTTGTTCATGAAGTTGGAGAACACAATGCTGTAGCTGACCGCCGGGTCGTCCAGCGTGGAGCCGTTGGCGTAAGTGATCGGCTCCATCAATAGCCTTGCGACATCGTCCCGGCCGGGGAAAAACTGATCGAACAGCTCCCGGGTGGTCATCGATGTATCATCGATAAAAGTCATCTCCCTCGTGGTTTCGAAAAATTTTTCGACCACGCCCGGCTCGACACCAAACCTTTCCGTCAATAGCCGTGTGAAGTCTTCCCGATCGTAAGTAGTGGTCAATGAAAATTGTGGATTATCGAACCGGATGCCCTTTAGCTGGGCAATATGATCGGCGATCTCTTTGCTCCAGTATTTTCTGCAAGTTTTGATCATCCCCGCCGGAAACCCGTGGAGCGCCACGTCGAACAGATGGTTTTTCCGCCGGAACCATGCCGCCAGCCCACCCAGCTGTACATGCTGCTCCAGAAGCAAAACAGAATGGCCGGCCCGCGCTAACCGGTTGGCGCAGGTCAGTCCACCCAGCCCGGCGCCGATGACTATACAGTCATATTCATTTTTTAAACCTTTAATGCCTCTTTGCGCCATCAATCAATATCGTAAAAAATTTATCAGCTCAATAACCTTCGGTTGACCAGCTCCACGCCACCTATCATCGCGCCGGTCACCCCGGAAAACCCCTGGTCGGTTCCGCAGATATATAAATTCTCCACAGGTGTAAGCCCGTCCCACACTTTATCAGGCGCGCCGTACACTGCTCCGTTCAGATGCCCAGTGAATCGCTTTATAGTTCGTGGCGTAAACATATCGTAGAATTTTATATTATTTTGAAACTCTGTGCATACCTTCTCCGCTACGTCCACAGACCGTTTGTGCCAGGTTGCCTTGCTATCATAATACTCGTCGTCATCAGCGTTTTCCCAATATGCTGGATTGGCCATATGTGTAACACGAATCATATCGTTTTCCAACGGTGTGTTGTATGAGAAATTTCCCGGTACGCAGATTACACCGCTACTCAAATCAACCGGCTCACCCGGTGTTCTGTAATCAAATCTTTCTGAATTATTGTAAAAAATGATTGAGTCATCCAACCCAAGCTCGACTGCTGGTCTGTCCAATATATTTATCGATTCCACAAACGACATTCCGCCAGCTTCAGGGGCCACTCCATTCAGATTGACAGAAGGGCACATTTGCGCGGTTTCAGCATGCCCGGCTGATGAAAGGATATTGTCACACTCGATCACTTCACCACTGTCTAGAATGGCTCCGGTTACTTTGCCGTTACTGGTGTTGATCCTGCTAACTCCGGCGCGTGTTCTTAACTCGCCACCCGATTCTTCATATCGAGATATTAGCAAATTTAATATATGCGTGATGCCATCTCTGGGCCGGGCCAGTCCTTCGATAAAAATTGAATAGAACAATATAGCGAACAGCCGAAACTCCATATCATGTTCGCTGGGTGATCCGTAATACATCATCGGGCAGAGCAAAATCTCCACCAGGTAAGGCTTGGTTATTATGGATGCTAAAACTTCCCTGGCGCTTGCTTTTTCTGTGACGAAACCTTTCTCGTATAGATTTGTTACTTTATTGGCAAGGGCACGGAAATTGTCTATCTGATCCGGGAATTGATCTCGAATCTGACTCTCTATGAACTCGATATCGTTTGAGAACTGCAATGCAGCATCAGGAAAAACAATGCGGCTCGATTTTTGCGGCGACAACCCCAGGTCATCGTAGGTTAGCCTCAGCCGTCGAAGCAGACGTTTTAACGGGCCAGATTTAGGCCCGGCTGGCGCATAGTTGGTGATCGCGTGCAGACCAACATCCAGATCATAACCACCCGCTTTGTAATAAGAATTCAGCCCGCCAATACGATAGTGGCGCTCCAGGATCAGTGTCTTTTTATTATAATGGGCCAGGCGGATGCCAGCGGCCAGTCCAGACAGCCCTGCGCCGATGATGATCGTATCGTATCGCAAGGCATTTTCTATAGATTTCAGGAGCCTGGATTACAAGCTTTCCATTTTGGGGAGGAGGTAGTTTATTGTGCTGTTCATTGTCAATAGCTCTTCATAATCCTGTTCTGGCACTTCGACACTGTAACGTTTGCGAAGCTCCATAACGATATCGAGAAAATCCATTGAGTCGAGGTCGATCTGGTCGCGCAGTGGCTTGTCCGGATCAACGCCATCAAGGTTTTCATCCGGCACAATTTCCCTAATTATTGCGATTATCGCTTGACGAATTCTTTCACTTGTCATTTATAAACTATCCCATTTACACCAAAGCTTGCCTGTTTTTGTCATATATTATCATTGAAATCATATTATGATTCAAATCGCTTTACAACCACAACCGAGTTGATACCAAGCATTCCAAACGAATTGTTTATTATACTGTCTATATTATCAACTGGTACAGGTTTGTTGATCACCATATTTTTCAGTTCACATTCCGGGTCGACATTTTCAAGGTTGATCGTCGGGTGGACAAGACCATCATCAAAGGCAGGCAGGTTGCCCGCCAGCTCCAGCGCGCCTGCTGCGCCCATGCTGTGGCCGATGAAACTTTTTGTATTGTTGATGTATGTGCTGTCGCTCTGGCCGAAAACATCCTGTATCGCCTTGCACTCATGTTCATCACCCTGGTTGGTGCCAGTTCCATGAGTGTTCACAATATCAATCTCCTCTGGCGCCATGCCAGCGCGCTCCAACGCAATCCGCATACATTCCGCCTGCCTGATAGGGTTTGGTAAAACAAAATCAGAAGCGTCGGAATTATATGCATAGCCTGCTATTTCACCATATATCTTCGCCCCCCGGGCCATGGCGTCATCAAGCCGCTCCAGCGTATAAAGGCAGCCACCCTCGGCCACCACTATGCCGTTACGGTCTTTGTCGAACGGTCGGCTGGCCTTGGTTGGGTCTTCATGGCTCGCTAAGGCGTTTTGGCTCTGGAAGCTGGCGAATATACCAAATGTATGGATAGATTCAGACACACCACCGGCGATGGCCAGATCGACCTCGCCCAACCGGAGCATCTGCGCGCCATAAATTATGCCGATGTTGCCGGCGGCGCAGGCGGCGCCCAAACATACATGCGGGCCGGTAATCTTCATGTTGAGTGTGACTTCACCCGCTGGATTGTTGGCCACGGTGCGCGGGTTGTGATGATGGGTCCAAAACTTCACATCGTTATCGTACTGGCCCAGGTTATAGATCTCTTGTTCGGTTTCTACGTTGCCATGCTCTGTTATACCAACAAAGACACCGGTATTTTTGCGACCGATGTTATCCAGGTCGCAACCAGCGTTGTTCACCGCTTCGTTGGCGCAATATATAGACAGCGCGCCTGCCCGGGTGCCGCGGCGGGACTGCTTTTTGGCCTGATGCTTGTATTGGTCGAATTTGCACACGCCAGCTGGAACCGGTGGCATATAACGGGTTTCGAATGTCTCTACGCCCGATTCACCATTAAGCAATGAAGCGCGGAACTCAGACAGATCATTTCCATTCGGAGCGGCCAATCCCACCCCTGTAATTACAATCCGGCTCTGCGGCGCCATTTATTAATATTGCTTTTCATATCGTGATAGATCGTCGATCTGCTCTTTCGGTTTCCAATAGGTTTCTGCGTTGCGGTCAATCTTCTCATCCAATAGATCCTTGCCTATGATCCTGAACAGAATCCCTATAGGCGTGAACATCAGAAAAAAAACAAGACCGAGCAGAAGCTTGGTGTTGAACCGGCCCAGCGCCGCCGCGAACTTTATCCATACCTTGTATAGCGGGAACAGGACCATAGGCGCCACCGCCGCGAAAAATCCAAAAAACCCGGCTGCGCCAAGAAAATATGGATATGCGGCCCGCTCCCTGTACCAAAGGATGGAACCGATGATAGTGAATATAACTGTGAAGCCGATCCAGGTGATCCTGACTTCCCGTTTGCTTTCGCCAATAGCCATCAGTCGAGCTCGAACTCCTCTCTCCAGTCGCCGCTCTCTGCAAACTCCGGCTGACCATTTTTATCCAGCAGGTAGTTGCCGATGACGAGGTAGTCCATATTGGTGCGCATAAAACAGGTGTACGCCTCTTCCGGACGGCATACGATCGGCTCGCCCCGGACGTTGAATGATGTGTTGATTATCACAGGACTGCCGGTTATGTTTTCGAACTCTTTCACCAGTTGATAATAGACAGAGTTTCGCTCTTCATCCACTGTCTGTATCCGCGCCGAATAATCGACATGGGTGATGGCAGGAATGTCGGAGCGCGGCACATTCAGCTTTTCTATCCCGAACAGTTTTTGCTGTTCTTCCGTCATCGGTGTTCTGCGATCTTCGTTTACCGGGGCCACCATCAGCATGTATGGCGAATCGGCGTCAAACTCGAAATATTCGTTAACCTTTTCTTTTAATACTGTTGGGGCGAACGGGCGGAACGATTCTCGAAATTTTATTTTCAGATTCATCTTGGACTGCATGTCGGGCGATCGCGCGTCACCTATAATAGACCGGGCGCCCAACGCCCTCGGCCCATACTCCATCGATCCATACATCCAGCCGATAACTTTTTCTTCCGACAGATGTTTGGCGACAGCCTGGGTGAGCTGTTCCGTGGAATCGAATTTTGTATATGGAGCCTTTATCCCATCCAGATATTTTCCTACAGCGTCTCCATTATAGCTTGGCCCAAGATATGCGCCAAGCATGGAATCGTGTATTCCATCAGCCGTTCTGGGTTTGTCTTCCACCTTGTGCCACGCCACCAGCGCCGCGCCCAGCGCGCCACCAGCGTCACCTGCGGCCGGCTGTACCCATATCTCGTCGAACACACGTTCGCTCAGCAGCTTGCCATTGGCCACACAGTTCAGAGCCACACCGCCGGCCATGGTCAGCCGGTTTTCACCGGTCACTTTGCGTGCATGTTTGCCCATTCGCAGCAAAGCTTCTTCTGTCACTACTTGCACGGATCTGGCCAGGTCCATCTCTTTTTGTGTGATTTCAGTCTCTGGTTGCCTGGGTGGGCCGCCGAAAAGGTTATGAAATTTCCCCGAGGTCATGGTCAGCCCGGCACAATAGTTGAAATAAGTCATGTCGAGCTTGAACGAGCCATCTTCCTTCAGGTCGATTAAATTGTCGAAAATCTGCTGGGCGTATTTCGGTTCGCCATATGGCGCCAGGCCCATAACCTTGTATTCACCAGAGTTGACCTTGAAGCCGGTATAGTATGTGAACGCGGAGTAGAGCAGGCCGAGGGAATGGGGGAAATTGATTTCGGATATGATCTCCATCTTGTTGCCATTGCCATGACCCAGCGAAGTGGTCGCCCATTCACCCACACCATCGATGGCCAGAATAGCTGCAGATTCGAATGGTGATGGATAGAAAGCGGACGCTGCGTGCGATTCATGATGCTCCGGGAATAGGATTTTCCCTTCAAACTCCAGCTTTTCCGCCAGAAAGTCCCGCATCCACAGCTTTTCTTTCAGCCACATAGGGATCGATTTGAAAAAGGAGCTGAGCCCGCGCGGAGCGTAAGCGACGTAAGTTTCCAGAATGCGCTCGAACTTTATCCACGGTTTGTCGTAAAAGGAGACATAGTCGAGGTCCTTGGTAGTGATCCCGGCTTTATCCAGGCAGAACCGAACAGCGTTCTCCGGATATTCCGGGTCATGCTTTTTCCGTGTGAACCGCTCTTCCTGGGCCGCGGCCACAATCCGCCCATCTTTTAACAAGGCGGCCGCAGAATCGTGATAGAACGCGGAGATTCCTAATATGTAGATTATTTCGCTCCTGCTATAGTATATCTATATTGATTAAAACAGGGCGTAAATAAAGGGCGCCAGTGCAGAACCTTCCGTGAACACAATAAGAGCGCCAAGCGCCAACAACATAAAAACTATCGGCGCCAGCCAGAACTTTTTCCTGACTTTCAGAAAATCCCAGAACTCTGCTATTACAGAACTATTTGCCATGATATCTTTTTATTATTCCTTTATCGTTTGGTATATAGTTTAACCGCTCCGCAACAATGCAGTATACATAATTTCGACTAGTAGTCAAACACTACTGTTGTGGGGTTATAATGAGGAGCTGTTAAGTATTTATTTTTGAATGTTTTGTTCCATTGTTAGGCTATGACACGGCCTTCTTTTTTTAACGTTGATTCAAACTTTTGACCAATTTGGCCCGAATACATCATAGCTATAATAGCGCCTTCCATTAGCAGGGTTGTGGCAAAAAAAGTCGCTTCCCAAGAGTTCATCACTATGGCGTCACCGATAAAATACAATGGCAAGGTTGCTACAGCGCAAAATACGTAGATTGTTCGCGCCCATTTTTTGAATTGCCATTGGCCGATAGTTAGAATAGCAACCGGACCAATATAAATATATATAGATAACGAGGATAATATTAATGCTCCAGAGAGCGAGCTGATTTCCACGGATGGATCATTTGCAAATGCTGCGTAATAGCTTTGAATTAATGATGGAATGTTGTCAGACAAGCTAAACCACATTATTAATCCAAACGATACAGCATTTATAATTACAAACGAAATACGCTCCCATTTTGTAAAACACCAAAGAGCACAGGTTATTAGTATAAAGGGAGACAGCAAAGCTATTATCGATAATATTAATGCTACCAAGGCTTTAAATAGTATCATCGGCACATTAACTTCTGATAAATCATTTTCAAAGGATTCTTCGGACGATAGATCTTCTTCATTGGTACTTGCTAACTCAGCCAAAATTTCTTGCTCAACTTTTGCATTATAGTCTTGTAGCATTTGGGGAAGCGTATGGCCCAAACTAAATGTAGCTATTACACCAGCAATTGTAAAGATGAAGCTGGCAATTATAGCTCCACGGAATATTGTGGTTGCAGACATATTCAAAACTTATTAACTGGCCTTTCCTTCCAGTTCCACCATTTCAACAACTCAGATTCTGGGTTGGGTGTGGATGCATTGTAGACCGCACATCGGAATACGTAAAGGACGCATCGATCGACCTTGACTCCAAGATGATCGCACAGTTTGTCGTAGAGCGCTTGCGGGTTTGCCGTTTTCAGGTCGTTGACAGAGCGGACGCCGATCTTAAAAAGCATTAAAGCTATTTTGGGTCCTATACCTTCCAACGTTTGCAATTCCTTCAAAGCATCCGGTTTGTCCAACTTGTTTATCCTATCGAATCTGTAAAAATATTTTGCTTCTGATATTTTATATTAAATTAGTTGGACCATGCCCCTTGACTGGAGTTACGATTTTGAGTATCGTAAATACGCTTGTGGGGCTGTGGCGCAGCTGGGAGCGCGCTTGAATGGCATTCAAGAGGTCACGGGTTCGATCCCCGTCAGCTCCACCAATTTTTCAATTGGTTACATACTTCCGGCCAACATCTTGCCGGCCAACTGTAGTCAAATTGTAGTCAGAATTTAACAAATCCACACCTTTTCTCAGGCTTTCGGAACAATGATGCGCGTATCTTTGCGTCATCCTTATGTCCCTGTGTCCAAGAATTTTGGCGATAGCGAAAATGTCAAACCCCCTTTGCGCAAGCCTGGTCGCAAACGTATGCCGAAGGTCATGGAAACGGAAATCGATGATCCCAGCTTCGTTCACAACACGACTAAAAGCCCTGCGAAGATTTGCACGATCCATTTTGCCACCAGCTTTATCAGCAAACACCAACTTGCATCTGATGTCACGAACCTTTGTTTTGCTCTCCAACAATTCAAAAGCTGGTTTGTTTAATGGGACTGACCTGGGCTTTCCGTTTTTAGATTCCTTTACTACCACGACCTTACGAAACAGATCAACGCTTGGCCAGTCGAGGGCAAGGATTTCTCCCTGCCGCATACCGGTGTTCAAGGCAAAGACAACAATATCCCGGAGCCAGCCAGGAGAGTTTCTCATTATCGCCTCTTCCTCTTCAGGAATCAGCCACCTGTCTCTTTCATTGTTCTCCTTTTCCTTTGGTACCCTTGAAACCGGATTTCTGTCCAGCCATTCCCATTCAACGATTGCGACATTAAAGGCTTTGGAAAGCATCGCCAGCTCACGATTCAAAGTAGCTTTCGAGCAACCCTCGTTTCTTCTCGATACTTTGTATCTGGAGATGAGCTTTGGAGTTATGTCCAGAAGGTTTTTCTCTCCAAAAAACGGTTGAAGACGCTTTAGACTATACTTGTAGCTTTGTCTCATGCTGTCCGAGACTTTAGGAGCATGCTCCTCAATGAACTTTTCCATCATCTCGTCCACAGTAATGTCCTCTCCAATCTGTTTTTCGAGGAATTTCCCCTCGGCAAGTTGCACCTTCACTTTCGACTCAATCACCTTTGCAGCTTTCCTGTTTGAAGTCTCAAGGCTCTTCTGAATCTTTCTGCCCTTGTGTCGTATACATGTCCACCACACACCGCCACGTTTATACATAATAACCATCCTTTCTGTGGCTTGATCGTGTCGGATAGACCACTACAGGGGTATTATACAGCTTCATATTTTCTTAATCACTTCATTTGATCTTTGCTCGGGCGAAGTATGCTTTCTCTTCAGCATTGCCATACAATGATCTATATCCATGATGTCAAAAAGAACCCTGCGCCCTATTTTGATTGATGGGATCATACCCTGTGCAGACCAGTCATAAAGAGTGCCAAGGGGTAATCCTGTGTACTCGGAAAGCTCTTTAATTGAAAAATATCGCTTTTTTATATTCATGACTCGAAATTAAGCCAGTTGCGGTCCATGCCAAGGTAGGTATGAGCGTCCCTTAACCTGATCAATCGTGGCAATAGTTGAACTTTTGATCTCATATCAAGACTACCTCCTGGGTCCGAGGTATTGTGAGCTGATGTATTTTCGTGAATGGCCTAGTTGGTCGGAGATGTACCAGCATGCTTTGTCGGCGATTTCTTTTTGCTCTTTGGTCATCTCCTTGAAGCTGGGTCCGCCGCAGACTTTTGGTTCAAGTTTCATCATTTCCCGATATGTTTTGTGCGCCCAGCCGTGGCGAAGGTCGTGGCTTTTTATCTCCAGAACTTTGCGGAGTGTGTCGTGGTAGCCGCGCAACCAGCTTTTCAACGATGCTCCTTTCGGGATCAGGCTTTTGGCGCCGGTTCTGTCGGCATACTCGTGTACACGTTTAATCCAGTCGCGTTGCGCTTCATTATTTATATCCAGGTTGCGTACCCGGCCGTTCTTGCACCAGCTCCCCATGAGCGCCAGATAGGCGCCACGATCAGCAAGCTCTATCTGGAACTTCAGCGCCTCCTGCGCCCTTGTGCCAAACAACATCTGGCCCTCAACGGCAAGGCGATACTCCTCCTTCGGTAAACGCTGAATCTGCTCTGGTGTAGGATAGGCTGACCGGTTTTCTGTCGCGTAATACCTCCGTGAACCGATCCCGTACTCTGCGTTACTCCGGTAAACTATGTTAGCTTTACCAATTCCCCTTGCAAGTGAGCGCAGGAACGACAGGTTGTTTTTCAACGAGCCCGTGGAGCGGCCCTTGCCTTTTAGGTGTTCTACATATGCGCTGACCATTTTTGGTTTCAAAGCTGAAAGTTTCGGCAGCGATCGATAATTCTCTATCAGCCAGTTCCCGAACTTGTGCAGACCCACCTCCAGGTCATGCCGTCCGGCGTAGCTTCTGCGTTCACTGTTGTTGATAACTTTCTGTATCTCGGCTTTCAATCTGTGCATACGGAGCCTTCCCTTTATTGGCCTTCGAATATAAAAGTTAAGTGTTACTGCCGACCGATTAAACGGTCATGGTCAGAGCCGGTTTGGACGTACCAAACGCGGTTGACCATCGCCCGGTCCTTAGCCGGACGGGCTTCAAGCCTGGCCAAACAGGCCTCCGGGGCATGCCCGGATACCAGCCCACAAACGCTGGCGTTGGAGAATCGAGTAGCCGCTATCCCGATTACCGGATTTTTACAAGGGCGCGCCGGTACGCGCGGATGAAAATGGAGTTGAGTTTTACTGATGGCCGACATGGTGGACGGCGATATGCGCTGGACGCCGCGAGCTTGTGGAACTGCTCACGCGGATAATTGCCAACGCCTGGTAACTGCCAAGGAAGCTGCGGCTATAAAACTGCGCTTGTTCTAATGAACATTCACAGATAATAAGGATTAGGCGAAGGATATCCAAAACCTTCGCAATGTTCGAATACGCCAACCCGCCGGTCGGCTTATGACACACGGGGCTAAAAACCCGCGCCCTTGGTCTCCAGGGTGAACCTGAAGAGTGCTCATGAAGAGCGGAAACAATAGATTAAATTTATAACCGTTGATGGAAAAATGCAAGTATAAAAACGGTTTATTTGCAGATGTATTTTTGTTTATTTTTACAAAAACCGACCGTCACGAACGCGAGTGCGGGCTAACCAGTTGGGTCACCTTTCATTTGTACTGTTTATTTCTTTCGTCACTCTACGCTTCGGCGCGAAACCGCGCCTCCGCTACAGTGACGAAAGCAGACGTGGGTAGACGAGCGCGAAAACGTGAGCTGATAACAAGCGCCGCAAATGTTTGTTGCAAGTTTATTGAGTTTGTTAGTTAACGCACCAAAAACCAGATCGAAACCTATTGCACTTTCCGGAACGCAAAACGGTGCGCAAAGTACAATCATCCCCGTTTTTTGGCGGCGCAAAGTTAATTCGCCATCAGTTAATCAGGCTAGATTTAACTTTCGTGCTCCAAAATATCCATATGGAAAGAAACTGACCACTTCCCATTTTTTGGTCCGGCATTATGCGACTTTTCGGGCTTCTGACCACTTCCCATTTTTTGGTCCGGCATTATGCGACTTTTCGGGCTTCTTGACCACTTCCCATTTTTTGGTCCGGCATTATGCGACTTTTCGGGCTTCAATGGCTGGCTGTTTTTCCGTGGCAGCCAACGCAAATTCTTTCGGCGTTTTATTACCTAATGCCGAGTGCGGGCGAAATTCATTATAATCTTTTCGCCACGTCTCGATCTTACTCCTGGCATCCTCCATTGACAAGAACCAATGTGTGTTCAAACATTCATCCCGAAAACTTCCGTTGAATGACTCTATGAAAGCGTTATCCGTGGGCTTGCCGGGCCTCGAAAAATCCAACTCTACCTTCCGCTCATACGCCCACTTGTCCAACGCCTTCGAAATAAACTCTGGACCGTTATCCACCCGAATACTTTTAGGCGCGCTACGTATATAAACAAGCTGCGTCAAAAATGATGAAACCATCTCACCGGTAACCTTCTTGTCAACCAACATCCCAAGGCTCTCCCGACTAAAATTATCGACTATCGTCAAAGCCCGAAACCGGCGGCCATCAAACAGAGCGTCGGTCACGAAATCCATGCTCCAGCTCTCATTAAGCTCGGTCGCCACTTCACGGGCTCCGCGACTCCTGGCCGACACGTGACGCTTCGGGCGCCGCATGCGCAAGCCAAGCCCTTCAAGGCGGTACAAACGCAACACACGTTTGTGGTTCACCTTCCAACCTTCCCGACGAAGCAGGGTATATATTCGCTGGTAACCGTATCGAGGACGGTCTGCCGCCAACTGACAAATACGAGCTCGTAACACGGCCTGGTCAGGAGCAACCGATTGGTACCGGATCGTCGAGCGAGCAAACTCAAACGCTTTGCATATATGGCGTTCGGGCGCTCGATACGTATCCTTCATCTCCTGCACCAGTTGACGCTGCTGACCAGGCCTTAAAACTTTTTTCTGAGAGCATCCTGCAGCATCGACTTGTCGAGCGACAGATCCGCCACCAGCTTCTTCAGGCGGCCATTCTCTTCTTCAAGCTGGCGGAGCCTGCGAACTTCAGCTGGGCCGAGACCGGCATAGATCTTCTTCCAGCGATAAAACGTCTGCTCGCAGATACCCATCTTACGAACCACCTCGGCCACAGGTGTCCCCGTCTCGGCCTGTTGCAAGGCGAAAGCTATCTGCTGGTCGGTGAACTTCGACTTCCTCATCAGTAAATCTCCACTTTGTTACAAGGTTAATTTAACCGATTACTCGCATTATCAATGGATCAATTTAAAGGGAAGAGGTCACTTGCCTTGCCACGGTAAATTTCCTTTTGAATATATGGATGGCCTTGAAGGCCCGTGGCATGAAGAACGCGAGAATTTTGAGGATCCTGACGATCCAGATATGGTCAACGGATGCATGACTTGCCACGGAGAAGATTTTCGCACAGTACGCCATCAGGTGACATATCTGAAACCTGACGCTATAGAGATTGAAGCTAAAAAGAGCGCCGATGTTTGCTATGGCTGTCATGGTGGCCGCCAATGGTACAAGATTTCATATTCATACCCACGCCACCCATGGCCAGGTATGGACGAGACCGCAGGAATACAGGAGTGGGCCAAGGATCGCCCGTCCCAGTCTGAAGCGCGCTACAGGAGAGAAAGCAAGTGACGCCACAGGAGATGCAAGATAAAGCTATCGATTTTAAAAACAGAAGCGAAAGCAGCGCCGGCAACCAGCGGATCGCTCTTCCGACTTTAAACCGGAACCGGCGTGAATTTCTAAAAACAGCGGCGGCAGGCGCCGCTGTCGCCGGCCTTATGCCGCTGGCCGCGAAAAAGGCGGACGCGTTCGCCTATGAACCATATCCCCGAGACGACGAGCTGAAAACGGTCGTCACATCATGCGCCCACAATTGCGGCTCCCGGCATATGCTGGTGGCGCATAAGAAAGGTGATGTGGTTGTACGTCTCTCTACCGATGATGGTCGGTATCAGGAGGGAGGCGAATTCGGCAAGGATACTGAACTGGAGCCGCAACTGCGCGCGTGTCTGCGTGGCCGATCATACAGATATCGTCTGTATTCCCCAGAGCGCCTGCTATACCCAATGGTGCGAGTGGGCGAGCGGGGTGAAGGAAAGTTCAAACGCGTTTCATGGGACGAGGCGTTGACCCATATAGCCACAAAGATGGTTGAATTAAAAAGCAAGTATGGACCAACAGCCATCCTGGATCAATCATATGCTGGCGCTTCCTACGGCGTGTTGCACCAGTCGGATCAGATCGAAGGGCTCCTTGGCCGTTTCCTTGGAATGTTTGGTTGCCGAACCAGCTCCTGGTCGGTGCCTTCGTATCAGGGGACCACATTCTCTTCACGAATGACCTTTGGTTCGATAGAAGACGGCAATGAAGATGACACGTTTGCCCATTCGAAGCTTATCATTATGTGGGGCTGGAACCCGGCTTACACTTTCCATGGCGGCAATACGTTCTATTATATGCGTATGGCGAAGCAGCGCGGTTGCAAGTTCGTTGTTGTGGATCCGCAATACACAGACAGCGCCGCTTCATATGACGCATGGTGGATACCAATACGACCAAACACCGATGCGGCGATGCTGGCTGGCATGGCGCACTATATATTCAGCAACAACCTGCAGGACCAGGAATTTATCGACAAGTTCTGCCAGGGAATGGATGCTGGCACAATGCCGCAGTGGGCGTCGGGTCAGGAGAGCTTCAAGGATTATATAATGGGTGTGAATGATGGCCAGCCGAAAACACCGGAGTGGGCCTCGGATATCTGTGGCGTACCTGCAGGCGATATTGGGAAGCTAGCCCACATGTACGCCACTACCAAACCGGCCGCCCTGAAAGCATCCTGGGGCCCTGGCCGAAACGCATATGGCGAACAATACAATAGAATGGCGGCGACTTTGCAGTCTATGACCGGCAATGTTGGTGTGCTTGGTGGCTCCGCGGAAGGCGTTGGCAAAGCCTGGCACGCTAACAGCGTCGCCTTTCCATATGACCAGTTCGCGAACATATGGTTCTCTTCCATCAAATCGGACCGCTGGGCATATGCGGTAAATAACTATCCCAACATAAAGCGTGAAGAGTTGGGGCTGTGGCCCAGGGCGGATTACCTTGATGGCGCGATCCCAAACATCAAGGCTATCTTCTGGCACGGCTCCAACTGGTTCAACCAGCTGACTAACATAAATCAGGAGATCGAAGCGATAAAAAAGCTGGAGATGGTTGTCTGCATGGATTCGACGATCACACCGTCTGGTCTCTGGGCGGACGTGCTATTGCCGATCGCCACCCATTTCGAGCGCCACGATGTGGCCCTTCCCTGGTACAAAGGCCACTACTATATCCATCGCCCTAAAGTGATCGAGCCCATGGGAGAGAGCAAAACAGATTTTCAGGTTTTCACGGAGCTGGCGTACCGCCTCGGATACGGCCCACAATTTAATCCCAGGGCGGACCGGAGCTATTTCGACAACCCGGATCAGGTGGATGAAGCGTATCTGAGCGCCTGGTGGGGCACAGTGCAAAGCTATCAGGGCGTTTCCATGAGCTGGGAAGAATTCAAGAAGCGGGGAGTCTACAAATTCAAACTGTGGAGGCCGCATGTGGCTTTTCAGGATAATATAGAGAAGGGTATTCCGTTCCAGACCCCTTCGGGCAAAATCGAGATTCTATCCACCGAGCTATCGCAATATACAGACTGGACCAGAACATCGTACGGTTACGAGATTCCCGCGATCCCGAAATGGATCGAGCCGTGGGAATGGTTAGGAGCGGAGAAAGCGAAAGAATATCCGTTTCATATCATCTCACCCCATCCACGCTGGCGCACCCATTCCATATTCAACAACATCGGCTGGTTGCGCGAGACCTACGAGCAGGAGGTGACAATGAACGCCACCGACGCCGCCAAACTCGGCATTAAAACCGGTGACGCGTGTGAAGTATGGAACGACCGGGGGAAAATAGTTGTGCCCGCATATGTGACCGAACGGTGTATGCCCGGTGTGCTGGTTGTACATGAAGGCGCATGGATGGATCTGGATGAAAACGGGGTGGACCGGGGCGGCAACGCCAACTTCCTGACCAGCGATACCCCCAGCCCGGCGGGAGCGTTTGCTTTCAATACAGGGCTTGCAAAAATAAAGAAGTCCAACCTGGAACACAAGCCCGGCTGGGACAAGCTGGCCACTTCCCGCTCCCATGTCTTTCGCCGCAACCCTCAGCATAAAAAGTGAGAATAGCCCAATGACAGAAAAAGCCAACAAAGAGGGCGCCGTTGCTGTTGTAAAAAGAAAGCAACGGGTAGTCTATACCCCGGTGAAGCCAGGGAAGCAGCTTGGTTTTATTCATAATAATACAGAGTGCATTGGTTGCCGATCGTGCGAGATCGCCTGCAAGGATAAAAACGGTCTAGCGCCTGGTCCTCGTTTCCGCAGAGTTACCTATGTTGAAGGCGGCGCATATCCAGACCTGTATGCCTACAAGGTTAATATGTCCTGCAACCATTGCGCTGAGCCGGCCTGTTTGCCCACATGCCCAACCGGGGCAATATTTAAACGGACAGCCGACGGTATCGTCGATATCGATTCGACGTTGTGTATTGGGTGCCGCCGATGCGAGGCTGCCTGCCCGTATGGGGCGCCGCAATTTATACCAGAGCAGAATATCGTCTCCAAATGCAATTTCTGCGTCGACGAAATCGATGCTGGCCGGAAACCATATTGCGTCATGGCCTGCCTGATGCGCGTGCTGGACGTGGGGCCTATCGACCAGATTAGCGATGGATCATACGATACCAAAGCAGTAGGACCAGATGACCATGTGGTCCGTCAGGTCAGATCGATGGCTAACCCGGAGCTGACAAACCCATCCATCAGGTTTGTAGCGCACAAAAAGGGAGTCGTAAAATAAGTCTCGCCGCCAACCATGAAACATCCGAATGCAAGCAGGTCGAACCCAGTTTAAACAGCCTGTGGGGCGCGGCCGCCGCCGATTTGCAACTATTGGCATTTCTTCATAGTACAGAACTGACCGTAGGGATGATTCGTGATTTACGCATCTATCCTTTTGCGTCGTTGCTGGGGCTGGTTCTGAATAGCTCGCTGGCTAAAGAGGGCATATCACTTATAGATAAAGGCCTGGCGCTTGCGGACCAGCAAACCGAGAAAGCATATATAGATAGTCTTGCCGCGGACTATGCTGACATTTACCTGACCCATCGTTTTCGAGCGTCACCTTATGAATCTGTATGGCTGGATGAAGACCATCTGGAGCGTCAGGAGGCGATGTTCTCTGTCCGCGCGTGGTATAAACATTATGAAATGGTAGTTAAAAACTGGCGTGACCAACCGGATGACCATATTGCGTTGCAGCTGGAATTCGCTGCCCATCTGTTGTGCAAAGAAGCGGCTGTGCCGATTGAGGAAGTGGCGCGGTTTCTTGATGAGCATTTACTGCTGTGGATACATGCGTTCGCGGAGCGGGTGGTCGACAGCGACGCATCATCGTTTTATAAAGGGCTGGCCATGTTGACGGTGGCTTATCTTAATGAACAACGTAACATGATCACCGCCATGTCCGGGTATGCCCGGCCAGAGCTGTTGAGCAGTGGCCCCTGAGGGGTTCGTAAATAAAGAGCGCTGTTATGGTTATCAGGTTTCCTGAATCCTGAACCTTTTGAAAAGTTATTTTGGTATAATGCTCTTTATATTGAAATAATTTACTTTTCATTTCATTTTATTATTTCATCCGGGTCACAAACAGATGCATATCAAGGTTAGCGCCTTTGCTTGAACAGCTATGATGGCGCCAATAGAAACATGATCGAACTAAACACCAAACGTTGTGTGCATTCATTGTGCCCGAATGCAAGCTGCGCAGAATGTTGTGTTGTCTGCCCACATGGCGCGTTGTTGCTTGATGAGGACGCGTTGCTGTTTGACGAGCAAAAGTGTGACGGTTGTGGTTTGTGTGTGCCCGCTTGTCCAGAAAATGTTATTGCATTGCCCACCTTGCAACTGGATATTCGGGAAGAGACAGGCGGCCCAAGCGCTTTTGCAGCTTGCGATCAACTGGAAGAAAAAGGTGACGCGCTACTACCCTGTGTCCATGCCCTTGGACTCAGAGACCTGTTTTGGTTATATGGAAGAGAAGGCGAGCGTCTCGTAGTTGCGTCAGGCAGATGTGCAGATTGCGCCCGTGGCAATGCTGATTCTTTACAAAATAAAATCGATAAAGCAAATGCGCTTCTGAAATCCCGTGGCGCAAAGCCTCTCCATATGGAAACCTTGTCCAGTAACCAATGGCAAAACCGGTATGATAAGGCGTTGCCGTTGGGACCGACGGACAAAAGCAAACGTCGGTTTTTTCAGAGCATGGCCAAATATTTCAGCTCCGTTACATCAGAAATAGTTGAAAACAGCAGTTCCGACAATATGGCGTATCCTGGCTTGCCGGACGCCTCACCGACGCTTGCCGCGCTGTATGTTCATGTACCGGAATTTTTGCCACAAGATTGTGTCGGTTGTGACGCATGCATAAGCGTTTGCCCCCATGGCGCCATATCTCTGGATCGCGACAGCCAAAATGAAGCGTACCGGATAGATGCCGGCAACTGCACAGGTTGTGGATTGTGCCTGGATATTTGTGATAAGGATGCGATACATCTGCTAAGTATTGCGCCCCTAGATCGGAGCCGGTTGGTTTTAACCAGGAAACGATGCTACACTTGTGGGGTCTCATACCACTATCCAGAGGAGTCTGGAGTCAGAAACAACCAATGCCATATATGCTCTGGCAAGGGCCAAGACGCAAAGCTGTTTCAGGTTTATGATTGAGCGACAGGTTATGCAGCCATGAGCTTGCAATGGTTTAAACAATCGTTGAGCCGGAAGCTTCTTGCCGGGCTGGCCGCCATTTTGGCCGTGTCATTGCTGATTCTGCTTATCGGATTTATAAGCTTGTACAAGGTTCAGCTGGAAAAGGAGAGGGCGGACGCTTCGATGCAGGTAAATTTCCTTCTTCAGACATCTTTGGAGAATGCCATGCTGAAGAGAGACTTGTCTGGGCTTGCCGAAATCGTCGAGCGTCTGGGAGAGCAAAAAAGTGTTCGAAGCGTGATGATTACCAATCCGGAGCTGGTAGTACGGTTTTCATCCGACCAGTCCCTTCTGGAAAGTTTTCTGTCGACCGGGGATATCACAGGATGCGCCGATTGCGCCAAAATTGACACCATTCCGAAAAGTATGGCTTGGTTTATGACTGGCGCCGCAGGGCAGGAAGTATTACGCAGTGTAAACCCAATCAGCAACAAGGAGCAGTGCGCCGGATGCCACGGCTCCATAGAGGATAATCCGATTAATGGCATACTGCTTGTCGATTATGAAGCGGCAGGTATACAACGAAAAGCTTTATTTGGCGCCGCCACCCTTGCTGCATCCAGCGGCCTTGTGGTGTTGCTGGCGCTAATCGCTGCTTGGTTGTTTATAAAAGCGACGGTGGTGTCTCCTGTCAACGCGCTTTCCATTGCCAGCGGGCGCCTGTCGGAAGGGCGGCTGGATACGCGGGTTGGCAGTCAGGGTGAGGATGAATTGGCGCAGCTGGGAAGCTCCTTTAATATAATGGCGCAAAAGCTGGAGCAAACCCTGGCCGAGTTGAAGACGCATGAAGAGTTTCTGCAATCGATGATAAATGCCGCTCCGGATGGCATACGGGTCATTGATGAGAACTATCGAATCCTGCTGGCTAACAAAGCGTATTGCCATCATTTCGATGTGGATATGACAAATATTGAGGGAACCTTCTGTTATGCGTCCAGCCATGGCCGTGATGAACCATGTCCGCCCAGCCTGATTACTTGCCCAATGTACGAGTTTGAACGTGACGAGACTCCTCTGAAAATGGTTCATCGATATCGGCGAAAGGATGGCGCAGAGCTGCCGGTGGAGATATATGCGGCGCCACTGAAAATCAACCGTGGCGGTAAAGAGAGGACCTATGTGGTCGAAGTAATCCGTGATCTGGAAAAACAGATGAAAACAACGCAAGAGCAACATATGGCCGAGCTTGGTCAGCTGGCCACCGGTGTCGCCCACGAAATTCACAACCCATTGGCTTCGGTGCGGTTGGGGCTGCAAGCGTTGTTGAGGGTGTCGGAAACCGGCAAAACAGATAGTAAAGTGATGGACTATCTTCGTCAGGTGGATGATGAAGTTGATAAATGTATCGATGTTACCCGGCGGATGCTCAACCTTTCCATGCCGCCATCCGAGCATGTGCAACTGGTATCCTTGAAGCAGGCTATCCCAGAGGTGACCTCGCTGCTGAAATATGAGGCTGACAACAGGGGTGTTGATCTGCAGGTGGAGATCGAAGGAGAGCCGCGTGTGCTGGCCACGGAGAGCGAGATACGGATGCTCGTTTTAAACCTTGTTCAGAACGCTTTTCATTCCATGCCAGAAGGTGGCCGATTAATTATTCGAGGATGCTCTAAAGATGATAAAACGATACTGGAGTTTGAGGATAGTGGTGTGGGCATCAGCCCTGATATCAGGGAGCATATATTCGCTCCGTTCTTCTCTCGTCGAGCCGACCAGAATGAAGGCACCGGATTGGGGCTTACCATCTGCAAAGCAATAATAGAAAGATATTATGGTAATATCAGCGTTGCCAGTGAACCAGGTAAAGGGACAACATTCACAGTCACTTTACCATTGGCGGATTATTCCAAAGAGAAGGTTATACTGGGTTAGTTATGAGAAGCAATCAGCTTAAAAAGAGCATACTTGTCGTCGATGACGACAAGGTTTTCAACGAGCTTATGGTGAGCCAACTTACAGAACTGGGGTTCGTAGTGACTGGTGTACACTCTGGCGCCGAAACAAACAAATACTTGGAAAAGTATGAGCCAGACCTGATCCTTCTCGATATCCAGCTACCCGATGTGGATGGGTTGAGCATGGTGCCGGATTTGGTGGCGCAGGCTCCGGTTATCGTGTTAACCGCATACGGATCGGTAAAAAACGCTGTGGACGCCATGAAACAGGGAGTCGCCGAATACCTGGTTAAACCGGTCAACCTTGTAGAGCTGGAGCTTACTGTGCATCGTACATTGGGATACGCTGAAATGCGCCAGGACTACCAGTTTGTCTGGTCTCGGGAGCGGGCTGGCCGCAAATCGTTTATGGTGGGCCGCTCCGATGCATTGAATCAGGTAAATGAACTTATACGCTCTGTCGCCCGTGAGGATGTAAACGTTCTTATTACAGGCGAAAGCGGTGTCGGCAAAGAGCTGGTGGCGCGGGAAATCCATGACCTTGGAACACGAACTGATCGCAACTTTGTCACACTCGATTGCTGTACTTTACAAGAGAACCTGTTTGAGTCGGAGCTGTTTGGTCATGAGCGGGGCGCATTCACCGGCGCCGACCGTCAGAAAAAAGGATTGGTTGAAGGCGCCAAGGGTGGGACGCTATTCCTCGATGAAATCGGCGAGATCGGACAAGCCATGCAGGCCAAGTTGTTGCGTATTCTGGAAACCGGTAATTTCCGCCGACTGGGCGGGACCAAGGACCTGCAATCGGACGCCCGGATTCTTGTGGCCACCAACCGGGACCTGGAGTCGATGGCGAAAGAGAACGAATTTCGAGCGGATCTGTTTTATCGATTGAGCGCTTTCAGTATAAAAGTTCCACCATTGCGGGAGAGGCGGGAGGATATTCCTGACCTGGTGGAGCATTTTATTGATTATCACGATTTCTCTCGACGTATTAGCAAAAAGCTTTCGCCAAGCGCCCTCCATACCCTTGGCGCTTACGACTGGCCCGGAAATGTGCGAGAACTGCGTAATGTGGTAGAGAGAGCAATTATATTATCCGCTGATGACCCGACGATCCAGCCAGAGCACCTGGGTTTACCGCAAGGTCGAGCCGGTAACGCTGCGCCTGTCAGCTTTAGCTTCGACCATGAACCGACACTGGAGGAAATCAAAATGAGCTATCTGAAAACCCTTCTAGATAAATACCGGGGCCATAGAAGCGGCCTCGCCTCCGCCCTCGGGGTCAGCGAACGGAATGTCTATCGCATGATCAAGAAATACAAACTGGATAACTGAGCTTTCGTTTTTCCATGTTCAAACTGCTCTGCTAGAGGAGTCACTGTATTGTTATTAGTACAGTTGTCTTGATTCAGGACAAGATAAAACATACGATAATCCCGCCATAAAATAACCACTACGCAGCTATTAGTACTCAGTAAACCGTATGAAATTAAGCATTTATCTATTGTTGCCTGATGCTGTAGACGCTGTGGTCATCTGAAAATATTCTTTGGCGCCATATGTGCTGAATTTTAGTACGGTATGCCTGCGGGCTATTGTTGGTAATGCTGTTTATATACAAATATAAATTACTGAATGTGCTAAATGAGCGGAGAATAATATGAACTATTCCAGGTATATTCTGATAGCGATTGGGCTTGCTGTTTCCCTGGTTGCTGTTGGGTGCTCCGGCGGCGGGGGTGATGATGGCGGGTCAGGCGGCGGCTCCACACCTCAGACAAACTGGAACGGGATAGGCGTTCAACCATCACCAGATTGGCACAGGCAGTATCAGGTTGGCCGCCACGCCAGCATGGATTGCAACAGCTGTCATCAGACTGCGCGCTCGATAATGTTTACAGAAAATTCCAGGGATGTGCCGGGCGCCCAGATCTGCCTAAACTGCCATGTGGATCAATATAACAGGACCCGGTTCCTGAACCATGCCACGGCTCAAACAGGGACATACTGCAACTCCTGTCACTATTCAGACAGTTTTACATCTCATACAAGAATAAGTCATACAACCTTTCATAACGGGATCAAAAATTCGTGCGAAACCTGCCATACCAGCAGAGCGCCAGCCAGCCACAACAATGGCCGAAAAACCGGCTGTGATACTTGTCATCAGTACTCTTCCGGGCGATGGAGCTTAAGTGGCGGTGGCGGAGCGCATACCCACGCAACTGGGTGCGCCAATTGCCACGTCGGTAAAGCGCCGGCCAGCCATAACGATGGCAGGAAAGTAAACTGTGAAAACTGCCACAAATACCCGAAATGGAGCAACATATCCGGCGGCGCCCATAACCATACAACAGGTTGCTCCAACTGTCATGCGGCCACAGCACCGCAAAAACATTTTGGCGCCACTTGTGAAAACTGCCACAAATACCCGAAGTGGAGTGGGGTCACGTTTTCCCATCAGGGTATTACCAGCGATTGCGCCAGCTGCCATAGTCGCCATTTCGCAGGCTATAACTGCGAATGGTGCCATACATTCGGTATTAGCTGGCGATATAGCCATAGCCAGGTCAAATCTCAGGCATGCAGGGCGTGCCACGGCAGCGACAACCCGGATGACGACGACGATGACCACGATGACGACGATGACGACGATGACGACGATTGATATCAGTCAATATTGATATTGGTGGAAATAGTTAAATAATATATGCAGCTGCGGTCGGAGAAGTATTTAAGGCTGCTGCAGCTTTTTTATAAATTAACTTTAGGCTAGTGGGGACAGCTTGATTCTAAGGGTAATTGTGGGTCTTTTGTTTGCGCTTAGCGCAAACGCCTATGCCCAGGACCTGGGTAAACTGATAAGCCCTGGCGAATTATCCGTGCTGCATGGCGACCTGACCGGAATTACCAAATGTACCGAGTGCCATGAACTTCGCGGTGGTATCCCGGACCGGAAATGCCTCGATTGCCATAAAGATATCGACGCCCGCATCAAACGAAAGACAGGATATCACTCCACTGTAACCGATAAGAAGTGTTTCAAGTGCCACTCCGACCATAAGGGCAAAGCCTTCTCCATGGTCGAGTGGGAGCCGAAAAAGTTCGACCATGGCATGGCGAACACCGGATACCCGCTGACCGGTAGGCACGCTAAAACCGCATGTGTGGATTGCCACAAGGCGAAAACCAAAAAAGGTCAGCAAAGCTATCTGTTGGCCGACAATACCTGCGCATCGTGCCACGCTGATATACATAAACCCACTTTAGGCGCCCGGTGCGAGACCTGCCATACCGCTTTCAGCTGGAAAGGCAAGGATGTGACCTTCGACCATGACAAGGTGTACAAGCTGGATACAGGGCATGCGAAGGTCAAGTGCGAGAAGTGCCATCAGACCAAGGGGATCTTCAAGGTCCCGGGCTATGAGCAATGTATCACCTGCCACAAGAAGGATGACAAACATAAAGGAACCCTGGGCTCTGCCTGCAAAGATTGCCATAAAGCCACCACCTGGAAAGAAGTACGATTCGACCATTCAAAAACCAAATACCAGCTGACCGGCAAGCATCAGAAAGTGAAATGTGAAAATTGCCACAAGAAGAAGGGCGTCTTCAAGGTCCGGGGCTATGAGAAATGCATCACCTGCCACAAAAAGGATGACAAACATAAAGGTACCCTGGGGTCAACCTGCGTGGACTGTCATAAAACCGATAGCTGGAAATCGGTAAAGTTCAACCACGCGAAAACCAAATACCCGCTGACCGGTAAACACCGGAAGGTGAAATGCGAGAAGTGCCATAGGAAGAAAAATATTTTCAAAGTCGAAAAGTTCGACACATGCGACGCATCCGGCTGTCATGACACCCGCAAACGGGGCGCGATCCATGGCAACCAGTTCAAGGGTAAAAAGTGCGAAGAGTGCCACAGCGTCAAAGGGTGGAGACCGACCCTGTTCAGCCATAGCGCCAGTTCCTATAAAGGTTACAAGCTGGTTGGTAAACATAAGAAGGTCAAATGCGAAAAATGTCACAAACCGAATCGTGTGACCAAGTCGGCGCATTACAGGCCGATCAAAACAGAAAGCTGCGCCAGCAAAAGCTGTCATATGGATCCGCATAAAGGCAAGCTGGACGATAAAAAATGCGAAGTCTGCCACAAGGTGGAGAACGACTGGAAGAAGACATCGTTCGTTCACAACCAGCACAGCCGGTTTGCGCTCAAGGGCAAGCACATATCCACCAAATGCGCCGACTGCCACACCATAAAAAAGAAAACCGTCTGGAAACCGATCGGTAACGAGTGTATCGACTGCCACAATAAGGATGACAAGCATAAAGGAACCTTCGGCCCGCGATGCGGCGATTGTCACAGCGCAGACACCTGGAAAACCGACCAGTTTTTCCACGCGGTCACCGGCTTTCGGCTGACCGGCGCCCACAGCGTCTTGATGTGCGGCGACTGTCATAAAGCGGTGAAGTTCGACAAAGGCTCCGGGTCCGATTGTCAGCAGTGCCACACCGACCCGCATTTCAACCAGTTCGGCTCCAACTGCTCCGATTGTCACAAGGCGTTGAGCTGGGATCCGCTGAAGTTCCGCCACAATACCACAGGCTTCCGGCTGGAGGGGCTCCACAGGGCGGCGGAGTGTAAAGATTGCCACAGCCGGCGTGACTATCGTGGAACCCCGGTTGATTGCTTCAGTTGTCATCAAAAAGAGTTCTTTAACGCCGGCAATATAAGCGCCCACACACCAGGCAATACCAATTGCGAAAACTGCCACAGGCCATACGACTGGAGCGGCGCCTTCGGCAGCCACGCCCACAAGAGCATGACATTCACCGGCAGCCACCGCGAGATCCAGGGCGACTGCAGCAAGTGCCATGTGGGTAGTGGCGGCGCGCTGAAGTTCCCCGGGGCGATGGTGGAGAGCGATTGCATATCGTGCCACAGGGCCGATTACAGAAAAGAACACGCCAATGGGGATCCGCCCGGCGCGCCGGCGTGCCCGACCACATGCACATTATGTCATAACACCATCGACTTTGATATGGCCAAGGATTTTATCAGATGCGATTGACAAAACGGTTTCTTGCCTGCTCGCTGGCCATAGGTTGCGTCCTGGCGCCTGTGTCCGCTCTGGCCCAGAGCGTCACCGGGTTTATCTCCGGCTCCATTTATAACCGCGATGATGATGTCGCGGCGCAAGATTTTTCCATCACTCGGGTTCGGATACGTCTGAATGTGGAAGAGCTGATAGGCGATGGCACAGCGCTTCGCCTGAAAGGGGCCACCCGTTCATCCGGCTCCGGAACATTCAGCGAGGACATTCCGGGCGCCAGGTTTGAAACAGCCAAGCTGGAGTTCAAGCAGGCGTTTTCGCTGGTCGATATCCATCTGGGCAGACAGTATATAGACTATATGCCCACCGCCAGGCTGGATGGCGCGAACATTGTGTATCCGTTGGGCGAAACATCAGGAGTAGGGCTGTTCGGTGGGTTGGAGCCTGACCCTTACGACGATATCGTGAACGGCGACTATATGATGTATGGACTGTATGGGTTCACCAATAACCCCACAGCCGGGGTGAGCGGCGGATATGTTATGAGCACATTCAAAGGCGGCGACGATAAATCGTACCTGTATGGGTCCGGCTATTACAACATGTCGGAAAGCCTCCGGTTATACGGAACCGCCCGGTCCGATCATAACGCCGATTCCGGTGGCAACGAGCTGACTAATTTTTACCTGAGCGCCAACTTTATTCCGAACGAGAATGTATCCCTCGATTTTAGTTATAACCAGTATCGTGCCATCCGGCTGTTTGAGTCGATGGATTATGACCTCAACCATGAGCTGCAGACCACACTGCGCGCCGCCGGCAGGGTGAAGGTTACGAAAACCATGACCATCTATGGAAGTTTCGATACACGAACCAGGGAGAGCGATGGAAAATCCGCGTCCCTGATATGGGGTGGATTGAAACAGACCGACTTTTTTAACTGGTTCTATTATGATGTGGCGTTCCGCTCGATCAACTATTTCACATCTGATATTATCCAATATTTTGGCGCCATCGGCGCGGATGTGGACGATAACCTGAGTGTGGAAGCCAACGTGACCTTCATGACCAACGAACAGGAGGGCACGTCCAATACTCTGGAACAGTGGATTTATGGATTCAGCGCAGACTGGTACCCGGGCAATACGTTTTTTGTGTCAGGTTCGATAGAATTGTCCAACGAGGAGTATCTAGATATCGATAGCATCGCGCTGGCTAAAACATCAGATAAGTTCAATGCGGTAACTTATTTTCTTTACGCAGGATACCGCTTCTGAATAGCAGGTCTTCCGCCTTGCCAGGCGCGAATATATGGTTTATCCCTCGGCCTCAAACCATTTTTTGTTGGCGTACACCACCGATTCTTCTCTATGCCGGTCTGATATCTTCCAGTATTTCTTAAGCAGCTGATCCTTTTCATCCCTATCGATTTTAGTGAAGCCATGCTTTACATAAAATTGATTGGAAGAAGCAGCGTCTCTCCAGGTCCCCACCAGGACAGGCTCATCCAGTTCGGTCGTCAGCCGTTTTAATAATCCACTGCCAACGCCTTTACGCTGATATTTTTTGAGAACATAGGCGTGCCGAATCAGGGATATCCCATCGATTTTCTGGAGACCCATAACACCCAGAACCTCGCCTCCTTTGTCGACACACCAGAATTTGACACCCATACCGATATCCATCACAAAACTACCTTTGGACATATATGGCGTCGGTAACGCGTCTGAGGCGACGACCCCATCATAAACAGTGGCGGCGTCATTTATCACATCCACCGCTTTACTACTTTCCATGGTCATCAATGGTCTGATTATGGCTTTACTCACAATTGCGCAATCCTTTCCGCACACTATTGTATGTATAAATTCTTTGTTAAAATCGAAAGTGGATCAGGCCATGACCAGCGACTTTCCTATTCGATGTGCGTCTCCCAATTTCCCCATTATATTGGTTTTTTCCGATATTTTCAAGCATTGTCTAAGCGCATTGAGGCGCATTTATATAACCTTGTCAGAATTTAAGTCGATGCCTTTTAACACGTTTGCTCATCATAAACAGTTATTTTGTTTATTAAAGATAATAAGCAATGGCGCAATCTGCCGTAACTGCGCAACAGAAAGGAGCTACGCTAAAGCACCAAAGCGTTAAACGCTTTAATGGTGGTTGCCCGGGTTGATGGAGAGTACTATTACGTATCGAACTGAATCGGTTTACCATGTTATAGTAAAAAGCTTTTCAGATGAAAACTGTGAATTAATAGATGAATAATAAAGAAATTGTGAGGACACGATTCGCGCCCAGCCCCACCGGCTATCTGCATATTGGTGGCGCGCGCACGGCCATATTCAACTGGCTGTACGCCCGTCGGTTTGGCGGATCGTTCATACTGCGGATAGAGGATACCGACCAGACCAGATCGACCGAAGATTCCATAGAACAGATCATCGAAGCCATGGACTGGCTGGGGCTCGATCATGATGAAGGGCCGTATCGCCAGACCGAGCGGCAGGGTCGGTACAAGGTTCATGTGGATAAACTTCTCGACGCTGGCCACGCCTATCGTTGTGTCTGTTCCAAAGAGGAACTGGACGTAAAACGCGAGGCGATGATAGCGGCAAAACAGAAGCCGAAATATGACGGAGTCTGCAGGGGCAAAAACATACCGGCCGATACCAATCAGCCATTCGTTGTCCGGTTCGACACTCCGAAAAGTGGTGTGACAAAAGTGGACGACATGCTGCGCGGAATCATCAGCTTCGATAATGACCAGCTCGATGATATGATCATCATGCGGGCCGATGGCACACCGACCTATAACTTTTGTGTTGTGGTGGATGACGCGGAAATGAACATCACCCATGTCATCCGAGGTGATGATCATCTGGCCAATACACCGCGCCAGGCGGTGATATATGAAGCGCTGGGTCTGGACGTTCCAAAATTCGCCCATGTGTCGATGATCCTGGGCAATGATGGGAAACGATTGTCGAAAAGGCATGGCGCGCTCTCCGTGCTGGAGTATCGCGACAAGGGGATCTTGCCGGAGGCGCTGGTCAACTACCTTGTCCGGCTCGGCTGGAGCCATGGCGACCAGGAAGTTTTCAGCATGGACGAACTGAAATCTTTGTACGACCTGGACGCTGTCGGTAAAGGGTCGGCCCGGTTCGATGAAGAGAAACTGCTCTGGATAAACGCGGAACATATCAAGACCACGCCGGATGAAACGTTGGGTGCAATGATCGCCAATATACTTATGGGTGATGGTATAGAAGCGTCTGTCGGTTCGATTGTTCCACTTCTTCCGATGCTGCGGCAAAGGGCGCAGAGTGTGACCGGGCTGGCGGAGTCGATGAAATATTTTTTCGTGGATAAAGTAGCATATGAAGAGAAAGCGGCAAAGAAATTTCTGACCGATGATATCTGTCTGGTATTAAAAGAATTGGTGGAAAGGTTTGGCGATGTCGACTTTTCCGATACGGAGGCCATTGAGTCTGAATTTAAATCGCTGCTGGAGAGCAAGGGGCTGAAGCTGAAGCATCTGGCCCAGCCTGTGCGGGTGGCGCTTACCGGTGGCACGGTCAGCCCAGGGTTGTTCGGGCTTTTGTCCGCTCTGGGTAAAGAAAAATCAGTGAACCGTATCAAGGCAGCAATATCATTTATAGTAGGTAAGTAGTGAATGTTCAAAACAGCTATTGTATCAGGACTGCTGGTTTTATCGATCGGCTCGTCAACCCTTGATCTTTCCTTTGATAAAAAGAAAATTTATAGCGATACGCCGGACGGCTGGAAGGCCATCGAATTCGAGAAAATCCAGCGGCATACGGAGTATATGGTGATCCAGGATGGCGACATTGTCGCGGTAAAAGCAGTGGCGGATAATTCCGCGTCCGGGCTTGGCTACAGCCTGGATATGGCTGCCGATGAACTACCTGTATTGCGGTGGAAGTGGAAAGTTCAAAGCACATTAAAGGATGGTGACGCCACCGATAAACGGAAGGATGATTTCCCTGCCCGTGTATATGTATCGTTTCGGTATGAAAAGGGTAAAGCCGGGTTTTTTGAACGCCTGAAGTTCTCCTTTTATAAAAAACTTCAGGGTGAATACCCGATTCACTCCGCACTCAATTATGTGTGGGCGAACAAGCTGCCGAAGGGCGCCCACATGCCGAGCAGTTATACTGACAGGGCCATCATTGTCGCCACCGAAAGTGGCAATCAGAAAGCAGGTCAATGGATAGAGGAGCAGGTGAACATAGTCGAGGACTATAAAAAATATTTTGGCGCCCACCCGCCCCCTTTGGCCGGAATTATGATAATGTCTGATACTGATAACACAATGAGCAGCGCCCAGGCCTGGTACGCCGATATCAGCTTGTCGGCGCAGTGAATTAACGACTGATACTGGAGTAGCCGCATGGCCGAAGATCAAACCAGCCGCCCTGTAAGCAGTGGCGCGGAAGAGGAACTGAACAAGGTTTATACTATCCACGAGCATGGTGAGGTGGAGCTGGTGGATTATCTGGGCGCCGATCAGTCGGTGGCGCGGGCCGCCAGAACATCGTATCAACGCAGCGAAGGCAAAAGCGAAGAGCATGACCGGAAACTGATCGCCCGGCTGTGGAAGGACCGGCATACGTCGCCCTTCGAGATGATCAACCTTACGTTCCGGATTCGTTTGCCGATATTTGTGATGCGCCAGCATGTCCGGCATCGCACGGCGTCGCTGAATGAATGGTCGTTTCGATATACCGAATGCCCCGACATTTTTTATGTGCCGGCGAAGGACGATGTCCGTGGCCAGCACGCCACCAACAAGCAGATGAGCGCACAGAGCCTTGACCAGGAAACTGCAATGAAAGCCAGGACCTTGATCGACGGATTGAACCAGCATGCCTATGCGGTGTATAAGCAACTGCTGGAGCTGGGCGTGGCGCGGGAGCAGGCCCGGGTGGTTCTGCCGGTGTCCGCCTACACGCAAATAATCTGGCGGATAGATATGCGCAACCTGCTCCACTATTTTTCGTTGCGTCTTGCCGACGATGCGCAAAAGGAGATCAGGGATTACGCGGTGGTGATGGCGGATATCGTAAAGAAGGGATGGCCGATGATATGGTCCGCCTATGAAGGGGCCATCGACAAAGCGTGAGCAGGGCATGGCCCGGATGGCACGTTCAGATATGTCTGGTCCTGGCTCTCACATTCTTCGTCCGGTCGAGCAGCCGCTTTGCCGCCTGCAGACTGCCTAACGTGTCGCAACCGGCATAGGTGTGGGCGTTGACTTTCCTGGCGACAGCGTCGTTGGAGCCGGGGCCGCCTATGATCACTTTGGCCCTTATACCCTCCGACCGGACCAGCGAACAGACCTGTTGGATCTTGTCGAGATATATTCCCATGACGATAGATATACCTATCAGGTCGGCGTTCACTTCTTTCGCTTTTTCCATAAACATTCGGGGTGTCGCCTCTGTGCCGATATCACGCACATCCCAGCCATCGAGCCTCAACATCATCCCCGCCAGGCTTTTACCCACATCGTGCAGGTCGCCTTGCGCCGTGCCCAGCACTATTAGACCCCGCCGAATGCCCAATGGCGCCAATTTCCGCTCAAGCGCATCCTGACCTGCCTTCACGGCTTTTGCGGCCATCAGCACATGGCTGTTGTACATTTTCTGTTTCATCCACTTTTCACCGACAGCTTTCAGCCCGGCGACCAGTCCGTTTACAATGATAGAATGAATATCGCTGTTAGCTTCCAGGGCTTTTAGCACAGCCACCTGCGTGTCATGTTCTGATAGCGATTCAACAGCCCTCTGCACATTCTGCGCCTGGTCAATCGTTGGCAAGTCCTTTCTTTCGATATAGTACATTTTAGTGAACAGCCATTCTGTTTGCTGGTGAGGAGTGGCAAGGCTCGTCATGCTCTCGCCTGGTGGCCAGGATGTCCTCCTGGATATCCATAAACGCTTCGACGATGTACGGGTCGAAATGGCGACCGCCTTCCCTTTGTATATGGTCTATCGCTTTATCCACGGGCCACGCATTTTTGTATGGTCGATCACAGGTCAGCGCGTCGAAAACATCCGCTACGGCCACGATCCTGCCCAGCAGAGGTATCTGGTCTCCCTTCAGCCGGTTGGGATAGCCGGACCCATCCCATTTTTCATGATGTGTTAATGCGATGATCTGGGCGTATTCCAGCAATTCAGATTTATGTTGCCCCAGAATTTCCACACCATATTGTGGATGCCTTTTCATGACTTTCCACTCATCCCTGTCCAGCTTTCCTGGTTTTAGCAATATTTTGTCCGGGACGCCTATCTTGCCGATATCGTGCATCGGCGCGGCATGGGCCAGCAATTCTGTGGCGTTGACATTAAGACCGATTTTTTGACCCAGCATTTTGGAATATTTGCTGATCCTCACAATATGCAACCCGGTTTCGTTATCCTTGAATTCACCCGCCCTGGCAAGCTGCCGGACAATTTCGAACTGCGTCTCCTGAAGTTCGGAGGTGCGTTCCATGACTTTATGCTCCAGCGATTTGCTCTGGTCGTACAGGGCCAGGTGGGTTTTGACCCGCGCCTGCACCACAGCCGGGCTTATCGGTTTGGTCACATAATCGACCGCGCCCAATTGCAAGCCCCTTTCTTCATCTTCCGGCCTCATCAGGGCGGTGATGAATATAACAGGAATTGGATGGGTCAGCGGATTTGCCTTCAGGCTTTGCAGCACTTCATATCCATCCATATCTGGCATGATGATATCGAGAAGAATCAGATCCGGCCTTGCATCGCCCGCGGCGATTTCCAGTGCGCGCTCTCCGCTCTTTGCGACCTTCACGTTATAATCGGCAGCCAGCAAATCAGCGATGATTCTGATGTTTTCCGGCATATCATCGACCACCAACACGGTTTCCCTGGCTAGCGTTCTTTCCACTTAGCCGTTCCCTCTGAAAGGCGTGGTCTGAGCTATTTTCTTTGCGAGGCGGTGTGCGGCTTTATAGTCGTAATGCTCCACAAAATACTCAAGTTTTTCCAGAGAGCCGTTGAAATATCCGTCAGGATAGCTCTCCTTGATTTCATCGAGCGCTTTGGCCGCCTTGGCGTCATCACTTGCAAGGAGCTTAACTAGCTTTTGAAACTTTAAGGCGCCGGTTTCCGGCTTGATTTTTTCGTTTGGTGTGGGCTGTTGTTTTGCCTGCTCATCCTTGACCAGAAACTCCAATTCGTCGATCACTCTCTTCAATTCCTGGTCACTGGACTCTAACAATGCAGGAATTGCGGCATTGCTTCCATTGAGCAAAGCGTCTTCCAGACTAGTTATATATTTACTAAGCGTGTTGGCGCCAATGCTGCCAGAGAGGCCTTTGAGGTTGTGCGCGGTCCTTGTGGCTGTCTGCATATCATTGTTCGCGATCATTTCTTTTATATCTGTGATCGCCTTCGCATAGTCTGTATAAAATTTCTTCAATATCAGCTTGTACAGCTTCCAGTTACCGCCGGAGTATGCAAGCCCTGTTGGCACATTGATCCCAGATATATCTTGTATGGCGCTATCATTTTCTGTTTCTTCATTTATATTTTTGCTGGCGGGTTTTTCAACTACACGGTCTTTATTTATCCATTTGGCCAGCATACGGATCAACTCATATGCTTCGACCGGTTTGGCAATGCAGTCGTTCAGGCCTGCCTGCAGATAACTTTCTTTCTCGGCAAGCGCGTTGCCATCCACCATGGCCATGATCGGGACATTTGCATGTTTTTGGTTATTCCGTATTCTATTTGTTATCCCATACGCGTCTATCCCTGGTTTATGGAAATCGATCAGCACGATATCGTAGTCAAACAAAGGCGCCGCCGTGAATGCCTGATGCTCGCTGCTTGCTTGAGTAACATTCAGGCCTGCGTTAGTTAATATTCTAGAGGTTAGCTGATCGTTGTTGCTGTTCTCCTCCACCAGCAGAACCTTGGCCCTGGAAAGATCGTGGGTGATCGCTCTGGCCAAATCATTATTTCCATAAGTGGGTTTGCGGGCCGGGGGGGAAGGTTTGTCGGCATAAGTTTCCGCTATGGTACTAAATAGCGCAGTCGGGCTGACCGGTTTTACAAGAAACGCGTCTATATCATCCCTGCCAGCCGATTTTATAATATCTTTTTGTCCAAATGCTGTAACCAGAATGATAACTGGAATGGTTTCCAGGTTGACCGAGATGCTATTTCTGACCCGGCGCGAGGCCTCCATTCCATCCATGCCCTCCATCTGTCAATCCATGAACAAAATATCGTAAGGTCTGCCAACCTTCTCAGCGATTTCCAGGTCTACGAATGACTCTTCGGCCGATTTAACAACAGAAACATCCATCGACAACGATTCCAGCAACGATTTCAAGATAAGCCCAGCGGATTCATTGTCGTCCACCACCAGCGCGCGAACATCCTTCAGCCTCGCTTTAGGAACCAGGATCTTCTTTTCAATTCTTTCGCGCACATCCAGCGTGGCGGTGAAAATAAATTCGTTGCCAAAATCCTGCTTGCTGTTCACCCAAAGTTCGCCATCCATCAATTGAACCAGATGCTTGCTGATAAGCATCCCGAGACCAGCTCCGCTATTTCTCCTTGGCGCATGTATATCTTCCGGAACAAATGGCCTGAATAACCTGTCGATCTGCTCCCTGTTCAAGCTTCTGCCTGTGTCACATACCGAAAAACGCAATTTTACTTCACCATTCCCATCTGAATCCTTGGTGATGGTAATGGTGATATCGCCCTTATCCGTATGCTCTATGGCGTTGGTTGCAAGGTTGATCAGAACTTGCTGCAGCCGGTATGGATCACCCTGCAAAATATCGGGCAGGTCAGAGTCGATATCAAATATCAGCTCTAGACCTTTATCATGCGCTTTGTTGGCGACTTCTGAAGTCAGTTTGTCCATTACTTCGGCCAGATAAAAATCTCTTGGCTCGAGATGTAGCTTATTGATCTCGATTTTAAAATAGTCAAGCATCTCATTAAAAACGTTGAGGAGAGATAACTCGGCTTCATGCGCTTTTTTGAGATAGCTGTGCTGTTTCTGGTTGAGTTCGGACTGTTGGCACAGATGGGTCATCCCGATAATTGTGTTTATGGGAGTTCGTATTTCATGGCTGATTTTGTCCAGGAACACACTTCGCTCATCGTTGCTCTTGTCGAAATGAACTTTTTGAGACGTATCCAGCCGTTTTTCAAGGATCAGGTTTTCATCCTTGAGCTTTACTATCACTGCTTTTAAATCATCTGTTTTGTCAACCATTGCTACTTCTGCCAAATTCATCGTTTACTACAAATGGCCATAGTTTTTCCGGCCTCCGGATATAGGTAGTAGCACAAGGTGTGCCATATAGACGCTAATAATAATCGCTTATATATCATAATGTTACACTTTTGTTAGTTCAAGACGACTCGTTTGCGTCGCCAATTTGGTTAATAAAGGACAAATATGTTCAAGTGCGAAAACATAAATAACTGGTTGGTTAATTAATTGCAGTCTATAAAACCTTATTTCAGGTTAATCTTCATATGCAAAGCCAGCATATAGGTAGAACTTGGAGCTGATAACAGCTAAATTTTTGAAAAATTCGAATTAATTTGTGGTGAGGGCTGCTCTAGCAATGATACGGTAAGCTATCGGCGTAAAATGGCGGCCCAATTGGATGGTCATAGATATATGTATTATATTGTTACTTGCCATGGCATTTTTTATACTTTTTGCCAGACCCGCAGGGGCAAGGATCGTTCCGGCCGGTTTTTTTCCCTTTTCTTCTTACGGTTTCCTGCTTTTTATCGCTGTCGCCCCTATGTTCGATCAGGTTCTGACTGCTCTGTCTTTGTGCCAGCTGCCGCTTCTCATTACGGGCCTCTTCTTCGGTCTGCACCCGCACCCGGAATATGGCGCCCACCACATCTTCACGCACCCGGTCGAGCATCCGCATGAACATGTCGCTACCCTCCCGTTTATATTCATTCAACGGATTTTTCTGGGCATAGCCACGCAGTCCGATACCCTCTTTCAAGGTATCCATCGATAGCAGGTGATCCTTCCAGTTGCTATCGACGATATGGAGCATAAGATCTTTTTCCACATGGCCCCAATACTCTTCCCCCACCATGTCACGTTTTGCGTCCAGGTTGAATTTTACTTGTTTCGACAAGGTTTCGAGCAGTTCATCATAGGTGACCGTTTCAAAATCCAGCCTGTTAATATCGATGGTTATATTATTGTCATCATCCAGCTTCATACCGATCAGAAAATGGCGTTCGATCGCGTCAGCCAGCCCGGCCAGATCCCACTCCTCTGGCAAAGCGTCTTTCGGCGTATATATCTCCAGCTCTCTATCGAGAACCTCCAGCGCCATGTCCTCGATGGTTTCATGCATCTCATCACCCGCCAGTATCATCTTCCTCTGGTCATAGATGACCTCCCGCTGTTTATTCATCACATCATCATATTCCAGCAGTTGCTTACGAATATCAAAGTTGTGTCCTTCAACCTTCTTCTGGGCGTTTTCGATAGCTTTGGATACCAGCTTCGCCTCGATAGGCTCACCCTCATCCATGCCGATCCGCTCCATCAAGGTTGATATCTTTTCCGAGCCAAATATGCGCAGTAAGTCATCCTCCAACGACAGGAAGAAGCGGGAAGAGCCAGGGTCGCCCTGCCTGCCGGACCGTCCACGCAGCTGGTTATCGATCCGGCGCGACTCGTGCCGTTCTGTGCCGATGATATGCAGGCCGCCGGCTTCCAGCACCTCACCTTTCTCCTGCTCGCATAGTTCGGTAAATTCTTCGACAACCGATTCGTATTCCTCGTCGTCCGGGTCTAACCCACGACCCAGGGCCAGCATTTCCGGATTGCCGCCCAGGACTATGTCCGTGCCGCGGCCCGCCATGTTGGTGGCGATGGTGACGGCGCCTTTACGCCCGGCCTGGGCCACGATCTCCGCCTCCTGCTCATGATGTTTCGCGTTGAGTACGTTATGCTTAATACCTTTTTTGCGCAGGAGCTTGGATAGATGTTCCGATTTTTCTATGGAGATGGTACCCACCAGCGCCGGCTGGCCGGCTTCATGTTTTTCGACGATCTCATCAATTATGCAGTTATCTTTTTCCCGTTCGGTTCGGTATACCACGTCAGAATTGTCTTCACGCACCATGATCCGGTTCGGCGGGATGACCAGCACTTCCATGTTGTATGTGTTGGCGAACTCCGCCGCCTCGGTATCGGCGGTGCCGGTCATGCCGGATAGTTTGTTATAGAGCCGGAAATAATTCTGGAACGTGATCGTGGCCAGGGTCTGGTTCTCGTTCTCGATCTCCACCGCTTCTTTTGCTTCGATGGCCTGGTGCAATCCGTCCGACCAGCGCCGACCCGGCATCAGCCGCCCGGTGAACTCATCTACGATCACCACTTTGCCATCCTTGATCATATACTCCTTGTCGATGGTGAACAATGTGTGTGCCTTGAGCGCCTGCTGGACATGATGCAGGACCTCGATATTTTCCGGCTCGTACAGGTTTTCCACACCCAACGCCTTTTCCGCTACTGCGATCCCCTCTTCGGTCAACATTGCAGATTTCGCCTTTTCGTCTATGGTATAGAACTCTTCCTTTTTGAGGAGCTGCGGCACTATCCGGTTGATCACATAATATTTATCGGTCGACTCTTCGGCGGGGCCGGATATGATTAATGGTGTCCTCGCCTCGTCTATCAGTATCGAATCGACCTCATCTACAATGGCGAAATTAAGCTCCCGTTGGACGCATTGATCCAGCGAAAACTTCATGTTATCCCGCAGGTAGTCGAACCCATACTCGTTGTTGGTGCCGTATGTTATGTCGCTGTTATACGCCTCCTGCCTCTGCTCGTCGGTCAGCCCATGCTGGATAACGCCGACACTCATCCCGAGGAAATTGTAGATCGCCCCCATCCATTCCGCGTCGCGCCGGGCCAGGTAATCGTTCACGGTCACCAGATGCGCCCCCTTACCGGAGAGCGCGTTGAGATAGAGCGGCAGTGTGGCGGACAAGGTTTTACCTTCGCCGGTTTTCATCTCTGCGATCTTGCCTTTGTGCAACGCCGCGCCGCCTATGAGCTGGACATCGAAATGCCGCATGGAGAGCACGCGCCACGACGCTTCGCGGGTGACAGCGAACGCCTCCACCAGGATGTCGTCCAGGGTCTCTCCCTCCGCCAGCCGCGCCTTGAACTCGTCGGTTTTCGCCTGCAGCTCGCCATCGCTCAACTGCTGGATTTCCGGCTCCAGCGCGTTAACAGCCTCCACATACGCCTGCAACCGTTTAAGCTCCCTGTCGTTGTGAGAGCCGAATACTTTTTTTACTATCGAACCTAACATTGCTATCCTGAAGCCAAATTTCCTATTATGAAACCATACAGTTTGCCGATACAACTATTAAGTTGCGCAAACGAATAAGCTGAGTATTGATGAAAACATTTATAGCATTACAAAAAGCCAGACGACGACTGATGTTCAACTCCATGTTTCGTCTGGAGAGTGATCATATCACTAAAATCGTATTAATAGGCGCCCTAACTGTTCTCTTTATCGCCGGCGACTACTGGTTTTTCCACCGGATACTGATCTATTTTAACGAACTGCCGGCCGATGTGGGCGAGATTTTGATAATTCAGCTGCTCAACCTGCTCTGCCTGACATTTTTTTCCATGCTGATATTTTCCAATATCATCGCGTCGATTTCCACCATGTATATGTCCCGCGACCTCGACCTGCTCATATCGTCGCCCATATCGATGCGCCACCTGCTGATGTCGAAATATATCTATACAATGATAAACTCTTCCTGGATGGCGGTTCTGTTCATCATCCCTGTGCTGGTCGCGTATGGCGAGGTGAACTATGCGCCGTGGGGCTACTATTTGGCGATACCGATTGTCCTGGCGCCGTTCCTTGTGGTCCCCGCCGGCATCGGAATAATGATCACCATGACCCTGATGCGGTTTTTCCCGGCCCGGCGCGCTTATCAGGTGCTATCGTTTGTCGGCCTTTTTTTTATCGCGGGGCTGGTGATGTTTTTCCGGTTCCTGCAGCCGGAAAAGTTTCTGGGCAAGGATGTGCCGGACGAGCTGATCATCCAGTTCGTGGAGAAGCTGAAGGTCCCCGATTATGAATGGCTCCCCTCCAGCGTCATGGCGCGAACCCTGCAACTGGGCGCGTTTGGCGACTGGGAGTTTTTCTGGGGCAAGCTGGGGCTTCTCTACATAATGGCGTTGATAACAATCCTGGTCACGCTCACCATCGCCGTGAAGATATATTACAACGGCTGGGCGTCGGCCTACGCGGCCGACCGGTCGATCGCGCCGCCGGAGGATGAGCGATGGTTTTACAAACTGGTCCGGCTGATTGTCGCCCCGGTCTCATCGGAGGTGCGGGCGCTGGCGATCAAGGATATAAAACTTTTCTGGCGCGACACCGGCCAATGGTCACAGCTGTTCATGCTGGGCGCGCTGGTGGTTGTCTACATTTTCAATATCAGGAACCTGCCGCTGGAGACCGTATATCTGAGAAACATCGTATCGGTCATGAATATCGGGCTGGCCGGGATCGTGCTGGCCGCTGTGGCCGTGCGCTTCGTTTTCACCACCACCAGCCTGGAGGGACGCAGCTTCTGGGCGGTGAAGACCGCGCCTGTCGGTTTTGGCCGGTTTTTATGGGGCAAGTTTTTTCTTTATCTGTTTCCGCTGCTTCTGTTGGCGGAGATACTCGTGGTCGCGTCCAACCTGCTGTTGGGGGTGGACTGGTTCGTCATGGCCATATCGGCGGGGACCGTGGCATTGCTAACCATCGGGCTGACTGGGCTGGGGGTCGGCATGGGCGCCATCTATCCGGTGTTCGACTATGAAAACGTGGCGGAGATCAGCGCTTCCACCGGCGCCGTGATCTATATGGTGATCTCGCTGGCATACGCAGGGTTGGCGGTCATGCTGTGCGCGCGGCCGGTCTACACCCACCTCTACAGCGTATTCATCGGGCGCAACATCGGCGGAATAGAAGTCTGGTTATCGTACGCAGCCATGATCATAATTACCGTTTTGTTTGTATATATCCCGATGCAGCGAGGGGTCAAGGCGCTGGAGAATGTAGAGATCTAGCCAGCTTGATCCCAGCGAATTTTAACTGCCTGCCCACAATTCTCATCAGCCACAATCGATGGCGCCGCAAACAACCCTGGTATCCATACTACTTCGGAATCAGCGGCCAGCAACAGTATCTTGTCGCGCCTGCCGGAGGGAACCTTGCGGTCGATGAAAAACTTCTTTAACGATTTTCGGCCTTCTGTATTGGCCAGCTTCAAAAAATCGCCCGCCTGTCTCGTCCGGAAAACCGCGCCGTCAGGTATCTTCTCCGCGTCCATCAACAAGGCGTCATCCGAATCATTGTCGGCGGCAGACACCGACAGCGTTCCGCATGTTGTCTCTAATAATAGCGGACAATTGAAAGCTGTTTCCGGAAACTCGAACTGCGCTGGCTCTTTGCCCAGGCTCAAGCCTGCATGGTCGAGCATTGCCATATTCCCCTGTGGCAGATCGATCTTCTTGCCCAGCGTCCCTGTTGTCAGCAAGCCGTCGATCGCCTCCATATGCCGGAAAGTGAGCAACGATGGATTCAGCCCTGTTGTCCTGATAGCCACCCTGTATATTACGAAGCGCATGGCTTCCGGCTGGGCGCGCAGCAGCGGGGTGTCGAGCGTTAGCAGGCTGCTCTGACTGGCGCCGTTTGCTTCGACAAACTCCTGAGCCTGTTTTTCCAATATAGAGTTTTGATCCTGGACCAGCTTCGCCAGCCTGGCTATGGAATCCACGGAGCCGGTGACGGTCCTCTCCATCACCGAAATAATGTTGCGCCTTATGGAGTTGCGCAGATATTTGTCCGACTCGTTGCTGGGGTCGGTTAGATATTTTATGCCATTGCCATCCAGCCATCGGGTGATGTCACCTTTGCACAGGTCGATCAACGGCCGGATGTAGTGGTCGCGCACCGGCGGGATGCCACCAAAGGCCGAGGGCCCTGTCCCCCGCAGCATCCACATGATCGACGTCTCCACCGAGTCATCCAGTGTATGACCGAGAGCGATTAGATCAGCATGACCCAGCCGGACCTGCCGCTCGAAAAACCGGTAACGCAGATCCCTGGCCAGCTCCTGCGTGATTTTGGCGTCCGGGGGAACCATCGCCCGCGCCGTGGCGTAACGAAGCCCCAGCTTGCCAGCCAGTTGTTTCACATGAGCCATGTCGTCGGGCGATTCATCCCGGATGGCATGATCGAAATGGCAAACACGCAAGAAGAAGCCCAGCTCGTTGCGCAGCTCCAGCAGAATATAGAGTAACGCCGTAGAATCCGGCCCGCCCGACACAGCGGCGCTGACTATCTGGCCCGGCTCAATCATCCGGCGCTCCACAATTGTGGATTTTACCTTTTCCAGAATTTCCCTGTTATTCACTTAAAACCCGCAAAGCAGTATCCGCCCCGCCCACCGGCGCCATCACATACACACCCTGAACCCGGTCGGCGCATGCGGCCAGCGCCTCCCGCGCCACCTCCACACCCACATCCCGGGCGTTTTCGCCTGCGTCTTTCAGCCGCTGGCGGATATCGTCCGGCACGCTCATCCTCGGCACCTCGTTATGCAAAAACTCGGCGGAACGTAAAGAGGCCAGTGGAAGGATGCCGACAAGAACCGGTATTTTGAATTGATCGATCCGGTCGAGGAATGCGAACAGTTTATCGGAATCAAAAATCGGCTGGGTCATGGCGAATTCTGCGCCAGACTCAATCTTCTGCTCAAAACGACGCAGCTCTTCATCGATGTTGGCCGCACCCGGGTTGGCGCCCACACCGATATGGATCGATGTGCGCCCTATGATCGGGTTGCCCACAATATCGAGCCCACGGTTGAGATTGCGGATCATTTTGACAAGGCCGATGGAGTCTACATCGTACACCGCCGTCGCGTTCGGATAGTTGCCCAGCTTCGGCGGATCGCCGGTGATGGCCAGGATGTCTTTTATACCCACAGCCTCCGCGCCCAGTATGTCCGACTGCATCCCCAGCAGGTTTCTGTCCCGGCAGGTATAGTGGAGGATCGGCTCCACCCCGATATCGTTTTTAAAGAGCAGCGCCAATGATAGAGGGCTCATCCGCGCCATGGCCCTCGGCCCATCTGGTATGTTGATGCAATCGATCCCTGCCTCTTTCAGCTTTCTGGCATGTTCCAGCACCTTTGTGGGGTCCGCCCCTTTCGGCGGCAACAGCTCCACCGACCGGACCCATTCGCCCGCCGCCAGCTTGGCGGATACCGATGTTTTCTCTGCCGTCTCGGTCTCTTCATATTCCTCTTTATCTTCGTCCACTGTTTTGCTGACCTCCACCCGGGAAGGCGAAAGGGCCAGCGCGGCGCCCTTAAGCTGGCTGATATGCTCCGGTGTGGCGCCGCAACATCCGCCTATGATTCTTGCACCGGCCCGGATAAACCGTTTGGCGTATGTGAGCAGATATTCCGGCGTGGTAAGGTATATCAATCGATCATCCAGCAGTTTCGGCATGCCAGCGTTCGGCTGGGCGATAACCGGCAGGTTGGTGGAGGAGGCCATTTCCTGGACCACTTCTAGCATGGCCGCGGGGCCGACCGAGCAGTTGGCGCCGACTATGTCCGCCCCTGCCGATTCCATGGTGGTGAGGGCTTGCGTCGCTGTGGCGCCATATATGGTTTTGCCATCCTGTTCGAATGCGACCTGGGCGATGATCGGTATCTCCTTTGACAACGATTTAACGGCGTTGATGGCTATTTCGAGCTCGTTCAGGTCATGAAACGTCTCAAACATTACAGCGTCCGCGCCGTTATTTACCAACTCCCTGGCTTGTTCTGTAAAGGCATCTTTTGCATCGGCTGACAGTATCTTGCCGTATGGCTCCAGGCTGGAGCCGAGCGGACCGATCGACGCGGCTATGAACACGCCACCCCTTGCCTCTTCCGATGCCAGGGCTATCCCGGCTCTGTTAATCTCGGCGACTTTGCTATCGAGCCCAAAATGCCTCAGCTTGTATCGGTTGGCCCCAAAAGTGTTTGTTTCGATGATATCTGCGCCAGCTTTGATATAATCCCGATGAAGATCACGGACCAAGTCTGGTTTTGTCAGGTTCAGCTCTTCATAACAACGGTTTATTGTGATCCCGCGCGCATAGAACATTGTGGCGGTGGCGCCGTCGCATACCAGGAGGCGTTTTTCAACTGCTTCTGCAAAACTTTCGGTCATAAATCCTCATCAGGTTATAAATGTGACGTTATTATACGTATATTGGAGCAGGAAATGTAACCTTCGATTAATATTGAATTTCGGGCCACTTAGCTTTTAGTATATGCGATCAGCTCGTTTCTTTTGGTAACCCGCCTTGCTAATTGGTAACATTAATTTCTGGTTGGTGACAGTAATATCAAGATACACGATAATATATATCTGTTCAATTCAACTTGTTTACATGCAGTAACATCACCACATTTCTGGTTTGGGTTGTATCAATAGAAACAGAATGCTTATAAATAATGAAAATGGCTCGAATCTTGTTTGCTTTACGCTATTGGCAACTGCGCAACTGTTCTTTGTGTGTGGCGACTTCAAATTGTATAAAGTAATGTATCAGGTTTGCGTCATAAAAAGCATAAACTGCAGCAATGGTCAAGGAATCATGAAAATTATTGAGCTTGAAACATGCTTTTACTATCCATATAGAAAGTACACAGAACCTCTGAGGGGTTAATATGCAGTGGTTGCAATTGTGACTTGCAGTTTTTGGAGCAGTGATGAACATAAGCCTTGGCGGATTATAATTAACTAAATTGACAGAATTGCGATAACATACTCAGATGCAAAAATTAAAGCTTATAAAATGCAAAGATAGAATTGGGAGAAAATAGCTGATGAACGCGAAAGAAATAGTCTTTAAGGCAATGGAGATGGGCAAGCCTGAAAGGGTGCCTGTAGCTCCATTCGGATGTGGGGTGTGGACAATCCACCGCTCTGGCACCACATTTAAAGAATTATCACAAGACCCGGAGAGAATGGCGAAAACCAATATTGATATATATAACCAGTTCAAGCCAGACATTGTTTATGTTGGCTCCGGCTATAACAACCTGCATGCCGCCGCGCTGGGTGGTGAAATAAAGTTTCGAGAGATAGGCGCGCCAGATTTGGAGGAGCCATATGTATTTGCCGAAGAAGATATAGAGAAACTTGACCTAAGTCTTATTCCAAATGACCCGGTAGTCCAGACAATATGGAAAGCCGCCCGGCTGGTTAAAGCGGAGATTGGCGACGAAGCGGTGGTCACCGTGACCGCCTGGGGGCCGTTCACCCTTGCCGGCCAGCTTATGGGTGTAGAGCAAATGATGCGGGCCACCTTTAAGAACAAACCTCTGGTGAAAGCCACATGCGCGTTTGCCGTTAAAATGATTCAGGAGATTTTCAAGCCGCTTATTGAAGATGGAACCATAGAAATGATAACGATGGCGGACCCGACTGCCTCTGGCGACCTGATATCAAGAAAACAGTTTGATAAGTTTGCGCTTGAGCCGTTACAGGAGATGAGCGCATGGGCAAAATCGAAAGGTGTGAAAACACTTCTGCATATATGTGGAGATACGAATAATCGGCTTGATCTGTTTGCGGAAACAGGGGTAGACTGCATCAGTCTGGACCATAAAGTAGAGCTTACAAAGGCAAAGCAGGAGATTGGGCACAAACTATGCATAGCAGGAAATGTAGATCCTGTTACCATCATGGATAGGGGAAGTACAGATCAAGTGAGGCAAATGGCAAACGAATGCCTTGTGGATGGCGCGAAAAACGGTGGCTTTATCTTAATGCCAGGTTGCGACCATCCGCCGACGGTGTCGGATGAGAACCTGGAATTATTATATTCGCTAGCGAAAAACTATACAGATTGAAAGGTTTATTTATATGACTTCGAAAGAACGTGTGTTAAAAATGCTTAGTGGCGAAAAAGTGTCGCCTGTTCCCTGCTTTTCCGGTGTTGGGAACGTCACTTCAGCCGGGCTGGAAAAGCTTGGCTATAAGTTTGCCAATGTGCACAACAATGCCCAGCAAATGGCCGAGTCAGCGATGACCACCTGGGAGCTGTACGGTTATGAATGTGTGATCGTACCATTTGACCTGTGTATGGAAGCGGAAGTTTTGGGATGCGAGATGAACCCGTATCAAGATTCTTCCGAGCTATTGTATCCGACCATCAAAACGAAAAGCGCGCCCACTGCCGAACAGATCAAGGCGATAGCCGCCGAGGGTGTGTCTGATAAGGGCCGTTTGCCTCTGATCAGGGAAGCGGTGAAAATCATAAAGGAAAAGGTTGGCGATGATGTGGCGATCGGGTCTTACCTGCTGGGTCCATTCACCCTGGGCGGGCAGATCAGCGAGCTGGAGCCGCTTTTAAAAAGCGCTTATAAGAAGCCGGATGAGATTCTGGAATATCTCAACGCATTAGCGGATGTGAGTATAGCCATTGGTAATGACCTGATGGACAACGGTGTTGACTTTATCTCAGTAAGAGAGATGGGCGCCACAACCGATGTGCTTTCGCCGAAAATATTCAAGAAAATTATATCGGGGCCGCTCAAGAAAGTTTCGGCTGAGCTTAAAAGCCCGAACATATTGCACATTTGTGGATTGGTGACGCCTATCTTGAGTACGATGGTGGAATGCGGGTTTGATGCGATCTCTATCGATTCCAAAACACCGATGGCGACCGCGCGGGAGAAACTGGGGCCAGACACAGTTATACTTGGCAACTTCAACCCGTTTGCAATATTGAATAATGGCGAAGCCAGCGAGGCGTATGATACAGTGGCGCAGATTATCAAGGAGGGTGTGAGTGGTGTTCACCCTGGTTGTGATATATGGCCCACCGCCAAACCGGAAAATATTGAAGCCATGATGCGCGCCTGCAAAGAAACAGAAGTTTCCAGCGCTTAGATTTTTACAATACCAATAGATTGGGAGTTTATAATGGACCAGGAGAAAAGAGACGATTTACTTAAAAGGCTTGCTGAAGGTGTAGTTGAATTTGAGGATGACGAAGTAAAAGAAGCGGCGGAAGAGTGGGCGGCGACCGGTGAAGACACTTACGACGCAATATTCGACGGCCTTGTAACTGGTATGGAAGAAGTTGGAAAGTTATTTTCGGAGCAGGAATATTTCGTACCGGAGATGCTGATGGCGGCGGATTCGCTGTATATCGGCCTGGATATATTAAGACCGCATATGGTTCAGCGCGATACCGGCGTTAAAGGCACGGTTGTTATCGGAACTGTGCAGGGCGATGTTCATGATATCGGTAAAAACATCGTTAAGATGATGTTCGACGTGGCCGGGTTTACCGTGCACGATCTGGGCAGGGATGTGCCATTGGAAGACTTCCTGAAGAAACAGCTGGAGACCAATTCTGATATCGTATGCTTGTCGGCGATGATGACCACCACCATGATGGGCATGCCTAAGGTTATCGAAATGATCAAAGAGAAAAACCCGGGATGTAAAATCCTTATCGGTGGCGCGCCTATCACCGATGATGTAGCTGGAAAATTTGGAGCTGATGGCACAGCAGAAGACGCTACAAACGCGCTGTCGGAAGCTGTCGCCATGATCGTGGCGCTCAAAGATATTCAGAAGGAAGGATAAGCGGAGTAGTGATGAAAGAGCATACAGTAATTTTCCAGCCCTCGGGAAGAAGAGGGAAAATCAAGGATGGTGAGATACTTCTCGACGCCGCCAGATCCCTTGGTGTTGAAATCGAATCTATTTGCGGTGAAAAAAAGACTTGTGGTAAATGCAAGACTCAGGTAGAGGTGGGCTTTTTTGAGAAGTTTGGTATAACTTCTGATCCGTCACACCTGACTGAATGGACAACTGATGAAGAGCGGATGCTAAGCTCGGCGGAGAAGGAGAATAATTACCGGCTTTCCTGCCTGGCTCATGTTAAAGGCGATTTGCTTGTGTTTGTTCCGGAAGAGGCCCGAGGTGGCCAGCAAGTGGTCAGAAAAAAAGCTGGTAAACTAAAATATAAGCCAGATCCTCCTCTGAAGACTTATTACATAGATATGAAACCGCCTTCGCTACATGATCCTGAAGATGATTTCCTAAGGATAAAGTATGCTGTGAAAGAGGAACATGGAGCTGACATAAACTCTATTGATATCTTTTGTTTGCGCACCATGCCAGACATCATTCGCCAGGCGAAATGGAAAGTGACAGTATATGTTCTGCATGACGAGATTGTGCGGATCGTTCCTGGCAAGATTGGTAAATATTATGGTATCGCTGTTGATATCGGCACTACCACAGTGGCAGCGTACCTTACAGATATGATGACTGGTAAGGCTGTCGATACCGATTCGAAGATGAATCCGCAGGTTAGGTATGGTGAGGATGTGATGAGTCGAATCTCATACGCCATGCAGAATAAGGACGGCCTGGAGAAGATGAACAGCTCGATCATAGAAGCGCTCAATGATCTTATCGGTTCGCTGACGGAAAATAACAGCCTGACCCGGGATGATATCTGCGAGATGGTGCTGGTCTGTAACACGGCGATGCATCATATTTTGCTGAATATCAATCCGGCGTATGTGGGTGTTGCGCCGTTCCCGACCGCTATAGCGCCATCTATAGATATCAAAGCGCGTGATATGGGCATCGAAATAAATAAATCAGGTAATATTCATATCCTCGCCAACGAGGCAGGGTTTGTGGGGGCGGACAACTGTGGTGTATTAATCGCGGAAGAGCCTTACAACTCTGATGATGTGGTGCTGATCATTGATATTGGCACCAACGGCGAGCTGTTGTGTGGATCTAAAAAACTGGGTGTTGTTTCATGTTCGGTGGCGACTGGCCCTGCGCTGGAGGGCGCCCAGATAAAATTTGGTATGCGCGCTGCGCCGGGCGCGATAGAAAAAGTGGAGATTGATATCGATACCCTTGAGCCGCAATACAAGGTTATCGGCAAGACGGAATGGAATACCGAGATAGATGATATAGACGCAAAGGGTATTTGTGGCTCCGGGATTATCGATATTGTGGCAGAGATGTTTCGGGTTGGTATTATCGACAAAGGTGGACGATTCAGCAAGTTTGCGCCATCAAAAAGGTTAAGGAAGGATCCGGATACAGATCTTACAGAATATGTTCTGGCTTACGAGCCGGAAACTTCCATAGGCAAGGATATAGCGATTACACAAGGTGATGTGCGCGCTATCCAGCTTGCTGTCGGCTCTATCTATGCGGGCGCTGATATCATGATGACACACCTGAAAGTCGAGAAACTGGACAAGGTGGTCCTTGCCGGCGCGTTCGGTTCTCATTTAAGTCAATTTTCATGTTTGTTTATGGGTATGTTCCCTGATTGTCCATTGGGGGACGTGCATACGGTTGGCAACGCCGCGGGCGATGGCGCCAGGCTTTGTCTTGTAAATAAGGAAAAGCGCCTCGAGGCGAATGAAAAGGCCAGGGAGGTCGAGTATCTTGAACTCACGGTATTCCCTGAGTTCGAGCGTGTGTTTATGGAGGCGATGCAGTTTCCTCATATGACGGATCCGTTCCCTTCGATCCAGCATGTGCTCGACGAGATTCCGAACTGGAAAAAACTGGCGAAGGATAAAAAGGCGAAGGAATAGGCAAAAAAGTGATTCATAAAAGGATAAGGATGCAATGAAAAAACTAGGTGTATGTGTTGTAGGGTTGGGGTTTGTCGGCGGGCAAGCTCATGCGCCTTCCATTAACAAGATCAAAAACGCGGAGTTGGTAGCTGTTTGTGACATGAACGACAAGCTGGCCACAAAGTTTTCTACAAAGTATAATTGTAAAAAATATCTTACCACCAAGGAAGCTTTTGCAGACAAGGATGTCGACGCTGTGATCGTCGCAGTGCCGAATCCGTTCCACTATGCAGTGGCCATGGAGGCCATAAAAGCTAAAAAGCATCTGCTTCTGGAGATGCCGCTGGGTGTCAATATGAAGCAGACCAAGGACATCATCAAGGCCGCTAAAAAAGCCAAGATAACCTTGATGCCGAGCCTGAACTTCCGGTTCGCGCCGATCTATCAGCGGATAAAGAAAATGATCGACAAGGATAAAGTGCTGGGCAAAGGCCCTGCCGCCATCCATTACCGCGAATATATCTCCGCCAACCTGCTGGCCGCGCAGTGGCCGCCAAGCTCCTGGGCGTGGGACAAGAACAAGTCTGGCGGACCGCTGTTCACCCTGTCGGTCTGGTCGATCGATCTGTTCCGCTGGCTGCTGGGCGCCGAGATCAAGCAGCTGCACGCCGTGGCGGAAAACCATAAACTGAAAAAGTATAAAGGCACCCATGGCTATATGGGCTATGCAGTGGCGGAGTTCACCGATGGCACCATTTCATCCATGCAGTATTCCGGCGGCGTCTGCAACGACCAGACAATCGTCACCATGGAAATGGTTGGTGAAAACACCAACATCCTGACCGCCATCGACACCCACACCATCAAGCTGAACACCGACGATGTGCATGAGACGGTGTGCAAGGTGGACGTGTCCGGGCCGAAGGTCTGGGGCCATTATCAGGAAGATGAGCACTTCGTTAAATGTGTGCTGGCTGGCAAGAAGCCGGATATCACACCGGAGGATGGCTTGATCGCCACCGAAGCTGGCATCAAGATCGCGAAGATGTATCGTCAGCTCAAATAGTTATCCTATAGCTTACCTTGGGCTGATAATATCAGATCAGTTATTTCACGGGCGGCGCCATTGCCGCCCGTTTTTTTTGTCACCCAGTCGGCCCGGGCCAAAACGTCATCATGGGCGTCGGCCGGCGCCGCGCCAACAGCGCACGCTTCCATCGCCGGGATATCGATCACGTCATCTCCCATAAACAGCGCGTTCTCCATGCCGATACCCAGCTTCTCCGTCAGGTCCGACAGCACGGTCAGCTTTTCATGCCTGCCCTGAAAAACATGTTCTATGCCAAACTCTTTGGCGCGCAGGCTGGTCACGGGCGAGTTGCGGCCGGAGATCCACGCAATCTCCAGCCCGGCGAACAGCGCCTGCGCTATCCCGTGCCCGTCACGGACATTGAAGCACTTGGTTTCTGTCCCGTCCGATGAATATATGATCCTGCCATCGGTCAGGACACCATCCACATCCAGTACTATCAGTTTAATCAGCTTCGCTTTTTCCATAAGCTCGGCTTGTGTCATATTCGGCATAGTTAGCAACAGCCCTCGTTACATGTTAAAAAAATGATATATATCATGGATAATATCATGCAGTACAGAGTAACCTCTCAATTTTAATAACCTGCAAGGATAAAAATTTTGAGCATACCAGGCAAACCAATATGGCCAAGGGAACACGGAGTCTGGATGGTGATGATCGTCTCTTTGCTGGCTGGCAGTTTTGCGTTCAGACCAGTTGATGGGATCACATGGCCCGGGTTCGCGCTGATTGTTCTTTCCGCGCTGTCCGGGTTCCTGTCGTTCACACCGCTGCGTATGCTGTTCAAACTGCCGGTCGGGATCAAAAAACCAAGAGCGGTTTCATGGTTCATCATTTACTTTCTCATATCGATCACCAGTTTTCTGCTTTTAGTGGCAGTTCTGGACAGGCCGGGTCTTGTATGGTTCATCGCGCCCGCGATTTTGCTGACCGTGACATACCTGTGGGTGAGCGCCGCGAAAAAGAAGAGGGTGACGTTTGTGGAAATCTGCGGCATCGCCGGGCTGGCGCTGGCCGGGCCGGCCGCCGCTTACCTACAGCTCAACCAGTTCAATTCAGCCATCATCGCTCTCTATCTTCTGCTGGTGATCTGGTTTGTCGACAGGATGATAACCACCAGAGGAATTTTGGCAATTATAAAATCCGGTTTACAATTCACCACATCCGTCGAACGCGCCTCTGCGCTTAAAAGGGAATTGACCGTTCACGGGTTGGCGCTTGCGTCTGTGATTCTGGTTCTTTCCGTTTTCAGGGAGTCGGCGCCATTTGTTTTGATTATTCCGTTCGGGCTGGCGACATTGCGCAACCTGTACGATATCATCACGAACAGACAAGCCACCGACCCGATGAAAGTCGGCTTCGCGGAGATGCGGCTGGGCCTTGCGTTCTGCCTGCTGTTTATTATCTGCTGGCGGCTATCTGGATAGTCGCCCTAATCAGCAATCCTGCGGGCCATTGTCGCTGATCTGGTATATGGCGCCCACACCGCCTTGCATGATATCGAATATCACGATATACAGCTCTCCGTTTTCGCCTTCGCCAAAGCTGGATATCAGATAGTTTTCATGATGCTCTTCCGTGTCGCTTACCTCGTCAAGATCCCTGGAAGCGGCGCCGGGGCCATCATCGCCGATATCCCGCAGCAGCTCCGCCGACCATCCGCCATCGCCACCGGACATCGCCCAGATTTTTCCGATGAAATCGCCAAATATATATTTGCCCTGCATCCGGCAATTGCCAGGGCCGCGGTATACATAGCCGCCGATCACCGCCTCGCCCTGGTCATGACCATATTCGAAAACAGGATTGGTGAACCCGCCCTGCCCGCAGTCCAGCTCCGGCTTGGCGCACTCCGACCCTTCCAGGATCGACCAGCCGTAATTCTGTCCGCCGGGCGAGCCTGCCGGCTGATGGTATACCGCCTCCGGCCCGTCATACATGACGTCGCCGATGAACAGCCCTCCGGTGGCCCGGTCGAAGGAGAAGCGCCACGGGTTGCGCAGTCCATACGCCCATATCTCGCCGCGGCTCCCCGCTTCGCCGACAAACGGATTATTGCCGGGGATCGTATAACCAGGGATGTTCGGCTCCACATTGATCCGCAAGATTTTGCCCAGCAGACTGCCCTTGTTCTGCGCCACCAGGTTCGGGTCGTTTATATTTCCAGACAAGCTGCCGTCGCCGACACCTATATACAGGTATCCATCCGGGCCGAACTCCATCTGGCCGCCGTAATGGTTTGTGTGGGTTCTGGATATCACCAGCAGGATACGCTCGCTGGAGGGGTTCGCAATATCCGGATTGCCCGATACGTTAAACCGCGAAATAACGGTCTGGTTCCTCCTGTTCACATAGTTCACATAGAAATAACCTTTGGAAGCATAGCCCGGTGGGAAAGTGATATCGAGCAGCCCCGACTCACTATGCGCTGTTAACACCCGGCGGGATATATCGAGGAACGGCTGTGGAATCAGCGCGCCGTTTTTAACAATCTTTACTCTTCCGCCCTTCTCTGTCACGAACAGCCTGCCCGATCCGTCGCCTGCGTTTGTCAGGCCTGTTGGCAGGAGTATGCCACCCACCACAGGGGTGAACACGATTTCCGGTGTTCCTCCACCGCCGCCATCATCTTCTGTGCTGCAGGCAAGTGGCGTGATCAGGATTGCGCATATGATCAGTTTCAATAAAAGCTTTGGCATTGGCTTGTTCCCCCAGTTTTTATTTGTTTGAAATCATAGCTATCAACTATAATTCAAAAGGGCTCTTATTTAAACATGTTAATCTGAATTTACCGGGAGTAATTCAATGTCATACCATAAAATCGCAATTCCAGATGAGCTGTCTGTCGGCGAAATAAAATGCGTCACCGCCGGGGGGCGTTCAATGCTGCTTGCCAGAACCGAAAAGGAATACTATGCGCTGGATAACAAATGTCCACACCTGGGCGGTCAGCTATGCGATGGCAGGTTAAAGCTAGACAGGGGTGAGGTTGTGTGTGGCTTGCATAACTGGGATTTTGACCTTGAGACCGGTGTCTCTGCCTACAATCCTGAGAACCGACTAGAAACCTTTAATGTCGATATCCGTGATGACGGGATATATGTGGAAGTAAGTGAACCGGATAAATCGGTCCAATCGGCGGATTACCTTGGTCCATGGCGCCGTCGCGAGGATGAAGTAGAGGATCGGATGGATATGGTTCAGCATATGGCGGACGGTTGGGTTGGCCCGCACGGTTATACCGAGCCGATGCGGACAGCCCGGCAAGAACCGTTGTGGGACAAAGTTGTGTTCCTTCCCGGCCAGCTGGCGAATCCACCATTGTTGGATGATGAAGCTGTGAACCTGGAGACCACGCTGGGCAAAGGCGCGGAAAAACCGATAAAGATAAGCATGCCGGTTTATGTATCCCACATGAGTTTCGGCGCGCTGTCGCGCGAGGCGAAGATCGCCCTGGCAAAAGGCTCCGCCATGGCCGGCACGCTGATCTGCTCCGGCGAGGGTGGCATGCTGGGGGCGGAGAGGGACGCCGCCAAAACCTATATCCTGGAGATGGCCAGCGGCTATTTTGGCTGGACAGAAGAGGCGATGGCCAGAGCCGACGGGGTGGAGATTAAAATAGGGCAGGCGGCCAAGGCCGGGATGGGCGGGATGTTGCCCGCGCGCAAGGTGACGGAGGAGATCGCCGCAGTACGCAAATTGGGCAAGGGCGAAGATGCCATCTCGCCCTCGCGGTTCCGGGACATATCCTCCGTGGCCCAGATGAAACAGCGGGTGGCGGAGATCCGGTCGATAATCGAAGGAAAACCGCTGGGCATCAAGATAGCGGCGGCCCGGGTGGAAGAGGATGTTGCGGCGGCGCTGGAATGCGAGCCGGATTACATCACAATCGATGGCCGGGGCGGCGCCACCGGGGCGGCCCCGAAACATGTGAAGGATAACATCTGCGCGCCGACGCTATATGCGCTGAGCAGGGCCGTGCGTTTTCTCGATTCGGAAGGCGCCAAGGTCGACCTGGTGATCACCGGTGGGTTGCGTATGCCGGCCGATTTCGCCAAGGCGATCGCCATGGGCGCCACGGCTGTCGCCTGCGCCACGTCGGCGATGATCGCCATCGGCTGCCAGCAGTACCGCGCCTGCCATACCGGCAATTGCCCGGTCGGTATCGCCACGCAGAATGAAAAATACCGCAAGCGGCTGGACGTGGAAACCTCCGCGAACATGCTGGCGAAATATTTTGAGCTAACGAAAAGCCAGCTTACAGACTTCGCGCGGATATGCGGCAAGCGGGATATAAGCGAGCTGTCGCTGGACGACCTGGCCACCACCAGCGAAGAGATCGCCCTCTACACCGACATTTACCATGTGGGGCAGTTCAGGTAGGGTTAAACCTGCTGCGCGAATTTTTGAGCTTTCCGCCAGCGGCTTCGCCATGCAGGGATGGCACTCGGGTGGCCGTGGTTAAATCTACTGGGCGAATTTTTCTACCTTTTCGAAGTCTATTGCCTTCAGGTATTCCTTGACGAACTTGTCATCGGTTTTTTTGGAGCCCTGTACCTCCACCAGCAGTTTGTTGGCGACCATCACCTGATACGAGTTTTCGTTGGCGTCATGCATAAACTTGCGTCCGTCGATAACCACCAGGCGTCTTTGGCTGCCGGTAATACCTGTGTTGGTAAACAACATGGAGAACGCCTGTAGCATTGGCGAATCAGAGGTCATCCTGATCGTCACGTTCATTTTATCTTTGTCATACCGCTTCTCGGAGCTGATCCCCCCTCCGAACATGGAGGATGAAGATTTTTTGGATTGCTTCTTGTTCACGGTCCAGCCGGCCAGCGGCTCTGGCAGCAGCTCCACCATATAATCGGCCCTGGCCTGACGCATCAGGGCGGTGGCGGCCTCCATCGCGGCCAGCGCCGTGGACAGGTCCTTTTTCTCGTATGCTTTCAGGGCTTCGTCTATCTGGTCGGTCACGTCGTCCGCCAGCGCCGGGGTGGATAGAAGAAGCAGCGGTGCGCAGAGCAGAATCGCCAATACAAAATTTCTCATCATTCCAGCTCCTGGTAAAATCGATTGTAAAATTATATCACACACCGGCGCCGGGCCAGCGGGGCGCCACTGCAAGGATTATACGGCCAGAAACAGAATATTTTAAACACCATTGGCCTTTCTATATGATAAAGTTGCTTTCTGCAGGCAACGACTGATTTTATATATCCAGGGATAGACGATGGAACTGACGATAATATTTGATATGGCTTTCAAAGTGTTGGGCGGACTCGGTATATTCCTGCTTGGCATGAATTTTCTATCCGATGGTATCCAGTCTGTGGCCAGCGGCCCGTTGCGGCGGCTTATCAGCGCGGTGACCAACAACCGGTTTGTGGCGCTGGGGGTCGGTGTGATATTCACCTGTCTGGTACAGTCGAGTTCTATTACAACCGTGATGGTGGTGGGCCTGGTGAACAGCGGCGTGATGACCCTCCTGCAAGGGATCGGGGTGATCATGGGCGCCAACATCGGGACGACCATCACCGGCTGGATACTGGTCATCAAAATCGGGAAATATGGCTTGCCTTTGATAGGAGGCGCCGCCCTTGTCTACCTGTTCACTAAAAACGAACGCATCAAATTCATCGCCATGATCATCATGGGTGTGGGTATGGTCTTCTTCGGGCTGGAGCTGATGAAAAGCGGCTTCAAGCCTATTCGCTCCGTACCGGAATTTATCGAATGGTTTTCTTTTTTCCAGGCGGATACATATTTTGGCGTGTTAAAGGCGGCCATGGTCGGGTGTGTCCTCACCTTTATTGTTCAGTCATCTTCCGCCACCCTGGCCATCACCATCGGCCTGGCCACCACCGGCGTGATAAACTTCGAAACAGCCGCCGCCCTGGTGCTGGGCGAGAACATAGGCACCACCATCACCGCGTTCCTGGCGTCGCTGGGCGCCACCACCAACGCCAAACGGGCCGCCTATGGCCATGTGGTGTTCAATTTGCTGGGGGTGCTGTGGATCACTTCCATATTTGTGTTCTACATCGATTTCATAAAGATGTTTCTGGGTGTGGATCCGGGCCTGATGGTGCTGGACGGCGCCAACGAAACCTTCCCGCACATCACCCTGGGCATAGCGACTGTGCATACGGTTTTCAACCTGGCGAACACCGCCCTGTTTATACCGTTCATCAAGTATCTGGAATCGTTCCTTGTCCGGATCGTGCCGGGCGAGACGGTGGATAAAGCGGCGAAGCTGACCAACCTGGATAATGTCCTGCTGGAGACACCGGTCATCGCCATAGAGCGGACCAGGGCGGAAATATTGAAAATGGGGGATATTGTCGCCAAAATGATGAACCAATTAAAGGAGGCGATCGGCGGAGATTCGGTCAACAAAAAGTTTGCCGAGAAGGTTTTTAACCGCGAGGAAGTGCTCGACAAGATCCAACATGAGGTATCGTTGTTCCTCACCAGCCTGCTGGCGGCTGGTTTGCCCCATGAAGTGACCAATGAAGGCAGGAACCATCTGGAGATGGCGGATGAGTATGAATCGATCAGTGACTATATTACCAAAATATTGAAGCTGCATTTGCGGTTGAGAAATGAGAAGCTGTCGCTGACAGAAGACGACTGGAACGATATTATTGAGTTGCATGAAGATGTGGCCGCGTATGTGGATATGGTGACCAACGGGTGCGCCAACAGGACCAAGGATGTCCTTTTCAAGGCGAAACCAAGATCGGACGCGATCAACCATAAGATACGAAAAATCCGGACGGAGCATGTGGCCCGGCTCTCCAGCGAGCGGAAGGAGCCGAGCATGACCATGATCTATTCCGACATGCTCAACGACTACCGGCGTATAAAGGACCACGCCCTGAATATCGCCGAAGCGCTGGCCGGCGAAAAATAACCAGGCGGCCCTATGGTTCGCCCTCTTTTTCCACCGCCTGATACGGTAAATATAGGGTGAACACAGAGCCCTCGCCTTTTTTGCTTTGGACCTCGATTTTGCCGCCATGCAGCTCTATCAGGTCCTTCACCAGATTTAACCCCAGCCCTGTTCCCGCATAGTTTCTGGAATCGGCGCCATCCGCCTGCCGGAACCGGTCGAAGATAATCGACTGATGCCTGGGCTCGATGCCTATCCCGGTATCGATCACCTTGATCAACACACCCTCCGGGTAATCATCCGCCTGTTCCACGGCGATGGTCACTTGTCCCGCCCTGGTGAACTTGATGGCGTTGGACAGAAGATTAATCAGCATTTGCAGCACTTTGCGCTCGTCGAAGACGAACTGCGGCAGATCGATATCTATCGTATAGCTTAGGGTGACATCCCCGTTTTCCACCAGCGGCGCCACCGATGCCACTGCGTCATCTATGACCTCCTTCAGGTCGCCACTATCCAGGTTTAGCCGCATATGGCCCGACTCCAGCTTGGCAAGGTCGAGAAGTTCGTTTATCAACGCCAATAGCTGTTTGGAGCTTTTACTGACCCGTTTGATCATATCGTTAGCTTCGGCGGACCGTTCCTTGTCCCTGGCCAGCATGTCCCAATCCTCGATGATCTGCTCCGAAAAGTTGATTATGGCATTCAGCGGTGTGCGCAGCTCGTGGGACATCGACGCGAGGAAGTGCGACTTCAGCCGGTCGGCCTCCTTCAGGTCGATGTTGGCCAGCTTCAGGTCCTTGGTGGTTTTCTCCAGTGCGGCGCTTTTCTCCTTCAGTTTTTCCGTCATATCGTTGAACGCTTCGGCCAGCTTGCCGATTTCGTCATGGGCGGTCACCTGCGCCTTGGCGTCCAGGTTGCCATCCGCCACTTCGCGGGTGGCCCTAACCAGGCGGCCTATCGGTTTGGTTATCGATCTTATTATCAACGGCGCGAATATCATCGATATGAAAAAGAGGATTAAAAGCAGGACGGAGTTGCCCTTGATCAGCCGGGAGGAGAGGCCGGTCGCCTGGTTGAGCAATGCGGAGAAGGAGTCGTAGTTGCGGGTGAGTATCTGGCCCACATCCTCGCGCAGGGCCGGCAGCGTGCGGCCCACCTGCTCCGCGTGGGAGACGATCTCCCCGTCAAAGGAACCGCCGTTGATGATGATCTGCGCCGCCTGCCGGGCGTTGTTGTAGTACAGGTCGAACCGCTGCTCCGTCAAATCGTATTCCACCACCCGGTCGCCATCCAGGGCTTTAAGATGAGCCAGCGCTTTTCTGAATTCATCCGCCTTCTCGTCCGCGTCCCCCAGTATGTCTTTATCGCCCAGCTGGGCGGCGTCGCTTATCAGTTGTTCCGCATCCTGCAACGACTGGCGCAGTCTGTCCGACTGTTTCATGATTTCCACTTTGGAAGAGTCGAGATAGCCAATGATTTTATCGGAAGTATTAAATGTCAGATACCAGATAAGCATGAAGAAGATGAAAAAGAGCGCCATGCCCCCCCACAGCTTGGCTCGGATCGAAATGTTTAGCTTGGATGACATTGTTTCAGCAATTAGTATCCGTATGGATCCAGTTTACAAAAGCCCCTGCGTCTGCAATTTTATTCACCGTCGTTGGTTATTGTAAGCGTCTTCACATCATCCGTCACATCCGCCGGATACAAATATCCTATTCCACCCTCATCCCTGGCCACAAATTTAATGACATCTCCGGCGTTGTCGAAACTGACCGGCGGGTGGCCCCGGCCGGAGAAGATCATCCTGATCCAGTAGCTTTTCAGTTTCACCAGATCCTTGCCCAGAAACTGCCGGCTGAACCGGGCCCTTGCTGTTTTGCTGCTGCGGACACCGGTCTCGACCAGGTCGCAGGTCTCCACGGAAACGCCGGTGTTCCAGAATCTTTTTTTGCCCAGAAAGATCTTTTTGACTTCGCTTTTTGTGAGGGAGCTGACCTGGTTGTTTTTGTTTGCGACCACCACCAGCCCGCTGTCGCTGGTGAAGGCCGGGTCGGGGTCCATGGCTATCATCGCCATGAGTATGGCGGTCACAACCGTCGAGCCGATCAGGCGGAGGCAGCTATACATTGCGGTATTCTGTCTAGAACAAGACCGCGATGGCGGCGCGGAACTCGCCATAATCCGGGTCGTCATCGCCGACGATGGATGTGTTGTTTTCGCCGCGCATATTCTGGTTCCACTCCGCCTTGAAAAACAGAAAGTCCATGATTTTCACGTTCAATCCGGCGATATATCTGGTCCAGTCGTCATCACTGACAGAGTCTAACGGGTCGAGCGTGGAGTAGCGTAAATATGGCGTGAATTTGCCAATCCTGCGCGAAAGCTGGAGAAACCAGGCTTTTGATTTCCATTTGGACAGCTCGGAATATCCATATTCTCCGCTCAGTATGAAATCGCCCCTGGTGTAAACAGCATGGGTCGTAAAACTAAAATGTCTTTCCGAAAGGCTGTCATTGTCGATGGCCTTGTCCCCGTAAAACCCGGAAACGCCGACGTGATATACACCATCGTGGGTGGTGAAATTGACCCTGGCGCCGATCGCCTTGTTCTGGTTGTCGTCGTGCCGGCTTTCGTTGGTGGTCAGCCTGGACTCTCCATTGCCCAGGTAAACAGTGTATTCAAGGTCGTTGTGTGACGAGTCGACAATAATAGCGCCCAGCGTTGCCAGGCCGGTGGTCCATTTCGGTATAAAGGCGAACCCACCATGCTCCTCCGCCCGGTAGAGCAGCTCCGGTATGCCCACCGAAAGATAAGTGGGCGTGGCGTCCCGTATCTCGTTATAGATACCCCACGGGCTGAGCATCTTGCCCCCGCGCAACTGTATTGCGTTGTTATGGGTGTATTCCACAAACGCATATTCCAGCACAATGCCAGAGTCGCCCGAGCTTGGGTTCACACCATGCTCAAACTCCACATGGGTTTTGACAAACAGCTTGGGCCATACCTTGAAATCCATCAAAATGTTCAGGTGCCGCTGGTCGAACGATCCGTTTTTCAGGTTTGGGGATTCTTCGCTGAAGCCGGCATGGATATCCTTGTTCGACTGCTTATACTCCAGGTCCAGGTAGCCATGGATATGGAAATCTTTCATGGATACCGCCTCCGCCAGCGGGGCCTGGAGCAGCAAAATGAGCAAAACCGGTAAATAATAACGGAGCGGGACGCTGTTTTTGGGCTGTTCATTGCGTTGATTTGGAAGCGTTCGGCGCTGTCTGGCAAGATGAGAAACTTTCAAAATCACCCCTCAACTATGAATAAAGTAATGCATTTGGATAAAATGTAGCAATTGTCATGCCTCGGTCATATGGGCCGTTCCGCCGGTTTTCCCCGTTTTTCTGTCCGCATGCGCAACACTTGCCGTACATTTTCAGAACATCATAAAATAAACACAATTAGATACTATAGTAAAGAAAAATTCATTCCGGTACGATCGGTATCTCCATTCAAACGACTACAGATAGGATTATCACCATAGAAGTGCGTAAATATCAGGTTTTTACCCTTTAAATATAGCATACAAAATTATCGACAAAATTTTGGGCAATTCAGGCCCTTGGTGTTATTATATAGAGCCTGATTATAACTTTAATGCGTAAGAGGAAATGGAGAATACAGCTACTACTATCAAGTTGAACAACGCAGAGATAGAAGACACCTTCGCCGAAGCGTTTCCCATGGTCTATACCCGGCTGTTGGTAACAGCGGCTGATAAACAATGGCTCGACGCTGCGTGCAATACAGCCACCGGCTTCGCCACATCGGTTATCGGATGCGGTGTCGAGGCTGGGATCGAAAGCTACACTGCAGACACACCCGATGGCAGGCAAGGCGCCAACCTTCTGTTTTTCGCCATGGGCAAAAAAGGATTGGAAGAGCAGCTGACCAACCGGGTCGGGCAGGCGATTATGACATGCCCTACTACCGCTGTGTATAACGCGGTGGAGTCGGACGCGATGATGGAGATCGGGTCGAAGCTGCGCTATTTTGGCGACGGGTTCCAGGCGTCCAAGGTCACGGGTGGGCGTCGGTACTGGCGGATTCCTGTGATGGAGGGCGAGTTTGTGATCGAGGAAGGTTTTGGCAGGGCCGACGGCATTGGTGGTGGTAACTTCCTGATTCTGGCGGACTCCGCAAAGAGCGCTTCCGATGCGGCTCGCGCGGCTGTTGAGGTGATGGATCCTCTGCCTGGCATTATCTTGCCGTTTCCTGGTGGTGTTGTGCGCTCCGGCTCCAAGGTCGGGTCGAAATACAAGTTCTTGTCCGCATCCACCAACACAGAGTATTGCCCCACCATCTGCCGGCAGGTCGATTCGAAGCTGGAGAAAGGTATGAACTCGGTGCTGGAGATCGTGGTGGATGGTGTGGACAGCGAATCTATCGACAACGCGATGAAAGTTGGTATAGAAGCGGCTAGCGGCGTCGACGGCGTTAAAAAGATCACCGCCGGCAACTATGGCGGCAAGCTGGGCCCGCACCATTTCCATCTGCACAAAATTCTGGGTCAGGGCTGATAGTCAACTGCGGATATTAAACCATGTTTCGCGAGGAACAGCAGTTTCGGCAGCCTTGGCTCTGGATTTTGCTGGCTGTTACCTTGCTTCCTGTGGCTGCTCTGTTTGGTTATGGGATGGTGCAGCAACTGATAGATGGTAAGCCGTGGGGCGATAACCCCATGTCGGACACCGCCTTGTTGATCGTCGGCTCCGCCACGATCCTGTTTTCCCTGGGCTTGATTTACGTTTTCTTTGTGTTGAAGCTGATCACGGAAGTTCGCGAGGAGGGGCTCTATATCCGGTTCTACCCCTTCCCCCATCGGATGATACGATATGGCGACATAAAATCGTGTAAGGCGCGGACCTATCGGCCCATCATGGAGTATGGAGGGTGGGGCATCCGGTACGGGTTCCAGGGCAAGGGAGGCGCCTATAACGTCTATGGCGACCAGGGCGTCCAGCTCCACTGCCATAAAGGCAAGCCGCTGCTGATAGGCTCACAGAAAGCAGAAAGACTGGCTCAGGCCATTAACTCAAGGATAAATCGATAAACCGATTCGCTATTCCGCGCTGACTTCCGCTTTTATCAGCCCGATTATTTCACCTTTCAGCGGGAACCGGTTCCCTGACCCATGCTTGGAGAAAATCAGCTTATCATCCAGCCTGATATCGTAGACACCACCAAAGCCGCCGTCAAGCTCCGCCTCCACCCCGAACACTTCCATTATCTCTTCCGCCAGCCTGGCGGCGTATGGATAGTAGTTTCAGCTCTGGCAATATGTAATAGATATTTTCATTAATTATTTTTTTCCAATCTTGTTATTCGCGTTTCCAGTTCAGTGATTTTATCTTTATGCATCGCAATTGTGGCGTTTTTCTTTTTCAGGATTTCATACAGCCCCTGGATGGCGGCCAGGGCAACGCCGTCGGCATCCAGGGTGGATATCCCCTTTTCGTCATGACCCAGGCTGTACGCCTTGTAAAAATCTTGCGCCATCGGACCCATATGCCGCACCGGCGCGTCCACACCCTTGTACTGCCAGGTGGCGATCTCCATCTGCGCCAGCTTCTCCAGCACCTTCCGGCTGTCCACCTTCACCACCTTCTCCTTGGAATTACGGTCACTCATAGCCACCTACGCAGTGGCGTTTGGGTTCAGCCGCGCCCCTAGGGTAGCTCCAGCGTTGGTAAACAGAAGGTAGCCGCCCCTGGCCCGGAACGTCACCTGGTTATGATTGGATGATTGAATATCGGTGTTGGTGCTGTCGCCCCAGACGAAAGCTCCTGTGTGGACGGCCCTGGCCCTTTTGCCCGCGGCAAAGCTATAGCCTGCGGCCGCGTTGCCATGCCCACCCGGGATGGTGGCAAACAGACCGTAAGCTTTGTTGAAAGCGCCTCCGCCCACCGAAGCGTAACTGTTACCGGCGCCGTTGTTCTGTCCACCACCTACAATGGAATATTGTCCGCTGGCGGTGTTGTCCCTGCCTCCACCTATGGTTCCGCCGTAGCCGCTGGCGGTGTTACGCAAGCCGCCGCTCAGTGTGGAGTAGATGCCGCTAGCAATATTTTCTTGTCCTCCACCCAAAATAGATATTGCGCCGCTGGCCTCGTTACTCAAACCTCCAGCAATTGTTGAAACATAGCCACTGGCGATGTTAAGCGCGCCTCCGCCTGCGGTAGTATTATCATTGCTAGAAGTATTAGTATCGCCTCCGCCAACAAATGCGAATCGTCCACTGGCATTGTTGTTGTTACCGCCACTCACTGTAGATTTTTCATTACTGGCCTTGTTTGCTCCGCCTCCGACTATTGTCGAATACAGGCCACTGGCGATGTTGGCCCAACCTCCACATACTGTGGATTGATGGCCATTGGCGGTGTTACTTGCGCCCCCGCCCATGGTGGAGTTAATGCCACTTGCCGTGTTATTTTGCCCGCCGCTTGCAGTAGAAAATTGGGCAATGGCCTTGTTTTGAAATCCTCCGCCTACGATGGACCGGTCGCCGCTGGCAATATTAGTGCTACCTCCGCCGACAGTGGCATACGAGTTGCTGGCTTTGTTTAACCAGCCTCCGCCCACGGTGGCATACAAGTTACTGGCGGTGTTATTCTTCCCTCCGCCAACGGTGGATTTAGAGCCGCTGGCGGTGTTATAATAGCCTCCGCCAACGGTTGTAGAATCGTTGCCAACAGTATTGCTATCTCCACCACTGATGGTGTAATTGCTCGCTCCAGTAGTTGTGCTGTTTGAACCAAAGTCATTGTTCGCCGCAATAGCCATGTGTGCTGTCATAAATGAAAATGAGATAGATAGAATGATCAATGACAGTTTCTGTATGAGTCTGATAGAAAACATTGTGGCCTCCCTAAAGGTTTTAATATGTTTAAACCATAAAACGGATATGAATATCAGAGATATTATTATATATCGTGAATATTATATATCGTGAATATTATATATCGTGGATATTATCACCAAATGCAGCAGAGATTGCAAGCGTATATGCAGCATCACTCGATGCCTGGTAAAATCTATCTTGTTGATTAAACGGGGGAAAGTGGCCTTAAACACATTTTTGCTTTTTTTTCGTTTACATATACATTGTTTCTACATATAATGGCCTTCAGTGAGTATATGAAATTTATGATTAGTAACTTATTTGATAGTGAGGTGGCCTGATGGCTCGGGAAGAAAATGACAAAAATCGCAGTCTGGAGCAGGCGTTTTCCCAGATCGAAAGACAGTTTGGCAAAGGCGCCATCATGCGCATGGGGGATGACCCGTCATCCACCGAAACGATAAGCGTAATCCCCTCTGGCTCCATCTCCATCGACGCGGCGCTCGGCATTGGCGGCGTGCCCCGGGGCAGGGTGGTGGAGATTTACGGGCCGGAATCATCTGGTAAAACCACACTGTCATTGCATCTGATCGCCGAAGCCCAAAAATCGGGGGGCAACGCCGCATTCATCGACGCGGAGCATGCGCTCGACCCGATATACGCCCGCAACCTGGGCGTGGATATAGACAACCTGGTCATATCACAGCCAGACACCGGCGAGCAGGCGCTGGAAATCGCCGAAGTGCTGATTCGTTCCGGCGCTGTGGATATCATCGTCATCGACTCTGTGGCCGCGCTGGTGCCGAAATCGGAGCTGGACGGAGATATGGGCGACCCGCAGATGGGTATGCAGGCGCGCCTTATGAGCCAGGCGCTGCGGAAGCTGACTGCGGTGATAGCAAAATCTAACACCTGCCTGGTGTTTATCAACCAGGTCCGGCAGAAGATCGGCATCTCGTTCGGCAGCCCGGAGACCACCACCGGTGGCAACGCGCTGAAATTTTACTCGACTATCCGCATCGATATCCGACGGATCGCCGCCATCAAGGACCAGGGCGACACTGTGGGCGCCAAGACCAGGGTGAAGGTGGTGAAAAACAAAATGTCGCCGCCCTTTCGCGAAGCGGAAGTCGATATTGTGTATGGCGAAGGTATATCAAAGGAGGGCGACCTTATTGATCTGGGTGTGCTGCACGGCTATGTGAAAAAATCTGGCGCCTGGTTCTCCTATGGTGAAGAGCGTATAGGGCAGGGCAGAGAAAACGCCAAAAAGTACCTCATCGATTATCCGGAAACTTCCCATGAGCTGGAGAATAAACTGCGCGAGAAGATAGGGCTGGCGCAGGTTGAAAAGAGCGTAGCGGAAGCGGTCGATGCGGGCGACGCGGGCGAAGTCGTGGAGAAGTGATGCCTGTCAAAAGATGCGGCTGGTGCGAAGGCGACGAACTCTATATCGAGTATCATGACAAAGAGTGGGGCGAGCCGGTGTTCGACGACCGGTTACTGTTCGAGCTGCTGATCCTGGAGGGCGCCCAGGCCGGGCTGAGCTGGCTGACGGTGCTGAAAAAACGGGAAAACTATAAAGCGGTGTTTGACAATTTTGATTACAGAAAAGTCGCCCGCTATGACAAACGAAAAATCGAGAAGCTGCTGCAAAACCCCGGCATCATCCGCAACAAACTGAAAGTCGGGTCGGCGGTGCGTAACGCGAAAGCGTATATTGAAGTTGTGGAGGAGGAGGGCAGCTTCGCCGATTATATCTGGAAGTTTGTGGATGGCGTCCCCATAAAAAACGCATGGAGGACGATGAAACAGATCCCCGCGTCGACCCCGGTGTCAGACGCGATGAGCAAGGACCTGAAGGCGCGTGGGTTCAATTTTATCGGGTCGACCATCTGTTATGCGTATATGCAATCCATAGGCATGGTCAACGACCATCTGGTCTCCTGCTATCGATACAACGAGGTTGGACTATGATTCCGCAGAGCCGACGTTAGCCGGGGAGAGCTTGTCCAGCCTGTACACAACCCACGCCACAACCATGCCGAGGGCCGACCCGACCACGATGTCCGTGGGGAAATGAACACCCAGATACACCCTGGATATCGCCACAACCCCCGCCGCGATTAAAACCAACACCCAGTACCTTTTGAAATAGAGAGCGAAAAACATGGCCGCGGTGAACGCCGCCTGCGAATGCCCCGATGGAAAAGAGCGGTGATACAGTTTGTTATGTGGCGTGTTCACCGTCACCTCGCCGGTTTCGATCCGCTCCTGAAAATGCTTGAGCGGCCGATCCCTCGGGGCGACCTGCTTGATGGCGTGCAGCGCGCTGCCCGCAACCAGCATGGTGAGTATAAACACCAGCGCGGCTCTGCGCTGATTTTCCAGTTTTGCAAACCAGATCGCTATCAACCCCACAACCAGCCAAACAGGCCAGTCGCCCGCCACCGTCACGATTGTCATCAGGGCATCCATAAATGACGAAGACCACCTGTTGTTTACCCATAGGAAAACCATCTCATCCAGCTTGAATAACGCGTCGATCAATGTTGTTTCCTCGACCATAAGGACCTTATGGATTTCCAGGCATCAGATATCAGCAGCCCTAACTTCGAAGGCATTGTATCTTTCGACACGCGGTTGATAATATAGAAAGCGATCGCGCCCATCACCAAGTTCGGCCCCCACATTGCGATCACTGGATGTATCTTTCCACCGGAACCTAGCCCTTCACCAACCATTAGGAATAAATAGTTAAGCACAATCAATAACACCCCGGCCCCGAACCCTCCGGCTTTCCCACGACGGTGTGTCATCACGCCCACAGGAGCGCCTAATAGACCTAGAACAAGGCACCCGAACGGTATAGAATATTTTTTATAAATCGCCACGGTTTCCGCATATGCTGTCATACCCTTGGATTCCAGAGACGCGATCTTGCCCCTCAGCTCTGGCACCGACAGATGCGGAATCTCCTTTTCCAAAGGTTGGGCGAGCTTTTTTGAAAGGTCGAGAACAAGCAGGTATTCATTATACGATATAGTCCTGTATGCCCCCCCCTCTGTGATGGTATGGATGACGCCATCAAACAGCTTCATAGTCATATATTCGCTATCCGCCTGCGGGGTCAATTTGCCGGAGCGCGCTTCGATAATTTTTGATTTTGCCTGCTTGCGCTGGTCGGAGATAAATACACCAGTGAGTATGCCGTCATTATTTTCATTTACATGAATAATGAACCCGGGGAAATCGGAATAGAACTTGCGCTCCTTGATATCCAGGTTAAAGTTCGATTGCAAAATTTCGATAACAGTCTGCCGGAACGCGAGGTTACCCTGATGTGTCAGGCTGACCGTGAGGTACAAGGTAATGCCAGCGGCCACCACCGACATGGCCAGCGCAGGCGCCAGCAGACGATAGAGCGAAATACCCCCCGCGCGCATGGCTGTAATCTCATTTTCCGCCGACAACCGTGAAAAACTCATCAACGTTGACATCAAAACCGCCAATGGAATGGCAAGCGTCAAAAAGGTGGGGCTAATATAGACCAGTAATCGGGCGATCATGCTGACCGGCGCCCGTTGTGTCAGCAGAAGGTCAGACAGAAAATTTACTTTCTCCAGCATCAGAACAGAGAAGAGTATAAATATTGCCAGGAAAAAAATCTTCGACTGTTCTTTGATTATATATTTGTCTATCACTCGCATGCGTTAGAATAATACCATGCAGTTATACGCAATTGGTCCAAATATTCAGCGAACCGCTAGCTGAACAATATCAATAGCGCCGGGCCAGACCAGCTTAACAGGCGCGCGCTATCATTGAAAGCTTGCCCACAAGGCCTCATATGTTTCTTTGGCGCACCGATCCCACGAAAATTTATCCGCCTGCCTTAAACCTGCCTCAGACAAACGCTTTCTTTCATTTTCCGATCCGGTCAATCTGATCAATGCCTCTGCGAATGATTCCGGCTTATCCGGGTCGAGCAGTATTGCCGCATCGCCCGCCACCTCTGGAATGGAAGAGCGGTTCGTTGTAATAACAGGAGTTCCGCAAGACATAGCCTCCAGCACGGGCAGCCCGAATCCTTCATACAGGCTCGGGTATAATAGAAGCGCCGCCTTGTTGTATATTAATATCAGCTCTTCAGTGGTCACATACCCAGGCGTGTGAACGACAGGTTCCAGCGAGCGTTTTGCAAGGTCATTTTTGAAATCATCATATCGGCTGTCATTTTTTATATCCCCAGCCATTACCAGCTGGTATTCCGGCCGAGCCTTGTTCAGCCTGGCAAAAGCGTCCAACAACAGACCGCTGTTTTTGCGCCAATCGATACCACCCACATGCAAGATATACTTGTCTGGTAATTCAAACCGGCCGCTGGAGCTTTGCACGCCCGGCTTGAACCTGGGGTCGACTCCGTAATAAGTCACTACAATTTTTTCCGGGTCAACATTGGCGCATCGAATGATATCATCCTTGGCGCAAACAGAACCAGCCAGGATCAGATGAGCGTTTTTAAGCACATGTACCTGCCGCGCGTTATCCATCTTTCTGGATATCGACTGTTTGCCCGGCTCACAAAAGACTGTGTTTATCATGTCGTGGGCCGTAACGGCATACGGCACACCAAGGTTTATCGGGACATCCAAGTGGGTGGGAAAGAAAAAAGCGCCAACGCCTGCCTTGCCAGCGGAAGACTTTATAACCTTCGCAAAACAGAGATGCAGCCAGAAATACTCGCCACTTATTTTACGAGCAAGATTATCAGCGGAGTATTCATAGGGAGACGAACCATGTGAATCAGGCTCCTCCGATTCATATTGCGGGTCGTGAAATGGAATTATTTCCAAGCCACTGGGGGCCAGCCCGCTCCTTTCAATCATATTCCGGGCGTATACACCAATGCCCCTTGCCTTGTGGGCCTTATAGCCATGCTGCAGTGCGCGAAGGTCAAAGCCTATATGGCTCATGGGGATAGTTCAACCGAGGCCCTGGGCGATCAACCAGCCGATACTTGCTTCGGCTTGCTGGTCGGTGACACCATCATTCAGTTTAAGAATTTTGACCATATCGTTACCAATGTATTTTTTAAGCATACCGAAATCGACACTGTCTTTCCCTTTCGCCGGGGGCGCCATACGATCGTTATATCCAACAGCGTCGTGGATATGGACACCGATCATTCGCTCGGAAAATTCTTTCAGCCAGGCTTCATGCGGCATGATCCCCAGATTATCCTGAACCTGCGCATATCCGGTGTCGTGCCAATACATTATTTTCGAACCATCCATCCGGCAAAATATGATGGCCATCTCCTCAAAATCTGGATAGTCGCGCAGGTAATACCGGTTTTCCAGGCCAATATAAACACCCTGCCGTTCCGCCTCTTTATTTATCTCTTCCAGGCTTCGGAGCAATTGCTCGAATGTAAGGCCACGATAACCAAGGCGCATTATTTTCATATCATTGACATATCGCTGTCCATCAACAGTTCCCAAAGTCCCTGTGTCATACATCCGCTGAAATTCTGAAATTGTTTTATCCATAGGCACAGCGCCGCAATGGAGAACAACAGCCTTCGCCCTGATGTCTGAAGCCAGCGAAATGGTTTGTTTCACATTATCAACGGCTCCCTGGCGCAATTGATGGTCCGTCGAGCAGAGATCATCACCCCCCATAGCGCAAACAGATACAAGGCTCAGGCCATGGTCACTAATAGACGCAATAAGCTTTTCCCGTGTATCTGGCGCGAGGGAATTATCAAGCTCAATAGCGCCCACACCCAGCTGCGCCAGCGCCTTGGCAAGGTTCGCCCCGTCGGTGATGACGCCAGACCGATAGCTGGTGGAAATACCTATCCCTGTGGTCACGGCCATCACTCCTTAATAGAGGGCTTTGTTGATTTCATCATGGATGGCGGTGGATATATCCTTGTCGCCCAGCGCGCCCACCCGGACGGTCACCCTGGTTTCTGCATTGGTCCATCGCTCGAGAGTGACCTGCACCCCTTCATTTTTCGTTATTTGGGCGGTTATTTCACCCTCATACTCATCGTGGCTTTTATCCACCACCTCATAACCCATCCTGTCCAGGGCGGTGAGGGCGCTGTCCCAGGTCGATTCGAATGGCGCTGTATAGTGGCGATGCAGATTGCCATTGACCCACACATACGCGCCCGCGGCTGCGCCCACACCGCCCGCTGTCAGAGCCACACAGCCGGATAAAGAGACGCCCAGAATAATAGCAATTGTGAACCTTTGTAACATCAAAAACTCTCCATACAATTTTATATCAACCTGCAATATATCATACAGGCAGACTCACCGTTTGCTCAACTTATCGGCTGTTGCCATAACTTTTTCCGGAGTAATTCCTGCCATCGAGACCCTTTTATTTCTGGATAATTGACCACTTACGATGCTGATTGAGGATTTTGAAACTTTGAAAAATTTTGAGAGGCATGCTATCAGCTCTTTGTTAGCAGCGCCATCCACCGGAGGGGAGCCGAGGCGCACTTTCAAGGCACCTTCGTGTATACCGATCACTTCACTGCCAGACGCCCTCGGTACGGCGCGGACGGCAAAAGCGACAGCGCCTTTTTTATCTATGGAAATATCCAGCCCGGACCCATCCAACGATCGACCTGGCATGTCACATAGCAGAGCCATGCAGAGACTGGCCTATCTGTATCAATGTGCGCACCAGAAAATATTGCAGAAAGTATATACCCAATATGAGGATGATAGGTGAAAAGTCGATACCGCCGGCGGGTGGGATGGCGCGCTGGATCGGGTATAACACCGGGTCGGTGACAGAGTGCAGGAACCGAACGATGGGATTGTATGGGTCCGGGTTGACCCACGAGATCAGCGCCCGGATAATCACCACCCACAAATAAATGGTGAGCGCTATATTAAGAACCTGCGCGAATGCTATCAGAAAGTTACCCAATATGAACATTTATCGTTTCCCTATAAAATCGATGTTAATCACCCAGCTCTTCCGATCGTTTTTTCGCCGCTTCCACCGCCTTGATCACCGCGCCCCGGAACCGGTCTCCTTCCAACGAGGCCAGCCCGGCTATGGTGGTGCCACCGGGTGATGTGATCATATCTTTCAACAGCGCCGGATGCTCGCCCGATTTGCGTGTGACCAACGAAGCGCCATACAAAGTCTGCCCCGCCAGCTCGGTGGCCACATCCCTCGTCAGCCCACATTGCACTCCTGCGTCTATCATCGCTTCCAGAAACAGATATACAAACGCCGGGCCAGAGCCGGACAATCCGGTCACCGCGTCCATCAATTCTTCTTCCACCACCACAGACTCGCCCACTGCGTCGAAAATCTGCCGCGCCATGAGTATGTCGTCTTTTTTCACCTTCGGCCCGGCGCACAGCGCAGTCGCCGCTTGGCCCACAGAGGCGGCCATGTTCGGCATGGCGCGGATGATGCGCGCGCCAATCGGCATTCGTTTCGCCAGGGTTGATATTTTGACGCCGGCTGCGATAGAGATCACCAGCTTCCGTTTACCCAGTTTTTTGCCGATAATCTTCAGCACCGAGTCCAGTGTCTGCGGCTTAACCGCCAGCACCACAATATCGGCGTCTGACACAGCTTGCAGATTGCCGGCCGCAGTTCTGATTTTCAGATCTTCAGCCAGTGGTTTTATCGCCTGATCATTTGGGTCATACGCAATCACATAACGGGGTGTTACAGCTTTCGATTCCACCAGCCCGCGGATAAGCGCCCCGCCCATGAATCCGGCGCCGATAAAAGCGATCCTTTTGCTTTTTATCATACTACTTGACCTTTAATATTTTAGTAATTCACCGATAGCTAATTGTATACCCTTTTGCCGAAAATTCCTGTCCCGATTCGCACTATCGTCGCGCCCTCCTCGATGGCGATTTCAAAATCACCGGTCATACCCATCGATATTTTATCCATGGAACAGTTTTCGAGCCCTAGTCTTTCTATCTCTATCTTCAGGTTTGCCAACTCGCGGAAGATCGGGCGCGACGCCTCCGGGTCCTCGTTGTAAGGCGGTATAGTCATCAATCCGCAAAACCGGACAAGCCCGCCATCGCCGCTGGCCTTGATCAGCGAAACCGCTTCATCCCGGTCGCATCCGGACTTTTGTTCCTCACCGGAAAGGTTGACCTGCAACAAACAGTCTATCGTCACGCCGGTCAGTTCCGCCCGGTGGGCCAGCTCCCGGACCAGCTCCAGCCTGTCTACAGAATGAATCAGCGCAAACAGTCCAGGGCAATACTTCGCCTTGTTTGTCTGCAACGGCCCGATCATGTGCCACTTCGCCTGGCCCCCGATAGATTCGAATTTACGTCTGGCCTCCTGAATTCTCGATTCGCCCAGGTCTGTGGCGCCCGCCTCCAACGCTGCCAGCGCCTGATCCACATCAACCGCTTTCGAGACGGCCACGATCTCTATCTCATCGGCGCTACGCCCTGCTTTTGCGGCGGCCCGCGCCACCCTTGTCTTTATTTCACTCAAATTTTCAGCGATAGTCGACATGCTTGTATATAACCTTATCAGTTGACAGACATCGTAACCGAACCATCTATACTATTCAAACAGAGACTAACCCTACATGCTGTTTATGATAACCGAAAAAATATAGTTGACAATAGTTAGCTACACGCGCAAAATGATCGTTTTGCTATTATTGGAAACAGACAACAAATTGATGAAAAACGTAACAAAGACATTTTCCGCCAAACAGGAAGATTATAAACGCGGTGACAGCGCCTGGTATATTGTGGATGCCGATGGCGTCTCCCTTGGCCGTATGGCGGTGAAAATTGCCAATACATTGCGCGGCAAGGATAAAGCTGTGTTTACACCCCATGTCGACACCGGGTCATTTGTTGTGGTTATAAACGCAGAAAAGGTGGGCCTTACCGGGCGAAAAATCGATCAGAAGATCTACTACAGACATTCCGGCTATATCGGCAGCCTGAAATCCGCCACCGCGCGGGAGATGCTGGAAAGCAAGCCTGATCAGGTGATCAGAAAGGCTGTGGAGCGGATGTTACCGAAAAACCGGCTCAGCCGACAACTTATGGAAAAGCTGAAAGTATACTCTGGCCCTGCTCATCCCCATGAGGCGCAAAAGCCCAAACCATTGGAGATTACATAAATGGCCCATCAAGGCGATGACCGCTACTATGCCACCGGCAGAAGAAAAACCGCAACCGCCAGAGTCTGGATCACATCGGGTGAAGGCAATATAACGGTCAACAAGAAAAAGTCGACTGACTATTTCAAACGCTCCACCGGCGATGCGACACTGCGTCGGCCATTGGAGATCGCCGAACTGGGCGATAAGATCGACGTTGTATGCACAGTGCGGGGCGGCGGCTTGAGCGGGCAGATGGGCGCGGTGCGCCATGGCATATCTAAAGCCTTGCTGGAGTACGACCCGGAGTTGCGCAAGGCGATCAAAAAAGCCGGCTTCCTCACCAGGGACCCGCGGGTCAAGGAACGGAAAAAGCCGGGCCAGCCTGGCGCCCGCAAAAGGTTCCAGTTCTCCAAACGTTAGAACTGTTCGGGCAGGCGTAAAAGCGCCGGGCCTGTTTCTATCTCAACAAATTTCACAATACAGTTCTGCCTTGGCGCGCATCACCCCATGGCGATTGACCCATCGGCAAAACTCGACTACTGTATATTGTGAAAAATACGAAACATTTAAGAGTTGGCATATACAATGATAAACACAGGAATAATCGGGGCGGCAGGATACACCGGGGTGGAGTTGACCAGCCTGTTGTTGGACCATCCAGAGGTGAACCTGCGGCAGATCACTTCCGATACGTTCAGAGGGAAAGCCCTGGCCGAAGCGTTCCCCCGGTTCGCAAACTCGGCGCCGATGATTTTTGAAAGTCATGATGATGTGGACATGGACCAGCTGGACGCAATATTTCTGTGCCTTCCCCATCGCGAATCGATGAGCGTGGCGCCACGGTTTATAGAAGCGGGCAAAAAGGTGTTCGACCTGTCGGCCGATTTTCGACTGAAAGACAGCGCTGTATATAGCGAATGGTACAACACGCCGCACACAGCGTCTGAATACCTGCAACGCTCGGTCTATGGGTTGCCGGAGCTGTATAAAGGGAAGATCGCGGGGGCGGACCTTGTAGCGGTCCCAGGCTGTTATCCAACATCGGCGATCCTGGCGCTGGCTCCGGTGATGGGGGTTGACTGGGTGGACCATGGCTCCATAATAATTAACTCTGTATCTGGTGTATCGGGCGCTGGCCGCAAGACGGAGCCGGACTATATGTTCGCCGAGCTGGAGGGCAACTTTTTCGCCTATGGCGCGCCGAACCATCGCCACACCCCGGAGATCGAGCAGGAGCTTACGAACCTGGCGCCAAAGCCGGTCAAGGTAATGTTCATTCCGCATCTGCTGCCGACGGCCAGAGGGATCTATAGCACCATAACGATAAAAACAAAACAGGAAGTAACCGCAGATAATGCGAAGGAGCTGTATCAAGGGTTCTACCGGGACAGCCGGTTTGTGACGGTGTGCGACTCTTACCCGCATATGAAATGGACAACCGGGCATAATGGCGCGTTCATCAACGTCGCAGTGGATAAGCGAACCGGCTCGATGATAATCACCGCCACGTTGGACAACCTAATCAAAGGCGCGTCGGGTCAGGCTGTGCAATGTTTCAATATCAGTTACGGCTTCGATGAAGCCGCGGGGTTGTCGGGCTGATGGGTAAACGAAGCGGAGTTACCGCCGCCAAGGGTTTCATCGCCGGCGGTCTGCATTGCGGCGTCAAAAAAGTCAACGAGCCTGACCTGGCGATGATAGTATCGGACCCGCCAGCCGTCGGGTGGGGTGTGTTCACCACCAATCGGGTGAAGGGGGCGCCGGTTGTCGTTTCACGGTCCCATTTGCGATCACGATACATCCGCGGTGTTGTCGCCAACTCCGGCAACTCCAACACCCTTACGGAAAATGCGTTGCGAGACGCGAAGCGGATGGCGGTCAAGGCGGCGGAGATGACCGGTTGCCGGGCGGGCCAGATGATCGTCGCCTCCACCGGCGTGATAGGTCAGCCGCTGCCGATACGGAAGATAGAGAATGGCATTGCCGAGCTGGCGCCAACCCTCGATGAGAAAGGCGGCGCGGCGGCGGCCAAGGCAATCATGACCACCGACCTGGTGAGCAAGGAAGCGTCCGCCAGCTATATGGCGGGCAGAAGGAAAATAACAGTCGGCGGTTGCGCGAAAGGCTCCGGGATGGTCCATCCGAACATGGCGACGATGCTCTGCTTCGTTACCACCGACGCGGCCATATCGAAAAACGCACTGAAGGCGCTGACAAAGGAGGCCAACGCCGCTTCGTTTGCCCGGGTGACGGTGGATGGCGACACCAGCACCAGCGATATGCTGATCATACTGGCCAACGGCGCATCAGGCGCGCCGATGATCGATAAACCGTCCGGCGCGCGTTACCGGGCGCTGGTGAAAAATGTTTGTAAGGTCTGCGCTGACCTGGCGAAGAAAGTAGCCATGGATGGCGAGGGCGCCACCAAGTTTATCACCGTGGCCGTCAAAGGCGCAAAGCGTGAAACGGATGCGAAGAAAACGGCCATGGCGGTGGCGAAATCGAGCCTGGTGAAAACCGCCATGTTTGGTGAAGACGCCAACTGGGGGCGGATATTGTGCGCCGTTGGCTATTGCGGGGCGCCGATTGACCCGGAGCGCATCACCCTGAAAATAGGCGGTATCACAGTTTACAGAAACGGCGCCGTGGCTGCTGGTGACTGGGAGAAACGCCTGGCGCCGAAGCTGAAAAACAGAAATATCAGAATCGATATCGACCTGGGCGCCGGGAAGGCGGGCGCGGAAGTGTGGACCTGTGACCTGTCGTACGACTACGTTAAAATCAACGCTGACTACAGAACGTGATCTATTGCAATCAACCGATCGACGCTATTTTCGTTAAGAAGCTTAACCGGTTCCTGGGTATAGTAAAAATCGGCGGAAAGGAGCATAAGGCGCACATCCCCAACTCCGGCCGGTTGTTCGAGCTGTTTACCGAAGGCAGGCGCGCCATCCTATCGAAGGAAAATGGCAGCCAAAGAAAAACAGCGTACACGGTCCGGGCGGTCTGGTATAACCGGCGCTGGGTGTGTGTCGATTCCATGGCGCCAAACCGGCTGATCGAGCGGATGGCGCTGGGTGGAAAGTCTGATCTGTTTTCCGGATACGAAAATGTGCAAAGGGAATACAGCGTAGGTCGACACAGGTTTGACCTTCTGCTTTCTGGAGGATCAAAACAGCCAACGGTTGTGGAGATAAAATCGGTCACTCTGGTCAGGGAAAATACTGCCCTGTTCTCCGATGCGCCCACCATCAGAGGCGCTGCGCACATGTCGGCCCTTGGCAAGCTGACAGAAGAAGGGTACCGTTGTATGGTTCTGTTTTGTGTCCTGCGCTCCGACGCCAGCCGGTTCATGCCCAACACAGGGACAGACCCGGTTTTTAGCAGAGAGCTGAAGCTGGCCAAGGAGCGGGGGGTGGATGTCCGGGCGGTGCGATGCAGGGTAGGGCGGCGGTCGACTTCGGTTATTGGCGAGATTCCGGTCGAGCTAGGTTGAAGCAACCTCTTGATACAGCGCGTCCAGCTTGTCCATGGAAAGTTTTCTATCATAGACACCCGCAACCTTCGACCGGGCGTTTTGGCCAAGGGTTTTGCGCAAGGTGGCGTCGGAAAACAGTGTGATCACCTTTTCCGCCAGCGATTTGGGACTCTTCGGCTGGGCCAGCAGGCCGCAGGTTTTGTTATCCAGAATATCCGGTGTGCCGCCGGCATCGGTCCCTACGACAGCCTTGCCCATGGCCATCGCTTCGATCAGCCCCAGCGCAAAGGTCTCTGAATGGGAAGGCAGAACGTATACATCCAGGTCGGCGAGTATGGAAGCAGTATCATCCGTCGGGCCAGTGAAAATGATCTTCCCCCTAAACCCCAGCTGCTTCACCTTCTTTTCCAGAAGGGGCATATAGCGGCCTTTATACTCCGGTGTTTCGTCACCGGTCAGTATGATGTACGCGTCAGGAAACCGGTCGAATATGGCAGGCGCCGCTTCGATCATTTCCATCTGACCTTTCAGCGGATCAAGCCGGCTGATCACACCAGCCACCAAGGCTCCGTTGTCGATCCCATGCTTGTTCCTTAACGCGCCCTTCGGCTTTTTATCCGGGTCGAATTTGTCCATATCCAGCCCGTATGGTATGGTGATCACATTATCTGGTTCCATCGGCAGGTTCTTAACGGAATTTTGCCGCATACTGTCGGCGCCGACAATAATCTTGTCCACCCGCGAATATTCCAACCTGTGATACAGATCGTGCTTCAACCCGGGCGCTTGCATATAATTGGAAAACAGAAGCTTCACATCGGGCATATGCCACAGCGCGGTGGCCGCCAGCCCCAGATCGGCGGAGTGGTGAGTGTGGACAATGGAGACGCCCATCTGCTTGACCAGGGACCGGATACCCCAAATGGCCCGGACATCGACATACCGCACCGGATCCCATTCCTCGCCCGGCATGTTGATTTCATCCAAAGCCTTCGCCACTTCGGAATTTTTCAGACGCAGGAAGTATATGTCGTGGCCACGCTCGGCCATGGCTTGCGCCTTGCCGATGGCATAGCGTTCCAGCCCACCCCACCCCTTTGAAAACAGAATATACAGTACATTCATACTGTTGTCGCTCAGGATTATTTTTCAGCTAATCAGCCAGGCTTGCGCTCGTTTTATTGCTCTCCTAGATGCTTTAAAAATGGTGAGTCTTCAGAAAGCACAATGAAACCTTTTTCCACCAACGATTTTTTATACGCTTCCAGTGACCTTAAAAACGAATAGAATTCTTCGTCCTGGCCAAACGCCTGGGCGGTGATTTTTATCGCTTCGCCATCACCTAGCCCACGTATTTCCTGCTCTTTTTTGGTGGCTTCCGCCAGCAAGATTACTTTTTCCTTGTCGGTGGTGGCCCTTATTTTTTGGGCCTCTTCCTTGCCTTCAGAGCGGAACTGCTTTGCGATACGTTTACGTTCTTCGCGCATACGGTCAAATACGGCTTGCTGGTTTTCCGGCGGAAGGTCGGCGCGCTTGATACGAACGTCAATAATTTCCACGCCCATGTTCAGCTCTTTAACTTTTTTATTCGCCCGCTCGGTTACTTCCTTCATCAGCTTTGCCCTTTGAGTGGAAACAATTTCAAAAAGATCGTGAGCGCCAAAGTCTTGCCGTAACTCGGAATATATTGTGTCGCGCAGCCGGTCCTTCGCAGCATTTATGGTTTTTATCCGGGTGAAAAACTGCTCCGCGTTTGTTATCCTCCACTTCGCGAAGTTGTCTATAATCAGCGTTCTTTTATCCTTGGTTACAATTTCTGTCGGTTCGACGTCATGGCCCAATAGACGCTTGTCGTAATAAACACTGGACTGAATAAATGGAGTTTTATAGTGGAACCCGGGGTCTTGTATCATCCTGACGAACTTTCCCAGCTGGGTTATAACAACCTGCTCATTTTCCTGAACAATAAAAAAGGTTTCCTTCGCCAAAATAAACAGAAAGATTACCCCGATGACAATCACAGGAGTCATAAATGATTTCAGATTTTTCATTTCGCTTCTCCTTGCAGTACAGGGGGTGTTTGTTTCATATTACCCAGCGGCAGCAGCGGTAATACAGAGCCAGACACGTTTTTGTCAATAATCACCTTGTCCACTTTAGAGAGCACTTCTTCCATAGCCTCTATATACAACCTTTTCTTCGTGATTTCCGGAGCGTTCTTATATTCTTTTAGCTGGGAGAGGAAGCGACTGGCGTCACCTTCAGAGATCTTTACTTTTTCTTCTTTATAAGCCTCCGCCCTGGCGATTATCTGAGCCGCCCTACCGCGGGTTTCCGGTATTATCGAGTTGTAATAACCCTCAGCTTCCCGAATCAGTCTATTCTTGTCTTCTTCCGAGTTGTTAACATCGCGAAACGCTTCACGAACCTCATCAGGCGGGTGCACATCCTGCAACTGAACCAGACGGATAGAAACACCCGCGTTGTAACGATCCAGGATAGTTTGCATCAGGTCATGTATATCCTGCTGAACTTGGGCCTTACCGACGGTCAATATTTCATCAATATTGTTTTTGCCAACGATTTCCCGCAAGGCTGCTTCAGCTACATTTTTTACTGTTATTTCCGGGCCGATTCCTTCCAACTTGCGAGGTGTGTCAGCAACTTCAAAAAGGAACATAGCGGAATCACTTACCTGATACTGAACCGACATATGTATATCGATCATATTGGCGCCTTCCGTCAGCATCAGCGACTCTCTCATCAGCTCGTTGCGAGAGATCCTGCTCTGCCCGGTGCGAAACCCGATTTCGACCCGCTTGATTTCTTGGGATTTTACTTTAATGACTTTGCCAAAGGGAGATGGTACGTTCCAATGCAAGCCTGGCTGAGATGTTTTGATATGTTTACCGAAAGCCAAAGCCACCGCCTCTTCTTGCAGTTCAACCTTGTATAACCCGGTCAACAGCCATATGGCGATTATGATGGGTATTATCAGCAACAAATGGCGAGGCTTAAATTCTGGTGGTCTCAACTTGCCAATATCAAACTCCGGTATCTTGTCGAACCCGCCAGCGCCGCCTCGTCTGCCACGCCTGGGCCTGTCGTCCCAGTCCATAAAAAATCTCTCCAAATAAAGTAATTTTTCAGTATAACTGTGGCAAGGTTAATCGTCAATCTCATTGAATTAACCTGCTCCATTATCATGTTGTTGCAAATTATCGAACGCTGTTGTAGAATCTAGCCCTATATGAATTGAGGCCTGCAGGTTGCTTTAAGAGCTGAAAAGGAAGATGGTGAGAATCCATCGCGGGCCCGCCGCTGTAACCAGGGTTACAGTCGCATTATGCCACTGGCAAAAGCCGGGAAGGCGCGACTTTTTTGAATGACCTGGGAGCCAGAATACTTGCCTGCAGGATGCCACCTGGAGATGGCGCTCGATTGCGTTGGGCCTTTGCGCCTTTAGCGTATTTTTTAACATCAGCACGGGAGCTGCGGAATGTTGGACGAGCGTTATATGCCTTGTTTTCCATCAGGGCCTTCTGCCCTTTCCCCAGCCGTGCGCCATCAGTCGAGGGAACTATGCAAAGTCTAGAAAAAGAAACAGTGGCTCCAGACCACTCATTCGGCGCCGAAGCGAGGCAGGGTGTCTATGACGCTATCAGAAAAAGAAGGGATATCCGAAGCTTTATAAACAAGCCAGTGCCGGATGAGACATTGGCGCGGGTGCTGGATGCGGCCAACAAGGCGCCGTCGGTTGGCTTCATGCAACCGTGGGATTTTTTAATAGTGGAAGATATGGACACACGGAAAAAAATCCAGGCCCATGTGGAGTCGGAGCGGGTGCACGCGGCGCATGGGTTTGAAGACGAGCGACAGGACACTTACCTTAGTTATAAGCTGGAGGGAATCCTCTGCTCCTCGGTCAACCTGTTAGTCACGTGTGATCCATCGCGATTTGGCCCATCGGTGATCGGGCGGAATACGATTAAGGAAACTGATGTGTTCAGCGCTGTCTGCGCGGTGCAGAACCTGTGGCTGGCGGCCCGGGCGGAGGGCCTTGGTGTGGGTTGGGTGAGCATATTGAAAAATGAATTTCTGAAAGATGTTTTCAATATACCGCCACATATTATACCTGTCGCCTATCTGTGCATCGGTCATGTGGAAAGCTTCGATGATATACCGTTGTTACAAAAGGCTGGCTGGTTGCCAAAGCGGACATTGGACGAGACGATTTTCTCCGAGAAATGGGGTCAGCGGCCCGAGATCAGCTACGACAACCTGTTGAGCGGGAACGATACCTGATATTAGGTATTGCGTTGGGAGTGGCTGGGATTATTCCAGGTTGGTCAGCAGGCTATCAAGGATTTTCCAGCCACGGGATGTGGCGCGCAGATTAGTTTTTGTCAACTTGAGCATTTTATGCGACACCATCTTTTTTATCTGTCCAGTGATTAACAACTGGTCCCGTGCGACTCCTTTTTTAAGCCTCAGCCCCAGCATCAACCGCTCCGCTTGAATCATTTCTGCGGTAAGTGTTTCGCGACGATATATAGCGCTTTTCGATTCCGCCATTCTGCTGATATAGCTATCGATCGATTTTATATTCGCCCACCTGGCGCCATCTATGAAGCTGTGCGCGGCCGCGCCTACCCCCAAATAGTTTCTCCATTCCCAATATCCCAGGTTGTGCTGGCATTCATACCCTGGCATTGCGTAATTAGAGATTTCGTAGTGACGATACCCTCTTTTTCTCAACACCTTTTCAGCAATATCAAACATTTGGGCGCCATCCTTTGAAAGTTCTGTGTGGCCCTTATCCATGGCGTTTCCCAGCGGCGTGCCAGGTTCGGCGGTCAGTTGATAGCATGATATATGTTGCAGGCCCCAACCGGCCGCTTCTTCAATCTCACCGCGCCATTCAGCGGCGGATTGGTCCGGCGCACCGAAAATAAAATCGGCGGATACATTCGTGAAGCCAGCGTCAAACGCTTTGGCGACTGCCCCGCGCCCCTGGTCCGCCGAATGTAGTCGCCCCAGGCTGGCCAACGTTCTATCGCTCAGTGACTGCACGCCGATTGACACCCTGTTCACACCAGCTTTACGATATCCCCGGAGTTTTGAAAGTGAGGCAGATTCCGGGTTGGCTTCCATCGTTATCTCGACGTTGGGCTGGGTTGTGAAATTTTTTCTGCATGCGTCAAGTATCCTGTTAACATGCGCCGTTTTTAACAACGATGGAGTGCCGCCTCCGATGAAAATGGATGCGATTTTTTTGCCAACACCACAACCTGCCTGCATATGAAGTTCCGCAACGAGCGCCTTGATATATTCATCAATCGTGTCATCCGACTCGGTGACCGAATGAAAGTCACAGTAAGGGCATTTGCTGTGGCAAAACGGTATATGTATATATATCCCGATAGCTTCGTTCATCAGTTACACATTCAGCAGACCTTTTTCCAGACGATCCGCCCATGCGCCCAGCGTTCCTTTACGGATGGCTGCGCGGATCTGATCCATTCTGCGTTTGTAGAAGCTAAGGTTATGAACCGTATTCAGCCGCAGGGACAGAACTTCGCCAGACATAAACAGATGGCGCAGATACGCCCTCGAAAATCGCGCGCATGTGGAGCAATTACACTCCGGATCCAGCGGCGATTCATCATCTTTGTACGCCGAGTTTTTAATTGCAATTTTCCCCTGAGATGTGAACAGATAGCCGTTGCGCGCGTTCCGGGTCGGCATCACACAGTCGAACATATCGACCCCTCTGGCGACACAGCGTACCAGGTCATCCGGTGTGCCCACCCCCATCAGGTACCTCGGTTTTGATTGCGGCAAGTACGGCTCGACAGCGTCTATCATGTTCGCCATGATCTCTTTCGACTCGCCCACGCTTAACCCTCCGATGGCATAACCATCAAAGCCGAGCTGCGTGATCTGCTCTGCGCTTTCTTGGCGCAACTCATCATTGAACCCGCCCTGCACGATACCGAACAGCGCCTGATCATTTCTGGTCTTTGCAGTAAGGCAACGCTCCGCCCAACGGGACGAGCGTTCCGAAGCTTCGCTGACATAACTGTCGGAACAACCTGGCGGCGCGATCTCGTCGAAAGCCATTATGATATCGGCGCCCAACTGCTCCTGTATGTCGATGGATAGTTCCGGCGTAAGCATCAGCCGCGTTCCATCCAGGTGAGAGGCAAACCGCACACCTTCTTCCGTCACCTTTACAAGATCTTTCATGGAGAACACCTGGAACCCGCCGGAATCTGTCAGCATAGAACTGTTCCACTGCATGAATTTATGCAGGCCACCCAGTTTTTTTACCGTAACGTGACCGGGCCGAAGATAGAGGTGGTAGGTGTTTGCCAGTATCATTTTGTAGCCAAGACATTCCACCTCGTCAGGATCCAGGGTCTTTACGGTGCCCTGTGTGCCGACAGGCATGAACACCGGCGTTTCTACTGTGCCGCGGGTGGTTGCAAATACTCCTAGCCTGCCTTTACTGGTAGGATCGGATCCGTGAAGGGTGAAGTTTAAATCCATCGGAAGATTTTAATGGATCGACATCGTTATATAAAGAAATGTTTCGAGCAGGCAGGCTGTGGGAGGGGCGGAGTCAGCCGAGCTGTTTTTCTTTCTGTTCCTGATCCTCCTTGCACTGGATGCAGAGGGTGGCGACCGGCCGGGCCTGGAGCCTTTTCACGCCGATGCTTTCTCCGCAATCCTGACAATCGCCGAACTCGTCCGCTTCCAGCCGCTCCAGGGCTTCATCGATTTTTTTTATCAGCTTGCGCTCCCGGTCCCTCAGGCGCAGTGTGAAGTTGCGCTCAGTCTCCACCGCTGACCGATCGATGGTGTCCGCCATTTCTTCTTCGACAACACCCAACTCGCTTTCAACGGTCTTCTCGGCCTCTTTCAAAAGAGCGTTCTTCTGGTCCAGAAGGGCCTTTCTGAAATAGTCTTGTTCATTTTTGCTAAGGTTCATTTTCCTACTCTCCGACGATTTATTTTAGCACATAAATAATAGGCAAGTGTCAACATAAAGCAGCGCTTCCTAGCCAGTTATATTACCAGCGGAGCTTCTATATACAGCCGCCATCCCGATAGAAAGAATCAGGTAGTAAAGCATCTGTATCTCTGAATCGCCAAAGTTATATTCAAACATACCGGCGGATAAAAATGCGGCGATTCCGGCTATGCCCACAGCAAGTCCGGTTTTGGTTTCGTCATCGCTATTCTTACTTTTAAGCCATGTGATAATCAATTGCCAAATAGCGACCATCCATACTGACATCCATGCCGCCAGTCCAGGCAGGCCACGTTCCGCCGCTATTTCCAGGAAGTTATTATGTAAATGAGATATGTTAGGCTCTTTGACTTCCGGGCTGCGGTAATCAGGATAGGCCAACGGGAACGAGTTTTGCCCCACGCCAGTTACCGGGTTATCCGCCACAATCTTCAGGCCGGCGCCCCAAAGTAATACGCGCTCTTTGTTGGTGCTGTCTTCAAGGTTGAACATGCTGTGGATCCTCTCCTGAACATTAGCCGGGGCAATGGCCATAGCCACAGCAATAACGATAGGAATCGCAATTATCGACCAAGGCTTTCTCATCACCAGTAAAACCACAAACCCTGCAAACAGACCAACCCAGGCGTTTCGCGTCAATGAAAAAAGCACAGCCAGCGTCATCAAAGCGATGGCTGACGGTATCCATACGTCATTCCATTTTTTGAAGGAGAACAAAACCATCGCAAAACCCATCACCCCCACCAGCATCAACAGCCCGGCATAGGTCATGTAGATATCATTGAACCCGGAGATCCTGTTACTGATATCTATACCCCGCGCAACGGCCTGGCCCAGCCCCACCAACGCTGTCCCGGCGCCGACAGCCACCATAATTTTTATAACGAGCCGAACTCGGGAGCTGTTGCGGATAAACAGATCGTATGCGGAGAAAAAAATGACAATATGCAGAAGATCCTTGGAGTCCTTGACAGACTCGGCCGGATCGAGGGAAAAAACAGCGGCCGAAAGAGAAGTGATTACAAACGCCACCAGCGGCCATAAAAGGGGCGACAGTTCCGGCGCTGATTTAGTCTGGACCCACCGGCCTATCCAGCATGCACCCATTCCAGCGGCTGATATCTGCGCCACCGATATGGAAACCAGGTCCGAAGCGGCGAAGATCAGCAGGAATATTAAACCTGCCCGCTCCCACCTGGTCTCATCCCCTGCATTCATGGTTCATCCATTGTTGGCGTCAATGAGATGACTACCTGTTCTTGAGATGAATATATAGTGGAGAATCCACCGCCGCCCCACCCGAAAGCGTTCGCAAGCCAAAAGTCTGATCGGGCGCCACCTGCTCGCCACTGCCAGCGCCCTGGACATAGCAGTACCAGAATATCAACTCTGGGTTGAGGGTTTTGTTGACGTAGGCTACGTTCCTTTCAAAATAATCCTTTTGATTCGCCTGCCCGCTTTTGCCGATTTCGGTCACCCACACTCGGCCACCCCATTTACTGACCAGCGCCCGGCCAAATGCAGAGAGCTCTATCTCCAGGTCGGCATAGTAATGAAAGTTTAAAACATTAGCATAATTCGACAGGCCCAGGTCGACCAGGCGCTCTGTCCATTTGAATTTATCGAGACCATCGGCGGTTATATTCGCAGTGGCGGCGGAGACTATAGTCACGCCCGGGTTAATAGCCCGGATAGCGCCAGAAACCTTTTTTAGCAGATCAAAATAATCTTCCGGAGTACCGTTTAACACACCGAATGTAAATTCGTCCGGCTCGTTCCACACTTCCCAAAACTTTACCTTTCCGTTATATCGCCGCACCACAGGGTTTACATATTGGCTGATAAAAATGTTTTTCCAGTTGCTGTTCCCCCGGAGCCATGTGGGAATATAGGCAAGGATGCCCACCACCTCCAGACCGGCGGCCCTGGCGGCATTGACGGCGCGGTCGAACTGCGCAAATCGTTTGCCGCTGTTGGGAGAGCCCATATACAAGTTGTCGAACCAGAATGTGATCCGGACATGATTAAAACCGAGCGATTTTATATCTCTCATCTGGGTTGCGATGTCCCCCATGGTCTGGTTGCGAGGGAACATGGAAATACCCAGCCTGTTGTAGGGAACATCACCATCACCCACCAATACAGTTTCTTCAACATTTCCGCATGCGGGAAAGCAAGCCAGCGCGAATGCCAGCAATAAGATAAGACCTGATTTTTTCATTTTTTCTCCAATATATTTTCCATGCTAGATGCCGACGCATTGGAAAATTGTAGTTCAAACAGTTTGAGATAAATTCCATCTTGCTCCAGTAACATGTCATGGGCGCCACACTCTACTATCCTCCCGCCATCGAGAACAGCGATAGTGTCTGAATGGAGGATTGTGGAGAGACGATGGGCGATGACGAAAGTCGTGCGCCCGGTCATAAGGTTCGCTAACGCTTTTTGGACCATCAGCTCCGACTCGCTATCGAGGGCCGATGTGGCCTCATCAAAGATCAGCACCGCCGGATTTTTCATAATGGCGCGGGCTATCGAGATCCGTTGGCGCTGCCCGCCAGATAGTTTCATTCCTCTCTCGCCTATCATCGTGTCGTAACCATCAGGTGTTTCCATTATAAAATCGTGGGCGAATGCCGTTTTGGCGGCCTGTTCTACTTCTGCGTAGGTGGCGTCTTCTTGCCCATAAGCTATATTATTCCGGATGGTATCGTTGAATAGAAATATTTCCTGGGTAACGATGCCGATCTGGCTACGGAGAGATTTTACTTTTACATCCTTCACATCATGGCCATCGAACAGAACGGCGCCGCTGTCGGTGTCGAAAAACCGGGGGATCAGGTTGACCAGCGTACTTTTGCCAGCGCCGGACGAGCCGACAAAGGCGATGATCTCTCCCTTGGCTACATTCAGGTTGATATCTTCCAGCACCGGCTTGCCCGGTTCATAGGAGAAGCTGACCTGTTTCAGCTCGATACCTTTTTTCAGCGGCTCCAGCTCTGTGGCGTCTGGTTTATCCTTGATCTCCGACGGGGTGTCCATCATATCGAATATCCGTTGCGCCGCGGCCAGGGCCTGCTGAATTTTGTTATAAACCCGGCTAAGCTTTGAAATAGGCGTGAACAGCATGAACAGCGCAGTCAAAAACGAAAAGAAAGCGCCCACGGTGGTAACGCCAGAGATAACCTGTTTGCCGCCGTACCAGATGATAAAAGCGATGCCAAGGGCGCCGATAAACTCCAGCAACGGGCTGGAAAGTTCATTTATTCTAATCATCCGTTTTATGGTTTCAAAATAACCCTGGTTCACTTTCTCGAATCGGTTGATTTCATATTTCTCCATCCCGAACGCTTGCACGACCCGGATCCCGGTGAAAGTTTCCAGCAGCATTGCGTTCAGCTCCGCTATTTTTTCCTGCGACTCTTTAGAGGCGACCCGCAGAAATTTGCCCAGCCGCCCGATTAGCAGGGCGGAAAACGGCATAACGATTATCGCCACCAGCGCCAGCTTCCAGTCACGATAGAAAACAACGCAAGTAAGGGCCAGCATGGTGAGCGATTCGCGGATTAGATCGTATACAACGATTGATACAGAATCCTGTATTACCTGGACATCGTTGGTGACCCGGGACATAAGCTGGCCGGTCTGCCGGGTTGAATAAAACTTCAGGCTGAGCGTTTGCAAATGTTTGAATAGATCATTTCGAATATCGCGTACGGCAAGCTGGCCGATCAACTGCATGATAGAGGAAGCAAAATATCGGGCGACGCCCCGGACAAAGTAGATGCCGATAACTCCGATTGGCAGAAGCAACAGCATGTTGGCATCCTTTTTCATGAAGATGTCATCCAGGATTGGCTGTATAATCAGCGCCGCCGCGCCGGCGGAGGCGGACACAAGGAGCATGCATATTGAAGCGCCGATAAATTTGGCGCGATATGGTTTCAGGTAAGAGAGAAGCCTTTTGTATATAATCATCGATCCACAAACACCACTGGTTTGACTTTATCCATCACTGCCTCCAGTACCTGCTTAACGTTGATGGAGTCCATGCAATCATAGTGTGGGCACTTCTCGTCAATACATCGTTCACACGGCTCCACATCCGGGGCCAATGTTATATCGTTTTCCCCTAATGGGCCCCAACGCCGGGGCAGGCAGACAGTTATCGGGCAGTATAGCCCTACAACCGGGACATCCACAGCAGTGGCCAGATGCAACGGCCCTGTGCTGGAAGCCACAAACAGATCGACCTCTGATATCACGCCAGCCAGCTCCCGCAGTCCCTTATCGCCTATATAAATTTGGGGCTTGCAACTGACATGACGGGCCATTTTTTCGACTTTATCTTTTTCTGATGTAGAGCCGGTTAACACCACATCATATCCGTTGGAGTCCAGTTGATCAATCAGCCCAATATACTTCTTTTCCGGCCAGTTGCGTGAAGAGCCGCCATGCCCGGGATGAACACCTATGAGCGGGCGGTTGTCTGACCTTTGCAAAACAGTTCTTCTGCCATTGTCGATATCGATGCTGATTTCTCTAACGGGGGCAACCCCCAGCGGTTTTAACAGATCAAGGTTGTGGTCCGCTTCATGCCTATCCGACTTTGCCCTGCGCTGGGTGACTTTGTCGGTCAGAAATATCTGCGCCAACTTGGTGGCTGGCCCGATCCTGCGCGGTATGCCCGACAGGGCAAGGGTAAGCGCGGTAGAAAAATTGAGATACAACGCCACCGCGACATCGAATTTTTCCGCGCGGATCTTTTCTGCTAGCGACCATACAGCGCCATAGGGAACCCGGGAGCTTTCAGATTGAAAAGTGATAACCTTGTTCACATCTGTGCGGCCTTCCATAAGCTCGCGTGTATATTCTCTGGTCAAGGCGCATATATAGGCGCCTGGGAAAGCAGCGCGAAGGGAAGCGAACACCGGCAACGACAGCACAACGTCGCCTATTCGGTCCGTTCTGGCAACCAGTACCCTGGGATTATTGCCCAAGCCCAAGTCTGTTTTACTTGAAGTCATCGAAGCATATTACCATGACTCGGCCCTGCAAGTTAAAGCAACCGAAGGGCTGATAGTCTGATCTCAGTGCAGCCGTTTCGGGCCTCGGCTGAAATTAATGGAAGTATCCCTGATTTTGCTCTGTACTGATGTGATGAATGGGTCGGGAAAAGCGGCGTCGAACTCGCGCAAATATTTCAATACAGATATCGCCCAGGCTTTTTCATTAGGTGTTTCGATGATGGCAGTGTTCACCGATGAATACTCTTCCAGCGCGATATCACGTACATTACTCAAGTCTTCGCCGTTTCTTTTCTCGGTGATGGAAAATGGACGCAACGGCTCCACATGATAAACCTCCAGCCCGGCGAACTCTTCCGGGACATCGCCATTGCTAAGCTCCTCAATAGTCATCATACCAGATTTACCCACATGCGCAGGAGATCCTACAGTGGCCATATATACGGAAGCTTGCTGGATCATCATATGCTCCGCCGACCCGATACGCATCACCACTTTTTTATTGTCCAGCGATGGTCCAAACACCACAAAGTTCCACACGCCACATGTCAGCTCACTTTGGCGCTGATGGATAATGGTGCCTTCAAAGGTTTCTTCCAAGGCGCGGCGCGCGCTATCTTTTTTGCTACCGAATGTTATTTTACCTCTCATACTTTATTGATAGCTTAGCCACCCGGATAAGTCAACCCGGGCAGCTATACACCTTTTCTATTCGGTCCCCAAATATATTTGTGCAGTTGGATATTCAGCCTGGCGTTCAAACCGGAGCCTAACAGCCATTTGGCCAGATCATCCGCCTCCACCATGCCCCATGCGGGCGAAAAAAGCACTATATAGTCCACGCATAGGTTTTGGTTATCTATCAGCTCCTTGGCCCAATCAAAATCGTCTCTGGAAGTTATCACAAATTTTATTTCATCATCTTTTTTCAAAATGGCCCAGTTTGATTCCATAAAAGAGCCACCCGCGCCAGAGCCTGGAGTTTTCACATCGACGATATACTTTGCCCGTCGATCGAAAAACGCGAGGTCGATTGACCCATTGGTCTCCACCAACGTTTCGTAACCTTTGTCGCAAAGGGTTGAGATCAATTTAGCGGCGCTAGCTTGCGCCAATGGCTCGCCACCAGTGACAGCCACCAGAGTAGCGTCATAACCTTCTACACGACTTACGATATCTTCCAGCGCCAGTTTCGTGCCCTCGGCTTTGGCGGCGTATACAGAGTCGCAATAAGCGCAATCCAGGTTGCACCCGGCAAGGCGGATGAAAACGCATGGCCGGCCCGCTGTTGTTGATTCACCCTGGATCGATTTGAATATCTCGGCCACTTGGATGTAAATCAATGGGAATATAAACTATGCAGACGAAGATTTACGTGTTTTTGTGTCAGCGGCCAATTGCTCATAACTTTTTCTGGCCGCTTCCTGCTCCGCTTCTTTCTTTGTTTTCCCTGTCCCGGTAGAATAGGTGATATCGCTTATCAAAACCTGTATGCTGAAAACCTTGTCATGATCCGGCCCCGTTTCACTGATTAATCGATATTCCGGATTGCTCAGCATGCCAGACTGGCAATATTTTTGTAGCTGGCCCTTATAGTCGGTGACTTCTCTCATGCAAATGGTTCTGTCTATATTACCCCGAAATTCCGTCAGAAACATCTCATACACAGCGTCAAAAGATGAATCGAGAAAAAGCGCAGCGATAACAGCTTCGAATGTGTTTGATAACAGGGAGCTTTTCTCCCTGCCACCGCTGAAATCCTCACCCTTCCCCAGTTGCAAAGCTTCGCCCATATCAAGCTTTCTGGCAAACTGGGCCAATGACTGCTCGTTTACAATCTGGGCGCGGATTTTGGATAGCTCTCCTTCAGAAAGGTCGCTATTCAGGCATACAAGATAACGGGAGACCACCAGGTCAATCACAGAATCACCCAGAAACTCAAACCGTTCGTTATGTTTGATGGAAGCGCTATGGCTTTCATTTGCGAACGATTTATGGGTCAAAGCCTTGTTTAAAAGCTCCGGGTTGCGAAAAACATAGCCAAACCGTGAGGCAAGCTTGTTTAAAACGGCAAGTCTTTTTTCGTCCAGCATTATACGGCTTAATAGTCAGGAGTCATACTTTTTAAATAGTATCGAACCATTAACGCCACCGAAACCAAATGAATTTGACAACGAATAATTGATCTCTTTTTTAACAGCGTTATTCGGAGCGTAGAACAGGTCGCATGCAGGGTCCGGGTTATCCAGGTTTATCGTAGGTGGTATTGTTCCTGTTTCCAATGCCATAATAGAGAAAATCGCTTCAATTCCGCCGGCAGCGCCCAGCAGGTGCCCGGTCATAGATTTTGTGGATGATACAACAAGGTTTTCCGCCGATGCGCCAAAGACTCTTTTGATCGCATGGGTTTCTATGGCGTCCGCCATGGTAGAGGTGGCGTGCGCGTTGATATATCCCACCTGACCTGGCTGTATTCCTGCGTCTTTTATCGCATTGGTCATACAAGCGACCGCGCCATCACCCTCCGGAGGCGGCGCTGTTATGTGATGGGCGTCCGCGCTCATGCCATAGCCCTCGACTTGTGCATATATCCGCGCGCCCCTTGCCTCCGCCAGCTCTTTGCGCTCCAGGATCAGAATACCGCAACCTTCACCCATAACAAACCCATCCCTGTCCCTGTCGAACGGGCGGCAGGCCTTTAGCGGTTCATCATTGCGTTTAGACAGCGCTTTCGACGCTGCAAACCCGGCGATGCCAAGCCCAGTGATTACAGACTCCGACCCTCCAGCCACTATTATATCAGCGTCACCCCGCTCTATTATCCTGGCGGCGTCCCCTATGGCGGAAGTGCCGGTTGTGCATGCGGTGACGGGGCAAGAGTTTGGGCCCTTCAGGCCGAATTGAATAGATATCTGGCCAGCGGCGAGGTTGCCTAAAACAGCAGGGATAAAAAATGGTGATATCCTCTTCGGCCCCCGATCATTCAATACGGTAACTGTACGTTCTATCTCTGGCAAACCACCGATGCCAGAGCCAACTATTACACCAAACCGGGCTTTCTGTTCATCTGATAAGGATCCGATATCCAGCCCTGCATCTTCCAGCGCAAACCGGGTGCAGGCAATGGCAAAGTGGATAAACCGATCCATTTTTTTGATATCTTTACCATCAAGATAGTCTCGCGCATCGAAGTCGTCGACTTCGCCGGCTATGCGGCATGGATATTCTGAAGCGTTGAAACGAGTGATCGGCCCGATTCCGGATCGACCGTTTACAATACCATCCCAGCTTTTCTCCACCCCAACACCCAATGGGGTGATCATACCCAGGCCGGTTACCGCTATACCTTTCATAAGTAATCTGGTGGGAACAGAAGGCCACAACCTGAATTGGCGCCTTCAGGTCCGAAATGTTTTCTAAATCAAGCTCCTGTAGATGCGCTGGCTATATAGTCGATAGCCTGCTGAACAGTTTGAATCTTTTCCGCCTCTTCGTCCGGTATTTCAATATCAAAAGCTTCTTCAAACGCCATCACCAGCTCGACAACGTCCAGCGAGTCGGCGTCCAGATCACCGTCAAACTTGGCGTCCGCTTGAACCTGATCCATGTTTACTTCCAGCTGTTCAACAATGATGGACTTTACCTTTTCTTCAATCGACATTTAGTCTTCTCCTGAATAATAGTTAAACTATTTTAATCAAAACCTGGGAAAAACCAAGCGTTATTCACATCATCGCCATTCCGCCGTTGATCGATAACGTATGGCCGGTGATATATCCAGCCTGGTCGGAGGCCAGAAAAAGGGCTCCGGCGGCGACATCCTCGATCTCTCCAAATCGATTCATTGGTATTGATTGTATCAACTCATCCTTGACAGAGTCATCCAAAACCTCGGTCATTTCTGTGGTGATATAACCAGGCGCTATGGCGTTCACGGTTACCGACCGGCTGGCCAGCTCCTTGGCGGCGGATTTAGTTAATCCTATCATGCCTGCCTTTGATGCGGCATAGTTGACCTGACCCGCGTTACCAACCTGGCCCACCACAGACGAAATGTTTATTATACGTCCATAGCGTTTCTTCAGCATCGGTTTGCTGGCGGCCCGAATGCAGTTGAACGCGCCTGTCAGGTTGGTCCTGATTACACTTTCAAATTCATCATCTTTCATCCGCAGTATAAGCCCATCCCTGGTTATCCCGGCGTTATTCACCAGTATATCGATCTTGCCAAAGACCTCCACGCACCTGTCGATCGCCGTTTTCGCGTCTTTCGATTCCGAGATATCTGCAGTGACACACTCTACATTTACGCCGAACTCCTTGCATGCGGAGGCTGTCTCATCCAGTGAGCTTGCGCGGGTGACCAGCAGAAGGTCCGCCCCTTCCCTGGCGAAGGCAATGGCGATTCCTTTGCCTATTCCTTTTGCGGCGCCGGTTATTACTGCGCTTTTCCCTGTCAGGCTACCCATTTGTTATCTCCGCTATTTTCTCCATATCGTCAACCTTACCCATTTGAACAGCTTGCACAGACTTGTCAATTCTCTTTAATAGTCCACTTAACACTTTACCCGGTCCTATCTCTATCGCCAGCTTAACACCAATATCAGGCAGCTTTCTCATGCAATCGACCCACCGGACGCAGCCGGTCACTTGTTTAATCAACCCTTGGCGTATTTCATCTGCGGTTTCGCTTATTTCCGCATCAACATTTCTTATTATAGGGATCCTGGGATCGCTGATTATAATATCTTCCATAAACTTGGCCAGGCCCACAGCAGCAGGTTGCATATAATTGGAATGAAACGGGGCGCTGACCGGAAGTTTGATCACCCTTTTGGCGCCATTGTTTTTGGCAAGTTCCATTGCCGCGTCCACCGCGGCGCTGGATCCGGCGATAACAGTCTGCTCCGGGCTGTTGAAATTAGCAGGAGCCACATCATCACTCGCCTGTTTGCACAAGGATGATACGGTCTCTGAATCTAGCCCTATCACAGCCGCCATGGCGCCCTCGCCCACTGGGACCGCCGATTGCATCAGCTCGCCTCTGCGGCGTACTATACGAAGCGCGTCAGAAAACGCTATCGCCCCCGCCGCCACACATGCGGAAAACTCACCCAGGCTGTGCCCTGCGGTAGCTATAGGCTCCATATCAAACCGTTTTGTCAAAGCTTCCAGCGCGATCACGGAGACCAGTAAAATGGCCGGTTGAGTGTTGTGCGTCAACAGGAGCTCATCCTCCGGCCCTTCCAGTATGAGCCGCCCAATGTCAAAGCCGAGGATATCATTGGCTTGTTCCACCAGAGCCAAGGCGTCAGAATCGGCCGAAATAATCTCAGCGCCCATCCCAACAAATTGAGAGCCTTGGCCCGGAAATAGGAAAACAGTTTTGTTGTCAATCATGATCAGTCAGTTATAAAAGCACAGCGATGTAAGTTATACGGGATGGCTAAATCTGTCAAGTCCAGGTTCAACCGGAAAAAAGAAAAGGCCCCATGCGGTGGGTATCGCAATAGGGCCTTAATAGTGACGCCATGTTGTGAGGGGAAGCGCGTCACAGAATGGGGTACATGTAGAACCCCTTAGTATATTAAAGACGATTACTAAAACTAATTATTCCAACATAAAGCATAAAAGATCATTTTTCAACAATAAAAAAATTAAAATTGAAGAAAAATAAAAAATAATGGAACATAATGATGCATATAGCAACATTATGGCCCACCATGCTTCATGCCATTTACAGCTTATTAAAGAGCGGCCAACGCTGCGTCGTAATTCGGCTCGTCGGCAATCTCCGGAACCTGCTCTGTATAAGAGACAGTTCCGCTGTCGTCAATGACAACCACAGCCCTGGAGTGCAACCCCGCCAGCGGTCCATCAACGATTCTGACACCATAATCCTCGCCAAATTTCATCTCGCGCATTTCCGAGAGCGAGATCACATCTTCCAGCCCCTCCGCGCCACAAAACCGCTTCAGCGCGAACGGCAGATCACGGGAAATGCACAACACAACGGTATTATCATTATTTGACGCTTCTTTATTAAACCTACGCACCGACTCGGCGCAAGTTGGTGTGTCGATGCTGGGGAATATATTCAGCACAACTTTTTTGCCAGCGTAGTTTTTCAATGAAACATCAGCCAGCCCAGCGTCTGTCAGCGAAAAATCTGGGGCCGCCGAGCCGGACGCTGGCAGATCGCCACATGTGTTTATAGGGTTACCTTTTAATGTTATCTGCGCCATTTTTGTCTCCTTGTTATCATGCCTGGGTATATGATACCCACCAATTTATAAACCAATATATTAAATCCCAATGGTCAACAAACCACCGAAGCATTGAATTTTATATCAAATTTAATTTATATGGCAACTATTTGTCTGATCCAGCGCCCAGCTATCAATCCGCAGGCTTCGATACTGTTTGGCAAAGTATCATTTTCAAGCAGTCTGTCACATCAGCATAATCGCTCCATCACCCTCCGCCGCAGTATAATACAGCCGTGTTCTGACCAGGTATTCACGGTCACGCTGCAGGCTCGCAACGATTTTGGAGTTGTAGTCAAAGCCGCTGTCATCATCACCGGCGATAAACTCCGGCGCGCCATCACGCATCTCGAACAACACCATCACCGTGTCCATCCATCCGAACGTCTGCAACGTATATTCCCGGCTCGTTGTCGGTCGAATCTTGAAATCGATCTGCCCGCCTGCTGCAATGGTAAACCTTTGTGATTCGAAGGGTCGCAATTGCGGTATCGTTTTGTTCAGCTCTGGATATAGCCTTCGGGCGGTCTCGATATCGTGTTGTGACAGGCCGCTGGCAGGGATTAATGGCTGGGTGCGATATGCCTGAGGTTCTTTAATCAACCCGGCCTCGAACTGATAATGCATGATCGAGTCCTTGTCCCAGCCAGACCCGTCCACACTGTTCGCCGGTATTTTGCGTATGATGTTGTGGTAGGTTGTATCCCGGTCCCAGTTATTTGGCGGGCCGCCCAGGCTTTCATATACTTTCTCCTCGTCCCACACAATTCCTGCCTTCGGGTTCTGGTGCTCGTGGGGAAACCCCAGGACATGGCCCAGCTCATGCAATGCGGTATCGCGCCCATAAGGGGTCGTCAGGTCCCATCCATAGTTGGTTGTGCTTGTCATGGGGTCTGTTCCATAATCGATACAGTCCCGGCCAACATACGATTTGGAGCCATCATTCTGATCGAAACTTATTCTGACCATGGCGTTGGAAGGCTCGCTAACTTCCTCGAAAGTGAGCCCGATCCCCAGGCCTTTCCATGTGGCGAACGCGTCGCGGACAGCCTGCTCCTGCTTGGCGCCGCCACGCCAATGGGCCGGCTCCTTGAAAAAATAGTAGGTTAAGTTCGTTCCATTTACCCACATCCGGTCCAGCAATGTTATAAGACGGAGCCTGCGCCCGTCGGAAACATGCGACAGGTCGCGCTGGCGGACCTCCGGCATTGTGCAGCATAAAACCCGCCCCTTTACAGCTTTGTCACGCTTCTGCTTCGTTTTGACCTTGGGACGTGTTTTGGTTTTTGGTTTGGATTTGGTTTTTGTAGCCATTTGTTAAGCTCCTCCCTTGAGCGGTTAATAAATACTGCGCCTGGCAGCCGACCCTAAAAGTCAAGAATATTATACCATAGATATCAACCCTTGGGCAAAATAATTATACCAAATATAAATAAATACCAGTTCGGTTGTAATAAATCCGGATTGGGCCCAAAATGGAGATATGGACGACTGACATTGAATTACGATGGCTACTTTAAAGAAAAAGCTCGACGCCAATGTTGATGGCGACTATTACGTGGATAATACCTGCATCAACTGCTCCGCCTGCAGGGTGATCGCGCCGAACTCCTTTGATGAATCGGATGGTTATTCCCGGGTTTATCACCAGCCAGCTTCAGACGATGAGCGGCATCGGGCCCAGATGGCGCTGTTATCTTGTCCGACCTCATCCATCGGCTCTGTCGAGAAGCATGATATGACGCAGGCCCAGCTATCCTTCCCCGACCCGATCGATGGTCCGGTGAGCCATTGTGGGTTCCATTCCAAAAAAAGCTTCGGCGCCACAAGTTATTTCATAGAGCGGCCGTCTGGCAACGTCCTGGTCGATTCGCCCCGTTTCGTAAAATCGTTGGTCAGCAATATCGAACAGCTCGGCGGTATCCGCTATATTTTCCTTTCGCATAAAGACGACGTGGCCGACCATCAGAAGTTTCGTGACCATTTTGGCGCCGAGCGGATCCTTAGTGAGTACGATATCAACAACGACACAAAATCAGTAGAGATCAAGATAAATGAAACTGACGACCTGCAACTCAATGGTGATCTGGTGGTGATCCCAACCCCGGGCCATACCAGAGGCTCCGCTTGTCTTCTGTTCGATAACAGATATCTGTTCACCGGCGACCATCTGTACCAGAATCCGAAGCGGGATTTCCCCACAGCATTTATCAATCATTGCTGGTACAGTTGGCCGGAACAGATCAAATCGATGGAAAAACTGGCCAACTATGCATTCGAATGGATATTGCCGGGACATGGCATGCGGGCATACTACCCTTCGGAGATAATGGCGCCCAAAATGGCAGAGTGTGTCGCCTGGATGAAAGAGCAAAAATAAGAAACCTGGCTTTGCTTTACCTAAAAACTGGATTTTATCAGCGCCAAAGGTTAAAATATCCGATTCGTTTTTGATGGGGCGTCGTCAAGCGGTAAGACACGGGCCTTTGGAGCCCGCATTCGGAGGTTCGAATCCTCCCGCCCCAGCCAAGGCAATAAACTATAAAACTGTATAACAGGAATATTAAGATGGCATCCACGGTAAGCGACGAGCTTGTGCTTATAAGCGGCAGGAGCAACCTTCCTCTGGCGGAGGAAATAGGTCGATCAATCGGCGTTACATTATGCGAGCGGGAATTGACCAACTTCTCCGATGGCGAAATCTTCGCGCAGATCAAGGAGAACGTGCGTGGCTCCGATGTGTTCGTTATCCAGTCCACATCGTCGAATGTGAATGACAACCTGATGGAGCTGCTTATAATGATCGACGCCATCAAACGGGCGTCGGCCAAACGTATCACCGCAGTGATCCCATATTTTGGCTACGCCCGGCAGGATAGAAAAGTGCAATCACGCACGCCGATCACCGCCAAGCTTGTCGCGGATCTTATAACAGCGTCTGGCGCCGACAGGGTGCTGACCATGGACCTGCATGCGGGCCAGATCCAGGGCTTTTTCGGCATACCGGTGGACCACCTCTATGCGTCGCCAATATTGACCGAATATGTAAAAAACAAAAAATACGAAAACCTGGTTGTTTTCTCGCCCGATGCAGGCGGTGTGGAGCGGGCCAGGGCATACGCAAAAGTGCTCAACACCGGCCTTGGTATCATTGATAAAAGACGGGAAGCCAAAAACGTCGCCGAAGTGGTTCATATCATCGGTGAAGTCGAAGGACTGGACGTGATGATAGTGGATGATATGGTCGATACAGCCGGTACGTTGACAGAATCTGTCAATGCGTTGCTAAACGCAGGCGCCAACTCGGTCTCTGCCTGCGCCACCCATGCTGTGCTATCAGGCCCAGCCACGGAGCGGCTGGAAAAATCGGGTATTAAGGAGTTGATAATAAGCAACTCCATCAATATCGATTCAAAAGTTAAAAAATGCGACAAAATCGTGTCCCTCTCAGTGGCCGGATTGTTTGGTGAAGCTATCCAGAGAATCCATACAGAGACCTCGGTCAGCTCGTTATTTGAATATTAAAAATTAAATAGAAACACAAAGGATAGATCGATGAGTAAAGCGGTATTAAGTGGTAAAACAAGGGAAGTTGGCAGGAAAGGTCCGTCCAGGGCGCTTCGGGCTGAAGGGTTGCTACCCGGGATAGTTTATGGTCAGGGAGAGAATGTTCCTGTAACCGTCAACGTCAAAGAAGTCAAAAAAGTGCTGGGCGCCAAAGGAGGCAAGAACAGCATCATCAAAACCAGTTTTGACGGAGACTCGAAAGAGCGGGTTGTAATGATAAAAAGCCTGGATGTGCACCCGATATATGACACATTGCTACATATTGACTTTATGGAGATTGACGTCAATAAGCCGACGACGGTGGACGTTACACTCGATTTTACTGGTACGGCGGTTGGCGTTAAAGATCAAGGCGGTAAAATGACCGTGACCCTGCGTGCGCTCACTATAGAGTGCCTGCCGGAGGATATACCAGATTCTATAGAAATCGTTGTCGAAAATATGGAAATTGATGAAGTATGGCAGGTCAAGGACCTTAAGCTCGACCCGAACCTGACGGTTCTTAACCCCCCGGACGCCAGGGTCGTCTCCATTGCAGAGCCTAAAGCAATTGTGGAAGAGACTGTCGAAGAGGATGAGCTGTTGGCCGCCGAAGGAGCTGAAGGGGCCGAAGGCGCTGCAGAGGGCGCGGAAGGTGATAAAGCGCCAGCGGAGCCAGAGTCTGCCGATAAAAAGGAATAGACCTGGTAAGTCATTTGATCAGTTGGAACGGTGAAGCTGATAGCTGGCTTGGGTAACCCTGGGCCACGCTATTTTGCGACCCGGCACAACGCAGGGTTTACCGCGCTGGACACTTACCTCGAAGGCCTTGACCTGAACTTCGATTCAGAAATTCAAGGGTCGCCTTTTCTGCGCGCGGAGATAGAAGGGGTGGATGTTTTGGCCTTAAAACCGATGCGCTATATGAACCGCAGCGGCGGCCCTGTCGGTTATGTCATGCGAAAGTTCGACCTGGCGATAAACGATCTGCTGGTAATCCATGATGACATCGATATCAAGCCCGGAGAGGCGAGATATAAAATAAACGGTGGTCATGGCGGCCATAACGGTATAAAATCCATCGCCAATACGTTAAACAGCAGCGAGTTCGCGCGGATTCGTATTGGTGTGGGAAGGCCGCCCGATGGAGTGGACCCGGCTGACTATGTATTATCAGAGTTTACAGAAGAAGAGACAGAACCGCTGTTTGAAGCGTTTGAGAAAGCTTTCGAGCATATAAAAAAGCGTTTTTTAACCGCCTGAGCCAATTTTGTGTATGGATAAATAAGGAAAGGAAAACAGATGAGCGCAATGATAAATATCGCCCCCATTATCGGCCTGGTTGGGCTAGGGGTCGCCTTCATGCTTTACGCTGGCATCCTGAAGCAATCGGAGGGGACCGATAAAATGAAAGAAATCGCCGAGATGATACACTCTGGCGCCATGACTTTCCTTAAGCGGGAATACACTATGCTTGTTGTGTTCGTTGGCGTTGTGTTCGTCTTGCTTACAGTGTTTATAGGTATATATACTGCAATCGCCTTTATCGTCGGCGCTATCTGCTCCATGCTGGCCGGCTTTATCGGGATGAAAGGCGCCACCCGCGCCAATGTCCGGACTTCCGCCGCCGCCAACCAGAGTGGCCAGGAAGCCGCGCTTCAGCTTGCGTTTTCCGGTGGATCCATTATGGGCCTTACCGTCGCCAGCCTCGGTCTGTTGGGCGTCAGCGGTTTCTTTCTATACTTTGTCTCTGGCGCAGAAGGCGCCGGTAATATCGCCAACCTGGCAGGCTTTGCCATGGGCGCTTCATCGATTGCGCTGTTCGCCCGGGTTGGTGGGGGTATCTATACAAAATCAGCCGATGTAGGCTCCGACCTGGTGGGTAAAATCGAAGCGGGCATTCCGGAAGATGATCCACGCAACCCTGGTGTTATCGCCGACAATGTGGGCGACTGCGTGGGCGACACTGCCGGGCTTGGCGCTGATATTTTTGAGTCGTACGTCGGCTCTGTCATCGCCACCATCACCATCGGCGCGGCCATGGGCGCCATGGCGGGGAAGTATATGGCCCTGCCTATCATCGTTATCACCATCGGGCTTATAGCGTCCATCCTTGGCATCGCTTCGATGAAACTTATGAAAGGCGTCGACCCGGCGTCGGTACTGCGCAACACAGCTTTCGTGGCGGCGGCGCTTATGCTGGCCGGCTCCCTGGCGGCGACGCTTTATTTAGGCCTTTCCTGGAAAGTGTGGGGCGCGTTGGCGATTGGCTCTCTGGCGGGGATTGCCATAGGGCTGCTTACCGAATACTATACCGGCATGTTTGGCCCAGTCAAAAAGCTGGCCGCCACCACCCAGACAGGGGCGGCGACACTGATAATATCCGGGTTCGCGCTGGCGCTGGAGTCTGTGGCGCCTCCGGTGGTTGTTATTGCATTGGCCACATATTTCGCCAATTCCATGGCAGGGCTATACGGCATCGGTCTGGCCGCCGTCGGTATGCTGGCCACTGTTGGCATCACCATGTCGGTGGACGCGTATGGGCCGATTGCGGATAACGCCGGCGGTATTTCGGAGATGGCTGAGCTTGGCCCGGAAACAAGAGAAATCACCGACGGGCTGGACGCTATTGGCAACACCACAGCCGCTATCGGCAAAGGGTTCGCCATTGGCTCCGCTGCCATGACTGCACTGGCGTTATTCTCCGCTTACACGCAGGCTGTTGGGCTGACAAGTATAAACCTGGTCAGCGCTACGGTGGTGATCGGGCTGTTTATAGGCGGCGCCATCACATTCGTTATCGCGGCGATGACCATGACCAGCGTCGGCAAGGCGGCGATGCAGATGGTGGAGGAGATCCGCCGTCAGTTCCGCGAAATCGATGGGTTGATGGAGGGCAAAGCCAAACCAGACTCGGCCACTTGTGTAGATATCGCCACACGCGCCTCGTTGAAAGAGATGATCCTGCCTGGTTTGGTGGCGGCCATTGCGCCATTGGTGATTGGTCTATTATTGGGCCCCCAGGGGTTGGGCGGCATGCTGGCGGGGGCCACGGTGACCGGTGTTATGTTGGCGCTGTTGATGGCCAACGGCGGCGGCGCCTGGGACAACGCCAAGAAATATATCGAAGCGGGCAACCTGGGCGGCAAGGGATCGGACGCTCATAAAGCGGCGGTTGTGGGCGATACGGTCGGTGATCCTTTCAAGGATACATCCGGGCCCGCGATGAATATCCTGATCAAGCTAATGTCGATCATATCGCTGGTTATCGCGCCGTTGTTGATCATATAACAAAGCGCTGATATTAAGCCAGCCACTGTTTTTTTGATTTGCTGGGCTACCCGCAGGCAAGCTCCGGTATGGAGCGCCCTGCGCGGCCAGAAAGGAACTTTGCCACCGCGTCCGCGCCCTTGCGCTGCCCACGGCAGGGGGGGGCTCAGGCGGGGGTGAGGTCGTCGAGCCAGTAGGCGCTCTCGTTTCTTTTGAATATCACGAACTTTTCCAGATTGTCCCGGTTTTTGGCGCGGTGATAGCGCATATAAATGTTATTGTCATCCAGGCCGACAACCTCTACCTTGCCGCTGGAGTGGGACATGACAAACCTGGCTCTTTTAGCCAAGCCAGATATGCCCTTTATCGCTTCGGAAAAAATTTTGTAAGCTTCGATAATCGGCACACGGTATAAAGCATTGCCTTTCGTCGGCCGGCCCTGGAACAGGTAATATGGTGAACACCCAATATGATGCAGTTTCTGGTACAGCTCCTTCAGAATATCCGGATCATCGTTGATTCCTCGGACAATCGGGCACTGATTGAGGCAGATGACACCACAATCGATATAAGTCTGAATTTCGCGGACCGCCTGATCGGTAAGCTCCCGGGGATGGTCGAAATGTGCCATCAGGTAAATTCTTTTCCCTGACTGGGTAAAATTGTAGAGGCTTTCCTGAAGGTTCAGGTCAGCCGAAAGCCGCCACGGGTTGAAAGCCGGGGTCTTCGAGCCGATTCTGATGACTTTCACATGTTCGATTTCGCTTATCTGGTCCAGCATTCTTGTTAATCGACTAGTGGGAAGGGTGAGCGGGTCGCCCCCGGTGATAAGTATTTCTGATATTTCCGGATGGTCAGAGATATATTTCAGCCCTTTGTCTATATTTTTGCTGGTCTCTTTGTTTCCATCTGTAAATAGCCTTTTTCTAAAGCAATAGCGGCAAAAAGAGGCGCATGTATCGGTGACAAGGAAGAGCGCGATTTCAGGGTATTTATGCTGTACGCCATGAATTGGGGTTATAGCCGCTTCGTTAGAAGCGTCATAATCGCCCCATTCCACCAGTTCATCTTCGTTAGGTATTATTAACCTTCGTATAGGATCATCCGGGTCAGACCAGTCGATCAGGTTAAGATAATAGTCCGTGGCCCGGAAAGAGTAGCTGGATGTGACCTTTTCCAACTGGTGTAACTGGTCCCCGGGAATATTGCTAAATGAAGCCAAATCAGTGACATAGCTGACACTGTGATTATAATGACCGGAGTGATAGAAGTCTGCTTTTTCTACTGATTTCAGTTCAGATTTGTGAGTTGTCAAACACTTGTTTACCGTCATATATATACTCCCAAGCTGTTGAAAAATAAGCTTTAAAACTAAATCGCATGGATCCCACGCGTGTACTTCAAATCATATATTTAATTACCACACTATAGATTGCTGCAAAGTTTTCAATCTACAGCCGCATCTAGTATAACAAATGAAGCGCTGCGCCGCAAATCCGCAGCTTATTAACAGCAATGATTCTATATTTGGAGTCTGGCTTTACTGATCTGGTCGCTAGGCGCCTTCAACCAGCTCCGCGAAGATATCGTCCAAACTTTTGGTTATCGACCAACCTGGGTAATGACTGCGAAACTTCGACATATCGGAGATATAACAGATGTGGTCACCCTTCCTGTTTGTTTCGTCATATTTCCAGTTCAGCTTCTTCCCTGTCATCGATTCGAGCCTCTCTATCGCCTCCAGCATCGAAACGCTATTCTCTCTGCAGCCGCCCAGGTTGTATACCTCACCCGGCCTCGGGTTTTTGTAGAACTCGAAGAAGGCTGTGGCCACGTCATAGCTGTGGATATTGTCCCGCACCTGCTTGCCTTTATAGCCGAACACGGTATATTGCCGATCTTCCTTTATCACTTTGGTCAGGTATGATAGAAAACCGTGAAGCTCCACCCCGGAATGGTTCGGGCCGGTCAGGCAGCCACCCCTAAACGTGCCGGTTTTCAACCCGTAATAGAGCCCGTATTCCTGGGTCATAATATCGGCGGATACTTTGGAAGCGCCAAAAACGGAGTGGACGCATCGGTCGATCTGGAAAGTCTCATCTATTCCATCGTAATCAGACTCATTTTTATAGTCATAACGTTTTTCTTGCTCCACCATCGGTATAAAGTTTGGCGCGTCGCCATACACCTTGTTTGTGCTCATAAAAATGAATACGGCCTCCGGGGCGAATTGCCGTGTCCCTTCCAGCAGGTTTAATGTCCCAACAGCGTTCACATCAAAATCGTCCAGTGGCCGGTCCCTCGCCAGGTCATGGGAGGGTTGCGCCGCGCAATGGATGATCATATCAGGCGATTTTTCTTGTATGAACTGCGTTACCAGAGTCCGGTCACGGATATCGACATCGAAATGTTTGAAATTGTTTGTCGCGGCTATCAGGCGGTTTTTATTCCAGGTTGTATCACCCGGTTTACCGAAAAAGTCCATTCGCATATTGTTATCCATTCCGACAACTTCATGCCCCATATTATCGAAAAAAGCTACAACTTCAGAGCCGATCAGCCCGCTACTTCCTGTTACTATAATTTTCATTGACGCTCACTTCTTTAGAGATTCAAAATATTTAATTAGTCTGTTTCAAATATCCTCGATGACACTGTAACACTATAATACTTTGCCTGGTCTGGCAAATGGACGTTTCCTTGACCAATAAATAAAATAATTATGTTATTATTTTCTGCTGTATAAATAAAATTAGTATAACGGAGTAAAATCTTATTAAATTCATTTTTGATGCGAGATCGCCTGTGAAGCGCGCGATAATATGATTCGAAGAGCCGGACTATACCTTATTCCTGTCGCGACATTCATGGTCGCGCTATCCCTTGGCAGGTTTTATATGTATATTCGTTATAGCGACCTGTTCAATGGGGGCGATGGATCCATCGTGTACGCGTTTTTGCATGGGCTAAGGTTCGACCTGGCTACCACGCTCGTTGCATGCGCGCCTTTGCTGCTGCTTTTTATTCTTCCAGGCGGCTTCACAAATCGATGGCTGACAAGGTCCTTCCTTTATATATTGTTGGCCATTCAAATAATATTGCTTCTCTACATATTTGGAGATATCCATTTTTTTGCTGATATTCAACGCCATCTTTCCATGGATATACTCCATTTCTGGAGAAGCGTGGACGAAATTGTCCGGATGGGTATCGCAGGGTTCAAAAAGGAGTTGCTGGTTCTGCTGCTGGTTTTGCTGCTATACGCCGCCTGCTATATATCCTTTGTCGAATGGCAGCTGAAAAGTATAGAAACAATCAACCTGTTGCAGCCAACGGGTCAGCTTGTTAAATATTCGATGTTACTGTTGGCTCTAATAGCGTTCAATGCAGTAGGCGTCCGGGGCGGGTTTCAGGCAAAGCCGCTTAACGTCAATATGGCATTTGTGAATGACAACCAACTGTTAGGCGCACTCTCCCTTAACGGTGTTTATACCACAGCGCAAGCCTTCTACGAGATGACCAAATCGAAAGAGCGGATTGCGGAGAAGCCGCTCGATAAACAGGACGCTCTGGTGGTCAAAAGGAAGATTCTGTCATTCGAGGATGAGGTGATAGATCCAGACTATCCTTTATATCGCAGGTTTAAATATGGGCCGGACCAGATGCGGAGGATGAACGTGGTACTGTTTATCCTGGAGAGCTGGACCCCCATGTTTACAGGGGCGTTGGGCAAGGATATTGGCGCCACGCCAAATTTCGACGCGCTGGCTAGGGAGGGGCTGCTGCTCACAAACATGTTCGCCAATGGTCAACGGACGTTTGAGGGGTTGCTGGCCACCATAGGATCGTTTCCCACCTGGAACTATATACTGATAGGGCACAGCGGGCTGCTGTACCAGACCCGGCTTCGTCCGGCGGCGGCGGTTTTCAGGGACCTGGGTTATGAAACCATATTCATCCATGGCGGTAAAAAAGCCTCGCTGGGCATAGACTCCATGGTCTCTCGCCTCGGTTTCGCCCGCCATGTCAGCGCAGAGGACCTGGAACACACGTCGCAAACCCACGATGGAATTTGGGGAATTTACGATGAAATAATGTTTCAACGCGCTCATCAGGAGTTTCTGAATATGGATAAGCCGTTTTTCTCGGTTATATTATCGCTATCCTCGCATTTGCCGTTCAAGCTTCCATCAAGCAAATTTGAAAAGTTTACAAAGTTTGACAAGACCAGAAACGAGTTTCTAAACTCTCTGCATTATTCTGACTACGCTTTGGGGAGATTCTTTGAAAACGCTAAAAAGTCATCCTATTACGACAATACACTTTTTATAATAGTGGCCGACCACGCCGCCGCCTATTTTTCCAAAACCGTGCTGTATAACGGCTATTGCATCCCTGGTTTGATTATTGATCCACAGATGAAGCTTAAAGGAAAATATGACATGCCGGTCAGCCAGGTCGATATCGTGCCCACCATATTCGATATGCTGCGTATCTCGGCGCCATTTACATCGTGGGGCAAGTCCATCTTTTCCAAAGGGCCCAGGGTGTCGGTGTTGCCCCGGGCGATGGCGAGGGTTTATGTCGAAGAACCACATATGCTGTGGGCCAACAGGGAGAAGAGGAGACGGATGATTAACTATCGGGTGGACAGTAAGAAAAATATTGTAAAAAGCGAGATACAAACAGCAAAAAAACTGCAAGACGATATGTTTAAATATATCGATTTTAGTGAATATCTGATTCTGCACAACCAGGTGGCGCCCACAAAATAAATTGTTGACAGGAATAAAAAAGGGATGTAACTTACAGACTAGCGGTTGGGTCCGGCCTTACTTTCATTCCGCCACAACGAGATGAACCCTAAACTTTATGGCGCGAACCAGCCGATGCTATAAATGGTGGATCAATTAATCATAAAGAAAGCGAATTAGACGTATAATTTCCTTGTTTACCCGTCATATCCATGACGTTTTTTCTCTATTGATTTATATAAACAGAAGCATTCTATAACTTTCAAAAGAACAATATTAAAACTGCTATGGCAACTAAAAAATCAGCAACAAATAATAACCGTAATAACGGCGGGACAGCCACAGAGTCTGGCGTCACGCTGAACATAAGCCTCCTCAAGGATAAAACAATCAACGAACTGGCCGATATCGCCACCGAGCACAATATCGAAGGGACCAGAGGCCTGCGCAAACAGGAGCTGATGTTCAAGATACTAGAGGCGCAAACGGCGAAAGAGGGCCTGATTTATGGTGAAGGCGTGCTGGAGATATTGCCGGATGGGTTCGGGTTCTTAAGGGCGCCATCGTTTAACTATCTGCCGGGGCCGGATGATATTTATGTATCACCTTCGCAGATACGCAAATTCGACCTGCGAACGGGCGACACCCTCTCCGGCCAGATCCGCCCACCAAAAGATAACGAGCGCTACTTCGCCCTGCTGAAGGTGGAGACCATCAACTTCGACAGCTCCGACAAGCAGAAAGACAAAATATTATTCGACAACCTCACACCGCTCTATCCGGATGAGATGCTCCGGATGGAGACGAAGCCGGAAAATATAACCGGCAGGGTGGTCGACCTGGTATGCCCCATCGGCAAGGGCCAGCGCGCTTTGATCGTCTCACCCCCCAGGGCGGGCAAAACCATGGTGATGCAATCTGTGGCCAACTCCATCACCACCAACCATCCTGAAGCGTTTCTGATCATTCTGCTCATCGACGAGCGCCCGGAGGAAGTGACCGATATGGAGCGCTCGGTCGATGGTGAGGTTATATCATCCACCTTCGACGAACCAGCCACCCGCCACGTGCAAGTGGCCGAGATGGTGATCGAAAAAGCGAAACGTCTGGTTGAACATAAACGTGATGTCGTGATACTGCTCGACTCTATCACCAGGCTGGCCAGGGCGTATAACACGATCGTGCCGCCATCGGGCAAGGTGCTCTCCGGCGGGGTCGACTCCAACGCGTTGCAACGCCCGAAACGATTCTTCGGCGCCGCGCGGAATATAGAAGAGGGCGGATCGCTGACGATTATCGCCACGGCGCTGATAGACACCGGCTCGCGCATGGACGATGTTATCTTCGAAGAGTTCAAGGGCACCGGCAACATGGAGGTCCATCTCGATCGCAGGCTGGCCGACCGCAGGGTCTTCCCGGCCATCGATATCACCAGGACCGGTACCCGGAAGGAAGAGCTGCTGCTGGAGCCTGATGTTCTGCGGCGCATCTGGATTCTGCGCAAGGTCCTCCAGCCGATGAACCCGGTGGAGGCGATGGAGCTGCTGATCGACAAAATGAAACAGACGAAAGTAAACAAAAAGTTCCTGGAAGCGATGAACGCTTAACATACAACGTAAAATGTGCTATAAAAGTCAACTTTATTAAACGAAGCTAGATATAAACATGAAAAAAGATATTCATCCGGAATACACAGAGTGTGTAATCACTTGCGCGTGCGGCGCCAAGGTCACCACCCGGGGTGTGATGCCCACAATGCATCTGGAAATCTGCTCCCACTGCCATCCGTTTTTTACTGGTAAACAGAAACTGGTGGACACCGCTGGCAGAATCGAAAAGTTCAAACGCAGATACGAGTCGAAAGAACCGAAGCAGTCCAGCGAAGCAAGCTCCACCACCGCCGGTTAACCGGCGCCTACTTGTTAATTTTTCCATAGGGTTGGCATGTTCTCTGCGCTCGAATCGGTGGAAAAGCGATACAACCAGATCTCTGAACGGATGGCCGACCCCTCGGTCGCTTCCGACAGGGTAGAGTTCGAGAAACTCGCCAGAGAACTGTCGGAGCTAAAGCCGATAGTGGACGCGTTCCAGGAATATCAGAAATCGAAAGCGCTGCTCGATGACGCCAAAGAGCTGATCGTCGGCGGATCGGACCCGGAGCTGGAAGTCCTTGCCAAGGAAGAAATAGCCGAGCTGGAGCCACAACTGGAGCGGATCGAAAAGAAGATGCGCCTCCTGCTCCTGCCCAAAGACCCGAACGCAGATAAAAACGTAATACTGGAGATTAGGGCCGGAACCGGAGGGGACGAAGCCAGTCTGTTCGCCGCCGATCTTTTCCGTATGTACAGCCGATACGCCGAACGAAACAAATGGAAAGTGGAAACCTTGTCGGTCAGCGAAACCGGCAAAGGCGGATTCAAGGAGATAATCGCCGCCGTCACCGGTAAAAGCGCATATTCCCGACTGAAGTATGAAAGCGGGGTCCACCGGGTGCAACGGGTGCCGGAGACCGAGGCGTCGGGCCGAACCCATACATCCGCATGCACAGTGGCGATCATGCCAGAAGCGGAGGAAGTGGAAGTCGACCTCGACCCGAACGATATCAAAGTAGACGTCTACCGCTCCTCCGGTCATGGCGGCCAGTCGGTGAACACTACAGATTCCGCCGTCCGTCTGACCCACCTCCCCACCGGTATCGTGGTGACGATGCAGGATGAAAAATCGCAGTTCAAAAACAAGGCGAAGGCAATGAAGATCCTGACCGCCAAACTGCTGGATATCAAAACCAGGGAAGAGGCAAGCAAACGCGCCTCCGAACGGAAGAGCCAGGTGGGTACCGGGGACAGAAGCGAAAGGATCCGCACATACAACTTTTCCCAGGGTAGGGTGACCGACCACCGGATCAACCTGACGCTCTACAAGCTGGAGGCTGCGTTGGATGGCGACCTGGATGAGCTGATAAACGCTCTGATATTCGCGGGCCAGGAAGCAGCGCTGAAGGCGGAAGTCAACTCTGCGTCGGAGGCTTGATCCGGCTATGGCCATCGCCGTGAAACATGCCTTGGATAGCGCTTCGAAAAGGCTGATGGCGGCAGGCTCTCCAACGCCGGAACTGGACGCGCAGATTTTACTAGCGCACGCGCTGGACTGTGACAGGACATTTCTGCTTACCCATTTCAATGATATTTTGGGAAGCTCGGAACTCGTTAATTTTGATAAATTGATATGCCGTAGAGAAACTCGGGAGCCAGTGGCCTATCTGACCGGGTGTAAAGAGTTCTACTCGCTAGATTTCAAAGTGGACCAAAGGGCGCTGATACCCAGGCCGGAAACCGAAACTATAATCGGCGCAGCGCTGGAATTGTATGATCAGGCTCCGATCACGGCGCTCGATATCGGGACCGGTTCAGGCGCCATCGCGATCACACTGGCCAGGCATCGACCGAACTGGCAGGTGACTGCTATCGATCTGTGCAATGACGCGCTGGAGCTGGCCCGCGAAAATATGAACCTGCATAACGTTGATAATCTGAAGCTGGTCCAAAGCGATCTGTATGGATCGCTCGGCGGTCAAAAATTTGATCTGATAGTAACCAACCCGCCATACGTGGTTGAAGGGGAAAGGAATATCGATCCTGAAGCAAGACTGTACGAGCCGGGGCGCGCCCTCTATTCTGGCGAAGACGGGCTGAATGTCATACGCAGGATTATAGGAGATAGCGCGAGCAATTTGAACCCTGATGGTAGAATTATAATGGAATTCGGTGATGGACAGGCAGAGCAAATAGCAGCATTGTTCGAACAAAATATCGCTTGTAAAGTAGAGCAGGTTATCACCGACCTGGCAGGATTCGACCGTGTAATCGTCGTGTCTAAAAGGGCAGGATAATGGATAAAATAGTTATCGAAGGAGGCAGGCCTTTGCGGGGGTTTGCGCCGGTATCTGGCGCCAAGAACGCCGCGTTGCCCATCTTCGCGGCTACACTGTTGGCCCCGGGCGTTTACAACATCACCAACGTGCCAGAGCTAAAAGACATTAGCATCATATCAAAACTGCTGGTAGAACTAGGCTCTAGCGTAGAGCGAACAGGCGACTCAACCTATCGCATCAATAGTGACGGAGTGAGCCAGTTCGAAGCGCCCTACGATCTTGTGAAAACCATGCGCGCTTCCTGCCTGGTGTTAGGCCCATTACTGGTCCGGTTGAAGAGGGCAAAGGTCAGCCTGCCCGGGGGGTGCGCCATCGGCTCGCGGCCGCTGGATCAGCATGTAAAAGGGCTAGAGGCGCTGGGGGCCGATATAACGCTGGACCATGGCAATATTGAGGCCAGCAGCAGAGGCGCATTAGCCGGCCGGCGCATCGCCATGGATGTGGTGACCGTGACCGGAACAATGAACATCATGATGGCCGCCACCAAGGCCAAGGGTGTCACTGTAATCGAAAACGCCGCGGAAGAGCCGGAGGTGGCCGCGCTGGCCATATTTTTGAACCGTATGGGCGCCAATATCGAAGGCGCTGGATCGGCGGTTATCACCATAAAAGGTGTGGATCAGCTTACATCCGCTGATATAGAAGTGATGCCAGACAGGATAGAAGCCGGCACTTTTATGGCGGCTTCGGCGATAACCAAGGGTGATATAATAGTGGGCGATATCGACCCTGAATCTGTGGCCGCAGTAACAGAAAAACTGCGCGCGGCAGGATGCGAAGTCACCGAATCGGAACATAGCGTCCGGGTAATCGGCCCGGATATTATCCGATCCGTGGATATTACCACCGCTCCGTTCCCCGGATTCCCCACCGATATGCAGGCCCAGTTTATGGCGCTGATGACGCTGGCGGATGGGGCTTCTGTCATATCAGAAACCATATTTGAAAACCGTTTTATGCATGTGGCGGAACTGCGGAGGATGGGCGCCGACATTGCCGAAAATGGCTCCACCGCTATTGTGCGGGGTGTCAGTAAGTTATCAGCGGCTCCGCTGATGGCCACCGACCTGAGGGCTTCCGCGTCACTGGTTCTGGCCGGGCTGGCAGGGGATGGGGAGACATCGGTCTCCCGGGTGTACCACCTCGACAGGGGCTATGAACATATCGAGAAAAAGTTCGAGGCGTTAGGCGCAGTTATAAAGCGAGTGAGAGCAGATTGATTCAAAAAGTTGCGTAGTGGCCGTTACGCCATGGCGGCCACTTGCCGGGCCAGCCTGGAAACACGCCTGGAAGCGTTTTTCTTGTGATGCACCCCCTTTGATGCTGTCTTGTCCAGGATGCTGATGGCCGATTTGAGCGCATTTTGCGCCTCTTCCTTGGAGCCGGATTCCAACGCTAGCCTGACCTTTTTCACCGCGGAGCGCGCTTCAGTGCGAATGGCGCTGTTGCGTATCCTGCGCTTTTTATTCTGCCGCATGCGCTTGATAGCAGATTTATGATTTGCCAATATTATTTCTCGTTAATTAAAAATAGGCAATTATGAAGGATTGATCCCAAACAGTCAATATAAAACCGTATTTGGTGTAACTTTCACGCTCTCGACAGATAAATCACCAGTTCCAAGGTACTCTACCCGATATTCGATATCATTCACCGTATCGCTATCTATCGTGAAATCGATGGAGATGTCATCCCATGAGCTCTGGCCTGTGGCATGAATATCGCTGATGGTTTTTTGCCCTAGTATATTGCGGCCTCTGTTATAAACAATATCCAGTTTTCCTATTGAAGCGTCGGCCGGCGCGTTTTCCACTTTGATTTTAAACACGGCTCTATATTTACCTTTATCAAGTTTTGAATATGGTCCAAACATCAAATAGCCAGGGCTATCAATACCCTTTCGAGCTTTTCTGACGATACCCAGTAAAGAGCTTTCATCCCCACTGTTAACACCCACAACTTTAGGGAATTCTATCGCGGGGTCGGCCCCGGTCAACGCCCTCCAAACATGCTTGAAGCTTCCAAGCTTCCTTGGCCCCATCAGCAGGTTCCTTTCGACAACTTCAAAAATAAAAACATCAGGACGCTCTTTATCCAGAATATCGAGCGGCACAGCCCTGCTGTCGACAAAGCTGGTGACGTTAAAACTGTGGATCAGAAATGGCAGAAGAGCCGCCCCGAACGAATCGACAGCGGCGACAGCATTAGGCAATTTATCATTACCCGTTTTGAACCTTTTGCTCTCTCGTGACTTTGGCAAACCGGAAGAATCTATTCTTGCGGCTTTCTGGTTTGATTCAAGCCGGATACTTTCATAATGCTCAACGATATCTTTTGGAATACCGAGCATGCTGAACAGATCCTTACCCCTGGTCTCTTTCATCTCATAATTAACCGTGTGCTGAAGTTCGGTCTTCAACGCGGGGAACCAGAGCTCCAGTTTTTCAAGCATCATTTTATAGGCGACATACGCGCCCGCATTTGTCCAGTGCGTATCCGTTCGAAAATAGATTTTTCTCTTTTTCTTCTCCGCTATCAATTCGTCTCTGGAATCTATAACGCTCACCCCGACTCTCTGGCGGCTTCGACCACCATATCGAAATAGGAAATGCCGGCCACTTTGTTGTACCGGTCTGGCATGTATTCAGGGTAGATAGTAGATTTGTTAGGCGCGATTACCAAAAGAAACTTTATGTTCAGCTTGTCGAGCCACAGTTGGATCAGTTTCAAATGGCGTTTCCACAGTAACAACTCATCTTCCGTCGGCAGCCTGGAGTTTCGGTAAGAAGCTATGGAATATGCCGAGTTATAAAAGAGCCAATCATCTTTGCCTAATATGATTCGCTCCGACGGCGCCACACCGATCCAATAGGTTTTTATATAACTGTGCAGCGAAATAAGCTCGGTCCTCAATCCAAAATTATCGTTGAAATATTTTTCGAACTTGCCAGGATATTTTTTTAGAGAATCGCCATTAAGCTCTAACGCGGGCAATTTGGCCAGCGTCCGTTTTTCATTCAGTGTCGGCGCGCCATCTTTAACAATCATGCTGTACGAGACCGGCGCTATAAGAAACAACAGAAAAAAACCAACAGATAATACCGGGAAATATTTAAACCTGTTCAGGCTGGCTGATTGTCGCTCTTCCATACGCTCTAAAACCTGAAATAGATAAACGGGTTATACGACCCACTGGCAAGCGACATCCAACAGATCAATAGTAATAAAGAGATGAAGCCGGTGCGAATAGTTGAAACTGCCATATATCTACCAGTTTTTACGGACAGGTCTTCAGAATCGAAATCGGAGTGCAGCGGCAACAGATTGTTACAAACCGGAGTGGCCGCTATTATTCCAATAATAAACAGGATCAGCAGCTCTGCATTTATATAAAGCCCGGCATGAAACAGATCGCCCGCTCCAGCGCCAAAACCAACCATAGCCATCAGGAACGCAGTCGCCTGCTCCATGGTATCCGCCCGGAAAAGCGCCCACCCAACCATCACCGCCAGGAGCAAATAGGCATGGGCGATGGGCCGCCATGTTCGCTCCAGAACAGCGCTCAACCCGGCGCGCTCTACCACCAGAAAGAAACCGTGGTACATCCCCCACAGCACAAAGGTCCAACTGGCGCCATGCCACAACCCGCATAGAAAAAACACAATAAACAGGTTGAAATAGGTCCGCCCGACGGAACATCGGGAGCCGCCCAACGGAAAGTAGAGATAATCCCGAAACCAGTTGGACAACGATATATGCCACCGGCGCCAGAACTCCTGCATCGACCGGGATATATATGGATAGTTGAAATTCTCCAGATAGCGGAAGCCGAACATCCGGCCCAACCCGATGGCCATATCGGAATAGCCGGAGAAATCGAAATATATCTGCAGCGTGTACATTACGATGCCAAGCCACGCCAGGGAAAAGTTCAGTTGGTCCGGCGGGATGGCGAAAACCTTGTCCGCCACCTCGCCGAAACTGTTGGCCAGGATCATCTTTTTCGCCAGCCCGTATACAAACCGCTCCACCCCATAGGTGAACCCGCTCCATGTCACAACCCTGTTTTTTATCTGATCGGCGATATCCTTGTACCGCACAATCGGCCCCGCGATCAGCTGTGGAAACATGGAGATGTAAAGGCCCACATCGAAAGGATTTTTCTGCGCCTCGGCGTTGTTGCGGTATATATCCGCCACATAGGAGAGCGCCTGGAATGTAAAGAATGATATCCCGATCGGCATATGGACAGGCCGACGGCGAAGGAATAATCCAGTAATGGTTCTGTAAATGAATTCAGATTATCGACCAGGAAACCGGAATATTTGAAGATAGCCAAAATACCAAGGTTTACGACAGCGGCAAGAGCAAGCAACAGCTTGGCGCCCCATCGTTTATCCCGGTACCGGTCTATCAGCAATCCGAAGCAGTAATTGGAGATGATGGAAATGATCAGAATAATTAC
>CBDCXE010000005.1:0-751983 GCA_965223725.1 Nitrospinota bacterium | reverse complement strand
GTGACGACAAGAGTGGAAGCAATAAAAACCCTGAGCCAAAGGGGATAAAAATTGATTTTCGAAAAACAACTCAGCTCGGAAAGGTTCCCACCAATGGACCACTAATTACCTTACCAACCGGTGTGGTGATTGATTTTATCCATCCATATGACCATTGTCTATTTGTAGATTTTATCGTTCAATGCCTGCCTGAGAAAATAGGCACTTATTCAATTAATCGAACTGGTAAAGGTCAGATTGTTATCTGGAATAATCAATATAACTATTACAGCACTGACAGAATTTCATAGATTGGTCTTCATTTGGCAAACCAGCCTGGATGTTTGGTGGGATACCGGGTATTCATTAGGACGCGGTATAAATTCCATGGTGTGCCTGGTAAGGACGCTGTTGCTGTGGACGGAACCACCCTGCGACCACCATATGGTGTAGGTCCAATTGACGATCAGGTGGTTATCACAAAACCTAATGAAATCGTAATCACAAGATACTGGTAAGTTCAATTTATCAATATTTTTAGGGCGACAAGATTTTTTGGCGGATTTGGGAGCTATGTTGGGCGGTATGGGAGTTCTTAAAGGGGCGATAGAAGAGGAAGTTGCCACAGGGACCACTGGCGCCGGCATTGGGTTTATAGGGATATTAATGATGGTCGTTCCAATAGCTTGGTGGATTTGGGGAATGATCGATGCCAAGAATCTTTGCGAGGCATTTAACAACAATATTAGGGAATAAGGAGGGTGTTGTATGCCTAGAGGTTTGCTATCCAAAGTTGGCGGAGTTATAGCTTTAGTATCAATCGTTTTCCTGCCTATCGGAGGGTGTGGTGATATCGGGCTGACCGGTTTTGAGGTTTTAAGGGATAACGATATCCCTGGTCTGATCAAAGTGTTAATCGGAATTTCTATACTTTGCGCTTTCATCGCTTTATTTGTGAAGTTCTATGTTGGCCTGGTTGCGAGTGGAGCAATTGGGATCACTGGCTTATTAACAAGCTATCTAATAGCGCGCAAAGATATCCCGGTTGATTTAAAGGCCGGAGCATATCTTGCCCTAATTGGTTTTGGTCTGGTTTTAGCTGAGGGAATCCGGCAATACTTACTTGTTTCTGGAAATGATGAAAATACTACCGAAAAAGAGACACAATCACTGCCTGTTGAGAGTTCTGAAAAAGAAAACTGATTGCGATTTGCCAAATTAGTTTATAATGGAGAATGTTATTATAATTAACCATAAACATTAGTTATAAAGTTCATCTATTGCGTGAGGTGATAATGCCAGAGCCTAAAAAGCAAAAATGTGGGAATCTGGATCAGGGTTTCTACAGAGGACCAAGCCCGAGGTGAGAGCCCTGAGCATCATGAAAAGCGAGCCCATCACTATGCCGAGGCAAAAGGCTGGCATGTGCGAGAGGTCTATCATCTTGAAGCGGTTTCAGGTAAATCAGTGATCGAACATCCCGAAGCAAAAAGAATGCTTGAGGATATAAAGAACGGACGCATCACCGCCTCATTTTCTCCAAGCTGGCGCGCCTTGCCAGAAACACAAGAGAGCTTCTCGACTTTTCAGACACGTTCAGAGAATTTGGCGCCGACCTGATATCCCTTCAGGAAGCCATAGACACAACATCGCCCGCAGGGCGGTTATTCTATACCATGATCGCGGCGATGGCGCAGTGGGAACGTGAGGAAATCTCAGAGCGTGTAGCGGCTTCAATTCCCATCATGGCCAAGCTTGGCAAACCGATAGGTGGGAGCACTCCTTATGGATACAAATGGGAGAACAAAAAACTTATGCCTTGCCCGAAAGAAGCGCCTGTCCGCAAACTGGTTTACGATCTGTTTTTAGAGCATAAACGCTATAAAACTATTGCCAGAATCTTGAATGACAAGGGCCATAGAACAAGGAGGGGCGCAGAGTTTACCGACACAACAATAAAAAGACTTCTCACCGATACAACAGCTAAAGGTTTGCGCATCGCAAACTATACGACAAAGATGAACGGCAAAAATGGCATAACATTAAAACCAAAAGAGGAGTGGGTATACCTTAATGTCGAGCCTATTGTTTCAGAAGAAATATGGGATAAGGCCAACCAGATAATAGAAAAGCGCAAAAGGCCAGGCCAGAGCCCAGCAAAGAAAACCAACTGACTTTTTACAGGACTCGCCTATTTGCACCTGTGGACACAAGATGTATGTCCCATCAAGTCGACCAAATATGTTTGCTATAAATGCCGAACCAAGATAGGCATTGAAGATTTGGAAAGCATATTCCATGAACAACTAAAAGCCTTCTATTTTTCACCCAAAGAGATCGCCAATCATTTAAATACAGCCGATGCCGTGCTCAAGGAAAAAGGCCGAGCTCCTGAAGTTAATGGAAAAGGAGCAGAACAAACTCAAGAAAGACATCGACAAAATCTATGAGCTTTATCTGGCCGATGAACTCACAAAAGAAGGATTCGGTTATAAACACCGTCCGATGGAAGAAAGGCAAAAGCAACTCGAAGATGAAATACCAAAAATCCAAGGAGAGATTGATTTTCTCAAGATTCAGTATCTATCCAGTGATGAAATATTCTCTAATGCTAAAGATCTTTATAGCCGTTGGCCACAATTATCTTATGAAGAAAAACGCTCCATAGTAGAGACCATAACCGAGAATATCCAAGTAAGTTCCGATGAAGTAGCCATCAATCTCTGCTACCTCCCAACCCCCTCAGAAATGGAAGCAGAAAGGCAACGAAACGAGTTGCATTAACTGCACATTACAAAAGAAAAAACGAAAAGCAAATAGCAGGTGAGGGATTTGAAGCATTTGGAGCATATGAGGGATTTGAGGGATTTGAGGAATGGGGTCGAAAGGACTTACATAATTATTTGTTAGCTATTGAAATATAAACCAGTACCCTCCAGACATGGCGCTAATCATTAACGTTCTGCTGCAACATCGTTCAATATCCACTCCACTGCGTCGCCTATCCCATCGGCGATATAATCGGGCGGCTGATCACCGTTTTCTTCCATTTTCGCAATCTGGCGCTCGCCGAACCCCGTCCTGACAATTATGGCCTTTGCCCCAACGGCAGGCCCAAGGCCTATGTCAGACAGCTTGTCACCCACCACATACGACTGCGTGAGGTCGATACCCAGCTTTTCGCTGGCGCGATTCAGCATCCCCGGCGCCGGCTTCCTGCAATCGCACACCATCGAATATTCCGGCACAGCGCCATCCGGGTGATGGGGGCAATACTCGATGCTGTCTATGGCAACACCCGCCTGATCGCACCATTGCAGCAGCAGGTCATGGACGTCGTTCACCAGTTCCTCCGTCATATACCCGCGGGCCACCCCCGACTGGTTGGTTATCACCACCACCAAAACCCAGCTTCGTTCAGCTTCTTTATTGAATCGAGTGAATCTGGATACAACCGAAATTGTGCAATATCCCGGATATGGTCATCCTCCATATTGACGCATCCATCCCGATCCAAAAACACTGCCCTATTTTGCATCGACCACGTCATCCCCCTGTTTTCAGTATCCACCGTTTGGTTATATACGAAAAGCCATAGCCGATACAAAACCCTAAAATGGCGCCGACGATAACATCCGATGGATAGTGAACCCCAACCGCGATCCGTGACAGGCATACCAGCAGTCCAATCGGAACCAGCATTGCTAAATAGAGGGGGAAACCAGAACCCGATGGCGCCAGCCACAGCCAAAGAGTTCACCGCATGGTTCGACGGGAATGAAAACGATTGCGTACAACCAACAAGCAAGTGAACCCCCTCCAGCGCGTTACAAGGCCGGATGACGCCGAAATATGTCTTCAGTATATTATGTGCGAACCAATCGCCGAAACCAACGGCCGCCAAAGCCACCAATATGGCGGTTAATCCCTTTCTCCAGTCTATTATCAGCAAGGAAACCGATAAGAGAATCAACGGCGCCCACCATGTTTCGGGCGATGTTATCAATACCATCATCTCGCCGATACCGTCGCCCGAGAATTCTTCGTTCAGCGCATAAAACAGAATTTCGTCCATGCTAGTCCATATCAAACGCTTGTTTAATCTGCATCCCGCGCCACGCGGTTATAACCTCCAGCGGGTTCAGCCGCTCCATACACTCATGCTCATAAGGACACGTCCGCTTCATGCACGGCATGCAGAACACATCATGCTTCACCACAGAATGATCAGGCCCATGCGGCCCGGTAAGTTTTGGGTTCGTCGGGCCGAATATCGCCAGGGTAGGGACGCCCAGCGCCACCGCCAGATGCATCGGGCCAGAGTCGTTGGTGATCATCCCCACGGAGCCTTTCAGTATAGCCCCCAGTTTCACCAGGCCGCCCGCGCCGGTCAGGTCGACCACCGCCTCACCGCCCAGCCGGGCTATTGTGGCGCCCCGCTCTTTATCATCTTCGGCGCCGATGATCACGCTTTTCAAGCCTTCTTCCACGAAAATCATTTTCGCCAGCTCGGCGAATTTTTCTGGCGCCCATCGCTTTGTTTCCCATTTGGAGTTGGGGTTGATCACCAGATACGGCGGTTCAGGGGTTTTGCCATTGGCCCATTCCAGCTCCGCGTCCGGTATCTCGATATCATATACGATCGGCGGTTCATGATGGATCCCGACCGAGCCCAGGGCATGCATATAGCGATCGATGGCATGGATATCGCCATCTTTCTTGCCAATTTTCCGGTTATAGAAAATCGGCGCGCCCTCCCGGGCATATTCGAACCCAACCTTGCTTTTCGACCTGGCCGCAAAGGTGACCAGCCCGGAACGCAACAACCCCTGCAAATCGAGCACGGCGCCATATTTTTGCGCTCTGATCTGTTTTATAAACCGCCAGACCTCTTTTATTGTCGTCCAGCGCCACCATTTGGCCCAGCTTTTCCTGTGGAACGCAAACACCCGGCCCACATGGGGCGACAGTTTCACCAGCTCCTCAAAACTGTCCGACACCACCCAGTCGATCTCGATCTGCGGCACGGCCCGTTTGACAGCCTTCAGCGCAGGAATGGTGTGTATCACATCGCCCATAGCCGACAGCTTCACCAAAAGCAGCCGGGGGTTATTTTCCATAGATTCCAGAACCATGCGGGTTATGTTATCAAAAATCGGGCCGGCAAGCGCCTGATTATGCAGTGATGTGGCAAATCGGTTAGCCACTTCAGCCCAATTTTGGTACCATATCTTTATTATGACAACACAATTACAGGCCGCCCGGCGCGGCGAGATAACAAAGGAAATGGAACTGACCGCCAGAACAGAAGGGGTGGAGCCTTCGTTTATTCAAAACGGAATTCTGGACGGATCGATAGTGATAACCAAAAACAACCGACGCAACATCGAGGGCCTGGCCATCGGCAGCGGGCTGAAAATCAAAGTCAACGCCAATATCGGCTCATCGCGCGACGATGTGGACGCGGGCAAGGAGCTGGAGAAGGCGCAAATAGCGATCGACGCAGGAGCGGACGCCATCATGGACCTCTCCACCGGGGGCGATATCCGCGCCATACGGCAGGACATCCTGGCGCAATGTCCTGTGCCGTTGGGCACGGTGCCGATATACCAGTGCGCGGCGGAGAACCTGGTCGAAGAGCGTAACCTGCTGGATATGACCGCCGATGACCTGTTCAAGGCGATCGAGGACCATGGCAAGGACGGGGTCGATTTCATCACCGTCCATTGCGGGGTGACCGCCGAGTCGGTCAAACGCTTCAAGGACGAGGGGCGCATCCTCGACATCGTCAGCCGCGGCGGATCGATCCACGCGAAGATGATCGAGTATCATGGCGAGGACAACCCGCTCTATACCGGGTACGACCGCCTGCTGGAGATTGCCCGCGAGTATGACATGACCCTCAGCCTGGGTGACGGGCTCCGGCCCGGGTGCCTGGCGGACGCTTCCGACCGCGCGCAGGTGCAGGAGACGATCATCCTGGGCGAGCTGGCCAAACGGGCGCGGGACGCCGATGTGCAGGTGATGATCGAAGGGCCGGGGCATATGCCGATGGACCAGATCGCCGCCAACATGAAGCTGCAAAAACGTCTGTGCAACAACGCGCCGTTCTATGTCCTCGGCCCGCTGGTCACCGATGTGGCGCCCGGATACGACCATATCACCGCCGCCATCGGGGGCGCCATCGCCGGGTCGGCCGGGGCCGATTTCCTTTGCTACGTCACACCGGCGGAGCATCTGCGGTTGCCCGATATGGATGATGTGCAAAAGGGCGTAATAGCCACCCGGATCGCCGCCCACGCCGCCGATATAGCCCGGGGTATACCGGGCGCCATGGATTGGGATAACGACATGGCCAAAGCGCGGAAAAACCTCGACTGGCCGCAGCAGTGCGAGCTGGCCATGGACAGCGACGAGGCCAGACGCCGCCGGGCGGAGACCAACCCGGAGGACGACTCGGTCTGCACCATGTGCTCGGCGCTCTGTTCCATCAAGACCGGGATGGAGCCGGCCGCGTCAGCGACAAAATAAAGTTGCGGCATTTTCTGGCCCGTTCCGAAAATTTCGATGGCGGGCAGGTGACCATCACCGGCCCCGAGGCGCGGCATATCCACACAGTTCTGCGGTTGCGGGCCGGCGATAGAATCGTGGTGGTGGACGAGGCCGGCCAAAAGTTCTTATCGTCGATCAGACAAAACAACGGTGAAAAAGTGACAGCGGATATTGTCGAACAGCTTGCCGCTGATTCATCCCGTAAATTAACCATCACCCTGGCCCAGGCCATCCCGAAAAACCGGAAGATGGACGACATCGTACGGATGGTGTGCGAGCTGGGGGTGGGGCGGATAATACCTGTGATCACAGAGCGAGGCGTTGTCCGGCCGGATGAAGGTTCCACGAAACAGAAGCTGGCCCGATGGCGAAGCATCGCGGAATCCGCCGCCAAACAATCCCGCTCCGGGGCGCCTGCCGACATTACCGGGCCGGTAACGGTGGAGCAATTGGCGCAGGATGCCAGTTGCGACCTGCGGGTTGTGCTCTGGGCGGGGGCCGGCTGCTCGTTGAAAACCGTGTTAAACGATAACCGCACGCCAGAGTCATTGCTACTATTCGTCGGGCCGGAAGGGGGGCTGGTCGCAGAGAAAGAAATCGGCCTGCTGGCATCCGCTGGTTTCAGAACAGCCAGCATCGGCGACAATATTCTACGAACCGAAACGGCGGGTATCGTGGCGGTGAGCGCCATTGTGTATCACTATAACGGGTGACACCGCCGGCGCTAATGCTTTTTGTCCAGCACTTCCCTAATGGTCTTTAACAGCGGCTCCAGGTTGGACGATTTCACTACATACGCCTCGGAGGCCCATACCCGAAAATCCTGCTTGTAATCGGAATAGGCGGTGCACAGCACCACCGGCGTGTCTTTATCGCGCTCCCGGAAATTGCGGAGGAACTCTATCCCATCGATCCCCGGCATTCTGATGTCCAGTGTTATCAGGTCGGGATGAAACTGGTCGATTTTTTTATCGGCGTCCTTCGCGTCTTTCGCGGTCTCCACCTCATAGCCCGCGTCGGTCAGCTCTTCCTGATAGAGCAGGCGGATATTCTCCTCATCATCCACAACTAAAATTTTTGTTTTAGTCAATTTCCAATCCTCGCATATATCTGTTCCACCGGACGCAACCGCCCGTTTTTTCCCTGCATTTTCCGCAACACCGCGGACCTGCCGTATATCTTTTTAATCTGCCCCAACCGCTTTGCTCGGCAGGGTGACTGTAAACGTTACCCCATCACCCAGCTTGTTGTCAATTTCAATAGAACCATGGTGCAGGCGCACTATTTTCTTGCATAGCGATAGCCCCAGGCCGCTGCCCTGCGGTTTGGTTGTAAAGAAAGGATTAAAGACGCTGGGCAGGTCTTCCTCCGCGATGCCGCCGCCAGTATCAGAAAGCTGCAGGCAGGCGGACCGCCGCACACCGACCCTGCTTTCCGCTATTTTGGCGGATTGCTTTGTCACTATGGAAATTTTTCTGTCCACCTTGTGCCGCTCGCAATTCATGGCTTCGATGGCGTTGAGCAGGAGGTTGATCACCACTTGCCGCATCCATGTCGGATCCACCGACACCATCACCGGCTGCGGGTCCAGGTTCATCTCCACCTCGATTCCCCGCTCCGACATATACCGCCAGTAAAGGTTGGTGGAATCGTTGACGATCCCGTTCAGATCCGCCGTTTCGCGGGTCAGGGTGACTTCCTTCGATACATCCAGCGCCTGCCGCAACAGCCCCTCCAGCCGCTCCACTTCCCGGACAATGATAGACGCATAGTTAACCTCTTTTTTTACATTCCGCTTCGACAGAGAGGTCTGGAGCCGCCTTGCGTAACCCCCGATGGAGACCAGCGGGTTCTTCAGCTCGTGCGCCACTTCGGCGGTCACCTCGCCCAGGGCGGATAGCCGCTCCACCTTTGCCACCTGATCTTCCATATCCAGCAACTCCTGACTGACGGCGGCCCAGCGCTCGAACAGGCGCAGGTTTTCTATGGCCCAGGCGGCGGGCGCCGCAAACCGGGTGAGCAGCTCCATATCCGGGGTGGAGATAGGGTCGCCGTTGTACAGGTTGTCCACCAAAATTGCGCCCAGCACATCATCCTTCGCCACCAGCGGAACCATAGCGAACCGGTCACACTGCAACTGGAAGACCAGCTCATGATCGCTTCCGTGCAGGTCGTTTTGACCTTCTATATTTACTGCGATTTTTTGGCCAACAACTTTTTTGATTATGGAGCTCGCGCGCGCTCCATCGATGGGGAAATGCATCGATAGGGCCAGCTTGTTGAACCCAGACTCATTTAACTCATATGGGTCACGGTCGAGCAGCCATGGCACCAGGTCATCCAGCGGTTTTTCCTGCATGTTGCCCCAGATCCTGCCCGCTTCATCGGCCGAGTCGGGCCCCATCCCGATCACGCCCTCCAGCATGCCGGAAGTGTTGTCGATCAAAAACAGTATCGCCCGGTTGAACCCGAGGCCGCTGCCCACCGTGACGCACGACAGGATCACCCGGAACAGGTCGTCCAGCTTTATGGTGCGGCGCATCGCCATGGAGAGCTGGAAAAGAATCGACAGCTCCTTGACGTTTTTTTCGTTTTCCTCCAGGGCGTAATTTAGCCGGTGATGGGTCCTGGCGCGGATGATCGCCTGCGCCGCCGTTTGCGTCAGCGTGTTGAAGATTTCAATCTCTTCGCCGGAAAACGCGGAGAAATAATTGGGCGATTCGGTCCTCCGGTCGCCCAGCATGACCACACCCGCCGCCTGATCCTCGAATATCATCGGGTTGCACAGCACCGACACCGACGCCATATCATCCAGCCCTTCAAACCGGTTGTCGTCAAGGATGGAAGGGATATAGACCGCCTCTTTGCTCTCCATAACCTGTTTGGCGATGCCGTTGTGAATGGAGGGCGGCGCCGATAACTCCTCATTCAGCGAGTGATGAATACTGGAGAGCTGGCCTTCCCGGTTGGCCAGCCAGACCAGCTGGCTCTGGGCGCCGATTAAGTCACGGGCGCAGACGCAGACCAGGTTGATGATTTCGTTGATGTTGTTGGTAGCGTTTATTTTCCGGGCTGTTTCGTTGAATTCCAGCAGTGTGCGGGCCCGCTGCTCTGCCCGGTGGAAGTCCCAGGCCACCTTAATCGCCCCCGACACTTCTGTGGAGATCGCGACCAGTTTTTCTATATCATCGTGGGAATAGTGGGTCTCTTCCACGTTTTGCACATACAGCACACCAATGCAGTCGTCTTCATCGATCAGCGGGACACCCATCAGGCTGGTGAAATCGCTCTCCCCCGATATCGGGACGAAATGATAGTACGGGTCGAGGTTGGCCACTGCCAACGCCACCGGCCTGCGCTCCCTCGCGATTTTCCACGACACGCCGCTACCCTTCGGCAGACGGACCGCGTCCACCGCCTCCGCACTCAGCCCGACGCTGGCTTTCAGCGTGAGGGTTTGCCGATATTCGTCCAGCAGCAGTATGGCGCTGGCGTCGGCGCCGGTCCTGATCATCGCCTCATTCGCCACCTGGTTGAGCATCGACTGCAGGTCGAGCAAGGACTTGCTGATCTGGCCTATATTCAGAATTTCGTCGTTCTTTTCGGTCACGGTTTCGCGCGCTCTTTAATAGCTTTTTTATACAGTTTCACATATTCCCTGGCAGAGCCTTTCCAGGAGTGGTCCTCGCCTATGCCGTTAATGACCATTTTATTCCAATTGGGCCGTTCGGACCTGTATAATTCGCAAGCCGTTTTAACTTTTTCAAATAAGGCGTCAACGCTGTATTCGTCAAACTTGAACCCGTTTCCGGCCCCGCTTGCCAGGTCGAAATCGTGGACCGTGTCGTTCAGCCCGCCGGTGGTCCGGACGATGGGGGCGGCGCCATAGGCCAGCGAATACATCTGGGTCAGGCCGCACGGCTCGTAGCGCGACGGCATCAGGAACATGTCCGCCCCAGCCATGATCCGGTGGGCCAGCTTTTCATCGAATCCGATATGGGCACAGGCTTTGCCCCGATGCTTGGCCATCAGTTTTTTGAAAAAGTTTTCATATTCGGCCTGGCCGGAGCCGAGCATGACAAACTTCACACCCAGCGCCATGATACGATCCATAGCGTCCACTATCAGGTCGATCCCTTTCTGATCCGCCAGGCGGGTTATGATCGCCAGAACCGGCTCCTTGCCCGGCTCCAGCCCCAGCTCTTTTATCAGCGCCGTTTTGCAGGCGGACTTGCCGGCCATATCCTGCGCGCTGTAGTTGGCGGAGATATGCGGGTCGGTTTTCGGGTTCCACTCGGTGGTGTCGATGCCGTTCACTATCCCGAACAGTTTATCCGCCCGGCCGCGCAAGACGCCATCCAGGCCCCAGCCTTGCTCGGCGCCCTTTATCTCCTCTGCGTAGGTGCGGGAGACTGTGGTGATGATATCGGAGAACGTAATCCCACCCTTAAGGAAATTGATGGCGCCATGGAACTCCATACAGTCGGGGTTGAACAGGCTCCAGTCGAGCCCCAGCAGGTGCCACTGGTCCGGGGGAAACTGGCCCTGATAGCCAAGGTTATGGATCGTCAGCAGTGTGGCGAACTTCCCGATGGTCGGATCGTTGGCGTAGGTTGTTTTGACATAGGCGGGTATCAGCGCGGTCTGCCAGTCGTTCAGGTGGATAATGTCGGGCCTTGGCTTTATCGTCCTGGCCGCTTCCAGTACGGCGCGGGAGAAGAACGCGAACCGCTCGGCGTTATCGGGGTAGTCGCCTTCCGTTGTGTTATACAGCTCATCACGGCCGAAATAGCGGTCATGCTCTATGAATCGGATATTCACTTTGCCCAGTTTGGCCGAGTGGATAACCGCAGGCTCGATCCGCGCGGAGACCGGGATCTTCAGCTCCTTTCGACTTTTCGCAAACTTTAATCCGGAGCGGTCGATCGATTTGTATAGCGGCATAAACAGGTTGACCGTGTGCCCCATACCGGCGAGTGCGGCCGACAATGCACCGGATACATCCGCCAGTCCGCCAGTCTTCGCAAAGGGCGCCGCCTCGGATGCGGCCATCAGAATGGAGAGTTTGTTTTGGGCAGGTTTTGCGGCCATGCGCTTACGCTGACCTCAATCGCCGGGCCGCTTCTTCCGGCGGGGTGGAGTTGATATGGAACCCGGACCCCCACTCGAACCCGGCCACACCGCTGATGATCGGCATAAACTCGATGTGCCAGTGATAATAGTCATCGTGCCCATCCTCGAAGGGGGCGGTGTGCAGGACCAGGTTATATGGCGGGTTGTCCAGCTCCCGGTTGATTTTGCCGGCGGTCTGTTTGTATATGTCCGCCAGTGTCGTCAGAACCGCCATGTCCGCCTGTTCATACCGGCTGCCGTGGCGTTTCGGTATTATCCAGGTCTCGAAGGCGAACCGGGGCGCGTATGGCGCCAGGACGATGTAGTCCTCATTTTCAAGGACCAGGCGTTCGCCCAGCTCCGCCTCGCTGTTTATAATATCGCAATACACGCACCGGCCGGTATCCTGAAAGTGACGCGCCGAACCGGCCAGCTCTTCCTTCAGCAGCTTGGAGATAACCGGGATGGCGATGATCTGCGAGTGGGAGTGCCACAGCGACGCGCCGGCCCGGCGGCCATGGTTCTTGAAAAACTGGACGCATAGCAGCTTTCGGTTTTCCTTTAATTTAGTAAACCGCTTCTTAACAATATTAAAGAGGTCGCAGATCTGCTCGGTAGTAGCGTCCGCCAGCGAATCGGAGTGAACAGGACTTTCGATGATCACCTCATGCGCGCCGACGCCACTCATCCTGCTGAACAATCCTGCGCTTTCACATATAACCGTCTCGTTGGTATCGAGCGCCGGGTATTTGTTTGGCACCACCCGCAGGCTCCAGCCCGGCCCGTTTGGCGCGGATCCGTTTACCCTGATCGAGCAGATTTCCTCTGGAGTGGACGATTCGTTCCCTTCGCAAAAGGGGCAGAACTCCTGGTCGTCCCCGGCGCTGGGCGGTATAACCGCCCCGGGTCGGGCCGCGCGTTCGGCGCTGATGATCACCCATCGGTCGACCACGGGGTCGCGTCTGAACTCTTTCATAAACCTTTGAATATAAATTTATATGATAGCATTCTGGCTGGAAATCTTTGATAAAATCAGTTTCAGTATAATCGTTAATAGCGAATATGGTATCGGATATGAATAGTTCATCAAATAATCCTGTTAGCAGAAAACTTTTACTGTTGGTCTGCGCTCTTCTAATCGGAGCGTTGATTGTTAGCGGGGCCACCAGAGAAATTGATGAATTGTTATCTGATATTCCACTAAACAGGAGCGACCCGGTAAGCGTAATAGACTTAAAAGTCGGCGCTCTGTTGCCAGCTGATCCGTCTGACTATACCGGCGTCTTTTACCATGTGGGCAAGCTGGCGTCGTTTCAATGGTTCCAGGCGCGGTACGCCGCTGCGCCTGTGTTAATGGTCAGGAAGCAGATAAAGGGTCCGCTCCCGACACCGGGTGACGAGAGATGCCCGACAGGCATTGCGCTGAAATATGGCGTTGTCTGTTTTGTAGAAAAGGCTGGCCGGTGATGATCACTACTTTAGTTTCGTTGCTGATCCCTGTGCTGACAGCGTTTTTTGTTCTGGAGCTTTTGATCCCGCAGCCGCTATATAGAGTTGAAAAATTTTGCCTGGCAATTGGTGTCGGGTTTGGTGTGTCATCGTTTCTGTTTTTTATCTGGTCACAACTAATCAACATGTCGGCGGCCTGGTTCACTGTGATCGAGCTATCCATGCTGACAACTGTATTTTACTGTTGGTACATTTATCCACATTATCGCGCCGATGCTGTTGACAGAAACAAAGCAACGTGGTCATCAATGGTCCTGTCCTTTATTTTCCTCGTGGCGCTGCTCATTAGCATAACAATATTTATAAAAGTATCCGCCCTGGCGCCCCATGGCCAGTGGGACGCATGGGCCATATGGAACCATAAGGCGCGGCTATGGTTTCACAGCGGCGCCCTGCCGGAGGAGGCGTTCTTGTCCGGTATCACAATCTCCCACCCCGACTATCCATTGCTATTGCCCGGCCTGGTCGCCAGCCGGTGGGCTGGCTATACGATGAACGATACAACCCTGGTCCCGGTCATGGTAGCGGCTCTTTATACGTTTGGCGCCATCGGGTTGCTGGTCAGCAGCCTGCGCCGAACAAAGGGCATGGTCTCCGCAGCGGTCGCCGGTTTGATCCTGATATGTTCGGCCAGCTATTTTGTCCATGGGACCAACCAATACGCAGATGTGCCGTTGGGTTACTATCTGCTGTCCGTTTTCATACTGCTGGCGGCCAGCGGGGAAACCGATGGCGCCAGCCGTTGGAAGATTTTACTCACCACCGGATTTTGCGCCGGCTGCGCAGCCTGGATGAAGAACGAAGGCGTTATGATGTTGATGGCTCTGGTTTTGATCTATACGCTCTGCTCGGTGGTTTGCCGGCGGTGGGAAGGTTTTGTAAAAAATTTGCTGGCCATATTCACAGGCGCCGCGGCCCCGTTGGCGGTATTGATATATTTCAAGCTGTTCATCGCCGGGGAGAGCTATCTTAACAGCCATGAAGTTCACAGCGATCTGTTGGCGCGGATTACAACGCCGGAGCGATACAACGCCATCATCGGCGCGTTCACCGATGGCATCTTTTCGTACAGCTCTGCGGCCGTGTCTGGTTATAGTGTCAGTGTCATCTTCCTGATCCTTGTTGGCATGGCCATCGTCGGTAAGGGTGCGGACTGGCAAAACAAAATCGTTATATCGATGATGGCAATGATACTGGCCGCATGTTTTGTCGGCTACAGCCTTGTATATCTGATCACGCCCATTGACCTCGATTGGCATATCAATCGATCACTGACACGGCTGCTGACGCAACTGTGGCCCGGGTTTTTGTTCCTCTGTTTTTACGCTGTCAGACCCCGGTTTTCTGAGTGTTAACCGGCTTGTTCTATTCCGCCGACGGTTGAGAAGTCAGTTTATCGACCATGGTGATGAAATCTTCCGTGGTAATAGGCTTGTCGATATACTCCAGCGCGCCCAGCCCATGGACCGATTCGATGAAAGTATCCACATCGCCATGCCCGGTCATAATGATAGCTTTCTGGTTGCTTTCGATATCAGACACGGCGCGCACAAAATCTATCCCGGACATCCCTGGCATCACCAGGTCGGATATGATCAGGTCATATTTTTTATTGGCAAGCATCTCCAGCGCGCGCTCACCCGACAGGGCCACATCCGCTATATAACCGTTTTGCTCCAGGATATCAGATGACCAGACCAAATGAGACTCGTCATCGTCGACAACAAGAATTGATTTACCGTTCATTTTTTACCTATTAACGATCGCCGATTATCATTTTAATAAAAACTGCGGATTTTTCAAGTGGACTAACACGAAAGCTTATATAAAATTAAAACTATAAACAAATTAATTTATACTAACCTGTAAAACACCATGTATATCCAACGGTTAAGGTTTTACTTCATTACCTTCATGGATTTAATTTTTTTCTCGTCAATTTTGACCATCACAGATTTTGCGTTATTGACCAGCGCTTTGCCTGGCGGGGCGCCCTTCGGCTTGCGGATATTTTTTGCAAACGCATACGTCACCTCGCCTTTGCCAGATTTAGCCGCCTTGGAATAGTGGAGCGCGATCATCGCCGCATCGACCAGCGTGGATCGAGAGACCTGGGCGCCTTTCGGGAGCTGTACCAGCACATGGGAGCCAGGATAATCTCGGGCGTGGAGCCACAGGTCCCTCCCGTTGGCGATTCGGAAGGTGATCTCGTCATTCTCCTTATCGCTTCTGCCCACCAGAATAGAGTGGCCGTCAGATGATAGAAACCTGCGCGGCCCGGTGGGCTGTTGTTTTTTCCTGCTCTCTTTTTTTGCGATTTTCGGTTTCTTGGGTAACTGTTCCAAAATACGTTCTATATCAGCTTCCTGCTCGATCGCTTCAATTTGTTTTTTCAATTCACTTATTTTCTTATCAAGAGTCACAAGCTCGCTCTCCAGCCGTGGATAACCTTTCTCATATTTTCTGTGGCGCTTGTAATAGCGCTCGATATTGGCCCTCGGGCTGTGCGCCGGATCGAGGCGGATCTTTATATTTTCAACCGGGTCGACATAGAGGTTCGAAAGTTCGATGGAGTCCGCGCCCTTTTTAATCGACGCATAGTTCGCCTGGAGCAGGTCGCCCAACATACGGTGCTGTTTATATTCCAACAGGGAGGCCATCTCCTTCTCGATAGATTTTTTTCGTTTGGTTGTTTTTTTCACATCGTTTTTTAGTGGCGCCAGCGCTCCCGCCTTCGCCGATTGCAGTTTTTCATCATATGCGGCGGTTTCATATTTCTGCTCCATCGCCTTTTTATGGGCAAGGGGGGCAAGGTAGTCGGGCTTCCTGATATCGTTTGCCTCCCCATCCGCGGGCGGTTTTGGCAATATATAGGGCGCGCCGGTGCGGTTGCGCGATTTGCGTTGCAATGCTATAGCAATCACATTTTGGTTTTCATCCAGGAAATAAAAATTGCCTGATGTTCCCATCAGCTCCAGCGCCAGGGTCCGGTCGCCTGCTGGTGTATTAAACGCGAGGAAAAGCAGCCGGTCGGAATTTATCTGTTCGATCTTCTGTAGCCGCCCCCGGACCAACGCTTTTTTGATGGCCTTTGCAAATGACGAAAGCGGCAGGCGGAGGGCAGGGGCATTGGATATCAGATGAATCCTGCTGTTCCCTGGTGACGCTGATATCATCAGATAATACCTGTCGGCGCCCTTCCGAAACTCGAAAGCCAGCTCATTGGCGCCTGTCTGTAAAACTTTATGCAGAAAGCTGGCTTGCAACGTGTCTGCCAGTTCATCGACTATCTGTCCAATATCCAGGGCGGTCATATTCATGGCGCGTTACTCACTCTCCACTAGTTCTGGATGCAACCGGAAAAATTCCCGAACAAAATTCCGGCTGGTGTATTGATAGATCGGCCCCAGCCGCGCGTCGGTGAAACTGTTTACGTTATCGTCGAACAGTCTGGCCGCCTGCCGGTCGCCGTCGTCCATGAACCAGAACTGCATGGTCCTGCCATACTCCTTCAGTTCCGGCCAGGTGCACATGTCGGCCCCCGGCGGCCCGACACGATAGAAGCTGTCGAACAGGCCGAACAGCTTGGCCTTGGCGCCCAGGTTGATCCAGGCGACATAGAACGGGTCCCGGTCCGGCAGTTCCGTGATTTCATATTCAAGCTCCGTCGCGCCGGCCTCTGGACTGTAGGCCAGATCGGTCCCGGATGTCAAATGCAGCCCCTTGCCGGTCAGCGCATATGAAAAATCCTTAGGATGCCCCACCGCGCGATAATGGGCCGGGTCAGGACCATTAGGCGTCGGGTACGGCTCGTTGCTGCGCTCGGCATAGCTGACCCTTACGCGGCTGTCCACCGGCCACTCGACATCCCTGCCGAACAGATAGGTGCGGAAATGGTTATGCTGGGCCAGGGTCAACGCCGCCGGTATCAGCGTTCCATCATGCTTTGCCAGGGCGATGATTATGGCGCCGTGGATGTCCAGCTCGTGCCAATTCTCCAGATCGCCAGCCAGGCGCGCAGCCACACTTTTCAACAGGGAAAGCTTTGCCGGCAGGCCGCTTTTCAAAAACACAAAGTTATATTTCAGAAAAACGAAATCGATTTTTTTCTCCTGACCTTCAAACATGAGCGACACACTTTCACGATATACACGGCCATAGGCGGTGGGCGCGCCTTGTAAATCGTCTGGCCCCTGATAATCAAGATACATCCCATATGTGCGCTCGATCTTTTTCAGAGCCTCTCTGGTTGGGTTTGGGTCGACTATAGCATCATTCTGCTTAAAATCGCGGACCACGCAATGGGGCAGATAGTCGTCGTATAAGTTGATCGGCGCCAGCCCATTCGGCGCGATATATACCCGGGGACGGTATTGTTCCAGCAGCTCGTTACCCTTATCGCCGTTGCGCTTCTCTCCGAAATCTGTCGGGTCGAAGTCGGGATAGGTCAAGGGAAGCAGAAAGCCGTCCATAAACGGGCCCCACCCATCTTCCCCTTCGCCGGAATAGCTGGCGCTGGGCGCTATTATGATCAGGGCAATTATAATTAAAAATTTCATTTCTCCACTATATCGCAAAATGCCACTAAGTTTCGTTTACAATATCTGGATGAAAACGCCAATAGATTCGTTAACATTAAACCAGGGGGGGTCTGGTTATCGATACAACAGCGATTCATTTCTGCTGGCCGATTTTTTCGATCCCGAAGGTGTGGATGCCATGGCCGATCTGTGCGCCGGGGTGGGGGTTGTTTCGATCCTCATCGGGTTGCGAAACCAGCGGATCGATATCACAGCGGTGGAAATTCAGCCACAACTGGCCGCCTATGCCCAGGAAAACGCCAGATCGAGCGGAATCGAGCGTTTTCATATGGTCAATGCCGATCTGATGACCGCGCCATCGTTGTTTCCGGACAGGCCCTTCGACGCTATCGTATCGAACCCGCCATACCGCAAGGCTGGCTCCGGCAGGATAAACCCCGACCCATCGAAAGCCGTGGCCCGGCACGAAATGAAGATGACACTCAACGGATTGGTGGAGGTATCGTCCAAAATAATTCGGGAAGGCGGCAGCCTGACAATCGTGATGATCTATGAACGGCTCGCGGAATATCGTTCTATCCTTTTTAGTAATGGGTTCTGTGAATCACGGTTTCAGGAAGTGCTCTCGTTTAAGGAATCAGAGCCAAAACTGTTTTTGTCGGAAGCGAGGTTTCAAACAGACGCGAAGCTTAAAATATTGAAACCAGTTGTGCTGAAAGCGGATAATGGCAGAGACTCCGAGCAATTCAGGCGGATCATGGAGCGCTATGTCCCGGAATCTTGACCCGATCCTTGTTCTGACCGGACCCACCGCCAGCGGCAAATCAGACGTGGGTGTCATCATGGCGGAACGACTAAATACAGAGATCATCTCCGCCGATTCGGTCCAGCTGTACAAAAGCTTCGATATCGGTTCCGCCAAGCCAGATGCCAGCCTGTTGAGCCGTGTTCCCCATCATATGATCGACATCGCCACGCCGGATGAAGAGTTCAACGTGGCCCAATATCGGGACATGGCAAAACAGGTCGCCCAGGACTTGGCGGCAAAGGGCAAAATCCCGTTGGTTGTAGGCGGTTCCGGGCTATATATCAGAGGCCTGACAAGGGGGCTGGACTGCGCTGTGAAGGTAAGTGATGAGGTAAACGAAAAGCTTAATTCCTTATTTAGTAAATCAGGGCAGGCGGGGCTGTTTGCAAAACTCATGGAGGTTGATCCGGCATGGGCAAGTAATCTGCACCCGAACGATACGTTCCGGACCAGGCGCGCGCTGGGCGTCTATATGACAGCAGATAAGACCATGAGCGCCATGTTCGCCATCAATAGCGATGAGCCGGCATGGGACACGCTTTATATCGCCCTTGATCTGCCGCGGGCTGTTTTATATCGCCGTATAGAGCGCAGAATAGATATGATGCTACTATCTGGATGGTTTGAAGAGGTGATCCGGCTGAAGGAAATGGGCTATAATGGGCAGACCAAGCCGATGCGCAGTATCGGTTACAGAACATTATACAAAGAGAGCGAGGGAAGAGTGGACCGGGAGGAAACGCGCCGGATCATCATCAAAGATACCAAAGCATACGCCCGGCGGCAGTTGACATGGCTACGCAAAATGGAGAACGTTATATACATACCGATAGAGGGCAACGAACACCCGGAGACAATAACCAACCAGATTTTTTCCAATGAGACCGTCAAAGCATTTACTGCTAAGCGCCGCAGTTGCTGTTAGCATCCTGTTCGTTTCGAATACGCCAGCAACAGCGGCCAATAACATGGCCGAGCAAAATCGTATGGGTATGGAGTATGCCTGGACGGTCGAACTGAATAAAAAAGGAGGCGCCAAACAGGCGCTGACGGTTCTGGAAAAACTGGCTAAGAGTGATTTTATACTGGGTGATTATGTGGCGCTCGATCTGGCCAGAATTGCCAAGAAAAAAGGGGATCATGCCCAGGTTGTCCGTTACCTGTCAGCCATAGGCAAGGATTATAGTCACAGCCCTATCCTGCAAACAGCGAACAGATTAACAATTGAGTCCGCCTGTGTTGATATTGGTTCGTCGGAATGTGGCAAAGCGCTAAAAGTGATGAAGGCTGGCGACACGCCAAAAGATTTCGAACCGGAAAAGCTGTTTCTGGAAGCGAAGCGTCATGGGCTCGCGAGGCGAAAATACGAGGCGTATCGGCTGTATCAGAAGATTTTCTATAACCACCCCGACTCGGATAAATCAGAGGAAGCCAGGGTCGAAACCGTGCGACTGCGCGCCGATGCTCCCGCCAAATTGAAGGGAGCCTACCCAGAAGCCACATATAAACAGAAAATCATGCGGACCAAAAAGCTGATGTCGAGGTTTAGATATCTGGACGCCGCAAAATACCTGAAATCGATGCAAAATGGGAAACTGTCGGATAAAGAAAAAATAGAGACCCGGTATATGCTTGCATTGGCGCTGAGAAAATCGAGGGAATATGACAAGGCGAAAAAAGAGTTTCAGAAAGTAATCATGCTGGACCCGGCGGGTGGAAAATCGGCCCAGAGTGAATATCAGATCGCAGTCATCGACTGGAACCTGAACCGCGATGAAGAATGCTCTGTCCGGTTGAAGAAACTGATCGCCGGTGATATCGACTTCAGACTAAAACAGAGAGCCTTGGTGGTGTTGGGGAAAATCGAGGACTCCAGGGGCAACTTCCAGGTCGCGCGCCGTTATTATAATGACGCATACAGCTTCTTCGCGGGGCGGCATTTCAAGGAAAACCTGAGCTGGATGCTTGGCTGGATGGAGTATCGCTCTAAAAATTATGAACAAGCGGCAAAGCTGTTCACCCCTGGATTGTTCTCGACTGATCAATGGAAAAGCAAGGCTTTGTATTGGAGAATCCGCTCCTTGAAATCGAAAGGTGATGACAAAAAAGCTATGAAGGACCGTGAGAGTCTGTTGACTAAATTCTCGCATACATATTACGGCGCCCGTTTGGCCCCGACAGACAAGATAACAAAAATATCGGAAAAGAAAATGATGCCAGACAAGCCGCATGGCGCCAACCTGAACTCCGGTGTAAAGCTTTCCCGGAAAGCGCGGTTATATTACGATCGAATTAAGTTGCTGATGTTCTCTGGGCTGAGTGGCAAGGCTGCTCCAGAGATAGATAAACTGAAAAAGCTGGTGGGAAAAGGAGAGGGTGAGCTGCTGTGGTTGAGTTCACTCTATTTGTCCGCCGGGGCGCCCGCCAAAGCCATCAAGCTCCAGTGGAAAATCATCCAGTCTATACGTGATAAAAATAATTATGATCATCCGGCATGGCGTGTGTATTATCCTGCCGCCCACTGGAGGCATATAAAAGCGGAGTCAAAAAAACAAGGGCTTGATCCCTTGCTGGCGTTGTCTGTCATCCGTCAGGAATCGTCGTTCGATCAGGACGCGCATTCGCCCGCCAACGCCCGTGGATTGATGCAGTTGATACCATCGACAGGCAAGCGTGTATTTGACCAGTTGGGGCTGGCCAGGCGGATTGGCAGATCGTTTGATGAATCACTTCTGTATGACCCGGAGATTAACATAACGCTGGGCGTGGCGCACCTGGCCGACCTGATGAAAAAGTACAACGGCTCGGTTCATTTAACCGCCGCCGCGTATAACGCGGGGGAGACCGCAGTGGACCTGTGGACCACCCGCTACAGGCTGGAGCCGGAGGATGAGTTCATTGAAATGATCCCATACGGTGAAACCAAGGAATATGTCAAAAAGGTTCTGCGAAACCGGGTCATGTACAGCAAAATCTATTCAGAGCAGGCCCTGCAGCCGCCAAAACCAGCTGGGTCCGCGGCGCAAGAGCATGTGTCGGTATATAATGGTAGAGATGGAGCCAATTGATGTATGACTATATAATTAAAAACGGTCTTGTGGCCGATGGCGTCTCTGACAAACTGCTAAAGGCTGATGTTGCGATATCGGGCGATAAAATCAGCGCCGTGGAACCGGGGCTGAACAGCGATAACTGCAAGGAAGTGATCGACGCCAACGGCAAAATCGTGGCGCCCGGATTCGTGGATACCCATTCCCATTCCGACTATTATCTGCTGATTGACCCACGGGCGGAATCGAAACTTCTGCAGGGTGTGACCACTGAGATAGGCGGCAACTGCGGCTATTCCGCGGCGCCCATGAGCGGCGAAGTCAGAACCCGCAGGGCAGGGGATTACAAGGCGCAGTTCGGCCTGGATGTGGGGTGGAGCGGCATGGACGAATACTTCGAAGCGCTCGGGTCCGTCCGTCCCGGCGTTAACTTCGCAGCCCTGATCGGCTATAACACCGTGCGCGGATCGGTACTGGGCGAAAATTCGAACCAGCCGGACGCGGCAGGCATCAAGGCGTTGAAGGCGATGGTGGAGCGGGGGCTGGATGATGGCGCGGTCGGCATGTCCGTGGGTATAGTCTATCCACCCGCATGCTTCGCCGGTATAGATGAGCTGACCGAGGTCTACCGATCGGTCGCCGACAAGGGCAAAATTTTCACGACGCATATCCGCTCCGAAGGTGCGGGCCTGCTGGACGCGTTGACAGAGGTCACCACCATCGCCCGTAACTCCGGGTGTCGGTTGCAGGTCTCCCACCTGAAAACTGCGGGCAAGGCGAACTGGCGGAAGCTGGATCGCGCCTTCGAGATTCTGGAATCGGCCCAGGCGGACGGGGTGAGCCTGAACGCTGACAGATACCCATACCTTGCCTCCAACACGGGGCTGGTGGTTGTGTTGCCCGATAAAGCGTTCGACTCCGGCCGCGATAAACTGGTGGAGGCGCTGGATGATAGCGGCGCCAGGGCGGAGTTCAAGCGGGAAATATTAAAGGCGCACCCAGAGCCGGAATATTGGGACAGCGTGATGATCGCCCAGGTGACCACCGAGGCCAACCGGGATCTGGAGGGGCTAACGGTCAATCAGGCGGCTCGGAAAAGGAATAAAGAGACATTCAGTTTCGTGTTCGACCTGCTGCGGGACGAACGGACCGATGTGGAAGCGATATTCTTCTGCATGAACGAGGGCAACCTGGAACGTATACTCAAGAAGCCATGGGTGGTGGTAGGGTCCGACTCCGGCGCCCGGGCGGTGGATGGGCCGATGGCTATCGGGCGACCGCACCCCCGCACGTTTGGCACGTTCCCAAAGTTCTTCAAGGAGTTCGTGCGCGAAAAGGGGCTGTTCTCCATCCCGGAGGCTGTACGCAAATCAAGCTCCCAGGCGCTGGAATTTTTTGGTATTACCGACCGCGGAAAAATCGCGCCTGGCTATTTCGCCGACATCACAGTGTTCGACATGGAAAACATTGGCGACACCGCCACATACACCGACCCGCTGGCCTACCCGGTGGGGATCGAACATGTGTTCGTCAACGGGACGCACAGCGTGATCAACGGCGCCATCAGCGGAAACACCGCCGGACAGGTCGTCACCACCTGACCGATGAGGAATGCCATCGTTGTGACAACACGGTTCCGGGCCCAGGCATGATGAGCGACACAACCGAAGCGACAAACCGCGTTTTAATCCTGTTCGCCCATCCGGCGCTGCAAAAATCACGTATCAACAGGGCCATGATAAATGAAATAATCGGTTTGGATGGCGTCACGTTTCATGACCTGTATGAAGCGTACCCGGAGTTTGACATAGACATCGACGCCGAGCAGGAAATCATGGAAGAGCACGACATTATAGTTTTTCAACATCCGCTCTTCTGGTACAGCTCTCCCGCGATCATCAAGGAGTGGCTCGATATGGTGCTGGAGCATGACTGGGCCTATGGTCACAACGGTACGGCGCTCCATGGCAAAAAGCTGATGCAGGCGGTCTCCACAGGCGGAGGGGAATCGACGTATGCGCGGGACGGGGTGAATAAATATACTATAAAGGAACTGTTGGCCCCGTTCGAGATGACCGCAATGTTGTGCGGGATGGAGTATCTGCCCCCGTTCGCTATCCATGGAACCCATGCTCTGGGGATGGATGATGTCAAGCCGTTGGCCGTGGAATACAAGCGAACGATCACTGCGCTCCGGGATAACGCCATTGATTTTAAAAAGGCGAAACAGTTTAAACGGCTGAACAGCGATCTGGACGCAATAATAAAACCGGGCGCCGTTCGGTCATGACTGGCGATTTTCTCTCCCATGCTGTCATATATCTTGCCGCGGCGGTCATTTCAGTACCACTATCGAAACGACTAGGATTAGGCTCTGTCCTCGGTTATCTGATAGCCGGCATCCTTGTCGGCCCCTTCGGCCTGGGCCTGGTGGGCGAAGAGCGGGAGCAGGTGATGCATTTTGCCGAGTTCGGCGTGGTGATGATGCTGTTCCTAATCGGGTTGGAGCTGCAACCGTCGCTGTTATGGAGGATGCGCGGCCCTATTCTGGGCCTGGGCGGGGTGCAGGTCCTTGTGACATCCATCGTTTTGGGCGCCATCGCTTTACATTTCGGTCAACCATGGCAGGCGGCGGTGGCCATCGGTATGACCCTTGCCTTATCATCCACGGCCATTACTTTACAGACTTTAAAAGAAAAAGGGCTGTTTCAAACGGACGCTGGTCAGAATTCATTCGCTGTTCTGCTGTTTCAGGATATGTCGCTGATCCCGATGCTGGCGCTGTTACCGGCGCTGGCTATCCACGCGGCTTCCGATATTGCGCCCTCCGCACATAACGAGACATGGATAGAGTTTCTGCCGGCATGGGCGCAGGCGCTTTCGGTGCTGGCGGCTATGGCGGTCATTGTGGTTGCAGGCCGGTTCCTGGTCAGCCACTTTTTCCGATTCATCGCCAAATCAAGGTTGAGGGAAATTTTCACCGCCGCGGCGCTTCTGCTGATAACCGGTATCGCATTCCTCATGACAGGTCTTGGGCTCAGCCCTGCGTTGGGGACGTTTCTGGCAGGTGTGGTGCTGGCCAACAGCGAATACCGTCACGAGCTGGAAGCTGATATAGAACCGTTCAAGGGCCTTCTGCTGGGGCTGTTTTTCCTGGCCATCGGCGCTTCCATCGATTTTAGTATTTTGGCTAGCAAACCGATGATGATCGGTGGGTTGGTGGCGATGTTAATTTCAGTTAAATTCATCCTGCTGTTGCTCCTTGCCAGGATATTCGCATTAAGCTTTGATCAATCGCTACTATTTGCATTCGCCCTGGCGCAGGGGGGCGAGTTTGCGTTTGTTTTATTTTCTTTTGCAGAGCAGAGCGGTGTGCTGACCAGCGACATCACCGGCCCCTTGATCGCTGTGGTGGCGTTCACGATGGCGATTTCACCGCTGTTGATCCTGTTCAACGAAAAGGTGATACAACCAAAGTTCGGGACAGTGGAAATAGAGCAACGTGAAGCGGATGAGATCGATGTGGAGAACGAAGTCATCATCGCCGGGTTCGGCAAGTTCGGCAATATTGTGGGCAGGCTGTTGCGCGCCAACGGGTTTGAAGCGACGCTGCTAGACCTGGACTCCGATAATGTCGAGCTTCTGCGCAAGCTTGGCTTCAAAGTGTTTTATGGCGACGCTTCCCGGCTCGACTTGCTGAAAGCGGCCGGGGCCCAAAACGCAAAACTGATAGTGTTGGCCATGAACGACCCGGACAATATCAAAAAAATTGTGGGCACGGTGCGGGAGCATTTTCCGCATCTGCACATCCTGGCGCGCGCTTCGAACAGGGCGGACGCCTATGAGCTTCTGGAGATGGATGTGGAGCATGTATACAGGGAAACTTTTGATACATCATTGCGCATGGGTGTGCAAGCGCTCCGCCTGTTGGGGTTCCACAGCCACCAGGCGCACAGGAGCGAGCGTATTTTTCGACGTCGGGATGAGAAGGACCTGCGCGACCTGGCGCTACTGCGGCACGACAAGCATGAATATCTGAGCAGCTCCCGGAAGTTTATCGCCGATCTGGAGCGGCAAATGACAGACGAGATGAATCGTCAGGATGAGAACCGTGACGCCGGCTGGGAGACTGACCCAATGAAAAACCTGTTAGAGCGCGCCGACAAACCAACGCCTCCTGATGATCGAACCTGATATAAAACCCAGATGACCCTTACGGTAAATGCCCCCGCAAAGATAAACTTTCTGCTGAAAGTGGTGGGCGAACGGGCGGATGGATATCATGAGATACGATCGTTGTTTCAGAAAATAGATCTATATGACACCCTTACGTTTCATGAAACCGATTCGGAAGATCTAAAATTTTCCTGTAACAGTGATTTGGTTCCAAACGATGGAGATAACATCGTAATGAAAGCGGCCCTGCGTTTGCGAGAGCAGGCAGGGGTCTGTAAAGGCGCCATTATAGAGCTTGATAAAGCTATACCGGTGGCCGCAGGGCTGGGGGGCGGCAGTTCAGACGCGGCCGCTACACTGTTGGCGCTTAACGATATGTGGGGCGTCGGTTTGAATCTGGAAGAACTTTCTTCCATAGGCGTTGGCATTGGCGCCGATGTGCCTTTTTTCCTTGGTGGGCCATTGGCGTATGTGGAGGGTATCGGAGAAAAAGTTACGCCACTCGACCCGAAAAAATCGTTACCCCTCCTGTTAGTCAAGCCTGCATTTGGCATCTTCTCAGGAGATGCGTATAAGGAGTCAACCTTCGGTTTCGGTCCGTATAAACCGGATGAAAAGATGCTGGCTGACATCCAGTCTGGAGAGCCAAACCTTGTAGCCAAATGGCTAGAAAACGACCTGGAACCGTGGGCATTGTCAAAATATCTGGAGCTTGCCACGATGAAAAAGGTGATAGAGGAGAGCGCCCCGAAGCCGCTGGGGGTGTTGATGTCTGGCAGTGGTCCAACACTGTTGGCGATATATGAAAATGAGAAAGCCAGCATGGGCGCCCGCAAGCAATTTAGTGATGGCTCTTTATTTGTCCAAACAGCGAAAACTATAGTATAATATCCGCGATTACACGAACCTGGGTGGAAGCAAACTAGCAGGATGTTGTAATAAATTCAATATGTGTTGTTTTACAAACGCTAGACCCCATGCGGTAAATAGTAATGCTATTGCCAGCCTTACTAACGTATTAACAGAATATTAGAAGCGAAATATGGATCATTTTGACCTGCTAAAAGAAAAGGAAAAAGTATCGTTCTCTTTATCGGCCGATGGTGAGGGGGGTGTCTATAAGGCTCTGGTAAAAAAAATCAAGGAAGGGTTGATAGCCATTGTTATTTCCAATAAGGATAAAAGCAAAATCTCACCAAACCAGGGCGATCAGGTCTATATCTATTCTGAGTCGGATGAAGAGACATGGGTTATCCCAACCATGCTCATTCAAAATAAATCTTACCCGTTGATTATTGTTTCTGTTTCGGGCGATTCAACCAGAATAACCGAAGCCGCTGCCGTGGGAGGGGATGTCGACCGTGGTGACGTCGAACCCTTGGATAATGATCATATGGAAGTGGAATCTGAAATTGAGCCACTCAACACGGTCCCGGAAGATGAGATAGGAGAAATTGGCGAAGTTCTTATAGACGCTGCAGATGAGGATAGTCTGCCTGCGATCGGTTCCGAGGTAGAGCCATTAAACATTGATGATTCATCGAGTGAATGGGGGGATGAAACACCTCCTGGTGAGTATAACCTGGTGGAGGCTGACGGCCAGGACAATTTGGAGCAAGTGGTCAGCTCGGCAGAACTGGACGCTGTCGAAGAATTGGAAGAAGAGTCATTTTTGGCTATTGGTGATAATGACGAAATAGGCGAAATAGGCGAAATCAAAGATGCGGATGACGATGCCAGCCTGGAAGAAGACGCTGTTGAAATCGCAAATAACGATGTCGATTTGGATGCTTTGGGGCTGGCTGAAGCTGGTGGTGATGAATTGCAAGATGATGCATTCATAATGCTGGAAGAGGGTGATAAAGCAGAAAATGATAAACAGTTGGGCGATGTATCTGACCTGGAAGAGGATTTTTTGGAAATCGGGGATGATAACCAACTGGATGTGGAAGGATCCCTGGAGGATGTTGATGAAGATCACGATTTGATGGCCCAGGCAGAAGATGACGAGCTTGGTGATGTGGAGGTTGAAGATGTGGTCGGTAGTCTGGAAGAGGACGCGCTGGAAATTGAGGATGAAGATGAACAGCATAGCGCGGATGACGCCATAGTTGACCTGGGTGATGATTCTTCCATTATAGCTCTGGCCGAAGATGACGAGCTTGGTGATGTGGAGGTCGAAGATGTGGTCGATAGTCTGGAAGAGGACGCGCTGGAAATTGAGGATGAAGATGAACAGTATAGCGCGGATGACGCTATAGTCGATCTGGGTGATGATTCTTCTATCATGGGACTGGCTGCTGATGATCAGTTGGGCGAAGTGGAAATTAAGAGTTCATTCAGCGCCCAGGAAGATGATCTATTGCAGATTGAAGATGATGAAGAGCTGGATGAAGCGGTAAATAGTGTTGAAGACCCTGAAAATGACTCATTAGTGGCGCCTGGTGAAAATGAAGCGCTGGAAGGAGCCAAGGCTGTTGGTGATTTGGATGATCAGGATGAAGAGATTCTGGAAATTCAGGATGAAGCTGATAATGATATAGGTGACCTGGCCGCTGATGAGGCCATGGCTGAACTGGAAAACAGCTCCTTGTTAGAAATTGTCGAAGATGAACAGTTGGAAGCGCTGGAAGAGCCTGAAAGCGAGGACGCTGTTGACGAACCAGGAAACGAAACCAGAGCGGATGATCTACTGTCCAATGGTTTTGTGATGCGGGAGCCTGTGAATCAGGATATGCAGGAAACACAAGATATCACTGGTGTTTACAATTCTATCGAAGACAGATCTGACGAAAACCTGGAAGAAGAAATCATTGTCGGTGAACAGATGGAATTGAATGACGATATTGAAGATGAGCTGGAAGGTATCGTCAACGAAGGTGTGTCTGGTGGCGCGTTCGCGCTTAGCAAGGAAGTGGGTGAAGATGATCTTGACGAAGATGGAATGGCGATCACCGATGTGAAGGCGTACGACCCTGATGCTGATTTGCTGGCGACAGAACCCTCTGAAGGTATAGAAGATGGCTTTGTGAAAGTATCTTCCGAGCCAGAACCGGAAGCGCCGGATGAATATACTGAAGATATGCTCGAAACCGAAGCCATGGCTGTGGATGAATCGTATTTCACTCGAAAGATAGCGGATAGAGGATCAGATACGTCAACACGGATAGATGAAAACTTTTTTGGGTTCAAGTATCTTGTGATAGACAGCGCCACGGCCGAGCGCCTGGAAGAAGTGATTAACCGGCAAAGCAGCGCCAGCAGAGCGGCTATCAAAGATAAAACCCAAAGTGATATTAGAAGCGAAGAGATCAACGTAGAGCTTGCCGACGCCATAGGCGCCTTGACCAGGCGTCTGGCGCGACTTGAAAACTCGATAGGTAAACTGACCGAGCCCACACAGACTCCCAATGAAATGGAAATCCCGGAGGAACTACAAGATATCAATCAAGGCGGTTATAAAGAAGCTGTCTGCCTGAATATTGACAGTTATGGAATATTGGCCGCGTTGGAAGAAGAGCTGGGCGATGGTACATGCGTGTTATTGATTATTGACAGGCCATGGAAACCACGGCTTGAATTCCAGGCGGTGGGCATATTATTTGAGAGCGTGGAGAAAGATGATGGTCTGCATGTCGGGAAATTCCGGTATTTAGCGATCCATGATGAAGATAAAACTGCTGTAGAAAAGCATGTGAAAGAAGGGTCCGACTACCTGAGGCGTTTACAGAAGGCCCTAAATAGCTGACAGTATGCTGATAAAATAGATTAATAATCTAGAAAAAGTGGCTGTAAACATTGCGAGTACATCCATCGTCCGAAGCGCTTTAACTGGTATGCCTCACCTGTTGTCACACCATGCCTGATTTGGCATATAATAAATCGCTATTTAAACAGTCCGAGGACGCCTGAAGATGATTTCCATGTATGGGTTGGAGACAATCCTGTCGAAGGTCAACGAGGGCAGGCGCCTGGTCACATGCAATGGACTGGCAAACCCTGTCAAATGCCTGCTGGTCGGCTCGTTGTCGGCGCGGCTGGATAAACCGCTGGTGGTGGCGCTCGATAAAGCCTCCCGGGCGGAAGAGTTCTTCGACACGCTCAGCTTTTTCATGCCGGATCAAAGCAGCGTCAGGCTCCTATACTATCCACCGTGGGAAATATTGCCCTACGAACAGATGTCGCCCCATCCACAGATTTCTGGCCAGCGACTAAAGACATTGGTGGAGCTGGGCAGAGGGCGGGGGCCTGGCAACTTCATCCTGGTCACAACCCTGGAAGCGTTGGCCCGCAGGGTCATGCCGAAAGAAATCTTGCGCAAAAGCCTGCTGAAAATCGAAAAAGATGATTCCATAGACCTTGAGCTTTTGTCTGACCATCTGGTGATGTTAGGATACCGCCGGGTCGCGATAACAGAAGAGCGGGGCGAATTTTCCATCCGTGGCAACATTGTCGATATATTTGGCGGGGCCGGCGATCCGGCGCGGATAGAGCTGTTTGGCGATAACATAGAGTCGATACGACACTTCAACCCTGACAGCCAAAGATCAACTTCGCAGACGGAACAGTACGAATTATTACCATTCCGCGAGCTTTTTTACGAAGGGCTCAATCGAGCAACGCTTATCGATCGGTTTACCAAACGCTTCCAGGACAAATTACCACAAACAGAGTTCGACAGGCTTGCTGATCTACTTGGAAACGGCTCTTTCTTCAGCGGCATGGAACGTCATTTTCCGTTGTTCCATACAGAGTCAGAAACAGTGTTCGATTACCTGCCAGACAACACGTCAATAATTGTGGATGAACCAGAGCAGATCGACCACCAGTCACAATCATTCACCCGACTGATAGAAGATGGGTATAACGAAACTCTGGAGAAAGGCCTGCCAGACTATCCCCCGGAAGAGTTACTGCTGTCGCAGGAGGATGTGAGGAGAGCCATAGATGAGCGAACATTTCTCCAGATGGGCGAGCTGCCCGTCAGCGACGACAGCGACGATACGTTCATCATCACCACCAGCGACGCAAAACGTTATCAGGGCGATGTGGCGCAGTTCATGACCGACCTGGACGCAATGCGTAACGATGGCTATGTGGTGGCGCTGACAGCCTCGAGCGCTGGTGGAATCGATCGGTTGACCAGGATGTTAAAAGAGCATGATATTGGCGCCCGGTTATTGGAAAAAGATGAGTGGAGCGCAATAGTCAGCAGCATCTCCATGTCGCAGCCATCGTTGTTCGACGAAAGCCTGTTCATAGTTCAAGGGAGCCTATCCAGTGGATTCATAATGCCAGCGGACAAATGGGCCATTGTCACAAAAGATGAAATATTCGGCAAGCTGCGCCGTGTACAGCACAGGAGGGCGCAAAGGGGCAAACCGTTCACCCAGGGCGCCGGCGAGATAGAGCAGGGCGACTATATAGTGCACCATCTCCATGGCATCGGCCGCTTCATCGGCGCGAAGGAGATGATGATCGGTGATGTAGCGGATGAATATCTGGAACTGGAATACGCCGATAACCAGCGGCTCTATATCCCGATGCAGAGCATGGATGTTGTCCGGAAATACACTGGCTCCGGCGCCGGCTCCTCCCAGGCTCTGGATAAAATGGGTGGATCGACCTGGAAAAAAACCACCGCAAAGGTGAAGAAAAGCCTACTGGCCATGGCGGATAAGCTGCTGAAGGTCCACGCTGCAAGGGAGCTGGCCGAAGGAACCAGCATCAGCGCCGACACTTCGTTCCATCAAGAGTTTGCCGATTCATTCGAATTTGATGAAACCGAAGACCAGGCGGAGGCCATAGCGGACGTAACAGCAGACATGGAGAGACCGAAAGCTATGGACAGGCTGATCTGCGGCGATGTCGGCTACGGTAAAACCGAAGTGGCCATGAGGGCCGCCTTCAAAGCCGCGTTCGACGGCAAACAGGTGGCCATGGTCGTTCCGACCACTCTGCTGGCGCAACAGCATTACCAGACATTTGTAGAACGATTTAAAGCGTTCCCCATAAACATAGAAGTTCTGAGCCGGTTCCGTAGCCGTAAAGAGCAAAAAGAGATCCTCGACAAAGCGAAGCTGGGCGAGGTTGATATTATCATCGGAACCCATCGTCTGCTCCAGAGAGATGTGGGATTCAAAGACCTCGGTTTGATCATCATCGATGAAGAGCAACGGTTCGGCGTGAAGCATAAGGAGAAGCTGCGCAACATGCGTAAATCTGTGGACGTGCTAACCTTGACGGCGACGCCGATCCCGCGCACCCTGCACACATCGCTGGTCGGCATCCGTGATCTATCCGTCATGGAGACGCCGCCGCCTTCGCGGCAATCGATTCGAACCGTCATCGCAAAATTTTCCGACAAGGTCATACGGGACGCCACCTTGCGGGAGCTGGACAGGGGAGGGCAGATATTTTTTGTGCACAACAAGGTCCGCTCCATAAACCGTATGGCGGAATATATCAGGGACCTTGCCCCGGAAGCGCGGGTGGCGGTGGCCCACGGTCAGATGAATGAACATGAGCTGGAAAGCGTCATGGTCGATTTTGTCGATAAGAAGTTCGATGTGCTGGTCTGCACCACCATCATCGAATCGGGGCTCGATATCCCGTCGGCCAACACGATCATAATCAACCGGGCCGACCACTTCGGGCTGTCGCAACTGTATCAGCTACGCGGCCGGGTCGGAAGAGACCGGCACCGCGCATATGGCTATTTCCTGATCCCCGGCCAGGCAAGCTTGACCGACACTGCAAAAAAACGCCTGAAAGCGCTGGAGGAGCTGACTGAGCTGGGCTCCGGGTTCAAGCTGGCGGCGCGGGATATGGAGATCCGGGGCGCCGGCAACCTGCTGGGGGCGGAGCAGTCGGGCCATATAGAAGCGGTCGGGTTCGAGATGTATTGCGAAATGCTGGAGGATACCATCCGCGAGCTGAAGGGCGAGCCGGCCACCGAACGGTTCGATGTGAACATCAACCTTAATTTCCGCGGCAGGATAGCCCCCGAATATGTGCCGGACCTGAATGTGCGGATGGAGCTGTATAGCCGGATCAATGAAGCGGAGACCCCGGAAGAGCTGGATGATTTCGAGGTGGAGATTCTGGACCGGTTCGGCCCGATGCCGGAGGATATGCACAAGTTAATCGTCGGCGCGCGGATAAGGCTGGCGGCAAAAAAGCTGAAGATCGAGCGGGTCGATATCGTGCGCGGCAAGCTGCTGTTGATGTTCCATCCATCCCCCAGCCTCGACCCCGCCAAACTGTTGGCGACGGATGAAAGCAAAAATGGAAAATTTCGATTCACCACAGAATCTACCATCGAGTATACGATCGCCGGCGATAGCTGGAGCGAGCGAAAAGACGCGCTACTTCGGTTCCTGGCCTTTCTGATGGAAAAACAGGGCTAGATCTTCGTCATCGATACAACGCATATCGAGCCGGAAAAGGTCGTCCTCCACCCGGCCGATGATCGGTATATCCAACCCGCGAAACCATTCGGCAAGCCGGCCCGGCCTCATATCGGCATGTACGATGGCGACAGATAACGTCGGGATATCCACCTCCGGCAATGAGCCGCTGCCGGCCCGGGAGATATCATCGATTATAGATATTTTTGCGCTGCTCCCAAACTGCTTGCTGATGATCTCAGCGGCTCTATTCGCGACGGGACGGATATTGTCAACAGTCCGGGACAAGTGACGCAATGATGGGATTTTTTCAATGGCGCGTTGTGGGTCACGATAAAGCCGGAGCGTGGCCTCCAGCGCCGCCAGGGTCATTTTGTCACAGCGCAATGCGCGTTTAAGGTTATTCTTTTTGATCATGGCAACCAGCTCTTTGGCTCCTGCGATGATGCCCGCCTGTGGTCCACCCAACAGCTTGTCGCCGGAGATGGTCACCAGGTCGGCGCCGGCATTCAACGTTTCCTGCACCGTCGGCTCGTGGGGCAACCCCAGATCTTGCAAATCGACCAGCGCCCCCGCGCCCAAGTCCACCGCCAGCGGCAGATTGTTGGCGCTGGCCAGTTGTTTCAGCTCGACCAGCGCCGGCGATGATGTGAAGCCGATGATCTTGTAGTTGCTGGTATGGACGCTCAGGATCATACCGCTGTCGGCGCCGATTCCGTTCTCATAATCAGAAAGATGCGTTCTGTTGGTTGTGCCGACTTCCTTCAACACCGCGCCGCTTTTCGCCATGATCTCCGGCAGACGGAACGAGCCGCCGATCTCCACCAGTTCGCCCCTGGATACCAGCGCCTCTTGCCCGTCGGATAGGGAGTTGAGAACCAGAAGAACCGCCGCCGCGTTATTGTTCACCACTGTGGCGGATTCGGCGCCTGTGATATCGCAAATCAGCTCCTCGACAAGGTCGTCACGGTCACCCCGGACGCCGGTGGATAGATCGTATTCCAGGTTCACGTTCGATACCGCGCTGTCGCGCACAGCATCCGCCGCTTTATCGGCCAGTTGGGCTCTGCCCAGGTTCGTATGGATAACGATCCCCGAGCAGTTGATAACTTTCACGACTTTGGATGCCGACTGTTGCTCGACCCGGTTTTTTATCATGGCAATCCATTCATCGTCGGATATGGTTTCGGCGCTGTTGCCATCGTCGCCCAATATCCGTCCCCTCGCTTCGGATATCACGTCTCTGGTCTGCGCCAGGATAGCGGCCCGGCCATGCCGGTCGAGCAAGGGCGCCATTTCGGCGCAGTTCATCAGATGATCAACTGACGGGATATTGCGCAACTGTTCGTTCGTATCCATACGATCAATTCGTATCCGGTTTGGCCCCTGCCTCTACAAGCATTTTGACGATATCTTCGCGTCCCCAGTTAGTCGCTGCCTGCAACGCTGTGATGCCAGTCGCTGATTTTGCGTTGACATCGGCGCCATGCTTTATCAGAAGCTGCACCAGTTCGGCATGTCCTTTGGTAGCCGCCATTCTCAACGGGGAGTCTTCACCGATCCATTCGATCGCTTCCACATTTACTTTATTATCATCCAAAAGTGATTTTACTTTTTCTACATCATTTTCCAGAATGGCGCCAAACAGTTCCGCCTTGGCCAGTTCCTGCTCTGTGCCTGTGGCGCCGGCGGCTTTTAGCATTTTAACTAGTTCTTCGTTATTGGTCGAAATGGCAGTCATAAGCGGGGAATAGGCCGTTGTCTCGGTATTCACATTAACATTGGCCCCTTTTTCAATATACATTTTCGCAAGATCAGTATGCCCAAAACCGATAGCCGCAATCAATGGGGCATAAACACCATTACTGATTTTATTCACATCCGCGCCTTTTTCTAGCAATATCTTCGCTATCTCCGCCTGGTTCATCAATGTCGCATTCACTAGCGGCGTCGTATAATTAGAGCAGAGCTCATTGGGGTCGGCCCCTTTATCCAAAGCTTTTGTGACATTTGTTTTATTCGAATTTATTATTGCGTCACATAAAGCTTTCGTATGCACATCGGGTTCAGGTTTTTGTTGAATTTGTGTGGTTTTCTTTTCACAACCGGTCATAAGAAAAGCTGCGACCAATAATGTTCCTATTGCGGATCTTATTGCTTTATGGCCTCCCATTGTTATGTTCTCCAAAAGTTATATAATTAATTCAAAAGCCGAGCATGACACTACTTATTTATTGCTCCTTACAATTATGAATGAAAATGACAATTTATTTCATCAAATGTTTCGTTAATCCATAATTCGGTTATAATGAGCAGTTCAAATTATACGTAATATAATGGCATACAATATCAAGCTGGACGTGTTTCGAAGGCCCCCTCGACCTTCTTTTGCATCTTATCAAGGATAGCGAGGTCGATATCCACGAAATCTCCATCGCCGAAATAGCGGAGCAGTACCTGGAATATGTGAACATGATGGAGCTTCTGAACCTCGATATCGCCGGCGAATACCTGGTGATGGCTTCTACCCTTACATACCTGAAATCGAAGACCCTGCTGCCGCAACATGAGCAGGAGGATGAAGAAGGTGAAGATGGCGTCGACCCGCGGGACGACCTGATCGCCAAACTTGTGGAATACAAGAAATATAAGGAAGCGGCCATGGACCTGAAGGGGATGGAGCTTAACCAGTCGCAGGTCTATTCCAGGAATCCGGCGGCGGATGACCTGCCGGATGACGCCGACCTACTGCTGGAAGTGGATGTGCTGGAGCTGTTAAAGTCGTTCAAGACCGTGCTCGACCGGTACGGCGGTGTTAAAGAGCTGAATGTAACACTAGAAGAGATCTCGGTGACCGACAAGATCAGCGAGATCATGGCTATGCTGGAGCCGGAGGAGTACCTTACGTTCGATGCGTTGTTTGCGGAGGGGAAGGGCAAGATGGAAGTGATCGCCACTTTTCTTGCGTTGCTGGAGCTTATACGCCTGAAACTGCTTCGGGTGAACCAGACACGGATAGGCGGTGAAATATTGATTTATAAATCAGAGGAGCCTGAAATGGATGTAAATCCTGAAGATACAACAAGCGAGGGTGATGATGGATCGTAATGAAGCGAAAGCCATCATTGAAAACATTCTGTTTATCGCCGATGCGCCCCTGTCGGTGGAGAGCCTTGCAAAGCTGTTTGAAGGAGAGTTTGAACAGCAAGAGATGGCAGAGATTATGGGCCAGCTGCGAGACGATTATGAAGCGGGACCTTTGCAGCTGACCGAGGTGGCGGAGGGTTGGCGAATACAAACCCGTCCGGAATACGCGAAATGGATCACCAGCTATTACAAAATGGATAAAGGGCAAAAATTATCCAGGGCGTCGCTGGAGGCGCTGGCAATCATCGCTTATCGTCAACCGGTTACCCGGGCGGAGGTTGATGAGATTCGGGGTGTCGATTCTGGCGGGGTAATGCGCGGTCTTATAGATAAAGGCATGGTCAAGGGGATGGGTCGTAGAAAAGCGCCTGGGCGCCCTATGATGTATGGCACCACGAAGCCGTTTCCTGGAATATTTTGGGCTGGCCCGGCTTTCCGATATGCCGACATTGGAAGAGTTCGGCGCCGAGATGGGAGACGCGTTTGCCGAACAGCGTCAAGGGGCGCTGGAGTTTGAAACTGAACTGGCAGATGATGGCGTCGCTGACGACGATCGTGACGGAGATGAATTTGACGAATCGGAAACTTTTTTAGATAACGATGACGAAACCACAACAGCGTTCTACCATCCAGAAGAAGAAAACAACGACCCGGATGAAGAACCCTTCGATGAAGAAAAAGAGGGCGCCTGATACTGGCGAAGGAAGCGGCGCCGTCCGTATACATAAAATAATTGCAAGGTCTGGCGAGCTGAGCCTGAGAGGGGCGGAACGAGCCATAGAAGAGGGGCGGGTCCGTTTGAACGGTAAAAAGGTCACCACCAAAGTCGCGTTTGCCGACCCGGAAAACGACAAAAATAACCGTTGATGGCAAACCTGTCGAGTCCTCCACACCCCGCGCATACCTGATGATGAACAAACCGAAGGGTGTGGTGACCACCCGGTTTGATGAGAAGGGCAGGGTGACGGTGATGGACATGATTCCCAAGACCTATTCAACGTCTACCCGGTCGGCCGGCTCGATATAATGTCGGAAGGGCTGTTATTACTCACCAATGATGGCGATTTCTGCCAGGCGGCGCTGTCGCCCAAACGGAAGGTGGAGCGGATATATCATGTGAAGGTTCGAAATGTGCCGGATGGCAAAACGCTGGGCAAAATGGTCTCTGGTATTACCCTGGGCAGGATCAAGCTGCGGGCCGAATCGGTGAGCGTGATAGAAACCACGAAAAACAACGCCTGGCTGAAGGTTGTATTGACGGAAGGTAAAAACGGCATATCAGACGATTGTGCGAGACCCTGGGGCACCCGGTGCTTAAACTTCGAAGGGTGAGCATTGGGCCGATAAAGCTTGGCGCATTGAAGCCGGGCGAGTCGCGGCATGTACCGGTCGACCTGGTGAAAAAACTGATGAAATCGACAGGCCATTGATGGGTAACTCAACCCGATCCGTTATTGCCACAGCGCCGACCAGGATAGATCTGGCAGGCGGCACCCTGGATATCTGGCCGTTGAACCTGATGTTCGACAACGCTGTGACAATCAATGCAGCCATATCTATCAAGGCAAATGTTCATATCAGAGGGCTCAAAGGGCGCCAGATTGTCCTGAAGTCGCAGGATCAGAACAAAACTGTCCTGTTTGGCTCAATCGATAAAGTGAAGCATAACCATTCCCTCGGGTTGTTGAGCCGGCTTGTTCAATATTTTATAAAAGATAACTCTGGTGTGGAAATCATCACACGCTCCGGCGCGCCAGCCGGGGCCGGGTTGGCAGGGTCGTCGACGTTGAATATTGCGCTGTGCGGCGCTTTGGCCAAATATACAAAACAGAACATTATCAAAAGAAAAAATCATCGATATAGCCAAGGATATCGAAGCGGGCCTGCTGGGCATACCCACCGGACTACAAGATTATGGCGCGGCGGTTTATGGCTCTGTTGGCGCTTTTCATTTTCCACCCGGCGGGATGAAACGGGAAAAAATATCGCGAGCCGGTAAATTTTTGGAAAATAACATACTGCTTTTTTTATTCCGGCAAATCACGCAATTCAGGAATCAATAATTGGGGAGATGTTCAAGCGAGTGATCGACAAAGATCGTAAAGCGATGCGATTGTTCGGCAGAATATCTGGAATGCGCGCTGGAATGCGCCGAGGCGTTGAAAGCGTTGGATGCGGAGAAATTTTCGTGGACGATTGCCAATGAATGGAATGCCCGCCGGAAACTCTTCCCGGCCATGACAACCCCGGAGATAGAAAATGCTATTGAATCCGCCGGTCAAGCGGGCGCCAGCGCGGGCAAGGTGTGTGGAGCAGGTGGTGGCGGCTGTTTTATTATAGTTGCGCCCAGGGATTATCATGAAGATGTGACAAAGGCTGTTGAGCAATCCAGGGTATGCAAGCGTTTACCTTTCAAAGTCGCGCATACCGGGTTGCGCGTTACAACCTAACTATACTATAGGCATGCTATAATAAAAGGCATGGCCTAAGGGTGATTGATTGTGAAAAGTTCAAAGATATTGCTGGAAAGCGGTACAAACGAAGTCGAGATCATCGAATTTTTCCTTGGCCGCGCAAAGTTTTGGTGTCAATATCGCCAAACTCAGGGAAATTATCCAGTTCAAGCCGGAGTCTGTTACCAAACTGCCGGACAGCGCTCCTTCGATACTGGGAACACTTCTATTGCGCGATTCTACAATTCAGATAATTGACCTGGTAACGCACCTGGGCTTTGACCGGGTCGAACGTGAAAACCAGCGGCCTGTGATATTGATATGTGAGTTCAATGAAAAGGTGTACGGGTTTCTGGTGGATGGGGTAGGGCAGATTTACCGATGTTCCTGGCAAGATATATCACCGCTTTCACCACTGATAGATCATTTCGGCGCCAGCATTAATTCATCTATAACGATTGACAACACCAATGTATTAGTGGTCGATATGGAACATGTGGTGGTGGATGTTTTTCCGCAATCGAGCCTTATCTACAGCAACCCGGATAGTGGTCAGGCGGAAATCGCTGTTAAAAAATGTACCGTACGGGAAGATGTAAAAACTAATCGTTGCAGAGGATTCGAAGATTGTTCGAGCCAGCCTGAAAAAGGCCATGGCAGCGGCAGGTTATACCAACCTGGTGATGTTTGATAACGGACAAGACGCATATGATGAAATCTGCGGCAGATTAGCAGTCGCCATGCAAAACGGGAAACCTATGGCCGAATATCTGGGCGCAGTGGTGACCGATATCGAAATGCCGAAAATGGATGGTCTGACATTGTGCAGGTCTATCAAAGAAAACAATGGGCTCAACGCGATACCAGTGGTTATTTTTTCGTCACTGATAAATGAGAAGATGATTTTGAAATGCAAAAGTGTCGGCGCGGATACCTGGACCAACAAGCTTAGCGCTGATGATCTCATCCACACACTTGATAAACTCTGTCTGGCGGCAGACTAAATTGGTAACATTGATCCAGGTTTGATCATTCCGTGATAAAATATTAATTGTGGAAACTATAGTTATTGCCTCAATGGCCGGTCTTCTCGCCGGGCTGGTCCATACACTCATTGGGCCAGATCATATTGCCGCAGTAGCGCCCCTTGCCGCGGACGGTCAGAAGAAATGGGCTGTCGGTTTTCGTTGGGGTATCGGGCACTCATTCGGCGCCATCAGTGTAGGAGCCATGGCGATTGCCCTCCGTGAATATATAAATGTCGAGATGGTATCGACCCATGCGGAAACAGTTGTTGGTATAACGTTGATAGCGATCGGGTTGTGGGGGATCAAAAAAGCTTTCTCCAATAATGTGCATGAGCACCATCATACCCATGACGACTCTTCACATAGCCACACCCATGCCCATATCAGCGAGGATAATGAAAAAGTGCTGATAACACATCAGCACACCCATGCCGCTTTCGCAGTGGGTGTGCTTCACGGCTTTGCTGGCGGGGCGCATATTTTAGGGGTTCTGCCGGCCCTTGCCCTTCCAACTTTGATCTCGTCAGCATTCTACCTGCTCTTTTTCGGTATCGGCACCATAGCCGCTATGACCGGATTCGCCACGCTCATAGGCATGTCTGCAGGTAAGCTTGCCGAGGGTGGGTATGTTAGCTATCGTGGATTTTTGAGTGGATGCTCAGCCTTGACTATATGCGTCGGCGCATTCTGGATTATCGCTTAAAGAAGATATATTGACCCATAAAAAAACCCCGCCATCGTCTGATAACGGGGTTTTTATGTGAACTCGCCTGTTATAGCGATAAACTTTTACTTCATATGAGCCTTTAACAGTTTTGAATCTGTGATCATCGGATTATCCTTACCCAGCTCCAGCGCATGTTTGAAATGCTCTGCGGCAGCGGTATGGTCACCAGTGCCATGAAGGGCCACAGCAAGGTTGTAATGTGCTTCGGCCACTTTCGGGTGGTCTGTCACCGCTTTGGTGAAATGCTCGATGGCCTTTGTATGGTCACCGGCGGCATGAGCCTTGGCCCCGTCTGCAAGTACGCTTGATAATGCTTCTTCAGCCCCTTCAGGAGTGGCAAGGAGCTCATCTCCATTAGCTATTGCTAAGGATGCAACAAGAAGAGGGGTAATGACCAGTAGGCTAAAAATGTAACGCATAAGTTGCGCCTCCCAAAAAAAAATTAAACAATCATTGCCTGCACTGCTTACCTGCTGTCCATTATACAAAATATCGAAATATTTTGCATACCGGCTACGATAAATTTAAAAAAATAATGTAATGAACACCCTGCCGGACTACGACAAGCGTAGTGTAAATGTAAAAATTAATTACAGCAGTGTTAAATTACGTTGTAATAAATGACCAGAAGTAATATACTACGACAGGGCATGGTATAAATAACCATAAAATTTTGTATTTGCGATCTCATTTGGTTGGTAATTATCAAACTTGGCTGCAAAAGCCATTGGACCGATTAACTTTAAGTTATTGATCTGGGGGAGATGGTGCGCAATCTTTTTAAACACCGTAAGATAACGCATTCCTGTGCTATTGAAGTGGACGCCGATTATATCCGATCTGTCTGTGTAGAGAAAAATGGATCGCAATTTGTCATAAAATCGTTATCAGAACAGCATATTAACGGCAATTCTGATGATATTCAAAAAGCGCTCGCCTCTGTTTATCACGAGCATAGAGCGTCACATATTGGATCAACAAAACATCTGTGTTAGAGCTTGTAAGGGGCCCAGGAATCGTTAACAAGTTTGTTGAGTTTCCTTATATGCCAGATAAAGACGCTTTATCGTCTGTAAAATATATGGAGGAAAGTTCCCTTCCGTTTCCGTTGTCTCACGCCGAGTATGATTTATGGACATTGGGTAAGGGGTTGCAGGAAAACCATCAGCGCGCAATGTTCAGTGTTATATCTGAGGAAGAGTCAGGGCGTCGCAAAGCGATAGTTGAAGAGGCTGGTTTCGAGCATGCCGGGTTCTCGACTATCCCCGCATCTATTACAGCGTTGATGAAACAGAGCGCCGAAATTGAGACAGAATCACGTAATTTGTTTATCCATGTTGTTGGCGCTGGCGCCGGGTTCTATCTGTATGAAAATGGCGTCCCTCTGTTTTTACGTGAGATAGCGGTTGGGGGCAAATGGCGCCGATGACAAAATGGCGATTAAAAAGTTTCAGCTAGAGCTGACCCGCTTTATCGATTATGTGAAATCAAGGTTTGACCTTTCGAGAATTGATCACTGCTATATATTGGGTGAGGGTGAGCTAAACAGCGTCATTAAAAAGCATATGATGGATCATGAAAAGTGCATAGCCTATGTATACAACCCTTTAGGAAGCAACATTAATGTAGATCCTTCTGTATCGGAGGGGCTGCTGGAGAGAGGATCGGCCTTTGCTCCTTTGGTGGGGGTTGCCATTGATAGAGGTCAAACAGTTCATCTATCATCATCCAGGGCACGCTCTGGCTCTGGCGTTTTGCGCCAAAACCTGGTATTCCTCACCCTTTTGGTTTTGCTGTTACTAAACTTTATATTGGCAAATAAACTTATCGATACAAAGCTAAACAAGCTAAACGGAACCATCACAAAACTGCAACATGACGTATCCTTTTTGGAATCCCGGTATAAATATCGTGATACTATCCTGGCTGAATTGAAAAATGTGGAACAGCGAAGGGCGGGACTATCATCAAACCTGGACATATTGGCAAATAAAGCTGATTCTTATGACTGGAAATTTATATTCAACAATGTAGCAGCCAGTTTTCCGGCGAATATTGCATTAACCAGCTGGTCCATAGACTTTGCCAATGCCGGGGGCAGTATCGTTCAGCCTGGAATACGGTTTAAAGGAATTATTCGGCAAACTGAAACAGAAAAGCTGGCCGCTTTGAATAAGCTTTTTTACAAATTATCAACTTCCCCTGCTTTTAATTCTGTGACCATCAGGTCAGTCAGTAAAGATAAGACGATCAACAAAAGTCTCGATACGATGACATTTGAAATATTAGCAAACCTGGAGCATAGCCCGCTCAAAATGGCAAGCTCAGCAGACGCTCCATCCGCTTTCACGCATTAACCAAAGTTATGAAAGTGAATATGAATAGTCGTGAAATAGCATTGATTACCGTTGCATTGCTGCTGGGTATATATGCATCTGCTGAATTTTTTGTCATTTCCCCTGCAGTGGCCAAGATCAGAGAGAGGAAATCTAATATCTCAACATTGAAAAACAGAATCACAGAATTATCCGCATACCTGGTGGATATCGCTCCATACAAATCGAGTCTAAAAGATGAAACTGATCGGTATAATTCAATTCAGGACCAGATACAACAGAGCAACCTATTAACCATAGACGATAAGCTGAAATCGTTTTTTTCTTTTATTGAAACAAAAAGTGGAAAGGTAGCGGTGCTGAATGTTTCGACCAGCATAAAAAATGAAACAGTAAACTCTGACAATAAACTGACAAAACCAGTTAGAAAATCTGTCATAAATATCTCTTTCCAGTCCGATTACTTTTCATCAGCTGAATTCATAGCGGAGCTGGTTACATTACCGATAAATGTACAAATGCAGCAAATGACGATGACCGCAAATCCAACAGCAGGCGATTCGAAACCGACCACCACTTTACTTCTGGAGTTGCATTCGAGTGTATAGAAAATGATTTTTATGAAGCTGACTATAGCCGTGACACTTGTTTTATCTGCAGAATATGCTATGACCGCAGAAGCCGGTGACCATGCAAAAGTCCGGTCAAATAGCGACAGGAATAGTGGGAAACCGGAGCTGACCATGGTCCTGGTCTCCGGTAACAAAAGGGTAGCAGTCATTGGAGGGAAAGCGTATGAGCTGGGGGAGAAGTTGGGAAGATACATAATTACAGATATAAGTTTAAGCGCTGTGGAAGCCTGCGATGGAACAAAAAAAGTCGTATACAAACTTAAAAAGCGCGCCAAATGAAACAAATTCAGATCTTGATGATGGTGTGTTTTATAAGCGTATTGGCGTCTTGCGCGACAGGTATGGATCGAGGCGGATCTACAGATATCAAATATGAGCCCACAGGCGTCGGCGATGAACAATTTGGTCCTATCCCCCCAGAGTTTAACCTGAAGCGTGACTCTGATGAAATTGCTCTGCCTGTAATAGATGATGGAAATTCATCCAAACCGGGGCAACGCTCCAAAGTCAAGGTCGATCTGGTGACGCTATCGAATGAAACCACGGCGCCGGACGATAAAATATCGCTTAACCTATCGGGCACATCTGTGACGACGGCTATCAGAACTTTGGCGGAAGCAGGCGGCATCAACTTTATTATTCATCCCAGTATAGAAAATTTCGAATCGGTTGATTTGGCCCTGAATAATGTTTCTTGGTTCAAAGCGCTGGAGACCCTGGTACGGTCCAACAGTCTTGTGGCGTCTGTGGATGGACGCGATATATTCGCTAATAACCAAATATCGCATGGAATAACGAAAAGCAGCCCGGTGATCATTAGTACATACGACTATTTTGCCAAACTGCAAAGCCAGAGAATCAGCAATATCAAGACAGACATCGAGCTGACCAAACAGAAACGTCGACAGAATATAGAGTCTGCCCTGACTAAAACATCGGAAGAGGGTGTGGGCATTGCGATTCGCAGTTACCGGTTTCGATACGCCGACCCTGTGGAAGCGTTGGCTTACCTGAATGAGCTGTATGGCACAGAAGAGAAAAGAAAGGACAAGGAAAAATATCTGGGGGATGGCGCGGCTGGAAGTGTCGACACAAAGGGAAATAAAAGCGAAATAGCTGGCGAAGTCGGATCGGGGCTGACCTTTGCGCTATACGACGCGGAAAACATGATCACCATAAAGGCGCACCCGCACAGGATGGAGCGAATCATGAAGCTGATCAAGGATATCGATGTAAAGCCAAGGCAGGTTTATATAGAAGCCAGAATTGTTGAGATCCAAAGAAGCTCCATTGACGACCTTGGCATCCAGTGGGGCGGCCACGTATACAGGACTACTAACCAGACTTTTCCCAGTGGTATTGGCGTATTTGGCGGCTCCAACAGCGGCGACGGTTCGCCGGATGTCGTATCCCTGCCGCCAGACAGCGCTGTTGATCCGAACACTGGTGACGTTGTCGCCAATCCGGCAGGCGCAGTGGTTGGTATTGCGCTGGGTGGCGTCACAGGGTCCACACTTTTGCACGCGAAACTGTTCGCGCTGGAGCGGGAGGGTGTCAGCCGCACTTTGTCGAACCCGAAGATCATGACCGTAAATGGTGGTTTGGCCTCAATTAAATCTGGCAAAGAGATCCCATACCAGGCCAGCTCCGCTGAAAAAGGGCCGAATGTGCGGTTCAAGGAAGCGGTGATAGCGTTATCGGTAAAGGCGCTGATAATGAAGGATGATAAAATCAGGCTCAATATCAATGTAAAAAAAGATGAAGTCGATAACACATTGAGCGTGCAGGGCACACCGGCGATCAAGAAAAAAGAGATATCTACAAATGTGGTGGTGGAGAACGGCGGATCGGCGGCCCTGGGCGGTATGTTCGAAAAAGAGGATGGCACGCTCCAGGATCGTGTCCCGTGGTTTCACAAGATCCCTGGTATTGGTTGGCTGTTTAAAAACAGGCGCAACATCGATAAACGGTTAGAGCTGCTGGTTTTTATCACTCCTGCTATTGTAGATAAGTAAATAATATGCGGGCAACTATTCACGCTCTGTTCTGCGCTTCCATTCTCGTCCTACTCTCGACCAGCGCGAACGCCAATGTGAATATTGTGGGTGATTTCACTATCGACCGGTCAGAATTTCTCGATATGGGGGAAATTATTGAGTTACACATTGATCAAAACCTGGTCGCTAAAGGTGATCGGCTAAATATACACAGTTCGACAAATGGCAAGGTTTTGCCGGAGCCGGTGGGCCAGGTCATGGTGACGCAGATTATTGAAGGTTCTGTGATCGGTAAAGTTGTCGAACTGACAAAAGAGATAACCGGCATGGGATATGTGGCGTTTGCGCTGCCACTGGATGAACAGCTAAACCGATATCTTCCGTTTATCAAAAGCTTGATGAAAACATTTGCCACGCGCCAAGATATTATCACTATCGCGGCGCTGGATGTCATCGACCAATATGGTAACCGCACCTCAATGGGCGATATGCTGTATCAGGAAATCAGTGGGCGCATCTGCGCGCGGCCACAAATAAAATGTCTCGATAGCGCAAGAGTCCACAAGGTGGTATGGGGAGACCACCCAAATACATCAAGAAGCTTGGACGAACTTGCAAACCAGCTAATAAAAGAGCGGCTGGGCGCGGATGTCCTTGTGACCGGCCACTACCTGGTAAATGGATATAGTGTGGAGCTGATATTACAAGCCACCGCGACCCAGAAAGAGATTCAACCACGCCAGATGTGGCGCAAATTTATTCTGTCGCCAGACGAATTTAATATTCATGACATTGAGCACAGAATAACCGTTCCATACAATAAGGTCGAAAGGGGAGGAGTGAAAATATCAAGGCTTTCCATTAATGATTTTAAAAGTAATAAAGTCGATTATTTTTATCACGACAGCCTGAACGGCTATACAGGCCTGGGCGATCAAGCAATTAACGATGTTGTGGACAGCGATGTTTTTATAACAATAGATGGCGATGAAAAGCTGTACCCAAACGGCGAAATGGTTTATTGCGATAAATTAATGGAAGCTGGCAATCATAGGGTGACGGCTGGGTTTTACCCCGCTCGAGCTGACGCCGGTGATGGCAACTATATCACTCCATACAAAAAAACGATAGAGATTGATATGAAAGCTGGCGAAAGGTTGATGATGAATATCGCTGGAGGGATAGTCAATGGCAATGCTGTAATTATTATCGATTCATTCTTCATTCAGTAATATCGATCATTCGATATCATATTTCCTTATACGATCGATAAGCTGTCTTCTCGTCATACCGAGCACCCGCGCCGTCTTTGATCGGTTCCATTTGTTTTTATCGAGCGCTTCAACTATTTTCTCTTTTTCCATGGCGGTCATTTGGTCCATAAATTTGCCATCATCGCCGTGAGCTTTGGCCGAGACCTTTTCCGTAACAATATTACCAGCGTCTTCATTTATAAGCAGGTCTCCTGGCAAATGCTCCATCTCGATAGTCGTCCCATTGCAACAGAGTGTGGCGTATTCTATGGCGTTTTCAAGTTGTCGGACATTACCAGGCCAGACGAAATTCATAACTGTTTCAGACGCTTCCTCGCTAACAGATTCTATTTTTTTGTTATAAAGAGCATTATATTTCAACATAAAGTGCAATGCAAGATCCTTGACATCCTCCGGCCGTTCCCTCAGCGGGGGTATATCTATATGCAGTGTGTTGAGCCTGTAATAAAGGTCTTCCCGGAACCGTCCTTCTTCAATTTCTGCTTTCAGGTCTCGATTGGTAGCGGAGAGGATTCTGCTTTTCAATGGTAAGGTTTTATTACCGCCGACACGCTCAAACTCCTTTTCCTGCAACACCCGCAATAATTTTACTTGCAGTGGCATAGGCGTCTCCGAAATCTCATCCAGGAAAATCGTACCTTCGCCGACAAACTCAAATCGCCCGATTCTTTTAGTGTCCGCCCCGGTAAAGGCGCCTTTTTCATGGCCGAACAGTTCTGATTCCAGCAGTGTGGCCGCAAAGGCGCTACAGTTAATGGCTATGAAAGGTTGATCTCGTCTTGGGCTCATGTTATGAAGCATTCTGGCCACCAGCTCTTTGCCGACCCCGGTTTCTCCTGTTATCAGAGCAGGAGCGTCGGAGCTGGCAAACAGTTTTACCTTTTCCCGAACTTCATCAAGTTGTTGCGAACTGCCCAGCATATTTTTATCCCCGGTATGCTCGCCTACCAGTTTTTTCAGCTGTACGTTCTCTCGTTTGAGGTCAAGGTTAGAGCCGACTTTTTCGATGGCTCTTTCAAATTCATCCTGACCAAACGGCTTGATAAGAAAGTCGAACATTCCAGCGCGAACTGCATTAATCGCTGTCTCCAGCTCGGCATAGGCGGACATTATCAGGTAGTACGGCTCCGGATTTATCTTTTTTAATTTTTCCACCAATTCCAGGCCGTTCATCTGCGGCATTTTATAATCAGTAAGCACTATATCGAAGTTTTGTTCCCTGGCCATATCTATGGCCTCGCCAGGTTGGGTCGCGCCGTGAAAGTATAGCTTTTTGTTCTGGTTGGCGTATGTTCTGATAACTTTTAATGTTGCTTCATCATCATCGACTACAAGCAAACGATATTGACCATCAACTATATCACCCACATTCCACTCCAAATATCCGCATCATCAGATTTTAACCTTTTAGGTCACTTTTGCCAAACCAAGAACCAAACATATCCAACCAACATTCAAATGCCATGGCCAACACATTTGTAAACAATCGGATCAGATCGCGCATTGGTTTGGGCACATTATGTGCTTAATATTTTATCAATAATAATTTAATAGAAAAGGGTTAAATAAATATCTGATATCAATTCGACAATTTTCTTTATCTGCTCTAAATTAGAGCGTCCACAGGATAATTGCTAGTTAAGCGCCCCGATCACACCGATTTTTCAAAGTTGGATCCAATGCAGCAAAAAATAAATATATTTGATAAAACACCCGAATTAACAAACATTACCTATCCCAGCGATAATAAAGAGTACCCATTGGCGCTCTCTTTGTGCTGGGGCGAGGAAACAGCTAAAGCGGTCACGCTGTTTATGCAGGAATCGTTTGCAAAAATCATGGATGAAGCCAATATTAATTTCTGGATGATTGCTCTCGAATCGGAAAATGATTTAATGCAGATCAACGATATGGAGTTTGATCTGATCATTGTGGATCGTCAGTTTATGGACAAAGTTGACTTCGCAAAGTTTCGTAATTCAAAGCCGGATACAGAGTTCATTATAATCCTTTCTCCATTTGAAAAAATGGAAGGCAGCGGGATGAATGACGATGGCTGGGTAGTGAAATGGAACGATTTCGGCGAGGGAGTAGATTTCATTTTCGATAAACCGATGAACCATGCCCAGTTCGGATACATCATTAAATACCTTCTGGCCCGGCATTGGCGCAAATAGCGGGCATGCGCCTCCTGGGTTAGTGGGTGACTCCTCTGCCAGCCAATACGTCCCATACGGTTCTAAACAGTATATATATATCAAATGAAAAACTGCGCCGTTCCAGATACTCAGTTTCCAGCTTCACTTTATCCGGTATGGACAGATCGTCACGACCATTAATCTGCGCCCAGCCAGTAAGGCCCGGCGTCAGGCAGGTGATGCCGTTGGCTTCCCGCAGCGCCACCAGGTCGTCCTGATTAAACAGGGCAGGGCGGGGGCCCACAAAGCTCATATCGCCCCTCGCGATGTTCCACAGTTGGGGCAGCTCATCAAGGCTGGCGCTGCGTAAAAAAGCGCCGACCGGGGTCAGATATTTATCCGGGTCGGTCAGAAGATGCGTGGCCACCGCCGGAGTGTCTGTCCGCATCGAGCGGACCTTTGCCATCGAAAAATTAATTTTATTGCGCCCAACCCTTTCGGAAAAATAAAGAACCGGTCCGGGGGAAGTGAGCTTGACGGCCAAAGCGATAAAAACCATGGCAACCATGGCGAACGGAGCCATGATTATAACCAGTGTCAAATCAAATATACGTTTTAACATAAGGCCCATGATTTTCGGATAAAAGGGTCATCCTGTTGTCAGATTCTCCCGAAATCATCCTCCAGCCGCTCGATATCATCCTCACCGAAATATTCGCCGGTCTGAACCTCTATAAACACAAGATCGGTGGCGCCCTGGTTTTGAATCCGGTGCGAACAGTTTTTCGGTATATCAATCGAGCCGCCACTTTCCAGAACATAGGTGTTGCTGTCCAGGGTGACCATGGCAGAGCCTTGCACGATATACCAATGCTCCGACCGACGCTGGTGCCGTTGCAGGCTGAGCCTTTTACCTGGATATACAGTGATGCGCTTTACCTTGCAATCGTCCGAATCAGATAAAATATCGTAATATCCCCAGGGCCTCTGGCTCTCTTCAGTATTGATTTTATCCATAATTCTCTTTCAAAAGTCCAGGTTCTGTATTTGGAAACAATATCCTTTTCATCGAACACTAAATTAACATAAAGTAACTGAAATGTTATAACATTACGCTTTTGCAATCATTTAATAGTCGTCAAGACGTAAGGTGCTTATATAGTGGAATCGGAAAGCCTGATCATTCTTCCTACATATAACGAGATCCAAAACATAGAAAAACTGATAAATGAAATCCGCAAATGGACCCCGGAAATATCGATCCTGGTAATCGACGACAACTCCCCCGATGGCACCGGGGATCATGTGGAGAAGCTGATCATTGATGGCGCTGCCAAGCTTGACCTTATAAGGCGTTCCGGCAAGCTGGGCCTTGGCACCGCATATATACGTGGCTTTAAGTATGCATTGGAAAAGGGGTATGAATATGTGTTCGAGATGGACGCTGATTTTTCCCACAATCCTTCGTACCTGCCAAAATTCCTTGAGGCAATTAAAGACGCCGACCTTGTCATCGGTTCCCGCTACATCCCTGGCGGAGGCGTAAAAAACTGGTCAGCGATCCGGGAGTATATCTCCAAAGGGGGCAGCCTCTATTCACGCATTTTGCTGTCACTACCATACATGGACCTGACCGGCGGCTTTAAATGTTTCCGCGCGAAGACAACCCTTGCCGCACTGGCGCTGGATGATATAAAGTCGGAAGGGTACTCGTTCCAGATCGAAGTCACCTACCGGGCCAGCAAGCTGGGTATGCGTATCAAGGAGATACCGATTGTGTTCGAAGAGCGCGCCGAAGGCAAATCGAAAATGTCCAACAAAATTATCCTGGAGGCCGTATACAGAGTATGGCAGATGAGGTACAACGTGATATAAGCCTGCCGCAGGCGCCCACCAGGCCACGCAAGATACTGATCATAGCTGGCGAAGAGTCTGGCGATGTATACGCGAGTCGGCTCTGTTCGCATCTTTATCAGCTGATCCCTGGTGTGAAAATCGAGGGTATCGGCGGGAGCCGGTCCAGAGAGGCGGGCGTGAACACGCTCTACGATGTAGAGCAGATGTCATCTGTCGGCGTCGCCGACCTGATGGGTCGGTTCGGTTTCTTCCTGAAAGTTCTTAACGAGATTAAAACAAAACTGAAAGAGGGAGAGTATGACGCAGTGATCCTGGTCGACTATCCTGACTTCAATATTCGCGTTGCAAAGGCGGCGGACCAGTACGGGATTCCGGTTTTCTATTACGTATGCCCACAACTTTGGGCGTGGCGGAAGTATCGGGTCAACGCCGTCCGAAAATATGTGGACCTGATGATTGTTGTGTTTCCCTTCGAAGAGAGTTTTTATACAAAGCGGGGCGTGCGCGCCCAATTTGTCGGTCACCCGATCCTGGATGAACTGGAACCGATAGAGAACCGGACGGAACTGAGGTCGGAATTTCATATAGGCAAAGACGATATCGCCGTCGGCCTTGTCCCAGGTTCCAGACGTGGCGAGGTGGAGAGGATGCTGCCGATAATGCTGGAAGCGCTTAAAATCATGCAAAAGGCGACACCACTGAAAGCGATGGTCCCATGCGCGGACTCTCTGTCCACCGATCTGCTAAACCAGCTGGTCAAACAATCTGGCGCAAAAGTAACGATAGTCAAGGGACGAACATGGGAGCTGTTCAATGCATGCGATTACCTGATATGCAAATCTGGAACATCAACCTTGCAGGCGACATTGGCGGGAACACCGATGCAGATTGTCTATAGGTCAGATAATTTTTCGTACATATTGGCCAAAGCATTGACCCATCTGAAGTGGGCGGGGTTACCCAACATACTAGCCGGCAGAGAGGTGGCGCCAGAGCTGATGCAGTGGAAAGCCACACCGAAAAATATTGCCAGCGTCGCCAGGCCATATCTGCTGGACAGTTCTAAACGGGATGAGATGCGCACACAACTTTCGGTTATCGCAAAAACACTGGGTGAAAGGGGGAGCTCATTGCGGTCGGCCAAGCTGATTACCGACTATATGAGCAAGTTCAGTCAATCGTAGATAACTAACATCTATTTTATAGTCGCGGTATAATACCAGAGGGCAGCCATAGCGGGCGTAGCTCAGTTGGTAGAGCATCAGCTTCCCAAGCTGAGGGTCGCGAGTTCGAGCCTCGTCGCCCGCTCCATTATACAAGCGCACACCTATCCCCGTTAGGGGATAGGTGTGTGTTTATCATTGAGAGAGCAGGGCTATCAGCGGCCGTGGCTGGTAGTCTTCGGGCTCAGATAGTGCTTGCTGGTAAGGCCTTTTTTGCGCATGGCAATACCGGTCAGGCATTCACGCACGATGCGGTTGGCGTTCATCGCCGAAACATAGGTCGGGTCCACCAATGGATTCAGCTCCACAAGCTCGAACCCTACTACATTGCTCTCGGCGCATAACCGTCGAATCAGGGGGAACACCTCACGGGGTGTAAGTCCACCCGGCTCCGGAGTTCCTGTGCCTGGGACATATGCCGGGTCGAGTACATCGATATCAAAAGAGATGAATATATATTCGGGGCCGTCGTTGGCTTCTCTTATCACATCTTCCATCACCGGATCCCACCCACGCTTTTCGACTTCGGCCATGGGATGGAAGCGGAACCCCTTCTCTCGCATCCAATCAAAGCTGTCCGCATCCGGATAGTAACCACGCAGCCCCACCTGGATAAAGTTTTTACCCGGCACCAGCTTTTCTTCTATGAGCCTGTATACAGGCATACCATGGGTTATCAGATGGCCCATAAAGTATTTGGAAGCGTCGTAATGAGCGTCGAAATGGATGACACCCACGTTGCCGGCGCCATATACATCCGTCAGTGCGGCTACATCGGAATACATAAGCGAGTGGTCACCACCGATAATGAATGGCATCACATGCTTACCCGGTTCATATTCGACCTCCGCCGCGCTGCGTACGAAATCGCGGATTGCGTGCACACTTCGTTCGGTGCTCATCAGGTCGATGGGAGCGTCACCGAAATCGGCGGCCACCAGTTCCTTGAAAGGATCTACCAACACATGCATATTAGGCGTATCGGCGATTCCCCAACCGCCATAAACTTCAGAATTACGAAATGCATTGGGGCCAAAATTAGCTCCGCGCATACCGCCGCCCATATCTGTATAAGCGCCCATGATGGCGATTTCCACCTTGGATTGACCACTTCCCATTTTTTGGTCCGGCATTATGCGACTTTTCGGGCTTCAATGGCTGGCTGTTTTTCCGTGGCAGCCAACGCAAATTCTTTCGGCGTTTTATTACCTAATGCCGAGTGCGGGCGAAATTCATTATAATCTTTTCGCCACGTCTCGATCTTACTCCTGGCATCCTCCATTGACAAGAACCAATGTGTGTTCAAACATTCATCCCGAAAACTTCCGTTGAATGACTCTATGAAAGCGTTATCCGTGGGCTTGCCGGGCCTCGAAAAATCCAACTCTACCTTCCGCTCATACGCCCACTTGTCCAACGCCTTCGAAATAAACTCTGGACCGTTATCCACCCGAATACTTTTAGGCGCGCTACGTATATAAACAAGCTGCGTCAAAAATGATGAAACCATCTCACCGGTAACCTTCTTGTCAACCAACATCCCAAGGCTCTCCCGACTAAAATTATCGACTATCGTCAAAGCCCGAAACCGGCGGCCATCAAACAGAGCGTCGGTCACGAAATCCATGCTCCAGCTCTCATTAAGCTCGGTCGCCACTTCACGGGCTCCGCGACTCCTGGCCGACACGTGACGCTTCGGGCGCCGCATGCGCAAGCCAAGCCCTTCAAGGCGGTACAAACGCAACACACGTTTGTGGTTCACCTTCCAACCTTCCCGACGAAGCAGGGTATATATTCGCTGGTAACCGTATCGAGGACGGTCTGCCGCCAACTGACAAATACGAGCTCGTAACACGGCCTGGTCAGGAGCAACCGATTGGTACCGGATCGTCGAGCGAGCAAACTCAAACGCTTTGCATATATGGCGTTCGGGCGCTCGATACGTATCCTTCATCTCCTGCACCAGTTGACGCTGCTGACCAGGCCTTAAAACTTTTTTCTGAGAGCATCCTGCAGCATCGACTTGTCGAGCGACAGATCCGCCACCAGCTTCTTCAGGCGGCCATTCTCTTCTTCAAGCTGGCGGAGCCTGCGAACTTCAGCTGGGCCGAGACCGGCATAGATCTTCTTCCAGCGATAAAACGTCTGCTCGCAGATACCCATCTTACGAACCACCTCGGCCACAGGTGTCCCCGTCTCGGCCTGTTGCAAGGCGAAAGCTATCTGCTGGTCGGTGAACTTCGACTTCCTCATCAGTAAATCTCCACTTTGTTACAAGGTTAATTTAACCGATTACTCGCATTATCAATGGATCAATTTAAAGGGAAGAGGTCAAAAATCCGGTGGTTGTGCCAAAAAGTCCTGGATAATCGGTTATGATCACTGGCAGATCGCCTTTAAGTATGGTGCACTTTTTTTCTTTAATATAATCGAGTAATTTATATCGATCCTTGTTCATGGCAAACTCCTGGAATTCGAACAGCCAGCCTTGCTTGCCACAGGCCAAATGACCTGCGACAGTATAGCCTCGGCTTGCATAACTAATTTCTGAGTTCAGCAATATGATAAGTAAAGCTATCGCAACTTTAATCATATGAAACCTGTTCCCATAACATATAATAGTAAATTCAAATATATATGAAATCGAATATAAAGGAGCGGAAAATGAAAAAAAATATCCACTCAATCGAGCGTGTTGTTCGTATTCTGGTAGGTTTAGGGCTGATCTCACTATACTTCGCAGGACCGCAAACCGCCTGGGGATTGATAGGCATCGTACCTTTGGTCACTGGACTGTTGGGTTGGTGCCCACCATATCAATTACTTGGGATATCTACCTGCAAAAAAGAGCCAGCCGAATAAACTTTGGTTCCGATAAGATATGTTATGTTAACTTGGCAATGTGAAGCTGTTTACATTTTAGAACAAGCCCTTTTCTCCTGTATTTTATCAACCAATAAAGTATAATTCATGAGAGATACAATTTACTGTAATAAAGGAGACGTTGATGTATAAAACCTTTACTATTACCCTGCTTTTTATTTTCACTACTTCAATAGCATCATTTGCCGGTAATTCAGAGAAATTGTTACGTGCTGCAAAAGATGGCAAACCGGAAAAAGTCAGAAAATATTTGGAAAACGGCGTAGATCCAAATTATAAAGACAACCAAGGTTTCACCGCGCTTATCCATGCCGCCAATGCAGGAAATCCACGGGCTTGCCGTGTGCTGCTGGAGAATGGAGCCAATATCAACGCCGCTGATAAAAGTGGACGCACAGCTCTGATGATGGCCGCCGAGCGGGGTAATCCGAAGGCTGTTCAGGTTCTGGTCAGCTTTAACGCTAATCTGGAAGCGAAAGATTCCAACGGACGCACAGCCCTGACCCATGCCGCGAAGCATGGCAATCCCCGTGCAGTGCGCATCCTGTTGGACAGCGGCGCAAATATCAACGCCAAAGATAATGGTGGCCTGACAGCTATGGACTGGGCTAAAAGAAAAGGACATAAACGTGCTATTGCAGAACTGGGCAAATCGACAAGTAACACACCAAGCTTATATTAATCTAGTTACGGAGTATAAAAACTGACAAATGACCGAGACTAATAAAGATAAAGTACGCAACAATGTGCGTGATACATATGCCGATATTGTAACCATAGCAAGCTCGACAGACGATTGTGGTTGCGCGCCGACATCGGCCTGCTGCGGCCCTACCGAGACCGAGGCCAAATCCCAATATATAGGCTATTCCGCGGAGGAGCTTAAAGCATTGCCAGAAGGCGCCAATCTGGGGCTAGGCTGTGGTAACCCGCAGGCAATCGCCAACCTTAAAGAAGGCGAAACTGTTCTGGACCTGGGGTCAGGCGCCGGGATTGATTGCTTTCTAGCCGCAACTCAGGTTGGAGCTACGGGCAAGGTTATCGGTGTGGATATGACACCGCAGATGTTAAGCAAAGCACGCTCCAACGCGGAAGATGGCGGCCATACGAATGTTGAGTTTCGTTTGGGTGAAATCGAAAATATTCCGGTGGCTGACGGAACAATAGATGTGATCATGTCCAACTGTGTCATCAACCTATCGCCAGATAAGCAACGCGTATTTGATGAGGCGTTTCGTGTGCTGAAAGTTGGCGGACGATTGGCCATATCGGATATTGTCGCCATCGCCGAAATGCCGGATGAGATGCGCAACGACTCGGCTCTCTATTCTGCGTGTATTTCCGGGGCCATATTTGCCAGTGAAATTGAAAGCATGCTGGATAGCGCTGGATTTTCCGATATACGCATTCAGGACAAGGGCGCCAAGTTTGAAGATTTCAGGGAATATATAATATCCGCGAATATAGAGGCGGTAAAAGCAAGGTAGCCACGACGCCCAATATCACCGCCCTGCCCCTCCTGGCGTCAGATTCTTGTTAACAACTGTACGGCTTTCATTGTGAATAAGCCGATGCGATTCGTTGTATTATAATAAATTGCATCGGATAAAACAGGGGCAGTTATGAAATCCATTTCAGAGAACAGCTTTATCATTTTGGGAGTGTTGCTGTTTGTCACATTGCTGATGCTGGAAGTATGGGAGTATTATGATGACCTGGCCCGGTCTGAAATCCGCGCAAAGGACGCCGCCATGAAGGACGCGGAATATATCAACGACGCAATAATCAAAATTATCCTCTCTTCTGATATCGGCGGTGGCGCCATCGAGGAGCATGTGAAATCGCTGAACAAGCAGGGGGGCCACGTTATCAGGCTGATTCGCAGTGAAGCGATCGATATGCAGTATGGTGTTCGGCCGGATAAGCTTCCTGTGGGCAAACGGGAAACCGATATGCTTATTAATGGAAAATCAAAAACCTGGGAGACCGATGAATCATTTTACTCTTTACATCCTTTGAAAGTCACAAAACGATGCCAGGATTGCCATCATGTTCCAGGTGATTTCAGCACGCCACTGCCCTTGGGGCATGTAATAGGCCTAGTGGAAGTCATCCATTCGAAAGACGGTTTGAAAAAATTGCAGGCAAACATGTTTTACAATAGTTTCAGAAGCGCAATACTATCCTTTGTCCTGCTGCTTGTGATCGGGTACGGGCTTTACAGATCCGTTAAATATCTCCGTGAATCGGAGAATCGAACAAAAACAATTATGAAAACCGTGGGCGAAGGCATTGTTGTGGCCGATTCCGACTCTTATATACATTTTCTGAATCAGGAGCTTTGCAATATTTTCGGGTATAAGGAAGAAGAGCTGCTGGGCGCTAAAATCGAAATACTGATCCCGGAAAAATATAAAGAGCGTCATCGAAACGGGATGAAACGATATTCAGAAAAGGGTGATAAAACAATTATTGGAAAACGAATCGAGCTGGAAGGTGTCAGGAAAGATGGCTCCATTTTTCCGCTGGAGTTGCGTTTGGAAGAGACCATCATTGGGCGTAACGAGCGATTTGTAACCGCAGCCATCCGGGAGATCACCGATCGTAAACAGGCACAGCTGAAAATTGAAGATTACTCCAGGAAGATGGTTGAATCGCAAGAGCGCGAGCGTAAAAGAATAGCGTCATCGCTTCATGATGGTCATATCCAAAACCTGTTGGTAATAAAAAACGGTATTAGAAAATGCCTGAAAATGACCGACAGTGATAAAGATATCCATACAGTCCTGGGTCAGGTGTCGGAGGTTTCGCAAGAGTCGATAGATGAAGTGAGGGAAATCGCTTACGATTTACACCCGCACCAGCTTGATAAACTGGGGCTCAAGGGCGCTGTGGAATCGATCATCGAAAGGCTGTCAAACTCCTTTGATGTGAATATCAAAAGCAATGTCGATATAGATAGTGATTCGTTAAAAAAAGGGCTTGAAATCCATCTGTTCAGAATTATACAAGAGAGCTTGAATAATTTAGTCAGGCATTCTGAAGCCAAAAATGCGACTATTGAGATGACCAGAGAGGATGAAAACATTAAAGTGACCATAACGGATACAGGTAAAGGGTTTGATGTGGGCGCCATGAGGTCCAACTCCCATCAAAAAAAGGGATTGGGATTGGTTGGTATTTCCGAAAGGGTCAGGATCCTGGGTGGAAAGCTCCACATAGAGTCGGAGCAAGGAGCGGGAACAACGATGACCATATTGGCCCCAATGGTAAAAGAAAATGTCGGAAAATAAAAAGGTACAGATCCTGGTGGCGGACGATCATCCGATATTTCTGCGCGGTCTGGTCGATCTTATAGAGACTGACGGATCGTTTGAGATCGTGTGCAAAGCGTCGGATGGCAGACAGGCGCTGGATGCAATCCTGGAACATAAACCTGTCATAGCGTTGCTTGATCTTTCTATGCCAGAATTAACAGGCTTCGAAGTAATGAAGGAGGCCCATAAAAAGCGAACTAAAACAGATTTTATGATCCTGACCGCTTATAAGGAGCGGGGATATTTCAACGAGGCGATCGACGCGGGAGTGAAAGGGTACATCCCAAAAGAAAATACTGAAGATGAATTGCTGGAAGGATTGAATGCGGTGGCAAACGGGAAGTACTATATCAGCCCTACCCTCACAGAATATCTGATTGAAAGAGAAAAAGAGCTCCATACATTTACTGAGGAAAACCCCGCATTTAAATTAATCACCCCCACTGAACGGGATGTGCTGAAACTGATCTCGGAAAGCTATACAAACAAAGAAATTGCCAGCCAAATGTGTATCAGTCACAAAACCGTAGAGAACCACAGGACAAATATCAAGAAGAAACTAGGCCTTGAAGGACGTAACCAGATATTCCTGTTTGCCTATAAAAACAAACACTTGCTTTAATAATCCAGCCCCCTCCAAGGCCCCTTTGCTGCGCTACTTGAAATTGCGACGATCCATATAGGTGCAAACCCCTATATAAATATGGGGTAAACCCCTATAAACAAAGTGTGCCTGACTCTATTTATTTACCACATAAACATGGTCAAAATTGATAATACACAAAATTAAATAGGGAATTGCTTATCAAGCGCCATAAGTATACACGCTTGGAAATCAAGGATAAGCTGAAAATGAAGCGTAATATAGCAGCCGTTGCACTATCGATGTTTCTGATGACGGCTTTCGCCGCCACCGCCCAGGAAACAAACAACAAGCCGTATTACAAGATCGACTCATTTGTAAACTCCATTGCAATTTGCGGAGACTCGCTATATGCGGCCGCAAGCGATGGTGTGCTAAGAACTATTTCCGCACTGGACGGGGCTATTACTAAAGAATACGCTTACAGTGAAATCGATTTTCCAACCGGCAAGCATTCGCCCAGCGTCTATTTTGTAACCTGCGAGCCTGTCAAAGGATATGTCGCGGCCACTTCATCCGGTGGAGAGCTTACACTTTTCGATAATCACCTAAAAGTCATCTCCACTTTTAAAATACCAGAGGCCCACTCTTACTCTGCCGTGTTTACAAGCTCTGAAAACATCCTGCTATCCACAGTCAACGGCTCTGTCTATTCGTTGGTGATACCGGAGCTTAAACAAATATGGAAAATAAAGGCCAATTGGGATTCCATCAAAACCATAGTAGCCAGCCCGGACGGGGCGCTGTTCGCCACCGGCAGCAACGACAGCAGAATCTATATACGCAATAGCAGGAATGGGGAAAAAGTAAAGACCTTACGGGGGCACAAAGATGGTATCTATTCCATATCGTGGAGCGCCGATGGCAAAAACCTGCTAAGCGGTTCCAAGGATAGGCGTCTTTTGTATTGGGACCTGGAGAAAGAATTGTATTTGGAGCTGCACAAGGACTTTACCTATATTTACGCTGTGATCATAGCTGACAACAAACTTGCCATATCCACCACAAGCGAAAAAGAAATCTCAATATTTTCGTTGGATAACCAGATTGAAATAGCGACCATAAAAGGATCATCTACTGTGGTGGGCGCTTTGGCTTATCAGGATAAATCTCTTTTCTCCAGTTCAAATAATGGCGAAATATACAAAACTAATATAAGTAAATATTTAACAGCTAATTAATAAGGAGGCGATGATAAATATATGAATATTTCCGGTTTGGTGATAATAACCATCCCCCAGAAGACAGAAATCGTCCTGCAGTTTTTAAACAGTTTCGACGGGATGGAAGTGCATAAAACTTTGGACAACGGAAAAATTATCGCAGTGATGGAGCGCGAGACAACCGGTGAAGAAGTCGACGCGGTGAGCGAGATCAATGGTGTCGACGGAGTAGTCGCAGTCACCATGGCGTACCACCATTTCGAAGAAGAAGTCGACAGAATGATAGATGTGATGGACCAGGAACCGATACAAATACAAAAAACAAAGTTGGTTAATTAGAAAGAAGTTATAGGGTTTTATAAAACAGTTTAATTTTACAAGGGGTAGAAAAATGGATTTATCCAGGAGGACTTTTATTAAATCATCGGCAGCGGCCGCGGCGATGGCGGCGGCTGGCGTCCCCGTGATGGCAAAGGCCGCGGACGACACCGGTATTAAATGGGACAAAGGCGCTTGCCGCTTTTGCGGCACCGGTTGTGGGGTGCTCATCGGCACAAAAGACAACCGGGTGGTGGCGACCACCGGCGACCCGGAAGCGCCAGTCAATCGTGGCATACAATGTGTGAAAGGATATTTTCTTTCGAAGATCCAGTACGGTAAAGACAGGCTCACAAAACCACTGGTACGCATGGCCAACGGCAAATTCAGTAAAAATGGAGAGCTTACAGAAGTATCGTGGGAACAGGCATACGACCTGATGGAAAAAAAATTCAGGGAAACACTGGCTAAAAAAGGCCCGGAAGGAATCGCAATGTTTGGCTCTGGTCAATGGACCGTATGGGAAGGTTACGCCGCAGTCAAGCTGTGGAAGGCAGGCTTCCGCTCTAACAATATAGACCCGAACGCAAGGCATTGCATGGCATCCGCCGTCGCAGGCTTTATGCAAACTTTCGGAATAGATGAGCCGATGGGCTGTTATGACGATTTCGAACATGCGGACACATTCGTCACATGGGGCTCGAACATGGCGGAGATGCATCCGGTGCTGTTCAGCCGGCTTAGCAACAGAAAGCTGTCGAATCAGCATGTCAAATATCATCATTTGACAACCTTCGACAACCGGTCAGGTGACGTGGCGGATGAAGTGCTGGTTTTCGCTCCACAAACAGATTTGGCGATCGCTAACTATATCGCTCACTACATTATCAAAAACGAAGCGTACGACAAGGAATTCATCGAGAAGCATTGCAATTTCAAGGTAGGCCCGACCGACATCGGTTATGGCTTGAGAGCGGAACATGTTTTAGAGAAAAACGCCAAGGACAGAGGCAAAGCCGGCTCCGGTCAGTTTACCGATTTCGAAGCGTTGAAAAAACATGTCGAACCTTACACCCTCGAATATGTCAGCAAGCTGTCCGGCGTCAGCGAGAAGCAACTGCTCGCCCTGGCCAAGGAGTATGCGGATCCGAAGAAAAAAGTGATGTCGCTGTGGACCATGGGCGTGAACCAGCATACCCGCGGCACATGGATGAACGAGCTGATCTATGTAATCCATCTGCTGACCGGCAAGATTTCCATGCCAGGCAGCGGACCATTCTCACTGACTGGCCAACCATCCGCATGCGGCACCGCGCGGGAGGTTGGCACATTCGCCCACCGGCTCCCGGCGGACATGGTGGTCAAGAAAAAAGAGCATCGTGATCTGGCAGAAAAGATCTGGGATCTGCCGGAGGGGACAATCAACCCAAAGGTTGGCACCCACGCAGTCAAGATGATGCGCCACCTGGAAGACAAAAAAGTCAATATTCTTTGGGTGTCCTGCGCCAACGCGTTCCAGGATTATCCTAACCTTCATAGATGGATGACTGCCGCTCGCGATCCGGAAAACTTTATCATCGTAAGCGAAATCTATCCCAGCGCTTCCACGGCGATGGCCGATGTAGTATTGCCGACTGCGATGATATTCGAAAAAGAGGGCGCTTATGGTAACGCCGAAAGAAGAACCCAGTTCTGGCGTCAGCAGGTGAAAGTTAACGATGACCGAAGGTCTGACCTGTGGCAGTTTGCTGAGTTCGCCAAACGCTTCAAACTGGAAGATGTATGGGACAAGGAGCTGATAGCCAAACGTCCTGACCTGAAAGGCAAGACCATTTATGATCATATGTTCGCCCGACTTGCGCCAGGCGCCAAAAAGGAGGGCGGTATGAATGATGAAGCGGATCATTTTGGGTTCTATATCCAGAAAGCGCTTTGGGAAGAATATCGGACATTTGGCAACGGTAAAGGTCATGATCTTGCTCCTTTTGACACATACCATCAGGTGCGTGGGCTCCGATGGCCGGTTGTCAACGGCAAGGAAACGCAGTGGCGTTACAGAGAAGGCTATGACTCCTATGTGAAAGCTGGCGAAGGCGTATCTTTCTACGGCAACAAGAAGTCCGAAAACAAAGCCAATATCTGGCTCCGTCCATATGCGGTGGCCGCGGAATCTCCAGACAAGGAATACCCTTTCTGGTTAACCACCGGGCGTTATCTGGAGCATTGGCATTCTGGCACTATGACAAGGCGTGTTCCGGAATTGCACCGTGCGATCCCTGATGCGGATGTGTCTATCCATGAGGAAGACGCCAAAGCGTTTGGTATTAAGAACAATGATCTTGTTAAGGTCGAATCACGTCGTGGCAGTATAACTGCCCGCGCCGCTATCAACGGTCGAAACAAGGTTCCCAAAGGGCTTGTGTTTGTGCCCTGGTTCGATGAAAGCATACTGATTAACAAAGCGACACTGGACGCCACCTGCCCTATTTCAAAGCAGAGTGATTTCAAAAAGTGCGCTGTTAAGATTGTGAAAATCTAGGCCATTTAAATAGTCTGGAAATCTAATGCCCGAGACAGTGACCGACATTGTGAGCGAACATGATTCGAACTCCGAGGGTGGAGCGCACAGACAGCCGGATAGCGTTAACAGGAGAGATTTTTTATCCGCAGGACGCATTCTAGGCGCCATGACTGGCGTTGCGGCTGTTAGTTTAGTATCGCTGGGGGAGCCGAAGCGCGCCTATGCGCAACGGCCCCCGGGCGCCTTACAGGAGAATGAGTTCATTTCCCGATGCATCAAGTGTGGACAGTGCATACAATCTTGTCCATACGATTCCATTATTATGGCCGAGCCGGGAAGTGGCGTGGCCCCTGGTACTCCGTATATCATTTCCAGGAAGATTCCTTGCTATATGTGCCAGGATATTCCGTGTGTGGCTGCTTGTCCAAGTGGAGCGCTGGATAAGAAGCTAACTGATATTACGGAGTCCAGAATGGGGCTTGCCATTGTTACCGACCGGGAAAACTGTATCGCCCTGCAAGGGTTTCGATGTGAGGTTTGTTTCAATGTATGCCCTGTTATGGGCAAGGCGTTGACCCTGGAATATTGGGTTAACGAGCGTACCGGCAAACATGCGATATTTGAGCCTGTGGTTCACTCCGACGCGTGCACCGGCTGCGGCAAATGCGAGCACGCTTGCATTCTCGACAAGCCGGCGATCAGGGTCTTGGACCTTGAGACCGTCAAGGGTGAACTGGGTAAACATTATCGCATAGGCTGGGAGGAAGAACGGCTATGAGATATGGTAAATGGTGGTTCCTTCGCAGGAGCGCCGCATTTCTCATCCTTGCGCTGTTTGTTATCTCTGCATGGGGCAAACAAAATATCCTCACTGGCAATTATTCCGGCTCGCTCTTTCTGGGCGTTATACCATTGACAGATCCGTTGATGGCGCTTCAATCATTTTTTGCGACTGGCGGGCTGTATAAAACGGCGGTCATAGGGGCTGTTTTGATAACCGGGTTTTATCTGATTGTGGGTGGCCGCGCGTTTTGCGGATGGGTCTGCCCGCTGGGATTGATTATCGATTTTGCGAACTGGCTGTCCAAAAAGATTCATATCAAGAAGCCGTTTCAGGGGTTTTTACCAGAGACCAGGTTTTATATTCTGGCTATTGTTCTGATTGTTCCACTGATTACCGGGGTCGCGATTTATGAATTTTACAACCCGATATCGATTTTACACAGGGCCATCATTTTTGGTGGTATCGGTATTGGTATCATCAGCTGGCTGATTATCGGCACACTGTTTTTATACGAGCTTGCCATCGCAAGAATCAGTTTTTGTCGTGGGCTATGTCCGTTGGGCGCATTGCTGTCTATTCTGGGCAGAGTGTCGCTTATCAAGGTTAAAGTCAATACGACGGGCGAAATGATCCCAAAAAATATTGCGATGGTATGCCCTGAGCCAAACGCAATCACAAATGTAATTAACAACCTTGCTACCAGCGGCGAATGCACCATGTGCGGAGCATGCATAGATAGCACAGGGGGTAAATCAATATCTTTTGGATTACGAAAATGAAAATTAACAGGAGGCTAGAAAAAATGAAGCATATTGCTTTAATAATTGCTGTGGCAGCAATCGCATTTACTGGGGTGGCGGTCGCCGTGGATGATGGGGACACTTTACGTAAGAACAGCATGTTCAAACCAAACATCCTCCCTGGCGAGTTGGTTTATAACGGCGTCGAGCCGGGTGAGAACAAGCTGCTTATGCGCGGCTCCATAACTGCCCCACCACAGGTTCCACATGCCGTAGGAGGGTTGTTGATCACCCGTGAACAGAACGAATGTCTCGATTGCCACGACCCGGCCAGCGGGATGGACAATATGGTGTTTGTTTCGAAGGAACATCTGGATGGCGCCAAGCTGTCAAACGCGCGTTATCAGTGCGATACTTGTCATGTGCCACAAGCCAATGTAGAGCCACTGGTCCAAAATGAAAATGACCAGTTCAACTACTATAAAGCGAACAAATAGTGATGCAGGTTCCCGTTGGCCCTTTGGGCAGGCGGGAACCTTTTTTTGTATAATATTGGCATGGTCGAAAAAAGCTATAGCCGGAAACGATTCTTAAAAGAGGGTTACCTCCAGATTCTGCGCAACCTTTCCGCAGGCGTTCAGATGGCGGCTCCGAAGAGACCACCCCTGCGACCACCAGGCGCTGTGGCTGAGCCAGATTTTCTGGAGCTATGCAACCTGTGCGCCAGATGCTGGGAGGTCTGCCCTCATGACGCTATCAAACAGGCAGGCGAAGATTATGCTGACCAAGGATACCCTATCATAAGTATGGCCAGCTCACCCTGCTATTTGTGCGACCCGGTAGTTTGCGCGAAGGTGTGTGATGAGGGAGCGCTGGAGCATATCGGATATGAGCGGATAAAGATCGGGCTGGCGGTTGTGAACAAATCTACTTGTTTGGCGTATAACGGCTCCGTCCCGACTTGTGATTATTGCTATGACCGGTGCCCGCTAAAAGGCGAGGCCATAACTTACCATAATGGACCAGTGATAAACAACGAGGCTTGCACAGGTTGCGGACTGTGCGAGTATTATTGTGTCTCCAACCCCAGGGCGCTGAAGGTCCACCCGCTCTAATTCCCAATTTTAAATAACCCGGCCATGAAATTGATCAAAGCCGGGCCGATTATTCTATTGCGGGCAACCCATGGTGAAGTTCCACGAGGTACCAGTTTGTCCTGGTTTATCGCAGTTCGGGATCACTTGAACCGTTGCTGTAGTACTTGAACCATTAACAGGAAGTGACCTATTCACGTTACCATTAGTTCCAACACACTTAGTGTCTAACAACTGCACGCCACCATAACGCACAATCATCCTGTCTTTTTTGGTATACGTTTCATATCTAAAATTAGATGTGCCGGAGCCGGAGCCGAGAGTCACAGTCACAGTTTCCGGTGTGTCACCACCAGCATGCGCTGTGGTGCTGCAAGGCACAGTTCTAGTATCTTTGACTTCAAAAACCTTCGGAATACTCCACCAGCCATATCGCTTGGTAAATGCATTGTACCCTCTCACCACCCAGCGATATGTGCCAACTCGTAAAGAAACGCTGGTCGAGCGCCCAGTGGTATAGAAGTTACGAATTACCTGCCCGGTGGTGGTGTTCACCAAATATACCTGATAATGGGTTGACGCATTATCCCGGTTCCATCTCAATGTTACTCCCGTGAAAGTGCCAGTAGAGTCTATAACACCGGATGGGGAGATTAGTGTCACCCTGCCCGGAATACCAGCCCTCAATTCAAAATAACGGGTATTGGACCATGGCCCAAACGGGAGCCCGGATATACTGTGCCACCCTCTTACTTTCCACGAGTATCTGCCCACGGGTAAGCCGGCCGTTGTTGTGCAAGGCGGGCCGGATGCGCAACCAGCGCTTTTGGAGCTTAAATATTTATTTAACACCACCTTGCCGGTATCAAGATTTGTTACACTGACAAAATAGAAGTTCGACCATATATTGCGGGTCCACCCAAACAATACAGGCACAGCAGTTGTAGATTTATCGCTGCGCTCGACCCAATATAAACCAGCAGGAATATTTGCATATATGCCTCTAAATGGATTCCATGGAAAACCAAACCTGCCTTTCACTTCGAAATTAGCATAGTTACTCCATGATCCATACAGCCTGGCGAAGCCATTATAGCTGACCAACCTCCATCTGTATTTTCCATTAAACAGCGGTAACTCTTTCCTGCAAGTTGGGGCGGTTGCACACTGAGCGGTCGCCGGGGAAAGCCATAAATTATAGACAGGGAAAAATACCTGTGGCGCAAGTATCCTGTCGAGTTGGAATCGATAATTGGTAACACCTGGGGATTTATGCCAGTAAAAAGTTGGTTTATTACTGGATGTAATAACATCGACCGGCGCTATTAAGGTTGGCGATACAGGAGTTCCCTTCGGTGGGTTGACATTGATCCTCCAGGGAACACTCCAGCTAAGCGTACTATTGCTCCGGACCTGCCAGACTTTCCATATCAGCTGGCCGGGTGGCAGATATACAGAGCGCTGACAGATGCCGGTGGAGCAGGCAAGTTGCGCTGGTGAAAAGCTCCTGTCGAATACTTTGCTGTTATCAGATATCTTTTTTATATAAAGCCGGTACCAAACAGCGCCTGGGTAGGCATACCATTTAAATACCTGGGTCCGGCCATATATGTTCCCAAACGGCGCAATAAGATCGACCATGCCAGTGGGGAGCCGTCCTATTGTGAAAAACCAGCCAGCGCTCCATCCACTCCACTTTTTTGTAACGTTGTTGTAAGCCCTGACGTGCCACTTATAAGCCCTGTCCTTTGGAAGGTTAAGCCAACGATTGCATATATTACGCGTCGAACAATTTAGTGTTGTGTTCGATAAGTTACTCAAGTGGACATTTCTATTAGCCTGAACATCAACAACTAACAGCTGATGATGGGTCGAATTGGCCGACTTGAACCATTGAAATAACGTATGTACATTCGAGCCAATCCGCCCTCTGGGCTGGATTTGCCAGGGATAGCTGGGAACGCCGGAAGGAGCGGCGACACGGATTTGCCAGGTAACGCTCCGCGGGCCGACGATCGGGCCATTACTGTTATAGCCCCGCACATACCAGAAATATGCAATATTGTTAAGTCTTACCGTTGCCCTGCAAAGCTTGCTTGGCAGGCACTGCGCTTGCGCTTCGCTAAGGTTTCTTGTGGCTATCAAAGCGCTATCGCTTTGCCGGTGTATGACAAGCTGATAGCTGGTGGAATTAGGCGTTCTCCACCATGAAAAAGTGATATCTGATCCAGTGACATTACCCTTGGGTGAATTTAACACTGGAGTTCCGGGTGTCTGAGCAGATGATAAGCCAGCGTAAGAAAATATCACAATTACAAATAATGAAAACGCAACCAAGGTATTAAATTCTGCTTGTCACGGTACTTCCTCCAGATTTGAGCTTGATACCCAGCCAAATTTTAGTAAGAATTTGAGTTTATCTTCTTCCTGTTATCTATGATATTTTACTTGAGCAACCAAGTCAATAAGTAGACCTACTTAATTTATATAAGTAATCCTACTTACAAAATATATATACTATATTTATTGTTTAATTATAGCAAAATCTGGCGGCATAACGCGCAGGCCTTTAAAATCATTAATTCAGAAGAATGTCTGCTGCAATTTGAAAAGCACTATTGTGCAAAGTCGTCTGCCAATCATGTAACACCCGCAACCAAATTCTTAACAATCACATAATTTCCGCAGATGCCGGACTAGACCGGTTATGTCATCGTCGGACAAGGCTCCACCGAACGGCGGCATTTCGGGCGATCTGCCCACCGCGGCGCCTCCATTCCTGATCGCCAGAAAGATTCCGTCGTCGGTTAAAGAGCCCATCTCCTTCGAGTTGGAGTGGTTTTTCGGCTGGATTGTGAGGTGCGGCGCATTAATACCCTTGCCGTTGGCCGTCACGCCATGGCACTGTGTACAGAACAACTTATAAACTTTTTCGCTGTGCGCCTGTTGCTCTTCGGTTCTCTCTTTTGTTGCTGTTCCACCGGTTTGGGCTGCCCCTTTTAACGTCTGGACATAGGCCAGCAGGTCGGCAAACTCCTTGACGGAGAGCAGCTCGGCGAAATTCTCTGGCATGATCGATTTTTTCAGCACTTTTGAGCGGCCGATATCGGAGCGGGCAAACTCCTTTATTGTCCCATCTGTCATTCCGATAGTGAGGCTGTCAGAAGTCTCCTTTCTCAGTACACCAGATATCCTTTCGCCAGACTTCAACTGGATCAACAGCGGTTCATAGCCCTTCACGATCACTGCTGATGGCTGCAATACCGATTCCGCTATATAGCCAATAGGCCGAGTCGCGGCCACTGACGTCAACTCCGGGCCGATTTCACCACCGGCGCCATCCACCGTATGGCACTTGGCACAGGCGAATTTACCCTGCTTGTCCCAGAAAAGTTTTTTCCCATTCCCGGCGTTACCTTCCAGCGGAAGGAGGTTTGTATTATTTGAAACCTGGTCGCCATCATCAGCCAGAATCGACATAGGAGCAATGAGCGACAACGCCACCACCGAAGCAATAATAATGGATGAAAAGCTGTTCATTAGTTTTCGCATACCCATTTCACCCTTCATTCCATCGTGTTCAGATAGCTGACAATCTGCTGGAGCAGCTGATCGTTAATCTGATATTTCGGCATCCATACCCAAGGATCGTGTGCCTGCGGATTTTTTATGAAACTTACCATCCAGTCTGGATTCAGCCGTTGCCCGATTCCCTCAAATGTCGGGCCGGAGACACCACCCTTCCCTCCCGGGAACCTGTGGCAAGCGTTGCAAGCGAGCTGCTTGTTAATGGCTATATCGAGCATGAATTTCGTATATCCGGTTTTCTGATATATGCCCTCCTTCACATCAGCATCTTGAAGGGTCATCAAATAATCGACGACCATATTCGCTTCGTCAAGGCTCAGTTTCGATTTACACACAGGCGCATTTTCGACAACATCCTGCCCGTCAACTGTCCTCACATCATTTGCGTATACCACACCAGCCGGCCGGATATTTGTTGGGCGCTGGATAAACTCCAGCAACCAGGGCCTGTTGAATTTGCGGCCTGCATAAAACAGGTCAGGCGCTTTTCTGGCCAACGCTTCATCGATGGATTGGCCCGACGGCCCGACCATAAGGTGGCACGATCCGCACTTATGTTTTTCCACCAACGCTTTGCCATCCATCGAAAACGCAGGTGAAGCCAAAATCAGGATCAGCAGAAATGATATGTAAAACATTCGCCGTTTGAAGGCGCAAGATATCTTCATTGTAATAACGCTTCCTTTAAAACAACCGGCAGAGAGGATGTTAATCACACACTCTCTGCCGCAAGAGTTACGTTTAACGTGGAAGGATATTTTCGCCCTTGCCCATCGTGTCATCTGCGTCATCGCTGTTGATCAGAACGGTGATCGCCCCTCGCAGCGCGGCGCCCATGGCGTGATCGACGATGGCGTTGGCCGTTGTCCTGCCTGTGGGCGAGACAATATCGACACTCACAGCTTCCGACACGGCGACGTTATAAGTGGCCATTCCATGGATCACATTTTTCGGGTTGCCGTTCAGATATACCCGATCCCAGATACCAGCGATCGGATGAAGGGCGACCGGGTTGTTGATGTTGGCGTTGACGAAATGGATGCGCACCCTTTCGCCCGGTTTCGATACCAGGGCCAGCTTGGCGTTCGGGTCATGGACAGGGCTGTAATGGAAAATTTTCCCGTTGATCAGCGCATTGGTCCAACCACGGTTCTCCATCATCGCCACTGCGTCGCCGGCGTTCGGGAAATATTGGGACTGTATCAGCACATACTCACGGTCCGGTTTCGGGAATGCGTCGGTGAACCCTTCCTTCGGATCGACAATGATGATACCGAACATACCGCGGGCGATATGCTGGGCCATGTTAGCCGTGCCGCAATGGTACATAAACACACCAGGGTGGTTCGCCACAAAATTAAACTTCTTGGTCTCGCCAGGCTTCACCGGAGCGAACTCTTCCAGCACATGAACCACGGCAGCATGGAAATCCATGGAGTGGCTCTGCTCGTTGGTCTTGTCGTTGATCATGGTGAACTCAACGGTGTCGCCCTCTGTCACCCGGACAACCGGGCCGGGAACGGTTCCACCGAAAGTCCAGGCCGGGTATTTGGTCCCTTTATTATCGATTTCCACTTCCGTTTCCACAGCGTGGATAGTCACCGGGACCGTTTTGGACCATGCGGCGCCGGAAGCAAAGGTTGTAATAGCGAATGTTAATAACATTGATCTGGACAGAATGTTTAACCAAGTGACGTTATGTTTCATAGCACATCCCCTTATTAAAGGTTTTTACGTTTTATTGCGGCTTATATTCAAACACGATACATCTTTACTCATTCGTGGTATTTGCGACTATGATTAAAGTCATATTCCGTAGGATCTTCGCCGGAGGATAAAATGGTGAGCCGCGTAGGAATCGAACCTACGACCCACTGCTTAAAAGGCAGTTGCTCTACCGACTGAGCTAGCGGCCCGCCAACAAAATACGATGGCTCTGCAGAACCAAACGATAAAGAATATTCAGAGCGCTGATGGTTGTCAAGCAATTTAATATTGAAAATTTCCATCTTCCATCACCTTGCTTGCTGTGAACTATTATATCGCGCATCCTGTCACCTATCAAAATAATCATTTAATATCTTCGCATGGTCGAACAGAAGCTCCGGGAATTTATCTTTCTCATACAATATTGCCTGTTTAGCGTCATCGCCTCCCACGGGGTTTCCTGTGGCCGTTGCCGTAAATACAACTGATATATTATGCTGGCGCGGGTCGCGGGCGGGGTCGGAATATGCGCCCAGCTGGCCGGTCAGCGTGACATCCAGCCCGGTCTCTTCCTTGGCTTCCCGGACAGCGGCCTGTTCCAGCGATTCGCCATAATCCACATAGCCACCCGGCAGCGCCCACCCATAAGGTTCGTTGGCCCGTTCGATCAGGACAACTTTGACGTCAACGTCAATGATGATGTCCACGGTAACCTTTGGGTTTTTCCATTCAGCGACCTGGGCGCCGCATGACGGGCAGGTGGTAAACTTTTTCATTTTTATTTAATAGACAGCGTCTTCCAATTTCGTCAGGAGTCGGTCGTTTTGGTCCGGGTTGCCGATGGTTATCCGGAAACAATCGTTCAGCCGCTCGTCATGCTCAAACCAGCGGACCCGCACTCCACCAGCGATAAGCTTTTTAAATGCCTGCTTCGGGTTTTCCTTCACCCGGATCAAAATAAAATTGGCTGACGATGGAAATGCGGTGATGCCATAGGTGGTGTCCAGCTCTTCAAACACCCGCTCGCGCTCGCTTACAATTTCGTCCAGCGATGGTTTCAGCAGATCCCAGCTGCGTATAACCTCGGCCGCCACCGCCTGGGTCATGGAGTTTATGTTGTACGGCAGCCTGACCTTGTTCAGCTCTGTTACCAGCTTCTGGTCCGCCATGATATACCCGAGCCGGGCCGCCGCCAGCCCGCTCTTTGACAAGGTCCGCATGATGACCACGTTCGGATGATCCTGATACAACAGCCCATACGGCTTCTCCGCAAAGTCTATATAAGCCTCGTCTATCACCACCAGGCCGCCAGCCGCGTCGATGATGGTTTTGATATCGTCATGGCTATACATCCGGCCTGTGGGGTTGTTGGGCGACGCAATGAAAATGATCTTTGGGTCGTGTTCCTTTATCAGTTCTAACATGTTATCCATATCCAGCGACCAGTCATCCGCCAGTGGCGCCGAGACGCAATCGACACCGAGGAAGTTGGCGATGGTTTCATACATCACAAACGTCGGCGTCGGCGTCAGGATCTTGTCGCCCGGCTCACACACCGTGATAATCAGCGATTGCACCAGCTCGTCGGAGCCGTTGCCCAGCAGGATCTCCCGCTGGTTGGCGCCCTCCTTTTGCGATATGGCGTTGCGCAGGGGTGTGCAATCCATATCTGGATAGCGGTTCAGCTGTGTCCCGGCCATCACCACCCACAGCTTCTCCAGCAGCTCCTTCGGCGGCGGGTAAGGTGATTCGTTCGCGTCCAGGACCACAGGACAAGGGAACTGTTGCACATTATAGGCGTTGACTTGCCGTATTCTCTCTTTCACCAATTCATCTATGCTTGTCATATCTTCTCCTGCCCCTATATGGGGTTGTGTATATTAATAAATTCCACTTCCACATCAAACTTCTCCGCCAGATGATCACCCAGCGCCATCGGCCCGAACCGCTCCGTCGCGTGGTGGCCGGCGGCGATGTAATGGATGCCCTCCTCCTTGCACAGGTGGTATATCCACTCGCTCTCTTCGCCGGTTATGAACAGATCCGCCTTACGCAATATTGCATCGCGCAACAGGTCCTGGCAACCGCCGGAACAGACAGCCACCGAGCTGATTTCATCCGGACCAAACCGGTGTATCGTCAGCTCGTTGTTTATCCTGTCCCGCGCCAGATCTGCAAACGAATCGATGGCGACCGGCGCCTCGGTCCGGGCGATATACCCGAGCGGCGCGCCATGGTAATCGCCGAACGGAGCCGGATCCGTAAGCCCGAGCGCCTTGACGATCCCGATGTTGTTCCCCACCACCCGGTGCCGGTCGAGCGGCAGATGATAGCCAATCAGCGATATCCCGTGATCCAGCAAATATTTCAGTCGCCGCCGCATACTGCCGCGCACGACCCGCGAATCGGAATCCCAGAACATGCCGTGATGAACCACCACCGCCTGGGCGCCCTTCCCCGCCGCCGCTTCGAACAGCTCCATACAGGCCGATACGCCGGTGACGATCTTGTCTATCTCCGCGCGCCCTTCCACCTGCAGCCCGTTGGGGCAATAATCTTTGATCGATTCGACATCCAGATAATCGTCCAGATATTTTGTCAGCTCGCTTACTGTTATCATCGTTTACTCAAGTTCGTTTCTGCACTTTATCGTGCATTGCATATTACTATATAAGAGGCCACCATAGCAGTAAATAGCAGGTGAGGGATTTGAAGCATTTGGAGCATATGAGGGATATGAGGGATCTGTGGAGTGGGATCGAAATGGATTTAACTATATGCTATAACATATTATATATTAAGATGTTAAATGGATTTTATCTCGTGGCTATCTAGCGAATCGTCATTTTAGCGCCTATAAATAATCACCCACCAGCGTGAACCCTGCCCAATAGGATGGGTGGGCGAAGCGGCGTTTGACAATGAGCTGGGCCTTGCGTAACGCCTCTGCCTTGTTGCTGTTTCGGAAACCTCGATAGAAATGTTTCATCAGCACCGCAGAGCCAAGGTCGTCCACGCGCCACAGGGTAGACACCAGCGAATGCGCGCCGGAGTATAGAAACGCCCGGTTCAGCCCCAGCACCTCGTCGCCGCTGGTCACCTTGCCTAACCCGGTCTGGCAGGCGGACATGACGACGATGTCGGCGTTCAGGTTGAGCGCAAACACCTCTTTGGCGGTCAAGGCGCCGTTGTTGTTATCATCCTTGGCGAACCGCAACGCGGAGAGCAGCGGGTTAGAAGTATCGAACTCGCCATGGGACGCGATATGCAGAATATGATACTGATCGATATCGCCGATCACCTTGGTCTCCGTCGCGCCATCGCGCACCAGCAGATCGACAAACGGGAAGCTCCACCGGATCGACTTCGCCTCCAGCTCCGCCAGCGGCAGGTCGGTGTCCAGGTCGCCCAGATCCGGGTTGCCCACCGCCAGGGTCTTCATTTCCAGCTTCGGCATATCTATGCGCCGCTTGATGGAGTATTGGAACAGCGACGCGGTCGGCAGATAGAACAACGATTTCTCGTCGATCAGATAATCCTTGGTGTTGCGCAACGCTGCAAAACTGACGTAATGCAGGTCACGATGCGGGACGATCCCGACGATCTCCGCGGCGCCAATCTTGTCCATCACCGGGTCGAGCAGAACCTTGCCCAGCGCCCTTGCCTCTTCGGTCATCGGCGCGCCGTCCTGGATAAGCTTTCGGAACCTGCTGGTCATGGCGGTCAGCTTCCCGCGATCGATCTTGACCCGTGTGGCGCTCAGTTTATCCTTCGTGATGACGAACGCGATCAGCTCTTCCCTGGCGACGATATATTCCAAAATGGCTATATCATCGTTCAACAGTTTCATGATATCGCCAGATTTCACCGGCTCCACAGAGATAAACGGCAACAGCCCCGGGTTCTCGATCCTGACTTTTTCAATGGCGTTCACCAGCGCGTTGGAGGCTTCTTCTTTCCGTTTCGTCAATGCTTGCCGGTCTTCGGCGGTGTCGGCCGTGGATTTGGCCAGCTCTTCGATATTTCGCCGGAGCCCGTTGATCTCGTCAAAGGTCCTTTGGGAGATTTTATCCTTCAACCGGATTTTCGTGGTACCCAGCAGATCGATAAAGCTGCGCGCCCGGGCCCGCTCGGCGTAACCGAACGCCGCTTCGATGTTGCCGTTGTCCAGCTCCAGTATGGTCAGCTCTTCATACAGGTCCTGCTTGTTGTCCAGGAAGCCGCTTTTCAGTTCCTCGATTTTCAGCGAAGCTCGCATCGCCTCCACAATATCGACCGCCTGTTCGTAGGAGGCTATGGCCCCTGCCCTCTCGCCCGCCACATTCTGCGCTTTGCCCAGCCCCCGCAACGACCGCCACATGGTTTCGGAGTCGCCGATGGCCGACGCGGCGTCGAACGCCTGCCGATATTGCTTGCTCCCTTTTTTCCATCCGCTCTTGGCGCCCATCACCTCGGCCAGCTGCAATAGCGATTTCGCGTTGTTCACTTTATCGCCGATCTTCTCCGTCAGCGCCACTGCCTCCTTCGCGCTTTTCTCCGCTTTCTCCAGCTTGCCGGAGAGCAGATAGCTGATGCTGATATTCCTTGCGTCATAGGCCACGCCCCAATCGCTTTTCAGCTCCTCATCAATTTCGCGCGCCTTGAGGAAATAATCGATGGAGCGGGAAAGCTCGCCTTTGGCGCGGTGGACCAGCCCGATGTTGTTCAGCGCGGAGGCCTCGTCCAGCCTGGCCCCTGTCTTGCGGGTCAGGTCGAGGGAGCGCTCCAGATATTCCAGCGATCGCGGATAATCGTTCAGCGTCCAGTAGATCAGGCCCATGGTGTTGAAGCTGATGGCGCTCTGGCGGTCGTCATTCAGCGATTCGGAATCCTTCAGCGACGCGCGAATCCGGGTGAACGCCGGATCATACTCGCCGCGGAACCAGTGGACATTGGCCAGATGAAATTTTGCCAAGGCAACGGCTTTCTTATCCCTGGCCGCTTCCGCCATGGCCAGCGCTTCCCTGAACCGCCCGTTGGCCGCGTCCAGGTTGCCCGCGTCCCCTTCCACGGCGCCCAGCTCGATCAAGGTTTTCACCAGCTGTCTTCTATCCTTGTCGTTTTGCAGCAGCGCTATGGCCTCTTCATACAAATCCCGCGCCTTGCCAAACTGATTCAAGCGCAGATGATATATCCGCCCCAACCGGGCCAGCTCCATGGCGGCTGCCTGATTCTCCCCGCTCTGCCGGCGGATGTTCAGCGCTTCTGTGAACGCGTTGATGGCCTGTGGGTATCGTGTGCCGCCCTCTTCTGCGATGCCAAGTTTTGACAAGGCGTTGGCCATTTTGCTGGTCAGCCCCAGTTCGCGGTAGAGCGCCAACGCGCTCGACAGGCTCTCCACCGACGCGTTATAATCGTTCAGCCGGGCGTTCAGCACACCGGTGAGCAACAGCGAGTCGGCCAGCTTCTCCTTATCGCCAGATTTTCTATGCAGGCCGTTGAGCCGCTGCTGATAGGCCAGCGAAGAGTCGTACCGCCCCAGCTGGAACTCCACCTCGGCAAGTCGGTCCAGGATCAGCGCGTCATACTTGGAGACACCGGCGGTCCTGGTATAAGCCAGCGCCTGCTTCAGATTGTTCGACGCGGACTGCAGGTCGTCGGCCCGCAGCGCCTCCACCCCGGCGCGAATCTTGTCCGCGAAATGTTTACGGGCATAGTCACGCTTCTCTTTCCGCGTGAACCCGAAGGAGCCGGCCATCCTGGCCTTCTGTGCGTTTGTTCGTTTTTTCGCTATATCGAACGCGTCGCCGGCGGAGCCCTGGCTCAACGCCTCCAGAAAAGCAGAGCTGAATTTTTTATATTGCTCCTTACTATCTGGCGCTATCACCCATGACGGATACCCGGCCAGCAACGTGGCCGTCAGCGCGGCGCCCTCCCAATCGCGCCCATTTTTGGTGTTGAACACCGGGGTCGATAGCACAGAAGCGTTGGCCCCATGGTCGATCAACCGTTTAATATCTATCCAGATAGGCGTCTGCGCGTCGGAAGCCAGCGGGAACCGGGAGCCGAGCGGCGAAACACGGTTCGCGGTAAACGGCCGGGCGAACATGACCACACCCGCTGTCTCCAGCTGGCCGTTCCTTATGGCATCGTTCGCTTCTATATCGGTCTTGTAAAGCTCCTCGGCAAACAGCTCTTTGTTCGACACGAACCGCTCATCACCAAACCCTATAGCGAACAGGTTGAAGTCGTTTATGCTGCGCCGGTCCTTGAAAAACGGCAGATAGCCAAACGATGGAACGGTGGAGACCAGATAGCCGGAACCGAGGGTCGAAACCAGCGGATCGGAAAACGGCCGGCCGGTGGCGAGAAACAGCCGCCGTATATCAGACATGCCGTCGGCGCTTCCAAGCTTCTCTGTTATATCCTCACCCGGGGCGGCCTCGAACGATGTGAAGCCGGAGGGGGATATTGCGAACAGCACCGTCCCGCCTGCCCGCCGCCATGCGGTCACCACAGCCTCGTCGTTGCGCAGCCGGGAGGCGACCGACGCCTGGTCCAGCTTCAGCGGACTGGCGATATGGCCCAACAGTGGGTTGTCACTGCGGACATTTTCGATATATTGGGCGTGCTCCTTTTCAGCCGCCGCAAGCTTGTCCGCGTCCAGATCGGTGGCGGCCATTTTTCGTTTATAAATCTGCGCCAGCCCGGCCAGGCCAGGGACCGCGTTGTCATCATCGCCATGGGCCAGCTCCGCCAACGCCAGCTTGACGCCGATGTTCATCCCATTTTCCAAATAGGCCAGGGCTGATGCGGCGTCGCCTTTGTTGTAGGCCTCTTCCGCCAGGTCGTTGAACACGGACCGGACGATGGCAAACACCTGACGGGTGTTATCCAGCGCGCCGTAACCGAACGGCAACGTGTCAAGCCCTTGGGCAGATTTGGCCAGATAATCTGCATGCCCTGTCGGGTCGAGGCTGTATATCCAGAACCGGGACTGCAGCAGCACATCCGGCATGTTCAGCCGCCCGGCTATGGTCTCCGCCGATTTCAGAAGCCCCATGGCCGTTTCGCTCTGGCCGGTGTCGGCTTTCAGGTGGGCCAGATTCATGGTGGCTATGGTATGGATCCTTGTGGCCTCCGGCGTGTCGGCCAGCATATATTTCTCTTTCGCCAGTTTATACAGCCGCTCCGCCTGATAGGCGTCGGCGCCGATGGACCGGAGACGCCGGGCGTAGGCCTGCAAGTCGCCGGTTGATTGTCCGTCGCGGCGCTTGTTGAACCGGTAATGATATAGCTGGGCCAGATGGTTTGCCAACGGGGCGATGTCGGCGCCCGGATTCGTTTCGTTGTCCGCTGTTTTTTTGACAGCGACTGTGCCGCGCTGTATCACCTGATCCAACAGCTCTGGCGGAAAAGTGTCCTGATGATCCAACGCTATTCTGGCCATGTTGTCCGCGTTGGTCAGGATGCCGGTCCGGTTCTCCAGCTTCAGCGACAGCCCCAGCGATTCGTCAAATCGGGCCACCGCGTCCTTCGGTCTGCCCAGCAGGGCCAGGTAGTAGCCCACCTGGTTGATGACGATCGCCTTCTCGGTCAGCACCGGCACGTTCTCCAGCAGTGGAAGCTCCTTCGGGGTCAGCTCCAGCTTCCGTTCGAAATATTCCACAGCCTTGGCATAGTCCGACAGCTCGCCATATATCTTGCCGATGTGGTGGAATATCAGTTTTTTCTCTTCCTTTTCGCTGAACCCTTTGGAGGCGCCCTTCAGCCCGCCCAGCCCGGTCTCCACCTCCACGGAAAAAAGTGAACTTGATTTTTTCTTTTTCGGTTTAACCTTCTGCTCTGACAAGGCGATCTCGCTCGCCCTGTAATTGTCCAGCGCCTTGACGAGCCGCTCCGGGTCCCGCTTCGATGTGGAGTTGCTCATGAAATAAAGGTTGTTGGCGATGTTACGCAATACGATGGCGGTATCTGTATCAACGCCTGCCGACCGCCTAAGTTCCAGCGATTGTGTAAAACTCTCCACTGCGTTTTCCCACCGGCCGGATGATTGATAAGCCAGCCCTATCCGGTCCAGCAGTTCGATCTTGCGCCCTATTTCACTTTCGTCAGCCAACTTGAACGATTTTTTGAAATTTCGGATTGCCTTGGCGTCTTCACCCTGCTTGAATTCGCACTCGCCGAATCGTTGATAGAAGATAGATTCCGCCTGACGGCTAAGGAAATCGACGCCGGACTGTTCGCGAGCTTTGTAATTCTTGATTGTGTCGGCGCAGTTTTTCAGCAGAAAGTTTATATTGCCGATATTCAGGTTCAGATCGGCTCTCCTTTTTATTCCACCATCCTCTGGCATAAAAGCCAAGGCGAACTGATACTCCTGCAGCGCCAGATCGGCGAAATCGCCTTCGCCCAACAGGTATTCTTCCTGTTCATATATCCATCCAAGGGTTTGATGGAACCATGGGTCCAGGTTATCTTTTGATATTGCCTCACGGATCAAGTCCGACGACCGATCAAGGTCGGGCGGATTCAGGTATGTAAGCGCCAGGCCCAGTGAATAGAGATAGACCGGCTCGTCCGGAAACTCCTTTAACGCCGCCTCATATTCACCGAGAACCTTATCCGTCTCGCCCAGCGCCACATAGCTCTGGATCAGGCCGCGATGCGCATCTGTAATACCGTAATCATATTTAATAAGGTTGCGATAGGTCTTTATGGCGATCCGTGGCTCGCCCTCTTTCAGTTCATACTTCGCTTTTTCCAGTGACTGGTTGATAAACTCGTTTCTGCTTCGTTTATAGACTTCACGTTTGGCGCCGGAATCCTGTTCAATCGATTTATAAATATCGAGGGCTTCGGCATAGTTCTCCTGCTCTGCGTATATGGCGGCGATATTAAAGCGCGCCTCATTTTTCCATTTTTCCTGATCCGGGAACCGGGTCAATATCCTCTGGTAGGTCTCCCTTGCCCGGGTCAGCTCGCTATCGTCGTAATACAGTTGGCCGGTCCGGTTGATCGCCGCCGCCTGTAAAAACGGCAGATCGCGATAAGACTCGGAGATGTTGTTGAGCTGGATGGCAGAAGCCCTGGTATCACCCTCCACTACAGCCAGGTCGAGAATCTTGCCCACCGCCTTGTCTCGCCATTCCTCCTGGTCAGGGTAATCGCGGATTACGTCCAGATATACTCTGGTCTGCCGTTCTCCGTCACCCAGCTTTTCGTAAACCTCGTTACGCAAAAACGTCGCCCGAGCCGCTATCTCTCGCAGGTCTGGATATTCCGCCACAACTGATCGGAAATTTTTAAGCGCTTTATCCGGCATCCTGGCCCGGTTATACGCCCTTCCCTTCTCGATTATGGAAGTTGCGTAAATGCCCTCTATGTCCTTGTAATCTTCACCGATTTTTTCCAGCTTTTCCACCAGCAGTAACGGGTCAGACTTTTTACGTTCACTCTCTATAATCGCCCGGTCGATCAAAGCGTAGCCCACTTGTTCCCGCTGGGATGGGTATTTGTCGATCAGTTGCGCCAGGATTTTATCTGACTGGGCGAGCAAGCCCGATTTTTTCATTATCGCGGACCTTTTCGACAACGCCTGGGCAAGGGCGGCCTTGTCGTTCGATCCGCTGTTTGCCGTATACGCAACCTCCCAGGCCAATTGGGCAAGGGTGGGCCGCTCTGTATAGAAATTTTCTATCTCGCCGGCTCGTTTTATATCACTGTTAATGTCACCCAGGGTCGGGGTCATACCTATAGCCGGCAGGCGGTATATATCAACCTGGGCGCCATCCTTTACAGTGTAGTAAACGAAATTACCGCCTGAGGATGGAAACAGCGTATATTGCTCCATCCCGGTTATAGGGACGGCCAGGGCATCGGGGTTGGTGATGTCCATATAGTAAAGGGCGGGCCGGTCCTCCACTGATATGGCGCCGTCACCGTTTGTATCGATGGAATAGCGGACGAAGGCGACCTTGCTGTTATCAATGAACACCGGGAACGAATCCATATATTCACCATCGATGAAATCTATGCGCTTTTCGTTGATAAGATCAAGGAGATGGAGTGACCCCCTCGATTCCCGCGATCGAGACACATAAACCATCCATTTGCCATCGGGCGATATATCGGCGGATGTGCCACCATCGATGGTAAGCTGTGTCCTTTCGAGGGTTTTAAGATCCAGCTTCCACAGGTTTTCCCTGCTGCCTTTTTTATCTGCGGAGGTGTAGATGATAAACTTTCCGTCCGGTGTATAAACCGGCTCTTTATCGGCGGTGGATATATCGGTCAGTCGCTCCGGTGATGTGTTGATCCTGAGGATCGATGAAATGTCGGGAATTTTCAACTTGTATATATCACCCTCGGCGTCTGATGAAGAGGATACATACACAATATATTTGCCATCCGGAGAGAATGCGGGGCTTTTGTCACCCGAGGTGCTGAATGTCAGCCTGCGCGGTGTGGGCGCAGTGGCGCCAGAGATCGATTTGATCCATATGTTAGGCGCCCCGGAACGGTTCGAGATGAACACAAGAGAGGTCGCGTCCGGAGAGACAGCGGACATATAATCCTCCGCCGGATGGGTGGTTATCCTCACCGGGTTATTGAAATGGGGGGTGTCTGGCGCCTGTACGGTTAATGCCAATGCCAGGATAGCCTGGAAAATCATGATCCGTTTATCCTCCGTTCATCTCTATTTCTTTTTCTGTACTTCTATCCATTTGCCGGAATCAAGTTGTATCAGGTCTCCGTCCCGGGAGCTGTCCCGGTTCAGCCCGGCCATCACGGTTTCCACTTGAGATAAGTCGGAATCGCTGAAGTTTTCGTTGATATCCACAATACGTTTATAAAGGGTGGCGCGGTCCTGGTTCTCTTCCTCCACGATATGTTTTACAAATTCGGCGATTTTCGGGTCATCCACCGTCTCTTTGGTTTCAAAATATTCAAGATACCCTCTGTTGGTTTCACCCAGGGCGCCCATGGCTTTGAAGCGGTCGATATCGTCCTTGTTAAAGTTCGAGCGCTGCATTGCCCGGATGGCCTCTCGGCGCCCGTCGGATAATGGAGGAGCCTTGACGAGCCTTCCGTTGCTGTCGATGGAGCGGACAGAAGCCAGCAGGAGCAGATCGCCATCGATCTCCTGATAACTGCCGAGGACCTGGTTTTCCAGCGCGGTTCTCTGGTCGACCACATCAACTTTGATCTGTACAAGGTTGGAGCAGGCGGAGATGAATGATATTGTTAAAACCAGAGCCGGAAAGAGTAATTTTTTTATTTTATACATATTTTTAAATCTTTTGTAATTAGTATGATGATACGGACAAAAATTCAATAAATCAAAGAGAAGTAATAGTAAAATGTTACATCATATGAGATGTTAGATACATGATGAAAACCGTCTGGTCAATGGATTATAGAATTAAGTAAAATAATCAAGAGGTTTAATGCTTACGATTCTGGTGGCGGATGACGAACGAAGCCTTCGGGAGATGCTGGAAATCATGCTCACCGAGGAAGGCTACGAAGTAATCACCGCATCCACTGCGGAAAAGGCGATGGATATCCTGGATAATGGCGCCATCGACTTGGTGATCTCTGATATCAAAATGCCGGGCGCTTCCGGGCTGGAGGTGCTGAAAAAATCGATCGATCTCAACCCTGATGTCCCGGTGATCATGATCACTGCGTTCGGCTCTGCTGATTCCGCGGTGGAGGCGATGAAAGATGGCGCCTATGACTACATTACAAAACCGTTCAAGATCGAAGAGATCAAGCTGGTGGTGGCCAAGGCTCTGGAGAGAAGGCGCGACAAGGAAGAACTTCAGCGCTTGAAGGATGAAATCGCCCTGCCGTACCAGTTCGACGAGATGGTGGGCAAATCGGACGCCATGGCGCAAGTGTTTCAGATGATCCAGAAAGTGGCGCGATCCCGCTCGACGGTATTGATCACTGGCGAGTCGGGCACCGGTAAAGAACTGGTGGCCCGGGCCATACACCAGCATTCCAGCAGGAAAGACAAGCCGTTCCTCTCCATCAACTGTGGCGCCATGCCGGAGCAATTGCTGGAGAGCGAGCTGTTCGGCCACCAGAAAGGAGCGTTTACCAGCGCGAACTCGGATAAAAAAGGGTTATTGGAAGTAGCCGATGGTGGATCGTTTTTGTTGGATGAAATAGGCGAAGCTCCCCTGACAATACAGGTAAAGCTGCTGCGGTTCCTGCAGGAGCGGGAGTTCAAGCGGGTTGGCGGCGTGCGGGATATCCAGGTCGATGTCCGGATAATGGCCGCCACGAACCGTAACCTGCCTGACCTGATAGAAGCCGGGCTGTTTCGGGAAGATTTGTATTATCGGCTGAACATAATACCGATCGATATCCCACCATTACGAAACAGGAGGGATGATATACCCCTATTGGTAAACCGGTTTGTTAAAAAGTTTTCTGAATTTGATGGCAAAAAGATCAAGATATCGCCGGAAACCATGAAACTGCTGGAAAATTATAGCTGGAAAGGCAACGTGCGGGAGCTGGAGAATGTTATCGAAAGGGCGATCGTTCTCTCCGCTGGCGACACTATTTATTCGGAGAACCTGCCTGATGAAATAATAAAAGCCTCTCCATCGCTGGATGATTCCGGGTGGATACCGACCGAGGGCATCGACCTGGAGGCCTCGTTGCAGGCGATGGAAAAAAAATATCTGACCAAAGCCTTAAACCGAGCAAAGGGAAAGAAAAAGGAAGCGGCGAAACTGTTGAACCTAACATTCCGCTCCTTCCGTTATAAAGTATTGAAGTACGAATTGGATAACGATGTTAAAGATAAAGAAGACGATTAAGACCACCCTGTTTATTCTGTGCGGCTTGATGATAACCGCCTGTGAGACACTCGATTTCGACGATAAATATATTAAAACCGACAAACCACATGAGAGTGAAAACTCGATCATCATCGCCGCCCCCGCCCCCCGCGCCAAAGACCTGAGCGTCGGGTTTCGCAAGGCGGAGCGGCTATACTCCATAGGAAGCTATGAAAGCGCCGCTGAAACATATAAACAGTTTATCGCAGGGGCCAAAGCGGACCATCCTTTGTTCGACAACGCCTATTTCAAAACCGGGTTGTCGTTATATCGAATGGGGCGATATCGCGAAGCGTTAAACAATTTTTCTGTAATCAACCAGCGCCTCCCCTATTCGGAGCTGTACCCGGAAGCGCTGATCAATTCCGGCATATGCTATATCCAGCTTAACAAACCGAAAAAAGCGGAGAAGATGTTCAGCAAGGCCTTGCCGTTGGCCGACAATACAGGCCATAAAGCTTATATCTATTATTACTATGCCAAGCTGTACGAAAAAGAGTCTTATTCTGTCGCGGCGATAGATAAGTATTACGAAGCGGAGCGATCGGCCACGGACAATAACCTCATATCCTCATCGAAACGGAGGGCGGCGCGAATCATCAACAATTTCCTCTCTGAAGCCAAGTTGTTGATGGTAACAAAAAGATACGAGAAGAAATGGCCCGCGAAGATGGCTTTTAAATCACTGCTCCGGTTATATGGTGACGAGAAAGACACCGAAGCGTATGACAGAACTAAAGCCGCCTATGAAAGCCAGTTCGACGATGAAGATTCCGGCGGATTTTTTGGCCAGTTTGGAGGGGATAAATACACACCGGAGCAGATCAAGATCGGCATTGTATTGCCCATATCAGGACCAAACGCAAAGACCGGCCGGGAACTCTTGCGGGGTGTGCAGCTTGCGTTCAATTCATTCCACGACCTGGCCAGTGAGCGGCGCATTCAGCCAATCATCCGGGATTCAGGCTCTGGTTCCGGCGAAGCCAGCGATATTGTGGAGCAGCTGGCCGACGACAAGAATGTATTGCTGGTCATAGGCCCTGTGTTCAGCAAGGATTTCAGGAGGTCTGCCCAGGTGGCGGGACGAAAAAGAATGCCTGTATTCAGCCCGTCGGCTACCACAGTCGGCATCTCCAGCTCCAGCAAATATCTGTTTCGCAACACGCTGACCAACAGGCTGGAAGCGGAAAAAATGGCCCAGCTTGCAGCGCGCAACCTTGGTCTGAAACGGTTTGCCATACTCTACTCTTCCGACCGGTATGGCCAGGAGATGAACCGTTATTTTACTGAAGAGTTCGAACGGCTGGGGGGTGAGGTTATGATAGCGGAGCCATTCAGCCGGGAGCAGACCGACTTTGGCGAGCAGGCCCGCAAGATTGGCGGCATGACCGACGATACACTCCGCAATGAAATACTGAATGTGGCCAGCACAATACCCGGCGCTACGCCAAATTCCATAAACCGGAAGCTGGAAGAAATTTATGATGGCAAGCTCTCGGCGCCGAAAATAGTGTCATATGGCGGTGGAGGCCTTAACAGACGCAATTTTCTGCCGGGGCTTACGATGCAGTATGACGGCATTTTTATGCCTGGGTTATACAACAAAATCGGACTTATACTGCCACTGCTGGAGTTTTATAATATCAAGGAAATAATAAAACTGGCTGGCAAAGGTGTGAACCACCCTGAGTTTGTAAAAATCGCAGAGCAATACGCCGAAGGCGTCATTTTCCTGGATGGCTTTTACAAGCATAGCTCGTTACCCCATGTGCAAAAATTTGTACGGGATTATCAATTATATTTTCGGGAAGAGCCAACAATCCTCTCGGCCCAGGCATACGACGCAGCCAGCATGGCGCTGACCGCCATATCGCGCGGCGCTGATTCCAGAAGCTCCATCACTGATTATCTGGAATCCCTTAACTCCTACGAGGGTGTCAGCGGTACCACCAGTTTCGATAAAGATGGAGACACCGACAAAACCGTTTTCTATTTAACGATTGATGATGGTAAGATTATTGAGTATAATCCACCACGGACGGGATCATTTTTTTAAGGATGAAGAATATTCTTGTTACTGGATCAACAGGCTTCGTCGGGCGCCATATCCTGGAGGCGCTGCGGGAAACCGACCACAAAGTCAAGGTTCTGATCCGCGATCAAAACTCCTTCGCCAAGCTGCCGTTTACAGAGGGACTGTCGATTTATTATGGTGATGTGACCAACTACGAAACCTTGAAAGAGCCTTTCGATGATACAGATACCGTGATCCACCTGGTCGGTATCATCCGCGAGTTTCCCCGAGACGGTATATCATTCGAAAAACTGCATCATCGGGCGACGGCAAACATAGTCAGCGCCGCCAAAGAGGCGGGAGTGAAGCGAATTATTTTCATGAGCGCCAACGGGGCCAACGAAAACGGCGTCACCAAATATCAGACCACGAAAAAAGCGGCGGAACAGGAGGTCATAGACTCCGGGATCGACTGGACCATATTCCGGCCATCTGTGATATTCGGCGATTCCGATGGGTTGATGGAGTTTACATCGGAGTTGGCCAATGTCATAGCAACAGCGCCGGTCATGCCAATATTCGGCGATGGGTTATACAAGCTGGACCCGGTGGCCGTGGAGGATGTCGCGCAGGCGTTTGTGAAGTCGATTGATGAGCCAAAAGCTATTGGCGCCACGTTCCACCTTGGCGGGGGCGCGCCGTTGACGTTCTATGAAATCGTGCAGACCATCGGCAAAGCGTTGGGCAGGACCAGGACCAGAACAGTAAATGTGCCCTTCGGATTAATCAAACCGGCAGCCGCGCTGCTAGGTAATATCAAAAATTTCCCGGTCACTACAGATCAGTTGGCCATGCTGCAACAAGGCAATGTCTGCCCAGAGCACGAATGGCGAGGGCTATTTGGAATAGAGCCAAAAGCTTTTACCCATCAAAACCTGGGCTACCTGAAAAAGTAAGTGAAGGACATCGACCTTTAAAGTCAGCGACCGTTAGGGTCAGCGACCATTAGGGTCAGCGACCGTTAAGGTCTTCTTTCGGCTCCCCCACATAATACCCCTGGGCGCCATCAACGCGCAGGCTATGCAAAATTTGCAGATCCTCTTCCGACTCGACCGACTTGGCGATCACATCAATATCCAGCCCGTGGGCAACATCAGAAATTGCTCTAATAAACAGCTGGTTATCTTTGTTTATACTGAGGTTTTTCACATAACTGCCGTCCAGCTTGATAAACTCCAAATGCAGGCCTCGTAAATAACCAAACGATTTGGAGCTAGAGCCGAAGTTGTCCAAAATACACCTGGAGCCGACATCGCTGACGCTTTTTATCAGGCTCTGAAACGAATCAAGATCAACGAGCGCCACATATTCCGATATTTCGAACATTATCCTGCTGGCAACCTTCGGGCCGGCGCTCTTTAATGTGTCCACCAGCCAGCCTCTGAATTTCTCATCGTATACCGACGCAGAGAAAAGGTTGAGTGAATAAACCGCATCCGAGTCTGGCGAATCACTGATCAGCTCCATACCCATCTCGACCAGAGTCTTGTCAAACTGTGTGGACAGGTTGATCCGCTCCACCATAGGCATAAACACAGCCGCCGGCACAGGCGATCCATCTTCCACCTTTATACGGGCCAGCGCTTCATAATGCAACACATCTCCAACGCCACCAGACAGCGCTGTTTTGGCAGGCTGAAACAGAAACGAGAGACGCTTTTTCTCGATCACATTTTCAATGATCCTTGTCCAATGTTCCGCCCCATGGATATTCGCTTCTCCGATCTCTCCTTTCTCCAGCAATGCCCACTGGTTCGGCCCTTTCTGCTGCGCCTGACGCAACGCAGTGTCCGCCCCCGCCAACAACTCAGAGCCTGTCACATCCACGCTGTAGTAGCCGATGCCGATATGGCCCACACCCCGCTCCATACCTTCAAACTCCAGCTTGCCCAGGCCAAGCCCCAGCCGCTCGCCCAGCTTTTTGGCGTCTTCCACGGTGGTATTTTGCGCCAGCACGGCAAACTCCGCGCCGTGCAAACGGGACAGAAACGTGTTCGGAAAACCCTTTACCTGGCCCTGGAGAAACCGGGCCACATCCTTGATCAGGTCGTCCGCCTTTTCATGGCCATGCTTCTTGTTATACTCGGCAAAATCGGCGACCCGGATCAGGAACAACGCGCCAAACGCCACTTCATCCTTGGCCGTGACCATATGCTCCAGCTGCATATCGAAATTGCGCCGGTTGTCCAGCCCGGTCAATGGGTCGGAATACGCTTCATCGCGCATCGTCTCCGCCAGGTCCGCCTGCTCTGTCACGATGCGCTCCACCTTTTTCGACATTTTATTCATCGATTGTACAACACTGCGAAGCTCGCGGGTATATGGCAGCTTCTCCTGCACAGGAAACTGCCGCTCGGATATGGCCAGCGCCTGCTTCTCCACCTCTTTCAGCGGCGCCATCACGAACCGCAACAGTATCAAAACAAAAGCCATAACAGTCGCCAAAGCAACGGCAAACCATTTGAAGGTCTGTATGGCGTTGTTCCAAAGGTCGGCATATGCGTATGCCGAATTACTTTTGACATACACCCGGGCTGCCTGCTTCCACCCGGCGGTCACTATCGCCTCCCCGGTGGGCGTGTCCAAAGGTATCAATATCTGGAACCACTCCGGCACACCACTGACGCCACCTTCAAGCTTTCGTTCGGCCAGGATACCCTCTGGTGTCCTAACAGATATTTCCTGATAATCACCCCGGTCAAACATGGCATTAACCATTGCGTTAACAGTAGCTTCATCGCCCTCCGCTATAGACGGCTGCAACGATAAACCCAGCGATGTGGCCGCGTCCTGTGAATGGGAAGATAGCTGCTTTATCAGGTATTCGCGCATGTTCTCCACGCTGATGGCCAGGGTGCCGATGAATACCAGAAAAAATGTGACGAAAATAATCCACATCAGTTGGCGTGTTAAACTCATATGTACTACCTATCTATTTCCCGATCTCTCTTTTCATCCGTATACCCAAATCTTTCCAAAGGCTTATCCGATCCGCCGGCCCCACTCTTTTACCTTTCGCATGTTCCTGCGCCAGCCACAGGCCGTCACCGTTGAAGCTGTATACTGGCTTCAAATCGTCCCGGGCGGACGCGGTTTTAATCTTATCTATAAGATTATCCAATATCAACGGCTCCGCATTCGGAGTTGCATAGTATGTTAGCACCATATGGGCCTGGCTGGAAGAGCACCAGCTGCAGGCATAGAAATCGTATGCTTTGACATAGGTGATGAGCATTTTCTCAGACGGTACGCCCATCTCCTTCAGCGTAAAATATTTCGCGATGGAATAATCCTCGCAATCCCCGCCATTGGTCGCCAGCATCTCCACCGGTGTGGCCCAGTAGTCTTCCACTCCCCAATGGTCGATATCGTCCACAAACTCGACTTCATTAAAGAAGTCGTTTACTATTTCCAGCTTTTTTAGTTCTGGCAGGTTTCGTTTCTCAATAATAAGGTTCTGCCAGTTTTCCACCCGTCGTTTGGCGAAAAAGCCATATTTATCCCGGACATATTCGAGCAGCTCTTTGCTGAAACCGATCTCCTGGGCGATGGCGCATGTAAAAACCAGTAAAAGAGCGGCAATGGCGCACCGGCCAATGGCAGGGTAATTGAGCCTTTCAAGCGTTAAAGTGGACATCTTATTTATTGTAAGATATCAACACGCCCTTAGCCAGGATTGATCAGAATATCAATACCGGTAATGCTCTGACTTGTAAGGCCCATCCACAGGGACACCGATATAATCGGCCTGCTCTTTCGACAGCTTGGTCAGCTTGGCGCCGATCCGCTCCAGATGCAGGCGGGCCACCTCTTCATCCAGTTTTTTCGACAGGGTGTATACACCGATCTCCCGTTTGTTCAGCCAGAGGTCTATCTGCGCCAGGGTCTGGTTGGTGAACGAGTTGCTCATCACAAAGCTGGGGTGCCCGGTGGCGCAGCCCAGGTTGACCAATCGACCCTCGGCCAGCATATAGATGGAGCGACCATCCTCGAACGTATATTTGTCCACCTGTGGTTTTATGTTGGTCATGGTGACGCCGGGATGGGCGTTCAGCCGATCCACCTGGATCTCGTTATCAAAATGCCCGATGTTACACACGATCGCCTGGTCCTTCATGGCCAGCATATGCTCCAGCGTAATGATGTCCTTGTTGCCGGTGGTGGTCACAAAGATGTCCGCTGTCGGCAACGCGTTCTCGAGGGTGGTCACCTGATAACCCTCCATGGAGGCCTGGAGCGCGCAGATCGGGTCGATCTCCGTCACTATCACCCGGGCCGACAGCCCTTCCAGCGCCTGGGCGCACCCTTTGCCCACATCGCCATAGCCGCAGACGACGCCCACCTTGCCGGCGACCATCACATCCGTGGCCCGCTTGATCCCGTCCACCAGCGACTCTCGGCATCCATACAGGTTGTCGAACTTCGATTTGGTCACAGAGTCGTTGACGTTGATGGCTGGCGTCAACAGCTCGCCCTTTTCCATCATCTGGTACAGACGGTTGACCCCGGTGGTTGTCTCCTCCGAAACACCGCGCCAGTCTTCCACCACCGTGGCCCAGAAGCCAGGCTCTTCCTTCAAGGTTTTCTTTAAAAGGTCGTTAATAATCTGCAGCTCTCGATTGTCGGTTGGCTCATCCAGTATGGAGGCGTCCTTCTCCGCCGCATAGCCACGGTGAATCACCAGGGTGGCGTCACCGCCGTCATCCACTATCAGGTCCGGCCCCCGCCCACCCGGAAATGTCAGCGCCTGCTTGGTGCACCACCAGTATTCTTCCAACGTTTCACCTTTCCAGGCGAACACCGGCACACCAGCCTCCGCAATGGCGGCGGCGGCGTGATCCTGGGTCGAAAATATATTACACGACGCCCAGCGCACATCGGCGCCCAGCTCCACCAGGGTCTCTATCAATACAGCGGTCTGGATCGTCATGTGTAAAGAGCCGCTGATCTTCGCGCCTTTCAAAGGTTTATCCTTGCCATATTTATCTCTGGTGGCCATAAGACCCGGCATTTCATGCTCGGCGATCTCGATCTCTTTTCGGCCAAAGGCGGCAAGAGAAATATCCGCTATTTTATAATCTTTTGTTTCGCTGGTGGACTTGGTCATTACACTCACGGCTTCTCCTTTAGGGGCTATTTGCAATTAATGGCGGCGCATGGCGCCTGTGTGTACATGAATTATAACTTCTGCAAAGCGCAGTTTTTATTAATCGTTAACACTATCTGATAACCGTATTTTTATCAAGTAAATATTTATATAAATAAAAAGCTGAAACTTTCATCTTTTGAACTATTGACAACTCCATTTTTTTTGTATTAAAGTGGGCGCTTAAGGTGCGTCGGGGGCAGCTTACTGTTATCCACCCTGCGCTAATTTTGTGTGCGCATACACTTTTTTATTATTACAAAAGCGTAATGCGGCTCATAAACCACAATTAACTTTACAGGGGATTATAAATGAGTAACGTTCAACAAATGTTAGATCTGCGGAACCAAATGAAGGACTTGGCTGGTCAGATGAGTGACACTGAAGCCAATGAATACATGGATGCAGTCTCTGGCTTCAACCCGCGTATGTTCAAGATCATCAATACAGTGAGCACAGACGCTGGTGTGGCATTCGGAAACTACTATTCCACAGTATTCTCCGATGGCGCCCTGTCACAGAAAGTCAAAGAGCTGATGTTTATGGCTGGCGGCGTCGGCACCATGTCATCCAAATGTATCGTCCACAACATCCCTGCCTGTGAAAATGGCGCGACTGTCGGCGAAGTTTTCGAAGCGGCCACCGTGGGCGTTATCCTTGGCGGCTTCTCCCCTCGGGGCGCCGGCATCCCGTACGCTTTCGACTATGCCCTCAAATGCATCGAAGGCGCCACCGCATATCATAACGAGCTTTCAGCTTCTGGCGACAAAGCCAAAGCTAAAGCGGCTGGTTTCGAGGCGATGGCTGTCCGTCCTGCCAACATCGACGGCGGTATCGACAGGTAAGCAACCTTTAGACTTTATGGGCCGGGTTTTATGCAAACCCGGTCTTTTTTTTGCCTGAACGACCACCCACCGCCAGACATCTCGCCTCCATTAACCATGCGGACACCAGCAACATGGCCCCGCACATAATGTAATTTTACTTTATTATTTATATATATTATGAAATATTACTTGCTATAACAGCGCAGTGCATTTATAATCAACCTATGACAGATATAACTTTGAAAAGCAACCAATGAAAAGAAAAAACAGAGCGTCACCCGACAACCAGGGCGGCGCCCTGGCGCGGATCAGGGGCATTCTGCCTTCGTTGCTGCCGGCGGAGCGTAAAGTGGCCGACTATGTTCTGGCGTCCGCCGAAAAAATCCTGGACCAGTCGGTGGGTGAAATCGCGGCCAACGCTGGCGTATCGGAGGCGACGATCATACGTTTCTGTCGTACCGCAGGGTTCACTGGGTATCAAAACCTGAAGATCAGCCTGGCCCGGGAGTTGGTGAACCCCCTCGCCTCGACACTCCATGAAAATATCAGCGAAAAGGACGACCCGGCCACAATCGCGCGCAAAGTTTTCGCCGCCAATATCGATACATTGAACGACACGCTGAGCCTGATCGACCCAAAGGCTGTGGAGAAAGCGGTAAAACTTTTGTCCGACGCCCACCGGATCCTGGTCATCGGCGTCGGTACATCGGCGCCCATAGCGTTCGACGCATACGCCAAGCTGATGCGCCTCGGCGCGCCGGTGATATTGCAGACCGACGGACACCTGCAGATGATGGAGGCGGCCCTGCTGACAAAAAAGGATGTCATCCTGGCCATCAGCCATTCCGGCTCCACCATCGACCCGGTGGAGACTGTGAAGGTCGGCAAGTCCGCCGGCGCCCGGATAGTATGCGTCACCAACAACGCCATGTCACCCCTGGCCAAAGCGGCCGACGTGATTTTGCTGACCGCCAGCAAGGAGACAAAGTTCCGCAGCGAAGCGCTGGCGTCGCGGATCGCGCAATCGAGCATCATCGACCTACTCTATATCACCATCGGTTTAAAAAAGAAGAAACGGGCGTTGACCAGCGCCGAAAAAATAGAAAACGTAATCACATCGAAGCAGTATTAGAAAATTGAAAAAGGAGAAAAAATGATTAGCTTGAGGACATATATCCTGCTCGACAGCCTGCAGGAGCAATTGGCGTCATACATCGGCTCCACCGCCAAAGGTTTTTTGCCGGTGCCTGGTGTGGCGTCGCTTTTCGTGGAGATCGCGCCCGGGCTGGCCATCAACCGGGTGACCGATGCGGCGCTGAAAGCGACCACGGTGCAGCCGGCGGTGCAGATCGTCGAGCGCGCCTTCGGCCTGCTGGAGGTGCACGACCATGACAAGGGCGAAGTCATCAGCGCAGGGCTGGCTATCCTGGATCATCTCGACCTGACGGAGGATCAGCGCACCAAGCCGGATCTGGTATCGAACCAGATCATACGGTCGATGGAGGCGTATCAGTGCCAGCTGATCAACAGGAACCGTAGTGGCTCTATGATCCTGCCAGGCGAATCGTTGTTCATTCTGGAGACGGAGCCGGCCGGTTATGTCATCTTCGCCGCCAACGAGGCGGAGAAAGCGGCTAATGTGAAGCTGGTGGACGTTCGGCCCTTCGGCGCGTTCGGCCGGTTATACATGTCCGGTTCGGAATCGGAGATCGATTCGGCGGCGGACGCGGCCATCAAGGCGATCGAAAGCGTGACAGGACAAGAAAACAAACGCAAAAAATAACTACCAATTTAAATATAACTAGGAGACAAGGAAAATGGCAGACGCATTAGGATTGATTGAAACAAGAGGATTCGTCGGTATGGTGGAGGCCTCCGACGCGATGGTGAAAGCCGCCAAAGTGGAGCTGGTCGGATATGAAAAAATCGGTGGCGGATATGTCACCGCGGTCGTCCGTGGTGATGTGGCCGCGGTCAAGGCCGCCACAGACGCCGGCAGCCGCGCCGCGGAAAAAGTTGGCGAGCTGGTATCCGTACACGTAATCCCGCGCCCGCACAGCAATATCGACACAACGCTGCCGTTGGGTCGTGGCGAAGCGGTCTCGGCGTAGATCATGTTACTGGGTAAAGTGGTGGGGACGGTCGTCTCCACCCGGAAAACCGAATCGCTGGTCGGGTTGAAACTACTGCTGGTGAAAAATGTCGATGCCAGGAACCGAAGCGCCGCCGGCTATCACGTCTGTGCAGACGCGGTCGGCGCCGGCATTGGCGAGGTGGTCCTCTACTCCACCGGCTCCGCCGCCAGGCAGAGCGAGATCACCGAGAACCGACCGGTGGACGCCATCATCATGGGCGTGGTGGACACCTGGGACGTAGATGAGAAGACGGTTTATACGAAGGACGAATCGTTCGAGACCGCCGATGTTTAACTGAAAATGGATATGCGCAATGAAACTTGAACAGGATCAGATAGCAGATATTGTCAGCCGGGTCGTAGACAGGCTAAGCGCTGACAACGCAAACAGTAGCGGCGCCGATTCGACGGCTGTCACGCCACCTGACGTGGCGGCTGTCGACAGTGGCCAGGTCGGTATATTCGGCGATGTGGACTCTGCAGTAGCCTCCGCCAAAATATCGTACGAGACCCTGGCGGAGATGCCGCTGGAAAAACGGGGCGAGCTGATCGACGCGATCCGCAGCGCCGCCCGGGCCGAAGCCCGCACACAGGCGGATATGGCCGTGGCGGAGACCGGTATGGGCATCGCCGAAAACAAGTACCTGAAGAACATGCTGGCCGCCGACAAAACACCCGGTGTGGAGATTTTGCAACCGGCGGCTTTTACAGGTGATAACGGGATGACGCTGATAGAACGAGCGCCCTATGGTGTGATCGGCTCCATCACCCCCTGCACCAACCCGACGGCCACTGTGGTGAACAACGCCATCGGTATGGTCGCCGCAGGCAACGCTGTGGTGTTCAACGCCCATCCAACAGCGAAGGATTCCACCAACAGGATTATCAGTATCCTCAACAAAGCGATTGTGGACGCGGGTGGACCATCCAGCTTGCTGGCGTCGGTGTCGCCCCCAACCATCCAGAGCGCGCAGGAGCTGATGACCCACCCCGATATCCGGATGCTGGTGGTCACCGGCGGCCCTGCGGTGGTGAAGGTGGCCATGCAGTCGGGCAAGAAGGTGATCGCCGCCGGGCCGGGCAATCCGCCCGCTGTTGTGGACGAAACCGCCGTCATCTCCGAAGCGGCCAGCAACATCGTCACCGGCGCATCGTTCGATAACAACATCGTCTGCGTTGTGGAGAAGGAGATTATTTGTGTCGGTTCCGTGGCGGACCAACTGAAGGAAGAGATGAAAAAATGCGGCGCCTATGAGCTGAACCCGCGCCAGACCGAGCGGGTGACAAAACTGCTGGTGGAACGCGCGCCGGAAAGCCGGGCGGATCATGGCGTCATCAACAAAAAATGGGTTGGCGCCACCCCCGCCAGGATTTTGCGGGAGATCGGCGTCGAACCCCGCGGCGAGGTTAAGCTGCTGATATGCGATGTGGATGAGGATCATCCCCTTTTCTGGATGGAGCAGTTGACGCCTGTTATCCCGCTGGTCCGGGTCAAAGATGTTGACCGGGCCATCGCCCTGGCCAAGGAGGTGGAGCATGGCTTCGGGCATACCGCCACCATGCATTCGACCAACATCGACAACCTGTCGAAAATGGCGCGGGTGATCAACACATCCATATTCATCAAAAACGGCCCCAGCATCGCCGGCCTCGGCGCCAATGGCGAAGGGCACACATCCTTCACCATCGCCAGCCCCACCGGAGAAGGACTGACCACCGCGCTCAGCTTCAGCCGGGAGCGTCGCTGCACATTGAAGGACCGGTTTCGGATCGTATAGTTATGGCATCACTAGCCGATATCGCAAGAGACGCAGGCATCATAGGCGCAGGCGGAGCTGGGTTCCCGACCCATGTGAAGTTACTGAAGCCGGTCGGAACCATTATCATGAACGGCGCCGAGTGTGAGCCGCTGATGTTCGGCGACCAGTTTGTTATGGAGACTTACGCCGAGCTGTTGCTGCGAGGCGCCCGGCTGGTATTGGAAGAGTTCAACGCATCGCTCGACACCCCTGCCCGCGTCGTGATTTGCCTGAAGCGAAAATACGAGCGGGCGATAGAGGCCATCCGTTCCGGCATCAGGGAGAATGAACAGATAGAAATTTTTGAGCTGGACAACATCTACCCGAGCGGAGACGAGCAGTATCTGGTATATGAAGTGACCGGTCGGATCGTACCGGAGGGTGGCATTCCGCCGATGGTGGATGCGCTGGTCAGCAATGTGGGGACACTTATGCAACTGGCCGAAGCGGCCGACGGCAAGCCGGTGACCGACCGTTATATAACGATAGGTGGAGAAGTGGATAACCCTTCCATAGCAAAGGTGCCCATCGGCGCCCCCTTTTCAGAAATCATCCCGATGGCGGGACCGAAAGCCGATGACTACGTAATCCTGGTCAATGGTCCGATGATGGGCAGGATCACCACCAATCTGGATGAGGTGACCACCAAAACCATGGGCGGGCTGTTCCTCCTGCCGAAAAGGCACAGCTTTGTTTCACGAATGAGCCGGCCGTTATCGACTGAGATACGCATCTCCAAAGGCGTCTGCGAGGCGTGCGAATATTGCACCGATTTCTGCCCCCGTTATCTGCAAGGGCATGCGCTGGAGCCGCACAAGATCATGCGGGTGATCAACTATGACCGCGATCTCGACACGGCGACCATCACACAATCTGCCCTCTGCTGCGAATGTGGGATATGCGACCATTGGGCCTGCCCCATGGCGCTGTCACCCCGGGTGATTTACAAGGAGTTCAAAAAGCGGCTGGCGGAGCAAGGGATCAAGAATCCGCACAACAGGAGTGAACTTACCATCGATGAACATCGCCAATATCGCGGCACACCGACAGACCGCCTGACCGCGCGGCTCGGCCTCACAGAGTATGACCATCGGCCGCCGGTGGTGAATGAGGGTTGGGATGTCTCCTCCGTGCGGATAACGCTGGATCAGCATATTGGCGCGCCATCACAACCGGTGGTGGACAAAGGGGATCGGGTAAACAAGGGCCAGTTGATCGCAGACATACCAAAAGACGCGCTGGGCGCCCGGTATCACGCATCAATAGACGGCAAGGTAAAACAGGTAACCGATCGATGGATCGCAATAGAGAGATAGTTTGAAAATATGAGTTATGACGATCCGGCAGTGGCGTTGATAGAGCTTCGCTCCATCGCCCGCGGTGTGCGGACAGCAGACGCCATGGTGAAGAAAGCGCCGGTACGGCTGATGGAGGCGCGGACCGTCTGTCCCGGCAAGTATATAATCCTGATCGTCGGCGAAACCGAGTCGGTGGAAAACTCCATCACCACCGGCAGAGAGATCGCCGGCGAGATGATAGTCGATGATCTGTTCCTGCCCCATGCGGAGAAGCAGCTGATCCCGGCCATGGAAGCCTGCGTGGAAGTGAGCGAGATCGATTCGCTTGGCGTGGTGGAGACGTTTACCGTCGCCTCTTCCATCCTCTCCGCAGACGCGGCGGCCAAGGCGGGCGGCGTGACATTGATCGAGCTTCGGCTGGCCAACGGCCTGGGCGGCAAATCGTTCTATACCATGACCGGCGACCTGAACGAGGTGGAGGCGGCCATGGAGGCGGGGATAGAGATCATTGAAGCGGACGGTGTGCTGGTCTGCAACGAAATCGTCCCGAACCCGCACGCGGATATTAACCTCAAACTTTTATAGAGACGAATATGCATCTGGCAAGGGTGATAGGAAGGGTGGTGGCAACGCAGAAACATGAGCCGCTGACCGGCGTGAAGCTGCTGCTGGTCCAGCCGGTGGATCATGACGACAACGCCAAGGGCGGGCCTATTGTGGCGACCGATCCGCTGCAGTCGGGCCAGGGCGACCTGGTGGCGTATGTCACCGGCCGCGAGGCATCGCTCTCGCTCGACAAAACTTTCACACCGGTTGACGCCAGCATTGTGAATATTGTCGATTCGGTCAATGTGGAGCTATAGATTATGAAACTGGCAAAAGTGATAGGCAATATCCAATCGACCGTGAAGGATCCGGTGTACAACGGGCACAAGATCATGGTGGTCCAGCCGCTGGACGAGAACCTGGAGCCGGACGGCCAGACGTTTCTGTCGGTCGATTTCGTCCAGTCCGGCCCGGGCGATATTGTGCTGGTGGCGGTGGAAGGGAACGCTTCGCGGCAGCTGTTCATGGATAACAACGCGCCGGTTCATTCTGTGATCGAAGGTGTGGTTGACTCAGTAAACAACAACGGGGAACAGATTAAATGAAAACCGAAAGAGAGCATCGCAAAGATATTGTGGAAGTGTGCCAGCGGATCCATGCGCGCGGCTGGATCAGCTCCACCGATGGCAACGTCTCCGTCCGCCTGAAGAAGGACCGTATCCTTATCACGCCCACCGGGTTGCATAAAGGTTATCTGACCGAAAAGGACCTGATCGTCACCGACATGGAGGGGAACCTGATATCGGGCAGCCTGCAACCGTCCAGCGAGATATCGATGCATCTGACCTGCTATCGTGAACGGCCCGATATCGGCGCGGTCGTCCACGCCCATCCCACCATGTGTGTCGCTTTTTCACTGGCGGGGATTAAGCTGGCCAAATGCCTGTTGCCGGAAGTGGTGTTCACCCTCGGCTCCATCCCGACCGCGGACTATGCCCCACCCACCACCGACGAGGTGCCAGCGTCGATAGAGAAATATATTAACGATCATGACGCGATCATTCTGGAGCGGCACGGCAGCCTGACCGTCGGCAGGGATGTGTATGAAGCGTATAACACGCTGGAGCGGATGGAGCATGTGGCGGAGATGACGCATCACGCCCGGCAGCTGGGTAATGTCAAGCCGCTGTCCGCCGAGCAGATCGAGCAGCTCCAGTCGATCGGCGACCAGCGCGGTTGGCCGCGGAAAAAGCTGGAGCAGGACAACTGCAACGATTGCAACGCATGCAACAAACATTCGGATGAACGCAACTGTGGGCCGACCGTGCCGGATGCAACCACTTCTGAACCAAATAAAATGATGGAGATCATCGCTGAAGAGATCGCCGCCTCGTTGAGCAGGTAGTGTTGCCCTGAGCCGGACGGACTGCTAGAATCTGCCATGGCGCAAAAATATTTCAATCAATCAACCGGAAAATGGATTCTACTGGCCAGCGCCGCATTCATGGCTGTATCGATTCTGAAAATGGCTGATAATGGTGGGGTCAATCAAAAAATCGAACGCCAGAAAAAGGTTATCGAGACCGAAACCAGCCTGCGGCATGTGCTGGAAGAGGATGAAATCAGGTTTGGCCCTGATCATCCAAAGGTGGCGACCAGCCTTAATAATCTGGCAGATTATTACGCCAGGCATCGGAAATATGATTTGGCGGAGCCGATGTTCGTTCGAGCTTTGACGATATTAGAAAATTCGTATGGCAAGGATCACCCTTATGTAGCTACGGTGTTGGAGAATTACGGCTTTTTGCTGGGAGAAACCGGGCAGGCGGACCTGGCGTCGGAATATTTTGCAAGGGCGGAGCGCATCAAACAAAAATCGACAGGTAAAATCCGATCATCGCGCCATGACTAAAGTCGTTAATCCACTATGGACCGCAGGTTATTTTGTCCTAATCGGTCTGTCCGCTTATTTTCTGGGATTACCAGAGCAGGTTGCCGCACTGGCGCTGACACTATACCTGATCGCGGTCACAGTCTACAACCCTGCCAACGGCATTATTTTCCTTTTGCTGGCGACGCCGTTCTTCCTCGGCGCTTCCACAAAGCCATACTATTGGCTTCTGGAATTGTTCATTTATCTGGTAATAATTATTGCGTTTGCAAAGCTATGGCCATACCGAAGGGAATTGCGGTTTCGGCTGGTTTTGCCCTGTTTGCTGATTGCCATATCAACGCTGTTAAGCTTTCCCATCGATCTTAAAAAGTTTCTGCTGGAGGTTTGGGCCAATCCGCTGGATCACCTCTTCTATACTTGGGCGCATGAATATGCCAGCGCACAGGTTTACTCGTTCAAGGTGATGGCCAACATATTCACAGGCATTACGATTTTTTACGTTACCACATCCAGCTTTTCATACGAGAAACCTGAGCACCTGGATAAACTTTTCAGCGCCAAAATAATTATCGCTATGCTGGTATCTATCGCCGGGATTGTGATGTTCTATTTCCCTGCGGTTATAACCGGAGAGCCATGGCACTATCTTGGATCATCGCTGGTGGGTACACACTCAAAATCGATCAGCGCATTCTCGTATAACTTACAGTACCTCGGCCAATACCTATGTTTATTGACTCCTTTCTTTATCTATTTTTTAATCAACAAAGATATCAAAAACCGTTGGATCATTGCACTGTCGCTGGCTGTCACTGTTTTCGCACTCTTGCAAGGAAGTCAGAAATCTGTCATCTTAACGCTTATCATCCTCGCCTTGCTTGTTCCAATATTCTATTTCAAATTAAATAAATTTCGGCCAGATCTTTTAAAAAAATACTTAATGTTCAGCGCGCTTGCCATTTTCATAGTCGCTGCCGCTGTCGTCACCACAAAGCTGGGCGCGCTATCGCCCAAAATCATCAGCGGCGCTTCGCAGTTTGTCAACGATCCGCTCTATTTTCATAAAAACGGTATCATCGAGCCGAGGTTTTACCTTTGGCACACAGCGCTGAAAATGTTTCATGGTTATCCGCTCTTTGGTATAGGAGCGGGCAAGTTTCATTCAATGTATTTCGAGTTTTATGACGCTACGCTGATACCATTGAAAAGGGTTGGCGGCTTTACCGGCTCCGCCCATTCGCTATACCTGAAGTTGCTGGCGGAAAGAGGTCTGGTGGGTATTGCAGCGTTCTCTATATTTATATTTTATCTTTTCGCTGGCGCTTACAAAGCGCTATATTACAGCGAGCCGATCAGGATAAAGGCGATTATCGCCACGATTATGGTGACAATTGCCGTTTGGCTGCTTCTTGGGCTGACTCACGATATTACCCATATCCGGATAATTGACATATATTTTTGGATCATGTGCGGGTTACTTGTGGGAACCGCGGAAAATTATATGAGTGATCTTTGGCCCCTGAAGCTGAACCGAGCGGCCATCATATCGATTATTGCCATTTTAGCGTTGGCGATAGTATCCCGGGCGTATACTGCATACACATACCCGATATCCCCTGGCTACTCGACCGGATTCTATCGCTGGGAAAAGCAACGGGATGGAACCACCGCCAGATATATGATGAAAAGAGCGGCGATGAAAGTGGAAGTGAATGGTAATACTTTACTGCTGCGGGTCGCTTCCCCCATACGTGATTTGCCTGATAATCCGCATCACCTGACGATTATGTACCTGAATAAAACTGTGGAAGTCGAGATTAAAAATCCCAATATCCATGATGTAATCATTGAATTGGGCGAGAATAGCCCAGACCACATTTTAATGCGATTTGAAGTGGACAGGGTGTTCAACTCGTATAAAGAAGGTATTGATGGCACGGACAGGGATTTTGGTGTGTTGATCAGGCTCATAACTTCGGATAACTGGCGATAATAGTTATGGTTCAAACCTGCGGGGGCTGAACCCGAAATCCGCCGCCGCTTCGCTATAATCGGCTATCAGATCTTCGTTCATTCTGTTCGCCATCTCTGGCGTCAGGTGCTTCAGCGACGGGATGAGCGACGCGGTTTTAAAAACCGATCTCAATATTGGTATTGGAATTTTCAGTATCATCGGTTTGATCCCTTCGCTTTCAAATATCCTCGTCACCATCTGGTGATAAGCCAGTTTTTCGCCGCCCGCCAGGTTATACGCCTTGTTATATGTGGCACGGTTATCCAGCGTCTGGATGCATGCCTTGGCAAGGTCCTGGGCATGGATCGGCATACGCTGGCCACTCCCTTCCCCTGCGATGGGGAACACCCGCGCACGTCGGATCATCGCCGCGATGGCGCTCACGTTTTTGTCCATACCGTCGGAATAGATCATGGTTGGACGAAAGAGCGTCCAGTCAACACCCACGTCAGCGCATGTGCTTTGCAAATTATCCTCCGCCTCCATCAGCGCCCTGGCCACATGTGCCTCCTTGCCACTGGCGGAGTCGATTTTTTCGAAACGGCTCATCGAGCCGATGGCAATAATCCGCCGCACCCCTGCGTCCGCCGCTTTTTCTATTATATCGGGCGCCGTCCACAGGGGCGCAACATGGATCAGGTATTCGGGATTGACGATTTCGGAATAGTCGATGCCCTGCTCCAGATCGGCCTTGATCCATGTGATGTTACTCTGTCGCGCTGTGTGGGCGCCACGGGACAGGGCGTACACCGTTCTTTCGCTGGCGCCCAGCTTATCCAGTAGATAATGCCCCACCTGGCTGGAAGCTCCAGTAACGATCAGACTACCCAAATTTTCCGTCACCTGTCACAATATGAACTGTTATAGAATCTGTAAGCATTGTTGACGTATCCAGTTTGCGCGTCAACATTTTTCATAAATTCAAGAACGGTATATGATGATTGAAAAGAAGGGCATGGTAGATGATCGGCCAACGCCCGACATTCATCCACATGTCTCGGTCATCATTGTCAACTATAATGCGGGTGAGCTGTTAACCGACTGTGTACGATCCGTTCTGCGGTCCGATCTATCTGTCGAAGTTATCGTTGCAGACAACGGGTCGGGTGATGACTCCATAGTAATCCTGCACAAACTGCTGGGCAATGAGCCCCGTCTTCGCATTATAGAAAACGGCGCCAACCTTGGCTTCTCGACGGCCAATAACATCGCTTTGCCATATGCCCGGGCGGATTTCGTACTATTCCTCAACCCTGATTGCCTGGTGGAGCCTGACACCATACCCAGAATGATAGAACAGCTCAAAAACCACCCGGACGCCGGGATGGCCACCTGCCTGATACGCAATCAGGATGGAAGCGAGCAGGCGGGATGCCGGCGGATGACCCCTACCCCCTGGCGAACTTTTGTTCGGATCCTTCATCTGGATCGGCTGTTCAGGAATAACCCGAAATATCAAGGTTTCAACCTGAACGAAGCGCCGTTGCCCATGGCGCCGATATATATCGAAGCGCTGTCGGGCGCGTTCATGCTGGTGAAACGTGAAGCGTTGAATCAGGTAGGAACGCTCGACGAAGGGTATTTTATTCATTGCGAGGATTTGGACTGGTGCTATCGGTTTAGCAAAGCTGGGTGGAAGGTTCTGTTCGTCCCGAATGTGGCGGTCATCCATGTCAAAGGCGCGTGCAGCAGTGATCAGCTGCATATGATCAACTGGCACAAGCATAAAGGCATGGTCCGATTCTACCGAAAATTTTTCCGGGACGAATATCCGGCGCCGTTCATGTGGTTCGTCATAGCTGCCATTTGGGGTCGGTACGCGCTGAAATCCGTTGCTTTACTGTTCAGAAGTGGTACGGATAATAACGCCTGATCTAAACTATTTATAACTTGCCCGCAAGCATACGGTTTGCAGTTATGATCGCATGGACCATCGGCCCGGCGTCCGCCCTGTTTTTCCCGGCGATATCGAACGCGGTGCCATGGTCGGGCGATACCCGGATGAACGGCAAACCCAGCGTTATGTTGGCGGTCTTGCCGAACGACAACGCCTTCACCGGGATCAGCCCCTGATCGTGATACATAGCCACCGCCACGTCATAACCCGCCCGCGCCGCTGATGTGAACATGGCGTCGGCGGAATAAGGGCCGGTGACGTTGATACCGGACCGGCGCGCCTGGCGAATTGCGGGCGCTATTGTCACCCCCTCCTCCTTGCCAAACAGGCCACCATCAGAAGCGTGCGGGTTCAGCCCGCATACCGCTATCACCGGCTCTGGCAAACCGTACTGCTTCATGGAGGCGTCTATCAGTCTGATCAGCGCGACAAGTTTCTCCTTCGTCAACGCTTTGGGAACTTTCGAGAGCGCCATATGGGTGGTCGCCGGCACAACCTTCAGCTGCTTCGACGCCAGCATCATGGCCACGTTCGCGACACCTACCCTCGCCTGCAGGTATTCTGTATGCCCCGGTATCTTGTACCCTGCCCGGTTTACCGACTCCTTGTTTATCGGCGCTGTGACCAGCGCGCCAAACCGACCCTGCATCACAGCCCCGATAGCTTTATCCAACGCTATCATGGAACTGGCGCCACACTTTTTCAGCGCCTTGCCCATGTTATTAGCGGAGTAAGGATGAGTCACCGCTTGTTCTATCCGCAGACAGTCGTCACTCCTACCCGCCTGCCCTACCGCTTCCAGTTGTACATTGGCGCCGGTTAATTTGTTCAGTGTATGGAAATATTCGATGTCGCCGAATACGGTGATCCGGTTACGTATTGATTTGGGCAGCGCCACAAACGACTTCAAAACCACCTCTGGCCCCACGCCGGCGGGGTCGCCCCATGATATTGCTATACGGTTATTTTTTCTGGTTGTCGCTTTCATAAGTTTGCCAGAAATATATCATTTTATTCAGACGCTCTGCTATATTAGATTGATTATTTCAATAGCCTTGGCAGGACAATAGGGAATTGGCTGATCAAAAAAATACGTCTCTACAGGAGAAGAGTATGGATTTCAAGGAAATCCTGAATACTTACAAAACAGAACTCGACCTGGTGGAAAAAGCGATACAGGAGAATTTTCATTCCGATGTCGCCCTCATCCCCGATATCAGCTCATACCTGATCAGCGGAGGCGGCAAACGGGTCAGGCCGCTTCTGGTGATAATCTCTTCCAAGCTATGCGGCCACAACGGCAGCAGCAAGAAGCAGATCGAATATTCTGTTGTGGCGGAGTATATCCATGCCGCCACGCTTTTGCACGATGATGTGGTGGACGAGGCGGACATACGGCGCGGGTCGGAGTCGTCCAACATAAAGTATGGCAACCAGGCCTCTGTTCTGGTGGGTGATTTCCTGTTCGCCAAATCGTTCCAGATCATGAGCGATGGCGCAGATATCCGCGTTGTGCAGGCGGTCTCCCGGGCGACGAAAAACCTGGCGGAGGGTGAGGTGCTGCAACTGGTGAACACCTGCAATATCGAGATGACTGAACAGATCTACCTGGACACCATATTTAGAAAAACCGGCGCGCTGATGATGGCCTGTTGCGAGATCGGGGCCATCCTGGGCAAGGCGCCTGATGACAAAGAAGCCGCGCTGGCAAAGTATGGCAGGAATATCGGCATCGCATTTCAGCTGATGGATGACGTCCTCGACTATGTGGCGCAAGATGACAAATGGGGCAAGCCGTTGGGCGCCGACCTGGCCGAAGGCAAGGTGACCCTGCCGCTAATCCATGCGTGGGGCAAGGCGAATCCATCGGAGCAGGATCTGGTTCGAAAAGCGCTGGATGAGGATGGCAAGGATAAAAAATATCTGGCGCCAACGCTGGATATTATTAAAAAGTATGGCGGGATCGAGTATACATTGAAGCTGGCCAGAGAATATATAGACTCCGCCAAAGATAACCTCGCCGGTTTCGATGACTCACCCCATCTGGACGCACTGTTATCGACCGCCGACTATATAATCGAACGGAAAATATAGTCGCGCTCAATCCCTGATTACTCGCCGTTCGCCGATCGGCATATCTGTTATTATTTTACGCCCGCTTTCATCAGAATAGGTGTATACAACAGTTTTGGCCGGCCGGCCATTAGCGCTGGTGTAAGAAGCAAAAGCAGTATTAAACCCACCCATGGCCCGGTATGCCCTGCTTACCTTTTCGATATACCGGATCGTTTCCTGAAATGGCGGCACCCCCCCATATCGAGTGACCGCGTTCGGCCCTGCATTATACGCCGCCAGGGCCAGGCGGATATTGCCGCCGAACCTGTCCAGCATTTTTCGGAGGTAACGAGAGCCACCCAGGATATTCTCGCGGGGATCGAACACATTTACAACGCCCATATCTCGTGCGGTTTCCGGAATCAGCTGCATCAGCCCTTGCGCTCCTTTGGAAGAGACGGCGTATCGGTTAAAATTCGATTCAACTTTTATCACTGATTTTATCAATAGTGGATCAAGCGAGTTTCTGTCTGCGGCCGACTGTATCAGGTAATCAAATTTGTTCGATGGTGGTACCTGTGGACGCCTGACTCTCCGAACTGTTGCCCTGGCTGTTCGTTCTGTTCGCCCGGCTCGATACTTTTTTATTATTTTGTAGCTGGCCTTGTTGCCCGGCAGTGTATCTGTGAAATGTATAACGCCCTTACTATCTTTTATCATATAGACATCAGCGCTCGACACCCCAGCGGCCAATATCAGCGCGACACACAATAATATTAATATAATTCTTATTTTTATCACGATTCGCCTTATATAGTTACTCAACATTATATCACTATATACGCCACATTTTCAATTAAATAGATCGACCGCCATCACCCCGTCCCAACTCTATTTTATCGCCTTCAACAGTTTATCAATATCATCATTGTTGTTATAAAAATGAGGTGACACTCGGATGCCATCAGCGCGCCGGATCACTATCACTTTTTCATCAGCCAGCATTCGCGCAAGTTGATCTGCATCATTACCATTAGCCGGGCCAAAGATCACAATCCCTGACCTCTCATCATCTCTCATCGGCGAATGGATGGAGCAACCTTTGGCCCTCAAGCCATCGATCAAGCGATCAGTGACCGAGATCACATGCGCCTGATTCCGTTCGATCCCATGTTTCAACAAAAGCTTCATCGATTCGAGCAATCCACACACCCCCGCCATGTTGGGTGAGCCTTCTTCGAATCGTTGGGCGTCCTCCCTCAAGGTAAATTTGATCGTAGTATAATCTTGACTGTCAACCACAGAATTCCAACCGATCCTGGTAAGATCTAGGCTCTCCAGATTATTTTCATCGCAATAAAATATGCCAGAGCCGAGCGGTCCGCAAAGCCATTTGAATCCGCCTGCGGAGAGGAAGTCGACCCCAAATTGCTTTACGTCCATGGGGATCACACCCAGCGATTGTATGGCATCCACAAAAAGCTTGAAACCACGCTCGCGCGCCATGGCGCCCAACCCTGCCAGGTCGACTTTAAAACCGGAGGAATATTGAACCGACGACACAGCCACCAGCCTGGTTCGCGATGTAACAGCGTTTGCGATACTATCAAGCGTCACCCTGCCTTTACTGCTCTTGATCGTTTTTACAACCACACCTTTCCGCTCGATGTTCAGCCATGGATATACGTTGGCTGGAAACTCCAGATCGTTGATTATTACTTCATCGCCCGGCTCCCATCTTAACCCCTCGGCCACGATAGATACACCATCAGATGTGTTTTTCGTAAACGCTATCTCCGCCGGGCTGGCCCCTATCATCCGGGCAGAGACTTCGCGGGCTTCATTCATTGCCGCGACCCAGTCATCCAGCTTCAGATAGGCATGCTTGCTCATCTGCAATAAAAACTCGTTCATCGCCTCGCGGGCGCTGGTTGGTAAAGGCGCCACAGACGCCGCATTGAGGAACGTATAGTTTTCCATCGCCAGAAACTGCGACCGTATGCCATCCAACTCCTCGTCGGTATACCGTTTTGCTCCCGTCTCTTTTTTATTGTTCATGATCTCTTTTATCCAGTTTAACTATTTATAATGGATCTCCAGTAGTTTACTGTGAAAGGTGTTTATATGGTGTATTGAAGTATAGCAAATATGAAACCGGACATTTCTCACTACCGGTGCACTAATTGATTTCGACTTTTCGATAGAATTCTTTTAATATTGACCGATGTCAAAAACTGATAAGAACCGTAAAAGTAAAAAATTCGATATCGACTCCGCCGTTAAAATTCTCCGTAAAGAGATCAGGCAGTGGAAGGTACCGGTCGTCACTATCTATAGCAGGAAGAACAAACGCCCTGCTTTTCATGTGTTGATCAGTTGCCTGCTATCGTTGAGGACGAGGGACGAGCAGACCGCCGCCGCCTCGCAGCGGCTTTTTGAAGTGGCGGACGACCCTAAATCTATCGCCAAACTGCCGACCGATAAGATTGAGAAGCTGATTTACCCCGTCGGGTTTTACCGCAACAAGGCGAAAACCTTGAAAGAGGTTTGTCAGGTTTTGCTGGATGAGCACGATGGCAAAACCCCCGACTCTATCGACGAGTTGATAAAGTTGAAAGGTGTCGGAAGGAAAACCGCAAACCTGGTGGTGACCCTTGGCTATAACAGACCAGGCATATGCGTCGATACCCATGTCCACCGCATCTGCAACATATGGGGATATGTGAACACCAAAACACCGGACAAGACGGAGATGGCGCTGCGAGAAATCTTGCCAAAGAAGTATTGGATAGAATTCAACGACCTGCTGGTTACCTATGGCCAAAACCTATGCAAGCCGATTTCGCCCATATGCTCCCAATGCAAGCTGGAGCAACTCTGCCCGAGACAGGGCATAAAGAAATCACGCTGAGCCTTCAAATTGGCACAAGCATTGCTGCTACCATAAACTATAGTATAAACGAAGACGGTGAGACATGCCGGCGTGAGGCATATTAAAACCGGTAAATACAGCATAAAAAGTATCAATTGCGTTGGGGTCGCCACCACCCGCCAGGAGAAGCGTGTGTGAAGAGATGCGATATTCATGACTTGCGCAATGGTAAATACCAAAATCCAATGGAGTAGCGCAGGTATGTTGCTATAAGTATTGGAACAATCTATAGCCGTAAGTTAGGGGGAGTTTTGGGTTGTTTTTTGGATTGCCAGGCAAATTCCTGGTTGCAATAATCAAAAAAACTGACAATATTTGTCCCACATGTTGCCAATAATTGTCATTTTGCACGGGTTATCATTGGTAGCACAACTCTTATATGTTATATTAATGATAACATTATAAGTAAATATTATACTAACAACTTAAAGCAACAGGAAATGCCATAATGCATCACGACAAAACATCTGCACACGAAACCAATGAAACCGAATTAAGCTCCGTCAAACCAGACACAACCGGCGCAGATCTTTGTCGCCGCGGGGCGTTGCGTAAGATCGGGAAATATTCGCTCTATACCGCGCCTGTCATGGTATCGCTGTTAAGTGGCAAAAGGGCGTATGCATGTGTCAGCGATGAAGGTGAAATGGAAGACTGTGAGAATGGCAGGATGATGGGACGAAGGCGACGCAGATAAATTTTAACCGTCAGTGCAGTCCGCACTTATATCATCATCGCTTCAGGTCTTTGGCCTCATTCCAGGCCACTTTGAACTTACGATCTATTAACCAGCCGTTTTTTCCATCTTCCCTGGCCGATGTTCCACCCCATTATGGGTCAGCGAACTGCCAGTGGTTCGGTGGACAAACGAATCGAGGATCGAGTAGAAAGTAGGCGCCACGATGAGCGTTAACGCCGTGGCGAAAGCCAGACCAAATATCACCGCCACCGCCATCGGTCCCCACCAGTCTGTAGAATCGGAGCTGGTCACCCATTCAAACGCTCGGAAATCGAAGCTGACCCCCAACGCCATAGGCATCAGCCCAAGGATGGTGGTGACCGCCGTCAGCAACACCGGACGTAGACGAGTCATCCCGGCGGTTATTATGGCGGACAGTTTATCCATACCTTTCTCGCGAAGTTGCATCATATAATCCAACAGTACTATGGAATTATTTACCACAACCCCTGCCAGACTGATCACACCCACGCCGGTCATAATCACGCCGAAGGGGGTTCGCGTGATCATCAGCCCGATAAACACACCGATAAGTGAAAGAATCACCGATGACATTATGATAAGCGGTGTAGCCAGCGAGTTGAACTGCAGTATCAGCACAAACATAATAAGAAACAGCGCGCCAATAAAAGCCTTTATGAGAAACGCTTCCGATTCTTTTTGATCTTCGTTCTGTCCGGTGTAGGATATGTGATAACCCTCCGGAACCTTCACTTTTTCGGCCACAACGTCTCTGACCTTGTTGAGCATCTCATTGTCATTAAGTCCGCTTTGAACCTTACCGGATACTGTGATTACTTTTTTCTGGTCGATATGGGCGATATCCCCGAAACCGGATGAGGTGATGATGTTGGCAAACGATGTAATCGGCACTACTTTATCTTCATGCATAATGAAAAGCTCTTTGATTTTTTCAATCCGGTCGCGTCGGTCCAGCTTCAGTCGCACACGGATATCATACTCATCCTTGCCTTGCCTGAATGTAGACGCTTTGGCGCCCCGGATGGCGGTCTGCACCGCACTGGCGATGTCGCGGGTCCGCAGGCCATAGCGCGCCGCCAACGCCCGGTCGATCTCGATTCTCAGCTCTGGGCGGCCCAGGGAATAATCGCTCTCTATATCTACAACACCCGGCACCGTTCGGACACTGTTCTCCACCTCCTGGCTCAGGTCGGCCAACACGCTATAATCCTTGCCGGAAATTTCTATATTAATCGGCGGACCGGTGGGTGGGCCCATGTTTTCTGAAGTGATTTTCACATCCGCGCCGATGATTTTCATAGCCTCCTGCCGGATCTGCTCCTTTGGCACATATGTGGATCGGTTCCGGTCTTTCCTGTCATGGAAATCCACCGCGATCCTGCTGCTATGGCTTGGTCCCGCGTCACCTGATCCATTAAAATCAAACTGCCCGATGGAAACCCCCACATTGGTCACATAAACTTTAACGTCGTCATGGATTTTCACAGCCGCTTCCATGGCCCTGGTAAACAGGTCGGAAGCTTGCACATTGGTGCCGGTGGGCGCCTCTATATCCACAAAAATCTTGGTCGGCTCCACCTCAGGAAAAAACTCCACACCCTTGCCGATGACCCCATACAAAACCAGCGCCAGAACAAGAGTGGCCACCGCCGCCGAGATGGTTAATATCCGAAACCGTAACGCAAAAGCCAAAGATTTTTTGTATAACAACATCCAGAACCCAAGGTCCTCATCCTTCATTTTATGCAGCTCTTCCCGTTTCCCCTTGACGGTCAGCAATGTGGCGCACAGCGTTGGGTTGATCACCAGCGCCACAAACAACGATGAGGACAATGTAATGGTGACCGTATATGGCAGATAGACCATAAACTCACCCATGATCCCGGGCCAGAACACCATCGGGAAAAAGGCGCACAGTGTGGTGACAGTAGACGCGATGACAGGACGCGCCACTTCTGCTGTGGCGTCCATGGCCGCCTGCCACGGGGTGGAGCCTTCCTGGGCGTGTCTATATATGTTTTCCACGATGACGATAGCGTTATCCACCAGCATCCCCAGCGCCAGAATCAGCGAAAACAGAACCACCATGTTCAACGAAAACCCGATCGCCTGCAGGATGGAAAACGAAATCAGCATTGAAAACGGAATCGATAACGCCACAAATATGGCAACCTTCAGCCCCAGCGTAAAGAACAGGACCGCCACCACCAGTATCAGGCCAGAGATAATATTATTTTCCAGATCGCTCACCAGCGACCGGGTCATCTTGCTCTGGTCTGCGGTGATCGATATATCCGTGGTCTTCGGGAAGTTCGGTTTTTCCGTCTCGATCAGCTCTTTCACGGCGTCGGTCACTTCGATGATGTTTTCCCCTGTCCGCTTGGTCACGTTCAGGCTGACCCCTTCCACCCCCTTGAGCCTGGATAACGATGACACTTCCTTGAACCCGAACCGGACATCCGCCAGATCGCGCATATAGACCGGCTTCAGGTCGTGGGTCTTCACCACCAGATCCTTGATGATCGATGTATCCTTGAACTCGCCCGGCACCCGTACCAGATATTTGTAATCGCCAATATCCAGTGACCCGCCCGGCATGGTCACGTTCTCTTTTTCGATCACTTCCACGATATCTCTCAACGACAGGTTATAATAGCGCAGCCGCTCCGGATCAATATCTACCTGCACCTCCCGCTCCAGTCCGCCCACCAGCGCCACATCCAGAATGCCCGGCAACTGCTCCAGCTTGTCTTGCAGATCTTCGGCCACCTTTTTAAGGCGTACAAGACCATACTCACCAGAGATGTTCACGATCATTATCGGTATGTTGGAAAAGTTAATCTCCATGATTATCGGCTCGTCCGCGTCCCGCGGCAGCTTTGGCTTGGCGATGTTCACCTTATCGCGGACCTTCTGCACCGCGTCATCGATGTCCACCGAAGGGTCGAGCTCTACGGATATGCTGGAGACACCCTCCTTCGATGAAGAGCGCATCTCTTTTATGTTCTCGATGTTACGCAGCTCCTTCTCCAGCTCGTGGGTGATCAACGATTCCATATCAGCAGGGGCCACACCTTCATAAGTCGTGGTGACCAGGACTATCGGGATGGAGATATCGGGGCTGGCTTCCCGGGGCAGTGTGATATAGGAATACAATCCGGCAGTGAAAATGATGACTATCAATGCATAGACAGCCATATAGTTTCTGATGGAGAAGTTGGTGACTATCAAACTTCTGTTACTCCGCCACTTCCACAGTATCGCCGTCGATCAGGTTCCTCTGCCCGGTTATTACTAACTTTTCGCCAGTCGCAAGGCCGGAGCCCACCAACACCATTTCATCGGAGGAGTCATCGATTTCGATCTTTCTGTATCGCGCTATGTCTTTGCCATCGACTATAAACACAGAATGACCGGTCGCCTGTTCCAGCACAGCTGTCTGGGGTATCAGAATCGAACCAGGGATCGCTTTGCGGATGAAGGTCACCTTGGCGCTCATCTCCGGCAGGATTTTGTCATCATCGTTAGGCAGCTCTATTTCACACAGAAACACCCGTGACTTTCTGTTGATTTCTGCGGATTTATAACTCACTGTTCCTTGATAGGTATTATCCGGATAGGCGTCAAAGACTATCGTCGCTTCCTTGCCCAAAGCAAAATCTGACAAGACAGACTCCGGCACACCGATGACTATTTTGATCGGGTTGTTGGATACCACACGGCCCAGCTCCGCCCCGGGAGACGTTATGGCGCCGTTCTCCACATTTCGAGAAGCGACCACTCCGGTCACCGGGGCCTTGATACGATATTTTTTCCGCTTGACCTCCAGCGCCTGGTAACGTGACTCCGCCACATCACGGGTCAGCCGCGCCTTTTCCAGCTGATATTTAGATACGTTGGCGTTGCGCTCCGACAGCAGTTCCATTTTCTTGAAATCGAGCTCCAACAGCGACAGGTCCGCTTTGGCCTGCGTGATATCGGCTTTCAGTGTAGAGTCATCAAGCCATATAATCGTGTCGCCCTCCTTGACCTTCATACCTTTATCGAAGCCCACCTTCACCACCCGACCCAGCACCTCCGATGATATGATGGCGTCCTTGTCCGCCTTTGCCTCAGCGGTCAGGGTAAGTTTCGATGTAAACATCTCCGGCTTGATCTGCACTGTGCGAACGCGCGTTACCTTCTTCTCGGCCACAGCAACCGGCGCAGTGGAGGACTCATTGGCGCAAGACGACAAGGCGATGATCAACAAGGCGCATACATATCTCAAAAGTCTTTTCATTTGGTAATCCTATCAATAGTAGCCAGCCCCATGGCCTTCAGAAGCCGGGCCCTGGCGAGGGAGTATACGTAAATGGATTCCGCATAGTCGGTCTTCGCCACGGTCAGGGCCAGTTGCGAGTCGAGCAGTTCCAGCTGGGTCACATATCCTTCCCTGTTACTGATGACACTTATGTTGAATGTCTCTTCAGCAAATCCGACACTTTTTGTCTGGGACCGGACAAACTCCTCGGCGCGCATCAGTTCATTATAAGCCGACTTGACCTCCAGCAGCACCGCCTGTTCAGCATCTTCCCTCTGTATACTCGCTATCTGCTTTTCAATAAGCTGCTGCCTCACCACAGAAGAGCGTTGTTTACCATCAAAGATCGACATGTTCAGTTTCAGCCCAGCGTTCCAGTCATCGGCCCATTCACTGCCCTCACCAAATCCTTGTGAATTCGAATATTGATAGTTGGCGAAAGCTTTCAATGTGGGGTATGTATCACCTTTGGCCGCATTGGCCAGCTCTTCTGCCGATTTAACCTTCTCCTCCGCCGCCTTCAGCTCCGGCCTATTCTCCTTCGCTTTGGCGATCGCTTCTTCCAGCGTAATGCTCTTTGGCGTATACTCCAGCTTACCTGCCAGCTTCACCTGGTTCGAAGGTTCAACACCTAATATATCCAGCAAGTTTAATATAGCGTTGACATGCCGGTTCCTGGCGCTTATCAGGCCAGGTTTTGCGGCGGCCAGCCTGGTCTCCAGCCGTAATGTATCATAGTTGGTGTTCAACCCTACCGCTTCGCGATCCTTCGAGTCTTCCAATAAAATCTGCAACTGCTCGATTGACTCTTCGTTCACTTTGATAAGGTCGGTGGCGAAAAGCGCTTCATAATATCGCTCTTTCACCTGCGCGACTACTTCATTGGCGGTCGCCTTTGTTCTGTATTCAGACTCCGCCACCAGATGCTTTGTGGCGCGATAGCCGGAGGATACAACAGCGCCGGAATAGATGTACTGATCCAGCTTGGCCCGGAGCGAATAGACCTCATCCGGCTTCAGCTTTGCGCTGGTTCCAAACAGCTCCACTTCCGGATTATCCATGTTGCGGGTGTAGTCAGCGGTGAAATCGAGATCAGGCAACGCCAACCCAAAGGTCTCTGTCTGCACCTCCCGGGCGCGCTGTTCTTCCTGGCGGGCGATGGCCAACCGCCGGTTTTTTTCCAGGGCGATGTCGATGCTCCGCTCCAGTGTCAACACGGTTTGCGCCGCGGAGCCTTTATCCTGGGCCAGTGATATACCAACGCAAGTAAGCAGCATTAAACAGACGACAAATAATCGTCCGGCTGTTGAAACTATTTTCATGATTTACTTCCTAATATGCGCTTTTGAAGATTGTATATTAATTTTCTGCTGGCCGCTTCATTGGTTGCAATTTGTTACAAATATTTTTGATCCGCTGGCGGATGGTGTTTGCAACATGTTTAGCGTATCATGGCTCTTTAACATAAACCCGTATCATAAGTTCTTTAAAAAAAGAGAGAGAAACCCTAAATGACAAACACTGAAATGTTTTGGGTGGGCTTTGGGCTGTTGGGCCAAGGCATTTTTATGAGCAGGTTTCTGGTGCAATGGCTCTATTCCGAAAAAGAGGGAAAGAGTGTGATACCGATCTATTTCTGGTATCTGAGCCTGGCAGGCGCCTGTATACTGCTGACCTACGCTATACATATAAGGGACATCGTGTTTATTCTGGGCCAGTCCTTTGGTTTCCTCGTCTATTCACGAAACCTGCAGTTGCTGGCCAGGGAGCGTCGGCTCAAACAAGCGGCCTCAAACTCCACTGATGGACAAACAGATTGATCCGGCCAACAATTTTCATACTATTGCAGGAGTTGGAGTAATTCAGAGTCTGGATTAGCCTTGGCGAACCGTTTTTTATAAACTTCGCTGTCTTTATCGCGGCCAGCCTGCTTGTAAAAATACGCCAGGTTGAACATGGCGTCGGCATAGTCCGGCTTCACCTTCAGCGCTTCCAGCAGGCTCGATTCCACTTTTTTGTCGAGGTTGACCTTCAGCTTTTGCGCAAGCTTGAGGTATGCCACGGCCCGGTTGTTATACGCCTCCGCCAGGTCCGGGTCCAGCCGCAGCGCCATGTCCAGCTCGCCCACGGCGCTGGAATATTCCGCCCGGAGAAAATGAACGCACGCCATGTTGTTGTGCGACATGGCGTAGGTGTGGTCCCGGTCGGAGGCCTCACGGAAATATCGCTCCGCCATGTCGGCGTATTTGTTGAACAACGATTCGTGCGGATCGATCTCTTGCGTGCGGAACCGGGAGCCGAACGAAGTCAACGCCCTCCCGGTCTCCAGAAAGGTTTCGCTGGCCCTGGTGCTGGGGTCGATGATCAGCGACAGGCGAAACCCCGGGTCGCCCGGCTTCCACTGTATATATTCGTCCGCCGCCATCTGATAATACACCAGGCCGAGATTGTTGAACGCCTCCCGGCTCTGGTAGACCGACAGGAACTCCTCGAAATAATCCTTCGCCACCGAATAGCCGCCATTTTTATACGCCAGCACACCCTGGTCGAACAGTTCTATTTTTTCCACCACGCGGGCCAGCGCCAGCAACGCCGAAGCGGAGCGCTCTTCGATCTTCGGGTGGTTGATCTGCATGATCACGCCCTCCAGCATGGCTGGATTGGTCGCGGCGGTCCATTCCCGGAAGAAGTTGGTGTCTTCCGCCACGATCCGTTTCACGTTATACCCGGCCTGCGACGCGTACAGCAGGCCGTACTGATCCGCCTGCAGTTCCTTGGCGGAGATGCTGTCGCCGCTTTTCGCGATCTCCTTCACATGCTCCAGCGTCTCCCTTGTTTCTTTATCCTCCGCCTGCACAGGGTTCAGCCCCTGATAGAAAAAGAAATGCCAGAAATCGCCGTTGACCTGATGGCTCAGCTCGTGGCCCAGGATGAACGCCAGCCGCGCATCTGCGTCCGATTCCGATTTCGCCTGCAGGCACACATCGATGGCGCCCCTTGTCAGTATCACAGCGCCATCGGGAAGAGACCGCGCCCATGGAAAACCTTCTTCATCCAGAATATACAGCTCCGGCGAAGGCCCCGGCCTTTTATCGGCGGCGTCGAGCACCCGTTTGAATATGGTATGAGCTTTTATGGAGCGGGGGTCTTTATCGTCCAGAATCGTGCTTTCCCGCAGCCAATAGTCACGGCTGGCGCTGTCGCCTTTCGGGGTTATTTGCGCCTGGCCCGGTGGGGGCAGCGTTAATATAAATGTTAACGCCATGGCCAGCGGCGTGGCCAAGCGGAAGACGATATTCAACGGCTCATCCTCCTATATTTATTGGTTATCTGCTAAACGCGAACTGACCTACGGCGGTAAAAACCTTGTTCTGATCCGATCCGTCGGCCACACCGGCCACACTCCAGCGGTATGCCTTCCGTTTGTTGATCATCGACATCGCCACTGTTACGTTCGGCTCGGTTGTGGTGGTCTCGTATATCTCCAGCGGCGCGTTGGAGCGCAGCTCCTGTAACGAAAACTGATATTCATCCGCGTCATCGACCTCGTTCCAGCGAAACTCCACCAGGTCGCTGGAGACCTGCCGGATAGCCAGCCCTGCGTCAACTTCGCCGATTTTGCGCCCAGCGTCGGAAAAGCCGAACGATTGGCCGTTGTGCTCCGGCGCCTGATACAGCGTGAACATTTTATCAGAGTCCAAATCTATTATATCGCCCGATCCACCGGGTGAACCGATGATCATGAAGAACAGAAGCGAAGCGGCCAACGCATACGCCGGAACCGGGGACCGGAGCCAATCGAACGCCTTGCCGAAAAACGAACCGGGCTCTTCGGCCTGACCGACAGATTTACCGGGGGCCACAGCTTCGATATATCGGGCCGGGGTAGGCTCCATGTTCAGGATACCCTCCGCCATGCGAATGCCAGAGAGGTTGAAAAACGAAGCGCGCTCGAAGCATGTGTCGCACTGTTCTATATGGTTTGAATAGAGCGAATACTCATCCGCCGGCAATCTGCCGCCCAGGAAGTCGCCCATATATTCGGTCGGCACACAATCCACAGACATGTTGAAGCTCGACAGGTTCACAGGAACCTCCATGGCGGAGGCCCGGAAAGTCTGTAGTGATATGAACCGCGCGCGGCACTGCGCGCACCCGTCCAGATGCGCCTGCGCGTTTTTCCTATCATCCTTGTCCATCGCTGGATCGGCGAAAGCTATCAGCTCGCCCAGTTTCAAATGACCCATTTTGTTAGTCCTTTTTTATATAAACCCGCTACATCAGGATCGGCCATTTTTCGCATTTTTATACACCGGTCTCGTTCAATATGGCCTTCAGCGCGGAGGGGGTAAGCTCCTCGCCTTCCTGATCAAGATGTGTACGGACAATCTCCAGTAATTTTTTAATATTTTTTTCCAAAGCGTAAAAAACGTCCTGTTCCGTGGTTTTCCCGATCGGTTTACGGTCGGTTATGGGCAGGCCCAACTTCTTGTAAAAACTAAGGATATCCTTCGCCGTCATCTCTTTGTTGAACCAGAGGCTCATCAGCCTCCGATTTGGTTTTGGCAGCTCGTTCAACGAATCTCCGATCGCCTTATAGAAATGATCCAGCGTAATCTGATCCACCATGTCCATATCATGCGCCGGCAGCTCAAACGACCGGCCATCGCCCGAATCGGTCTCCTTCGGGTGGTCTATCTGATAGAAAACCGGGTCCTTGATCAGGTCCAGGGTCCCGCTTTTGATCAAAGTCTCCTGAACGTTCAGGATGATGCCCTTGGCTTCGGTCAGGGAAACGTCCAGCTCCTTTGCGATGAACGCGTCGTTCCGTTTCATCCGGAGGAAGATAAAGGCCGCTTTCTCCTTCTCCGGCAGGCCCTGGATCGCTGCGGGCAACCTTTTATATGCAGATTGACTAAAATATTCTGCCATCAGTTTATCGCCGCCTTCAAACCCAAAATATGCGTCGTGAATCTTTTGTACGCTGATTGCTTAAAATACCCGGCCATACTTCCACCTTAGCCAATCGATATGCATCTCTCTGGAGTTCAAGATCGTCCAAACGAACGTGGAGAGCATGCACTCATTTTTACCGGTATATTTTTTTACCCTGCGCCGCAGCTGTTCGAAAATCCAGATATAAGTGTCCATCCCCTCGTCACATTCCGGCAGGTCCGGCTTGATCTCCTTACCGTCACGCTGGAGCGACAGGCTGGTCAAACCGCAAAAATATTGGCCGGCGGCATAGCGGCAATGCCCCTGGCACCACTCCTTCGCCTTGTACAGTACCCAGTCGGTATACTGCTCCACGAACTGACCCCAGGCGGCGTCATCATCGTTGGCGATGCTTTTGATCAGACGTAGGTCGGCTGCAACCTTCTCCTTTTTAACCTGTGGATCAGCATTTTCGTTCATCCGCCGATTATAGTCATCCACAGATTCACCGGTCAACGATATTAAGTCTGGCACGGTTGCGGCAAATGACCTGAACTGTATAATTATTGAAGCAATTTTATCCTGCCCAGCTATATTACTGAACACTTACCATATGGGCGGGTTTCTAAAAAACATGGGCGCACAGGGCCGGTTGTTACCGCAGGTATTTGGCTAATCTATTTTTTAGTTATTAAATCGAGAGCTTTTTGATCTAAAGTTGGGACCTTGTTCCCCATTTTGTTTTGATTATTGATCCATGTTGAAATCGTCGAACGATTTTCATTAATCCGTTTTTCATTCTGCGCCAGACACTCCAGAGTGACTATGAACGAGGAGCATTTACCACAGTCAAACTTCAAGTCGGCGCCAAGTACTTTCGGCATCAAATTCAGCCTGTTATCACAAACAGGACAAATATCCAAATAACTCATAACGCAAGACTTACTCCACAAACTTATTCAATAACCAAACCCAGCGCAAAAAAGGCGCCATCCCAACCGCTTCAGCCCGCTTCCACAGTTGGTAAACGCGCTATTGTTCGTTCGACAATTATAGACCTACTCAGTTTCACCGGTCAATGATATTAAGTCAGGAAAGAAAATGGTCCGTAGGTTCCGTTATGTTGTCATCAACATTTTGAATAGCCGCAACCTGCGCAGACCAGGCAACCCTCCGATTGTTGAAGCGCGCCGCCGCAATCCGGGCAGGCGCCGCCGGGCATATGGTCTTTTTCATCGACCATCTTGATAGAGACCGGGAACACTTCATCCAGGTTATTGCTTTTCGGCTCGAACCCGGGCAGAAAATTGTTGTCCGATGGCGCTTCGAAATTTTTCAGTGTGCCGATGGCCTTGCTGATGGCGTCGGCGCAGGAGGAGATGCGCATCCCTTTTTCCCACGCCGGCTGGTGACAGGAGATGCCCATCAACTGCGCGCGTATCTCGTTTATATCTATCCCCGCCCGCAACGCCAGGGAGACCAGGCGGCCGATCGATTCCGTCTGGCTGGCAGCGCATCCACCAGCCTTGCCGATCTGCGTGAACAGCTCGAACGGTTTGCCGGTTTCGTCGTGGTTCACCGTCACATAGATAGAGCCGCACCCGGTGTTGATCCGCTGGGTGGAGCCGAACACAACATCCGGCCGTGGCCGTGGTGTTATCTTGCCATCCTGCAACGGCGCCGCCTGTTCGGCCTGGCCGCCGTTGTTCGATGGGGTGGCGCCGGTGGAGAGCACCTGCTCATCGCGGGAGCCGTCGCGATAGATGGTCACGCCCTTGCAGCCATGCTCGTAGGCCATCATGTATACATCATGCACATCCTGCTCTGTGGCGTCGTGCGAGAAGTTGACGGTTTTGGAGACGGCGTTGTCGGTATGTTTCTGGAACGCCGACTGCATCTTGATATGCCACTCCGGCGTCACGCCATGGGCGGTCACGAACACTTTTCTTATTTCATCCGGGATGTTTTCCATATCCTCGATATGCCCATGATACGCCACATCCTTTTTCAGCTCTTCCGTATAGAAACCGTGCTGTTCGGCTGTCTGCTGGAACAACGGATGGATCTCCACCAGCTTGTCCTTGTCCATCACCGTCCGCACATAAGATAGCGCGAACAGCGGCTCTATGCCGGATGAACAGCCGGCGATGATGCTGATGGTGCCGGTGGGGGCGATGGTGGTGGTTGTGGCGTTACGCAGCTTCGGCTTGCCCGGCTTGTCGAAAATGGAGCCGGAAAAATTAGGGAACTCGCCCCGGGCCTTTGCCAGCTCGGCGGAGGCCTTTTTCGACTCTGTATCTATAAAATCGATGACGTCGGTGGCCAGCGATATCGCCTCGTCAGAGTTATACGGCACACCCAGCTTGATCAGCAGGTCCGCCCAGCCCATCACACCCAGGCCGATCTTCCGGTTCGCCTTGGTCATCTTGTCGATCTTGTCGATCGGGTAGTTGTTCATATCGATGACGTTATCGAGGAACCGGACCGAGGTATGGACAACCTTCTTCAGCCGGTCCCAATGGATCACGCCGCCCCCGTTGGCCATCCGCGCCAGGTTGATCGAGCCGAGGTTGCACGATTCATACGGCAGCAACGGCTGCTCGCCGCACGGGTTTGTCGATTCCATGGGGCCCACCTGCGGTGTGGGGTTGTCGTTGTTGATCTTGTCGATGAACACGATGCCTGGGTCGCCGTTTTTCCAGGCGGAGGAGACGATCTTTTTGAATATGGTTTTGGCGTTCAGTTTGCCGGTTATCTCTTTTGTGTGCGGGTTGACCAGGTCGTAGTCGCCGCCGTTTTGCAACGCTTTCATGAACACGTCGGTAATCGCAACGGAGATGTTGAAATTGTTAAAACCTTTTTCGGCCCGTTTGCAGTCGATGAACGCTTCTATATCGGGGTGATCGACCCGCAATATGCCCATGTTGGCGCCGCGCCGGGTGCCGCCCTGTTTGATCGCCTCGGTGGCGGAGTCGAACACCCGCATGAACGATATCGGCCCTGACGATACGCCGCTGGTCGATTTCACCCGGGAGTTGGCCGGGCGCAACCGGGAAAAGGAGAAGCCGGTGCCGCCGCCTGATTTATGGATCAGGGCCGTGTCGCGGATCGCGGTGAATATAGACTCCATATTGTCATCCACCGGCAGAACGAAACAGGCGGACAGCTGCTGCAGCTCCCGGCCGGCGTTCATCAGTGTGGGTGAGTTCGGCATAAACTCCAGACGCGCCATGGCCGCATAGAACTCTTCCTCGACCTCCAGCGCGTCCTTGGCGCCGCCATAACGCACCTCCACCTGGGCGATGTTTTTCGCGACCCGGCGGAACAGATCGGCCGGTGTTTCTATGATGTTTCCCTCGCTGTCCTGCTTCAGATATCGCCGCTCCAGCACGCGCAGAGCGTTTTCAGAAAGGAGAGTTACAGGGTCTGGTACTTCGCTGTTCCGGATATCGGCCAAAGCCTCAATATTGGCGCTCATATCTATTGGCTCGTTGTTTTCATCGGCTGGTTGTTCAAACTCCAGGTCTCTGTCAGGCTCCACACGATTCTCCTTCGAATAACTTATTTAAGGCTAAGATTGACCCACTTCTTCATAATCGTCATTAAATACAGCATGTAAGCGATTTTTATTATTAAGGTTTGCAGCTTATAAAACGCCAAAACATGTTGATATCAGAATATATTTTAAGCCCCGCACAGTATATTGTATTTCCGGCTATTCTATGGCACAATATGTTGTGTGTCAACGCTTTTTTTTACCCAAGTTAATCATTGCTTTTTCACAGCTTTTCCACATACTCAAACCACATCTGACCATTGACACCATTGCTGATTTTCAGTTACCACACAAATTGATTATACCATATTTTTGTTTTATTTTCGCTATATAAAATCTACTTTCTATTTTTCGCCCAAGAACTATTTGATTTATTTTTATGGGACTGGAACGGAAATGTAAACTATAATGCAACTTTTGATTTTTAACGGAGTTAACCAAACAATAGATGACTGATATTAACGCGGTGCGCCATTCCGCGGCGCATGTGATGGCGGAGGCGATCCAGACACTCTATCCAGACGCGCAGTTCGCCTTCGGGCCGGAGACGGATGACGGCTTCTACTACGATATAAAGATACCGGACGGGTCGCTGAGCGAGGAGGATCTGCCGAAAATCGAAAAATTGATGAAAAAAATCATCAAAGGCAAACACCCCTTCACCCACGAAGATATCTCCCGCGAAGAGGCGCTAAAACTTTTCGCCGACCAACGGTTCAAGGTTTTGACACTGAATAACCAGCTTAAGGACGAAGCCACCGTCTCCATCTACCGCCAGGGCGACTTCGTCGATCTGTGCCGCGGGCCGCATGTGGAGAACACGAAGGCGATCAAGGCGTTCAAGGTGGACCGGATCGCCGGAAGTTACTGGCTGGGGGATTCGCAGAACGAGCCGTTACAACGGGTATACGGCCTCTGCTTCGCCACCAAGGATGAGCTGCAGGCGCATATCACCCGAATCGAGGAAGCCAGAAAGCGGGATCATCGCCTGATCGGCAAGCAGCAAAAACTGTTCTCGTTCCACGAGGAGGGCGCCGGGTTCCCCTTCATGCTGCCGAAAGGGAGGACGATTTTCAACAAGCTGATCGAGTATAACCGGAAGAAAAACGACCGGCGCGGGTATGTGGAGATCGACACGCCACAGATGCTTATAGAGAACCTGTGGGCGACATCGGGGCATACCGATTATTATCGCGAGAACATGTACTTTTCATCCGTCGATGACCGGCAGTTCGCCATCAAACCGATGAACTGTCCCGGCGGCGTGCTGGTCTATAAAGAAGAGCGGCGCTCCTACCGTGAACTGCCGATGCGGGTGGCGGAGTTCGGGCTGGTGCATCGTCACGAGCTATCGGGTGTGCTCCACGGCCTGTTCCGGGTGCGCGCATTTACCCAGGACGACGCCCATGTCTACTGCTCCATGGAGGACCTCAGGGCGGAGATCATTGACATCATCGACTACACCATCGAAGTGTACAAAGATTTCGGTTTCGACGAGTACACCGTCTTCATCGCCACCCGGCCGGAGAAAGCTATCGGTGGAGAGGATGTGTGGGAACAGGCGACGAAGATACTGAAGGAAGCGACCGACGCGGTTGGCCTGGAATACAAAATCAAGGAGGGCGAAGGCGCCTTCTACGGGCCGAAGATCGAGTTCAACGTGAAGGATTGTATCGGCCGGCAGTGGCAGCTGGGCACGGTGCAGGTCGACTTCTTTCTGCCGGAGCGGTTTGGCATGGAGTATATCGGCGCCGACGGCGAAGCGCATACCCCTGCCATGGTGCATCGCGCCATATTCGGCTCGCTGGAGCGGTTCATCGGCATACTGATCGAGCAGACGATGGGCGCGTTCCCGGTATGGATCGCCCCGGTGCAGGCGACTGTACTGCCGATCACAGACGCGCAAAACGACTACGCCACAGAAGTGTTCGAAAAGTTGAGAGAGGGGGAAATACGTGTCGAACTCGATACCAGCTCCGAGCGGTTGCAGAAAAAGATCCGCAACGCCCAGCTCCAGAAAATCCCATATATGCTGGTCATCGGCGGCCGTGAAGCGGAGGAACAAAAGATCGCCGTCCGACTGCGGGACAGTCGCGACCTGGGCGCCATGCCGGTGGATCAGTGGATCGAGACGATGAAACAGATTGAAAACAACAAATCAGAGGAGCTTTGGAACAGCGATGGCCAGTGACAGTTCATTCGACATAGTATCCCGTGTTGACATGGCGGAGGCGAACAACGCCGTTAACCAGACCATGGCGGAGATAAAACAGAGGTACGACTTCAAGGGGTCGAAGGCGGAGGTCACCCTGGACCAAAAAGCTGGTACGGTCACCATCATGGGCGACAGCGAGCCGCAGTTGAAGACGGTCATCGATATTGTCCAGTCGAAGCTGATAAAACGGGGCGTCGCCCTCAAGGCGCTGCAATATGGCAATGTGGAGCAGGCGGCGGGCGGCATGGCGCGGCAGGTGATCACGTTCCAGCAAGGGATCCCCACCGAGAAGGCGAAGGAGATCGTGAAGATCGTAAAAAACATGAAGAAAAAAGTGCAAGCCTCCATCCAGGAGAACCAGGTCCGCGTCTCCGGCAAGAAAAAGGACGACCTCCAGACCGTCATGACGACGTTAAAAGAGAAAGACCTCGGCATCCATATGCAGTTTGTCAACTATAGGTAGAATCAAGCCTGTCAGGCGATCTCTCTTTCCATCGCCTTGTTCATATCGCTCCACACATGTTCGGCCAGTTGGTCCACTGTCATCATCTCCACCAGCGCCGCCGGGATCGGCCGCAACACTTTCACGGTCACTGTGCCGGGCCTTGGTATCCACGCGCCTTTAGGCATCACGTTCTCTGTTCCGTAAAAGCATATCGGCAGCAGGTTCCGCCCCGATTCATTAGAGAGTATAAAAGCGCTTTTTTTGAACGAGCCGAGTTGGCCGTTTCCTTTTTTAGTCATTTCCGGAAATACAAGCAGGGACTTGCTTTCGCTCAGGCCGGCCACCGCCTCGCGCAGATTTGTCCACGACTCGCGCCCCCGGGTCCGATCAATCGAAATTGCGCCTGCCGCTTTAAGTCCGGCGCAAATCAATGGAACCTGGAACAGCTCTTTATTCGCCACAAACACCAATGACTTTTTTAGTGGATAGATGGCCCAAAGGATAACACTCTCCAGATGGCTTTTGTGTGAGGCGACCACAATCTCGTTATCCACGGCGGCCAGGTTTTTCTCTGACTCATAATCGATATTTACAGTGACATCAAGCATGGTCAGCAGATGGATCGACCAGTCCCGGATCGACCTTCTGTACCATTTAGGAAACCAGGGGGCTTTTTTAAACAGAGCGCCAGTTAAAGCCAGATATACGAAGACTAAAGGACCATAAAGTGTTAGGGCAATCAGTTTTATAGTTTGCTTCACAGTTGGTATCCCAGAGAATAATTAAACTGTGAAATATAAACAGTCCATGAAAAACAAAAATCAACTTTCATCTTCGATAACATCGATGACCCACCTAAAAGTTTCCATATATAATATACTTTCATTCAAAAATTGACCAGCACATATCTGGCCCACTGCCACCACATTCGATGTCAAGCGGAAATAAACTTGATTAAGAGTTATTATTTGGTACAATTCACCGTTTAACATTAAATCAATATCTAATATAAGAGGACAAAGATGGGCCGTATCAATTATCTGTTCACTTCAGAGTCAGTCTCTGAAGGGCATCCTGATAAAATCAGCGACCAGATTTCCGACGCCGTGCTGGACGCAATCATCAGCCAGGACCCAATGGCCAGAGTGGCCTGCGAAACCTTCTGTACCACCGGCCTGATCCTTGTCGGCGGCGAATACACAGCCGACCCCAGCGTCAAGTTCGATGTGGACGCTATCGCCCGATCTGTTGTAGAAAAAATCGGGTATGACGACTCCGCCCTCGGCTTCGATCACAAATCGTGCGCCGTCATCAACGCCATGCATGGCCAATCGCCCGACATCGCCCAGGGCGTCGTGCGGGAGACGGCTGAAGAACAGGGCGCGGGCGACCAGGGCATCATGTTCGGCTATGCCACCAACGAAACGCCGGAGCTGATGCCGACACCGGTGCTGTTGTCGCACAAGCTGCTGATGCGCCTGGCGGAGTTGCGCCGGGACGGGACCATGCCATACCTCCGGCCGGACAGCAAATCGCAGGTGACCATCGAGTACCTGAACAAAACACCGCACAAGATCAACACCGTTGTCCTCTCGACCCAGCATTCCGAGGATGTCTCCGACGATCAGCTCCATGCCGACATCATCGAAAAGGTGATCAAACCAACCATGCCGCCAGAGCTGTTCGACGAGAGCAAGGTGACCTATCACATCAATCCGACTGGCCGATTCGTCGTGGGCGGACCCCATGGCGACACCGGGCTGACCGGCCGCAAGATCATTGTCGACACCTACGGCGGCGTCGGCTCCCACGGTGGCGGCGCGTTCTCCGGCAAGGACCCGAGCAAGGTGGACCGGTCCGCATCATACATGGCGCGCTACGTGGCGAAGAACCTGGTGGCCGCCGGGCTGATGGACAAGTGCGAGGTGCAGCTGGCCTACGCCATCGGCGTGAAGGAGCCGGTCTCGCTGCTGGTCGATTCGTTCGGCACGCGGAAGATCGATCAGGAAGAGATCCACAAGCTGGTCCACAAACATTTCGACCTGACACCGTTCGGGATCATTAATACGCTCGATCTGCGCCGTCCGATTTTCCAGAAGACCGCCGCCTATGGCCATTTCGGTCGAGAGCTCGACGAGTTCAGCTGGGAGAAAACCGACAAGGCGGACGCAATCAAAAAAGACGCCGGTTTATAACTGCCGTGGGCAGACCAAAACCGCTGACGCGTGTTATATAGCTGCCTTTCTGTTCGCTGATCCACTTTAACCGGCAAGAATAAGCCCGCAGGTAGTGAGCAAGCGAACGCTTCCGGCGTGACCGGAAAGGAACGACGCCAACGCGACAGCGTAACTGGGTGTGGCCCCGCCACTTGACCGGCCCTTCTACTCATAAGAATAAGCCCACAGGTAGTGAGCAAGCGAACGCTTCCGGCGCGACCGGAAAGGAACTACGCCGACGCGACAGCGTAACTGGGTGTGGCCCCGCCACTTAACCGGCCCTTCTACTCATAAGAATAAGACCACAGGCAGTGAGCAAGCGAACGCTTCCGGCGCGACCGGAAAGGAACTATGCCGGCGCGACAGCGTAACTGGGTGTGGCCCCGCCACTTGACCGGCCCTTACATCAATGTAAGATTGCAGGCGACGCCGGGTCGCGGCATCGGTAATTTTTCGTTCTCATAACTCTGCTCCTTAATTTCATCTCTGTGCCAAGTCGCACATTACGTCCGAGATTACAAGAGTTATTACCACCAGTAAATAGCAGGTGAGGCATTTGGAGCATTTGAGGCATATGAGGCATTTGGAGCAAAAAAAGCATTTGAGGCGCCATTATGGCGCATTTATTGCTTGCGCGCACATGTTGACGTCATTATATCCCCTTGCTTTTATTAACCGGCCCTTTCACTCATATAAGGTGAAACCGCAAGCAAGCGAAACGCCTTGCGCAATTAACAAGGAATTGCGCCCACGCGCCAGCGTCACTCGCAGTGGCCGCGCCACCCCCCTTAAAAAAGGGGGACCAAGGGGGATTTTCTACTCTCTTATCCAGTAAATAGCTGATTTCACTTAGCAAACCATGCCACTTGCAATGACAATAATCGCTATAATTGCTAATCCTCCCCAGCCCTCCTTTTCGAAAGGAGGGAGCGAGAAATTATTGAAAACACCCTTGATATAAAATGACAACACCCATAGAATACATTTAAAATGAGTAAGAAAATGATTTCAAACATAGACAAATACAAAAAAGATGTTGAAGAATTAGTCTCGAAAGGAGAAATCCTTTTTCACATCATGGGAATCCAATTTTTGCCTGAACAATATAACCCTATACTAAAAAAAAAATATGGTAGCAAAAAAGAACTTGATAAGTTCTTAAATAGCCTCTCCGACTTTAGATCTGAATATCAAGGATGGTATTCCGAGGCGCTTGTACTATTGAAACAGTTATTACCAGACCGGCTAGATGATTTTATTTACTATTATAAAAAACCAAAAACGAGAAAAAATATTTCTTCCGAAAACTATGTAATTGAAGATGCTCTGCAAGGATTAAATATAACAAGAAATGGCGAAGAAATTGTTGGCCCTGGTGACGCTATCCCACATTTCAGACAGCAACTAAGCATAATAAAATCAGTGCAAAGACGCTTTGAAAGTTCACTTTTTGATATTAAACAGTTAGTACAGGCCGATGTATTCGACAATGAGCTCGATGCAGCAAAAGAGCTAAATAAAAAAGGTTTTACTCGCGCTGCTGGTGCAGTTGCAGGTGTTGTCTTAGAAGGACATCTCAAACAAGTTTGTGAAAATCATAAAATAAAGGTAAAAAAGAATCGCTCCGGGATTAATGACTTTGCCGAATTACTTAAGAAATCTGACGTTATTGAGATTCCTGAATGGAGAAAAATTCAACATCTAGCTGATTTAAGAAATCTATGTGATCACAATAAAGATACTGACCCTAGTAAGGGTGACATTGACGAACTAATAGTTGGAGTAGACAAATTTATTAAGACACTGTCCTAATACTGTTGAGCCTCTGCCCTGAACAAAGTAAAAAGTAGTTTTCCCACAGTTAGAGCAGACCCTTCTGCTAAATATCCAAACCTTCTTCCTTTTCCTATGCAATAATTGTCCAGCTAAAATATACTGGAGTCATGAACAGAAACAGAATAGAAAAGGTGCGGGGGCTGATCGGCCCGGCGGTGGAAGCGGAGGGGCTGGAACTCTTCGACATTGAATTCACCGGCGCGGGCAAGGGCGCCCTACTGCGCGTATATGTCGACAAGGCGGGCGGCGTGACGGTGGAGGATTGCGCTACCGTCTCGCGCCAGATCGACCTGCTATTGGAGGCGGAGGACGACCAATCGCGTGACTACACCCTGGAGGTCTCCTCCCCCGGCCTGACGCGCCCTTTGAAAAAACCGGCCGACTACCAACGCGCCATCGGCCTGCTCGCCCTGATCACCTTGCGAACCAGCGCCGACGGCTTCACCGACCGTAAGCTCCTCTGCGTCATCGACAGCGCCGACGACCAATCGGTCACGGTCACCTTGAAAGACTCCGGCGACACAGCGCAGATCGACTACGCAGACATCGCCAAGGCGCGGTTGGAGGTGGAGTTCTAGCTATGTCCTCCGACCTTATGAACGCCCTGAAAATGGTGGCGGATGAAAAATCGATCGGCTTTGACGACCTGGTCGAAACCATCCGCCAGGCGGTCACCTACGCCGCATGCAAACGGCTCAACCGCGAAAACCTCCACGCCAAATTCTTCCCGGAGACCGGCGAATTCGAGCTGTACGAAATACTGGAGAACGCCGAAACGGTGGACGACCCGAAGCTGCATATCACCATGGACGACGCGCTGAAAGAGAACCCGGACGCCAAACCGGACGAGTCGATATGCCGCAAAGTGGAGATGGAGGACCTGGGCCGGATCGCCGCGCAATCGGTGCGGATCATGATCCATAAAAAAGGGCGCGAGCTGGAATATCATCGCATGTACCTGGCCTGGCGCGCGCGCATCGGCGAGATGGTCACCGGCCGCATGATCAAACATGACGACGGTCGCGACCTGTTCGAGCTGGACCAGGTGGACGGCATCCTTGCGGCGGAGGAAAAGCTGGCGCTCGACAGGTTTGATAAGGGCAAGCATGTGAAGTTCATGATCATCGACGTGGAAGAGACCCGGCGGGAGCCGATCGTCATGTTGTCCAGGAGCCACCCCGACCTGCTGCGCAAGCTTATGGAAATGGAAGTGCCGGAGATGGCCGACGGCATCGTGGAGATCAAATCGCTGGCGCGCAGTCACGAAGGCCGGTCGAAGGTGGCGGTCTGCAGCAGAAAGGTGGACGTGGATGCGGTGGGCGCATGCGTTGGGGCCCGGGGCGCGCGCATACAGCCGGTGGCCCAGGAGCTCGGCGGAGAAAAAATCGATATCCTCCACTGGAAAGAAGACCCGCAGAAGCTGATCTCCGCCGCCCTCACCCCGGCGAAAAACCTGGAGGTGATCATCTCCGATAAAGAGAAAAAGGCATATGTGATCGCCGATGATGACCAGCTATCCCCCGCCATCGGCAAAAAAGGCGTGAATATCCGGCTGGCGGTGAAGCTGACCGGGTGGGAGCTGGATGTGATGAACCGCAAGGAGTATGACCAGTATCTGGACAAGACGAAACAGGGAAACCGGACTGATACAGACGAAAATGACCGTAGCCAAGAATTGCAGGAAGGTGGAGAGGATCGGCCTGCCGACGACGTACAATAGAAGAAATTTTACCTTCAGGACGCATATCAAAAGAAACTTGTATTGATTAGCATTGCCGTAGTGGTATGATGCTACGTTCGGTATGCGCAAACAGCGCATGAAGCCTGTGAAAATATAATATAGCTAGGAGAGCGACTTGTCTGGAGTAAGAGTATATGAACTGGCCCAAGATTTGGGCGTTGCAAACAAAGTTCTTATAGACTTGCTGAGCGGCATGGGATATCCCGTCAAAAGTCACTCAAGTTCTATAGAGATGCATCTGGCCGACCGTTTGCGCCGTCAGGTTAAAAAAATGGGCCTGGAAGGCTCCGATAAAAAGAACGTGGCCAAAAAGGCTAAAAAGGAAGCGAAAAAAGCAACTTCCAAGGCAAAGGCCAAAACCGACAAACCGGCCAAAAAGAAACCAGCCGCCAAAAAAAGCGCAGCAAAAAAGAAAGCCCCTGCCAAAAAAGAAGAGCCAACGGAAGAAAAGGCGGCTGAGAAAGAGCAAGAGCCACCCAGGACCGAAGAGCCTGCGCCAACGGTGGTGGAAGAGAGACAGGTTGTCCGGGAACCAGAGCCAGCGGTGGAAGAGCCGAAACCAGAACCGCTTCCAGAGCCTGAACCTGCGCCGAGTGTGCTGGATACCGAGGCTCCTCGAAAAATAAAAATCGTTAAACCGAAAGCCGTCAAGCCAGAGCCGAAACCTGAGCCAGAGGCAGCCCCGGAACCTAAACCGGCAGCAACGCCTGAGGTAAAACCAGAAGCAAAGGAACCCCCGAAAACGCATAAGCAGAAAGAGATTATCGACGAAAACCTGCGCGAGGCCAGGAAAAAACGGAAAGAGGAAGAGCGTATCCGGCGCAAGGAGGAGGAAGAACAACGCAAGCTGGAAAAAGCCAGAAAACGTGAGGAAGAAAAAGCCCGGAAAATCAAGGAAGCCGAGGAAAAGGAACTACAGCGCCTGATCGACGAGGAGGAGCAGGCAAGACTGGAAGAGGAGGCGCGCAAGATCATAATAGACGAAGCCACCACCGTCAAGGAATTTGCGGAGCGCACCCGCCGTAGCGTGAACGAAATAATCAGCATGCTGATCAGCAAAGGCATCATGGCCACCCTGAACCAGACCCTCGACGTGCCGGTGGCCAAAGAGCTGGCGGTGGAGATGGGGCTGGAGATCATCACCCGCGAAGAGAGCGAGCTGGAAGAGGAGCATGAAGAGGAGGAAGATGCGGACAAGCTGGAGCCGCGCCCCCCGGTGGTCACCATCATGGGCCATGTGGACCATGGCAAAACATCACTGCTCGACACCATCCGCAAGACCCGCGTCACCGAACAGGAAGCGGGCGGAATCACCCAGAGCATAGGCGCCTATTCCGTGCCATTGGAAAAGGGCAACGTTGTGTTCCTCGATACCCCCGGTCATGAAGCGTTCACCGCCATGCGCGCCCGGGGCGCCTCGGTGACAGACGCCGTGGTGCTGGTGGTGGCGGCGGATGATGGCGTGATGCCGCAGACACTGGAGGCGATCCACCATGCCAAGGCGGCGGAGGTGCCGGTGCTGGTGGCGATAAATAAAATCGATAAACCTGACGCCAACCCGGACAGGATCAAACAGGACCTGACCGCCCACGGCCTGGTGGCGGAGGAATGGGGCGGCGATACGATCTTCTGCGAGGTCTCGGCCAAACAGAACACCGGCATCGACAACCTGCTGGAAATGCTGCTGCTTCAGGCGGAGATACTGGAGCTGAAGGCTAACCCGGATCGGATGGCGTATGGCATCGTGGTGGAGTCGAAGCTGGACAAGGGCCGTGGGCCGGTGGCGACGGTGCTGATCCAGAAGGGCACATTGAAGGTGGGCGACGCCTTCGTGTCCGGCGCGTACAGTGGCAAGGTCCGCGCCATCATCGACGACAAGGGCAAAAGGAGAAAAGATGCGGGGCCATCGACGCCGGTGGAGGTGCTTGGGTTCTCCGGTGTGCCGCCGGCGGGTGAAAGCTTCATGGTGGTGGAGAGCGAGCGGAAGGCGAACCAGATCTCCGCCAAACGTGAAGAGGCGCAGCGGGTCGAAGGGTTGACCGCCCGGGGTCATCTGAAGCTGGAGACGCTGCACGCCCAGATCACCCAGGGCGAGATCAAGGATCTGAACATCATCATCAAGGCGGACGCGCAAGGCTCCATCGAAGCGGTGCAAAAAGCGCTGGCCGATATAAAGTTCGAAACTGTCCGCATCAATGTCCTGCATGGCGCCGTGGGCGGAATCACGGAGACCGATGTCAGCCTGGCCGCTGCCAGCAACGCGATCATCATCGGCTTCAACGTCCGCGCGACGGAGAAGGCGAAGGTGATGGCGGAAGAGGAGATGGTGGATGTGCGGTTCTATAGCGTGATATACAACGCCATCGACGATATCCGCTCCGCGCTGGAGGGCATGCTGGAGCCGGTGTTCCGCGAGGAAGTGACCGGAAGGGCGGAGGTGAGAGACACATTCGTGGTGCCAAAGGTGGGCACCATCGCCGGCAGCTATGTGGTATCGGGCAAGATCGTCAGAAACTCCGCCGCACGGCTGATTCGGGATAATGTTGTTATTCATACCGGCTCGATTAGCTCGCTAAAACGGTTCAAGGATGATGCAAAAGAGGTGGCCAACGGCTATGAATGCGGCATCGGGCTGGAAAAATTCAACGATGTAAAACTTCAGGATGTGATAGAGACGTTTGAATCGGTCGAGGTCGAACGCAAATCGTAACATCGGCGGTGTGATCTCTTTGGCCGCCGGTTTGGCATAGTGGGTTGCTGTTAATACAATGAGACCAAAAGAATATCGTTTCGAGGGCCGCAGGCTGGTCTTCAGCCACACTCTGATCATGGGGATCATCAACGTCACGCCCGACTCCTTTTCCGACGGTGGCGCGTTTTTCGACCCGACCAGGGCGGTGGAACACGCCCGCGCCCTGATCCGTGACGGCGCCGACATCCTGGACATAGGCGGCGAATCGAGCCGACCGGGGGCGGATGTGGTCCCGGAGGAGGAGGAGCTGAACCGGGTGATACCGGTAATAAAGGAAATCTCCAGACTGCCGGAATGCCCGCCGATATCGATCGACTCGTACAAGCCGTCGGTGGCCCGGCAAGCCATCGAGGCGGGCGCCACCATCATCAACGATATTAGCGGCCTGCGCGACCCGGTCATGGCCGACCTGGCCGCGGAGACCGATCTGCCGGTGATCATCATGCATATGAAAGGCGACCCGCGCACCATGCAACGTCGGCCGCGCTATAAAGATGTGGTCGTGGAAATAGTTAAATATTTCAAGGATCGGCTGCGGCTCTGCGAGGAGAAAGGGATAGAGAAAATAATCCTGGACCCCGGCATCGGCTTCGGCAAATCGGTGACCCACAATCTGCAGATCCTGAAACGGCTCGATGAGATCAAGGCGCTGGGCCACCCGGTACTGATAGGGCTGTCCAGAAAATCGATCATCGGCAAAACCATCAGCTCCGAAGGAGACAACCTGGAGACCGGCACCGTGGCCGGCAACGTCGTCTCCATCGTCCACGGCGCGGATATCATCAGGGTCCACGACGTGGCGCGCAACCGGCACGCCGCCCGGATGACCGACAGCATCCTGAAGGGCAAACTCTGATATTATTAACCTGACATCAACAACTATATAAAGGAAACAGAAGTGAGCTTGACCACCACAGTAATAGGAAGCCACCCATACGCCCGAATGGAACCGGAAGACGCCATCAAACGAGCGGTGGAGGACCAGATCTCCGCCGGGATCGACTATATCTCCGACGGTCAGGTGCGCGCCGACATGGTTGGACTTTTCGCCGCCGGCATCCCCGGCTACAACGTCGAAGGCCGCAAGTATAACGTCATCGGCAAAATCAGCCCCGCCGACCGGGCGCTGGCCATCGATGACCTGACGCTGGCGAAAAAGTTCGCCGACGGCAGGGCGAAGGTGAAAGGGATCATCACCGGCCCCACCACCATGGCCCACTGTTCCATACTGCAGGAGGGCGCGCCATACAAGCCGCACGATATGCCGGAAGGGGCGCAGTCTATGGTGGTGGATGAAGCGCTGATCATGGACGTCGCCGCTGTGCTGGCGCAGGAAGCGAAATTTCTGACAGAGGCGGGGTTCGACGTGATCCAGATCGATGAGCCGTTTTTCTCTATGCCGGACCTGGATGTGGAGCTGGGGTTGAAGGCCATCGCCATCGTCGCGGAAAGCATCAACTGCTCCGCGCTCCATGTCTGCGGCGATATCACCCCCATCATGGCACAGCTTATGGACGCCAGCGTCGATATCATAGAGGTGGAGGGCCAGCACGCAGTGACCCTCGACTGGCTGACGCCGGAGATGATGGCGGAGAAGAAAAAGAAGATCGCCTGGGGCGTTATCTCGGTCAACAGCAACGATGTGGAAGAGCCGGACGAGATCGAGGCGCGCATACAGGCGGGCGTCGATAAAATCGGCGTCGATAACATGTGGGTCTCGCCCGACTGCGGCATGAGAGTGCGCAAACCGGAGGTCGCCAAACAGAAGCTCGACCGGATGGTCGCCGCCGCGCGGAAAGTTGCATCGTAAGCGAGCTGCAATGTAGAATAGCACAATACGATATTACTTAAGTTAGAACCATGGAAGAAATTTTTTCCACGGAGCAATTAAATGAGCCGAGATTTTTACGAGCTGTGCTACGACCAATACAAACGTGAAATAGATGATGCTAACAACATATACCAAAAAGCGGGTGTACTGCTTGTTATAATTCCCATCATCGGATCAGCAATTTTTGCATTTGGGCGTGACGACATTTTTGATTTGTTCCATGAACGTACAGATGTATTTCTATATTACGTGGTATCATTAATCGCGGTAATTGCTCTGTTTGTGAGCATTGTCTTCCTATTTTGCTGTGTTCTTCCACGCAAATACGAGACCCTTGCCAAAATGGATGCTTGGCATCAATGGCATAGTGATTACCAAGAGTATTTAAAAAATAAGAATGAAGAGAGTAAACATCATAATGATGATGAGCTGGAAGTGGCATTGTTTGAGGCCCTCTGCCCGAAGCTAGTTAAAGCGCAACCAGTTAATGCCAAATTAAACGAGACCCGAAGTAAAGCATTCAAGCGATCATTACTTTTAGCGTCTATCTCACTTTTTGCTTTTTTCTTTCAGGCAATATTATATTTTCTATTATACATTCAAGGAATTTAACCATGACAGAAGATGACAAAAAGCCAGCGCCGCCATCGGAGCCACCTCAACCACCACCTAATACGGGTACGGATATTAAAGATTCACCGAGAAAACCATCTTCACCGCAGAATGAGGAGAAGACTTACTCGGAGGATTAGTAAGGTAAATGTAAATATGTAGTGAATGGAGAGTCAGTAATCCAGCAGGCGCTTTCGATATTCGGCTACGTCGGCTTTTGTGAACAGGTCGTCGGCATCGGCCATTTCGTCGGCGATCGACTCGGTGTCGTCGCCCACGGTCTCGCACAGCTGCTTGAAAACATCGGCCACCCTTTCGAAATCCTGGGCCACCATGCCTTGCTGGAAACCGGAGAAGCCTTTGGTCAGTTTATCGATCTTCGTGTTACCCGGCGTGAAATAGATATCATAGCCGACATTGGTTTCCTCCGCGTCATCACCCTCTTTCGCGCTGACCAGAAGCGCCCCGTCGCCGGTGGCCGACAGCTTGCCCACCGGCAGAAGCTTTGCTGACAAGCTGTAGGATAGAATCCGCGCGCCATCCTTTGTTTCCACTGTTTTCCATCGGTAATCCCTGCCGGAGATGTGCATATACCATTCATCCTCGTCCTCCGGCTTTTCCAGAGTAAACGGCTCCGATGAGAAGAGCTGGGTAAGTTTATGCGCGATCACCGGATGGTCGAGCAGATAGCGCACGAACGGCAGCCGGGTGTCGATATAAACATCGCGGACCATCGTCGGCTCGCCCGCCAGCGCCTGGGCCAGCGCGCTTTTGTTATCAGGCGGGGCGGCCAGTTCATACGGAAGTCTTTCGACACTCTCCGCCCCTGCCGCCACTGCCAGCAACAGCGACAGCGCAACGAGCCGGATCATTGCACCGCCACGGAGATGTCGTGGATGTTCGACTCCCGGCATATGCCCATCACCTTCACCACCAGCCCATACTCCAGCTTCCTGTCGGCGCGGATGACCACCGATCTTTTTTTTATGGTCGGGTCGTTCTCTTCCAGTATCACCGCCAGCTTCTCCAAAGATATGGCTTGACCATTAATAAACATCAGCTTGTTTTTTGTGATTTCGATCTCGTAAACTTTTTCCTTGTTTGCCCCTTCTCCTGCTTTAACCTCCGGCAGCTCGATGTCCATCTGGCGGGTGAAGTCGATGAATGCGGTGGATACCATGAAAAAAATCAGAAGCAGAAACACCACATCGACCAGCGGCGTCAGCTGCAGCGAAAAATCTTCCTCTTCAGTCCTTTTGAATTTCATCGCCACCCTCGGCTTTTCTCTTCTTGCCCGGTTTCTGCTTCGGCTTCTCCTTCACATAGTGCTGGATATCCTCCACAAACCGCAGGCTCTCTTCCTCCATATCATAGATCAGCCGGTCCACCTTGCTGCGGATCGAATGATATATGGCCAGCACCGGTATGCCGACGATCAGCCCCGCCGCCGTGGTGATCAGCGCTTCTGATATGCCGGTGGCCACCAGGCCCGGGTTGCCCGTGCCCGATTCCGATATCACGTTGAACGCTTTTATCATCCCCATAACGGTGCCCAGCAGCCCCAGCATCGGTGTGATATTAGCCAGCACCCCCAGCCCGCGCAGGTTGGCCTGGAGCAGGGTCGCCTCGTGGGAGCCAGCCGCCTCGATGGCCCGCTCGATCTCCAACACTCCATACCTGCTCCGCAACAGGCCGGCCTGGATAACCTTGGACATAGCCACATCCGTCGATGTGTCGCACAGTTTCAGCGCCAGATCGAATTTGCCTTGGGATGAAAGATCCCGCACATCTGCCAGAAAATCCTTGTTGATCACCTTGCTGTGGCGCAGATAGTAGAGCCGCTCGAAGGTAATGGCCAGCGCCAGCACAGAGCAGAGCAGGATCGGCCACATGATCACGCCCCCTTTCAGGAAAACCTTGGCCAGCCACAAGCGACTAATCCAGTTGTCGGAGGTCAATAATAGGGCGGCTACGACCAGTACCAGCGACATGGAGCCGATAGCGATGAGCAATCGCCATTTTGTGATGGATGTAATGTTCATTGCGAGTTTATATCATAAATGACCGGTCATCTGTTAGCCAGATTTATAGAAACGCAACGATGTGTCGCCATAGCGTCGCGCGTCGGCCAGCTTCAGCTTGGCGGCGATTGCATCTGGAGTTTCGCCCTTATGAAAACCTTCAATGATCAGAAGGCCGCCCTCGGAAAGCAGACCAACCAGGTAATCGAAAGCATCCTGTTCCACACCAACCCTCCATGGCGGATCGGCGAAGATGAAATCGAACTTCTGGTTGCGCTCCAATAACCGTCGCAATGCTTTGGATATATCCGCTTTGATTATTTCGTATTCGTCCGGCTCAGCGATGCCCAGCTTGCCGCAATTTTTCCGTATAAGGTCGGCAGATGAGTTATCGACCGCCACCACATGCGCCGCGCCACGGGATAAAGCCTCCAGCCCAACGGCGCCGGAGCCAGCGTAGAGGTCGAGAAAGGCCGCGCCGTCGATGGCCGGGCCGATGATGCCAAACAGCGCCTCACGAACCTTATCTGAGGTGGGCCGTACCTTGTTATCCTTCGGTCCATATAGGCTGGCGCCCTTAAAACGGCCGCTGATGATACGCACGGTTCTATTCTGTGGCGGGCTGGCTCTCCCGGTTCCGGAAAACAGAAATCGCGTCGAACATCGCCCAAACCCATATTGCTATAAAAACCAGAATTACGGCACCAAGAGTCTTTAACGGATCGAGGGAATCGTCCGGTATGACCAGCTCCATATCTGACAAATATGCGCCAAACAGTGGAAGCCCAACTATAAATATGTGTACCATGATATCGACAGCGAGAAAGGCAGCCACTATTAATATGATTATTCCTTTGGTCTTCTGCCGGTTAAGCAGCTGCCCCGCCCCCGGCGCCAACGCGGAGGCGAGAACGATATCCCGCATGGTGGTCGCAGGTTTTTGGCTGCTGTCTATCATCTGGCTGTTAGCTACACTTCATCCGACAAATCGTCGAAGTGCGTGAGCCGCTTGAACTGGCGAAGCCGGTGTGCGATTTCATCCCTGCTCAGGTTTTCCAGCCGGTCCACAGAAAACTGCTCCACGGTGAACGAAGCCATGGCAGAGCCCATCACAATGGCCTGGCGGAAGGTGGTGTCGTTGATGCTGTCCCCGCCGCCGAGCCGGGCAAGGTGGCCCATGAAGCCGCCGGCAAACGTGTCCCCCGCACCGGTCGGGTCGAACACCTGTTCCAGCGGGAACGCCGGAGCGGAAAATATTTCGTCTTCGTGGAACAACAAAGCGCCATACTCGCCCTGTTTGATGATCAATGTTTTAGGGCCCATCCGCCTTATCTCCCTGGCGGCGTTGACCAGGTTCGGCTGGTCGGTCAGCATCCGGGCCTCGCCTTCGTTGATGATCAGGATATCGACCCGCTCCAGGGTCTTTTTCAGCTCATCCAGCGCGTTCTCTATCCAGAAATTCATCGTATCGCACGCCACCAGCTTGGCCCCGGTCGCTTGATCTAGAACTTTCTGCTGAAGCTTCGGGTCGATGTTCGCCAGGAACAGATATTCCGAGTCTTTGTATGACTCCGGTAAAACAGGATCGAAATCGGCAAGGACATTCAGGTGGGTGTCCAGGGTTTTGGCCTCGCTCAGGTCGAACCCATACTCGCCCCTCCAATGGAACGATTTGCCCAGCGCGGTGGTGACCCCTTCTATATCGATCCCGCGGTCGGTCAGCAGTTTCAGGTCTTCCGGGTCGAAATCTTCGCCGATCACAGCCACCAGCTTCACATCGGTGAAAAAACTGGCGGCGATGGAGAAATATGTCGCCGAGCCGCCCAGCGCCCAATCGCACGATCCAAAAGGTGTCTTGACCGTATCGTAGGCCATTGTGCCCACCACTGTCATGCTCATAAACTTTTATCCTTTAATCTGTTTTTATTCATCATTTTCTGTTATCGGCCAATGATCGAAATATTGCATGCTGGTCTTTTTGAACTCGCGCGTGGAGAACAGAACGTCATAATCTGTCACGCCAACTTCTTCTGACATACACTTCGCGATCTCGTGCACTTCGCCCTCCGTTTCGCCATGGATCATGGTGAACAGATGGTATGGCCACCCTTCGAACGATGGCCGCTCATAGGCGTGGCTGACCTCGCGATAGGCGGACAGCATCTCGCCAATCTCTTTTCTCTCCGCTTCCACCGGCACTGCCCATATCCCCATGCCGTTGGCTTTGAAGCCGGCCTTGTGGTGGCGCAGGGTGGCGCCGAACCGGCGATAATACTTCTTCTCGCCATACTCTCTGGTTTTCGCCACCACTTCATCTTCGGTCATGCCCAGCTTCTCCGCAATGGCCTGGAACGGGCGCTTGGTCATCGGCAGGCTGCGCTGCAGCTCGGCCATCAGTTTCACATCGCTGGCGGTTATCTCTTTTTTCATTTGGCGGCGCCCTCCTTCTCCTTGAATTTGAAATCGACCTTGATCTTGAACTTTTTGATCATCGGCAGGTTGTTCACTTTATACCCGCTCCTTTGTTCGATCTCGCCCAAGGTTTTATCCACCGCCTCCAGGTCGGGCGCGATCAGGGTGAACCAGAGGTTGAACCTGTGGTTGCGCTCATAGTTGTGGGTCACGCCATGATATTCGCTGACGATGTCGGCCACCTGCTCGATCTCGTCTCCCGGCACGCCCATGGCGCACAAGGTCGATGTCCACCCCAGCCCGCGCGAATCGAAGCTGGCGCCGATGCGGCGGATTATGCCCGACTCGAACATGGCGTTCACCCGGTTGAAAGCTTCGTCTTCGGAGAGGCCAACCTTTTCGCCGATCTGGGCATACGGCGCGCTGGCGATGGGGAATCCGGTCTGTATTATATTCAGTATCTTTTTATCTATATCATCCATAGTGTTGTCCTATATTTTTTCAAGTATACCTTTTAATGTATTTGAAACATATTTTAACTGCTTCGGTTTCAGCGTGGGGTAAAAAGGCAGGGTGATCACCCGGTCGCCTATCCGCTCCGCATGGGGGAACATACCCCGTTTAAAACCGTAACGTTTGCGATAATAACTCATCAGATGTACCGGCCGAAAATTGACCGCCACACCGATTCCTTTATCCTGCAGTTGCTGCAAGATATTGTCCCGCTTTTTCGACGGTACCCACGCTGTGAACAGATGCAATGCCGATCGCGAGTTGGGAAGTATCGTCGGGAGCTCAAGGTTTTTAACACCGGAAAGCTCGTCTGCATATATATCCCAAAGTTTTTGTCGGACCTTAAGGTTTTTTTCTATTCTGTCCAGTTGCGGGATCAGCAGCGCCGCCTGTATGTTCGACATGTTATATTTCCAGCCGACGGTCGGCACATCGTAATGGGCGAACTTTTTGCCATACCGCGCCGCCGCGTCCTTCGACATGCCGTGCAGCCGGGCGGAGATCAGCTTATCCCTCAGCCTTTTGTTGTGGACCGATATGGCCCCGCCCTCGCCCGCTGTTATGTTCTTCGTGGCGTAGAAGGAAAAGGCCGCGGCGTCCGCCAGTTGGCCGACAATCACGCCGTCACGCTGCGCCTCCACCGCGTGGGCGGCGTCCTCCACGATTTTCAGCTTATGCTTCCTGGCGATTTTCGATATCGCCTTCATGTCGCACATTTGGCCATACAGATGCACCGGCAGGATCGCCCGCGTTTTTTTTGTTATCGCCTTCTCTATGGCGGCCGGGTCGATCTCGCCTGTATCCGGGATCACATCGACGAACACCGGCCGGGCGCCCGCGTGGATGATGGCATGGGCGGAGGCAACGAAAGTCATCGGCGTGGTGATCACCTCGTCACCCTCGCCAATGCCCAGCGCCTCTAGGGCCAGATGCAACGCCGCGGTGGCGCTGGTCACGCCCACGATATGCTTGATGCTCAGATATTTCGCGAACCGCCGCTCAAACTCCGCCACCTCATCGCCGGTGGAGATAAACAGCCCCTTCAAGGTTCTGTCCAGCGCCTTGCGCTCGTCGGCGGTTATGTTGTGCCGGAAAAAGTCTACTTTCATGTTTTAAATATGCTTCATGCCTGTATATGGATTAATTTACAAAGGTTTAACAATACACCGTCGGAAGGCGCAAGCTCAAGCCGTAAAAATCAATTTGATATTATAACAGTGATTTTCCGGAAGTGTAAAAACTCGATGTGATTCATTGTTCCTGATCACTGCTTCTATGATACTATTGATTTCTTCGATATGATATAGGTGATAACGAAAGTTTTGTCGGGCTTACACAATCGTTACCCGCGTGATGCGGATATTGCATAAGAGCGGCATTGTTATAAGCGAAAGATTTTGTCGGGCCTTACACAATCGTTACCCGTAAACCCCGTCAGGCCCGGAAGGGAGCAGCGGCAGCGGAGCTTTCGATGTGTGTAAGTAGCCCGGCGTTTTTTAATAATTGACTGATGGGTGGTCCGGTTTGGTAGAAAGCAAATTCAAAGTAACGGCGCGCAAGTTCCGGCCCCAGACCTTCTCCCAGATAGTGGGCCAGCCCCATATCGTCCGCACCCTCTCCAACGCGCTGGACAACGGCAGAGCAGGCCACGCATACATTTTCTCCGGCGCCCGCGGTGTCGGCAAAACCACCACAGCAAGGATCCTGGCCAAAGCGTTTAACTGTAAAAAGGGTGTCTCGTCGGAGCCGTGCCTGGAATGCAGCAACTGCGTCGAGATCGCCCAAGGCTCGTCGATGGATGTGATGGAGATCGACGGCGCCTCCAACACCGGCGTGGACAATATCCGCGAGCTGAAAGAGAACGTGATGTTCTCGCCCACCAGCTCGGCATACAAAATCTATATCATCGACGAAGTGCACCAGATATCGAAAGCGGCGTTCAACGCCCTGCTGAAAACGCTGGAGGAGCCGCCGGCGCACGTCAAGTTCATCTTCGCCACCACAGAGCTGAACAAAGTGCCGGACACCATCCTGAGCCGGTGCCAGAGCTTTGAATATAAATCGATATCGCTCAACGACATAATTGCGCAACTGAACATGATCGCCGAGCATGAAGCGATAAAAGTATCGCCCTCCGCCGTGGAGATCATCGCCCGGCGCGCCGGCGGCTCCATGCGGGACGCGCAATCGATGTTCGATCAAGCGGCCGCATACGGCGCGGGCGAGATCAACGAAGATGATGTGAAGCTGATACTGGGGCTGGTGGACCGCTCCACCCTGTTCGGTGTTGTTCAGGCGATAATGGATCAGGATAAGGGAGGGTTGCTGGAGCTGACCGAATCGGTGACTTATTCCGGCTCCGACCCTGGGTTGTTTCTGGAGGATCTGGTCAATGTGATCCGCCACATAATGATCGCCAGGTTTCGACCGGAAGGTCTGGCCGGGTTTGAATCGGATGAACAGGAGCAGCTGAAAGTATGGGCGGGAGCCTTTGATTATGACGAGATTCAGCGTTTTTTTGCCGTAATTACAGAAACTATCGAGAAAATAAAATATTCCACACAGCCGATGATCAACCTGGAGATGGGCCTGCTGCGGCTCACGGAGAAACGGGGGTTGGTGTCGATCGACAAAATGATCGACAAAATTGATCAGGCGCAATCAGAGCTGGAGCAGTCGCTACCGGAGGAAACTCCGGCCGTCCACACATCATCAGTACCGGAAGAGCAGCCATCGTTGCTGGAGGTTGATACCAATATCGAGTCTGCGCCGAATGAGATCCAGAGCGCGGTTTCCGGCGAAGACCAGGACGACCTGTTGCAAAAATTCAAAAACTCCCGGCCGATGATGATGGGGATATTCGAGCATGCCACCGTGCAGATTAAAAACGACGTGGTGGTGATCGTGGTGGGTGATCTGATGGCGCGGGAGCAACTGGAAAATGATGGGAACAAAGCTTTATTGGAAAAAGTAGCGCAGGATCATCTTGGTAAAAAAGTGAGGATCGTCACCGAATTCCATGATGAAAAAAAAAAGTTAAGTGACGAGCAGGCTGGCATTTCGGCGGAGAAGGAAAAAAATATCAAAAAGCAGGTTATGGACTCTGACATAATACAGAGCGCGCTCGATATATTTCATGGCGAGGTTGTCGACTTTAAAGTGTCCAAAAATCTGTAACAACAAGTTATCGCAGGAGCAAATAGATGGCAAAAGGTTTTGGGAATTTAATGCGCCAGGCGCAGCAGATGCAAAAGCGCATGGCGGAGCTGCAGGAAGAGCTGGACAAGCGGGAGGTGGAAGGCGAAGCGGGCCAGGGCCAGGTGAAAGCTATCGTTACCTGCGGATACAAGGTGACTGGCGTTACCATCGACAAGGAACTGGCGGACCCGGAGGATACAGAAACCCTGGAAGACCTGATAGTTGTGGCGGTCAACAACGCCATGGATCAGGCGCGCAAGATCAAGGAAGAAGAGATGGGCAAAGCCACCGGCGGCATGGCGGACAAAGTGCCGGGGCTGTTCTGACCGGCGATTATGAAAGGCCCCCCTGCCCTGACGACCCTGATGGAGCGGTTCCTCAAGCTGCCCGGTGTCGGCCGCAAAACCGCCGAACGCCTCGCGTTCCACATACTGAAATCATCCACCGCCGAAGTGCATAAATTTTCCGATGCGCTGATCGCCGTCAAGGAGAAGGTGGCGCTCTGCTCCGTCTGCTATTCCCTCACCGAGAGCGACCCTTGCGCAATCTGCGCCGACCCGGAGCGGGACCAGTCGTTGGTGTGCGTGGTGGAGGAGCCGCACGATGTTTTTTCCATAGAGCGGATCGGCGAGTATCGGGGGGTGTACCATGTGCTGATGGGTGTGCTGGCGCCGCTGGACGGGATCGGGCCGGAGGAGCTGAAGATCGACGAACTGACGGCGCGGGTGGATAGCGGCGGCGTCAAGGAAGTGATCCTTGCCACCAACCCGACGGTGGAGGGGGAGGCGACCGCCATGTATGTCTCGAAGATGTTGGCGGACAAAGATGTTCTGGTGACGCGGATAGCGCGCGGTCTGCCGATGGGGGGCGACCTGGAGTACGCCGACGAGGTGACGTTGAGCAAGGCGCTGGGCGGCAGGTCGAAGATCTAGCGTCAAAAGCTGTATTTTATATCGAGAAACAACCGGTCGTTATCGCCTATATCCTGGAACAGAAAGCTGTCGCCTGATTGATAGAGCACTACACCGCCGGTGACGGAAACAGCGTCGTACAGATCATACTTCAGCGATGCCCTCTGGAATGCGCCATCCTCGGCGCGAAACCCGAAAAACGAGGCGACCACCGTGGCGTGCAGCGTGCTGTTCAGATGATCTGACTGATAGCGAAGCGCTGATTGCCAAACGTTTTCCTGGGCGTTGTCTGGCGCCGCTTTCATCGCTTGATCAAAGCCGTTCAAATGACGGTTAGCAATCTCCAGCGAAATTGTGGTTTCTGTGATTCCGCTGTACTCCGCGCCGATCAGCGAATCGATCCTCGATTTTTGTTCCCCCGGCGCGTTGAAAAATTCCAGCCCGTCAAAGTAGGCCGCCTCCCCTTTGATAAGCCAGTTACCCCGGGCAATGTTACCCGCCGCGCCCACCATGCGGATTTTGCTGTGACGGCGCAATATTGATGGTATGCCAGAGGCGCCCGGCGCCAGTTTGGCATGGGCGGTGTCGTCGAACAACCATGCGGCATAGAGCGAGATATCGAACCCGGTAAAAATTCCGTTGATGGCAAGCGCGAATTCAGTGTTGTCCATGGTGGAACCTGGGATATCTTCCGGTGGTGGAGGTGTCGAGCCGGAGAAGAAGTCAGAGCCGAATGGTGGATCTTCGTTGAACTTGATCTCATGTACTGCGATTGCCGTGAAGCTCCAGTCGCCATGGTAATAGTCAATTTTGGACATGGACCGCGGCTCCCTTAGCTCTTCTATATCCACCATGCCGATCTCCCGCAAATCGAGGGGGTTCAATATATCGGTGATCCTGATGTTGTCCGACTTGCCCCAGATCACAATTTGCCTGCCCAGCTTTATGTCGAGGCTCGGGCCAAGCTGGCCCCTGATATACACCTCTTCGAACAGCAGCTCCCGCTCCATGCTGTCCAGGAACTCCTGGGTATACTTTTCCCGCCCGTTAATGGTATAAGCCGCGTCGTAAAACCCGCTGCCCCCGATCCTGATTCTCCACTTCTCCATGGGTGTTATATCCAGGTTCACATATGCTTTCAAATGGAGCCTGGAGAGGCCCCGATGGTCCGTCCTGCCTGGTTCAGGCGCTTTATGGGCGAAGTTGACCGCGCTGCCGAATTTGGTCCAGCCGGTCAGCCTCCAGATGGAAGGTTCGGATGGGGTGTTGGTTTCTTCCATCGGTTCTGCGCTGTCGGTGTCGTCAAACCCATCCAGCGCATCGTCCAGCGCGTCGGTTTCGTCGGGGCTTTCCTCTTCGAACCCTTCCAGCGCTTCATCGATCGAGGCACCATCTTGCGCAACGGCGGATACAGGCGCGAATGTCGCCAACAGCAGGAAAGCCAGCAATAACTGAAGCATCATCAGGTCTGGCTGTCTACAGTCCCTTTTCCAGCCGGCGGACCGTAAACATGCCCTCATCCAGATCCTGGTTGTATTTAATGTTGTCAAACGTCATCACGGTTTTGTGTAATGTTTTTTTGTTTTTCTTTGTTGTCATATGCACCTCGGTACTGGTCCAGATTCCATCGATCCGCTCCAGCTTTTTCACTTCGAAATATTTCAGCCGGTTCCCCTCTTCCACCCAGTTGACGCCGCGGATGGCCATATGGTTATCTTGCCGTATAAACGCCACCGATTTGGTATAGCCAGACTCGTCTACCACTTCCTGGGTTCTGGGCGTCGATTCTATGACCCATACCTTGTGGCCCTTGACCTCGCTCTCTTTGAGCAGCTTGAAATCGTAGTCCTCCAGCTCCCGGCTGACCATATCGAAATAGGTGAAGTCGGAGCCCATGAAACTGCCCGACTTGTCGTCGCTGGCGATCCGTTTGGTTTTCCGCAGCGCCGGCAGATATAGCCACTGGTCGTCATCCCTGTCCGGGTCGTCGTAGTCGTAGGTTAAAAACCCGGTGTCCTTCACATCTGCGGGGCTTTTGAAAAACATCAGCCGCTGCTTATCTTCGCCCACATCTTTAGAGAAGCTTTTTATATTGCGCTTGCGCTCGTTACCCCGTTTGTCGATCAGGATCATGCTCATGTCGGAGGTCATGTTGTCGCCATCATCGCGGGCGTCCACCTTCTCCATAATCTCCCGCGCCTTCGGGTCGTCGGCGGAGCTGGTCTGGGTATAGCTTATAAACAGCAGGGCCGCCACGCCGAAGACTGCCAAATATTTTATCTGTCGCATATTTCCATCCTTAATGTTTTGTTGCTAATTACTTTCATTTTTCGGTACCCCGACCAGCGTCATGATGGCGGGCGCCAGGAAAAAGTCGGATAACAAAGCCGCGATGATCGTGATCCCGGTCAGCAGGCCGAAATTGAACAGGTTGCTCATGGTGGCGAACATGAAGATGAAAAACCCTAGGGAGAGCACAACGGTCGTCACCAACATCGCCCTGCCCGCTGTCAGTAAAGTACGACGGACAGATTCGCGGACATCGGAGGTCTCGCCCAGGTAGCGGCGGTAGTTGTGCATGAAATGGACCGTGTCGTCCACCGCCAGCCCAATGGCGATCGACCCGATCAGCATGGTGAACATATCCAGCGGATAATCCATAATACCCATTATACCCAGCATCAGCAGTATCGGGGTAAGGTTGGGGATCATGCTCAGCAGGCCGATTTTCAGGTTGCCGATCAAAAGGATCATCATGATGGTGATCACGATCCCGGCGATGATATAGCTTTTCGTGGCGCTGCTGATGGCGGCGGCCAGGGTCCGCCCGAACATGGGGCTCATGCCGGTCAGCGTAACCTCCGCCAGACCATCGAACCTTTTGGCCAGGTCGGCGTCGAACCATTTGAGAAACTGTCCATAAAAATAGGAATCAAGCCAGGGGACCTTCATCGTGATCCTGGCCTTGGAAAACTGTGTATCCACAAAATTTTCCAGATCGTCGGAGCCGGAATTTTCGAACAGCAGCAGCTCCTGCGCCACCAGGTTCCGTTCCTCCGGGATCGTATAAAACTCCTTCCGGTTTTCGTGGAGCGCCTGGTTCGTCTCTTTCACTATATCGTTCAACGCCAGGGTTTTGCCGACAAAGAAATCTCCTTCTCTGAAAAACTCCATCTCGTTGGCCAGTATTTCCATTTTTTTCAGCAGCTCCACATCCTGGACGCCGTTCTCTTTCCCTGTGTCCAGGATCACCTCCACGCTGCTGGTCCCTTTCAGTTTTTCGTCCAGCAACTCGGTTGTCTGCCGGATGTTTTCGCTTTCGTGGAACCATCTCAGCGGGTTGTGGGAAAACCGTATCCCGCTGGCCAGGTAGAGCGAGCCTGCCACGAGAACCGCGCTGACCACCAGGATAGATTTCGGGTAAGCTGTGGAAAAATCTGCGATGGAGACCAGTATATTGTCCAGCATAGTGTTGCGCTCCGCCTCGCCGCCATTGTGCTTGTCCTTTATCGGGAATACGGCGATTAATATTGGCAGTATTATCATCGTATAAATAAGGGCCAAAATAACCCCGGCCGCGGCAAACCGCCCCAGGTCGGCGATGGGCGCCACCTCCGCCCAGGCAAACGACAGCAAACCGGCGGCGGTGGTCAGGCTGGTCATCAAAATCGCCAGCCCGGAATGTCCCACGGCATATACGATCGCTGCCCTTTTATCGCCATTTTGCGAGAATCGCTTGTAAAACAACGCCAGTATATGGACAGAGTCACCCACACCCACCGCCAGTATAAAGGAAGGTAAAATCGTGGTCGGCAACTTAATGGCAAACCCGAAAAACGCCATCAGGCCTATAGTGGACAATAAAGACAGCCCAACAACCACCAAAGGATATATAACACCAGAGATACGCCTGAACACCAGGAACAGCGCAATCGAAATGATAACAGCCACCAATATTATGAACCGCTTCATGTTGGTCTGCATGGCGCGCTTTAAGTCGTTGGCCACCACCGGCGACCCGGCCATGCGGACGGAGAAACCGGGCCCGTTATATCGATCCATCACCTCGCGTATGGCGATTATTGCTTCGTTCTGCTCGCTGTCGGTCAGGAATTGTTGCTCCGGTATATCCTCCTGCTCCGTCTCATCCTCGTCGAACCCTTCCAAAATATCCTCCGCCTCTTCTGTCGGCGAATAGGTCTCCAGGTCGATCACTATGACGGTGAAGGCGCCATCCTCCGAGACCAGAAGGTTCCTGTAGAAGGGGTTGGTCATCACACGCTGTTTGAATTCCGCCAGCTCTGTTTCGTTTGCCGGCATGGTCTCCATCAGGTCCTCGACGATCAGCTCGTCACCTTCGCCCCGGGTATTGCGGGCATTGACAAGGCTGTTTATATCATCGATATACGGGACGGTATCCTCGATCTCTTCATGAAATTCTTTGAGCTTGCGCAAAAAATCGAGATCGAAAAGGTCGGCAGGCTCTATGGCGACAACGATCATCAGCCCGCCGGCGAACTGGTCGCGAAATTCGTTATAGGCTATCAGGACCGGGTCGTCGTCGTGCAAAAACCCTTCAGTGGAAGAATCCATGACCACCTTGGGCAGGTTAAAAAGGAACGCCCCGGCGAAAGCAAGCGTGAACAAAAGGGTTTTGAAATGATTGTCGTATATCCAGCCTGCCAGGCCAGAGAATTTATTCTCGATCCTTTTTCTCATACCGGGTCTATGTTGTCATTTGCCTTTCATTACTTTGAAATCGGTGGTCTTCAGGCCGTTTATTATAATATCTATGATCTGTTCCGACATTGCCTTTGGCGTTTCCGACAGCCTGTTGGCTTTATGGATCCTGCCTTTCGAAACTTTCTCCCTTATAGATGTTCCTGCAATATAAAGATTCACACAACCGACAATCATCATAAGAATAATTGCTACATCGGCCAGCTTAAACCGTGTCTCCAGCACACCTTTGCTCAGGATCGACCCCAATACGCCGGTCATGCTGGTTATCTCATCGATAATTTCATTTGGCAGGTTGGCCCCTCCTGAAGCGACTTCATGCAATATTATCGACGGATATCGATCTGATGAGCAAAGATTGTAGACTATACTCTTTACATACGCCCGCAGCCGGTCTTCTGCGGCGATTACCAGAGTTGTCTTTTCTATAATATTCGATGTCAAGGCGCCAAAAGCTTTTTCCAGTGCTTTTTCGTAAAGCGCGCGTTTGCCGCCATGATGATAATATATGGTCGCCTTGTTCACCCCGGCGTCCTGGGCAATCTGGTCCATCCGAGCGCCTGCATAGCCCCACAGGGCAAAGTTTTTTTCCGCGGCGTCATAAATTCTGTCCGCAACCTCGACAGACTTTTGGTTTTTATTAACTTTCTTCATATAACCAACCAGTTGGTTCAAGCGATGGGTAAGTATACTTTATAAAACGTGTTTTTTCAACAATATACTTTTATATGAATAGTATTAGAGAATTTCTGAAGTAAAAAAAGCGGAGCGCTGTGCGTTGGGAGGGAAATGGGAGGTTCGCACAACGCTCCAAATCATCTTATGCTTATACTATAACATCTATTGGTTACGGTTCGCAATATTGCGTTTTTTATGTCCGTTTGTATCCCTTGGTCATCATTTATATAACCAATGGATTTCAATGTCAACAACAAATATTCTTTAATAATAACACAAATCTTCCTATGTTACCTATCTTCAACCTCGGACCAATCAGACTTTTCCTCGTTATCCACTGTCTCCCAAATGGTGTCAGCAAGGTCTTCAACTTTCACTTCACACTGCTCGCTTTTTAGCATATCTTTAAGGATTACAATAGATTTGGCCATTTCATCTTCACCTATGATAATTGTAAACCTGGCTCCAGATTTACCTGCTTTCCGCAATTGGCTTTTCAGGCTGCCACCCTCGCTGTTACGCTCTACCGACAGCCCGGTATTACGGAGGGCATAGGCTAGATGAAATGACATATTGCGCGCCGGGTCGGTCAAGCCGATAACATAAAGGTACGGTTTTCTTGTTCTTTCATTTATCTCCAACAGGCTCATCAACCGATCCATCCCGATGGCGAACCCAATAGCCGGTGTCGGCGGCCCTCCAAATTGTTCAACCAACGAGTCATACCTTCCGCCTCCAGCTATGGAATTCTGGGCGCCAAGATTTTTCGAAATCACCTCAAATGCTGTCCGTGAATAGTAATCGAGACCTCTAACAAGCTTAGGATCCATCCGCACTGCCACATCGCATTCCATAAGAATTTGCTCCACCCGCTTGATACTGCTACTACACTGAACACACAGAAATTCAGTTATTTGTGGGGCATCCTTTGCCACTTCAACGCATGCGCTTGATTTACAATCGAGGGCCCGGAGCGGATTTTTATCGATACGCTTTCTGCAGTTTTCGCACAATTCATTTTCTCTACTTTTTAAATAGTTGGTTAACTTTTTACGGTACTCAGGCCTGCAAGCGGGGCAACCCAACGAATTAAGGACAATTTCCAAATCCTTAATGTCCAGGCTTGTCAACAAGTCTGATAGCATAAGGATTAATTCTGCATCGATGGATGGATCGTCCGACCCGAACACTTCCGCGCCCAACTGGTAAAACTGGCGATATCGACCAGCCTGCGGCCGCTCCGCCCGAAACATCGGCCCCATATAAAACAGTTTTGTTACGCTACCTGGCGGGTTATAAAGCTTGTTCTCCACATACGCCCGCACCACAGACGCGGTTCCCTCCGGCCGCAGTGTCAACGACTCACCGCCCCGATCCTCGAAAGTGTACATCTCTTTTTCTACGATATCGCTGGTTTCGCCAATGGATCGGGTGAACACAGCGGTTTTCTCAAATACAGGAAGGCGGATTTCATGAAAATTGTACAGCATAAATATTTCAACTGCCATATCCTCCACATCTCTCCAGAGCGTGGCCGCTGTTGGTAGAATGTCCCTGACGCCCTTTACCCGTTGCATCGGTTGTTGCTTTTTATTCAATTTCAATTCCCCGCCCATGACCCGTTTATTTTACAGTTTTTATAGCCTCGACCAGCTTTGGCAAAATCTCGCCCGATGGCCCGTTCAGCGACGCGTCCACCTCATCTGTGATCGGTGTGCTCTCAATATTCACTTCGATAACGATGGCGCCGTTTTGTTTTGCCATCCCGGCCAGGCTGGCGGCCGGTTGCACCAATGCCGATGTTCCTATAACCAGAAAAACCTCGGCATTATTCGCACAGTCGAACGCCCGTTGCAGCACGCTCTGCTCCAGCGATTCGCCAAACCAGACAATATGCGGGCGAAGCAGAGCCTCGCATTCGGGGCAGCGTGGAGGAATCTCCCCCAACGGTGTTTCCCGGTTTTCCATGATGGTTTCTTCCCTCATACAACGAACGCGCCATATGTTGCCATGCATCTCCACCGGATCGGCGCTGCCGGCCAGTCGGTGCAAACCATCCACATTTTGTGTTATCAGAGTAAATTTTTCAAACAGCCCTTCCATCTCCACCAGCGCATGATGGCCCGGGTTTGGTTGTAACGGCGCTATCAATGTCCGCCGCCAGTCGTACCATTCCCATACCAGCCTGGGGTCATTCTCAAATGCTTCCGGGGTGGCCAGTTGCTCCGCCCGATAGTTGCGCCACAGCCCATCCTCGCCCCGAAAGGTCGGCACGCCCGATTCTGCGGATACACCGGCGCCGGTCAAGGCTGTCACATTTCTCGCCTTTGCAACCTGCCTCAGCAGATCATCCAATAAATCAATTGCTCCGCTCATTCACACCATCGCGTAATCTGTATTAACATTTTTTTTTCGCCGTTTTCTACCACCCTCGGTCTCGCCCGCTTTTGTCAGGCTCCGTTTCATCAGCACTGGCCCGACGATCTGGTTAATAACGATCCCCGCCAGCACCAACGTGGCCAGCCTGGCGCCCCAGCCAGGAAACTGAAAGCCTATCATAACAGCAAACCCGATGCTAACCCCAGCTTGGCCGATAAAACCGGTCCATGCAAACCTGCTGGTCACCCCCAGCTCTCCAGCACTTCGGATTCCGTGGGTTGTGCCAAAATATATACCGGCGGCCCTTGCCAATATCAGCAGTGTGGCCAGCGGCCACATCTGGTAAAGCGCCGCCAGATCCAGCCCTTGCCCTGCCAGCGAGAAAAACAGAACGTAAACAGGGGCCGAGCTGGTCTCTATACCCCGGATCAGCTTTTCACCATTCTTAGAAAAATTCTCCACCACAAACCCTGCCACAATCGAAGCGAGCAGCGGCTCCATACCGAGATAGGAGCAGACCTCCACAATGGCCAGCGCGGCGCCAGCCACGAACAGCCCAGCATTCTCATCGGTGAATCTCAGGTATATGATCATCACACAGCCGGTAACCAGGCCGATGGCTAGCGAGGCGGATATTTCATGAAAAAACTCCAGCGCCATCTCCAGCCCCGATTCCCTCTCGCCACCAGTGATCCAGCCCGCCATACCCAATGCAAACCCAAACATCAGGACAACAATCACATCCTTAATGACAGTAACCCCCAGCACCGTTTCAGAAACCGGACCCTTCGACCTGGTCTCTGTTATAACGGCAACTGCGGTGGCAGGCGAGTTGGCGGTGGCGATCACCGCCAACAACACAGCGGCGGCCATGGAGACACCCAATGAATCGCCCAGCATGCCGGTATAGTGAATAATTGGCGCGAACAACAGAAAGACCGCCGTAAATGTGTAGAGAAACTGACCTAGCGCCGTAAATATGAACGCTTTTAAACGTGTTTGCAAAACAGAAAGTTTCAGCTCGCCGCCCGCAGTGAACGCTATGAGGGAGAGCGCGATTCCATTCACCAGGTTCAAAGGTTGCGCGCTCGATTCGTCAATGAGATGGAGCATATAAGGGCCCGCCACCATCCCCGCGAACAGGAAGCCGGTGATTTTAGGCAGGTTGAGCATCTTCGCCGCTTCCCCCATGGCGAAGGCGAACAGCAGTAAAAACCCAAGCGCCAGGGCGCTGTCGGCCAGCTGGACCTCCGACAAGGCGGCGGGGCGCAGGGTGTGAACATAGATCGCCACCGCCGGCAAAGCGGCCAGAATCAAGGCTATCCTGACAACCTTCAATTTTCCTCCGCCTCCGGCTCTTCCGTTGATACACCGATGGCTTTGCCCAGCAGCGCCGGGGCCATCGCCTCGTTGATCAATGTGGTGATCACAATTACGCTGAACACAATATTGGGCCCCTGGCCCGGATACGTCAATAAATAGTTGAGACCGATCGCCAGCGCCAGGGCGCCCTGGCCGCATAGCCCCAGCCCCACCCCTTTTGGCAACGGCTCATCCTTTAAAAACCATGATGAAAACAGATCCACGGACTCTTTTTTCAACAGCAGCCTGGCTATGACAACCAGCGGCGCGATGACCCAAATCCCGACCGACTCCGGGTTCCACCAAAGGCCGGACACGATAAGCAGGATCACATAAAACGGTTTCTCGGTAGCGTGGAGCAACGAATAAATCTTGTCGTCCGGCGCCAAAGTATTGGCCAGGAAGATGCCGGTGAGCAGGCTGAGGAACAGCGGCGACAGGCTGAGGTAAAACGCTATACCGGATATAAACACAAGGTAGCCGACAAACAACGCCAGGTTTTCTTCATTCGATATCCCTTTCCGGTCGAACAGAAGATATAGCCCTGCCAATGCCGCAGAGATCACCAAAGAGTAAGTGATGCGCGCCACACCGCTATCCAGCGAAAACAGGTTGCCCTGCTCGGCCAGGAAGAAGCTGAACAGTAAACCAGCGGTTAACAACGCGGGGCCCACATCCAGGGTGGCGATGATCATAAGGGCCCTTTTGGCGGCGCTTTTGGATCGAGGGAAGCGGGCGCTCATGAGGCTGATGGCCGTAGGCGACGATATGGCGACCGCTGTGCCCAGCACGGCCGACGCCATGAAAAGCTCCTGAACCGGTAATGAATAAAATATTTTGATGAGTATTGCAAACAGGATAAAGACGCCGGCGCCCACGGCGATGACCTGCAGCGTTGTGACATAAACCATGGCCGGATGTATCTTGACCAGGTCGGCCGAGCGTAGCTGGCTGCCGAATATTAGCCCCGCCCAGGCCAGTCCAAACGCGATGAACGGGTCGAGCTGCGCCAGGTGGTCCTGATCGATGACGCCGAACCCCGCCTGCCCCAGCATCGCCCCCACCAGGAAAAACTCCCAACCGGTCAGAAATATATCACGTATGGCGGGCGGAAGGCTCTCCTTCGAAAAGACAAACCGGGAGCCTAGAAAACCGATGGCGATTATGATTATAAATACCCAAACGAGATTCAAACCAACAGCGCTCCAGTGAAAACTGTGTGACTATTCGCCGCTTATCAAGCCCTTCACCCGGTTCACTGGAATGGTGAACATAATGCCGGTGCTAGGCTCTGAAAAGGAAGCGTAAATTTCTTCTATTATATCTATCGAGTATTGAACCATCTCTGAATCCATGACAGAAAAGAGAGTAACGTTCGACTCGCGCGCGCCGGAGAAGAGGCTCTTGAAGCCGGAAAATATGGGGATATCCTGCCCAACAACCTTGCCCATGCCTTTGGAGTCTATGATGGTACAGCCGGTCACACCGATCTCCAGCAGTCCGGCGATCACATCCTCCACCGCTTCCGGGCGGTTGATTACACAAATGAAAAGTTCCTGGGTCATGATCAGGAATTATCAAATTCAAGGATGCGTTGATAGATTGCGCCGGCGTCTTCCGCTTTGACAATGGCGCCCACCAGCTCTTTGTTTCTGCAGGCGCGGGCTATGGTCGCCAACAGGCGCAGGTGCACATGGGGCACCCGCTCGGAGCCGATTATCATAAACGCAAGATTCACAGGCTCGTCGTCGATGGCGTCGAAGGCAACGCCCTCCGGTATCTGGGCCACAGCCACGATCATCTTTTCGATATCTTCGCCCGACGCATGGGGGATGGCCACACCCCCGCCAATGCCTGTGGATGATTGCGCCTCCCTTTCCATCAGTTTCTCCAGTACGATTTTCCGCCTATCATCTTTAATGTTTCCTTTGGATATCAACTGATCGATCATCCATTCGAAAAAATCGTGCTTATCCCGGGGCGTCACACCAACCAGCACAAGTTCTTCTGACAGATATTCTGTAATCCTCATTTAGCGGAAAACCTCCTGATTTTTGTCGCTATCATATTCAACACTCCAGCCACGAGCAAATATTTTACACCGCATCAACTTTTATTGCGAAAAACAACAACTATTTGCGCGATGGCAACCAACGCAATTAACCATCCGAAGGTCCAACCACCGGCAGTAAAATAACTGATACCGCCCTGTTTCGGCGTAAACTCGCCAGATAGTGTGGTCCGCTCAAACAGGTTTGTTTCCCCCGTAATCTCGCCCGATGGCAATATGATTGTGGAGACGCCAGACTGGGCCGCCCGCAAAATGGGCGCCCGATTCTCCACAGCGCGGAACACCGCCATGGCCATACTTTGCCTCGACGCTGGCGAATCTCCAAACCAGGAGTCGTTGGTTATGTTCACGATAACCGCCGCTCCGTCTTGAGCCATAATACGGGAATATGCGGGGAAAATAATCTCATAACATATCTGTACTCCGATTTTATAACGCCCGCTGTCGAGCAGGTTCAGCTGGTCGCCTGGCTCCATATCACCCAACGCTGTTACCAGCCGCTCCAGAAAGAACAGAGCTTTTTTCAGCGGGACATACTCGCCAAACGGCACCAGATGAACCTTGTCATATTTATCTTTCCTGCCGTCCGGCGTCACGATCCAGGCGCGATTATAGGCCGTGTAATTCTCACCATCGCGCTTGAATCCGGGGGCGCCGAAAACTATTGGGATACCGTTACTTTGCGACAGGTTTTCTATTATCGAATCGTGAAACGCGTCTGACCCATAATAGAATGGCGCCGCTGTTTCTGGCCATACGACGAACTGCGCTCCATCACCGGCGGCCCGGGCTGTCGCGTTGACATAAATGGCCAGCTGTTCATCTTTATAGTTTTTATCCCACTTTCTGTTCTGGTCGATGTTCCCTTGTATCAGCGCCACCTTCACAGCCTCTCCATCTGGCTCTGAAATATTATTCTGCCGCCACGCCCCGTATGCCAACGAAGATATAACTGCAAAGGCCACAACGACAATCTGCGTAAGGGGAAACGATGGTTTTGATCTCTCTTTATTTCGGAACTGATACCAGTAGAGTAATGATGCAAATGCGGCGTTGACCATCACGATCAAAAAGCTGACCCCTTCTTCGCCAAAGATATCCGCAAACTGGATTATAGACAAAATATTGTATTGGGAATCAGCAATGCGGGCCCAAGGGAAAGAAATTATCGGAAAATACATCCGCAGCATTTCGATGGCGACCCATATCAGCGGCGCCCATATACAGGCGTATAGCTCGTTGTATACCCTGGCCATTTTCGTATGGAGAAATCCGAACAACCCAATATAAAACGAAAGAATAGTGATGGTCAGGGCTGTCGCCGCATGGGCCAATAATGGTGGCAAATGACCGAAGTCGATCATGGTATTGCTGAGCCACGGCACCGTTGGGCCAAAATAAAACAGCCCCGTTACCATTCCCAGGATCGCTCCCTGATGGGTCTGCTTCTCCCTAAGCGCAATGAAAAGCGGTATCAACCCAACCCACGCCAGTGGCCACAGCTCATAGTCCGGAAAAGTCAGCGCAATCATAAAACCGGAAGCGGCGGCCAGGATGAAATCTGACGTTGTTAGCTTCTTTGACACACCCATTGTCATAAAGTCTGCATTTCTATTCGGACCAAGGTAATCAGCGGTTTATACTTATAATGTTTCAGTAATGTGTTAAAATATCATAATGTGAGGGTTTCAGAGAATAGAGTACAACCATAGGATAAATAATGCTAATTGAAAAGCTAAAATATTTTATTAACAACTACGATTTTGAAATGTTGATGGAGTGGCTCTCTGCGGCGAATCCGGTTGATGTGTTAATGAGCCCCTATGTCTTTATCCCGATAATAATACTGTTGGCGTTACTGATCTCACCTAAAACCACAGAAGTGGGACAAAAGCTGGTCATGTATCTGCCGGCTGTGGGATATCTGTTCGTTACCGGTGTTGTGCTGAAAAACGACGTGATATCGAACACCGGGCCGTTCCTGATGGGCATTGTAGCGTTTTTCATAATATGCGGCTGGTTGATATACACAAACTTTTTATCCAGCTAACCATTATCCGCCATTAACTAGCTACTTATGAAAGTTTTGGTCACCGGCGCGGGCGGTATGTTAGGCAGCGACATCATGCGACTGCTGCCGAAAGCCACTGCCTTCGCCCACGACGATCTTGATATAACAGATCTGTCCTCTGTTGTAGACGCTGTTTCCAACTCCTGGTCTGAAATATTAATAAACTGCGCCGCGTATACAGCGGTGGACAGGGCGGAAACCGAGCAGGAGAAAGCATTCGCTGTTAATCGTGACGCGGTGTCCAACCTGGCCCAGGCTTGCAAAGTGGCGGGCATGAAGCTGGTCCATGTTTCCACCGATTATGTCTTCGATGGCGAGAAAACAGAACCTTACATAGAGAGTGACCCTATTTCACCGGCCAGTATATATGGCAAGTCGAAAGCGCTGGGTGAAATCGAGGCGTTTGCCCACTGTCCAAACGCGCTTGTGGTCAGAACCTCGTGGCTGTATGGCCATGACGGGCCGAATTTCGTCAAAACAATTTTAAAAAAAGGGTTAGAGCTGAAAAAACTAAACGTTGTGGATGATCAGTTCGGCGCGCCCACATTCACACAAGATCTGGCGCAAGGAATTTTAAACCTGGTGAAACTAAACGCCTCCGGGCTGGTCAATGTCACCAACAGCGGAAGCTGCAATTGGTACCAGTTCGCCAAAAAGGCGGTGGAGCTATCCGGGCTGGACCAAATAGAAATCGCGCCCATAGGAACCGATGGCTACCCCACCCCCGCCAAACGCCCGAAAAATTCCCGGCTGGATATGGCGCGATATCAGAAAATAACCGGAGAGAGAATGCGAACCTGGGATGATGCTTTGGTGGAATATATAGAAAAGCTCGACCTGGGGGACGCCGGATAGTTTATGAGCGAATCCTTTGACCGGCTGGTGGATATAATGGCGCGGTTGCGCGGAGAAGGAGGATGCCCCTGGGATCGTGAACAGACCCATGAAACGCTGAAACCATACCTGATCGAAGAGGCGTATGAAGTCCTTGAGGCGATCGATTCCGACGATCCGGACGAGATGTGCGAGGAGCTGGGCGACCTTCTGTTGCAAGTGGTGTTCCACGCGCAGTTGGCCAGGGAAGCGCAGAAGTTCGACATCGAAAACATCTGCCATGGAATCTGCGAGAAATTGATACGTCGGCACCCCCACGTATTTGCGTCTGTCGACGCCGACACACCAGAGCAGGTATTACGAAACTGGGAACAGATAAAAAAGGATGAAAAACCAGGAGAGACCAGACGATCGACCATGAGCGGTGTGCCGAAAACGATGCCCGCGCTGTTGCGCGCCGGCAGGTTGCAAGGCCGCGCGAAAACCGTCGGGTTCGACTGGAACGATGTAAGCGGCGCGCTGGAAAAACTGACTGAAGAGCTGGAAGAGTTTAAAGATGCCGTGGGCGACGGTGATAAAAAAATGCAGGAGGAGGAAGCTGGGGATATACTGTTCGCCATGGTGAACATCTTCCGGTTCCTAAAGATCAATGCGGAAGAAGCATTGACGAAAACCAACCGGAAATTCATCCGCAGGTTCGAGTATATGGAATCTCATATAGAAAGCCAAGGCAAGGAAATCGGCGATGTATCCATCGAGGATATGGAGACATTGTGGAACCGGGCGAAACGCGAGGAGCAATGAGTCTGCCAGGCGCCACGGTGGAGGTCGAAATTTTCTATGAAGACACAGACTGTGGAGGAGTAGTATACTACGCTAATTACCTGCGCTATTTCGAGCGGGCCAGGACGTTGGCCATGCGCGGTATGGGTATCGATGTCGCCAAATGGGCGAAGGATGGCGTGCTGTTCACCGTCATCAGGGCGCAGATTGAATATAAAGCCCCGGCGATGTACGGCGATATACTGGAAGTGGAAACTGTGATTCGGGATGTGAAAGGCGCGCGGTTGACATTCGATTACAGCATAACAAACAAGCGTGACGGCAGGCTGACCGTGACCGGCGCCACAGATATGGCATGCGTGGACAGCGCCATGAAACCGCGCAGGATACCGGACGAAATAACCAAAATAATATCGTGAAGCAATGGATAACAACGACAAGCAAAACAGCAAGGGCAACCTGATAGTCACCGACAACGACCAGATCGACGCCAAGAAAATCGCCGCGCGGATCCAGGAGAACATCCGCCAGAAGATGTCCAACGGCGCATACGACCTGGACGAGGTGGACCGTGTAGCCGGATTCAAGCCAGAGATGCCGGCGGAGGGCTCTATCCCGGACAAGCAGATCCTGGAGGTGATGGAGAGCCACTGGGACGTTATCAAGCCGATCGGAATGGAGACGCACCGCACCGGCGCCAAGGCCAAGGTCGTCAAGCTGGCGAAAAAAGCATACGAAAAACTGCTCCACAACCCAATGAAGCTGACCTTGCACCGGCAGGCGATGTTCAACCAGGCGGTGAAGGCTGGCTGGGCCGAGTTTTCCTATCTGCGACCCCGTTACATATCCCTGAGCCAGCGGTTGGCGAAGGTGGAAGAGTTCGCCAACAGCAACGTCGCCAGGATCGATGAACGGATCGATGAGCTGGGGCCGAAAATCACTGAAATAGATTCGAAATTTTCTGAAGAAACCGGCTCTCTCTCCACAGAGATCGCATCCCTGAACAGGATAATACTGGACCTGGACAAGCAAGGCATCTTCCTGAAAAACCGGCTGAAGGAAATCCTGGGTAAAATCGAGACCAGCGCCAACAACGGCGCTAACCTGGTCAAAGCGGCGGAAGAGGAAAAGGCGAAGCTCGATTCATTCGATTATTCCCTGTTCGAAAACATCCATAGAGGAACCAGACACCAGATCAAGGAACGGATGAAGGTATACGCCGACTGGTTCGAAGGGTTAAACGACGTGTTGGATGTGGGGTGCGGCCGGGGTGAACTGCTGGAGATATTCAAAGAGAACGGGATAGGCGCCCGCGGGGTTGATACCAACGTGGAGATGGTGAACGAATGCAATAAGCTTGGCCTGAACGTGACAGAGGGCGACGCGCTGGCCTATCTGGAGTCGCTGGATGACAAGTCCCTGGGCGGGGTGACCGCCATACAGCTGGTGGAGCATCTGCCGGTGGATGTGATGGCAAAATTTTTCCAGCTGGCGTACAGCAAGCTGAAGCCGGGCGGTGTGATCGCCGCAGAGACCATCAACGCCGCATGTTTAACCACGTTCTGCGGCGCGTTCTACCTCGACCTGAGCCATGTGAAACCGATCCATCCACTGGCGTTGCAGTTCCTGCTGGAGCGGTCCGGGTTCGAGAATGTCCGGGTGGAATACCTGAGCCCGTACGACGAGGATATCCGCCTGCACACCTTACCCGCCGATGGCGGCGACGGAGGCCTGGACAAATCGATCATCCATGAATATAACCAGAACGTGATGAAGCTCAACAACGTCCTGTACAGCCATGCGGACTATGCCGTGGTGGCCAAAAAAATGGCGTGAGCTGAATATTATCGGTCGCTTTGGCTCCGGGCCGGATGATCCCGGTTTCCTTTGATTGAATACAGCGTATCGGGACTCAGCGCCGCTTTCTGCAGAGAGTCACCCCGAACCGGCAGATCGAACCCTTCCGGGAAAATATAGACCGGTGTGCCGATGTCTATAAACTGCTCCAGTCTGGCAATGTTATAGTCGTTGAGCTCGACGCACCCTTCGGTCCGCTCTGTGTATTGGCCCAGTCCGGATCCATGTATCCATATACCATCACCGGTTTTCCCCTCTTTTCTGTCCATTTCGTTCGGATAATTCAGGACAAGCGCCAGCGGGCCGTAAACATCCGGCAGGTCACCCCCGCCCTTTATCGACACGATGCGGTAGAGCCCTTCAGGGGTTTTTTTATCACCCATCACCTCTTTATCGCCGCGATACTGACCCAGCGCTGCAGGAAAACGTTGGATAATATTATAGCTGTCATCCGCTTCCTCGACGACGTATAACATGTCACGGGTCTTCTCCACCACGATGGTATATTGAGAATACGATTCCGGGATAGTCACAGATGGCGTCGGTGGTTTTACTCCGTCCATGGCGTTGGCGGAGGGTTGTGCATCCAGAAGCGCGATATCATTTGAAGGAATGTTTGACTCATTACCAAGGGTTTGGCCGGTCGTTGTCAACGCGTCTGTCTTGCCAGACAACAACACCATAGAAGAAACCGCAACAGCCATCAGAAACGCGACTGCGCCGACGTAAATAAACATGCGGGCGTTACTGGTGACAGGTAAACCGAGCTGAGCGAAAAAGTCAGAAATTTTCATTTTCAACGCGCCCGTTTCCAGGTTTCGGATACGATCCTCCACCCAGCGTCTGTTTTTTCCAGGCCCATGGTTTTGTAGCCGATGTCACTATAGCGGTCAGACCGATATTTTTGCAAAAACCGTACTTTTGCCCTGGCGCCATTGATGTCGATATCCAGCTCATCCACATCCACCTCGATCGATTTTGCCTTGTTAAACATTTTTATCTTTGATCTTTTCCAGTCATCCCTGTTTCTACCCACCGGCACATAAACATCGGAATAGCATGAGGAATAGGCGCCAAAATCCCGGTCCTGCCACGCCGTCTTCCACCGGCCGATGATCTCGGCAAGCGCTACTTTATCCTCGTCGCTTGCCGCTGATGACAACTTCCCGGCGCCCGGTTTGTTATTAACAGGCATGGCCACACCCAGCTTATCCTCCAGCTCGCGCACTCGTTCTTTCAGCTTCTTATTCTCGACCGCCAGCTTTTTAATCTGCCTGGTTTTTTCCTTCAGCTTGGTGGTGAGGGCCTCCACATCGCCGCCCACATCCGATTTTATTATCGCCAGGCTGGCGGAGGCGCCGGTCTCTGTCAGGTCGTAAAACACAGGATGGCGCAGATAAATCTCCAGCCGCAACGCATTGGCTTTTTCAAACTCCACCACGTTGATTTTTGATATCAGGTCGCCCTTTGATTTAATGAGCGAGGTGTCGAGCCCGTTGGCCATATCCGGCAGCTCGATGGCGAGCCTCCGGGGCATCTCCAGCATATAGACAATATAATTGAAGGGCGCGTTGGCGACAACCTTCACCACCTTCACTTCGTTATCGATTTCGCTTTGGACATCCACCAGCTTAAGATCATCGGGGACAGGATTACCGCGTTGCACGGTCCGCTCGCTGGCGCCTTTTGAGGGAGTTTTATCCTCCGCTTCCAGGCTGATTCGCTTCCCTTGCTTTTCGGTAATATCATCCAGCATGGCGCACGCAGCAATGGAAAACATCAATAAAAATAGCAATGCAATTCTGACAATAAAACTCACACTCTCACCTTAAACATGGATAAATCACGTCGAATGAACATGACAGGTTTTATCAGTTCATCGCTTTCCCCCGACAGGCGGCATACCCGCTGAATCTTCAGTCTGGCCGATCACTCTCTGTCAACACGACATTATTTTGGCCAGCCGGTTTGTAAGCAAATCGCCGGACAATTTCGCTCTGGAGCTTCTCCAGCCCGACGCCCTTGCTGGCGCTTATCGGTATGGCATTATACCTTGTGGTTTCGTTCGCCGTAAACTCTTCTGTTACCAGATCGATTTTATTTAACACGATGCATCTAGGCTTTCGTTCCAGCCCAAGCTGTATGATAATTTCCTCAACGGTCTTCATCTCTTCCACAAAATGGGGCGACGATATGTCCACCAGGTGCAACAGCAGATCTGCGTCATGGAGTTCCTCCAGGGTCGACCGGAACGCGTCCATCAGATCCTTTGGCATATGCCGGATGAACCCGACTGTGTCAGAAATCACAGCTTCGATACTTTTCGGAAACCGGATCCGCCGCGATGTCGGCTCCAGCGTGGCGAACAGTTTATCCTCCACCAGAACCTCGCTGTTGGTCAAGGCGTTCAGCAGTGTCGATTTGCCCGCGTTGGTATAGCCGATGATGGAGGCCTGGGCGATGCCGGACCGTTTACGTTTACTCCGCCGTTGCTCCCTGCCCTGGCTGAGCTTGGCCAGGTTCTTTTCGATCTTTTGTATGTTGTCCTTCACCCTCCTGCGGGTGACCTCGATCTCCGTCTCACCAGGGCCTCTTACACCGATGCCACCCCGGATCCGCGACAGGCTGTCATCCCGCGACCCCAGCCGGGGCAGCATATATTTCAGTTTGGCCAGCTCCACCTTCAGCTTTCCCTCTTTGGAAAAGGCGCGACGGGCGAATATTTGCAGGATCAGCTGGGTCCGATCGAGTATGGGTATATCGGACAAACCGCCGATCCAGCGCGCTTGGGCCGGCGAAAGCTCCTGGTCGAACAGAAGCAAGTCGATGTTCAGCCCCATCGCCTTGATAATCAGGTCCTTCATCCGCCCGGAGCCAATCAGCGTTTTCGGGTGGATGACGCCGCTGTACAAGGCCTGGTCGATGGTTTCTATCATCTCGGTTCCGCCCAGCTGTTCCAGCTCATCCAGCCGCTCTTGCGCCCTGTCTCTAGATAGGCTGGAGATATGCACCAGGATAGCGCGCCGCGTACCCTTGGCCTGCTTTTCACCGGCGGCGCCCTTAGACAGCTCCGACTCGAGCCCCTGAATGAAATCGAGGAAAGGGAAGCTGAACCGGGAGAACGGCTCTGGCTCATGCAGCGACCATGCCTCTTCGCTGGCCTGGTCCGGGTTCAGGTACGCCATGCGCATGGTTTGCGGCTCCCCCCGGGCGCCGCTGCCGATGGCCGCCACAAGGTCGAGCCGCAGCAGCACAAGATCAGTCAGGTCGTCCCGAGACAATGGTTCGTTATTCAGATGGGTATGTACCAGCCGCAGGCCGCGGAGCCGGCCGGAGCCTTTGCGGACACGCTTCAAATCGGGGATGACGATTTCTGATGGCGAGCCTGCTATGACGTATTCGATCTTTCCTTTGCGGTTGATCAGCAGACCGATCTGCCGGCCGGTCTCGCGGGAGATGCTGCATAATGTCACGCCCAGGTCATGGTTGAGGACGCTGTCTGGCTCGATCCGCCGCCGGTAGAGACGTTCGAGAGATCGAACCTGGGAAGGTTTAAGGCCGGTGGTGGACCCTTCGACAGTTCTTATCAGAATTCTCCTGTATATCGCAGTGAAATGCTCAAAACGACTCTATGACAAGCGAGATGATCAGGTCGGCGGCGTTTTCCGCGGCCTCTTCGATCGCCTGACGCTTCTCGCCAATGGTAAACGCGATGTTAGAGTTCACATTGTAACGCCATTTCGTATTGATGGTTTGTTTCAACAATTTCTTCTTCGAACTTGTATCGGTATGCTTTATATCGATCCCAAGGCTGATCTGATATACAGTAACGTTGTTATCGGAAGAGAAAGCGACAGGGCTGATGTTATACGATACTATTTTGCCCTCCAGCAGCGAGTCCGCCAGGTCGCTGTCCACCACCTTCAGGCGTCCGTCGATGATGAACTTCTCCTTCACAACCCGGGTGATTATGGAGTCGAGGTCCGGCTCGCCGGTTTTGTTTTCGAATATCGGTATCTGTACAGTTTGGATATGTTCCGGCAAGGAGTTGCCCCTGCCAACGAGCGAATAGCCACAGCTTGAAAGAATGAGAATCGATATGGTGAAAAAGGTGGCATGCCGAACACAGGTGGTTGCCATAAATCTCTTCATAAGGCTGATTGTATCACAGATAGGCATCAATCCTATTGCTCTTTATCGTCTGCATTCTGCTTCGCGCCCCTGGATAGAAAGTCAGTTTTATTCTCTTCGCCACTCATCAGTCGTTTGATATTTTCGCGATGGGTATAGACGATCAAAATCGCCAGCGCTATACAGATCAGCATAAGCTCCGGTGTGGCGGAAGGATATAAAAACAGCAGCAGAACAGGCGCGCTGACCGCGGCCAGCATAGAACCGAGCGACACATATTTGGTGGTGAACGTAACTATAAAATAGACGGCAATAGCCGCCAGCGCCACCAGCGGCGCCAAGCCGAACATCACCCCGCCAGCCGTGGCCACACCTTTGCCACCCCTAAAACCAGCGAACAGGGTCCATATATGGCCGATGATGGCTGCAATCCCACACAACAACGCAGTGCGTTGGTCGCTGACCAGGCCATAACCCAGTGGCGCAATAAACGCCACTGCAGCGAAACCTTTGAATATATCGATGATTAATGTGGCGATGTATGCCTTCAGACCGAAGAGACGATATATGTTTGTGGCCCCTGCGTTGCCACTGCCATGTTTGCGGATATCGATCCCACCGATCAATTTACCAGCAATCAAGGCCGTCGGTATAGAACCGATCAGGTAGCTGGCGACCAGCGCCACGGCCAACATCATCATTTGGTTAAAGCTTCCTTATATAAAACAGTTTTGTTCCGTCCACTCTCCTTGGCTTTATACAAGGCGATGTCTGCCCTGTCAAGCAGGTTGCCGCTGGAGAGCACATCCGCCGCCATCACGTCGCATATCCCTATAGAGACGGTCAGTTTTACACTGCCCTTCACCGTTTCGAACGGATTTTTATAAATATCCTGCCTTATTCTTTCCGCCAGCACAAGCGCATCCTGCGAGGTTGTCTGCGGCAGGAGCACGGCAAACTCCTCGCCCCCATACCGCGCCGCTATATCCACCTTCCGAAGGTGCCTTCTGATTCTGTTAGCCAGTTCTTTCAGGATCAGGTCGCCCACCTGATGGCCATATTTATCATTGATTTTCTTGAAATAATCGATATCCATAATCAGGCATGATAATGGATTACCGAATCGTTTTGCCCGTTCAAACTCGATATGAAGTCGTTCATAGAAAAACCGATGGTTCAACAGCTTGGTCAAGCCATCCGTAATGGCCATATCCTTTAGCATGTTAAGCTGGCGTATGTTGTTCAGGGAGGACGACAAAAGTTCTGATATCAGCGCCAACATCTCCATATCAGCATTATCGAAAAATCCGTATTTGTTCCCGTTTATATTCAGGACACCCAAAAACCTGTTGCCAACTTTAAGCGGCATGCATATGGCGTAATCGTCATCATATTTTTCATTTTTCCGCCCGGTATTAAATATCGACTTTGAATAGTTTTTCTCGATCACCATCTCCATTGTCTCTTTTGCCTTAAACATTATGGGAGATTCTTTGATTGGAATTCGCAAATTAGCCATTTCGCTACCTGTGTGATTATGAGTCAGAAGCTCCAACGATACGCCATCCTTGTTCGCCACGAATACCGAATAACGCTCGGCGGAGATGACTGTATCCAGGTTACTTTGAATCGAATCGGCCACCTGCTCAAGCCCAAGGGAATTGATGCCCTGGGCAAACTTGACAAGTTTTTCCAACTTTCTATTGGTATCCTGCACGCGTAACAGTGATCGAAGCCTGGCCATGAGCACCTGCGTGTTAAACGGCTTTGTAATAAAGTCATCCGCGCCCATATCCAGACCTTCTATTTTGACATCCGCCACATCGAGCGCAGAGATAAAAACAACCACGATCCTTTTCGATTCTTCATTGCATTTGATCAACCGGCACAGCTCATAGCCATGAATATTCGGTCCCATTACATCTAGCAACACCAGGTCGGGTGGATCATCTTTTATAATGGAAAGAGCCTCCAGGCCGGTATCAGCGATCAATACCTGATAACCTTCAGCTTCAAGCGTTGATTTAAGCAAAAGACGCTCTTCTATATCATCTTCAACAATCAGAATTTTACAGTTTTCAGATATCACTGTTTGAATACTTCCCGGAAGATATCGACATTGATTAATAAAAACATAGACCGTCTCGACACAAGCTTAAAATTTTTATTTATTATAGTGATAAATCGTAATATTACTATGATATCAGAGTTTACCATTGCCTAGCATCGACATCGGTTGATATACTGTATTGTGAATATTGCAATTTATCAGCTTGCCGCTGATCCATAATATGGAAAGGAGTGGAATGAAAACTATCGCCGTTCTGTCGTTTGTTTTAATATTAGGTTATATTGTCGCTGGCGGCGTTTCATCCGCACAATCAAAAAAGATGGTAGCCGATATGATCCAGAACCATCTGCTTGAAAGTGAGGACGCTGTGGAAACCCGCAAAACCCTTGATCCACTGATGTTCGCTTCAGTTCCATATGTTTCAAACACATACAAGATCGCTAAAGACGACCCTAGTCTGCTGGATAAATTTTTCTGTTATTGCTATTGCGCCGTCAACCCTATATTTAAGCATAAGAGTTTGTTAACCTGCTATGTGGATGATCATGCCTCGCAATGCGGAATTTGCATGAAACAGGCCATGGACGCAAAGGCGATGACGGCCAAAGGGAAAACACCGATCGAAATTTCCCGCTATTTTAAAAGCAAATATCTGAAATAGCCTCCTGGTCAGAAAGCTCGCAAACTTAATTAATCAGCCTTGCAAACTGCTATTTAACGGTTTTCAGCCCTTTTGCGTTCCAGTCCACAATACCACCAGCTATATCCAGCGCCTTGGTAAAGCCTTGCGACTTCAGATAATTGGTAGCGTAATCACTGCGCACACCAGAATGACAATAGACCAGGATTACTTTATCTTTGTAAGGCATCAACTCATCCAGGCGGCTGGCAATATCGGTGTGAGGTATCAGCTTTGCGCCTTCAATATGCCCATATAGCCCCTTATATTCCGCCACCGTGCGGGCGTCCAGAACAAGGCCAACCTCGCCAGCTTTGATCATTTCATTCGCTTTCTCAGCGCTAATTAGCTGTTCCGCCGGCTGAGTGGTTTCTGTAGCGTCGGTTCCATATATCGACATGCCCAGTACAGCCGCCACAAAAAGCGTGGACAATGTAACAATTATTATTTTATTTTTCATTTTATCTCCGGCTTTATATACCAGTTTAGACCCTGTAACAGCAAAATGATTCCAATTTATAAATTATCTACTTTCCGCTCCGATCTTCTTCTATAACTTCAGCGGTGAATACTTCAAATGTCGCCCCATCCCTCCACTCACCGGCGCCCAGCCCAGCCTTCGCCGCAAGGTTATCAAGGGTCGTCTCAAGATCCCAACCTTGCTCAACCGCCACCTGTGGCAGATAGACCGCTTGACGATCATCTCTTTTCAGGAGTATCCCATGGACACCGATTTTTATATCGCGCCACGTGTCGACCTGGCATGGGGCAGAAAGCACAGAAATATCTATGGAAACCTTTTCGACTTCATCCTTGCTCACTGGATTGAACCTTGGATCCTGGGTGGCAGCGCTTATAGCAGCGGCTATAACAGTATCATAAAGTGGTAAAGTACCGGCGACCTGACCGATGCAACCACGCAACGCGCCATCTATACGAAGGGTCACAAACGCACCACATTTCTCCATAAGGCTCGCGGGCAGGTCAACAGGGTGTATATCAGCATTTGCGCCTTCGGCGGTTCTCAAAATAGCATCTCTTGCCGCTAGTATCAATTTCTGCTGATCCTCAGGTTCCATACTCATAGGCCAACCATTTTAATGATATCCAGTAGAACAGGTATATCTTATAGTTTGTTCCAATTTTAGTTTATATTCAACATGAGAAAACAGATTGTTCTTAATATGGAATGATGGAACGGTTGTATGGTATTATCAAATTTCATCCGACGGGGCGTAGCGCAGCTTGGTAGCGTACCTGAATGGGGTTCAGGTGGTCGGAGGTTCAAATCCTCTCGCCCCGACCATTTTTCAATGACTTACGATTTTCAGGTCATGATTTACCCCCTAAATTTTGGGGGAAAAGCGAATTTACCCCCCATATTCCCCCTAAATGCTTCCCTTTTTACGCATTAATTTTTAAGGATAATTTTGTGGAAAGGGATCCAAAATGCCGGCTTACAAGCGATTCAAGACAAAGTACAAAGACGTCTTCTACGTGAAAATGGGAACTGGAAAAAAGTTCTACATTCGCTATTATCATCCGATCACTGGTAAACGCGTTGAGGAACCTGTAGGTGTGGCGCCAGGGATGACGGCGGCGAGGGCAAACCAGGTAAAACTCCGCCGGATGCTTGGCGAACCGTCCAACAAGGACCGACGAGACGCGAAAAAGGAAGAAGAGGAGCGTGAGCGAGCACGGTTGACCGTAAACCGAATATGGGAAATTTACCTGGAGGGCAAGAGCTATTACAGGTCTAGATACAATGAGGAAAGCCTGTACAACAAACATGTCCGCCCCAACTTTGGCGACAGGGAACCTTCGAAAATATCTCCACTAGACGTCGACAGGGTAAGAATTCGCCTTTTCAAGGAAGGTAAAAAGACAACCGCCGTCCACGCCCTTGGCCTATTGCGCCGCATCTCCCAGTTCGGTGTAAAAAAAGGGTTATGCCAAGGACTAAATTTTCACCTTGAGATACCAAAAATCAAAAACGAACGAACAAACTTTTTGAACTCTGAGCAGATTGCGACACTGGTGGATTCAGCTTCCCGCGATCAGGACGGGCAGCTGAAAAATATCATTCTTACCGCCCTGTACACAGGTTTGCGCAAGAGCGCCATTCTTCGGTTGAAGTGGAGAGATGTCGACTTCAATCAAGTGGTAATCTATCTTCGTGAGCCAAAAGGGGGTAAGGAGGGAGAAGTCGACACGATTCCTTTGTGCGATCAGCTCAAGACCATCATGAGAAGTTTGAAGAAGCCTGGAGAAGAACATGTTTTTCCCAGCCGCATTATGGGTAGACCTCGCAAAGATATTTCAGAGTCATGGTACAGGGTTTTGGCAAGAGCCGACCTGGAAGGATTCCGCTTTCATGACTTGCGCCATACGTTCGCCTCGCATCTTGCGTCAAGCGGCCAGGTGGACATGTACCGTCTGCAGAAGCTACTCACGCACAGGAACCCGCGCAACACCCAGCGCTACGCCCATCTCCACGACACCGCATTGAAAGAAGCCGCAGGCGTGGCCGGAGATCTGATTTCAGAAATGCTGGTTAAGGTCGAACAAAGAAAAACTTCCATAAGTAAAATTAACCGATCACGTAATCAATATGGTAAAAGTGAAGGCTGACAGCTTTGTTGTTTGCCAAATATGATATTTTTCAATGTCCGATTGCATACGCTTTCCCTCGGTTTCATAGAATGAATGGTATAGACCGTCGATTATGACAACACCAAGCTTGAGATTGCAGTTTAGTTTGGTTGTATATATATTTGAAACGTTATAAGTGACCCGAAAAGATCATAGACGAAAGCAAAAAGCGGACAGAAAAGTTGCTGATTGGTATAAGGTAAAAAGGGCAAATGTGGAAATTGTTCTCACAGCGAAATACACTTCCGCCTGACAAATTGCACTATGACATTCCTGAAAATGTGCGCTCAAGGATTCTTTCTGTTTTTAAGGACCATGCCTCTGAACAGCATGGTGGATTTGCTACGCTTATTGACGACGTAGGGCAAGTCCTTTTCAAACGATACGGATACCTCTGTCGCTCAAGCTACGATGCGGCTCGACGAAGCGATCATCAGGTGATCGAACACTTTTACTGTTGCGACGAGCCCAAAGCGCTGGACTTCGTAGAAGCATGCTTTCAGCAGCGGACTTACAATGGAAAAAATTCCGGTGTCAATGAAATCAACGAAATTTTTCGAGAAACAGGCATTGGCTATGAACTCACGCCGTTTGTGGAACACCATGTGGAAAAGGAAACGTTTCTATTTAGCCACAAGAGGCAAGGTACTGTAATTGAGTACGAATACCCACGTGCCATACGCAGAGATCGGGTTTTACACCATTTTCCCGGACAGTTTAGTTAAGTTTAATTGCTTCTGTTGATTCATTTCAAGCTGCCGTCTTTTCCTCGGATTATGGAACCGTTCGATATAGTCAAAAATATCGGCCCTGGCCTCAGATCTTGTCCTGTAATATCGACGATTAATCCGTTCCCGTTTCAGCATCCCAAAGAAGCCTTCACAAGCTGCATTGTCAGCACAGCTACCGACAGCGCTCATACTACAGATCAGGTTATGGCCTTTCAGGAACCGCTGGTATTCATCACTGGTAAACTGGCAGCCTCGATCTGAATGCAAAATGACAGGTTCATGATTTTTTCGATGCCATAAAGCCATCAATACCGCCTGGATGACCAGATCACGCGTCTGGCGGTGGTTCATCGACCAGCCAACCACAATACCTGAAAACAGATCGATGACGACACACAGGTAAAGCCAGTTTTCTCCGGTGCGAATATAGGTAATATCCGTAACCCATTTGGTATTGGCCTGATCTGCCGTGAAATCGCGGTCCAGGTGATTACAGATGTCTGCTGGCCGCTGACCCACATCTTTCTTTTTCCAGCGCTTTTTCTGTGGGATGCCTTGCAGCTTATTGGCGCCCATCAGTCGAGCAACTCGATTAATACCGCAGGGTATACCCTGGTACTGCAGTTCCTCCCAGATACGTGGCGCACCCAGGACGCCGTCACTTTCCTTGTGTAGCGCTTTTATTTGCTTGAACAGGGCATGATTGGCTATTGCCCGGTTACTTGGACCTCGTCCACGCCATTCATAATAGCCGCTGGGTGACACGTCAAGATGACGACACATCATACGTACGGGAAAAGCATCGCGGCAACGATCAATCATCCGATACTTCATTTCGATTCCTTCGCGAAGAACGCCGCCGCTTCTTTTAAAAAATCCCGTTCCTTTTTCACCCTGGCCAACTCTCTCTTCAGAGCAGCCATTTCTTCATCTCTGGCTTTGCCTTTTCCCATGAAAGCCTTGTCTCCATGTTCGCCCAGCTCTTTTCGCCAACGGCCCAGCATGCCAGGGTTTATACCCAGTTCTTCAGCCACCTGTTTTAGAGAGACGCCTGATTGATTAGCCAGATTAACCGCCTCTAATTTAAACTCATCAGAGTATTTTCTTCGTTGTTGCATAACACACCTCCACGGCCATTATCGACCTTTTTTGATGTGTCCGGAAGTTCAGTGTAGAACCCATCATCAGCTATTGCACCAAGAGATCATTTCACAATCTCTTCAACTGCTCTCGGATAAACGTTTACGTGTTGTAAATTCGGAGATGTTGAAAGCGCACTCTGCATTGCGCGCTGGCCAATTCGAAGACGTCATTACGCTGTCGGGTTCTGCTTTCGAGAGTTTCCTCAAAACCATATGTCAAATTAAGAATTGGCCATACGATGAAGATAAAGATACTTGCAAACGCCTTATTGATATTTGTCGAAAACAGAATCTATTCCCAAACTTCTACGGTCCAGTTTTCGAGTCGGTAGGCACGATTCGCAACAAACTTGGAGATGCGCACGGGCGTGGGCCCAGTGGAGGCACCCCAGTTACAGGAGAATATGCAGAACACATGCTTCACGTGACATCCGCACATATGCTATTTCTCGCGAAGATGGCGGGGCTCAGTTAAACAGGGCATTCGACCACTGAATATTAAGAACTGGCAATTCCGGGTCAGACAAGTGGCGTCTTCAAAAAAACTGGACCGATAGGTCCGGTAAGGTAAGAGTCTATTAGTAAATATTTAGTGTCACTGCAATGCTGCATCACCAAATGACCAACTCCTACGTCCTTTAAGGAAGCCAAGAGTCGGTAGTTCAATGGTGATTTTAATATGCCCTTTCTGTCTTGTAGTAATGAGCTTATGATTATCCTGATTTAACTGTATGCCACGAACTGGGTCCTGTGAGTAACGCGTATCCACGTGAGGATCTTTAGATACAACGGAGGCCAGAACAACAGTGGGCTTAGCCAGATTCAACAAGCTGGTTGAAAACCCGCTCTTGTGGCCATGGTGTGGAGCAACTAGGATATCGATGTCTCTCAGAAAAGGCCTCCATGAGGCCCCATATTGCCCACGGTCACTAATAATTGCCTCCCATGCTTCATTTTCCATATCGCCGCACAAAAGAATCGAATTCCCATAAATATCAATTCGTGTGATAACGCTGGCGTTATTAACGCGGGAATTCGCATCACCGCCCAAGTACCGGACAACACTTACAGGAAGAGATAATTCGCGTATTGTTCCGCTACCATAATTGGGACCGATAAAGGCTGGACTGAAGTTGTCATTGAAATGCCCCGAAAACCTCAAAACTAAGTCCAATGATTGCGATGTATTACTTGACAAACAGTCATAAAGATATTCTTTGTCAAAACTCACAGTACGCATATAGTCTTGTTCATAACAAGCAAGCGTTCCCCAATCGGCGAGATGATCGCCATGGAAATGGCTGACAGTAGCCTTCAAAAATCTAAATGGCTCTGTTCTTGGAAGCGGCGCCGTCAGTGTGGCTCCTAAAAGTCCACCGCTAAGCCCTTGTGAATATGGATTTGCAAGGCCGTAATCATTGGCACGTGCTAAAGCCGCCAAGAATTTATTCGGTCTTCTTGTTGATGTTCCAAAGGGTAGTAGCGCATTATGTATGACGTTTTGGCGGCGCGCCTCCCAGTTCGCTATCCATCGCACTGGCGAAAAACTGGCGGTCCGGCCAAGGTCAAAAATACACCAGCGTCCATTGGGAAGGTGGAGGGCGGCGGATTGGCCATGATCTACATTGAATAGGTAAAATTCAGCGTTCATACTGCTTTCCTTTCGTTCTTTAGCTCTACCTGAAGGAACTGAACAAAAAGTTCCCGCCCATAATGCACGCCGAACCTATGCATCCGATATAGGGCAATTCCAGTCAGAGCTAACAACGTTAATTCGATCTTGTACGCCAGCCCATGGGCAATCAACATCATGACCAGTAGCGTTAGCATACTAGCTGCTATTCCCCTATTGAACCCATAATTGCCGTTAAAAACGTCAATTCGAGACGCCTTGCCATTTGCTGCGACTGCAGCATAGATCTGACGCGTGATTGGAAACCACTCTTTCGCGTCAATAGACGGGCCTATTTCGAAATCATCCTTACCGAACATCTGCCTTACCCGCTGCTGGAGGGACTCGCGCTGGATGTCAGAAATGAGTTGATGCGCGCCGCTCCTGGGCCAGTCGCTAGGCATTCCACTCCATAGCCACCACCAGACCTTTTCAATTACGTTGCCAAGAGCCTGTACAAGCTGGCCAACTACATACGAAAGAGTGAAAAGGACACCCAATCCGCCAGCCGAAATATCTGCGAATTGTTTAATCTGATCGTATGTAGGCGAAACGATGAGAGCACCACCGACAGTCACAACCATTCCTGGCGCGATCACACCCACGAATTCATAGAAATCAAAGTCACGCTTCATTTAACTCTTCCGCTTCAGCGATCTACCGCACGCCAACCGGTAAAAACTCTCTTTTTATTTTACAAGCTTAATGTTCACCAATACAACGCAACTAGTATCATTTTGTGCACACATACTAGATATAGCACGTTCTTTAATGAATAAAATCTATATCTTGTATGTCAAGCTCATAAGAAAAATATTTAGCAATATTTCTAAATGTAATAGAGATAAAGTCTTAGCGGTATATGAAAATTTCACCCCTTGACCAAACCTGTGTTTATTAGATCCAAGAGAGCGGATCGCCTTTGTTACGAATTCTCGGTATTTATGATTCACCAGTGGGGAAATGCAACAAGCTTCTGGGGGGCTGCAAAAGCAGGTTTCGTCAGGACAACCCTTTGTGCTGCCGGACGTTGATAGCTTTCCATTCGAGAAGTGGTTGTCTTTGAATACGTTTCTGGAGGGCTGTATCGGCGGTTAAAATCGTAGCGTCAATTTCCCCTTTGTCGAGCAACAGGTCAAGGAATTTCCGTTCGGCGTCAGTGAACGGCAACACCGCGGACAAGGCCTTCCTGCACTCATCCTCAAGTTGCGCCCCGTATTCTGTCGGTGAACTTTGACCTTGGATTGCGCGGACGTGAAGCGTGGGAACCAGTTGCCTCGCCAATTCCGCTGTATTGAAACCCACGTTTTTGATTGAGACCGTCCTCCAATCTTTACGGTTCATCCCACCGTATACGACAAATGCTATGCGGAGCCGGTCGCGTTCTAAATCGGTCATGTTGAGAATCTGGTGGCAGTCGAATATATCTCTCGCTTGCCCACGCGCCAGCAGAGCAGCGACCTTGCCCGCGGCCAATTCGTGCAGGTCGAGAACAGGAATGCTCTTGGCCTGGAAATCCCCTAGAGGGTGCGAGTCAGCGGAGCGAACATCCCATAGTGGCTGTCTGAACATGAAATTCAGGTCGACTTCGAGGTTACCTGATTGCCCGGTGAAGCTTTGGTAGTTCAACCGCCACTTCCCACCTGCGTGTTCGTCCGGTACCCTTTTTATGGTGAATCCTTCTCGGGAAAACACTGCTTGGGCCGCCTGCTCGATCTTGGGTCTATCAGTCAGCATTTCCTCGCGATTGAGCGCCCCGATGTAATTGAGGTCGATATCCACGGATAACCTGGGAAGGTCGAGCACGAACAGATTCAGGGCTGTGCCACCCTTCAAGACCCACTTCCCCTTGAGAAAGGGGTGCGAGTTCAGGGCGTTCAGAAGATTCAGCAGGTGGAGAACCTTCTCGACCATCTCCGCCCTGAAGCCGCTCGATGAGGATATCGGCAAAATTTCCGATGACGAGAACTTCACAGCACTTCTCCCCATGACCTGTTCAGAATTTCGATCGGGATCATCAGGTTCCAGTCCTTAACCCACTGGCAGCCTTGCCGCTTACTACGCATCAGATAATGAGTTTGCCGGGGGCGCATTTCCCTCAGAGGATTCAAGTGGGCATCGTCAACCATTAAGGTTTCTTTGTGCTGTTCCAGAAAGAAGCCAACCTTTGCTGCAGTGGTCGCGTTCTCCAGCAAGAGTGAGTATTCGACAACCTGATCCAGGTCGAAGAACTCGACCGATGCCAGGGACCGCCATATCTCTTCCCAACCCCCGGTCAGGTCAGGCCGATCCAGGGCATCGACTAAGGTTCTTTCCAAGTTGGTTACACGGAGTTTCACTCCGGAACGCTTGTGGCTGGTGACTCCAAACATCTCCTTACCCTTCGCCCGAAGGGGATGCGGCACAGGAGCGCGCATGAATTCATGGGATTGGAACTTGAGCGGAAGCGATTTGCTCGCGGATATGTAATGAAGCCTCGTGTAGACCGAATAGGCTTTTCCGTTAAATTCCAAAGCAGTGTGGTATGCGAGAACCGAGTCCGCGGTCATTTTGGCCGCCACGAGATAAGGATCAACCGGACTTGACTCCGGATCAGCGCCCAAAGGAATGGTCGCATATAGTCCGCGACGCACATTTATTATCCGCCCCTGGTTGCGGTAGTAGGTAAGGAGCGATTTACGAGTGTTCGGCTTGCCGGACCCTCTGGCGGATAGGAAACGGTCCAGTTCGTCCACCGTGAACACGGCGTGCTGCGATAGGAATTCATTCAATTTCATGGGCCTACTTGTTTGACCTTCCTCCGACGTAGTAGCAATAATTTTAGCTCTATATCGGCTATTTGTCAAATTACAGCCATGATTTTTGACGAACAGGCGAGATGATGCCACAGTATTTGCTACTTGATCGCCTACATGTCAAATGGTCGTTCTGAGAAAGATCAATGTGGCCAGCACCTATCTCCACGGCACTGCTTTAAAAGAAGCAGCTGGCGTTGCTGAGGATTTGAGTTCAGGGATTTTGGATGGCAAGGGAAGTGAGTCGTGCAATAGCGGACAGAATTTAAAGGCCGTAAAGTAGATCAGGGTACATAAATTACGTGTCAACATATTGGCCAAAGCAATAGCTTTGGAATATTTTGCTTAAACATCCTAGAGGGCGCGAAGTATAAGCTCAGCCCACTTCAAACAATCGAATACCAAAGGCTTCAAAATTGGCTTAGTACCATGAACATCACTCATCTCGGATCGCAATGACTGGATTATATAAGCCCCCTGATTAATAGCACCCACTCGATTGTAAACGAGATTTTTTTCGATTTAATATCAAAGGCTTACTTGTTGCCGTGGGTAGTAATACCATGAAAAATACCATGCTGATAAATTTCTTCAAAAAAATTCAATTTTTAACTGACCGACTAAATGAAGCTAAGTCCAAAAATCTGTTTAGTCGGGTAACAAAGATTTATCCCTTGCAAGCTCAACTCTACTCCCCGCGCCAAAATATATGCTTATGATACCCCATTAAATACTGCGAAAAATATCGTAAAAACAGGGCGTTACCGCAAATACCCTTCAGCTGGGCTTTAGTCGTTTTCAAGTACGATACTGAAATGCTCCGTGCGTTTACCCGGTAGGCCATCCTTGCGAAACCGTCTTCCCCATACAGCGAACATGACGCGATCTTCAGAGGTGTAGACGTTCATCCCTTCTACCTCGACCCGCACCGGACTTTTCCCAGCCTCGACCACCACGATATCCCCCACTTCGATGCCCAAAACATCCTGACACAGGACCACAGTTTCACTCTCGAGCTCCTGTTCCCATTTCTCGAGGTCTGCCTCCAACTGCCGCCAGGCCTGTCGGGCGCCGACAAACGGCCCCGCCTCTCCCCCAGAAAACCACAGCCTATCGAATAGCGCGAGTTGTTCGTTTGGTACGGCCTGATCCATGTCATAGGTCGCCTCCACTAACGCCTCATAGACCGCTTGCGCCTCCTGTAGTGCTTGAAGACGTTCTGCATAGGGCTTGATCCCTGACCGCTGAATCCTCGCCGGTAACCGCTTGTCGTTCGCGGGCATCAGGTTAATCGGACAAACTTCTCGCAGTGGTATCCGAACCGTCTCGAACCGGTCGCGTGACCAGGTATCGTCCACGTCCGCCCGGATCCAGAGGTCATGGGATGACACACACAACTCAGTCTTGGTTCTTGAGTAAGCACTGGGTGAATAAATCTGCTTCACTGACCAGGCGTGATCCAAGACCGACATGTCGGCTGCGACATAGGCCAGACCGTTGTCACGCGCCAGCCGTGAGAGGTGCGCAATACGCCCCAGGAAATCCTGTGTGGCCCTAACGGAGATTGTGGTACTATCCGCACAAGAGTAACGACCATCTGCCTTGCGACGAAATATCAGCAGCTGCTCCTTCGCGTGTGGTATCAACTTGCCGACCAGATTACTCAAACTGCTAAGCGCTCCATTCATGCTTGACGCAGTTGCCCTGTCGTCCAACCACTTTTCATATCGGGTCTGTAGAACGATCAGGATCTGAGCCGCCAGCTCTGGGGGAATGGAACGGATACCATCGTAAGCCAACTCGCAAGCCTTGGTATCGGCTCCGCTGCCTGCCAACTCATCCAGCGCATATCTGAGAAATTCCAGTTGCAACTTGGACAGCGGAACCTGGCTTTTGGTCTTCACCTGTTTCCGCAGGCGCTTTTCAATTTCCGTGCGGTATGCCTGTAGCGGCAGCTTCCTTGGTGTTTTCCCCGATGCCACCCTGGCCCAATATCCTCTCGGTGGCTTCGGCACCTGAAGTCGCCGGCAAAGCTTGCCGAGGGCCACATCAGAAATCCCCAACTCGCGTGCCACCTCTGTGGCGGGGCGTTCCCAAACCAGAGCAAATAATTCTTCACGAGACGGGTCACTATTTCTCAACGGGTCTGGACCGTTTTGGCTGAATTACTCATACGCATAGTTTACTTCCTGAAGCGCCCACCTGGAGGACTGCCAAAATCCCTTCTCGAAATCTGGCACCTCGCCCAAAGATCATATTTTCCATTCAGAGCCACACCACTAAGTTCAGCTTGAGGGCAACGCATCCTGAACAAAAGCGTCCCTGGGCACCCATATCCAGCCTTCGCTTGAGGAAAAGTCAGCCTCTGGCGGCATAAGAGCACCCCGTTTTTCCGCAAACAGACTAGCGACCAAGGAACAGGTCAGAGCATCCTCGCAGTCTGCATGAGTGAGCGCGGGGTAAGGTCGGCGCAGAACCTTAATGGTTTTTGAGCGTTTGTAGGCCGAAGGATATGCCTCAATGGTGGTGAGATTGCTGCCGTCACTCCAGACGCCGCACTCCACTACCTCCGGCGCAAAGCGAGCAAGGACATGCATGCCCTTCGTGGCCTGGGAGCCAATCATGTGTCCAATGGCCGAAAGCGGTCTGAGGCCTTGCTCAAACAGGTAATGCTCAGTGCGGCGGAACAGATAGGGATTAGTGTTGAATGCCTCGATGGAGGCAGCAGCCTTACTTTGAGTTACCAACTGTATAAAGGCGTCTGAGAAACCTAAAGGGGTGTCAATGGCGAGAGTCACTGGACCGGATTCTGGAGATACCGCACTCCCACACAAATCGAACAGAGCCGCGATCCACTCGGCGCTCGTCGAACAACAATTGATGCACTCGCTCAGGTTGCCGCGCCAGGGCATCCCAACGATCTCATGCTTGGCGTCAAGAATCACGATGGCATCGCGGCTTTTCGGATTATTGTCGCAGTTCCAACCACCGACATCCCAGCCGATGAACCACTCACTTTTTTGGTCAGCGCCGGTCATTATTGACAACTACTCCATATAGCAACGACTCATGTTGTTGCCCTTAATTCGTGTACCTTAACTGGCCCTTGCAACTGTCTTGATTGCTCGACAACCTGTGAATGATGGGTAAACAGGATAACTTGCGTCTTTTCGGCTAATTCAGCCAAGGCATTCAATGCGGCTTGCGAACGGTCATCATCAAAGTCCACCAATACATCGTCCACAATGAAAGGCATTGGCTCTGCACTTCCCATATATTTTTCGAGAGAGGCCAGACGCAATGCCAGGTAGAGCTGATCCCGCGTCCCTGAGCTCATCCCTTCCACATACACGCGCTCTCCTCCTGAGCGAATTCCGGCAAGGACAGGCTCATCCTTTTCATTAATGTCGGTCATGAGCCCATCGAAAGACCCAAGTGTCAGTGCGGAGAAATGTTCACTGGCGCGCCTGAGCAGAGGTCCCTGGTTTTCTCTGCGATAACGCTCAATCTGATCGTGTAAAATCTTGCTGGCCAACTTCACCTGAACGTAGCACTCGGCATCTGATCGGATGCTGGCAAGTATGGCGTGGGCCTGATCAGCGAGCAGTGCAGCGTGATCACTACCATCCATGAGTTCCAGTTCTTTTTCTTCGCGCCCTTTTGTTTCAGCCAATTCTGTCCGCTTGAGTTCGAGCTCATCCTCGATCTTATTGTTAAACTCTTTGATTCGCCCGGGCAGACTATCTGGATCGACACCCTCCGCCTGTGCCTCCAACTCCTTAATGTTGGCGCCTTCACCGGCTTCAAGGATCTCTTTCTCAATCGAAGCGATTGCCTCCTTTATTCGAAGATAATCAGCCGAGCGGCGTTCCGCTGCTTCAAGTTGATCATGGCCGTCACATTTTGCTTCTACACATAACGCATCAAGCCGATCCGTCATGGTCTGGATGGAAGCCTTCGACTCTTGTATCTCCTGCGTCGCCTGTTCGATCTGTTCTTCAATCTGTTGCCGTTTTGTCTGTCTTGATCGGTTTTCCGATAACAGTGAGTTGAGGCGTACGACGGCATCATCCGCGGACAAATCCACCAGTTCCGGAGCAATCTTGGCGACCAAGGCCTCTACCTGGCCGCAGAACACCGCAGCGTCTTCATCTATGGCTTTGATACGTATTCGCAGTTTTTCTGCTTCGCCCTGTTTCGAGAACAATGCTCTGAGGTTTTCAATGAAATCATCAACCTCCAATGGCGAGCTCTCGGCTTGTAAACCAAGGCCCTGCATCAGATCATTCCACTGCGTCTTCCATGCTTCAAGCGCATCCGTTGCCAATCGATGCTCTTCGCTCAACGATTCAACATCGGTTTGGACTTCCCCCGTTATAGTGGACATTTAAGCCCGTTGTTTTGAGGCTTGCTCAAATTCCATTGGGCTGACGTATCCTACGTAGCTGTGACGTCTTGTCCTGTTGTAAAACATCTCTATATATTCAAATATATCAGACCGGGCCTCTTTACGCGTTCTGTATATCCTGCGCCTGATCCGCTCCTTCTTCAGACTGCTAAAAAACGACTCCGCCACGGCGTTGTCATAACAGTTACCACGTCGGCTCATGCTGGTAACAAGATTGTTATCATCACAAAACCTGATCCAGTCATCGCTGCCATACTGTGACCCTTGATCCGAGTGAACTATAACCTTCTCCTTTGGCCTGCGCCGCCAAACCGACATCAGTAGCGCATCCAACACCAACCCCCTGGCCAAAGCGGACCCCATAGACCAGCCAACAACCAGCCGGGAGTACAGGTCCATCACCACCGCAAGATAAAGCCATCCCTCCCAGGTGCGGATGTAAGTAATATCAGTCACCCACGCCTGGTCTGGACCGTCTACATCAAAACATTGCCCCAACCGGTTAGGAGTTTTACCATCACACAAGGAGAGCCAGATTTATAACGGGGCTTACGGTAACCACGGATAGCCGCAATACCAGCAGACCTCATCAAACGGGCCACCCGCTTCTCGCCGATACGCTCACCAGCCTCCACCAGGTCACGATGAACCCGGGGACTGCCATATACCTTGCCGCTGGCAATATACGATTCCTTTATCTTCACCAGCAACCTGCGGTCTTCCCGATCACGATCAGATAACGGAGATTTTAGCCAGGAGTAAAACCCGCTGCGGCATGTCCGCAACACTCGGCACATCGATGTCACACGGAACCGATCACGATGATCACGGATAAACGCGTACCTCACCCGGACACCTTGGCGAAGTACGCTGTGGCCTTTTTTAGTATGTCCCGCTCCTCCTCAACCCGTTTCAGCTCCGCCTTCAAACGGGCGTTCTCGCGACGAACCGCATCCAGATCATCCACGGAGCGATCATTACTGCTTTTACCTGACTCCCGGACCCACTTGTAATCCTCAGGCTGTGATCAGATACACCTAAACGTTTCGACACCGACGGGACAGAATAACCACGATCAACCACCTGACCAACCGCATCAGACTTGAACTCCGCTGTATATCGCTTACTAGACATAAACACCTCCATAACACTCAAAATATAACCGAAAAACTGTCCACAAAACCGGGGGAAGTCCAGCCTTCCGCTTCGAGATGCGGTCGGTCTTGTAATGCTTTTCGATGACCGCCCAGCCGGGCATGGAGATCCTCAATGATCTCTGCCTGCTCCAGCAATGCCTCGTTTGTTGATAATCTTTCAAGCTGTTGCTGTAATCCTTCGAGACGAGGGGTTGCCTTGCCAACGATGACCTGAGCGGTCTCCAGTGCAGTCACTGCTTGCTGGCGACGGTCAGTATAATCATCCGGCAGGACGATAACATCGCTCAACAGTTCCAGTTCCTGAAATAGCTCACGACACCGAGCCAATTTCGGTAAAACACGCTGGGTACGTTGCAAACGGTTCACCTCAATCCGGTTGTCCGTCAGTTCGGATTGAATTTTTTCCAGTTCCTTTGTCGTCCGCCCCAAAGCACGCCTATGCTCATCCCATTCTCTGGATGAAAGAGAGCACTCCCTGACCTCTTTGTTGAGATCTGCATAAGACTTCAACGCTGAATTGATCGTCTGCGTGGATCCCCTGGGCCGGAAAAGACCATCAGCAACTTCATCAAGCTTGGCAAGGACGGTATGTAACGAGTGGCTGCCAAGCGCTGCTGAAAACAGAGCCTGTCCGACTTCTCCCTTCTGTTCGAGAATCTCCTGCCCACCCTGTACCAATGCCTGGTGGTCAATTCCAAAAAGCGTCTCGAAGAGTTCCGCGGTCACGCCTTGGAGAAAAGGCGCTAGAGTCTGCTCATCAAGTGATTCGCCATCCAAACTCAATAACGTATTTTTCCGGCCTTTGCGCCGGACAAACGTTAGTTTGTGCCCATCGGTTGTCTGTAAAAGGCCGTGGATACGGAGCTTGTCATTGGCATGAAGAAAATTGTCCGAAGTACGTTCGTCAATCCCATAAAGCAGGGCTTTTAGGCCCCGAAGGGCCGAACTCTTGCCCGCCTCGTTAGGACCGTAAACTATATGGAGTCCCCGCTCACTAAAAGCTATCACCTTATCGGTAAATGGCCCAAATGCTGCAAGATTTAATTCGTCTATTCTCATCCTGATTTCATGCCCCTTTCTCCGAGGACAACAAGTGGTGGATGAGAAGCTCTTTGATATCCTCCAGGGTGTCTTTGAGCACAGCTGGATTGGTTGGATCATAGGAGTCATCGCCATCCAGTAGTTCGGCCGGGAGTTTCTGACGAAGCGAGGTTATCTCATTGGCAAGTTCGTCTAAAGCTGAGGCATCCAGTTCCATGTCGCGGATGGCACGCAGCAGGCCGCCTAATGCATCGTCATGTTCAAGAACCTCATCAACAGAGACGGATGGCTTTGTCTTGATGAAAACCTTCTCCAACCAGATGCCAGCTCCGCCTAGCCCCGTTGCCAGGGCCCGACATTCCTGAATCCAGCGCTCCCGGTCTGCATGCAATATTGCATGCACAGAGCAAGTTCCTTGCAGGACCAAGCGCACAGCGACTGGTCTCCCTGCGGCGCTATCCAATGACGACTGCAGACCTTCGCGCACTTGCTCATAGATGTCATCCACCATGTCGCTGCCAGAAACATCAAGCTCACAGATAGACCACCGCATCACATCGAGATCTCGATGTTCTACCTCCACAATATCCCCGCTTTTGACTGTAACTAGGGTGCAGCCTTTTGGTCCTGCCTCACGGATATGCCGTCCCTGGGTATTGCCGGGAAATACTATCCATGGATCCTGGCTCACCTCTTCGCGGTTATGGACATGACCCAGCGCCCAGTACTGGTATCCTTTGGACCGTAGCCCATCAACTGTGCAAGGCGCATAGGGCTCGTGGCCCGGCTTACCGTCCAGACAAGTGTGCAGCAGGCCGATGTTAAAGAGCTGTGGATCTCCTTGCGGATAGGCCTGCGAAAGGTCGTCCGTTACTGCCCGCGTCGCGAAACCCTGACCATAGACTGCCACATTCAGATCATCCAAAATCACTTGTTCCGGATTCTTGGTTGAGAACAAGGTGACATTTTCTGGCAATCGAAGGTGTTTTGTGATTTGGCTGGCGGCATCATGGTTTCCGGATACAACAAAGGCGTGGATGCCTGCCTCACGCAGCCTTCCCATGCGTTCTACAAAATAGAGGCCTGTATTGTAATCCTTCCAGTCGCCGTCATAGAGATCACCCACCAGCAGAACAAACGCCACTTCCTCATCAATTGCCAGTTCGATCAAGTTGTCAAAGGCGCGGCGAGTCGCGCTGCGGATTTCTTCAACAGGGGCCCCTTCATAGCGCTCTAGACCATGCAAAGAGCTATCGAGGTGGATGTCTGCTGCATGAATAAATCGCATTAATCAACCCTCTATCATCTGCTCCATCTGCTAGAACCACTCCAACACTTGATCCATCCTATTCCTTTTGGCTTGCACCTTTCTCATGTAGGATTTATGCAATGCACACAGGCACGTCATCAGTCATTCGACGAGAGCATATCCAGATTGCCACTTAGCAGCTGACCAGCATACTCTGGATCAGTTTCCTATAGCTCAGCCAACATACATTGCATAAGATCATCGGGTGCTTCTAGGACCTTATCACTGAATATTTCCCAATCTTCTTGGAGGAGATCGGAAGTATATTCATTACTAATATTGCCGGCTTCTTCATTAATGTTTGCAACATCACGAATTACAGGGCCTAGTTCGTCAATGGATACAATAAATGTAACCGTAGATTCACACCAATCACAATCGCCAATATCTACTTTATCTCTAATCCATTCACAAAGACGTTCGTCTTTGAAACAACGTTCACAGGCATTTGTTCGGTGATCATCCATTATTTGCTTAGTGCAAGTTTTAATTATTCTATAATCCGAGAAAGGCTTTGGCGCTTTTTAAATTTCATTAATACCCAGCCAATTATTTTGATCTGATCTTACCTCATTCATTCATCCAGTTAGTCACGACGCTTTCCGTCCTTTCCTTTCTTCGAGGAGCTCTGCGATAAGTTTCCTCTCTTGAAGATATTTTAAGACGTCGCGCCTCCCCTCCTCGTCCATATCTCTCATGCTCTCAAGGATTAGTTTGCTCACACCATCAAGCTCTTCCTTGATTTCTCCCCGCATCATCGGGCCTTCGCCTGTGAGGAGCCAAGCTGGATTAATATCGGTATGCCGAACTATAGATGCAAGCGTATCGGACGATGGTTTGGTCTTCCCATTTTCGATATCTGAAAGCGATCCCTGGGAGATTCCTATAAGACTGGCTATGGTTTTAGCCATTATTTTTTTGTGCTTACGGTATTCCCGCAGACGACTACCGACCATAATAGTTCCCCATAGACGAAATGAGAAATTGACTATATTCCGCTTAAGTGAATATAATTATAACCATTAAACATAATAAACTTAAGCATATACATGCTTTATCGTGTGATAGATAACAAATAGGTATAGTTATGTCTAGCAAGGATCAGACTCGTTCGAATTCATCGTTTTTCGGTAAAACAAATGCTATCCGTTTAATCATATACCTCTCGAAACCGCTCCTCATACACTCTGAAGTTCTTTTAAATAGAAACTTCTCTAGTTCATTATTACTCCAAACCATCAATAACTCTCAATTTAGGTTAATTCCGTATGAGTTAATTGTCAATTAGCATTTTAGATAGATTTGCTAATTCAAAAATAAATCAAAATGTTTTAAGAATGAACCCATGACACCTCTGATCCCGTTTACGTGGACTATACCCGCCCTTCTGGCAGGGCAAAAAATCATGATCCGGCTGGACGGTATCGATGACGATTTCCCTGGCTTTCTTGCAGGTCACTTTGTTTGGGCTTACGATTACCTCCCTCACTACGGCGGCAGCCCGCTCGCTACCCTGCATCTTATGGATGATCCATACATGGAATCCACCATAGAGCTTACCGATCAAGATTACGTGGACGAAGGTTTTGCTTTTCTCGAACAGTTTTTGGTTTTAGTGCCAGCGCGGATACATCCATTACGCAAATATTTCGAAATCTGGAAGTCCATGGATTATCCGCTTCGGGTTCTACAGTTCGAGGTAGTCGAGCTTACACCGGAGGGCCGCCGGATAGCTGAAAGGCTTTGCTGGCTTATCGATAGCAACAACAGGTATACGCAATTTTATATTTGATGGAGCTGGAAAATGGAGAACAGGCTTTTAACTGAGGACGAAGCCGCAAATTTCCTTAGACAATCTCCCAGAACGCTTCAGCAATGGCGTTGGCGTCACATTGGACCAGATTATGTGAAGAATGGCCGGAGCGTTCGGTACCGATTATCTGACCTTGAAACGTTCGTTAAACAAAATGCAGTGACTGTATCTGAATATCGGCATAGCAAAGCCGAGAAACCATAGTTGTGGCGACAAACGGTGGTATGCCGATGTGAACAGCTATAAAGTCAATTCAATGGGCGCGGGAACCCCATGGCCGGCATCGACGAGCTTAAAGGATTAATAGACCTGCATGACCTGGCGAACAGGTTAGGGCTGAAACGGCCAAATGGGCGTGGAAATTACCGGAGCCCCAAACATACCGATAAGAATCCTTCACTTTCTATCTTTGCAAATGGCAAAGCCTGGAAAGATCACTCCACGGATGAAAGCGGGTCCTGTATCGACTTGGTCAAGTACGTTTTTGGTTGTGATACTGGAGAGGCTATAAGACGGCTCCACGATCTATACGGAATTTCGTTCCCTGCCTTTGAGGAGCCTAGACATAAATCACGGGCGGAGTATGTGGCGGATTGCTGTTTTAGCGATTCTTCCAATGTGATCGATTATCTGACCCACCGCGGGATATCTGAGGAGATTATCAAGCTCGCCATTAAATCCAAAAGTGTGGGCTGGAACAGCTGGACAAGCTCAAAGGTAGAGCAGGGAGAGCCAATGCATGGCGGACCTGCTGCAGCATTCATAGTCACTTCACAAAGTGCCGGTCATATTGTTGCCGTCGACATGCGATACGTGAACCCCCAACTCAATGGCGGGATCAAAACGAGTTGCGTGGGGGAAAAGACAGGTCACCCGTGGGTATCATCCTGGGAGTCGATTAAAAAAGCCCACACTGTCCATATAGTTGAATCTCCGATAAACGCCTTGTCCATCGAGACCGCCGGACTAATGGGTAGCGCGGCATTAGCCACTCGGGGTGTATCCAACGTTAGCTCCATCGATTGGCGCTTCCTGCAAGGCAAGAAAGTTATTATTTGCATGGATAACGACGAGCCGCAGAAAGATGGCCGCAGACCAGGGCCTGAAGCGGCATGGGAGTTGAACGAACGCCTGACTGCGCATAACATCGCATCGCTTATCGTTGAACAAAACGATTGGGAGATAAACGATGTCAACGACATTCTGTGTGCAATAGGAGTCGATGCACTGCGCCGTGTTTTGGGCAAGCTGGAGCCGTGGGCGATCCCGGGGCTGCCGGGTGATGGCGGCAAAGGAAAAGCCCGCCTCTGGTTACCTCCACATGACTATTCCAGATACTGGCGGTTCCGGGTCAAGGAAGATTTCACGTCATGGATATCAAAAAGTGATGAAGACGACGAAGGTAAGGAGAAGATCGTCACCGAAGACCTGGCGGGATTCAGGATCACGGGCCTTACCAGGATAACCATCGCTAACGCCATCTCCGTGATGACGGGAGACTCAGACCATCAGCCAAAAATTCTATTTTCCGTTTCGGCGCAGATCCCGAGGCATGGATATAGACTTGTCCGCCGCGTATTTTCAGACGAAGATCTGTACAACATCGAGAAATGGAAAAAGTTCGGGCCGGTATTCAAACCCGCGTTGTTCTCCCGTTTGGTAACTATCTGGGAAAGGGCCGCAAGTCTTGGCGAGAGACGAGCAGCAAACTTCGTAGGCCTTGCCTGGCTCGACGGCAAACCAACTGTAAACCAGGGGCCGGACTGTTACTTTACCGATCCTGAGAAACAGTGCCCTTATCACGCGCTTTCGTTTCCTTCAGGGACGTTGAGCGACGCCCGCCGGGTGATCACCGCATACCAATCAACGTTCAAGAAAAACGCCGCGTGCATTCCACTGGTCTGGGGGTTGGGAGCGCATCTGAAAGCGTTCCTAGGGTTCTGGCCACACCTGATCATGCAAGCGGATAAAGGCTCCGGTAAATCTACCTTGATGAAAAGGCTTGAGCGAACTTTGGCCATGACAATGTTCTCAGGTCAATCACTTTCAACAGAGTTTCGATTGTTGACAAGCGTATCCCACACTTCCCATCCAGTGGGTTGGGAAGAACTATCGGCTAGGCGGCAGGAAGTAATAGACCGGGCCGTTGCGCTGTTGCAGGAAGCATATCAGTACACGATGACCCGGCGCGGAAGCGAGATGACGGAATACCTGATTTGCGCGCCTGTCCTGCTAGCTGGAGAAGATGTTCCTGTGCGGTCACTCCTTGGCAAAGTTGTCCGCACTGAGCTCACAGGAAGGAAAGGAGCGTTGCTGCCCTATGATCTGCCCCGGTTCCCGGTTCTTGAATGGCTGAAGTTCCTGTCTGGCCTCAAAGGAAAACAGGTTCTGGACGCTCACGATAAATCTCTTTCATATCTTCTAGAACACAGCCGCGCCCCTAAAGAAGACGCGCAGGCGTCTCGCATGGCTGGTAACTACGCCGCTGTGCTGGCCGCCTGGAAACTGCTTTGCGAATTCGCGGAAACGAGCGAGAACCAGGGCGATTTTATCGGCAGCCTGATCGAAGAGATGAATGTACATATCGCGGAAACTGTCGCCGACCGCGAACCATGGGTCTGGATTATGGAAATTATTCTCTCTGAGATCGCCGCCGGGCATTTCCAACACCCCTATACATGGGACACGGTATTCGACGATAAAACCATGGATGTGGAGCAGTGCATCATCATTCGTTCCAGCCATGTGATGGATCATATCGCTCATGCAAATAACCTTCGTGACAAATGGAACATGCTCCCGGTCAAATCCGACCGCGTATTTAAACGCCAGCTAATTACCGCCGGCGCCGTAGTCAACGACAACGTCGAACGTGTAATAAACGGTAAGCGATTATGCCACGCGCTGGCCATCAGCATTGAAAGGCTGGAGAAATTTGGCCTTTCAGCATCCGTTGAAATCAACACTACCAGTGAAAAAGACAATGGCTGGACAGGATATTAGAAAATGTACTCAGGTAAAACAACCCTCCAAGCCCCTAGCTTTCCCATCCCATTATTCACGATCAGGACACAGGCAGTGCGCGGATTACCTGCGGATTATCGTTATCACTGGTTCTAAGTCATTGATTCGGGAGGGAGAGCCTCCCGCAAATAGTCCCTTATTCTCCGCAAGTTACAGTTTAATCCCCGCAGGTTGGGCGATTTTCTCCGCATATGCTTTTTCACGGTTTCGCATCCTTTATCTCTCTCTTCTTATTGAAAACAAAGAAGAAAGAAGAATAAAAAGCAGCGAAAAAGGACAGAACAGGCATCCGCAGGTTAGAGGGGTGTATACAAAAGTAGGCCGCACGTTAGACTTATGGAAAACCCGTAACCCGCGGGAACCTGCGAATATCAACTTACTGATTTCCAGGCTTCACTTACCTCAAAAACACCCCATCCGCAAGTCCGCAGGTTTCCCTGCCTGCGGGGGGCCATGTGAGGCAATCGTAGCGTACCGGCGTACATGCCGGAATAAATATCTAATCCAGCTTCATCGGACTCTTGCGCCAATCAACTCTCACAGGAACAGAGAGCAAATGAAAAACAATTTTCCATCAGCACAAATCCATTAGTTAAGCAACCGAGTATCACGAACTCTTATGTCAATAGAGAGTTGAAAGGTAGATATGACGTTTTCTGAGGAACATAGGCGCCGAGCAAAGCAGCGGGTAAAAGAACTGCGCGAACAGGGGATCAAGTTTCCATCCAACCCGGAGGAGAGGTTCCAACAGACAAAACACCCACTGGGCAGTAAACCCTACATGCGCCTTGCCATCGCGGCTAACTGCTTTGACTGCGTCGGAAAGGAGGCTAGCTACCGCCGGTCGATCTCTGGTTGTCAAATAATAACCTGCCCTTTTCACAAACTCCGGCCATACGTATCGGGAAAACAATCTTAAGAGGAGACATCAAATGACTAATACATCGCTATCAAGCAAATGGGAAAAGGCGATAACCTTTGTGAATAAACGCAGGCCCGCCGTGCTTGGATGGGCCAGGTCAAAAATATGGTCCCTTGGGTTTGAGCAGGAAGATTTTATCCAGGAGGCGTATCTCGCCGCCATGAAAGCATTGGATGTGGCGGAAAGAAAAGGAAAACCAGAGCTTTTTGAACGATGCTTCTGGGTAACGTATAAATTCCAGGTAGCTCGCATACTTACCGATCCTGTTCTTGCGGCTTCTCCACCACCTGCATACGAGAAGGCCTGCAAACCTGAAAAAAATAACCACCGCCTCCACAAATCTGAAAATGAAATGAGAGAGGCGCTTTGTGTGATGGCTCCACGTGAAAAACGGGTGTGGGAGCTTTTGCTAGGTGAAACCGACTACGGCAAATGTACAATCGCCAAGGTGGCCGAAATGTTCGGAGTTTCAAGCCCAAGGATAAGGCAGATTCGCGACGCCGGCCTTCAACGAGTCCGGAAACACTTTTCAAACAACGGATCGAAACCGGAATCAAAAATCACCTTGTTCACAGATGTTGGCTGATCCCATGCTTATATATATTTACATACATACTAAATAAACTAAGAAAATAAATAAGAAACAGCATATATAAAAAACGTTTTTTATCTTCTCTCTATTACTCCTGCCTTCTATTCGCCCTTCCCAGGCGCCGCATTAGCAAGCGAAAAGTTAATTCAATCCCGGTTTTTAAACGACAAATTAACTTTGCTCCAGATGTTTTGAGGGTGAATTGAACTTTCCATATTACAAAAGAGTAAATTACTTTAACCAGGAGGAGATTATGGAGTTTCTTGGATTAGATATCGGCTTTGGCGATGTGAAGGCTGTATGTGATGGTGTGAAAATAAAGATTCCCACGGCTGTGGCTTACGCGGAAGAAAGCGCTTGCGAACTTGGAGCGTTCTCACAAGATTACGAAGAGTACCTTTTCGCAAACAGAAAATACATCGTAGGCGAATCGGCGATGTCCAAGGCATTCTCGACCAGGAGTTATGACTTCTTAAAGCGGTACGCCCCGTTGCTCACATACAAGGTAATCAAAGGTCTACCGAAAAAAGTAACGTCCCTGGCCACCGGTTTACCCCTAGCCTATTTTACCCAGACTCACAAAGCGGATTTCATGACCGCCATGAAAAGGATCACCGTAGACAGCGAAACCATGGAGCTAGATGTGGCAGTGTTCCCGCAAGGAGTGGGAGCTCTGCTCGATTACCGGCTGAATGACAAAGGTGAGGCAAACGAGGGTACAGCGCATAGCGGGTTAGTCATAGACATTGGTTTCAACACTGTGGACGTTGTCGCTTTCAAAAACGGCTCCGCTATGAAACCTGATTCCGGCATGCTGGAGCGGGCCGGCATTTCGAAGCCTGCGCAAGACCTTGCCCGGATTCTGCAAAAGGAAACGACAATTAACCTCACAGAACAAGAAGCCAAAGACGTTTTGCTCAACGGTGGTCTATCCGTTTATGGCCACGACAAGGATTTAAGCGAGATCATTCGTCGAGCTATCGAAAACTATGTAGAATGGTTGCTCTCTGTTATTACATCGCGTTGGGAAGATCGACTGCAACGCGCCGATAAACTGATCCTCGCCGGTGGCGGCGCTTATTACTTGGAATCTCATCTTCCCTCAAAGTACCGCAAACTCCTTTACATCTCCGACGAGCCAGAGTTCGCCAACGCGCGTGGTTTTCTAAAAGCATCCAAGGCGGCATCCAAGGTATCGTCCAAATGAAAAAACAAAACCGCCTCATTGTTACGATCCACAATGACCGTCTTCTTCGGCAAGTGGAGCTGGTACCTAAACCGCATCGAGGTAAAGTTGTCGAACGAGCTTTGGCAAACTACATGGCAAGTGATGAAGGAGCCGCTGTGCTCGATCTGTTCAAAGTGAATACTTCAAAAAAGCAAAACCCATCACTCAACAAACCCAGTTCCACGTCAAAAAATATCCTGAAAGACGTTCTCGGAGATTACTGACTCTCGCTCATCCCCTTCCCACATTTGGCATATATAGAGTGAGTAGGTAATCATCAAAGGAGATTCCAAGTTGTGAATGAGAGATCAGCCAGTCATATTGTAATTTTCGTTGCGATTGTAGTGTCGTTATCATTTGCTCCGTCCGCATGGGCGCTGACGTCGCCTGGGGCGGGGAGTTTCGCCTACGATATTTACGACATCGCGATCAATAGCATTCTAAAAGGGCCCATCGGATTCGTTGCCGGTACGGCGGCGATAGTGTTCGGATCAGTCATAGCAATCCAGGGGAAGATACTGGCTGCCATACCGGCTATCCTTGGTGGCGCCGCTTTGCTGAAGGCCGATTCCATCGTCAACACACTGGGCGCGATTGTCAAATGATGGAGCAGCGATTTCCTCGTTACCTTAATGCGCCGTTACAAGTGATGTGGCTGGAATCGGACGAACTGGCAATCTTCTTCGGCGGGTTGACCATGGCGTTGTTATTCGACTCATGGCTGCTATGGATTCTGCCGGTGGCGCTTCCCCATCTCTACGGCCGGCTCAAAAAGAAATATCCCCGTGGGTTTTTGAAACATTGCCTCTACTTCGCCGGGTTTATGAAGCTTGATGATTACCCCACCTTTTTCGAGCGGGAGTTCCTGGAGTGAAGCTTGACCTGTTCCTGCAAAAATCATCGAACCTTTACGCGGAGAACCGCCTACTTAAGTTCGTGGTTATGGTCATAGGCATGGTGACAATTGTGAATACGTACACGGTAACAAAGGCTTTAAACACACACAAAACGATCCTTGTTCCACCAGTGATAAAAAGCCGGATAGAGATTTCCGGAGAAAAGGCCGACGATGAGTACATAAAAACGTTTACCAGGTATGTAACAGGACTACTTCTGAACTACTCTCCCTCCACGGCCAGAAGCCAATTCGACGAGCTTTTGGCCTTATACGCTCCCGGGGCTTACGACGCCGCGAAGAGTGAATTTTATGATATGGCGGAATCTGTGGAGGCGGCCGGATCAAACTCCATATTTTATATAAACGCTATCAGTGTGAGCGAAGAGGAAAGAAAGATCCGTGTTGACGGTCTGCTCCGTCGTTACGTTGAAGAGCTGAAGATTACAGACGAAGTAACGACTTATTTTATTCGGTTCAGGATTAATAACGGCCGGTTCATGCTGGAAAAAGTAACTGAAGGGATGTTAGAAGAATGATTCGTTTTTACCTCTATGTGTTAACGATTACATCAATGCTCGCTTCACCATCATTCGCCGGGGAGCCCGGCCCCTCTGAGACTTTGAAAAAGACTAACTCTAATATTAGTAAGTCGTTAAACCAGCCTTCAACAAAGTCAAATAACATTCCATCTTTCACCCAACTCAAAAATGGCCGGTTAAGCATAATCACGGAAGTCCTCCCTGAAGTGGCTACGCATGTTCGTTTGAGTTCCACCGATGTGAATAGGATCGTATGCCCGTCGGAGATAAAGGATGTGGTCTATTCGAAAGAGAAAGGCGTGGAGGTGAAAGTTTCCGATCGAAACGCATTCGTGAAATTTCTGGTAAAAACTACACCTACCGGGAAAGAAGAACATAGTTCAACTCCAACGGAGTTTTTCGTTGCATGCGGCGGTGATGTATACACATTGATTGCAACACCAGTACGGATACCCTCTAAAACAGTAAGGCTTTCCACAGGCGCTGAAAAGCGAATAAAACAAAATGCAGCCCTCTTCGAATCACTACCATTCGAGAACAAAGTCCTCACGATCATCGAAAAGATGTACACGGGAGACATTCCGGAATCGTTCTTGGTCAAGACATTGAATAGACCGGTTTTGTCAATGCTTGGAGATCTCAAAGGGCTTGCGATATCCCTTATAAGGACCATAGATATCGAAGGAGAAGGTCTGCGAGGAAAAGAGTTTTCCCTATCCATAAACAAAGGCCATCCTATTGACTTCTCAGAACAGGATTTCCTGCTGGTTGGCCTGACTAAACGGCCTTTAGGTATCTCTCTCGACAAGCTCCGTTTGGAAAGTCCCAGTGATAAAGCGCGCCTTTTCATAGTCGAACGAGCGGTGGAGGAATAACAGATGTCTCGATTTAAAACCTTATGGGAAAGTCTGCCACCGGAAAGAAAACGAAGAGCTGTCATGTCATTTGTTATTGGTGTTGTGATTCTCTTCGGCGTATTCGCGTATTCATTGAGAAACGAAGCCGTTGATCCGAGGCTAGCGTCAAAAGAAAAGGCTTTGTCGCTAAAGCCCATGGAGCTCAAACGCCAGGCGTATCTCGAAAGCAGGAAAGAGTCGGAACGTGTGATGCGGAGTCTTGTAGAGTTCGAGAAAAGAATCAACAATCAGCTCACCGCGCTGAAACAGGAGCAGGAAGCAAAACATGAAATCGATAAGAAGGCGCAACAGCAGAAGCAGAATAAGCTTCCCCCACCACCAACACCCACCCGAAGTGGGATGGGAGAGGGTTCCCCAAAGCGGGCGTACTTCCCGTCATCGCCTCTCCCTCCCCCACCTCCTCCGGCAGGATTAAAAAATGAGAAGCTGGAACCGCAATTTTTCGGTGGGATCGAGTTCGTGACCGTCCCTATTGAGATGAAAGAAACCCAGGATGGCGGTTCTGATAAAAAAAAAGAGGAATCAGTCTATCTCCCCCCTTCTTTTATGGAGGCGACTTTAATATCAGGACTGGACGCGCCGACGGTGGAGAACGCTAAAGGCAACCCAATGCCTGTTATGTTGCGTATAAAAGCTCCCGCCGTGTTACCCAACCGGGTGCGTGCGAACCTTCGTGGCTGTTTCGTTATTGCCGGCGGTTATGGAGATCTGGCCGCTGAACGGGCTTATCTGCGGCTAGTGACTCTTTCCTGCATCTCGAAGAAAGGCGGAGCCGTTATCGACCAGGCGGTCAAAGGTTTCGTAGTAGACGAGGACGGGAAGATAGGGCTTCGTGGCCGGGTCGTATCGAAAATGGGAACTACGATTGCCCGATCAATGATCGCCGGATTCTTCGGAGGTGTGGGAGACGCATTAAGGCTGAGTGGTTCCACAACTACAGTAAGCCCACTTGGGACAACCCGGGTTTTTAATCCTGAGAGGCTTGCACAGGCGGGTATCGGTTCCGGCCTTGGCCAAGCGGCAAATGAAATACAGAAATTCTACTTGGAACTTGCGCGGCAAACGATGCCGGTTATAGAAGTCGGCGCAACAAAGCAAGTAACGCTGGTTGTTCAGGAAGGGGCAATACTCAAAATCAAGAACGCCTGTGTGGGAGTGGAAAAAGGATGCGGATGATTAAATATTTAACATTGATTTTACTTGGTTTCATTTCGTCTGGGTGCGCGACGATTCTGAATCCTTACAACGAGGAATTCTCCTGCCCTGAAACCTACAACGGCAAATGCGTCAGCATCACCGAAGCGTATGAAGAATCCTCGTCTGGCGAAACTCGTCAACCGGCTAAGGATATAAAACCAAAACAGCCTGTCAACGGATTCGATTGCGACTATGATTTTGAGGAAGATTGTTATGAACCCACCGTTCCCAAAAAACCACACACTGAAAATAATCAAGAAACTCTCGCGGACCCCCAAATGCAGGAGCCTCGAACCGCAGAAGAGGAATACAGGCAGGCGCTATACGGCAAACTCTCACGATTGCTCAAGGAGCCAACGGCCCCAATGGTCGCCCAACCGAAGGTGATGCGAGTTCTGGTGTTGCCATACAAAGGAGATGACAACGCACTATACATGTACCGCTACGTCTATATTTTCACCGAACCGCCGAGGTGGATATTGGATGAGATTCAAATCAAGGGAATCGAGTAATGCCGATCAAGGATATCCTGTTCGGTCCAAACGGCGGAGGCTTAAGAACATCCGACCTTTCATGGATGACGCGCCGCATAAAGTTCTCCGATTACCTTCCATGGATCGCATATGATCCGGCCACGCGAGTGTATCTCAACATGGATAACACGATCGGATACCTGTGGGAATGTCTGCCGCTCTGCTTCGCTGGGGAAAAAACCCAATCAGCGTTAGAAGGTCTATTTCGTCTCGGATATCCTGCCGGAACGGTATTGCAGTTTATCCTTTTTGCCGACCCGAATCTTGATGGGCATCTGGCGGCGTATCATGGCAGCCGATCGCGTGATCTTCCCCTGGCGCAACGAACTGCAGAAGAGTTCTCAGCTTTTCTTAAACGCTCAACAGGCGAAAGCCTGTTTGGAGCGCCGTTGCGTAACTATCGATTGTTCGTTTCCTTGAAAATGCCGCTGGCCAAAGTAAAAGAGACTCAAGCAAAAGAGATAAGCGGCAATGTGCTAGAGACCCTGACCGGAGCGGGCCTCAGACCTTATTATTCAAATCCGCCGATACTGCTGGACTGGATGCAGCGCTTGTTTAATGCGAAAGTTTCCCAAAACAACAGGCTGTGGGATGAAAACGTCCCGATACGCAAACAGATAATAAAAGCAGAAAACCAGGTTCATGCCGGGTTCAACTCAATAGAGGCCGGCGGTAAAACGTTTCGCTGCATAACTCCAAGCGCGTTTCCGAAAAAGGTCAGCCTGATCCAGACAAGCGAGCTGTTCGGAGGGATGTGGGGAATGCAGTCCGACTCGGAACAGATCAACACTCCTTTCATATACACGCTGAACATTGTGTTTCAAGATCTGTGGGCATCGTTGCATCGCAAATGCAATCTTGTTTTACAACAGCAGGGTGTTGGCTCATTCGCTCCTTCACTGGCTCGTAAACAAGAAGAATACCTATGGGCCACTGATCAACTGGAGTCAGGCAAGAAGTTTCTGCGTATTGTACCGATGCTCTGGGTCTACAGCGAGGACAAAACCAAAGCTGACGAATCGGTCAAACGCGCGCGCAGGGTATGGGAATCCCGGGGATACGAGATGCAGGAGGATCGCGGCATTTTATCCGCCCTGTTCCTCTCGGCATTGCCATTCGGGCTGTACAACGCTGAAAAAAACATAACCGATCTCGACAGAGATTTCATAACGCCCCAGGATACGGCTGCGGCTGTTTTACCGGTGCAGACCGACATATCAGGTGGCGGCGATCCAATTCTTACATTCATCGGCAGGAAAGGCCAAGTTTGCGGTGTGGACATCTTCGATGAGTCCGCAACCAATTACAACGCCTTCGTCGCGGCCGGCTCTGGAGGCGGCAAGAGTTTTCTTGTGAACTATATCGCCTCCAACTATTACGCCTCCGGGGCCAAGGTCAGGATCATAGATATCGGTGGCTCGTACAGGAAGATGACCAAGATGTACGGGGCGAGATACCTGGAGTTCTCCGGCAAGGAAGATATCAGATTGAACCCCTTCTCGACGGTTGTCAACGAGGAGTACGACCTCCCAGTCGTGTCCGCCATCATTGCGCAAATGGCCTACTCTGCGTCCGATCTGCAAAAACCTTCGGAGACGGAGTGGACACTGTTAAAAGACGCGGCTCGTTGGGCATGGAAAGATCGAGGGCAGGAGGCCGATGTCGACGCCGTTCGCAAGTTCCTGCTCCGGTTCCCGAAGCACGCCGATGAGTTTGACGACACCGACGCAAACTCACAGGAGATCACAAGGGCCGCTCAAACCCTTGGCTACAACCTGAAAGAATTCGGTTCCGGTGGTCTCTATGGTAAATATTTGGACTTCCCCCGGTTTTGTGGACAGTTTTTCGGTTATATTTTGAGTGTTATGGAGGTGTTTATGTCTAGTAAGCGATATACAGCGGAGTTCAAGTCTGATGCGGTTGGTCAGGTGGTTGATCGTGGTTATTCTGTCCCGTCGGTGTCGAAACGTTTAGGTGTATCTGATCACAGCCTTTACAAGTGGGTCCGGGAGTCAGGTAAAAGCAGTAATGATCGCTCCGTGGATGATCTGGATGCGGTTCGTCGCGAGAACGCCCGTTTGAAGGCGGAGCTGAAACGGGTTGAGGAGGAGCGGGACATACTAAAAAAGGCCACAGCGTACTTCGCCAAGGTGTCCGGGTGAGGTACGCGTTTATCCGTGATCATCGTGATCGGTTCCGTGTGACATCGATGTGCCGAGTGTTGCGGACATGCCGCAGCGGGTTTTACTCCTGGCTAAAATCTCCGTTATCTGATCGTGATCGGGAAGACCGCAGGTTGCTGGTGAAGATAAAGGAATCGTATATTGCCAGCGGCAAGGTATATGGCAGTCCCCGGGTTCATCGTGACCTGGTGGAGGCTGGTGAGCGTATCGGCGAGAAGCGGGTGGCCCGTTTGATGAGGTCTGCTGGTATTGCGGCTATCCGTGGTTACCGTAAGCCCCGTTATAAATCTGGCTCTCCTTGTGTGATGGCTCCTAACCGGTTGGGGCAATGTTTTGATGTAGACGGTCCAGACCAGGCGTGGGTGACTGATATTACTTACATCCGCACCTGGGAGGGATGGCTTTATCTTGCGGTGGTGATGGACCTGTACTCCCGGCTGGTTGTTGGCTGGTCTATGGGGTCCGCTTTGGCCAGGGGGTTGGTGTTGGATGCGCTACTGATGTCGGTTTGGCGGCGCAGGCCAAAGGAGAAGGTTATAGTTCACTCGGATCAAGGGTCACAGTATGGCAGCGATGACTGGATCAGGTTTTGTGATGATAACAATCTTGTTACCAGCATGAGCCGACGTGGTAACTGTTATGACAACGCCGTGGCGGAGTCGTTTTTTAGCAGTCTGAAGAAGGAGCGGATCAGGCGCAGGATATACAGAACGCGTAAAGAGGCCCGGTCTGATATATTTGAATATATAGAGATGTTTTACAACAGGACAAGACGTCACAGCTACGTAGGATACGTCAGCCCAATGGAATTTGAGCAAGCCTCAAAACAACGGGCTTAAATGTCCACTATAACGGGGGAAGTCCAATTTCAACGGCGCCGCCACTTTCGATATTTCGAAAGACGAGTTCGTCGTGTTGGAGTTGGAGCATTTGAAACCATTGAAAGAGTTGTTTCGTGTGGTTACCTTGCAGATCATCAACGCCGTTACCCAGGACCTTTATCTCTCTGACCGGAACCAGCCAAAGCTTGTCATCCTCGACGAAGCCCACATGTTCCTCTCTGGCTCAGGCGGGGAAAGCGAAATATTGCAGAAAGTGATCGAAGAAGGTTACCGCCGGGCCAGAAAATACCGTGGCAGCTTCACGGTCATCACACAATCGATATTAGACCTTAAATCATTCGGTTCTGTAGGAGACGTGATCCATTCCAACTCGGCATTTAAATTCTACCTTCAATCAGTCGACTTCGATAAAGCTCGGCATCAAAAGCTTCTCGATTGTGATGACTTCCTGATGCGGCTTCTAAAGTCCGTTCGTACCAATAAACCGAAATACTCCGAACTTTTCATGGATACTCCATTTGGCCTGGGTGTCGCGCGCCTTGTGGTTGATCCCTTCAGCTATTACGTCTATACATCAGACGCTAAGGAGATCGCCGAGATTGAGTCCCTGGTTGAAAATGGCATGTCCTATGAGCAAGCCATACAGGAGATGATACGGAGATACAGGACGTGAAAACCGTGATGGTTATCCTGATAAACCTATTAGTATTCGCTATCAATGCCTATGCTGATCCTGCGGAACAAGGAAGGATTTCAGGCGCGCAAGCGCTGGAGCGTATCGGCACCATTGAGAAGCTTAAAGAGAATGTCGTTACTCCGATGACCGGAGGCAATGATCTGCCAGTTCAAAGCGGAGAACGGGTAATGCTTAACACCCCCTGCCCCTCGTCCACGAGGTTCCTTGAAGTATCAGTAGGTTCGGCTGGAAGCGGCGGAGACATAACCAGTGTTTACATCAGACAGGATACCAATTTTGATGGGGTAATCGACTATTCGTTTTATGCGCCTGTTCCACGAATCTCAGGGGTGTGCGCTGACGGTGTGATCTCTTGCAATGCCGGAACCTGGAGCGGATGTAGTTATCACCAATGGACCGCTGACACATCCGGGCGAATGACCACAGTCATTTTACTGGAAAATAAACTCAAGGAATGTTACTGCGTTAACGACAGTTGTGGCTCCGGTGTTGTAAACGAAAATCTACTCAGGATTACCTCCGATCTTTCCAGCGGGATCGTGGATGCGCTGCACGCGGCAAATCCCAAGTTAGCTATTTCGGATTCCAGCCTGACTCCCGGTGAAGCAGTATACTCCGCCAAGAACGTTGCCGACGATAGCTGTAAAAGCGATTACGAGTTCACTATTGGTCCTGACAATCTGTACGACAGGGTTACGGGAGCCGTAGGTCCGGTGAACGAAGTAAAAGTAAATACAAACGAGTTTGCCGTGACTAGAAACCGGACAGATCGAATAACGGCTACTACTAGAGCCGCCAGCGATTCATCATCTACTACCCTCTATTATGAGGATGATCTCGACGCACACACTACTACTCTGGTAAATGAAAATGCATATGGAAAGTTCACTCCTTGCGAGAAGGCCTGCAAAGTAAAGCGAACGATCAAGGATACTCAGGCCTCAACAGCGGGTCACACGGCCTTGTTCCGCTTTAACACTCTGGAAGCTGATTTCGCATTACGAAAATGTAAAAACGACCGTTGCCAACTCGAACCTGGTGACGAGATCGAAGTTGATTGCTCCTGTCTGAACGAGTTTAATACTGTCTTTCCATTAATGGCTCTTCTTGAGGGAGCGGCGAAAACCGTCATCTGCTCAAGCGGTATGAAACAATGAAGGGTTTTACGATAATGCTTCTCCTTGTTCTATCGATACCCAGCCACGCATTCGCAGAGCAATTCATGTGCGGCGGAGATTTCGATGGCGACGGTTATGCTGACCATCAAGGTGAAGTGATAGCCTGCATTAAAACGCGTTATTGTGGATCGTCCGGGGCTTCATGTAATGGAAATTTCGATTGCACGATACGAGGCTCCTGTTCACAGGGGTCCTACTCCGAATATGTATGCTCCGACGATAACCTTACATATTTCACGTTGAATCAGTGCCAGTCTGCATGCTCCGGAGATTGTTTTGAGAGACCGGTCACCCGGTACGCGTGTAGTACCAACGGTAGGCAATATCCGACAATACAGAATTGTCAAAGCTCCTGCCCTGACCAGACGGATCAATGTCTTCAGCGCTGGGACTGCCCGTTTGGAAACAGTTATCCATGTGTTGATATCGACAATCCCATAAACGTTAATCTCATTCGGGCCGACATGCGTTACCTGCGTGATGATGGGGTCCGTAATCCGGATAGCTGTGGCGGCAATGTTTATGTTCTCAACGGAAAGCCAGGCGAGTGCAAGAAGGATGGATTTCGAACGAACTATAGCAACTGTTGCGAAACCGGTGGTTCAAAATGCGATACGGAATCCGTCGAGCAAAGCGATGGCTGGACCGTGCGGGCGCGGGGTCTCGGAGAATGTCATGGCCTCGGTGAGTACTGCCGCGAAGAGTGGCGATACATCGGTTGTGTTCAACGTGGCGAGGTCGATTGTTGTTTCAGCACGCTTGGGCTCGGGCGCATCCTCCACGAAGACGGAAGACCTGCTCTCAAAACATTTGGCCCGGATGGCGACTGGGGAACAGTTCTGTCTCCGAATTGCAGGGGATTCACCGCAGCCGAGTTCCAGATGCTTGACACAAAAGGGTTTGATATTTCCGAGTTTCTGGACCGATACCTTAACAGCGACGCGTCATGGATCGAAGGTATGAAGCCCTGGGAGGATGTACAACAGGAACTCCAGGATGCGATAAGACAGGGGCCCAAATGAATCTAGGCTTAATTTTCTTTCTATCCCTTTCCTTGGCAGCTGGTAATAACGAAGTCCTCGGTTATTTCGGAGCTACTTATCCCATAGTTGAGCCGGACGCATTGGAGGAGATTGAGCGGCGAGTGGCGGCCATCGATTGGGACAAAAGATTTAAAGAACCATTGCGGGAACAATATAGAATCTATCGGTCGTCGGATGCAGTTTCACTGCCAAAGGCCAAGTTGGATAGAACCTTCCAAACCGATCCGACCTACACGCTTGAATACGACATCCCGGATGGGAAGGGTGGCGTCGTTTATCCGTCTGGATACACGTATAACCCATTAAAGTACTTTAGCTTACCCAACACACTTGTAGTTATCAATGCTGAAGACGAAGATCAATTAGGCTGGCTCGACGAGTCGGGATTTCTGGATAATCCTGAGACAACACTTCTAATCACACAAGGGTCGGCTAACGAGTTGGCCTCACAACTAAAGCGTCCCGTCCATTATTTGACTCGGAATTTAGCGAAACGTCTCAGTGTCAGAAGTGTCCCTTCCATCATAAAACAAACCGGATCAGTTTTTAAGATAAGAGAGATTTATGTCAAGAAGCATCCTTCTGATTAGCCTGACGGCAATTCTGCTATCGCCTGCTGTCACAGAGGCATTATGCAAAGGTCCGGGTATGAACCCTGCCACAGACGTATGCTGGAATTGCATATTCCCGATAAAAATCGGCGGCGTGACGGTTTACCCAAACACATCCGGATCACCCGATCCACCGGACGCCGCCAACTCTCCTGCGTGCGTCTGCCCGGCTCCACCTCCCATCTATTATAGATATGGCATCCCGATTTCGTTCTGGGAGCCAAAAGCGCTGGTGGAAACTGTTAAGGAACCGTTTTGTTCACCGGCCTTAGGTGGGAGCACAGGATCGTCGTTAGGTTTCGCCGCAGGAGCTGGCAGCGACCATTCACAAGGGTCGCAAACGGACATCTATACATTTGCTCAGGTTCACTACATCAAATTCCCTGTCTGGGCTGTGCTGCAACTATTGACCGATCTGACCTGTTTCCAGTCCGGCGGGTTCGATGTGCTTTTCATGTCGGAAGTTTATCCTCTATGGAGCAACGACACCCTGGCCGCCATCCAGAATCCTGACGCGGCGCTTTTTGCCAATTACCTTTCGCAGACCGCATGCGCGGCCGATGGCGCCGCCGCCAACACATGGTTGCCACTCAACGCGCTTTATTGGTGTATGGGGTCGTGGGGAAGCGCGTTTCCACTGACCGGGCACATCACGGAAGAAACAGATACACAGGCGAACGCTGGTTTAGCCGCACGAGTCAACTTCCTTCTGTCACGGCTAGGTATGGTCCAGGATTGCGGTGTCAATATGTGCGGTTGCGTGCCTACTCCTGTATGGGTCAAAACAAACTATCGGTTCCACGTATCAAAACCTGTCCGGGATTCCATTTGCCACCCCATAGGACGCAGTTCACTGGTTTGGGGCGCATTGAAGAACCCACCCTACTCCGGAAACAACTTCCTGTGGGTCACTTTCAGAAAGAGAGTCTGCTGTGCGTTTTAACTTCCGGATGATTGTGGTCATTGCTTTTATTGCGCTCTCACATCATTCATCTTTGGCTGAAGGACCAACGATGAAAGATATTCAACAGGGTATCGAGCGGTCAGAGCAAATGAAGAGCGAAATCAAATTGCCTGCAAAAGCAAAGAATCATAATGTCACTGAAGCTGCAAAAAACGCGACAAAGATCTTTCATTCCGACAAGTTTCAAACAACTGTCGGTACAATGCGAGAGCGTCTTCAGCAAGGGGCATTAGATAACACAAACCTTTCAACTCAGGTTAAGCATGACCGGGAGAATTCTTTCCTACCCTCCAATGAACGGCTTTATCTTTTCATTTCTTCATCTATCCCAAAATCTACATTACGCCGATACATTACAACTCTGGAAAAAGTATCTGATTCCCATGTAACCGTCGTAATGCGAGGGTTCATCGGCGGAATGAACCAAGCCAAACCGATGCTCGACTTCATGCGAGAAGTTCTTTACAAGAAGGACGATTGCGATTTCAGGAAAACGCAATGCGAGATGTTCGTCACTGGAATTAACATCGACCCTCAGCTGTTACACAGATACAAAATCAAACGCGTCCCGGCGGTTGTTTATGCGACTGGAGTCAACGTTCTTCAACCAGAAATGAGCGAAGGTTTGCATGAAAACGTTGAAATCGGGAATAGTTACACCGTTTACGGTGACGCGTCCTTCGATTACCTGCTGGAGCAAATAAATAAAAAGGTAAAAAGCAAATCACTTGAATCCATGATCGCAAAGTTAAGAGAAGGGTTTTTTGATGCTGATGTCCAGGTCCAAAGTGAACGATAGCTCTTTTAGCAAAGATATTCGTATTCTTAATTTTAAGGTAATACTGATAATGTCAGCAATTATCGTCATTGCCCTTGTCGGCTCGGCGATTCCTAGCAGGATAATGGTTACTGCCACTCCTTCGCTTAGTTACCGCGTCTTTTATATAAACCCCGTCATGCATGACGAGAAGCTATCGATAAGGAAAGATGATTACGTCGTAGTCAAAACTTCTTCCCCATTAATTAATGAAGGCAGACCATTTGACATGACAAAGCGGGTGGCGTGTATTTCAGGGGAGAGACTTCGCACCATCGGAAATAAGTATTATTGCGATGATGTTTTTCTTGGCGAAGCGAGAGAACGTTCATTAAAAGGCGAATCGCTGCCACAGTTCAAGTTCAACGGAACAATTCCACCTAATAAGCTATTTCTCATGGGAGATCACCGGGATAGTTTTGATTCACGCCATTTAGGTTTTATAGAGGTGAAAGATATTAATGCGATCGCTTATCCCCTTTTTTAGCGCAATGATTGCGATCTCAATTCTGGCGCCCTTTTCCGCAAGCGGCGAAGAGATGGAAGTCGGCTTAGATACCTGTTCCAGCTGCGGCTGGTTCTGGTATGAAACAAAGCAGGTTGATGAGAATGAGATAAAAGAACCTCCTGCTATTATTCCGTCCACCGACATTCTGCTAAAAATGCCCCCTGATGAATTCCAGCTAATATTGGATAACACTCGTAAAGAAGCCGTTCGCGTTCCGACTGTCGACAACGTCAAAAACTATTTCCTCGTCCAGGATATTGCCCGGCGCAAGGCGGCTGCGTTCGCCAATGTAGCCGCTGTCGTGTCCAAAATGTATCCGGAGCTTTCTGGAGGGAGGGACATGCCCATTTCTGCTCCCGGACGTAAGGTTGTTCAAAAGACAAGACGTGATGAAATCGAATCAACCATCAAAGGGGCCCGCAATGAATTCGCGCTTCTATATTTCCATTCACAGGATTGCGGATTCTGTGAAGCGCAGAACGGTATCTTGATGAGCTTTTTGGAGAAGTATCATTGGGCCATTAAAACTTTAGACATAAACCATGATCCGGCAGTCGCATCAAGGTTCAACGTTCACACAACACCGACACTCCTTCTCATTTATAAACAAAGTCAGGATTACTTACCCGTTGCCGTAGGTGTTGTTTCCCTATCAGAGCTGGTGAAGGGTCTTTTTGCCGGTATAAGGCTGTTACGTGGTGCGATCACGCCTCAGCAATCCTCCATATACGATTTCCAGCGCGGCGGATATTACGATCCAGCAGCCTATAAGAAGGAAACAAACCGATGACCAAGTACCTTTGTATTTCGTTTCTCTTTCTTTTTGCTGTTACGACCCCTGCGCACGCGGACTGGATTGACGACTGGCTACAGCAGAAAACAGAGACATCTCCAGGTTATTTTGCAGGCCAGAAGCGAGGCTATTACACAGCTGGCGGGTTCTCCGCAAGGTGGTACCAAGGGAATGATTATCTATTTACAGCCGAGCCTCCAAGTGTAAAGTATGGTTGCGGTGGAATCGATGTCAATCTCGGCGCATTCTCTCTATTGCAGGACTCCGACTACCTGATGAATAAATTCGAACGCATTATCGGCCCCGCCGTGGCGTCGTACGCATTCGATATTGCTCTGGATACACTTTGTCCCCAATGCGCAAAGGCGATGAAAAGCCTGGAATCGATCTCCGATATGCTCAACCAGATCCAGATCAACGATTGCCAGGCCTCGCAAGTGCTTGTCGCCAAGATGGCGGGCAAGGAGGACGATCCGAAGTACCGAAGCGCCGTCGACAGCTGGAATGCCATGACCAGCGGCGTCGAGGATTCCTGGAGCCAGGTAAAGGACGCGTGGACCGCAAACAACGACAAACCGCTGACTAGCGATGTCAACGCGATAAGCGGTTGCTCGGCGGATATCCGAAATGTCTTCGGTGGATTCTCAAACAAAAGCGTTCTTCAAATCGCTGGTGAAAGACGGGGTTATCCCGGCTCATACATGGACCTTGCGCGTGGGTTCGTGGGGGACTTGATCATGGAGAGGGTCAACCAAGGCGGCGGTCGGATATCGATTACGGCGAAAGATATCCCTCCCTGCCCAGGCAACAAGACCATGTCGACTGATGGGCTGATTAGTGGCGAAGTCTACGCGCGTCCCTCCGATGGAGGGCAATGTTATTTAGTCACCGATGCAAACCGCAACCTTTCCGATTGGGCGCAACAGATGCTGGACCAAATCGCCAACAATATTGAAAACAATGCGCCCTTATCGTCGGCCCAGGAAAGTTTTATTGATGCATTTCCGCTGCCAGTTTATCAAACATTGAAAACTGCCGTTCAGACGAACCAGACTTCGGTTGCAAAGACACTGTTTGCCGATATCTCCGCCAAGGCATACGCCTTCGGTATGATGTCCGATCTGTACCAGATGGTAAACAGCAACATCCATCTTGTTGAAACGTTGATTGACAGGCAATCCGGTGGCATCAACAACAATTGCCGGATAGATCATCTCATCGCTCCTGTGAAAACAGCATTAGAGGGTATTAAAAAACGACTCGCCGAAAGGACCATGGCGATCGGTCAGAACTATCGACGATCGGTTATGGAATTAGGCGCACACCTGGATGTTGTGGCCAAATTTTCCGACATTGCCAAAAAAACTGACGCAGATAGTGTTGATATTATGAGCAGGGGAGCCCGATGAAGAGCGCCAGCGCATTCATTCTCCCTTCCATTATATTAATATCTACTCCCGCCTATGCCTTGGAGGATGAGTTCTACGTCTATAACGGGTTCGAGGCTGCTGTAGGCGCTTTCCGTCGAGTCTCTCTGATTTTCTCCGATCCAAATTATCAAGGGTTGATCCTAGCCGTCATTGTTCTTGGGATGTTGTTCGGAATGATAAGCGCTCTTTACAGCGCGGGGATCGGGATGAAAGTCGGCCCGTTATCATCATGGGTGATGCCGGTAACGCTTGGTATCATTGTTTTTCTCGCTCTCGTCGTCCCAAAAGGCAGGTTGCATGTTTATGATCCCGTGAAAAACCGCTACCAAGCGGTCGATGGAATCCCAGATGGCATGATCGCTCTGCTTGGAATTCTCAACAAGATGGAGCGTGGTCTGGTTGAGATAATATCGACAGCCGGGGATATCCCGCCGGAAGCAGGTTATGATCGTCAGGCTGGAGGCGTCGGGTTCGATATCCTCCTCGATATTGGTCAACGTGGGGTCTGGTTCGACGATCTTTACATCAATCAGTCATTAAAAAAGTACACCGAAGACTGCCTTATATTCGGAATCAACAATCCGCAACCAGCGTTGAACATCGATCCGAACGAAGTCGCAACTAATTCAGATTTCTTGAACGTCCTGGCCCAGGCCAATTACAATCCCATTTATACGGTCTATTTCAGCGATTCAAATCCCGGCGGGCTGGAACTCACCTGTTCCCAGACATGGCCACTGTTGAGGGCGGATCTTACCGCTGCTGGCAATTACGATGGCATTACGAAAACCAAGTGCGCCTCTGCAGGGTTCGATCCGACAATCCCGGCGCAACTAACACAGTGTAAAACTGTGCTGTCCGACGCCGTAAACTGGCTGGAGAACACTGGTGGAGTATATACAGCCGAAATCGTCTTCCGCCAGGCGGCGATAGCACAGGCCATAGACACCATCATCCGCAAATACAGCCCGGACGCGGCCATTAAAGCGTTGACGAACAGAAATGCAGGCGTAGGTATGATCTCCGCGGGCATTGCAGCAAACGAATGGATACCGATAATCCGTGCCGTCGTTCTGGCAATTGCTGTGGGGTTGACACCGTTTTTGGTCATGTTCCTTCCAACGCCGCTACTCCCCCGGGTGATCGGGATGATCGCTGGCTTCTTTATCTGGATAACGGCCTGGGGCATTACAGACGCCATCGTTCATCAGTTCGCCATGGACTACGCTTACAAAGCATTCGAGGATGTTCGGCGGCATCAACTCGGATTACACGCAATCATGATGTTCGAAACAAGCTCAATGAAGACCCTCGCCGCCTTCGGCGCGATCCGCTGGTCTGGAGCGATGCTGGCCACGGTAATGACGATGATGCTTATCCGATTTGGTGGTCATGCCATGGCGATGTTTGCTAGTCAGGTAGGCGCCGCGGCAAGGAGCGCCGGAGCCGAGGCGGGGCGTATGGCGATGACACCAGAAGGATCGTCTAGGGCGATGCTGGCGCAAAGTGAAGCGGCGGCGTTCTGGCAATACGCCGAAAGGTTCAACTGGAGCAATCGTTCCGGCCTTGGCTATTTCGGCCATACTCAAAAGATAGAGACTGCCTGGCAGACGGTTAAATCGATCGGCGGTGCGGGACTGGATAATAAAAGAAGCGTTGAAAAATCATCCAGAAAGCTTGGTCATGCCGCTGCGATGAGCAATACTCAAAAAGCGTCGGAAGCTGAGCATTATGATCCTCAAAACTCCAGAACAATAGGTGATACGCGAGGGCAATCTACGGTTGGAGACGTAACCGGTAAGCGGGATGCTGCAGCAGACGCTGGAACAAGTGTCGCCGGACAGGCCGAGTATGTCTCATACATAAACTGGAGTCAATCATGGGGCAGAGGGAAAGGCGCCGAAGCGTTCTCAGCTGCGCTCGGGCTTGATGGCGTTCGTGAACTTAGCGAGTTCAAGGAGAGCGGTTCTGTCATAACGGGAGAAACTGCCGGCTGGCTGAATAGACAAGGTTTCTCCGAAGTGTCCGCCGGGATGCGGGTCAAGGATATGAGCGTCGATAGGGACACAGGCGAAATTGCTTATCTCGACGTGGAAGGCAATGTCGGCGCTTCTGTCCTGAACAATGTAGCGGCAGGTTTCAGCCAAAGAGGACACACAAACACTGCGGCAAAAACTGAAGCCATGGCTAGTAGCTTGCATACTGATGAGACGGCGAACGTAAGGCTGCAATACGGTTCGGCTGGCGACCTCGCCACGGGACATGTTAAACATGGAACGGAAGCGCTTCATTACGATGTGGCGCAAAAACGGTGGCTGGACCAGCAAGTCGTGGGGAACGATTATGTCGTCAAAGATGTGGACAAGACTGTCGTCGATCACAGCTACGCCGAAGACTATAGCTACACGGAAAAACATGGATATTTATACGATACCAGCGAGACATATAAAATGGGCCCACAATACGATCCCAACACCATGCTCAACGCTGTTGTCCGTGGCGGGCACGATTTCGAGCGACTCACCGGCTCTATGCTGCTGGGGGATGAAACCACCCAGCAGGCGAATCGCGACGCTCAGCACAGGGCCTTCGCTGAAGGGCTAACAATGATCACGCGGCATGAAGGTAGAAGCGAAGGGATGGCTCGAGGGTCTATTAGCGTCAGGCCCAGTTTTTTTGGGATAGGTGGCGGCGGAGAATTGATAGAGACCAGTTCAGAGCAAGAAGCTGTAAATATGCATCTGGGTAATATCACGCGCCTTAACGAAGGAGCCTGGAAAGAATCCGGCGGTAATACTGTAAGCTATAATCCTGGAAGATACATTGATCTGCGCCATGACAAGTTCAAAGGCTATTACGATAACTTAATGGACCAAGTCAAGGAAGCTGGTCCTGAAAGTTATGGAGCCGACATGCCTTTGAACAAAATCGAAGAATCCGTGAGACCAGGCGAAAAATCGGTCATCAGTGAAATTACTGGCGATACCGAGAGGTCCCTGAATACTAGAGTGAACCTCGCAAATGAGATGAACGAACAAAACCGGGCGAGGGAAGCCACAGATCAAGTTGTGCAGGAAGAGCTTCGGAAATTGAAAAAAAGACGAGATGAATGAAATAATTACCTAAAGTGGTCAATCGTGATCAAGTCCATATCGACCACCGCTTACAGATGGACTTTCTCCGGCTCCATAACCCGGTGGGTCATCGTCGTAACTCACCATGTGGCCCAGATGTAGAAGATGAGCCGCCAAAGTAACGATGACCCCAAACGCTATCGCTCCCCAGAAAAACAGGGCCATAAAAGTCGAATCATCCATAACTTATTTACTCTTTTCTGTGCGATCCATTAATAAATTTCCAAAAATTCTTTAAGGAGATAATTTTAACATTTTTATATCCCCCAGGCAAAGCATTGACTTATCGCCAGTAACAAAAACATCCGCCTCTCCAGAGACGTCATATTCAAGATTACAGTTGACCACCTTAAGCATGCCGCTCGGCAGTCAAGAGCATAAATGCGGACCACCTCTAACAAAAAGCAGAATGACGGATTAACCGCGCTTCTTGATATCCGAGTGAAGCAATAGTCAGATACATTGCTGTTTGGGCACATAAATATAGCCTGCCTCAATAGTGCCAAAGGTCTTATGTGGAACCGAGATAGCATACAATGCTCCAATATAAGCGCACATTATTGAATCCAAGGCATCTTCGTTTTCCTTTACCTTAGATCCAGAATTTGCTTGGATACTTTCTTCAATTAGATATTGTTCTGCTAAAGTATCAATCTTCAATTTCAAAACTTTTGAATTCGTTAGTTCTCTTATGTAATTTGAATAATTTATTTGGCCTTGTTTCCTTTCTGAAACTGCACCCTTCTTATAAGATAATCTTTCGTAAAGACCAAATATTTCAATGAGCGCTGGATGCGGGTAACATTCTATTTGCCACTTCTCGCTATTGGGTTTTCCAAGGTGGTTGAAATACTTTCCCAGTAAATAATTAGAAAGAGCCACGCTACGTGAATTTGGATAGAGTTTAGTATTAGATGTATGGCATGAAGCCTTGCGGCCTCCATATTCCTTGCCTAGTTCATTTTCACATGTTCGTTGACCTGAGTGATTGTTAATTACGAGAGGCGCATCAATCGATACTCCTTGAACGTTATGTTCACAATTGATTATATTTTTGATCGCGTCAAGGCTTGATAATGAGTGATATATTTCACATATTTGAAATATATTTCCCTCTAATTCACCTATGGCCAGAGCAGTGGTATTTTTCTCGCTTTGCCATGCCAGATCAATTCCAACTATTTTCATTCTATTTCCTTTCTGTATAAAAAGTATCCATACCCTCTATTGGTATCTTGAATTATCATACCATTAACAAAGTAGTGTTAATTAATTGTGTCATCCCCCTGGATTTACGGTATAATTTAATCATTATTTTCGCTCTTCATGAGCACTCTTCGGACTCGTTCCGAAGACTAAGTCCACGGGTTATAGCCCCGTGCGTCTACGGCTGACCGGCGGGTTAGCGTCTTCCAATAAACTCCTGGATTATATCCGGGACAAACTTCATAACTACCTGCGTTGCGCATGATGCGCATTCGTACGCATTAGTCTGCATGCAGGGAATCATTCCAATGTAAAAGGCCGTTTTCCAAGACGGCGGTAACGCGGATTCTCCGCGGTAACAGTTCATCTGGCCCATAGGGGGCCGCAATTTTTAGCAGCGCGGTCCCTTACGGGGAATTCCCTCCTTTTAAAGGGGGCTCGCGCGCCTTTTTAAGGAGAAGGATCATGGAAAAAGAAAAAATCATCAACATCACAGAGTCCGAGCTGAGGGAACTCCTGGCTAGCACGCTCGATGGGCTTGTTGAAGAGCTCATCTCGCGCGTTGAGGACGAACGCAGCGCAGAGAATCCCACCGAGGCACACGTTAACGACCCGGCCGATTCCGATGAAACCGCCGACACCGGCGAATCGGAAAATACCGAGTCCGACGATCACGTCCCGGTTGAAAAACCGTCCGCCAACGGTTCCGACAGGAACATCACCACCGGTTACATAGCCGCGGTGAGAGGTGACGGCGAAAGATTCAGAATTCGCGACCAGTGGTACAAAGTCACAGGTTCGACGAGGATCGAAACTGATCTCGCCAAGGGAATGAAAGTAAAAGTCTACTTCTCCCACGGTGATCATTGCGTATTTGCCAACGCCATATATGATGCCTCGGCTCAACATGAAGCGGTTGCGTCCTGATAGGTCGTTAGCAAGGCTTGGTAGTTTACGGGCGTTTAATATGCGTCTGTAAGCTCCCATTATAAATTCCCCGGTATCGCTGGGGATCGTGTTTATCCACGGTCTCTGGCGGGGCAGCGCCGATGGCACTTCTATTGCCAGAGACCGGCATCGAAGGGGAATGTTATGAATGAACTATCCGATATCTTCGGAGACGTGATCTATAGCTACACCCGCGCCCAGGCTATCGCCGACGGTGTGTTGGTGGATGTAACCGAAACGGCAAAAGAAGCCGGCTTCAGATGGCCCGTCGCCATAACCCGCGCGGTCTGGGAAGACTGCGTTACGTGGTCCGATGAGGATAGCGAACGACAGGCACACCAGGACGAGTCTGGCAGGCTTTGGGATGTATTGTGGATGGCGTTTGTCGCCATTCGCAAATCCCAGAGCCAACCTGAACTAATCTACGAGCTATGGGTTTTACACCATTTTCCCGGACAGTTTAGTTAAGTTTAATTGCTTCTGTTGATTCATTTCAAGCTGCCGTCTTTTCCTCGGATTATGGAACCGTTCGATATAGTCAAAAATATCGGCCCTGGCCTCAGATCTTGTCCTGTAATATCGACGATTAATCCGTTCCCGTTTCAGCATCCCAAAGAAGCCTTCACAAGCTGCATTGTCAGCACAGCTACCGACAGCGCTCATACTACAGATCAGGTTATGGCCTTTCAGGAACCGCTGGTATTCATCACTGGTAAACTGGCAGCCTCGATCTGAATGCAAAATGACAGGTTCATGATTTTTTCGATGCCATAAAGCCATCAATACCGCCTGGATGACCAGATCACGCGTCTGGCGGTGGTTCATCGACCAGCCAACCACAATACCTGAAAACAGATCGATGACGACACACAGGTAAAGCCAGTTTTCTCCGGTGCGAATATAGGTAATATCCGTAACCCATTTGGTATTGGCCTGATCTGCCGTGAAATCGCGGTCCAGGTGATTACAGATGTCTGCTGGCCGCTGACCCACATCTTTCTTTTTCCAGCGCTTTTTCTGTGGGATGCCTTGCAGCTTATTGGCGCCCATCAGTCGAGCAACTCGATTAATACCGCAGGGTATACCCTGGTACTGCAGTTCCTCCCAGATACGTGGCGCACCCAGGACGCCGTCACTTTCCTTGTGTAGCGCTTTTATTTGCTTGAACAGGGCATGATTGGCTATTGCCCGGTTACTTGGACCTCGTCCACGCCATTCATAATAGCCGCTGGGTGACACGTCAAGATGACGACACATCATACGTACGGGAAAAGCATCGCGGCAACGATCAATCATCCGATACTTCATTTCGATTCCTTCGCGAAGAACGCCGCCGCTTCTTTTAAAAAATCCCGTTCCTTTTTCACCCTGGCCAACTCTCTCTTCAGAGCAGCCATTTCTTCATCTCTGGCTTTGCCTTTTCCCATGAAAGCCTTGTCTCCATGTTCGCCCAGCTCTTTTCGCCAACGGCCCAGCATGCCAGGGTTTATACCCAGTTCTTCAGCCACCTGTTTTAGAGAGACGCCTGATTGATTAGCCAGATTAACCGCCTCTAATTTAAACTCATCAGAGTATTTTCTTCGTTGTTGCATAACACACCTCCACGGCCATTATCGACCTTTTTTGATGTGTCCGGAAGTTCAGTGTAGAACCCTACCCACCACGCTCAAGCGGAGGCTGGCGCCTGATTGAGCACGTTCCGATGATGTTCCCTTGCAAGTCATTTTCAATCTCCACTATCAAATCACCTTTCCATCCGAACTTCGTAATTTCTCCATACACGAGAGTGTTGGCCATGCTCCCGTACATCTCTAAATCGCCCAGGGTCGAGCGTTCGTGAAGGGCGTGTTCGATTGCTTTCTTGACCGCATTACGTGAATCCTTCGGGATGCCTTGTAAATGATCAACAATCACTTCTCCTGCAATTTCGCGAAAAGTCCAAATCTCGAATGAGTCATCGTCATTAAAGGCGCCTTCTATTTCGTAGTGGAATCGATTTGTAAGAGCAGCCGAAACGGCCTGCTCGATAACTTCTCGGGTGGCGCCCTCTGACAAACCGTATTTTTTGGCGAGTTCGCTTACATCTATTGGGATTATTTCGTCGGCGGATGTCATGCTATATAAACTTCAACGCATAGAATTAATGGGGAGGGAATTGAAACCGTATTGCTGGGAAAAATTATTAGTCACCGTTGTCTGCAGAGAGCTCTACTTCAGACTCACCCTCGTCTGGAGCATCGCTTTCAGCCTGATCAATACGTTTTCCACCTGGAAGGAATACAACATGGCTGGCTACTATTTCCATACGGCGATGTTTTACGCCTTCCCTCTCCCACGTGTACTCACGAAGCCGGCCCTCCACAAGCGCCGGATGTCCTTTGCAAAGGTATTCTTTGCAGGGCTTAGCGCGGGAGCCATAGACTTGCACATCGACAAAGAGAGTTTCTGTTTTCGTATCGCCGTTTGGCTGTTTAAATTTGGTGTTTCCAGCCAAAGAAAACTTAGTCACATTTGATTCATCTGGAAGGGTAGCGATCTCTGGATCACGGGTAAGATTTCTGCGATGATTATGCGGTTGTACATAGAGTCTTATCCTTTCGTTCACATGAATATGCTTTCTTATTTATTTATGTGAATGGGGGGAATATGGGGGGTAACTTTCGAGACGTGTTTTTACCCCCCATATTCCCCCTAAAATCAAACGAAATGAAGAGTATTCAGAAGAAAGGGATCGAAAATAATCTCAGGGCTGGTAAAGAAAACTCACTGTATTCTAGTCATTTATAGTAATATATAGAGCAAGGAAGCAAACGGGAGAAATGGAAATTTTGCTTTAGCGTACCTGAATGGGGTTCAGGGGGTCGGAGGTTCAAATCCTCTCGCCCCGACCAGTGAGGCCGAGGCCTGCCGCATTGGCGCAATACAACATGTGGTCTGCTTGTCGGGCCAGTCTATATATACTACCAAATAGACATTCCGCCATTTTGCCGGTAACATCAATTTATTATGATTATCAATAAACCTGTGGCGCTGGTCACCGGATCGGCCCTCCGGCTTGGCGCCGCAATCGCCCGGGAGCTGGCGGGAAACGGATATGCGGTGGCTATCCATTGCCACAAATCCATGGATGAGGGCGACAATGCTGGCGGATGAAATACGCCAGCAGCATGGAGACCATTCAGCCTTTATATTTAGAACCAATTTGGCCGATAGAAAAACCTGTGAGCCGTTGATCAACGATGTATCGGAAAAGTTTGGACGGCTAGATATGCTGGTAAATAACGCATCGCTATTTGGTAAAACAGAGATTGAAAAACTCACAGCCGATGATATGGATAGGTATTATCATATGCATGTTACCGCGCCGATGATATTGTCAGCCACCGCGGCTGAACTTTTACGGAAATCTGGACATGGCAGGATTATAAATATTGTTGATATATTCGCCAAATACCCACGGGTTGGGTTTACCCCATATACGGTCTCCAAAGCCGCGCTAGTATCGTTGACAAAGCAGTTGGCCGTTGAACTTGCGCCTGATATCACAGTAAACTCCATCGCGCCGGGCGCTATTCTAGAGCCTGTGGAGGGAATGAGCGAAAAAGAAAAAGAAGAAATTGTAAGTCGCATTCCTTTGGCCAGGTTTGGCTCTACAGTCGACATAGCGTCAGCGGTTCTGTTTCTGGCAAATGCGGACTATATCACCGGCCAAACGATAATCATTGATGGTGGACGCACATTAAATATTTAAAATTGACCAGATTTAGATGAGTAGTAAAAAGCCGATTACCCGCCGTCCTTTACTTCTATCATTGCTGGTGGTTGTGGCGATTTGCGCTGGTATAGTCCTAGGCCTCACCTTTGCCATGCATAACGATCTGCCAGAAATTAATCGGCTGGAGGACTACAAACCTAATGTCGTGACCAGCATCCTGGACAAAGATGGTCGAAAAATAGCGGAGCTTTACAAGGAGAAAAGAATCTGGATTTCGTTTGATGAGATTCCGGAAAAGCTGAAACAAGCGATAATCGCCACCGAAGATACACAATTTTTCCAACACAAGGGTGTCCGCCTCATGAGCATACTGCGCGCGCTTCTGATCGATATCCGCAAAGGAAGGATGGCCCAAGGCGGCTCCACCATCACCCAGCAGTTAACTCGCCAACTGTTCCTGACACCGCAAAAACATGTGATAAGAAAAATCAGAGAGGCGCTGCTGGCCATACAGATCGAGAAGCAGTACACCAAACGGGAAATTTTTGAACTGTACGCCAACCAGATATACCTGGGGTCGGGGGCATATGGTGTGGAGTCGGCCGCCCGGATATATTTCGGCAAATCGGCGCCCGACCTGAACCTGGAGGAAGCGGCGCTTATTGCAGGATTGCCGCAGGCGCCATCGCGTTATTCACCCTTTGTTAACCCAGACCTGGCAAAACGAAGGAGGGATATAGTGCTGGGCCGAATGGGCGCAGTCGGCAACATCACAGAGGAGGAAAAGAAAGCCACTCAGAATAAGCCTGTGCGTCTGGTGGAAAAAGAGCAGAATCGCTGGTTCTCGCCCTATTTCGTCGATTATGTGCGACAGCATCTGCTGAAAACATATGGCGAGGACCGGGTGTATCGAGAAGGATTGGTTGTCACCACAACCCTGGATTCAGTGGCGCAAAGGGCCGCAGATATCGCGGTGACAAAAGGGCTGATGATTATAAACAACCGGATCAAAGCCAAAAACCTGTATCAGGATGAAGCGCAAGTGGAGGCGGCGCTTATCGCTATTCGCCCCAGCGATGGCGCTGTCGTGGCCATGGTTGGTGGATCCCGGTTCGCCCAGTCGCAGTTCAACAGGGCGCTCTACGCGCGTCGGCAACCGGGCTCGGCCTTCAAACCGTTTGTATACCTGGCAGCCCTGAACTCCGGCTTCTCACCGGGAGATATCATTATCGACTCGCCTGTCGTATACAAAAGAGGTTCCGGCAAAGGCTACTGGAAGCCGTCCAACTTCTCCAACAAGTTCTATGGTCCGGTCACGCTCCGGACGGCGCTGGAGCGCTCCATGAATGTGGCCGCGATCAAGCTGCAGGACAAAGTGGGGATACAACCGGTCATCGATACCGCGCGCAGCCTCGGCATAAAGTCGCCGTTGACGCAGTGGCGGTCGCTGGCCCTGGGCGCGTCTGTGGTGACACCGATAGAGCTGACAGCGGCATACGCCACCTTCGCCAACAACGGATTATACTCAAAGCCATATTTTATCGAATCGGTTGTAACTTCTGATGGTGAAGTTCTGGAAAAGGCAAAGCCGAAAATCAGAGACGCGATCCGGCCGGAGGTCGCCTTTACTTTGACAAACATGCTCCGCGGCGTGGTAGAGAACGGCACCGGGAAAGCCGCCAAGGCGCTCCATCGTGACGTGGCGGGTAAAACAGGCACAACCAACAGCTATAACGACGCATGGTTCGCCGGATACACGCCACAGCTGGCGGCGACAGTATGGACAGGGTTCGACGATAACCGATCCATGGGCCGTGGCGAAACCGGGGGGCGGACAGCGGCGCCTATATGGACCGATTTCATGTCTGGCGCGCTTCGCAACAAGCCGTCACTGGCGTTCACTCCACCACAAGGTATCGTCATACGCAAAATTGACCGCCAGTCAGGCAAACTGGCCACACACAGATGCGAAGATACGTTTGAAGAGGTTTTCGTTGAAGGAACGGAGCCTACCGGGTATTGTAAACTTGAGCTTCAAAAAAATAATAATTTCTGACGAGGTGAATTAAATATGAGTATTGATTATAAAGTATTGAGAGAGTCGGCCAAACTGAGCGAGGCGGAGATGGCCAACGAGATCGGGGTTACAAGAGAGCTGGTGTTGGCGTGGGAGACCGGAATGATCAGCCCTAACACCGAAGAGAAGAAAAAACTGTTTGCAGTGGTTAAGCGGATAACCGAACGGGGCCAGTAGGGCCGATGCGGGTTGGCCTGGGATTTGATGTTCACCGTCTTGTGGCAGGGAGGGACCTTATGCTAGGCGGTGTGAAGATTGATCATGATATGGGTTTGCTGGGCCATTCCGATGGCGACGCGCTGATACATGCGGTGTGTGACGCTATCCTCGGCGCCGCCGGGCTGGGTGATATAGGGATGATGTTCCCCGATACCGACGCGAAGTACAAAGATGTTTCCAGTGTGCAATTTCTGATGGAGGTAGCCAAACGCATCAGTGACGCCGGGTTCCGTATCGCAAATATAGACGCGACCGTGGCCGCAGAAGCGCCCAGGCTATCCCCACATTACGTTGCTATGCGATCGACAATGGCTGACGCCATGAGCATCGACCTGGCTAATGTATCGGTGAAGGCGACGACGACTGAAGGCCTCGGCTATACCGGCCGGAGCGAAGGTATCGCCGTCTGGGCGGTGGCCCTGCTTGCCAAGGCCTGATCAGGCTATAGTTTCTCTTTCAGTTTCGCCAACAGGTTCAACGCTTCGATCGGTGTGAGGGCGTTGAGATCGATTTTCCGTAGTTCTTCTTCCACCTCGCTCTGGCTTGATGTGAACAGGTCGGCCTGCGGGTTGAACTGCTGTTCAGAGTCTCGGGCTTTCAGTTTCGGTTTGCCGGATGCGTCCAGCTCATTCGCCTCCAACTGGCTCAGGATCTCACCGGCGCGCTGTATAACCTCCCTGGGCAACCCGGCCAGCCGCGCCACCTGTATGCCGTAGCTTTTGTCGGCGCCTTCTTCCACAATCTTGCGCAGGAATATTATCTCGTCGTTCCACTCCTTCACCGCCACGCTCAGGTTGCGCACACCTTCCATACTTACGGCCAGCTCGGTCAGCTCGTGATAATGGGTGGCGAAGAGTGTTCGGGCGCCCAGCTTGCCGATATATTCCGCCACTGCCCAGGCGATGGAGATGCCGTCGAATGTGGATGTGCCCCGTCCGATCTCGTCGAGGATTATCAGGCTGCGGCCGGTGGCGTTGTTCAATATCAGCGCAGTTTCGTTCATCTCCACCATGAAGGTTGACTGGCCGCGGCGCAGATGGTCCTGCGCGCCCACACGGGTGAATATACGATCCGCCACGCCTATCGTCGCCGAATCCGCCGGGACAAACGAGCCTATCTGCGCCATCAAAGTTATCGCCGCCACCTGCCGGATATAGGTAGATTTACCCGCCATGTTCGGTCCGGTCACAATAGACAACGGCGCCTTCGAGCAATCGAGGGTCGCGTCGTTTGGCACGAACCGCTCCGAAAGGTCGATCCGCTCGATCACCGGGTGGCGACCGCTTTTGATTTCTATGGCGGACCCGTCATTAATTGTCGGCGCGACGTAACCATACTTGGTCGCAATGGACGACAGCGAGCATAAAGCGTCGAGCTGGCCCACTATCTGTGACATCTCTTGAACCCTCTGAACCTGTTCGGCCGCTTGCGCCCGGACCTTTTCGAAAAGCTCCAGCTCCAGTTCCATCGCCCGCTCCTGCGCTGTGACGATTTTTTCCTCCAGCTCTTTCAGCTCCGAGGAGACGAACCGTTCTGTATTAACCAGCGACTGCTTGCGCATCCACTCGTCCGGTACCTGCTCGGCGTGCCTGCGGGAGACTTCGATGAAATAGCCGTACACTTTATTGAATTTTACTTTCAGCCCGGTTATACCGGTTCTTTGCCGCTCCCGTTCCTCCAGTTGCAGTAATAGCGACCTCGAATCCGACTGCACCGATCGCAGCTCGTCCAGAGTATCGGAGAATCCTTTTCTGATAGCTCCACCATCCCGCAAGAAAGCGGGTGGTTCATCTGAGATCGCTTTTTCCAGCAATGCCCGCAGGTCCGATAAATCGTCCCATTTTTCAACCCATGCTCTGCCAATGGTTGTCTCTATATTCGTCACATGTCTGTGTAATTCAGGCAGTGGGTTTATCGAGCGGCAGAGCGACAGCAGGTCCCTCGGCGCACAGCTTTTCAGGGTTACCCGGCCAGATATCCGCTCCAGGTCGCTGATGCTGGAGAGCACATCCCGCACATTTTCAAAGAGCTGATCATTATCGAAAAAACATTTCACCACGTCTTGACGGTCAATTATCTGGTCGACGCTGACCAGCGGCCGGATGATCCATTCGTTCAGGGTCCGCCCACCCATGGCGGTTTTGGTGTCATCCATCACCGATAGCAGCGTGCCCTCCTTCGTTCCATCGGTCAGGTTCTGCGCCAGCTCCAGGTTGCGCTGGGTGGCCGGGTCGAGGGTCATGCTGTCACTCGGGTTGTATACAACGATTTTACCGATATGCTCCAGCGACTCTTTCTGGGTGTCCCGCAGATAGGTTATTGTAGCCCCAGCCGCGCAGATCGCCTGGTCCATCATCTCTATCCCGAAGCCATCCAGGCTTGTCAGGTTGAAATGGCTAAGCAGCACGTTGCGGGCGTTCTCCAGCCCGAAGTTCCACACATCGATCTTATCCGCGGCCACATCCAGCTCTGAAGCCAGCATACGCGACAGGGGCGGGTGGGCGGAGTCTATATTATCCGGAACCAGTATCTGCTTCGGCCCGGCGCGACCCAGCTCATATTCCAGGTCGAGTAGCGCCCGGTCGCCTATAAACTCACATACACGGAACAGCCCGGTGGAGTAATCCGCCAGCGCCAACCCGAAGCCACGTTTCGATGGCGCCACCGTCGCCAGAAAGTTATACGCCTTGTCATCCAGCAACGCAGGCTCCACCACAGTACCGGGCGTAACCACTCGGACCACCTGACGCTTTACAATCCCTTTGGCTGTTTTCGGGTCCTCCACTTGCTCGCAGATGGCCACCTTGAACCCTTTGTCGATCATCTTCGGCAGATAGGTGGCCAGCGCGTGATACGGCACACCGCACATGGCGGTCGGGTTGTCGGAGTTTTTATCGCGGGTGGTCAGCGCAATGTTCATGGCTTTGGCGCTTTTCACCGCGTCATCACCGAACATCTCGTAGAAATCACCCATGCGGAAGAAGAGGATCGCGTCCGGGTGCTCCCGCTTGATCTCCAAATACTGCTTCATCATCGGGGTCGATTGCGACATGGCGAAGTTCTCCCGAACCTTAGCGGAATTTATCTTCCAGAGCCTTGAACGTCTCTGACAGATGAACCGGTATGACCTTGGTCTGGCCGGTGACCGGCATGAAGTTATAATCGCCGCTCCAGCGGGGGACTATGTGAATATGCAGATGCTCCTCGATGCCGGCGCCGGCGATGCTGCCCTGGTTCACACCGATGTTGAACCCATCCGGTTTGAACGCCTCTTTCAGGGCCAGGATGCATTTCTGTGTCAGCTGGGCCGATTCTGTCAGCTCTTCGTTGTTCATGGCCACATAATCGGAAATGTGTCGGAACGGCGCCACCATCAGATGACCATTGTTATACGGAAACAGGTTTAACACTACATAGCAATGCTCGCCCCGGAACAGGATGTTGTGCTTCTGATCCGTATTCTCCTTCGGCATGGAGCAGAACACGCACCCGTCCGGCTTGGCGCCCAGGATATAGTCGATGCGCCACGGCGCCCATAAAGGTTTTTCAGACACTTTTGCTGGCCAGATCAAGTTTATTCAAAATGTCCCGCTCCATTTCCTTCATTTCCCTTGCGTCCTCCGCACCTTTTTCATGGTCATACCCCAACAGATGGAGAATGCCGTGAACAAGCAATATATTAAGCTCCCGCTCTGTCGAATGCCCTGCTTTTGCTGCCTGCCTGCTGGCGGTCTCCATCGATATTACCACATCACCCAGCATACGCGGACCGATACCAGGGAAGTCATCGTCCAGCTGGGGGAAGGAGAGCACATCGGTCGGTTTATCCATAGAACGATACTCCCGGTTGAGCCCATGAATACTCTTGTCATCGGTGAGTAATATGCTGATTTCCGAGCCCTCCGCCCCGGCCTCTTGCAGTATCAGCTCAATCTTTTGACGGAGACTAGAGACTTTCGGCGTCTTGCCCGCGCTCTGTCTTCGAATCTGAACCAGCATGTTTCCCGTTGCGTTTGGCTTCCTGCTCCGGATATTGCAACCTGTGGTGATGGATACCTTTCAATGCGTTCACAAAACTGTCGGCGATCAACGCCAGGTCGTGCAATGTGAGGTGGCTGTTGTCGAGCTGGCCCTGGATGAACTTGTCGTTGATGGCCTCTGTCACAATCTCGCGCAGTCGCTCCACTGTAGGCTCCTGGCAGGCGCGGGTGGACGCCTCTACACTGTCCGCCAGCGCCACGCATGCAGACTCGCGAGAGCTGGGGATAGGGCCAGGATAGCGATAGTCCTCTTCCCTCACCTCTTCGCGGCTGACGTCCTCTGCCATTTTGGCTTTGTGATAGAAAACCCTGATCAGCTGGGTGCCGTGATGCTCCGGTATCATGGCGGCGATCTGGGGCAGCAGCTTATACTGCTTTGCCAGTTCGAGCCCTCCTTTCACATGGTTCATCACTATCAATGCGCTCATGGAAGGGCTCAGATGGTCGTGCGGGTTGTCGTTGTGCTTCTGGTTCTCCACAAAATAGTTGCTCTTTTTCATCTTGCCGATATCGTGGAACAGCGCGCCGGCCCTGGCCAGCAGCGCGTTGGCGCCGATCGCTTTACACGCTTCCTCCGCCAGGTTACCCACCATCATGGAATGGTGGTAGGAGCCAGGCGCCTTCAGAATCATCTGCCGCAGCAGCGGATGATTAAGGTTGGTCAACTCCAACAGCTTGATGTCGGAGACCACCGGGAACGCGCTTTCGATAACCGGCAATGCGCCAGAAGCGAACAGGGCGGCCAGCGAAGCGCCCAGTATGGCAAAGGCATAATCGTATAAACCCTCTTCCGCAAAACCAGCCGGGTTGACCATATTGAAGCTGAACACCACCAGTATATTCACCATGGCCACCAGCAGACCCACCTTCATAACACCCGTTCGCTTGAAATATGAGCGATGGGCGAAAGAGCAGATCATCCCGCCGGTGACGGTGAGCAGGATCAGGATCGGGTAGTCCTTCAACATTAGGCCGGTTAGGATAGCCGCCACAATCGTGAACAGGACGGTCAGCTCCGCGGTGAAGTAGATCGATACAATAAGTGAACCAAAGATCAGTGGGGCCGCCAGTATGTATGATTGCATAGGTATGCCGGGTGTCTGGTTAATAAACATCGTAAATATATTCGCCGACGCCCATACCAGGCCGATGTGGGTAACCAGAAGCAGGGCCAGCAATATCTGCATTTTTGGAGATTCGCGGGCCTCTTCATGATATTTCCAGATGAATAATGATACCAGCGCTATCAACAACGCGTTAAGAACAATTGTGCCAACTAATTTTGATATCCGGTTGCTGTCCTCCACTTTTTCTGAAAGGTTTTCCAGCTTTGTCACATGTAAAGGAGTTACCAGCTCACCTTCGCGAACAATCATTTCACCCCTTTGCACCCTGAAGAAAACCGGGTTAACCGAAACACGAGACGCTTCCTTACGTAGATCTGTCTCTTTACGGTTAAACGTAAGGTTTGGTGAGATCAAAGCTTGGCTTAAGGTAGCGACAAGGTTTTTCAACGGGGGCTGCTTCGGCGCTAACTTCTCGGTTGAACTACTGATTATTTTTGCCGCGGACGCAATATCCCTCATTGTATTCATGTTAGTGTCGAATTTTTCTACGTTTGTAGAAAGATCCCTTATAGTTACGCCTTTGGACGAGGAGAGCGGCAAACCATTTTTATCGGCTACAAGATTTTTATTGAGTATAGGGCTGATGATATTTCCTGTAAATATACCGATTTTGTGCCAGTAATGATAGTGACGCAAGGTCTCTAACGATTTTTCATCTATGCTAGCGCCCAACACCCGTGAGAATTCCTTTTCTAGCTTTTTGAAATCATCACTTTTTTCAAACTCCACCAGCAGGCGCTTGGCCTCGTCAATATTATTGATTAAATCAACATTATTGGCTGAATCTTCTGAGTTTGAATCAACTACCGGAGCGCCCTTGCCCATGTTGGCGATTACAATCTCGTAAGCTTGCTTTACATTCGCCTTGTAACCATTTGCGACCAGGGCAAACGCATTATTAATTTTTGCTGTGACAGTGGCTGCCGCCCTGGAATCGAAATCGTATACATCCAGCGTGGCTTGCTGCGCTTGCTCCCGCTTCTTTTCAGTCGATTCCTGATCTTCTATCACCATCTCTTCTGGCGCCTTGATGTTGTATGGCGCCACGGAACCGGCGGGGGGAATTTCTATGGAGGCCTTCTTGGATGGCATCATAAAAAGTGTCAGACAGGCCACAACAAAAGCGCCTAGGGCCAGGGCCAGGCCGTTATTACCCAAACGTTTTACTGGAGATATATACTGTGCACTTTTCGAGGACTTCAGCCCGCTCTCTTTTTTTGCGAAGGCGTCGAAATTGATAATTTTCCCTGATGGACTCATAAATTTACGGCTCCCAACGGCGTTCTATTCCCAGAGTCATGTTTTTCCGCTTCATCGTACGCTTTCAGGATTCGTTTGACCAGTTCATGGCGCACCACATCTTTTTCAGTAAATCGCAAAAGGCGGATGCCTGGAACATCCTTTAGTATTTTATTAATCTGGATCAGGCCAGAGTCTTTCTTCGACGGCAGGTCAATCTGTGTCACATCGCCGGTTATCACCGCTTTGGAGTTGAACCCGAGCCGGGTCAGAAACATTTTCATCTGGTCCGGTGTAGAATTTTGCGCTTCGTCAAGGATGATAAACGCGTCATTGAGCGTCCTGCCCCTCATATAGGCCAATGGCGCAATCTCTATCATGCCCTGATCCATCAGCTTATTAACATGATCCGCTTCCAGCATATCGAACAGCGCGTCATACAAAGGGCGCAGATACGGGTTGATCTTCTCATACAGGTCACCCGGCAGAAACCCGAGCCTCTCTCCCGCCTCCACGGCCGGCCTTGTCAGAATAACCCTGCTCACCCTTTTCCGGAGCAGGTCGTTGACCGCGCTGGCCATGGCCAGGTAGGTTTTGCCAGTGCCGGCTGGCCCGGTGGCGACCACCACATCGAACCGGTTGATGGCGAACACATATTCCTTCTGCGCAAGCGATCTTGGTGTAATATCACGCCTGCCAGTGGAAAGGCTGATTTTCTCGCTGAAAATATCTTTCAATACAATCGATGGATCATCATGAAACGCAGGAATGATGAATTTCAGCGCGCCATTGTCGATCTCGCTGCCAGACTCTAGAAGCTCCAGCAACTGGGTCAGGAGATTTGTAACAAGCTCGACATCCTTGGCGTCGCCCAGTATTTTCAGCGTTGAGCCGCGCAGAACAATCTCTACGTTAAATTTCTTTTCTATCCGGCGCAGATTCTTGTCATTGATACCTGCCAGTTCCTGAAAGTTAGAACTGTCACTGATCTGAATTTCGTGCATAAACCTCGATCGTTGTATTGGGAATTTAGTTGACCATTCACCTGGATGAACTAATAACTATTATATCCTAAATCCTGGTTTACTACTATTATTCGGAACTTTTTCGCTCCCCCGAAATAAAAAGTATATGACCTAGTTAATTTGGCCCAACATATCTGCATACCGATGGGCCAACCCACACACTATGTCACACTTCGAAACGTTGTCAATCAAGCGGGATCCTGATCTTTTGTCCAGGAAATATTTTATCAGGGTCTTGTATCACTTCCCTGTTAGCTTCAAAAATCCTTGGGTAATCTTTAGCGTTGCCATAATATTTTTTGGCAATTTTGGAAAGGGAGTCACCCGGCTCTATAACATAATATTCTGTTTTGATTTCCGCGCGCGCCGCAGAAATATCCGCAGTATCGGTCACAGAAGCAGAGCCATTGTCCACGCCCGGAGTAATTTCCTGGCTGACCACCACAACATCATCAGCGACCACCTGGGCAATTCCTTTTAGATTGCCTGCCATCAGTATCGCTTTCTCTTTCGAGGCAATATCCTTTGCTTCACCCGCCAGATAGGCCACTCCATCCTTTACATCTATGGTCAAGTTGCCAACGCCTGGGTTCAGTTTATCAATATGTTTTTTGATAATTGCGCCGGCCTCATCTTCAGCGGTAAAAAGCTTCGTTCCTACATTGGAAACAAAATCGAACAGACCCATTACATTACTCCATCCTGGTTGGTTTTGAACATCTACAATACATAACTTATAGCGCCAAATGCGCGCTTCCCGGAATTATACCATATGACTGTTAGCTCGTGTTCTTTCTACTCCCGCATGCCTAAAAGGGCGCCGTTTTGGGTTCTCTTCTTTATATTTAAGCGTTTGAACTTGACTGCCTTGACTGCCTTGAGTAGGATGAAATTTTCATTTTCAGGTATCATATAAAATTAACTTAAACGTTTAAATGACAAGCAATAACTCAGAAACGCCAACAGAGGGCGAGGAAAGCCGAAACGAGGTTCCTTCATTCGAAGAGACATCTAACGATGAAGCGCCACCGCCCAAGCCACCACCCGGCAGGAAGCATTATGACCAGCCCCCGGCCTCGAAAGGCGCCCAGCTGAAAATGGATGATGAGACCCGACATGGTGGAACCCCATATAATTATGGGCTGGAGCCGGAGGAAAATGAAACAGAGGCAGATGATTCCGGATCCGGGTTCAGTCTGGCTGGCATTTTCACACTGGTTGTATTCACATTATTGATAGGCGCCATTATTATCGGTTGGATCATAATTAATGACCTTACCCAAAAGCTGGAAGCTGTGAACGCGGATATGAGTGCCCTATCTGAATTAGTGGAGAAAACCGGGGAGGCTAACACCGAAGCCAGTAAAGCTGTCATCCGGGCGGAGCTTCAGAAGAGCCTGGCTGTGCTGGAGCAAACCATTGCTATGGATGATCCAATCCTGACCGATGAAGCGATCGCGCTGAAGGAAAAAGTGCTGGAAGCTTTAGCTTTGCTAGGCGCTGACGTTGTCGGGGCTGATGAAGAGGGTGCAGGTAATATACTGGAATCTGGCGCTGAAAACCGTGGAACGGTGGGCGACGATGTTCCGGCTGTGGAAAATAACGACACCAGTGATATTCACGAACATGAGCTCCTCGAGGATGAGATTATTACAGACGATGCTACTGCTGTTGATTATATGGACACCAATGCAGAGGAAGAGCCGGACGCGATAGAAAAGATCATCGAGGAGAGGGATATACCAGAAGCTAACATACCAACCGCCGATGAGAAAGAAGATATAGAAATAAAAAATCCGGTTACTGAAGAAACCGATGTTAAGGCAACAGAAGAGCCAGCCATCGATAGTGATAGTATGGATAACCAGAGCGCCGATATCGATAATACTGAAAACCTGGATAGTAAAGCTCAGGAAATCGATACGGAAGACACCAAAATTGAAAACGTCAAAGATTTACATAGTGTGGATACTCCAGCAGCAGTTTCTGGAGAACCCGCAGATGAAGATATAGAGGACGCAATTGAACCGGAAGAGCCTGATATCTATGACCCACCAGCCCAGGAAACTGAAAATAATGCTACCAGCACACCCTCTGACCCGGCCCCAGATTCAGATAAACCGGAGGCCGATGCGCATGGTGGGCAAATCAATAGCGTCGAAGGTTCCAGTAGAATGGATACGCAAGATCAAAATACTGATGATGTTCCGAAAACCGACGCTGAAGGTGTTGATGAAACCAGCGATGTTGATCCCCAGGATTCACCAGTAAAGGAGCTTGAAAATCAGGGTACTGATGGGCTGACCCCAGGCTCAAATAATCAGGATGCGTTAGATAAATTCCAGTTGGAAATACAGGAAATTGAAAACAACCAGAGGTATTGATGGGACTGATAAAGAGCGCTGGCGCGTTCGCCTCTAATATTTATAAGTACGCCACCAGTTATATCGAAACCATCCTCCCGAAAATAAAGCTGATAGGGTTTATCAACAAACGCGCAGGGCTGTTTACCAGGTTGGGCGAAGCTGTGTACACCGGGATAAAAACCGATACCTTCGATTTGAGTAGTGATAATATCAAATCGGTTATCGATGATATCAAGGAATCAGATATTGAAATATCGAAAACCGAATCTGTCATAGCTGATATTCGAAAACGCTATAAAACTGATTGGGAAGAGTATCGGAACAATATAAATAGCCATAACACCCAGGAGAATACCACAGTTGATAAAAATATCGACGCTGAACCAGAAGATTTTGATAAAGCAAAATAAAAGTAACACCATTAAAAAAGCTTTCTGCGGGCTGGATGTATATACTGGGAATTGACACTTCATCTACGCAGACTGGCGTCGCGCTATTAAAAGATGGCGCTCTGCTCGGTTCCATCAATAAAACCCGATTAGCCACCCAATCGAGCGGCCTTCTGCCGATGATTGACCAGCTACTAAACTCGTTTAATATTTTATTGCAACAGTCTGATCTTATATGTGTTACATCTGGCCCTGGGTCATTTACAGGTATACGGGTCGGGTTAGGGTCCGCATATGGATTGGCCGAATCGTTGGGCGCCAAAATCGTGGCGGTAGGCTCGCTGGATGCCATTGCCAGAGCAAATTCCGGGTGGAAAAGTAAATATTTTTGCTCAGTTTCACGATCTCGCCTTGGATTCCTTTACGCGGCGTTGTATACTGAAGATAGCTCCAGAATAAAGAAGCTGGCCGGAGATGTTGAAGTTTCGCCAGATATTCTGGCAGGTATGATCGTAGGATCGGTCACCTTTGCTGGTGAGGGTTTCATACTTTATGAAAAAACTCTTTGCGGAGGAATTAAACATAGAATCGGATTCATGGAAGAGAATCAATATTCAGCCGCTGTTGGGGCGGCGATGTTAGCGCATGAAAACTCGGAATTTATTCAAAAAACTCCCGAGCCAAAATATATCAGCCGGTCTCAGGCAGAGATCAATCAGAATAACTCCAAAATATCCTAGAGTGAGAGAGAACTATGCAAAACGAGTCGACTATTGATGTCACCACCAAACTGCTAAACGAAAACGATGAGTATCGCGAGCTCCATGAAGAGCATATTCAGCTCAAAAGCAAGGTTGACGAATTGAAAAGCAAAAAATATCTGACACCAGAAGAAGATCTGGAACTGAAGCAGTTAAAAAAACTGAAGCTGGCTGGCAAGGACAGAATGGAGCAAATGGTATTGGAAGCCAAGGCCAACTAAAGTTTTCGGGTCATTCTTTTTATTTAAGCCGCATCAGGGCCATGTTGCATTTGAATACGTACAGTTGGCCGATCCATAACTTCATACATTAAACCTGAAATGCGCCACGTCTCCATCCTGGAAGACGTAATCCTTTCCCTCTACGCGCAACAGACCTTTCTCCTTGACCGCCTGCTCAGAACCTAGTCGACCCAGGTCATCGTAGGAAATCACTTCAGCGCGGATGAATCCTCGTTCGAAATCTGTATGTATCACCCCCGCCGCCTGGGGCGCTTTTGCGCCGCGGGTCACGGTCCATGCCCTGGTCTCCTTAGGTCCGGTGGTAAAGTATGTTATCAGGTTGAGCAGCCGATAACCCTCACGGATGAAATGATTGAGCCCCGGCTCCTTCAGCCCCATATCGATCAGAAATTCGTCACGGTCCGCAGGCTCCAGTTGCGACAGTTCCGATTCAACGTCACCGCATATTTCTATCACAGGGGCGTTATCACCTTCGGCGATATTTTTCACAACCTGCTTTGCTTCTGTATCCTGCCCGAGCTCGCTTTCGCTGACGTTCATCACATATAACAGCGGTTTCGCTGTCAGCAACGGCAGATCGGCATACAACGGCTTGTCAGCCTCGGTGATCGCCTGTTTCGCTTTGATACCTGCGCCCAATTTTTCTTTCAGCTCATCATATTTTGGCGCCATGGCCAACAGCTTTTTGTCGCCGCTTTTTTTACCTTTGGCGATAGATTCTATCCGTTTCTCAAGGGTCTCCATATCGGCCAGCAATAGCTCCGTCCGGATCACTTCTATATCGGATACCGGGTCGACCCGACCCGACACATGTGCTATATCATCGTCATCAAAACAACGCACCACATGGGCAATGGCGTCCACCTGGCGTATGTGGTGGAGAAACTTGTTGCCCAACCCCTCTCCTTTACTGGCGCCTTCCACCAGGCCCGCGATGTCCACAACCTCCAGCGTCGTCGGGATCGTTTTTTCAGACTTTGAAATTTCAGTCAGTCGATCCAACCGTGGATCGGGCACGGGCACAATCCCCACATTCGGCTCTATGGTGCAAAACGGAAAATTCTCCGCAGTGGCGCCGGCTGATGTCAGCGCGTTAAATATCGTCGATTTGCCCACGTTAGGTAGACCCACGATCCCGCAATTAAAGCCCATCTGTTTTTCCTGTACTTTTCGTCTGGTTCACTCAAATCGGTGATTGTAACTGCAATTGGCTATTTAACAAAGAGAATGTTTGCAATTTATCGAGTATCATTATCGCTATGAACATTATGATACTGGCGGCGGGTCTGGGGACCAGGCTGTTGCCGTTCACCGAAAAATTGCCAAAGCCATTGTTTCCCGTCCTCGATAAAACCTTGCTGGAGCTGGCCATCAACACCGCCAAAAAAGCAAGCCCGAACAAGCTGATTATCAACACTCATCACCTGGCAGGCATGGTTGCTGACTATATCGAAAACCATGATTTCGGTATAGAGATCGTCCTGTCGCATGAGGAGACACTGCTCGGCACAGGCGGCGCATTAAAAGCGGTGGAGAAGTATCTTCAGGACAAAATGTTTGCGGTAATGAACTCCGACATATTGATCGAAGTAAACTGGGATAACCTGAAAAAAGCGCACAAGGACAAAAACGCGCCGGCCACACTTCTGCTGCGACCAAACGTGGAGAACGGCCCTTACAGCGATGTGACAGTGGATAATGAACAGAGGATCACTTCCATCACGCAAGCCGATGAAAAAGGCGCCGAACGCCTGATGTTCACCGGTGTGGCCATGCTGTCGCCCGAACTGCTGACAAGGCTGGCGCCTGGCAGGCCGGTCGATATAGTAAAAGAACTGTATCTGCCGATGATCCAGGGCAACGACCGTTTGTATGGCCATATCGACGATATAGTTTGGCGCGACGCCGGAACTATCGAAACCTATCATTCAACTGTAATGAACGCTCTGGAACAATATCCGCAACCAGTGTCTATGCACCCCAACGTTGTTCCACCTGTTTATATAGGGCCGGGCTGCGTGATCGATGAAAGCGCGACTGTCGGTCCTTACGCAGCGGTTCACAATGGCGCGGTAATCGGCGCCGGCTCAAAGGTTATACGTTCTATAGTGCTGCCGAATTCGATTATCGGAGAAGGGTCTGTTATTTCCGATGCAATCGTCTGATCAGCGGGTCAGACCACGAGACGTCGTTTAACCAGCTTGATGGCAAAGTATGTGTTCATTACACAAATGCCTATCAGCACCAGCGATGAAACCAGGACGTTTGCTTCCATGCCATGATAAAAATACCTGATCAGGAACACTGAATGTGTGGCTGGCAGGAGAAGGGCAAGGTTCTGGACAATCTCTGGCAAACGATCCAGCGGGAAAAACACGCCCGACATGAAAAACATCGGCGCCAGAACGATGGTGAAATAGTAGTTGAAAAACTCGTAACTGGGCGACAGCGCGGCGGTGCAGAGCGCGGCGGAGGCGAAGATATAGCCGGTCGCCCCGATCACCAGTATGATGCCGATTATCCCTGGCGATGGAGTATACAGACCAAACAACGTGATCACCGCCACGATCACAAACCCGGCGATCATCGCCTTGGTCATGCCCCACAGAATTTCACCAAGTGTAAGGTCTTCCACCGATAGCGGCGTGGCCATCACTGTGTCGTATGTTCCCTGCACAGTCAGGCGCGTATACGCCCCGAATGTACATTCGAACGTGGCGGAATACATGGCGCTGGTGATCACCAGCCCCGGCGCAAGGAAGCTGATATATGGCATACCGGCAATCTGCGGGATATATCCACCCAACCCGAAACCCATGGCGAACAGCGAGATCAACGGCTCGCCAATGTTGCCCACCAGGTTGGGGGCCAGATGGGTCTTGTATACAGTAAAATTCCTGTACCAAACTTTTATTGCGCGGAACAAGCTCATAACTGGCTTATGCCCCTTCCCTCAACGCCCGACCGGTGGTTTTCAGGAACAGGTCCTCCAGGTTGGCCCGCCTCGATTCTGGCGCTTCTTCGCCCATATTCTTCAGCTTATTCACAACAGAATCTGGTTGATCGGTGAATATAAAAAATGAATTCCCCGCCTGCTCGTAGCGCAGCCCATCACCTTCCAGAATATCCACCACTGCGTCTGCTTTATCGTGATAAGGTCTCGCCTCCACCACATCGTGGCTGACATGTTCCTCGATCAATTTCTCCGGTTCGCCCAGTAACAGTATCTTGCCCATATCCATTATCGCCACGGTGTCGCACAGCCGTTCCGCCTCTTCCATATAGTGGGTGGTCAGGATTATGGTGGAGCCTTGGTCTTTCAGGTCCCGCAGCTTCTGCCAGATCACATGCCGCGCCTGCGGGTCGAGGCCGGTGGTCGGCTCATCGAGGATCAGCAGTTCCGGCTCGTTCATCAAAGCTCTTGCAATTATCAACCGCCGGCGCATACCGCCAGAGAGCGAGTTAATAGTCGAGTTCATTTTCTCTTCCAGATGAAAATATTCCAGTAACTCTGTCCCCCTGGCTATCGCTGTTTTCTTTGGGATGTTGAAAAAGTTTGCATAGATCTCCAGGTTTTTGATCACCGTCAGGTCGCTATCCAGGTTATCCATCTGCGGCGCCACGCCGATCCGGGCCTTGATGGCGCTGTCATCGCGTCCTACAACCCGCCCGTTGACACGGATCTCGCCGCTGGTGATAGGTGAATAGCACTGGATCATCCGGATGGTGGTTGTTTTCCCCGCGCCGTTGGGGCCGAGGAACCCATAGAAAGCGCCCTGGGGTACCGTGAAGTCGATACCATCGACCGCAGTTAACCCGTTATATTTTTTGACTACCTCTCGGCCAACTACAAGGCCGTGCGCATCGGTGGACATGGAAACTAATAGCTATGGTTGGTGCGAATCAGGCTTTTGGCACCTTTTCCCAATCCGCCAGGAATCGTTCTATTCCGATATCGGTGAGTGGATGCTCGGTCAAACGTTTGATCACACCCAGCGGGATGGTGGCCACATCCGCGCCCATCCGGGCCGATTCCACCACATGGAGCGGGTGACGGACAGAGGCGACGATAACCTCCGCCTGCATGCCATATGCGTTATAGATGTCCATTATCTGGCCTATCAGGTCCATCCCGTCATGAGAGATATCGTCCAACCGACCGACGAAGGGCGACACATATGTGGCCCCAGCTTTCGCCGCCAGCAGCGCCTGGGTGGGTGAAAAGACCAGCGTTACATTCGTGTTGATATTTTCGGATGACAAAACTTTCACTGCTTTCAACCCATCGACGGTCATTGGGATTTTTACTACGATATTCTCATGGATTTTCGCCAGTTCCCGGCCTTCGCCTATCAACCCTTCGCTATCAAGGGATACAGCTTCGGCGCTGATCGGCCCGTCCACTTCGTTTACGATCTCATTTATGACCGTGGCGAAGTCCTTGCCGGTTTTGGCCACCAGCGATGGGTTTGTCGTCACGCCGTCTATCACGCCGATGGCGTTGGCTTCTTTTATTTCATCTATATCAGCTGAATCTATGAAAATTTTCATTCAGTAATCTCCTAATTGGGCCGTCCTGATTGCTTGCGGATTCGTGCTAGATGATAACATCAAAGCAGGCGCTTATCAGAAAATTTTTTCAACCTTACAAATCAGTTGGACTATTGATATTCCTAAACGACTGGAGCTCTGGCTCTATCTTCCTTAACTGCCTTTCATCGATCAACAATTTATCCAGCCCATGACGAAATTCGTCGAACTGGATGGAGACCGCCTTTATCCTGTCGATATGTTTTTCTATGGCCGACCTTCTGTATACCGCCAGTAAGCCTTGCTCTTTGCCGCCGACCAAAGGTATTACGGCGTCCTCTGCCCCCGCCGGGTTATCAACGATAAACTGCACAATTTCCCTGTTTATCTGCGGCATATCGCACGCCGCCATCAATATTTCGTCGGCGCCTGTCTTATCGAAGGCGGTATAAAGACCAGAGAGCGGACCCATACCCACGATGGTGTCGGGATAAACAGGCAGGCCGAACTTCTCGTACAGCTCTGGCTTGTTGGCGATGATAACAACCGACTCGACACAGGGCGCAACAGCATTGATCACCCTTTCGATCATGGTGACGCCATCGTACTCGATAAACGCTTTGTCCTTGCCCATGCGCCGGCTCTGGCCGCCGGCCAATATCGCGCCTATCATTTTTTAGAGCCGATTATGGATGGTCTTCCACCCAATACTTGCCAGACTCGGCGAACTCTTTTTTCCAGATCGGTATACGCTTCTTCAACTCGTCGATGGCCCACTCGCAGGCGTCGAACGCCACGCCACGATGCATGCTGGTCACGACGATCAGCACGATGTTTTCGTTTACTGTGATCTCACCGGTACGATGTATGATCAGGCAGTCGATAATATCGAAGATCTCAATGGTGGCGGCCTCCAGCTTATCCAGCTCCTTTTCCGCCATGGCCGGGTAGTGTTCGAAATCGAGCTTCTCTATACTCTCGCCTTTCGATATGTCACGCACCGTCCCCAGAAAAGTCACCGCCGCGCCGACGCTGTTGTTTTTTTCCACCTGCGCCCTTATTTCTGCGCCCACATCGAAGTTTTCCCTTTGCAACCGGGCCATTTTTTATATACCCCCCGATAATGGAGGGAGCACGGCGACCTCGTCGGAGTCTTCCACATTATGCTCCAGTCCGCGCATTTCCTGGTTCACCGCATACAGGAACGAGCCGTTAAGCAGCATATCGGGACCGGCGCCCGCCTGCTCCGACGCTTTGACCAGAAGATCGCGCAATGTCACAGGCGTATCAATATCAAGCTCCATCATTTCTGCGCCCATCTTGTCCTTGATTGACGCGAAAAACCGCATTGTAACCATTTTCATCCTGACAAATATTTTCAATCTCACGTTGCATTGTAAGCGTTTTTGCTCAATACTTCCAACATGAACAGTATACCGCCTGTGATCGCGTTTGTCGGCAAATCCGGCAGCGGCAAGACAACGTTGATCGAAAAACTGATCGCTATTTTCTCCGGTAAAGGATTGAAAGTGGGAGCGGTAAAGCGTTCCCATCACAACATTGATATCGACAAAAAGGGTAAGGATTCACACCGTTTCCGCGAAGCAGGCGCCAACCCGACCATAATCACCGGCGGTACATTCATCGGCATAATGGAGTATGCCGCCCACCCGCCCGATCTGCAAACTCTGGCCGAGCGGTTAAAAGTAAAAACTGATATCATATTGGTTGAAGGTTTTAAAGGAGAGATGATAGATGGGAAAAGCGTCCCTACTCTCTGTTTTGTGGGTCTGGAAGATGACCGTGTTGAGCCGGTGGCTTATATCACCGCCGATGGCAATGCGATCGCCAGTTCTGTCCCATCATTTATACGAGATGATGCGGAAAAAATCGCTGGCTGGATTGTTGAAAACTACTTAAACGCCTGACTGTTGGAAAATTTAATATGAAGCTTACGCACCTGGATGAAAAAGGCCGGGCCAGAATGGTGGAGATCGGCCATAAAAAGGAGACCGACCGGGTGGCGATCGCCGAGGGTACAATCACGATGAAGCCTGCGACGCTGGAGCTGATTCTGGATGGCAGTGTCGCCAAAGGTGATGTGTTGCAGACTGCACGGCTGGCCGGTATTATGGCTTCCAAGAAAACACCGGAGCTTATCCCGCTGTGTCACCAGATTCTGATCAGCTCCACGGTTGTGGATCTGGAGCCGGATAGCGGGACCTCAACCATAAAGGTGCGCGCCACGGTCTCGACCACAGGCAAAACCGGGGTGGAGATGGACGCGTTGACGGCGGTATCTGTGGCCGCCCTGACCATATACGATATGTGCAAGGCGGTGGACAAGGATATGGTGATCTCCGATATCATGCTTATCGAAAAAACTGGCGGCAAAAGCGGCCATTACATAAGAGCCGGATATGAAAAATCAAAGTAACGGATCAAGCTGGTTGTATCTGGCTGTTATAGTGGCGTTGGTCATATCGTTTGGCGCCTTCTCATGCGCGTCTAACGAAGGCAACGGAAGATCCGGGTCTGGGGTAACCTCCCAGCTTGCGACCAGTGGCGCCGCCGAACAATATAAAAAGGTCGCCGTGCTCGATTTCATAGACTATCAGCAACCGCAAAAGCCAGATGCGCCGCACATTTGTCCGGTCACGAATTATCACTTTGTTCCGGGCGATACCATCACCGGTTCTGGAGAAAATGTTTCCGACCTTTTCCGGCTCTATCTGGGTGACATGGGTTATTCGGTGGTGGGTAAAGGTGTGACAGACGAAACCGTCGATCAGGTGTACTCCGCGGAAAAGCCGGCCTATGTGCCAGCCATGGCCGTGGAGGCGGGCAAGGCGCTGGGTGTGGACGCCGTGTTCATTGGTGTGGTGATGCGTTATGAAGAGCGGCTCGGCTCCAGGATCGGCGCCGATAAGCCAGCGTCTGTCGGCTTCTCTGTGGCTATGGTCGGCATGAGCGAGCAAAAAATTGTCTGGCAAGCGAAGTTCGATAAAACGCAGCAGCCTTTATTTAATAATCTGTTCGATTTCAAAACGTTTGCCAAAGATGGGTTCGGCTGGAAAACAGCCAGCGAGCTGGCGGGCGTTGGAGCGGAGAATATTCTGGATACGTTACCCTTTATGCCAACTGGGAAATAGGCCCTACCCGACTATTAACCAGCCAGGTTCCTGGCCTGTTTGAACTTGTTAAGCTGTCGTTTGTAATATGAGTTTTGGGGTGAAACTTCCAGCGCGTCGGAAATAATCCTTATAGCCTCGTCATATTCGCCCTGCTTAAACTTGATCTCGGACAAAGTATCCAGATAATCGGGAATATCATTATATACTGCCAATGATTTCAACGACATTTCTTCCGCTTCGTTCAAGTTTATCTCTTGCTTGCCAAATACCCACGCTTGTCTGTTTAGCGCCGGGGCATAGTCATCGAACCGCGCTAAAATAGCTTTGCAATGCTCGGTGGCTTTATCGTTCTGGTTCAATTTGCTATAGATTTCCGCCAGCCCAAGCCTTGCCCGCAAGTTATCCGGCTCTTCCTCCAAAAGCAGAAGAAAACTGCTCTCCGCCTTATGCAAATATCCAAGATCCATCTGTACATACGCTTCATTGTTTCGCGCTTCGATACTGCCTGGGTCAGTTTTGGCAAGCTTTCTGAACAGGCCCCTTGCCCTGCTCTCCTGCCCGACATGTTGTAATGTCATGGCCAACGTCATGATCAATTCGTCACTCTCCGGAAAGTTAGCCACGCTTTCCTCCAGGCTGGTTATTGCACCGGAATAGTTTTTTTCATCAATAAATTTCTGGGCAATGGACAAACTCGAAAATTCGGTTTCAACTTCCTGGGGCGCATCGTCAGACATCAATTCATCATCTGCAACACCACGAGCCTCTCGCTCAATGGTGTCAATCGGCTCTGCTTGCGATGTATCATTTACCAGCGGCTCTATATCAGCGACATCGTTCAATTCAGAACCAACCTCAACCGCCGGTTTGTTGTCCGTCGAAACCAAAGCAATGGGTGCTTTATCTTTTGTAATACCTGATATATTTTGCGACAGCTTGCCCAAGCCGCCACTGACAAAGAGCCAAGCTGCTAATATGGCCAGAATTACCAATGAAACCCACAATATCTTCTTTCCACCTCTGCTACCACTAGCAGTTTCTGGCACGGACAGTTCCACAATATTCTCGACTACGGCCGGATCCGTCGGTTTTATTGCATGTTTTCTGTTAACTATATCATCAAGATCAAGCTCTTCTGGCTCGACATCCATATCAGGTTGCGGCATTGAACATTTGCCCTCCAGCATGGCCTTTTCTTCTGTCACCAGCCGGGGTGTGGTGATATCGCCTTTCAGTATGCTGTTATTGAACAGTAAAACTTTACGGGTAGTTTCCACATCGCCTTCGATAATGCCGAAGTTAAAAAGTGTGCCAGTATTTATTTTAGCGTTGATCCTGCCGGTCTCGCCCACAATGAACGTGTCGTCCGATATCACCTCACCATCAAACTGGCCATCAAACCGAATGATACCCTTGAATTTAATAGAACCTTTTAAGTGAGTGTCCTTATCGAAATAGGAGTTAAGCTTGCTGATATCGGTCATGATTTAGTGCCGAAAGTGTCGAATACCGGTAAAAACCATAGCCATGTCATACTCATCCGCTGATTGTATCACTTCCTCATCCCGCACAGAGCCGCCCGGCTGGATAACCGCGCGCACTCCGACCTCGCCCGCGGCGTCTATTCCATCCCGGAAAGGGAAAAACGCATCGGACGCCATCACAGAGCCTTTCACCGGCCGTTGCGCCTTTTCCACCGCCACCCGCGCGCTATCTACCCGGCTCATCTGCCCGGCGCCCACACCGATGGTGGAGTTGGCGTCAGTGTATACGATTGCGTTCGACTTCACATGTTTGGCCACTGTCCAGGCGAATTTTAGCGCCGCCATCTCTTCCTCCGTCGGCTGACGCTTTGTCACAACCTTCAGTGTTGTCTCGTCGTATGTAACGGCGTCCGCCTCCTGGATCAGGGCGCCACCCGGCATGAACTTGTATGCGACGCCGTTCTCTATATCCAGCGGCGGAGCATTAATCAAGCGCACATTTTTCTTGGCGGTCAATGCGGCTATGGCGCCTTCGGAGAAGCCGGGCGCAATCACCACCTCTACAAACAGTTTTGATATCTCCTCGGCGGTTTGCGGATCGACCTCCCGGTTTATCGCTATCACCCCTCCGAACGCGGAGACCGGGTCAGTCTCCCGGGCATTGATATACGCCTGCAACAGCGAGTCGTCACACGCCACACCGCACGGGTTGGTATGTTTGATGATCGCCACCGATGGGTCGTCGAACTCCAGCGCCAGCTCATACGCGGCCGCCATATCAACGATATTATTGAACGACAGCTCCTTGCCATGTAGCTGCTCGGCGCCTGCGATTCCGGCGCTGTCGCTGTTTGCTACATTATAGAATGCGGCTGACTGGTGCGGGTTTTCGCCATATCGCATGGTCTGTTTCTTTTCCAGCAGGATTATTTTACGGTCAGGCAGTTTTTCCGTTTCACCCACTTTATCCCGCAACCAGGAGCTGATCCGGCCGTCGTACCAGCCGGTGTGGGAGTAGGCTTTAACGGCCAGTTCCTGCCGGGTAGTCTGCGACAAAGCGCCATCGTTCGAGTCCAGCTCCTCCACGATTTTCGCATAGTCAGCCGGATCGACCAGAACCGCCACATCTTTATGATTCTTTGCCGCCGACCGGATCATCGCCGGGCCGCCGATATCGATATTTTCGATCGCCTCTTCCAGTGACACATCCCCTTTGGCCACGGTGGCTTCAAATGGATAGAGATTAACCACCACCATGTCGATCCCTTCGATATCGTTCTCGCTCATCTGCCGCGTGTGGCTGTCCAGATCGCGTCGGCCCAGGATGCCGCCATGGATCTTCGGGTGCAAAGTTTTAACGCGGCCGTCCAGAATCTCCGGGAATCCTGTAAAATCGCTTACCTCGCGGACATCAAGCCCCGCATCCCTCAACGCTTTGGCTGTGCCACCGGTGGAGAGTATCTCCGGCTCCCATTTCGACAGCGATTTGGCAAACTCGACAATACCGGTTTTATCGGAAACGCTTATAATTACCCTTTTAATGACGCTCATATTTTTCTACAATCCTAAAGAAAGTCAAATTTGAAGATTCAAGACTGGAATAGTATTCGCTCCATCGTCCTTCGTCAAGACGTAAGCGGCTCGATATAGCAAAGGAGAGCATAAAAATGACAACATCCGACGATAATGCAGCCGTCGCATACCCCAGAAATTTCGTCACACCAGGCGAGGAGATCACCGGCTGGGAAATGCTGGAGCCGTACTACCAGATATTGGCCGAGGAGCCGATCGATTCACCGGAAGAGCTGAAAACCTGGCTCGAAAAATGGTCGGAGCTGCGGGCCATCGCCGACGAGCATGTCACCCGGCGATATATCGACATGACCTGCCACACCGATAACGAACAAATGAGAGACGCTTACCTTGTCTGCGTCCGGGAGGTGGAGCCAAAGCTGACCGAATGGGATAATAAGCTGGATCGGCGCTATGTCGAATCGCCCCACAGGTCGGCCCTGGAGAAGAAAACCTATGGCCAGCTCGACCGGATAATCGAAACGTCGATCAAACTGTTCGACGAAAAGAACATCCCGGTGCAGGTGAAGCTGCAGGAGTTGTCACATCGGTATCAGGAAATCATGGGCAGCATGATGGTCAAGTTTGACGGTGAGGAAAAAACCATGCCACAGATGCGGGACTATCTGCGCAGGCCCGACAGGGCTAAACGAAAAGAGGCTTTCGTCGCGACAGCGCTCCGGCGTATGGAAGAGCGGGATCAACTCGATAACCTTTTCGACGAGATGCTGGTCAAAAGGGCGGAGTATGCGGACAACCTAGGGCTCAGCGATTACCGCGAATATTGCTTCCTTTCGAAGCTTCGCGACTATACCCCGGACGATTGCATGCAGTTCCATGAAGCCATAGAAAAAACCGCTATACCGCTGGCGAAGAAGATTACGGAAAGCCGACGCACGCGTATGGGACTGGATAAGCTCGATCCGTGGGACACCGACTGCGACGAGCTGGGCAGGGAGCCGTTGAAGCCGTTTGAGACACCCGAGCAATTATCGAAGGGCACAGGCGAAATTTTCATGGCCCTGGACAACAGGTTAGGAGCTCATTTCGAATCGATAAAACATTCCATGGACCTCGACAGCAGAAAGGGCAAGGCACCGGGGGGCTATCAGACCACATTATCCGAGGCGCGCATGCCGTTCATTTTCACCAATGCCGTCGGCTCCCACAACGATGTGAACACACTGCTGCATGAGGGTGGCCACGCGTTCCACACATTGCAATCGCGCGACCAGAGCCTGATCTGGTATCGGCATGCCGCGATGGAGTTTTCCGAGGTGGCCTCCATGACGCAGGAGCTATTGGGCGGCTCTCGGCTGGAGCCTTTTTACGGCGACGCCGAAGATCGCAACCGGGCGCGGCAGGAGCATCTGCAAGGGGTTGTATACCTGTTTGGCGCTGTGGCAAAGATTGATCTGTTCCAGCATTGGGTATACACCCACCCGAACCACACCCAGGAAGAGCGAACGCAGGAATGGCTAAACATAAACCAGCGGTTCTCCACCGGTGTGGATTGGTCGAACGCTCCGGAAGGGGCGCTGGCAAGCTCGTGGCACAGGGTGCTGCACATTTTCGAAGTGCCGTTTTACTATGTGGAATACGCCATCGCCCAACTCGGCGCGCTCCAGATTTATCGTGAATTCCTTTGCGACAATAGCAGGGCCATAGACAATTACCTGTCCGCTCTGACCCTGGGCGGCAGCGCCACCGCGCCAGAGCTGTTCGCCGCGGCTGGTGTGAAATTCGATTTTTCCGAGAAGCTGATGGCGGAGCTGATGAAAATGATAGAAAAAGAACTCGATTTATAGCCTCTGTTAGGCTACAATCTATTTTCGTTGAATATCAAGCGGGTGTAACTCAGCGGTAGAGTGCAACCTTGCCAAGGTTGAAGTCGTGGGTTCAAATCCCATCACCCGCTCCATTGCCATGGGCAATCCAAATACCCTGTCGGGATATGTGGATACATCTTTCTGTCTACATACTCATTTTAACCGGCCCCTTCATATATAAGAAACCGCACTGGCGCGACAGCGAATAATAGCGCCATTATAGCGCCCCACCGCTAAGTGTCGCCAGTGTCAATTTCTGTCATTGGTTTGATCCGGCTGGCGTCTTGTTCCCGTATCGTAATAACTTTATACATACAAAACAAGCTCAGCCCAACTATAAACAACCATGACAAAACCATCATCAGCCATCCACCGCTTGTCATTCTATCTCTCCTTTATTAAATGCGCCCCGCTGATACGCTATTTCCACCAACAAACACAGCACACCAAAGAAAAACAGCATCCCGATCATAGTCCCTACGATATAGCCAAAGTTTGGGTTATCTGCAGCTGGCATGATGGAGCCAGCATTGTTGTAGAACCAGCTGCCTAGGATGATCAACAAATAAGCAGGGGTAATATACTTGATGATAAACAGGTAAAATCTGGGCACCTTAATATCTGCGCCATGATGAAGCTCTTCAAATCCTCGTTCGGCGCCATATATCCAGGAGAACAGGATGATCTCACCGGTGGCGAACAGAACTATGCCAAATGTCCCCGCCCAGAAATCCATAGTGTCCAACACACCGTTGGCCAGAAAGAAAATGGCTGGCTGCGCGCCGATGAATGTAAAAATTCCGATGATCCCTACCGACCCTTTGCGATCAATCCCAAATTCATCTTCCAGAAATGCAATGCCAGGCTGGAGCATCGATATCGACGATGTGACCCCCGCAAGAAACAGCAGGAAAAACCACATGAACATCAATATGGCGGTAAACGGCATCTGGTCGAAAACCATCGGCATGGTGACGAACCCAAGCCCGAATGTGCCAGAGTTGGCGATGTCGACTATCCCCACTGGACCGAAGAAAATGTATGCCGCCGGTATGGCAATGGACGCGCCTACTATCACTTCCATAAACTCGTTTATGGAGATCGACGACAAACCAGACAGAGCGATATCGTCATCTTTTTTTAGATAGCTGGCGTAAGTGATTATCAACCCCAGCCCCACGGATGCAGAGAAGAAAATCTGCCCTGCCGCCGCCAACCAGACCTTTGGGTCGGCCAGTGTGGAAAAATCGGGGTTCCATAAAAACCCAAAACCACTCGATACGCTCCAGCCTGGGTTGGCCGGGTCGGGCGCGCCCAGGGTGACAACACGAAACATTATAATGATCCCCAGTATAGCCAGCAGCGGCATGGCGATCTTGCTGATGGTCTCGATACCGCGGGTCACGCCTTGATAAATAACCGCGAAATTGATAAGAAATGTGATCAGGAAAAATGTATATGCCGTGCCATAACCGGAGAAAAAAGTCCCATCGCCCAGCCCCTGGAAATCGGTCAAAAACTCTTTCGCCTGACCAACATTCGCGGCGGCTCCCAGATCACCGGTCAGTGAAAACCATGCATATGCCAGGCACCACGCCTCTATGTATACATAATAGAGATAGATCACCATAGGTATGAAAATGCCGAGCGCGCCAAAATAGCGGCTTGCCCGGTTGTTCCAGAACATATTAAAAATCCCGGGTCCAGAACCATGCCCCCTGCCCCCTGCCGTGCGACCCATGCTCCATTCCACCCAACAGAGGGGTATACCCAACAGTATAAGCGCAACTATGTATGGGATCATGAATGCCCCGCCACCATTTTGCGCCGCCTGCACCGGAAACCGAAGGAAGTTGCCCAGCCCAACAGCGGAGCCAGCCACGGCAAGAATTATCCCAATTCGGGACGCCCATTTCTCACGTGCCACGATATTTTTCTCCCAATGTTCAGATCAAAATATAACCAGATTGTATGTAAGATACACCGAGGCTCACCTCAAATCAAGGCGATTGGCATGCGGAAGAAAGATCAAATTGAATTTTTATAAGCTTCCACAATTTTGTCACGAATCAAGGTTTTGACCTCGCCATCCATGGGTATAACCGTATCTCGCCATTTGCCGTCGCGCCCCATCACCGATGGAAAGCTGACGAACAGCCCACCGCCCTTGCTCTCAATCACCCGAAATCCTTTCAATACAAGCGCGTCATCTATAGTTATTTCCACCATGGCCAAGGTCTTACCGCCCGCTGCGCCAGTATCGAACGGGTAAACCTTGATATCGGTTATCTCCAGCTGCAACATGTTTCCTATTTCGGTCCATTCTGATATTGTAGAACTGTATGTTACCAGAAATTTCCGCAGGGCGAATGATGTCGATAAATTTGAAAAAAGAATCGGTTGCGCAAAAGAAGATGGCATCCTTGCAAGATCAGATTACCAGGCTAAGCTCGGTGATCGTCGCCTACTCTGGCGGGGTGGACAGCGCGTTTATGTTGAAGGTGGCCCACGATACGTTGTCGAATAGCGGCGGCCGCGCGCTTGCTGTCACCGCCCGCTCGCCCAGCTATCCCCGGTCGGAGCTGGAGGCGGCGCAAGAGCTGGCCCGATCGATCGGCGCGGAGCATATGATCATCGAATCGGAGGAGCTGGACGACCCGAACTATCAAAGCAACCCGATGGACCGTTGCTACTACTGCAAAGGCGAGCTGTTCGGCAAGCTGGTGGAAATCGCGGAAACGGAGAACATTAACGCCATTCTGGACGGCGCCAACGCCGACGATCTCTCCGACCACCGGCCCGGTTCGCAAGCGGCACGGGAGAAAGATGTGCTCAGCCCCCTGCAATCTGTTGGACTCACCAAACAGGAGATCCGCGAGCTATCGAAAGAAATGGGTCTGCCCACCTGGGACAAACCGGCCATGGCCTGCCTCGCCTCGCGCATTCCGTATGGCGACCTGATCACCAGCGATAACCTGTCGATGGTGGAACAAGCGGAGCGAGCATTGAAGGAGATGGGGTTTGGGCAGCTCCGGGTGCGGCATCATGGCTACATCGCCCGGATAGAGCTGGACCCTGCGGAATTCAGCAAAGCGATCGACCCAAGCAAAAGCGAGGCGATATATAAAGCGCTGAAAGCGATCGGCTATAACTACGTCACCCTCGATATCCTGGGCTACCGCACAGGCAGCATGAACGAGGTTACTGACAAATAGACCATCCACCCCCTATTGACCAAGCATGTTCCTAATCTTCAGCCGCAGGGCGTTGAGCTTGATAAATCCTTCGGCGTCCGCCTGGTTATATACCGTGTCCTCTTCAAACGTGGCGAACCTTGGATCGAACAGCGACTTCGGCGCCTTGCGGCCCTGCACGGTCACGTTACCTTTGTATAACGACAGGCGCACCGTCCCGGTCACTGGTTTCTGAATTTCGTCCATCAGTGTCTGCAACGCTTCCCGCTCCGGCGCGAACCAGAAGCCGTTATAGACCAGCTCCGCATATTTCGGGATCAGCGAGTCGCGCAGTTTGATCACTTCCCGGTCGAGGGTGAGCGACTCCACCGCCCGGTGCGCCGTATGCAGGATCGTCCCACCCGGCGTTTCATACACTCCGCGCGACTTCATGCCGACGAACCGGCTCTCCACCAGGTCGATCCTCCCTATTCCGTTACGTCCGGCCAGCTTGTTCAGATGCGCCAGCAGCTTTGCCGGGCTCATCTTCTTACCGTTCACCGCCACCGGGTCACCCTTTTTATAGTCGATGGTGATCACCGTCTCTTTATCCGGCGCCTCCTTCGGCGATTTGGTCAGCATGAACATCTCCTCCGGCGGTGTCGCCCACGGGTCCTCCAGTGTGTCACCCTCGAACGACAGGTGGAGCATGTTGCGGTCCATCGACCACGGTTTTTTCTTCGGCGAGCCGACCGGTATCTTCCACTTACGCGCATAGGCGACCAGCGCCTCGCGGGAGGTCAGGTCCCACTCTCGCCATGGGGCGATGCAGCGTATCTTCGGGTTGAGCGCGTAATACGACAGCTCGAACCGTACCTGGTCGTTACCCTTGCCGGTGGCGCCATGGGAGACGGCGTCCGCCTTCTCCTGCTTTGCGATATCGACCTGCGCCTTGGCGATCAGCGGGCGGGCGATGGATGTGCCGAGCATATACGCCCCTTCGTACAGGGCGTTCGTCCGCAACATCGGAAAGACGTAATCCTTCACGAATGTCTCTTTAAGGTCGCGCACCACCAGCTTCGAGGCGCCAGCCAGTTTGGCTTTTTTATTCAGCGGTTTCAGCTCTTCGCCCTGCCCCAGGTCGGCGGCGAAGCAGATCACTTCGCAGTCGTATGTCTCCACCAGCCAGCGGACGATCACCGATGTGTCGAGCCCGCCGGAATAGGCCAGAATAACTTTATTAACTTTTTTCATCTATCGTTCGGTCCCAGATTTTCATTAATTAAAAGCAGACGTAAGTTTAACAGATTTTTATCATAACCTTCACCTTGATCGGCCTGTGATGATAAAATCACTGGATGAAAAAAGTGGCAGTGGCTATCCTTCTGGCTGTTTTGGTCGGCGGTGGGTATTACTATTTCAAGATACGACCGGCAGACAGCAATGACAAAGAGAGGACCGAAAAAGTGATCCGGGCAGACCTGGTGGTCTCCGTCTCCGCCTCCGGCGTTGTGGAGCCGAACTTTCAGGTGGAGGTAAAATCGAAAGCCTCCGGTGAAATCCTGAAATTCGATTATGAGCCGGGCGACGCTGTTAAAAAAGGCGATATCCTGCTGACCCTGGACCAGCGGACCGAGCAGCGGAACCTGGCGCAGAAAAAGGCGGACCTGGACAAGGCGCTGTCAGAACTCAAATCCGCCAGGGCAAGCCTGAAGGATCGGAAACTGAAGTTGAAGCGTGTCCGCAAACTGTTTGACAAAAAGCTGGTCTCTGATCAGGAGCGGGACACCGCCGTCACCGAGCTGGACATGGCGCAAGCCAGAATCGCAGAGATCGAAGCGGTCATCGCCAAGGCGCGCCTGGGTGTGGAGGACGCCAACGAACGGCTGAGCGAAACGGTCATCCGGTCGCCCATCGACGGAGTGGTGGTGGAGAAAACCGTTGAACGGGGACAGATCATCTCCTCCGGCATATCGTCGGTGACCGGCGGCACCAAGCTGTGCGTCATCGCCGACCTGTCGCGGTTATTCATCTTTGCCATGGTGGACGAGACCGATATCGGCAAAGTCAAGCTGAGCCAGAAGGTCAAGGTGACGGTGGACGCATATGACAATACAAATTTCGAAGGCGCCGTGACCAGAATCTATCCGGTGGGCGAAGAGAGCGATAACATCACCGCCTTCCGGGTGAAGATAGAGGTGCTGGACAAACTGCGCGATATGCTGCGGCCGAAGATGACAGCCAACGTGGATATGGTTATCGAATCGAAAGCGGACACCCTGGTGATACCGGACGAGATCATCCACCTCAACGATAAGGGTGAAAGTTTTGTCTATCTGAAAAGCGGCGCCTCGGTGACAGAGCGGGTTATCACGTCCGGGCTGTCCAACGGGTTCGAGACTGAGATAACGGAAGGATTGACCGAGGGCGATATTTTATTGCGCAATCGGCCGGGGCCGGATGATACACGTCGTCGATCTCCGTAAAACATACCGGCTGGACGGGCAGAATGTCGAAGCGCTGGCCGGGGTGACGTTTGATATAGAAAAAGGCTCGTTCACCGCCCTGATGGGCCCGTCCGGCAGCGGCAAGACCACGCTGATGAATATCCTCGGTTGCCTCGACACGCCGACCAGCGGCGAATATTATCTGGACGGAACGGATGTCTCTAACCTGTCGGAGGATAAACTGTCGGAGATCAGAAACATGAAGGTCGGGTTCGTGTTCCAGAGCCACAACCTGCTGGCGAAAAACACGGCGCTGGAAAACGTCTGCCTGCCGCTGTACTATCGGGGCCAGGGCGACCCGCACGCCAAAGCCAGAGAAGCGCTGGAGCGGGTTGGATTAGGTCATCGGGTGTATCACTTCCCGAACCAGATATCGGGCGGGGAGTCGCAGCGGGTGGCCATCGCCCGGGCGATCGTCACCAACCCGTCGATCATCCTGGCCGACGAGCCGACCGGCAACCTGGATACAAAAACCGGGACGGCGATCATGAATATAATTAGAGAGCTGAACGATGCAGGTGTTACCATCGTTATCGTTACCCACGATCCGGAGATCGCGGCGCACGCGGATGATGTAATTAAAATCAGGGATGGCAAACTGGAATGAAAATGGGGATAGATGGAAGAGAGTAGCGGCAAGATATTGGTGGGGGCGTCCGGTTACCTGTACAACGATTGGACCGGGCCGATCTATCCGGATGGACTGGACGACAATCAGAAGCTCCGTTATTACGTGGAGGAGCTGAAGCTTGACACGGTGGAGCTGGGCCAGACATACAGAGAGGCGCCCGAGAGGGCGTGGCTGGACGCGCTGATAGAAAATACGCCGGACGATTTCCGGTTCACCGCCAAGGCAAGCAGCGCCATCACCGAGCGTCTGCGAGACAGCGACGGTTCGTTTTTGCGAAATGAAATTGCGGTCGATGAATATCTGAGAGGATTGGAGCCGTTAATCAAAAGCGGCAAATTGCTGACCGTGCTGGCCCAGTTCCCTCTGAAATTTACACGCATTCACGGCGCGCAAGATCACCTGGCATGGCTGGCGGAAAAGATATATCCGGCGCAGCTGACGGTGGAGCTTCGTCATGAAAGCTGGGTGGCGCAAACGGTGTTCGATTTTTTATCAAGCTTGAATGTGGCTTATTCGATCGCCGACATGCCAAGCCTGCCGAAGCTTGCGCGGTTCAACCCAAAGGTCACATCAAACCTGGCATATTTTCGGCTCCATGGTCAGAACGAAAAGTGGTTCGAGGGGCCCACCGAACGTAGCGATTATCTGTATAGCCAAACGCAAATTGATAAAATAGTCGAACAGATACGAAGCAGCGAACAGCTGGCCGGTGAGATTGCGGTTGTGTTGTGCAACCATGCCCGGGGCCAGGCGGCCATCAACGCCCGGCAACTGAAGGAGTCGATAAGTGGATAACAAATTTGAAAACCGAACTTTCGGGAAAACTGGTTTCGACGTTGGTCCGTTAGGGGTCGGCTCCTCCTATGGCGTTGGCGCCAGAGGGATAGAAGAAGCGTATGAACGGGGTGTGAACTACTTTTACTGGGCGTGGTCGCGCCGCAGCGGCATGCGCGATGGGCTCCGGAACATCGCGAAGCAAAATCGGGACAAAATCTTCATCACCATAACCAGCCTGGCGCCCACGGGCCAGATGATTCGCCATTCTGTGGAAAAGGTGCGCAAAGCGCTGGATATAGATTATATTGACGGGCTGCAGTTTTTCCTGTTCAAGGATAAGCCGCCGATGCGCAAACTACAACTCGGTCCTGCTATAGAGATGAAGGAGGAAGGCATTATCCGCCACATCGGCATCTCATCGCATTACAGGCCGAACTTTCACAAATATCATGCAGAGCCGTTCTGCGACTTTTTTCATGTGCGATACAACGCTAAGCACCCAGGAGCGGAGAACGATGTATTCCCATCACTGCCCCCCAAAGGGATGGCGTCCCGGCCCGGCATCGTCGCCTTCACCGCCACATCGTGGAAACAGCTGATCAAGGCCGACCCGGCCAGACTTGGCGGGCTTGCAACGCCCACCGCGGGCGATTGTTACCGTTTCGCCCTGTCGAACCGAAACATCGATGTCTGCCTCACCGGCCCTGGCAACGACGACCAGATGCGCCATGCGCTGGACGCCGTCGATAAAGGCCCAATGTCTGAAGATGAGCTCGACTGGATGCGTAAGGTTGGTCAGGCGTTATACAAATAAAAAAACATGGCCAGAACCGGTGACCGCGCAGGTTGCGCAGACCATTATGACATTTTAGGTAACTTCTCCAAGCTTGCCGGTCTTCACGTCGTAAATGAACCCACGCACCGGTATGGTGTCTGGTATCCATGGATGGGACTTAACCTTCTGTATCTGTTCGCGCACATTTTGCTCTATATCTGAAAACGCGTGAAAATCGTTGGGCGTGACACTGTCTGCGCCAGTTGCTTTTTTCAGTTCGCCCCGCAGCTCATCATTTTTGAACGTAAGCATTCCACAATCAGTATGGTTGATGATCATTATCTCCTGCGTACCCAATAGATGGTGCGATATTATCAACGATCGCATGGCGTCCTCCGAAACTATTCCACCAGCGTTGCGGATCACATGCGCGTCACCATTTCTCAGTCCCAATATAGCGGTCACTATAATACGCGCGTCCATACATGCCACCACGGCAAGCCTTTTCTCTGGTAGCATTGCCAGGTCACTTTTACTAAAATTGGATGCGTACTCTTCATTACCCTTAAGCGCTTCATCTGTAACACTCATGGCGCCCTCCTTTAGAAATAATTGTGACCAAACTGTTCATCATAAGTAATATCCAACCTGCTGAATGAGATTGATTATAACAATCAATTATATTTTGAACAATCAAATGGTAAATCGCATAAAATAACTTAGTTATGTTCTTATTCAGGACACAATGCTGTATACAAAACCATTCAATCTCATCATATGATCAGGTTTATTAATATGTATCCAGTTGTAATGATTGATTATAAGAAAACGGCGCGCTTTTTGCTTTTCGATAATAAAAGCATAGAGCAAACATTCGCAAATGGGAAAAATATATATGAATAAAATAAATCATATAAAAGATAGCGTTCTGTTTTTATTTGATGGTGTGGCTTACGCTGGTATTGTTATCGCTGCCGTAGCGGTCGTTATATATCTTATCTCGTTGACAACCTGAACTCCCAGATTATATCCTTTCCTCATACAGGCTACTACTCGATGTAGCGCTCTTTTTTTACATTCTTCGATTTTGCCAGTTAAGTGGATAAAGTAGGTGTTAGGAAAAACAGCTTGGAGGAAGAGGCCCACGCCCTGGATCAGGACGCTGGCGTGCTTTTCCCAGGGTTATTGATAATAGCTGGGGCGATCATCTGCTCCGTTGTGCTGGTCGAAAGTTACCTGCAGATTAGTAGAGCGCCGATTAGCCTGCTCGATATCGCTCATGATAACGGTTATCTGGTAAAATACGAACGTTCGATCCAGCCAAACAAGGGGTTATGGCTGCCCACGGGTATCATCGGGTCGGTCTGTTTTATTATCATGATGCTCTATTCCATCCGCAAGCGGTTTCGGTTTATGCGTGCGCTGGGGCCGATACGGCTGTGGCTCGACACTCATATGTTCCTCGGCATTGTGGGCGCCGCGCTGATCACCGCCCACTCCACATACAAATTTGACGGTCTGGTGGCCATCAGCTACTGGTCGATGATGATCGTCGCCGTCAGTGGGCTGTTCGGGCGCTATATTTATGGATGGATACCGCACCAGGTCTCTGGCAGGGAGCTGGAGATAAACGAGATTCGGTCAACCATAGCCAGCACAGATAAAGCGATCGCCAGCTTTACCGATGAAGAGGCTGGCTCTGTCCGATATTACGACCAGATATTCGCACCGCAAATCGATAAAGAAAAAAGCATATTAGTCTCTGTTGTCAAAATGGTCTCCTACGACATTCGCAACATGTTCCGGATCATACGGATCTGGTTCGAGCTTGGCTTCGACAGCAGGCTGCCGGCACACGCCAAACGAAAAATATTCAAGCTGATAAAACGAAAAAGCGTCATGATCCGGTCGGTAAATTTTCTCTCCACAGCTCGCAGGTTGCTCCATTACTGGCATGTGCTTCACAAACCGTTGGCGGCGATTATGTTTCTGGTCATGTTCATACACATCGCTGTCTACCTGATATTTCGAGTTGAGGTATAAAACGTCATAGCTATAATTTGCTGATGGATACTCTCACATATATCATCGACAATCATCTGGTGGCGATCATCGCCCTGTTCCTGGCGCTGGTCACCGTCGGACCTTATCTGTATTTTCAGAAAAGCGGCTCCAGGAGGGTCAGGAAAAAAATCGTTAACGCCCGCAAAATGGGCCTGCACGAGCCGATAACCATCCACCCAAAGGTCGACAGGAGCATCTGCATCGGCAGCGGCGGTTGCGTGAACACTTGCCCCGAAAAAACCATCCTTGGCATGGTCGATAATAAATCGACCACCATATGCGCGTCGCAATGTGTCGGCCATGGCGCATGCGCCCAGCAATGCCCGGTGGGGGCGATCACCTTGGTGTTCGGGTCAGAGCGACGCGGTGTTGATATACCGGACGTATCACCCAATTTCGAGTCGAATGTAAAACGGCTATATATCGCGGGCGAGCTGGGCGGCATGGGGCTGATCAAAAACGCTGTCAACCAGGGACAGCAAGCTGTCGGCTATATAAAAAAAGATCTGGTCGAGCACAGATATTCAAAACCTGACTGTTACGACCTGGTCATTGTTGGCTCCGGTCCGGCCGGGCTGTCGGCGTCATTGAAAGCGAAGAAAGAAAAATTAAACTTTGTCACCCTGGAGCGGGAGGAGCAGCTGGGCGGTTCGATTCTCAGCTATCCACGGTATAAGGTTGTAATGACATCACCTTTCAACATCCCTTATTTCGGCAAACTGAAAAAAACGGAGATAACGAAGGAAGAACTGATGGAGTTGTGGCTGGATATAGTTCACAAAACTTCACTTAAAATATCGTTAAACGAACAGGTGGAATCAGCCAAAAAAAGCGGCGACACGTTTGTGATAAAGACTGCCAGGCGTGAGATCAAATCACGATATCTGCTGCTCTGTGTCGGCAGGCGCGGCATCCCAAAAAAGCTGGATGTGCCTGGTGAAAAATCGGGCAAGGTAATGTATCGCTTGCTGGAGCCGGAGCGATACTGCGACAATAACGTGGTTGTGGTCGGCGGTGGGGATAGCGCAGTGGAAGCATCCATGGCCCTGGCGGAAAATAATGCGAGGGTGACCCTTTCCTACAGAAAAGATCAATTCACCCGTATCAAACAAGCCAATCTGGATAAGCTGGAAAACGCGGTGAACAGTGAAAAGATAGATCTGCTACTTGGCTCTAACGTCATAGAAATCAGCGACCAGCATGTCACATTGTCACAAAACGGGAATAGTAGCAAAGTCGCCAATGACTTCGTATTTATTTTTGCAGGTGGAGAGCCGCCCAGCAAGTTCCTCAACGATGTCGGCGTATCCGTCATCACGAAATATGGAGAGAAGTAGCTACCAAGGGCAGCTCCATTTATCCTGATAGAACCACAGGTGGCGTTCGGCGCCCTCACCTGCTATTTACATATATAGACGCTGAACTATAGTTTTAGTTAACGCACAACATGCGCAGACAATGATTAAAGGAAATGAGTTGTTTAGTTTTAAAACCGATAGTTGTGGTAATAGGTTACAGACATCGCTATAATTGCAAGGTTGTATTTCTAACTATAATAAGTACAGCGCCAATCGAGGTGGCTACTTTACTGAACTAATAAATGGAGTGAAGTTTTAGAATGAAGAAGAGATATCTGATATCGCCAGGTCCCACGCCGGTGCCAGAAGAGGTGCTGCTGGAGATGGCGCGGCCTATGATGCATCACAGGACAACACAATTTTCCGCCATATTCGCCGAATGCGCCAACGGCATGAAAAAACTGTTTAAAACAGAGCAGCCGGTTATCTCCCTTGCTTCTTCCGGAACAGGCGCAATGGAAAGCGCGATTACAAATATCTTCAGCCCTGGCGACACTGTGTTAGCCATCAACGGCGGCAAGTTTGGCGAACGATGGGGTAAAATCGCCGCGGCGTATGGGCTTAACGTGGAATGGATAAAAGTAGAATGGGGTCAGGCTGTGGCTGTGTCAGCAGTGGAAGAAGCGCTGCAAGCGAATCCAAAAATCGCCGCTGTTCTAACCCAGGGCTCTGAGACCTCCACCACCACAGCGCACCCGATAAAGGAACTGGCGCAATTGACCGCCGGAACCGACAGACTCCTGATAGTTGACGGCATAACCTCGGTCGGCGTTGTTGAGATGCCGATGGATGAGTGGGGTATCGATGTCTTGATCACCGGCTCGCAGAAAGCGTTGATGTTGCCACCCGGCCTCGGGTTTATCGCGCTATCGGAGAAGGCGTGGAAGAGGAGTGAGGGTTGTACGATACCACATTTCTATTTCGACCTGGCCAAGGAGCGGGACAACCTGGCAAAAGACACATCCGCCTACACCCCTGCCGTATCATTGATGATAGGCCTGCGTAAAGTGTTGGAGATGCTATGGGACGAGGGCCTGGATAACGTATACAAACGCCACGAAACCTTGGCGAACGCCGCCCGCGCTGGCACAGCCGCCATTGGGCTGAAACCTTTGGCGCCGGAATCACCTGCCAACAGCGCCACTGGCGTATATGTTCCGGAAGGGGTTGATGGCGCCAAGCTGGTAAAGGACCTGCGCGAAAACTATGGTGTCACCTTCGCAGGTGGACAGGACCACCTGAAAGGTAAAATAGTCAGGGTCGCGCATCTCGGTTATTTCGATTCGTTTGATATGGTCGTGGCCATGAGCGCTATCGAGATGGGCCTCTCAAAACACGGACACAGGTTAGAAATGGGCAAAGGTGTGGCCGCCGCTGAAGCTGTGCTGAATCAGCGTTATGGCGCCAGTTAATACAACGGTAAGGATAAATATAAAACGATGGCAAAAATATTAGTAAGCGACAAACTTTCTGAAACAGGTGTAAAAATTCTGCAGGAAGCTGATGGAATAGAAGTGGATGTTAAAACCGGTATGAGTCCGGAAGAGCTGTTGGATGTGATACCGGAATATGACGGCCTGATTATTCGATCCGCCACTAAAGTCACGGCGGATGTGCTGGCCGTTGCAAAAAACCTGAAGGCGATCGGTCGGGCTGGAATAGGTGTGGACAATGTTGATACCAAAACGGCATCCGCCAATGGTGTGGTGGTTATGAACACGCCCGGTGGCAACACCACGACCACAGCCGAGCACGCCATAGCGATGATCATGGCGATGTCCCGCCAGATACCACAGGCGACAGCGTCGATGAAATCTGGCAAGTGGGAAAAGAAAAGGTTCATGGGCGCCGAATTGACCCGGAAGACGCTGGGCATAATCGGCATAGGCAGGGTCGGCTCAATTGTTGTGAAACGGGCAAGAGGTCTGGAAATGAAAGTGGTCGCCTACGACCCATTCATCAGTCATGACGCGGCGGAGAAACTGGGTGTGGAGCTGGTAACACTGGATGATCTTTACAGCAGAGCAGATTTTATTTCGATCCATACGCCACTGACCGATGAGACTAAACATTTGGTTGGCGCCGATGCGTTTGGCAAAATGAAAAAAGGTGTACGCATAACCAACTGCGCCAGGGGCGGTATAATAGATGAAAACGCGCTTGCTGACGCTATCAACAGCGGGATCGTCGCAGGAGCGGCGCTGGACGTAATGGAGAAAGAGCCGCCGGATGATAACAACCCTCTGCTTGGTCTGGACAACGTAATCTTCACACCCCACCTTGGAGCTTCTACCGCGGAAGCCCAGGAGAATGTCGCCATCGCCATCGCCGAGCAATTTGTCGATTTCTTCACCAACGGGATAATCAACAATGCAATCAATGTACCCTCCATCGATCCGGAGCAACTGGCGCTGATTAAGCCATACCTTGGTCTGGCGGAAAAGATGGGCTCGCTGGCGGCGCAGATCGTCGACGGCGGTGTGAAGGAAATTCAGATCGAGTATATAGGTGAGCTTACTGAAATTGATAGCAGACCTATTACCCAATCGATACTAAAAGGGATACTGGAGCATTACGTTGGGCAGACAGTCAACCTGATCAATGCGCCATACCTGGCTGAATCGCGGGGGATCGTGGTATCCACCACCGATAGCTCTGTTAAAAGGAATTTTGCCGCTTTGATAGGGTTAAAATTGACCACTGAAGAGAGCGATCTGCGCATTGAAGGGACCGTTTTTGCCGGGGATGAGCCACGGCTGGTCATGCTGGAAAACTGCCTGATCGAAGCGCAACTGAAAGGCAACCTGCTGGTGGCGAAAAATTTCGATAAGCCGGGGGTTATTGGGAATATCGGCACCTATCTGGGGACACAAAACATCAACATCGCAGCATTTCATCTGGGCAGGACAAAGGTAGCAGGAGACGCGATCTCTATTGTAAATGTTGATACGACGCCAACCGCCAATCAACTGGCGGACCTGGCGGCCATAGACAACATAATCAAGATCAAGCTGGCGATACTATGACACTATTAATAAGGGAAGTGTAATGCCTGTAAAAGTTGTTGTAGGTGTCCAGTGGGGCGACGAGGGAAAAGGAAAGATCGTTGATATGTTATCTGGCGACGCTGATATTATCGCCCGCTATCAGGGAGGGGCCAACGCAGGGCATACCGTGGTGGTGGACGGCACGCAATATATTCTGCACCTGATACCCTCCGGGATATTGCGCGAAGGTAAAGTGTGTGTTGTTGGCTCCGGAGTTGTGCTGGACCCGGAAGCTTTCCTGGCCGAAGTAGAAGAGCTGGGTTCACGCGGGTTTGAGACCAAAGGCTCACTGTTCGTCTCGTCACATGCGCATCTGATCATGCCGTACCACAAGCTGGTTGATCGCGCGTCGGAGATAAAATCGAAAGGCAAAAAAATCGGCACAACCGGCAGAGGTATTGGCCCGGCCTATGCGGACAGAGCGGCCAGGGTGGGACTGTTGGTGGGCGACCTGTTCCGGCCCGACTATTTCCGGGACCGGCTGGAGCGCGCTGTCGAGCAGAAAAACAGCATGCTCGATAACTTTTACGGCGAAAGTGGAGTGTCGGTGGATGAGATATACGATCAATACATGTGCTATGCCGACGCGCTGAAAGATTATGCCAGCGACTGTGGCGCCATCATCCGGCAAGCAGTGGCTGATGGAAAAAATATTCTGGCGGAAGGCGCCCAGGGGACCATGCTGGATGTGGACCATGGCACCTATCCATATGTTACGTCGTCAACTTCTACCGCCGGCGGCGCCTGTGTGGGGTTGGGTATACCGCCCACTTCCATCACAGAGGTGCTGGGTATCATGAAGGCATATACCACCAGGGTCGGTGAAGGGCCCTTTCCTACAGAGCTGGATGACGAGTTTGGGAAGAAGCTGCGCGATAATGGCGGTGAATATGGCGCCACCACCGGGCGGCCAAGGCGTTGCGGATGGCTGGACGCGCTGGTGGGGCGGTATGCGGTGAAGTTGAACGGCATCGATTCCATCGCGTTGACCAAGCTGGATGTGCTGGATGATTTTGATGAGATAAAAATCTGCGTGGCGTACGAGATCGATGGAAAGCGAACCGAGCAGTTGCCAGACAATACTGAAACGCTGAGCAATATCACACCTGTGTATGAAACCCATAAAGGCTGGAAATGCGCATCTTCCGGTATTGAAAAATACGACAACCTGCCAGAGCCCGCCAAACGATATATCGCCCGCGTGGAAGAGTTAATAGACGCTCCTGTGTCGATAGTTTCCACGGGCGTTGGGCGGGAAGATACAATAGTCAGATAATTAACTTTTCAACTATACTTTTGGTCCTGCATGTACGCCGACTCACATTGTCATATTAACGATCCAGCTTTTGATGAGGATAGGAGCGAAACCATCGAAAGAATCGTGGATAGCGGAGCCACATATATCCTGAATGTTGGTTACGACCTGAACACCAGCCGGATTGCTGTGGATTTGGCGGAAGAAAATTCGTTCATGTTTGCGGCGGTTGGCATTCATCCGCACAACGCCTCCGCTGTCAATGATGTCGCAATCGACGAGTTGGGCAGCCTTGGCGCGCATCCAAAGGTGGTGGCCATCGGCGAGACAGGCCTCGACTATTATCGCAACCGATCGCCAAGGGCTGATCAACGAAATGGCTTTTTGCGACAGATGGAACTGGCAAGCGAGCTTAACAAGCCGGTGATTATCCATTGCAGAGACGCTATGGCCGATTGTCTGGATACGCTAAAGCAGAGTGATATCCGCGCCACCGGCGGCGTGATGCACTGTTTCGCCGGCACACCGGATGATGTGCATGAATGTGTGGAGCTGGGTATGTATATCTCATTCGCTGGCAACATCACCTATCCGAAAGCGACCGGTTTGCGTAAATCGCTGCAGTCAACGCCAGGCCACAGGCTGCTGGTGGAGACAGATTCCCCATACCTTGCGCCACAGAAGAAACGCGGTAAAAGAAATGACCCATCTAACATGGAGTTCATTATCGACAAGGTTGCCGAAGTTCGGGGGGTGGAGCGCCTGGATATAGAGCGGATATCGGTGACAAATTTTGAATCGTTGTTTCTTCATGGTGATCATGGCGAAGGGGAGGTCGCTTATAAAATACGCAACTCGCTTTATCTGAACGTGACAAAGGAGTGCTCCAACGAGTGCTATTTTTGCGCCAAGTTTTATACAGACTCGGTGCAGGGGCACAACCTGAGAATACACACAGACCCAACCGTAGACGAAATGGTCGAGGCCGTGGGCGACCCCACCCGGTTTGACGAGGTTGTGTTTTGCGGGTTTGGCGAGCCTACCCTGCGGCTGGATAGAGTATTGGAAACAGCAAAAACCATTAAAGCGAAAGGCGGCCGAACGCGGCTGAACAGTAACGGCCATGGCAGCCATATTGCCGGACGCGATATCACGCCGGAGCTTGTGGGGCTGATCGACGAAATATCTGTCAGCCTCAACGCGCCGGACGCCAAAACCTATGACGAGATATGCTGCCCCTTGATCCCGAACGCGTTTACTACAACCATCGATTTTATCAAGTCGGCAAAACGTAGCGGCCTGGACGTGACTGCTACCGTGGTTGCTATTCCGGACAAGGTGGACGTGGAAGCATGTCGCGCGCTGGCCGAGGATGAGCTGGGTGTACGGTTCCGTGTCCGGGGCTACAACCTGGTTGGCTAGATGGTGACGCTATATCAGGCGGCGCCCTGGGCGCTGTTCATCCTGTTTATAATAGGCGCGCTGGCGCTGGATCTCGTTATCCTCAGCGGCAAGGACAAAGCGCTGACGGTTAAGGACTCGCTCCGGTTGACCGGCTTCTGGGTTAGCCTGGCGATGGTGTTTTGCGTCGGGGTTTACTACTTCAAAGGCGCGGAGAGCGCGCTGATGTTCCTCACCGGTTATATCATCGAAGAGTCGCTCAGCGTCGATAACCTGTTTGTGTTCATCCTGATTTTTTCCTATTTCAAGATACCGCCAAAATATCAGCCAAGGATCCTGTTCTGGGGCATTCTGGGCGCCATTGTCATGCGGCTTGTTTTTATTCTGGCCGGTATTGCGTTGATACAATCGTTCCATTGGGTGATCTATGTTTTCGGCGCTTTCCTGGTCTATACCGGGGCGAAGCTGACCCTGGGCGGAGAGATGGAGGTGCATCCAGAGAAGAACAAAGCGCTGTTACTGTTCCGCAAGTTTATGCCGGTGACCAACGAATTTCATGACGGCCACTTTATCACCAGAATAAACGGTGTCTCCCACGCCACACCCATGTTAGTGGCGTTGATACTGATCGAAACTTCAGATGTAATTTTTGCCGTCGATTCTGTGCCTGCGATCCTTGCCATAACCCAGGACCCGTTCATCGTTTACACATCCAATATATTTGCCATACTCGGTTTGCGCTCTCTGTTTTTCGCGCTATCTGGTATTATGCAGATGTTCCGATTTCTGAATTACGGGCTAACGCTGATCCTTGTTTTCCTTGGAATAAAAATGATATTGTCGGATATAGTCCACATCCCGGTCGTTTACTCCCTCGGCGCGATCGCGGTCACCCTGGTTTCCTGTATAGCGATCTCGTTGCTCTATCCGGAAAATGGAAATAAGTAACGGCTATTGAAGGTCTTTGCTGCGCAGCTCTCGTTCCATACCCCATTTCTTTCTTTTTTCCCATAGCGATTTACGGCTGATGCCCAACATCCGGGCGATCTCTTTTTCTTTATAACTGCTTTCGTACTGCCGAATAAACTTCTGGATATAACTATCAATCGATAGCTTGTTTTCAACAGATACAGAATTGACGAAGACATCAGGCTGTATAAGCTTCTCTGGCAGAGACTCCGGCGCTATCGCGTCTGTTTCTTCCAGTATAAGCGCGCGCTCTATTACATTTTCCAATTCACGCACATTACCGGGCCAATGATATCGGTACAGGAGCCGCATTGCCTGTGGGCTGATCCTTTTTACGTTTCTGTTCACCTGCGGTCCGTACAGGTTGAAGAAGTAATTCGCCAGCTCTTCAATATCTTCTTTCCTGTCCCGCAAAGGTGGCAGCTCGATGGTCAACACATTAACCCTGTAGTATAGATCCTCACGAAAATTACCTTTTTCAACTTCGTCGGTAAGTTGCTTGTTTGTGGCGGTGATTATCCTTACATCACACTCGTACGATTTGTTGGAACCGAGCGGCCGAACCTGACGATCTTGTAGAACGCGCAGCAGCTTTACCTGGAGATCAAATCCCATCTCACCAATCTCATCCAGGAATATCACACCGCCGCGCGCTTCCTGAAACAGCCCTGGCTTGTTGGATACCGCCCCGGTAAAAGAGCCTTTGACATGGCCGAATAGCTCCGACTCCATTAGCTCTCCTGGCAACGCCCCGCAGTTAACAGCCACGAAAGGCTGTTCTTGCCGGGGTGACAAACGATGGATGGCGCGCGCCGCCAGCTCTTTTCCGGTACCAGACTCTCCCACCAACAATACATTGGAATCGGTGGGGGCGACTTTTTCTATCAACCGGAACACTTCTTCAATTTTTTCGCAAGATCCTATAAAATCGCCAGTATTAACTGTCCTGTTAAGTTCATCTTTCAATAGTTTGTTTTCACGCGCAAGACGTTCGTCCCGAATTGCAGACTCGATCGATAGCTTGATATCATCATGCATAAATGGCTTGATGATGTAATCCCGGGCGCCAAGGCGCATCGCTTCAACCGCTGTTTCCAACGTTGAATAATTTGTCATCAGGATCACGATGGTTTCCGGAGAGTCCGCTTTTATATTCCGCAGCACGTTTATTCCATCCAGGCCTGGCATCTTCAGGTCGGAAAGAACAAGGTCATAAAAAGTGGATGTCGCCTGTTTAATGGCAGTTTCGCCGTCATGGCATGTATCCACGTCATACCCTTCCCTCTCCAACACCCGCTGCAGTACGTCGCAAATGGTTGTTTCGTCATCAGCGATAAGAATTTTCGGTTTATACATTTGCGACCTGAAGATTGAATTGAAAAGAGGCGCCACACCCTGGCGAACTTTTGACCGTCAGCTTGCTATTATGATTTTCGACAATATTATGGCAGACATACAGACCAAGTCCGGTCCCCTGCCCCACAGGCTTTGTGGTAAAAAACGGGTTGAAAACTTTTTCCAGAGTATCCGCCGCCATCCCGCACCCCCTATCACTAACCTTGATAGAGACTGTATTATCACCATTTTTACTGGCGGAAAGTGAAATTTCGCCTTCGCCATTCATAGCGTCCGCGGCATTAAACAAAAGGTTGATTAATACTTGTTGAATCTGCCCAGCGTCACAATGGACTTTAGGTAAGTCATCCTCAATATTCATTTTAAGCTCAACGTAATTGCCCCGTTTATCAAGCTTTATTAACGGCGCGGCTTTATCCACAATATCTGACACGTGGCATGGGGCGAACGATGTCTCCCCTCCATGGGAATAATCCACCAGATTATTAAGAATACCGGTGATCCGGTTGATATGGCTGTTGACCAGATTCAATGAATTGCCCAGCAACTGCTTATCCTTGCCGCCATTTTCCACCAGTTCCTGAACAAGAAACGATATCGATGTGAGCGGATTGCCAACCTCATGGGCCACACCTGCGGCCAGTCGGCCGACGGACGCCAGCTTTTCCGCCCGGAGCATGCTTTTCTCGAATTCAACACGTTCTGTTATATCCTGAACAATGAGCACCAGACCATGAAGCACATCATATTTATCCAGCAATGGGCTGAGTGTCAGGCTTAATATTTGCAATTGGTCATCCGCTAGAATCCGTGTTGTCCTGTCTATGGAGATAACTTTCCTTGCCTTTAGAGCCTGGTTCATCTGGCTCACATATTCTGGCGCTATATCCTGCGCCCGGAGAAAAAGCGCATCCTGGGTCTCTATACCCGATATATTTTCCATCTCCTTGTTCCAGGATGTGATTTTAAGTTCCATATCCACGGAAAAAAGACCGATTGGAGCAGACTGGCTCATGTTTTCGTAAAGCTCTTTTAGTCTGGTCAGTTCCTCATTATACTTTTGCGCTTTGCGCTGCCGCTCCACCAGTTGGTTGCGGATCCTGTAGAACGATTCGTAAAAACGGCTGGTATTATCGGGGTTTATTTCGAGGCCATCGGTGGTTACCGCCCTGGCCATGGCGCTCCCCACCGACTCTCCAAGCGAGGATTCCGCCAACGATATAATCTCATTGAGCTGCTCCAGGGATAAGGTGACGCCCTCTTCGATTCCAAGTTTTTTGCATATATTAGAGACAGCCCGGGAAGCTTCGTCGTTTCCAATATATTTACCAAGCGACAGGACGAAGTCATCAACAGTCAATACTCTTGTCTGAACCATTTCAATAGCTCCTGACAGTATGGAACGCTTCCAACAGCGATATTGCTCTGCTCAAGGCCTGATGTGCGTTTTCCGCTGTTCCATCCCCTCCCAGTTCTATCATGGAATCTTCATTTATAGAGGCTCCCCCTATCATGATTATCGTATCAGGCGCTTCTTGCCTGATGCCCTTCACAAGATCATTCACTCGACGAAAGCATGTTGTCATCGTGACAGAAATGCAAACCAGTGGAGACTTGGTGTTCCGAATCTTTTTCAGAAAGCGGGGTATCGCCACATCACACCCCATATCATGAATGGTATACCCAGCGACATCGAACACCATTTTGAGCATATTTTTGCCAATATCGTGTATGTCGCCTTCAATGGCGCCGATTACGACCTCGCCCTTGTCCTTTTTGGAGCCTATTTCATCAATGACATGGGGCCGCAAAATATCGAGCCCGGCATATAGTGTGTCCGCGCTCATCAACAACTCCGGAACGAAATATTCCTTCAGATCAAACAGACGACCAACCTCGTCCATACCCGCCACAAGACCTTCGAATATGGCCATATAGGCGTCCATTCTCCGGTCGACGATTGTTTGACAGACCGACACAACAGTCGACTCATCAAATTCTACAACACCGTTTCTCAATATCTCCAGAAGCTCGGTGTCTACCAGGTCAGGTTCAGACCAGGGTTTTGGCGATGTCATAGGCTTCTTTGTAACTCACGGTTATTTTATCTGCAAGCATGGCCTTGTATATCTCCACTTGTGTTTTGTATTTTACTACCCCAATGGCCAAAGCGCCAACACCGGTGACATTGTCGGTAATCTGTTTGTTGTCATCACCAGAATCCAGTCCTTCGAAACTGATAGGAGGAGTGGCGTTGACATCTGCAATCACGGTTTTGGTTTTCACCGATTTTAGGGCGTCATGGCTTAAAATTTGAACTCCGGCTTTAACCGAGGCCACTGCTATATCGTTCGATTCTATTATCGCGAGCCTCTCTTCTTCACTCGTAGCTGCCGCCGAGCCTAATTTGATCCCGTAGGATTTGGAAATCTTCTCCGCCGCTTCGCGCCCAGCCTCCGCTGTTCGGGAAGTGACAATCGAAACATCAGCTTTTTCATTGGCGAGATGGACAGCGGCGATGCGACCCACCGGACCGGTGCCACCAAATACGCACACCTTTTTGCCTTCCAGAGTGTCTGCGCCAGCTTTCAGCTTGGCAACCATTGCAGCGGCTGTGGTGTAGGCGCCCCGTGGATCAGCGAAAATTGATACTGTGAAAGGCTCGAATATCGACTTGGAGCAGATATCCATAATCTCTTCGGAAAGCTCTACATCAGAACCACCGATAAATATGCCGGAGTGGGGGCAACCTTTCGGTCCACGGGAAAATATTACATCCCGCGTCAGGTCCCCGGCGTCTTCTGCCACAACGTTGATATAAGGTATCACGACATCAAATCCTGCGTCTAGGCCGATATTGATATCAAATGGACTGGCGTGCTTATCGGTCGATAAGAAAAATAGATGGTTTCGCATGAATTCCCTTTATATTTAGATTATTATAGAGTACCGTTACCAATTGTAACGACATGAGTCCAGATAGTAAAGAGTATTTTAAACTTATATATAAGTTATAGCCTTAACAGGCTTTATTACCGCCGCTTTTACCCCGGGGTATATAACCGCCAACCCCACTATCAGCAGCAGAAAAAGCAATGGTTGGGTGACCGACGACCAGGTGACCCTTGTATACCACACTGGATCAAACGCGACACCACCCACCGTGCCCAGCGACGCACTGTGGGAGAGGGTGGACAGGTCGATACCATGGGTCTGGAAGTAATAAGAGAGCGGAAGCGCGACAACAAGGGCCAGAACGCATGCTATCAATGCCTGTATAATCGCTTCGGCTACCACCAGTAACATTATTTGCCATGGCGTTACCCCCACAGCCTTCATAATACCAAATTCACGTATCCTCTCGAACACACTCATCAACATGGCGTTTAATGTAACCATCCCTATGGCAGCGTAGACTATCAATAGCATGATAATGTTGCCAGCGTCCGCGTTATCGAGCAACCGGGCGATCACCGGCTGCAGCTCCCGCCAGCTTTTGGTCTCTAACCCTTTGCTTACTTCCTTAATTTTATCTTTAGCTACGGCTACGCTTTCCGCGCCATCGACCCGGATGATTGCTATTTCATGGGCGCCCTCCGGCATGGCCATTAGCTCGCGGAAGCTTTCTTCTGTCATATAGAAACCTGCCTGGTCAATTCCGCTGGCTATCGATTTTAAAATACCTCGAACCGTGTAAAGATCGTTCGCCATCGACCCATCCGCCGCTTGACTTACAATAATAATTTCATTGCCGATTTTCACATTCAGTGTTCTGGCCAGTTTTCTTCCGATCACCACTCCGTGGGGGTCTGAGTCATTTAACCATTCCCCGTCCAGAAGATGCAGGTGGGTCTGGGTAACCTTCGATTCGCGTTCTATATCAACACCACGGATGACAACGCCGGAGGAGGTCAGCTCTGTGGCGGCCAGCCCTGCCCCATACAGCCTGGGCGCGGCGTTGGGAAAGCCTATGTCAGCAAGACCGGCCAGGACCTTGTCTGGCTGTTCGATGCGTTTGTACAGATCCGGGTCATCTCTGTACCCTTTCTGGTGTATCTGTATGTCGCCCAGGCTCATGCGCACCATGTTGCGCTCCAGGGTGTCGGTAAAGCCTTCCATAAGCGAGGAATAGAAGATCATGATAGCGCCGGCCAACGCCATGGCGCCGAGGGTCACGATGGCTCGGTCACGGTTTCGGCCGATGTTGCGAAACGCAAACGGAACTACTTTCATTTGGCGCTAATTGCTATTTTCGTTTAAGTTGCGCGATAGAGAAAAACGATTCTTGCAGTTCCAGGTCGAATTCCATTTTCTCGTAAATCAATTTTGTATACTCTCCAGGTTTATCTTCCGGCGTGACCTTCAGTACGGTGGGAAACAGGCGCCCCCCCATCACCATGGCTTCAGCAAAAGTCATCGTGCGGGCAATCTGCATCTCCTCATCAAAGTATGTGGAGGTCAATGGTATTAAATCAGCTTCCCTCACAGTCATCGTGATTTTGCCCCAGACAACCGCCGCGTCAGGTTTTGGAAGCAAGGTAAACTCCAAAACCGACACATCATTTTTTTTACCTTCAAACGATATTTCAGCAATGTAATCCTCGGATAATCTAGATTCCTTCACCAGGTCGTCGTTTGTAAAATGGCTCCCCATCCAGGAGCTCATCATCATCCCGGCGGTCAGCCTGATCGTACGGTCAGTTTTGGGCAGGTATGAATATATGCTGGTATCAGATTTCAGCGTTGCGGTCCCCCGCTCTTTAAGCGGATCGCGGATAATGACCAGCGACTGATTCTTCCCTTTGGACCAAGCCTCCATCCGCATCGATCTTTCATAATGTTCCGTTTTTACAGTCATCGATATGACGCCATGGGATGATTTGCCTCGCCATAAATCGTCAACCTTTTGCAAAATTCTCGAGGCTTTCTGCTCTGGAGTTTCGGTGACATTGGATACCTTGGATGGCTTTACGCCGACCGGGGTCAGGCCGCTTGAAATTATATTGGAAAATATGGCTGCGGCTGAAACCAGGAGGATCGCTTTTAAAAGAAATTTCACTGTAAACCGCTCACAAAATTATCATGGATGTAAGTAATTATTATAGCTGGAACAGTGATAGTTTCGTTAAATTTTCAATATGGCCGGGCTCGTATATTTGTGGAATGCGCACCCTGGTCAAACTTCTTCCTGGGTGTCTGCCATATCCTGCGGCGGTGTTTCCCCATCCAGCAGGCATTCATGATAATAGTGCCGTATCAAAGTGTAGGAACCTATGCCATCGATAAGAAACGACATACCCACATGGTATTTATTGTTTTTCTTGGTAACGTTTTTTATTATGCACGACAGCAGGGCCGGCTCATCCGAGATGGGTAGCTGGACGCTGATAACACATTTCTCGCCCTTTTGGAACCACGATTCATCCGTTGCCATCAAACATCCATCTTCGCTCAGGTCGATTATCGCGCCAGCGAGGTATGAACTATCGTTGCGTATTTCCGACATTAACAATGTAGAAACCCGCGGAGTTCTCCTCAGGCTGAGGCTGTCGATCGCTTCTGGATATTTCGTGATCCACAGGAAAACAGACTCCTCATATATTTGTAATATAGAGGTTTCAAAACCGTAAATCATCCCATTCCGAATAAAGCGAATTACAAAGCGTGTATCCGGGGCGATATCCTCGATGCCGGAATCATTATGGGGCGCATCCACCATCACATACTCAAACGGTTTATCGCCACGAAAGACAGACCTGTAGATCGAATTGTTAATTTCCAGCTGGCAAAACTCACCTATCGGCAGGTCCAGTTTTAAATCGTTTTCGATCATAGCAGGCGCTCCGTTTGATAATACTCTTCTATTTGACTCAAAAATGTATTTATCAGCCCCATCGATTTGTCGTCCAGGGCGTCGAATTCCAGACTATACCAATTGCTCCCGGTTTCGCTATTGGAGGTACGAATGACGCCTGGCAATTCGTTTGTCCCCTTGTCCGTGGGGAACTTGACATTCAGAACAACTTTCTCACCGTTCATCAGTTTTCTGGTGGTGGCTATGCGGCACCCCCCCTTGCCCAGGTTTGTAACCACACCTTTTTCCTCGATTGTCTTACCGTCCCGTTCGACGGTTATCGTCATAGGTATCGTTATATTGAACCGGTCATTTTTCCGATTGTAGCTGGCGCTCATCTCTTCAGGAAAGTGAAGCACCGACAGCTTCACCTCTTTTAGCACAGAGCTGCATCGTGTAATTATTTCGATGCTGGAGCCCCGTCCAAATACTATGAGCTTCACAGATACACCGGCGGACATTTGTTGTTTTGCTTCAACAGGCAGGTCAACCAGGAAGTATTTCCCCCATTTCCAGCCGCGTAATGTTGATTTATGCGCTACTTCATCATACTCCAGGGTTATGCTTTGTCCTGTGTGGAGCATAGAAATTTCCCCATTTTAATAACTGTTGTTTTTCGTGGTCTCTATTAACAATACTTCTAGCTAGCTCCCCATCTTTTATTTTAACATGATGTTCGCTTTTGTAGAAGACTTTAAAGCTAACTATCCTAATGCAAAATACTGTTACAATAGCCTTAATAGTCGGCAATTATGTGTGATGATATTATTTTCTTAGTATTATTTTAATAATATTTACTAAGCCTGACTACCCTATGCCAGGGTGGGCGAACGTCCCTCTTATTTGGAATACCATATAGCCATTCTGGCTTTGGGGCAAAAGCATTTCAAGCGGCCCCAGCTTATCTCGATACGAATCAGAAAGTTTCAGGTTCACTTTTAAATTCAAGCGGGAAAATCGTGGGTTTTTCGCCACATCCACAAAGCCGGTTACTATTGCTTCAGCGTCCTTGCCAGCAAATTCTCCTTTTTTAATGGTCGCCCGAGCAGATTTATAATCAATCTCCAGCACACCAGAATCAATGCTAACCGGCGGCACAGCCACCACCAGCGCCGGGCCAAATGTCAAAACTCCTTCAGATAGCAAAGCTTTTAGCCATCCTGCCCCTCCCCTTATATCTTGTCCAGTGATGGTAAATTCGCCCTCTCCATCTACTATTCCGCTCAGCCTGGCCCACGGAAAGTTCTTCCACCACATTCCTTCGGCCGGATCCAGTTCATCCATCTGAAACTCGAGTCGTGTGGTCTCATAGTCATCCCCTGCCAGTTCTACATCGGCGGAAGCAACTCCACTTAATGTATCCGCATAAAATGTGGCAAACCGCTTGCCGACAATGGCGTAGAGGATGGAAGGCCGGAAATTTAAATATTCTATGGCAACTATCTCACCAGCTTTCTCTACATATGGGTCACTCAAGGTCACATTCGACAGCGAAAGGCCAAGCGGGAATGCCAGTCTGGCATCACCTATTTCGACAGCCACAGGCCCCAGTCTGGAGCTTCGTTCAACAAAATGCTTCAGCTCATCATGGGGGAACCGGATGTATATGAACAGCAATGTCACCAGCGCCAGCGCCAGCAGATAACATAATATTCTTGGTAACGACCCATCCATGACAGGGGAAAACTTGCTATCGCTCACTGCGGCCCTGCCTTCTCATAACCGGCGATCGATATCGATACATCCAGCAACTCCTGGTTTTCATACTGCGGTTTGACCGCGATGCGCTTAACACGTAGATAATTACCAGATGCCTTGGCCGCCTTTAAAAAGCTGATCAATTTGCCCAATGATATCTGCTTCAACCGCAGTTCCACTGGCAGCTCCCGATACCCCTCCAGCGCCACGGGCGAGCGTGGCGCCATGTACGATACATTATTCTGGACACCCGCGTTTTTCGCCAGGCTCTCCATAACGGCCAGGGAAGAAAAGCCCTTTGTTTGAGTCTTTAGTTTGTTCTCAAAAACGTTGAGCCTGCTCCTGACCTCCATATATCTTTTTGAAAGGCCCTTTACTTCCGTCAACTCCCGTTCCTTTGCTTCCAGTTTGAGCGTCATGGTTTCGCTTCTTTCTACAGCGGGCTCATATACCCCCAGCCAAAGGATAGTAACGATAATAAAAGCGGCCGCCACTGCGCCAATTATTTTTTCCCGGTACGATATGTTTTTTAGATTCATAGCGTTCACTATTGCAGCTTGGCCTCCAGGCGAAAGCTCACTTCACCAGCGGTGATACCTGCCTTCGCCTTGGTTACCGATACTTTATTGGTCCAGGATAAATTATCGATATTCTTTTTAAGTTTATCTACCTTTTCAAACGACCCGGTTCTGCCAGAGATTATCATGCTCCCTGGCTCATAAACCAGCTCATCCACATCGAGCCGCGCGTTCTCTGGCACAGCATTGGTAATATCGAGGAATCGATCCAGAAACGGATCCCCTTCATCAGTAAGGGATCCTAGCATTTTTGATTTATTCTCAATTTTTTTCAGCGCGTTTTTTAACTGCTGGGTCTCATCAACAACATTTGTAACGTTTGGCAACGCTTTGTTAAACTCCGCCCGTATCCCGTCTTTCAAGCTTTGATATCGGTTGTCGATTCTCATTTGCTCGCTGAAATGCGAGATGCCCCACACCAACAGAACCAGCAGGAGCAGAATACCGGTCATCATCAGTTGCGTCCTGGAGCCGGAGATTCCTGTTAACCGCCCTCGCCCACCTGGCCGGAGGTTTACTATATTGTCCGCCCGCCGCTCCATCGCCATCATAGCGGCGCCAGCCACGTCCAGAAATTGCGCCTCCGGCAGCGCAGCGCCATCATCCATATCCTCAATGGCAACGTTAATCGGTAGATCCATTTGATCAACATCCACTTTAAGCAGCCTTTTAAGTTCAAAGATTAATGGATTGTTTTTACTGGAAGTCACTATCGACACCCTATTCAATACAGCTTCCGGGTCATTCTTCTGCAACGACATGACAGTTCGCTTCACTTCCAGCGCTTGTTGCTCGGCAGTCGAACCTTCTGTTAATGGCAAGGTGTGGAATGAGACCGGCTTTGAACCACTGACAGCCGTTATATACGATGATTGTTTTTTTAATCCTACGAAAATAATTATACTGCCACGCGGGTTTTCAGGAATAGCGCTCTGCACCGAAGCGACAACCAGCGGCTCCGGCAAAACCATGTCTGGTCGAATCCCAGCCGCAATATAGGGCTCCAGAAAGGTTTCCATATCATTTTTCCTGACTACGATAGCAAGCAGGCGGGTACCACTGTCAACCGGCTCTACCGGCAGGTATCCACAAATGATCTCTTCCGCATCGAATGGTGTGGCCGATTCAATCTCAAAAGGCAGCGCCTCCATAATCTGTGATCGTTTGGTCAGCGGCATGGTCAGCATCCTAGACGTCAGCAAGTCAGAAGGTATTACCAGAATCACACGATCGTTTTCCCGGCTGTAACCGAGGGCCGTCAGCGCTTCCTTGACAGTGGATGACAAGTCTCCATCATCTATTCGCTTGCGGGTCAGCTTCTCTATCGAATCTCCCTGAAACCCTTTGCGGGTGACAGCGATTTTCACTAGATCGCTTTCTGCTTTAATTGCAAATATCATTAGAAAACCTTGTAATATAGCGGCTCTGAAATCAAACCGGGGTTGTAAACCGCACGAATGGTCCGGGTGGATTCACCGAAGGTGGCTGTCGATTCGACAGAGTATGCGCTTCCTTTTACATCAATGTATTGCGTAATATTAGCGTAAATTTTACCCGCACCCACAAACCTCTTTATAGACGCAATGCTTTTAAACGGGCGGGCGTTGACAATCTCTTTTACCATACCGACGGTCATACCATCATCCAGCGCCAGCAACGCCTCCGGCTCCACCGTGTTGATATTAACCTTTGCCGAGCCAGCCGACCAGACGGTTATATATTTGCGGAGCTTCGAGACGACTTTTGGTGTGAATCCCTTTATATTGTAAATTTCATCCAGCGAATCGAGCTTTCCGTTTTTGGCCCTATACGGTTTTTTCAAGGAGAGGTAATAGCCATCCTCGGCGCCGCCCTGCTCTACATTGGAATTTTTATCCAGCCAATCGACCATGGCGCCGGCCAAGTCGCTATCCAACTCAAGTCTTTTCAGCAGTCGTTTGAAAACACCTACCCAGAATTCGACCTTATAGTTCTTCTGGTCGGTCAGGTTGTTCAGGTTGATTTTGCCCGACTCGTCAGCCATGGTCACGAAGGCGTATTCACCCTCTATAGGGACAGGCAGCATCCCGACCATCGGTTTCTTTATCAATTGTAGTTTCGCCGCTTCCTGCCCCGACTTGGCCGCGTATAACGCTTTTGTGTCATCCCGATAGCCAACAGCCAGCGCAGATTGTATCCATGTTTCATAAAAATAATCGCTGGTGACGATAGTGAGCAGGGCGACGATAATCACAGTCATCAGCAGCGCCATTCCGTCACGATTACCGAAAGGCCGTCTCTGTCTCATGATCTGCCACCCACCGGTATCAACGCTTTCCTGGTCAGTTCATACCCATCATCGTCGATTAAAGTAAATTCTACCTCCACAGCTTCCGGCAGGCGGCGCGTTAAAGTGGAATCGAAGCTGTCGTTCCACTTCTGGCGGTCTCTATATCTGGCCTTAAACGATACCAGCCGGTCAGTCACATCAAGCTCCCAAACGTTTCTGCTGTCATCCAGCGGGTCGTAAACATCCGGATTCTCCCTGCGCATTAGGGTATAAGGAGGCCTTTCTCCGTCATCCTTTTTAATGAACCATGTTATCTCCGCCTGATCGGAACCGGAGCCCGCCAATACAAACCTCCTGCCATATCCGCTGAACCGTATCTCATCCTTGTTGCGCTCGTCATCCTTGAATTCAATGCCTATAAACCGCCCTTTCTCGTTATAGGTATAGATAGAAGCCGAAGCCAGGTCTTCGGTCAGCTTGCGGATTATAAATCGGGCGATATGGCTCTGTTCGGCCCGGTACCCAGCCCGCTGACCAGATGCCAGCACACCGGCAAACGATCCAAACACAATAACACCGATGATCGATAGTATGGCCATCACTACCACCAGCTCCAGCAGTGTAAAACCTTGGCTCGACCTCATCCCTTCCGACCTCATGCTATCCCCGCACATATGACGTCAGCTTAAATAGCTCTTTCATCCGGTCTTCTTCGCTTTCATAAACCACAATCACTGCAATCCATGCGCCCTCTATGGGTGTTTCCTCCATGGTTGTTCGCCACTTGAATTTAGGATAATCTTCCCTCTGTTGAAAATCCGATTCACCATTTTTGGGTAACGGCCGGTTCAGATGTATTTTCTCCATCTCTTCCCTGGCCAGATGCACAGCGTCGGTCAGACGGACAGCGTCATCGCCCATGATCAGCGCGCGGTTATGGGCGGAGAGTATCGCCACCAACGATATGGACAATATCGCCATCGCCACGACGATCTCCAGTATGGTAAAACCTTCGCTCCTGCTCATGCGCGCAGCCTGCCCTGAACCTGTGCAGACGCCCTGCCTGCTTTTAGCTCCTTAAACCCTTCGATGATTTTCACCCGTCCCGTCAGCGGATGGATCGTTAATGTAAACCTGTTGCTGCTTTTATCTTCCAGGTAAATCACAGACGCGTCCACAACACCGGAAGGGAGGAAATGGATAACCGCCTTGCCGGAATTAAGGGCCCCTTGCGTTGCCGTGAACGCCTGGTTGATTTTTATATTTGTCGGCAATGATGTCTGCTTGGCGAAATCGAAATCCGCTTTTTCAAACTCGTTATCTATATTGAGCAAGGAAACAAAGTACTCGTTTTTATCTATATCAAGCGTCAGGCGATACACCAGCTGGGTCCGGGCGGAATAGTCGTACAGGCTTGATATGGTCCCGCTGAGCCTGCGCGCCGACGACTTCAGCTTCCACGCCGTCACATCTGGCAGACGCGGAACGAGGACACCAGCAAGGATGCCGATAATCGCCAACACTACGGCCAACTCTATCAGTGTAAAGCCTGTTGTTGATCGTGTTTTCATTCGATTTCCCAGCTGTTGATATCGGCGTATTTACCTTCGCCGCCCTTTTCTCCATCCGAGGCGTACGACATCAGATCGAACTCACCCTGGGCGCCAGGTGACAGATAGATATACTGGTTGCCCCATGGATCCTTCGGCAATTTCGGCAGATAGCCGCCATCCTTCCATCGGGGTGGTATTTCGCCGGAGCTCGGTTTTTCCACCAGCGCGTTCAGGCCTTGTTCCGTTGATGGGTATCCGCCGTTATCGATTTTGTAGAGATTGAGGGCGGTCTCTATCGCTTTGATATCGACGATCGCTTTTGTTCGCCTCGCTTCCTCCGGCCGTCCCATTATCCTCGGCACGATAATGGTCGCCATGATGCCCAGGATCACCACCACTATCAAAACTTCTATCAAAGTAAAACCGCGGTTGCGCCTCATATTTTCACTCGTCATATTTGCTCTCCTCTGTTGTCGTTTCTCATTGTACATATTGACTCAGCTCAAATATCGGGAGCAGGATCGCCAGCACGATAAATCCGACGGTGGCCCCCATTACCAAAATCAGGATCGGATCGATCAGCGCCGTCAGGGCAGAGACCGCTGTCTCCACCTCGAAATCGTACGCTTCCGCAATCTTGCCCAGCATGAACTCCAGCGACCCTGACTTCTCTCCCGATGCCAGCATTTGCGTGACCAGCGGCGGAAAATGGCCGGAAGCTTTCAGCGGTTCTGCTATGGTCTCGCCTTCGGTGATATTGACTACGCCGTCGCTGATGGCCCCGGCGATGGCAGAGTTACCCACGGCGTTCTCCGTGATCTTCATCGCCTCCAGCAGGCCTACGCCGCCTGATATAAGGATGTTGAGCGACCCGGCGAATCGTGAAATTGCCGACGCCTGGATTATGGGGCCGAAGACCGGCAACCTTAATGACAGCCGGTCAATCATATCTCTGCCCCGGTCTGTCCTGTAATATTTTGCAAACGCGATAACCGCGATAATGATCAACAGAACCAGTGCCGGCCACCAGTTGGCGAGGAAGTTGGAGACCGCCAGGAGGATGACCGTGGGCAACGGCAGCGCCTGGTTCATATCCTCGAACATCAGCTCGATCTTCGGGATGACATAGCCGAGCAGGAACAGCAGCACAGCGCTGCCGACAACTGTCATGATGGCAGGATAGATCATCGCCGCCGCTATTTTTGTGCGTTGCCTTCTCCGGTTCTCCTGAAACGCGGCCAGCTCGTTCAATGTATGACCCAGCGAACCGGAGGCCTCCCCTGCCCTCACCAGGCTTGTGTACATCACATCGAAATATTTTGGATGCTTCGCCATGGCGTCGGCCAATGTCTCGCCATAAGACACCTGTTCGCGGATATCGGCGATTACTTTCTTGAACCGGACATTGCTCGCCTGCTCGAACAGAGCGTCCAGTGATTCTATCAATGGCAGCGCTGCGGTTTGCAACGTCGCCAATTGGCGGGTGAACCCGGAAACATCCTTGAACGAAACCCTGCCTACAACAGACTCCAGTGACGGAACGGCAAGTTTACCTCCGACGCTCCTTCCGCTGTCCGGCTCCACGCTGGTGACCAGGATGCCTTGCTTTCGCAGCTTCGCCCGGGCGACCTTTGGGCTGTCGGCGTCTATGACACCGGTTCTGTTTTTGCCGCCGGAGACGTATCCCTTGTACTCGAATATTGGCATTTTTATATGATGTCCGAAGTTACCCGCATCAACTCCTCAATGGATGTGACGCCATTGACCACAGCCTTCACGCCATTGGCTTTCATGTCCACGAAACCACGTTTTACCGCTTCATCCTTTATGCTGGCCGTGTCGGCGCCAGAGGTGATTAACGAGCGGATAGTGTCATCCACTTCCAACAGCTCATAGATTCCGGTTCGCCCTCTATATCCAGTATTTCGGCATTCATCGCACCCTTTTGGTTTATAGAATGTGTCGCCAACGCTGATTAGAGATTCATCAATATCCAACTCACTCAGTTGGATAGGCTCCGGCCGGAATGGAACCCGGCACTGTTGACACAATACACGCACCAGCCTCTGGGCCACCACCGCGATCAGCGATGAGGAAATTAGAAAAGGCTCCACCCCCATATCGATCAGCCGGGTGACAGCGCCCGCAGAGTCGTTGGTATGTATCGTGGAAAAAACCAGATGCCCGGTGAGTGAAGCCTGCACTGCGATCTGGGCAGTCTCCAGGTCGCGTATTTCACCCACCATAATCACGTCCGGGTCCTGCCGCAATATGGAACGAAGCCCATCGGCGAACGTCAGGCCCACCTTCGGGTTCACAGGCATCTGCCCAATCCCCTTAAGTTGATATTCCACCGGATCCTCGACTGTGATGATGTTTTTATCGATGGAGTTGATGGCGCTCAATGCGGCGTACAGGGTTGTGGTTTTACCGGAGCCTGTTGGCCCGGAGACCAGGATGATGCCGTGGGGCGACTTGATAAGCTCCGACACTTTGGCCTTGATATCATCATCCATACCAATGTTACCCAGCTCCAGCAGCATGGAAGCCTTGTCCAGCAGACGCATGACGACCCGCTCGCCATGGGCGGTGGGGATGATGCTGACCCGGATGTCGACCTCTTTCCCAGCGATCACGATCTTTATACGCCCATCCTGCGGCAATCGTTTCTCCGCGATATCGAGTCCTGCCATGATTTTTATTCGCGATACTATAAACGACTGCAGACGCTTGGGCGGTGTCACCAATGTGCTCAGCACACCATCCACCCGGCGCCGCACCGACAACTCCCGCTCGTATGGCTCTATATGTATGTCGGACGCTTTCTCCTTCACCGCCTGAACCAGTATGGAGTTCACGAGCCGTATCACAGGCGCCTCGGCGGAGGTTTCCAGAAGGTCATCCGGCAGACCGTGGATCAGCGAGTCGATGTCATCCTCTTCCGCAATATCGTCTATGATCTCGTCAGCGGAACCTGACGAAAGGTCATATGCGCGATTGATAGCGTCTGCCAACGCCTCCGGGTCGACAACCGTCAGCCGTGTCGGAGCGCCATAAACAAGTCTTAAATCATCCAGCGGCCCCGAATCGAGCGGTCTCGCAGTGGCTATCGTCAATAAGCCATCCTCCAGTTTCAGCGGCAGCGCCAGATATGTTTTGGCAAACTGGAAAGTTGTTTTACTCAGCAGGTCCGGGTCTATATTGTCGACATCGATATCATTGATGAACGGCAACCCCAGTTCCTTGGCCAGCTCTTTCAGGTTTTCAATCTCCTGTTCCGCCTTTGCGCCGTTGGCGTCGGACCGGTTGACCAAATTTTTATCTGACATTTTCTAGTTTGCGTCTTCGATCAGGTTTTCATCGACGTCCTCGCCACTTTCGTACTTATATTCATCCATGGTTTTGTATGGTGATTTATCGCGCATTTTCAAGGTCGGATCGAATGTTTTATCATAAGCCTCCGGATCGATTTTAATAATCTCTCGTTGCTGGTCGGTTACCTTGGCCAGGTCGTGATCATTCTTTATGATATGTGGAGTCAGGAAGACCAACAGGTTGGTTTTCTGTTTCCTTTTTTTCTGCGATTTGAACAGCCACCCCAATAGCGGTATATCACCAAACAGAGGCACTTTCGATTCCTGATCGTTGATATCATCGCGGATCAATCCGCCCAGAACGATATTCTGCGCATCCTTCGCCACGACGGTTGTCTCTATTGATCGAGTGAATGTAATAATATCCCGCGCTTTCTCCAGTTGTGTTGGAGAGATTGACGAAATCTCTTGATATACATTCAGCTTAACTATTTCTGATTCAGATATTTGCGGCTTGATAGTTAAAGTGATACCTATATCTTTTCGTTCAATAGTGGTCAAGATCGTGCCGCCGGTATTCTGTGACTCCCCGGTGACAAATGGCACAGTCTGCGCCACGACAATCTTCGCTTCCTCATTGTCGGTTGTCATGATATTCGGTGTTGACAGGATATTGACGCCAGATTCCGTTTGAAGCGCGCGGATAAGGGCGCCCAGGTTCAGAAACTGTTTATCACCAAAGCTGATGATTCCATCCACCACCCCAACTGTCAAACCTTGCGGAGCGTTCAGCGGGTTTTCCGCTACGTTGTTTATGTTGCCGAAGTTTGTGCCGCCGATGCCTTGGGGGCCTGGCTTGCTGAAGTCGGATGTGGTGCGCCACTCTATGCCCAGCTCCCGCTGCTTGTCGCTGGTCACCTCCATTATCAGCGCCTCCACAAACACCTGGCGCCTGCGGATGTCCAGCTTTTCGATCACCTTGCGCAATGTTTCATATTCCTCCCTGGAAGCTGTGATGACCAGCGAGTTGGTGGCTTTGTCCGGAGTTATGGTTACATCCTTGCTGACATTTATCGGCGCCACATTTTTTCTTCCTTTACCAGGCGCTACACTTGGCTCCTGCGTCAGGTTGCCCAGCACCTTGGCCAGATCTTCAGCGTCAGCATTTTTGAGATAATAAACATTGATCTTCCCCTGCCCCGGCTGGGCCGGGATATCAAGCTGTTCTATCAAGGACAGCGCCTGTTTGGTCATTTGGTTGTTCGCCACGATGATAACAGCGTTTACCCGCTCATCTGGAATGATCTGGGCCGATTGCTCCGACCATTGCCTGATCGGGCTTTTCAATGCTTTGTTGCCTGTGTTTGGGGCGCCATACCCGCCCAATGCAGGGCTTCCGCCTGCTTTTTTGATATCGAATATTTTAACGAGCCGGTCTGACAGCTCTCTCGCGCCTGCATGGGTGAGCTGGGCCACTGTTATAACTTGCTCCTGGCCTGGAACGTCCAGTTTATTAATAATACCCCGCAACTTGTTTACGTTGGAAGCGAAGTCGACGATTATCAGTGTGTTGGTCCCTTTAAACGCGCTGATGAAACTAGTGATGGGGAGCAGAGGACGCAACGTGTCCACCATATCTGGCGCTTTGACGTACTGCATCGGGATGAGCCGTGTGATGATCTTATCACCCGACTGGCTGCCGCCCGGGCCGAAGGAGCCGCGCTGGCGCGCTTCATGGGATGGGACAACCTTGGTAACGTTACCCGCTTCAATCAAGGTAAAGCCGTATACTTCCATAGTCGATTCAAACACTTTAATGGCTTCGTCCACATTGACTTCCTTTGGTGAGATCACGGTCACCTTGCCCTGCACCTTCTCATCGATGATGAAGTTGCGCCCGGTCAGCTCCGCCATGAATTTTACGAACAGCCGGATGTCAGCGTCATGAAAGTCGATGGTGATCTTGCCATCCGCCAGATCTGCCTGATCGATGCCGCCAGACGGTGTTACTTCCTCTGCAAAACCGTGTAATGGGAGAAGCAGAATGAGCGCTGCCAGAAAAGCTGGCGCAATTATTTTAAATCGAAAAAGTGAAATCATTGGACATTTAACCTCAAAGTGGTTTTTTTCGCTCTTCGCAACAGGTCAACTTTAAAACTGCTCTCGTTCCGGAGCGCCTGAAAAAGGTCGAGCGCTTTCTCGGCGGAGTTGAGTTCCACCCCATTTATCCTTTGCACCACATCATGGTTCTGAAGCCCGATTTTAGAGAACAGCGAACCTTGCTTGATGGAAAAAAGTCGGAAACCGTTGGTGGCGCCGCTGCTGTCGATATTCGGCACGGCCCTGGCCTGGGTTAGTAGCGAGCTCATGTTTTTAAGCTGCGAGTCTACATATCGACGGGAAACCTTGTAATCGCCCTCGCCAGATTTGATCACATCCCGCCCGGGAAAACTGCTCAGGGTCGGTGATACAGGCGTTGCGGGGGTATCGTCAAAAGAATCTTCCGCAAACTCGATCTCCAGCACTTCCACGTTGCCATTGTTCATAAGGCCAACGCGGTTTCGCTCTATCCGGAATATCGAAGCGCCAGAAACTGTATCGTTGATTTTATAGAGCCTCTGCTCCGATAAATCTTTTATTTCTATGGCGGCCAGACGGTAGTCGCCTGTCTTGCTGAGAACGGTACCGATAAGCCGCAGGTCCAGGCTGGTTTTTTGTGCGTCTGCTGGTAATTCAGATTTTGAAACTCCTGAATGATTGTCCGTCCTTATATCAGTACCCTGGTTTGCCTGGGTCGAGTTAAAAATGTTGGAGCGGACTATCGCATAATAATCACGGTTTGGCTTAAATGGCCGAAGGTTGGAATTGGCGGCGATGGATCGGGTATGCGCCGTATAAGAGCCCGCGCCCTGCAGAGAGCCTGCGACCCAGCGGTCCACAAGCCCTGCGGCTATCCAGCCAACCCACGCAATCAGGGCGAGGTGTATCACTGTCCATACCCTTTGGGGTATCTTTGTTTCATATGTCATATTTGGCCATACATACAGGTGTTTGAATGAGAACGGACAGCCAGTTTATATTTTGAAAATTATTTTTGATTATTTTTATTGAACGATTTTTTTGATGTAGCTGTTAAGCTGGCCCGTAGCATTATGGTAAAATAAAATGCCGAGATGACTAGAAATATACAAGGTTTATGATGGATCCTTCTTTAAAACAGGTAAGCTATTTTTCTTCTGTGCCGGATGATCGTCTGGAAGCGCTGGATAAATCGATAAAATGGAAATGCTATAAAAAAGGGGAGCGGGTATTAAACGAAGGTGATCCAGCGGAAAAGATATATTTCATATCCACTGGCCGGGTGAAGGTGGTCCGGGAGTTCCCCGATGGCAAATCGGCGATCATGGGCATATTCGGCTCCGGCGGCACCGTGGCGGAAATCGCAGTGATTGATGGCAAGCCGTACCCTGCGTCTGCGGTGGCATTGGAAGAATCCAAGGTGGGGGAGCTTTCGTCTTCTGATTTCCTCAAGTTTATAAAAAACAATCCGGATACGCTGGTGCAGCTTATTATTGGGCTGGGGGCCAGGCTGCGCAATTTTGTGGAGAATCAAAGCTCGCTGGCTGTCCAGTCGGTGGAAAAGCGTTTGGCGCGTTTTCTCACGAATATTTCGGAGGAACTGGGGGTCGAAACCGACGATGGCATTCTGGTCACCCTCCCCATGACCAGGCAGGATCTGGCGGAGATCATAGGCACCTCCTTTGAGGTTGTGGAGCGTGGGTTGAAAAAAATCCGTGAAAAGAAAATCATCGAAGTGGAAGGGAAAAGGATAATTATTAAAAAACCGGATGATCTGGAAGAAATTTTCCAATAGTAATAAAAAAAGATTGAATGAATTGAAAATCTCTATATAATTGTATTTAAAGAAAATCGGAGAATAAATGAATCAAGAAAAGATAAGCCAAATAGTCGCCGGGCTAAATGACAGCCTGGTCAATGAAGAAGCTTCCCTGGAGGAGGTTGAGTCTGTCGTCCATTCAGTGACCCGTCATTTTCTGGATAATCTGACAGATATTTCGGATATAGACTATTTTCAGGACAGGCTCAATGACATGGTCGACAACTATGTCGACACACATTTTGAAGAAAATTCCGAGTAATTTTTGTCCTTTGGGGATTATGTTATGACAAAATCGGAGATGGCGGAGAAGCTGGCCGCAAAGCTGAAGATCAAAAAACTTCAGGCGGAAGATATTATCAACATATTCACCAGCAGCATCATAGAAGCCCTGGCCAACGAGGATAAGGTGGAGATCCGTGGGTTTGGCTCTTTCCGGGTTCGCCACAGAGCGGCCAAGGAAGGAAGAAACCCGAAAACCGGCGAGACTGTGAACGTGCCGGCCAAAAAGGTCCCATTTTTCAAAACAGGTAAAGATTTCAGGGAAATAGTCGACAAATCGTCGTCACAAAATCCGGACCAGTAAACACCGCCTGAAACTATCCGGCAGGTCGATTCGGACGGTTCCGGCCCTTTACCCTTTCAGCTTTTCAGTCAACGCCGGGACAAACTCATTTAAATCGATCGCCACGAAAACATCCGCCAGCTCCCCTATCGGCGCGTCTTTGTCTGTGTTGACGGCCACTATAAACTCCGACTTCTTCATCCCCGCCACATGCTGGACAGAGCCGGAGACCCCACACGCTATGTAAAGCTTGGGCGATACAGACTGCCCGCTGGAGCCGACCTGCCGCGCGCTCTCGGCCCAGCCCGCGTCCACCACAGGGCGGCTGGCGCCCAGTTCACCGCCGATGGCGTCCGCCAGGTCGGCAATTATTTGAACATTTTCCTTTTTCCCCACACCCCGGCCGGCTGTCACGATCACCTCGGCCTTGCCCAGATCGATCCCTTCATCCGCATCCGCTTTTTCGTACCCTTCGAATTGATACGCGGAGGCCTGGTCGTCAAGCTCCGCTTTCACCACGGTTGGGGCGCCGGTTGGATCGTCTGCCGCGGTGAATGCGCCGGACTGAACCGTCAGCACCACAGTGTCGGTGGAGGGTTTGACGTTGCGCCGGAGCTTGGAATTGAGCGCAGGAGTTATAAACAACCCATTTCCGTGTCCGACAACTTCTGTCACCAGCCCCGCCTTCATCGCATAAGCCACCCGGGGCGCCAAATCCCAGCCGTAGGTTGTATGACCAAAAACAACGATATCCGGCTTCTCTTTATCGATAGTCTCCAACAAAAGTTTCTTATGTATGTCGGGGCTTATTTCACCATATTTTTCCGTGTCCGCCAGATATAGATTTCCATCAACTTTGGGAACTTCGGAACCGCCAGCTATAAACATAGCAGTATCCGCGCTCAGCCCGGCGGCGAATGCCACCAGCTCATATGTAATATCCAGTATTTCGTTGTTTCGAGATTCGCCTACTAACAGAGCTTTCATTTTAATCTCCTATTTGACCACGCTGGTTTTATCACGAAGGATTGTTAATAACTGGTCGGCCACCTCCCCAGCATCACCTTCCAGCACCAGGCCCGCGCCTTTTTTATCCGGCAGATACATTTTTTCTGTGGTTGTCAGACTTTTTGCATGGTCGAGATCGCCAATGCTTATTGTGTTCAACTCTTTCTTTTTTGCTTTCATAATATTCGGCAGTGTCGGGTAACGCGGCGTATTCAACCCAAGCTGGCAGGTCACCAGCGCAGGCGAGTTCACTTTGGCGACAGCCTTGGCGCCACCCTCCAGCTCCCGCCGGACAGTGACGGCGCCATCGTCATAAGCAAAGTCCACGACCGTCGTCACCGATGGGATTTCCAGCATCTCCGCCAGCAGCACACCCACCTGACACGAGCCCCTATCCTGCGATTGCAGCCCGGTAAAGACCAGGTCAAATTGTTTGTCCGCGGCAAACTTGGCGATGATTGAGGCGATCTCGAACGGGTCACGCTTGTAATAGTCGTCATCCTTGATATGCGCGCCCCGATCCGCGCCCATGGCCAGGGCTTTTTTAATCACTTCCACCACCCTGTCCGGGCCGATGGAAAGGGCCGTTATATCTGGCGATCCACCCAGCTTTTCCTTCAGGCTGGCGGCTTCTTCCACCGCATATTCATCATACTCGTTCATCCTGAACACGATATCGCTCTCGTCTATCCAGTCGCCGTCGGCGCTGACCGCAAATTTCGATTCCAGGTCGGGTACCTGCTTCACACAGACCAGTATTTTCACCTTGCTACTCCTTTGGTTATCATCTTTACAAGCGTTCGGCTATTATCTCCGCCATGTCCCTTGGTGTCAGCTTGCCATCCAGGCCGGTCGTTTTCACACCATCTTCAAACATTGTAAGGCAAAACGGGCAGTTGGAGACGATAACTCCCGCTTCCGTCTTCTCCGCCATTTTGACCCTGTGGGCGTTTATCCGCTCATCTCCCTTCTCTTCCGCCATGATCATTCCACCACCGCCGCCGCAACAGAAGCTGAAATCACGGCTCTTCTCCATCTCCGTAATCTGGGCCCCGGCGGAGTTTAACAGCTCCCTGGGTTGATCAAAAATGTTGTTGTATCTGCCCATATAGCAGGAGTCATGATATGTCACGTCGATGGTTTTTGAGTTTATATTTAGCGATCCTTCACTCAGCAGTTTATGAATATACGTCGTGTAATGCTCCACCTCCAGCTCGAGCCCCAGGTCGCGATAATCCTTGCTGAGCGTATTGAAACAGTGGGGGCAGGTGGTCACCACTTTCTTTGCGCCATTGTTGTTCAACTGTTCGATGTTCTCCGCCGCTATGGTTTGGTACAGGTATTCGTTGCCCATTTTCCTGGCCGGGTCGCCGCAGCATTTTTCGTCATTGCCCAATATTGCGAGCTTGACTCCTGCGGCCTGCGTTATCCGAATAAAGCTTTGGGCGACCAAGTTGTTACGTTTATCGTATGAGGCGTAGCAACCAGTGAAATAGATGATGTCCGCGCCTTCGCCGTTTGATAGCTCAAGCTCCTTCGCCCAGTCCGCCCTGGACGCGGGCGCCATACCCAGTGGGTTGCCGCTTACCTCGATATCATTCATGGCTGTTGTAACTTCATCGCCAGGGAACTTGCCATCCATCAGCGCCAGATACCGTCGCATCTCCACGATCTTGTCCACGTGCTCTATGGAGGCGGGACAGACCTCTTCGCATGCCCTGCAGGTCACACAAGACCACAACGCTTCCGGCGTCTCCATCTCTATCAGCGTGCTTTCAGATTGCGTGGACAGCGAGTCATCGATCACGCTGATTATTTTCATGGGCGACAACGGCTTGCCGGTGGCGTAGGCGGGGCAGTTGTCCTGGCATCTTTTGCACAGCACACACGCGTTGGAGTCGAGCAGGTCCTTCCAATTCAGCTCATACGCTGTCTGGGCGCCGTAGCTCTCCAAGCTTTCATCCTCCAGGTCCATGGTGGTCAAGGCGCCGGTGGGCCCAAGATTGGTATAATAATAATTTACCGGTATCAGGAACATGTGCCGGAACTTTGTGAATGGTATGGAGATGAAAAATCCGATGACAAAAGCGAAGTGGACCCACCACAGGTTTGTGTGTAATGATCGGAGAGATTCATCGCTCCAACGGAAGAACACTTTTGCAACAGCCAGGCCCACCGGCGAATAATATGCCAGCTCCATATTGGTATGCAGCTCTGTCGCAGCCATACGCAGACCCTCGACCATAAACCCGGTGATTAGCACACCCATAAGCAAAACCAACATCAGCAGGTCGCCTGGCTTACTTTCTAATCCTACCGGTCGAAATATATATCTGCGGACAGAGAAGGTTGTTATCGCCAATATCGCGACCAGGCCAGCGATATCCAGAATTAGCGAGTATGCCTTGTAGAAGCCGCCTTTCAGAAACTTGTAGCCGAACAGCGGACCGGTTATGTCGACCTGAATAAAAATCAGCGTGGTGCCGATAAACAGCAGAATGAAGGACCAGAAGAACAGTGAATGGGTGAGCCCGACATGGGAGGCCCGCATCACCTTGCGCTGTGAAAGTACGTCGGTCAGGCTGTTTATCAGGCGAGCGGATTTATTGGACGATCTTTCCAGAGGTTTTCCTTTGTTGTATATACGGTAGCGGGCGACGAAACCATAGACCAGAACAGCAACCGCAACCAGCGTGATCAGATACATCGGAACCAGAACCCCGCTCCCGACGTTCCAGTAAATCTCGCGTGTAAATTCCATTTTTATTCAACCATTTAATTTTTATGGATCGGTGTATTATTGCATATGCCGGGTCTGCATTGCGACATAGTGTATAATGAAACCCTAATCATCAGAAAGGAGAGAAGATGAAGGTTTCGATCAACTTTTGCACTATGTGAAACTACGAGCCGAGGGCCGCCAGTCTGGCGGATATTTTAAAGAAAAAGTTTGAATGTGAAGTAGAGCTGATACCAGGCACCAGGGGTGTGTACGATATCACGGTCGATGGAGAACTGATTTTTTCCAAAGATGCGTCGGGTGATCGCTTTCCTTATGAAGGCGAGATCGAAGGTATGATAGAAAAAATGGGTAAGGGCGCTTCAGCTAGCTAGCTGGGCGTCTTTTGCTTTTTGTCTGAACAGCATAATCAGTTTGTAAACCAGCCAGCCCGCCAACACTCCGAGCAGATTACTAAAAAAGCCTATAAACTCGACATTTCTTCCATAGGGAAACAACTGAACGGCTTCTGCCGCCGCGGAAAACAGCGCCAAATCAGTAATCAGAATAAAGCCGTTTACTTTTGGCCAGACTAAAAACGTCAGTAACGCTAATGATGCAAGCATTGCTATATGGGCGCCTTTATGGAACAGCTCCCATTCATGTTCAGGTAATGATACACCCTGCTTTTCTGTTTTCTGTTTTTTAGGTAAATTGATCTTTTGCACCGTTGTTTTCTTCTGTTTTTCTTTAGTTGACCCATAATCCTCCATAAGCGATTGCAACTCGGTTTTGACCTCCTTAACAAGCTGGGCGGGCAACGTCACCAAAAGCAAAATAAGGGCCGCCGTTATCGCGACAGATATATTTAACCAGTTGCCTCCGCTGCTTCTGGATATGGGATAAAATATAAGTAATCCGATAAACAGCCAGCATAACAATAGTAAATAGTAAATAACGGTAAAGCCCGCTCTCTCTTCCACAGGCAGCAGACTTACGTCGCGAACAGACATGGAGCCGGGCGCAAACGCTATGGTTATTTTTGGACTAATCAACTCGATATAGTCAAATATTTTAAATGTCCCGGAATAATGGTTCCAGTCGTTGGTCCCGTTCAGCTCTGTAACTTCATGGGGCAAATTCCAAAGCCACTTTCCTTTTCTGCTTTTGGAAGCCAGCACCAACCTGGCGGAGTGCCAGCTTTTCTCTCCTTGCGTCACATTTTCTGTTTTCACCATGCCGGACAGGCGCACATGGGAGATATGGTCAAGGTTATTTAAATACTGGGAGGCGCTTATCGCTTGACTTTTGTCATCCAGTGTCAAGGTTATGGCGCCGTTTTCTATCGAATATTTTGCGTTGCCCCTTATTTTCAGTTTCCACCTATCCAGATCTTCAGAAAAGGCAGGGTCCACAATCATCTCGTTACCAACAACTGTATAGCGGTCGATTGATTTAAATATGACAAAGGTCGATGTAATCAGAAAAATGACCAGCAATATAAGGCAGGAATGATTTAATTCAAAAACCTTTTTCAATATCAAAACCATTTAAGTCCGGCTGGAGTTAACACAGCTTTACAGGCGAGCCAGCAACCAGCGCTATTCAACTATCAGTGGATAGTCAGGGGTAATGTTCAAAGGACAGCTGTACCAGTAGCTGCCCTGCTCCAGATCAATTACATAATCTTTTGTTTTACCGGTCCCCAGGCCTCCTCCGGATACAGATGGCAATGCAAGCCGATTCAGCCCTTGGCCACGGACCCAAAAACCGAGGGGATAGTTAACGTTCTTGTTGCTAACCCTAAATATCGTTTTGCCTGGTTTCAGTTTCAATGTTTTAAATGGGCGATCGTCTGCGGTGGCCTCATTTATGGCTTTGCATTCCGCTTTGCTTTTGCCGTCGTAGGTCGCTTCTTTCAATTCAGATTCAACAATTTGGCAAGGGGTCTGGGTCAGTTCTATCAACACAGGCTCTTGGGCGGATATCTTATTTGCCGTCAACAATACGAATACAGATAATATGGATAGCAGATATTTGCTCATAATAAAAGATACCTTTTTATGAAGTTATTAATTTTACAATAACACTCTATACGGCCTAAAAGCGAGCCAGTTTTCATTGCATTGAATATTAGCCTTGACCGGCCCCTGGCTTTATAGTAATATAATATTTACTTATATTAATTTATTATATAGGATCAATGATTAATTATGGCATGCGTAAATTATGAAAATAAAAATCACACCATTCGGCCTGGCCCAAAGGTTTGTCGGGATAGAAGAAATCGCCGGGGCCGCGTCAAACGACCATATTCTCGCCATGCTCCGTCTCGATCAGAAATGGCCAGATGGGGATGAGGTGCCCTGGTGCTCGGCGTTTGTGAATTATGTGGCATGGCTGTTGCGTCTGCCCCGATCGAAGAGCCTTAGGGCGCGATCCTGGTTGGCTGTTGGTCTACCGGTTACCTTGGATGATTCGGAACCAGGTTTCGATGTGGTAGTTCTGAAACGAGGGTCAGGTAATCAGCCCGGCCCGGATATTATCGCTGCTCCGGGTCACGTCGGGTTTCTGGCTGGGATGGAAGATAGCAAAATCCTTGTGCTCGGTGGCAATCAGTCCGACTCGGTAAACGTATCCCGCTATCCTAAAAGCAGGCTCCTCGGTATACGACGGCTATCTTTAGTAGCCTGAGTGATCACTAACTGTTGGAGCGCCAGTGTGGCTCTTCATCATACTTCACAGACTCCAGTATACGTTTATAGCTGGCGTAACGCTCCTGACTGACCACGCCTACATCAACAGCCGTCAAAATGGCGCAACCCGGTTCTGTAACGTGCAGGCAATCCCTGAACTTGCAAGATCCAGTTAAACCCGCAAAACCTGGAAAACTAAGCGCCACCTCTGCCGGCGCAATTTCCGTGGGTGAAAACTGCCGGACCCCGGGCGAATCGATGATGGCGCCGCCATCAGGCAACGGAATCATCATTGGGTTCGACGTGGTATGCCTGCCCCGATCAGTCTCTCCATGGATAGCCCCCACAGTCCGTTCTGCGCCTGGCGCCAGCAGGTTTATGATCGAAGACTTGCCAACTCCGGAATGACCCACAAACGATGAAATAGAACCGCTTAAGGCTAAAGATAATTCTTCGACCCCTGCCTCGGTAACTGCAGATGTGAGATAGACTGGGAAATCGAAACTTCTGTAAACCTCAACCTGTTCACTATGCTTACCGCTATTATCAAGGTCGATTTTGTTCAGGACGATCATCATATCTATCCCGGCATTGTGCGCGGCCACCGCGAACCGATCTATCAATCCCGGCTTGAACGCTTCACCGCATGCGGTAACAACAACCAGCCAATCGAGGTTCGCCGCCAACGCCTGCCGCAATCCCTTGCGCGAGCCGACCCTCGAAAGTTCATTGATTCGTTTTTTAATTTTTTTCGGACGACCCTTGACGAATTCGATGAAATCGCCTACGACCCAGTTCGCTTTGTGGGGCGGCTTCCATTCCAGCAGGCCGTCATCCGTGGCGATTTTCACAAACCGGCCATGATGGGCGATGATTCGCCCGGTCAGCTCCTTGTACAGGTCCGGGTCAGGATTATCCAAGCTTTTCCTTCAGTATGCGGTTAACAATTTCCGGGTTCGCCTTGCCTTTGGTGACACGCATCACCTGCCCTACGAAAAACCCGAACAGCTTAACCTTGCCGTTTTTATAGCTTTCCACCTGTTCAGTATTCTCTGCCAGCATCTTGTCGATCTCCCCTTCCAGCGCCGATTCATCCTTGATCTGGGCCAGGCCTTTCTCCTCCACAATCACACCAGGCGCTTTACCGCTTGCCGCCATCTCGTCAAACACTGTCTTGGCGATCTTCCCGCTGATCAAACCGGAATCGACCAGCCCGATCATCTCCCCCAGCATCCCTGGTTTCACCTTCATCTGCTCCGGCATCAGGTTCTCCTCCTTCATCACCCGCAGCACATCACCCATCACCCAGTTGGATACCGTCTTCGATTGCCCTTCAATGCCTTTCACCGCAGTTTCAAAATAGTCGGCCAGCGCCCGGCTGGCGGTCAGCACCTCGGCGTCATACTCTGGCAGGTCATACTGCTCCACAAACCGCTGTCGTTTTTCATCAGGCAGTTCCGGCAGTTCGGCGCGTGTCCTTTCTATCCACTCCTCACCAATCAACACCGCCTCCAGGTCAGGCTCCGGGAAATATCGATAGTCGTGCGCCTCTTCCTTGCTCCGCATCGATTGCGTCACGTTCCTGTCGGAGTCATATAGCCGCGTCTCCTGTATTACCTTCCCACCTTCTTCCAGCACCTGGGTCTGCCGCTCTACCTCATAATCAACCGCCTTTTGCAAAAACCGGAACGAATTCATGTTCTTAAGCTCTGTCCTGGTTCCAAACTCTTCCTGACCCACGGGGCGGATCGAAACATTGGCGTCGCACCGCAGTGAGCCCTCCTCCATGTTGCAGTCCGAAATTTCCAGATATTCAAGGATAGCTTTTAGTTTCTCCAGATATTTCTTCGCCTCGTCGGACGAGCGTATATCCGGCTCGGAAACAATCTCCAGAAGCGGCACGCCTGTACGGTTCAGGTCAACATAGCTGGCATCAGGGTCGCCCATGTTCTCACCATGGATCAGTTTGCCCGCGTCCTCCTCCATATGTATCCGGGTGATGCCGATAGTCTTGCGGTCGCCATCGAGCGAGATTTCTATGCTCCCCCTTTCGGCAATCGGCATGTCATACTGCGATATCTGATAGCCTTTGGGCAGATCCGGGTAAAAATAGTTTTTCCTGTCGAACTTTGTCCGCTCGGCGATTGTGCATTTGGTCGCCAACCCCGCCTTGATGGCCCGCTCCACCACCTCCCTGTTTAGCACAGGCAGAACGCCGGGGAACCCAAGGCAAATCGGGCAAGTGTTCTCGTTCGGTTTCGCCCCGAAGCTGGTGTCGCACGCGCAGAATATTTTTGATTTTGTCGATAACTGAACATGAACTTCCAGCCCGATTACCGTTTCATATGCCATCATTTCTCCTTATATCCTGCCTGTCACTTTTTCAAACCTGAAAACACGTTTAACAATTTTTTAATATCGTCCTCGGTATGGTCGGCCATCACCGATATCCTGAACCGCTCTTTTCCTTTCGGCACAGTCGGCGGCCGGATGATAGGGATATATACTCCCGTTTCCAGCAGTTGTGGCGTTGCATCCGCTGGATCGAACTCCCAGTCAATAAACAGAGGGATAATGGGCGACACCGACTCCCCCGTATTATAGCCCATTTCCCGCAGACCACGAACCGCTGAGTCTGCATTGTTCATCACCGCTTCTCTTCGCTGTTTACCCTCATCGCTCACCACGATATCGAGTGACGCAATACCAGCCATAGCCACAGCAGCAGGTGGAGCTGTTGAATAGATAAACGATCGGGAGAAATTAATCAAGCCGTCTATCAAACTTTTAGAGCCTGCCACGAAGCCCCCAAACCCGCCCAGCGCCTTGCCCAGAGTAGCGATATGTATATCGACACGACCAGCGACACCGGCGGCATGTATTGTACCTTGACCACGTTCACCAAATACTCCAAAACCGTGTGCGTCGTCTACCATGAAAACAGCGCCATATTTCTCAGCCAAATTCGCAAGCTCTGCCAGAGGCGCAATATCACCATCCATGGAAAACAGACCATCCGTAACGATTATTTTCTTGCCCTTTCCCGGCGCCTTCTCCAGCAAACCCTTCAGTGAATCGGGGTCGTTATGCGCATACCGTTTCAGCGTCGCCCCGCTCCATCGCGCGCCATCCAGCAGGCTGGCATGGCTCAACCGGTCTGCAAATATATGGTCACCTCGCCCCGCCAATGCGGTCAACACACCAACATTAATCGCATAACCAGAGCCGAACAGCAGCGCCGATGGCTTGTCGAGAAACTCAGCAACCTGCCGTTCAAATTCGGTATGGGGTGTCATGGTTCCCGATACCAATCGGGAAGCGCCGGAAACCCCAGCCATAACTTTCAATGCCAAATTTTGCTGCTTTTACGACATCCGGGTGGTTGCAAAGGCTTAGGTAATTGTTAGAGCAAAACAGCGCGACTTCCTGTCCATCGATTATAACTGCCCTGCCCTGATCCGATTCGATGGTTCGCAGCCGCCTCCGGAGCCCTTCCGAATCCGCCCTGTTCAGCTTATCTTGAAAAAGCTCGCTCACTCTTTTTTAACTGTCAACCCAAGGTCATTGATCATCTGCAGATCCTCGCTGGCGGGCCGACCGAACGTGGTCAGATAGTTGCCGATCATCGTCGAGTTGGCGCCGGCTGCGAACATCATGCACTGCAGATCGCGCAGGTTCTTTTCGCGTCCGCCGGCCAGCTTGATATCCTTGTCCGGGAATATTAGACGATACACCGCAATGGTTTTCAGTATCTCGAACGGCGCCATCGGCTCCGCGTTTTCCAGCTGTGTCCCTTTGATCGGGTTGAGGAAATTCATCGGGATCGAATCGACATCCAGCTCCTTGATGGTGAACGCCATCTCGATCCGCTGCTCCCTGCTCTCACCCATGCCAAAAATTCCGCCGCAACACGCCTTCAACCCAGCCGACTTCACGGCCCGCACCGTCGCCACATCTTCTTCGTAATCGTGGGTGGTGCAGATGTTCGGGAAAAACGAACGGGCCGTCTCCAGGTTGTGGTGATACTCTTCCACACCCGCATCTTTTAAGCGTCTGGCGGTCGCTTCATCAATGATGCCGAGGCTGGCGCATCGCTGTATGTTCACTTCATCCTTCATATGCGCCAACGCTTGCTCTATCTCGGTCAACCGTTTCTTCGGGCCCCTTGCCGGAAAATCCGTAGCCGGAGGTGACGATGCCGAACTTGTGGGCGCCGTCGTTTTTGGCGGCTTTCGCGCCTTCCACCACAGTTTCTGGCGATACGAAATCGAACACCGGCGCGTCGGTGGTGGCCGCGGATGATTGTGAGCAGAACGCGCAATCCTCCGGGCACTCACCCGACTTGGCATTGATGATGGAACAGAGCGAGACTTCGTTCCCTTTGTAATGCATCCGCACCCTGTTGGCGCTGGCGATCAGGTCGTAGATATGGGCGGCGTCGAGATTGATCAGGGTCGATCGCCTCCTCCCAGGTCAACGGCTCATTATCGAGCGCTTTGGCTTCCGCATTTTTAATTAGCTCCAACGCGGCTGTTGTATCGTCTGCTGTTTCTACTCTACTCATATTAATCCGTTATTCATTACAAGTTTTCGTAGATACAGGTTATGCGCGCTATCGATGAAAGTCAACTTCCATGGGGCAGCGGAAAGCCACTTAAGGCCTGTCATCAATGTAAGGTGGCAAGCTCTACGCCGGGTCGCGACAGCTATATATTTTCGTCATCATAATTCTTTTCCCTATTACCATTTCTGCGCCTATCACGCATTACATACAAATATAAATGAGTATTCGCACAAGTAAACAGCAGGTGAGGCATTTGAAGCATTTGAGGTAAATGGAGCATTTGGTTGATTTGAGGCATATGAGGGATTTGAGGCAAAAGAAGCATTTGAGGGATGCAGTTTTGGCGATTTTGGTCTGAATATTGCTAACTATAATATCTTAAAGATTACAGTTGCAAATATTAGCCACGATTTCTATTTCTTTGATATACTTGGTCGTATCAGGATATCACGATGACAGATATAATCAAAACCTGGATTAGCAAAGCGGGGTCTGATTTAAGACATGCCAAGGCTTCGTTCAAAATCAAAGACTATGATTGGGCAGCGCTGGCCGCCCAACAAGCCGCCGAAAAAGCGTTAAAAGCGCTCTGTTTGCAGAACGACCTTGGCCTGATAAAAATCCATGACTTGGCAACGCTGGCAAGAAAGGTCAATGCTCCAAAATCAATTATAGAAAAATGCGGCCTGCTTAATCCTTTTTATACTGCGTCAAGGTACCCGGATGCTTTAGAATTTCTGGATGAAGCCCAGAACATGGAAGCCGCAAAAGACGCGATTTCCGCATCAGGAGAAATATTGCGATGGTGTCAAAAAAAAATAAAAACCTGAACGCTGTCAAAGCTTATAAAAAAAAGTTGCAGGGAGAAATCGATGTAGCCAAAGTTATATTTTTTGGGAGTAGAACCCGGAACGATTATCATGATAACAGCGATTTTGATCTGGTGATTGTTTCTGATGATTTCCATGGCGCCCCCTGGTATAAACGAGCCGCAAACCTGTATTTAATGTGGGAGGAAGACGATCCGCTGGAGCTGCTTTGCTACACACCGGAAGAACTTGATCGAAAGAAAAACCAGCCTGGCATTATATCTGAAGCGGTAAATAAAGGCGTGGAAGTTTGAGCTAAATCAGGCTATGCCGGTATGGTGCGCCACGGATAATCTCATCGGTGCGGTATATGTGACCACGCCCCTGGCATGGTGTCCCACTTTTTCCATGTGGTTAATATCAGGCTGGCGCATAGGCGGTATTTTAACCTGTAAGACGCCCTCGCTTACCCCGACAGCATAACTTGCACTGGCCACGCCAACGCCACCTTGATTAATTGTGGCGGGTCGTGGATAATCATCTATCATTTTGATTCGATAAATTATTATAACTATTATGCGCGACGACACCGACAGGAAAACCTTGTCCATACTGATGCCTGTTTACAACGAGCAGGAGTTCATCAAAGAATGCGTGGAGAAGGTATTGGCCGCCACACTCCCCGATAACTTCGACCGGGAGCTGATCATCGTCGATGACGGCTCCACCGACGACACACGAAAGGTGATCGCCGATATCGTGAATGGAAACGGTCATCAGGTCCGCGCCTATTACCATGACAAGAACCAGGGCAAAGGCGCCGCCGTCCGCCGGGCGATCGAGCACGCCGATGGTGACTATGTGGTGATACAGGACGCCGACCTGGAGTATGACCCGGAGGAGTATCAGTTTCTGCTCGGTCCTGTGCTGGAGCATGGCGCCGATGTTGTCTACGGCTCGCGGTTCGGGTCGAGGAAGATGACGCGGGTGCCCCGGTTTTACCGGTCGTTGGGCAACCGGATGTTGACGACCATGTCCAACATGTTCACCGGGCTGAACCTGACCGATATGGAGACCTGCTATAAGCTGTTTCGGACCGATATATTGAAAACCATACCGATACATTCTAACCGGTTCGGGTTCGAGCCGGAGATCACGGCCAAGGTGGCCAAGCGGGGGTTGACCATCTATGAAATTCCGATCAGCTATTACGGCCGGTCGAAGGATGAAGGGAAAAAAACCGGCTGGGCCGATGGCTTCGAAGCGGTCTACGTCATCCTGAAATCGTGGCTGACCAGCGACAGCGGCGGCGACCGGCAAGGGCACGAGATGCTGGACGATATGTCGATCGCGCGCAATTTCAACGGCTGGATGGCGGATAGCATAAAACCACATCTGGGGAAACGTATCCTGGAGGTGGGCTCTGGTATCGGCAACATCAGCAGGCTGCTGCCGAAACGGGAGAAGCTGACCGTCACCGACCTCGACCCGGTGTATCTGAACCTGCTGAAGGAAACCTTCGAAAATGACGAAACGGTGAATGTTGCAAAACTCGACCTGGGCAGTGATGAAGATTTCGCCGCCCTGGGTGAAGCGAGCTACGACACCATAGTCTGCCTGAACGTGCTGGAGCATGTGGAGGATGACGCCGCCGCGTTGCAAAGGATGCGCAGGGCGCTGGAGCCGGATGGCACGCTGATCCTGTTGGTGCCGCAATATGCCGGGCTGTACGGCTCCTACGACCGGCAGGTGGGCCATTATCGCAGGTATGAGAAAGGCGCGCTGGAAAGCCTGATAAAGCAAAACGGCTATACCATAGAGAAATCGTTCGGGTTTAATATGTTCGCCATACCCGGCTGGTGGCTGAACGCGGTGCTGCTGCAAAAGGAGAAGATGGACACGTTCCAGCTGAAAATTTTCGACAAGTTGGTGCCTCTGCTGCGCCACCTCGACCCGTTGTTCCCGGATACCGGATTGTCGGTCATCTGCGTCGGCAAAAAAAGTAGTAACGAGCAAACCGGCTAGCGACGACGATTGACCAATCCGCTGATTTCCTAAAAAGCGTATAATATCAACGTTATGACATATGAGTGGATTTTGAATAACCGTTACAAGGCGCTGGCTGTTTTAGCCGGTGTTGTGTTGGTATTGGCAATCGGCGCGCAACAGTTGCTATCCACCCCAGCGGTGACGCCCCAGCAAAACGGCGGCGCCCAGTTCGGCCCACCACCCGTCTCTGTGGAGGTGGCGGGGATAATAGAAAAGGAGGTCTCGGCTTCCGTGTCGCTGGTTGGCTCTGTCAAGGCGTTCAGGCAGGCTATGGTATCGGCGGAAGTTCCGGGGAAAGTCATCGCTTTTGATAAGCGTGAAGGCGCCAGCGTTACCAAGGATGAAACCGTGGCTCTGCTCGACGGCGCCATATATAAAATCATCGTCCGCGAAACCCAGAACCGGCTGAAGGAAGCGAAAACCGAGCTGGCCAAGGTAAAGCTGACGCAAAAGCGGGCGGCGGAGCTTTATGCCCAAAACATTGGGTCGCTAGAGGCGAAACAGAACGCAGAGCTGGATGTGGACCTTGCCCGATCGAAAGTGAACCTTCGCCAGGCGGAGCTGGAGCGAGCCTTGTACGACCAGGCCAATCTAAACATCAAGGCGCCCTTCGGCGGTTTCATCACAGGCAAGCAAGTGGAGGAAGGTTACTGGGTGGAGAAGGGTGGCAACCTTTTTGAAATAGTGGATACCCACAAGGTCGAGGTGATCACAGAAGCGCCGGAGCGGTTGATGTCGGCCGTCGCGTCTGGCAAGGAGGTGGCCGTCACCTTCGACGCGTTGCCCGGGATGGAGTTCGCCGGTAATGTGGCCGCGCTGGTGCCGAAGGTGAATCAGAACACCCGCACCTTTCCTATCCGGATCGTGATGGATAACCCGGAACATAAGATATTGGCGGGCATGTTCGCCAGGATCAAAATACCGACCACCGGCAAGCAGACGGTGCTGCTGGTCCCCCGGGACGCGGTTGTCCTCCGCTCGAACAAGGCGATTGTCTATGCTATCGAAGGCCCTGACACCGTCAGGGAAAAGGCTATCACCCTCGGCAGACAACATGGCGAGCGGGTGGAGGTGACCGGTGATATATCCGTCGATGAGAAGCTGGTGGTTACAGGGAACGAGATATTGCAGGACGGCCAGAAGGTGATTGTGTTGGGCGGCAAACAATCATGAGCTACTTAGGTAGCCTACATCCCGGTATCTGACGGCCTGATATAACAGAACAGCTACTATGTGGATCATCAGGTTTTCCATAAATAATCCAGTCACCGTAATTGTCGGTATTATTTTGATCGTGATATTCGGCGGGCTCACACTTTCAAAAATTCCAGTACAACTGAAGCCGACTGTGGACAAACCGGAAATCAAAATATCCACAGCCTACTCAGGCGCCGCCCCCCAGGAGGTTGAAGAACAGATCACCATACCGATAGAGGAGAAACTTCAGGCCGTGGAAGGGCTCCGCCGGATCACCTCATCATCCCGCGAGGGCGCATCCACCATAGAGCTGGAATTCGAGTGGGGGGTGAACAAGGATATCGCCGTCATCGATATAATCAAACGTCTCTCCCGGGTTAAAGAGTTCCCGGAAGAAGCGGACGAACCGGTGATATTCGCCGGGACCAGCTCCGAGCGGCAGTCTATCTATTGGGCGAACCTGCGGGGCAGGATGCCGGTGAACAGGTTGCGTGTGCTGGCGGACGATTTTATTGTGCCCCGGTTCGAACGAATAGAAGGCGTCGGCGAGATCCGTGTGTATGGCGGTGAGGAACGGGAGATACAGGTGGTCGTGGATTTCAGGGCGCTATCCGCGCGGGGGCTGGGTGTCCGTGATCTGCTGGCCGCATTACGGCTGGAGAACATGAACGTCCGGGGCGGACATATCGACCAGGGCAAACGCCGCTATCTGGTGCGCACGGTGGGGCTGTTCAAGGGCATCGGGGATATAGAAGCGTTGATTGTCAAGAAAGACAGCCAGGGCGGCCCGGTCTATCTGCGGGATGTGGCCAATGTGTACGATACATTCAAGAAACGAAGCTCGATGGTGAAAATCATGGGGGAGCCGGCGGTGGCCTTCGGCATTGTGAAAAAATCTGACGCCAATACCATCGCCGTGATCAGCAAACTGGAGTCTGTGATTGAACAGTTGAACGAAGAGCTGGCGCCGCAAGGTGTTTCTGTGCGTGAAAGCTACGACTCCAGCGACTATATCTGGGAGTCGATCCAGTTTGTGACATACAACTTCGCCTTTGGCGCCCTGCTGGCTGTGATAGCGCTTATCCTGTTTTTAAAATCGTTCAGGAGCACGCTGGTCATCGGCCTGGCGATCCCGATCGTCGCCTTCTCCGGGTTCATACTGCTGGGCCTGTTCGGCCGGTCGATAAACATCATATCGCTGGCGGGCATGGCGTTTGCCGTCGGCATGGTGGTGGACAACGCCATCGTGGTGCTGGAAAACATATACCGCCACCTGCAGATGGGCAAGGGGAAGGCGCAGGCGGCGCTGGAGGGGACGGAGGAAGTATGGGGCGCCATCCTCGCCTCCACGCTGACAACGCTGGCGGTTTTTATCCCGATCATTTTTGTGAAGGAGGAGGCGGGGCAGCTATTCCGTGATATCGCCATCGCCATATCCTGCTCTGTGCTGGTGTCGCTGATTGTATCGATCACCGTGATACCGATGCTCTCCGCCCGGATCCTTGGTGTCGGTGCGCTATTTTCCGGCTCGTTTGGTGGCGGGGCGCTAAAGATGCTGATGATTGACAAGCTGGGCGGGTATATCAGCCATATATTTATCTCGATAACAGAGAAATTGTCTGTCAGCTCTACGAAACTAAAGCTGGCGGTTGCGGCGGTCATTGTGCTTGCCGCTTTGTCCGTTGCCGCAATAATTCCGAAGATGGAATATCTGCCGAAGGGCAACCGGAACATGATATTCACAACGTTCAAGTCGTTTGTAGGGTCCAATATCGAGGCTTCTCAAAAATACTCCGACGCCATCGCCGAAAAGATACTAAACGTCCCGGAGGTGAGATATATATTCCATGTGGTCTCCAGCAGATTCAATGGCATAGGCGCCAGGGTTAAAGATGAATATAGGCTGGAAATCGCCCGTGTGGCGCAAAAAATTAACAAGGAGATTGGTGGCGCGCCAGGGTTCGAATATGCCAGAGCTTTTCAAATTCCACTCTTTTCCCGCTTTTCAGGCTCCGATATGGAGATTGAAATCCGGGGCCTGGAGTTCGGGAAAATAAAAGCGATTTCCAACGAGATCAGGGGCAAGCTGATGGGCGTCGAGGGGGTGGAGTTCGTCCGCTCCAGTCAGGAATCGGGCGGCCCGGAATACCAGGTGTACATCGACCGGGAGCGCGCGGCCGACCTGAACCTTTCCGTCAGCGACATCTCGGAGGTGGTGGAGACGCTGGTCGCCGGCAAGAAAGCGACCCTCTATAAAATTGGCGGCGAAGAGATCGACATCACCGTAAAAGGAGAAGAAGGCGCATTTGTCAACCGGCACTCGCTGGAAAACATCATGATATATGGCGCCAACGGCATCGCGGTCCAGCTCGACTCTCTGGCCAAAATTGTAGAGACCACCGGACCGACACGGATAAACCATATAGAGATGGACCGGGCGGAGACCCTGATGGTGACAAAGGCGCAGGAGACGCCATTGCAGACAATGGTCGAGGGAGTAAACGAAACCATCCTCAAACCGATCCGACAAAAGCTCGACATTGGCTATTCAATATCGTTGTCCGGCTCCGCCAGCGACCTGGAGGCCACGGCGAAAGCTCTCTCCGGTTCGTTCATACTGGCGATTGTTATCGTATACCTGCTGATGGCGGCGCTGTTCGAATCATTTCTCTATCCGCTGATCATCATGTTCGCCGTTCCATTGGCCGCGTCGGGCGCCATGGTGGCCGTGGTTGGCATGGGTGTACCGCTGGATGTTTTGACCGTACTGGGGTTTATTATTTTGGCGGGTATTGTGGTCAACAACGCCATCCTGCTGGTGCATCAGTCCATACGCAACAATACAGAGCATGGCATGCCAAAGAAAGAGGCGATGATAGAGGCAGTGAAGACGCGCATCCGCCCGATATTCATGAGCACGATCACCACGGTCTTCGGCATGCTCCCGCTCATGGTCCGCGGCGGCGCCGGGTCGGAGCTCTATTCCGGCCTCGCCACCGCCATAGTCGGCGGCCTTACAGTATCGACCATTTTCACGCTGGTCCTCGTCCCAGCCGTCTACCTGATCGTCAACGATCTGATAAGCAAAGGGGACCAAACGACGTAACGCACTTCGCACCACAAATACGTCATCAATGTAAGGTTGCAAGCTTTTCTGAAGGATCGCGACAACCAAAATTTTTCATGGTCATAACCTTTCTTTTAATTTACTTTCCGCACTCTATTGTGCATTAACCCGACGATACAAGAGTTATTACCGCCAGTAAATAGCATTTGAGGGATTTGAAGGATCCAAAATCAGCTATTTTGGCCTGTTATTGCTAAATTGTGGTTTTTTCGTATTTGTAAAGCTTGATCTGTTATTATAATATTATGAATATCATGACTTGGCAAAAAGTGCTTATGAAAAATTTAATGAAACTTCTTGATCCGACTGCAATTTCACATATCATTGAGACACAAAGGGATTTTAACGAGCAAATTCAATCAATTTCCGCAGGAATAAACAGCGCGACGATAGATAAGCTAACGAAAGTTGAGCAAAAATATATTGATGATTACAAAAATAGTTTATTAAAACATTTACCTGACCCCTTACTTGCAGCTGCAACACGTGGGTGGTCTCCAGACCTTGAAATGACTCCAACTCAATTGCGTAAACTTGGGGAAGCATATAACAGTGAAAGCCACGAAGAAATCGATCATTGGTTGATTGAATATTATAGAAGTCGATTGCCAGAAATAGAAAGTAGTGTTTGCGGTAGGTTCCCTAATCGAAAGCCTATACTTGAGAAAGCATTTACCGCACATTCTCGATGTGATTTTGAGTTATCAGTACCTATATTCTTAATACAAGCAGATGGTATTTGTTGGGAGCTCATTAAAATCAACCTATACAGTAAAGACAGGAATGGTTTTCCTAAAATAAAAAAATATGTTGAGAGCAATGAAGCCAATTCGTTTCGATCAATATTTTTGTATCCTTTAACCGAAAATCTTCCTATCAATTATTCTAAAAAAGATCGTGATCAAGGTTTTTCAGAATTAAATAGGCATCAAGTATTACACGGGGAGGCCGTTGATTATGGTATAGAACTCAACAGTTTAAAATCTATCTCTTTGCTCAACTATATAGTCAAGGTATTGGATAAACAAGAAGACCACAATTCAAAGAATCAATAAAAAATCCACCTGGCTTGGTTTTCTCGAACATCGTTGGAAAAGATTTTGGTTTCAGTAATTCAATAGACAATGAAATTCCTACTCTTTTTGCACTATTACGGCTAGCATCTAAGCGCTTTAAATAAATTTCCAACACCGAAATTTTCATTAAGCTAAAATAAAGTGTTTTAGCTTGACGATGGTTAGATGATTAATAAAGAAACTGTTATACTGCAGAATATCCCGTTCACAATAGAGCCGGAGCGGGTGCTGCGCGAGATGAGGATCTCGAAAATCGAGCGCCTGGACCAGCTGGAAGAGAAACCGCTGCGCGAAGCGATCAAACATAGCATCGACCGGGCATACACTTTAATCCATGGCAAAGGTATCTACCGAAACCTGCTGATTGCGGAAAACGAAAAAGCGATGGACGAAGTATTCACAGGCAAAACTATAAAGAAACATCTGGACCAGTGCGAATACGTTTCGGCGCTGGCGTGCACCATTGGCCCCGGCCTGGAGGATGAAATCGAACGGCTGGCAAACGCTGGCGAGGTGACCGAGTCTTACCTGCTGGACGCCATCGGCGGGTGGATGGCGGATTACATGGCGGACCGGGTGGATGAAACCATCGAACGCGTATTCAAAAAGGCGGGTTACGAGCGCACCAAACGGTATTCACCCGGCTATGGCGACTGGGAGCTGGAGAATCAGTCGAACCTGCTGGCGCTGACGGAGGCGGACAGGATCGGCATTGCGTTGACCGACACCTCTATAATGATACCGAGGAAATCGGTCTCGGCTGTAATAGGATGGAAGTAATTATTGAAAGCAGTACATTAATATGTCATTTCTCGCGGAGCTGAAAAAGCATATCCTGGTGCTGGACGGCAGCATGGGCGCGCTGTTGCAGGGCGCCGGTCTGCCGGATGGGCACGCGCCCGACCTGTGGAATCTGGAGCGGCCCGACCGAATCCGCGACGTCCACAGCCAATACGCAGGCGCCGGGGCCCAAATATTATTAACCAACACCTTCGGCGCCAGCCGGCTCCGCCTTGCCGAGTATGGCGCGCACTCGCAACTGAAAGAGATCAACCGTGAAGCGGTGAAGCTGGCGCGTGCCGGCGGACCGAACTGCATCATCGCCGGGGATATCGGCCCGCTGGGCGGCATCATGGCGCCGACGGGGGACATATCGTTCCGCGAGGGCGTCGGCATATTCAAGGAACAGATCGAGGTGTTGGTATCGGCGGGGGTGGACCTGCTGGTGATCGAGACGATGTTCGACCTGATGGAGATGAAGGCGGCGGTGATCGCGGCGAACGACGTTCGATGCGACATACCGCTGCTGGCGTCGATGACATTCAACTCCGACGGCGTCACCGACACCGGCACCGACCCGATCACCACGGTGGCGACGCTGGAGGGCCTGGGTGTGGACATCATCGGCGTGAACTGCTCCACCGGACCGGAGCCGATGCTCGACACGGTGGAGCGCCTCGCAGTCTCCACCTCGCTGCCGATATCGGTGCAGCCGAACGCAGGCTTGCCGGTCCATAAAGATGGCAGGACAGTGTTCGAAACCCCGATGGATGAAGTGGCGAAGTTTTGCAAGCCGTTCGCAGATGCAGGCGCCAACATCATCGGTGGGTGCTGCGGCACCACGCCGGAATATATCAGCATGATCCGCGCAATAGTGGATGATATGACACCGAAAATTAGGGATGCGAAGCAGGTTTTGTCGCTCACCAGCCGGATGGTCACCCTGCAGCCGGGCGAAGGTCAGCCGTTCGTCAAGATCGGCGAGAAGATCAACCCCACCGGCCGGAAAGCGTTTGCCCAGTCGATCAAGGATGGAAAGCTGGACATGATTATCTCCGACGCCAGAAAACAGTATGAGGCGGGCGCCCACGCGCTGGATGTCAATGTGGGTGTGCCGCTGGTGGATGAGGCGGAATCGATGCGCAAGGCGGTGGTGGCGATGCAGAACGTGACGCCGCTGCCGATCGTGATAGACAGCTCATACGTATCCGCGCTGGAGGCGGGGCTGGAGGTGTATCCGGGCCGGGCGTTGATCAACTCCATCAACGGAGAGACCGAGCGGCTGGAGGAAGTGACCCCGCTGGTCAAACGCCACGGCGCTTCGGTCATCGCGTTGCTGAGCGGCGACGATATTCCGGAGACCGCGGTGGAGCGGTTGAAAATCGCCGAGAAAATTCTGCTCTACCTGGAGGATCATGGCGTCACCAAAGACAAGGTGATATTCGATTGCCTGGCGCTGGTGGTCTCCGCCATGCAGGAGGGCGCGCGGCAGACGCTGGAAACAATCCGGGAAGTCAGGCGACAGTTCGGCTGCCCTGCCCTGGTCGGCGCCTCCAACGTATCGTTCGGCCTGCCGGAGCGGGGCCTGATCAACAGCTCTTTCCTCTCCATGGCCATGGGCGCCGGGCTGGACGCGGCGATCATGAACCCGTACAACGAGCAGGCCAATCAATCGATCGCGGCGTCATCGCTGTTTTGCAATCGCGACCCGCAGTGCAGGCTGTACATCGACATGATGGAGAGCGATGACAACGCCGATGATGGCGAAGCGGCGCCGAAGACAACCCGCGAGCAGATCGCCAGCGCTGTTCTGGAGGGTGACAAAGGCTCCATAGACTCGCTAATCAAAAAAGCGCTGGATGAAAAAATCGACGCCATGGAAATCTTCGCCGATGTGATGACCCCGGCCATACGAAAGCTGGGCGACCTGTTCGCGCAACGGAAAAAATTCATCCCGCACCTGGTGGCCGCGGCGGACACCATGAAACGGGGGATGGTGGTGCTCGACCCTGTATTGAAATCGAACGGCGCCATGCCGGACAAGGGGACGGTGGTGTTCGCCACGGTGAAGGGCGACATTCATGACATCGGCAAAAATATTTGTTGTATCATGCTCTCCAACTTCGGGTTTAATGTGATAGACCTTGGCAAAAGCGTGCCGATGGAAGAAATTCTGGAAAAGGCGAAAGAGCATAACGCAGATATAATAGCGTTGTCGGCGCTGATGACAACAACGATGATGCAGATGAAAGTGGTGATCGACAAGGTCCGGGCCGATAACCTGCCATACAAGGTGATGATAGGCGGCGCCGTGGTGACCAACACGTTCGCCCACGAGATCGGGGCGGGCGCATATGGAAAGGATGTGGGCGGTATAGTGGATGTGACAACCGGCCTTATTGACCAGGCCAGGCAGGAAGTGGCATAGTTAACAGATGAAAAAATATATTTTACGGGTCACGGTAATATTGCTGTCAATTGCGCTGGTCCAGTCTTGCGCCAGCTTAACGGCGTATAACTACTGGTACCAGTACAGCATGACCGAGCCGGAACCTTCCGGCAAAAAGGAATTCAGCGACGACAAGATCGACATCCGGTTCTGGATGGATGAGAAGAAGATCCATATGGAGATGGCGAACAAGAGCGAGCGTTCATTGACAGTGAATTGGGCCGAAGCCTCCTACATCCACATAGACGGAATAAAATATGGAGTGGCGAACATCGAAAGCATGTTGACCGATAGAAAAGACGAGCCCCCGGCCACGGTTATCGGTCCAAAGGAGAAAAAGATTGACGCCGTGGCGCCGGTGAAGAATATCAAGAAGCTGGAAGATCTGACCTGGTATGTTTATCCGCTTTTCAATTTTATTACTGAAAAGGCGTATGACAACAAAGGAAAAACATTTGGGCTGGATATACCGTTAAAGATTGATAATGAAACAGTGCTCTACAAATTCCGGTTCGTTATATCGAACGTGGTGCCGAGTGAATCGAAGGCCTGAATCAGTTTGTCCCTGCTAATACAGGGCCATCCTATCGCTTGCTCGCCATGCCGGGATTGGTTATAGTTAAACTCAGTCTTGTTTTAGATTAATATATTTTGTTTGATCCAAATCTGATAAAATATATAGAATCGAATACAGGGTGAAGACATCTAACTGTATTTACAAGCTGAAAATCGGGGTAATGATTACTAAATTTGACCATAGTTCAATAGACTGATTTGAAAGGAATTAAATATGTCCGAAGATAAGAAAATAGACACTTCGCTGGTGGATGAGCTGGAATCTGGCCCATGGCCCAGCTTCGTTAAAGAGCTGAAAACTCTTTCCAAGAAAAAGCCTGCTGTCTCACAGCTATTAGGCCAATTAAATCAATCATATGAAGATAAATGGAACTATTGGCAAGGTACTGTGCTCAATGTCGATGGTTATGGTGGCGGTGTTATTGCCCGATATTCAGAATTGGCTGACGAGTATCCGGATATTGCGCAGTTCCACACTATCCGTGTTATTCCCCCTTCCGGTTGGGTCTATTCAACAGAGACACTTCGGGACCTTTGTGACGTATGGGACAGGCATGGCGCAGGCATCATGCAGATGCATGGCATGACCGGCGACATCCTTCTGCTGGGCACCGATAACGAGACCACGTTCGACGCTGCGGAGGAGCTGTTCGAGCATGGTTGGGATTTGGGCGGCTCCGGCGGCGCTCTCAGAACATTGTCTTGCTGTGTGGGCCACGCCCGATGCGAAATGTCCTGTTTCGACACCATGGGCCTCACCACACACCTCACCAACACATATATCAGCCAGCTTCACCGCCCGGAATTTCCATACAAATACAAGTTCAAGCTTTCCGGCTGCGCCAACGACTGCGCCTGCAGCATGCAGCGCTCTGATATGCCGGTCATCGGCACCTGGCGCGGGCCTATGAAGATCGACCAGGATGAAGTGGCGAAGTTTGTGGACAAGCATGGGCCGGACTATGTGGTGGACAACGTTATCACACGATGCCCGACCAACTGCATCTCCCTGAAGATCGCTGACAAGAAAATAGAAGTCGATGACGAAAACTGTGTGCGCTGCATGCACTGCATCAACGTGATGCACAAAGCGCTGGCGGTGGGCGACGATAAAGGGGCCACCATTCTGCTCGGCGGCAAACGCACATTGAAAATCGGCGACACCATGAGCTCTGTCATCGTTCCTTTCATGAAGCTGGAGACGGAAGAGGATTGGGACCAACTGACCGACCTGGTCGACCGGATCTGGGATTTCTGGGGTGAGCACGCCCACGAGCATGAGCGGATCGGCGAGTTCATCGCCCGGGTCGGCCTGGGCACATTTCTGGAAGGCGTCGGGCTGGAGCCTGATCCACAGATGGTCGTCGCGCCACGCACCAACCCGTACATCAAGTTCGAGGAATTGGCGCCTGGCTTGTTGGATGGAGAGTCGGAACATGATCCTGCTGTTCGCAGTGAGGAATACGAAACAACGGAAACAGCAGGTTAAGGGAGTATAAATATGGCTACAGGAACAGTAGAAAGAAAAAAGGGCCCCAGGGATAACGGGGCGCCGGACCATACCAAGAATCTTCATCCACTGATGGCCAAAAATTATGGCCAGTGGAAATATCACGAGAAGCTGAGGCCGGGTGTGCTGGTGCATGAAGCGCACAACGGCGACCGGCTCTATACCGTCCGCGCCGGCTCGCCCCGCACCATGGGCGTGGATACGGTGCGCAGCATTTGCGACATCGCCGATAAATATTGCCAGGGGTTCCTGCGGTTCACCAGCCGGGCGAACGTGGAGTTCCTCCTGGCGAATGAAGACGACATCGATCCGCTGATCAAGGAAGTTGATGAGGTCATCGGCTTTCCTGTGGGCGGCACGGGCCATTCCGTTTCCAACGTCGTTCATACCCAGGGCTGGCTGCATTGCAACCTTCCTGGCACAGACGCAGCCGGGTCGGTGAAGGCTTTGATGGACGAGCTGTTTCATGAGTTCGTCACAGACAACGACCTGCCCGCCAGGGTGAAAATCGCCGCCTCATGCTGCCAGATCAACTGCGGCGGCCAGGCCGACCTTTCGATCAACCTGCAGCATCATCATCCACCGGTGATCAAGCCGGAGGGTGTGGGGATCTGCGAGTTGCCGAAGGTGGTGGCCATCTGCCCTGTGGCGGCCATCCGGCCGAGGCCTGATGAAGTGGGCAAAACATCCCTGGAGGTTGTGGATGAGAAGTGTATGTATTGCGGCGCTTGCCACGGCCAGTGCCCCACCATGGAGATCCGCGACGCAGAGACCGACACCCTGTCGATCTGGCTGGGCGGCAAAACCGCCAGCACCCGGAACGGACCTTCTTTTATGAAGCTTGCCGTATGGGGTCTGCCGAACAACCCGCCAAGATGGCCGGAAGTGGGCGACGCTGTCCGCAAGATTATCGAGGTCTACAAAGGGTCCGCCAAAAAGTATGAGCGATTGGGCGAATGGGTGGAACGTATCGGCTGGAAGAAATTTTTCGAGCTGACCGGCTTTCCGTTCACCAAGTATCATATTGACGACACGGCCACGGCTCGCAGCACGTTCAATACATCCACCCACGTCCGTCTGTAGGAGGGGTTAAAAGAATGTCGAGCCTAACAGATGTAATGTCGATGCAACCTGCGGAGTTTAACCTTCGCAAGTACGATGCAGATGAGATAATCGTAACCGATGGCACATCATGGAAGTGCCCCACCTATGTGAGGAAACTTCCCCCGTGCCGGTTCGAGTGCCCCAGCAGCGAGGATATCCGTGGATACCTGACCCATATCGCCCAGGCGGAAGATTTCAAACGTAATCAGGTGGAATCTTTCGACGAAGCGTGGAGGCTGCTGACGGATAAAAACCCTATGCCTGCCACCCATGGCAGGATCTGCCCACACCCATGCGAAAGCGGATGCAACCGCAAAAACAAAAAGGATGGCGCGGTTGCCATTAATAACATGGAGAGGTATATAGGCGACCATGGCCTGAAGCGTGGTCTGAAGCTGAAAAAGCTCACCGATAAAATGACTGGCAAGAAGATCGCGGTGATAGGCTCCGGCCCGTCCGGGCTGTCGTGCGCATACCAGCTTGCCAGAAAGGGCCACAGCGTTACGATTTATGAAGCGTTCAGCCAGCCGGGCGGGATGCTTCGTTATGGCATACCGACATACCGGCTGCCCAGGGATATTCTGGACGCCGAAATTGACAATATCCTCAGCCTTGGTATTGAACTGAAGTGTGATACCCGGGTTGGCGAGGATGTCTCTTTCGATTCTCTCCGTAAGGATTATGACGCTATTTACATGGCGAACGGGGCGCACAAAGGCTCCAGCATGGGCATCCCTGGCGAAGACGCGGCCAACGTGTTCACCGCGGCCAGCTATCTCAACCGGGTCAACTCCGGCGTCCATGTGGATATCGGATCGAAGGTCGTGGTTGTAGGCGGTGGCGACAGCGCCATCGACGCGGCCCGCGCGTCTTTGCGTACTCCTTTGGATACTGATGACGCAGACACAAAGAGAGCCATCAAGGAAGCGGAGACTGAAACAGATTCCGTAGGGAAGTCTGCGCTGGATTCCGCCAGGATTTCCAAACGTGAAGAAAACGCGGAAGTGACAATCCTCTATCGGCGTACGCTGGAGGAGATGCCCGCCATCGACCGGGATATCACGGAAGCCCAGGAAGAAGGGATAAGGATCGAATATTTGTCCGCCCCCGTCGAGGTGCTGCGGGACAATGGCAGGGCGACAGGCGTTCGCTGTATTCGGATGGAGCTGGGTAAACCGGACAGTTCCGGCAGAAGAAGCCCTGTTCCAATAGAAGGCTCTGAGTTTGACATAGAGCTGACATCGTTGATCATCGGTATTGGCCAGAAACCAGAGCTGTTTGAAGGGATGGAATCTGTGTCGAGCGACAGCGGTTGGGTAAAGATCGACCGCAACACTATGGAGACCGCTGAAGATGGGGTTTTCGCCGGCGGCGATGTGCTCGGTTTAGGGATATCGACCCGCTCTGTTGGTGAGGGTCGTAAGGCGGCGCTTTCCATCGATGATTATTTAAAGGGTGTGGATACCCGGCCGAAGCAGAAAAGCAGGATAATAAAGCATAAAGGAATGATCCTTGACTATTACCCTGCGGTCAACCGTCATGAGGAGAAATCTATCCCTGTGGATTCACGTACAGGTGGTTTTACAGAAATTTTCCAGACTATCTCTATGGAAGAGGCTGTGGCCGAGGCGAAGAGATGCATGAGCTGTGGGCTATGCCTGGTGTGTGACCAGTGCCGGGTCTATTGCCCGTGGGAGGCTATCGAGCGTGATAAAAAAATGCCGCAGGGCAAGATCATGTTCACCGACTATACCAAATGTGTCGGTTGCCATATCTGCGCCGAAGTCTGTCCGTGCGGCTATATAGAAATGGGCATGGGTTTATAACTTACATGTTGATATAAACAATCTGCCAGACTGCGCCAAATGGCAGTTTTGGGGCAGATATGCGATTGTAACTTTATCTATGAGGTAAAGTTTTTGTTATAATGTATTTCGTGGACCAAAGACAGGTCTGTGGCTATATGAAATGTTTTTTACATAAAGGAATATCAGGAGGTTTATTTTAATGGCTTTTCAACTCAACGATACAACATATGAAACAGACGAAGACGGATATCTTGTCGACCTGGATCAATGGAACGAAGATGTGGGTAAATACCTGGCTGATGAAGAAGGCCTGGACATGACTGAAGCGCATTGGGAAGTGATCACTTTCCTGCGTGAGTATTATGAAGAGTACAAGATCGCGCCGATGATCCGGATCCTTACAAAAGCCATCGGCAAAAAGCTGGGCAAGGAAAAGGGCAATACGAAATATCTGTACGAGCTGTACCCGGGTGGCCCGGCCAAACAGGCTTGTAAAATAGCTGGTCTGCCAAAGCCGACTGGTTGCGTATAACGTACTATATCTCTGGATAGGGAGGTTGTAATAGACCAGGATGGGTGACCTTTCTGCGCTTTCACTGCTTTTTATCACTCTTTGTTACGCATCGACAGCCGTATTCCTGCTGGCGTTTCTGGCGCGCATCTGGGGATATGCGCTGACCCCTGCCCCACTGAAGATACCGACCACACCGGCGCCCACAACCAAAGGTGGCGTCGTGATCCGGTTGCTGGGCGAGGTGCTGTTGTTCACCAGCTTGTTCAAAGGTAATAAATGGACATGGCTGACCGGCTATGTTTTCCATGCCGCGTTGGCCCTGGTGCTGTTCCGCCACCTCCGTTATTTTCTGGACCCTGTGCCGGGCGTTGTGGCGCTGGCGGGGCCTCCGGGTGTATGGGCTGGTGTTGTGCTGCTGGCGGGCGCGGTTGCCCTGTTTGTCCGGCGGCTGATGGTGGATCGTGTCCGGTATATCAGTATATTTGCCGACTATTTCGCGCTGGTTCTCATCGGGTTAATCGCGTGGACCGGCCTGGTGATGAAGTTCATCGTGCGCACCGATGTGACATCTGTTAAAAACTTCATGATCGGGATCGTTACCTTCAGCCCGGTGGAGATGCCGGCGGACCCGGTGTTCATCGCCCACCTGTCGCTGGTGCTGATACTTGTCGTTTATTTCCCGTTCTCCAAGCTGATGCATATGGGCGGTATTTTCTTCTCCCCCACCCGCAACCAGGTGGACGACAGCAGGGAACGTCGCCATGTCAACCCATGGGCGGCGGGCGAAGCGGAATAACTATGAAAGGCTCGGTATAGAATAGTGGCGGACAAAATAGAAACTGATGAACTGACCGGCGAGATCGTCGTACCGAAAATCGAACCGGGCGCCACCGCCCATTACCAGACCAACCCAGCCGCGCCGGAACATAACACCGGCATCGGTTTCCCTGCCGAAAAGGTCGATAACTGGCAAGAGAAAGCCATCGATAAAATGGGCGAGCTGCTGGGCAAATATCGCTCGTTCCAGGTGTTCATGGATATCTGTGTGCGGTGCGGGGCGTGCGCCGACAAGTGCCACTACTACCTGGGCACGGGCGACCCGAACAACATGCCGGTGGCGCGGCAGGAGCTGCTGCGCAAGGTATACCGGCGGAATTTTACAACAGGCGGCAAGCTGTTCCCCGGATTGGCCGGCGCGGAGGATCTGACCGAGGATGTGTTCGCCGACTGGTACAACTATTTCCACCAATGCTCCCAGTGCCGCCGCTGTTCGGTGTTCTGCCCGTACGGGATAGACACGGCAGAGATATCGATGGCCGCCCGGGAGATCATGGATAGCGTTGGCGTGGGCCAGAAATATTGTAACGAGATACTGGGCAAAGTGCTGGATGTGGGCAACAACCTGGGCATCACCAAACCTGCGCTTGAAAACACGCTGGAGTTTTTGGAAGAGGATACAGAAGAAGAGACCGGGACGCTTGTTCGCTTCCCGCTGGATGAGGAAGGCGCGGATGTTCTGCTGATCGCGCCATCGGCCGATTTCTTCAGCTCGCCCCATATCGAAGGGTTTACTGGTTACGGTAAGATATTCCACGAGGCGGGTGTATCCTGGACAGTCAGCTCCTACGCTTCGGAGTTCGCCAATTTTGGCATGTTCATCGGCAACTTCGACACCATGCAAAACGTCGCCAAAAGGATCCGTGAAGCGGCGCACGACCTGAAGGTCAAACGAATCATCGTGGGTGAATGCGGTCATGCGTGGCGGGTGGGCTACAGCTTCTGGAACACCCTGATCGGCCCGTTCGATTTCCTCGACCCGAAACACCAGACACCGACCCACATCGCCGAGTTCACCCTCGACCTGATCAGGCGGGATGGCGTGAAGCTGGACAAATCGGCCAACGACGATCTGGTGGTCACGTTCCACGACTCGTGCAATGTGGCGCGCGGCTCCCGGATGGGTGACATGCCGGGCGGCCAGTTCGAAATACCGCGGGAGATTATCAGAAGCGTCTGCAACAACTTCGTGGATATGGATGATGAGACTATCCGCGAGGTGACGTTCTGTTGCGGCGGCGGCGGCGGATTGCTGACCGACGAGCTGATGGACCTCCGCGTCAAAGGGGCCAGCCCCCGGGCCCAGGCTCTGCACGATGTGATGGAGCGGCACGGCGTGAACACGATGGCGATGATTTGCGCCATATGCAAGGCGCAGTTCACAAAGGTCCTGCCCCAGTATGGGATCGATATGGACGTGGTGGCCAGCCTGCACCAGCTGGTGTCCAACGCTGTGGTGCTGGGCGGCAAGGTCGGCGTCTAGCGCTTTCTTTGAAATCTTGCTCAAATAGCGTGACAAATTCACGCTCTGGATTTATCATGTCTTCCCATAGTTAATATGTGCCATAGTTAATAGTTGAATGTCAGGAACAATTGTTGGGGGAAGCAAATGGGTCGGGTTGACTTCATGATGGGCACACACAACCATCAGCCGATCGGCAACTTTGAGCATGTGTTTGAGGAGTCATTCACGACCTGCTATGAGCCGCAGCTAAACGTATTGAAGGAGCATCCCGGGATCAAGCTCAACCTCCACCACAGCGGCCCGTTGCTGGACTGGCTGGAGGCGAACCGTCCTAAATATATCGACGATGTGGCGGCGCTGGCGCAGCGTGGACAGGTGGAAATTTTGTCCGGCGGATATTACGAGCCTATCCTCTCCTCCATACCAGAGGGCGACGCCATCGGCCAGATCGAAATGATGAATGAGTATATCCTGAAACGGTTTGGGCTCGTCCCACAGGGAGCATGGTTGACGGAGCGGATATGGGACCCCTCTATCCCGAAAATATTATCAAAAGCCGGGATACGCTACACGCTGCTGGACGATACCCATTTCTACTATGCCGGGTTGGGCGCCGATGATATGACCGGATATTACATGACAGAGAAGCATGGCCATTCCGTCGCGGTCTTCCCCATCGACAAGAATCTGCGCTACTCCATCCCGTTCAAAATGCCGGGCGAGACCATCGACTATCTGCGGCAGGCGGACGGCCATGAAGGAACCATGGGCATAACCTATGGCGATGATGGAGAAAAGCTCGGCTTGTGGCCCGGCACATATCAGTGGGTGTATGAGGAGAAATGGCTCCACAATTTTTATACGGCTCTGGAAGAGAATGCAGACGCCGTTAACACAGCGTTGTTCTCCGATCATCTGGATAGTAATGGCTCCATGGGTCGGGTATATATGCCGATGGCGTCGTATGAAGAGATGATGGAGTGGACGCTGAACACAGAATCTGGCGCCAAGTTCTCTTCTGTTTTGAAGCAGGTTGAGGAGATGGGCAAAAAGGATGATTGGAAGCCGTTCATCCGTGGCGGCGTGTGGGACAACTTCCTGTCGAAATATGAAGAGGCCAACCGCATGCATAAACGTATGCTGCATATTTCGGGCAAGGTTTCGAAACTGGAGCATGATGACATCGATATGAGCGCCGCCCGGCGGGAGCTGTATAAAGGGCAGTGTAACTGCGCCTACTGGCATGGTATGTTTGGTGGGTTATACCTCAACTCGCTTCGCCACGCAGTGTATCACAGTCTTATAAACGCAGAAAAAATCGCCGATAAAGCGAGCAAGGCCGATCCCCACTGGGTCGATATCAGCCAGTTCGATTTCAATATGAACGGCGCTTTCGAAATCGTGGTGGAAAACCCGCAGATGACAACAGCGTTCAACCCCGGCTATGGCGGCAGCCTGTTTTTGCTCGACTACAAGCCGTCCAGCTTCTCGCTGACGAACACTTTTATGCGGCGCAAGGAAACGTATCATGACAAAATTATCCACCATGCGACTGAAATCGCCTATGGACATGGAGATGATACCCAGCCGGAGTCTATCCACGATATGGTAACCATGAAAGAGGAAGGCCTGGAAAATAATCTGATATACGACCGGTACGGACGCCACTGCTTTCAGGATCATTTTTTTGGCGACGGGATAACCATGGCAGAGTTTATGAGTAACCGGTACGATCCACCGAGCGATAACCCGGGCGCCAGCTATGATGTAATCTCCATCGACAAGAAAGATGACAACGCAATCATTACCATGTCGCGGGACAGTGAGCTAAAATTAAACGGGAACAGCCACCTTGTGACCATCGCAAAAGAGTTTACCATTAATAATAAAGACGCGACCATCACCGCGATATACGAGATCGCAAATAACGGCGATAACCTGGTTAACTGCATGTCAGGGATCGAGTTTAACCTGACGCTGCTTGCGGCCGACGCGGAGGACAGATATTGGGTGATTCCTGGATCGGCGGATCGGCCAAGGCTGAAGGTGGCGGACGCTGATGTTAATATGAGAAAGATCGGAATGCGGGATGACTGGGCCGGCTTTGAAGTGAGCCTGGCCTCGCCGGAGCTTTTTGATGCGTGGCGCTTTCCGGTGGAGACTGTATCGCAATCCGAGTCTGGTTTCGAAAAAACGTATCAAGGCTCCTGCATTGTTCTGCTGAGAAAGCTGGAGCTGGGCCCTGGCGAAAAGGAGCGATTCACCATAACTCTATCGGTAGAACAAACGAAATGAAAATCATCATTGCCAACAGCAAGGAATATAAAAAAGCGGTCCTGAAGCTGGTGAACAGAATAGAGCATGGCCCCACCGATGTGGCTGATACGGTGGATAAAATCATCCAGGATGTCAGGGGCAAAGGTGACGCGGCGCTGCTGCGTTATACGAAAAAGTTCGACAAGGCCGATTATACGACGCGGACAATGAAAGTGTCGAAACGGGAGATCGACAAATGTTTCAAGCTGGCGGATCGGTCGGTCATCAATTCGCTGGAAGTGTCGGCCGATAGAATCAGAAAGTTCCACGCACGCCAAAAAGAGAAGTCGTGGACGGTGAATACGAAAGGGTCGCGGCTGGGCCAGTTGATCCGCCCCCTGGCCAGCGCCGGGATATATGTGCCGGGCGGCGCCGCCTCCTACCCCAGCTCTGTGTTGATGAACGCCATACCGGCGCAGATTGCCGGGGTGGAACGAATCGTGATGACAACCCCGACGCCGAACGGAAAAATTAATCCACATACCCTCGTGGCAACGCGTATAGCCGGGGTGAGTGAAATATATAAGGTGGGCGGCGCCCAGGCGGTGGCGGCGCTGGCGTATGGAACGAAGACGATCAAACCGGTGGACAAAATCGTCGGGCCGGGCAACGTGTATGTGGCGGAAGCGAAACGTCAGCTGTTCGGTCGTGTGGATATAGACATGGTGGCGGGACCGAGCGAGATATTGATCCTGGCCGACGCCGGCGCCGACCCGGATTTCATCGCCGCCGATCTTCTTTCGCAGGCGGAGCATGACGAAAACGCATACCCCATCCTGGTCACCACATCCAGGGCGTTGGCGGATAAAGTGACCAACCGCCTGGAAAAACAACTGAAGGGCCTGACACGCGCTACACTGATCCGGAAATGCCTGAAGAAAAACTGTTATGCGTTTGTCGTGAACTCGCTTGACCAGGCGTTTGACCTTTCCAATCAGTTAGCGCCGGAGCATTACGAGCTGATGATAAAAAACGCCGACAGTTACGTGGACCGGGTGATAAACGCCGGCGCCCTGTTCGTCGGGCCATACACCCCGGAAGCGCTGGGCGATTATTGCGCCGGCCCGAATCATGTGTTGCCCACCGGCGGTTCGGCCCGGTTTTTCTCGCCATTGGGTGTGTATGATTTTATAAAGCGGACAAGCCTTATATCTTTTACAAAGAACGGGTTAGAGAGCATCGCCGAACATGCCATCGCGGTGGCCCAGGAAGAGGGGCTGACCTCGCACGCCAACGCTGTGAGGGTTCGGCTCCGCAAACAATAAAAGGGCTTCCTTGATCTTTTCCTTGGTTTTTGTATCCCACTTCTGTAGAATTTTATCTATAGACGAGGATACTGTGCGAATTGTGGTGTAAATTGCTCTAAAGTTTGCAAACGATAAGCTATCGTTTGTATTCGTTATATAATTACTAGTTTTGGGGTTTTGAATCATTTTGATAAGACCTAATTTATGAGAGGTGCCAAATATGCCGATTAAGCCAAATAATCCACCAGCCACCGAAAACTTTGACTTTACTTCAGGACTGTCGAAACGACAATTAATAGAGATAGACGCCTGCACCCGATGCGGAGCGTGCCTTACAGAGTGCCCTATACAGGATGTAACCGGAGATACATCTGTTTCGCCTCCAGATAAGATAGCCTTGTTTAGATCATTAATCCAGCGCACCGAAGGGCTGCAAGCCAAGCTGATGGGCCCGGGCCATATCAGCGAGGACGAGATGAAACATCTGTCCAAATCGTTGTGGGAATGCACCACGTGCGGGCGATGTGGCGAAATGTGCGAGTCCGGGATATTCTCCCAGCGCCTCTGGCCTTTCCTCCGCGCAAGGATGGTGGAGATGGGTTATGGCCCGTGGGAGCCGCAAAACATGATGGAGAAGGTGACCCTGGAAACAGGCAACGTATATAACCAGCCGGCTGAAAAAAGATATGACTGGTGGCCGGAAGACTGCCCTCCTTACAAGGAAGAAGCCGAGATCGCTTATTATACAGGTTGTACAACTGCGTATGAGTCGCAGCCGATGGCGATCGGTGACGTGAAAATGCTCACCGCTTCTGGCATCGATTATATGATGCTGCCGCCGGAAAGGGAGATCTGTTGTGGTTTTCCACTTTTTGTTTCGGGCCAGCACAAGATCATTCCGGACCTTGTTCGGCCAGTGATCCAGGACTACGCCGACAGGGGTGTCAAAACGTTGATCAGCTCCTGCCCATGTTGTTGTAATATCATGACCCGGGACTGGCCCACATGGTGGGGTGGCAAACTGCCGTTCAAGATCCGCCACATGAGCCAGTTCATGATCGAAAGCATCAGGGAAGGTAAAATCAAATTCGAAAAACCACTCAACGAAAGGATTGTATACGATGATCCTTGCTACCTCGCCCGCGGTGTAGGTGTCACCGAAGAGCCCCGGGATGTTTTGAAAGCGATCCCTGGCGTGGACCTGGCCGAATTTGGTCAGAACCGAATGCTTGCGCGCTGTTGTGGCGCTGGCGGCGCTGTGAAGAAAGTGTTCAGCGAAAACGCGATCAAAATGGGCCGGATCGCTATTGATGAAGCGCGCGCGCTGGGCGCCAAGAAAATGGTGCTCTCCTGCCCTGCATGCTACCAGAAAGTCAACGAATCGAATGAAGGCTACGCCGATGATGAAGTGAAAGTGATGGATATTATGGAGCTTTGCTCTCAGCATCTTAAAGCAGACGGCCCTGCGGACAGCCCTGCTGAATCGTAGTATTCAGTTTTCAGCAATATAGCCGACCTCTTTATATAAAGGGGTCGGTTTTTTTTATCATTTGGCTGGCTGGATATAATGTGACAAAAGTCATTGTTGATATCAGCGGGTGAACCGATAATCTGAATTAACCTGAAACAAATTAAAATTTAATAAGGATAAAACGTGAGCGCATTTTTAGGACCAATACATCACTGGTTGTTTAATAAAATAGTACACATGGAAGGCAGGGCGTTTGCTATCGCGTCTATGCTCTCCGACAACGGTCAAAAAGAAGCTGTCGATCAAAAAATAGCGGATTATGGTCAGAAGCTGGAAGGCGCCGACCTGGCTCAACTGGTGGGAGATAATTCGATACATCAGTTTTTATATGGGCTGATATCCAAGGTGGAAGTATTTGAGGCCGGAATAGTGGAAACTGCCAGCGATTTCGATAAGGTTTTACAGACCGTTGAGGCGCATGGCAAAGCGTCGGCGGAGCAGGCCCTGTCGCAGTCGGGCGAAGCGGTGGATGATGCCGAAGCATTGTATAAATATGTGAATGACTATGTGCTGGAGGGCATGCCGTGCGACCCTGGCGCCGAGGTGCAGCCGATCGATAATAAGCGGTTCGCCTACAACCATACAGCCTGCAACCATATACCGAACTGGGAGTATACCGCCTGCTCGCCGAGCAAAATGTGCGCCGTGCATAACGCCTGGCTCAAAGGTTTCGTATCCGGCCTGAACAGTAACGCGACCCTGGAGGTGAAAGAGACCATCGCCGACGGCGCGGGCCGCTGTTCCGCGGAAATATCGATCGGGTGAAAATATAACTGGCGGCCCATGCATGTTTGACCGGCATGCGTGCTGTGACATATAGTAACCAGCACAATGTTTACAATTGTCAGACGCTATATTAAAACATCGCTGTTCTTCTTTCTGGCGGGGCTTGCCCTTGGGACGTGGATTCTGTTTTTGCAGTTCAACGGCTCCGACCGCCCTGTCGGGATATTGATATCGGCGCACTCACATCTGATCCTGTTCGGTTTCATAATCACCCTGATCATGGGCGTGGCGTACTGGATGTTCCCCAGGCCGGCCAAGGATGATTTTCGATACAGCCCATCGTTGACCGAGATCAACTACTGGATGATCACCATTGGCACTATTATCAGGGCTGGTGGTGAGATCACGCTCTATTTCGGCGGCTCGACAATTGCGCAGGTTGTCATGGCTGTCGGGGCGATAATGCAATTGATGGCGGGTGTGCTGTTCAGCTGGAACATTTGGACGCGTATCCGCCCCATCGGCAGCCATCTGAGAGAGGGGAAAGGAGAAAAGTTTTGACCACGCCAAAACGACGCTTTGTGTTTTCACCGTTCATAACCGCGGGTGTGATGTCGATCGATGAGATGAAAACCCTGGTGGAGACCATGGAAGCGGAAGGGGCCAAAAATATCAAGCTGGGCGGCGAGATAATCTTTGTCTGGGATGATGGCGCCCATGCGAAGGAAGCTGGTGAGATAAGCAAAAAGGTCGGTTATCAACGGAACGATTTTCGGTTCGGCGGTGTGCGCCCGGTGAAGATGTGCTCTGCAGAAACCTTTTGCGGCAGGTTCCAGCAGCCGGTTCTGCCGCTGGCTATGGAGATCGACCGGTTGTTCAAAAACACCGATATAGAGATGAAGATTACCATCGGTGTGGCTGGCTGCCAGCGATCGTGCAGCGAACCGGCGACCAAGGACATCGGAATTATCGCCCACCCGGAGGGGTATGAAATCAGAGTGGGCGGATCGGGCGGCATGAACCCGCGGGTGGCTGGACAACTAACCATCGCGCCGGACCGTCAATCTGTTTTAGAGATTATCGGCGCCATTATTAAATACTGCTCCATCAATGGTAAACGAAGCTCTCGGCTGGGTAAATTAATCGAAAAAAAAGGTATGGACAGCTTCAAAGAGGAAATCGAAGACCTGATCCAGCAAGGATAATCCCACCCCCTGCCCTAGATCCACCTTCTGTCAATTCCAAAAAAACTGATAAATGAATTTGTGTTCATAGATTATTTTGTAATACTATCTGACGTATCACATGTTGACATCGGGTTCGTTTTATGTATCATTGCTATTGTGTTGACATAATGTTTAATTTAAATCTGATTTGTTCAATTATCATTGTGCATAAGGGATTATTAAATGAGTGATACATCTTCAGTTAACTCCGTCGAAGTTCCTTCCAGACGCAAGTTTTTTATGATCAGCGGATGGTCATCCCTCGGTATGCTTTGCGCCGGATCAAGCGCGAGCTTCGCCAAATTTTTCTATCCCGGTGTGCTGTATGAGCCGCAAACCACGTTTAACGCCGGGAAACCGGAAGATTATGTCGCTCCGGACGACCCGTCGGACGCTGTGGTTGATGAACGGTTTAAAAAATCGCAACGGGTCTGGATAGTGCGGAATTCTGAAGGGATCTACGCCATGGTTGCCGTATGCACACACCTGGGGTGCACACCAAACTGGTTCCCGGGCGAGCGCAGGTTTAAATGCCCTTGTCATGGCTCCAACTATAATCTGAAGGGTGAAGTGGTCGCTGGCCCTGCGCCGTTGCCGTTTTTCCGGGCAATGATCCGGCTTGCTCCGGATGGATCGATGATAGTCACCACAGGGCTTCTCGGCATGAAGAGGCCGTCGTTACAGTTTATGAAATTGACCAGTGTTCCCCAGTGGACCCCTGAGGAACTGGAGATAATAAATAGCGAACCATATTTCCTAAAACTTGAAGCTTAACTAGCAAGCGAACAGAAGAGGACGGTATATGATGGCTACTCCGCCAGAGGGTAATTCTGGCTTTTTTGCGAAACTGTGGAAGCTGATTACTGACAATTTTATTTTCAGATCTGTTTTCAGAACAGGCATCCCAAACACAAAACTGAAAACAATGTCTGTGATGCGATCCGGCTTTTTAATGCATATCTTTCCGACCAAAGTGGGTATACATGGCCTGCGCCTCTCTTACAACTGGTGCATGGGTGGTGTCGCCCTGTTCCTGTTTCTTATACTCACACTAACCGGTGTCCTTCTGATGTTTTATTACATTCCAGAAGAGCATAGGGCCTATAACGATATGAAGGATCTGTTTTTTATGGTGCCCTATGGCCGCATCCTGCGGAATATGCACCGGTGGGGCGCCCATGCGATGGTTCTGGCGGTTATTTTACATATGGCGCGGGTTTTTTATACCGGATCATACAAGCCGCCGCGCCAATTCAATTGGGTTGTGGGCGTTCTGCTGCTTAAGCTGACATTGCTGCTTTCATTCACCGGATACCTGCTGCCGTGGGACCAACTGGGCTTTTGGGCAGTTACCGTGGGAACGAATATGGCCTCCGCCACGCCGTTTGTTGGTTATGAAGGGCCATTTTCCGAGCTGTTGGGTATCAAGGTCGATAATGACATAAGATTCGCCATACTGGGTGGCACCAGGGTCGGGCCAAACGCCCTTATCAGGGCCTATGTCTGGCATTGTGTTGGGCTTCCTTTGATAGCGACTGTGTTGATGATTTTCCATTTTTACAGAATCAGAAAGGATGGATTTTCCGGTCCGCTGTAAACCATAGGACGTTTTTATTTAACTATTTGACAGGATAAAATTTCGTGGCTGAATCTGATCTGAATGAATACAAGGCTGGTTACTCGCTGGCAAATAAACCAGATTATCCCAGAGTCCCATCATGGCCCAATCTGCTTTGGATAATCTTTTTATCGATTATATTTATGCTGATCATAACCTGGGGTGTGTCGTTTCTGTTCGACGCCCCGCTGGAAGAAGAAGCCGCCTGGGCCAAAACACCGAACCCTGCGAAAGCTCCATGGTACTTCATAGGCTTGCAGGAGTTGCTTGTATATTTCGACCCATGGATCGCCGGTGTCCTTCTGCCCGGGCAGATAGTGCTGGGCCTTATGCTGATACCTTATGTGGATGTGTCACCACGACGCCAAGGATATTATGGCTGGGAGGGCCGCAAGTTCGCCGTGACATTTTTCACCTTTGGCATGTTCCTCTGGTTTGCGCTTATCGTTGTGGGGCAATGGTTCAGGGGGCCGAGCTGGGAATTTTACTGGCCCTACATAGATTATCCCATTGGCGGCCATACATGGACCTATCCTGATGTGCCTCTAAAAGTCACAGAGGCGACCTTGATAAACTTGCCAAACTGGATTGGCCTTATCTTTCTGGGGATTATTTTCATTGGCGGACTTATTTTCCCCCTTCTGCTGGCTCGGATGGGCAATTTAAAAATCGCAAAAATCTCCAAAGATTATATAAATAGTCTTGGCATGATCCGTTACCTGATCGTGCAAATCCATGTGATTTTCACATTCGCTGTGGTGGCCAAGATTTTGCTTCGGCTCATATTTGGTTACAAATACGCTATCACCACTCCATATTTCAATATATAAAACGGGGCGCCGGCATGCTGAATACTTTTATAATAATTATACTTATCGTCAACCTGGTCGGCGTTCTTCTGCTGTGGACCAGGGATCAGGCGATATTATACGCGTTGTTTGCTGTATCCACCGTTCTGCTGTTTTTTATCACCGCATACGATGATATGACACCAGGCTGGAAAGATTACCAGCGTGAATATATCAAATTGTTATCAGAGCGCGAGCCGAACCCGAAAAAAAGAAATGAGATTCAAAAACTGCCGATAAAAATCAGGCAAATATGGAACCAGGAGCTTGGTATAGCAGATCGATGCACATCGTGTCATATGGGTGTGGACGACTCCCGGATGGAAGGCGCTCCACAACCATACAGCTATCACCCAGCCGCACATTTGCTGGAGGATGGAAGTATAGCGCATGATTTCAATGTGATCGGCTGCACCCTGTGTCACCAGGGCCAGGGCAGGGCCACAGACGCAAAACTGGCGCACGCCAAACATATTATGCATTGGGAGAAGCCTATGTATCCGACCGGCGCCCAATCGCTGGTGCAGGCCTCCTGCCCGCAATGCCATGAAGAGCTGGCTCAGCCAGGGCGCTACGACGTCCTGGAAGGCGCTGATATGATCATGGACGCCAGGGATTTTGCTGCGGGCGAAAATGATTTCGAGATCGAATGTATCTCATGCCACGCCATATATGGGGTGGGCGAAGTGTTGGCGCCAGACCTGGGGACATTCGGCGCCACTACAGAGCATGATTTCGAGGGTCAACACAATATGGCGCATGTGGAAGGGGAAAAAACCAAATATAACTGGACGCTTCAACACTTTCTGAATCCACAAAAGATTACGCCGGATGATCCGGAGCTGGGCATTGAGGAGACTATAATGCCAAACTTTGAAATGGATGAAGAGATGGCGCACAAACTTACCACATGGGTCTATTCCATGAAAGAAAGCAGTATACCGGTCAAGTATCGCTATCGCCCGGAAGATAAGGAAAGAAGAGCTAAGCTAGGCTCCCTCCAGTCACAAATGGCCGGGATGTATACTGCAGAAGAGTTTGAAGAGCTATCCGCAGGTGAAAAACTTTTTTTAAGGTATAACTGCTGGATATGCCATTCAATCGGTGGTAAAGGCGGCAAGCTAGCCCCCGACCTTTCTAACGTTGGTAAGCGCAGATCGAAGGAGTGGATGATTCGCCATTTCAAGGATCCAAGATCATTGTCACAAAGATCATTTATGCCACAGTTTAACCTTTCTGAAGAACAGATGGACGAGCTTGTGACTTTTCTTATGAGTCTTCAGTAATGGTAAAAACAGAAAATGTATAGGACATTATCGGAGAGATAAATGGCCGATAGGAGATACGACTTTCTTTACGATTTGAAGACTTACAAGGAAATTCCTTGTCAGGTATACTGCCCTGTTCATACCGATGTCGAAAAATACATTCACCTTATCGCTGAAGGCAAATGGGCGGAGTCCCACGCGCTGATAAGGGAGACGAACCCGTTCCCCTCTGTATGCGGGCGTGTATGCCAGCACCCGTGCGAGGATGGATGCAACCGGCAGATGCTCGACAAGTCGGTCTCGATCCGTACATTGAAAAGGGCGGCCACAGACTACTCCACCGACAGGATCACACCGAAGCCGCTGGATATAGAACATAACCTGGAAAAGGTCGCCGTGGTGGGCGCCGGCCCTGCTGGGCTGACCGCCGCTTATGACCTGGCGCGCCTTGGCTATCGGGTGACGGTTTACGAAGCGGAGGCGCACCCCGGCGGCATGCTGCGCTATGGCATCCCGGCCTATCGCCTGCCCAGGGAAGTGATCGACCGCGAGGTGGAGTTTATCACCAGCGCCGGGGTGGAGATCAAATACAACACCCGCATCGGCAAGGATATCATGCTTGATGACCTGCGCAGCGAGAACAAGGCGGTGCTGATGGCGGCTGGGGCATGGGACCCTGCCCTGCTGGAGATACCGGGCGAACGTTTCGATGGCGTGATCCATGGCGCGCCGTTCATGATCCAGGTCAACAAGAACGAGCCGCCGGAGCTGGAGGGTAAAACCGTCGTCGTCATCGGCGGTGGGTTCACCGCCATGGATGTTTCCCGCTCCGCCATCCGGCTGGGCGCGAAGGAGGTCAACATCGTATACCGCCGCACCCGGGCGGAGATACCGGTCATCGAGCAGGAGATCATCGACGCAGAAGCGGAGGATGTAAAGTTTCATTATCTGCAGGCTCCGTTGGAGATCCTTGCGGAGGACGGCTCCAGGGTCTCCGGCATAAAGCTGATACAAAACGAGCTGGGCGAACCGGACGCCAGCGGCCGGCGTCGGCCTGTACCTATCGAGGGCTCGGAGTTTGTCATGGATTGCGATATCGTGGTCCCCGCCGTCTCCCAAGTCCCCAACAACGAATGCCTGAACGGCGTGGACGACCTCGCCCGGAACAAATGGGGCAACATCGATGTCGATATGGAGAAGTGGACCACCTCGGCGCCGGACGTGTTCGCCTGTGGCGACTATCCGGTCGGCACAACCCACGCCATCAAGGTCATCGCCGAAGGGCATCAGGCGGCGGTGGCGATAGACAGCTATCTGCGCGGTACGCCTGCCGACAAGGCCATCACCATGCGCCAAGGTTTTGAACTGCACGACTATTCGGAGCCGCAGGACAAAACATTATTCTATGACGAGATCAAGCGATGTCATGACGATATGCTGGAGGATGCCAAGCGGGTGAACACCTTTGAGGAGGTGGAGCTGGGCGTGACCAAGGAGGCGGCCATCAACGAGGCGAACCGCTGTTTCCAGTGTCGCTATCTCTGGACCTATATTCCAGAGGTGTGCATCATGTGCGCCAACTGTGTCGATATCTGCCCGCAGAACTGCCTGTCGATAACACCGCTGACAGAGCTGCAGTTCAACCGCTGGATGAACGAAGGGGTCGGCCTGAAGGAACAGGGGGTGACCGGTATAGAAATCGATCGTGATCTGTGCATCCGTTGCGCATTCTGCCGGCATGTATGCCCGACCGACGCCATCACCTTCTCCTGCTACAGCCAGGCGGTGGAAAAGCAGGAAAAAGTATAGCCGTCAGCCCGCCAGCTGGCGCAAGGCTTCTTTTACAATTGTCTCCAGCTCGCCGTCCGGATCGGCGGTATGCGCCGCGATGACCGCCTTGGTCGCCTCCGGTTTTTTGTACCCCAACGACATCAGCGCCTCCACCGCGCTATCATCCACCTGCGTCGTGCGCTTGCCGCTGCCATCGGTGTCTGCTGATTCCACCAGGCCCACCAGCTTGTCGGCAAGCTCCAGTATCAGACGCTCCGCTGTTTTCTTCCCCACCCCCGGGATAGAGCTGAGTTTTAAAACATTGCCCTCCCCGATGGCCTCGGCCAGCTCGTCGTACGGTATACCGGAGAGGATGGTAATGGCCAGCTTCGGGCCCACCTTGTTCACCCCGATCAATTTGTTGAATATCTCCTGCTCTCCACTGGTGATAAAGCCATAGAGCTGGATCGCGTCTTCCTTCACATGGGTGTGGATATGGAGCGACGCATCGGCGCCATCGTCTGGCAAGGCATAGTAGGTTTGTAATGTGATGAACGCCCTGTAACCCACACCGCCGGTTTCTATGATCGCCTCTGCCGGGCTTTTATCTATCAGCTTGCCGGTCAGCCGGGCTATCATTGGGTGGCCCTTTGCATAAACCCGGCATGGGCTGTGTGTGTGATGGCGATGGCCAGCGCATCCGACGCGTCGTATGGTTTCGGCTCTTTCGTCAGCGCCAGGATATGCATCACCATATCGCGCACCTGTTTTTTGTCCGCCCTGCCATACCCGGTCACTGATTGTTTGATCAACAAAGGCGAGTATTCATATGTTTCGATCCCGGCTTCCTCCGCCGCCAGCATGATCACCCCGCGGGACAACCCAAGCTTCAGCGCGCTCTGCGCGTTTTTGGCGAAAAAGGTCTCTTCCAGCGCCATACAATCGGGTCTATGCTCGGCGATGACATTTTTCACACCATCGAATATCTGCTTTAAGCGCACTTGTATTTTGGCGCCTTTATCCGTCTTGATGACACCCCATTGGTGGCATGTCAGCTTGCTATTGTCAATCGACACGACACCGTAGCCTGTGGTCTGTGTCCCCGGGTCTATTCCGATAACTTTCACGACAGCCAGTTCAGCCGGTCAGCTTTTCCATGACCTGGTCCGGGATATCGAAGTTGGCGTAAGCCTTCAGGACATCGTCATGATCGTCCAGCGCATCCATCAGCCGCAGCATTTTCTTAGCGTCGTCTTCTTCAAGTGTAATGCTGTTCTGCGGGATCATGGTCAGCTCCGCCATCTCAATAGCCACCTTACCCTCCAGCGCAGAGCGGACAGCCTCCAGCATATCGGGCGCTGTTTTAATCTCGTAAACATTGTCCACCAGCTCCATATCATCCGCGCCCGATTCCAGAGCCAGCTCCAGCATCTCATCCTCGCCGATCTCTCCGGCCGACACGGTGATCAGCCCGACTTTGTCGAACATCCAGCTGACACATCCGTTCTCCCCCAGCGATCCGCCCGCCTTGGTGAATATGGATCGAATCTCCGCCACCGTCCGGTTTTTGTTATCCGTCGTCACCTCCAGCAGAACCGCCACACCACTGATTCCATAACCTTCATAGGTAACCTCCTCATAGGTCGTGCCAGGCAGTTCGCCAATACCTTTTTTGATCGCCCTGTCGATATTGTCGGACGGCATGTTGACCGATTTGGCCGCCGCCAGCGCTGTGCGCAACCTTGGGTTGGCCCCCGGGTCCTTGCCCCCTGCCCTGGCCGCCACTGTGATTTCTCGGATCACTTTGGTGAATATTTTGCCCCGCTTGGCGTCCACCGCAGCTTTCTTGTGCTTTATGCTGGACCATTTGGAATGTCCCGACATTTATAATCTCCAAACTGTTATCTGTTAGTAAAATCGTTGAAGAACCGGATTTCAACCACGCCGCCTTTAGCGACCTCTTTAGTGCCAATTGGAATTTTCGCCAGCCCGTTGGCTTTGGTCAGCGCTGAAAAATGGCCGGAGCCGTGGAACGGTATCAACTGGGCCAGATAACCTTCGCCATCCCAGCAGACGTTGACCGGCACATACTCCTCCCGCTTGTCTGCCCTGCGTTTGTAGTCGGCGTCCAGTTTCGCCATGGCTGTTCTGTATCCGATTCGGGGCAGATGTGTAAACTTCCTGACCGCAGGCTTTATGAACAGCTCGAATATGACCATTGCCGACACAGGGTTGCCCGGCATACCGAACACAAATCGACCTTTATCCGATACTCCAAATGTCACCGGCTTGCCCGGTTTGATTTTCACTTTGTTAAACAGCAGATCGTAACCAGCCTCTTGCAAAATGCCCGGCACAAAATCGCGATCCCCCGCGGATACGCCGCCGGAGATCAGCAGAAAATCATGCTGGGCGCCTTCGTCAATCTTCTCCTTTAATGCGCCGATATCATCCCGGGCGATGCCTAATGTCGTCGGTGTGATCCCGATGGCGATGGACTGCGCATAGGTGGAGTATTCGTTGGAGTTTCTTATCTGGCCCGGGCCAGGATTGACCGCGGGCGGCACCAGCTCGTCGCCGGTGGCCAGCACGGCAATGGTCGGCTGCTTATATACGGGAGCCGGGTCGATGCCCATGGAGGCCAGCACGGCCGATTCCGGCGGGCGTATCACGCAAGGCGCATCCAGTACCTTGTCGCCTTCCCTGATATCCTCGCCCAGCGGCGATACGTTTTTTCCGGAAGCGATCGGCTCGTTGATCGTTGCAATCTCACCCACATCGGCGAACCCGCCGGTTTTCTCCACCTGTATAACAGCGTCCGCGCCCTCCGGCATTGGCGCGCCGGTCATCACCTTGCTAACTTTGCCGCTGGTCACCCGAACGCTTGGGTAAACACCAGCCGGGACATCCTCCACCACTTCATAACTGCCCGGCCCATCGGCCGATACGACAGCATAGCCATCCATGGTGACCCGGTTGAATGGTGGTACGTTTATATCGGAATAAACATCCACCGCCAGCACCCGGCCGAAGCATTCGTGCAGTGGCAATCGCTCTATTTCATCGGTCGCATTTACTGCGTTTTCTATTATTTTTATCGCTTCTTCTATTGCTATCATGTCTATGTTTATTGGTTAATACGTTATTGAGTTTCAATAGAATATCACATCTTCACGCACACGCCTTCAAATTGACCGCAGCGGGCGCACTCCTCCTCCGGCTCCGGGCATTCCGGCGTGATTTTATCCTGTTGATGTTTTTCATTTTCGCGCCACAGATAGTCATCCCGCAGCTTGTCATCCACCATCGACCATGGCAAAACTTCGTCCTGCGCTTTGCCACGCAATACAAAGAAATCTGGGTCCGCGCCCGCCAATCGCCTGGTCTCGCTATCTTTCAACGCTTTGGCCCAGTCGCCATCGAGGTGGTATGCGCGCTCTATATAATGCGCGGCACGCCGATCGCCGACAGATAGCAGTGTCTGCACATAGTCGTATCTGGCAGAGCTGATGGAGACCGTGACGTTGGCCACAGGCGCCAGGTTCGATTTAATCCTCTTTAACTTTGCGCGCACGGTTTTGATCCCTTCGAATGGCGCCCACTGGTATGGTGAGCACGGTTTCGGCACGAACCCGTTCACGCCGACAGAGATATTGCCCAGTTTCCCTTTCTCTCTGGAGGCGTTCACCATGGTTTGCTGGATCGATTTCACAAGGTCGATTATTCCATCGACATCGGCGTCCTCTTCATCCGGCAAACCCACCAGGAAATAAAGTTTCATATCGAACTGGCCCGCCTTCGCTATCCGCTCCACAGCGTCCAGAATCTGTTTGTCGGATATCGTTTTGTTTATCTTGCGGCTCAACTTTTCTGTGCCAGCCTCCGGCGCGACTGTTATGGTCTTCAGCCCACCTTTTTTCAGCAGGCGCAAAAAATCAATCGTCAGCTTATCCAGCCGTAGCGATGACAGGCTGAACTGGCCCCCCATCCCTACAATATGTTCCAATATCCGCTCGATATCGGGATGGTCCGCTATGGCGCTGCCCACCAGGCCGACCTTGCCTCTGCTTTCGACAGCGCGCGTAACCGCCTCTATTAATTTGTCATAAGGCGCATATCGGGTCGGTCTATACACATAACCGGCGGCGCAAAACCGGCAATGCTTGCCGCATCCCTTGCCGATCTCCACCAGCTCCATATCCCCGAACACTGTGTCGGGTGTCTGCAGTCTCGTATAGTTTGGCTCCCTGGCATAATTCCGGTCCCATACCCGATCCACTTTATCCGGATAGCCAGGCTCGGGGTTGATCTGTCTGATTGTGTTGTCATCATTGTATTCGGTGGTATAGGCGCCGGTCACATACACCCCCGGCAAGCCGGCAAACGCTGGATAGGCTTTCGTGCCATGCTGCGCAACCGCGTCCACCAGCGGGTCGATGATCTCTTCACCCTCGCCGATGAGCGCCAAGTCGAAGAGTGGCGCCATCACCTCCGGGTTGAGGGTGACGCATATTCCGCCGGCTATTATCAGCGGATCACTACCCGGCCTGTCACGAAACTTTATACGCATCAGGTCGAGCATCGTCAGGACGTTGATATAATCGTGCTCGAATGTGATGGAAAACGCGATGATATCGAAGCTGGCCAACGGTCGGCCCGTCTCCATCGATAACGGCTCCTGACCTTTCGTCTTTAGCAGGGCCAGCTCTTTATCATCAGGCAGAAACGCCCGTTCGCAGACGACATCCGGCCGCCTGTTGAACAGGTGATACACCTTCTGGAACCCCAGGTTGCTCATGCCGACCTGATAGCTGTTGGGGTAAATCAGGGCCACCGACAGCTTGCCGTCATGATCTTTTATAACCGTGCCCGTCTCCTGCTTCAACCGGTCGATCGTCGGGCTACGTATATCCTGAAATTTGGCGGGCGCTCTTTTCTTTGCCATCCGTTCAGCGCTTTGATACTCTTTTATCTTCCATACAGAATATAATAGTCCAAAATGGAGCCAGAATGTTTAAACCGGTAAAGGAACAGCTCAAGATAATCGAGCGTGGGGTCGAGGAGATCCTCATCGAAGAGGATCTGGTCAAAAAGCTGGAAACCTCCCGCGAGAAAAATGAGCCGCTGATCATCAAGGCAGGGTTCGACCCGACCGCTCCTGATCTGCACCTTGGGCATACGGTTCTTTTGCACAAGCTGCGGCAGTTCCAGGACCTGGGCCATAAGGTGGTGTTCCTGATCGGCGATTTTACCGGCATGATCGGCGACCCCACCGGCAAGTCGGAGACACGCCCCTCGCTGACAAAGGAGCAGGTGGAACAAAACGCCGCGACCTATAAAAAGCAGGTTTTCAAGGTTCTGGATCAGGATAAAACCGAAATCGCGTTCAACAGCGCGTGGCTGTCGCAGCTATCGCCGACCGATATGGTTAACCTGTCGGCCAAGTTCACCGTGGCGCGGATGCTGGAACGGGACGATTTCTCCAAACGTTACAAGGAAGGGCGCGCCATATCGATCCACGAGTTCCTCTATCCGCTGCTGCAAGGCTACGACTCGGTGGCGATGAAGGCCGATGTGGAGCTGGGCGGGACCGACCAAAAGTTCAACCTGTTAGTTGGCCGCGACTTGCAGAAAAGCTATGGCCAGAGTCCGCAGGTGGTCATCACCCTGCCGTTGCTGGAGGGGACCGATGGCGTGATGAAAATGAGCAAATCGTACGATAACTATATCGGCATCGACGAGGCGCCAAAGGAAATCTTTGGCAAGGTTATGTCTATCTCTGATGATCTTATGTATCGTTATTATGAGCTGGTATCGGAGATATCGAATGAGGAGCTGGAAACGCTCCAGAACAACATTGTGGCGGGTGATGTTCATCCGAAAACGGCGAAGGTCAACCTGGCCAGGGAGATTGTCACACGTTATCATTCCAGTGACGATGCGAATACGGCCGCTGAAGAGTTCGAACGTATATTTAAAAAGAAAGATTTGCCGGACGATGTGCCGCTGTTCAGGGTAGAATGGAACGGAGAAGAGTCTGTCTGGCTCCCGAAAGCTTTGTTGGACGCCGGGCTGGTCTCCAGCAGTTCGGACGGCAGGCGGATGATCAAGCAAGGGGCCGTGAGTGTGGATGGTGAAAAGATAACAGATATCGATTATAAGCTGGAGCGCGGCGCCGAGCGACTGGTCAAGGTCGGCAAGCGCCGGTTTGCCCGGCTGGTGTAATACGGATTATGAAACGAGTTGGTATAACGACCACGATCCCGTCGGAAATTCTGTTCGCTGGCGGGTATGCGCCGGTTGATCTGAACAACATATTTATTTCGGACCTGAAAAACTCCGCTTATATAGACGAAGCGGAAGTCGATGGCATCCCACGTTCCATTTGTGGGTGGATCAAGGGTATGTACGCGGCTTGCCTTGATCATAAAATCGACAAGGTGGTGGCCGTGACCCAGGGCGATTGCTCCAACACCCATGTGCTGATGGAACTGTATAAAATGCGCGGTGTGGAGACCATTCCGTTTAACTTCCCCTACGGCCGGGACCGGGGGATGATGAAAAGGTCGCTGGCCCTGCTGATGGAATATTTCCAGACCGACCGGGCGAGCGTGGAGGCCCAGCGCATACGGCTAAACCGAATCAGGCGAAAACTGCTGGAAATCGACCGGCTGACCTGGCAAGAGGACAAAGTGACCGGGTTTGAAAATCATCTGTTGCTGGTATCGTCCTCCGATTTTGAGTCTGACCCGGACCGTTTTGAAAAGAAAATCGACCGATTTATTATCGAAGCCAAAAGCCGAAACAGCATGAATCAAACCGTCCGGCTCGGCTTGATCGGCATTCCACCGATCCTGGATGGGTTATACCAATTTATCGAAGAACATGATGCGCGGATTGTTTACAACGAGGTCCAGCGCCAGTTCTGTATGCCGCTGGGCGGGGAGAACCTGGCGGAGCAGTACCTGCTCTACACCTACCCGTACGATGTCCGGGCCAGGGTCGATGATATGTCCGCCAGAATTCCGGAACGTGGGCTGGATGGCATTATTCATTATGTCCAGTCGTTCTGTCATAGGCAGATGGAGGATATGATATTCCGCGAGAGACTGGATGTGCCGATATTAACCATTGAGGGTGACACGCCACGGGAGATCGACGCCAGGACAAAGATCCGACTGGAAAGTTTTATCAACATGATTGCAGAACGGAAAACCGTCCTTCAACGATGAGCGGCGTATTAGGCATCGATGTTGGCTCGCGGGAAGTCAAGATCGCCATGGTGGAGCATGGCGCGATAACTTTCTCCACAAAAATGGATACCGTTCAGTTCTACATCGCCTGCAGGAATGGTGGCCGCGAGCTGAATATCGACCGGCTTTCTCTTTTGTCTGACGCTCCGGTTTATGAAAAAATCGTGGCGACAGGATATGGCCGCAACAATGTAAATGTCAAAGGCGGCGTGGCCATTCCGGAAATAATGGCGCACGCCAAAGGCGCCATGTTCCAGACCGGGCTCACCGATTTTACCCTGGTCGATATCGGCGGACAGGACACCAAGGTTATCTCGGTCAAAGACGGCTTTGTCGATGATTTTTCCATGAACGATAAATGCGCCGCCGGCTCCGGGCGATATCTGGAGAATATTGCGCGGGCGCTGGGTGTGTCGATCGAGAAACTGGGCGAGTGCGCCGATGACCCGCTGGGCATGTCCAACACATGCGCCATATTTGGCGAGTCGGAAGTGATTGGCCTGATATCGGATGGAGAGCCGATCGAAAACATCCTGGCCGGCGCCAACCGGACCGTTGTGATGCGGCTGGTTCCGATGATCCGTAAATATAGAAACAGGAACATGGTATTGACTGGCGGCGTGGCGAAAAACGGAGCCATCCGTCAAATGATTGAATCAGAAACAAACATGGTTGCGCATTCACTGCCCCATCCCCAGATCAACGGCGCCATAGGGTGCTGTGTGTCATCTGGGTGATGACGTGAAAAATGCCGCAAATTAGCAAGGAGGAATATGATGGCAGAGTTCCCTGGATATAAAACGTTGTTCGGGTATGACGTGGACAGCAACCGCAAAGTGCTCGATTTCATGTTTTCCGACGGCCCCCCAAACGACCGGGCCGTGAAAATATTCGCTCACATCATAGCCGCCCACAAGATGTGGCTGGATCGGCTGGAGCGTGGAGTGGAGGTTCCCATGCCAGATTTGTGGCCAGATACAGGCGCTGATGAGCTGCATGGCCTATGTGAGGAAATGAATCGGCTGTGGATGGAATATCTGGAAAGTGATAAAGCAAAGGATCTATCGACGGGTGTATCTTATATTAATATGAAGGGCGCTGAAGTGACCAAACCGGCATATGACATATTAACCACTGTGATTATCCATGCTTCGTATCACAGGGGCCAGATTGCAAATTTTGCCAGTGATGGAGAAAGGCAGGCGCCGTTTATCGACTATATTTTCTATAACGGTTAAATCGATATTGTCAACCTTTGGAGGCTTCGACAAATTTCATCCGCAGGTCGTACAGCGAATGCGAAAGCAGGTCGGCCTCTTCCTGTGTCAAGTTACCTTTGGTTTTATCGTCCAGCATGGCAAGGATATCGATGGACTGTTTGGCCAACCCCAGATCTATTGATGTTTTCCCTGATACAGGATCCTGAAAGCCGCCCATATGATAAGCCGCCCCGGATGCCAGTGATAATATAAATGTGGAAAAATCCACAGGTGGAGCCTCTGAAGAAGCGGAAGATGACCCAGGATCAGCAGGCTGTTCCGCGACCTGACTATCCTGCTTAGGCTCTTCTACTGCTCCTGACGCAACGCTATCGCCAGGCTCGTCTTCATCATAGCGTTTGCGCCTGTCTTTGAAGGAGAAACCTTCGCTTTCCTTGTTTTCTTCTTCCATAACTTTTTATCTAACCAAAGATTTCTTCGCCAGTCATCACAGTTTCCGCCTTGCGCGGCTCGATCATCCCTTCGATAATTTCCTTTAATGCAATATCCAGTGGTTTAAGGTCCTCCGGGTCAACCATTGGGTCTGCTCCATTAATCAGTTGGCGCATCCTGATGGTCACAAGGTTTGCCAACAAATATTTTTCAGGAATTTTCTCAGTCGCCTTTTGATAAAGTTCAGTGTTGAACATCTATATATTTTCTCCGGTTGATAATTAACTAAACATTAACATATTGGGTCTATCGAGGGGAAACTGCCCGCTCTTCCGCGTTCAGGCGCTCTGTCTCTTCCTGACAGTCAACACATAATATGGAATATGGGAGCGCCTTGAGCCTTTTTTTGGCTATTTTCTCGTCACATTCGGCGCAGATGCCATATTCTCCTTTGTCTATCCTTTCAATGGCTTCGCCTATCAGCTTGATCTCGTCCTGCCCTCTGCTTTTAAACAGATAAGCCATCTCCTGTTCATAGGCTGATTCGGCCACATCCACATCATCACCATGCATGTTTTCAACTTCTTTTTTTATCTCTTCGCTATAATTATGATCAGCTTTCAGCAATATTGCTTTTTTCCTCAGCAACAGTTTTTTCGTATCCTGAAAGTCGTTTGTTTTTTTCATCATTATCTCCGTAAGCTTTACATCACTCTTAATTACTGAAATAATAAACTATATCAAGTCTTGCATCTTATTAAGACTAAGACGCTTCATTAGTCAAAATGTTTCCATAAAACCGTAAATTATAGTTAAGTTGTATGTACAAATCAAGCCAATACACAATTTGGTAGTGGGTCAGTTTGAATTATTTATTTCATCAGCCATTTGAACGATATCTTCTAATGTCCATAGATGATCAGTAACACCAGCTTCCATTGCCGGTGTTACTCGTAATGATTTATGTATCCGCACAAAATTATAGTACATGAAGTGCAAAGAGATTGCGTGTTCATGATTATCCACTTTCTTTGAGAACCCGTTTGTTAATCTGGTGAACCGCCTCATGCCCATTCTCATTGTGAGATTCTGGCGCTCGACAAAAGATGTGGAAACCTTCTTTTTATCGGGGTTACCTGTTATTGTACTTTTCTCTGTGCCGACACAATCGGCTGGACTGTACCGCTTTTCACTTTCCGCGCTCTTGCCGTATAGTTTAACCAGCATTGCATAGTCTATATCATTTCCAAATGTTCGCTCTACGGCTTCCAGATAAGGTTTATAGCCGTCTGATGTTAGCTGGACTCGATTGGCCAGACGGGAAGCCAAATCTTCTATGAAGATATTAGCGGCCACAGCGTCACGACTCCCGATATGCCAGCATGGTACAAGCTTGGTATCCGCGCATAAAGCCGTCCATGTCCAAACATCACCATAGCCAAACAGACCTCGTTTATCAGTCGGAACATTCTTTTGTTTCGAATAGCAAAAACTCCATATCTCATCAACCTGGATATTTTTGCAAGGCAGGTTTCGTAAATGCTCACTCTGATAAATACTGCAAGCCCTACCAACATCGGCCAGCAACTTCACAACGGTATTTTTGGCGGCTCCTGTTATTCGTACTGTGGAACGGATAGAATTGCCCTCAACCAAACATGAAAGTATTTGCGCCCGTTTCTTTACTGATAACCTATTCATAATTACAATATACACCCTTATGCCTAATCAGTCAAGCATAAAAATCAATATAAATAGGTTTTTCTTGATTTTTTACAAGATATGCACTATTATATAGGCAATGAAGCCCCCGGCCAGACTCGAACTGGCAATAACAAGATTAGTAGTCAAGTAATCTATCCAATTGATTCACGGGGGCTCTAATTATTCGCCTTTGGGGAAATCTATTATTTTTCCGCGCTCACTTAATACAGAAGATGATCTTGTTTTCAAGCTCCTTATTTTCGGCAAAGGTACTACCTCAGCCTCTCTATCCGAAAAGAAGCCACTTGGTAGACCGGCTAACTCTACTATATCTCCTGGAAATAGTCGTAAATCCTCAAGGATTTGCTCTTTGCTCCTAATATTTTCCTGTACCATAAGTTCAAAACTGCGCCGCAAGACTCGACATTTTTCTCTCTCTAATTTGTCATCTAATGGCTCATTATTTCTCCAACCCCTTCGATTGTAGTTGATCCATAAGCGCTTCACCTGATCATCAGAAACAATTTCAAGCTGACTAGATCGCATTATTTGAGCTCCAACAGAAGCTTTCCACCTAGGTTTTAATGCTCTAAACGCATCCAAAGTAGGAGACCAGAGTTCATCTAAAAAATCTTTTTCAGGCAAAAGAAAAGCTCCTGCAAACCGGTGAGCTTGGTCTTCTAATATCTTGAATGATCTTTTGTTATTTATCCGTGTTTGCTTGACAGAACTATGCAATATCAGGTGAGCTAGCTCATGCGCAGCATCAAACCTGGACCGCACAGCACTCGTCTTGTCTAAACCAAGAAAAACAAATGGGTGCTCATTCAAGATATTTTCCGAAAAAGCATCAAGTTTTTCTGCCTCAAAATACCCTTGGGAAACTATGACACCATTATTTTCAAGCAACAATATCATGTTAGGCGCTGGCCCCCCATCTATACCAAAATACTTCCTACATTTTAAAGCAATCTTTTCAATCTGATCCATAGAAATTTTTTCAAAGTCATCCGGCAAATCAAAAGAAGGCATATTGACCTTTGGGAAATCAAAATATTCCTGAAGATATAAAGCTATTTCCCTTAACCATTCATAGCGTCTTCCTGCTTTTATCTTTGCAGCTTTAATAGCCGAATTGTTAGATCTATAAAAAATAGTATTCCGTTGAAGCTTTGGCACATCAAACATAAAAAAAGATGTAGGTAAATTAAAAATATTGGATATCTTTTCTATAACATCAGGTCGTGGCATTTGTTTGCCTGCCTCATAGTTTGAAACTGAGGCTCTAGATACTTGGACATAGCGTGCTATATCTGCACACGAAAGGCCACGGGCTTCTCTAGCTTGCGCCAATCTAGAGCCGTAAAATCCTGATATGTTTTTTCTCATTTAGTTGCTACCATTCTCCCTTTTGCGCTTTCGCGATGGTATAGCTTGGTCTGGCATATTTGCGTGCCCGTCCATGCGTCTCTGTTCAAGAATATTCAGTAAATCAAAAATATTGTATGTCTCCACCCAACATTTGTTATCGTCTGAAGGGATGGCTATTTGCAGAAATCCACCTGTGTCATTGAAGGTATCAGGATTAGAGTTCCTTGCATCCGCTCCATGCAGAACTATCGCATAGAGATCATTGACTACTGTATGTTTATCTGGTTTAACCCAATCCAGTTGAGCCAGAACCCCATTTAATGAAGCATGCTTATCTCTAAAATGCGCATGCCGAACGAAATCATTTTCATTGCGAACAAAAGAAGCTGTTAGATGAAACCTACCTGCCCTTACAACAGTATAGTATGCATTATTTTTCTTGTTAGACTCGATAGTTGCTACGAGACCGTAAGCTTTTGCTCTACTTCGAAACAGGCTTTCAAACGCGGCTCGGCGCATATGTGGCAGAAGATAAGATGCCTCGGCATCCTCATACTTGTAATCATTTAATACTCGTTCATAAGTCTCACCATATACCTGCTCCCTAATAATAGGGAGTTCCCGTAAAAACTCATGAGGCACATCAGACAAGATAGAATCAAACAGGAGCTTGTTAATGGGCTTGCGATTATTCATCTATATAATTCCTTATTCGTTCAGCGATTTTAGTTATGCGCATATTATACCATGTTTTGTTTAGTTTGCAATATAAAAACCCCAAAGTGTTAATTTATTGTTTTGGCGAGATGACAGTACTTCGTATTTAAGAGGCTATTGAGTGCCCCAGCGCACTTTGGCGGCCTTTTTGGCTATTTCGGATCGTTCTTCTGGCGTGAGTTTTTTGGCACGAGCTTTACCGCCTTTCAGTCCACCCAACCTGCCTAGCTCCACAGCGGCTGGGTTTTTGCCGTCATCCTCAACTGTTTCACCCTCGGTGGCGGCTTTAACGATTGAAGCGGCCCGCTGGTTTAAATCCCGTGGACGTTTAACTTTCTTTTTCATGCGATCATTATACAATACTGAAGTGGTGAGTGGTAGTGTGCTACGATTCAAACTGACCCACTACCCACAATTTCGATTCTACCTGGTCTTATCCATTATAAACACAACAACCTTGGTAAATTATTAACTTATTGTTAATTAAAGCATTATGATATTATTGTTTTCTTAATAAAGCTTATTAAGTCTCTTTTTACACAATTTATCCTAAAATATTTTGCCGCCAATACTAACGTAGCTTGGTAACCATGTTATCATTTTACCAAATCCAGCCTCAACTGGCTAAATTTTAAATCCTTGAATGAAAAGTAGAAATGGAATTTATTGACTTAAAAGAACAATATCGCAATATCAGCGAAAAAGTTCAAACCAGAATTCAAACTGTTTTCGACCACGGGCGCTACATTATGGGCCCGGAAATCACTGAGCTGGAGGGTAAGCTGGCTGAATTTACCGGGTCTAAGCACTCGGTCTGCGTTTCCAGCGGTACAGACGCGTTGATTGTCGCCCTGATGGCGATCGGTGTTAAAAACGGGGACGAAGTAATCACTGCGCCTTTTACGTTCATCGCCACCGCAGAAGCCATCGCAATACTAGGCGCAAAGCCAGTATTCGTGGAAATAGACCCAAAGACATACAACATCAACCCTGCCCTGTTAGAAAACGCCATAACCGGCCGAACCAAAGCGATCATACCGGTCAGCCTGTTCGGTCAGTGCGCCGATTGTGACGCAATCAACGTTATCGCCAAAAAGCATAACCTGCATGTGATAGAAGATGGCGCCCAAAGCTTTGGCGCCACATACCATGGCAAAAGATCATGCGCATTAACAGAAATCGGGGTGACCAGCTTTTTCCCGGCAAAACCATTGGGCTGTTATGGCGACGGCGGTGCCTGTTTCACTGATGATGATGATCTGGCCCTCAAAATGCGGCAGATCCTGAACCATGGCCAGGACCGTCGATATAACCATGCCGCTATCGGCCTGAACGGAAGGATGGACACCTTGCAGGCGGCGGTGCTGCTGGAAAAGCTGGCGATCTTCCCTGAAGAGTTGAAATCGCGCGCAAGGATTGGCGCCCGGTATACGGAGTTGCTTAATGGCTCTGTGGTTGTTCCGTATATGGCGAGGGAAAACACGCATGTCTATGCGCAATATACCATCCAGGTATATCAGCGTGACAATGTCTGCGCCAGGCTGAATGAGCAAGGTATACCCACGGCGATCCACTACCCCATAGCATTGCATCAACAGCCGGCTTTCAGCTATTTGGGCTATGCCAAGGGGGAGTTCCCGGTTTCGGAACAGGTCAGCGCACAGGTAATGTCACTGCCGATGCATCCATATTTACCGGATGATGATCAGGATAGGATTGTTGATGCTGTGAAGGAAGCTGTCAGCTAGTAAGGTGGTTATCGGTATTATGGTCGCAACCGCAAGGCGGCATGTCAAAAAATTTTGCTTTTCTCTTCGACCTTGAGGCCCAGCGCCATCAAAATTTTTCTTTGGGTGTCTACCCTGCACGCCTCGCCCCGCTCGATCCTGTTCAAAGTTTGAACAGAGATACTTGCCTTGCGCGCCAACTCAGCTTTAGACATCATGAGGTTGTCACGATACTCTCTCACTTTGTTGGCAGTGGTTTTTTTCTTGTTTTGTTCCATCCACAGAAACCTTTAGTAACTACATCTAGGCCATAGTTTAAACAATTTGGATATAAAAGCAACTTAATTATAGCTATTTAATAGCACATAAGCATAAAATTAGTAGCTAATTATAGCAAATTAATAGAGTTATGTATCATGATTTTTCCTTTACATATACTGCTTTAATCAAACATTGCAATTAAATTTTATACAACTTCATCATGATCACCCAATGCAAACCTGATAACATCAACTATATCAATGGCTAAACTTATCATCGTGAAAGTTGTTGCTAAGGCAACCCAGCCGGTATAATTATCAACAATTCCTGTTTCAAGCAGTTTCGTAAGCAGGAAATATAGCGCTATCAGCCACGGCAGATGCATCAACCCAAGCAGACGCTTCATTCCATAAATTTTAAAAATTATCATTCCCATTACCATGGCGACCAAGCTCATGACAATCATAACCTTTGCTTCCAGCCGATCGAGGAAAAGAAGTGGAGCAATGAAATTGGAAATAACAAGAGCCATCAACCATATCTTGATCGTCGTGCGGTACTTCCACATTGCGCTCATAAAGCCAGTAACGGTATCCATAGCATCCTCAAAATAAAAAAGGCCGGAAAATAAATCCCGGCCCTGATATTTCTATCCTGCGAAGCTGCTGGCTCCACACTATTGCATATAAACAGCTCAGATAGCGTCGATAATAGCGTTCAGCGTCGCGCTGGGTCGCATTACCTTCGTGGCTTTCTCATCGTCGGGGGTGGTAATAGCCACCGATATCAGCCGGTTGCCCCTGCACAGAGTTTAAGCTCACCAACAATCTTCTCTTCGTTGTCAGCCAGCTGTTTCTCGATATCCTTGAAGCGCGATTGCAGATCCTTATCCTTCGTCTGTGCGGCCAACGCCTCCGCCCAATACATCGCCAGATAAAAATGGCTGCCACGGTTATCCAGCTCGCCACATTTCCGTTGCGACCCTTTGTTGTTATCCAGCAGCTTACCGGTCGCCTGATCAAGGGCGTCCGCCAGCACCTGCGCCGTTTCGTTGTTCGTCAAACCGCTCAGATGCTCCAGCGACGGAACCAGCGCCAGGAACTCGCCCAGCGAATCCCACCGCAGGTGGTTCTCTTCCACCAGCTGTTGAACATGTTTTGGGGCCGATCCACCCGCGCCGGTCTCGAACAATCCGCCGCCGTTCATCAGCGGCACGATCGACAGCATCTTCGCGCTGGTACCCACTTCCAGGATCGGAAACAGGTCGGTGTTGTAATCCCTCAAAACGTTACCGGTGACCGATATGGTGTCTTTACCATCTCTCATCCGTTCGAAGGAGAGTTTCGAAGCGGCCTTGACATCCATAATCCGCATGTCGAGCCCTTCCGTATCATGGTCCGGCAAATAGTTTTGTACCTTTTCGATAAGCTCGATATGGTGCGCCCGTTTGTCATCCAGCCAGAATATGGCCGGCGCGCCGGTTGCCCTTGCCCGGGTCACCGCCAGCTTGACCCAATCGCGGAATCGGGGCGTCTTTAACAGTGCACATCCGCCATATATCGCCCTCTCCCACGCAATGTTCGTGGATGATATTACCTTTCGCATCAATAATGCGCATCATTCCATCTACTGGAGCTTCGAATGTGGTCGGGTGCGAGCCAATACTCTTCAGCTTTCTTCGCCATCCAGCCCGACATTCGGCACGGTCCCCATCTTCGAAACATCCAGCGCGCCCATTTTCTATGCAGTTATCGATGGCCGCCTGATACAGGTCAGAATAGCTGTGATCCGGAATGGTGAACTTGGTATCTTTCAGCTTGCCGTCGGGGCCCCACATCCTGCCGGAAGTTCGGATCGCCGCTGGCATGGATGCGTCGATGATCACATCGCTGGGCACATGCAGGTTGGTGATGCCTTTGTCGGAATCGACCATGCCCAACGCGGGGCGGGTTTTGTAGACCTCCTGTATGTCCGCTTCGATCTCGGCCTGTTTATCCGCCGGCAAACTTTTGATTTTTGTGTATACATCACCAATACCATTGTTGGCGGTAATGCCCAGTTCCTCAAAAGTTGACGCATGCTTTTCGAATACATCTTTATAATAGACCTTCACCGCATGACCAAAAATGATCGGGTCAGAGATCTTCATCATCGTGGCTTTCATATGCAATGAAAACAGCACATCCTGCTTCTTGGCGTCTTCGATCTGCTCCTCGAAAAATTGCACCAGCGCGCTCTTGCTCATGTACGTGGCGTCCACCACTTCGCCAGCTTCCAACGGGATCTTATCTTTCAGAACCGTCTTCTTTTCTTTCACATCGGCAAACTCGATGGTCGCTTCTGTCGCTTCTTTCAATGTTGTCGATTTTTCGTTATCGAAAAAATCACCTTCCGTCATGGAAGCCACATGGGACTTGGAATCTGATTTCCACTCGCCCATGGAATGAGGATTTTTCTTGGCGTAATTCTTTACCGCGCCCGGCGCCCGGCGGTCGGAGTTGCCCTCTCTGAGCACCGGATTCACAGCGCTGCCCAATACTTTCGCGTATCTGGCCTTGATATCCTTTTCCGTGTCGTTCTGCGGATCTTCCGGATAATCGGGCACATTATAACCGTTGTCCTGCAGCTCTTTGATCGCCGCTTGCAACTGCGGGATAGAGGCGCTGATATTCGGCAATTTAATAATGTTGGCTTCCGGTGTTTTGGCCAGCTCACCCAGCTTGGTCAGCTCATCGTCAATTTTTTGTTCATCGGTCAGGTTGTCTGGAAAATTGGCAATGATCCTGCCTGTAAGCGAGATGTCCCTGGTCTCGACAGAGATACCAGAACCTTTGGTAAACGCCTGGATAATCGGTAGCAAAGAATATGTCGCCAATGCAGGCGCTTCATCAGTTTTGGTATAGAGAATCTTGGCCGTTTTCGTTGTCATTTTTTCCCTCAATTATTACGTTTTAACCATATTATTTTTGGAGCAAGAGAATATGTTACCAAAATGGTGGATTGGATCAACAATAAAGTGACTGGCATGGCCGGTACAATTCCCCAACAGGGGTGGCGCCCGTCTCCATATGACCAGATCCAACGCCAGGCCTTTGCATTGATGCAAATAGCCCAAACCGAGCAATGGTTACCCAGAGGGAGCGAGGGTTAACATGACACCAGTCAGGCAGGGTCTCGACAGCCAAACGTTTTCATTCTCATAATACTTTTCCTTATCAACATTTCTGCACTCGATGTGCATTAACCTGACGATACAAGAGTTGTTACCACCGGTAAATAGCAGGTGAGGGATTTGGAGCATTTGAAGCATATGGGGCATTTGTCGAATTTGAAGCAAAAGAAGCATTTGAGGGATGCGTTTGGGGCGATTTTGGTCTGAATATTGCTTGCAGGAGCCTCGCTTGGCTAAAGGAAATATTATGGCGTGGGAAGGTTTTGCTTGCAATCAAATCATTTTTTTGTGAGGCCAGACAGACCAGCAATCAAGAACAGCGCTAGAGTATAACCCATAATTTGGTGGAAAAAGAAATAGTATCTGGCAAATCCTGAGAGCCTAATAGTGTAATGAGTATCATCAAGTCGAATAATCGGCAGAAGCATATCCAAGCTATACGAAAATCCCAATGGTGCTTGAAGCTTTGAAATCTCGCCTGTGCATTGGAGGATGACAATCCCAAGAATCAAGAAAACAAGGAACCAGCAAACAGTACGAAAGTTATAGTAACCATAACCTATGGAAATTTTCTGGAAACAAAGCCATAATTTGCGCAGCCAGTTAGCGGCTTCACTCCGCTCACGCTCTTTCGAAGAAAACATTACTTCATCCGCCTTTGCTAAGTAGCCATTTTTTCTAAGGACAGATGCTAACTGCTCATATGGTTGTGGTGAGTAATGCTTTTGTTTTCCAAACAAGTCTTTGAACCAGTTAATCTCCTCCAAATCTCTTATTTGGTCATATTCGAAACCGGTAAGTTCAACATTTTCTGGCCAAGAGTTTTTATTTGCGTGTAAAGTGCCAACTTTCGTGTTGTGGAGTGATAGATCTGCTTCTGTCGTCCATTTTGGAGATTCACCTTCAGCAGATGAAATCTTAAGTTCATTCGCAATTGAAGCGCCCTCCAAATTGAGCAAATCTAGTTTACTACCACCCAAAAGCAAACTCCCGAGGATTTTAGCAAACTGCAAATTTAAGCAACCTTTAACCTCTGTTGCTACAGCTGCTACGAAACTTCCTGTTACCTGCACACCTTCTGTTACCCGTGCATCTAAATAAATATCATATGATGTTTGGACGCTTTGCATGTTAAGCTCACGATTAAAAATAGAACCGCTCATGATGATTTGACCTTTAATTTCGGCTCCAATCATTCTCACATCTTTATTAAATTTCCCCCTATCGCTCATATTCAGAACATTACCAACATATATTCCATCCATACTCAAATTTCCTAGGAATATTGAGGATCGCATTGATAACTGCCCACCGACATGTGCATTAAGCAGACGCACATCACCTTCAAAGACGGCACTTTTTTCTATTCCTTGTTTATCCCTTGATGCATCCATAAACAAATAGTTTTTCACTTTAATTCTATCCATGTCCAACTTGTCATAGAATCTGGAGCCTTTCATGGCCAATTGTCCACCAATTTCTGCACTACAAAGGTTAACTTCTTTTTTGAATTCTGATTCAACCATGAGTAAGTCTTTAACCTCTAATCCACTCATGTTTAAAGTGTCAACAAACATAGAGCCTTTCATTTGTAGCTGACCAATAATTGACGCAGAAGCAAGGGATACGCGATTAGAAAAATAGGAGTCATTTAAAGATATAGGATATTCTTTCTTTATATAGGCCATATTTGTTATTGAATCAAATCTGCAGAAATCTAGGCGAAGTGGATTGATAAGTTTTGCATTGGAAAGATCAATATTTTCTTTAAACCATGCACCTTTAATGCATACTCCCTGATGGCTGATCTTATTGTCAAACTTGCTCTCTAAAAGAAGATCTTTTAAAAATATTGGTGTTAATATACGGCTTTCCGGCCAACCATCATCAACTTTTGGATCTAATGGTATATCATCCCGTACATTTAAGTCGGCTATTTCCCCTTTAATTAGCTTGTCGTAGACCCATTTTTCCTGATCACTCCAGTTATCATTATATTTGCTATTCTCGCTAACCAATTTTTTGACCATTTAAATTGCACAGATTATTTTCAGTATAACATGAATATAACAAACCAAAAGGCATCCTCACTTACCCCGACAGGGGTTCTGTTATGGCACACCAGAATTTCAGTTGAATCGTTTTCCTTTATAGGTCATCATAATTGGGCGATATTATTTTATGGAAACGCGGTTTCCGATCGCGGGGGATTTGCATGATCGCCGGGGTCGGCTATATGTTGAATATTTGGAGGATGATGGTTGCTTAAGCGAACTGGGTATATTGCAGTCGCCATCTTTCTGGTCGCCCTGGCCTTTCCTTTCTTTTACAATATGGCCAGCGGCGGGCTGTTCTCCGCCTCCGCCGGGCCGAAGCTGAAAATCGAAAAAGAGGGCAAATGCGTCCGCGACACCGGCTGGATGCGCAAAAACCATATGAAACTGCTGATACACACCCGCGAAGGCGCTGTGCGCGACGGTGTCCGGCTGGTCAACGAGAGCCTGCATGGCTGTATCTCTTGCCACCCGAAACGCGAAGAGTTCTGCAGCAGTTGTCATGAATACAACGGTGTACAGCCGGAATGCTGGGACTGTCACAATTATCCGCTATGACGGCGGGACCGCTATAATGGTGGAGATATAATTATGAGCTTGGATAGAAGAGACTTTTTGGCAATAGGGGCCACCATTGCGGCCGGCACTATGGTCAGCTCGGTCGGGCCGGCGCTGTCGCACCTTGGCGAAACCCATGACGGCGAAAGCGCCGAGGGCTCCGTCGGTAAATTTGACAAGGCGCCAATCGCCTCCGCCAGCAACCGGTGGGGTATGGTCATTGACGTCGATAAATGTGACAGCGGATGCACCGCCTGCATCGACGCCTGCCATAAAGAGAACAACGTGCCGGAGTTTCCGGAGCCGGAGCTGGATATCCAGTGGATCAGGAAAATAACTTTCAAGCAGAAAGGGGTCGAGGACGCCCAGGAGCGGACCTTGCCCGCCATGTGTTTCCATTGCGAGCACCCGCCCTGCGCCCATGTCTGCCCGGTGGCCGCCACGTTCAAACGGGATGACGGCATCGTGCTGGTGGACAAGCACCGGTGTATCGGCTGTCGATACTGCATGGTCGCCTGCCCATACAAGGCCCGGTCGTTCGTATCCCGCCATGTGGGGCATACGGAGGGCGAGAACAAGGATGTGCCGGTGCGGATGCATGGCGTGGTGGAGAAGTGCACCTTCTGCGTCCACCGGATCGACAGCGGGCTGGAGCCTGCCTGTGTGGAGGCGTGCCGCAAGGATGGCCATGGCGCCATGACCTTCGGCGATTTCAAGGACAGAAACAGCGAGATCACCCAGGCTGTCCGGTCCAGCAAGGCGAAGCAGATCCGCGCGGACCTGGGCTGCAACCCGGGCGTGTTCTACATGGGTGTGTGACAGCAGATGAAAACCAAATACTCTAAGATCGAAGGACGCAGCAAGGAATATAAACTGTTCATGCTGGTGGCGGCGCTGTTGGCGGCGTTGGCGCCGTTGTCGGCGCTGGGTCTATATACCGCCGGCCATCATGTCACCGGGATGACCAATCAGGTACCGTGGGGCATGCCCATCGTTATGGCGGTCTATCTGATCGGCGCGTCTGCCGGGTCGCTGGTGCTGTCGTCGATGTCGTCTGTGTTCGGCAAGGACGAGTTCAAACCGTTTGCAAGGGTGGCCAGCCTGCTGGCGATTTTGCTGATTGTGGCTGCGCTGTTGGCGATCGTTCTGGACTGGGGCCGGCCGGACCGTATTCTGGTTCCGTTTTTCCATTTCCAGCCGCGGTCGATGTTTTCGCTCAACGCAATACTATATAACAGCTATATGCTGGTCGGGTTTTTGTACCTGATGGCGCTGTTTGCGAAAAATAAACGGTGGTCTCGGATCCTGGGCCTGGCGGCGGTGTTTATCGCGGTCGGTGTGCACTCCGGCACAGGCGCCATCTTCGGGTTTGTCTATGTGCGGGAGCTGTACAACTCACCGTTACTGCCGCCCAGCTTCATTGCGGCGGCGCTTTCATCCGGCACGGCCCTTATGATCATTACCCTGGTTTATACCTTCCGCGCCACCGGCCGGAAGCTGGACGACCGGCTGATCCACAGCCTGGGCAAGCTGATGGGTGTGTTCATTCTGGTGGTGCTCTATTTTATATTTATAGAAAATGTGACCCGCAGCTATGCCCCGAAAAATTATGAAGCGGCCGGGTTTCTGCTGTTGCATGGTGGCAAATACACCGCCTATTTCTGGATCGGGCTGATCCTGGGCGGGTTGCTGATACCGGCGGCGATCGTATTCATGAACAAAACCGGCGGCTCGGTCAAATGGATATTGGCGGCGTCCTGGCTGCAGCTTATCGGCGTGCTGTTCGAGCGTTATCTGATCGTCATCCCGGCGCAGGTGCTGCCGCTGGAGTTTTTCGCTGATAAAGAGATCACCAGCGGTTTTCTGGATGGGCAATTGGCGGAGTACAGCGTATCGCTGATCGAATGGACATATTCGCTCGGTCTGATAGGCATTGTGGCATTCGGATATGGGTTCGCCATCAAGTTTTGGCCCATGCTCCCCACAGAAGCGATGCTGCCAGCAGCGGAAGAAACAGCGACCGAACCGGAGCCTGCGCCTGCGGCCCCTGAAGAGGAAGAAACCGCCACCGCCACCTGATCCGCATTTGCCCCCTTCTCCGATTTTCGGAACTTTCTTTAGCAATTCTGATACAATCAAACTACGGTTACGTAAGGACCTTTGCCGGTTTTAATAGAACTTAAAGCGGGCGTATTATTAAAAAGTAGCAACACTAATATAAGTGGGGAGTTTACAATGGAAAATCTGGATGTAGCCAACATGTCCATCCCGGAAATAATCAATACCGCTATTTATAACGAAAAAATGGCGTCTGACTTTTACCTGAACATCGCCAACATGCTGAAAAAAGTTAACAATGCTGAATGCGCCGATTTTTTCATGGACCAGGCGGAGCGTGAAAAAGGGCACTATAACAGCCTGTTTAAATATAAGTCCAAAATAGAGGATGGCGGATCCCAGGCCGTGGGTGAAACCGTCAAATGGGTCACCAAAGAGACAGGCGCCGGGCAGGAAGTCCGGGCAGATATTTCGATTGATGACGCTTTGCACATTGTGGAAGAACGGGAATCGGACGCGGAGACGTTTTATAATCAGGCGGCCGAAAAATGCGGCGACGATGAAGAGCTTCGCAAACTGTTTTTGAAGCTGGCTGAAGAAGAGGCGCATCATCACTATCTGATCCAGAAAATGAGGACGACATACGAACAAAAAGGCGTCATCGAAGCGCCAGATATGGACGAGCTGGGGTACGCCGGCTGAGTTCGTGGGTTATGGATCTATAGATCGTAAGTTTTAAGTGTTTGCTTAAAAATAGTGAACGCTTCGTCACCCCATAGGCAGAATACGATTTTTTTCAAGCTGACGGCGGAGGCGTGCATATGGTCCGTGGCGACGGATAGCATTATCACCGCGCATTTTCCCAGAGGAAAGCCGTAAACGCCGGTGGAGATAGCAGGGAACGCAATCGACTGAAGGTTCAGCTCTTCTGCGCGCGCTAACGACTCCTGCGTTGCGCTTTTCAGCTTTGCGTCTTCATCGCCCTCGCCCATTCTGGGCCCCACAGCGTGGATGATATAACGCGCCGCCAGATCACCACCGTCGGTCACCTTGGCGCCGCCGACCGGACAGCCACCCAGCGCGCTCATCTGCTCCTGGATCGTGTCGCCCCCCGCCGCCCGGATGGCGCCCGACACACCGGCGCCCAATATTAATTCGGTGTTGGATGGGTTGACTATGGCGTCGGTATCCATTTGCGTTATGTCACCCTGGACCAGCTCGATCGATCCTTTAGTCGTCATTTTGCGCTCCATAATTTTTGAATTCAGGTTAATAGTCCGTACATATTTTAGGCAAGATAAAAAATTAACCTGGAGATTTAAAAATGAGATACGGCAAATCATTGGTCGCGATGGCCGCGGCGGCGATGCTCACCACCGGATGCGCGACATCGCCCACCACACAGTCAGCAATAACCGGCGCGGCGTTAGGGTCTGGCGCAGGCGCCGTGATAGGACATCAGTATGGCGATGGCGGCAGGGACAAGGGCGCGCTTATCGGCGGAGTCATCGGCGGAACCCTCGGCCTGTTCTACGGCCAGCAGGAGCAGATGACACAATAGCGCAGATGGGGAAACCGCCAGCTATTCGTCGGCGGGGTTTTCCCCTTTCGCTTTTTGGTAGACCTTCCGTTTGAACAGATCCCTTCGGCGGCTAACGAGGCGGTCCAGAAACAGCAGCCCGTCCAGATGATCGATCTCATGCTGGACCGCCCGGGCCTCGAACCCCTCCATTTTATATTCATGTTTTTCGCCATGTTCATCCTGGCACACGAGGTCTATCTGTTCCGCCCGGAGCACATTGCCGGTAAAATCGGGGACAGACATACACCCCTCGCGGCCCATGGCATGCCCCTCCCATGAGGTAATCTCCGGGTTCACCAGGACCAGCCGGCCATGGTTTTCTATTTTCGGTTTGGATGATACATCAACGATAACCAAACGGATCAGCTTCCCGGTTTGGGGCGCGGCGATACCAACACCGCCCGGGCCCGCTCTCATGGTTTCTTCCAGGTCGGCGATAAATGATTGTAAATCATCATCGAAAAGCTCCACCGGCTCCGCTATCTTCTTCAGACGCTCGTCGGGATAGGTAATAATCGGCAATATGGACATTTCTGGTATTATCCGATAAGCGTCTCTATAGATTCGATTCGGATATCCAGTTCTTCACAGTCGCCCCGGGATACGGCGGCGCGCAGCGCTTCGATACCATTTTGCGCCACGCCTTCGATCTGCATGATGAATATCGGCTTTTCCTTGCTGCCGCCCACATCGGTATCCAAATGCAGTATGTTCAGCCCGGCGGAGGCCAACGCGCCGGTGGCCTTTGCAACGATCCCTGCTCTATCCGCGCTGAATACAGATATGCGCACATCCGGCTCCATATGATCATGCAGCTTACCATCGATAGAGTCGATATGTGTCCTCAGCTCAAACGAATCGGTAACCGGCTTTAATATTTTTTCCAGCTCATCAGCGTCGCCGTCATATTTCGCCATCACCATTATGGAGAACGATCCACCGAGGCGCATCATTGAGGCCTCGCCCAGGTTGCAGCCGTTTTCATATAACGCCTTGGAAACGGCCGCAACGATCCCTGGCTTATCATCGCCAATCAACGTCAACATATACCAGTCACTCATGATTTCTTACCTTCAACAGCTTGCAACTTGCTCGCCAGATTATTCAAAGCTTTCACCAACAGTTTGTAAACTTCAACAAAATACTCTTCCGGCCCGCCATAAGGGTCTGGCAGCTCCATTTCATCTTCATTGTCCATATATTCGCCAATCAGCTCGGTTTTATCCTTCGCGTTCGGCGCCATGGATAGGATAGTATCGATATGATACTGCTCCATACCGATGATCATATCAGCTTCCTTGATATGCGCTTTGGTCAACCGCCTGGCCCGGTGGGGGCGCATATCGATCTTCTCCGCGTTCCACAACTGCTTAACAGATCGGTACGACGCATGGTTACCCTCGGTGGCGATGGTGCCCGATGACTCAATCAAGATATCATCAACGCCATGTTTCTCCAAAATAGATTGTAACAGATACTCCGCCATGGGCGAGCGGCACAAGTTGCCGGTGCAGACAAACAGTATACGTTTCATAAACGATCAGCTATCCAGCCGCCGGTCGAAAGGCTCCAGGGCGTCATACGGCCCCAGCGCCGCCATCCGGACCTTCGATTTGTCCAGATATCGATTGGCCACATCGGCCACATGGTCAAGGGTCACGGCGTCTATTTCCTTCACCAGCTCTTCTGGTGTTTTTACTTTTTTGAATAGCGTCTCCTGCATGGCGTACATGCTGGCCACATTCATCGAGTCTTCCAGCGACAGGTCGATCCGCCCCTTCAGGTTCTCTTTGCCACGTTGCAATTCTTCTTCAGTGATACCGTTTGTCGATATTTTATTAACCTCCTCCATCACACAACCGATGGCGTCCTCCAGCTTATCCACATTAACACCAGAAGTAATCTGCAGACAGCCGGTGTCGCTGAACGCATGGCGCGACGCCCTTATATAGTAAGCCAGGCCACGTCTCTCCCGCACTTGATGAAACAAGCGCGATGACATGGTCCCGCCGAAGATGTTGGTCATAACTTTCAGCGCCGGCTGATCATCATGCCCATCGCCGGGGATCGGGAACCCAATGATAAAGTGGGCCTGTTCAATCTCCCGTTTGGAGAGTAGCGACCGGGCGCCTTCCAGTGGCTGGTATGGCGCCGCTTCGATTTTTCCATTGCCTTTTTCGAATGCAAAATTAGTTTTGGCCAGCTCCATATTCTCTTCATGGGTCAGGCCGCCGGCCGCCACAAGGGTGCAGTTTTCTGGTATGTAGTGGCTCGATCGAAACTCCATGAAATCATCCCGGACCACCGACTGGATCACCTCCTCCGGCCCGGCGATATCCCAGCCGAGCGGCTGGTCGCCGAAAAAGTGGGTCTTGAAATCCATCTGCACACGGCTCATCGGATCGTCGTTATACATCCTTATCTCTTCGATGATCACGCCCCGCTCCCGCTCGATCTCTTCGCTGTCGAACTTCGATTTCAGCAGCATGTCGGACAGAACGTCGTAGGCGATTTCCTTTTTGGAGGAGGAGAGCTTGACAAAGTAAGCGACCTTCTCCTCGCTGGTGAAGGCGTTGAACGCGCCGCCCACCGAGTCGATGGCCGAGGAGACCGCCATGGTGTCCGGATATTTTTCGCCCCCCTTGAAAAACATATGTTCGATGAAATGGGACAAGCCGTTGATCCTTCTCTGCTCATATCTGCTGCCCGCGCCCGCCATCACCATCACGGTCACCGACCGGGTGGATGGCATCGGTATCGTCAACACTCTCAATCCACTATCGAGCGTGTCTTTATAGTAATTGTTTGATGACTCCAACTCACAACTCCATATTTAAACTTTTATCCAAAATAACATTCTATCACTTTTATTATCCTTCGGGACAAGCGGGTATGCCTTCCAAATGTGCGGTAAAGGAAAAACAGGGCATGATCCGGGTGAAACAGGAATTAAACAACCAGCAGCAGTCAAGAATTGCCGCCCCGGATTCACGGCTGGCGGCTTTGGAGAAAAGCGGAAAATAGCTTGCGTCGGCCTGGGTCGTTGAGTATGGTAAGCCGATATTGGCTTACCTATTGATCGATAAGGCGACTGTTTTGGACATTTTTAGCGGCTCAGGTTTCGGCGGGGTTGATTTTACCTCGGACGATCTTTCATCGGCGGACGCGCTGGTTCTCCCGGTCCCATTCGATGGCGCTGTCAGTTACCTGAGCGGAACCCGCGAAGGGCCCTCTGCGATTATCCGGGCCAGCGAACAGGTGGAGCTGTATGACGCCCAGTGGGGGGTGGATTGCGCAGACTTGAGCATCGCCCTGCTGGACGAGGTGGAGCCGGATGTCTCCGGCCCTGCAAATATGGTGGAGAAGGTTAAGACTGTTTACAAGGCGGCTATGGAGAAGTGCGGCTTCATCCTTATGCTCGGCGGTGACCATAGCCTGACCTGTGCGCCGGCCCAGGTGTTGGCCGAGCGGTATGGCCCATCGCTGACGGTGGTTCAGTTCGACGCGCACACCGATCTGCGGGAGAACTATCAAGGTTCGCCCTTTTCCCACGCCTGCGTGATGCGAAGGGTGGTCGACCATGCGTCGATAGTCCAGGTGGGTGTCCGCAACATCAGCCTGGAGGAAGAGCAGTTTATCGGGCAGTCGGGCCATCCTGTATATAAAGCCTGGGACATGCACAGCGACCCGGGCTGGATAGATTCACTGGTGGATAATATATCTGAACATGTATATATAACTTTCGATCTGGACGGGCTGGATCCATCCGTTGTCCCAGGTGTGGGCACGCCGGAGCCGGGCGGTCTGTCGTGGGAGATGGCGGTATCGGCCATCAAAGCCATCGGGGAGCGCAGCCAGGTAGTAGGCGCGGATGTGATGGAGCTTCGGCCGATCCCCGGCTCTGTACAGTCGGAATTCACCGCCGCCAGGCTCTGCTACAAGCTGCTGGCCGCCGCGTTGCTGTTGAACAGATAATTTTCCATAACGTCAGACGATTTTGAACTATACTTTTCTATATGAGATTAGTAATTTTAATTTGTCTGGCGATCATCCTTTCGGTTGCAGACGGCTCGCCCACGGGAACAGAATTGATCACCGTTCCGGTAGAATCCTCGGCCACAGTAGAAAATGATGACTATTACCAGGCCAAAAACGCCGCCATGGAATTAGCTTTTCAATCTGCGATACAGCTTGCCGTATCTGGCATTATGAAACCCGCGGAACTGGAAAGAAACAAGATATTGGTGGAGACAAGGCTATTGATCCGCAGCTCTGATTTTGTAAGCAGCTACAAATTCCTTGATGAAAAAGTGGACCAAGATACGAAAATGGTTACACTGCAGATGCAAGTGACACTCTATCTGGACGCAATTCGCGCCGCGCTGGATGACGCGGGGGTTATGACAAAAAGGCGGGATTTGCCGAAACTGTTGATCCTGATAAAAGAGCAGAGCGCCGGATTTGCGACCGATGACAATTTTCTGATGCTCACATCGTTGAGCGAAGAGATTTTGGTCACCGATTTCCGTAATAAAGGATATCTTGTTGTAGACCGGTCAGACGTTCGATCGGCCAACATGGAGGCTGAAGCGTTGAAAGCGCTGGCGGGCGACAGAACCGCCGCCGCCAGAGTCGGTAGATTTTTGCAGGCGGATATACTGGTAATCGGTAAAACCAGAATAGACGCCACCCGCTCCTCCAGTGGTGAGTTGATAACAGCTATTACCGATATTGTATTGCGCGGCATGCCCAAAGGCCGAGCTCTATACTCAATCAGCCAAAGAGCTGAAGTTCTGCATTCCGACATTCTGTCTGGCAGCATGCAGTCGATCCAGGCTGCTGTTAAAAAACTGTCGAAAGATCTGGCCGCCACAATCCCTGGGAAGTGGGAATCGGCAAGGAACATGTAGATGGATAACCTTTGGAGCAAACCAGCTTACCGGGCGGCCATCTACCTGGCCGGGGTCGTGTTCGCGGGCTGGTTGTTCTATAGCGCTCGCACCGTACTGTTTCCGTTTTGCGCTGCTTTCATCATCGCTTACATGCTCGATCCGGTCATCGACAGGATGGAAGAGTTTAAGGTCAACCGGTCGCTGGCCATACTGTTCCTTTTCTCAATAATCGCCGCTATTTTTTTCGCCATCATCTCCATCATCGGCCCAATGGTGATCGAACAGATAGATACACTGGCGCGAAACCTGCCACACTATCTCGATCGGCTGGAAAAAGCGATGGAGCCGGTATTTGCCATGATACCGGCAATGGATCCGGAAGAGATAAACTCCCGGCTGCGTGAAAGCATGGGACAGATAGGGGACCTGGCGCTGAAGCTGGTGAAGGCGGTTTCCTCCGGCATCTGGTCTGGTATTGCCGGGGCCATGGGGTTTCTGGTGGCCATGGTGAACCTTATATTGATCCCTGTCGCTTCGTTTTATCTGCTGAAAGATTTTGATGTCATCACCGCAAAATTATCGGAGAGGATCCCGCCGGCTTATAAAGGGCGAACCCTGGAGATAGTGGGGAAAATCGACGCCACCCTGGGCGCGTTCATCCGCGGCCAGCTGACCGTGGCGCTGTTTATGGCGACGATACTGTCGATCGGCCTTACATTGATCGAAGTTCCCATGGGGCTTCTTATTGGCATGATCGCGGGGCTGGCCAATATTGTGCCGTACCTGTCGGTGGTTGTTGGCCTGCTCCCGGCTGTGGCGCTGGCTTACCTTAACTTCTGGGACTTTGCCCATCCCCTTATGGTCATCGCGCTCTTTTCAGGAGCTCAGCTTTTCGAAGGGTTTATTTTAACCCCACGGGTATTGGAAAAGGCTGTGGGACTTCATCCTGTTCTGGTCATGGCGGCGTTATTGGCCGGAGGTACATTCTTCGGGTTTATTGGTATCCTGGTCGCGGTTCCTGTGGCCGCCATATTGAAGGTCGCCCTATTGGAGATGGACGAAGCCTATCTGAACTCCAGCTTTTTTAAAGATAATACCGGTGGCGCCACCAACAAATCTGAAAAGTAACTGATACGTTTTTATCAATCCGTAGTCACTGGCTCCAGCGTTATCATATCATTGGCGGTGTCGATCTCGAACACGAACGCGGAAAGAAAATTCATCCCAATCACAGCGCTGACCGATGAGGGACCACCGAAATCAAGAACCACCGCCTTGACTTTAGTCGCCTGGGCTCCACCAATATTTATATTGCCGATGGTGACCACCGGAGCTTTTGTATGGCCTTCATGGGTACGGATCGACGCAGTTTTCGATTCCGACAGCTCAAACGACAGAGCCTTCGCCAGCTTGCTGGAAATTATCACCCATTCCGATCCTGTATCGATCAGCACATCACGGCGCACAGCCTGGTTAAAGGTCGCGCCTGTTTTGATCGCGCCTGACCCCGAATCGTACCGAATCCTCGCCCTGCCCTGCGCGCTTTTGTAGGCCTTCCGTTGCTCCACAGATTCCAGGCTCGCCGTTTCATACTTCATTTTTTTGACACGGCTTCGGTACTCGTCGGGGACTTTATCGAGGCTGTTTGTGATATGCACATCACCGCGCTTGTCTTGCCAGCGGTATGCGTTTACCTGATCGGCAAACGCCTCCGAACTGGCGTATAAAAAAACAATAGCTGCCGTTAACAGCGCCATCCGGAGCGTCATTGCGCCACTATAAACGAATGGCCATAACCTTGCCGGACCGCAATGTTCAGCGCCGCATCCGCTTTATCCAGATCGTAATACGGGCCAACCTGTACCCGGATCAACGGCATGCCACCATCGGCGCTTATTTTTTGCAACCTTATGCGATCCTGCGGAAACAGCAGCCGCTCACGAACCCGTTCGGCGTTCGCCGCCACACCGAAGGCGCCTACCTGTATCCAGAAATTGCCCCGCTTCAGGTCAGGCGGTGGCTCGACGGCAATAGGGGGCGCGTTCCGTTTGACATTCGGCCGCCCCTTGGCTAACGCCACCACGCGCACCCTGGTAGTGCCATGGGTTACTATCCCAAGGTTTTTCGCTGCGCCATACGACAGGTCGATGATCCTGTTCGCCACAAACGGCCCACGGTCGTTGACCCTCAGAACCATTTTCCGACGGTTATCGAGCCGGGTGACCTCCACCATGGTGCCCAAGGGCAATGTTTTATGCGCGGCGGATATGCCATACATGTTATACACCTCGCCGTTGGCCGTCTTTCTGCCATGAAACTTTTTACCGTACCAGGAGGCGATTCCGGTTTTGTCATATCCATAGGCGTCGGCCAGCGGATAGTAAGTAACCCCCATGATGGTATACGGCTTTGCGCTTTTCAGATAGCCGGTTTTGGCCGGTTTGCTATGTTGGTTATACGGTCGCTTTTTTATCGCCTCCCGCGAGGCGCACGACGCCATCATCACAACGACCAGCAGCGCAACCAGCGGCGCGACCAGCGCGCGTTTTATTTTCATTTGTTTTCCATCGGGCATAACAGGTAGAATTCTCGCAGAACAATGCGATCATCACAAACAAAAATCTGTTTCCCGCATCCCGGCAAGGGGCATGGACGGCGCGTGGTGATTAAAGTAAACCCGAGAGAAATCGCTTATATCGTGATGGTGTTCGAGGCTTACGACTTTATTGGGACACCCCGCACCATCGACCGGCGCAACGGTATTGTGGAAATATTGACCACGCCCGATTTTGTCAACGACGTTGATTCTGTCATTCACGCGCTGAAAGATGAGATTGATTCGCTGGAGATTCTGGTGGCTTAATACCCGGTTAACAGCGTTAAAGACTTATCCCTTTCTTAGTAAACCGGGAGGCGTCTATGCCATATTGTTTGATTTTTTCCTGCAGGTTTTTCCTGGCCAGCTCGATGGAGGCGGCGGTCCGGGAAATATTCCCGCTATGCGTGGCCAGCGCTTTTTCTATATAGACTTTCTCCCATTTAGCTTTTGCCGCGCGCAACGGCAAAAACTCTCCCGACTCTGCGTCCGGTATTTCTATGCCGCTGTCGGGGCGCATGTTTTCTGGGAGATCGAAAATTTCGATAGTGTCACTGTGGGTCAGCACCACCGCCCTTTCAATTACGTTTTGCAGCTCACGCACATTGCCTGGCCAATCATACGCAGACATCACCGCCAGCGCCTCATCCGAAATGGCGCCCACATCCTTGTTCACTTCGGCGCTGTACTTTTGCAGAAAGTGATAGACCAGCGGCGGTATGTCGCCCCGTCGCTCGCGCAAGGGCGGCACTTCGATCGATATGACGTTCAGCCGATAGAACAGATCCTCGCGGAACGAGCCATTGCTTATCTCATCCGCCAGGTTTTTGTTGGTGGCGGAGATGATCCTTGTGTTCGTTTTGAGTGTTTTGGAGCTGCCAACCCGCTCGAACTCCCGCTCCTGGATCGCCCTAAGCAGCTTGACCTGGATCGTCAGCGACACCTCTCCTATCTCGTCCAGAAACAGCGTGCCGTTGTTGGCCACCTCGAACCGCCCTTTGCGGGCCGCCACCGCCCCGGTGAACGCGCCCTTCTCATGGCCAAACAGCTCCGACTCCAGCAGCTGCTCCGGCAACGCGGCGCAAGAGACCTTGACGAACGGCTCCGCCGCCCGGGGGCTCCTGTTATGGATCGCCCTGGCCACCAGCTCTTTACCCACGCCAGACTCGCCCTGGATAAGGATGGTTGAGTTGGATTGCGATACGCTGTCGACCAACTGGAAGATTTTGTTCATCTCAAAACTTTTGCTGACAATCGTCTCGTATTGCGATATCCGCGACAGCTCTTCGCGCAGCATGATATTTTCCGACCGGATACTTTGCAGCTCGAAAATCTTGTTGATCATCAGCACAACCTCTTCCGGCTCGAATGGCCGCAGCAGATAGCTGTAGGCGCCTTTTTTGATCGCCTCGATCGCGGTGGGGATGGAGCCGTACGCCGTGATGATCACCACCTCCGTGGCCGGCCAGACCTCCTTGACTTTGTCGAGCAGCTCGAGGCCGTTCATCTCCGGCATCATCAAGTCGGCCAGGACAAGGTCATAGGGGCCCGCCTCCAGCATCTTCAACGCAGCGGCGCCATTCTCCGCCGTGTCATAATCCCAGTCGTTTTTCTCGATCAGGACAGAGAGAAGCTCGATATTCTCGTAGCTGTCATCGACGACTAAAATGCGCTTATCGCTCATAGATTATCCGCTTTCACCATTGCCCGGTTCCGGCGCGGGATCGGTGGAATCTGGCACAGCGACCTCGTTCGGGTCGTACGTCTGGCCCGGCACAAGCCGCTTGCCATGCATCCGGAAATCGAAAATGTCCGGTCTGCTATAGTGCCCGCATGTGTCCACCCACGCCTTGGCGCTGCGGATAGCGTCCAGCGAGGCCTTGGCGGTCAGTATCCCCTCCTCCTTGTTCAGCGGCCCGGCCAGGATTTCACCTCTCGGCCCAATGATGGCGCTGTCGCCGGTCCTCGGGAACGCCCGCATCGGCAGCATGGGGTGATACTTCTCCGGTATATCCTCCTCCCGGATCACACCCCCCGCCATGATCCCGTAACAGGCCGCCTGCGAGCAGAGCGCCTGGGTGATGAACGTCTGGCGGGTGTACGGCTCGCCCCCGGGCCACACCGACGCGTGGAACTGCGTCCCCTGCATCATCAGCGCATAGGCGGGCAGCACCATCTGGTTCTCCCAGCAGTTCAACCCGCTCAGCCTGCCATACGGCCGGTCGTGGACCGTGATGCTTTTGCCGTCACCCTCGCCCCACATGATCCGCTCCGTCGCCGTCGGTTTGATCTTTCGGTGTTTGCCCAGGATCTTGCCCTCCGACCCGATGAACAGCAAGGTGGCGTATATGGTGCCGCTGCTGGTGGCGTCCAGCTCCGCCACGCCGATGGCCACATCCACCCCGGCGGCTTTCGCCGCGTCGCACAGCGCATCGGTGCACGGCCCGGGGATGGTCACGCCGGAGGCCAGATACTCCACCGCCGCCTCCTGCCCCAGCGGATAACCCCACGCCAGGTTGAACCATGGGTAACCGGGCAGCCAGGTCTCGCCGAATGCGGCAAGGCGCACGCCCATGGAGCCCGCCTCGTGGATCAGCCTGACCGCTTTTTCACAGGAGGCTTCTCGATTGAATATAACCGGAGCCGCCTGGACCGCCCCCAGTATAATTTCTTCACTCATATCGTCCTCGATAGATGACCCGTTAAATATATGGCTCCAGCCTGTTTTTGAAAATGGATTCTATTTTATCACGCTTGAAATCATTCAGTCGCTTCTTCTGCCCGGCGACGATCCGCTCCTTTAAATCTTCGTTTGCCAATATTTGACGCAAAACCGCTGCGGTGACGCGGGGGTCATTATGTTTCAATTTTATCCCGGCTTCGCCCAGCACTTCCGGGACAGAGCACACAGATAGCGCCACCACAGGGATACCGAAATGCATCGCCTCCAGAAACGGCACGCCGAACCCTTCATGCTCGCTCAGGCTCAGGTATATGTCCGCCTGGCTGTAGAGCGCGTGGATATCCTCATCATCCACAAACCCCGGTATCTCCACCAGGTCATGCAGGTTAAACCGGTCCACCAGCTTCAGCAGATAGTCACGATACGGCCTTGTGTGGTTGAACGATCCGGGCAGGACCAGGCGAACGTCCCGACCGAACATCCGGGCATATTCGTTGATGGTTTTTATCAGCTCATCCTGCCGTTTGTTGCCGGCGATGCGCCCGATGAAAAGGATCGTTTTTTTGTCACTGCTCCATTTGGCCATACGGATCAGGTCCGGCTCCTTGCCCTCCCATTGCTCAAAGCTTTTCAGAATCGGCGCGACGGTCACATCGGTATAGCCGTGGCGATTGATCAGGTCGTCCGCATTGTATTGCGAGTCGGCGAAGCACCCGGTCAGCCGGTCCCGGAGCTGTTCGAGATCCTTCCTGCCGCGACGGATATATACATAGCTGTTGTTGTCGATGCCCAGCAGATACTCCTCCGGCGTCATGTTGTGATAGACCAGGAACTTCCGGGCGGGCAGCGACAGGAAAAAACCGGTCAGCTTGCCGCCGATGCCGAAATGGTAGAGGACGATGTCGTCCGGCTTGCAGCGAAGTTTTTTATAATAATCGACCCCTTCGATGGGCGACCGGTTCCGATCCAGGACGTATATCGATGAATCAACACCCCACGACAGAAACATCCGGCGCAGTTGGTAGGCGTCGTCGAACACAGCGTCGCCATGTCGGGCAAAGGCGGTGAGTTGGTGTATCCCCCTAGCGCCCATCAACCTTGGACTTCAGGACGGTCACTTCATTTTGCAGTCGATCCAGCCTTGCCATCAGCTGGTCCTCCCGGATTTTGGCCAATTGCAGCGCAGCGAAAGCGGCCCTGTTGAAATGCGCTTGCTGAATGACCTGCTCATCGGTGGCCAGTTTCAGGTAGATCATAACCTTCTTGACCAGCCAATGAAATCGCCCGACAAGGCCGGGGCGGTGCGTTGTGGGGTCGGTCTCTTCGCTGATACGCAGGTTCTCCTCCATCTCACCGGTTATTTTCGCCAACGCAGACTCCGACATAAGCGCCAGACTCACATCGTCCTGTCCCGCAGCGTCAACACTGGAGTTCGAGCCCAAATCGACACCTGCTTTTATCATATGCTCCACGATATTCTTGTAAAACTCGTCACCGGCAATCGATGGATCGATATCGACTATCTCACCGAGCTTTGCATTCAGGTCTGGCGCGCTACTGTTTTTTTCTTCGGATTTCATCATAAAGTTTTTCCAGAACGCTGATGGTTTTAAGATTAAATATGTTCTGTTTACGCTCCAGCTCCTCTATATAGTTCTTTTGGATATGGCGGGTGATCGACGCGCGAAACCGGCTCCATATACCACCCCCAATTGTACGATGCGATGTATCTTCATATTCGGTGCTGATATCGGCCCAATTGCCAAGGCTTACCAACTGCTGGTCAACTGATTGCCCGGTCGAGCGTGATCCTCCATTTTCCATGCTGGACACCCAATGCTGGAACTCATCCGTGTTATCCAAATCGAGTTTATCAGAAAGTTTTTTCGCATCGGCTCCTAACCGTTGGGCGATGGAGCGTGGGTCCGCTTTCTCCAGCGCGGCCATAATTTTATCAGCGATTTTGTCGCACCCAAAATTGTTAATGGCGTAATCACGACCCCTGGCGCCCATGGCCGAAGCGTTCTCTCTATCCGCCATCAGTTTGTCGATACATCCGGCGAACTCCACAACGTCACCATACAGCATGCCGCCGCCGCATGTATAGATATGCTCGCGCGATACCGGGCAGCCGGCATGGGCGATCACCGGCCTCCCCTGGACCCATGCCTCCATCATCACAATGGAGAAGCTTTCCTGGGTCGATGGCAACAGGAACGCAGCGCAAGCGGCGAATGCGTCCACCTTATCGCCCTCTGGCAGAAAGCCAAGGTTTTTTATCCCAATCGCTGGATCATTCTTAATCTCGAAATCGCCCTTGCCGATGAAAATCAGCGAAACATCGCTATTTGCGTTGCGTTTGTATTCTCTGAAATAGTCAAGCAGTTCCTGCAGGTTTTTATCCCGGGAAAACCGCCCGGCGTAGAGCAGGAAGGCGCCTTCGACTCCATATTTTTCCCTGAATCGATCGGCGTCACCCTCCACATTGGTATCGACACAACCACCCACCACATTGGTCGAGCTATTACTGATTTTCAGCTCTGTCTCTGCCAAACGTTTCTCAGCAATTGTGTTGAAAAATATTCCAGCAAACCACTTGGCGTTCTGGTTCAGAATATCCAGGCTGGCGTATCGCTCCTTATGATAGCATGGTATGGCAAAGCTTTTCTCTGGCGCCATCTGGCTGGCCCAGTAGGTTGTGCCATACAGGTAAGGTAAATAGAACAGATAGTCATACTCATCGCTGTTCCACTTGATATGCTCCTCCAGTTGCGAGGAGCGAAATCCATGACGCATCAGCTCGGTTTGTTCGCTCCAGGTTATCTGATCATACTGCTCCAGTTTATAGCACAACTGGCGATACTTCGAAGAGTCACAACTGTCGAGGGCGAAACGACAGACAGGTATACCATCCTCAATTGTCTCTCCACCAGCCAGGTCGTCGTTCCAATCGATCATGCTCGATGTGGTGGTGGTTAATATTTCCACCTGGTGTCCGACGTTGGCCAGCGCCATGGCATAGCTGCCCGCCAGGCTTTCAGCCCCGCCCGCCTGATCTTTACCATACCGGGGCGCCACTATACCGAATCGCAACCTTTGACCCAACGGCTTAACCGGCAGTGGGCTGGCAAGAATATTTACCTTTTGCCGGAAATCTTCTTCCGATCCCTCCTCAAACAGCAACGCTCCGTCGCTGATGGTTTCCATCAGCCCGGCCACCGCCGGGGCCACGATCGGGAACCCGGCCCGGATGGACCAGCGGATGATCCCCCACGCATCGTGCCCAAACTCCGGAATCAGGATAAATGAGCCGGATGGAGCAATATAAGGAAAAGGAGCGGATATGAACTCCACGGTTAATCCTTCGAGCCAGCCGTGACCTTCAAAACCTGATGGCGCGTATAGCTTGCCTGGCCCTGGCTCCATAGCGATATCTGGCTCCGACAGCTCCAGCGGCAGCAGAATGATCCGGCAGTTCACCGGGCGTATCCGATCCTGGACAAATCGTCGGGCGTTCTCGTCATGCGTAATTACAGTTAGATTGTCGAAAAGATGAAACGGGTATTGGCTCTGGCTTTTTATATGTTCATCCCTGCAATAAAAATCGATGGCCAGCCTGTTGGCATGGACAGCGGTGGCAAGTTCTGGATATGATTTAACATCATCGAACCCGACAACCAGCAGATCAACAGAATCATCAAACCGGGTGGGGGTCGCGGTTTTTACTTTCCACCCAGCTTCCTGAAAAGCAGATACAATCGCCTTCGATACACCCTTAGGTTCTGCGACGATAACTGCGGCGGAACGTCTTTTCCCTTTCGGCTGGGCTTTTCCAAATAGATCTATCTTCATACTACATAGAACATTATTAAATAACCGGAACTATACCATATGCCCGCCTCCTGTCATCGGTTAAAGTATATTATCAAGCTCCCTGCGGATGGTTAAAGTTGATTGTTAGCATACTTGAGGGAATATGAGTAATTGCATTTGTTATAATCATCGCCATGTTAATAAAAGGTAGTGACTGAAAAGATGAACAGTAACCAGAGGTTCGCCACCATAGACCTGGGCACAAACACCGTGCGCATCCTGGTGGTGGAGACCAACGGCGCAGGGTATACCTGCCTGCACGCCGGTCAGGAGATGACCAGGCTGGGCGAAGGATTGCACAACAGCGGCAAGCTGGGCGATGAAGCGATGGAGCGGACAGCGAACACAGTGGCGAAACTGCTGGACTCCGCCGAACCGTACGCCCCTTTTGATCTGCTGATAAACGTGACCAGCGCCGGACGGCAAGCCTCCAACACCGGCGAGCTGGAAACGTTGATCCACGATAAAACCGGCCATGGCATTAATGTGATCTCCTGGGAGGAGGAGGCGAGGCTGACCCTGAAAGGTGTTGCCATGGAGCTCGACATCGGCGATCGCGACTTTGTCCTGTTCGATATAGGCGGTGGCAGCACGGAGTTTATACTTTCATCCCGGGGCGAGATGGTATCCTCCTTTGGCACCGACCTGGGTGTGGTCCGCCTGTCGGAGGAGTATCTGACCGCCCACCCGGTCATCGATACGGAATATGAAAACATGAAACGGGAAATCCGGGACGTTGTGGCGGATGTCTTCAGGAACCTGGACGTCCATGGCGAGGAAGCGATGGTGGGGACGGCGGGGAGCGTCACATCCCTGGCGGCGATGGACCTGGGGTTAACCAGTTATCACCCGGACAAGGTGAACAACTACCGCCTGACCGCCGACGCATTGGGGCGGCTGTATAAGCATATATCGGTGATGACCATCGATGAACGGTCGAAAATAAACGCGCTTCAGGGCGGGCGGGAGGATTTGGTCATTCCCGGCATTGCCATCGTTGAAGTGATACTCGAACAGTCGAAACAGGATCACATCACGGTGTCGGACAACGGGCTGCGCGAAGGGTTGATAATAGAGATGATCGAAAATGCGTAATAGTCATAAAGCGATCTTGGCGACCGTGGCGGCCTTTGCGCTTACTGGGTTCGGTGACGACGTTTACTTTGCCAACAAGCGCGGCAACGAGCATTATCAGGAGGGGAAATACGATGAAGCCTTGACTGAATACCGCGGCGCGCAGGCGGGCGACCCAAAGGATAAAAACGTCGATTACAACCTGGGCGGCGCCTACTATCAGCTGGGCGAGTATGGTGAAGCAGGCAAGGCATACGCCCGCGCCATGGAGACAGATGACGAAGCATTGAAAAGAAACTCCATGTTCAACCTCGGCTCTGCCATGTACAAAGCAGGCGAGGCGTTGGAGGAAGCGCAAAAGATCGAGGAAGCGATGCAGGCGTATCAATCTTCCGCCGAGCAGTTTAAACGGTACCTTAAAAAGGATCGGAAGGATAATGACGCCCGGCATAACCTGGAGCTGGCGCTGTCGAAGATAAAGGATATGGAGCAGAAGCAGAAGGAGCAGGAGCAACAAGAACAGGATCAAAAGGATCAACCTGAGCAGAACAAGGAGCAAAAACCTGAAAGCGGACAGGATGGAAAAAACGAAAAACAAGAAGATGAACAATCAGAAAACGGCGATCAACAGAAAAAAGAAGAGCAACCTGAAAATAGTGAGCGGAAAATGGCAGGGGAAATAACAGCGGAGCAGGCCAAGCGTATATTCGACGCCATCGAACGGGATGAAAAGGAACTGAAGAAAAAAATGCGCGCGGAAGCGGCCGAATCGACACCGCAGACCGGGAAGGACTGGTGACGATGACAAATCTGGCGGTCATTGGAGGAAGCGGCGCCGGCGAGCTGTTCACCCGGAAGATTTTCGGGCCTGCCAGAAAAGTCGCCAAAGTCAAAACCCCGTTCGGCGTTGTGTCGGACATACAAAAATTCAAATCGGACGATTTAGAGATTCTGTTCCTCTGTCGCCACGGCATCAAAGGCTACAAAACCTCTGCGCCGTTTGTGAACTACCGCGCCAACATATGGGCGCTGAAGGAACTGGGGGTGGAGCGGATAGTGTCATGGTCCGGCCCGGGCATTATCAACCCCGATTTCGAGGTGGGGCAATACGCGGTGCCCAACGATATAATCGACCAGACACGGAACCGCCCGTCAACTTTTTTCGAGAAAGGGGGGCTGGGGTTTATCCGGATGAGCGAGCCGTTCTGCCCCGACCTGCGCCATTCGCTCATATATGCGCTCCACGCAATGAAAGCCCCGTTTGCCGATCGGGCGACCTATTGCTGCACAGAGGGGCCGCGGCTGGAGACACCGGCGGAGATCCAGCTGTACCATTCCTACGGCGCAGACCTGGTGGGGATGACCCTGGCGCCGGAGGCTTTCCTGGCGCGGGAGCTGGAGATCTGCTACGCCGCCATCTGCTATCTGACCAACTTTGCCGAAGGGATAGTGGAGCGCCAGTTCAAAGCGGGTACTTTATTCGAAGGGATGCTTGATACGGATGAGAAAGAGATCGTTGATCAGGCGCAGGAGCGGCTGCCGCAGATCGTGACCGAAGCCTTGAAAACCGCCAGCAGCCACCCCCGGGATTGCCAATGTAAAAACGCCATGCTCCGCTATCGTAAACGGGGCGACATCACCGACGACTGGCGAACCTGGATCGACCCTTGATCATATGGCCGCCAAATCTCTGAAAATCAGCGCGCGCCACATCGTTGTCGATTCATCGACGATTCTCGACAACACCACATTGATAATCAACGATGGTCGTGTGGCAGAACTCGGATCGGCCGAATCCATGCGACATGTGAAAACCGACAAGGTGATCACCCTTCCCGGCTCCATCATCCACCCCGGTTTCGTAAACGCCCATTGCCATCTGGAGCTGTCGTTCATGAAGGGTCGGCTGAGAAACCGCGCGCCGTTCACCCGCTGGATAAGCGACCTGGTGGCGTTGAGGAACAAAACCGGAGTACGCGTTATTGATCGTGGGATCAAAGTCGGTATCAATCGTCTGCTGGCCACAGGCTGCGCCACCGTTGGCGATGTCACTTCCATGAACCGGGTGTCAAAGCCGCTGATACGCTCCGGCATGCGCGCCGTCGTGTTCCACGAAGCATTGGGCTACGACCCGGCCACCGCGCCAGAGCGATTCAATGATCTGAAATCGCGGATAGAATCTGCGCCTGTGTCGGCCACCGTGTCGAATGGTGTATCGCCCCATGCGGTCTTTTCCGTTTCGCCGCAGCTTATGTCCAGCGCCGCCAAATATGCGCGATCGAAAAAGTTGCCGGTTGCCATTCATCTATGCGAGACGTTGGAAGAAGTAGAGTATTCGCGATATGGGACCGGGCCTTTCCGTCAGTTTCTCGATTCGTTTGGGTTTGATCGAACATCGGCGAAACACCCTGGGTCGACACCACTGAACGCTGTTAACAAGAATGGCGCCCTGCCCTGTGCGCTGGCGATACATATGAACCATCCGGCCCATGGCGACCTGACGACGCTGAAGAAAATGAACGCCGGCGTGGCATACTGCCCCGGGTCCAACCACTGGTTCCGCCGGAAAAAGGTTGACCACCCCCTGGAGAAACTGTTGAGCAGAAATATCCCGGTCGGGTTGGGGACCGATTCGCTGGCTTCCAATAACGATCTCGATATGAGGGCGGAAGCGCGGTTGGTTATGAATAGTTTTCCCGAAATGCCGATAACGAAAATATTCGACCTGATAACGACAGACGCTGCGGTGGCCCTCGGTATGAAAGATGGTGTGGGAACATTACGTGTGGGGGCGCCCTTCGACGCTGTGGCCATGAATATTAAAAACTCGCGGCGCGAAAGCGTGCTGTCGTCTATAATAAAATCGCGCCAGACAGCGGCCATGGTCTGGGTGAATGGAAAACTTTGTTATCGAGGGTAGTGAGCTGATAAAGATGAACGATATAACGCTGGACTATACAAACGTGATGGCCGACGCCGTCGGTAAAAAAAACGGGCTGCTCCCGGAGAATTTCGACGCGTTGCAGAAGCGGGCCGACAAAATCCATCGCAGCTTGCTTAAGCGTCGCAAGTCGGGCGACAAACCGTTCTACGACCTGCCGTACAAGATCGACGAAGCCAGAGCGCTGGTCCGCGCGGCCAACGGTATAAAGAAAAAGTTCACCGACCTGGTCGTCCTCGGCATAGGCGGCTCCGCGCTGGGGACCACGGCACTGCTGACTGCGCTGACCCATCCGGAAAGCCATCGTCTACCCGCGTCCAAGCGTGGTGGCGTAAAGGTCCATGTGGCGGATAACATCGATCCGGAGCAGTTTGGAGCCCTTCTGTCTACACTAAAGCTGAAGCGTACGGTCTTCAACGTCGTCTCCAAAAGCGGCTCCACGGCCGAGACCATGAGCCAGTTCATGATCGTCATCGACCTGCTGCAAAGCAAGCTGGGTAAGGATTGGCGCAAGCATCTGGTATTGACCACCGACGCCAAATCTGGGCTCCTGCGCAAGCTTGCCGATCAGCATAAATTAAAATCATTCATCGTCCCGGAGGGCGTTGGCGGGCGGTTCACCGTATTGACCCCGGTATGCATGCTGCCCGCGGCGGCGGCGGGGGTGGATGTCATCGGCTTGCTGGAAGGCGCCGCGAGGATGGACGAACGATGCCGCTCCGCTTCGCTGGGCAAAAATCCGGCTTATCTCTTCTCCGCCATACATTACCTTCTCGACACCACGAAGGGCAAAAGGATGAGCGTGATGATGCCCTATTCCTATCGGCTGAAGGATATCGCCGACTGGTACCGGCAGATGTGGGCGGAGTCGCTGGGCAAACGGGTCGATGTTGACGGCAATGAAGTGTTCACCGGCCAGACACCGATCAAGGCGCTGGGCGCCACCGACCAGCATTCCCAGGTCCAATTGTATGTGGAGGGACCGTTCGACAAGGTTGTCTGCTTTCTGGAGACGCAGACGTTTGAGAAGGATGTTGCGATCCCGAACGTGTTCACCGACATGCCGGGCGCATCATACCTGGGCGGCCACACGCTGGGCGGATTGCTGGCCACCGAAAAGGAGGGCACCGAGTATGCGCTGACGACCAATAGCAGACCGAACATGACCATCACGCTACCGACAATCAACGCGCATTCCATCGGCCAGCTGCTTTACATGTTAGAGGTCTCCACCGCATTCTCCGGCGGGCTGTATAACATAGACGCCTTCGATCAGCCGGGTGTGGAGTTTGGCAAAGAGTACGCCTACGCCATGATGGGTAAGTCAGGTTTTGAAAACAAGAGGACCGAAATCGAAAACCAGACGCTTAAAGCAAAGCGTAAAACATTGTGATATAGGCGCATACATTGCTAACAATTCATGCTGACCATAAACCACCGACCTTCAAGCAGTTAAAGGAAGTTGTTGAAGTAGTCAAGCAAGGTGGTGTGATCATTTACCCCACCGACACAATCTATGGGCTTGGGTGCGACGCCATGAATCAGGATGCGGTCAAACAAATCTCCGCCATAAAACAGCGGGATCCAGGCAAGCCGTTCTCTTTCATATGCGAGGATGTGGCGCAGATAAGCGAGTTTGCGTTTGTCCCTAACTGGGCGTTCAAGCTGATCAAGCGATGCCTGCCGGGTCCATACACGTTTATACTGGAAGCGAGAAGGACAAACCTGCCGAAAAAAATATTGGGTAAACGCAACACAGTGGGTGTGCGGATCCCGGATCACCCGGTATGCGCGTCACTGGTAAAAATGTTGAAGCACCCTATTCTGACAACTTCGGTCAACTTGTCTGGCGGCGAGCCACTGACCGATCCGGAAATGCTGGGTGACGAATTTAAAGGCAAGATCGACATGATCATATCTGTCGGGCCGGTTATCTCCGACCCTTCGACCATCATAGACTGCACCGGATCCGCCCCGGAGCTCATCCGGGAGGGCAAAGGAGAAATCCCCTGGTAAACCTTCCGCTCGTCTAGCCTTCGCTATGCAGGCCGAGTCGGTTGCCTTCCGTATCCAGAAACATGGCGATAAAGCCGAACTCGCCGATCGATGTTTTCTCCATGAACACCTGCCCGCCTGCCTCTTCAACCTTGCCCAGGGGGCCGTCCAGCCCATCCTTGCAGAAAAAGTAGACCGCCACTCCATTGGCGCTCGGTTTGGCGTTGGGGTGCGATATTATTGCCCCGCCTGTCTGGCCCGGCTCCATGGGAAACATTTCCATCACGCCCCCGGTGGGCATCGGCGATGATTGCGTCTCCACACCCAGGACGGTTTGATAGAATGTTTTGGCTCTGGCTATATCTACCGCTGGAATTTCAAACCAGGTTATTAGTTTTGGTATCATGATTAACCTCGAAAACTGGTTCACATATATCTGTTCTATTCAGTTATGAGATGAATTTTAACATAAATAGAAAAGTTCTTAATTGCTTTTCGGGTCGAGCATATCGCGCAACCCGTCACCCAGAAAATTGATCCCCATAACCACCAGCATGATCGCCAGCCCAGGGAATGTGGTCAGGTGCGGCGCTATCAGCAGAAACTGGCGCCCTTCGGACAACATGGCGCCCCAGCTGGCGGTGGGTGGCTGGGCGCCCAGGCCGAGGAAGCTCAGCCCCGCCTCGCCTACTATTGCCGCGGCCACACCGAATGTGGCCTCCACTATCAACGGGGCGGATACATTAGGCAGCAGGTGCAGCCCGATTATGCGTGACGGCTTCGCCCCCAGCGCCTCCACCGCGGTGACAAAATCGCGCTCCCGCAGCGACAGCACCTGCCCGCGGGTCAGCCGCGCGAACCCTGTCCAGCCCATGATACACAGCGCAATGATGACGTTCGACAGGCCCGGCCCCAGCACAGCCATGATGGCGATGGCCAGCAGGATGCCGGGGAACGCGAGGAAGATGTCGGTGATCCGCATGATGACCTCGTCCACCCTGCCGCCGAAATAACCGGCGATGGCTCCGATGATCGACCCGACCACCACAGAGACGGAGACCGTGATAAACCCGACCAGCAACGACACCCGCGCGCCGTAAACGATCCGGCTGAAAATATCGCGGCCCAGCCGGTCCTGCCCCATCCAGTGGGCGAAGCCTGGCTCCGACAGGCCGTTATACAGGTCCTGCTCATACGGCGAAAATGGCGCGATCCAGGGCGCGGATATCGCCGTCAATATGAACCCGGCGGTGACGAATATGCCGAACATCATCGACGTGTTGATGGCTCGTGGTTTGTTAATAGCGCGGGTGGTCATTGGTATCGTATCCTCGGGTCAACGACGGCGTAGACGATATCGACCAGCATGTTGATAAACACGTACGACATCGATATGGCCAGCACGCACCCCTGCGCCAATGGATAGTCCCGCGCGGTGATCGCCTGTATGGTCAGCCTGCCGATGCCGGGCCAGGCGAAGATGGTCTCGGTAATAATCGCCCCGGCCAGCAGAGCGCCCAGCTGCAACCCGGCGGCGGTCACCACCGGCAGCAAGGCGTTGGCCAGCGCATGCTTGAACAGTATGGAATAGCCGGAGACGCCTTTCGATTTGGCGGTGGTTATATACTCCTCGCCCAGCGCTTCGATCATGGTCGACCGGGTAAGCCGCGACAGAATCGCCGCCATGGCCGTGCCGAGGGTGATCGATGGCAGGACCAGGCTGGCGAATCCGCCCCTGCCGGAAACCGGGAACCAGCCAAGGTCGATGGCGAACACGATGATTAACAGCGGCCCGATCCAGAAGCTGGGCATCGACACGCCCAATAGTGAAAAGGCCATGGCGCCCCGATCTATGGCGCTATCCTTCCGCGCCGCCGCCACCACACCCAGCGGAATCGCCAGCATAAGCGCCAGCGCCATCGACGATAACGCCAGCTCCAGCGTGGCGCCATACCGCTCCGCTATCGATTCGACCACACCTTTGCCGGTGAACAGCGACCGGCCCAGGTCACCTGTCATAACGCCGCCGACAAAGGAGAAGTATTGGGTCAGCACCGGCTTGTCGAGGCCAAGCTCGCTACGCAACTGCTCCACATCCGCCTGCGACGCGGTCTCCCCCAGCATGATCTCCACCGGGTCACCCGGCGTCAGGTGGATGATGAAAAACACCAGCGTGATCACCCCGAACAGAACCGGGATCATCGTAAAAAGCCTGCGGATTATATATGCTTTCATTCGGCTTGTTCCAGATATACGTTTCTGACCGACTTCAGGTTTTCATCCGGCGCCAGCTCGAACCCGCGCACTTTTTTGCTCATCACCGCCACGTTCACCGAGTGCCATAACGAGACATAAGGCAGATCCCCCGCTAATATCTTTTGCGCTTTGGAGTAGATCGCTTTCCGCTCATCGCCAAAGGTCACCCTGCCTTTTTCAGCAAGCCTGTCGATTTCGTCGTTTCTGTAGCGGCCGCGGTTGGCGCCGTCGGGTGGAGCGGAACCGCTGTGGAAAATGTAATAGAAAATATCGGGGTCGGCAATACCCACCCATGTCAGCGAGAAGAGCTGAAAGTTGCCCTTTTTTATGTTGGCGTAGAACGCGCCCCACTCCGACGAACGGATATCGAGCCCGACACCGACTTTGCCCAGCTGCCACTGGAACACTTCCGCTATCCGTTTGCGCAGCTCGTTTTGCGACGTGCTGTAATGCAAGGTAAACCGCATCTTCGGCCCGTCGCCGTCCGGATCGACAAAGCCTGCCCCGTCCAGAACAGCCTTCGCTTTCTCCGGGTCGTACTCATAGCTAACCACATCCTTTTCGAAAAAAGTGGACGACTCCGAAATCATACCCGAGGCGGGCTTCGCCAGGCCCTTCAGAATATGCTCGATGATTTTATCCCTGTCGATGGCGTAGGCGATGGCGCGACGTACCGCATGATTACCAGCCAGCTCATCCTCCAGGTTGAACCCGAGATATGAGTAATTTGTGCCGAGCCGGGTCACCACGTTCAACCGGTCATTCTCTCGAAACCGCGGCAAAATATCGGGCGAGATCGGGTTGGTGATGATATGTATAGAGCCTTTCTCCAGCTCCAGCGTGCGGACTGTTTCGTCCGGGACGACCTTGAACACGACGCCATCAAGGCGCGGCGCGCCATCAAAATATTGATCGTGACGTTTCAAGACCACACGCTCTTCTGTTTTATACTCAACGAAACCGAATGGGCCTGTGCCGATGGGTTGTTCGGCGATTTCATTACCTGCCCCGGCCGGGGTGATACCCAATGTCAGGTTGCCAAGGAACGGGGCGGAAGGCTCTTTCAGGTTGAATATCACTGTCCGGTCGTCCGGGGTGGTCACTGACTCCACCACATCGAACGAGCTTTTGTATGGGGACTTGTTTTCCGGATCAAGCACAAACTCTATGGCAGATTTTATATCTTTCGATGAAAACTTGCGCCCGTCATGGAATAGTACATCGTCGCGCAGGTGGAAGATATAACGGGTCGGCGTCGGGTTCTCCCACGATTGTGCCAGATCGCCGGAGATGGTGAAATCGTCGTTGCGTTTGACCAGTCCATTATACAGAAGGTCGGACATTTTGGATGACGCGGCATCAGTGGAAAGGCGCGGGTCGAAATGGCGCGGCCCCGATTCCAGACCGATATAGAGATAATTCCGTAGCGGCGGCTCCGGCTTATGGCAAGCGGCAAAGAGCAGGAATATGACAGCAATGGCGCCAATGCCACCAGAGCGAAAATTCATCTGTCGATAGCCCTGCGGCCTATATCCTTTCTGTAAACAACATCATCCCAGCTGATTTTACCGACCGCTTCATATGCCGTATCGATCGCCGCTTTGATATCCTTCCCGGTGGCGGTGACGCCCAGCACCCTGCCCCCATTGGTAACCACTTCACCAGCCGCAGGTTTTGTGCCTGCGTGGAATACGGTGACATTATCAACAGCTCCAGCATTATCAAGCCCGGCTATCACTTTGCCCTTTTCGTATGACGCAGGATACCCGCCAGCCGCCATGACGATGCAGACAGCAGGCTCTTCATTCCACTCGATATCGACACCTGCGACATTGCCATCGGCGCAGGCTTGCAACACAGGCACGATGTCGCTTTTCATCCTTTTCATTATCGGCTGGCATTCCGGATCACCAAACCGGCAGTTGAACTCCAGCACTTTTGGACGGCCATCGGCGGTTATCATCAACCCGGCATAAAGGATTCCTTGGTACGGAACACCTTCCGCCTTCATGGTGTCGGCGGTTTTCTGCATCACTTCCCGCTTTATCCACTCCTCCAGCTCAGCAGTTACCACTGGCGCCGGTGAATATGCGCCCATGCCGCCGGTGTTCGGGCCGGTGTCTCCATCACCGATTCTTTTATGATCTTGCGACGACGGCATCATCAGAATATTTTCGCCATCACAAAACGCCAGGATAGACGCCTCCTCTCCATCGAGCAGCTCTTCGAGAACAACAGTGGTCCCTGCGTCGCCAAACACTTTTTCTTTCATAGATTCGTTGATAGCCTGCCGGGCTACTTCGCGGCTCTGGCAGACTGTAACGCCTTTACCAGCCGCCAGGCCGTCTGCCTTGACCACCACTCTGTCGCCAAAGCGATCCAGCGCTTCCATAGCTTTGTTATGGTCGGTGTGCTTTTCATATTTCGCGGTGGGGATACCTGCTTTTATCAGGATCTCTTTCATGAACGCTTTACTGCCTTCGAGCTGGGCCGCAGCTTTATCCGGACCGAATATGGATAACCCAGCGTCGCGAAACCGGTCGACTATACCACCGCACAAAGGCGCTTCTGGCCCTACAATGGTCAATCCGATTTTCCTCGCTTTTGCAAAGTCGAGCAGTTCATCAAAATCCTCGACGCCCACATCGAGGTTCTCCGCTATTCCTGCGGTCCCTGCGTTGCCTGGGGCGCAGTATAGTTTATCAACCAAAGGGCTTTGTATAATCTTCCATGCCAGCGCATGTTCCCGGCCACCGGCGCCCACTAACAAAATATCAATTTTCCTAGACAAGTTCATCTCCATTTATTTACAGTTTCATTGCTTCTTCTATCAATGCGTCACGAAGTTTTTCCTCAGGCACTTTTCTAATGATCTCTCCTTTTCGGAAAATCAACCCTTCATGTTTGCCCCCAGCCACACCGATGTCCGCTTCCCGCGCTTCGCCCGGCCCATTCACCACGCACCCCATCACCGCCACCTTGATCGGTTTGTCCAAATCTTTTAGCGCCTCCTCCACCTGTGTGGCGATCTCAATCAGGTTCACTTCGCATCGTCCGCAAGTGGGGCACGATATAAATTCCGGCGTGACCTGGCGTACACCCAAAACCTTCAATATTTCGTAGGCGACCTTAACTTCCTCCACCGGGTCGTCGGTCAACGATACCCGGACTGTATCGCCTAATCCATCGTTTAGCAATACGCCAATTCCCACAGCCGACTTGATTGTGCCACTCCACCGGGTACCAGCTTCCGAAATACCGATGTGAAATGGATAGTCGACTTTCTCTGCCAGTATACGATATGAATCGACGGTCAACGCCACATTCGACGCTTTCAGCGAAATTTTCATGTTTGCAAAGTTGAGGTCCTCAAGAATGCGGATATGACCCATGGCAGACTCTACCATCGCCTCGGCGGTCGGCCCGCCATATTTCTCCCACAGCTCTTTTTCCAGCGACCCGGCGTTGACGCCGATCCGTATCGGTATACCACTATCCTCCGCTGCCCTGGTCACCATCTCTACCCGTTCGCGGGCGCCGATATTGCCCGGGTTAATACGCAGGCAATCCGCCCCCTGCTCTATCGCTTTGAGCGCCAGACGATAATCGAAATGTATATCGGCTATCAGCGGGATGCAAATTGAGCTTTTAATTCTCTTGATATTCTCCGCTGCAGCCATATCAGGGACCGCCACCCGGACCAGCTCGCACCCGATAGACTGGAGCTGGACGATCTGGGCTATGGTGGCTTCAGCGTCCCGCGTGTTGGTGTTGGTCATGGACTGCACACTGACCGGCGCGCCGCCCCCTATTTTCACCGGGCCTACTGTAATCTGCCTTGAGTTTCTCATCGCAATATTTTAACAGGTTGACGGAAAAGATCATCCTTTGTATCCTCAGGTTACTCCAGCAACCGATTAACCAAAATAAAATTTTTGCTATACTAGCTTTCACAGGGAGAAACTTTGGAGGTTTAATTGGTTAAATTCCATCTGGGAGATGTAAAAAATGACTAAAACATCACTATTTTTACTTATATGTTGTTTGGCGATATTTACTTCATGCGGGGGTGGCTCATCATCGAACCGCACCGGCGATAACAGCGAAAAATCGAACCCGCCGGTGACCGGGCCTATCTCCAGCCGACCGTGGCAAGGTACATGGGTGCAAGGGGTGAGCATGTCGATGGTATTCAGCAAACCTGGCGCCACCGCTCAAAACGCGTATCAGGCAGAGCATAATTTTACGGTTAACACAAAGGATTGCGCCATCGAAGTAAACCTGCACATGGCGACGCAAGCTGGCCCGGATGATGACACCCTTGGACAGACATTCCTGTTCCGTTCCTCCGCCGGACCCCATACGCTCGGTTGTGAATGCAAAAAGCTGAATCATAGGGGTGTCCTTGAAGGATCGATATCATTCCCGCAGGACGGTGGCCTCACCCTGCATATGGACAGAGGGCTGGACCAAATGTATTGCGCGGGCGCGCCAATATTCGCGGATGGGTTCGAATCGGGCGACACCTCCGCCTGGACAAGGGAGCCATAGCTCGCCATCCGCATTAATATTAATGTAAATTTGCAAACAACTCCTTTGCGATAAACCCGTATTTTGTTATAGTAAATAGTTTACTAATCAGAGGAGTTACAGGAAAAGATGTTAACAACGATTGTCGTTGCTATTCATATAGTTGTCGCGCTGCTTTTGATCATCATCGTACTTTTCCAACAGGGTAAAGGGGCGGCCATGGGCTCTGCCTTTGGTGGATCGAGCCAGACATTATTCGGCTCCCGCGGGCCCGCTACTGCGCTGGCCAAGGTCACCACAGGCGCGGCGGTCATTTTCATGGTCACTTCCATAGCTCTATCTGTTCTGTCGAGCAATGTAACCGACGAATCTATAATTCAGGATAGTGACGCGCCACTATCTTTGCCAACGTCATTGCCGGGGGAAGAAGGTACTACACAACCGGTTGAGCCTTCCGGACCAGTCGCCTCTGAGACTGTCGAACCAGTGGAAGCGCCGTCGGAGCCTGTTGGTCCTGTTGAAACTCCTCTACCGGACAGTGATACTCAATAAGTATTATGGCCAAACACCATAGGCTGTATGTATGTCTGATCTTTCTGTTGGTCGCCTCCTGTTACGGATCTGATAACAAAGCGGGAACCAAGGATTCGACGAACGGATCATCGGCCACCGTCGATACCAGAACAACGCCATCACCCGATGATTTTGGCGATGTATACATCAGCGGCTCCATTGGCGACGCGTCTAACCTTATCCCTTACCTCTCGGGCGATTCTGCTTCCTCTGAAGTGCAAGGCATGGTATACAGCGGCCTGCTGAAGCTGGACAAGGACCAGAACCTGATCCCGGACCTGGCGAAGAGTTATGAAATATCGGAGGACCAACTGACCATCACGTTCCATCTGCGCAACGATGTGAAGTGGCACGATGGAGCGCCATGGACCGCCAACGACCTGATATACCAGTATGAAATGATGATCCATGATGATGTGCCATCTGCGTATAAAGAGAGTTTTATGCAAATAGCCACAGCCACAGCGCCGGACGATCACACATTTGTGGTCACTTATGACCAACCCTATTCACCGGCCCTTACTCGGCTATCTGGGATGGGCGGCCTGCCCCGGCATCTGCTGAAAAACGTGAAACCGGTCGACCTGATAAAATCGAAGCTGGCCCGAAACCCGGTGGGCAACGGCGCATGGGTGTTCAACGAATGGAAGGCGCAGACGCGAATCGTGGTGGACGCCAATGATAACCACTTTGACGGGCGGCCGATGATGGGTAAAGCGGTGACGAAAATAATCCCGGACACGGCCACACAGTTTCTGGAGCTGAAATCTGGCGCCATCGACACCATGGCGCTACGGCCGCTGCAATACCTGAAGCAGACCGATTCCCGGCTGTTCAAGGAAAACTATGTCAAGTACAAGTATCTGAGCAACGGCTATACATACCTCGGTTATAACCTGCGCCGTCCCATGTTTCAGGATAAAAAAGTGCGGCAGGCGCTGACCTACGCCATCGACAAAAACGAGGTGATCGAGGGTGTGCTGTTGGGATTGGGTCAACCGGCCACCGGGCCGTACAAACCGGGGACATGGGCCTATAAAAGCGATGTAAAAAAGTATCGCTACGACCCGAACAAGGCGAAGGCTCTGCTGGCGGAAGCTGGCTGGAGGGACAGTGACGGTGACGGTATCCTTGATAAGGATGGCAAGAAGTTTGAGTTCGAGATTATTACCAACCAGGGTAACAATCTGCGCTCCAAAACTGCGGAGATTATACAGCAAAAGCTGAAAAAAATCGGCGTGGTGGTGAATGTGCGGATCATCGAGTGGTCGGCGTTTATCAACAATTTCATCAACAAGCGCGATTTCGACGCGTGCATCCTCGGCTGGAGCCTGGGGCTGGACCCGGATGTATACCAGACCTGGCACTCCTCGAAAACCAGCGAGCATGAGTTCAACTTTATCTCATACAACAACCCGGAAGTGGACGACATCCTGGAAAAAGCCCGCCGGACGTTCGATAAAAACGAAAGGATCAAGTATTACCACCGGTTCCAGGATATCCTAGCCGAGGAACAGCCGTATACATTCCTCTATGTGGCGGAAGCCTTGCCGATTGTGGCGAAACGTATCAGAGGTATAGACCCTGGCCCAGCCGGCATCGGCTACAACTTCGATAAATGGTGGGTCCCAAAAACGGAGCATAAACGCTCGCTCACAGAATAGGTCGACCCAGGTTTTCCACTATCCACCACCGTTGTCAGCCACATATCCAAACATGCACAGATATGTTATAAATAGAAATTGAATAAGTAAAAGCAACCTAATTGAAACCATGAAAATTGATCCAATACAAGTAGAAGTCCCCAAGGACGAAATCGACCGCATAATGGCGGAATATAACTGCACAGCCGAAGAAGCGGCCCAGGCGTATCTGAACGCCAAGCAGACCTCCGACTCCGCTTTTGACGAAACATTAAGGGCGGCGTTGGGCGCGCCGGACAGCGGGCCGATGCCGGATATCAATCTGCACACACCGTCTGAAATAAAGGCCCATCTTGACAAATATGTCATCGGGCAGGAGGATTATAAAAAACGGCTCTCCATCGCGGCGGCCTACCACTTCTCTGTGGTGAAAGCTCTGCGCGAAGGGGTGGCCGACGCTTCACGGGTCAAGCGGTTTCGCAAGAAAAACACCCTGATATCTGGCCCTTCCGGGTCGGGCAAGACATACTGCGCGGAGATACTGGGCGACCTGCTGGAGGTGCCGACACTGGTCATCGACGCCACCGATTATACAGAGGCTGGCTATGTGGGCAAAAGCGCGGACGATATGATACGCGAGCTGATCCAGATCGCGCCGGGTGAAACCAAGGCGGACAAGGCGCGGTTTCTGGAGACTAACGGCGGCCTGATTTTCATCGACGAAATCGACAAGAAGGCGAAGGATGGCAAGGTCATCGGCCACGACATCTCCCGCGAGGGGTTCCAGCGGGCGGTGCTGAAACTGATAGAGCGGAAGCAGATCTCCATCGAAGACCACAACAGCCCGTCGGCGCAGATACAAGATATCATGGACCAGCAGAGGGGTTTGGGGTTTGGCGGACCCGCCGGCGGGCAAGGTAAACGCTTGAGCTCCATATCGACCGAAAACATCCTGTTTGTCCTGGGCGGCTCGTTCCAGCGTCAGACCGAGGGGTTGGAGGAACTGGTCAAGAAGCGGCTGGAGAAGGGCGCGGGCCGGTTCAAGGAGGACGGCTCTATCACCATCACCGGCTTTGTCACCAGCGCCAAAACCGCAGAACCGAACGAAAACTATTATCGCAACGCCAACTCCGACGACTATATCCATTTCGGGCTGATCCCGGAGCTGGTGGGAAGGGCGCCGGTGCGGACATATGTGAACCATCTTTCCAAAAACGACCTGATACGGATCATGACCGAAACCGAGGACTCGATTTTGGAGCAGTACAAATTCGAGTTTTCCCTGTTCGACGTGGAGCTGACCTTCACTGATGACGCCATCGATTGGGTGGCGGAGCAGGCGGAAAATAAAAAGACAGGCGCCCGGGCGTTGATCTCGGTTTTCGAAAACCTGCTGACGGAATTCCAGTTCGAGCTGCCGGGCCGCAACTTCAAGACTATGGAGATCACCCAGGAAGTCTGCAAGGCGCCCCATGACGCGGTGTTGGCCATCCTGGAGCGCTCTCCCTTCGCTGATTTTACCGAGAAGTTCAAAAGCGATCATGGCATCGATCTTCTGATACCAGAGAATGTGGAGAACAAAATCATTAACTTCGCCAAGGAGAGATCGATCCAGGTCTCCACGGCGCTGACCAGGCTGTTGTCCAAGGCGTCGGCGCTCAACTATATGGATATTCAGGACAGTTTCACCATCACCGAAGAGATGATCGACGACCCGAAATATTTCGACAAGCTATACGTCAAATGGCACCAGGATCGTCAATCGCAAGATTCAACCCCGTAACAGCTGGCTAAATCGCTCAACCAATTGTGAACATTTTGTAAGGTTACATTTTATGGATAAAACGAAACAGCGTCCTGCAGCTAACCATCCCCATAAAGGTGGTCATCCGGGCGGTCATCCGGGTGGCGCTCCTGGCGGCGGCGATGAAATGAAGCAACTTACCGACATCAGCGAGAAAGGCGCCAGAAGCGATAACGGCAGGCTGACCCTGGACCGGCGGCTGTTCATGCAGCTGCTGGCGTTTACCAATGTGAAGGATAGCAAGCCGGTGATAGAGGCGCTGGAGACGAGCGGGATGGAGTCTGTACTCTATGAAAATGTAAATGATCCGGAGGGGGTGGCGCTGCTTACCATGAGCGAGGAACCCGATTTTTTCGTAACCGATGTCCGCCAGTTTATCAAGACAGGACCGCTGGCTGACGCCACATTGGAGCCGGAGTACACCATGTTCGGCAGGACATACGCCCTGGGCTATGAAGATGATCTGGAGTATCTGCTGCTGGACAGGTCCCGCAAATATTCGAAAAACAGAGAGTGGCCCTGGGTGGTCTGGTACCCGCTGCGCAGGACCGGCGCATTTGCAAAGCTATCCGCCAAGGAGCAGGGCGAAATTCTGCGCGAGCATGGCATGATCGGCAGAGCCTTCGGCGAGGCGGGGCTGGCGCGGGACATTCGGCTCTCCAGCTTCGGAATGGATAAAAACGACAACGATTTCGTCATCGGCCTGCTGGGCCAGGAGCTGTATCCGCTGTCCAAGATCGTGGAGATCATGCGCAAGACCGTGCAGACATCCACCTATGTGGAGAAGTTGGGCCCTTTCTTCATTGGCAAGGCTGTGTGGCAAAGCGAGGATGAAACCGGCTAACTTCCTGGCTTGGCGTATTTTTCGATGATCTCGAAAATCTCTTCGATTTTCTCTTCGCCCTCATCACCATCCTTTGCGACGGCGTCGGCGACGCATGTTCTGATATGACCCCGCAGCACCTCCAGGTTCGCCTTACGCAGCAGCGCGGCGGCGGAGAGGATCTGTTTCGACACATCGATGCAATAGCGGTCATCCTCCAGCATTTTTATGATCCCGTCGATCTGGCCCCGGGCGGTTTTCAGGCTAAGGCCCGCGTTCTTTTTCACATCGTCCAGCATGTTTTGTAACGTCCATTTATTTAAAATTCTTCAATCGCAACGCGTTCATCAATACCGACACCGAGCTGAAACTCATGGCCGCCGCGGCAAAAGCTGGCTTCAACAGCGGCCCGCCGAACAGCGCCAGCGCGCCGGCCGCCACCGGTATGCCTATGCTGTTATAGAAAAACGCCCAGAACAGGTTCTGCTTGATGTTGCGCACCGTCGCCCGGCTGAGCCGCAACGCTTTTTCCACACCGGCCAGATCACCGCTCATCAACACGATATCACCCGATTCCATGGCCACATCGGTCCCGGCGCCCATGGCAATGCCCACATCTGCCCGGGCCAGCGCTGGCGCGTCGTTTATCCCATCACCCACCATGGCGACCATTTTGCCGGCCTCCTGCAGTTTCCTTACTTCCTGCTCCTTCTCCTGCGGCAATACTTCGGCGATCACTTTTTCGATGCCAGATTGTTTGGCTATGGCCTGCGCCACCGCCTCGCTGTCACCGGTGATCATTACCGTTTCCAGACCCATTGATTGCAGTTTGCCTATCGCTTCTTTGCTGTTCGGTTTGACAGCGTCGGCCACCCCGATAACAGCGCCTGGCTTTCCATTGACGGCAACCAGCAGTGGTGTACTTCCCTGCGCGGCAACGTTTTCGACTATGGCGCCTGCCGCTGTTATGTCTATATCGCCCTGGATGAGCAGCTCTGGCTTGCCGACGATGATCTCTTTATCATCTTTACGACCCGACACGCCGAACCCAGGTATGCTTTGGACATCGCTCGCCACGCCATGCCGGATCCCGCGTTTGTCCGCTTCCTCCAGAACCGCCTTTGCAAGAGGGTGCTCCGACCCTGCTTCCACCGCCCCGGCCATTTTCCAGATCGTTTTTTCATCATGGCCATTGAGAGGGTGAAACGAAGTGACAGTGGGCTTGCCTTCGGTGATGGTGCCGGTTTTGTCGAAGATAACGGTGTCCACCCTGTGCGCGTTCTCCAGGGCGGTCGCGTTTTTTATCAGCACACCATGTTGGGCGCCCCGCCCGGTCCCCACCATAATTGCGGTGGGTGTGGCCAGCCCCAGGGCGCAGGGGCATGCGATGATCAAAACCGATATAAATATGGTCAATGCAAATGCAAACGACTGGCCGGCGAGAAGCCAGGCAACTGTAGCTGCTAAGGCAATCATCACGACCAGAGGAACAAAAATACCCGAGACCTTGTCAGCCAACTTGGCGATGGGCGCCCTGGAGCCTTGCGCTTCCTCCACCAGCTTGACGATGCGTGCCAGCACGGTCTCCGCCCCGACCTTTTCCGCGCGCATCTCTATGCTGTTTTCGCCGTTTATAGTTGCGCCGATCAGTGGGTCATCCACCACTTTACTTACCGGCATGCTCTCGCCAGTGAGCATCGACTCATCGATGGCAGTGGCGCCTTTTACTAGCACGCCATCTGTCGGTATCTTTTCACCCGGCTTGACCAGCAGGATATCACCCGGCTGGATATCATCCGCAGGGATGGTCCTGTACTCACCATTCTCCACCAAGGTGGCTGTGGCGGGGGCCAGGTTCATCAGCTTTTGTATGGCGGACGATGTTCTCCGCTTGGCCCTATCCTCCAGATATTTACCCACCAGGACCAGCGCCAGGATAGCGCCAGCAGCTTCGAAATATAAGTTATGAACAAACGATGAATCGCCCGATATTATCCTGAATGTACCGTAAATTGAATAGGTCAGCGCCGCGGATGTGCCCACGGCGATCAGCGTGTCCATATTGGCGCCGCCATGGAGCGCGGCTTTGACTCCGGAGCGATAGAACCGACGACCGGCGAAAACTATCGGCGCTGTCAGCAGAAGTTGAACCAATGATAACCGGTCTGGATACTCCTCCGCCGATAAAAACTGTGGAAGCGCAATACCGATACCGGGGCCCATGGAGATTATAAAGAGCGGAACAGCGAATATAACCGCAAGCCAAAGGTTGAACCCGGGGCGGCTCAACAACGGCGTCTCCCGCTCCAGTTTCGCTTCACTGGATGAAAGCGGCTTATACCCTAAATCGCTGATGATCTGCTTCAGGTCAGATGGCCTGATGACGCCAGGATCAAATTCGACAGTAGCTTTTTCTGTGGCCAGATTTACTGAGGCTTCTATCACCCCTTCTGTGTTATTGAACATCCGCTCTATCCGGGCGGAACAAGCGGCGCATGTCATCCCGCCGATGGGGATTGTGACCTGGCTATGCGCCACCGGGGACAACTCATATCCGGCATTTATTACCGCTTCTTCGATTATTTTCCGGTCGATGGCGGAATCGTCGGCGCATACTGCGAGCTTTTCTGATAGAAAATTCACTTTCGCCCAGAGCACACCATCGATATCCGACACAGAATTTTCGATAGTCCGAGCGCATGAGGCGCATGACATCCCTGCTATTTTAAATTCGACGCTGCTTTTCTCTTCGTTCATACGGTACTCATCATAGACCCCACCCCCCATGGGGCGTCTTATAACTAATGTCATCTATTTTATATTGTTTGTCAACCTGTGGAATTACTATAACTCTGGTCACCATTCAAAGTTATATGATATCAGTATGTTACGAACCAAGCTTGACACATTCCTGTAAATAGGGTGATTAAGTGTGTTATATGTTTTAATGGTACACATATAAAGGAGCCATACCTAAGATGCAAGACAAGCCTGTGCTGGTGACCGGCGCCACTGGATATGTTGGAGGCAGGGTTGTATTACGTCTTTTAAAAGCTGGTTACAAGGTTCAAGCCACTGGCCGTTCATTTGAGAAACTAAAGGCCCGGTCGTGGGCGGATCACCCAAATGTAGAGCTGGCCCGCGCTGATCTGCTGGACCTGGAGTCGGTTAAAAAAGCGGCGGAGGGTTGTTGCGTCGCTTACTATTTTGTTCATGTCGATGACATTATCAGCAGACGATTTTGCGTATCGGGACCGGGTGGCGGCCAGGAATATGGCGCGAGCGGCCGAATGGGCAAACCTAGATCGAATCATCTATCTTGGCGGGCTCACCGTTGGTAAAGGAGTGAACAGCCTTCATCTGCAATCAAGGGGCGGAAGTGGCCGACATTCTGTCCGACTCCTCTGTTCCGCTTACCTATTTCCGGGCGGCGATGATTCTGGGGTCTGGCAGCACATCGTTTGAAATGCTTCGTTATCTGGTGGAGCGGCTCCCTGTGATGATAACTTCGGAAAGGGTATTGACCCCATCCCAGCCGATCGCGATCCGCAATGTGCTGGTATACCTGATTGACTGTCTGAAAGTGGACGAGACCATCGGGCAGACCTATGATATTGGCGGGCCGGAAATATTGACCTATCGAGAGCTTATCGATATTTACGCCAAGGAAGCCGGCCTGAAAAAAAGGATCGTTTTCACAACCAAACTTATGACACCCCGCCTAGCGTCTTATATGATCCACCTTGTCACCCCGATACCCACCTATATAGCAAAACCTTTGTCATACGGACTGGGTACAGAAATGGTGGTAAGCGATGGACACAAGATCCTTGATGTCATCCCGCAGAAGCTTCTTACCTGCCGGGAGGCGATCCATATGGCGCTGGAGCGTTATCGAACAACAGGTTATAAAATCAAGCTGGATGGATGCCGGAGTCTACAAAACTCCTGAATGGGAAAGTCGAAATGATGCGCCATACGCCGGGGGTGATGTTCGGGAATGTTGGTACCAGGTTGTCATGGATTGCTCTCCGGAGGAGGTATGGGAGCCAATCAGCAAGATCGGCGGAGAGAGTGGGTGGTATTTCGCCAACTGGTTGTGGGACCTGCGCGGGTTTATAGACCGGCTAGCCGGCGGCTATGGCACCAGGCGCGGCCGACGCCACCCCACCGACCTCAGAAACGGCGACGCCCTAGACTGGTGGCGGGTGCTTGATATAGTTCCATCGAAGCGCCTGTTGCTGGTGGCGGAGATGAAAGCGCCGGGAGAAGCGATGCTGGAGTTTAGAATCAGGCAGACTGATGAAGGATATTCTGAACTGACACAGATAGCCAGCTTTCTGCCAAGGGGGATCGCAGGGCTGGCATACTGGTATTTTGTTTACCCGTTACACGATTTTATATTTCGTGGCATGCTCCGGGAGCTGGCTAACGAGGCGGGGGCAAAGATCATCGTCAAGCCAGGGGCAATAGCGCCGCCCAGAAGTAAAGTCCGGGAATAGCGCTATCTTTTGAGCGACGTTACCAGCTATACCATGATAATAGTTACCCAGCTTGGCTTGCATTTCAAACTCCACCCAATCTACATTTAATACCTTATTTTTAAGTTTAGATTATCTATACACTCATACAGTGGCAACGCCTATGTCATATATGAGACAGCAATATTTTAGATGTTTTCAGCGATTGTTTGTTGGGAGGGAGCTTTATATCAGTATATTGTGGAACCATAAAACCACGATGTGCATGAAAACAGGAAACCGGAAAAATCTATACGTAAAACTATTTAAAACTTAATCAAAGCAAAAAACCAAATGGAGGATCGAAATCCTGGATGCATTTTTGATCAGATATTTTCTTCTTCAGATAACATCTTGCTAAGATCCTTGTTTAGCTTAAGGTCATAGGAGCATGATGACAATATAAGCGGGGCGGCTACATCGATCAACCGGGCGTTGATGATAATAGTTTTTTCTGTGACCACATATGTGCCCGCCAGAACAGCGCGCGCGTTTGATTGACCAAGAATCTCTTTTGCTTCGTCCGAGAGGGCAAGCTCGCCAATTTCCTTTCGAATAAAAAGATCTTTACCCTTGCGCAGTTCGGCAACGGTGAACCCAGCCTGATGAAGCTCTGTGAGCAGCCGCTCACCCAGCACCCTTCCAAATATTGACGATTTATCCAGATTGTTAAGGTCTATAAATGTTGCGACTACGATAGGTTGGTTGACAATTTCCGGTTGTCTCAGCTCATCTCGCAACACGCTTACCATAAATGCAGCGCCAAACTTGTCATCACGTCGCGGCTTGTTCGGTTTACCAGGAAATTCCGCGCAAGCTAAAGCTGAAATAATCAGTAAAACAACTGCTACTTTAAAATATGGCAAATTCCATCTCCACATCATATATCAAATTGTCCAAGTTACTTTCACCACCAGATAAGTAAGACAGATGTTACATTATACGACGGATTCAGTGGATACAATTTTGTTTTGAGTTTTAAAAACAAAGGCTTAAATAAAAGAAAGGCCTACTATTCCAAACAATGTTTTCAATCTTCCTGCATTGGGCTCAAGTTTGTTTATTACTTTTCTAAAAAAATGCCAACTCAATTTAATTGTGATCACATATCCAAAGAATATCTATATTACTATAAACAGAAGCAGAGTTCATGCCACGCGTCCAGTTTCTAACGTATGCAGAGAGATTAACAAATTGTTGGCTATTGATATATAATGAAACATCTAAGCATAAAAATATATGTATTGTTAAAATTAACTTTAGAATATCCAAGTTATGTCGACATAGTAGATAGAAAATCTGAAGGTTAACCGTCAAAAAGCTAATGACAATAAAAAACAGTGAAGAGAACAGTTTTGTTGAAGAGAATATACGCCAGGAGCGTATAGGAATAATCTTCAACCAGGTTGCGCCATCCATGGCCATAAGCACTATCGCTGCCTTTGTGTTTATCGCCGCTTTGTGGGAGGTCACTGAGCATTCAAGGTTGCTGATATGGCTCTCGATTATTCTTATGATCACAACCATGCGTTTTTATTATATTTATCTTTACCGCAGAACTCCCCCCGCTGATATAGACATCCATATATGGGAAAAACGTTTTGTGCTATCAAACTTTGCAATGATCTTCACATGGGGCATCGGTGTCTTTTTCCTTATGCCCAACGATTCCCTGGCTCACCAAGCTATTGTGGTTTCATTTCTAGTCGGTATGACCGCCGGCATTGTCGCCATCTATTCCGCCCATGTAATGTACGCCACATCATCTGTGATTGTTTTGATGATACCTATTACGGTTTACCTGATATTACAAAACACATTTCTTCATTTTGTAATGGCGTTTGGGGTAATCCTGTTTATTTTGTCTTCGTTACGTTCGGTCAAATTACTCACAAAATCACTCAAACGGTCGTACCAAAGCTCTTATGAATTAAAAATCGCCAAGGAAGGCGCCGAGTATCTGGCCAGAACAGACGCTTTGACCGAACTGCTTAACAGAAGAGCGTTCTATGAAAAAGGAGATGATGAGGTCATCCGATCAAAAAGGTACAGCCGCACGCTCTCCCTGATAGTTCTTGATTTGGATCATTTTAAAATGGTGAACGATAACCATGGCCATGTCGCAGGTGATGAGGCATTGATAATGACAGCTAAAATAATTTTGCAGGAAACCAGAGACACAGATGTGGCGGGGCGTTTGGGTGGGGAAGAGTTTGGCATATGCCTGCCCGAAACTTCATTGAAAAAAGCGGCTCATATAGCGGAGCGTTTGCGTATCCGAATTTCTGATTGCGCTGTTTACTCCAATGGGAAGGAAGTAAAATTTACTACCAGCGCAGGCGTGTCCGGGTATGACGAAAACAGCAATTCATTCAGCGATATCATGGACAAAGCTGATAAAGCGCTATATATAGCCAAGAATGAAGGGCGCAACAAAGTGGTCGTTTATTCACCCTCGTCTGACCCGCTTCTGCATGTAAAGCTGACTTGAACAGCAGCTTTGTCATTCTCGAAATAATCTACCATCACCAATAGTATATAAGCAGATTTATAACTGCGATTGCCAAAAACCGGCATAATGTGTAACATCTAGCTTGCATAAGCAGACGTGGGTAGAATAAATAGCCTGAAGTGAGCGGCATCGCTATATTAAACTTCCCTGGCGCGCGAAATATGCAACACTGGAAATATATGTAAATTACGAAAGAGGCGAAATGTCGATTAACAGATACCAGCAAGATTTCAAAATAATATCAAAAAGAGAGCTTTGCGAAAAAACATATCATTTCAAGCTCAACGCCCCACTTATCGCCAAAAAAATCGAGGCGGGTCAGTTCATAATCGTCAGACCCAACTCGCACAGTGAACGGATACCGCTCTCCATATGCGGTTGGAACCGTGATGAGGGCTATCTAGAGGTCATCATCATGGCCACGGGCCGCACATCCACAGAAGCGACCGAAAAGGAAGTGGGCGACTGCTTCGAGGATATCGTAGGCCCGCTGGGTGAGCGCTCGCACGTATCAAAGCATGACGGAACCTGCGTTTTGCTAGGTGGCGGCTATGGAACAGGCGCCATCATACCCACAGCGCGCGACCTGAAGGCGCTGGGCAACCGGGTGATCGGCGTCGTGGGCGCCAGGACGAAGAATCTGCTGATCATGGTCGATGAACTGCGCGAGGTTTGCGACGAGGTATATACAACCACCAACGATGGCTCCGACGGCATCGAAGGGTTTGTCACCCACGCGCTGGAAAAAATCATGGCGGAAGAGCAAGTCGCCATGACGCTGGCTGTCGGGCCTGTCCCGATGATGATTGCGGTGTGCAAAATGACGGAAGGGACCGGTATAAAAAGCTGGGTTTCGCTGAACGCTATCATGGTTGATGGAACCGGCATGTGCGGCGCCTGCAGGGTCAACGTGGGCGGCGAGACGAAGTTCGCCTGCTTTCATGGGCCGGACTTCGACGGTCATCAGGTCGATTTCGACCAGCTTATGAAAAGGCAGAAAATGTTTGTCGATAAGGAAAAAATCGCAGTAGAAGCAATGGAAACCGGGGGGAAATAGAAAGATGTCAGATAAAAAAGGACCAAGCTCGAAAGAGCGGATGAAAAAACCTCGCAACGAAATGCCGTTGAATTCCGCCGAAGAACGAATACACACAATGGACGAGGTGCCCATCGGCTATACCATGGAACAGGCGCAGGATGAAGCGATGCGATGCATCCAGTGCAAAAAGCCGGATTGCATCGGCGGCTGCCCGGTCAGTATAGACATTCCGGCTTTTCTGAAGTTGATCGAGGAGGGCGATGTGGCGGCGGCGGCGAGCAAAATCCGGGAGACCAACTTTCTGCCGGCGGCGTGCGGCCGGGTCTGCCCACAGGATAAACAGTGCGAACAGGTCTGTATAGTTGGCAAGAAAAATGACCCTGTGGCCATCGGCAACCTGGAGCGGTTCGTGGCGGATTATGAGCGGGAGCATAATCTGCCACGTATACCGGAAATAGACCCTCCTTCTGGTAAAAGGGTGGCGGTGGTCGGTTCTGGCCCGGCCGGGCTGACCTGCGCGTATGAGCTCTGCAAAAAAGGGCACGATGTCACAGTGTTCGAAGCGTTCCATCGTGGTGGCGGCGTCATGGTATACGGTATACCCCGGTTCCGTCTGCCGCTTGATATCATAGACGAGGATTTGAAGCTGCTGGAGGATATGGGCGTCAAGTTCGTCTATAACATGATCATCGGCAAGATACTGACGGTGGACGACCTGCTGGAGCAGGAAGGGTTCGACGCTGTGTTCATAGGCACCGGCGCCGGCCTGCCGAAGATGCTGGGTATCCCGGGCCAAAACCTGAACGGCGTCTACTCCGCCAACGAATATCTGACAAGAATATACCTGATGCACGCCAACGAGTTCCCCGATTATACAACGCCGATCTATCAGGGTAAAAAGATGGCGGTCATCGGCGCCGGTAACACGGCCATGGATGTTCTGCGCACCGGCAAACGGCTGGGGGCCAACGTTACCTGCTATTACCGAAGGTCCCGGGCGGAGGCGCCGGCCAGAACCGAAGAGCTGGAGCACGCCGAACAGGAGTTCATCGACTTCAAGTGGCTCTCTAATCCGGTGGAGTTTATCGGTGATGAAAACAACTTTGTCAAAGCGATCAAGTGCGAGGTGATGGAGCTGTCGGAGCCGGACGAGTCTGGCCGCCGCAGGCCTGTCTCCACCGGGGAAGAGTTTATCGACGATATCGACACTGTCGTGTTCTCCCTGGGCTGCGATGTTAATCCTGTAATACCAAACGCCACAGATGATCTGCGGGTAAACAAATGGGGCATCATCATGGTCGATGAAGTCACCTGCCACACCAGCAAGGAAGGTGTCTTTGCCGGGGGCGACTCCATCACCGGCGGGTCAACCGTTATCCTTGCCATGGGCCAGGCGAAGACCGCCGCCAAGTATATTCATGAATACCTGATGGGCAAGTTTGATCATGAGCTGGATATCCCCACGGAACAAAACGGCCCATGCATCCTGTGGGAAGGGAAATTCGCCACCGGCAAACGATAGCCCCGGCCAACGGGTCGGCTATTTGTGCAGCGACTCTCCATGGATGTCGTGGACAGCTTCCACTATCGCCTCGGCGAATGTAGGATGGGCGAATAGCAGTGACCCAACCTGCCGCGCAGTCATACCGGTCGATAATGCTATTGACAGGATATGAATCATATCTGTAGCTCTCGGCCCGATGATGTGCGCGCCTAGCAGACGGTCGCTATCGTGGTCTGCGATGATCTTTACAAATCCGGTGATCTCGCCGGTGGCGTGCGCCCGGGCCAGCCCGCGGAACATGAAGATCCCTACCCTCGCGTTGTCCGGCGCTTTCTCTTCCGTTAACCCGACGGAACCGATTTCAGGAATCGTAAACACCACCGATGGTACCGCTGTCTCCTCCAGCTCCACATCTTTGCGCCCGGCGCATCGATCCGCCGCGAAGGCGCCCTCCCGATAGGCGGTGTAAGCCAGCATATTCCGCCCGGCCACGTCGCCCACCGCATAAATACCTGATACGCTGGTCTTCATATTTTCGTCGGTCATGATCGCGCCTTTCCCATTAACCTCCACGCCGGCGCTCTCCAGCCCCAGTCCATCTGTGGCGTATTCCCGGCCGACAGACACCAACATTTTATCCGCGGTTATGGTATCGCCGTTATCCAATGTGGCGCTGATGTCTTTAGCCGCGGGATCAAACGCCGTGATCCGGGCGCCCTTGATAATTTTCACCTTCAGCTTTTTGAATTCCCGCTCCATGGTGGCGGAGATATCGTGGTCCTCCATGGGCAAGATTCCGGGCATCATCTCCACCATCGTCACACCCACACCCATGCGGACCATGAATCCGGCCAGCTCGCACCCGATCGCCCCTGCCCCTACTATCAGTAGCGATTTTGGCAGGCTGTTCAGCGTGAACAACGACTCGCTGGTTATTATGTGGGGTGAGTCAACGTCAAACAGCCGAACAGATCTGGAGCCGGTGGCGATGATTGCATTATCGAAGGTCAGCTCGACCACGCCATCCGGTCCGGCGACATTGATCTGGTTGGGGGATGTGAACCGCCCTTCCCCATCGTAAAGTTTGACGCCGCTTTTTTTCAGTAACGCGCCCAGAGATTTGCCGAATTGCGCTACTATTTTCCTGTGCCGCGCCACGACCTTGGCATAATCCAACTCATACTCGAAGGGGTTGACGGCCAGCTCGTGGAGTAGTTTGGCGTGTTCCACAGTCTCTGCGGCAGCTATCCACGATTTGGCCGGTATGCAGCCACGGTTCAGGCACGCGCCGCCCAGCTTATCCTTTTCAATCAGGGCCACACTCGACCCATTAGAAGCGGCCCGCAACGCCGCCGCATACCCCCCTGGCCCGGCGCCAATTATTACAACGTCAAATTTTTCCATCGGTTCCTGTATGTTTCATGAATACGTCCACACATCATGTGCTTTCCAATGTTAATTGAAACAGTTTACCATCATCGAAAATATCTACCAGAAATTCCATGGATACGGAGAAAACAGCAGGATACCATATGGTTTGTTCTTGACGGCATATCAAGCGCAAAGTAACATCGATAGAAGTGGTTATGCAGCTTGGGAGTTCAGTAATAACTTGCGAAACTGCTATGATACAGTTTAACCAATGAAAGTATATTAAGCTATTTTTGATATGAGAAAGTTAGTAATAGTTCCAGTTTATAATGAAGCCCCAACGCTGGATAAAGTTATAACACGCATCAAGATGTACCATTCAGGCGATATCCTGGCCATCGACGACGGCTCCAGCGATGGGTCAGAGCATGCCCTGGATAAGATCGATGATTTATTGGTCATGCGGCACGCTGAAAATGCCGGTTATGGCCAGTCGCTGATCGATGGATTCAATTTTGCCATTGATGGAAGGTATGACCTGGTAATAACCATCGACTGCGACGAACAGCACGAGCCATGCATGATCCCAAAGATGTTTAAAAATATCGGAGAACTGGATGTGCTATCCGGCAGCAGATATCTTGAAAACAACTTCCGTAATAACGATGCCCCAGCAGACCGCAAACAGATAAATGTAACCATTACCCAAATCATGAATCAGGCCCTGGGCCTGGAGCTGACAGATTCGTTTTGCGGGTTCAAATGTTACAGAACGTCAGCGTTGGAAAAGCTAAAACTGACAGAGCCAGGTTACGCCATGCCGATACAGTTTTGGGTGCAGGCAAAATATTTTGAACTGAATGTGGGCGAGATTGCCGTTCCGCGCATCTATAAAAGTTTTGCGCGCAAGTTTGGCGGGAACCTGGACGAACCAGACATTCGGCTCGACTATTACAAACGGATATTACAGAAGGAGCTGGATAGATGGTCGATGCCCTCGTTGTCGGAACACATCCCGACGACATAGAGCTGGGGTTCGGCGCTTCTGTGGCTTTGATGGTGGAGGCTGGCATGGAGGTGGCCATGCTCGACCTGACCAACGGCGAGCCCACACCGTTCGGCAACCCGCAGACTAGGGTGGAAGAGGCGAAACAGGCTGCTGATATTCTGGGTATCAAAGAGCGGATAATCCTGGGTCTGCCCAACCGGGAGCTGGAGGACTCCGTACCGGCCCGTCACAAGGTGGCGGAAGTTTACCGTAAGCTTCGCCCCAACATTCTGTTTATACAAGACAACGTGGACGCCCATCCGGACCATATAGCCAGCTCCGCCATTGCAGAAAAAGCGCGGTTCGACGCCAAGCTGACGAAAACCAATATACCGGGCGAACCATTCTATCCTCCAAAGCTTATGTATTATTTCGCTTCCCATCTGAAGCTTCATGCACAACCTTCTTTCATACTGGATGTATCTTCTACTTTCGAGAAAAAGCTGGAGGCTATTTTGGCCTATAAATCTCAGTTCGCCGCCTCTGGAAGAGAAGCGATGATTGTCGACAGGTTCAGGAAGATCGGGGCATATTTTGGCTATCTGATCGGGACTGAATATGGCGAGCCAGTAATGTCGAAAGAAGAGATCGGGCTTTCAAGTGTCCGTGACCTTGTTTTATAACCGCGTATAGATTCTGGTTTCTGATGCTGAAAACTGACCCTTTTAGAGTGCCCATAAATGATAGAGAGCTCTTGGAAGAGCCAGCTCTATCTGGTTACCCGGCGCTGATGGAAGCCAACCGCAATCTGGACCGGGATATTAAAATCGATGGAGAACCGCTTGCGGAAGTCGCTAGACAGGCCAGAACAGATGCCCTCGACTCGGCGATAAACTATACGCGCAATCTTGGCCTTGATACTAATAGTGTCGATCCATCGGCGCCGCTGATCGCCAGCGGTCATCAACCGACTTTTTACCACCCTGGTATAGCCATCAAACCTATTGCAATTGCAAGGCAGGCGTCAGAATCTGGCGCCACTGCTCTGAACATAACGGTTGACTCCGATGAGTTCAAAGACGAGTCGGTCCCGGTCCCGACTGTTCAAGAGAGCCTGGTTCGCATGGACCATACATTGTGTGAACACCAGACAAACCACTCGTACGAAACAGTGCAGATTGACCAGGTTATGCTTATAAACAACTTAAAGGGTATTGCAAATCTCATTGATAATTCAAGGTTAAATCAACCTGGTTCGGCTTTCCGGCAGTTCCTCGGCAGGATAGGCTCTACCAAGGTTGATCAATACGATTACACCGCCCTGTCAATACTGTTACGAAGGCTCTGGGCGGGCCATTATACCGATCGATTGCTGGAGTTGCCGGTCTCTCGGCTATGTGGCGGCGATGCATTTGCCAAATTTGCCAACGATATCATCAACAACCTTGGTGAATTCGCAGAGGTCTACAACAGCGAGCTTGCCCGGTACAGAAAAGAGCATAAACTGCGGTACCCGGCCAACCCGTTCCCGCCCTTGAGCATAGATGGGCAATGGCGGGAGACGCCGTTTTGGCTCCTGCGCAACGGCGAGAGAACGCACTTATACGCGGACAGCAGCGGTCAGCTAAAGGATGACAAAGGAGACCTGTTCAGGTTTGATGAAACAGATTCGAAAGGATATGGAATCAGGCCCCGGGCCATAACATTGTCCATTTATTTGCGGCTGTTCGTGTGTGAGCTGTTCGTCCATGGCGTGGGCGGGGCGAAATATGATACGATCACCGACCCAATTATTGAACGGTTTTACAAGGTCGAACCGCCGGCGTATACATGCCTCACCGCCACCTTGCACCCTGGGATCGTGGCAGAAAACCCAACCAATCGCATAGAAGAAATCAACCACACCTTGCGGGAGATAAAACATCATCCTGAAAAAATGGCCGACACCCTGCCGGAGCTTCACCCGCTGGAAACGGAAAAAATCAAGCTGGTCGACTGGATCAACAAACCTGGCGCGGACAAGAAGCTGCTGGGTGGAATGATCGCCGATATCAACAATAGAATGAGCGCATTGCTGGCGCCGGTTATCAAGGAATTGAAAGAAGAGCTGAAAACTCTGGAGCCGAAGGAGAGGGAACATCAGGTGGCCCACGCCCGCGACTACCCCTATTTTCTGTTCACACCAGAGCAGGTGGCGGCACTGCTCGGTTGAATGTTCAGCTGTCCAGCGCCAGCATGCCGGCGTTGATTATCGCGTTGAAGTCGTCCGCTTTCAGGCTGGCCCCGCCCACCAGCGCGCCATCGACATGCTCTCTGCCCAGCAGCTCCTCCGCGTTACCCGGCTTCACCGATCCGCCATACAAAATCCGCGTTGCGTTGGCGATGGTCTCTGTATATAGCAGTTTAACCTTGCCCCGTATCCTTGCATGCGCCTCGTCCGCCTGATCGGATGTGGCGGTCTTGCCGGTGCCAATGGCCCACACCGGCTCGTACGCGATTACCAGATTGGAGCAATCCTTTTTACTTACATCCTTAAGGGCGCCCTCCACCTGCCTGTCCAACACATCGAAGGTTTCGTTCGCTTCCCTCTGTTCCAAGGTTTCACCAACGCAGACTATGACTTTCAGCCCTGCGGAAAGGGCTGCTATCGTACGTTTGTTCACTGTCTCATCGGTCTCGCCAAACAGCTGGCGGCGCTCCGAATGGCCCACGATCACCCATTTGCAACCGGCTTCTTTTATCATCCCGGCAGAGACTTCGCCGGTGTAGGCGCCGCTCTGCTCCCAATAAACATTCTGTGCGCTTACTTGCAGGAATGAATCGGCCAGGGCCCGGCACACAGGGGCGATGGCAATATATGGCGGCGCCACGACGATGTCCACCTTATGCTCTTCATGCTCATGCCCGATTATCCCGGTGACCAGCTCCACCGATTCCTCGATGGTGTTGTTCATCTTCCAGTTGCCGGCGATCAGCAGTTTGCGTGTCATAGTTCTTCTCTATCTATGCGTCGGTCAACGCCGCTATGCCGGGCAACAGTTTGCCCTCCATCATCTCCAGAAACGCGCCGCCGCCGGTGGATAGGAAATCCATCTTCTCCGCCATTCCCGACACGTTAACCGCCGTCACACTGTCGCCTCCGCCCACCACAGTAAGCGCGTCGCTGTTGGCCATGGCATCGACGATCGCCATGGTCCCTTTGGCGAATGGGGCCATCTCGAACACACCCATGGGGCCGTTCCAGACGATGGTCCTGGCCGGCCTGAGCGCCAGCTTAAAAAGTTCTATAGATGCCGGGCCGATGTCGGGCGCAGGTTTGCCCTTCGGCAGTTCCTGGAAGGTGACAACATCTGTGTTCGCGTTTTCGTTAAACTCGTCCGCCACCACAAAATCGACCGGCAGATAGAGTTTCACCCCTCTCTCTTTTGCTTTCACCATCATCGCTTTGGCGCTATCGACCATCTCCTCTTCCAGAATGTTGTCGCCGATCTGGTAACCGCTGGCTTTCAGGAACGTGAACGCCATTCCGCCGCCGACCAGCATTATGTCGCACGTGTCGATCAGTTTTTCCAGCGCCTTGAATTTGGTAGATACTTTGGCGCCGCCCAGGATCGCCGCCAACGGCCGCTCCGGGTTGGTCATCGCCTTGTTGAAATATTCGATCTCTCGCTGCAGCAGGAACCCAGATACGGCGGGTGATATGAAGCGTGTGATCCCTTCTATCGACGCATGGGCGCGATGGGCCGTGCCAAACGCGTTGTTCACATATACATCCGCCAGCGACGCCAGGCTGCGGGAGAACGCTTCGTCATTGGCGGTCTCCTCTTTATGGAACCGCAGGTTTTCCAGCAACAGCACATCGCCAGCGTTAAGCTCTGCCACAGCTTTCTCCGCTTTCGGGCCAACACATTCATCACAAAATTGCACAGGCTTGCCGAGGTGGTCGCTGAACGTATCCACAACCTGACGCAACGAAAACTCCGGTTTGACCTGGCCCTTCGGCCGCCCCAGATGGGACGCGACGATCACCCGGGCGCCTTGATCGATGGCCAGCTGGATGGTTGGTAGCGCCCTGTCTATCCTTGTGGTGTCGGTCACGTTCCCGTCATCATCCAGCGGAACGTTGAAATCGACCCGGATAAAAACCCGCTTGCCCTTTAGGTCAACATCCTTGACAGATAGTTTATTCATCCTACCGGTTCTGGCTACAGTCCCTTCGATGCTACATACAGAATCAGATCCCGGATGCGGCAGGAATAGCCCCACTCGTTGTCGTACCAGCTCATCACCTTCACAGTCTTGCCATCGATGACGCGTGTGGTTATCGAATCAAAAATCGAAGACGCCGAATTGCCACCAAAATCTGTGGATACCAGCGGATCATCGCAATACTCCAGAATACCATCCAACGCGCCTTCCGAAGCGGCCTTTACAGCAGCGTTCACCTCATCAATACTGGTCCAGTTCTCGGTCATTATGGTCAGGTCCACCAAAGACACATTAGGCGTCGGCACACGAATGGCCAGCCCGTCCAGCTTACCCTTCAGCTCCGGCAGCACCAGCGAGACAGCTTTGGCGGCGCCAGTAGTTGTCGGGATCATCGACAGCGCGGCCGATCTGGCCCTTCGCATATCCTTGTGCGGCGCGTCGAGCAGCCGTTGGTCGCTGGTATAGCTGTGGATGGTTGTCATCAGGCCGTTCACGATGCCAAACGATTCCATCATCACCTTCGCCAAGGGCGCCAGGCAGTTGGTGGTGCACGACGCGTTGGAGATTATATGATGCGACGAGGGGTCATATTTATCTTCGTTCACACCCAGCACCACGGTGACATCCTCTTCCTTGGCGGGGGCGGATATGATCACCTTTTTGGCGCCGGCGGCTATATGCTTCATGGCGTCTTCACGCTTTGTAAACAGGCCGGTCGATTCCACAACCACGTCAACCCCCAGGTCGCCCCAGGGCAGGTTGGCCGGGTCACGCTCGGATGTTATTTTAAAAGTTTCATCCTTCTTGTCGCCCTTGACTGTGATCGAGTCCTCACCCAGCACCACTTCATGGGGCAATATACCCAGCGTGGAGTCATATTTGAGCAGGTGCGCCAGCGTGTTGTTGTCTGTTATGTCGTTAACCGACACAATATCAATGTCATCGTTACCGAATGACGCCCTGAAAACGTTTCGGCCAATACGCCCGAAACCATTAATACCTACTTTTACCGCCATTTGGCAGACCTCCAATTAAAATGTCTAAACAAGGTAAAACCGAATATGAATACTATAATCCTTTGATGCTACAAGTCAATCCAATAAGGTTTTTTGGTGGATGTTCCGATAGAATAATATGATGAAAATTCGTACATTATCAATGGCTATATTTACCATAGCCATGGTTTCGTTTGGGGCCGTTTGGTCGTCAGCGCTTGTCCTATCTCCGCCATCAACCACTGTGGATGTGGACGAAGAGCAGGCAAAAGAAAGATTTGTTGCCCTGCCATACGCTTTTGTGGCGGACAGCCTTGGCGTGGCCTATGGCCTTGCCGGCGGTGGATACAGATACTATGGTGATAACCAGGTTAAACTTTTCGGCGCTGTACTTGGCAGCTCGAATTCCTCATACGCGTTCCTGTTCTCGCTCAAGGATCTGCGGGCGCCAGGCACAGAGCGGGTCTTCATCGACGCGCTGGGCTCCGTCGGCAGATACACGGCGCAAAGGGCTTATACAATGGGCAACCCAAAGTTCATGCTGGAACGTTCTGGCGGACATGGGTCCGATAAAGACAATTTTCTGGAAGGCGAAGGGTGGGATAACTGGTATGAACTGAGCGCCCGGTATATGCTGCCGATCGGTTATGGCCGCGCCACACCGCAAAGCCAGTATGGGCTCCGAAACGGGATGCTGGTTTCGGGCGCGTCTGGTGGAAATAGCTGGAACCCGCTGGAAAACGGGGTGACAATATTATCGCTGGTGCAGTTCGCCCAAAGAAAATCATTGAAGCTGGAAGATGACGGCGTCGAGGAATCGTTTTTATCATCCGGGTTAAAGCTGGAGCTGACCCATGACAACCGTGACTTCCCGGAGAACCCAACATTTGGCAGCGCCATGAAGCTGGGCGTCAGCCGGGATTTTGGCTGGCCCGACACCTTCGAAACCTGGACATTTCTGGAAGCTGAGTATGCAAAATATTTTTCCCTGGGCGCCAACGATATTTTCCGGCAACGGGTATTGGCGCTGAACGTGTGGACCGCCGACACGCCAACATGGAGAGAGGAAGCGGGTGAAATACTCAACCGCCCTCCCCCGATCCATGGCGCCCGGCTGGGCGGGTTTTACCGCATGAAAGGTTTTCCACAAAACCGGTTCCATGACAAGTCGGCCCTGTTTTATTCCGCAGAAGTCCGGCTGACGCCGTTTTGGAACCCTTTGGGAAATATTGCGTTGCTCGATTTTCTGGAAATCGACTGGTGGCAGGCGGCCCTGTTCGTGGAAGCGGGCCGGGTGGCTGGTGAATACAATCTCTCAAAACTTCACGATGATATGAATTGGGACGCCGGACTGGGACTGCGGTTCATGACCATTCGGACCGTTGTCCGCCTAGACATGGCCGTATCGGAAGAAGGCTTCAACGCCTGGGCCATGGTGGGGCACCCCTTCTAGGGTAGCGCCCGACTAAGGATATAATGGCATTCTGTAGTTTCGACGCTACTCCACAGACCAGTTGTTATTATATTGTTTCGATGTCCATTGGGTGGCCGCAACGGTGCTGCCCGACATTGTCCTGACCAGTGTGCGGCCATCCGGCTTATACCGCCATAATACATCCGACCGGCCATCACCGTTGAATTCCCCTAAACGGAGAACTTCCCAATTGATATTGAAAAACAGTGTGGTCCACTGAGTAGCGATTACGGTGCTGCCAGACATGAACCGGATAAGTGTTCGGCCATCCGGCTTGTAGCGCCATAAAATGTCTGTTTTGAGATCATAGTTAAAATCGCCAATGCCCACAATTTCCCAAGCCAGGTTGAAAAACAGCGAAGTCCACTGGTTCAACGCCACGGTGCTGCCATACATGGTCCAGACCAATGTGCGGCCATCTGGCTTATATAGCCACAATATGTCTGCTCTATTATCGCCATTAAAATCACCGATGCCCGCAATACCCCAGTTGTTGCCAAACACCCGCGATGTCCATTGGGTGGCATACACAGTACTGCCAGACATGAACCTGATCAAGGTGCGCCCGTCCGGCTTATAACGCCATAAAACATCCACCCTTTCATCATTGTTGAAATCGCCGACTCCAGCTATTTCCCAATTGAGATTAAAAAACAGCGATGTCCATTGGGCGCCCAACACAATGTTGCCCGACATGAACCATATCAATGTCCGCCCATCGGGTTTGTATCGCCACAAGATATCTTTTTTGCGGTCGCCGTTGAAGTCACCCGTGCCTGCAATTTCCCAGTTGTTATTATTAAACATGGTTGTCCAAATGGCCGAGGTTACTGTACTGCCCGCCATTGCCCATACCACGGTGCGCCCATCCGGGATATATCTGCGCAACACATCCGACTTGCCGTCACCATTAAAATCGTTAGCCGTATTACTGTATTCATACGCTCCAATATCGCACTTGTTGACAGGCCGCAAAATGCCCCGCTGATCCGTCACAACATGCAGGAAACAGCGACCGGTATCTACCGCTGCTGAACCAGCATAAAGCGCATGGGTCCTGGTCGGCCCCCCGTTATACGCCAGTGGGCCCAGGCGGGGGTTCGCGTTCTGTATATCGGTAGGCTGCGTAAACCCGCAAGAAGTACCACTCTCTAGATTGTAACCGTTGGATAAGAATGCCCCTCCGCCAATTACCTGGCAATCAGCGCCGCTAGTTTGATTAGCTATGATACTGTTAGCGACAGTCAAGCTGGCAGAAGCTCCCAAGCTGTAAACACCGCCAACAGAACTAGCCACATTGCCACTGATAGTGGAGCTGGCAAGGTTGAGTATTTGAAAATTCATGATGCCACCACCAAAGTTGGCTGTATTTCCACTTATTGTAGTAGCGTCGATATTGGCCGTACCGCCAGAATTGTTATTAATACCACCTCCATCACCAGATAGAGCTGAATTGCCGCTGATTGTGGAATAGTTAATTGAAAGTGACGTGCCGGCAGTACTGTTGTAGATACCACCACCACCATTGGAAGTAGTTGTATTGCCACTGATTGTGGATTTTGTGATAGCAGCATTGCCGAGGGTCAGTATGCCTCCGCCTTTGCTTATAGCCGTGTTCCCGCTGATTGTGGTATTGTTAATGTTTAGCATACCTGTGATCGAGTGCCTGATACCACCACCAGCGCCAACAGCGGTATTGCCGCTGATAATAGAATTGCTAATGGTAAGATTTCCATTATCGTTGAATATTCCTCCGCCATCTCCAGTAGTGGAGCCGTTGCGAACAGTCACGCCGGAGATAGAAACATTTAACGTGCTGCCGAGAATATGGAACACGCGGTCAGTTACACTACCACCAACGCTTCCGCCATCTATGATCGTGGCGCCACTCCCGGCGCCAGTAATAGTTAAGTGGGTCTTGATATCAAAATCACCGGCGCTGTTATTATCATCGGGGGGACCCGACCTTTGGATCAGATAGGTTCCTGCCGGGATGTTAATAGTATCTGCATTTATATTATTATTGGCGGCCGATATCGCCTCACGTAACGAGCAGTCAGCGTCACAGGCTCCATCCGCAGTGTCTGCGATTTTGGTGACATTATATGTGGCGGAATATGCGCTCTGTGCGGTTGACAGAGCAATTGTGATAAAGCAAATGATCAGCGATAATTTGCTTATGAAATTGTGCGAGTGCATTTTGGTTTCCTATTGATTACCACTATTATTGACTTTCGTACAAAATATAATCGACGGAATGAAAGCACTTAACCATAAACCAGGGCCTTGGGTTGTATACTTGTGCATAAGATATTCTCCCTAATAATGTATTATCGGCCAGACTATTTCCAAGTCAAGGGAATAATGGTATGTGACCCAAACTTATAGCGCCTTGCGCGGCGGCTCCTGATATGCGATATTTATCTGGTTTGTTTACCATAACCAGAAGCTATCAGGAGAAAATAGATGAAGATCGGTGTTATCGGCGGAAGTGGCTTGTATGAAATGGAGGGGATGGAAAACATCCAGTCTGTTAAAGTATCTACACCCTTTGGCGACCCGTCGGATGAACTGATCACCGGGACTTTGGATGGCGTTGATCTGGTCTTTCTGCCCCGCCACGGCAAGGGCCACCGCATCCTGCCGTCGGAGCTGCCGTTCCGGGCGAATATCTGGGCGATGAAAAGCCTGGGCGTGGAGCGCATTCTCTCCGTCTCCGCCGTAGGTTCATTGAAGGAGGAGATCGAGCCGGGGCACGCGGTGATCGTGGATCAGTTCATCGACCGCACCCGCGCCAACCGCGAGAGCACTTTCTTCGGCGGCGGCGCCGTGGCGCATATCACCTTCGCCGACCCGACCTGCGCCTACCTCGGCGGTGTGTTGAATGACGCCACCCGGGAGATCGGCTGGCGGTCGCATCATGGCGGGACATATATCTGCATGGAAGGGCCGCAGTTTTCCACCCGGGCGGAGTCGCTGCTGTACCGCTCCTGGGGCGCCGAGGTGATCGGCATGACCAACCTGCAGGAGGCGAAGCTGGCCCGGGAGGCGGAGATCTGCTACACCACGCTGGCGCTGGCCACCGATTATGACTGCTGGCACGACGAGGATGTGACCATCGAGCAGGTGATGGCCACCATGTCGTCGAATGTAGAAAAGTCGAAGGCGACCATCAAGGCGGTGATCCCGAAAATCAAGGCGGAGCGGGACTGCCCCTGCGCCACGGCGATGCAGTATGGCGTTATCACCGACCCGGCTGCGATCCCGAAGAAGGTCAAGAAGGACCTGGACATCATAATCGGTAAATATATTAAATAAGGTATTTTATTTATGATCAACAGCGCCGAATTATTCAGGAAAGCGAACGCCTTGATGCCGGGCGGAGTGAACAGCCCTGTGCGTGCGTTCAAATCGGTGGGGGGCGACCCGCTGTTTATCAGAAAAGCCGCCGGGTCGAAAATCCATGACGTGGAGGGGCGGGAGTATATCGACTATGTCGGCTCCTGGGGCCCGATGATCGTGGGCCACGCCCACCCGGAGGTGCTGGACGCGGTCCGCAACGCCATGGAGAGCGGGACCAGCTTCGGCGCGCCTACCGAACTGGAGATCGAACTGGCGGAGATGGTGGTCGACGCTGTGCCTTCGGTGGAGATGGTCCGGATGGTCAATTCCGGCACCGAGGCGACCACCGCGGCCATCCGGGCGGCGCGGGGCTATACCGGCAGGGAGAAGATCATAAAGTTTGACGGCTGTTATCATGGCGCTGGTGACTCTGTGCTGGTGGCGGCCGGATCCGGGGTGGAGACGCTGGGATTGCCCGACTCGCCCGGGGTGCCGGAAGCGCTGGCGAACTTGACAGTATCGGCGCCCTATAACTCGCTGGACGCCATTGATGATCTTCTGGTGAAAGAGGGCGACCAGATCGCGTGCATAATACTGGAGCCGGTGGTGGGCAACATGGGGGTCTTGCCGCCGACGATGGAATTCCTGAAAGGGCTGCGTAAACTGTGCGACGGCTACGGCATCGTCCTGATCTTCGACGAGGTGATGACCGGGTTCCGCGTGGCCTACGGCGGCGCGCAGGAACTGTATGGCGTGACGCCAGATTTAACCACGATGGGCAAGGTGATCGGCGGCGGGCTGCCGGTGGGCGCGTATGGCGGCAAGCGGGAGATCATGGAGCAGATCGCGCCGGCGGGGCCGATATACCAGGCCGGCACCCTGTCCGGCAACCCCCTGGCCATGGCGGCGGGGCTGGCCACGCTGAAGCTGCTGAAGGCGGAGGGGACGTATGAAAAGCTGGAATCGTCATCGGCGCGGCTGGCCGATGGATTGAAAGGGCTGGCCGATGAAGCGGACGTGCCCGCTGTTCATAACCGGGTCGGCGCCATGTTCTCCATGTTCTTCACCGATGTGGACGCTGTTTACGATTGCGAAAGCGCGAAGGGTTGTGACACCGAGCGGTTCGCAAAATATTTCCGGCTGATGCTCGACAATGGTATATACCTGGCCCCTTCGCAATTCGAGGCGGGTTTCATGTCGCTGGCGCACACCGAAGAGGAAATCGACAAAACCCTGGACGCGGCCAAAACGGCGCTGGCCCAACTTTAGCCAAGCGCCTGTCTGATAGCCGGGCGCAGCTCGCCCAGCGTGTAGAACGATCCGGTGACACAGAATACTTTGCCGCTGTCCGCGCTGTTGAATAACTTGATCACATCCCCGACGCTGTTGGCGATGGTTGTTGGGATCGATCGGTCTGCTTGCGCCGCAGCCAGTTGCGCCGGGTCGATGGCGCGTTCCACATCCGGGCTGAAGCAGGTGAACGACCGGGCCGACGGAGCCAGGTTCTCGAACATCGATGTGTAGTCCTTGTCGCCCATGGGGCCGAAAATGAAATCGACATTTTTGCGGCCGAACTTTTCCAGCAGTGTTGCGCACAGCGCGGCGGCGGCGTGCGGGTTGTGGGCGCCGTCCAGGATAATCGTCGGCCCGTCCGACACCTTTTCGAACCGCCCGGGGGTTTTTACATTGGCCAGTCCCTCCCGGATGGCGCTTTCATTTATATCCAAACCGTTGCCGTTCAGAATCATGGCAACCGCGATCGCTATCGAAGCGTTGTCTATCTGCTGGACCCCTGGAATTGGGATATCGATATTGTCCAGCCGCCCGCCATTACGATAGTTGAACCGCTCGCCCCAGCCGTCCTGCTCGATCCGTTGGGTATGGAAATCTCGATCGATCAGTGTGACCGGCGCGGAGACACTGTCGGCCTGGGCGATGATGTCATTGGACACTGACCGATCCCTCACTCCGCAAACAAGCGGCGCGCCATTTTTTATCACGCCGCATTTCTCGAACGCTATATCGCTCAGGCTGTCGCCCAGATGTTTCATGTGGTCCAGCGCGATGGTGGTGATAACCGAAACCTCCGGATCCACAATATTGGTCGCGTCGAACCGGCCCCCCAGCCCCACCTCCAGCACCGCGTATTCCGCCCCTTCATCGACAAACTGTTTTATGGCCATCGCAGTCATAAACTCGAAATATGTGGGACTCAACGGCTCATGCGCTTCTGCAGCGGATTTGACCGAGGTTATCAGCTCGGCGCTGGCTCGCTCATCGATAGGGGCGCCGTTGATCTGGATTCTTTCGGTAAATGATTCTATATGCGGCGATGTGTACAAACCGTTGGAAATACCAGCAGACGTCAGTATGCTGGAGATCATGGAGCAGGTGGAGCCTTTGCCGTTGGTGCCGGCCACATGGATCACCTTTAATTTTTCGTGAGGGTTGTCTAATCGGTTGAGCAGTCTCGAAGCGCCCTCCAGGCCCAGCTTCATGCCCTGGAACGTTAATGAATCGAGGTAGGCGGAAGCTTGCCTGAAATCCATCCGATCAGCTAATCGGCGCCAGCTTCGTCGCCACCACCAGATTCAGTGTCCTCCGCCACTGCGGCGGCTTCCGGCAAGGGGCAGTCTATGGCGCCGCACATATGGTTAAGCAACGTGGCGATTTTTGTTTTAAGCTCCTGCCGCTTCACAACCATGTCGACGAACCCATGTTCCATAAGAAACTCGGCCGTCTGGAAACCTTCCGGCAGCGTCTCGCCGATGGTCTGCTCGATGACCCGGGGGCCGGCAAAACAGATCAACGCTTTCGGTTCGGCGATGATAACGTCACCCAGCATGGCGTAGCTGGCCGTCACGCCGCCGCTGACCGGGTCGGCCAGCACCGAGATATAGGGCAGGCCCGCCTCCTCCATAAGACCCACGGCGGACGATGTTTTGGCCATCTGCATGAGCGACAGCACGCCCTCCTGCATCCGGGCGCCGCCAGAGCATGACACAACTATGACCGGTCTACTTTTTTCCACACCACGCTCCAGCGCACGGGTGATTTTCTCGCCCGCGACCGAGCCCATCGACCCGCCCATGAAATAGAAATCCATGGCAGCGATCTCTACCTTCCGGTTTGCCAGCAGTCCAGAGCCGGAAATCACAGAATCCTTGGCGCCGCTTTTTTTCTGGGCGGCGGCGATCCTGTCTTTATACCGTTTGCTATCCTTGAATTTTAGAGGGTCGGCCGGCGCAATGTCCTGGTCCTTCTCCTTAAACGATCCGTCATCGATCAAAAGCTCGATCCTGCTCATGGCGGACATCCGGTGGTGATGGTCACATTTCGGGCAGACCGCGTGGTTGGTCTCCAGCTCGTTGGTGGAGATCATCTCCTTGCATCCGGAGCACTTGGTCCACACACCTTCTGGTATTCTGTTGCGAAAGGTGATCGCTTCCAGCGGTTTTTTGACTCGGGTAAACCAGCTCATTTACTTCATGTCCTTGGTTTGTTCACTTTTTCATCGCCGCTTTCCGGTTGATGGCAGACAGCCATGCCTTTGCCGAAGCTTCTATCACATCGGTGGAGGAGCCCTTGCCGCTGAAAATGTCGGCGCCGATTTCCACCCTTAAGGTTACATCTCCAATGGCGTCTTTGCCAAGGGAAACCGAACGGGTGTTATAACTTATCAACCGGCCGCTGATGCCTGTGATCCGTTCGATGGCCCGGAACACGGCGTCCACCGGCCCATCGCCCACCGACGAATCGGTGATAACCTGTCCCCCTTTTTTCAGGCTGACCGTGGCGGTCGGTATCGAACCGGTGCCGGAGCTGGTCTGCACATGGACCATCTCGAAAATCTTTTTCGAATCTACGGCAGACATCTCCTCGCCCATGATGGCGACCAAATCCTCGTCGAAGATCTCCTTTTTCTTGTCCGCCAGATCCTTGAATTTTTCGAACGCATGGTTCAACGCGTCCGCCTTCGGTTTGTAGCCCATCTCTTCAAGCCGTTTGGAAAACGCATGACGGCCAGAGTGCTTGCCGAGTATAAGCTTGCTTTTTTTCAGCCCGATGGAGGCGGGGGTCATGATCTCGAACGTGTCGCTCTTTTTAAGCACGCCGTCCTGGTGTATGCCAGACTCGTGAGCGAACGCATTCTCGCCGGTGATCGCCTTGTTCGGCTGCACCGCGATTCCGGTTATGGAGGTCAGCAGGCGTGATGTGTTGTATATCTCTTTCGTGGCGACCTGCGTTTTCAGCTTCATGAAATCGCGCCGGGTTTTGACCGCCATCACAACCTCCTCCAGTGATGCGTTGCCCGCCCGTTCGCCGATGCCGTTGACCGCGCATTCGACCTGCCGGGCGCCGCTCATCAGCGCGGAGACGGAGTTGGCCACCGCCATCCCCAGGTCGTTGTGGCAATGGACCGAGATCACGGCGTCGTCGATATTCGGCACGTTTTCCCGGATTTGGGTGATCAACTCGCCGAACTCCTCTGGGATGGCGTACCCGACGGTGTCCGGGATGTTCACCGTCCCGGCGCCCTCGGCGATGGTCGCCTCCAAAATATCGTACAGAAACTTGCGATCGGTCCGGACGGCGTCCATGGCGGAAAACTCCACATCCTTCACATGGCCCCGGCACCGGCGCACCGCGGCGACCGCCATCTTGAGCACTTCTGTTTTCGATTTTTTCATCTGATATTTCAGATGCTGCTCCGACGTCCCGACGAAGGTGTGGATCCGCTTTTTCTTCGCCGGCTTGATCGCCTCGAAACAGCGGTCTATATCTTCCGGTATCACCCGGGCCAACCCGGCGATGATCGGGCCTTTGATGGTTTTTGCAATTTGTCGGACAGCGTCAAAATCGCCTTGCGACGCTTTTGGAAATCCAGCTTCGATCACATCGACCTTCAACCGCGCCAGTTGCGACGCCAGCGCCAGCTTCTCGTCAATAGTCATGGAGAAGCCGGGCGACTGCTCGCCATCGCGCAAGGTCGTATCAAAAATAATTACATGGTTCTTCGTAGTCATATCCATAATCCCTTAATAAGGGGTTTGTTGTGTAACAATTCTATGTAAAACATACAATAGTTTTACAGAAGATTATATATAGAGCTGGGGTATAAGTATATTACGCGCCGCAGGGCGCAAGTAGGGCGGAAACAACATAAGAGGTCAGTTCAAATATTTCCATATCCATGTTCTGTGATAATACATGAACTGGCAATCTATTACAACATGATTTTCATAGCGAACCCGGCTCCTATAATGGAGCCAGGCAGATTAAAGTGCGGTCAATCTAATTAATTTTTTTCTCCAACCGCGCCAATCGAGATTTCAACTCTGTGATTTCACTTTGGTGCTCTGCGATCTTCGCGTCTTTCTCTTTCACCACATCGTACAGCCCCTGGATGGCGGCCAGGGCCACGCCATCTGCGTCGAGGGTGGAGATCCCCTTTTCGTCATGACCCAGGCTGTACGCCTTGTAAAAATCCTGCGCCATCGGGCCCATGTGCCGTACCGGTGTGTCCACACCCTTGTACTGCCATGTGGCTATCTCCATCTTCGACAGTTTATCCAATACTTGACGGCTGTCCACCTTCTTCACCTTCTCCTTCGATGCCCGATCACTCATGGCTACCCATGCCGTGGCGTTTGGGTTCAGCCGCGCCCCTAGGGTAGCTCCAGCGTTGGTAAACAGAAGGTAGCCACCTCTGGCCCGGAACGTTACCTGGTTGTGGGTCGTGGAGTTAAGATCGGCGTTGGTGCTGTCACCCCAGACAAAAGCTCCTGTGTGGACGGCCCTGGCCCTTCTGCCCGCGGCAAAGCTGTAGGCGGCCGCCACGTTGCCATGCCCGCCCGGGATGGTGGAAAACGCGCCGTAAGCTTTGTTGAATGCTCCGCCGCCCACCGCGGCGTAACTGTTGCCGGCGCCGTTGTTCTGTCCACCACCTACAATGGAATATTGTCCGCTGGCGGTGTTTTTTTGTCCACCACCCACTTTGGAATAACCCCCGCTGGCGGTGTTTCTACTCCCTCCACCAACGGTGGAGCTACCGCCGCTGGCGGTGTTGACTCCACCTCCGCCTACGGTGGATCCAGAGCTGCTGGCGGTGTTACTACCTCCTCCACCAACGGTTGATTGCGAGCCGCTGGCGGTGTTAAAGTCGCCTCCGCCCACTGTGGAACGCCAGTTGCTGGCGGTGTTACTTTGACCTCCGCTCACGGTGGCGTGTGGCGCGAAGGCTGGGTTTGGTGCTTGACCTCCCGCCCGGTTACCACTACCACCGCCGATTGTTCCGTAATTATTGCTCACCTTGTTCGGAGATGCGGCGCCGCCACCTCCGCCAATACTCGCGCCAAACACCCCAGGCGTTACACTGTTACCATTGTGCCCGCCGATGATATTCGGGCTGGTAGTGTGACGATTCAGTCTCAGCATGCCGACTACCAGAAAATCGCCCCCGACGAAATAGCCGCTGTAGCCGCTTGAACTGTTGGTAACGCCAATAACTCCATAGTTGACGCCAGAGGCAGCGGTGGCGCGACCATAGGCACCTACGCCACTTGAACTACTGCTTTCGCCCCTAACACCATAGTTTGGACCAGTGGTGGAGGCAGCCACACCAAAAACACCTCTGCCGGTTGGGCTGTCGCTGTGGCCCTGACCCCCATGGTGACCCCGGTGGCGCCGCTGGCTCTGCCCCGCAGACCACTGCTATTATTGCCGGCAGCAATGTTTTCACCCCGATAAGCGTAGCCACCGGCGAAATTAACGACATTGTTGACAGGTTGCGCATTGGCCAAGACGGCTGTCAAAAATGTGAGTGTGATGGTGAGAATAATCAATAAAAACTGTGGCGCTGTTCTGGCAGAAAACATGGCGTCCTCCCATAAAGAAAGTTTGGTGTATATAACTGTCCCCGATACAGATGCCCTGAATATTTTATACTAGTAAAATTGTAGTCGAAATCGCCAGACAAAGCAACAGCCAGACAATAACCGTGCCAAAACGGGTGAAATTGGATTCCACAGATGCTTCTTTTGCTTCAAATGCCTCATATGCTCCAAATGCTTCAAATCCCTCAACCGATTTATTACTTATTTTACCTTTAGAAGCCAAGGTCATAAGCCCACCGTAATCAGGCGCTAATTCAGCTTCCAGATAGTCACCTTTAGGGTATAGCTTGATATCATCGCCTAGCATCGTTTTAATTTTAGTACGGCTTTTGGCAATATCGAATTGCAAGCTCTTGTCCAGATTACTTATATGAAGCTCAAAACTTTCTACAGCAGTAGGCAGGAAATTAAAAATCTTGTCTAGCTGTTTAGTATCGACATTGAGCTTCGATAGCAGATCAGCTTTCTCTGTTTCAGCGGATTCTAAACTGGCCTTCAATGTATCGGAAAACGTACCTGCTTTGATAGCGGACACCATACTTTCAATCTCTTTTTCAACTGTAGCCAGCCGTTTCCTGTCTTTATCATGATCAGGCGCTTTCTTGCGCTTCACTTCAGTTAAATACTCTGTTGTTTTACGTTTGAAAAATTCCATTGCTTCAGGCCTGAACAAGTCTGACTTGATCGATTCAAGAAGCTTTCTTTCAACCAGCGCCCTATCCACTCGAAGCTTGTTGGAACAGGCGCTATCACCATGCCTTTGTCTAGTAGCGCAACCATATGAGGTTTTGCTCACAACCACATATCGACCGCCACATTCTGAACATCGAAGCAGGCCGCTAAATAGATATTTCGGTGAAGCGCCGGTTCGGGCATTTTTATGCAAGGCCTGTTTTATCGCTTTGCCCTTCTCAGCTTGCTCAGCTTGTCTTGCTTTTGCCCTTTGCCAGACAGCATCGGTAATTATCCTAAGCTTGTTGTCCTGGCGTGTTATCCATTCGGTTTCTGGCTTGGCAACTCGTTTGCGTTTACCGGTGGTAGGACACTTCGGCCAGTGACTGGTGTTCCAGACTACTTTACCGGTGTAGATTTCATTTTTCAGAATCTTATCTATACTATTCTGGTGCCAGTGTTTCGCCCTAGGTGGTTTAATGCCCTCTTGGTCAAGCTTGATGCCTATCGCTCTTGGACTATACCCGTCTACAAACAGTTGGAAAATACGTTTTACTACTTCTGCTTGGTCTGGATCGATCACCCGTTTGACTGATTCAATGACCGGTCGTCCGTAATTGTCTTTCTCTGTCGGATGATAGATCGGTTTGCTTCTATATCCAAACACCCGACCACCGACTGTAAAGCCACGTTCTACCTGACCGGCCATGCCTCGTTTGATCTTCTCGGCCAAGTCATCAATGTAAAGCTCATTCATCATGTTTTTCATGCCGCGATGGACTTTACGGGATTTCAATTGTGAATCATAACCATCTGATACTGCAATCAACCGTATGTTGGCAAACTCAAGTTTACGTATTGCCATTTCAGTTTCAACAGAATCCCTGCCAAGACGGGATAAGTCATCGGTCAGCACAACATTAAATTTATAATCTGTGGCGTCTTGTAACAGCTTTTGGTATTGAGGACGGGTTTTATCTGTGCCGCTTATACCCTTATCTTCATAGCGCTGGGTAATAGTCCAGCCTTCCTTGTCTGCATAGCGCTGACAGTTCCTATATTGGTCGTCGATGCTTGTTTCCCTTTGCATGTCGGTTGAATACCTTCCATAAAAAACGCATTTCATTTGATTACTCCTTTATGTGAACTTTCAGGCCATCAATACCGGACACCCATTTACCACCGACTTCGGCAATGTTTACATTGGTTATGTCATCGGCTACAGCCTTTGCAGGTGTGAGCAATGGTTGCAGTAAATTCATTGCAAGCAGTATCGCTATGACCGTTAAGATGAAATCAGTGTAATTATTCATTTTGTCCTCCGCCTTTTTGGTTTTTCCAATTCCCGTTCAATCAGCTCTATTAAAAACTGCTTCATGCTTTGACCGCGCATTGCTGATTCAGCTTTTAAAGCTCTGTGCAGGTCATCGGGAAAATCCTTGATCAATATCGATGACATAAAGCTCCTCCATAATATTTAAGGTCTCCTTATATTATATATTATATTAGTTTTTTAAACAATATAAAGTGGTAGCCCCAACACCCTAGCAGACTTAGAGTCGCTGAGGCTACACACGGTGTACGATGGCAACAAGGAGGAAAGTTTCTGGCTGCTCGCCAGCACACCCCGGGCGGACCATCGCACAAAACATCCCGCCCGTGTTTTCTATACCGCTTGCTGCATTCTGCGAAACTCCTGAACCAACGCCTCGCCACAATTCACACCGATAGGTACCGCAGGCGCAAGCGCAAAAGTCGCTTTGACATTTCCATTTCCTTGATCGCTGAAAATCAGATCAGTTGGCAAGTAGCTTTGCTCAATTTCTCGAAACAGCTCACCCTTGCGTACCTCATATTCTTTAAATCGACCCCAGTAGTCATCCCAATCTTCAATCTGGCCGAACGCTTTTGGGTTACTCTTTGCAGCCCGCATCACTGCGATTGCGAATAACGAAAAACTACCGTGACCTAAAGCGCTAATCTCTGCCGAAATTTCATCGGTTCTGGCAATCCAATTAAGTTTTCGGACAGACGTCGGTACGCTTCGACAGGTGTTTTGTTCAATCCATTTGCGCGCTTTTTGAATGAATGAATTTGAAGTTGGATACTGGTCATACTTTTCACTCAAAGTATTTTCCAACTTCTGGATTTCTTCTTTGGTCTTTTCTGCTCTATCAAGCGCCATTGTTATAAATGCCTTTGCGGACAGCTTGCCATACTCCATTGAGGCAAGCTGATCAACAACGGTGACAGCCTCCTTGACCAATTGTTCAAGTTTTCTTACTTTTGCCATGATTTATACTCCTTTCTCAAGAACCGTAGCGGTCTTTAATGCTTGGATTTTCACTGAAAAAGACCTTCATGGCTTCGTCGTAATCGTCACTATCAAGCCTTTGCATAGTCTCGCGAATACCAACGTCCACAAAATCGCTGAAATTTTCTTCATCGGTTGGTGCGTACGGAATATTAGCTACGTATTGCTGCCCATCGGTGCTATTGTCGTCAAAGTCCTCCTCGTCGAAACTGTGACCTGAGTACTGCAGCATTAATTTGGGATTTTGCTGACAGACCCGTTCAAAAGCCACGTCATAATCACAGCCTTTGTCCCAAGAAAGATTTTCAGCTTTTTCGTGGAGCTGTTCACCAGCCCGTTGGCTCAACTGCGCCTGTTTTTCTTCAATTTGCTCTTTCGTGTTTTTCATTTTTAAATCTCCTAATTTAATTAAAATTCATTCACATCGAAAACTGAATCGATGTTGTCAAAATTGTTTTCATGTTCAAACCCAAGTCGCTCATTAAATCCGTCAACCGCATCGGAGGCTGTCATGATTTTCATTGGTTCAAGGTCGGGATTGATCGGTTCAATGCGCAGCTCCATAGCACCTAGAGCGGCCATTGCTATTGCCACAACAATATCGATTTTATGGCTGGCTTTTTCTTTTGTTATCTTCAAACCGCGAGATGTTTCCACAGCCACAGCACGTTGCATTGCAAGCCTTATTTCATCGTCGGAATAGGTGACCAGATTTTGCCCTTTCAACAACTCATAAAGGTTTTGTGTCATCGCCGTAAGATTTGGCAAACTTTGCGGATACTCTTTCATATGGATTCCGCTTTTCTGCAATGCTTGAGCTGATCGTGCAAACTGCCATGGATCGTAATACACTGCGCGAACAGCGAATCGCTTTCTGTAATCGTGTAACGATTCTTCAAGCGTGTCTTCGAGATCGAGTGTTTCGCCTTTTTGCGGATGAAATATTTTATGACCTACAAGGCGAGCTTTACCTTCAATCCAAGTCACAACTGCTATTGCGGCATCATCGCGTTTAAGCGCCGCGTCTACTCCGATCACAACTGGCAAGTTTGAATCAGCGGCTATTGGTGTGCTTGTGGCTATTCGATCCCACCATTCGATTGGAACGAATTCGCTTTCAGAAGTGACAAACTGGTTTTGAATCATCCGGATGAAAGCTCCCGGGCGTAACTGCTTACGCATTTGATCTTGCCATTGTTCCGTTTGCCACGGTGCTTTTAAATTATGCGTAACATATGCCAGAATGTCACCTTCAGTTTTATAAAGGTCTGGCGCAATTTCCTTGCCAGCTTTACCACGCTTGACAAGGTCTTCTAGCAACTTGCTTTCGCCTTCAAAGCCAGCATAGCTGACCGTAAAACGGCATGTGACCTTACGTGTTGGCGGCGGAACCATTTCATCCCATAATCGGTGAGCGCTGTCACTTGAGTAGCCCCAAATCTCATCAAAAACGCTTATGGTTGGGTTTGCCCCTGCGGCTCCGGCAAAGTCTGAAGCCAAGGCTGTGATTGTTGAGCCTGTTGCCGTAAATGTGATTTTGTTTGCCGTGATTTGAGCCGCCTCATTCAACAATGGTGACGCTTCTACTATTCGCTTTGTTGCTTGAAACACGCGACCTTGGCTCTGCTCCAGATCGTTTGCCAAACAATAGCCTTCGGCGTATCGCCCGCCAAGCACTATAATTGTGTATAGCAAACACCCAGCGGCAAAGGTTGTTTTGCCTGACTTTTTGGGAGCGCTGAACAATAACTCTGGATACGGAAGTCGCCCATCTTTTTTGAGTGTCAAGGCATGGCGTAAAAATATTATCTGCTCGGGGTAAAGCTCGAATGGCTCTCCAGTTTCAGGCAGTCGCAATACTTCTGTAAAAAACGTTTCTGGTGACTTGCGCCATTTAGCTATTCGGTTATTCATGGTTTGCAATTTCCTCAATTAGATTGGCGTGTTTAGTTTTGCGCTTCAGGCCAAGTATCCTAGCCAGCCCGACAAGTGTATTGATCGAATGGCTAAACTTACCTGGATCAATATTCTTACCATTGGCAAGCTCTTGCTCAAGTATCTCGATTCGAGCCTCAGCAAATACAAAACGCTTGGCCAATGATCGTTGCTGGTAGCTCAAATTGTCTTGCCCGCCTAGATCACTTTGCAATTCACTTAACCTGCGCCGAAGCTCCTTACTGATTGCAAGCCTGCCATCCATATCAGCCAGAAAATTCTCACTATATTTATTGGGTAATGCATTTGTTTTACTATTCTTTTCTTTTCGTTTAACCGGCATAGTTCTGACCTATTAATTTTTTAAAATCGGTGAACCGATATTAAGTGTTTTGGTTCTGTGCTTACTAATCAATGGGATAAGTGTTTTTGTTTTATTATTGACCTCTTCCCTTTAAATTGATCCATTGATAATGCGAGTAATCGGTTAAATTAACCTTGTAACAAAGTGGAGATTTACTGATGAGGAAGTCGAAGTTCACCGACCAGCAGATAGCTTTCGCCTTGCAACAGGCCGAGACGGGGACACCTGTGGCCGAGGTGGTTCGTAAGATGGGTATCTGCGAGCAGACGTTTTATCGCTGGAAGAAGATCTATGCCGGTCTCGGCCCAGCTGAAGTTCGCAGGCTCCGCCAGCTTGAAGAAGAGAATGGCCGCCTGAAGAAGCTGGTGGCGGATCTGTCGCTCGACAAGTCGATGCTGCAGGATGCTCTCAGAAAAAAGTTTTAAGGCCTGGTCAGCAGCGTCAACTGGTGCAGGAGATGAAGGATACGTATCGAGCGCCCGAACGCCATATATGCAAAGCGTTTGAGTTTGCTCGCTCGACGATCCGGTACCAATCGGTTGCTCCTGACCAGGCCGTGTTACGAGCTCGTATTTGTCAGTTGGCGGCAGACCGTCCTCGATACGGTTACCAGCGAATATATACCCTGCTTCGTCGGGAAGGTTGGAAGGTGAACCACAAACGTGTGTTGCGTTTGTACCGCCTTGAAGGGCTTGGCTTGCGCATGCGGCGCCCGAAGCGTCACGTGTCGGCCAGGAGTCGCGGAGCCCGTGAAGTGGCGACCGAGCTTAATGAGAGCTGGAGCATGGATTTCGTGACCGACGCTCTGTTTGATGGCCGCCGGTTTCGGGCTTTGACGATAGTCGATAATTTTAGTCGGGAGAGCCTTGGGATGTTGGTTGACAAGAAGGTTACCGGTGAGATGGTTTCATCATTTTTGACGCAGCTTGTTTATATACGTAGCGCGCCTAAAAGTATTCGGGTGGATAACGGTCCAGAGTTTATTTCGAAGGCGTTGGACAAGTGGGCGTATGAGCGGAAGGTAGAGTTGGATTTTTCGAGGCCCGGCAAGCCCACGGATAACGCTTTCATAGAGTCATTCAACGGAAGTTTTCGGGATGAATGTTTGAACACACATTGGTTCTTGTCAATGGAGGATGCCAGGAGTAAGATCGAGACGTGGCGAAAAGATTATAATGAATTTCGCCCGCACTCGGCATTAGGTAATAAAACGCCGAAAGAATTTGCGTTGGCTGCCACGGAAAAACAGCCAGCCATTGAAGCCCGAAAAGTCGCATAATGCCGGACCAAAAAATGGGAAGTGGTCACGTGACCTGCGACCTGACATTGACGACGGGCCGGTCAAGGTTGATATGCAAACAGAACTGCATACCCGCTCATCCCGACAGGGCCACTGCGTTGGCATGGCCGATGTCTGGCTCCATCATGACGCAATTAGAATTGACATTGGCGCCACTGGTCGATCATCATGTATCATTCATTTTCATTATGTTTACGAAAAGACAGGAAAGTTAATTAAATGAATCATTTTGAATATAAAAACGGCCAGTACCATTGCGAAGATGTGCCCCTTTCGGAAATCGCTGAAAAAGTGGGAACACCTTTCTATTGCTACAGCCACGCAACGCTGCTGCGGCATTTCACGGTGTTTAACAACGCTTTTCACAGCGTGCCGCATATCGTCTGTTTCGCCGTCAAGGCCAACTCCAACCTGGCAGTATTAAAGCTTTTCGCCAAGGCGGGCGGCGGCGCCGATATTGTCTCCGGTGGAGAGCTTTATCGGGCTTTGAAGGCGGGTGTGCCGACAGACAAGATTGTCTTTGCCGGCGTCGGTAAAACCAGAGATGAGATACGCCAGGCGCTGAAAGCCGGCATCCTGATGTTCAATGTGGAGTCGTCGCAGGAGCTGCTGGCCATCGATTCGGTGGCGGCGGAGCTGGGTGTCAAGGCGCCCATCGCGCTCCGGGTGAACCCGGATGTGGACCCGCAGACCCATCCATACATCTCCACCGGCCTGAAGCAGAACAAGTTTGGTATCAGCTATGACTCGGTGTTGGAGGAGTATCGTCAGGCTGCGGCGCTGGAGAACATAGAGGTGGTCGGCGTCCATAAGCATATCGGCTCGCAGATCACCCTGGTTTCCCCCTTTGCGGACGCGCTGGAGAAGACCGTCGATCTGGTGCGTCGTCTCCGGGATGAAGGAATAGACATACGTTATATAGATATCGGCGGCGGGCTGGGCATCACCTATAAGGATGAAGCGCCGCCCCACCCCACGGAGCTGGCGGAGAACATCGCGCCGATCCTGGAAGAGAGCGGGTGCATCGTCATATTCGAGCCGGGCCGAGTGATCGCCGGCAATGCGGGCGCGCTGGTCACCAGGGTCCTTTACTCCAAGCTGAACGATGATAAAACCTTTATAATTGCGGACGCGGCGATGAACGATCTGGCGAGGCCGAGCCTGTATGGCAGCTATCAGCATATTGTGCCGGTGAACGAAGATACGGCAAAGCGGGACAAAGTCTCCGCCGATGTGGTGGGGCCGATCTGCGAGTCGGGCGATTTCCTGGCAAAGGATCGTGTGCTGCCGGAGTTCAAGCAGGGCGAGCTGATGGCGGTGATGAGCGCGGGGGCCTATGGGTTCAGCATGTCGTCCAACTACAACTCCCGGCCCAGGGTGGCGGAGGTGTTGGTTAACGGCGATAGGTTCGACGTTATCCGCGAGCGGGAGACCTATGACGACCTGGTGCGTGGTGAGAGCGTGCCCGATTATCTGGAGTAATCGTATATGGCAAAGGTAGACTTTACAAAAATGCATGGGATCGGCAACGATTTCGTGATGCTGGATTGCCGGCGGAAGCGCATCACCAACCTTGCGAAAAAGGCGGAGCTGATTTGCGACCGGCATTTCGGTGTCGGGTGCGACCAGATCATCGTGATACTTCCATCGAAGAAGGCCGATTACCGGATGCAGATCTTCAACGCCGACGGCTCCGAGGTGGAGATGTGCGGTAACGGCATACGATGCTTCGCAAAGTATTTGTGGGATCGCAAGGAGAAGATCATCCGCAAGACCAAGCGGTTAAGCGTGGAAACCATGGGCGGGATAATACGGCCCAAAATCGCGGGCAAGGATATGGTGGAGGTCGATATGGGGCCCCCATACCTGGATGGCGCCGATATACCCACAACATTCACGGGGGAAGTTATCGACCGGCGGATAAGCGTCGGCAAAAATAAGTATAATATAACAGCGGTCTCCATGGGCAATCCGCATTGTGTTATCTTTACCGATGATGTAGATACCATCGACCTTGAACGTGAAGGCCGTGCGCTGGAAACCCATAAGGCATTTCCAAACCGGACCAATGTGGAGTTTGTGCAGGTTATAAACAAAAGCCGGATTAAGGTGCGTGTGTGGGAGCGGGGCTCCGGCGCGACGTTGGCTTGCGGCACCGGCGCCTGCGCGGCGGCGGTCGCGGCACACCTGAACGAAAGGACCGGCCGCAAAGTGACCGTGGAGCTGCCCGGCGGCGCGTTGGCGATCGATTGGACCAAATCGGGACCGGTTTTGATGACCGGGCCGGCGGAGGAGGTTTTCAGCGGTATAATGTATATTTAAATTTTCTATGGAGCGATCATTAATGTTCTCAGGATCAATAGTCGCCATCGTCACCCCCTTTAAGGATGGGGTGTTCGACGAGGCTGCGTATACAGATTTAATAAACTGGCATATTGACCAGGGAACCAACGGGATTGTGCCGTGCGGCACCACGGGTGAGTCTGCAACGCTGTCCCATGAAGAGCATAGCATCGTCATCGAACACTGTATCGAGGTGGTCAACAAACGTGTGCCGGTCATTGCGGGCACCGGCTCCAACTCTACTACCGAGGCGATAGAGCTGACAAAACAGGCGGCCAATGCCGGCGCCGATGCGGCTTTGCTGGTCAGCCCATATTATAATAAGCCGACTCAGGAGGGGCTCTATCTGCATTATTCGGCGGTGGCGGACGCGGTGGACATCCCGCAGTTCATATACAACGTGCCGGGCCGCACGGCGTCGGTGGTGGCGCCCTCCACCATGGCGCGTCTGGCGGAGCATAAAAATATAGCTGGTGTAAAGGAGGCCGGCGGCGACCTGGCTAAAACGGCGGACACCATTGCGCTATGCGGTCCTGATTTCATCGTTTTGTCTGGTGATGATTTTCTCACTTTGCCAATGTTATCGATCGGCGCCAAAGGTGTGATATCGGTCACGGCCAATGTTGTGCCGGATAAAGTCGCTGCGATGGTCAACTCGGCGGAGTCGGGCGACATGGAGCAGGCCAGGGCCTTGCATTACGAAACCCGCGCGCTGACCAACGCCCTGTTTCTGGAGACCAACCCGATCCCAGTCAAGACCGCTGTGGCGTTGCTGGACAGGATCAACGAGGAGTTTCGTCTGCCGCTGTGCGCCATGGCGCAGATGAACAGGGAGAAGCTGATATTCGCCATGCAGAAGATGGGGTTGACCTGACATGATAAAAGCGATCGTGACCGGAAGCGCCGGCCGGATGGGCCGACGGATAATCAATGTTATCGAAGCGACGGAAGGGATAGAGCTAACAGGCGCCACCGATCTGCCGGATGGCCCGTTCATCGGCCAGGACGCGGGCCAGGTGGCGGGTATCGCCAGCAAGGGCGTCCCGATCTCTCCACAGTTGCAGGACATAATTTCTGACGGCGATGTTGTCATCGACTTTTCTGTTCCCACCGCTTCGCTGGAGCATTTTCTGATGGCCACCGAGGCGGGCAAGGCTATCGTAATCGGCACCACTGGCTTCAACGAAGAGCATTGGGTGACGTTCGACGGTATGGCCAACAGCGCCAAAGCTGTTATAGCGCCAAACATGAGCGTCGGGGTTAATGCGTTGTTCAAGCTGGTGAAGGAAGCTGCCTCTATATTATCCGATGATTACGATGTGGAAATCGTGGAGATGCACCACAACCAAAAAGTAGACGCCCCCTCTGGCACTGCGGCGCGCCTGGCCGATATTGTGGCGGACGAGCTGGGCCGCAACCTGGGTAAAGTCGGCTCTTACGGTCGGCATGGACAGGTGGGCGCCAGACCGAAAAACGAAATCGGTGTGATGACCTTGCGCGGCGGCGATGTGGTGGGTGAGCATACGGTGATCTTTGCTGGGACAGGGGAGCGGGTGGAGCTAACCCATCGCGCAGGATCCAGAGACAATTTTGCCACAGGCGCCGTGCGCGCCGCCAAATGGATCGTCGACAAGCCGAACGGAATTTATGATATGCAGGATGTCCTAGGGTTGAGGTAACCTGCATCTGCCCTGCGTTTCCTCTCCTGCTGATACGGCCTGGGCAAGAGCCCAATCCAGCTACGGAGCCTGTTTACTTATTTAATCCAATAAATATAGTTAAAATGTTGTAAAATAATATGTTTTAGTTGAGTTATTATATGACGGAAAAAACAAGACGAAAGTTTGCCAGGATAGAGCGATTGCCACCGTATATGTTGGCCGAGGTCACAGGTCTGAGCATGCAGGCCCGGCGCGCTGGTGAAGATATAATAGACTTTGGCATGGGCAACCCGGATATGCCTACACCAGACCATATCGTTGAAAAGCTGGTGGATGCGGCGCGTAAGCCACACAACCATCGCTATTCCGCCTCCCGGGGTATAACAAAACTGCGTCACGCTATATGCGATTGGTACGACCGGAAATTCAATGTTGATCTCGACCCAGAGTCTGAAGCGATAGTGACCATCGGCTCCAAAGAGGGCATCAGCCATTTGATGCTGGCCATCACCAGTCCGGGCGATTCGGTGCTTGTGCCATCACCCACTTACCCTATCCACACATACGCTGTGGTGTTAGCCAATGGTGACGTGATAAATGTGCCGCTGACAAACGACGCTGATTTTTTCGATAACCTGACCCACGCTTTTGAACGGACATGGCCGAGGCCGCAGGTGATGATGCTTAATTTTCCACATAACCCGACCACAATATGTGTCAACCTCGATTTCTTCGAGAAGGTCGTTGCGTTCGCCAAGGAACACAACATAATCGTAGTGCACGACCTGGCGTATGCGGAGATTGTGTTCGACGGATATCAGGCGCCTTCGATACTGCAGGCGCCGGGTGGCAAAGATGTGGCTGTCGAGGTTTCAACTTTATCGAAAACCTACAATATGCCCGGTTGGCGCGTTGGGTTTTGTGTCGGCAATCCAGAGATTGTTTACGCATTGCAACGCATTAAAGGTTATCTCGATTACGGAATGTTCCAACCGATACAGATCGCCAGCATCATTGCGCTCAACGGGCCGCAAGAGTGCGTCGAGGATACACGATTGCTGTATCAATCCCGCAGAGACACCTTGTGTGACGGATTGAACCGGGTTGGATGGGAAATAGAAAAACCGAAGGCGACCATGTTTGTTTGGGCAAAAATACCAGAACAGTTTGCCCATATGGGATCGATGGAATTTTCAAAAATGCTTCTGGCCAAAGCGAAGGTGGCTGTATCACCCGGTATCGGGTTTGGCGATGGTGGCGACCAGTATGTACGGTTCGCGCTGGTGGAAAACGATCATCGCACCCGACAGGCTGTGCGCGGTATAAAAGAGGCGCTGAAGGCATAAAATGAAATCGATACGGCTGGGATTAATCGGATTTGGTACGGTGGGCGCCGGTGTTGCGCATATACTGGATAACCGGGGCGACGAACTGGCGGACCGGACCGGCATTCGGTTGGAGATCACCAAAGTGGCCGTACGCGACCTGAACAAGAAACGCGCCGTTGCCATCGATCCGAAATTGATGACGGACGACCCGTTCGAGGTTGTCACCTCCCCCGATGTGGATATTGTAGTAGAGGTTATGGGAGGCGAGGATAACGCGCTGGCGCTTCTGCTGAAAGCGGCGCACAATGGCAAGCACCTGGTCACAGCCAACAAGCATCTTCTCGCATTACGCGGTGAAGAGGTTTACAACGCGGTGGAGCAGGACCGGGTCGAGCTGGGATTCGAGGCGGCGGTGGCGGGCGCCATACCGGTCATCCGCTCGGTCCGCGAAGCGTTCGCGGGGGACCGGATAGAGCTTATCCAGGGAATCGTCAACGGCACCGGCAACTATATATTGTCCCGCATGACCGATGAGGGTAAACCGTTTGATGAAATATTGAAAGACGCTCAAGCGCTCGGCTATGCGGAGGTGGATCCGACATTTGATGTGGAAGGTATCGACTCCGCCCACAAAATCGCCATACTGGCGACGGTGGGGTTCAAGACCGCTGTGGAGTTTAACGATGTATACACCGAAGGGATAACCGCCATCACCCCGATGGATATAGAGATGGCGCGGGAATTTGGCTTCAGAATAAAGCTGCTGGCGGTGGCGGAACGCAACGCCGAATCGGTGGATGTGCGTGTGCATCCCGCCATGATCCCGTCGGACAGCCCGATAGCGAACGTCAACGGCGCCTTCAACGCGGTGGAGCTGTTCGGTGAATCGTCCGGTATCAACATGCTGGTGGGCCCTGGCGCGGGCGGCGGCCCCACGGCATCCGCCATTATGGGTGATGTTATTGATATCTCCAAAAAAATCGTCCATGGCAGCGCGGGCAAATCAGCGCCCATGAGCGCGCCCGCCGGAACACGGCGCAAACTGCCGGTCCGCCCGATAGCCAAGGTGCGATGCGAATATTATCTGCGGTTCACCGTGCCGGACAAACCGGGGGTGCTGGCGCGGCTGTCTGGCGCGTTGGGGGAAAGCTGCATCTCCATAAGCTCCATGATACAGCGCGGACGGAGGGAAAATGAGCCGGTCAGCGTGGTGCTGATGACCCATACAGCGCTGGAAGCGGATATGGACAAGGCGCTCCGGGCGATCGATGAGATGAATATATGCGCGGAGCCGACGATGAAGATAAGGATAGCGAGGGATGAGAAAAGCTAAATATGTGATCCTGCTGGGTGACGGCATGCCCGACAGGCCGATACCGGACATCGATGGCAAAACGCCGTTGATGGCGGCGGCCACCCCCAATATGGACAGGCTGGCCGCGAAGGGGTTGTGTGGCGCGGTCCATACCACTCCGGAAGGTTACGAGCCTGGCTCCGATGTGACCAATATGGGCATACTGGGCTATGACCCGAAGCTGTACTACACCGGCCGCTCGCCGCTGGAATCCGCCGCGATGAACATCGCGCTGGGGCCGGACGATGTGGCGTTCCGCTGCAATCTGGTAACGCTGAAACCGATAGCCGACGGTGTGCTGATGGACGATTTTTCCGCCGGGCATATAGAGACCGACGAAGCCCATGAGCTGATCCACAGCCTGAACGGGGAGCTGGGCTCGGACGAGGTGTCGTTCCATCCGGGCGTATCGTATCGTCACCTGATGGTCTGGAAAGGAGGTCAGGACAAAATGAAGCTGACGCCGCCCCACGATATATCGGACGACAACATCCGCGAATATATGCCCAGCGGCGACGGCGCCGATTTTCTGAACCAGCTCATGGGCGAGTCGCAGATGATCCTGAAACAGCATAGCGTAAACAAAAAGCGTGAAAGCGCCGGCAAAAAACCGGCCAACAGCATATGGCTGTGGGGCCATGGCAAAGCGCCCAGCATGCCGCCCCTGAAAGAGCGCAGCAACCTGAACGGCGCCATGATAACCGCGGTCGACCTGATGCGGGGCATCGCTGTCAACGCCGGGATGAGGGTGATCGATGTGCCAGGCGCAACCGGCTGGATCGATACCAATTACAAGGGCAAGGCCCAGGCCTGCCTCGACGCGCTGAAGGAGGTCGACCTGGTGTATGTCCATGTGGAGTCGCCGGACGAGGCGGGGCATGCCGGCTCGCTGGAATATAAACTGCAAGCGATCGCCGATTTCGACAAGAAAGTTGTGGGCCCGGTCGTGGAAGGTCTGGAAGCGATGGGCGATTTCCGCGTCATGGTATTGTCGGACCACGCCACGCCGCTGGAGATCAAGACCCACAGCCTCGACCCGGTGCCGGTGGCCATATACCCGGCGGAAGGATCCGGCAGGTTCGAAAGTTTTGGCGAGAATATACTGGACAACCCGGACAAAACCTTCGACCGGGCCATCGACCTGTTCGAATATTTTATCGAGGGCGGTCGGTAACCAATGGCCCTGATAGTGCAAAAATATGGCGGCACCTCCGTCGGGTCGCTGGACAAGATCCGGAACGTGGCGCGGAAAGTGGCGGAACGCGGCCGCCGGGGCGATAAAATCATCGCCGTGGTTTCCGCCATGTCGGGCGAGACGGACCACCTGATCGAGATGGCGCATGAGCTGTATGAATGCCCGCCGGAACGGGAGATGGACCTGCTGATGAGCTCGGGCGAACGGGTGTCGGCCGCCCTGCTCTCCATCGCGCTTAACAGCATCGACGCGCCGGCGGTGTCGTTCACCGGACGGCAGATCGGCATGATAACCGACGCGGTGCACATGAAGGCGCGCATCCGGAAAATCACCGGCGAGAAACTGCGCGAGGCTCTGGGTGAAGGCAAGGTGGCGGTGGTCGCCGGGTTCCAGGGCATCGATGAAAATAGTGGTAACGTGACCACGCTGGGCCGGGGCGGGTCGGACACCACCGCTGTCGCCATCGCGGTGGCCATGGGCGCCGACATGTGCGAGATATACACCGATGTGGATGGTGTGTACACCACCGACCCGAACATCGTGCCGAACGCGCGGCGTATAGATGAAATCTCGTTCGATGAGATGTTGGAGATGGCCAGCCTGGGCGCAAAAGTTTTGCAGGTGCGGTCGGTGGAGTTTGGAAAGAAGTACAATATGCCTATTAAAGTAAAGTCAACATTTATAGATGGAAAGGGCACACTGGTGACATCCGAAACGAAGGAAATGGAAGAGGTGGTTGTATCTGCAGTGGCGTACGCTCGCGATCAGGCGAAGATAACAATGGTGGGTGTGCAGGACAAGCCGGGGGTGGCCGCTCGTATTTTTTCCAGTATAGCGGCAAGAGAGATCAATGTGGATATGATAATCCAGAACACTGCAGAAGGCGGGTTGACTGATATTTCGTTTACCGTGCCGAAGGATGAGACACGCAAAACATTGGAGGCGCTGGAACTGGTGGCGCAAGATGTGCGGGCCAGGGATACGAAAGCTGATGGCAACATTGGCAAGGTTTCCATAATCGGTGTAGGTATGAAGAGCCATACCGGCGTGGCCGCCAAGGCGTTCAAGGCGCTGGCGGATAGCGGAATAAACATATTGATGATATCCACATCGGAAATAAAAGTTTCCTGCGTGGTGAGCGAAAGCGAGATAGACCGCGCCGTGCGCATTTTGCACGACACGTTCGAGCTGGCGTTGCCGGCGTCGGAAAGGTCGACATAAGGTTAAGCGGATGAGTAGCGGTAAAAAAATCGTATTGTACGACTCTACCTTGCGTGACGGAACCCAGGCGGAGCAGGTCAGCTTCAGCCTGGACGATAAACTGCGCATAGCCGAGGCGTTGGATGATTTTGGAATACATTACATCGAGGGCGGATGGCCCGGCTCCAACCCGAAGGATGAAGCGTTTTTCCAGCAGGTGAAAAAGCTGAAGCTGAAAAACGCCACCATATCTGCGTTTGGCGCCACCCATCACGCCAAGAAGAAACCGGCGGATGATGCTAATGTAAAAGCTTTGCTGGCCTCCGGCGCGTCGTGCATTACTGTGTTCGGCAAAAGCTGGGATATGCACACCAAGCACGCGCTCGGCATCTCGAAGAAGCGTAACCTGGAGCTGATCCACGACACCATCGCCTATCTGAACAAGCGTGTGAATGAGGTAATGTTCGACGCGGAGCACTTTTTTGATGGATATAAGAACAATCGGGAGTATGCGCTGGACGCCTTGAAAGCCGCCGACGAAGCGGGCGCAAGCTGGCTTGTACTGTGCGAGACAAATGGCGGCGCCCTTCCCCACGAGGTGGAGGCGATCACCGCTGATGTTGTCAAGCAATTTGCTAAATCTAATATCGCCATACATTGTCATAATGATTCGGAGAGCGCGGTGGCCAACACCCTCGCCGCTGTGCGCGCAGGCGCCGGGCAGGCGCAAGGGACCATCAACGGCGTGGGCGAGCGTTGCGGCAACGCCAACCTCTGTTCCATCGTGCCGAACCTGCAAATGAAAATGGGTTACCGCTGTGTGCCGACCCGAAACCTGAAAAAGTTGCGCGACCTCTCCCGGCTGATCTATGAGTTGGCTAATATGAAACTACGTCCGCACCAGCCGTATGTTGGACGCTCTGCGTTTGCGCATAAGGGTGGTGTGCATGTGGCGGCGGTGCAGAAGCACCCGGCCACCTATGAGCATATCGAGCCGGAGGTCGTCGGCAACCGGCGCAGGGTTCTGGTATCTGACCTTGCTGGCAAGTGGAATGTGCTGAAAAAGGCGGAAGAGTTTGGAATCACGATAGACAGCGATGACCCGGCGGCGAAAGAAATATTGGATAAGCTGAAAACCCTGGAAAGCAATGGATATTTATTTGAAGGCGCCGAGGCTTCGTTTGAACTGCTGATGCGCAAGACAGTGGGCCAGTGGAAGCGAAAGTTTGAAGTGGACCGGGCGCGTGTGGTCTCCAGCTTTTCCGATTCTAAAAATAACAACTGGGCGGAGGCCGTGATCAAAATAAAACTGCCTGATGGAAATACAACCCATGCTGTCGCCGAAGGCAACGGGCCGGTGAACGCCCTGGATAAAGCGTTGCGGGCCGCGTTAATCAAGCATTATCCGGAGCTGGGTGATGTGGAGCTTCACGATTTCAAGGTACGCTTGTTGGACGAAACTTCCAAAACCGCCGCCATGACCCGGGTGCTGATAGAGTCTGGCGATGGCGAAAACCGATGGGCCACTGTGGGTGTGTCCGCCAACGTGATAGAGGCCAGCTGGCGCGCGCTGGTGGACAGCCTGGAATATAAACTGCACAAGCCAAAACCGAGAAAGAAGAAGGGTAAATAAGTCCCTTTGCGCTGTTATGAAAACGGCTAGTGAATCTAAAGCGACGGCTGTCGAGGCGATGTTTTCTTCCATCGCCAAATGGTACGATTTCCTTAATCATTTTCTCTCCCTGGGGCTGGATATCACATGGCGGAGGAAGGCCATCGCCTGCTTTACAGAGGGCCTGGAAAAGAAACATTTACTGGATCTGGCGTGCGGCACTGCCGACCTGTCTATAGAGATTGCAAGGCAGGGTGATGACACTACACGGGTGACCGGCGCTGACTTTTCTTCGGAAATGCTGAGAATTGGCGAAGAGAAAATCCGTAAGGGCGATCTGGGCAGTCGTATTACTCTGGAACGCGCGGACGCCTTGAACCTGTCGTATGAAGACAGCCAGTTCGACGGGATAACATGCGCATTTGGAGTCCGCAATTTCGCTGAGCTGGAAACCGGTTTAAAGGAAATGATACGGGTGATTAAGCCAGGCTCGCGGTTGGTTATTTTGGAGTTTACAACACCTTCTAATAGGTTTTTCGCCGCTACGTACAAGTTATATTTCACTAAGATTCTGCCAATGCTTGGCGGGCTGGTCTCTGGTAATCGGGAAGCGTATAGTTATCTGCCAGATTCTGTTTACAAATTTCCTGTTCCATCAAAGCTGTCGGCGATGCTATGTGAACTGGGACTGGAGCATGTGGAGTTTACACCGCTAACCTTTGGTATATGCGGCATACACACAGGGGTGAAAAGATGAGAGAAGCCATGCTGCCTTTTGTTATGGGATGCTTGGTGGGATTTGGCATATTGCATGTAGCCTCCAATGACAGCATTCCAGAACCGGCTATCAAGCCTGATTCTACTACTTTCGCACAGATGGCAAAGGTTGCCCGGTCGTCAGTAGTGAAGATCAACTCCCTTGTTGCAGTCGAGCCAGATAGTTATGACAATGATGGAATTTTCTCTTCTGCGCTGCAAAAATTGAAATCATTTTTCTTCCAAAACTACACGATCCAATCCACAGGATCGGGTGTGGTAATCAGCAAGCGTGGCCATATTGTCACCAATTACCATGTTATTGCCAACGCAGAGAAAATCATCATCACGCCATATGCATCAAAGAAAGCTCGTGAGGCCGCCCTGACCGGTGTTGACAGTGTAACTGGTTTGGCAGTAATAAAAGTATCGCTAAACCAAGGTATAGAGCCTGCTGTTTTGACTGATTCATCGTATGTATCGCCGGGTCAATGGGTGGCCGCCATAGGCGCTACCACCGATAGAGGCGCCGGATTCTCTGTGGGTGTGGTAAGCGCGCGGGGCCGCGCCGGACTGGGTCTGGCGGAGCTGGAAAATTTTATTCAGGCCGATTTGAACATCGCGCAAGAATCGGGAGGTGGCGCTCTTTATGACATAGAAGGCGAACTGGTCGGGATAAACATCGCTACATTTGGCCCCAGCTCTGGCATTACCTTTGCCATCCCATCAAATATTGTAAAAACAGTGGCGCAAGAGATTATCCGATATGGAGCGGTGAAACGAGGGCGTATGGGCGTCAGTGTGAGCAGCGTCGGTTCAGCGCCATCGATTTACAAAGCCGCGCCGGGTGATGGTGGCGTTCTGGTGATGATGACCGAAGATGGAGCCCCGGCGCATAAGGCTGGGATCCGGATGGGTGACGTGATATTAACCTATAACGGCAAACCTGTGGATACTCCTGGCAAACTCCGGTCGCTTGTATTGCAGAGCCGGGCAGGTGATATAGCGGAAATTAAAATAGTTCGCGATAGTAAAACGCAGAGTATGCGTATCCGGCTGGATGAGTTTCAGCCGGATCGACAATTAACAAGTAATTAGCCTTCTGTTCCACAAAGAGCCGTAAAGAAAGTTATGAATAGCACAGACACCGGCAACTTGAAGCAGGAGTTGGAGAAGCGCCAGCTTGCAGTCAAACGGTTACATGATCAAGGCGCCCCTGGAGCCGAAGTGTGCCAAAAGCTCTCCGCCATTGTGGATGGCGCGATTGTTGATCTTTTCGATCATGAGCGGGAAGATTATGATGGCGCGCTGGTGACTATTGGTGGATATGGGCGTGGGCTTTTGAACCCACATTCTGATGTGGATCTTCTGTTTTTGCTGAGCGATTCTTTTTTTGGCAAAGCAGGCAGCCCGCCAGAAATGTTGCTAACCAGGTTGTGGGACCTGGGCATGAAAGTGGGGCACAGTTCCCGGACCATCACAGACGCTGTGAACATGGGTCGATCCGACCTAATCAGCAAAACGTCGATGATGGAGAGCAGGCTGCTGGCTGGCTCCAAAGATTTGTATGACGCGTTCAGGAAAAAGTATGCCAGAGAAGTCACTCGACACAAACCAGATATTTTCATTCAGTCGAAAATAAGAGAAAAGCATAGCCGCCATATGGCGTACGGCAAAGTTTTACACCTGACAGAGCCGAATGTAAAAGAGAGCAAAGGCGGACTACGCGATTTTCAATCGGCCATGTGGATGATCATGTCGAAAATCGATGTTGATACTGTAGCAGATTTGGCTGCCATGGGAATAATCAACGCTGAAACAGCAGGCCCGGTTACAGAAGCTTATTCATATTTGTTACGTTTGCGAAATAGCCTTCACTGGGCTGCGAATGGCCCCACCGATACATTGACCCATGGTTTACAAAAAACCATCGCCAAAGGTGAAAACATCGATGGGACTGGTAACGACGCGGCGGCGGAGCTGATGCGGCGATATTATAATGCAGCGCAGGTTATCGACCGGTTTTCTGGCGAGGTGTCATCCTATGCCGAAACATATAAAAAAAGAAGATGGATACGCCGACTCCGCATCGATAAGGATGGGCTGTATACCGATGGCGCGCGGCTTTTTGGCAAATCGTTCCCACCTGATAAATACGAAAATGAGCCTGCGCTGCTGTACCGTATAGCGCAACGGCTCTCCGGTGAACAGTTAACAGCTTCTCCCAATTTATCGAAAGGGCTATCCACAATTTGTGAGCATGCGCCCGCTGGATGGTTTAGGGGCAAAGTAGCAGGCGAGCTTCTGATGGATATTTTGCGGCTTTCCCACTCGGCTATTGTATTGCGGGAATTCCACAAGTCTGGCCTGTTGGAAAAGATAATTCCGGAAATCTCTAACATAACCAACCTCTCCCAATTCGATATGTTCCATAGATATACTGTGGACGAACATACGATCACAACCATCGAGAACATTGAAGGGATCACCGTTGATGCGCCGGTATGCGCTGAGCTGCGCAATATATGCAGGGCTCAGGCTGATCTGGAGCTGGTCAAGCTTGGGCTACTCCTCCACGATATGGGAAAGCGCGCGGAGGATCGGCACCTGGATATAGGCGATGAACATGTGGAGCCTATCCTGACAAGGCTGGGGCTTGCTTCGCTGATACCGAAGGTCAGCTTCCTAGTATCTAAACATGTACTGATGAGTGAGACGGCCCAGCGTCTTAATATAGCAATGTTGGAAACCATACGGGACTTTTGCGAAAAAGTAGGTAACATACGCCAGCTGATGCATCTATATATACTGACATATGGAGATATATCCGCCGTCGGTCCAGGCGTATGGACCGGATGGAAGGATAACCTGCTTTTTGATCTGTATGAATCGGCTGAAAAATTTTTTATCGAAGGAGAATCGCTGTTTTTATCGGACACGCAACAACTCGAAGCGCTGGTTCAGGAAACGGTGACCAGATCTGGAATACCGGGGAATGAAAATAGAATACGTGAATTCATGTCCAAGGCGCCCGATCAGTATATACGAACCATCGATCCAGACTTTGTCATCGTACATATGGACCTTCTGGAGCGATCCAAAGAGAAACGGATTGCGCTTAGCTTTACACTGAACCCGGGTGATGAAACAGGAGTATTCAACCTGGCGTCCAGTGGCAAAATAGGTTTTTTCTCTACAATATGCGGCGCGTTGACCGCCAGGAATGTGAATATTGTGGAGGCTTATATTAATACGTTTTCCGATAGCCTTGCCATTGACACGCTGGTGGTCCAGGGCCCAAACCTTGGGTTATATAATGACCACGCCTATCTTGCGCAATTCGAAACCTTGCTGTGCGACCTGTTGGATGGAACGCAGGATGTCTTGGAGCTTCTGGGTAACAGAATGCGCTATATGCAAAATGAGAAAAGGAAAGTAAATCCGGACCAAGAGCCACAAGTATTGATTATGAACCACCTTTCGCACAGCAGTTCCGTGCTGGAGATATGGGCGCCAGACAGGACAGGGTTGCTATACGATATCACCCATACCATCGCCCGACAGGGGCTGGATATTCTCTCCGCTAAAATAAGTACAGAGGGGCGTACGGCCATAAACGTGTTTTATGTGACCGACGAAAGCGGAAAAAAGATTGAAGATGAAGCAATGCAAGCAAATATAAGTGATAATATCCTTTCTGTGATTCGTAGCTGACGTTGAGTAAAGTAAAATGAGAACACGGCGGAAGGTTGTGAAATGAGAAATATATCCATGGCGAGCGGAAGGAGGATGCTGGAGCTGCATCCATCAAACCTGCTGGTCGGCATATTCACAACGTTTATAATCATAGGCGCCATCGCCCTCAAGCTGCCGATAGCTACGGAAGATGGCATATCTTTTGTGGACGCGTTGTTTACCGCCACCTCCGCCACCTGTGTGACCGGATTGATGGTGGTGGACGCCGGCACATCGTTTACGCTGTTCGGCCAGCTGGTGATCCTGGCGCTGGTCCAGATCGGCGGTCTGGGCATCATGACTTTTTCCACGGTGTTCATGCTGATCCTGGGCAGGGCGCTGTCGATGAGGGAATCGTCTATCATCTTCGAATCGTTTGATCAGCGTCGCAAGCTTTCGATTCCGGACCTTCTGAAAAAAGTTATGGCGTTGACATTTTCGGTCGAGCTGATTGGTGGGCTAGCCCTCTTTTTTCACTGGCTGCCAGATTATGGCCCGCAAAAGGCTGCCTATTACGCACTGTTCCATGCCGTGTCCGGCTTCTGCAACGCTGGCATTACCTTGTTTCCAGACAGTCTGATATCGTTCTCGGATGATATTGTGGTCAACGGTGTGATCGCAACTTTGATAGTCATCGGCTCATTGGGGTTTGTTACCATCGTAGAATTACAAATGTTCGCTTCTCACCGAGGCAAGTCCGCAAAACCTCGGCTCTCCCTCAACGGCAAGCTGGTGCTGACAGTTACATTTGCGTTGATAGTTTCCGGGGCGGTCCTGACGTTCCTTATGGAGAAGGATAACGTGCTGGCGGGGATGCCGTTCTGGCACCAGTGCATGGCGTCGCTGTTCCAGTCGATCACCCGCACCGCCGGGTTCATAACCGTCGATTTCCAGAACTTTTCCAACGGGACGATTTATCTGTTCATCCTGCTGATGTTCATCGGCGCCGCGCCCGGTTCGGTGGGTGGCGGAATCAAGGTGACCACATTTGGAATCATCATCGCCATGGGCCGCGCCCGCCTGCAGGCCAGGGAAAAAGTTAATGTGTTCGACCGCACCATACCGGAGCGGATAATATACCGGTCGGTTTCCATTCTGTTTATATCTTCGCTTCTGGTGGTGCTGTTTACTATGATACTGTTGATAACCGAATCTGGCGGACAGGGCACATACGGCCAGCGGGAAATGTTTATGGAAATAATGTTCGAGGTTGTTTCCGCCTTTGGCACCGTCGGGCTGTCCACCGGCGCCACGGGCCAGTTGAGCGAATTCGGCAAGGTGATGATAACCTTGTTGATGCTGATAGGAAGGCTGGGGCCGCTGACGGTGACCATGGCTGTGGGCAGGAAAACGCCCCGGGGCGTATATCACTATTCCGAAGAAGATGTGATGGTTGGATAACGGAGATTATTATGAAAAAGCGATGCGCGATAATAGGTTTGGGCCGGTTCGGCTTTCACCTCACAAAAAGCCTTTATCAACGGGGCAACGAAGTGCTGGCCATTGATAAAAGCAAAGAGGTTGTGCAAAAACTGAAGGACTTTTCTACCCAGGCGATAGTGGCGGACGCCACCGACTTCGACAACCTGGAGGCGCTGAATGTGCGGGATGTCGATTTCGCGGTGGTGGGGTTGGGCGAACCCTTGGACCATTCCATACTTGTCACGCTCCATCTGAAGGAGCTGGGGATCAAGCAGATCATCGTCAAGGCGATCACCGAGGAGCATGGCAAGATACTGCAGCTCATCGGCGCGTCGGAGGTGGTCTATCCGGAGAAGGATATGGCGATCAAGCTGGCGGCGTCTCTCCATTCGCCGAACATGCTGGATCATTTGCCGCTGATGCCCGGCTATTCCATTATCGAGCTGGCCACCCCCAACAGCTTTATAGGCAAAACCATAAAGGAGCTGCAGCTGCGTAACACATACGGCGTCCAGGTCATCGCAGTGAGGGAGCTGGTGCCAGAACGGATAAATTTTATGCCGACACCAGACTTCACGCTCAAGGATTCTGATATTTTGGTGATAATGGGATCAGACGACAGTTTGAACGAGATCAGCGAAAGCGGATAGAGCGTTCCATTGGCTAACGTTAGCCTGGTATCCCCATGGTTGCATTTGTGGCGGCTGTGACAGCCATTTTCAAGGTTAATGCTTTACCACTGTCGACACCGACAGTTCCTCGCTCTCCGTTTGAAGTGACGGCGGAACGAAACCCTATATAGTCGGGTCGAACCTGGGCAATAATCTCTATATCATCTGCGCCTAATGACCCCGCCAGAGCAGATGTTAAACCCAGGCTGCTCGACTCTGAAACTATTTTATCTATCTCCTGAATAGTCATCACATCGAATAGTGTTTCTCCATTTTTCACGCATGTATCCAGAAGCGTGCCACTTACGCCAGCCCGATGGGCGACCTGGGACAGCTCATGTGGAAGGAAAAAACCGTGGCGCCACGCGTCCGCATACGCGCATACGACCAGCTTGGCGCTTCCTGCCAGTTTCTGGTTTATATTTTGCAAGCTTGTGATCGCCTGACGCTGGCTAATATCCGCCAGCGCGACTTTAACAATATCCGCTCCGGCGGCGCTCATCTTCATTGCCAACCCGGAAAGATCTGTCTGGTTGGTCGACAGGTCACCCAGAGCAACGGACAAGGTTTGTTCCTTACCAATAACTGCCCGAACCCCCTCCACAATATCCAGGTCAGGATGACCGAGAGGGCCTTTAAATGGATCTTTCAGGTCAAGCACATCCGCGCTATTCGCAAGGATCTCGGCTTCGTTTACAGAGATGGCGCTGAGTAGAAGATGCATCCGGATACTTTCTGTTAACCTTCAGGTAGCCGTGGCCTGAAAGCCTGCATCCACAAACAGGATCTCGCCGGTGGTCGCCGTGGATAAGTCTGACAGAAGATACAGGGCTGCTCCACCGACTTCTTCTTGCGTTACGTTCCTCTGGAGCGCGGAGCCGGCCGAACCGAGGCGCATCATCTCTTTGAAGTTCGAAATACCTGCAGATGCCAGGGTCCGCACCGGGCCGGCGGAGATTGCGTTTACACGGATATTTTGAGGGCCGAAATCGACCGCCAGGTACCTGACAGACGCTTCCAGCGCAGCTTTGGCGACGCCCATCACGTTATAATTGGGCACCGCTTTCTGGGCGCCGTAAAAGGTCAGCGTAAGCATAGAACCACCGCCGTTCATAAGCTCTGCCGCGCGTCGCGCCAACGCCGGGAACGAATAGACCGACACATCCATGGTCATCAGAAAATTTTCTCTGGTGGTGTCTGCGTACTGCCCCTTCAATTCGTTTTTATCGGAAAACGCGACGCCGTGCACGAAGAAATCCATGCTTCCAAATTGATCTTTAAACGCGGCGAATGTTTTATCCATTTGGCTGTCGTTTGTGACGTCCAGTTCATGAACAAAAGTGGAGCCGACTGATTCCGCCAACGGACGCACCCTTTTTTCCAGTTGCTCCCCGGCGAAGGTAAGGCCTACCTGGGCGCCCTCTCCCACCAAAGATTTTGCTATCCCCCATGAAAGGCTTTTTTCGTTAGCCACACCTACGATCAGACCTTTTTTACCTTCCATCAGTTTCATTAAAGCAAACTCCTCTTTTTATCAGTATAAACCCGGTTATGCGCCATATATCAAGATCGAACAGCCACAAGTTTACAAAATACCAGCAATGGTTTGTTTTCTGTAAACTATTGTGTACACAAGAGCTTTGGCAAGCTTGGCTATATCCAATACATATTACTTTGCACTATGTATATTTGATCGACTTGCTTCTTGGGTCAAGTTTTCCAAATGGTAAGATTTTATTTTGTTTCGCCCTGGAAGACAAGCGTAAAAGGTTATAATAGATAATCAAGTGCTCAATTTGCTGTATTAGGCGAGTAGTAGAAAAACAAAGTTGCTATGAAATATGGAGAATTAAAATGAGTGAAGCTGGTGATGGCCGAATGAAACTGGATATAACCCTTGACCTACCCGAGGAAGTTGGCGCAGTAATACAACATAAAGCTGTGATGACCCAAAGAGAGCCTGCGGACATTCTCCAGGAGATCGTTCAGCAAATGTTTAATGATCAGGGAGCGGAAATAGCGCAACTGTTGAGCGATTAAACAGCCAGGAGACACTGGCTCAGCCTGGATTAGTTGGCCCTTGCCCTCATACACCGCTTTATAATATGGCTCAGCTCACCGGGGGAGATCGGCTTGGCGATTATTTCGCTGATACCGAGGGATTTCATCTCTTTTACGTTTACTTTATCGATGAACCCGGTCATGACGATGACCGGGATATCTTTCCGGATTTTATGCAGCCTTTGCGCCAACATGTCGCCAGTCTGGTTCGGCATGGTCATATCTGTTATTACGATATCGAAAAAGCCTGGGTTGCTTTGGAACATTGAATACGCCTCATCGCTGCCGTTCGCCAGGGTTGCTTTATAGCCAAGGTGCTCCAGCATTATCTGCAGCGTTTTCAAAACCAGATCCTCATCATCAACTATCAGCGCGTTACCTTGCCCCATATGTATCGGGGCGTCCCTGCTGCTCTCTGTGACAAGGGCGCCAATATATCTCGGAAAATAGACTTTGAATGTGGAGCCTTTCTCCGGCTCACTATCTACCTCTATAAACCCACCATGATTTTTTACTATGCCGTGCAGGACCGACAGCCCCATGCCTGATCCTTCACCATCAGGCTTTGTCGAATAGAAAGGATCGAAAATCTGTTCTATCGTAGATTCATACATGCCCTCGCCATTATCACTCACAGTCAGCATCATGAACTGGTTGGTCATCGTGTCGGACAGTTCCAGCGGGGCCTTGTTCAGAACCACCTGCTCCAGCCCGATTTTTAATACGCCACCGCAATCTTTCATCGCATACGCCGCGTTTGCGCATAAGTTGATTATTACCTGGTGAATTTGCGTAGGGTCACCCAAGACTACACCAGGCTCAGAATCTATATTCTCTTCTAACGTAATGTTGGAAAGTATGGAAGCTCGCAACAGTTTCAACGCTTCCTTTACTATCGGGGCCAACTCAACCGGTTGGAAGCTTTGCTCGCTTCTATGGCTAAAGGTAAGGACCTGACGAACAAGATCCTTGGCGCGTTTGCCGGCCTTTATTATTTCTTCTATATGGTCAATGGCAGGTGAGTCTTTGGATAGTTCCTTTTTGATCAGCTCTGTATATCCCATTATCGGCATCAAAACATTATTAAAATCATGGGCTATACCACCAGCCAGGGTGCCAATGGATGTCAGCTTCTGGTTGCGACGCATTTCCCGTTCTATTCGTTTCATTTCTGTCACATCACGTTTGACCGCCACATAACCTTTAATCTCGCCAGTATTTGAGATAATTGGCGAGATTGTAGATTCCTCTTCAAACAAAGCCCCATCCTTGGCCACATTGATAAATTGGCCCATCCAGATCTTGCCACTTTTAATAGTGCGCCACAGGTTTCGATAGAAAGACTTGCTATGCTTGCCGCTTTTCAGGATACGGGGGTTCATCCCAATAACTTCACTGCTGGAATAGCCGGTTATTTTTTCAAACGACGGGTTGACATAAGTGATCAACCCTTCCGCGTCAGTGGTCAATATTGCTTCACCAGCTTGTTCAACAGCTGTGGCGAGCCTCGCTCCTTCTTCTTCTGTTTTTTTCAAGCTGGTAATATCGCGCACCACGCCTATCACATTCCATTTGTCGCCAGAGCGCAAGCTGGAAACAGATATCTCCACAGGAAACTCTTTTCCATTTTTTTTCATGGCGACAGTTTCTATTTTCCTGCCAATATATGTATCAGGGGCGCTGTTTTTCAGCTTTAGCATTCCGTTTAAATGGCCCTCATGAAAACGTCCCGGAATAATATGGTCAGATAATTTTCGTCCGATTATTTCAGATGACTTATATCCAAACATTTTTTCCGCGCCAGGGTTCCAGAAGGTGGTGACACCATTTTCGTCCAGCATGATGATAGAAGCTCTCACACTGGTGGTGATAGCGTTCAATCGTTTCTCATCTTCACGCAATCTTTTTTCAATTAGCTTCTGCTTTTCCTGCCTGCGCAATAGGCTGATATGATACGAAAGCTCGACGGCCAACTCTTCAAGAACATTGATCTCACCTTCTTCAATCGCGCCAGAGTTTGACGCTACCACATTAAACGCGCCGAACGCCTGATCACTTGATACCAAAGGAATCGCCGCGCATGAAGTGTACCCTCGCTTGAGTGACTCCTCCCGCCATGGCGCGAAATATGGATCACTTTTAATATCATTTACAACATAAGCGGTTTTATTTCTGATGGCGGACCCGGTGGGGCCCCTGCCCATTGCGCTATCAGTCCATCTGATTTTCAACGATTCAAGATAGCCATCATCCAGCCCGCTATACGCCACCGGACGAACCTTTTTACCAGCTCCCTGGTCGCCATACCCAACCCATACAAGGGTGTAATTACCGGTATCCAATACTGCTTTACAAATGCTGTCCAGCAACTCCTGTTCATTTTTAGAGTCGATGATCGCCTGGTTGATACAGGTTCGCATTGCTTGTTCTTTTTCCAGGTATTTGTTTTTACGCTCCAAGTAGACACTTTTATTTTGAAGCCGCAAGATTTGATAGACAGCTAATAACAAAAGTATCGCAAAAACAATGGCAGCTAACTGCCACATACTAATGTTGAAAAATTGGCTGTTTGCAATCATGGAAGTCCTTATTGCGCAATATTTTAATCACCTACAAAGATATTATAAATCAAGTAGCTATCTTTTTCTTTACATTTCAGGTTACCTGCATCATGATCATGCTTCGCTGTAAAACTGGTTGTGGACGAATTGAAATTGTCGGCTATAATTAACAGCTCCACAGTTTAAAGCCGGAGTGGTGGAACTGGTAGACGCGCGGGACTCAAAATTCCGTATGGGCAACCATGTGTCGGTTCGATCCCGACCTCCGGCACCATAAAAACATTTGAGCTATTAAATACTTCTATATTCATCTCTGGGAACAGCAATTCACAATCTACTATTTTGGGCTTAGGCAAGGCGCCGCCTTCGGTTGGATATTGTAATTTGGACCTACCAATATTGTTTTATTGTGACAGATATGACCCGTTGAGGACGCAGCCTTTGGCTAAACCAAATGTCCCGGGGCTACAATCTTTCCAGATAGGGTTTCATGCTGAAAGGAAATCTATGGTACAAAACCAGAAGCGTGGTTCCGACTTCCAGCGCTATACCGGAAGTCGGTAAATTAATCTAGAAACATGACGAAAGCTAAATTTTCGGCCCCGCCGCTTTCACTTCCTTCGTTACATGCGATTCAAAATTCTTAAAGTTCTCGACAAACCTTGACGCAAGATCCTTCGCCTTGGTGTCATAAGCCTTCTTATCCTTCCAGGTATTTCTGGGGGTAAGCACTTTCTTCGGCACACCTGGCACATTTTCCGGCACAAGGATGTTGAAGGTAGGGTCAGGTTTGGTTTTGACTTTATCCAGCTTGCCTTCCAAAGCCGCCGCCAGCATGGCCCGCGTATGACCAATTTTCATCCTGGACCCGACACCATACGGACCGCCAGTCCAACCGGTGTTCACCAACCAGCAATTCACTTTATGTTTTTTGATTTTCTTACCCAGCAGGTCGGCGTATACCGATGGATGAAGCGCCATAAATGGAGCTCCAAAACATGTGGAAAATGTGGCCACCGGCTCGGTCACGCCCCGCTCTGTCCCGGCAACCTTAGCGGTATAGCCGGATATAAAATGATACATCGCCTGCTCGGTGGTCATTTTGGAAATCGGCGGCAATACACCAAACGCGTCTGCCGTCAACATGAAAATATTTTTCGGATGCCCGCCCATCCCGCTCAGCTCCGCATTAGGCACATGCACGTCGGTTATTGGATATGCGGCGCGGGTATTCTCGGTCAAAGTGTCATCATCCAAGTCTATTTTCCTGAGGAAATCGTATTCCATCTGCACATTTTCCAGGATCGTGCCGAACCGTTGGGTGTTTGCGTATATCTCTGGCTCCGCCTCTTTCGAAAGCTTTATCACTTTAGCGTAACATCCACCCTCGAAGTTAAAAACTCCTTTATCGCTCCAACCATGCTCATCATCACCTATCAGTTTTCTGCTTGGGTCGGCGGACAGCGTGGTCTTCCCGGTGCCGGAGAGGCCGAAAAATATCGCCACATCACCTTTGTCTCCAATGTTCGCAGAGCAGTGCATCGACATAACAGATTGGCGCGGCAGCAAATAGTTGAGTATGGTAAAGACAGATTTTTTAATCTCACCGGCATAGCTGGTGCCGCCGATAATGATTAATTTACGCCCAAAGTGAACGAGCACAAAAGCTTCCGAATTGGTCCCGTCAACCTCCGGATCGGCCCGGAACCCCGGGGCGTTAATCACATGGAACTGAGGCTTATGCTTTTCCACTTCGTCAATATCGTTTATGCGGATAAACATATTGCGCGCGAACATGGAATGCCAGGCGTCTTCGGTGATCACCCTTAGCGATATCTGATATTTCTTGTCGGCCCCTGCATAACAATCCTGGATAAACAGATCCTTGCCTTGCCAATACGCCTGCAGGCGGTGCAGCAGCCCATCAAATTTATCCTCTGAAATAGGACAGTTAACCTTGCCCCACCAGATATGCTCCTCGCTCGATTTCTCTTTAACAATAAACTTGTCGTTGGGGGACCTGCCTGTATATTGACCTGTTCTCACCACAAATGGACCACGGTGTGAAATCGATCCCTCCCGGTTGCGGACCGCCTGCTCGTACAGCGCGGGGATAGGCTGGTTCCTGTAAACATGGGTAATGTTGCGAAAGCCAAGCTCCGAAAGGTTATCAATAACAGCTTTACTACTTTTCATTTTTCTAGACTCCAATTGGTTCCCGAACCAGAATATGCCCGGGCATGATAGTGAAACAATACATCCATCGGCGCTTCTGCGAATTTTAAAGCGCCCGGTAAACCACCTCGCCGACACAGCGCGCGCAGGCGGGTTTAAAGTCAGGTCAATACACGTACAGGCTATCATAATCATGATCCGCTGAGTATTGAATTTGATCATTTTTTTTCGTAATCGCTTAAACATAAATGATGAATCCGGCCCAATTCGCGACACTATTCCTCACGCTATAACTTTTATCTGCTGTTTTCATATCTGCAGTTAACATCGCATCACGTACGACGATGCAAGATGAAGAGTTTGGAGACGCCGGAACAGCGCTGGCATGGTCAGTGTAATTACCCCAGTCAGGGCAGGTTAAAACGCTTTTTAGTTGATATAGCAGGCTGGGCGGCCCTTGTACAAAATAATAATACTGCAAGCAAGCGAAGCGTATTGCGTGAATATAATAGAACCATGCCAACACGACACTGTTTAAAAGCGCCGTTACGGCGCCTAACCACAACAGGGAGTTTGCTTTCTTGTCGTATTTGGTTATAATATCCAAGATATAAATTATCTTTGATATTTGTATCTAACATATGGCTGAAACAGATTAAACTAACAGAGAGGCCGCAATGCTTCCGATCAAAACCACACAGACACTAACATCAATTGTTCTCGTGATCATATTCATGGTCATCACAGTTAATCAAGCAAATGCGCAGCCGGTTACCAACAGCATCAGTGTAGATAACAGGGCGGCGTTCGAAGGCACAAATAGCGGCGCGGCCGGCATAGGCGTCCTGGGCAAAGCCAGCGACAGTAGTGGCAACAACATTGGTGTTCAAGGCGTTACCAACAGCGCGGCAGGTTACAGCGGATATTTCGTTGGTGGCAATTTTCTGGTAGCCGGCATGCTGAGGATGAGCAGAGACGATACCAGCCCTAATATAATTGGTGGACACGCGGATAATAGCGTAGCCGCTGGAGTTTTCGGAGCTACTATCGGAGGCGGTGGGTCAAGCGTAGATAAAAATGAAGTGAATGACGCTTATGGCACTGTGGGTGGCGGATACAGAAACGTAGCCGGAAACAAGGCCGGGTCTGTGACTGACGGTGGTTGGTCTTCCGTTGGCGGGGGCGCTGGCAACACTGCCAGTGGCTACATTTCTACTGTTGCTGGTGGCTGGAACAATGTTTCCAGCGGCCCGCAATCAGCTGTGGCAGGCGGGCAAAATAACAGAGCCAGTGGCAGTAATTCCACCGTGGGTGGTGGACGGAACAACGGAGCTGGCAACAGTTACGCTTCCGTAAGTGGCGGCGCCTTCAACAAAGCTTACGGCCTGTTCTCCACCATACCGGGTGGGCATGGCAATGTGGCGGCCCATTACAGTTTTGCGGCAGGTAAAAGGGCAAAAGCACTCCATTCGGGAGCTTTTGTCTGGGGAGACAGCACAAATGCTGATATTAGGTCCTCTTATCATAATCAGGTCACCTTCAGAGCCAGGGGTGGTTATCTGTTTTTCACCAACGCAGCGGCTAGCCTCGGGGCGCGGCTCAATCCTGGCGCTACTGCTTGGGTCGCCTTAAGTGACCGCAATTCCAAGGAGAAAATCATTAAAGTGGACAGCCGTGAAGTGTTGGACAAGCTGTCAAAGATGGAGATCACCACATGGCAGTATAAGGGCGTTGATACACCGGTGCGGCATATGGGCCCGATGGCTCAAGATTTTTATAATGCGTATAAGCTTGGCTCCGATGATAAAGGCATATCTACCCTGGATACCGATGGCGTGGCGCTGGCCGCTATTCAGGGGTTGTATACTGTTTTGAAGGAAAAAGAGGCCGAGATTACAGAGCTGAAAGCAAGGCTGACAAAGCTGGAAAGTAAGCTGAATTAATTGCTAGCTCCGGAGCAAGCAACCAGGTCATAGCACATTGCGCTTATGGATAATGAAACATCATTCACCAGCGGCGGGACGAGAGTTTAGCAGCGTAAAATCCATCCATGTTTCCAGAGCCAGGCAGGTTGTAAAATTCGCTTTGATCATTAATAAATTGCGCATACTCCGGGCGTTCTTTCGTTATGTCGACCCGGGCAAGGCCGGGGAGCTTTTTTAATAGTCTTTCAATTTGCAGTTGGCCCTCTTCCGGTTCGATGGAACAGACTGCATATATCAGCTCTCCTCCATCGGCAAGGTGGTCGACAGCTTGATCAAGTATTTTCGATTGTATTTCCGCCATCCGTTTTACCAAACTTTCCGACTTTGTCCATTTACCCTCTGGGCGCCGTCGCAATATACCTGTCCCTGAACAGGGCGCATCGACAAATATTTTGTTGAACAGGCGATTGACTGGCCAGGTATCTGATGCATCCATCTGGACAGGGAGTTGAATCTTCGCGTCCAGACTACGCAGGTTTCTGTTCAGCTCCACCAGTGCATTGCAGTTGCTATCACCGCAGAATATAGATCCGCTATTACCCATCCGCTCGGCAAACAGCGCGGTTTTGATCCCCTTGCCGCAACATATATCCGCCACCGTCTCATGCGGAGCGGGCGACAGCAGGTCGGCTGATATGTATGAAGCGCCGTCTTGCCCTCTGCACAGGCCATCGGTGATCAGTTCGGAATCGGGACTCAAACTCCCTTCGGTCAGCATATACAGGTCATCCGCCCACTCTACCCGCTCCGCTTCCAGCCCAGATTTGGCCAGCGCCATTTCGAATCCGCTATTATCAATTTTCAATCGGTTAACACGGAGAAAAACCGGAGCGCGCTGGTTGCTGGCGTCCATGATCCGCTCTGCGGTTTGCTCGCCAAAATTATTTATCCAACGTTTGACTAACCAGTCGGGAAATGAATATTGGGCGCCCAGTCGCGCTCGATCATCATCAATAAAAGAGAGCGCAACCTGGGATATATGCATCGGCTCGTTTTCGTTTACGCCTGCGGCTCGAATAGCGCCCCGGATTACCGCGTTGATAAAGCCTGAAGTGTGTTTGGTGCTGTTATCCGCTTTTGCCAGCTCCACTGTTTCATTCACTGCGGCAGACCGTGGAGTTTTACTCATACCGAAGGCTTGATATAGCCCCATCCGCAATAAAGTCAACACCGGCGCGTCAATTTTTGAAATTGGCCTTCTACTTTGCGAACCTGCGATCAGGTCGAGCGCGCGGCGCCATCGCAAGACTCCATACACGATCTCTGTGATAAACGCTTTGTCCCGCCCATCGATACCAACGTTACAAGTTAAGCGCTCAATTATAGAATCTGGTTTTCCCTGATATTTCTCGAACCGCAGAAGCGCCTTAAACGCAATTTGTCTTGATCTATCCATCGATGGTTATACGCCGGATTTGCTAGCCGGGTGGCCAGTTCATGGCCCTGCCGCCAAGCAAGTGATAGTGTAAATGGAACACGGTCTGTCCTGCCTCAGCTCCTATATTGGTCACCAGGCGAAACCCTGATTTATCCAGCCCTTTATCCCTGGCGATTTTATTGGCCATCATATGGATGTCGGCTACCAGGTCACGATCATCGTCGGTCAGGCCAAGGTTCGATACCACATGTTTTTTAGGAATAATCAGAATGTGTACAGGCGCCTGGGGCGCAATATCATCAAAAGCGAACAATGTATCTGTCTCTTCAACTTTCGATGACGGAATATCTCCTGCCGCTATTTTACAAAACAGGCAATCGTTCATTTTTTACTCCTGTAGTAAATTTGTGTGACCATGACCAGTGGTATGGTCACAGGTTTGCTATCCATTGGCCCACAATTTCAAGATACTTACCACCGCCCTTTATGTATACATCATTATGCCCTGCCCCTTTCACCGGAACAATCTGTTTCGGCTCCGCCGACCGGTTGTAAAGCTCTTCTGAATGGCTGAACGGTATCAGCGTATCTTCCAAACCATGGATAAAAAGTTTCGGCATGGCCAGCGAGCTTACTATAGAAGCGTTATCCAAACTGCTGGTTACAAAAGCCACCGGTAACCAGCGAAACAGCTCCATCGACATCCGGCGAACCGATAGAAAGCTCGATTCCACAATAACGCCTGCAATATTTGGATTGCGGCTAGCAGCGTATAAAGCGGCGGCCCCACCCAAGGATCGCCCCCATAAAACTATCGCCCGTGGCGAAACTTTTTGTTTCACCGTTAACCACTCCAGCGCGGCTACCGCATCGGCTTCTATACCTGTGGCTGATGGGGCTCCTTCACTCCTGCCGTATCCGCGATAATCGATCATCAATATGTTCAGCCCCAGCGGCTGTAAAAACTTTATGAACTGGAGCCTATTAGCCATGTTACCAGCATTGCCATGATAGAAAATTACGACCCTCTTACCACGCTCACCAGGAAAATACCAGCCATGTATGTTGTACTCGCCAGACTTGATTACAACGTCCATGAATTCGAGATCGTAAAATTTCGGGCTGAGCGTCAGGCCGGTCTGGGGATGGAACAGGATCTTTGGCTCCATTAATTTAACCAGCGACCGGGCAGAGGCAGCTAGAAGAATTATGATTAGCGCAATTAGCAAAAGTCTTTTTGATGGCATTCGATATCCTGTTAATAAAAGAGTGGTAGTATAACTTACATCGTATAATCACGGTATAATATGCAGCATGGATGATAGATCAGAGCAAAACCGCCGCCAGATAAGTGGCTGGTTCTATGCGCTACCTGCAGTTGTCGTTATTATCGGTTTCATCGGTTTCGGCGCATACCTGTATATAAATATCATGAGCTTGGCCGCGTCTATGACTCAGCTCTCAATACCTGGCGGCCATTACATAGACCTTGACACGCCGGATGAGTATATTGTGTTCCATGAATACAGGAGCGTCTTGGACGGGCGGATATATTCATCAGAGCAACCGCTGGCTGGATTAGGCTGTTCGCTGGAATCTTCGTCAGGCCAGGGCATAACTTTGGTGGCGCCCACAGGCAACTATAAATATTCCATTGGCGAACGCTCCGGCAGATCCGTTTACAAATTCGTTATCGACAAGCCGGGCCGCTATTTCTTCGCATGCTCCTATGAAAATGGAGCCAGCGGGCCAGAGGCTATCCTCTCCATCGGGCAAGGCTTCCTGACAGAGCTGCTCCGGGTGATACTGGGCGGAATGACGCTGGTCGCCACTTCCATACTGGTCGCGGCAGGGGTGTTTGTGTTTATTCTGATGAAACGGCGCAAAGGCTCTAAAAAATTGTCAGGAGAGTTCCCAGGAAAGGAAAGTTAATGCGGAAAGCCTCTCTGCCACACCAAATGGATAAACCGCTCTATGTTACCTTTCGGTCCGGCTATGGGTGAGTCGCAGGCGCCTTTATATTCCATCCCCAGGTCTGTGAAGAAATCGACGACTCCTTCAACTGCTTTTATCCGCTCCGCTTCATCCCGCACAACACCACCCTTGGCCACAACATCGCGCCCTGCTTCAAACTGCGGCTTCACCATCAAAACAAGCTCGGCGCCAGGTTTCAGGCAGAGGATCAGAGGTGGGATTACCAGCTTCAGCGAAATGAACGAGACATCGGCCACCAACAGGTCAATAGAATCCTTTACCATTTCCGGGTCAAGGTTTCTGGCGTTTGTTTTCTCCATCAGAACAACCCGCTGATCGATCCGAAGACGATAATCCATCTGGTTCGTGCCAGAGTCGATGGCCCAAACTTTCACAGCGCCCCGTTGCAGCAAACAATCGGTAAATCCACCAGTGGAAGAGCCGACATCCATACAAATCTTGCCGATCGGCGTTACACCAAAACTATCCAGAGCATGGGCCAGCTTTACACCACCCCTTGATACATACTGGTGTGATTTTTCAAGAACTGTTATTTGCAGTTGATCATCGACCAGCGCCCCCGCTTTATCGATTTTCGATCCGCCGACCAATACCTTGCCCGACAAGATTATGGCACGCGCTTTGGTCCTGTTTTCCGCCAGACCCAGATCAGCGAGAAGAAGATCCAGCCGCTTTTTTGGCATGCTTAATGGATCTGGCCAGGTGAAGTTTATTGTTCCCTACAACGCGCGCCTCGTTTTTCCGGTTTACACCATTGGCGCCCTTGGTCTCTGCAATAAATTTCCGCGCAGCGCTTTCGATGCCATCGATGTCCAGCCCAAGTTGTTTTCGGATTGTATCTGCAGAGCCATGCTCCACATACTGGTCTGGCGCCCCTATCCTCCTGACCATTACTTCAGAAACGTCGCTCGCCTCAAGCATCTCCAGCACAGCAGAGCCGAACCCACCAGCCAAAATATTCTCTTCGACCGTCATGATCCTACCGCAACGCAAGCCGATTTCACTAATCATATCTTCATCCAATGGTTTAATGAAGCGACTATTGACCACCGCGACACTGAACCCTTCATGCTTCAGCCGCCGGGCCGCTTCCACGGCAGGATATACAAGGTTGCCCACTGCCAGGATGGCAAGATCGGAGCCATCGTTCATTAGCTCCGCCCTGCCCACAGGGATCGCATCGATATCCGATTTGATGGTGGCGGCAATACCGGCCCCCCTAGGATAACGCAGCGCCGCTGGCCCGTTATACTCCAACGCAGTTTTAAGCATGGCTTCCAGCTCCCGTTCATCCTTGGGCGCCATAACAACCATATTAGGCACACACCTGAAATAGGTTAGGTCGAAAGTTCCCTGATGCGTGGCGCCATCTTCGCCAACTATCCCTGCCCGGTCTATGGCGAAGGTTACATCCAAATCGGTAAGACACACGTCATGGACAATCTGGTCGAACACCCTTTGCATAAATGTTGAATATATGGCCACCACCGGCTTCAACCCGGCCCGAGCGAGCCCAGCAGCAAATGTGACGGCATGCTGCTCGGCAATGCCCACATCGAAAAATCTATCCGGATATTTTTCGGCAAACTTGGTTAGCCCGGTGCCGTCCGGCATAGCTGCGGTGATCGCCACGACCCGTTCATCCTTCTCCGCAAGGCCAAGGAGAGCGTCAGAAAATGCATCTGTATATGTGACCGCTGTTTTTTTCTTAATGGATGAACCTGTGGCAGGATGGAAAGGTGACACCCCATGGAACGAGTGCGCTTTCTCCTCCGCTGGCTGATACCCTTTGCCTTTTGTGGTGAGCACATGGACCAGTTTGGGCCCTTTGATATCTTTCACAGCCCGGAAGGTATCCACCAGATATGAAATATCGTGTCCTTCGATGGGGCCTACATATTTATAGCCCAGCTCTTCAAACAATTTGCCCGGGACAATAAACCCTTTCAAAGCTTCTCTGAAATTATGGGAGAACTGAACCGCCTGATCACCCGCCAGGGCGCTCATCACCTGGTCCCATTCCTCTTCGATACGTAGATACCACTTGCGGGTGATCATACGGTTAAGGTGCTGCGACATGGCGCCAACATTTTTGGAAATCGACATCTCGTTATCGTTAAGTACGACCGTAAGGTTGGTATGCATGGAGCCCGCGTGGTTGAGCCCTTCAAAGGCAATACCCGCTGTCAACGATCCATCACCAATAACCGCCAGCACCTTGTGATCCTCTTTTTTAAGATCACGCGCCTGAGCCAGCCCTAGGGCGGCTGATATGGAAGTTCCCGCGTGCCCGGTATCGAAACAATCGTGCAGACTCTCTTCTACCCTTGGAAAGCCGGAAACACCCCCGGTCTGTCGCAATGTGTCGAACCGTTCGTTTCTACCGGTCAATATTTTGTGGGCGTAACATTGGTGGCCCACATCCCAAACGATTTTATCCTTGGGTGTGTCATATACATAGTGCAGCGCTATCGTGAGCTCTACCACACCCAGGCTGGACGCCAGGTGGCCGCCGGAGCGTGAAACCACATCGATGATCCGGCGTCTTGTTTCGTCAGCCAGGGCGTCAAGCTCATCAAAGCTCATCCCCTTAATATCCGCAGGGCTGGCTATTTTGTTGAGTATCTCATACATATTTGTTCTGATTATCCTTTGTAATTTTATATCATCTCATATAAATAACAGCGGTTTCAATCAGTTTAAGGAATCAAGACGCCACCAAACGTAGGTAAAATCAAAATCGAATATAATTTACCGAAAAGAGAAGAGAGAGACTGGACGTTTATGGATATATACTCTATAATGTAAAATTATCAATAAATTAATGTGCTTTGTATATCAGCCTCATTACCCATGTGTAGTTTTTTGGGATGTGTATAAGTTATGGCTCAAGTAGCTGAAAAGAAATCCAGTTTCAGAAAGAATATCCAGGATACGTCCAACGTTAGTGTACTTGGGCAAATGCTCAGTAAAGATGGGCAGATAACCAGGTCTCAACTGAAAGAAGCGGAAGAGTTAAGCAAAAAAACAAATGAGAGAATCGGTAAGGTTCTCGAACGTCTTGGTTATATTGATGAAGACTCAGTTGTAAAGTTCATCTCCCGCCAGCTCCCTGTCCCGATCAGCAATATAGAGGACGACAAGCCGGAAGATGAAGTGTTCAAGTTAATCCCTATTGAAATGGCGAAAGAGCATTTCGCGTTCCCGATTAAATCGGATGGTAAAAACTTGCGCATAGCCATGCTTGACCCCACAAACTATGGCGCCATCGAACAACTTGGCGCGCAAGCCAACCAGACGATTAAACCTGTGGTCACTTACGAAAAGAATCTGGCGGACGCTTTCAGGAAATATTACAAAATATCTGATACTGAATATGAAGAGCTGGTTAAAGGCGCGGATGTTGGCGAAGACAGCGTTGAAGAATCTGTCAACATGGATAACTATAGCGATATTGGCGGGATAATTTCTGACGCTACAGAAGAGCTGGAAATCGAAGACGGCAGCGAAAGCGCAGAGGACGCAGATCAGCTGGGCAGCGCAGGTGACGCGGCGATAATAAAGCTGGTTAACAGCATCCTTTTAAAGGCCGTAAATGAAGGGGCGTCCGATATTCATATTGAACCATTTGAAAAAAGCTTTCAGGTGCGGTTCAGGAAAGATGGTTCTCTGCACAAATCGATGAACCTGCCTACGACCATCAAATCGGCGTTGATATCCAGATTCAAAATTATGTCGAATCTGAACATCGCTGAGAAACGCCGTCCACAGGATGGACGAATCAAGCTGAAGCTGGGCCGAAGCAAGGCAATCGATTTTCGCGTAAGTGTTCTGCCAACACTTTTTGGCGAATCGATAGTTCTCAGGCTGTTGGATCAGAGTAAATTACAGATAGACATGACCAAGCTTGGGTTTACACCAGAAGTGTTGGAAACATTTTTGAAGCTGATCGAGCGGCCCCAAGGCCTTGTCCTGGTTACCGGCCCCACCGGCTCTGGTAAAACGAACACTCTTTACTCTGCTGTGAATATCCTGAACAAGCCGGATGTAAAGATATTGACGGCCGAAGATCCTGTGGAGTTTAACTTTCCAGGTATCAATCAGGTCAACGTAAAACCGGAAGTGGGGTTGAACTTTGCTTCCGCGTTGCGCGCATTTTTGCGCCAGGACCCGGAAGTCATCCTGTTAGGTGAGATCCGGGACCTGGAAACAGCGGAGATCGCGCTGAAAGCCGCCATGACAGGGCATATGGTTTTTTCCACCCTGCATACCAACGATTGCGCCTCTACCATTGGCCGTTTGCTAGATATTGGCATACCGGGTTATATGATCTCATCATCACTGACCGTGGTGCTGGCGCAACGTCTGCTCAAGCGTATATGCACCGACTGTAAAGTGGAAGTGAAGGGTGTGAAACGCAAGCACTTGATCGACGCCGGACTGGAGAAAGATGAAACCAAGGGTTTCAAAGTCTACAAAGGGAAAGGATGCGCCAAATGTTCCGGCACAGGATATAAAGGCCGGTTAGGTGTATTCGAAATGATGGAGAATACTTCTGCATTACGGGACGCTATTACCGCACAGGTGCCAGAATCACAACTGCGTAAGATCGCCATTAAAGGTGGTATGGTCACCTTGCGCCGCGACGCTCTGGCCAAAGTAAATGAAGGGTTGACCACCATGGAAGAAGTACTTGCCAAGACAGTGTTGGTTAAGGAAGCGTTGCCCGCATACTTGCTTAATCCGGATGAGCTTACCTTCTCCGATGGCGACCTGATTATTAAGGAAGGCAACACAGACAAAAACTTTTATCAACTGCTGCAAGGCAGCCTGACCATAATCAAAAACGGCAGGATTGTGGGTGAAATCACCCAACCGCTCGACTATTTTGGCGAAATGTCCGCATTGCTCGATCAACCAAGGTCGGCGACTCTGAAGTCAAACGGCAAAAGCGTGGTAAAAGTCTTCCCGGGCGACAAGCTGAACCAGACAATAGAAAACTATCCCGAAATTGCGCTGAAAATTATCCGTACCTTGGTTACACGTCTTACAGAAGCGGACAAAAAATTGTGCAAAGTGGGTGACAAGGCCTAATCAAGAAATCAGCAATGTCCCTATCACTCAGGCTATTGCTGATTATTTCAATCCTGCTGATTACTATCACGGCCGAACAGAGCCAGGCCGAACAGAAACCGGAAAGCCGCATCTCTCTGAAAGAAGCTGTATTGAACGCTGTGAAGCGCAACTTTGATATTTCGCTGGAGCGTATTGGAACTCAAATCGCCGAGCAAGACAAGATTATCGCTGAGTCAGAATTTGACACATCATTGGGCGCGCTGGTATCAACAGACGCCAGTAAAAACCGGGCTACATCAGCTTTGTCCGACCCGGATACCAACGAGTCCAATTCTGTCGGTGTAGAACTATCCGCTTCCCGGAAAACCTCACTGGGTGGCACATACAAACTGTCTGTAACGGCGGATAAATATGAAACCAACTCCACATTCCAAAGCCTGGACCCCAGCTACAACACAGCTTTGAGGCTGGAAGCGACTCAACCGTTGCTGAAAAACGCCGGGCGGAGCGGTAACCTGTGGAGAGTAAATATCGGGGCCAATAATGAAGCGATCTCCAAAGAAAGGCTGAAAGCAAAAATCAGCGATGTAATCACTGAAACAAAAGAGGCGTATTGGGAGCTGGTATTCTCCACAAACAACCTTACGGTTGCGCAGGATCTTTTAATGCGCGCAAAGGATCTGGAGCGAAAAGTCAGGATCCAGGTAGATGTGGGTTCGCTGGCTCCAATAGAGATCGTGCAGGCGCAGGCCTCTGTGGCGTCCAGGGAGGTATCGGTGCTTACCGCTGACAACCGACTCGATCAGGTGGCCGACCAGCTGATGCGCCTGATAAACCCTGGTGATGATTCACCGCTATGGAACATGCAGCTTGTCCCTGAAGACTCGCCTGTGGTAGAGCCGCTAAATTTCGATACACACAAAGCAATCGCTCTGGCGCTGGAGAACAGGCCAGAAATCTTACAAGCAAGAAAAGAGATCGAAAACAGAAATATCGAGCTGGCCTATTACGAGAACCAGAACCAACTGTCATTGGATGTTCTGGCGACATTGCAGCTAAACGGTATAAGAGGAGAGGCCCAGCCTGTTGTTAATCTCTCCACTGGTGAAGCTATAGTCTCTGACCTTGATGGTGGGTTGAACGACAGTATCTCAGATTCGCTCTCTGGCTCTCATTACGATTATTTCCTTGGTTTGCAGTTAACACATCCTTTGGGCAATCGCAGCGCAAAAAGCTCCTGGGCGATTGCTTCGTTCAACGCGCAGACTGCAATTATCAAGCTGAAAAACCTTGAACGGGAGATCACCCTGCAGGTTCGCAACGCTGCCCGGGAGGTGGAAAACGGGCTGAAACAGATCGTCGCCGCAGAGGCCGCGCGGGACCTGGCAGAACAGAAACTTGACGCGGAGCAGCGCAAGTTCGATGTGGGCACCTCTACCGCTTTTAATGTTCTTCAGTTCCAGATCGATCTGGCCGTGGAAAAAAGCAATGAAATGCTGGCGAAAACCGATTATTTGAAAGCGGTCGCATTGCTGGAAAATGCAGTGGGAAAAGCGCTGGAGACTGAAGGGATAACGCTGGACACGAAGCCTTGAACATTTATTCGACGGGTCATCCATCAAGGCCGGTTTTACATCTACCGAGTATTCATTTTGCCAACGGATCCGATATCTTCTCTGTCACCAAAGCGGTATATACCGACATGGAAATCGGTTTTAAACGATTATCTCAACGCTCGCTACTAATGGCGGGGCCAGCAGACACGGTGATACTGAACAAAATCCCGGACAAGGATTACCTTTCCTTGCTAAACAGTTGCGGGGCTGGGGGGAGGGCTCACCTGGCGCCAGAAAATGATAGCGGATCCTGCTTGACAGATGATGTGATGAAGAGCAGGAAAATTCTGGATTATATTGAAGGCTGGGATGGCGATGTCGAGACTTATATGATCTCTGAAAAGGAGGAAATACTCTCCAAAACTGTTTCAGCAGAATTTACAACTTGTACGTCTGCGGTGACAGCCCTTCTAAATGACAAGGTCTTCTTCACACGAATAATCGAAGACCTGGGGCTACCTTGCATCGAAACATTTATCGGGCCGCCCGACGCCGCGTCCGCAAAGCTGTTACATAGCAGCTCTGGGCCGGTGATAGTGAAACGGGCAGGCAGCATTGGCGGGTTTGGCGTATGGATAGGAAAGGACGCAAGGCAGCGCCAGCGGCTAGGAAAGGAAATAGAGAAGTATCGAAGCGGGATGTTTCTAATACAACCGTATATAGAGACTGCTGTATCACCAAACCTGCAATATTATATCGGGCCAGGTAATATCTGTCTGCTGGGTCAAACGATCCAGAATTTACACGATAATATTTCTCATTTCGGCAACATTTTCGATCCACTTGAAGATGCAACCCTGAACGAGTCATTACTCTGGCAGGGCAAGGCGCTGGCGCTGGAAGCGGCGTCGATGGGATATCGTGGTGTATTGGGTATAGATTTTATAGTAAGCAGTGAAAATGAACTGTATCCTGTGGAAATAAATGCGCGGCACAACACATCAACCCATGCATTATGGTTTTTGAACCGCTTTTCCAATAATGATCCATTTGTTCCGGTCGATGCTGGACGGGCATGTTTTTTAAAGCTTGACTCCACCAAAAACCTGTCTGCCATGGAATGGTTAGATCTGTTTGGACGGAATGCGTTTAACCAGGATAGCGGACTTGGGATCTTGCCATATGATTGCCGCAACGAAAGCCTGGAAGCGGTCATCAACGGGAAGGATAAAGATCACCGAAGCCACCTGATCGAAATCGCAACTGATATGGCCAGAAAGCAATAGCGGGGTCGGTTAAGTCTGCTTTACACCTTGAGGTTGCGGTTTAGGCTTGCTTTTAGCCTCTACCTTACCATTAAATTCCGGAGTGACAAGTCCGCCAGAGACGATCATCTTGATACCATCTTCAACGCTCATATCCAGCTCGATAAGATCTTCATTCGGCACCAGCAGGAAAAAACCGGATGTAGGGTTGGGTGTTGTTGGCAGAAATATGTTGGTTAACCCCCGCCCGATACGAGCAGGCGCTTCTCCAGTTGATCTACCTGTTATAAACGCCAGACAATAAAGGTCTTTCCTTGGGTATTCTACCAAAACAACTTTCGAAAAGTTTTGGCTGCCACCCACTGCAAATGTGTCGATTATCTGCTTTACACCGATGTAAACGGAGCGGATTATTGGAATCTGGTGAACCACCCATTCCCCTAACGCCCAGAGCCGTTTGCCAACGAAGTTCCTTGTAAACAGGCCAATCAGGAAAACAAGCACTAATGTGGTGACAACACCAATGCCAGGTATCTGGTAGGTTTTCCCTATTGGAACCCCTATTGCAATGAGTAGCTTTGTGACAAGCGGACCAAGAAAGTTGTCCAATGCGGTGAAAGCGAACCTGAAGACCACAATGGTAATGATCAGCGGCAGGCTGACCAGCAGGCCGGTTAAAAATACTCTACGTATTTTTTGAAGTATAATTTTCAAATGTGACTCACCGGTTTGTCGCTACAAATCCAGGACAAGTCCTTCTCTGGAGAGACGGACCGGTATCGTCTTTGACAACGGGTTCCAGGACCGGTCCTGCAGACTGTTCATAATTTTCTGCAAATCAGCGTCTGTCCTGTCTGGCTCATGGTGGAATAGAATAGCCTCGCCCACATTTGCCTCTTTGCAAAGCTGGTATGCGTAATCAACCGAGGAATGGCCCCACCCTACTCTTGTTTCATATTCATATGGGGTATATTGAGCGTCTATACATACGACATTTGTGCCTTCCAGAAAATCTATCAATGCCTGGGTTTGCTCTTGCGCTATTTTAAGGCCATTATCTTTCTCTTCATCATCGCTGCTGGCGAAAAGATTGTAATATGGCTCATGATCTGTAACATAAGCGAACGATTTACCCTTATGTGTAACCTTATATGCCAAACAAACCACAGGATGGTTCACTCTTTTCGTCTCTACGATGACACTTTCGCCAACCCTGATCGATTCTTTTTCAGATAGATCTCGAAATGAAATATTGGCTTTCAGTTCCTTAACCCTAACAGGGAAATAGGTGTATTCCATTTGTTTGCTAAGAATCTGCTCCAGGTTTTCTGAATAATGAACAGGGCCATACAAGTTGATTGTATAGTCAGGCAAAAACAGCGGTGTAAAAAATGGCAGGCCCTGTATATGGTCCCAATGAGTATGAGAGAAAAACAGGAATATATCGCTGACAGAGCGGTTTTGGACTATATCCTGACCAAGCTTTCTGATGCCTGTACCGGCGTCCAGGATGATTAAAGGTTCGTCCTCTATTCTGACTTCCACACATGGAGTGTTTCCGCCAAACTGGGCAGTATCAGGGCCAGGAGATGGTATGGAACCCCTCACACCCCAAAATTGTACCTGCATCTTTTAGTATACTACTTTCAAATATCGCCAGTTTTTATTAACATCTTTAACTGCCTTCATTTACGCCGGATAAAATCAAAACAAGTACGATGCTATTTTATATATCCATCTGATTATATTAACATTTTGAACGATATATTAAAACCTATTTTTCTGAATGAGCTCTACCTTCTAGTCTGTTTATGAATTTATTACTGCTTTGGTGATTACAGAAAATAGAGAATCATCGCTTTTTCTGCTATCATTCATAGTATGAAAATTGATTCGCACGTACATTTGATTACAGCGGACATGATAAAGAAGGCCGCAAAAAGAATAGATAGGATGCTTGCAGGCGATTCGAAACGGGCTCAAAATGTGGGTGGAAAGTTTTTTCAGCGTGATTTTGTTAACTTTTTAAGCAGCAAGAGTGTATTGGAATTAGCACAATTATGGGAATCAGAGCTGGATAAAAATGACATTGATCACGCATGTTTCCTGCCAATCGGCTCAGGCGGCCATTCCCAACTGGAAGAATTTGTAGATTACAACCCCTCACGGTTCTCCGCTTATCTGTTTTTCGACGATCCACTCAAGAAAAAAGCGGTGATGACCCTTCGACGATTGGCCAAAACAGGTAAGTTTGTCGGTATAAAATTATATCCATGCTTGCATGAATACTCCACTGCAAACAAAAAACTGTATCCATTGTACGAGGCGGCGGGCGCCCTTAATATACCGGTATTAATACATTTCGGTATAACCCATGCTCCAGTTTCCGATTATAGATATACAAACCCCCTCGATATCCAGGCTCCATCAAAACTGTTTCCGGAAACGAATTTTATCATCGCGCATTTTGGCGCCGGGTTTTTCCGGGAAGTGCTGCTGCTGGGTTTTCACTCCCGCAACATTTATGTTGATACATCGGGGACCAATAACTGGCGATTGTATACACCGGATAAGATATCATTAAAGCAAGTATTTAAAAGAACCATAGAAGTTTATGGCGCCGAAAGAATACTGTTTGGCACCGATTCCGCTCTGAATGATAAAACTGGCTATCGAACCGAGGTGCTGCGGGAACAAACTGCTATACTTAGCCAGCTTAATATATCGGCAAAAAATCGTAAATTAATACTTGGCGCAAACACTCGAGATCTGTTTCGCCTGGATGATAGGATTAAATGGTGAACTAAGGGTTGGCTACTTTTCTTTCCAGAGCCGACATTATAGCTCTTTTCAGGCTGACCATACTAAACGGTTTTTGCACAAATCCTACAATGCCAGAATCGGTCATGCGCTGGCTGAATTCATGCTTGTCATAGCCACTGGTCAATATGACTTTCACATCTTTTCTGATCTTTTGCAGCTCCTTCAAACATTCTTTTCCATCCATTAATGGCATGGAAAGGTCGAGAAGCACACAATCTATTACACTGGCGTTTTTCCTGAAAATTTCAATGGCGCTCAACCCATCATTGACAACAAGGGTGTTGAGCCCCAGCTTTTCGATCATATCGCTGGCCACATCCGATACGGATTGTTCGTCATCCACTATCAAAATTGTTCCAGAAACATTCCAATCGTCTAATTCTTCTGTATCGAAGTTATTCAAGGTCGGTTTTTTTTCTTTTGACCTTGGGAGCAATATGGTAAATCTGGCGCCATGCCCCAGCTTGCTCTCCACATTGATTGCGCCTTTATGGCCATTAATTATCCCCAACACTGACGACATACCAAGGCCTCGGCCAGTAAACTTGGTTGTAAAAAACGGGTCAAACACTTTCTCCAGCGTTTCCTTGTCCATCCCCATTCCTGTATCTGTCACTTCCAGCATTGCATAGTCGCCCTCCGACACATCCTCGTTAAAATAGACATTCCGAAGTTGCTCCTCATCACACTTCACAGCTTTGGTCGACAAAATTATCTTGCCGCTATTATCGCCAATCGATTCTGTCGCATTGGTTATCAGGTTTAAAACAATCTGGCGTATCTGTGTGGCGTCTGCGTCGATCAACAGTGGCGAATCCTTGAGCTTGAAATGCACCACGATCTTTTTGGAAATTGTGGAGCTTATGAGGTTGGTCATCTCTTTTATGATTTTATTAATGTCTATTGTATCGATAACAAACTTGCCTTTGCCAGAGTACGCCAACATCTGGTTACTCAGCTCGGTCGCCCTTTTGGCGGCGCCCTTGATATTTTCCACATACTTGCGCGCTGGCTCCGTTTCCGGCAGATCTATCAAAGCCACATAGGCGTTACCCAGGATAGCGGTCAACATATTGTTGAAATCGTGCGCAACACCACCCGCCAATACACCCATGCTTTTGAATGTCTGAGCTTTTTGCATCTGCTCTTCCAGCTGCCTGCGGTCCGCTTCAGTTTTTTTCTGTTCGGTTATATCTTCAACATGGGCGATTAAATACATCATGTTACTGGCTGTATCTTGGGCCAGTGATACGCTTACCCTGCCCCAGATAGTTGAACCATCTTTTCTGATATATTTTTTTTTCGTTTGGATAGAGTCGACTTCACCAACTAACAGTTTTTTGATTGATTCCATCGTATTCTGCACATAGTCCGGGTGAGTAAGCTTATTAATTGACAGGTTGTGGAGTTCCTGTTCGCTATAACCAAATATGTCGCAAAAAGGCTTGTTCACTTTGATAAACTTTCCTTCGGCGTCGGCCAGCGCAATCCCGACAACGCTTTTCTCGAACGCATGACGAAATTTCTCTTCACTATCTTTAAGCTGTTGCGATAGCGTAATTGTCCGCACAAAAAACAGTTTATGTTTAATCATCGCCCCAGCCTTTATGATGAAAAGTGCTATCAGCATCAAACCCATCATAAAGTGGAAATAATCACCATAAAAAAAGAAATAAATGATTACCGGCGTTAGCAGAGGCAGGTTGGTCACCGTGGCGACCGTCATCCATACCGAACTGGTGTTCGCCACCAGCCCCGCCACCCCTGCCAGAAGCGCCATAATAAGCAGTCTGTACAAATCGGGAACGATCGGCACAACCATGATCCCCAGCAGACCCCAGGACACACCCACCAGAAACTGAACCATCAGAATATAGGCGCCCCACTTTTTGTATTCTTCGAAGGGTGGTTTGCGTAAGGCAAAGGCTCTGGTCACAAACATACGGGGCAGTTGCAGCGCCACGAACAGCCCGTACCAGACAAAAAGCGTCTGTTTATCCTCGATGACAACATACAGAACAACGACCAGCAACGCCCCGGCCACCAGGCTACCAATGGCTAGGCCCTTGCTTTTGAACGCATAGATCATCTCCACCTGAGCGGTAAAGAGCTTATCCTGATTTACATCTTCGCTTAAGGAAGGCTGAAAGTATCTTTTAAGCCATCTCAACAGGGTATTCATACATCTTTCCCATTTACTTCGATGACCAACCGCATTGAATATTAAACCGCGGTGGCGTATATCCTCCCTGATAATACTTGCTTGCGCACTGTTAAGTTAACAATCAACTTAACAGCGTATGCGCTAAGCTTATCTTATTTTTAGCATTAACATAATCGGGCAGTCAATTTAAATGTCAAGTTGTAATATTATGGTCTTTATTGGCTGAGATTAATCCAGAGAAGCGTCAACCCAGTCTAGATATTTTCTGGAACCGCCCGTAATTGGCAAGGATATAATCTCTGGTGTGTCATACGAATGCAGTTTGATTACCTGATTCATTAGCCGCTCGAATTTGGTAATGTCGGTTTTGGCCAACAATAGGAACTCCTGATCATTACAAAGTTCGCCTTTCCAGCGATAGACAGAGCGGACATTAGGCAGAATGTTCACACAAGCGGCGAGCTTTTCCTCCACCAGCGCATTTGCTATTTTCAATGCCTCGTCTTCGCCGGAAGTTGTTATGAGCGCTACAAGTTTATCCATAAGTATCTCTATCAGCCAATCGGTTTCGCTATCAGGTCATAATCAGTGGATCCTGTGACTTTCACTTTTACGATAGCGCCCGCCTGCCCTTCCAGAGAGTCCAGAATCACAGAGCCATCGATCTCTGGCGCCTGCGTTATTTCCCGGCCAACTAGCAGGTTTTCATCTTCATTAAAGCCATCGATCATCACATCGATCACTTTCCCAATTTTCGCTTTTAATCTTTCAGTAGATATCTCCCGCTGTCTGTTCATCAGAGTATCGACCCGTTGTTTCACTATACCGTTTTCTGGTCTATCACCAAGATTATACGCCCCAGACCCTTCCTCTGCAGAATATTCGAACACACCCAAATGATCAAATTGAACATCCTCTGCCAGGTTTTGCAACGTCAAAAAGTCGTCTTCTGTTTCTCCCGGAAACCCGATTATAAACGATGTGCGCAAGGCGGCGCCGGGTACCGTTGTTTTGATTCTGTCAATCAGGTTTCTTATATATTTATTATCTTCCGGCCTACCCATGGATCGCAAGATTTTATCAGAGGCATGCTGAAACGGAATATCAAAGTATGGCGCCACCTTTTCAACCTTACTAAATGAGCGGAGCAATCTTGTGGTAACAAGCTTTGGGTACATATACATCACCCTGATCCAATCCAGGTTTTCTATTTCCGCTAGTTGCTCCAGCAGGGTCGACAGGCCATTGTCGATTTTAAGATCAGCGCCATACAGGGTTGTATCCTGCGCCACCAATATAAGCTCTTTTGCTCCCATATCCACCAGCATTCTTGCTTCGGACAAAATATCTTCAGGCTTTCTGCTTATAAATGGCCCGCGTATTTGGGGAATAACGCAGAAGCTGCAGTTGTTTGAGCATCCCTCAGCAATCTTCAGATACGCCGTGTGAGGCAAAGATGTAAGCACACGCCGGTAACCATCCGGGTCAGTTAAGTTGTTATTTGCAACCGGGGTCAGCTGCTGTACGATGGATTTGAAATCCGCCACACCAAAAATGTGATCAATCTCCGGAATAACCGCCATCAGCTCGCTTTTATACCGCCCCGACAGGCAGCCCATAACCGCCAGCTTCACATCTGGCCTTGCTCGTTTCATCTGGGCCAGTTCCAGGATTGTATCGATTGATTCTTCCTTGGCCGACTCAATAAACCCACAAGTGTTTACCAGCAGGATATCTGCCGCAGATTCATCGGTGGTCAGGTCTGCGCCGCTCTCTTGCAGCTGCCATAACGCTTGCTCGGAATCTACCCGGTTCTTGGGGCAGCCCAACGTTATCATGTATATCGAAGGTCCCATCACACGATTGTTCGATCAGGCCAGGTCAGATTTAATGTTAGCCTGCCTCGCTACCATTCAAGCTCTGCTTTGCCCAGCAAGCTGGAGATCACCAGTTTGTGTGGTCCGTCGCCTGCTTGCTCTCTGGGGAAATCGACCTTGTAAATGGTCCGAAATGTTGTGCGAAACGGCAGATTGCTTTGCCACGGCAACGTGTCGGGTTTGACCTCCGTTATCGACACCGGGCCTACCGGACCATTTGCTGTATCCAGAAATATTTTCCAATCACTCTCAATGTCGTCAAGGTTGTTCCACTTTCGGTAGGCGGTATAGAACGCCAGGTAAAACTGGGCGACTGATTTCTCTTCAGTCAACTCTTTTTGCAGAAGCTCACTCTCCTCGTCTGAGCTCAGCTCCTGGCTCATCGCCGACTCGGCCACCCAAGCCTGTCGAAGTTGCTGGCTGTTATAAATAACATCAACTATAATAGCTGTATCCAACTGGTTATACACCTTGCTGCTGCGTGTCCATTCATCCACAACATCGTCCAGCGGATGCTCGAAAAGGTCATAGCTGGACCGTGAATCACCACTTTTGCACCCGGCCACGAATATTGTAAAAATGATGGCAGGTATAATGAATATCTTGTTTAGTTTCAACGCAAGCGTTCCTCCAAAAAAATCACAGGTTATCGCCAGAACTGGTTATAACAGATCGCGGCGCCACTGGCAATAAACGAGCATGCGTCAATTGTCCACTTTCGCCACTTCGTTTTCTATCAGCGGGATAATAGCGCTCCAATCTTTCATCAAGGGGCCCATTTCATACTCCAGTGTGTCCGCCACAGATATCCAGTCCTGATTTTTCTGATCCGTGATCATTTTTGTGGTTGTTTCCAGCAGGGCTTCTTCCTTCGAGGCATAGCTTTCACCCGCCGATTTAAGATGAGTAAGGTCGGACCTGGTCAAAAGCTGAACACTATTAAGCAGCTCGATAAAAGCCTTGATTCCGTCGATAGCCTGCGTCAACACTTCGTTGGCTTTGCCAGGATCACCAGATCGAAACCGCGCCGCAACAGCCTCTGCGCCCTCTGAGAAGCTTTTTAAATAAGAACCCATGTGTCGCAACAGCTCGATCGCCTCTTGCGCTGGATCATTGATGCTGGAAATATGCAACTCATTGATTTTTGACACAGCCATTTTGCCTGTCTCGTCTATCTCATCAACTTCCACAGCTTTACCGTTCACACTTAGCCCGGATACAATCTCCCGATCGCCAAAATGCTCTTTGGCGACCTCCTCCACCAGTTCGGAAAGATTGGATGCAACGGCAAGGTCGACCTCTATTTCTCTTTCATTGAGCCGAACTACCAACGCCACCAGAATACCTCCTGACTTTAATCAATTATGAGCTTTCTTGAAATCAGTTGTAGTCTACCAGTTACCGTAAGATTCAACAAACCGGATTTAAGATGTACTTGGTTTGCTATGCTCTGGCTGAGCCGCCAATGGTTTGCAATCTGAAGGATCGCCCTGGGCCTTGGCCACACCATGCATAAGAGCGTCGAACACTGTTGCCAGGTTCTCCACCGCTGCTTTCGGGCTGCCGGGCAGGTTAACGATCATCGAGTTTTTCCTGAGCCCTGCCAGCCCCCGGGAGAGCATGGCATATGGAGTGATCTTCATCGAGGCTGACCGCATCGCCTCTGGTATACCGGGGATATCTCTATCCAGCAAGCTTCTGGTCGCTTCCGGGGTTATATCCCTGGGTGACAGCCCGGTGCCACCCGCTGTTAATATCAAATCGACCCTGGTCTGGTCGGCCCATTTAGTGATGGCGGCTTGGATCTGGTCGGTCTCGTCGGCGACTATGGATGTGTGGTTTACGCTATATCCACGCTCTTCGATAAAGCCTCGTATTGCAGGCTCGCATTTATCTCCACGCTCGCCTGTGCTTGCTCTGTCGCTGATCACCAGCAAGGCGATAGAAAGTTGCTGAATCATCAAAAAACTCTCCTTTTGTAATCAACCTCGGTTATCCTTCAATGCGCAGGCGTCGCTACAATAGAACCGGGTCGCTTCGCCAATATTTTTCGCAACCGCCGATTCCATTGGAATAAATTTGCCACAGACCGGGTCTTTAACCATATCGTATACACCCTCCCCTTCCGCTTTTTCAGGCGAACCGGCAATACTGTTTATTATCGATTTTGCCAGCAAAACAATGGCCGAAACCACAGCTAAACCAAGAATTAGTCTCATCATCTTTACCTTATTTGCTATAGATGTGAAAGAACATTCAAATCAGTCTACGACCGTCTGCTATGTTCCAAGTCCCATATCCGTTTGCTGGATTGCCGGAGCTTCTCGGTGAGGACAGCGGCCAGATTTCTATACAGCTTCACACATATCTCAGGGCGTGTTACTCTCAATATTATTTCATTGATCGAAACAACTACAGTCTCTTCCAAAGCTACAGCAGAGGCCGACCGTGGTGAATTATCGATAATCGCCATTTCACCAAAGCACTCGCCTTCCCCTCTGGTCATCATCACGGTTTCCCTGCCATCCTGATCATATTGGGTCAGTTTGACCCTCCCGCTCATGATGATATACATTTTATCGCCAAGCTCACCTTTTCTGAATATAACCTGGTTTGCCAGATACTCTTCTTTGAGCGACAGCTTGAAGATTTCCACAATTTCGTTGTCATCGAACTCGGCGAAGAAAAAATAGTTCTGTTTCAGCGCGGCGAATACTTTTGATTTGTTGGCTACATCATCGCCATATACACCACGATCTGCCGCGTCACCCAGTTTGTTAAGCAACAGTTCAATAGCGTCAGAAAATTGACCAGCGGAGTTAAAACGTTTCTCTTTCTCCTTTTGCAAAGCCTTTCCCAGGATTTTATCGATTTCCCGGGGCAGATCAGGGTTTGCAGATGAGGCCGGTGGCGCCTCGTTGTTTAATATTTCCAACAGCACCGTTTGCAAAACTTTCGATGGGAAAGGTCGTTTTAACGTCAGGAATTCATATGCAAGAACTCCCAGGCTGTATATATCCGTTTTATAATCTACTTGCTCTTCCTTGATTTGCTCTGGCGACATATATGCAGGGCTTCCAAAAAGCCTCTCTTCCTTGGATTCGCTCAACATTTTACCGGTCTGAAATTTCGCGATACCAAAATCCATGATCTTTGGCTCTTTGTCCGACTGGATCATAATATTGTCCGGTTTTATATCTCTGTGAACAACAGACCGCATATGCGCAAATTGTAATGTTTTGGCCAGGGTAGCCAGAATTTTCAATTTCTCGGTCAACGTCAGCATCATTGTTTTATTTCTATTGATGCTCTCTATGGTAAATCCTTCCACAAATTCCATAATGAAGAAATGGGTACCCTTGTCGCTGCCTATATCATGTATGGCAGTGATGTTCGGGTGCCCCAAGCTGCTGGCTATTTTGGCTTCACGCTGCAGCACATCCCAAAATTCATGCGCGCCAAAAATTTCCGACCGGAAATTGGCGCTTATGGTTTTTACGGCCACAACCCGCTCCAGCGCTGTATCATAGGCTTTATAAACAACGCCCATGGAGCCTTTACCGATCAGGCTGACTATTTTGTATCGACCATTATTTAAAGATCCGAATTCATCCATGGTTATACCTGGGAAGTGTCAAAGAGGATCCAAAGTTTACTGTACTTGCTTCGGTGGCATTTACATCCGGGTAACTCACGCTTATATTTTGACCAAGCAATCTGCATATATTAATAGCCTTTATATTCGCCCTTTGCTTTGTCGGAAATCTTTTCTATCAATCCTGAATACCCACATCAAAAAAGGCGCCACCATATTGATGTCTAGCAATATCATTGATTTTCAAACAAAAGGGTGCTCTCACCCTGCATATGAATAATATCAAATAAATCGACAATGGCACAATAAATCGGAACGATTTGAAAGAAAAGTTGACTTTTCGGCGCGAATCATATATTTTCAATTGCCTTTGTTGATATGCTATAAGAAAAGGATTGAAGGGCTTTTTCTGCTCATATCGACCGGAAGAAGTTAATTGTTTTCCCATTTTTACCATAAAGAAAATGATGGGATGATCGCGGCTTAGGCGCCGCTTTTTTTATTGGGTAAACCTGTTTTCGGTTTGCCTGAATTTTTAGTTCATGCCTTAGATGGAGGAAAAACCATGGCCAAGGTGCTCGAAGGGCCGGGAATGGAACTGTTCAACAAGTGGGGTATAAGAACGCCCAGGCACGTTGTTGTTTCCACTACAGATCAGATCGAATCTCTGGTTCAGTCAAATCAATGGATGCGTGAATGCAAAATGGTTGTAAAAGCGCATGAAGCTATCGGGTCCAGGTTCAAACTGGGTTTGGTAAAAGTAGATCTGGATATCGATCAGGCTATTGCCGCGGCAAAAGAAATCCTGAATAAAGAGGTCCAGGGGTTGATCATCTCTCAGGTTATTATCGCTGAGATGCTGTCACACGATGATGAATACTACCTTGCCGTAAAGTCTACCCGCGATGGGGCGGAGATTTTCATGGCTAAATTTGGCGGTATCGAAGTCGAGGAAAACTGGGAAAAAGTAAGCAAAACATTCGTAGAGGTTGGTGAAAAACCGACCGATGAGCAGCTGGACGCTTGCGCGAAAGCAGCCGGGTTCGACGGCGAACTGGTGGGAAAAATGAACAAGTTCGCGCACCGGCTCTATGAATGTTACGACAACGAGGATGGCTCCTATATGGAGATCAACCCGCTGATCATCAACCCGAACGACGGCAAACTGTGCGCGCTGGACGCAGTGGTTATGCTCGATGGCGACGCCCGGTTCCGCCATGCGGACTGGAACTTTTCGTTCGCGCCGGAGTTTGGCAGGGCTTATACAGAAGATGAGAAACAGATAATGGAGATAGACAGCAGGGTTAAAGGCTCTGTGAAACTGATCGAAATACCAGGCGGCGAAGTGGCCATGTTGCCTGCTGGCGGCGGCGCCTCGGTTTTCTACTCCGACGCTGTTATTGCCATGGGTTCTACTCTGGCCAACTATTCAGAATACTCTGGTGATCCACCCTCCTGGGCTGTGGAAGCCTTGACTGACAAAATTTGTTCACTGCCCGGCATCAAGCATATTATCGTGGGCGGCGCCATCGCCAACTTCACCGATGTCAAAGCCACATTCACCGGTATCATAGCCGGGTTCAGGAAAGCGAAGGAGCAGGGCAAGATGGACGGTGTAAAAATCTGGGTCCGCCGTGGCGGGCCAAACGAGGCCGTGGGTCTGGACTTTATGAGAAAGCTTTCCGACGAAGGCTTCGATATTCACGTTTATGACCGGTATACACCCCTTACCGACATCGTGAAGTTCGCATTGAAAGGGGAGGACAACTAGAAATGAGCATTGTAGCAAGTAAAGAATCAAAAGTTGTAATCATGGGCGGCGTGGCCGGAGTGAACGCTGCAAAACGAATGGCGGAGTTTTCGCATCTGTGCAAGCTCGACTTCAATGTGACAGCGTTCGTATATCCGCCGGACGCAGGCAAAACGGCGGAGATACCGTTTGGCTCGCAGTTTCTGGCGATACCGATTTACAAAACATTGCAAGAAGCCACGGACAACCATCCGGAATCGAATACGGTGTTGGTCTATATCGGCGCCAACCGGGCCTATCAAGGCTGTATGGACGCGCTGGATAACGACAAGATCCAGTTCGTATCCATGATCACGGAAGGTGTGCCGGAGAAGGACGCCAAGCTGTTGATCAAGCATTCCAAAAAAGTTGGCAAACTGTTAAACGGCCCATCCGCCATCGGCATTATGTCCGCTGGTGAGTGTCGGCTGGGTGTTGTGGGCGGCGAGTATAACAACCTGAAGCTCTCCAAGCTGCATCGCCAAGGCTCCTTCGGTGTGCTGACCAAATCGGGCGGCCTGTCGAACGAGATCATGTGGCTGGTCAGCCAGTTCGCGGACGGTATCACCACCACCATCGGTATTGGCGGCGACTCCTATCCTTGCACCGACTTTATCACTTATTTGGAGCTGTTCGAAAAGGATCCGCAAACCAAGGCTGTGATCATCGTTGGCGAGATGGGCGGCAACCTGGAAGAGCAGGCGGCGGAATGGTACGCCGAGAAGCCACGCAGGATAAAACTCATCGCATCGATCTCCGGCTTTTGCCAGGAATCGCTGCCCAAGGGGATGAAGTTTGGCCACGCTGGCGCCAAGGAAGGCGCCCATGGCGAAGGCTCTGCCCGATCAAAGAGTGAAGCCTTGAAAAAAGCGGGCGCAATTGTGCCGCCGACCTTTGGCGACCTGGGCTCTGCCATCAAGCAATCCTATGAAGATATGATTGCCACTGGTGTGATTGTTGAGCAGGAAGAAATTCCTCTTTCGCAACTGCCAGACCTTCCACGGAAAGTCGAAGAGGTTATCAGCACAGGCGATGTCATGGTGCAGCCTTTGCTCAAATCGACCATCACCGATGATCGCGGTGAAGAGCCGCTCTATTGCGGTTACCCGGCGTCGGAGCTTATCGATAAGGGCTATGATATACCACACGTTATCGGCCTGTTGTGGAACAAGAAGCTTATCAATGATAAGGAAGCGGATATTATCCGACGCATTATCATGCTGGCGGCGGATCATGGACCTTGCGTCTCTGGCGCCTTCGGCACTATCATGGCCGCATGCGCTGGCATCGGTATGTCCCAGTCGGTCGCGGCCGGGTTGATCATGATTGGTCCACGGTTTGGCGGAGCGGTTACGGACGCTGCGAAATATTTCAACTATGGATTGAATAACTACCCGAACGATATCCCCGGTTTCCTGGCTTACATGAAGAAGAATGTGGGTCCGGTGCCTGGTATCGGCCACAGGGTGAAATCGTTGAAGAACCCGGACAAGCGCGTCAAGGAGCTTATCAAGGCTGTGAAAGAGCTGGATCTTCGCTCGCCGCACCTTGATTATGCCCTTGAAGTGGAGAAGGTTACCACCGGGAAAAAGGATAACCTTATCCTGAACGTTGACGGATGCATGGGTTGTATCCTCAAGGACCTTGGGTTCCCGGATGATACGCTCAACGGCTTTTTCGTACTGGCGCGCACCATTGGCATGATCGGCCACTGGAGCGACCAGAAACGCAATGGCGGTCGGCTGATCAGGATGTTCAACTATCTGATCAACTTCGCTGTTGAAAGAAAGCGGGAAGTGCCAGACAGAAAATAGCTTCAGCCTGACTTGAATTTTAGATTTTACAACCGGTCGTCAAGTAAATTGACGGCCGGTTTTTTGTTGGTAGATTTGATAGTATAATCACATCATTACAAGGAGTGATTAATGCCATCATCGGATCCAGAGCCAGCGACTTCAAACTGGAACATTTTTTCCGCCTATGTCAGGTTCGTCAATTCCCAAATTGCTGAAACGCGCAAACCGTTCGCCAAAGTATTGCTGGCGATTGCGTTCTACCTGTTCACCCCGGTTGGTGTATTGTTGTTAATCGGAGGGGCGCTTGTCGCCATCGATCAGGCTACTTACCCAACTAATGCCATAGACCCAGCATTTGCCGAACCAGGGATTGGGGCAAAACCATTACCAGAAAAAGGCGCTCTGTTAGTGAAATCAATCTACGTACAGCTTGAACGGGAACTCGATTCGCCACTGGGGTGGGCGCCAAACGACCTATGTTGTCTTCAGTTTTTCGATAATAGGCTTAACCGCCAGAAGGGCGTGATCCATGGAGTTCGTGAATTGGCCTCTGTCTTATCCGTTAAAATTTCAAAATATGGCCTTGGCGGCAAGGAAGATGAGGAAATGAAACAGGCTCGCCAGTCCAAATTTGCTTTTGATGAAGATAACTGGGGTTGGTACGCGTTTACAAATTCCGAAAAATATTATTATGAAGGCATAGAACTCACCAAATCGTACCAGGCCCGGCTTCTGAGTGGTGAAGGACGGATCAATATAACAACTGCAGATATCTACGATATACTTATCCAGATCAAAGATGGTGTATTGGGCGAACCATACGGCAGGCTTGTGGAACGGGGCCGCCATGTCCCCAGCCTGGAGCTGGATGATCAGGTATATTATGCCCAGGGAGCGGCTATTGTGGCGCGGGATGCGCTGACAGTGCTTTTTAATGCCTTCAAAAAAGAAATGGATAAAGGCGCTGATGAAAATATGACGGTTGCTATCGACTCTTTGAACGCCGCGATTGTTTTTAACCCATGGTGGGTAGAGCGGGGGGATGGCGCCTCTATGTGGGCGGATCATCGCTCCAAAATGTCACGCTATTACAGCGAAGCGATCCGCAGGATTGAAGATGTGGCCCAGTCGATGCGCCGGTGAACAGGCTATAGTCTAACCGCCTTGATTCCAAAGGGGTCGCCCTGGTTCGTTTGACTTCCATACACCCAAACGCTTAGAATATCCCGAAATTCAGATTTGGTGTATAACATGGAGCATTTAAAATCGCTGGTGTTAAACAGCACATACGAGCCGCTGCAGTTTACAACAGCAAAACGGGCTTTTGTCCTGGCGTTGCTGGGTAAAGCGGAAGCGTTGGAGTATGACGGGTTCCATATCAGGACGACCAGCGCGTCGTACCGGTTGCCCACGGTCATAAAACTCAACCGGTTTATTAAGCGCCCATTCAAATCGTATATAGCTTTTTCCCGGAAAAATATTTTAAGGCGCGATAACCACACCTGCCAATATTGTGGTAAGCGGGGTGTGGAACTAACGATGGATCATGTCCACCCAAAGGCGCTCGATGGCGAGTCCACCTGGGAGAATCTGGTAACCGCATGCCGAAAATGCAACCTGAAAAAAGGGAGCAGGACCCTGGAAGAGTCTGGTATGCGTCTTGTCAGAAAGCCGGGCAAGCCAAATTATCCATACCTGAACCATCTACCGGAGAACATACCGGAGAGTCATCTGGCCTGCTGGCGTAAATACATGCCTAACCTGGCAAAGCCAACATACTAAACCTTGATCAGCCAGCTCCATCCAGCGCCGCTTGCGCAGCCGCCAATCGGGCGATCGGTATCCTGTAGGGTGAGCAGGAAACATAATCAAAGCCGTTAAAATGGCAAAACTCCACAGACTTCGGCTCTCCGCCATGCTCACCACATATCCCTATTTTAAGCTCAGGTTTGATACTGCGCCCTTTTTCAACACCAATTTTTATCAGCTCGCCCACGCCATCAGCATCGATAGACACAAACGGATCACCCGATAAAATCCCCGTTTCCACATAGTGGGGCATGAACCTGCCCGAATCATCCCGCGACAAACCAAACGTCGTCTGCGTAAGATCGTTGGTGCCAAACGAGAAAAAGTCTGACTCCTTCGCGATCTTGTCGGCAGTCACCGCCGCCCGGGGCAGCTCAATCATGGTGCCGATTTGATATTTGAGGCGAACGCCAGCTTTTTTGATGACTTCCTTTGCCACTTCGCTGGCCCTGACCCGCAGACGGGCCAGCTCCTCCGTATGCGCCACCAGCGGTATCATTATCTCCGGCTTAACCTTGATCTTTCGTTTCACCAGCTCGCACGCCGCGCCAATAATGGCCCGCACTTGCATATCGTATATCTCCGGATATGTGATACCCAGCCGGCAACCACGATGACCAAGCATCGGATTGAATTCGTGCAACGATTCCGCCCGTTTTTTAAGGTCAAGAATAGAAACATTCAGATCCTTCGCCAGCATGGCATAGTCGACCTCTGTCTTCGGCAGAAACTCATGCAGTGGCGGATCAAGTAGACGAACCGTGACCGGCAGACCTTGCATCGCCTTGAATATACCGACGAAATCTTTCTTCTGCATAGGCAAAATTTTTGCCAGCGCTTTCTGACGCGCCTTTGCGCTGTCCGCCAGGATCATTTCCCGTACCGCAATTATCCTGTCGCCCTCGAAAAACATATGCTCTGTCCGGCACAGCCCTATCCCCTCCGCGCCATATTCGCGGGCGATTTTTGCGTCGTTCGGTGTGTCGGCGTTGGTGCGAACTTTCAGCGATCTCATCTGGTCCGCCCACCCCATCAATGTGTGGAAATGGCTAGACAGCTTCGGCTTGACCAGAGGAGCCTTGCCCAGTATCACCCGGCCGGTGGAGCCGTCCAGGGTTATCCAGTCGCCTTTATGCACAGCGGTGGATCCAACGGTGAACATCCCTTGACGGATAGATATTTTCAGCTCTTCGGCGCCAGCCACACAACATTTTCCCATACCCCTGGCGACTACAGCGGCGTGGGACGTCATCCCTCCCGTGGCCGTCAGGATCCCTTGGGCCGCGTTCATACCGCCGATATCTTCCGGGCTGGTCTCTTGCCGCACAAGAATCAACTGCTCACCGTTGGCGGCCAGATCGATCGCTTCCTCCGATGTAAAGATGACCTTGCCCACACCTGCGCCAGGTGACGCTGGCAATCCTTTGGTCAACACCTTTACATGGGCCGCCGGGTTGATTGTGTTGTGCAGCAACTGGTCGAGCTGTTCAGGCTGGATGCGCCGGATTGCCTCTTTTTTACTGATCATCTTCTCGTTTACCATATCAGTGGCAATCCGCACGGCCGCATGGGCGGTCCGTTTGCCAACCCTGGTTTGGAGCATATACAGCTTGCCCCGCTCCACCGTGAACTCGATATCCAGCATATCGCGATAATGTTTTTCCAGCTTCTTGTATGTTCTATCCAGCTCTTTTTGCGCCTTCGGCAGCCGTTTACCCATCTGACTGACAGAGAGCGGCGTGCGTATGCCAGCCACTACATCTTCACCCTGGGCGTTGAACAGAAACTCACCATAAAATTTCCGTTTGCCATTGGCAGGGTCTCGAGTGAAGGCCACACCAGTTCCGGAATCGTCGCCAATATTGCCGAACACCATCGACTGCACATTCACAGCGGTACCCCACGATTCTGGTATATTGTAAAGCCTGCGATACTCTATCGCTCTATTATTCATCCAGGAGGCGAACACGGCGTTGATAGCTTTTATTAGTTGTTCCTCCGGTTTTTGTGGAAACGGAGCGCCGGTCGCTTTTTTTACAATAGCCTTGAATTTGGTCACAAGCTTCTGAAGTGATTTGACAGATAGCTGGGTGTCAGTAACCAAATCGTATTTCTTCTTTTCTGCAACAATCTCTTTTTCAAATTTGTGGCGATCCACACCCAACGCCACATCAGCGAACATCATGATGAACCGGCGATAGGAATCGTAAGCGAACCATTCGTTATTCGATTTTTCCGCAAGGCCCACCACCGATTTATCGTTCAGCCCCAGGTCCAGAATGGTGTCCATCATGCCCGGCATCGACGCGCGGGCGCCAGAGCGGACAGAAAGGAGAAGCGGGTTTGATGGGTCGTTTAGTTTTTTACCCATTTCCTTTTCCAATCGAGCAATATTTTTATTAATTTCGCCCTCCAGCCCACTGGGCCATTTGGAGTCCGATTTAAAATATTCTACACAGGCCTGTGTAGAGATGGTAAAACCGGACGGCACGCGGATTTTCAGGTTACACATTTCCGCCAGGTTGGCGCCTTTGCCGCCCAGCAGGTCTTTCATATCGGCCGATCCATCGGCGCCACCTTTACCAAAAAAGAAAACAAACTTTCTTTTTGTCATTCTGCTGCCCCCTCAATAAATTCCGCTATTGGTTGGTTATTCAGTTACTCTCTGCCCCGGCCAGTTTAGAGAAATTTGCGATCCTGTCGAATAGGCCAGTCAACTCACTAAGCAGATTCAGCCGATTGACCCTGATGCTATCCTCCTTTGCCATAACCATCACATTATCAAACAAACTGTCCACACTATTGCGCAGTGTAGCGATTTTTTCCAGGGCTGCAAGGTATTGCTTATCGTTTATCATAGAATCCACATCGCCAGCCAGGTTAACTATCGCATTATGGAGGTTCCGTTCATGATCATTTTCAAACAAGCTCTCGTCCACTTTGCCAGCTGTGTGATCTTTTGTGATGTTCGCCGCCCTTTTGAAAGTGATGGCCAATGGTTCGAAAAAGTCGCGCCTTCGCAGCTCGGTCATCGCTTCGCAACGCAGGTTGGCGGATGCCATATCGTTAAACCCGGCGGAAAGAACCGCGTCCGCCACATCATACGACACGCCATTACCAGTCCAGAAATTTTTTAGTCGACCTTCAAAAAACTCCATAAGCTTCCGCTTGATTTCTTCAGGTTTCCCTTCGGCTTTGTCGTCCAATTGCCCTAGGGCGAAATCTATCAGCGCTCCCAGGTCTAGTGGATACTGCTTATCAAATATTGTCTGGATAATGCCGAGCGCGCCTCGCCTCAAAGCGAATGGATCCGCCCCGCCAGTGGGGATAAGTCCGATGCTAAAACATCCTGCCAGTGTGTCCAGCTTGTCAGCGATACCCACTATGGCGCCAACATCGGATGGTGGTGTGCTATCGCCTGACCATCGTGGTTTATAATGCTCAAATATCGCGTTATATATTTCCTCTGGCTCACCTGCCGCTTTTGCGTATTCCCGCCCCATGACGCCTTGAAGCTCCGGAAACTCGTACACCATCAGTGTCTCCAGGTCTGCTTTACACAGACGCGCTGTTGTGACCACTTGATCCTTTAATTCCGGTTTGATCATAATTGCAAGCTGTTCCGCAAGGTTTGTGAACCGCCCGATTTTGGCGCCAACGGTCCCCAACTTTTTCTGGTAGACCACACTGTCCAGCCGTTTTGCGAAATCGCCCAGGGGTGTTTTTAAATCTTCATCGAAGAAAAACTTGGCGTCCGACAACCTGGCGCGCAATACGCGCTTATAACCGGCCACCACCACATCGTTATCCTCAACCTTCATGTTCGACACACCGATAAATCCGTTGGTCAGCTTGCCATTTTCACCCACCACACTAAACATTTTCTGATGGTTTTTCATCGACGCTATCAGCAACTCATCCGGCAGAGTCAGAAACTGCTCGTCGTAAGAGCCCCAAAGCGCTATCGGCCATTCTGTCAGGTTGGCCACGGTCTCGGCCAGATCATCGTCAACCAGCACCCCTGCGCCATTTTCCTGGGCGGCGCTCTCTACCATTTGGGCCACTTGAGCTTTCCGCTCCTCTTGATCCACAATGACGTAATTGTTTTGCAGGTTTTCGATATAATCATCCCTACCGGTTACCTTGATCGACTGCAAACCGAGGAACCGGTGCCCCCGGGTAGTACTGCCAGACTGTACACCGGCGATGTCAAACTTTATAATTTCACCACCGAATAGCGCGACTATCCAATGGATCGGCCGGGTAAACAGAAAATCATCCGCCCCCCATCGCATCGATTTTGGAAACGGAATCTCTCTGATCAGTTTCGGTAGTTCCACAGCGAGGATATCAGCGCAATTATCTCCACCCTCCTCAATCTCCACAAACAGGTACTCGCCCTTCTCTGTATTTTCCACTTTTAATTCGGCAACATCCACACCTTTGCCTTTGGCGAACCCTATCGCCGCTTTGGTAACGGAGCCGTCCGGAGCAAAACCAGCTTTTTTAGGTGGGCCATACGCTTTTATTTTTTTCATGGGGCGTTGCGCCGGGATATTCAGCGCAGAAACCGCCAATCGGCGCGTGGATGAAAACGGACGCAGGTCGTCGAATGGCATCCCCAAACTTTCCAGCCTTTGCGCCAATGTTTTTTGCAACGCTTCCACAGCTGGAATAATATAGCTGGAAGGTATTTCCTCTGTTCCTATTTCTATTAGTAATTCATTCATTTTGTCTACAGTAAATATATGGTCGCCAACAGCGCCGTTATGCTCATTGATAAAGTGTAAGGTAAAGCCATGATTATCATGCGGATATAAGAAAGCCGTACCAGGGCTGATACAGCGGAAGTAAGAAGAAACAGAAACGCCGCCTGACCGTTCGGTGTGGCGACGCTTGGTATGTTTGTGCCGGTATTTATGGCCACTGCGATCAGGTCGAACTGATCCTGGGTAATGCTGCCTGCGTCGAACGCCGCCTTCGCCTCGCTGATATAAATAGTCGCGACGAACACGTTGTCACTAATCATCGACAATATACCGTTGGCCAAAAAAAACGCCACCAACTGGGTGTGGCCTTCCATGGTTAGTGTCCAGTCTATTATCGGTGTGAACAGGTGCTGTTCATGGATGACAGCAACTATGGAAAAGAATACAACGAGCAATGCCGTGAACGGCAAGGCCTCTTCGAACGCCCTTCCGATCTGATGCTCTTCTGTGATCCCATTCAGCGCGGTGAGCATAATAATTATCATCAGGCCAATGATGCCGACTTCAGCAATATGAAACGCCAACGACAGGATGAGAGAAACACCCACCACCGCTTGCACAATCAGTCGGGCTCTTCCTTTGTCGTCCCTTTTAGCCGATTCCTTGGCTGAATACTCTTCCAGCACCATGCGCACTTTTTTCGGTAGCTCGTAACCATAACCAAATATACCCAGCTTTTCCACGAGGACACAGGTTGCCAATCCGACAACTAGGGTGGGCATGGTTATAGGCGCCATTTTTATAAAAAACTCGACAAAATGCCATTCCATAACATGGGCTATCAGCAAATTCTGTGGTTCGCCAACCAATGTGGTGACGCCACCCAACGCGGTGCCCACGGCGCCGTGCATTAGTATATTGCGCAAAAAGCCACGAAATTTGTATAAATCTTCCTTGTCTATGCTATCGATATGGGCGTCATCTTTGCCATCATATGTTTGTATCGATTGTTTTGATGAGGCGAATTTGTGGTACACGCTGAAAAAACCAATGCCCACAGATATGATCACAGCGGTGACCGTCAGCGCGTCCAGAAACGCTGATAGAAACGCTCCTAAGAAGCAAAACAGCAGCGACAGTAATATTTTTGATCGTACCTTTACAATCAGGCTGCCAAAAATATATAGCAGAAACTCTTTCATAAAATAGATTCCAGCCACCATGAATATAAGCAGAAGGATCACAGGAAAATTTAATAGAGCTTCTTTATATACAGCCTCTGGTGACGCCATACCGAGGGCTATCGCCTCTATCGCCAGCAACCCCCCCGGTTGGAGAGGATAACATTTTAATGCCATTGCCAACGTGAAAATAAACTCCGCCATGATCGCCCATCCGGTTATAAAAGGGCCAACCGTGTATAACAGAACTGGATTTATCACCAGAAAAATGAGAATGGTACGCTCGTACCAGGTAGGTGAATGACCAAGAAAGTTTTCCTGCAATGCAGAAAGAAGCTTTGTCATTATTATGTCCAAAAGATTTTCTGTTAATTTTTACAAATCATGACTGTTGTTTAAATTACGTTAAGACGCAACCTTAATATTGTATGACAAAAAGGTTGCTGTTTTATAATCTTTATCCTGTTTTTTTGACAATAACGCCAAAAAAATAGCGAGGGGGAATATTGCCTTTACGCTCTGATCAGTATCTCGCCTTTGCCCAGGGAAGTAACATCACCATAAAAGCGTTTGAAAGCAGAGCTGTCAGGAGTATCAAACCCGAAGGTGGACGCCCGTTTGAGTATCATCGATATAGCAGGCGATTCAAACTCACACCCTTCATAAAATCCAGGCAGTACATCAGTCTCGTTCATTAATATGATGGTCCCGCGTTTCATATTGGCCCCGGCGCGCAAACCTGCGTTACCCAGCACCAGGATGGTGCCCGCCAGCATGAACACCCCGGCAAAATCGTCCGTGTCGCCGCCGATCACTATCAACCCGCGACGCATGAAACAGCCGGTCTCCATCCCGGCGTTGCCATGCACGATAATCTCGCCGCCTTGCATCCCCGCCATCTCGCCTTTATAAGCTCCACCAGTGAAGTTGCCCGCGTTACCTTTACATACAACCAGGCCGCCTTCCATCATGGCGCCCAGATAATCCCGGGCGTCTCCATCAACCGTGATTTTGCCTCCGGTCATATAAGATCCAGTGTTAAAACCGACATTACCTTTGACATGGATCGACCCAAAGCTCATCTGGCTGCCAATGAGCTTCACTTTGTCGCAATCGCCTATAACGGTTATTTCATCCGATTTCTCACCTTCCACATCGAACAGATCGCCCAGGGTCAGCTTCTTGTTGCCCCAATAGACCGGTTGACTCTTTATCTCGTCGTTCGATTTGTTATGAAGGTTATCCGGCGTAATGCAGTCAGCCTCCGCTGGTATGGTAAGCGCTTCCTTTAACGTAAGTTTGATCATTCAACAACTCCATTGCAAGGGACCAGTTCCGAATTAGGTAGATATTCCAGGCCGACCGGATAGTTCTTTATGTTCACCGTATAAAACTCGGCAAAGAAATCTTCCAGGTCAGACTGTATATCAGCAGCGCCACGCTCTGGCTGGAGATGAAACGTGCTCCCAAACACCTGCTTGCAAACTTTTCCATCCTTGACCACGATTTCACCATCTTTAATCACATAAGCAGGTTTGGCGAACATATCTTCATAGTTCGAGTTCTTCCTGTATATGGTGACATCCGCATCTGCGCCCGGTCCGATGTGCCCTTTATCCACCAGCCCCAACCTTTTAGCAGTGCCGGCGCGGGTGATGACGGCTATTTCGTATAATGAATATTCCCGCTCTACAACCTTCAGCGGTATTTCAGAGCTGGCCTCTGCGGATATCTTCGAGATCTGCTCCTTACGAAAATCCTTGTCCATCAGCATGCGAATAATAAACGGGTAGGAGATAAACGGCCCGGCGTTCGGATGGTCCGTGGTCAGGTATACCCTCCACGGATCGTCCACCAGCAAAAACAGCTCCAGCCCGGCCGCCCACTGGATGCTGTTAACAAACGATTTGCGTTTATAGTCGTATGGCACAACACCACAACCATCCTCGCACTCCACATCGCCGTTATACCATTTGCCGCCGGTCAGTTTATGCAGATGAAACTCGAACGGGCCATCGGCGGTGATCGTGGTTGTTTTACCAAACACCACCTGCCCCACATCGATAGATATGTTTTTGTTCGAGTTGACAATGTCGGCCAGCCTCGGCGCTTCGGAGTTGAACTTGCGTTTGCCAGAGCTGCCATAGCTGTTGAACTGCAAATGCGTCAGATGCAACGGCCTGCCCTCCATGGCCTTCACAGTTTCGACCACTGCCTTGTAGCTGTCTGGGATGCCCAGATTATTACAGTGCAAATGAAGCGGGTGCGGCATGCCCAAAGCTGTCATGGCATCTGATATCGACACCACAATGTCCCGCGGTGTAATATCAAAGTCACGCAGCTTCTCGTCGATACTGTTCAGGTTGCCCCGATATTTCCAAAGGTTCGTCCCGCCCGGGTTAACGATCTTGACCGAATAAGATTTGGTCGCGTCAACAATCCAGGCCAGATATTCCTGCAGCTTGGTTTTTTCGCCCTTTTCCAGGTATTGATACACAATCTCAGAGTTGCCCAACAAAACGAAAATCGCCTTGTTGACCTGCGGTATATCCACAAGCTCGTCATGCGCATGCCGCGCGCCGAGCGGCGGCACCGCAGGCTCCACAATTGTTGTATAACCCATTTCGGAATAACGATAGCCAGTCACAAACGTTGTCGCCGCCACACCGCCGGTGCCGGATCGCTCGTATCCGTCCTCGCGGGAGACATGCTCATACCGATGATCCTCCGGCAACATCAGCCGGGCAAAGTTAACTTTTGGCCCGGCAACATGGGTGTGGATATCCACACCGCCTGCCATAACCACACAATCGGTCGCGTCTATGACATGGGCGTCCTTGCCAGAGTCTTTAACGATCTTTCCATCCTTGATATGGACAGATCGCTTGACCATGTCCTCATTATGCGCGGGGTCAACGACCTCGCCGTTATCTATACGTATTCCCATAATTACTGTTTAGCCCTCATTTCTTTAACCTTTTCGATGATACGCCCTAGCGGCACATCATCTTTTGGCCAGGGTGAATCCATAATTTTTGCCATTTTGAGTGGTATATGGTCCATCCTGTAGGCTGTCCCTTCCACCGAAATCCCGGCATGCTTGACCGGGATCACAACATCTGCGATCTTGGTGGTCAGCGTCTCCCGCGGATCCAGCACAATTGTCGGGATGTTCTCCAGGTGCCGCGCAGCTTCGTATGGCAAATGGTCCATCGGCTCCGCCGCCACAATCATCGCTGCGTCCGGCTCTCTTCTAAGCAACAAATCAACCACGGAAAACTCGCCCGGGTTAAACTGCGGAAAGCTTCTGCCAAAGTTCACCGCAAACGGATAGCCGGTCTGCCAGCACATGGTGTTGCCGCTGCCGACAACGTTATAATGCCCGCGCATCGGCAATGTCAGAAACTTCGAATGGCGCGACATGTCTTTACCGAACTGGTATATGCCGGATGAGTTCTGGTGCTTGCCCCTGGTCTCGGTGATGCCCTGACCGAAGAACATAACGCCCATCTTGGCTTTTTTACATCGTTCCACCAGCTCTTCCAGTACTTCTATCTTTATACCGCCAACCATGTCAGCGTCCGGTTTCATTCCGTTGGTCAGCATCCTCATAGCGTTCAGGACTTCATAATCGGTCCCTGGGTCTATCTGGATGAACTCATCTGAATATTTAACAGACGGAGTTTTGCGGATGTCGACCACGACTATATGCCGGTCCTTACGTCCTCTTTTGGTGAATCTACCTTTGACGGTCCCGGAATATCGGGTGAAATGCCTCGGGTGAGACTCCGCTGGATTGGACCCCCAGAAAATTATGAGATCGGCTCTGTTCTTTACCTCTCCCAAAGTGGCCGCCGGCGCACCGCCGAGCTGTAATGCCACCATTGTCGGTGAGTGTCAAACAGACGAAGCGTTATCCAGGTTCGCTCCGGTCATGTCCGCAAGCTCGATGCACATTTTCTGCGCTTCGACATCTGTCGCGGCCAGGCCATAAATCAGCGGATTGTTGGCCGCCGCCATGATTTCCGCCGCTTTGTCCACAGCGTCGTCATAGGCCACCTCTTTGCCGTTGATCATTGGTACTGTCCACTCTTTGTGGGCGTTCAGGAAAACACCTTTGCAAAGGTTACATCCATTTACCTTTGTGACCACGTTGTCCGTAACTTCCACCTTGATATCGTCACATAAAGTGGCGCAAAACGGACAGACAATATTTTCATATGTTTTTACTTTATCAGTCGTCTCTTCTAAAGTTGCAACTTCTGATGCCATAATGAACCTCCTAAGCGTTTAGAGCTTAATACCTCTTAAGCTTTGGTTATTGTAACTTGTGTGTCTTTGAACCCAGGCACTCCAGTCCCTTTGGTATCTGGAGACACCAACCTGTTGGCAAGATATGACAGCGGCATGAATGCGCAACCAGGCGCTAGATCCATCTGCTTTATGGGCAGCGTGACAGTGCCGAAATCCGAGCTGGCATTCACTTCATCGCCATCGCTCAACCCAGCTTTTTCCATATCGGCTTCATTCGCGCCAATATAGTTTATGGCTTCAATATACTCGGGCGCATCTTTGCTTATATGCATTGTTGTGCCCTGCTTCAAAGTGCGAGCCGAGTTAAGAATCGCTGTAATGCTGTGTTCCATATCATACCTTCCTTCTACTTAGTACTTAGCTTATAACATTCGATTGTCATTGTAAAAGGGTTAAATAGTAACAAATAAGTAATTTAATTTCTTTAGTTTCTTGATCAGAGATTGTAATTTGGGTCGGCTTAAAGCTGGAGCATTAAGGTGTTGATAAATACCCCATGAAATCAATATGTTATATGGATAGCATATTACTGGGTCTGATTAAACTTTTTCGCTTTGTAAAAAATTTTTTGTAAGCTGCGCCACATCAATAAAAAAGTTGCTTTCACTGGTTTCTATAACCCGTTCCATAAACCGGGGAACCCATGAAAGAAGGTGCTCTTTTAAAAACGCTTGCTGTGTAGACCTTATTTTATCCACTTCTTCACTGTTGGCGCTATTATTCATAAGTTCTTCTTCTTCCGCGAGAAGCATTGACATGAACTCGAATTCAAGGCTCAGATTATCTGGCAGACGTTTCTCTTCATCAGGTAGTTTCAGTCCAACCGATTCATAGAATTGATTCACAGCCACCGCAGAATCGCCCCACAATGTCCCCCATTTACCATCTGGCAGCTCACGCTGAACCGATTCGTGAGGCGACAGATGGGGCCCAGGCCCAACAAACAGTTTGGTAAATTCTGTGGACAGCTCCTCAAGGCAAGCCTCATCCACAACAACCGCCTCCCTTGGCTCCAGTTCAACTCCGGAACTGTTCGCTATATGACGAAATTCTTCCGATAAAACCAGCTCGGCTGTTTCCTGGTCTGGTGTATTCTTAAACAGGGTCGCCAGGAGCATATAAATTTTGCCCCTGGCGATTGTAACGTTTAAATCTTCTTCAATACTCATCCTTTGTCATTATGCTTTCGAAACATTGACAAGCTGATCCATAGTTCGTTGCTGACCAGATATCGGGTCTGGCCAGTTTGGTATCACCCAGTTAGGATGAGCGCCATTTCCCTTCCACCATTTCAGTTTCAGGTCTGGGTCATTGTCACCAGCCATTGGCGATTTTTTGCCAGACGCATATCTGCCATATTCCCAATGGCCACAATGAAACGAAATAGCAACAACACCCGGGATCACCTCATCAGTAACATTTGCTGTGGTGGTAATATTATTGATGTTCGAAGAGACCTTGATCTTATCACCATCGCTGATCCCCATCGACTTTGCCGTGGAAGGATTAATCTTGGCAGGGTTTTCGTGATATATCTCGGTCAGCCATTTGCAATTTGCGCTGCGCGAGTGTATCTGCACCGGCACCTTATAAGTTGTCAGAATCAGTTGATTACTCTTCTTGCTCTGATGCTCAGGAATCGGGATATAGCTAGGCAGCGGGTTGTGCCCTTTAGCTTCCATAAATCCGGAATAGATTTCAAAGTATCCTGATTTATTCAGTTTGTCTGGCTTAAAGCCTTTTACAACTTTACCCCCGACCTTCTGCCCCACATAACCTTTATATGCGTTTTTAGTCGTCGTATATCCTTCATCCGGTCCTTTGGCATGCGCCTTTTTCCAGTTCCAGTAAGTTCCGGTGGCCTCGTCCAGGACGACACCATCAGCTTTCAGCTTTTTCGGTGACACCTCGGCTTTATAGCCGAAATATTTCCCTTTCGCCTTTTTGTCGCGCCAAATTCCATGCTTCATCATATAGTCAAAACCGCCTGCCTCTTTCACACCAGGGGTATGCTCGCATGAGTATTGGACAAACTCTTTTTTCGATCCAAACCCTAACGGCATCCCCATACGGTCGGCCAGGTCGCACACAACATCACAAAAATCGCGGGCCTCACCCAACGGTTTGACCAATGGCTGACGGGTATAATATTCGGCGATCTGGTCTGGCCCAACACCATCTTCCCAGTCCCATTTTTCCAGATAGGTGACATCTGGCAGTATAATGTCCGCCAGCGCCGCCGCCTCGTCATAAAAGGGGTTAACGCAGACAGAGAATGGGATAAGCTTCTCATCCTTTAATACTTCCACATTCTCTTTACAATCGCAGTTGGAATAGACCGGCGAATAGCAATACCACATATAGACTTCCGGCCGGCCAGCGCTGCCATCCTTGATCATTTTAAAGACTTGATGGTTCGCCCCATGGGTGGCATAGGCGATATCACCCTTAAAGCCTTTCAGGATCTTCAGCGCCTTGGCTTTTGGCTTATCCTTTGGGCCTTTATGGTATTTCCACTTTGGGGCCACCGCGCGGCAACGGCCGCCAGGGTTGTCTATGTTGCCGGTCAATGCGGCCAATGTCTGGATCGCCCGCTCATTCTCCGACCCGTTGTAATGGGCGACAGCGCCGCGATAGCTTATAACCACCGCCGGTTTTGCGGTGGCGAATTCCTTGACGACCCGTTTGATGGTTGACGCCGGCACGCCGGATACTTTCTCCGCCCATTCGGCGGTGTATTGCGCGAAATGTTTTTTCAACGTGGCGGCTTTGGTGTCTACCGTGTCGTCAATATTGGCTGTGGCTTTCACATATTCCAGAAAACTTTTATCGTACCAGTTGTTTTGCATCACCTCATTGCACATGGCCAATGCCACGGCGCCATCGGTTCCTGGGTTTATAGGTATCCACTCGTCAGACTTCGCGGCGGTATTGGATAGACGAACGTCGAAGGTCACCGCCTTTACACCACGATCCACCCTTGCTTTCATAAACCGTTGCGACATCGGTATATGGTTCGTGTGCGATTCCAGCACAGCGCTGCCGAAATTCAGGATATATTTGGTTTTGTCAAAATCCCAATTGTCGTAATGTTTTCCCCAGGTCAGCTCCTGGCCCACCCACTTGGCTCCTTCACAAATCGATGTATGGTTGCCGATGGTTTTCGTTCCATAGGTGGAGAGGAAAACGCTTTTAATCATCTTGCTGTTGGAGCTTTTCATACGGCCGTAGTGGAACATGAATTTCTCCGGTGTTCCCGCGTCCCGCAGTTTTTTCAACCGCCCAGATATCTCCGTCAAAGCCTCATCCCATGAAATCTTTTTCCACTTCCCGTCACCTCTTTTACCAACCCGTTTAAGCGGGTGCAATATACGATCCGGGTCGTATACCTGGTTGACACCGGCCTGACCCTTGGCGCATATTTTCCCATTTGTACGGACAGAGTCAGGGTTGCCCTCCAGCTTAACCAGCCGTCCATTTTCTACATACCCGACCATTGGGTCACGGGTGACACAGGACCAGCATGCGGTGGCTATTTTTTCTCGTTGCGCGCCTGTGGATGGAGAAAAGTCTTTCCCACCCTTGGCCAGGTCTATCGTTCCAGCAAAAGCATTTTTCCCCGACGCCAGGTTTCCACCAAGCGCCACACCGGCCAAAGCGGCCATCTTTATCAAATTTCGTCGATTTATATTCGACATTGTTCTATCTCCAGTATAATTTTTATATATGTTTTAAATAACAGGCGACGCTAGACGATCATGTCGCGGAACTGCTCCATCTTGTTTTCCTTGGTTATGGAATACCGCTTCACCGAACCATTCGGGTCGATATAAAACACCTGCGGCAATGTTCCTTCGTCCGCCAGCAAGGTTGTCTCTTTGGACTTCTCCATAAGTTTGTGCTTTTTCACAAGTTTTGCCACTTCGCTGGCCGGGTCGTTCAAATCACCGAAAATACGGGCGTCGTTCGGGCATGTGTTCACACACGCAGGTTCCACACCATTGTCGATTCTATGGGCGCAAAACGAACATTTGGATATTCCATTTTTTCCCTTGTCCTTGCCAGAGGTCAGCCTTTGGTTAAACGACCGGGCGCCATATGGGCAGGCGTCGATGCATTTACCACAGCCGATGCAAAGAGAGTTATCGAACATGATAACGCCGTCCGGGCGCTTATAGGTGGCGCCGGTTCGGTAGCGGATCTTATCTCCGGACGGGGTGACATATTTCGCTCGATCGCCAGATACGTTTTCAGGGCAGATTTTTACGCAAGGTGGACCCCCATCATCCTTTGCGCCCTCGCAATGGTTGCAAAGCCGGGGAAGAAAATCTTTTTTCCTGTCTGGATAGTTTCCATACGCAACTTCCTTGACCACAGTGTTCCACGACCCGAGTGGTGTGTCATATTCTGATTTACACGCGACTGTGCATGCCCGCACCCCGGTGCACCGGCGCAAATCCATGACCATCGCCCACCTGGGCGCCTTCTTTTCCGCAGCCAGTGAAGTCGCCGAGCCTGAAGCCAGCGCGGCCGCGGCCCCAGCAGAAGCGTAGCCTGCGACTTTAAAAATGTCTCGTCGTGTTTGTTTTCCCGCTTTTCTCATCTGTTTCTCCTTTAAGTACGGTATGGTATTCATCCCTGATGCTTCGTCAAAAACTGTCAGGTATGGTAAGTGGCTAATTTGCACTATTTTTTATAGTCGCTTCTTCCATTTCGTCTATCACTTCTTCCATTTCGTCGATAACATCCTCGAAATATCCAAGGGCCTCATCAATAATTTTGATTGAATATTTTTTGTTGTGCACACCATGGGCCATTTCAATAGCGCTCAAATATTCTTTACCCTTGTCATACATCTCCCTGGCTTCGTCGATATCTTCCGAGGAGGCGATTCCAACGCCCTTTTCAATCGCCGCCAAAGCTTCCGACCCAAGGGTTTTCGCTTCCTCCAACGCGGCCGATAGCTGGGCTTTGTCAGTATCAAATTTCTGTTTATATTCCATGCCATGACAATCGACACACCCCTTCGATGTGGCCTTCAATAATGGTTGGCCGGTTTTGTCATGGTCATCATTTACATGGCAGCCAGCGCAACTTGTCTGCGATTTGTTCATAAGCGCTGGTGGTCCAGTAATATCTTTTATGCCAGCCCCCTTCAACAGCGCCAACTCGCCCATATGGTGATTTTCATGGCACAACTGGCAATCGGCCCTGTTGGCCGCCAGGAAATTCTCTTTATTGCTATGCATGATCGGGCTGTGGCAATCGAAGCATTTCGCCTCCTGCCCCGCCACATGTTTTTCGTGCATCAATTTTTTATCATCAGCCTTTTCCAACACATCGCCATTTTCATGACAATCCAGGCAATCCTCCTCCTTGATGGCGCCATCCCCTTCGACTATATAAAGATGGCACGATACACACGAAACGCCTGTGGTTTCCAATGATACGTGGGTGATCGGTTTTATATCTGTCCGGCCCGGGTCATCCTTGAATTGTGACTGCAGCGGCGTATCATCCAAAACATGGCAAAGCTTGCAGTTGCCCCGCCCCTTGTTGAAATCGACATTTTTGAAATGGCATAGATAACAGGTTTCCTTGGCTACTTCAAAATGCTTAACATTAGTTGAATGGGTATGGCAAGTGTTGCAATGCAGCTTCTGCCCCTCGATGGTTTTGTCAAAATGGGTTTTGTGGTCATATGTCATGGAATCCAGGTAGCTGATTTTTTTCTCGCCAAACTTTTCATCCTGCACGTGGCACCCGACCTTTGTGCAAGATTCGTCAGATATGGTTGCCTCTTTGCGGACCAACGAGTCGCCACTGCCGAAATAGGAAAACAGCTGTGACAATCCTTTGAATTTTGCCGCGACAGAGTGCTGTTCGCCAGGAGCATAGTGACAATCGACACAGGCAATATCTTTATGTTTTGAATCGGACCACGACTTGTGATATTTCACCATAATATGGCATGAGCCGCAAAAATTCGGCCTTGAGGTGTACCACTCGGAACCGAGAATGATAGCGCCGGCCGCTAGTGCTAATATTATTAATATAAATACAAGTTTGCCTGACTGCATCGTTTACTCTAAACCCTCACAAAAGATTATATGTACATTTTTTTTAGATAATATCACTTTTTTCACATATTCCATAGTAATAAAATATAGATCGAATTTGAGGGTCAGTATCAATCTAATTATTTCGAGGAGACGATGTGATAATACAGGAACCGGCGCCTGTTTATTGATTAAAATATCTCTCTGTCCAGGGACCGCAGTTGGACGGCTTCGGCTATATGCTCTGGGTGTATATTCTCCTCCTGCGCCAGGTCGGCGATGGTTCGGGCGACTTTCAATACTTTTTCATGGGCGCGGGCGGAGAGGCCCAGCTTTTCAATGGCGGATTTTAATATCGATTGTGATGTGTTATCAATTTTACAAACGGTTTTAATTTTTTTTGTATCCATCTGGGCGTTGCAGAAAATGCCGGCGCCGGCGAATCTTGCCGACTGGATGCGCCGGGCGATGTTCACCCGCTCCAGAATATTTTTCGATGGTTCACCCTCCGATTCCGTCATCATCTCCTTATATTTCACCGCCGGCACATCGATGTGCAAATCTATCCTGTCCAGTAACGGACCGGAGATTTTACTGCGATATTTACGTATCATCTGCATACTGCATTTGCACTCACGAACGCTGTCGCCATAATATCCGCATTGACAAGGGTTCAGCGTGGCGGCCAGCAGAAACTTGCATGGGAACGTGACAGACATCGCGGATCGGCTGATGGTGACCTTGCCATCTTCCACCGGTTGGCGGAGCGCTTCCAAAGCGTTGCGCCGAAACTCCGGCAGCTCGTCCAAAAACAGCACGCCGTTGTGGGCCAGCGACGCTTCCCCAGGCATCGGTATCGTGCCACCGCCGATCAGCCCCGCGTCGGATATGGTGTGATGCGGCGAGCGGAACGGCCTTTGTGTGATTAGCGGCCGGTTCGCTTCCAGCTTACCTGAAACCGAGTGCACTCTGGTGGTTTCCAACGCTTCCTCGAACGCCAGGTCTGGCAATATTGTGGGCAGTCGTTTGGCCATCATAGATTTGCCAGAACCGGGCGGCCCTATCATCAACAGGTTGTGGCCCCCTGCCGCCGCCACTTCCAACGCGCGCTTTACATGCTGTTGCCCTTTCACATCAGCATAGTCCAGGCTGCTAGACACGCTTGAAACAAATATTTTATCTCTGTTCACACTGGTTGGTTCGATCGATTCGGCTCCAGTTAAATATTGAATTGACTGGGGCAACGAGCTGACACCGTTCACATCTATACCCTCCACCACCGCTGCTTCGTTGGCGTTTTCGATCGGGACAATAACCCTTCGCTTACCTTCATCCTTCGCCAGCATAGCCGCGCTGAGGATCCCGCGGATCGGCTTTACCCTGCCGTCCAGGGCAAGCTCACCAAAAAACATCGTATCGTCCAGCGGCGCGTCCAGGAGCCTTTCGGCTTTCAGAATCGCGATGGCGATCGGCAAGTCGAAAGCAGACCCCTCTTTGCGTATATCGGCAGGCGCCAGGTTGACTGTTATCTTCTTTATGGGTACCTCAAACCCAGAGTTGGAAAGCGCGGCCAGAACCCTGTTTTGCGACTCCCGGACGGCGGCGTCCGGAAGCCCGACAGTCGAATAGACAGGAGCCCCCGGTGTCAGGTCGACCTCCACTTCCACTGTGTATGCGTGTATACCGTAGACCGCGGCGCTTAACACTTTTGATACTGCCATAAGAGTCCTGATGGTACCTATGTTTTTTACAGTTTAGTATTTGTTACAAATATGGTTTTTCAATATTACAGCATTTTTACTGAGATGCAATTTTTATAGCGGTGTATTATATAAATGTTGTTTATGAAGCGCGCTGCTGGAAATAACTCAGGTTCTTGTCGATAGACAGTTGGAATATTTGGAATTAGTTAAATAAACGACATTATCCTATATAATTATTCGAAAAATTGTGTATGCAAATAATTCGAAAAACAGCATTTTTTGCATAATATATTTTGACCAGCCACGCTTTCTATTGTAAATTAAAGGTAATATAGGGGGGATAACTATAGGATGTTGTATGGTAGATGCTATCGACATGTTTAAGGCCATTCAGATAAAAACAGGGGCGGTTTAACTGCATTATTAAAGTATGTAGTAATATTGCCGATAATCATATATAATTTCTACATTATATGATTAAATGAAGTAGTAATATTGATTTAACAGTACAACAACCTTGGAAGTTTAATTTTATTAAGGAAATAAAATGAGCAAACCTCAACAGACATTTAGAGACCGGTTGAAAATATTAATGCGGGGTGAGAAGCCATATACCTGGGCCAGGCGGGTCGGCATAGAGAAGGGTCTGTTTCAGTACTATTGGCAAAGGGAAAAGATCCCTACATACGAAAATCTGCTTAAAATACAACGATATAGCGGGTGCTCTCTCGATTGGCTGCTCACTGGCCGTGATTTGTCGTTTGGACAGATCGAGGATCTGCCCATGAAAAAAGTAACCGGCCCGGAACATGGACAGAACATTATCAAGTTGACCACTACCATCAAACAGATCAAAAAAGTATATAAAAAGAACAACACTGATGATATTGAGCTGCTGGAAAGTCTTTTGAAAAAGCTGGTCTCCAAATCATGATGTATTGCTTTGGCCCAGCGATGAACCATTACAACGCTTGCGCAACTGTCAGTTTCAAGGGTTGGTGCTGTGATCATATTTAGCGCCAGCGCAAAGGGCCACTTTCAGGCGATTAACACGCGATGCAACTGGCTGGGTCCTCTGCCCCCCAGGGCATAATCAAGCCTTTTTCTTTATTTTCCGTGACCTGCTACTGCTCTTTGCAGAGCTGGTCTGATCGTCATTGTCGTAATAGTACTTGTGATAGTCGCTGGTGTAGGAATAATACCCATCATATGGCGCGTCGGCGTTATTCAAAACCACCCCTAATTTTGTCTCTCTTGACTGTGTAATAGACTCTTTGGCCGCTTTGGCATAATCGCGCTGAGTAGAAAAACTGCGCACAACAAGGATCGCCGATGAGATATATTTGCACAGTATCGAAGCGTCGGTGAACATTACTGTGGGCGGAGTGTCTACGATGACAATATCGAACTTTCTATTCATCGTCTCTATAAACTCTTTCATCCTGAGGCTACCCAACAATTCCGCCGGATTAGGGGGCACGTCGCCTGCGGGTATCAACGTCAGGTTAGACAGGTCGAGCGCCCTTTCACGCAAAACACCTGCTGTTTCACCCTTTGCCAGCAAGTTACTCAACCCAGGGACCAGCGCTGTTCCGCATACTTTGTGCAAGCGCGGTCTTCTCAAGTCGGCGTCCACCAGCAACACCTTTTTCCCAGCTTTCACCATAGCGATTGCGATATTCAAGCTAATAAATGTTTTCCCCTCTGACGGTGACGCGCTGGTAACCAGAAAGGTTTTCAACTCACTATTTATATGCGTGAATTCCAATGCTGTGCGTATCGATCGAAACGACTCTGTGGTCGCTGACCTGGGGTTGTTTAACGCATGCAGATACCCCGTCGTAGTGGACGACACAGAACCATTCTGCTCGGCGCTTTTATCAATGCCAGGGACAAAACCAATCACCGGAGAATCCAGAAGTTTTTCTGTTTCTTCTTTTGTCTTTAAAGAAGTATCGAGATAATCTATAAAAAACGCCAGCAATATTCCCGCCAAGGCGCCAGTGACTATGGCGGTAAACATCAGCTGGAGACGTTTTGGATTTTCATGTTCAAGTGGAACTTCCGGGCTTTGTATAATGAAAATATTGTCATGCTGGGAACCGGCGGCCAGGGATATTTCAATCTCTTTAACCCGCTTGTCGATGGTCTGATATGTTGCGCGCAATGTTTCATGCGCCTCTTTTAACAAGTTATATTTGCCGGCGATGCTGTTTAGCTCCAGAACATTTTTCTCCTGTTTGGCAAGCTCTTCTTTAAGGTCCGTGGTCTGCTTTTCGGCCCGTTCCAGCTGGGCCTGGGCGGATACCATAATACTCCGCATTTCGCTGGTCATTTTACGTGATATGGCGCCAAGGCGGGCGCTTACAGCTTTGACCTCACTATGGTTCACTCCGAACCGTTCCGACAAATCCTCCAGCTCTTTCTTCGCCTGAATATACTCGACCTTCAGGTGCTGGATGATTTTACTATCCGCTACTTCCGGGATGTCTTTCAGTGTGCCGCGCACTTTTAGCGCATTGGAAATATTGTCGATAACACTTTTATACTTTATCCGATCGTTTTCGGTTATTGTAAGGTTTTTACTGATCTCCTTGAGGCGCTCTACCACGATATTTTGCGATTCTTCCAGTGACACCATGTTGTTTTCGACCATGAATTTCTGAAGCTTATCCGACGCCTCCTCCACCCTTGGCTTCAGCTCAACCGATTTCCGCTTCAAGGTGTCTATACCTCCAAGTGATACACCTAAAGACCTTTGACGATATGACAGGATATACGAGTCGACATGGTAGGCCAAAACCTTTGAAGCCAATTTTGGATCTTTCCAATCGAACGTAACATCAACCAACCGGGTCCCTCGAACCGGCGCCACATGGAAATACTCTCCGAATTTATCTATCGGATCTGTTGCGTCACTAAATTCTTCAAATCTGGAAAAGTTGAACTTTTCAAAAGTTTTCTCCAGTAGCTGTCGGCTCAGGATAAGTGTATGTTGAGTCGCATAAAATTCACGTCGCGCAATCTCTCCAGTCATTCCAGAAAGCGTAGGGTCATACACATCGCTAAACTCCATCAGCTTTATTGCAGACGGCTCAATGAGCAGCGTCGCCTTTGCGCGATATTCCGGCGTGGCGGTGAGCACGTATGTGGCCATGCCAAGGACGGCAAGGGTGACCGCGCTGATCACTATCCACCGGCGCGCTATTAAAACACGAATATAATCTTTCAGGTGGGCTGTATGGCCCATTACTATATTCATTTTTATTTCATTGAAATTGTTTGTTTAACAGGGACAGCCGGCGGCAAGGCGCTCGACGCCCGGCCATCACCGTGCGCTACTGGTTTACCCTGTATGTAAAACTGAAAATATTTTTGACCAAATCGAAAACTCCCAAAGCGAACCTTCGACCTGGAGACTGGCGCACATCGATAATATCGTTTGGTTGCAAGAATATATTCGGTTTTTTACCTTCTGATATATGCGACAGGTTAAGCTTAATAAGAACTTCACCATTTTTTGTTAATCGTTTTACAACCACATCCTCCGGGGAGGCTTTATCGTCCATAAGGCCGTTGGCCATGGCGATACCTTCCAGCACTGTCATCGGTTTACGCAGTGGAAACTTGCCCGGGCCCCGGACATAGCCAATGACAGAAAAGCTCTGCGCTTCCGGTATGTTAATAATGTCGTCGCCATCAATCACCATATTAAGATCAAGGTTACCCTCTTCCAAAAGCTCATACATATCTATTGTTATCGAATCATTGCCATCATAGGTTTTGCCTTTTGCCAAAACCCGGTCTTCATCCGATACTTTGGAGCGGGCAAACCCACCAGAGCGGATAACATAAGCCTCGTACCCCGCCTGCTCGGACAAACCGCCAGCCAGCGAAACGATATCCAGGAATGTGGTGACATTCTGCCTCAATGTATACACGCCAGGATCACGAACCGCGCCGATCACTGCCACACGCTTGCTACGAAATTCAGCAATGTCGATGCTAACCTTTGGATCTTTTATAAAACGCCCTCTTTTAAGGGTATTCTCCAGGTCTTTTTTCACAGCACGGACCGTTTTGCCACCTACTTCAAGCTCTCCAATCACTGGAAGCGCGATGACCCCGCTCTCCGCAACACGGAACGTGGCGGTCTTTGTTTCTTCCCGAAGCTCCCATTCGAATATGCTGACTTCCAACACATCACCAGGGCCGATCACATAGTCTTTGCTCTTCTCCGACACTTTATCAAGGGAATTAAGGGCGATCAGTCGACTGACGTCATCGCTGGGGGACACACGCTCCGCCGAAACATCCAGGATATTTTGTTGAACAGTTGGAGCGGCGCCAGAGCTCGTACATCCATTGAGGGCAATGATAGAAAGCAACAACATAAGGCACGGTAGATATACTTTCATATTACCCTGCCTGAAGTTGCAAACGAGCGGGCGCCAGTAATTTTGCAAAGTGGCCAATATCGGTTATCTTAATCCAATAAAACACTTAAAATTAAAATGCTTATGGGCTTGTCGTGGGGCCCGTCCCAGGGGAACCGGAATCATTATCATCGCTACTGCTACGGTTAGCAATTAAAAACGCTAATAAAGCGATAGGAACCAAAACCCAGACACCATTTTCAAGAAACCAGGCAAAGCCTCCTGGCGCTTCGTCCGCAGGCGCGCCTTCTTCACCAGGGACAAGAATTTTCATTGCGGATATTTTGGCGTTGTTGCTTGTCGCAAACGCAAGCTTCTGGCCTTTGATGGATAGATGATAATCGCCTTCTGTAATTTCAGGAAACGTAAATGATCCATCGGAGCCCGATATACTTTTGCCAACAACCGAGCCATCAGAACCATGCACAGAAACCAAAACTCCTGGAACGGCGGATCCTGAATCGCTCAACACTGTGCCAGATACAACGCCAGTCTTGAAAACCGCATTATTTGCGGCATAAGACATCCCGGTCAGCAATGGCGTGAAAGCCATAGAAACAATTGTGGTTAACAGAGTGAGTCTGCGTACTATACCCATTGAAAATCTCCCCAACTATATTATTCGTTATATTTGCTTTCAGTAGTTTAGCAATTTAATCAACAAACTGCAATTGTTTTTGTTTCTTTTTGCGAATTATCCGGTTTTCCTCATCGATATTTTTCTTTTGTTGCGCGGCAGCCTTTTGAGCTTTACGTAGTTCCTCCTCTTCACGCAAGGTGGCGTCCTCTTTAAACTCTTCCCGTTCCCTTGCTATAACACTGGAGACATATTTCTGATCATTGATCTTGACACCAGAGTCACGGCTGGAAATTATTTTGTTATCGATGCGATGCGATCCTTCCTCCGTATCCTCTCTCAGCTTCACCTGTTCCGCCCTCTCTTTGGCTTTACGCTGGATTTTCCGCTCCTTGGCGGAATCGTCATCGGCGTAAGAGAATGGAACCACAAAAAAACATAGGACCACACTCAACATAAATAATCTGGATATCATTTTATAATTATACCCCATTAATCATCCCGGTCAGTTCGATTTTTTCGGGGCCCGGGTAAGCTGGAATGCGCTCCGGTCCTTGATTCTTTCCACCGATTTCACGCCGGGCAGCTTATCAATCGCCTCCATCAACCGGCGTAACTGGGCCAGGTCGAAAACGTCCAATGTTATATACAGGTTGCCATGGCTCCCCTCATCCGCCCGGACGCTGGCCTCGCTGATGTTGGACCCATGCTCCGCTATAATACCGCTGACCCTGGAAAGGATACCCGGCTTGTTCTCGGTGTTGACTTTCACCATGACGAGCCGTTTCTCTTTCTCCTTTTCTTTTATATCCCACTCCACATCGACGCTCCGCTCCGATCGAAGACCTATGGCCACAGCGTTCGGGCAGTCGACTGTGTGGACGATAAGGCCCCTGCCCCTGGAGATGAAGCCCCGTATTTCATCGCCAGGCACCGGATTGCAGCATTGCGCAAAACGGATCAGCAGGTCGTCCATACCTTGTATCCGAACACCGGAGGTCTGGGCTTTTTCCAGCGGTTTTGTAATAAGCTTTTTGATGGTCCCAGCCAGTGACATTTTTTTCTTGTAAGCGGAGGCGGTCTCCCGCGGGGCCACCTTGGCCAGGATCTGCGACACCTTTACCTTGCCCAGCCCGATGGCTATATACATGCTGTCGAGCGACATATACCCATGGGACTGGGCATGGGGCAGCAGCATCTCCTCGGTCATATATTTTTTGGTTTCCAGCCCTAGCCTTGTCAGCTCCTTCTCAAACAGCTCTTTACCCAGCTCCAGCCCGCGCTCTCTTTCCGCCTGATGTATGTAATGGGATATTTTGGTCCGCGCCTTGGAGGTCTTCACGAACTTCAGCCAATCCCTGTTGGGGTGGCTCTGGACGCTGGTCAGCACCTCGACGATGTCTCCGTTTTTCAGCTCCTGCCGCAGCGAGGAGAGCTTCCCGTTCACCTTGGCCCCGATACAGTGGTGCCCCACATCGGTATGCACGGCGTACGCGAAATCTATCGGGGTCGCCCCTTGCGGCAATGCTTTCACATCCTGCTGTGGTGTGAACACGTATACTTCATCCGGAAACAGATCGATCTTTACAAACTCCAGGAACTCCCGCGGGTCCTTCACATCCTGTTGCCAGTCCATCAGACGCCGGAGCCAGATGATCTGGTCGTCATGCTTCCGTTCTTTGGTAACGCCGTCTTTATATCTCCAGTGGGCGGCAATCCCCTCTTCACTAACCGCATGCATGGCGCGGGTCCTGATCTGGAACTCCACCGGCTTGCCTTCCGGGCCAACGGTGGTGGTGTGCAGGCTCTGGTACATATTGGCCTTGGGCAATGCGATGTAGTCGTCCAGCTTGCCGGGGATTGGTTTGTATTTTGTGTGCAGATGGCCCAGGATCGTATAGCACTCTTCTTTTGTTTGTGTGATTATCCTGATGCCCATAAGGTCCAGCACTTCGTCGAAGCTTATCCCCTGCCGGTATATTTTGGAGAAAATCGAGTAGTAATTCTTTGGTCTTCCCGCCACTTCCACCTTGAAGCCTTCGGCCGACAGATACTCCTTCACATCATCCACTATCTGTTTGATATATTCATCCCGTTTGCCCTCCACCTCCTTCACTTTTTTCCTGATTTCGTAATAATCTTTCGGCCACAGATATTTGAAAGCGTTGTTTTCCAGCTCGGTCTTGATCCAGCCAATGCCCAGCCGGTTGGCCAGGGGGGCATAGATATCGAGGGTTTCCTGGGCGATGGCCCTTTGCTTTTCCGGCCTTAAAAAGTTCAGGGTACGCATGTTATGGGTCCTGTCGGCCAGTTTGATCAGGATAACGCGCAGGTCCTTGCTCATGGCCAGGATCATTTTTCGGAAATTTTCCGCCTGTTGCTCCTCTTTGCTGGAAAACTGCAACAACGACAGTTTGGTTACACCGTCCACAATATGGGCGACTTCATCCCCGAACAGCTCTTCTATCTCTTCCACCGTCGTGTCGTAATCTTCCACTGTGTCGTGGAGCAGCCCGACAGAGACCGAGACATGGCCCAGCTTCATCTGGGTCAGTATGTTGGCGACCTCCAGGGGGTGGCTGAGGTATGGCTCGCCAGAGACCCGTTTCTGGCCCTTATGGCATTTTGCGGCAAAGGCGTAGGCTTTCCAGATCATGTCGAAGTCGGCGTCTGGCATATAGCTGCGCAACTCTTCTATGATGTATTCAAGCCTTATCATCTGTGTCATAACTATTGCCTTTATTTAACACTATATTCTAACACTTTTGGATATTGTCTTGTGTGTGATCTGTTTTTTCAATAGAATGGCTTTCTGGCTCACAAAACAATGGCCCCTCGTCTAATGGCAGGACGGTAGACTCTGAATCTATATGTCGAGGTTCGAATCCTCGGGGGCCAGCCAAAAGGCCCGGCCTGTAGCGGGCTACGCTGTCGCGCAGGCTCAATTCTTCTCAATCCGCGCAGGAAGCGTGGCTTCGCCACTGCCTGCTGCCGTGGGCAGTGCAAAGGCCCTGTCGGGATACATGCACACTCCATTTTAGTCGTAAAAACCTGATAACCTGCCCGCCCATGTGTAGAAATTGAAGGTGATGAACCTCAAAATGGTTTAAACTTTCAATCAGTATATTTAACTAACCGGAAGGAACCTGGTGGATTTGGTAATCGTTGAGGATGATCATCTGCAACTGGAGCGGCTGCAGATAGTTCTCGGGTCGGAGCCGGACATTAAAATCAAGGGCGCCTACACTTCGCCCGACGAAGCGTTCGACGCTATTGGTCTGGATAATCCGGATATACTGCTGACCGATATTAATATGCCGGGCATGGGTGGGATCAACCTGATAAAAAAAACGAAGCAGATCGCGCCTGATATCGATATCATGGCGTTCACAATTCATGATGATATGGACACGGTCTTTTCCGCCATCAAGGCTGGCGCAGCGTCCTATGTGCTGAAAGGCGCGTCATCGAACGAACTGATAACCGCCCTAAAGGAGCTGAACAGAGGTGGCGCTCCCATGTCCCCCACCATCGCCCGGGCCATTATCAAAGAGTTTCAGGGCGCCGATGAAGCGCCGCCTGTGGTGTTGACCGGGAAAGAGCGGATCGTGTTGCTGGAAGCGGAAAACGGCCTGGCTTACAAGGAGATCGCGGACAAGCTGGATATCAGCATCCATACCGTCCACACCCATGTAAAAAAAATATTCGAAAAGTTGCGGGCGAGGAACAAGACAGAAGCGGTGGCCAAGGCGAGGCAGAAAGGGCTCCTGTAACAGCCTAGCCGATGAACCGCCTGACGCTTGAAAGAAATTCATCTTCAGAAAACGGTTTTTGCAGAAACAGATCGGCGCCATATTCGTAATGCTCATTCGTGACCTCCGCCTGGTTCTTGCCCCTGATTTCTGATGAAGCCAGGATCACCGGTGTGAAGCTGAGCCTTGGTGTTTGCCTGATATTTTTCAAAAAAGATAATCCATCCATCTCAGGCATTTGCAAATCAGAGATTATAAGATCAGGTGTCAGGTCATCCAGCATTTTCAATGCTTCGTAACCGTTTTCCGCTTCTGTGATCTCCACGTCACCCACTTTATAGAGATACTCCCGGGCAATACTCCTCTGTATATCCTGGTCGTCTATCAGAAGCACTTTCGGCGTTTTGGCCGGTATGCTGAAATAAAACGTTGTGCCCACATCGACTTCAGTTGTAAAAGTTATCTCTCCCCCATGCGCCTTTATTATGTCGTGGGAATGCAACAGCCCCAGCCCGTTGCCCTTCTCGTTTTCGGTTCCGAAGCATATGGTCTTCACATCCTGCCGGAAAAGATGGTGCGCGATCTCCGGATCGATCCCTACACCATTGTCCTCGATCGCCACCACACCCCTGTCCGGCGCTGGAGAATATATTTTCACGGCGCCGCCTCTGTTGGTAAACTTAATGGCGTTGGCCACCAGGTTTTGTATCACCTGCCCTATCAGCTGCTTGTCTGCATAAAGTTTCTGGTATTCAGGCAAATCTACTGTTAAGGAGATATCTTTGGCACTGGCCAGGTTTTGCAAAAATGGCATCAACGATTGGAGCAGACTCAAGCTACTAAAATACTTTTTTTCAATGTCGATTGCGCCGGTCTGCAGCCGGCCCAGGTCGAGCAGCCGATCAATCAGTGTCAGCAGCCCATCGGAGGAGGATACGACATTGTCCAACAGCGCGCGCTTTCGTTTATCGTCTATTTTTAGTTTACTCTCTCCATTGATAGCTTCTATAACAGACTTGATGCTGATGATGGGTGAGCGCAAATCGTGGGAAACCAGCGATACAAACTTGTCCTTTTGCCGGGTCGCCTTTTCCGCTTTCTCTTTACTTTGCGCCAGATCCTCCAACAGATCGATGTTCTCGAATTTCAGGACGATCGCAGATGTGATGGTTTTATGCAATCGTAAGGAATATGCGGTCATGACAATGAGATAGAACAGACATAATAAGCCCATGACATACCCTGTCTCGCCACCCACTTGGAAAAATCGAATGCTTGTCGGCAATATGGCAGGAATAATAAACGTGGTTGGAGCGAGCATAAGTGAAGAGTGGGATACCGTGGTGGCCGCGGCCATACCGCCCACTATCAACGCCAGAACAGACTGATGCCCAGGGCTGCCGTCAGGCCAAAACAGCAACGCTGTGGAGCCAAACACCACCCCGGCGGTGGCGGCGCCAATATAAAAAATATAGATCCACTTATTGATATTAAACTCAGAGTCGATCTCTTTTTTAAATATCAGATACAGATAATACCTGGTGATAGACACGGCTATGTAAACTGCAAACCATGTGGCGAGCAGATAGGGTGGCGCAAAACCCCTGAAAACAAATAGTATTACAACGGCAATGACCAGCGAAGAGATAAGAACATTGGGTAACTGCTCCCACGATAGCCTGATTTTCTCTCTGGCTGTTTTAAGTTCCAGTTTCAAGTTTCGCGTTCTCCAATAAAGAGTTCCTGCAGGGTAACATTAACTTTGTTTAATTATTCACATATTCTCAATCTACGCCATCCCTATAAATAGGGATTGAATAGTGATGGGGGTCACAAGGGATAATCTTTTCATAATTTTCAAACTGATATTTGTATCACATTAAATAAGGAGAAAAGATTATGGGTAAGTATCTGTTGATTGTAGCGGTAATAGTGGCAACCTGGGGAATTTATGCGCCGACCTCGGCCACAGCTTCTTCTATTGGTAGCGAAGTGAAGGATTGTACCCACGCAATGGCAAGAGCCGCACATTACCAGAGCAGGGCCGATAAATTGTGGGCGCAGTATGGCGGGTGTAAGGCGACTGAATGGATTTCACCTGAAATCAAAAAGGCTTGTGAAAAAGTGCACGAGCATGCCGAAAAGGCGCAGAGCCATGCCAACCATTGGGGCAAAAAAGTAAAGGAAGAGTGCAAATAGCAACTCCTCTGGGTATGGCGCCGTTGTATTTAACATTCCTTTGCGCGGCGCCATTACCATTATCAGGTGGTGATCAATGAGAAAACTGCTTTTGACAACACTGGCGTTCGCCGTATTAGTCTTTCCGGTCCTTTCCATCGCCGACGACCTTGCCGATGATGACGACCTGGCAAGGAACCCGGACGCAGTCGATCTGGAAAGTGACAGCACGTTCAACGACGCTTTCTTTTATAGCCCCCATTACAATGAACTGTCGGAAGAATGGGATCACTCGTTTTCGCCCAGCGTAGGTTTCTCACAAGACAGCGGCAATTTCAGCGAAATCGACCTAGATATCGAGATTGGGCTTGTGTCAACATTGAACAAGTTCAGGAACAATATCGATGGTTTATACAGCTATAGCGAAAGCCGGGACGACTCCGGGTCCGATGCGGTGACCAGTAGAAAGTACAGGATCAAGGACATTGTCGAGTGGCATTTCCACGAAAAATATTACGCCTTCATAGGCGGCAAACTGAAGCAGAACAAGCCGGCAGGACTGGAAAGCAGAAGGGCGCTCCGCGCTGGGGCCGGTGTATTCCCATGCAGAACGATAAGGTCGTGCTCCGGTTCGAAGGGGGGTATGACGCCTCCAGCGAGGAGACATTAAATGATGATAGCGATTTAGATTTCGATGATGGCTCTGATAACATGGATGGCGCGGACGACGGTCTGGATGATGATACAGGCGATGCCCCACCCAACTCCAAAACCAGGCAGAATGTAAACTCCATGCTTTTGGGGATAAAACTTTTACTCAATATCACAGACAAAACCAGCTTCACCACCGGTCTCGAGTTTCTTAACAACCTGGATCCCACATCCGACTATCTGATGGAGACTGACCTGGCCTTGAATTTCACGTTGACCGATACGCTGTCGCTTTCGTTTAAATACAGGATTGATTACGACAGGAACCCGCCAACCGGCAAAGTCAACAGCGACAACTCTTTCAAAATAGCGTTGGGCGCAGAGTATTAAAGTTTGTGGTGAAGCGCTAACAAAAACACTTCACCACCTGGCCCTATTAGGGTGACCCGGCACGATCTAATAGGGATTCGCATTACCAAATTATTTTCGGGTCACAGTCACAGTAACAGCAGGCTCGGTCCAGCCCTGGTCGGCCACGGTCAGGTCGCCATTGCCTTTGATGCCGCCATGGCCCTGGATAGAACCTTCACCACCACCGGCGCGGACGCCGCCGTTGCCACAGGGCGGCCCAGGGATGTGGGCGCACAACTCTGTGTTCATCTCCGTGCCTGCGTCATAGGTTTTGGCGTTGAATGTGGCGCTGCCAGATGCGGGAAGTGGCGCGCCTGCCACTGCAACGAATGCATCGTTGGTTGTCGCCAGCATGGCTGTCACCGTCAACAACCCCCCATCATCACCATCCAAAGCCAGATCAAACGACATCGATCCGCCCGGCAAGATCACATCAGACCCGGTGATACTGGCCACCGCTCCGCCAGCGTCCGCTTCCGCCTTTGCCATGGATGGGTCGCCATCCTCCGCCTGCAATGTTATACCGGCCGATGCGGGCTGGCCCGGGGTGAAAAGTGAAAACCCCACATTATGCGCAACTATCAGCGGAGGAGTGACCGGTTGGCCTCCGGTGTTGTTGGTAACCAGGATCTCGTATATTCTCTGGGTGCTGCTTGAGTCACTTCCGCACGACATTAAAAAAAGTGACAGCACGGCTACTGCTCCAATGATTCCGGTTTTTGCTCTCATTTTGTTTACCTCCAATGTTTGTTTTATCTTCTGTATCAACCTGGAAACGCCATGAACATCTCCGGCGCCAATTTCTCTATAGAAAGATTTTCAGTTATGCGGGTCACAGCGGTTTCACGCATTTCTAACAAAAGTGTCACAACACGAATGAAGTGGGTTTAGTGGGATTGAAGCAGGATCAGGAGGACGCGGATATAACGTTCATTGGAAATGAAAACTGGGCGCCGGCGCCGGGCGCGCTTTTGGCCACCAGGTCGGTCCCGTGCAACTGCATGATGCGGCGGGTGATGGCAAGCCCGAGGCCGGTCCCTTCGGGCGAGTCGCTATCGTGGCGCTCCACCCGATAGAAACGATCGAATATATGTGGCAGTTCCTCCTCCGGTATGCCCAGCCCGGAGTCCTGGACCGTTGTCACCAATGAATTACCGGCAGATATCAGGGATAACGTGACGTTGCCCCCCTCCGGCGTGAACTTCAGCGCGTTGTCGATCAGGTTATCCAGCGCCCGCTCGATCAGACCGATATCCCCCGCCACAAATGGCGCGTCCGACGGGATGTCGGCCGACAGCGTGATGCCTTTCTGTTGCGCTATGTTGGAGAATTTCTGGGTCACATCCTGCGCCAACTCCGCCAAAGAGAAGGGCTCGAACTGGATGCTGGCGTTGCGGTCCTCCAGCGTGGCCAGCTCGAAAAGCTCTTCGATCAATCGCCCCAGACGCCGGGCGTGCCCCAGCGATGTTTCCAGATGCGCGCTTTTTTGCTGATCAGACAACACGTCATTTTTCATGATCAGCGTCTCCAAATAGCCTTGCAACGACGCCAACGGCGTTTTCAGATCGTGGGATATGTTGGCGATCATCTCCCTGCGTGATGTGTCCGCCTCCTTTATTTGCTGGAACTGCTCGATAATACGGTTCGACATCCGCTCGAACTGCAGCCCCAGCCGGTCGATCTCGTCTCCGCCCTCATCGCGTCTTAACGACTCTATGGTTACCGGCTCATGAAAATCGCTATCCCTGAATTTCTGCACAGTGTCGGATAGGTTCCGGAGGCGCCTGGTCAGGTGGGTGAACGACCATGCGCCCACCAGGAGCGTGAGAAGAAGAACGATGGCAGCGACGATGGCCACCAAACGGACGATGTAACTGACGCGCAGCATCTGGGCCACCGAGTCGTACTCTTCGCCACCAAGCACAACGTACAGGTATCCCTGCAAGGCGCCATCACTTTCAACCCGCGCGGCGGAAAAAACCTTTTTGCCTGCCGGGTCCCTCGGGTCGTCACCGAAAAGAGGAAATACCTGGTTCGGTGTGGAGAGGAACTGCTTTACCGGGGCCAGATCGATGCTTTCCCGTTTCACTCTGCCCGGTTTGGCGGAATAGGCCACCAGCGCGCCCTTGGTATCGACCAGATAAAACTCGATGCTGGGGTTGATGACCATCATCATGTGGAAGATATCTTCCATCGCATCCTGATTGATCCCTCCGTCGGTCATCAAGATTTTTTCGTTTACTATATGCTCTGCCAGGCTCTGGTTCAGCCTTTGCGACACCTCCTGCTGATACTTCTGGGTGGCGTAGAGGGTCAGCGCGATGTAGAGGACGCCGGAGATCCCCAGCAGGGTGATCAAGACCCAGATCAGCTTACGATGTAAGGCGCCTTTCATTTTCCACTCGGCTCCAGCTGGTCGTTGAACTTGTACCCCACGCCCCATACGGTCAACACATAGTTCGGCTTTGACGGATCTTTTTCTATCTTCGCGCGCAAACGGTTTATGTGTGAATTTACAGTGTGCTCATAGCCTTCATGGCCATAGCCCCATACTGTGTCCAGAAGTTGCGCCCGTGTGTATACCCACCCAGGATGCCGGGCGAAATGGGTCAACAGATCGAACTCCTTGCTGGTCAGGTCCACATGGCGGCCAGCAATGGTCACAGATCGCGCATCGATATCTATATGCAGATCGTTATGGTTGATAGTCTGTTGCTTCCCTTCCGGCTTACCGCTGAACGCCTCCACCCGCCGGAAAATGGCCTTCACGCGCGCCAGTAATTCGCTGATGGAAAATGGCTTGACCAGATAGTCATCGGCGCCCATCTCCAGCCCTACCACCCGGTCGACTTCTGTCGAACGGGCGGTCAGCATCAGGATGGGTGTGTATTGCTCCTTGCTGCGGAGTTGGCGACATATCTCCAGTCCGTCAAGGCCGGGCAGCATCAGGTCGAGGATCACCAGGTCGTAGTTTTTACTCTCCGCCTCCTCCAGCCCTTCATTACCATCGGCGGCGTGATTGACATCACAGTTCATATCTTTCAGATGCATGGTGACCAGCCCGGCAATATCCTTGCTATCCTCGATTACCAGAACTTTCTTTTTCATTGCTTTATTCCAAGGGTCGATCGGTTATCTTTTTTTACGATAGAACAAAAACATCACAAAACCATCACGGAACCAGCATTCATACATTTAATTTTAGCATGGGGCGCAAGCGTATCCTGGCGGAATAACGATTTAACAGCTTATAAAGATCGGCGGGTATATTCGAGGATTTCTTTTCCTTCGCCCAGTGTGATTTTTAATCCAATATTTGGATAGATATAGATCAATCGATCATCGTCTAGCTGTTCGATTTTATATGGTGTACCAAACCTGCTTTGTATGGTCTGCTCGTCCAGACTCACCGATGGGATAAATGTCAGGCTGGCGATGGGGAACTGCGACGCATCCAGGTAATGCTTGCGCGTCAGAAAGTGCTGGACAGAGCCGTTCGACGCCGGCTGCTGATCCACACCTTCGGCAATGGCCCGATCTGCCCAACCGTCATCCATAACCATAGTGGCGATTACTTTCCCTGTTATTCCGCCAGTTACTACCTTGCCAAAATAGGCTTCCAGACTTTTTCCGCCATCCGGATCGGTGAACAACGCCACCTTCGGCTCACTGTTGAAAGTATGTTTTGCATCACTAAAATCGCTTGCGCCGACAGTCAGCCCAAACACATCAACAGTTCCATCATCATTGACATGGATATCCCACGGAGTTTGTGGCACCTTCTGTTCGATCTTATCTATCGACAATTGGTTTAATGTTTTCTCATGTTTTTTGATCGGCATGTCACCCATAAGGAACAACGCCTTGGCAACCATGAAAACACCGAACAGGACAAGCCCGACGGCGGCAATCTTTAGCAGCAACGTTCGGGAAGCGGAAGAAATAAATTTCGTTAAAAAGGAAACCCCCAATAATGAAGGCGCCGTGCCGATCCCAAAAACTGCCATTAACAGCGCCCCCTCAACCGGTGTGCCAGCGTTAATGGCCAGGGCCAACGTCGCGTACACCAGTCCGCACGGCAGCAGCCCGTTCACCAGCCCAACGACCAGCCACGCCATGCTCGAGCTCTCCCTCGACGCTGCGGTTAATGCGCTGGCCGGTATCGAAATAAACGAAAGTTTGCCAAATCGATCTGGCGCCCAGCCGCCTATGATCAGCGCAAAGGCAATCATGGCCAGCCCGGCAATGACCGATAACACTTTTTGAGCGGATAGAAACAGGTCGGCGGATGATAGAAGACTCCCGATATAAGCGAACAGGAACCCAAGAACGGCGTAGGTAAATATACGGCCAAGGTGGTAGAGGGTCACTCCGAAAGTAAAAGAGCGCTTCTGTCCAATGGTCAAGGCGGCGGCTATCGGCCCGCACATCCCTATGCAATGCATGCCGCCAACAAATCCCATGAAAAAGGCGACGCTGATATTCACTTTTTATTTTTCGGCAATAGCGGGTCGTCCTCATCCATCAAAATGCGGTGGGCCGGGCTCTCCATATCTTCATACTGCCCATTTTTAATAGCCCAAGCCAGAAGCGCCACCATCGCCAATCCAACGACGATCATCAATGGTATCAGCGCATAGATCGTATCCATCACGCATGCTCCAGAACTAAATTCTTTTTCCCATACTCTACTTTTTTGATGACAGCATTCAGTTTTTCATTTTTATATCCGGTTTTTATCATGCTCGATACACCGATCACCATCAGCGAGCTTATCGGCATTGCAACCGCCGCTATCACCGGCGTCAGATATCCAGCCATCGCCAATGGCACGAACAGCAAGTTGTACGCCACCGACAGCGACATGTTAATTTTTATATACTTCACCGTTCGTTTTGCCAGTCGTATTGCATCGTTTATTTTCAACAATGATTCTCCGGTCACAATAATATCTGCACTGGATAATGAAATATCCGCTCCGCTGGCCAATGCTATACCCACATTGGCGCGGGCCAACGCAGGCGCGTCGTTGACTCCGTCACCAACCATTACGATATTTTCTCCCGATTCCATCAACCGCGCGATACCGGCTTCTTTATCCGCGGGCGCCATCTGCGCCCGGACATCATCGACACCGCCGATCCGGTCCGCCACCGCCGCCACTGCGTCAGCCCGATCACCACTAAATATGGATACGTCAAACCCGTTGTCGACAAGGCTGGTGATCGTATCTTTTGCGTCATCTCTCAATCTGTCATCGATGTCGATTTTACCAGCGATTTCACCATCGATTGAAATATAAACCGTTGTGGAAATTTCTAACCTTTCTGTCACATCCACTATCCCAATATCCACACCCATACTTTTCATGAACCGCTCCGACCCGATGGCCATCCTGGCGCCATCAACGACTCCGCTTACCCCGCCGCCGGGCGTTGCGACGAAGCCGGTTACTTTATGATAAGGATAACCAGACCCAGCGGCGGCGGATACGATAGCCTTGGCAATGGGGTGCCCGGAACTACGTTCCAGCGCCGCCGCCATAGAGAGTAGGGGCTCTCTACTAAAGCCTGGTTTGGGGGTGATAGAGTACGCCCTCATTTGGCCAACCGTGAGGGCCCCGGTTTTATCGAACACTATATGGTTGCCCAGCGCCAGCTTCTCCAACGCTTCGCCGCTTTTTATCACGATTCCGTTTCTCGCCCCTACGCCTGTGCCCACTGCCACCGCCAAGGGTGTGGCGAGCCCCAGGGCGCATGGGCAGGTCACGATCAGCACAGAGACCGCGGCCAGCATGGCCGGTTCGAGGCTGCCTATGTATAACCAGTACGCAAATGCAGACATGGCCAGGAGTAAAGTTGTCGCCACGAAATATGGAACTATAGAATCGGCCAGCTTCTGGATCGGCGCCTTGCTGGTCTGCGCTTTTTCTATCAGCTCCATGATAGTCGACAACGTGTTCTTTTCCACCGATGATGTCGCCCGAAAGGTAATGGCGCCATTGAAGTTGGTGGCGCCGGCCACCAGCAAGTCACCCACAGTTTTTTCCACCGGTTTGGACTCACCTGTCAGTATCGACTCGTCCACCGTCGACCGGCCTTCGACAACCACACCATCCACCGGAAATTTTTGCCCTGGCTTTACCAACAGAATATCGCCAGCTTCAATTGCGCGGGCAGAGATCAGGGTCGGTTCTCTGTTTTCGATCCTGTATGCCGACCGGGGCTGCAGCTCTACCATTCTGCTGGTGGCGTCTGTCGCGCGCAACCGGGAGCTGTTTTCCATGTGGCGTCCGGCGAGGATCAGGAAAATGAATATGACAACCGAGTCGAAATAAACTTCTTGCCCTGCAGGCGCCATGTACCAGATCCAGGTGGAATAGCTGAAAATCGATAACGCGCCGATGGCGATGGGCGCGTCCATGGTCAACATACGATGTTTAGCGCCGTTCCAGGCGCCGGACAAAAATGGCCAGCCGGAATAGAGCAAAGTGGCCGTGGCCAGGAGTAGGCCTATTGTTCGAAACAGGTCACGATACTCGCCCTGGTCCCCGCCGCTCCAGAGCGCGATCGACACCCACATCATGTTCATGGCGGCAAACCCGGCGAACCCGATCCGCGATAGCGATTGTCTGGCGGTTCGCTTTGCAGTCTCCTCCAATGCGGCGGCGGTGAACGGGGTGGCGATATAGCCGACTTTGTTCAAGGCCATTATTATTTCCGAAGTTTTTATCTGATCACTGCTCCACTGGACGGTGAGACGCTTGCTGGACAAGTTCACGATGGAAGATACGATCCCCCGTTTTTGCCCCAGAACTTTTTCGATCAGCCAAACACATGACGCGCAATGGACTCCCTCCACCAGGAATGTCGCCTGATGGATATCGCCCTGCTTGTGGGTGACATATTCCTGTTGCGCTTCCGGCAGGTCGTAATAGTCCAGGTCATCCAGCGGCGGCGCGGGCAGCTCGCACCGGCCCTCATCCCGAAGCTTATAGAAGTCGAACAGGCCCGCTTCATGGATAGAGAGGCAGACACTTTTGCATCCGTTGCAACAAAAATATTTCTGTTCGCCATCAATCACAGCCTCCGGCGCATTGTTTTTCGGGTTTTGCAGCCCGCAATGGAAGCAAGTTGATTTATTATTCATTTTTCGCCACTTCGATGCTTTCGGCATAGTCGAAAATTTCAGCGCCTCTTTGCGCTTCAATAATAATATCCCACACGCCATATTTCGGGAATAATACTTCCGCCAAATATTGCCCGCTGGTCTCGCCTTGCAACTCGATGGCGAAATCGAGATTTTTATCGGAAGGGCGATATGCGTAAAACATAACTTTATCCGGCGCCAGCGCTGTGGCATCGACAGATTTTATTTCGACACGGATATTTTCTGGAATGCTCGCAACTGCTTTTATTTTAGATACCAGTTTTATCGCAGGGCCATCGCTCGACTGGCCGACAAAGGTTTGTTTCGTACGGTTCACAAAGCTTTGCCCACGCTCATAATAATCTTCCACCACCAACCCTGGGTTGGAACTGACAGCGAACCAGACCATTGCCATATTGGCGGCGAACACGATGGTCAGCCCGCAGAAAAACCCTAATACCCACGGGCTCTGGAACCATGCCTCTTCTTTTCTGTTCATTTCACCGGTCCGTTAAACGAGCTTTTGTATTTGTCTGTATATCCATCTTTCGACTCGATGAGGAAGACGATTGGTGACGATCCATTGGTCAAGCTTTTTTGATCCGCCCTGACAAAAAACGTGGAAGAGCTGACCTTGCCCGGCGCTGCTTTTAATCTGTTTTCACCTGTTAATTCTCCACCTTCGACACCGTTCACTTTCACATCGAAATCGATTGTTTGATCTGTTTTGTTGGTGACTTTCAGGCGGTATTTGTTCTGTATGCGGCCGTCCGACATCTTTATAAACAGGGGCTGACGTTCGTGAATGACGGCCAGATCGACAGCGCTGATATGGGTAACGCCATATATAACGCCGCCGATTCCAAACAGCGTCACAACCAGATATACAAGCATCCTCGGCCGTTTCCATATCGTCTGCGCCGCCTCACCGCGCAACTGGGCAAGGGACATGTAGCGTATTAAACCATTTGGTTTGCTCACTTTCTCCATAATAGTATCGCACGCGTCGATGCAAAGCCCACAGGTGATGCACCCCCCCTGCTGGCCGTTTCTGATGTCGACACCGGTGGGGCAGACCGCCAGACACATGTTGCAATCGACACAGTCACCCAGCTCATTTACTCGGCCTCTGACCACCCGCGCGCGCGGCTCGCCACGGCTGAAATCGTAGGTCGGCATCAGCGTATGTTCGTCTGTCATAACGCCCTGGATCCTGCCGTATGGGCATAGCCACAGGCAGACCTGCTCGCGCATTATCGCCACACCAAGGTAACTGCCTATGGTAAATATCAGCGGGACCGTCCAGATGTAAACCGGGCCGGAGAGCGATAGGTAATGCTCCCACAGTTTCGACACATCGATGAAGTAGGAAGTAAACGTGACCCCGGTCAGCGCAGAGAGGAACAGGAAAATTATCGTTTTTAAACCTTTCTTGCCAACTTTTTTAAGGCTCCAACCGGCCTTGTCCAGGTTGTGGCGTTGCAATGGCGAGCCTTCGATTTTTCCTTCGATCCAGGTATAGACATCCATCCAGACCGTCTGCCAGCAGAGGTAACCGCAAAACAGACGCCCGGCGATGGCGGTCATCGCGTACAGCAACATGAAAAACGTAAGCAGAACCAGCGACAACATCCAGATATCCTGCGGCCAGATGGTCAGCCCGAAGATATGAAACTTGCGCGCCGGAATGTCGAATAATATCGCCTGCCGGCCGCCCCAGCGCAGATATGGACCGATGAAAAACAGAATGTAGATCGACGCGGAAAGCCATTTGACTTTGCGGAACCAGCCGGGCATGCGCTTGGCGTGCACACGCTCCTCCCCCAGGTTGACCCGCCAGTATTCACTCTCGTCAAACAGTTGATCAATGCCGGAATCTTCCAGCATATCGCCGGTCGGCGGTTTATCTTCTTTCAACATTACTCCATTCGGGCACATGATAAGATCACTTCTCTTCGCCGTTCCTGTTCATCAATTCCCTGACCTTCAGTGATAGATAAACGACGATGACCAGCGACACCAGTATGGTTCCCGCAGAAAGCCACACAACAAAATCGATGTTACTCATAATGCATCCTCCTCTTTTTCACCGCCGCCCAACGACCAGATTTTCACCGCCAGTTTTCTGATCTCGGTCTCTGTCAACCGGCCGCTCCATGCCGGCATGATGGCCACCCGTTCATTCTCCTCGCCGGAGTTGACGCCATGCTCTATGGTGCGGCGCACTTCCTCTTCGGCGCCGTCGAACCGCCAGATCGCGTCGGTCAGGTCGGGCGCTCCCATATCCACGATACCCTTTGCGTCATATCCGTGACAGCCGACGCAATCGGCTTCGCTTTCGGTTTCGCCGGCATAGACTTTTCTGCCGGCTTCATGGATCGTTCCATCGGGCAAACCACGGACATAGGCCACCAGATCATCGATCTCCTGCGTGGTGAGCTGATCCTTGTATGAAGGCATCGCGCCTTCCCGGCCATCGGTTATCGACTCGACAATGGCCTCTATACCACCGCCAAACAGCCAGTCATCATCCGCCAATGACGGAAAACCGCCAGCCCCTTGCCCGCCCGAGCCGTGACATGCTGCGCAATTGTCGCCGAACACGACTTTTGTAGAAGCTTGCGCATATTCGCTCAGTTCCGGATTGTCCAGTATCTCCTGGGCGGTCAGGCCGTTCAGGCGCTTCTCATATGGCGCCCTTGCCTCCTTCACTTCTTTCAGTCCGGCTTTATACTCCTCTACCTGTGTCCACCCCAACAGCCCTTTGGTATTACTGTTGGCCAAAGGGATGGCTGGATATAGCAGGAAGTAGATCAATAAAAAAACCGGAGATAGCGCATATCCAATCATCCACCAGCGTGGCGGGTTGTTTTTCAGCTCACGGATACCATCCCACTCATGACCTGTTCCAATTTCTTTATCTTTTTTATTTTCCATGATCAGCTCTACCTCCTCTCACTTGTTCATCATCGAGCGCCAGATATTTCGCTTCTTCCATCGACTTGCCCGATGGACCAAAAACTTTCCAGTAAACGACCCCCATCAAGATAAAGATCACAACGGTCATTACAAGGCCGAGCCAGTCGGTCGCCGTCATGGCGGCCCAGTCTGTATTCAGGAAACTAGTCACGATACGCCCTCCCCTCTTTGAACTCGATCATGGTCCCGAGCATTTGCATATAGGCCACCAGCGCCTCCATCTCGGTCTTGCCGCGGACGGCGTCGGCGGATGTGTCTATATCTTCCTGGCTGTAGGGGACACCCATCATCTTCATGGCGGCTAGTTTGGTCGGTATAGAGTCGGCGTCCACCTGCGCCTCCATCAGCCATGGATAGCCAGGCATGACAGACTCCGGCACCAGGTCCTGGGGCCGTATAAGATGGGCCACGTGCCATTCATCGGAATATTTGCCGCCGACCCGCGCCAGATCGGGGCCGGTCCGCTTGGAGCCCCATTGGAAGGGATGGTCATATTTGCTCTCCACCGCCAGCGAATAGTGGCCATAGCGCATCAGCTCATCCCGGAACGGGCGGACCATCTGGCTGTGGCATGTGTAACACCCCTCGCGGATATAGACATCGCGCCCGGCAAACTCCAGCGGAGTGTATGGCCGTACGCCGGCCAACTCCGGGAACTTCTCGCTATCTTCCCAGGTGTTGTTCAGATAGAACAGCGGGACGGTGGTGATGATACTGCCCACAGAAACAGCCATTACGATTAAAACCAGCATGGCGACGGTGTTTCTCTCTATCCAGTCGTGGATTATATCTCCTTTGGTACGCATCTTACACTCCCTCCATGGCTGGCTTCGCAGCTGGGACCTTGTCCTCGCTATCTTGCCTGATTGTCATTAACACGTTGTACAACATCACCACGGTACCCAGCAAAAACAGCAGTCCGCCAACCAGACGCAATACATAATATGGATGCATCGCGGCCACCGACTCGGCGAAGGTATAGGTGAGCGAGCCGTAATCGTCATATGCGCGCCACATCATCCCCTGCATGATGCCGGAGACCCACATGGCGGTGATGTAGAACGCGATCCCAACCGTGGTCAGCCAGAAGTGGTAGTTGACCAGCCGGTCGGAATATATCGTGGTGTTCCAAAGGCGCGGTATCAGGTGGTACAGCGCGCCGAAGGAGACCATCGCCACCCAGCCCAGGGCGCCGGAGTGCACATGCCCGATGGTCCAGTCGGTGTAATGCGAAAGCGCGTTGACGGTTTTGAGCGACATCATCGGGCCCTCAAACGTGGACATGGCATAGAAGGCCAGCGATATGATTAAAAACCGTAATACGTAATCGGTCCGGAGTTTGTACCAGGCGCCCGAGAGAGTCAGCATACCGTTCACTGCGCCGCCCCATGACGGGATAATCATCGCCACAGAGATGGCCGCGCCCAGGCTCTGGGTCCAGTCGGGTAATGCTGTGTATTGCAGATGGTGCCCGCCGATCCATACATAGCCGAATATCAATGTCCAGAAGTGTAACACCGACAGCTTGTACGAGTAGATCGGGCGCTGGGCCTGTTTCGGCACGAAGTAGTACATGATACCGAGGAACCCGGTGGTCAGGAAGAAGCCGACGGCGTTATGGCCATACCACCACTGGATCATGGCGTCCTGCACGCCAGGATAGATGGAGTAGGATTTGAACAGTGAGACCGGCAGGGCCATGCTGTTGCCCACGTGGAGCAGGGTGATGGTGATCAGCATCGAGAAGAAAAACCAGTTGGCCACATATATATGGCTCGTCTTCCGCGTGACCACCGTCATTGTGAAATTGAACAGATAGGCCAGCCAGACCACCGCGATCAATATATCGATGGGCCATTCCAGCTCTGCGTATTCTTTACCGGAGGTGATACCCAGCGGCAGGGTGATGATCGCCAGGACAATTATAAGGTTCCAGCCGATCAGTGTGAACCATGCCAGCTTGTCGCTCCACAGCCGCACATGGTTTGTCCTCTGGACGATGTAGTATGAGGCGGCGAAAAGCACGCTGCCCCCGAATGCGAAAATTACAGCGTTGGTATGCAGTGGCCTCAGGCGCCCGAACGACAGGTATGGTATATCGAAGTTTAACCAGGGCCATGCCAGCTCCGCCGCTAACCATACCCCGATTAAGGATCCGACAGCGACATACACAACCGAAAGTATGCTAAACCACTTTACTACTTCAAAATTGTATTGCTCTGTATTGCTACTATTCACAGCGCGCTCCCCTCAATGGTGATCCTAATAAAACAAAAGCCAATCAGTTTATATGTAAAAAGAAGCTTAAATCATGCGATGGCTTCGTTGAAATTGATACGATCATATCACAATACTATTAGATAATCTAACATTTTTTTGTTAATTATTTATAAGTTTTCGTGTCAGGTTATTAGCATATTGTAATTATATGATTTATGCTAATAATATTTATCAGTTTTTCCAAATTTTAAGGCATGGTATTAGGATTATTTTTGGGTATTTTTGTCTGATATCTAGAATATTTGACATTTTTATGTCATAATAGCTTCCACTTGAATAAAGGAATAGTAAATGCCGTCAAAACTTGAACAGGAGCTGGAAAACGCCCGACCCGTATACTCCATCGCCGTGGCGGAAGAGCTGTCTGGCGTCACGCAGAGGATGTTGCGTGAATATGAAAACGCCGGGTTTATCAAACCGAAGCGGGTCAACTCCCACCGACGGTATTCCAGAAACGATATCCAGTTCATCAAGAATGTCCGGTTCTATCTGGACAAGGTCGGGGTCAGCACCACCGGCCTGAAGCTGCTATACATGATGGCGCCCTGCTGGGTCATCAAACAGTGCGGCCAAACAGAGTGCGTCGCCTATGGCAAAACCGGCATCAAGTGCTGGGAGGCGATAAGGGAGCAGGGTGAGTCGAAGCTGAGAACCTGCGAAGGATGCCCGATATACCTGACCTACGAAAAAAACAAGGATATGGCCCTGCACCAGGAAGAAGACATCGGCCCGAAATGCTTTCTGCCTCCTGAAGAGTAATATTGTTGGCTACCCGCCCACACCCGATTTCCGCCCCTGTTCGTGGCATATCTGGCCGGTTTCATGCTTGGCCAGCCGCTCGTTCGTCAGTTGACAGCGATACGCGCCGCCCTTCTCTTTCAACAGGTGGCGGCAATCGAGGCATAATCCAAACGGCGTATATCCGTGGGATTTTTGCAAACCCCTCAATACCTGCGCCATAACCCTCTGGGTGATTGCCAGGTCATCCTTATCCACATCGTCCAGCGCTTCCTTCCATGACGGCAGTTTCGACAACCGGCGCGCCAGGGCCTTCCCCGCGCCGGTCAGCTTCAGTCGGGTCACCCGGCCATCATCCGGGTCCGCGCTGCGCGTCAGATAGCCGTTCTTCTCCAGCGCGTTCACCGTTTGGGATACCGTGCCTTTGGTGGTCTGGAAATATTTTGCCAGCGCCGATGGGGTGTTGCTGAACCGGTTGCAGTGGGCCAGATAGCGCAACGCCTCCGCATGAGCAGGCAAGAGCCCACCCGTGTCCACCCGCCGCCATTCCGACCGCATCAGCGCGCAGAGCCGCTCGGCCAGATCGAAAAATCTGCTATCTTCCATGGATCTATTGTATCGCCTCTAAACTATCTTGACAAGCCCCGGCCGTTATGGCATATATAGTATCGAGTCTAAACTATTTAACCTATGGAGGATCGTATTATGAAACCTGTAATTTCACTTTTGGCTCTCATGCTGGTGCTTCTGTTCGCGGCCAGGTCATACAGCGGCGGGGCTGCTGTCTCCTACCCGGACGGCTATCGCGACTGGCGCCATGTCAAGTCGATGCTGATCCTGCCGGGCCATCCCCTGGAGGATCCGTTTGGCGGGCTCCATCATATATACGCCAACGAAAAGGCGGTGGAGGGGTTGGCCAGCGGCGCCTATCCGGATGGCGCAGTGTTTGTGTTCGATCTGCTGCAGTACGAGCAAGCGGATGACACCATGCAGGAAGGCGATCGGAAACTGGTGGGGGTTATGGAGCGCAACGCCAAGGCCTTCGCCAAAACCGGCGGATGGGGCTTCGAAGGGTTCGCCGGCAGCGGCAAGACGGAACGGCTCACCGATGACGGGGGCGACTCGTGCTATCAGTGCCATACCGACGTGGAAGCTAGCTCCTATGTGTTCACCAAACCGCGCGACTGACATTTATACAGGACCTTGCGATGGCGTTTGGGCGGTTTCTTTCATCCGCCGTCGCATGGTCCTTGCTGATACCGCCGGCCGCCGGCGTCCCATCAGCGCCGGCCCCCGGAACCGGCGTCCACAGCTTTCCGGCAAATCGACGGAACAAAATATCGCCGCACAACAGACGCAGCAAATATTTTTTGCTGTGCAAGCGCATGTTATTTAAAGGTTAATAATATATTTATTGATACTTTTAATTATTTTCTTGCCAAATGCCTTCACATCTGATATTTTATTACAGTCGGTATATTTAATATGCCTGGTGGCAAGGAAATTTTTCTGACGAGGTCAGTATGCGATACAGTTTGTTCAGTCCACACTCCGGCTTTCCGGTTTTTCCCAAATCATACCCTGGTTTAGCAAGCACAGGGCTATTCCGTTCTGTATCGCTGGGCGCCCGGACCGCCTCGCCGAATATTCCCAAGCCCACCTATGACATGAGAGGCCATGGTTTGGTCCGTGGAGTAAACGGCGCCAAATCATTTTTTTCAAGCAATAGCTTTTGCAGATCCATTACCGGGCGCATATTCCTTTTTAATCTAAGGGAGGTAAAGGAGAAATCATGTTTAAAAAATCATTAATTCTATTATGTGCGTTTTGCGTCGGCATCTTTTCGACGCAGGTTGTTTATGGCAAAAAGCCGCCCAGGAAGATTGTTCCGGGCCAGGAGGAAAATGTTAAAGAAGCGACAAAGTCGTATTTGAAAGATTATGGAGCATTTGCGCAAAATCTTTACAACTTCGGGGCAGGGACCAGGTTAAAAATTGGCGTGCACAGTGACATTGAAAATAACCTTTCAATACTGCATCTTTATGAAATGGGCGAACTGATCGCCAATGGTGATCTGGACGCGTGTTGCTGGAGGTATCCCGGCGCAAGATACAGCACTTATGCGTATGGAACCACGCAGCAGGTTATAGACGGCGCCACTGTGCCAAATCCTGGCGTACCTGGCGGCCAGTTCAAGATCCCGGATAATTACGGCGCTCAAATGGACTCGGCCTTGGGCCAGCTCCGGCAAACTGCGAGGGAGCTTGATCCAAGTCAAATAGTTCCCAGTGGCGGTGATGTTTATGATGAGGTGACTTTCAAGCTGATGCAAGACATTGCCGTGGGCGCTACACAGCCTGGGCACATACCGCCAGGGACCTTTCTGGCGAGTCTGGATTGGGGGTTTTCCTATTTGAGCCAGGCGTACGTTTCGGCAAATTTTCCAACCACGTTTACACACTATTACTCCTGGACATGTATAGCCTGCCTCGGTGGTGGACTCTATGACACCAATGGTTTGTTCCAAACGAACCCGGATACGGGTCAGCTTTACTATTATGACGTCATAACCGCGGCGAAATTGCCCAATACTTACACATGGCTCCAGTCATTGCCGAAGCCAGCTGGCTATCCGGAAGTGCCGCCGCAAATCAGCATCGGCCTGACCATGCAAGGGCAGACCGCTGATCAACCAGGCGGGCAAAGGGTTCCGGGCCCAACCTATGGCACCCACTGCCATAAAGGAGAAGAGCTGTATGTTCCGTTGGATGCAATGTCGTTAACCAAGAAGATAGGGTCAACCATTCTGCAGGGACAGCCAGGCTATACCTACAGCACTGATACCTTATGGCTGGAAAGCCCAATGCATCTGGACTTTTACCATCCTTTGGCAACTTCCAGATTATGCAGGAACAGGCGGCAATTATAATGCCAACCACATACCAGCTTGTGGTCAATGGCGATGTGATCAAATGGGCCAGTGCGGTGCATCACTCTATGCATCCGGGGCTGAGGTTTCAGCTCTCCACCTGGTCACGCACCACTTTGCCGGAGGAGGGCACTTTCTTCCCGTTTGATGGTTTCCCCGCTCCTGGTTTCACATGCACGGACTTTCCTTCCTAGGGAGTGAGCACAGACTGCTAAGACAGGGTAAATCGCAGGCTGGCCGACCCATTGGTCAGCCTGCTTATTATTTTAAACGCAAAGCCCGACGACGAATCTGATCAAAAGCCACCCTACCCACGACCAATTAAATCGAGTAGAATACCGTCCCATGAAAAAACGTAGTTTGCCGACCGATCATATATCGCGTAAATCGCAGGATATCCCTCCGTTTATTGTGATGGATATCCTGGAGCGGGCCAAGGCGCTGGAAGCCGTTGGCAAAAAGATAATTCATATGGAGATCGGCGAGCCAGACTTCGACACACCGGAGCCGATCAAGAAAGCTGGTATCGAGGCTATCGCAAAAGGCAAAACCAAATACACCCACAGCCTGGGGCTTATCGAGCTTCGCAGCGCCATTGCAGATCATATCGCCGAAGAGTATGGCGCGCGGGTCGACCCGGAGCAGGCGCTGGTGGCTTCTGGCTCTTCCAATGCGCTGTTTCTAATCCTGGCCGCTATACTGGACAAAGGGGACGAGATAATAATGGCCGATCCATGCTATGCGTGCTATCCAAATTTCGTCCGGTTTCTGGGCGGCAAGCCGGTGCTGATAAAAGTTCGGGAAAAAGATCGGTTTCAGCTCGATCCGGAACGGATCGCAAAAAAAATCACGAAGCGAACCAGGGCGATCCTGATAAACTCCCCCGCCAACCCGACCGGGATGATACTGGACCGTGATGTAATGGAGTCGATCGCAAACCTTGGCCCATTGGTTATTTCCGACGAAATCTACCATGGGCTTGTCTACGAAGGCGCTGCCCATTCTATTCTGGAGTTTACCGATCATGCGTTTGTGATAGACGGCTTTTCTAAAAGGAACGCCATGACCGGCTGGCGGCTTGGGTATGCGGTGGCGCCCTTGGTTTATCTTCGTCCGATGCAAAAGATGCAGCAGAATTTCAACATATCCGCCAACCCTTTCGTCCAATGGGCCGGCATTGCCGCCCTGCGTAAAGGCAAACCGTATGTAATTAAAATGAGAAAAGCGCTGGAGGAGCGGCGGATCTTTATGGTGGAAGGGTTAAAAAATATCGGTCTGCCAGTAGCTCATCCACCGCAAGGCGCTTTTTATGTATTCACCAATGCTTCACACTATGAAAAAAACTCATATAACCTGGCCATTGATATACTGGAAAACGCCAGGGTCGCTGTTACGCCTGGAATTGACTTCGGGAAAAGCGGTGAAGGGTATCTGCGTTTTAGTTACGCTAACTCCATGGATAATATAGAGCTTGGATTATCACGACTAGGGAAATATCTGAAATCACTCCAATAACTGATAATAAGCCAAAGGTTAAAATCCTTGCAACGGAATGGTTTGCGGGATATCATCAATCTTTACATATTGCCCTGGCAAATGAATGGTAATATGAAGTAGAGACATAATGTCTGGTTTACAGGTTACTTTCGGGAGATACGCATGTTTGGAATAGGAATGCCAGAGCTGATTATCATTTTGCTGATATTGTTGATTGTGTTCGGCGCCAGCAGATTACCGGAAATCGGCTCAGGGCTGGGCAAGGGGATCAAAAATTTCAGAAAGTCGATGACAGAAATAAACAAGCCTTTGCCATCATCCAGTGACGAAGATCAGGATCAGCCAAAGCAAACCGAAAAAGAAAAAGAACACGTCGGCTAAAGGGCGCCTTTCCTGTGGAAAAGGAGATCAGGATAGATTGCCCCTGTTGCGAATCACTGTTGATCATAGACAGGGTGACTGGCAAGGTTCTGGAGTGCCGCAAACCATTGGTGGAAGAAAGCAGTGGCGACCGGTTGTCTGACGCTCTGCAAAAAGAACAACAGGATAAAGAACAGCGCGCCGGATTTTTCGACAACATCAAAGAGCAACAGGAAAAAAAGAAACAACTGGCCGAGGACCTTTTCGACGCATCGCTGAAAGACGCCAAGGAACAGCACGATGTGAAGCCCGATTCCATTTTCGACGCAGATTAACAGATTGCCGAAGCCACCAATCAAACAGCCAACCGGACGAACACCCATCAAAACATCGCAAACATGCATTTAACATGACAGGAGAGCAGATTGTTGTCCAATAATAAGGCCTTGCTGATTTTCGAAGGGGGCAACGCGCCCGGCTATACGGCGGTGGCCACATCGTTGACCGAGGAAGGAGAGAAGCGAGGGTTCGAGATTTGCGCCGCCTATGAAGGCTTTCGGTCGCTGACGGGTGACAACACCTACGAAGAGCGGCTGATCCGGCTGGTGATGAGCAGAACCGAAAGCTGGGACCTGAACGCCAAAGGCATCCCCACCCGGTCGATGTACCGCGCCATAGACCTGCCCGGGTCGGAGTTTCGCTCGGAGCGTTATCCCGATTTCAAAGACCGGGATAAACAGCAGGAAGCCGCAGACTACATCAAGGAGATGGGTTTTACGCACATTATAGGCATCGGGGGCAACGGAACCATCAAGGGCATAAAAGCTCTGGAGGAGCTGCTGCCGGATGTCACCACAGGGTTCATCAACATCTCGGTGGACAGCGATATACTGGGTGATATCGCCGTCGGCTTCATGACCGGCGCCGAGGAGGGGGCAAAGATCGCCCGCGGCCTGTTCGATGACGCATACACCCACAAGCGAATATATATTCTGGAGATGATGGGGCGCGACTCCGGCAAACACGCATTAATGGCGGGCGCTTCGGCCAGGGCGCATCTGGTGGTTTTGCCCGGCTTCCGGTTTACCAATCAGGTGTTCCGCGATATCGCCCAACAGCTGAACAAAACGGACCATGCCCTGGTCATCGTCTCTGAAGGTTATGAGCGGTCTGCGCGTGCCAAGTTCCTGCCGAACCGGGTGGACGCAGCCAAATATTTCAAGGACCAGCTAGTAAACCATGGGCTGGAACAGACGCCTCTCAAGCGTGTGATCAGCGAGCCGTTCACCCGTTATCTGCGCGGTATCCGCCCGCTCTTTATAGAGTGCTCCATCGCATATCTGAAAGCTTTTATTTTATATGAAGCATTCGCCAGCGGCATGACCCGCATCATGCCGTATTACCTGGGCGAGCACGACCATGGCATCCGCAAGTTTGACGAGCTGACCACCAACAACAAAGTATCGCCCGGGTTCCTCGATCTGATCGACCGGTTCAACATACCCAGCCTGCGGGAATATGTCTCCAACGAGTTCAAGCGGGAGGCGGATGGATCGCCAAATTAGGAACCGGATGACTGGTCCAGCATCGCGATAAGCTCGGCCTCGGTCAATATCTTCAGGCCCAGCTCCTTTGCCTTGTCTGCCTTGCTGCCCGGGTCGGCGCCTACCACCACATAATCTGTGTTTTTGGTGACCGAGCTGGTGACACGGCCACCCAGCGAACCGATTTTCTTCTGCGCCATCGACCTGGTCATGGTCTCCAGCGAGCCTGTGAGCACGAACTTTTGGCCGTCGAGGGTTGATCTGCTTACTTCGCTTTTTTCAGCCTTCATGTTTACGCCGGCGCTCCTCAGTTTCTCTATCATTTCCCGGTTCGCTTCCTGTGCGAAAAAGTTGGTGACGCTCTGCGCCACAGCGGAGCCAAGCTCATATACACTCTCCAGCTTGTCGGCAGGAGCGGCCATGAGGGCGTCGATGTCGCCGAAATTGCTGGCCAGCAGTTCCGCGGCGCGGGCGCCCACATGGCGGATGCCCATGGCAAAAATCACACGATCCAGCGGGCGAGCTTTGCTATCTTCGATGGCTTTTATAACGTTGGTGGCAGATTTCTCCGCCATCCTTTCCAGGCCCTCCACCTGTTCGAATGTAAGCGTATACAGGTCCGCCGGGTCATGAACCAGGCCCTTGCCCAGCAGTTGATCAATCAGCGCAGGGCCGACGTGATCGATATCCATGGCGGTTCGGGATGTAAAATGCTTCAGCTTCTCCTTGATCTGGGCCGGGCATGCGGCGCCGGTACAACGGGTGACCGCCTCCCCTTCTTCCCGGAATACTTCCGACTGGCAGACGGGACATCGATCCGGCATCTCGAACGGTTTTTGGGAGCCGTCCCTTTTATCCTTCACCACCGTCACAACCTGGGGAATAATCTCGCCCGCCTTCTCCACAAACACAGTGTCGCCGACCCTGACATCCTTTTTCTTTACCTCATCCTCGTTATGCAGTGTGGCGCGGGATACCGTCGAGCCAGACAGCTCCACCGGCTCCAGAATCGCCACTGGGGTCAAGGCGCCGGTCCTTCCGACCTGCACCTGGATATCCTGGACGACCGTGGTCTCCTGGCGCGCCGGATACTTAAACGCCACAGCCCATCGGGGCGATTTGGATGTGGCGCCCATCTTCGCCTGTTGACGGTGGGAATTGACCTTGATCACCAATCCGTCTATATCGAAGGGTGAATCATCCACCTTTGCCCGATACTCTTCGATCACCGCCTTGACACAATCCAGGTCCTTGCACAGCCGCATGTCCGTGGTTTTGAACCCGAGTGACGTCAGCAGCTCACCGGAACTGATTACACTATCAGCAGAAGGGTGGTCGATTGGTTTACCATCACTATCTGAGACCAGAAGAAAATAGATAAAAATCTCCAGCGGGCGTTCGGCAGTAATTCTGGAATCGAGCTGACGCAGCGAGCCGGCGGCGCAGTTGCGCGGGTTGGCGAAGGTGGGCAGATCCTCGGCCTCCCGTTTTGCGTTGATGCTGTTGAACCCGCTGCGGGTCAGATAGACCTCGCCCCGAACCTCAAAATGCTCCATACCTTTTGGCGCATCTACACGCAGGGGAACCGACCGTATGGTTTTCAGATTGGCGGTGATATCTTCGCCCTTCGCGCCATCGCCCCTGGTGGCGCCTCGGACGAATACGCCATTTTCATATACCAGCGACACGCCCAGGCCATCGATCTTCGGCTCCACCGCATATTCGAAGGCGCCCTCGTTTAACCCTTTGACGACACGCTCGTGGTATTTGTCGAGCTGATCCAGGTTGTATGTGTTGTCCAGCGATAACATCGGCGCGCTCGGGTTATGTTCAACTGTGGCCAGGTGTGTGGCTGGCTGGCCGCCCACCCTTTGGGATGGCGAGTCTTCCGTGACAAGGTCGGGATGTTTCTCTTCCAGCTCGATAAGCTGCGCCATCAGCTTGTCGAACTGCGCGTCTGATATCTCCGGATTGTCCTCTACATAATACAACCGCTCGTGACGGCGGATTTCATCTCGGAGAGATTCAATTTGTTGAAATATAGATTCTGCCACAACAGGCCTATCCCCTATGGGTTGTGGCCATTGTCTTTCTCCTCATCCAGGCGGACAAACTCTATAAATGGGAGTATGCCTTCGATCTGCTCCAGTGTCATATCACTGTCGTCAAAGGCGCCCACATGCTCTATCTCTATCTGTTCATAATGCCCGTTCCAGCAATGCAGGGTGTTCACCCTGTTGCCTTCATTATCTATAACTTGCGAAAAATAAACAGGGCCTTGACAAATGGCGCACGACCCCTTGATTATGTCAAATCTGATAACATCTTTCATAATTAGCTCATACATCTCCGTCGCCTTCATTGGCAATCCAGGCCTGCAATTATAACATGCGCAGGGGAATAACTGAATGGATGGCTATGGTAAATTACGAAGCTTTGGATACGGTAGAGACAATAGATTTTAGTATGTGGAGCCCATCGGTCCCACCCAGGGAGGCTTCATATACCCGTTCAGGATGCGGCATCATACCGGCCACATTTCGATTTTTTGAAAGGATGCCCGCTATCCCCCCCATAGAGCCGTTCGGGTTGGCGATATCGGTAACGGCGCCGGAGCTGTCGCAATATTGAAACAGGATCCGATCGTCCGCTCTCAGTTGGTCTATGGTTGCGTCGTCTGTCGTGTATCGCCCTTCCATATGCGCCACCGGGATTTTTATAATATCGTCTTTCGACAGTTCGTTGGTGACGAAGGAATCGGCGGTCGCCACTTTAAGCAAGGTGTCCTTGCATACGAACTTCATCGACGCGTTCTGAGCCAATGCCCCCGGCAATAGACCAGACTCGGTGAGGATCTGGAAACCGTTGCAGATGCCGATCACCGGTCCGCCATCGTTGGCGAATTTGATAACCGCGTCCATCACCGGAGAGAACCGGGCTATAGCGCCAGCCCGCAGATAATCGCCATAGGAGAATCCACCAGGCACAACCACCACATCGGCGTCGCCCAGCGAGCTTTCCCGATGCCAGACCAGCGAAGCGTCGCAATCGATACCGTCTTCGACTGCATGGATAAAATCGTGATCACAGTTGGAACCAGGGAACTGTATGACAGCAAATTTCATTGTTTAGCCTTGGTCAGACAGAATTTCGATTTCGTAATTTTCCATCACCGGGTTGGCCAGCAGTTTATCGCACATTCGCTCCACCGCCGCCCGCGCCTTATCCGGATCATCCTCATTGATATCGAGCTCGATATGCTTGCCGATCCGCACATTGTCCACTGCGCCGTTTTCCAATGAATCGAGCGCCTGACGCACCGCTTCGCCCTGGGTGTCCAGCACGCCGGACTTCAGTCTAACCACGACGACAGCTTTCATCATTCCGGATCACCCGACGCCAGGACGCGCTGGCGCATCTCTTCGTACGTCTCCTCCAGCTGGCCCATGTCCCGGCGGAACCGGTCCTTGTCGAGCACCCGGCCATCTTTTTTGTCCCAGAACCGGCACCCGTCCGGGCTGATCTCATCGGCCAGCAGGATGCCCTCGCTGCATTTGCCATACTCCAGCTTGAAATCGACCAGCGTGATGCCGATATTATCGAAGTAGTTGACCATCCATTCGTTCACCTTGAACGCGTCGCGCGCGATAAAATCCATATCCTCATCATCCGCCAGCTTGAAGGCGCGGATATGATGGGTGTTGATCATAGGGTCGCCCAGGTCGTCGTCCTTATAGTAATACTCCAGCACTGGCTCCGACAGTTTCAGCCCTTTCTCCACACCCATGCGTTTGGCCAGCGAGCCGGCGGCGATATTGCGCATCACCACCTCCACCGGGATGATGTCCACCCTTTTGATCAGCATCTCCCGCTCGGTCGGTGTGGCGACATAGTGGGTTTTCACCCCTGCCTTCTCCAGCAGTTTGAATATATGGGTGGAGATGGCATTGTTAACAACGCCCTTGTTTTTTATGGTCCCCGATTTCTCTCCGTTGAACGCAGTGGCGTCATCCTTGAAATATTGAATCAGCAGATCCGGGTCGGAGGTCGCATATATAACCTTCGCCTTACCCTCGTGGATCGCTTCGCCCCGGGTCACTTCTTTGGTCTGTTCGATCATTTGCCTTTACCTTTACTTTTTTTGCCGAATACCTGGCCGAAAATATAATCAATATTTTTCAGATAGTAATTTATATCGCACGCATGTTCAACCTGCTTCTTCGACAGGACGCTTCTTATTTTCGGCTCCGCCAACAGCAGGTCCACAAAATGCTTTTTCTCTTTCCAGCATTTCATGGCGATTCTTTGCACAACGCTGTACGCATCCTCCCGGGTCATGCCGTTCATGGCCAGCTCCAGCAGGATCCGTTGCGAGAATATCAGGCCTCTGGATTTCTCCAGGTTTTCCATCATATGGTCCGGGTAAACAATCAGCTTGTCCACCAGTTTGTTCAGTTTATAGAGCATCGTGTCGATCAGGATCGTCGAATCGGGGATTATCACCCGCTCCACCGACGAGTGCGATATGTCCCGCTCGTGCCACAACGCCACGTTATCCAGCGCCGCGTTGACGTTCGATTTCACCACCCGGGCCAGCCCGGTCAGGTTCTCCGACGTGATCGGGTTGCGTTTATGCGGCATCGCCGACGACCCCTTCTGCCCTTTATGAAAAAACTCCTCCGCTTCCAGCACCTCCGTCCGCTGCAGGTGGCGCAGCTCCACCGCGATTTTTTCCATCGACGCGGCCAGGATAGCCATCGATGTCATATACTCCGCATGCCGGTCCCTTTGCAAAACCTGGGTGGAGATCGCCGCCGGTTTCAGCCCCATATGTTTGCAGATATATTTTTCGATCTTTGGCGCGGCGTTGGCGTAGGTGCCGACGGCGCCCGATATTTTGCCGACACGGATCGACTCCCTGGCGTTTATCAGCCGCTCGCGGTTGCGCTTCATGTCGGAATACCAGAGGGCGAACTTCAACCCGAAGGTGGTTGGCTCCGCGTGTATACCATGAGAGCGGCCGATGCAAATCGTCTCCTTATACTCCATAGCCTGCTTTTTCAAGGTCTTCAACAGCTTGTCCACGCCGGCGATCATCAGGTCGGACGCTTCCACCATCAGCGCGCTTTGCGCCGTATCCACCACGTCGGACGACGTCAACCCCAGGTGTATATAACGCGAATCCGGCCCCACCTTCTCCGCCACACAGGTCAGAAACGCGATCACGTCATGATGGGTCTTGGCCTCGATCTCCTCTATTCTTTCCACGTCGAAGTCCGCCTTCCAGCGGATCGTGCGCAACGACTCCTGCGGTATCTTCCCATCGTTGGCCCACGCCTCGCACGCCAGCAGTTCGATTTTCAGCCAGGTGGCGAACTTGTTATCCATGGTCCAGATTTTTTCCATCTCCGGCCGTGTGTATCTAGGTATCACTTAACGAAAAGCTCCTTACTCTCTGTTTACTCAATTATGTTTATTTTATCCGGTGCATTTTGAGTCGCTATTGTAAACGCAGTTCCGTTCATGCGCAAAACAGAATCCGCCGTCACCCGCACCAGGTCCGGATTATTATTTGTGTTGGATACATGGGCAAACGTAATGCCTTGCAAGTTATGATGTAGAATGCGGGAGAGCAACCCCGCGCTGGCCTCGTTGGACAGATGGCCGTCCCGCGAAGCGATCCTCTGCTTCAGCCGCCACGGATACGGCCCCGCCTGCAGCATCTGGACGTCATGGTTAGCCTCCAGCACCAGATAATCCACATCCTTCAACCTTTGCTCCATCAGGTTGGTCGTGACCCCGGTATCGGTCAAAGCTCCAACTTTTTTCCCTTTTGCCTCGAACACAAAAGCGCAAGGATCGACGGCGTCGTGCGGTATGGAAAAGGATGATACCTTGAATCCGTTCACATTAAACGATCCACCAACACCGAAGTGAATAACGCCTCCGCCCGCCTCGCCCATAACAGAGCGAACTTTACTATAACTATTTTCATTGATATAAACCGGAACTTTCAAATTCCTGGATAACGGCCCGGCGCCCCGCACATGGTCGTTGTGCTCGTGGGAGATCACGATGCCGGCGACGCTGTCCGGGTCCAGCCCCACATCTTTCATCCTCCGGATGGTCTCCTTCGCCGAGAACCCGGCGTCCAGCAGCAGCGCGCTGTCGCCATCGCTGATATATGTACAGTTGCCGGACGAGCCGGAACCGAGCACACAGACCCGGATCATGGCTGGTCCTCCATCAGCATATGATAGATCAGCGGCACCATAATCTCGTGATGACCGGTGATCGATATACCCTCCCCCGCGCCCTGGATCGGGCGGTTGACCACATTCACCGACGGCCTGTAGTGTTGGATCATGTCGAGGTTGACCGTCATGAAGCCAGAGACATCATGGCCCAGGTTCCGCGCGGCGGAGAGCGCCTTGATGAAAACCTCCGGCAGGATCACCGCCGAACCGATGTTCAGATAGACTCCGCCCTTCAGCTCACCCACTATCCCGGTGAACAGACGGAAATCGTTCATGGTGGCGCGGCCGTTCATGGCGCCATCCACGCCGGGGTGGATATGGACGATATCGGTCCCGATCGCCACATGGACGGTGACCGGTTTGTCCAGCTCCCACGCGCGGGCCAGCAGAGAGACGTTGTTGTTCGGCATTTTGTTCGCCACCATATATTTGCCCAGCGCAGCGCCCATGCCGTCATCCGTGTCGCCCGCCGTCAGCGCCTTGTTGAAATGGGCTCCGGTCTGCTCCACCATGCCGAACCGCCCGGATTTGATCTCCGTCGCCACATCCTCGCTGGTGGCGCCATGGTAGGCGATCTCCAGATCGTGCACCGCGCCCGCGCCGTTCATGGCGATGGCATCGATGAACCCCCGCTCCATCATGTCGATCAGGATCGGCGAGAGGCCGCACTTTATCAGATGCGCGCCGATGGCCGCCACGATCGGGGCGCCAGCCGCTTTGGCCGCTTTGATCGCCTCCACCACACGCTTAAGATCGTTCGCCTTCAATATCGAGGGCAACGCGTCTTGATATCGTCCGGTTTCGCCATACTTTTTGACGTTGGAAAACTGATCGGCCGATACCAGGCTCTTCCGTTCGTCGATCGAGTAGGTGGTGATCTTTTTCAAATCGGCTGGTTTGAACCTGTAGTTGCCAGACATAGCCTATTTGCCGCCGTTTTGTTTATTTAGTATTTTTTCGATCAGCCCGGTGGTTGACTTTCCTTTCACCAGGTCCACCAGTTCCACCCGACCCCCGTATTTTTCGACCACATCGCGCCCCACCACAGACTGGACATCGTAATCGCTCCCCTTCACCAGCACATCCGGCTTCACCGCCTTGATAAGCTTCAGCGGCGTGTCTTCATCGAACAGGGCGATCGCGTCCACACAATCGAGGGCGGAGACTATCTCCAGCCGGTCGGTCTCTGTCAGCAACGGCCGGCTGTCGCCCTTCAGCCTGCGGATCGAAGAGTCGCTGTTCAGCCCGACGATCAAACAATCGCCCATGGCCTTGGCTTTGCGCAGAAGCTTCACATGCCCGGCGTGCAGCAGATCGAAACAGCCGTTGGTGAACACGACGATTTTGTCCCGCGCCTTCATCTTTTTCGACAGCGCCGCCGCCTGCTGGCTGTTCATCAGTTTGCTTGTGCCGTCGCCGTTCTCCAGGGTTCCGATAATCTCCTCCTGCGACACCGGCCAGGCGCCCAGCCGCCCCACCTCGATACCGGCGGCCACATTGGCCACCCGCGCAGAGTCCTCCCCCGACAGGCCGGAGAAGGTATAGACACCCAAGGCCGCCACCACGGTATCACCTGCGCCCGACACGTCGAACACCTCCAGCGCTTCGGCTGTAAGGGTCATCGCCTCGCCCTGTTTCGAAAAAACCGACATCCCTTCGCCGCCCCGGGTGATCACCAGCTTGCCCGCGCCTGTGATATCCAGCAGCTTTCTGGCGGTTTTTATATAATCCTTTTCCGCCTTGATATCGACGCCGGATGCGATGGCCGCCTCTTTTTTGTTCGGGGTTATCAGGTGGGCGCCCCGATATTTGGAATAGTCGTTACCCTTCGGGTCTACGATGACCCTCTTGCCTGCCCTTCGGCATGCAGCGAAAAGCTTTTTCAGCAGCCACGATTCGGCGACACCTTTGCCGTAATCGGACAGAATCACCCCGTCGCAATGGGGCAGAGCCTTCTCCACCTTTTGGAGCAGGCTGGCGCCGATCTCTTTCGATATGGCGTGCTTTTTCTCCCTGTCCACCCGCAGCATCTGCTGCCGCAACGCCACGACCCTGCTTTTCCGGGTGGTGGGGCGGGACCGGTCCGCCACCAGCCCGCCGGAGCCGATGCCCCATTTTTTCAGGAGCCGGCGCACCGAAGCGGCGTTTTCATCTTTGCCAACCAGGCCCACCAGCCGCACCTTCGCGCCCATGGCCGCCGCGTTGGCCGCCACGTTGGCCGCGCCGCCGAGGACCTCCCGCTCATCGGTGACCTCCAGCACCTGCACCGGCGCCTCCGGCGAGATGCGATCCACCGAGCCGCTGATATACCGGTCCAGTATGATATCCCCCACCACCAGGAGAGAAGCAGGTTTTGTCGATTTCACCAGGTCATACAGTCGTGACCTCAATTTTTGTTCTCCATCACCGCTTCGATTCTTTCGCACACCAGGTGGGCCAGGGTTATGTGCGCCTCCTGGATCCTCGGCGTATCGTCGGATGGTATGACGATGGCGATGTCACACAACCCCATCATGGCGCCGCCGCCCCGCCCCAGCAAACCAGCGGTTTTCAGCCCTTTGGCTTTCGCCGCTTTCAACGCGTTCACCAGGTTGGCCGAGGCGCCGGATGTGGATATCCCCAGGAAGACGTCCCCCTCCGCGCCCAGCGCCTCCACCTGACGCGCGAACACATTCTCGAACCCGATATCGTTACCCAAGGCCGTCAGGTTCGAGCTGTCGGTGGTCAACGCTATGGCCGCCAGCGCCGGCCGGTCCAGATAGAACTTGCCCACCAGCTCTGCGGCGATATGCTGCGAGTCTGCGGCCGAGCCGCCGTTGCCGGCGATCAGTATCTTGCCCCCCGCCTTGAGGGTGTTGATGCATGCGTCGGCCAGGGCGGCGGCCAGATCCACCGTGCCATCGTTCAGTAGTTGCAGCTTCAGGTCGGCCGAGGCTTTCAGGCCTTCCGAAATGTCAGATGTCATATATGTCTATCCAGATGCGCAGGTTATATTTTTTACCCGATCGCAATATTATTAAAGCATTCCGTTGTCGGAAAATGAATAATATCGGCCATGCCCGATTATCAGATGGTCCACCACCCGGATACCCATCAGGTTGCCAGCATCCACCAGCCGACGCGTCAGGTTGATATCTTCATCGCTCGGCTCCGGCTCTCCGCTGGGGTGGTTATGGGCCAGGATCACGCTGTGGGCCGACTCCCTGATGGCGGGGTTGAACACCTCCCGGGGATGGACCACGGTCTCGGTCAAGGTGCCTTCGGATACTGTGATGGTTTTCATCATTCTGTTTTTGGAGTTTAACAACATCACACTGAAAACTTCTTTCTTCAGGTTTTTCATGGAAGCGAAATATACGTTGAAAGCGTCCTCCGCGGTGCGCATGGGGGCGGACTTTATTTTCTTGGACGACAACCCGAACCTCCGGCCCAGCTCCAGGGCGGCTTTCAAGGAGGCCGCTTTGTTGAAACCGATGCCTTTGATGCTTTGAAGCTCCTCGATGGAGGCGGCCTCTATCCCGGCGATGTCATCGAACTTGTTGATCAGCTCCCTGGCCACATCCACGGCGTTTTTTGCGCCAGAGCCAGAGCCGAGGATTATGGCCACCAGCTCCGAGTCCGATAGGAAAGCAGAGCCCTTTTCCGCCAGCTTCTCCCTGGGCCGATCCCCCTCCGGCCATTGCTTGATCGCCTCATGCAGTTCGTATTTGCTACGTTTCATCGGTTTATTTTCAGTTCTTTTCTGTAATAATCGATGGTGGTGGGCAACCCCTCCTCCAACTCTATGGCAGGGTTCCACCCCAGGAGGCTGTTGGCGCGGGTGATATCGGGCCGCCGCACCATCGGGTCGTCCTCCAACGGCGGCATATGCACTATTTTACTCGACGAATCAGTAAGCTTCAACACAGTTTCGGCCAGTTCCTTCACGGTCATCTCCCGCGGGTTGCCTATGTTCACCGGCGCAGTCTCATCGGAAAACAGCAATGAAATTATACCCTTCGCCAGATCAGAGACAAAGGTAAACGACCGGGTCTGGGAGCCGTCGCCGAAAACCGTGATATCGTCGCCCCGGAGCGCCTGACAGATGAAATTGGTGACCGCGCGGCCATCCTCGATCTGCATCCTGGGCCCGTAGGTGTTGAATATTCTGACGATCCTGATATCCAGTTCATGTTTCCTGTGATATGCCATGACGGCCGCCTCCGCATATCTTTTCGCCTCATCATAGCATGACCGGGGGCCGATCGGGTTGACATTGCCCCAATAGCTCTCCTGCTGGGGGTGCGACAACGGATCGCCATACACCTCCGAGGTGCTGGCCAACATGAACACCGCGTTGTTCTCCACCGCCAGATCGAGCGCGGCATGGGTCCCGGCGGAGCCGACCAGCAGGGTCTCCACCGGATATTTCATATAATCGATCGGCGACGCGGGCGACGCGAAATGGAGGACGTAATCGAGCGACTCGGTGATATCGCTAAGCCCTTTCGACACATCCCTCTCGAGGAAGGTCAGCCGGTCCGAGTCGATATGCGCGATATTATCGGGCGAGCCGGTGATAAAGTTGTCCACACATATGACTTCCATCCCCTCGTCCAGAAGCATCTCGGTCAGGTAGGAGCCGATGAACCCGGCGCCTCCTGTTATTAAAGCTCGTTTCACTGTTGCATCCTTATTAGTTATCGCCCGATACTGTAATATTCAAAACCGAGCGAACGCATTCTGTCCGGGTTATAGATGTTGCGGCCATCAAAAATCACCGGTGCGCTCATGGCGCCTTTGATCTTTTCCAGGTTCAACGACAAAAACTCCCGCCATTCGGTCACCACCACCAGGGCATCCACACCTTCGGCCACTTCATACGCGCTGTCGCAATATTCTATGTCTGGCAACATTTTCCTGGCGCTGTCCATCGCCACCGGGTCATACGCCTTAATTTTAGCTCCCTTTGCGGTCAACAGGTTAATTATCTCCACCGATTTCGCTTCCCGCATATCATCGGTATCCGGCTTGAACGCCAGGCCCAGCATACCTATGGTTGCCTCCTTCATGTCGGGGAACCGGTCGTTGATCCGGTTCACGAAACGCTCCACCCGCTCCTCATTTATATCTATAACTTCCTTTAACAGATCGAAATCGTAGCCAAGGTCCGCCGAGGTGCGCACCAGGCTCCTCACATCCTTCGGGAAGCATGATCCGCCATACCCCAGCCCTGCGCTCAGGAAACTCTCGCCTATCCGCTTGTCCATCCCGATGCCGCGGGAGACATCGGTGACGTTGGCCCCGGCGGACTCGCAGATGTTCGCGATGGCGTTGATGAACGAAATCTTCACCGATAGGAAAGCGTTGGAGGCGTATTTGATCAGCTCCGCCGATGATACGTCGGTGATGAGGATCGGGGCGCCGATCATGGCGTACAGCTCCATCAGTTTGAAAGCCACATTGTTCGTCGGCGCGCCTATGACCACCCGGTCCGGGTTCAGCGCGTCCGATATGGCCGAGCCCTCCCGCAAAAACTCCGGGTTGGACACCACGTCGAACTCGACATCAGACGTTTTGGTCTCGTTAACTATTCTGCGGACCAGGTCGCCCGTGCCCACCGGCACCGTGCTTTTGTTTACGATGACCTTATAGTCGTTCAGGCGCTCCCCAATCATTTTGGCCGCGCTCTCCACATAAGAGAGGTCGGTCTCGCCCCCGTTTCCGGAAGGGGTACCCACACAGATAAAAACAATCTCGGCAAACTCCACGCCGGCGCCCACGTCGGTGGAGAACCGGATGCGGCACTCATCCATATTGCGTTTGACCATCTCTTCCAGGCCTGGCTCATAGATCGGCATCACGCCGTTGTTCAGTTTATCTATCTTGTCTGCGTCTACATCCACGCACCAGGTGTCGTTGCCCATATCAGAAAACACCGCGCCAGTCACGAGCCCTACATAGCCGGTTCCTATCACACAAATACGCAAAACATACCTCCTGTATTTGAGTTATAATTCCTTTCCGTCATCTTTTCACGCATTGATCAGGCTGCCCCGCAATTTTGCCGCCTTGGCCTCATACTCGGCGAGCTTGGCCCTGTTTTTCTCCACCACCTCCGGCGGCGCGTTTTCCACAAACTTTTTGTTAGAAAGCTTTTTCTGGAAAAACTTGATTTCCTCTTCCGCCTTGATCAGCTCTTTTTTAGACTTTTCCAGACCTTGATCAGACTCCACGATACCGGACAAATCAACAAAAATCTCTATATTATCCACCACACCCACCGCGGAATTCTCCGGTTTCTCTCCATTATTATCAATGAAAACGCCGGCGACATTGGCCAGCTTGTTGATATACGGAAGCTGCTTCTCCACGGTCGCTTTCAGCCCAGGCTCGTTTTCATTCACCAGCATCATCACCGGCAGCTGGGTGGAAGGTTTCACCGCCAGCTCGCCCCGGATGTTCCGGATGGCGGTGGTGACATCCATCACCACGGTCATCTCCCGCTCCGCCTCTTCATCCTGCAGGCCACTGTCCGACACAGGATAGTCCGACAACACCAGCAACCGGCCGGAGGCGCTGACCATGGTCCACAGCTCCTCTGTGATAAACGGCATGATCGGGTGCAGCAGCCGCAGCGTGCTCTCCAGTGTGTGGGCCAGCGTGTGCCGGGCCGCGTCGGCGCCTTCTTCGTCGCCGTTCAGCCTCGGTTTTACCAGCTCTATATACCAGTCGCACAGTTCGCGCCAGGTGAACTGGTAGAGATGATGCGCAGCATCATTGAACTTGTATTCGTCAAACGCTTGTCGCGTCGCGGCGATGGTCTTGTCCAGGCGGGATAAGATCCACCGGTCGGCCAGGGCCAGGTCGCCCCGGTTGATATCGGCTTTGGCGAAATCGAACCCTTCCAGGTTCATCAGGGCGAACCGGAACGCGTTCCACACTTTGTTGGTGAAGTTGCGGTACCCCTCGATCCGTTCCTCCGACAGCTTGATGTCTCGCCCCTGCGCGGCGAACGCGGCCAGGGTCATACGGAGCGAATCGGAGCCGTACTGCGACATCACCTCCAGCGGGTCGATGGTGTTGCCTTTCGACTTGCTCATTTTTTTACCCTCGGCGTCGCGGACCAGGGCGTGGATATAAACTTCCTTTAAGGGCGCCTCGCCGGTGAACTTCAGGCCCATCATGATCATCCGCGCCACCCAGAAAAAGATGATATCGAACGATGTCACCAGGGTGGATGTGGGATAGAACGTTTTCAATGCGTCGGTCTTCTCCGGCCAGCCGAGGGTGGAGAAGGGCCACAGCGCCGACGAAAACCAGGTGTCCAGCACATCGCTCTCCCGCTCCAGGTCGGCGGCGCCGCACTTCGCGCATTCGGTCGGATCTTCCCGCGCCACCATCACCTCGCCGCATTTCAGGCATGTCCAGGCCGGTATCTGGTGGCCCCACCATATCTGGCGGCTGATGCACCAGTCGCGGATGTTATGCATCCACTCGAAATAGAGGTTCTGCCAATGCTCCGGCACGAATTTCACATCGCCATCTTCCACCGCCTTGATGGCCGGCTCCGCCAAGGGCGCGATTTTCACGAACCACTGTTTCGATACGTTTGGCTCCACAATGGTGTGGCACCGATAGCAGCTGCCCACCGCATGGCGATGATCTTCTGTTTTAACCAGCAGGCCCGCGCTTTCCAGCTCCGCGATCACCTGCTTGCGCGCCTCGAACCTTTCCATTCCGGTATATCTGTCCGGTGTGTTGGATGTCATCGTGCCGTCGTCGGCGATAACTTTTACGAACTCGAGGTTATGTTTTTCGCCGATGGTGAAATCGTTCGGGTCGTGGGCGGGTGTTATCTTCAAGGCGCCAGTGCCAAATTCCCTGTCAACATACTCGTCCGTGATGATCGGGATGATACGCTCCGCGATAGGCAGAATGACATTTTTTCCTATGAAATTCTTATAACGCTCATCCTCCGGGTGGATGGCGATGGCGGTGTCGCCCAGCATCGTCTCCGGCCGGGTTGTGGCGACGATCAGCTCGCCTTCGCCGTTCTCCAGCGGATAACGGATATGCCACAGATGGCCGTCCCGCTCCTGATGCTCCACCTCCAGGTCGGACAGGGCGGTGTGGCAGCGGGGGCACCAGTTGATCATATATTCGCCGCGGTATATCAGCCCCTCTTCATACAACGATACGAACACCTCGCGGACGGCCCTGGACAAGCCCTCGTCCATGGTGAACCGCTCCCGCTCCCAGTCACACGACGCGCCGAGGCTCTTGAGCTGGTTGATGATCGTGCCGCCAGACTCCGCTTTCCATTCCCAGACCCGTTCAACAAACTTCTCGCGGCCCATCTCCCTCCGGTCGATTCCCTCTTCCAACAGCTGGCGTTCCACCACGTTCTGGGTGGCGATGCCGGCATGGTCGGTGCCTGGCATCCAGAGCGCGTTGTATCCATCCATCCGTTTGTAGCGGACCAGGATATCCTGCAAGGTGTTGTTCAGCGCATGGCCGATGTGCAAGGCGCCGGTGACGTTGGGCGGCGGGATGACTATGGTATATGGCGGCTTGTCAGAGAGATCGGCGGCGGAAAACGCGCCCGATTCTATCCATTTGGCGCTCCATTTCTTCTCCACAGCTTCCGGCTCATATCGCCGCGCTGGTTGCTTCACTGCCATCTCCTGATTATCGATTTTGCAAAGCGTTAATTATAGCAAACAATCGGTGGTTTGAAATGGCTAATAGAGTAATTTATAATAGTCTGTATCCAGAAGGGATGTAGATTATGAGCTTTCTTCAAAAACACTCGATAAAGTCGATGGACGATGTCCGGAGATTGATCGAACAGACCGAAAAACCAGATATCAACGCCGATGTGACCATCCGGCTGGGCGGCTGCGGGATGGGCATGCCGGTGTTGCTGAGCCATTCCACGCTCTCCGGCATGGCGCCGGGCCAGGTGCTGCGGACCGAGTCGGGCCATCCGTGATCTTTCCCTGATATACATTCGTGGGTCGCACGATGCAAAACGGCGGAGCTGATCGGCACCGATATCGACAACGACGACACGATAATATTTTACTTGAGGCGTGTATAGACTAGTTGCTTGCCAGAGTATCGTCTATGGTCGCAACCGCCTGATCCACCGGCACAGATTCCTTCACGCCGGTCCGTCTGTTTTTGATCTCGACAGTTCCGTTGCTCAGTCCTTTTTTGCCGACGACGACCTGTAGTGGGATGCCAATCAGATCTGCATCGCTGAACTTGACCCCCGGCCGCGCGTTCCGGTCGTCGATGATCGGTTCATAGCCTTTGGCGTTCAGCTCGTCATAGATTTTCCCGGCGGTGCTGGAGACTTCGCCATCCTCCGTATTCAACGGCAGGACCACCACCTTGAAAGGCGCAATGGCCAACGGCCAGATGATTCCGTTCTCATCATGGTTCTGCTCGATAGCTGCGGCGGCGGTGCGCGCCACACCCAGGCCGTAACAACCCATGATCATCGGCTTGCTGACACCGTTGTTGTCGAGGAACGTAGCATTCATCGCCTCCGAATATTTCACGCCCAGCTGGAATATATGCCCCACCTCGATGCCCCTGGCCAAATCCAGCGCGCCATCATCGCATCGTGGGCACCGGTCCCCAGCCACCGCTTGTTTGATATCAGCATAATTCGCAGTCGGGAAATCGCGCGATGGATTGACGTTCGTTAGGTGATAATCTTTTTCGTTGGCGCCGGTGACGCCGTTGCGGATCGTTTTCATATAGTTATCAGCGACTATCGTGATATTCTCCATACCCACCGGCCCGGCAAACCCGACGGGGGCGCCGGTCAGTTTCGCCACTTCATCCGGCTCGGCCAGTCTTATCTCGTTCGCCCCGATGGCCCGGGTCAGCTTCACTTCATTAACATCATGATCGCCCCGGCAGAGGACCATGATGAACTCGCCATCCTCCAGGTCGGTTTTGTATATCAGCGTCTTGATGAAATCGGCGCCGGACCTGTCCAGAAATTTTGAGACTTCTTCTATGGTCTTCTGGCCCGGTGTGGATACTTTTTCAATCGGCGCGAGCTCAACCGGATCATCACCTTCGACCGGCGCGGCCGACTCCACCTTCTCCACGTTGGATGCGTATTGACACTTTGTACAGAATGCGATCGTATCCTCGCCCGAATCCGCCAGCACCATGAACTCGTGGGAAAAGGCGCCGCCGATCTGGCCGGTGTCCGCCTCCACCACCCGGAATTTCAGGTCGAGCTTATTGAAAATATTTTCGTACGCCTGCTTCATCAGCGCATAGCTTTTATCCGCCCCCTCCTGATCCGCGTCGAAGCTGTAGGCGTCTTTCATGGAGAACTCCCGCGCCCGCATCACGCCGAACCTCGGCCGGATCTCGTCGCGGAACTTCGTCTGGATCTGGTACAGGTTGATCGGCAGGCTGCGGTATGATTTTATATCGTTACGGACCAGCTCCGTGATCACCTCTTCATGGGTCGGGCCATAGCAGAACTCGCGCCCGTGCCGGTCGTTGATCCGCAGCAACTCCGGGCCGTACTGTTCCCACCGCCCCGACTCGCGCCACAGGTCGGCCGGCTGCACCGACGGCATGATGGTTTCCAGCGCGCCGGCGTTGTCCATCTCTTCGCGCACGATCGTTTCGATCTTGCGTATCACCCGCACGCCCAACGGCAATATGGAATAGACACCGGCGGCGATTTTCCTGATCATCCCGGAGCGGAGCATCAATTTGTGGCTGACGATCTCGGCCTCCGCAGGGACCTCTTTCAAGGTGGGCACGAAGAAGTTTGTATATCTCACTAAAAATCACTTACAGGTTAAAGGTGATCATTCTATTTTTGTTTCCGGGATAACGCAAATTTCAATTTGCAGGAAGGTCGCTTTTTTACAGCTCCTGGTCCGCTTTTATTTTCGCCAGCGACTCCTTTGCGTCGGCGCTGCCCATCTCCGCCGCTTTGGTCAGCCATTTATGCGACTCTTTCAAATCTTTGTCGAACCCTTCGCCCCTGGCGTACATAACGCCCAGGTTATACAGCGCCTCGGCGTTGCCCGCCTCGCCTGTTTTGCGGAACAGCTCCGCCGCGGCCCCGTAATCCTTTTCCACACCATCGCCACGGTAAAACATCAGCCCCAGGTCGTACTGGGCGCCGGCATGGCCATTGTCGCCCGCTTTTTTCAGCCATTCGGCGGCCGTGGCCTTGTCCTCCGGGATGCCGTCACCGTTCAGGTTCATCAGGGCCACGTTATACTGGCTCTCCCGGTCACCCCGGTCGCCCGCCATTCTGTACAGCCGCTCGGCTTCTTCCTTGTCCTGGTCAACGCCATCGCCATTGTAATACATCCCCGCCAGGTTGCGGATCGACTCCAGATGCCCCTGGTCCGCCGCTTTTTTATACCAGAGCGCCGCCTGCTCCAAATCGACTTCCAAATCCTCGGCGCCGTTTCTATACATCTGGGCCAGGTTGTACTGCGCTGCCGGGTCACCCTGCTCCGCCGCTTTCAAAGCGTATTTCAGCGCGCTGTCGGAATCGCCGCCGATATCCTGCTCCGGGTCGCCTTCCGCCAGTAAGACCGCCAGCCGCGCCTGGGAATATTGATCACCCCGATCGGCCGCCCGGATGTACCATTCGATCGCTTCATCGATGTCCTGCTCCACGCCATATTGGCCGGTGTCGAACAATCTGCCCAATAAAGATTGAGCCTCCAGCAGTCCTTGTCCGCCTGCCTTTTCCAGGTATGATATTCCCCGGTCCGGGTCTGCCTCGACGCCGGAGCCGCCCAGGTACATCGTAGCCAGGTTAAATTGCGCCTCCGCATAACCACTATCGGCCGACCGGCGATACCAGTTGGCCGCTTCCGCCTCATTTTTCTCCACTCCGTTCTGCCCGGTTTGGTACATCACCCCGACAAGATATTGCGACCGGACATCCCCATCCTCCGCCAGCATGATTAATTGTTCGGCCGATTGCGCCAGCGCAAAGGATGTGGAAAAGATAGTAATCGCCAGAATGGAAGCGATTTGTGTATACCTGATTATCTTAAAGTTACTCATAGGCAAATCATTATAAAGCATTTGCGTCTTTACTGAAAAGCTTTGATCAAAATTAACATAATGTACAATATAAAATATGAGAGATAGTAAAGGACCGGTTAACCGCAGAAAGCTGTTCCGTGAAGGGTTCAACTTCCTGGGCAAGGTCGCGCTGGAGTTTAACGACGCCGTCCAATCCGACCCGGAGGATGAATGGAACCCGCTGGAGCCGATGCGCGGACTGCTGCGTCCGCCCGGCGCCGTGGCCGAGGAGAAGTTTCTGGGGCTGTGCACCAAATGCGACGACTGCATAAAAGCCTGCCCGGAAAACACCCTGTTCCGTGCACCCGAAACGGAGGGCAAAGCGGAAGGCACACCGACCTTTAAGCCTGCGCGGAAGCCTTGCTTCCTCTGCACAGACCTGTACTGCATCAACGCCTGCCAGACCGGGGCGCTGGTGATGGTCGATGACATAAGCGAGCTGGACATGGGCAAGGCGCGGCTGACCCCGGCCAAATGCAAAGCGTACAAAAAGCAGCATTGCGATTATTGCGTGGAGCGTTGCCCGCTGAAGGGTAAGGCGATCATCATGATCGGCGGTGTGCCGCTGGTGCGGGCGCCGGAGTGTGTCGGCTGTGGGTTGTGTGAATATCATTGTGTGCAGGAGGCCCACAGGCACGCCATCATCACCCTGGCGCGGACCATATGAATAAAAGAACCGTCAAGTTCCAGACCCTCGGCTGCCGCTATAACCGGTATGAAAGCGCGGAAATGGCGCACACGTTGGAGAGCGCCGGCTACCGGGCGGTCCCTCCCTCGCAGGCCGCCGATGTGGTGATCGTGAACACCTGCACCGTCACCGCCAAGAGCGACGCGCGATGCAGGGCGGCCATACGCAGCGCCAAGGCCGACAATCCGGACGCGACGCTGGTGGTCACCGGCTGTTACGCCGAGACCAGCCCGGAAAAAGTCGCATGTGTCGAAGGTGTCGATCTGGTGGCGGGGGCCGGCGAAAAGTTCAGCATTCCGGAGCTATTGCGCGATATCGACGGCGGTGATGGCGTGAGAACGATGATGGATAAGCCGTTGCCTGACCTGTTGCCTGTCCATCCGGTGAAGGCTATGGAGGGGCGGACCAACGCCTATCTGAATGTGCAGTCCGGCTGTGACGAGGTCTGCACGTTTTGCATCGTCCGGTTCGCCCGGGGCAGAAGCAGGAGCGCCGACCCGGGGCAACTGGTGGAGCAAGTGAACCGTCTGGCGAACGCCGGGATACACGAGGTGGTGCTGAGCGGTATCAACATCGGGCAATACAGATCGGTCGATGGGATGGGTCTGGCCGGGCTTATCCAGAAAATATTGGATAGTACTGACATCCAAAGAATAAGAATTTCCAGCGTGAACCCGAACGATGTCACCGACGGGCTGATCGACCTGATGGCCAAGTCGCCGCGGGTCTGCCGTCACCTGCATATTCCTTTGCAAAGCGGCTCCGATATTGTGCTGGAGCGGATGCGCCGGCCATACACCAGCGCCGAATATTTCCGGCTGCTGGATCGGTTAGCGGCAAGAATTCCCGATATCGGGCTGGGGGCCGATGTGATGGTCGGGTTCCCGGGCGAGACAGATCGTGAGTTCGAGATGACTTACCAACTACTGGAGAAATCGCCGTTGATGATGCTCCATGTCTTCGCCTATTCACCCCGGGAAGGAACGGATGCTTGCAACATGGACGACGCGCCACCGAAACAGGTCGCCAAGGAGCGTTCTGCAAAATTAAAAAAGCTCTCGGCGCGTTTGGGTATGGCATTTCGACAGCGGTTTATCGGATCGGCGCTGGATGTTTTGATCGAAAACAGCCGTGATAAAGAAGGGAAGTTGAAGGGGTTTTCCGGCAATTATATCCCGGTGGGCCTCGATGGGCCGGATGGGTGGATGAACAAGGTTGTTTCTGTTAAAATTACCGGCGGCGATAAAGAGCGACTGACCGGAACTTTTGCAAATAAGGAACAGTAACCAGATTGTCCATAATTACACTGACCACAGATTTTGGCGCCAGTGACCTGTTTGTCGGCGTGATGAAGGGCGTCATGCTGGGCGTCAACCGCGAGGTCACCCTGGTCGATATCACCCATGAGATCAAGCCGCAGAATGTCCGCCAGGCGGCGTATGTCATGTTCGCGTCGTTTGGCCACTTTCCGGAGAAGTCTATCCACCTGTGCATTGTGGACCCAGGCGTCGGCTCGGAGCGCAGGCCGATGATTTTCGAGGCGGGCGGGCACTATTTCATCGGCCCGGACAACGGGCTGTTTACCGAGGTGATCACCAGCCACAAGGTCGATAAGATATACGAGATCACCAACCCCGACCTGATGGCCGATGAGGTCTCCAACACGTTTCATGGCCGGGATATCTTTGCGCCGGCGGCTGGGTGGCTCTCCACCGGGACCGTGCCGCTGGATGCGTTTGGGCCGTTGATATCCAGCCCGCATCTGCTCGATCTGCCAAGGCCGATACAGACAGCGGCGAACCTGGTTGAAGGGAACGTGATCTATATAGACCATTTCGGCAACGCCATAACAAATATTACCCTGGGTATGCTGGAAAATGTCGAACGGACACAGTTCACCGGCAGTTTCGAAATCGCGACCCGGTCCGGGGTGGCCAGCGGCGTGGTGAAAAGTTATCGGTCGGCGCCGGACGACAAAAACATGTACGCCATCATAGGCAGCTGGAACACCATAGAGCTGTTCGTAAACGGCGGTTCGGCCGCGGCGCTGCATGGCCTGAATATCAACGACCATGTTGAGGCGCGGTTTTACTAAAAGGTAACCGGTGGGGATCATCAAAGGTTTTTTCAGAATAACATTTGCGTTTGCGCTCCTTCTGTTCATGACAACCTGCGCCGATTTTCCTTTTGCCCTTTTCAAAACCAAGCCATCGCTGGATGATGATATGGATATTTCGTCGTTGGAAGCGGCGGCGCAGGGGAGTATTAAATATCTGGAAAGGCAGGGGCCAGGCGCCAGGATGCGGCTGGGCAAAAGGATCGTCACACCAAAGGAGCAGATAGCTTCTATCCGCAGACTGGTGGAAATATTCAAAACCGAAAGCGACCCGACGAACCGGGCCCGGTGGATAAAACGCGAGTTTGACATCATCAAAGGAACCGGCAAAACAAAACGGGGCAACGTGCTGGTCACCGGATATTATCAGCCCCTCCTCCAGGGCAGCTTGAACAGCGATGACCAGTTCAAGTGGCCGATTTATTATAAACCGGATGATCTGGTGAATGTGGACCTGGGCCTGTTTTTCAAAGAGATGAAGGGCAAGCGGATCACCGGCCGGGTGGTGGATGGCCGGCTGACACCCTATTTCAACCGGCGGGAGATCGACGCCGCCGGCGCCTTGACCGGCCGCGGGCTGGAGGCTGTGTGGGTGGACGACCTGATTGGCCTGTTCATCCTGCATGTGCAAGGCTCTGGGGTGGTCGTGCTGCCTGATGGCGAACGCCTGTTTGTGAACTATGCCGGGGCCAACGGCCGGAGATACCGCTCCATCGGCAAGCTGCTGATCGATGAAGGCGCCGTGAAACGGGAGGATATGTCTCTGGGCGCCATCCGGGACTATCTGCGCGCCCATCCGGAGGATCTGGAACGGGTGCTGTATCACAACCCCAGCTATATCTTTTTCACTATTATGGATGATGGGCCGTTTGGCAGCACCGGGGCAAAGCTGACAGCGGGCCGGTCCGCCGCGTTCGATCCGTCGATATACCCGAAGGGTTCGATCGCCCACATCACCGTGGAGATGCCGGTCGTCGAAAACGGCGTAGTCACCAGCTGGACCAGAAGTGGCCGGTTCGTGTTCAACCATGATCAGGGTGGCGCCATCAAAGGCCCCGGCAGGATGGACCTTTTTTTCGGGCTGGGGGAGCGGGCCGAGGCATCCGCAGGGGAGATGAAAAACTTTGGAGAGCTGTATATGCTGACACTCAAGCGCAAAGTTTATGAAAAAATTATCAGCAGCGACACTTCGAAAAAATAGCGACAAACACTCCAAAAATATCCGCATCCTTTTCCTGGTCAGGACATCTATTGAAACCAAAGGGAAGCGGAACGCCTGATATTTACACAACAATGAAAATTGGTTTGTATGGACTATGAAAGATCAAACAAAATCGAAAACAGCGTCTGACCAAATATTATTAATTACCAACATTTCCCACATGGTTATGATCGTTATAACCCTCGGCTTTTTCATGGGACTGCTGACCGACCTGGGCACGGACGACGGCTCGATGCGGTGGGCGGTGGCCGCCGGGGTTATCCTGTTTTCCGACCTGGCGTTTGTGGGTATCGTCACCGGGTTGATCATCATCGCGAGATCGACGGAAGTGACCTTTGGCAACATGGCTAACCCGATTATCACCATAATCGTGTTGACACTGATATCGCTGAAAGGGACCTACGAATGGTTCCTGGGCCCGGTGTCGGACCCCTTGATAGGCTGGTTGGGTATCTCCGCCTCGATCATTCTGCTGGCATGGATGTATTTCGAAACCGCACAGGTGAAAAAAAGATTGCCGATGGACGCCACCATGTAGCTTCAACCTGATGAAGGCTTAACGATAGCGTGTCGGATCGCCGCCGATCTTCTGTATCAGGCCCTCCATATCCTCGGGGATCGGCGCTTTGAACTGTTGCGCCTCGCCGCTGACGGGATGAACCAGCCGAAGCTGCCATGCGTGCAGCGCCTGACGTTTGATCAGCGCCGGTTTCTCTTTCCGCCCATAGGTCAGGTCGCCCACCACCGGGTGGTTGATATGGGCCATATGCACACGGATCTGGTGGGTCCTGCCTGTGGACAGCTTTATCTCCAGCAGGCTGTGCTTCTCCAGCTGCTGCGCCACCTCATACATGGTCACCGCTTCTCTGCCTCCCTCCTCCAGTACAGCCATTTTCTTACGGTCACGCCTATGGCGCCCGATCCCGGTTTCGATGGTACCTTCCGCGGTTTTCGGCGTCCCTTTGACGACCGCCACATATATCCTCGTCAGCTCCCTCCGCTGTAATTGACCCGATAATTCCCGATGGGTGTTGTCGTTCTTGGCGATTACGATTAATCCGCTGGTATCTTTATCGAGTCGGTGCACGATGCCGGGCCGCAACACACCACCCACACCGGAAAGATCTCCGCCATGGCCCAGCAACGCATGGACCAGCGTCCCGCTGTCATGACCCGCCGATGGGTGGACCACCATCCCGGCGGATTTATTGACTACGATGATATCGCCATCTTCATAAACTATGTCCAAAGGTATATCTTCAGGAACCAGGTCAGATGGCTCCGGCTCCGGGATGGTGATCATCACTTCGTCGCCTTCGGCCAGTTTGACGGATGCTTTGGTTACGCTGGCGCCATTGATGGTTATTAACCCTTCGGAGATCAGCTTCTGGATGCGGGAGCGGGAAAGGTCCGCCCGTTCAGCCGCCAGAAAACGGTCTATCCGCTCGCCCGCCTGCTCTGGCAGGACCTGCACGGCCGGAGACAATCAACCCTCCTGCGGTCTCGATGAATTCTTGAAATAGAACCCTATGGCGAAGGTGACCGCGACGGCGGCGATCAACTGGGACGTGGAGATCATGCCGTCGAATAGCGCGCCCCGTGGGTCGCCGCGGTACATCTCCACGATGGATCGTCCGATGGCGTATAACCCTACCCAGGTCCAGAATATCTGCCCTTTGAATTTACGCCAAGGCCGGATAGCGGCGAGGATGGCGAAAATGGTGAACTCGTTCAGCGAGTCGTACAGCTGGGTCGGGTGCAGTGGGACGCCGATCGGAGCCATCGATTTCACGTTGGTGAATGTCACGGCCCAGGGCGCGGAGCTTTCCACCCCATAACAACATCCGGCGAATAAACAGCCCAGCCTGCCGATCGCGTGGCCCAGCGCGGCGCCCGGCGCGGCCACATCGGCGAACTGCCAGAAATCGAGCTTGTACATCCGTGTGCAGACGATGGCGGCGATGAACGCGCCTATCAGCCCGCCATAGAACACCAGCCCGCCGCTCCATATTTTGAAAAAGTCGAGCGGGTTATCGATATAGTAATCGATGTTGACGATGCCGTAGACAACGCGGGACCCGACGATGGCGGATACAACGATCCAGAACGCGGTATCGTGGATCTTGCCCGTGTCCAGTCCTTCCTTTTTGCCCAGCCAGGTGGTCCAGGTTATGCCGAGCAGGAAGCCGGTGGCCACCAACAGCCCATAGGTGTATATGGTGAAAGAGCCAAAGCTGATCAGTTCCGGAAACATACCTTACTTATTCCACATTCAATTTTTGTGAGCCTATATCGAGCAATACTTTCATCTGTTCCTTGTTGGACGCTTTGTGCAATGCGTTTATTCCATTATCCAGTGGCTCGACGGCGGTTATTAATGGTTGAACGTCCACAGCCTTGCTCTCCAACGCGTCCAGCGCCATGTCGAATGGGCCACATCGCGAGCCGACAAGCTTGATTTCATCTATCACTATACGGTTCATATCTATGCCGGAGCGGTCCGCCGATGTGGTTTTCAGCACAATTGTACCACACGGTTTTATCATGTCGATAGCCTGCCCCAGTCCATCAGAAGAGCCGGTGGCCTCGATGACCACATCGAATTTATGTTCTGCAGATCCGCTGGTTTGGTCGGTCAGGCAGGTTTTGACGCCGCGCTGTTGCGCTATTTTCAACCGGTCCGGGTGATGCCCAAACAGGGTGACATCATCCGCCGTCAGCGCCACAACCTGCGCGATCAGCAGGCCCAGCTTGCCGTCCCCCAACACAGCGACCCTGTCGCCGGGATGTATCAGTCCTTGCTTGATGATCTCGAACGCAGCCGCCAGCGGCTCGGTGAACACAGCCTCGGTATCAGGGACAGACTCTGGCACAATATGCAGGTTTTTTTGCGGTATGGCAAGGTAGTCGGCGAAGGCGCCATCGCGGCCAACTATGCCGACCACCGATCGATCGGGGCAATGGTTACCCGCCCCACCCTTGCACAGCGAGCAGGCGCCGCATCCGCAGTTGATCTCCCCGACGACCCGTTTGTTTATCAGGGCCTTCGACGGCGCCGATTCCACCACGCCGGTAAATTCATGACCCAGCACGCCAGCAAACCCCATATAGCCTTTGATTATCTCCAGGTCGGTGTTGCATATCCCGGCATGGGTGACGCGGACAAGGGCGTCGCCGTTCTGTAATACCGGTTCGGGGTAGCCCCCGTCAAACCGAACCTCGCCAGATTGGTCAAAAACCAACGCCCTCATTTATAAATGGAAGCGCTATGGGAAGGTGATGCTGTCCGCGGTCAGGATCGTGATCGGCGCGACCTTGTGCGGGCGGTTGGCGCCTTCTTTCAACACCTGGATGGAGAATTCCACCACGCCTGTGAATATCGATGTCACCATGTCGCCGGTATACGACTCCCGCGTGACCTTGACGGCCGATATTCTCTGCTCCGCGTCGATGTATACTTCGACCCCGATAAGTTTTCGGATGTCACCAGGGCCGATGCGGTCGGATGATATTCCCCATGCGTCAGGTTGCGATGGCGCTATCTGGTTACCCTGCCCCAGGTGGATGATTTTCAGTTGTGTTATTTTGGCGGTCGATTCGCTTATAACGCCAGCGCTGGCGGTCGATACTATTATCAGGGAGAATATCAACGCGCCAGCGAGGCTGAGGACACCGGTTCTGTTTATCATGGGTTTTACACTTCCTTATTGGTGATAGTACGAAGCCGGCGTCTGGCTCGACAGGTATTCCACCGCCTTGACGATGACAACCCGGATAGCTTTCTCCGCCGGAGTTTTCTGATAGCCGACCAACCCAAAAGGTATCGGCACACCACCTATGGCCGCGCCCAGCCCGGCGACCCAATCGGTCGATTTACCTTCCACCGTGGTGGCGGCCACTATACGGCCGGTTCTGGTATCGGTGACCTTCAGGTCGATGGCCATATAGGCCTGCCTGCCGCCACCGCCGACACCGACGCCCGCGCCGCCGCCAAGACCAACACCCACACCACCGAGCACACCGCCGGTATCAGGATCGAACGCTGTCACAGCGCCGGTGACCAGCAGCTCGGCCCCTTCCATTTTGCCGATGGGGGCGGCTGTTTTCTGGTCGATCCGGCCGGAGGCGCCCAGGTCCTGCTCCGCCAACACTGCGTCACTGTCGGTCCTGTCGAGCACGATGAACCGGTTGGACTGGAACAGGGCGGTGGTCAACATGTCGGACATGCCTGTGCCCAGCTTGCCTTGGCCATGGGCCGATTTATTCGCAAACTTGTTTACAGCCAATCGCGCCTTCGGCCCGTTATACGCTTCCGCGCGGGCTTCGCCAATGGTCGGTCCACCACCTGTGACCGTTGTGGTTGTTTCTGGTGTGGCGCATGCGGAAAATAGCGACGCCGCAAATATCGCCGGGATGATTCCACCAATTATTCTTTTCATGTTAGCCTCCAAGGGTCATGGACCAGTCACAGTCCGAATGATAGCAATATGCTCTGATGTATATTTTCATTTTTATACTTTCATACTTTCAACGTTGGTCTCAATGGGTCATGGACCCGTCATGGGCCGCGGATAATAAGTATCCAAATAACATATCTTCATTTTAATACACTTTATATTATTGTTCCTGAAAATCGATGTTTCGTCGCGCCTTGTTCATGATGGTTATATTACGGACAAAATTCCGGTATTATTGCCTTGCCATGAAAGTTTTTAAAAAACCGGAAAAGATGCGGTCGCAATGCCAAAAAGATCGAAGGTTGGGCCATTCCATTGGGTTCGTTCCCACGTTGGGTTTTCTGCATGAGGGGCATGAGGCGTTGATTAAAAAGGCGTTGAAGGAGAACGACAAGGTGGTCGTCTCCCGTTTCGTCAACCCTGGCCAGTTTCGCAAAAGCGCGTATGAGGCGTATCCGCGGGATAAAAAGCGGGATATTGGTATATGCGAGAAACTGGGGGTCGATTACCTGTTTTCGCCTGACACGTCGGATATGTACCCAGATGGATTCGACACCAGCGTGGAAGTAAACAAGTTGACCGGCAGACTGGAGGGCAGCCGGATCCGGTGGCATTATCGATCGGTGGCCACGGTGGTCGCCAAACTGTTCAACATCGTCCAGCCGGACCGCGCATATTTCGGCCGCAAGGACCCGCACCAGCTGGCGATCATAAAAAGGATGGTGGCCGACCTGAACTTCCCGGTGAAAATAGTCGGGGCGCCCACCAGGCGGGACAAAGATGGAGTCGCCCTCTCCTCGCGCAACAGCCTGCTCAATAGCGAGGAACGCCTGGCCCTGAACGCGTTGCCCCAGGCGCTCCGGGCTATCGGGGCGAAAATAGAAAAGGGCGCCAGAGACAGAAAAAAGCTGAACCAGCAGTTGCATGATCGACTCTCCGCAGAGCCCCTCATCGAAGTTGACTTCACAGCAGTGGTGGACGCCGATGACCTGCAAGAAGACACATTCGGCCAGCGCACTTTGGTCTACGCCGCGATCTACATCGACGGCAAAAGATTGACCGACAACCTGATTGTGTAGTGAAAAATCACAGTCTATCGAGCCATGAAAATGGGTGTGTGCGGACAATAATCGTGCCAAAACGGGCGAAATGGGATCCCTCAAATGCTTCTTTTGCTCCAAATGCCTCATATGCTCCAAATGCTTCAAATGCTTCACCTGCTATTTGCATTCTACTTTTTCTGTTGTAATCTCGTACTTAATGCAGCGAGCGCTGCAGATATAAGAGATAGTTGGTATTGAAAATATAAATGAAAGGGCCGGTCAAGATGAATTGGCAACCGAAAGGGCATACCAGCCTATCTCGTCAGGGTGTTTGCTCTGGCCACGCCAGAGGGCCGGTTGAGATGGACATACAAACAGAAAGGAAGTTCCACTTATCCCGACAGGGCCAAAAGCGCCGTTCCGCCGCCCTCACCTGCTATTTGCAAACGACAATTACTCTTGTAATCTCGTATTTAATGCAAGGTAGATTGCAGAAACGATTAAAAAAGGATTGAACGATGATTTTGATATATCGATTACCGGACACATAACTGCGCCAGATAATTTGGTCTAACCATGTCAGTATGGTATTCTATTTAATTTTCCAAATTTAGGTAAATTAGTATGAATCCAGGGCAAGATATCAGAAACGTCTGTGTGATCGCCCATGTCGACCATGGCAAAACGACGCTGGTCGATGCGCTGTTCCAGGAGGCCGGGCTGTTCCGGCAAAACGAGACCGTCGCCGAGCGGGTGATGGACGCCAACGATCTTGAAAAAGAACGGGGCATCACCATTTTCTCCAAAAACGCCGCGGTCACATGGAACGGTGTGAAAATAAATATTGTGGACACGCCGGGCCATTCCGATTTCGGCGGCGAGGTGCAGCGTATCCTGAAGATGGTCGATGGCGCGCTGTTGCTGGTGGACGCGGTGGACGGCCCAATGCCGCAGACCAAGTATGTGCTGAAAAACGCGTTGGAGATCGGCCTGGCGCCGGTGGTGGTGATCAACAAGATCGACCGGCCCGACGCGCGGCCCGACTGGGTGCTCGACCAGGTGTTCGACCTGTTCGCCAACCTGGCCGCCAGCGATGAGCAGCTCGACTTTCATACTGTATACACGTCTGCCAAAAACGGAATCGCCACCATGGACTCCGCGGTCGCAGGCAAATCGATGGCGCCCTTGCTCGATACCATCGTCAACGATGTGGCGCCGCCGATGGTCACCATCGACAAGCCGTTTCAGATGTTGGTGACATCGGTGGAGTATGATAACTACCTGGGTCGCGTGGCCGTCGGCAAGATCGCCCGCGGTGTTGTAAACAGCGGCGAGACCATAGCCCGGATCGATCGGGAAGGTGATATCACTTCCACGAAGATACAGAAGCTGTTCAACTTCGAGGGGCTCAGCCGGAAAGAATCCGGGTCCGCCAGCGCAGGTGATATCGTCCTGGTGGCCGCCGGGTTCAAGGATCTGAAAATCGGAGAGACCCTGGCCGACCAGCAGTTCCCGGAAGCGTTGCCGACCATCGAGATCGACGAACCAACCATATCGATGAATTTTTCGATCAACACATCACCCTTTGTCGGGCGATCCGGCGACAAGCTGACCGGCCGGCACCTGGACGATCGCCTTCGGCAGGAGCTGCGGTCGAACCTGGCATTGCATGTGGAACGGGCGGAAGGCGGCGAAGCGTTCAAGGTGTCGGGCCGGGGCGAGCTTCATCTTTCCATCCTGATAGAGACGATGCGCAGGGAAGGCTATGAGCTGTCGGTATCGCGGCCGATGATCATCACCCGGGAAATCGACGGCGTCGTCAAGGAGCCAGAAGAGTTCGTGCTGGTGGATGTGGACGAAGAGTATGCCGGCAAGGTGATAGAAAAGTTCGGCGTCAGAAAGGGCGAAATGAAAAACATGGGCGCGGTGGAGAAGGGTCGGGTACGGCTGGAGTTCACCATCCCGGTCCGGGGCATGATCGGTATGCAGACGGAGCTATTGAGCGAGACCCGGGGCACGGCGACGATCACCCATTCGTTTCATCGTTTTATTGATTGGGCAGGCCCCATCGAAGGGCGCCGGAGCGGATCGCTGATCAGCCAGGATCAAGGTACCGTCACTGCCTACGCGTTGGACCGGCTCTCTGATCGTGGTGAGTTTTTCGTCAAGCCGGGCGCGGAGGTTTACAAGGGCATGGTCGTGGGTGAACGTAACAGGACGGGCGACCTGGTGGTCAAGGTCACCCGTGGCAAAAAGCTGACCAATGTGCGCGCAGCTTCATCAGACGACACCGTCAAGCTTGCTCCGCCGCGGTTGATGTCACTGGAGCAGAGCCTGGAGTATCTTGCCGATGACGAGCTTGCGGAGGTTACCCCGGATGGTATCCGTATCAGGAAGAAACTTCTGGGTGAAGAAGATAGGAAAAAGCAGCAAAAGAGGGCGGAGTTGACCCCTGCCAGCTAGTGTTCATTGACGCTCCTTATAATATTTTCATGATCAACTACATATTCAACCGGCAATCTGGATATCCTTAATACTGTATAATGGGATACAGTTTACTACTCAAGTGAAATGAAAATCGGAATATTTGTCGCGCAAGTAGCCAACGCCAAGGGCTATGAAGATACGGTTTCCGCCCATGTTCAACTGCCAATGCAAACCATAAAGCTGCTTCAGGAAAAAGGCCATGAGGCGCAGCTAATCACTACTGAGTATGGTAGTGATAGAACATTGCCAAATTGCTTACCCGATGGTGTGACCATCCATACCGTAACTGATGGCAGGGAACGGGGTGGAGGAGTGGCGATGGAGGTGGGGCGTCATGAAGGTATAAAAGTCTTAAAAATAATTAAACAGCTGTATCAAATCGTAAACATTTGCAGAAAAGAAAAGTTTGATCTGATCCATCTGTTCGGCGGACAAAGGACCGCCGGCTTGGGTGGTGTGCTGCGCTTGCTAGGAGTTCGAACCCCAATATTCGCTTCTCTTATTGTAGCTGATTTTCCCAAGCAGCCTTCTTTTATATCAACGTTTTTGCATAATCGTGTCGACAAGATCTTTGTGGCAACCGAATATGTTAAATCCCTATGTAAAAAACATGGCATTGACACTCTGGTTATCAGGCATGGAATATCGCGAAAAATTATTAATGATGAAGATAATAGAGGGGAAATAAAGCTGCATCGTGTTTTGTTTTGGAGGGATCCATCGAAGGACAATGGCGCGGATATATGCCTGAATGTATATCGGAAGCTGGCGCCAGAATTCCCGGATATAAGTTTTGTTATGGCTGTAAGGCGCCATTGGGACCCTGTTCCCGGGTTTCCGGAAATCGAAGATCAGTACGAAAATGTCGAAGTGTACAAGGTCCCTTATCCGACAGGTATTTCCATAAGCAAGTTGATGAGCGAAACGATATGCGTACTTTTACCATTCGAGAGATTGGACTGTCATCCACAACTGGTCATCCCAGAGAGCATGATGGCCGCCAAGCCGGTGGTTACCACTTTTCTGGAGTCGAACATAGAGATGATAGAATCAGGGATAGACGGCATTTTGGTGCCGGTTGGAGATTTAGATAAAACTGTAGCTGCAGTCAAACAATTACTGACCGATCGGGACATGGCAATCGAAATGGGCAGGAGAGCCAGGATAAGCGCCTCTGCCAACTGGAAGCATGAGACTTATATTGATAAACTCCTGGATGTGTACGAGGGGTACAGTGGAATAGTTGACTGATATTTTTTATCTGGACAACCATGCCTATCCATTAAAAAACATCAGATAACGCCCATAAAAATCACACAACGCTGACATCATTACTACGGCCAGGTTCTATTACCAGGTTTTATTGTGTATGAATATATTTGTAGATCGTCTCTATATCTTCTTCCTTCACTGTGCGTTGAGCCGGCATTTTCTTTTTGCGGTATTGTTGTTTCTTTGGTGGACGGCCTTCCCAGTTTGACCCGTTTTGGACCTGCATTTTAAACTGAGCCAGGCTATATTCAGATATCTTCAGGTCCGGGGCCGCCCTTGTGCCACCCGCTCCTGGCTCTCCATGACATTTGGCGCATCTTTTATATGCCTTTGGCTCTTTTGGCGCTTCTGTCACTTTTGGCGCATTTGGCACTTCCGGTTCCTTCGACTCACAAGCGTTAAACATTACAAGACCTACGCCAGTTAATAATACCGCAACTAACAAACGAAACTTCATCTCTTCTCCTTGCCAAATAAAGCTTTCAACATAAACAGTATAAACATCACTCCACCAGCCACAGCCAGCAACCCACCAATGCCCATGACGCTCATTCCAGTTACTTTCAGCGCACTGTCGAGGTTTTGCGCTGTTCCAAATGTTTTGCGCGGCAGCCCTTCAGATCCACCGACAAACAGGCCAATCACAAACAAGGTCTGTCCCACGCCATATAAAGTCAGCTGAATTTTTTGCCACTTCTCGCTAATATTCAACCAGCCGTTTTCCGCTGTGTGGACCAACGCATACGCCATGAAACTTAAAGTAACAGCGCCAATAACACCATGATAATGGGCTGGCACCCTTGTATCCGACCCCTGTATCATCAGCGCCATGGCGCCCCCAAGGCCGAACAGCCAGATTGATAGATATAAACCACGGGAAGAGACAGGGCTATTTTTGGAAAATTTTCTGATCAATATAAGCGCGCCCATAACAATCGGCCCGGTGGCCACACCCCAGCTTTTCAGGCTGGTAAACAGCTGCCGGTGCTCCACTGTCAGAAGTGGCGCCTTGAAATATTGAACCGGGGCCGAGATGGTGAACAGGGCCATGGTAATCAGGACGATATAGGCCACTTTATCTTCCATGACTCTAATATCGACTACCTTGCTGGCCAATAACCCCCAGACAGCCATCAAACCAAGGGTGTTTGTGAACTGCAGGACATGGCCCCCACCCCAGAACAACGCCTCGTATCGCACAGGAACAGCTATTGATCCAACGTCTGGAGCAAGGTAAAAATATGACATGACAATACAAACGGCGCCTATCAGCAACGCCAGCCCCGCTAATGCTATGGAGCCGGTGATTATCACAGGTGGTCCGGCCGGATCTTGCAAACATTTCATGACCGCTTTGGCCCTTATGGCCATCCCTACAATGGCAAACAGGATAAAAACCCACACACCATACAGATACAAACTACGGTTCAGCACTGGTATATAGTTATTTAATATAGGGTCGGCAGAGCCTGTGAACGGTGTCGCCACTATCATCGCAACACCCAGCGCCGCGCCAATGGCAGGGGCATAATCTATCGACCCGGTGGGCCATTTATCTGTAATGTGATACGTAACAAACAGAATATATGCTATAAACCAGATCACCACCGACAGCACAACATGGGTGACCAACGCAGTTTTGAAAAAATTCTGATCGGTGAAAAGCATGTTAAAACCGGGAACCCGGGAAAGGGCGACAAGAAAAGCGTATATCCCCATAAACATCATGGAAATTATCGAAACAGTGAGCCAGGCGATAGCTGGACTATATCGTTGCTTCATATGTACTGATTAATTGTGCCTGACGTTTCTGAATCAGTTGGCGCTGGACACAGCTCTGTAAACCAGGCTGGAATATATAGCGACCACCAGAAGGATGAAAAGAATCGCAACCACGCCTTTTGTAAAAAGCGGTCTCTTTTTTCCACCAGACATTATTAAGCAGGCCTCATGCTATAAAATGACATCCATGATCATCACAAAATAAAGGGCAGGAAGCTGAATAAGCGAGAAAAAGAAAATGTTCATGGCAAGTTTTCGGGTAGAAAACATAAATGCCAACGACATAGATATATGAATTAAACCGATTAACAACGCTGTGAGCAGATAAATGGAGCCTGACATGCCATAATAAAATGGTAAAAGCGATACAACAGCCAGTATAACTGACCAGACGGCTATCCGAAGCTTGGTCGCGTCTACACCCATGGCTACAGCATGATTACGCACACCAGCCTGTTTATACTCATCAATATATTTCAATGCCAGCGACCAGAAATGTGGATGTTGCCATGCGAAAATGATCACAAACAGAATGAACGCAAAAATATCCAGCTCCGGTTTAATTGCAGCATACCCGATCACTGGTGGAAGCGCGCCGCCAACTCCGCCAATGTATGTGGCCAAGGGTGTTCGCCGTTTGGACAGCATGGTATACGCCACAACATAGATCAGTATTGCCGATGCGCAGAGTATCGCAACCATCGTGTTAACGTACGTAAGACAAACGGCCATGGATAGCGCGGAAAACGTTAAACCTATTACCAGGACATGGGTTGCGTCCACAGAGCCAGAAGGCACCGGCCGAGAGCGGGTCCTTTTCATAACCAGGTCAATATCCCTGTCTATATAGTTATTGAGCGCGGCGGCCCCGCCTGTCGCCAAGCCTGTCCCCAGTAACGTCCAGAAAATCAGCATATATTCTGGCAGCGCTTTACCGGCCATATACATACCGCTCAACGTGGATACCAGCACCATGAAGACAACGAACGGTTTTGCCACAATAATGTATGGCAGAATGTTACCCAGGATATTTATCCCGCTCTCTTCGCGAGATAAACCAGCTTCTGAATTATATTGCGTCACGCTACGGCCCCTTCCATATACGCTCTGTCGCCAATAAAATATGGAGCGGCCAGAAACGCCGTCCATCCCAATAATAAAAATCCGTTCGCCCCATGTAATACTATATATGGAAGAAACATTCCACTCCAAACTATATATGCGCCAAGCGTTCCTTGTGTTATCACCAGCAAAAATGTGATCGTTGCATGGAGCACATCCAGGCGCTCTTTTATCGCGCTGATAAAATACCAACCGGAAACTATGAATATGGCAAGCGCCATAAACCGATGCAGAATATGTATGGTCACCTTAAACCCTGCAAGATCAGGAACCAATTGCCCCTGGCACAGCGGAAAGTCGGGACAAGCAAGCGAAGCTTGCCCATACCGCACGAATATACCAATCATAACCTGGATAAATATCATGCCGAACAAAACAGGGTAAATACCAAAAGCGCTATCCCTGTTTGAGCCAGGTAGATACCGAAGGGCAAGGATCAATAATGTAAAAATCGTAGTCGCCAGAATGATATGAGAGGAAATGATCGCCAGATGAAGCGGCCCTTCCAGAAGCGGCGCTTCAGTGAGGACGATTATCCCGCCCAGGGTGACGCCAAAAACAAGCAAGCCAACAGCAAGGCCGGTTAATGCCTTTACAAGTCCGCTAGATTGCTTCTTTCGGGCCAGCACGGCCGACATCACAATAAAGAAACCAGCTAACGCGCCAAGCAGCCTGTGGCTCCACTCGAACCATATCTGCATCTCGAGCGGTGGGATAACTGTCCCATAGCATAATGGCCAGTCGGGGCAGGCAAGACCGGAACCGGTGGTCGTCACGATGTTCCCCATCACCATAAGTGTATACGTGAACAGAATCGACAACCCAATTACCAGTTTAACCATGCCAGATTATAGTCCAAAAGTTTTTATAAAAACAATTAATTGCAAAGAAAATCTGGCGCGACATAAAGCCGCGCCAAATTCACAATTCAAAATCAAACCCTACTACGAAGATACCTCGGAGTAGTTATAAGGTGTCCAGTCTTCCGATACCGTCGGAGGAGTTGGGAAGTTGCCCGGCCCCGGAGGTGTCTCTGTATGTGTCCATTCCAGAGATGACGAGCCCCAAGGGTTGTCAGACGCTTTTTCACCAGCGATAGCGCTGTAGATCCAGTTGATGAACATCACCAGAATACCAAGGATGGTGACGATAGCGCCAACTGTGGCGATCTGCTGCGCCCCGGTAAATTCCGGAAACATGGCATAATCAAAATACCTTCGTGGCATTCCATCCACGCCGATAATAAACAGCGGCCAGAATACAATGTTAACGCCGATAAAGTTCAACCAGAAACCGATCACTCCCAATGTATGATTAGGCATTTTGCCAGTCATCTTCGGAAACCAGTGATATACACCGGCGAACACGGCGAATGTGGCCATGATACCCATGATGAAATGGAAGTGCGCCATAACAAAGTAGGTCTCCCCCAAATGCAGGGTCAACGATGTCATTGCCAGAGGAATACCGGTTAGACCACCTATCAGTATAAGAAACATTTCCGACGCGGCGTAATACATCGCAACGCTATATTTGATGGAACCTTTCCACATCGTTCCCACCAGGCTGATAACAAGCAACCCGACAGGCACACTGATAAGCAGGGTGGTGACCATCATACCAATCCTCAGCCAATCGGCCAGGCCAGATGTATATAAATGGTGCGCCCAGACATCGGACCCCAGCAGAACAACGCCCCAGACACCACCATAAACGGCAACTTTATAATTGAATATTCTGTTCCGCGACATGGTGGAAACTATTTCCATAATCACACCAATAGCCGGGAGCAAAATAACATAAACAGCAGGATGAGAATAGAACCAGAACAGGTTCTGATACAACAGCACATCACCGCCAGTCTCCGCCTGGAAAAATGATGTACCCATATATTTATCCAGCAGAACCAAAGTAACAGCGGAAGCCAATACAGGGATGAAAATAAGCTGAATTACGAAAGCCGCAACGGTTGTCCAGACAAAAAAGTTGAGCTGGTTCCAGCCCATGCCAGGCGCCCGCATAAAAATAACTGTACAAAGGAAGTTCACCGCGCCCAGGATCGAGGAGAAGCCGAGCATATGAACAGTGAACACATAAAACGCCGTATTACCATCCGTGTATTGCGAAGAGTATGGCGCGTAACCGGTCCACATAATATCCGGCGGATTAGGAATAACAAAACCTAGCAACGCCAGGACAATGGCGAACCAGAAGAGCCATACACTTAAAGCGTTGATCCTTGGAAACGCAACATCATGCGCGCCGATCATTATAGGCACAAGATAATTTGCCAAAAACCCGGTCAACCCAGGAATCAGGAAAGCAAGAATCATAGCGGCTCCATGAAAATAGAGCAGCTGGTTGTATAGATCAGCATTAATGAACGTCTGACCAGGAGCCCAAAGCTCCAGCCGCAAGATCACAGCGCAAAGCCCTGCGACAGCAAAAGCCGCCATGGACCCCACCAGATACAATATACCGATCCTTTTATGATCGGTTGTGAATAACCAACTTTTCATTTTATATACCTTCTTAATAAATCAACCATCAAGTTGATGGATCATTTAGGTTAACTAAATCAAGTGCCAACTCAGCCAAAATGCCAGACTTAATTTCTATTCAACAGCTTTTTCAGCTTCCTTGACAGCGTCATCGACAGCCTTGGCGGATTCGTCAGCCATTGCCTCGGCTTCAGCAGCCGCTTCATCAACAGCTTTCGCAGCTTCGTCAACCATCGCCTCGGCTTCAGCAGCCGCTTCATCAACAGCCTTCGCAGCTTCATCCGCCACGGCCTCGGCTTCGGCTACCATTTCGTCCATAGCCTCACCAGCTTCAGAAACTGCCGCGTTAGCTATCATGTTGGCATCTTCAGCTTCGGTCGATCCGCGGGACACACCAGAGCCGACAATCGACAATGTTCCGAACATTCTGGAGTGGTTAGTACCGCAAAACTCTGTACAGGTATATACCAGTTTCCCGGTTTCTCGAGGCTCAAACCAAAGGTAGGTCACCCTCCCTGGCATAACATCTTCCTTTATCCTGTATGCAGGAATCGAAAAGGAGTGCACCACGTCATCGCTGGTCATTCTCAACACCACCGGTTTGCCCTGCTGCACCACAAGACCTTCGCCATCAACACCAGTGACATTGCCATTATCATCATATTCCACATCGCTGGACGTAGTGGAGCCATCAGGGTATGTAAAATCCCAGCCCCACATCCGCGCTGTAACTTCAACTTCTACCGCATCTTCAGGGACAGTCCTCTGATCTATCCACAGCTTCCATCCGCTAGCGGCCAGATAAAAATCATCCGCAAGAAAAATAAACGTAGGTATCAACGCCCAAGCCAGCGCGTTGCTGAAAGAAAATTCCTGCAGCTGCCCCACGTCACTTTCATTCTTTCTTTTATATTTCACCATGAAATAAGCGGCCATAACAAAAACTGTGACCCCGATTACACCAATATCCCATAATAAATGGCCCCATAAGGTTTCCCAGCCATCTGTATGGTTGTTTATATGTCCAGCTTGTTCGCCAGCGGTATCGCTGGCATCGGCCGTCGCTACCCGCATAATCATAGCGGCCAGAACGGCGAAAGCAAAAAACGCCCATTTTTTCATGTCGTCATCTCCTTGACTTTACCTCTTTTCCTAATTATTAATGCACCATAACTAAAAGCCCCTACGCCCAGGAATAAAGATCCCACAGCAAAGAACAAGGGATAGTTAAGTCCATATTTCCCCTCTTTGTAGTTGTAGCTATAGCAAAAGCTGATAGCCATCGCTACTATCTCTGATGGTTGCAGGCGGTTAAAGTTAGTGTCGATCAATGCCAGCTCCATGTCCCTGGCGCTGATTTTCAAATTATGCATAACCCTTACAATACGGCCTTCGGGAGAGAGAAAAACAAATGCATTCGGATGATAGAACATCCGGTCGGCCGGGGACCAGAAAAACCGGTACCCAATTTTAGATGTTAATTGTTTTATCTCTTCAGGTTTCCTGAATGTCGCAATTGTCCAATGTTTTTCCATCTCTTCTGGCAGATTAAGCATCTCTCGAAAATGCTTGCCGGACGTGGCGTCGTCATTCTTGTCGAATGAAACTGTCAACACCTCGTAATCCTTGCCAATTTTCACACGACCCAGTTTTTCGACTTCTTTCAACAGATCACCCAGCTCCATATTAATGGCTGGGCAAGCTCCGTCACAGGTGAAATAGGATAGCAACAAAATTCGTGATTTACCTCTCAGGTCCCTCATTGTGAACAAGGAGCCGTAGTCATCAACAAATTCAAATCTGTCGCCCAGTTTAACACCTAAAAATTCAGACTCATCCATACGCAGTATTTCCGGATCCAAATCGGAGTCGATCGGTCTGTAGGCGGCGTTGGCGGATATTGGGCAGATCGCTACAAACAATAATACCAATACCAATAACACAACCGGCAAACCGTAAAACCGTGTCATTTCTGATTACCAGAAGTAAATTTGGCTTACAACAAAAAACCAGATCACATCGACAAAATGCCAATACAACCCAGCGCCCTTAGCAAATACATGGCTAATCTTGTCTTTCATAGCCGGGATCAGCACAAACAGAAAGATACCAAGACCAACTGCCACATGGGAGGCATGGAACCCGGTGATCGAGTAAAACGCTGTGCTTTTCGCGTTGGAGCCAAAGGTGAACCCTTCGTGGATCAGGTGGCTATACTCATAGATAGTAAACCCTAGAAAGGCCGCTCCCAGCGCCATGGTAACCAACAACCACTTACGGAATCCCGCGTTGTCGCCTTCATCCAGGCATTCCTCACCTTTGTGATAAGTGATACTGGAGCTAATCAGTATGATTGTCATTATAATAGGTATGGCCAGGCCAATATGTGGTGTACCCGGAGGCGGCCATACATCTGCGGAGAGCCGGAGCATCCAGTATGAGACAAACAGGCTCAAAAAGATCATGGTTTCCGAAATAATAAAGATCGGAAGACCTGTTGAAGCATAGCCTGGCTCGTTATCCGCATTAGCGATGCCTTCGCTAACCCATCCGGCTATACCGATAAGAATCAGGGGTACGCCAATCCCCAGCAATACTGCCCCCGCAGTACCACTTTCGTACTCGAAGATAGCGGAAAACCCGAGAGGAACGGCAAAAAATATACCCGCTGTCAGTATAATTGGGTATATGCTGGTCTCCCAGTGATGCTCCACATGATGTTCTGCGTGACCTTCATCCATAGATATTCTCCTTAGAGATGTGAAATTAGAATATTGGAACTACCATATTTAGAAGGCAGACGATCCCCTCGTCGCCATTATTTACTAACAGTTATATTATTCCAGGCTACACCTACGACGTTACCAGCCCCTATTAGCTTAATTTGTCTTCTTCCTAAACTGTATATTTGTAAACGCGTTAATCATACTCAATATATCCCGGATAAAGCAACTTTTTTTTATCGATTTTTAATGCCAATGCTGTTACCGCCGCCATAACTTATTTCCACGGCTCAAGCATATAATTTGCCTTCTATTCCGGTTACAAACATTTCTGATCAGGCTTCTATAATATCCCTCTGGCCATCAGGAATATCATAGTCCCTGTGACCAAAGCGGCCGCCCACGCAATCACCATGAAAGCCGCAAGGTTTTTATGTAATGGACGCCTGGACCACAATCCGCTATACGCAAGTAACGCCAAAGCTGGTGGAATACAATATATTATTACAAGATGTAAATTAACAATCCATTCTGGCGCTTTACCCTCGATTTTATACCCCATCCGGACGAGCAGAATAACTATTATGTATGAAAGCCATGTGGTTACGGCAAAGGTCAAAGCGACTTTTTTATGTTTTTTATGATCACCTTTAAGCGCAAGGATGCCTGCCCATATTAAAAGCGCTGTCAATAATGGTATGGCTGATTCGATAATATATAGAAGCATTTTTATCTTTCTATTTGCTTATAAGTTTGAGCAGGGTCCTTTAACCCTCATATTTTCCAACATAAAGACCGCATACTAATTATCATTTTGTTGCAGAAAATACAATACAAACGAAAAGTTCGCATGTTATAATTTAAAATCTGAAAGTAGGTGGAGCGCAATGCGCTTGAAAAGAGTAACCACACTACAAATTCTTACATTAAGTAACTAAACAGGGTTGTAAAATGAGAAAAACGGTTTTTTATGTATTGGTTTTCGCTATGGCGTTTGCCCCTTCAATGGCGCAAGCCGCCGGATTTCGTATAGTAGAGCAGGATAACGCCGGGCAGGGGATGGCACACGCCAACGTCGCCAATGTGTCAGACGCCGCAAGTGTTTACTACAACCCTGCCGCCATGACGGAGATTGGCGAGTACAACGCCAAAGCGGGTTTACAGTTTATAGATCCAAAAGGAACCTATGACGGGCAAGGCGTATCATTGGAAAACGCTAACGAAACCTTTGCCATCCCACATGTTTACGCTGTCAAGAATTTTTCTGATTATGACATGGCCGTTGGGCTGGGGCTTTTTTCAAATTTCGGTACCGGCGCCAACTGGAGCGTGACCGGCCCGTTCCGGCATGAGGCGACAGAAACCAAGCTGATCACCAGCACGATCAACCTGAACGTCGCAAGAAAGTTTGGCGATATGTTCTCCGCTGCGGTGGGCGTGAATTATATGAAGGCGGACGCCAAGTTCGATTCGATGTATCCCTTCGGCGCCGCGCTTGGCGCGCCCGGTCTGCCGGATGGCATCACGAACATTACCGGCGATGGCGATGCCTGGGGTTTTAACCTGGCTTTGCTTGTCAAGCCGACGGACGCATTTAAGGTCGGTGTTTCCTACAGGTCCAGAATGAAAATGAAAGTGACCGGTGATGTCGAAATATTAAATTTCCCGGCGCCTTTGATTCCACTGCTCAGGGCAAAAGGTTTCTCTGGGGATGATTACAAATCCGGCGCCGAAGTGGAAATCAACTATCCCGACATCCTTGCTGTTGGCATCGGTTATCAGGCTACAGATAAGTTAGCTGTAGAGATTGATTTTGACTACACCGGTTGGTCATCCATAAAAGAGCTTGATTTCAAATTCTCAAATCCACTGATCGCTCCCACTGGCACGGCTTTGCTGCCAGCGCAGAGAATTACAAAGTATGATTGGAAGAATGTTGTAGCCATCCGTGTGGGCGCGGCATATAAATATAACGAGCAGACAACGTTGCGCGCCGGATTCTACCATGACCCAACCCCAATTCCTGAAGAGAACCTTACTCCACGCCTCCCAGATGTGGACAGGAAGCTGGTCAGCCTGGGGGTTGGCTATAAAGCTACAGATAATTTTACCATCGACGCGTCCTACGCTTATTTGTGGTCAGATACGCGGACGGTCAACAACAATGTTGGCGCCCCGTTCAGTTCTGTGAATGGTGATTATAAAACAACCACGAATATATTTGGTATTTCAGTGGGTTACCAGTTTAGTAATTAATATTTGATCCGGGAATCGCGCGTTCCGGTTTAACGGTTCGCGCGATCATTTGCTTTTCCGCTTTTTCCGCTCATAATCCACCAGGCTTTTTAAACCAGACTCCAGTGTAATATCTGGTATTGCGCCATATAGCTTATCCAAACGATTAACATTAGCAGAAGAATGCACAATATCTCCCGTCCGAAAATCTTCATTTATAACTTCTAATTTATTGCCGATAACCTTTTCCATGTTCAGAACCAGGTCATTGAGGGATACTGATTGGCCGGTGGCCACATTAACAGTTTGTCCGATAAGCGTTTCTATACCCAGCGATTCGACAAAAAGGCGGGCCACATCTTTGACATAAACAAAGTCCCTGGTCTGACTGCCATCACCATAGACTGTCAGATTTCCACCCTCCAGAGCGTTTTTAATGAATATGCTTATCACCCCTGAATATGGCGAACCCGGGTCCTGCCTCGGCCCGTATACATTGAACAACCGAAATGCGGTTGTCTTCATCCCTAAACTGGAATTATAGAAATTTAAGTATCTTTCAGAGGTTAGTTTATCTATGGCATAAGGAGTGAGTGGATCCGGGGTATCGCTCTCGGAAACAGGTATTACAGCGCCACTGCCATAAACAGCCGCAGTGGAAGCCATAACAAACCGATCAACACCATTTCGCTTAGCTGAATCCAGCAAGGTGATGGTTCCGTCACAATTTACCTTATGGGTTCCTAACGGGTCCACTATCGACTTTTGAACAGATGCCACAGCAGCCAGGTGGATGATGGAATCGCATCTTTTTATTAATTCATCCACAATATCGCTATCATTAATAGACCCATGCACAAACTCAACATCCGCCGAGTCAACCGGCAGATTGTCCAACTTGCCAGTGGAAAGATCATCCAGCACAACTGCTTTCTGCCCACGCTTTAGCAACTCCTCCACCACATGAGAGCCGATGAACCCAGCCCCCCCGGTTACTAATACAGCCTTATATTTGACTCCCATTCGGCTTCCCCGTAATATATTGAATCTAACTGCAGGTTTTAACATCAATATTGAATGTGCGCTAGCGTAAAAAGTAAAGCCGGCGCAAAATTTTATTTTACAACTTTATCGGGAGAGGCTATGAAAATCGCTGTTCAGGTTCTCGAGGTTCCATACAACAATCAGGCGGCCGATACGGCATACCACTTTATAAAAGCCGCATTGGGCAAGGGTCATTCGATTGTTGGTGTTTTCTTTTATCACAACGGGGTGATGAACGTGAACAACATGGGCGAACCACCCCAAGATGACCGCAACATTTACGACCGCTGGACCGAGCTGGGCAAGGATAACGGCGTGGACATCGTCGCCTGCATCGCGGCGTCCAAAAGGCGCGGTATCAAGGATGGGCATATTGTTGAGGGTACAAGGATATCCGGACTGGGTCAGCTTACGGATATGACAATCGAAGCCGACAGGCTCGTGACATTCGGTTAGGAAGGGCATTAATATGAATGATGAAATGGAAGAGATGGACGAAAATATTAAAAAGATCATTTTTGTGATGCGCAAGGCCCCCCACGGAACCATCTATAGCTATGAAGGGCTGGAGACTGTATTAATCATGGCGGCGTATGAGCAGGATCTTTCCATGGCGTTTATCGGTGATGGTGTGTTTGCGCTTGTCAAGGATCAGAACACCGACGACATCGGCATCAAAGGGTTTATCAAAACCTATGGCGCGCTGGAAGATTATGACGTGGAAAAAATATACGTCGACAGGGTCTCCATGGAAGAGCGAGGCCTGACACCAGACGATTTCGCTATACCTGTGGAGGTTAAAGAATCCGATGAGCTGGGCGCCATCATGGAAGAACAGCACGCCGCAATACCTTATTAAAGACAACAGGAGAGACTAGTGCTACATACAGTAAATAAATCACCTTTCAGCAACAGCGCCCTGGACGAATGCGCAAGAATCGCCACATCCGGGTCACCCATACTGCTCATAGAGGATGGTGTACTGGCGGCAAAAGCTGGTACCAACTATGAAACGAAACTGAAAAAGATTATGGAATCGAACGAAGTGCTGGCCCTGGAGCCGGACACCAAAGCGCGCGGAATTTCCAGCCTGGTGGATGGTGTCAAGCTGGTCGGCTATGACGAATTCGTTGACCTCGTGGAGAAACACAAACCTATGGCCTGGCTATAAAGCCAGGTCAAACATCAACCGCACTTTTGCAACACCCTTCCCTGCTGGCAAGCAACACGTTTCTAGCGTATGGATCAAGATTAAAGGTAGAAACGGCCGGTTCGCAGTGTATAATAGCTCTTGAGTTTATACATTGACAACTCCAGAGACAGAACTCCCTTGTGTTGTAACTTATTGAATAAAAATCGGTGGGCCGTTAGCTCAGTTGGTAGAGCAGCTGACTCTTAATCAGCGGGTCGTAGGTTCGAGCCCTACACGGCTCACCATGTTTTTCAATGGGTTAGAGCCTTCTGGAAACCGGCGATAAACATAGCGGAAAAAATTCCCCCCATATTCCCCCCAAAGCTTCCCTGTTTTTACATTTATTTACGACAGGATTTTTTTGGAGGATCGCTCAGATGCCAGCTTACAAACGACAAAAAACCAAATACCAAGATGTTTTCTTCATTAGGACAAAAGCAGGAAAAAAGTTCTATATCCGATACTATCATTCAGAGTCGGGCAAACGCATTGAAGAACCCGTTGGATTTGCTCCTGGAGTGACGGCGGCAAGGGCGAACCAAATAAGGTTGCGTCGAGTTTTTGGTGAAAGATCAAATAAAGAGCGCAGAATTGATAGAGAGAAGTTTAAGGTTGTTGCAAAAGAAACGTACTCCTTAAACCGTATTTGGGAAATTTATCTCGACCAAAAGCATTACCACAGATCACGAGACCGGGAGGTAAGAACTTATGACAAGCATCTAAGAAACGATCTCGGCATGAAAGAACCATCACAGCTGGAGCCACTGGATGTGGATCGTTTACGGATACGACTGCAAAAAGCTGGAAAGTATAGAACTGCTGTTTATATCGTAGGATTCATTAAGCGGATAGTCAGGTTTGGTGAAGAGAAGGGACTATGCGATCCTTTGAATTTCAAGATTATTGTTCCCAAATACAAATCGGAAAAGACAGAAGTGTTAACTGAACCAGAAATGAAAGCGCTCCTATCTGCGGTCGAACTCGACCATGATCCACAGTCCCGTGGCATTGTCCTGACTGCTTTGTACACTGGAATGAGGAGGTCGGCTATTTTCCGGTTACGTTGGGATGATCTGGACTTTGAACGCAACCTGATATTCCTGCGTCAACCCAAAGGGGGTAAAGAAGGAGAAACACATGTCATACCAATGAATTCGGCGCTAAAGGCTGTATTGGAAAATCATCCCCGATCCAGCAGTCCTTATGTTTTTCCAGGGAAAAGTGGAGGTGAACGTGTTGGATTCAAGAGATCGTGGGAAAGGATCAAAAAACGAGCCTGCCTGGCGAAAAAGTTTCGCTTCCATGATTTACGCCACACGTTCGGGACCATTGCCGCAGTCAATGGTGTAGACCTGTTTACATTGAAAACTCTCATGACGCACAGCCAGGTTCAAACAACCGAACGTTACATCCATATTTCTAAAGAGTGGGCCATCCAGGCTTCAGAGACTGTCGCCCTTGCAATGGAGAAAACTAGAAATCTGGATAGCAAAGAAAATACAAGATAAATCTTTGCTACTTACGACGCTTTTTGTTCTTGTCTTTCATTGAGGAGTTCGGTGAGAAGTTTCTTCTCTTGAAGGTATTTTAAGACGTCGCGCCTCGCGTCTTCATCCATTTCCTTCATATGCTCAAGGACGATTTTACTGACGCTGTCGATATCCTCCTTGATTTTTCCAACCAGCATAGGGCCGTCTCCGGTCATGAGCCAGGTGGGATTGACATCCGTTTGCCGAATAATTGAGGCTATGGTATCAGATGATGGTTTCGTCTTTCCGTTTTCGATATCTGACAGCGAGCCTTGGGATATTCCTATGAGCTTCGCAAGGGTTTTGGCCATCATTTTTTTTACTTTTCGATACTGACGTAGACGACTACCGACCATAATAGTTCCCTATAGACGAAATGAGAAATTGACTATTTACTATTAACGGAATTATAATTACTACCTGTAACTTTGGTTAATTCAATAATATCTGATATTGATAAAACTAAAAGATGGTTGCGAGTATAAAAATGCGTTGCTCAGAGCTCACAGGCCAGGATTCCCGGTTAGTGACTGGCTCCTGTTCATTACACAAACCGCTATGTGAAAAATCAAAGCCAACGTCTAAAATAAATATTTTCATTCTCCAAACTCATTGCACTCAATATTATGCTTTCACTATAGTTCCGTATAAGTTAATTGTCAACTTGGACTTCCCCCGTTATAGTGGACATTTAAGCCCGTTGTTTTGAGGCTTGCTCAAATTCCATTGGGCTGACGTATCCTACGTAGCTGTGACGTCTTGTCCTGTTGTAAAACATCTCTATATATTCAAATATATCAGACCGGGCCTCTTTACGCGTTCTGTATATCCTGCGCCTGATCCGCTCCTTCTTCAGACTGCTAAAAAACGACTCCGCCACGGCGTTGTCATAACAGTTACCACGTCGGCTCATGCTGGTAACAAGATTGTTATCATCACAAAACCTGATCCAGTCATCGCTGCCATACTGTGACCCTTGATCCGAGTGAACTATAACCTTCTCCTTTGGCCTGCGCCGCCAAACCGACATCAGTAGCGCATCCAACACCAACCCCCTGGCCAAAGCGGACCCCATAGACCAGCCAACAACCAGCCGGGAGTACAGGTCCATCACCACCGCAAGATAAAGCCATCCCTCCCAGGTGCGGATGTAAGTAATATCAGTCACCCACGCCTGGTCTGGACCGTCTACATCAAAACATTGCCCCAACCGGTTAGGAGCCATCACACAAGGAGAGCCAGATTTATAACGGGGCTTACGGTAACCACGGATAGCCGCAATACCAGCAGACCTCATCAAACGGGCCACCCGCTTCTCGCCGATACGCTCACCAGCCTCCACCAGGTCACGATGAACCCGGGGACTGCCATATACCTTGCCGCTGGCAATATACGATTCCTTTATCTTCACCAGCAACCTGCGGTCTTCCCGATCACGATCAGATAACGGAGATTTTAGCCAGGAGTAAAACCCGCTGCGGCATGTCCGCAACACTCGGCACATCGATGTCACACGGAACCGATCACGATGATCACGGATAAACGCGTACCTCACCCGGACACCTTGGCGAAGTACGCTGTGGCCTTTTTTAGTATGTCCCGCTCCTCCTCAACCCGTTTCAGCTCCGCCTTCAAACGGGCGTTCTCGCGACGAACCGCATCCAGATCATCCACGGAGCGATCATTACTGCTTTTACCTGACTCCCGGACCCACTTGTAAAGGCTGTGATCAGATACACCTAAACGTTTCGACACCGACGGGACAGAATAACCACGATCAACCACCTGACCAACCGCATCAGACTTGAACTCCGCTGTATATCGCTTACTAGACATAAACACCTCCATAACACTCAAAATATAACCGAAAAACTGTCCACAAAACCGGGGGAAGTCCAACTATTCAAGTTCGTTCTTACATATTTTTTATCCTCCACCATTTGAAGGGGAGAAATCGTGATGCCGCCGATCATTCCGTTCACCTGGACGACGCCCGCCCTGTTGGCAGGACAGAAAAATGTTATGAGGCAGATTGGGATTGGCGATGGTCCTGGATGCTTCCATAAAGGTCAGTTCGTTTTGGCCTACGATTATCCTATCAGGTATGGCGGCAAACCAATCGCAGTAATACACCTCGTTGAATGTCCAAAATACGAGTCCACATCAAACCTTACCGATCATGATTACATCGATGAAGGTTTCGCGTTTCTTGATCAGTTTCCGATACTCACACCAGCATGTTTACATCCATTACGCAAGTTTTTCGCAAGCTGGAAGTCGATGGAGTTACCGACTCAGGTCATCAGTTTCGAAGTAATAGAGCTTACACCAGCTGGACTCCTCATGGCGGAACGAATAGCGGCAATTATAAATCAATACTCACATTAATTTGAAAGGGAGATCATGGAAAAGCTGCTAAATGAAAAGGAAGCGGCCGAACTGCTTGGGCAATCGCCCCGCACATTGCAGCAGTGGCGCTGGAGAGCCACCGGTCCTCGCTACGTCAAGAACGGCCGGAGCGTTCGATACAGCCTGACTGACCTTCAGGAGTTTATCGACAGGAACGCGGTGGAGGTCTCTGACTCCGACTTCAGCGGCAAGCGGTAGTTTTTGCGGGTGGGTGTGATCAGTCAACGATTTAATCTTATGGGCGCGGGGACCCCATGGCCGGCATCGATGAGCTTAAAAGATTAATCGACCTGCATGACCTGGCTGCTAAACTTGGGCTTGAGCGGCCCAACGGGCGCGGAAATTATCGCAGTCCAAAACATGCCGACAAAAACCCTTCCCTCTCCATATTTGCAAACGGCAAAGCGTGGAAGGACCACTCCACTAATAAAAGTGGATCCTGCATAGACCTGTTCAAATACGTTTCTGACTGTGACACCGGGGAAGCAATAAGTCAGCTCCATGATATTTACGCAATTCCTTTCACTACAGTTGAACAGCCTCGTTATAAATCCCGGGCGGAATATGTGGCGGATTGTTGTCTAGGCGATCCAGCCCAAGTGATTGACTACCTGGCCGGTCGGAAAATATCGAGAGATGTAATTGAGCGCGCCATTAAATCCAAAAGTGTCGGCTGGAACAGCTGGACAAGCTCAAAAGTTGAACCGGGTCAGCAAATGCATGGCGGCCCTGCTGCGGCGTTCATTGTCACTTCACAAAACAGTGGCCATGTCGTGGCCGTCGACATGCGGTACGTGAATCCGGAACTCAACGGTGGCCTCAAAACAAGCTGTGTTGGAGAAAAATCCGGACATCCGTGGGCACTGTCATGGGAGTCAATCAGGAAAGCGCGCACAGTCTACATTGTCGAATCACCCATTAACGCATTATCCATCGAGACCGCTGGACTAAATGCATTGGCCACCCGTGGTGTCTCTAACATGAGCTCTATCGACTGGCGTTTCCTTGCCGGCAAAAAAGTTGTGATCTGCATGGATAATGATGAGCCTTTGAGTGATGGCCGCCGACCCGGACCGGAAGCGGCATGGGAATTAAATGAGCGGCTCACGGCTCTGGGTATTGCTTCACTTATCGTTGATCAGAACGATTGGGAGTTTAACGATGTTAATGACATCCTGTGTGAGATGGGAACCGATGAACTGCGCCAGGTATTGCAAAAGCTGGAGCCATGGGCGATACCAGGATTGCCGGGTGATGGCGGTAAAGGGAGACTGCGTCTATGGCTACCGCCTCACGATTACTCTCGCTACTGGCGATTTCGTGTGAAAGAAGATTTTACATCATGGGTATCAAGAAGAGATGAAGACGACGATGGTAATGAGAAGCTGATAACCGAAGATCTGGCAGGGTTCCGGATTGCAGGCCTTACCCGAATAACCATCGCCAACGCCGTCTCGGTAATGACAGGAGACGCGGACCATCAATCAAAAATCCTTTTCTCCGTTACGGCGCAGATCCCTAGACATGGAAATAATCTTGTCCGCCGAGTATTCGCCGATGAGGATCTGCATAACATCGAAAAGTGGAAAAAGTTTGGGCCGGTATTCAAACCTGCTTTGTTGTCTCGCCTTGTGACCATATGGGAGCGGGCGGCAGGTCTTGGTGAACGCCGGGCCGCAAACTTCGTAGGACTGGCCTGGCTAGATGGAAAACCGACCGTAAACCAGGGGCGAGACTGTTATTTCACTGACCAGGAGAAACAGTGCCCCTATCACGCCCTCTCATTTCCGTCGGGAACGCTGAACGATGCCCGTCGAATGATCTCTGCCTACCAATCAACTTTCATGAAAAACGCCGCGTCCATTCCGCTGGTTTGGGGATTGGGAGCGCCTTTGAAAGCGTTCCTCGGGTTCTGGCCGCACCTGATCATGCAGGCGGATAAAGGCGCAGGTAAATCGACATTGATGAAACGGCTCGAACGAACATTGGCCATGACGATGTTCTCCGGCCAATCGTTATCGACCGAGTTTCGATTGTTAACCAGCGTATCCCACACATCGCACCCGGTCGGTTGGGAAGAGCTGTCGGCGAGACGGCAGGAAGTGATCGATCGCGCCGTTGCGCTTTTGCAGGAAGCGTATCAATACACAGTGACCCGTCGCGGAAGTGAGATGACCGAATACCTGATATGTGCGCCGGTCCTATTGGCCGGCGAGGATGTACCAGTACGAAGCCTTTTGGGCAAGGTTGTTCGCACCGAGCTCACCGGCAAAAAAGGAGAGTTACTGCCCCATGACCTGCCCCGTTTCCCTGTTTATGAATGGCTGAAGTTTCTATCTACCCTCAAACGAAAGCAGGCTCTCGACGCGCATGAAAAGTCGCTTTCCTATCTTCTGGAATATTGCCGCGCCCCAAAAGAAGATACCCAGGCTCTTCGTATGGCTGGTAACTACGCTGCCGTGCTGACCTCGTGGAAACTGCTTTGCGAGTTCGTGGAAACCAGCGAGAACCAGGGCGATTTTATAGGTAGCCTGGTCGAGGAGATGAATGTCCATATCGCGGAAACGGTCGCCGATCGTGAGCCCTGGGTCTGGATCATGGAGTTAATTCTGTCCGAGATTTCAGCCGGAAATTTCAAGCACCCATATACATGGGATACGGTTTTCAATGACGACACTATGGATGCGGAGCAGTGCCTTGTCATCCGGTCAAGCCATGTCATGGACCACATCGCCCATACATCTAATCTGCGGGATAAATGGAACATGCTCCCGGTGAAAAGCGATCGTGTTTTCAAACGGCAGTTGATCTCCGCCGGCGTGGTGGTCAACGACAATGTGGAGCGAACCATAGAGGGCAAACGTCTGAGCAGGATGCTGGCCATCGGCATCGAGAAACTGGAGCGGTTCGGGCTGTCCGCTCCGGTTGAATATCCAACCAAACGAGAGAACGATGACCACTGGTCGCGTTACTAAAAAATGTACTCAGGTAAAACCGTACTCCAAACCCCCAACTTTCCCGGCCGATTTTGGCCGACCGGACCACAGGCAGTACGCAGAAAACTGGTGGATTCTCACTGACGCCCATTCCAAGTCGTTGATCTGGGAGGGCAAGGCCCCCACCAGTTACCTCGCATTCTCCACCAGTTTCGCCTCAGCTTCCATCATATTCGTATTTATCTCCATCAATACATTTTGGCGAGTTTGTGTCCCTTATATCTCTTTACTTATTGAATCTAAAAGAGAAAGAAGAATAGAAAACACCGAAAAAGCAGAAAACAGTCATCCACCAGTTTATAGGGTGTATGAAAAAGTAGTCCACCAGTTTCCATCAATAAAAACAGCTAACTGGTGGAAAGTGGTGGAAGTCATCTTGTTGAATTTAAAAAGGAATTTAACCGGCAAGACCCCCTTCCATCAAAACATCAAAAACGCTGCCTGTGGGTGGGCATGTGAGGGTCTTGAGATGTACCGGAGTACGCGCTGGATTGACAAGCTTCATAGGGTTTCTGCAGTTCTCAACTCTCACAGGAGCCCAGAGCAAACGAAAATCAATTTTCCACTGGTACACGACCATAGGTTCTACAACCGAGTGTCACAAACTCTCATGTCAGCAGAGAGTTGAAAGGTAAATATGACGTTCTCAGAAGAGCATAGGCGCCGAGCAAAACAGCGGGTGAAGGATTTACGCGAACAAGGAGTCAAGTTTCCATCCAACCCGGAGGAGCGGTTCCGTCAGACAAAGCATTTGCCTGGTAGCAAGCCATACATACGGCTTGCCATCGCGGCAAACTGTTACGACTGCGTTGGGAGGGAGCGAAGCTTTCGCCGATTGATATCGGAGTGCGATCTGACCTCCTGCCCTTTTCATCAGCTCCGGCCATACACACCAATAAATAACTCAAACGAGGAAAAATAATCATGAATGATCGAAACGAATCACACAAATGGGAACTGGTGATTAATTTTGTGGACGAGCGCAAACCAGCTGTGTTGGGTTGGGCCAGGTCAAAAATCTGGACCCTTGGTTATGAGCAGGAAGATTTTATCCAGGAGGCGTACCTTGCCGCCATGAAAGCGCTGGATGTGGCGGAGCAGAAGGGCAAACCGGAGCTGTTGGAGCAATACTTCTGGGTGACGTATAAGTTTCAGTTATCAAGATTGCTCGCCGATCCTGTGCTTTTGGCAACGGCGCTACCTTCGTATGAAAAAAGCAGTAAACCTGAAAATGAAAACCAACAACTTCACCAATCAGAGAATAAAATGGAGGAAGCGCTATGCCTGATGGCGCCTCGCGAAAGACGAGTATGGGAGCTGCTACTCGGTGAAACCGATCACGGCAAATGCACGATAGCCAAAGTGGCCAAGATGTTCGGAGTCTCAAGCCCAAGGATCCGGCAGATTCGTGATACCGGCCTGGTCCGAGTCCGGAAACATTTTGCCACCAACGGATCGAAACAGGAATTGGAAACAACCACGTAGGCGCCCAAAACTCATCCGTTACCAGGTAACCGCTAAGTTGCCCCGTAGCTTCAGGCGACTTGCTTCTTCGGTCGTTTCACCTTGGTCTCGATGGAGAATCCGAATTTAGCCAGCATTTTCACCAGCATATCGATCGAGAATTTATCAGTGGCGCCATTCATGATATAGCTCACACGAGGCTGACCGATCTTTAAAAACTTGGCGGCTTCCGCTTGGGTCATCTGGACTTCCCCCGTTATAGTGGACATTTAAGCCCGTTGTTTTGAGGCTTGCTCAAATTCCATTGGGCTGACGTATCCTACGTAGCTGTGACGTCTTGTCCTGTTGTAAAACATCTCTATATATTCAAATATATCAGACCGGGCCTCTTTACGCGTTCTGTATATCCTGCGCCTGATCCGCTCCTTCTTCAGACTGCTAAAAAACGACTCCGCCACGGCGTTGTCATAACAGTTACCACGTCGGCTCATGCTGGTAACAAGATTGTTATCATCACAAAACCTGATCCAGTCATCGCTGCCATACTGTGACCCTTGATCCGAGTGAACTATAACCTTCTCCTTTGGCCTGCGCCGCCAAACCGACATCAGTAGCGCATCCAACACCAACCCCCTGGCCAAAGCGGACCCCATAGACCAGCCAACAACCAGCCGGGAGTACAGGTCCATCACCACCGCAAGATAAAGCCATCCCTCCCAGGTGCGGATGTAAGTAATATCAGTCACCCACGCCTGGTCTGGACCGTCTACATCAAAACATTGCCCCAACCGGTTAGGAGCCATCACACAAGGAGAGCCAGATTTATAACGGGGCTTACGGTAACCACGGATAGCCGCAATACCAGCAGACCTCATCAAACGGGCCACCCGCTTCTCGCCGATACGCTCACCAGCCTCCACCAGGTCACGATGAACCCGGGGACTGCCATATACCTTGCCGCTGGCAATATACGATTCCTTTATCTTCACCAGCAACCTGCGGTCTTCCCGATCACGATCAGATAACGGAGATTTTAGCCAGGAGTAAAACCCGCTGCGGCATGTCCGCAACACTCGGCACATCGATGTCACACGGAACCGATCACGATGATCACGGATAAACGCGTACCTCACCCGGACACCTTGGCGAAGTACGCTGTGGCCTTTTTTAGTATGTCCCGCTCCTCCTCAACCCGTTTCAGCTCCGCCTTCAAACGGGCGTTCTCGCGACGAACCGCATCCAGATCATCCACGGAGCGATCATTACTGCTTTTACCTGACTCCCGGACCCACTTGTAAAGGCTGTGATCAGATACACCTAAACGTTTCGACACCGACGGGACAGAATAACCACGATCAACCACCTGACCAACCGCATCAGACTTGAACTCCGCTGTATATCGCTTACTAGACATAAACACCTCCATAACACTCAAAATATAACCGAAAAACTGTCCACAAAACCGGGGGAAGTCCAATTTTGGTTTCATAAAGGTGAAAGATGTCAAAGCGATCGCTTACCCGCTTTTCTAGGTTGGTCATGGTAATCATTCTACTTTACTCTTCTCATGTGCAGGCTGAGGGTGAAGCTCCTTCCTGCTCCAATTGCGGTTGGTTCTGGTACGAGACACAGCCGGTTGATGGGGATGGACCAAAGCATTCAGCACCCTCAACAGATGAACTTTGGAGCATGGACCCTGGACAGTTCCAGCAACTGCTAGATGACACTCGCAAAGAAGCTGTCCGTGTTCCCACAATCGACAACGTGAAAAACTATTTCATCGTCCAGGATGTCGCCCGGCGCAAGGCGGCCGCGTTCGCCAATGTGGCCGCCGTGGTTTCGAAAATGTACCCGGAGCTTTCGGGCGGGGCGGATATGCCTCTCTCCGCTCCCGGCCGCAAAATTGTTCTGAAAACCCGACGTGATGAAATCGAATCGACCATCGCCAGGGCCCGTGATCAGTTCGCGCTTTTATATTTCCATTCGACGGACTGCAAGTTTTGCGAAGCGCAAAACAGCATCTTGCGATACTTTTTGGAGAAATATCGTTGGCCCATTAAATCATTCGATATAGATCACAACCCAGCTTCCGCATCAAGGTTCAATGTTCACACAACCCCGACACTGCTTCTCATTTACAAACAGAGCCAGGACTATCTGCCGATTGCCACAGGCGTCGTGTCTCTCTCTGAACTTGAGAAAGGTCTGTTTACCGGCATCCGCCTGTTACGAGGCGAGATCACGCCCCAGCAATCCTCCATCTACGAGTTCCAACGCGGTGGATACTACGATCCTGCGGCATATCATAAGGAGACAACCAAATGACCAGTCACTTCTATATTGCGCTTCTCATTCTCGCAACTTTCACGACACCTGCGTATGCGGACTGGATCGACGACTGGATACAACAGAAAACAGAATCGTCACCCGGCTATTTCGCTGGGCAGAAGCGAGGTTACTACACCGCCGGCGGATTCTCCGCTCGATGGTACCAGGGCAACGATTACCTCTTCACGGTGGAGCCGCCGGGGGTCAGGTATGGTTGCGGCGGTATCGATGTCAATCTCGGCGCATTCTCCCTGCTGCAGGATTCTAATTACCTGATGAACAAGTTCGAGAGGATCATCGGCCCGGCGGTCGCGTCATACGCATTCGATATCGCGCTCGATACCCTCTGCCCGCAATGCGCCAAGGCGATGAAGAGCCTGGAGTCGATCTCCGATATGCTCAACCAGATCCAGATCAACGATTGCCAGGCGTCGCAAGTGCTGGTCGCCAAGCTGGCTGGTAAGGAGGATGACCCAAAATACCGAAGCGCCGTAGATAGCTGGAACGCGATGACCAGGGGTGTCGAGGATTCCTGGCACGGGGTGAAGGAGGCGTGGAGCGCCAACAACGACAAGCCGATAACCAACGATTTAAATGCAATCAGCGGTTGCACTGCCGAGATAAAAAACGTTTTTGGTGGATTCGCAAACAAAAGCGTTCTTCAGATCGCTGGTGAAAGACGCGGCTATCCCGGCCCATACATGGACCTTGCCCGTGGATTCGTCGGGGACCTGGTCATGGAGCAGATCAATCAGGGTAGCGGCCAGATATCGATCATCGCGAAAGAGATCGCGCCATGCCCGGCCAATAAAACCATGTCGACAGATGGACTGGTAAGTGGTGAAGTTTACGCTCGACCCTCCGACGGTAGTAACTGTTATCTCGTCGGAGACGCAAACCGAAACCTGTCCGGTTGGGCGCAACAGATGCTCGACCAGATCGCCAACAATATCGAGAACAACACGCAACTGACATCTGCCCAGGAAAGTTTCATCGACGCGTTTCCCCTGCCCGTTTATCAAACATTGAAGACAGCCGTTCAGACGAATCAGGCTCCGGTCGCCAAGTCTCTGTTCGCCGATATCTCCGCCAGGGCATACGCGTTCGGCATGATGTCTGACCTGTATCAAATGGTAAACAGTAATGTTCAGCTTATGGAAACCTTGATCGACCGGCAGTCCGGTTTCATTAACGATAATTGCCGGATTGATCATCTGATAGCGCCGACGAAGACAGCTTTAAACGGAATTAAGAAACAGCTGGCTGAAAAGACAATGGCCATCGGTCACGACTATCGCCGCTCAATCATGGAACTAAGTACACACCTTTCCGTTGTGGCAAAGCTGGATGACACCCGTGACCAGGCGGGTGAGGATAGTGTTGACATAATGAACATGAGTGGGCAATGAAGAACCCCGGCGCTTACATTATTCCTTCTATTATATTGATAGCCACCCCCGCTTACGCTTATGAAGACGAGTTCTATGTCTATAACGGGTTCGAGGCCGCCGTAGGCTCGTTCCATCGAGTCGCATTGATATTCTCCGATCCGAATTATCAAGGGCTCATTCTCGCCGTCATTATTCTCGGAATGTTGTTTGGAATGATCAGCTCCCTGTTCCGCGCAGGTATCGGGATGAAAGTTGACCCGCTGTTATCTTGGGCGATGCCGATAACCCTCGGCGTAATCGTCTTCCTGGCTCTCGTCACTCCGAAAGGTACGCTGCACATTTATGACACGGTGAAGAACCGCTACCAGGCGGTTGACGGGATCCCGGATGGTATGATCGCTCTGCTCGGGATTCTAAATAAGATAGAGCGTGGCCTGGTTGAAATTATATCGACCGCCGGGGACATCCCTCCGGAAGTTGGCTACGATCGGCAGGCTGGCGGTGTCGGGTTCAATATCCTGCTCGGCATCGGTCAACGTGGTGTCTGGTTCGACGATCTCCATATCAATCAGTCACTGAAAAAATATACGGAGGACTGTCTGGTTTTCGGGATCAACAATCCGCAACCGGCTCTGAACATCGACCCGAACGAAGTCGCCACGAACGCAGATTTCCTGAGCGTCCTGGCCCAGGCCAATTACAACCCGATTTACACGGTTTACTTCAGCGATTCAAATCCCGGAGGTATTGAGCTCACCTGTTCCCAGGCATGGCCAAGGTTGCGGGCGGATCTTACCGCAACCACCAACTACACCAGTATCAGCAAAGCAAAATGCGCATCAGCCGGGTTCGATCCCACGATCCCGGCCCAGCTCACCCAATGCAAAGCTGTGTTATCCGATGCCGTAAACTGGCTGGAGAACAGTAGCGGATCATACACAGCCGAAAAGGTATTCCGTCAGGCGGCCATAGCGCAGGCGATCGATACGATCATCCGCAAATACAGTCCGGATGCCGCCATTAAGGCGTTGACCGACAGGAATGCAGGTGTGGCCATGATCTCCACCGGCATCGCGGCGAACGAGTGGATACCGATCATCCGCGCTGTCGTCCTGGCGATAGCTGTTGGCCTTACGCCATTTTTGGTCATGTTCCTCCCAACGCCGCTGTTCCCCAAAGTGGTCGGGATGATCGCCGGGTTCTTTATCTGGATAACGGCATGGGGTATTACAGACGCCATCGTTCATCAGTTCGCCATGGACTATGCTTGGAAAGCGTTCGAAGATGTGCGGCGCCATCAGCTCGGCTTGCACGCCATCATGATGTTCGAGACCAGCTCGATGAAAACCCTCGCGGCGTTCGGAGCGATCCGATGGTCCGGCGCGATGTTGGCCACGGTGATGACGATGATGATCATCCGGTTCGGCGGTCATGCCATGGCGATGTTCGCGGGACAGGTAGGCGCCCCGGCAAGGATCGCCGGAGCGGAGGCGGGCCGTATGGCGATGACACCGGAAGGATCGTCACGGGCGATGCTGTCGCAAAGTGAGGCGGCGGCGTATTGGCAATATGCCGAAAAATTCAACTGGAGCAACCGTACCGGTCTTGGCTACTTTGGTCATGCGCAGAAGATGGAGGGCGCCAGACAGACCGTGAAAGCCATTGGTAAAGGGAGCTTTGATAACAGAAAAAACATTGAGGATACTGCCAACAAGCTTGGTCATGTTTTCGCGATGAGTAATACACAGAAGGCTTCGGAAGCCAAGCATTATGATCCGCAAAACTCGCTAACGATCGGTGATACACGTGGGCAGTCCACACTTGGCGATATGATCGGTAAACGATCAGCGGCGGCCGATGCGGGCACAACCGTGGCCGGGCAGGCGGAGTATGTTTCTTATATCAACTGGAGCCGGTCATTCGGCAGGGGGAAAGGCGCGGAAGCTTTCGCGGCGGCGCTCGGGATGGATGGGGTCCGTGAACTCAGTAAATTCAGGGAGAGCGGTTCACTGGTAACGGAGGAAGTTGCCGATTGGCTGAACCGGCAAGGATTTTCCGAGGTGGCCGCCGGGATGCGGGTTAAGGATATGAGCGTTGATCGTGACACGGGCGATATCGGATACCTTGAGGTTGATGGGAACATCGGCGCTCCTGCGCTTAATGATATCGCGTCAGGTTTCGTACGAAGGGGCCACTTCAACGCTGCGTTAAAAACAGAAGCGATGGCGAATAATCTGCGCTCGGACGAAACGGCCAACGTCCGTTTGCAATACGGAGCGGCCGGTGACCTGGCTACTGGACATGTTAAACATGGAACCGAAGCGCTCCATTACGACGTGGCCCAAAAACGTTGGATTGATCAGCAAGTCGAAGGACGCGACCATGTCGTCAAGGATGTGGACAAAACCGTCGTCAATCACAGTTACACAGAAGACACCAGCTACTCGGAAAAACGTGGATACATGTACGACTCCAGCGAGACATACAAGATGGGCCCGCAATACGATCCCAACACGATGCTCAACGCCGTGGTTACCGGTGGACACGATTTTGATCGGCTGACCGGTTCATTATTACTTGGGGAAACCTCCACCCAATATGCGAACCGTGACGCCCAGCACAGGGCTCTGGCGGAAGGGCTCACGAAAATCACTAGGCATGAAGGTAGTATGGATGGTCAGGCGAGAGGTAAGGCCTCTGCGGGATTCCGGTTTTTCGGAACCGGAGCCACCGGAGAGCTGATCGAAACAAGCTCGGAAAAAGAAGCCATCAATCTGCACCTTGCCAACGTGGCGCGCCTTAATGAAGAAGCCTGGACCGAATCGGGCGGCGACACACACAAATTTGATCCGGAGATGTATACCCAGCTTCGTCATGAGAAATTCAAAAGCTATTACGATGATCTGATGGGGAAAGTCGAAGAAGACAAACCGGACCAGTATGGCGCCGACATGCCACTTACAAAAGTAGAAAAAGTGGCGCAACCGGACGAAAACTCAATAATCGGCGAAATCACCGGTGACAACGAAAGAACCCTGAACGCCAGGATCAACCTTGCCAACGATATGAACGAACAGAACCTGATAAAGAGAGCCGCCGATCAAACGATAAAGGAGGAACTGCGTAAAATGAAGGATGAAAAGTGATTGTATCCCTACCCAGCTCATATTTAACTATATTTTAATATATACAAGTCGTTATTTATTAAAATTCGATTCCCAGATCCTTATAAAACTGGTTTGGGCATTATTCACTACCCCGTCCTTGGCGCTAGGTTGCAGCCTTTGATAGAATACTTGACTGAATTTAAAAATATATAGGAAGTAAGTGCCGTAGAGAGGCCCCTAGAATACGCTATTCAAATCAACAGTGGCGCACTGTTTAAAAGCTTGGTTTCCTGACTGTGATACTAGATTTCAAAACACCAATTATTAAAGAATGCGCCAATTAAGATATATCTAAAGCCAATGCCCATCAATCCCTTATCGTCAGGGATTTTGATGTAAATATTTTACTAATTATAACAATTTCTATTGTATGGAAATTATTGTGATGGATGACGAGAGTTGGTGCATACGCGACACTTTATAGATGAATATAATTAGCCAATGACGATGCATACTATATTTATTTAATATGTTAATTATTTATTGACGTGAGTATAGTTATAGTGATATATTCCATCGATAAATATTTGTGAAGAGATTTTATGCTGCAATTTATTCTTAAATAATATTTTTATAGCGGCATAAACGCTTGATAGTCGTATAGTTAGAGGTAAATATAATTGGCTCCGCAACAGAAATCCAAAAGCCTTAATCTTCAATTGACAATTATCCTCATTTTGATGCATGTTAGCATATCATTGCTTGCTAATACAGGCTGCGCCAAAGCTCCATCCCAAAACGAAAATACCAATGTGAACAAAAAGCCTGAAATACAAGCAGAGATTCCTGCGGATAAAGAATTCATACTTATTACCAGCCAGCCTATTTCAGAACATCATACCAATGATCCTGATGTTATCCTGAGCGGTCGGGTCAGGAATCTGCAATCAACCGTTACGGTTAACGAGGCGCCGGTCGAATTCAGGGAAAATGGCGCTTTCGAGACAAATATCACCCTCCTGCCGGATGAGAATAAAATTGCCTTTGCATACGAAAACCTGGAGTCCGGTTATAGAGAGGAAAAAATACTTTACTGGACGCTGGATCAAACTCCGCCAGACTTTCAGATAATCTCACTTAGCAGATCACCCGACGACAACCTGGTGTCAGAGCCGAAGTTATCTGTCCTGGGTGAGTTTCATCTGTATGGCGAGTCAGAGGAAATTGAGAAAGGTGTCGTTGTAACAGCAAATGGAGCTGAACTGGAGATTTTGGATTCTGGTGATGGGTTTACTGGCGCAATAGTTCTAAATGAAGGCCCGAACTTCATCAATTTTATTGCAAAGGATCCGGCCGGCAACATCGCCGAAGAAAAATATGAAGTCACACTGGACACCACCGCCCCGGAGATACGGATTGCCAGCGCGCAGGTGGCTCGCAGCGACGCCAATCTGCAATCTCTCCTGATAAAAGGGACCGTTTCAGAACAGGCAGACGTCAATTTTATGGGTCGCCCTGTCCCCGTTGATGAAAAAGGCGACTTCCAGCATGAAATACCGCTGTTCGATCTTGAAACCGCTATGGATAATTCTGCGCCTCTGCTTATCGCCACCGACAGTATAGGCAACCGGTCGGAAACGCCATTGCCCAGGAGCGATTATTTCCCGCCGCAGTGGGTGGAGCTGACCCTTGTCGAACGAAATGACGAAGGGGCCATTCTCGAAGGAAAAGTAAACGAGCCGGATGTGACCGTCCGCATAGGTCAGACGGAAGTTGTGGCTGATAAAGAGGGCAACGTACGCCTCGAAGGCGTGATCCTGGCGGAGAGCTCGATAATCCAGAGTGAACTAACGGACCCGCAGGGGAACGTGTCCAGAGTAGAACAATGGATTAAAAATTTCGATCAGTAACCATAAAAATTCAGAAGTATGAGGGTATGATGAGCAGTTCAGAGCGAATATATGTCTGGTTATTATTTTGTTGTTCCATTCTAACCGTTTCGGCGCTCGCCACCCCTGCTTATGCCGCATCAGTCACAGTGACAGCGACTGTGGGCACAACAACGGTCGATATCGAAGCAAACGCTGGTTATGTTGTCGATACCCATTGCGATTCGAATGGTAACTGCACCAACCACAGCGGCGGATGTGTCAGCGCCACCTACGCCCCCAGGGTTTGTTCCTCCACAGGCGATAGCGGCACAACCAGCGGCTCCAGGGAGCTGGCCACACTGGCCGAAGGCACGCACACAATCAACGCCCGGGCGACCGATTCCCATGAATCGGTTACAGGCTCCACAACATTTGATGTGGACAATGAACCGACTGTTTCCCTCACTTCTCCTGCTGGGACGGTGCGTGGCGGTCCAACTGATATAACAGGCACTGTTAGCTTCACCCCAAGGATCAATCCAGACGCCTATCATGGCAAGGTCAATGTGTATTACCGCATTGAAGGTGGCGTATGGGGTTACGCAGGCGGGATAAATATTTATAAGAGTTCTGATACATTCAGCTTTCCATTCAACTCCCAATCTCGTAGAAGTGGGGACTATGAGTTTCGCGCTCTGGCTACAGCAGCTAATGGTCAGACGATGGAGTCTGTCAAGGGTGTCACTATTGACAATACGCCAATACCGACCATCACATCCCCATCCGGTACGGTGCGCGGTGGGCCGGTAGATATCGCTGGCACAGTCGACTTTCCGCCGGTGGCTGGTAACAATGTGTATTTAGGTAAGGTTAATGTATATTTCCGTGCTGTGGGTGGCGTTTGGGGATACGCTGGTGGCAAAAATATCTATTCAGGCGATACATCATTCAGCTTTCCATTCAATTCCCAGTCTCGCAGTAGCGGTGATTATGAATTTCGTTTATTGGCGACCTCTGCCAGTGGCGACACAGGTGAGGATATACAGAATGTAACGATCGATAATGCCCCTAAGCCAACCCTCACATCCCCATCCGGTACGGTGCGCGGTGGTCCGGTAGATATCGCTGGCACAGTCGACTTTCCGCCGGTGGCCGGTAACAATGCGTATTTAGGTAAGGTTAATGTATATTTCCGTGCTGTAGGTGGCGCTTGGGGATACGCTGGTGGCAAAAATATTTATTCAGGCGATACATCATTCAGCTTTCCATTCAACTCCCAGTCTCGTAGTAGTGGGGACTATGAATTTCGTTTATTGGCGACCTCAGCCAGTGGCGACACAGGTGAGGATATACAGAATGTAACGATCGATAATGCCCCTAAGCCAACCCTCACATCCCCATCCGGCACGGTGCGCGGTGGACCGGTAGATATCGCTGGCACAGTCGATTTTCCGCCGGTGGCTGGTAACAATGCGTATTTGGGTAAGGTTAATGTATATTTCCGCGTTGTAGGCGGCGTTTGGGGATACGCTGGTGGCAAAAATATTTATACAGGCGATACATCCTTCAGCTTCCCATTTAACTCCCAGTCTCGTAGTAGTGGGGAATATGAATTTCGTTTATTGGCGACCTCAGCCAGCGGTGACACAGGTGAGGATATACAGAATGTAACGATCGACAATGCGCCAAAAGTATCCCTCACATCCCCATCCGGTACAGTGCGGGGTGGGCCTACTGATGTAACTGGTACCGTAGATTTTGTTCCTGTGGGCGGGCCTGGCTCCACCCTCGGCGAAGTTGTAGTAAATTTTCACTCCACTACAAATAGTCGGTCTGGCCTGATAGGCAGGAAAACCATAAAACAGGGCGAGTCGAATTCATTCACTTTCCCCTGGGCCACAATAGGTTTGCCCAGTGGCAGTTATGTGATCACAGCGGTGGCAACCGCTACCAACGGAGAAAAGAGTGAGCCATCAACTAAAAATGTCACTATTGATAATGCGCCCCACCCAACGCTCTCCTCTCCGTCGGGTAAAGTGCAGGGCGGGCCGACGGATGTAACTGGCTCCGTCGATTTCCCACCCAACAATGATGTCCCCGGGGCCTACCTTGGCATAGTCGAAGTCTCCTACAGCTCAAATATAGCTGGCGTTGGTGGGCATATCGGCAGTAAGGAAATATATCAAGGCGATTCCAGTTCATTCTCGTTTCCATTGGCTTCTCAGAACCTGCCCAGCGGCGACTATTTGTTTACTGCTGTTGCGACAGCCTATAATGAAGAAAGCGACAGTGATACGAAAAACGTATCCATCGACAACGCTCCGTCTGTGTCATTAATTGTAATTCCATCGACGCCGAGAGAGTGTGAGCCTATTAATGGTTCGGTGTCTGTTAATTCACCGCAAAATGTTACGGGCACAGTACAGGTATCTCCGGTTGGGTCTGCCGATTTCCCGGGCGGGGGCGGTACCTATTCATTTGCCGACCTTGGCGCCCCTAATGGTATAGGAACCGTTGGTCTTGGCGGCCAAACATTAAATTTTGTAGCCACCGCCACATCTGTGGGTGGGTCCGATACAGTTACATCCACTGTTACTGTCATGGCGGCGGAATACAGTGGCTCCATATCGGTTAACCCATCTGTGATCAATCAAGGCGCCCCCATTAAGGGAACATTGACTATCACCGGCGATAACCTGTGCCCCATAAGTGGGACCGCTACAATCACCGTTGAAGGCAACTCTACAACGGTGGATATAGACAAACTTGGTGACTTCCCATTCACGCTTTCCAGCGCTGGTATGGCGCCGGGTAAACATGAAGTAACTGGAGCAGCGACCATAAATGGTCGTGAGGCGCCAATCACGCCTGGCTCTGTCACCATCAAACCAAAAGAAGAAGGGCTGGGCGGGCCTGATGATTGTGAGGAAGAGTGCGGTTGTGACGACTCCCAGACCGGCGGCACCAACCCGGTCTATCTTGCCAATGGCGACAAGGAAGAGACCGAAACAGACCTGTCGATAGGCTCGATCCAGATCACCCGCACTTACCACTCCCAATCGACCCATGACGGGCGCATCGGTTATGGCTGGACATGGTCATACGGCTGGAGGCTGGTTAATAACAACACCGACCTGCTGACCATCCGCCGTCCCGATGGCAAGTTGATGAGCTTTGCAGACAAAGTTCCGGGCGACAGCGTTGAGATATTCCACCGCCAGAATGAACGAATGTATGAAGCCGTTGTCAGAACCGCCTTCGGCTGGCGCTACACGGATAAAGACAGGACCCATATAGATTTTGATTTCAACGGCAGTTTCATCTCGGCCACGACGGAGACAGGCCAGAGAACTTCCGTCACCTACGACATCATGGGTCATCCAGCGATAATCACCGGCCCATACGGTCGCCAGTTGATGTTGACAGTGGACACAGCCGGTCGGCTGACTTCAGTGACGGACCCCATAGGCCGAGTTGTCTCATACAGCTATGACACCGAAGGCAACCTTGCCACCGTTACAGGGGCCGATGGCTCCACGCGGAGCTATTTCTATCAGGATAGCAATGACCTGCACAATCTGACGGAAATCATTGACGAATCCGGTTTGACCTATGCGCGCTTCACATACGATGCGCAGGACCGGGCCATTGCTTCCAGTCATACGTCTGGATATGGACACACCATTTCCTATCTGGCCAACGGGATTGTCGAGGTCACGGACGCGCTGGGCAATGTAAACCGATACACGGTTTCGGATGTCAACAATATCCCGGTTGTGACATCCGTTCAGGAGCTCAGCTGCAACTGCGGCTCAAGCACCAGCTTCGTGTTCGATCCAGCCACCGGCCATCTGGCTTCCAGCAGCGATAAAAACGGAGTTGTCACTGCGTACACCTACGATGGTCTTGGAAACATGCTGACGAAAACAGAAGCTGCCGGTACCCAGTACGAGACAACGTTGACCAGAATATATAACGCGTCCGGCCATCTGATAAGCGAAACCGACGCTTTGGGCGCGACCACATCATATATCCGGGACGCCCAGGGCCGCGCCCTGTCGAAAGCGTTACCGACAGGCGATACAACCCAATGGGTATGGAACCCGGATAACACCATAGCCACTGTCACAGCGGCCAATGGAGGAGTGATCGCGTATACCTATAACGGGTTTGGTCAGACCGAATATGTCACCAACCCGGATGGCAGCGTCCGCATGATGATCTACGACGCCGCAGGCCGGCTTGTATCGGTCCGGGATGAAGCCGGCGCCGTCACCGGCTACACTTACGACGCAAAAGACCGGCTGCTCTCTGTCACCGACGCGCTGGGCCGGTCTATCGCCAACAGTTACGACATCAAGGGCAACCTTGCGTCCATAGTCGATCAGGCTGGTCTTATAACCACGTTCACCTACGACAGCGAAGACAGGCCGCTGACAGTCACCAACCCGAACGGTTCCATTGTTCAGACTGCGTATGACGCCATGGGCAACCTTGTCAGCCAGCAGCTGTACGACGCGGCCGGCGCGCTGGTCACTGTAGAGACGATGACCTACGACGCGCAGGGCAGGCTTGTCCAGACAACCTATGCCGATGGAACCAGCTCTTTGAATACATACGACGTGATCGGCCGGTTGATATCCTCCACAGACCAGGCGGGCAAAGTCACGCAATATACTTACGATCCGCTGGGCAGGATGACCTCTGTCACCAACCCGAACAGCGAGACGGTCGCATATACCTATGACCTGCTGGGCAGGCAGACAGCGGTCATCGCCGCAAACGGCGCTACGACTTCTTATGTCTACGACGCCCTCGGCAGGAAAACAGCTGAACACTCGCCCGACCGTGGTTCCACGACCATGGCTTATGACGCCATGGGCAACATGATATCAAGGACTGACGGCAACGGTACAGCCACCAACTACACGTACGACATCATGAACCGTGCCACCGCGGTCGCCTACCCGTCGGACCCCGCCAGCAACGTTGGTTTTACGTATGACGTGGTCGGCCGTACCACCTCCATGCAGGACGGATCGGGCGCGACCGGTTATGCTTACGATATTGTCGGCAACACTTTATCCACTTCCTGGCGTCCCGTGGGCGCCACGGCTGTTATGTCTGTTTCATATACATACGACGGCGCCGGGCGGATAAGCTCCGCTGTTTATCCATCCGGCCGGGTCATCACCTATGCCTATGGGCCGGATGGCGCGGTGGCCTCCATGAACACCAGCGGCGGCTCCGGCGGTGTCAGCCTGGTATCGAATGTCACACGAAATGCGCAGGGCGCCATCGCCTCCCGCACGTTCGGCAACGGCATTGTGGAGACGAGGTCATACGATGCGCTGGGGCGGGTTGCTGGCGTGGCGGCGGGCTCCGCCCTCTCCCGCTCGTTGGCGTGGAACGCAGATTCGATGATCGGCTCGATATCGGATAATCTGAACGCTGGCAAATCGCAATCCTTCGTATACGACCCGGCGGAGCGTCTGGTGTCGGCCAGCGGCGGTTACGGCGCGCTCGGCTATACCTATGACGCCAACGGCAACAGGACCAGCAAATCGGGCTCTGTGGCAACCGACAGCTACTATTACGAGGCCAACAGCAACCGGCTGACCGAGGCCGGGGTGGGCAGGACGTTCTCCCGCGATAATGCTGGTAACCGGCTGGGCGATGATATCTATACTTACAGTTACAACGGCGGCGCCCGCCTGGCCCAGGTGACCGACGGTCAAGGCGACCAGATCGCCCGGTATACCTACAACGGCCGGGGCGAGCGGGTCGGCAAGGAGGCGGTCAAGTTTGTGGAGATAAAGAAATCCGGTCCACCCAAAAAGCCTAAAAAGAAGAAGCTGAAAAAGATCAAGGAATCGGTCTGGTATGTGTACAATCCGGCCGGGCAGCTGATCGCGGAGGTGGACGTGGCGTCGGAGAAGGTGTTGCGGGAGTATGTCTACCTCGATGGCGAGCCGGTTGCGCTGGCGATCACCGCCGCTGGCGACAAGGATAAACAGACCGGCGGCAAGGGCCTGGCCGGTGTCTACTTCATCCACAACGACCATCTAGGCACGCCGCAGGTGGTCACCGATATGACAGGCGCCCCGGTCTGGCGGGCGGACTATCTGCCGTTCGGTGAAGTGGCGCTGGATGCGACAAACCGGATCACCAGCAACCTCCGTTTCCCCGGCCAATACTTTGACGAAGAGACCGGACTGCACTACAATTACTTCAGGGACTACGACCCCACCCTGGGCCGGTACATAGAATCCGACCCGATTGGATTGAACGGCGGATTCAATACCTTCGCCTATGTGGACGGGAATCCTGTTATATACAGTGATCCGCCTGGCACTGGACCGATATGTTTAGGGTTGTGCACAGTAATTGGTGTTATGGATACATTACTATCACTAAAATCTGTAGGAGATTGGGCTACTGAAGCAAATAAAATATTAGATCAATTGAATCATGCGGAAGAATTTTGTCGGGATCGTGATTGTACCGCAGAGCAAGAATTTGTGTTGGAACAAATGAAAAGAGAGTTAAGGTTGGCTCTAGCCCACGCAACTCTTGAAGAAAGTAAAGAGCAGATGAGGTCTATTTACATTAGAGCAATCGCATATACTTTTTTATGTGGAGCACTAGGAGTTGCTCCAATCCCTTAATTCTATGACATATACAATATTAGTCTATTCAGTGCTTGGCACGTCGTTGATTATTGCAGGGTTCTGGGCAGACAAAGCAAAACCACCAAAACAAGTGTTACGCAAATACAATACCAGTATATTAGTCGTATCGGCACTACCATTTACTAAAAATTGGAGATCAAAAATAGATAATAGTGATATTGATGCTTTTATGGAATATCAGCGACGATCATCAGTTGTAATATTATTGCTAATTTGTGCCTTCCCACTAGCAACCAGTATTATATTATTGATTTTTCATTTTACTGGCGTTATTTATTAATCCTTATCATGCTTTCAACACAGCTTAAATAGATTATTGCAAAACACAGTTCAATGAAATTTCATTTAATTGGACAAACTTCATCGCCAGCAACCTCCGTTTCCCCGGCCAATACTTTGACGAAGAGACCGGACTGCACTACAATTACTTCAGGGACTACGACCCCACCCTGGGCCGGTATATAGAATCCGATCCTATTGGGTTAAATGGCGGGTTCAATACTTTTGGGTACGTGGAAGGCAATCCGATGATTTGCAGCACAGACTAGATAAAGCGCATTTACTTCAAATAAATCATATCTTTAACCCGTTTTCTTAAGATCTTTCAAACCTTCCCGAACGGCTTCTTTAACTATGTCTTGGATCGGGCGCTGATCTTGCTCAATATAATTTTTCAAGGCCTCGTTGATCTCAGTTTGGTAGCCTTTACCTTCACGCTTCGCTTTCTCCTTGAACCATTCCAGCGTGGAGTTGTCGATCCAAATTGTGATCCTTGTCTTTCCGGGATGAGGAATTACACTTCCTCTTTTACCCTTGCTAAAATCATATTCCTTTGTCTTCATAATGCCTCCTTTCTTTGGGTGTTGCTTTGCGCGCTGAAATCAGCCTGATCTCACCTGGCTCGGGATAAGTATAGACGACCACTAGCACTCTGCCAATAATATCGGCTCCCACTGATACGAAACGTTGCTCTCTATGTCGCACATCTTCTATTGTGACCGCCATTGGATCATCCAACACAGTTGCCGCATGAGGAAATTCGATACCATGTTTTTGATAATTTAACCTTGCCTTACGTTTATCCCAAACAATTTCCATATCCTGATTATATGTATATTATATGTATTTGTCTACTACATAGTTTTTCAGTTTATTTCATTAGCTTTTCAGGTATAATAGACACATAATTTCCGCTCATCATGAGCACTCTTCGGATTTGTTCCGAAGACCAAGGACATGGGTATTAGCCCTGTGTGTCAAAGGCTGACCGGCGGGTTGGCGTATTCGTAATTTTCTTTTATCTACCTGTGTACTGCTTTGCGCATTATTGCGTTTCGGCCTGTTCGCAGGGAATTCAATCCAATGTAAAAAGCCGTTTGTCACCAAAACGGCAGTAACGCGACTAGATCGCGGTGACAGTTCAACTGGCCCATAGGGTCGCATTTTTTAATCAGCGCGGCCCTTGAAGGGAAATCCTTTCTTTACGAAGGGGGCTCGCGCGCCTTTTTCAAGGAGAAGGATCATGGAAAACGAAAGAATCATCAACATCACAGAGTCCGAGCTGAGAGAAGTTCTGGAGAACACAGTCAACGAATTGTTGACTCACTCCGAAGCAGAACACAGCGAGGAACAAGCCACTGAGACCGAGCAGGAAGGCTCCCAGGAGTCTGACATCGGTCACGACGAGGAGCATTCCTCTCTCGCAGTTTCTGCCGCAAACGAGAATGCTAGCCAGCCGGGCGATAGCGTCAATGGAGTGACCGAGTCACTCGCACAGGCCGCGCCTGGCCCGGTGGAAAAACCGTCCGCCCACAGTTCCGACCGGAACATCACCACCGGCTTCATCGCGGCGGTGAGAGAGGACGGAGAAGGTTTCAGGATTCGCGACCAGTGGTACAAAGTCACCGGTTCCACGCGGATCGAAACAAATCTCGCCAAGGGAAACAAGGTGAAAGTCTATTTCTCTGAAGGTGAGCATTGCGTATTTGCGAATGCGATCTACGACTCGGCGCCGAGAGAAAACGCCGTAGCCGAAGTGTAACGTTGGCAAATTAAATCCCCCGGTATCGCCGGGAATCGTGTTCATTCACGGTCTCCGGCGACGGGGGCGCCAATGGCGCTCTTTCTGCTGGAGACCACTAACTTCAGGAGATAGAGATCATGACCAAAGATGACAAACCATCCGATAAATTCGGAGATTTCATTTACAAGTACACCCGCGCTCAGGCTATCGCCGACGGCGTGTTGGTGGATGTAACCGAGACAGCTAACGAATCTGGTTTCCGCTGGCCTGTCGCCCTAACCAGGGCCGTCTGGGAAGACTGTGTCGCATGGTCCGAAGAGGACAGTAAACGACAGGTTCACCAGACAGAGTCTGGAAGACTTTGGGACGTATTGTTTAGTGTGACCTGAAAGTCACATAAGTGATTGTTTCAGCTAGGCGACTAGCGAGGAAACCTGCTGTTCCGCCTGCAGTAGCCTACCCAGGCATGCATCCTGAGCAATCGGGTTGTGTGAAGCCCTGGGGAAAACGGTACCCCGCCGAAAGGCGACCCGAAACCGTGAGGGACTAGGGAAGTGACGCGAGCGCACGTGTCTAGGGGGCTAAGGCTGAGTGGTATTGGTTAACGTAAGTGAACCGCTGTTAAACACCGTCAATGTCGAAGAGCCAAACGCGCTGACAGGCTCTGGCCAAAAGGCATGTAGCTTGGACTTCCGCTTGTGCATCGGAAGTCGCGGACGAAATGCTACCGGTGGAAAGGCGGAACCTAACCCACTCTTGTCACTTATGTGGAACAGGGTAAGCCCGTATCTTTGCCAAGCGACTGGCAGGTGAACCGCAAGGTGAGCTGATGGAGGTGCGGGTACAGGATTGTGGAGAAAGCGAACGCCGATCCGTAATGGATCGGATATGGGTTGAGACATTACCCGGCGCGAAAGCGAGCAGACTTCCACGTTGGTTCTCAATCACGAGAAAGCGGTAGAACTTCTTAATGGAGGAAAGCAAATGAACGCAAACATCGAACTGATGCGAGCGTGTGCGCCTTCCGACGGTACCGTGAACTGGCACAGCATCGACTGGGCCAAGTGTCATGGGAATGTCAGGAAGCTGCAAGCGCGTATCGTGAAGGCTACCAAGGAAGGCCGCTGGGGCAAGGTGAAAGCTTTGCAACGGCTGCTGACCACCTCGTTTTCCGGCAAAGCGCTTGCCGTGAAACGAGTGACAGGCAACAAAGGCAGAAACACCCCCGGAGTTGACGGAGAAATCTGGTCAACGCCGGACGCCAAATCAAAAGGCATGTTGTCCCTCAGAAGACGTGGGTATCGTCCCGCTCCTTTGAGGCGGATTTACATTCCGAAAGCCAATGGGAAACGCAGGCCGTTAGGGATCCCGACATTCCGTGACCGGGCGATGCAAGCGCTTTATCTGCTTGCCCTTGATCCAGTTGCGGAAACAGCGGCGGACCCGAACTCCTACGGTTTTCGTCCGGGCCGCTCGACAGCGGACGCCATCGAGCAGTGCTTCAAGGCGCTTGCTCGAAAAGACCGCGCGCAGTGGATACTGGAAGGAGACATCCGAGGGTGCTTTGACAATATCAGCCATGACTGGCTCGTGGCCAACATCCCCATGGACAAGGCCATCTTGCGAAAATGGCTGAAAGCCGGGTACATGGAAGGCGAAGCCTTGTTCGTTACTGGAGAAGGTACACCGCAAGGTGGCATCATTTCTCCAGTGCTCGCGAACATGGCGCTGGATGGGTTGGAGCCGTTGCTCGCAAAGCGGTTTCCTCGCGAAACCAAGCGAGGCGGGAAACGCTACTGTGGACTTCCCCCGTTATAGTGGACATTTAAGCCCGTTGTTTTGAGGCTTGCTCAAATTCCATTGGGCTGACGTATCCTACGTAGCTGTGACGTCTTGTCCTGTTGTAAAACATCTCTATATATTCAAATATATCAGACCGGGCCTCTTTACGCGTTCTGTATATCCTGCGCCTGATCCGCTCCTTCTTCAGACTGCTAAAAAACGACTCCGCCACGGCGTTGTCATAACAGTTACCACGTCGGCTCATGCTGGTAACAAGATTGTTATCATCACAAAACCTGATCCAGTCATCGCTGCCATACTGTGACCCTTGATCCGAGTGAACTATAACCTTCTCCTTTGGCCTGCGCCGCCAAACCGACATCAGTAGCGCATCCAACACCAACCCCCTGGCCAAAGCGGACCCCATAGACCAGCCAACAACCAGCCGGGAGTACAGGTCCATCACCACCGCAAGATAAAGCCATCCCTCCCAGGTGCGGATGTAAGTAATATCAGTCACCCACGCCTGGTCTGGACCGTCTACATCAAAACATTGCCCCAACCGGTTAGGAGCCATCACACAAGGAGAGCCAGATTTATAACGGGGCTTACGGTAACCACGGATAGCCGCAATACCAGCAGACCTCATCAAACGGGCCACCCGCTTCTCGCCGATACGCTCACCAGCCTCCACCAGGTCACGATGAACCCGGGGGACTGCCATATACCTTGCCGCTGGCAATATACGATTCCTTTATCTTCACCAGCAACCTGCGGTCTTCCCGATCACGATCAGATAACGGAGATTTTAGCCAGGAGTAAAACCCGCTGCGGCATGTCCGCAACACTCGGCACATCGATGTCACACGGAACCGATCACGATGATCACGGATAAACGCGTACCTCACCCGGACACCTTGGCGAAGTACGCTGTGGCCTTTTTTTAGTATGTCCCGCTCCTCCTCAACCCGTTTCAGCTCCGCCTTCAAACGGGCGTTCTCGCGACGAACCGCATCCAGATCATCCACGGAGCGATCATTACTGCTTTTACCTGACTCCCGGACCCACTTGTAAAGGCTGTGATCAGATACACCTAAACGGTTTCGACACCGACGGGACAGGAATAACCACGATCAACCACCTGACCAACCGCATCAGGACCTTGAACTCCGCTGTATATCGCTTACTAGACATAAACACCTCCATAACACTCAAAATATAACCGAAAAACTGTCCACAAAACCGGGGGAAGTCCACCTCACAGACGATCTGTTCAGGAAGGCGATACTTCTCGGTGAGCTCGCTTATATCGATCGGGACAGTTTTATTCGTCGTGGTCATCTTCTTCCGTGGAGTCATGCTCAACATTTTCGATACGTTTGCCAGTAGGCAGGAACACAACGTGGCTGGCGACGATCTCCATACGTCGATGTTTCACATCATCCCGCTCCCACGAATATTCACGTAGCCGACCCTCCACAAGAGCCGGTTGACCCTTCGACAGATATCATTACACGGCTTTGCGCGGGAGCCATAAACCTGCACATCGATGAACAGAGTTTCCGTTTTTGTACCGCCCGCCTGTTGCTTTGAACTTTGTGTTGCCAGCCAAAGAAAATTTGGTTACATGAGAACCATCCGGAAGAGTCGTAATCTCTGGATCCCTGGTAAGATTGCCAGCAAAAATAATACGGTTATACACAATAATCGTCCTTTCATATTTATCAATAAAATCACTTACCTATAAATGCGAAAGGAGGGAACATTGATAGAGCTTGGTCGTCGTGGAGAGTAGTCGGTGAAGATGTTTGCTTGATAGGTAGTATTTGATAGCATAGATATATAGTGTTGGTATTGCAGTGGGGTCTGGCGTATATATGTGTGGTAGATTCGGTCAGTTCAATTCTTATGATGTAATAAGTGAAAGTCTGAAGGTAAACGGTGAACGTTCGGTCTACCGATATAACATCGCGCCGGGTGGAATGGCGGATGTTATTCGCTATATCGACAGCGACGTTTCATACGCATCACTGCGCTGGGGCCTGGTTCCACCGTGGGCAAAGGATGAAAATTTCGGTTTCAAAACCTTTAACGCCCGCAGTGAAACCGTTCATGAAAAACCGGCCTTTAAAAATGCGTTCAAGAAAAAGCGTTGCCTAATACCTATGGATGGCTTTTTCGAATGGCGGAAGGAGGCGGGCAGCAAGCAGCCTTACTTCATCCGGCGCCCGGATCAATCGCCCCTTCTGGTCGCCGGCTTGTGGGAACGAAAGGAAAACGACGACCAGCCGCTCGAAACTTTCACGGTGATCACTTGCAATGCTAACAATGCGTTTCGCGATCTGTATGAACGTATGCCCGCAATCTTGCCTCCGGAACATTGGGAGCAGTGGCTCGACGGTTCATATCATGACAGCGACCAGCTCCGCTCGCTGCTGGTCCCAACCACCGAGCCAGTGGAGTTCTATCCTGTTTCGCCCAAGGTAAACGACGCCAAAAATGATAGCCCGGAGCTTATAGTTCGAGCCGACCCACTGACCCTCTTTTAGAAAACTGTTTATTTTTCTCCCCATATCAAGCCCTCCTTGATTTTCGTTATATTTTCGTATACTCTGAGCCCATGGTTGGTCAGTTCGTTCATCTCAATTGTCACTCCTGCTTCTCCATGGGGGCAGGGGCAAGCTCGCCGGACGACCTTTTCGCGCTGGCGGCACGGCTCAAGATGTCGGCCCTGGCAATCACCGACACCAACGGCCTCTACGGCGCCCTCCTGGCCCAGCGGGCGGGGGACGAGCATGGCGTCCGGCCGATCATCGGCGCTGTTGTCGATCAACCAACGTCGGCCGGGTGGCCCTCCGCAAGATACGCGGTCCTGCTGGCGCAAAACAAAACTGGCTATGGAGAGATCAGCCGACTGGTGACCAAGCGGCGGCTCGAACCGGACGAGTTTTCACTTCCGACTGCGGTCGCAAAACTGTCGGAGCAGGTGGCGGTTATCTCCTCCGACCCCGGAACGCTGGAAACCTGTCGTCTATCCGGGACGATCCGCAACCGCTATGTCGAGCTTGTCAACAACGATGGGCGGGGCGACTACAAGCGGATTCGCGATCTCATCCAGTTGGGGAAGCGGCTGGAGCTTCCACTGGTCGCAACGAACAATGTCCACTTTGCCGACCGGGCCGGTTATGAAACACACAGGACGCTGGCGGCGATCCGCACGAACCGTACCGTGAAGACATTACCGGAAGGGGGCCGCGATCTCCAGCGAGGCGTGGCTGAAACCGGCCAGCGTGATGCGCCGCCTGTTCCGCGAAGTTCCGGAAGCGCTTGCCCATACGGTAGAGATCGCCGAGGGCTGCGACTTCCGGTTCCAGTTGGGGGTGAATCGGTTCCCTGTATACCAGCCGCCGGAAATCGGGGCGCCGAAAACGCAGCTTGCCAAGCTGGCGGGCGAAGGACTAGTTCGCCGCTATCGGGTTGTCACTGACGAAGCAAGATCGCGGATGGAGTATGAGCTGCGACTCATCGACCAGCTGGGGTTCAACGAATATTTCCTGATAGTTCACGAGATCGTCAACGAAGCGAAACGGCTCCGCATCCCCACCATCGGGCGCGGCTCGGCCGCTAATTCGCTGGTCTGCTACTGCCTCGGCATCACCGACATCTGCCCGCTGAAATACAACCTGTATTTCGAACGGTTTTTGAACCCTGGCCGCAAGGATCATCCCGATATCGACCTCGACTTCCCCTGGAACCAGCGGGAGGATGATTCTGCGTTTCATCTATGAACGGTACGGCGAGGAGCGGGTGGCCATGATCGGCGCCCATGTGACCTATCGCGGCCGGGGCGCGGTGCGCGAAGTGGGCAAGGCGTTCGGCCTGACCGACCGGGAGCTCACGAAGTTCACCAAACGCCTGCCCGGCTACTTCAAGGTCAGCGAGATCGACGATGCAGTCCGGACCTTGCCGGAGTGCCGCAACCTGCCGATTGAAGAAGAGCCGTTTCGAAGTATCATCAGCCATCGCCAAACAGATCGAAGGGTTCCCCCGCTGTCTTTCGACCCATTGCAGCGGCATCGTCGTCACGCCGGAGCCGGTCCAGAATTTCACCCCGCTGGAGCTGTCGGGCCGCAATCTGGCCATCACCCAGATGGATATGTATGGCGCCAAGGATCTGGGCCTGGTGAAGATCGACATCCTGGGGCAGCGGGCGCTGGCAGTGGTCTCCGACGTTATCCGGGAGGTAAAGGAACGGTACGACGACGCCATCGACTGGGAGAAGATAGACCCGGTTAACGACCAAGCGACCCAAAGCAGAATGCGCGACGGCAGGACCATGGGCTGTTTCTACGTGGAGTCACCCGCCATGCGTGGGCTGCTGAAAAAACTGCTGGTGGACGACTTCGAAACGTTGGTGGCGGCCAGCTCCATCATCCGGCCCGGCGTGTCCGACTCCGGCATGATGAAGGCGTACATCGACCGGCATTTCGGCCGGGAGGAGCCGGTCTATCTGCATCCGGCCATGGAAAAGGTTCTGGGCGACACCTACGGCGTGATGGTCTATCAGGAGGATGTGATCAAGGTGGCCAACGCCGTCGGCGGGATGAGCCTGGCCGAGGCGGACGCCCTTCGCCGACTGATGAGCTGGCGCAAAGGGTACGACGCCATGCGCCGCCACAAACAGCGGTTCATGGATGGGGCGAAGGAAAATGGTGTGGCGCTGGATGTGGCGGAAGAGATCTGGCGGCAGATAGAGAGCTTTGGCGGCTATGCCTTCTGCAAGGCGCACAGCGCCTCGTTCGCCGTCGTCTCGTGGCAGACCGCTTACCTGAAGGAGCATTACCCGGCGGAGTTCATGGCGGCGGTGATCGCCAACCATGGCGGGTTCTACGGCACATCGGCCTACATAGAGGAGGCGAGGCGGATGGGGCTGACTATCCTGCCGCCCGACGTGAACCGGAGCGGCGAAGAGTGCAGCGCCGAAACAGTCAATGGCGCACGCCGGGCAAACGCAATCCGGATCGGGCTGGGCCACGTGAAAAGTCTGACACAGAAAAGTATTGAGTTGATTATAGAGAACCGGCCATACCGATCGTTGGGTGACTTTCTGAACCGTTCTGGTGTTGGCCAGTCGGAAACCAGGACCCTTGCCATCGTCGGCGCCCTCGACACGTTCGGCTATCCCCGCCCCGCCCTCCTGTGCGGCGCACCTCGGCCGGGGGGTGCCTCGATCCAACGAGCTGTGGCTCATCGACGCGGAGCCTGCGCTGCCGGATGTCCACCCATATTCTTTCGAGCGTCTGCTCCAGTATGAACAGGAGCTGCTGGGGCTGACCGTGTGGGCGCATCCACTGGCCATCCATCGTGACCAGTTGCCGGATGGCTTGACCCCCGCCCGCGACCTTGACCGCCATGTGGGGCGGAGGGTGACCGTGGCCGGATGGCTCGTGCATGGGCAACGGACCAAGACTGTTCATGGCGAGCAGATGAAGTTTCTGACCATGGAAGATAAGACCGCCATCTATGAAGTGACCTTGTTCCCCCGCGCCTACCAGCGGACCGGGCACAACCTGGCCGGCGGGACCCGCGGCCCCTTCCTCGTCACCGGCCGGGTGGAAGACGAGGATGGCTACATCATGATCACAGGAGAAAAGCTGGAGCCACTCAGCTCCAGGTATGAATGCGCCACCACCACAGACAGCCCTGCCCTGGCGCCTTTACAAACTTGACTATACATTTGTTGGTGAACTTTAAGGATATAAAGAACATGGTAATCTGAAAATTTTATGCCATGACAATCCTCTTTAAACGAAAATATGTCAAAAATACTAACATTTAAAGTGGACCCGTTTAATGAGGGCAGGTCAAGGGAAAGTGAACTAGTTGAATGAACCTAGCAGTAAAGAATACGTTTATCTTTTTCGACTCTTTGAAGGCCATGGCAAAATTCCGTCTAGCTCTTCAAGAAGTGGCCTTTCTTTGTCGGTATCTTCATTGATGAACCCTACTTCGTCAAGGTTCTCATCAAAACTGATCAGTGATAGACACTGTTTCCATTCTTCAATGCGAATAGCCTCTTCAATTAGCAGGTCATAACCGGTGATAGGATTTGTAAACCAGATCCGTGTATCGATTTTATCGCTTCCTTCCATTTCTGAAGTTGAATTTATTAGCCTATAGGCAACACTATTCTTCACAACCGGTTCCCCTATATTAATCCAGCAATTTAGCTCTCGAAGCGCTTTTGATTGCTTAACATATCGGATAATCCCGTTCTCAACCAAAACATAAGCACACAAAGCACCGTGATAAGTGACAAACCTTGAGCAAGTTGATGCCAATGAAGCTTTATACTGCCCAGAGAGTTCCTTGATATTATCCATCGATACATCAACATCTTCTATGTCTTCCATAAAAAAATTGTATGGTAGAAGGCATTCGGCTGCAAAAGTGTCACAAAAAATTTCTTCAGCAGGGCGCCGCGAATAACTCATTAGGTTCACATTGGTAAGCTTACCATCATGTTTTTGAGAAGGGAGATCCAGCACAATATGGGCGATTTCATGAAGAGCAGTGAATCGCTGTCGCTCATCTGTATGCTTACCGTTGAGAACAATAATGTGTTGATCTGCACTTATGGGGACAACATGACCAGACTCATCGTCATCCAAATCATCACTAATTTTTATAATGGCATTTGCGGCTTGCGCGTAACGATCAATCTCTACAGGGATCGTATTGATTCCCACCTTCTTGATAAACTGTCGTGCCATATGAACAGCATCCGACTCTTCCATAAGTCACTCAACTATTGAGAAGCTCTTTAACCTGATCGATTTTAGTCAGCCATTCATCCCTTGTGCTTGGCCGCTTTCCGCGGTAACTCATCTGGCTGACTGCCTCAAAGACATCCAGTGGCTGATCCGCATCTTCGAGAATGAGATCAATAAGCAACTGATCAACATTTTTGCCAACAAGGAAGGTGAACATATGCGTACGTCGAGCATCAAGCTTAAGTTTTCTGGCAAGCGTATCGACAGTCTTTTCAGAGGGAGCCGTTTTCTCATCCTTTTCAAGACGATGGATGTAGGCGTGATCAAGTCCACAAAGTTTTCCAAGTTCTCGTAAACTGAGTCCACGTTCTTTGCGAAATTTCTTCAAAATATAACCAAAAGACATAGACTGTCTGTCCTTTCTCAAAAATATTTTCGGTGAATCTTGACATCTCGGTTATAAGGCGCCATACTGTTGTCTAGATAAGCAACGTAATCGCATAATATAGTCATCTATATGGAACTAATTAGCGATTTATGATCTACATGCCTGTGGTATTTCATAGACATACAGCTTACAAGAAGAGGATCAATTTTGCAATACCTGATAGGAGGTTATTATGAACAAGAATTTTAAATCGACAAAAATACTAACTTACAGATCGGACGGAAATCAATGCTATTTGACATATTAAGGAGTAAATCATGATTAATGACAACCCCTTCCAGCAGGCAGATACTCTTGATGAAGTGTTATTGGACGTAGCTACGCTTATCGAACTTAGTCCACGTGACAGACAGATTGCCGAAAACCGATACCGGCTTCTAAAAGTACACCTCGAAAGAAAAAGGAGTCCGCTTGCTCCATATCTGGTCGACGGAGAGAGTCTAATTTACGCACAAGGCTCTATTGCAACGAGCACAACCATTGTAAGTGGTACCGATGATGATAGGTTTGACATCGATGCTATAGTCGAAATCGATGCGCCGTCCGATTGGGACAACAACAAGGCACTTGATTTACTGGAAGAAGCCCTTCGAGGTTTCCCCGGTGTCGAAACCATCGAGCGTTGTACAAGATGTGTTCAGTTGCAGTTTCCGTTCATGCATATGGATGTCACGATCATGGATCGACGAGCGAGGATCCCCATACCTCGCGCTGGTGAAATCTATCATTCGCCCGATGAAGGTAAATCTATTCGGGTCGATGCGAATCCGTGGGGGTTCACAGCATGGTTCCGGTCTACAGTAGGTATTGGCCAAAGTTCCTTTGCTGAGACTTTGGAGCGGCAACCGGCTAGTAGCGTCCCGCAATCGACTACAGTATATCGACGAGCGTGAACGCCAATTCCTTGCAAAAGCTGATCAGGTTGATCTTCCACCTATGATTCCTAGTGCAATAGATGCCCAGGAAGCAGTAGCGCTAAAGCTACTCAAACGTTTCCTGAACCTCCGCTATGAGGGCCGAACGGAAAAACGACCGCCTTCGATTTACTTGGCCAAAAGGGCTGGGGGCATTGGGTACCATTCAAAAGGTTTATCTGTACAGCTCTTCTTACTGGCCGATTCTACTGCAAAACTTCTACGAGACCATATTAAAAACGGTACTCGCCCTAACGAAAAAAATCCTTCTTATCCAGCAGACAAGATCAATGACCGATGGCCGCGCCCTGAAGCAGCGGGTAACCGGGATATGCGATTGCTCGAAGAACAGCTTGAATATCTCTGTGAACGCTTAGAAAAAATGCAGATCATGTCTCTAGCAGATATGGCAGTGGCCATTGATGATCTGTTCGGTGAACGAGTCGGCAAGGAGCAAAGAGCCGTTTTGGAAAAGCGATACGACCGGAGGAAAGATAAAACACCAATTCTTTCAGAGGGACGCACTGGTGCTATTAAAGCTCCTGCAATTATAATGAGTAACGAACGTTACCGAGAGGTACCCACTCACAATTTCCATCCCTTTCTCCTAAGAGGTAGTAAAAGTGAGTGACCATGACAAGCGCCGGTCACCACATGCACAACAAGAAGCCATGCGCCGCAGTTGGCCAGGTATTAAAGGCCGGAAGCTACCAAATGGAGCGCTGTATTGGGTGGGAGCACTGAGACCAAAGGCGCAGTATTATATAATCGGGGTCTATTGGAATCCCAAAGATATGTCACTTCCATACGTAATGGTTTTGGACCCGCCGCTAAAACCACGAGAAGGCAGTTCGTTTGTGGAAATACCTCATCTTATTTTCCATGAGGATGAGCCCACACGGTCAGGTTTATGCCTATTTGATCCGGAAGGGCTGGAATGGTCACCAGCAGATTTAATTGCTGAAACAACAATATTTTGGGCATCCGAATGGTTGGCTTACTACGAACTATGGCATATGACGGGGAAATGGTTAGCGCCTGGGGTTGCGCTACGAAAGTGTTGCGGAGATAAGATCTAGTGAAGCCAAGGTTATAAGAGAGGTCTTGCGAGATGTTCACTGATCGCCGTACGAACAGTTTACCAACAAGGCGTCGCCGCCAACCGTGGCCGAAAGATCGGACCTTTAGGATTCTGTCTCTCGATGGAGGTGGAATAAGAGGTTTATATACAGCAGAACTATTAAAGCACTGCGAAAAAAAATTCGGATTGGGCGAGCCTATCGCCAGATATTTCGACATGATTGCAGGGACCTCAACAGGCGGAATAATAGCGCTTGGGCTTGGGTTAGGTATTCCAACCAGAGAAATCCTCAATTTCTACCATAACTATGGGCGAAAAATCTTTCCACCTCTCCCGGTTGGGTGCTTTGGCCAAATCTTGCAGTGCCTGAAGTGGCTAATTAGAACAAAACTTGACCATGAGGAATTAGAAAATGCGCTCAAACTTCGATTCAATGATCACCTTTTTGGAGAGTCTATTACTCGCCTCGTAATTCCTGCATTTATGATGCCCAAGACAGAAATTGTTGTTTTTAAAACTGATCATCATGAGGATTTCGCAAAAGATCACCTAACTCCAATGTGGAAGGTTGCGCGGTCGACATCAGCGGCGCCAACCTATCTCAAAGGTCATGAGCATGACGAGAGTGGACATATCTTTATTGATGGTGGTGTCTGGGCAAATAATCCAGTAATGATTGCTATTGTCGACGCTCTAACGACTTATGATCTGAACCCAGAGCAAATAGAAGTATTCAGTATCGGGACAGGCAATATGCCATTTGAGCTAAGTAGCCCAAGCGTATTAAGTGGACTATTTTCCTGGAAGGAAATCATAAAGGCCGCCATGTTCCTTGCAACTGACAATGCAACTTCGCAAGCAAAGTTATTGCTTGGGCCAAATTCGTGTCTACGCCTCGAACCCACTTGCGAGAGTGCGCAAATTGAAATGGATGACTACGATACTGCTATGGAACGGCTCCCGAAATTAGCGGCGTTTGATTTTGAAGTGAATAAGAACGTGATCTCGCAGCATTTCATTCATCCTGTCGAACTCCGTGAGCGACATTACACGCATTGTTAAATGTTTTGTCCAGTGAAGTGGCAACCAGTTCATCGATCTATATTAAGGATCAGGTCCTAAATGGACACCAAGGGCGTTTTACCCCCCATATTCCCCCTAAAATTGATCGAAATTGAGAGTGTTCAGAAGATGTGGGCAGATATGCCGTTCAAGGAGCAAAGAATTTACCCACAATATTCCAGCGGGTTATAGTAATATATAGACCACGGAAGCAGGCGGGAGTATTGGTAGAAATACGCCTCTTAATCAGCGGGTCGTAGGTTCGAGCCCTACACGGCTCACCATGTTTTTCAATGGGTTAGAGCCTTCTGGAAACCGGCGATAAACATAGCGGAAAAAATTCCCCCCATATTCCCCCAAGACTTCGAAACTTTCACTCGAGAATGCAATGTCGACACTGGCCTCTATGGCAGTGTCCAGCGCCTCCACCTTGATCGATACCCAGCGCCCAGTCGTATGGTCGATACGTTGCCACCGTATTCCGTTTCGTATGGACATAACCGAGCGACTTTCTCAGTATAGTCACGAACTGGTCGAACTGTTCTGATGTGGCCGACAACCCGAGGTTGAAAGTATAGAACAATGCCTTCCCGGCTCCATATTCGCCCTTGATTATTGCTGGATATTTTCTACCTTTGTCATCGTCATCATGATCGTTGTCATCACTATCATCATCGTCATCGTCGTCATCGCCACGGCTGCGGCCTTGCTCCGATACCCATCCCAGGATATTGCCTTCATTGCCGTCATACTCAACCTTCACCGCCTTGCCATAGCTTTGCAGGGTCTGCTCGTTGAACAGGTCGCTCTGAGTGATGTCAACCACCGGATCACTACCATTGACCTTCCCTTTCTCCTCTATACCAAACAGCTCCCACACCTCGTCATCGCCTATCGATGGGGCGGTTTTAGGGTAGTCACATGGCTCCAATACTAAGAGGCATAGCTCTGTTGTTTAGATTGTTGGAATTTGATGCGCTGTCCAGCTTTTCTATTTGCCCGTGGACTCCGCCGCCGCTTCTATGGCGCAACGGTTGCGACCCAGCTCCCATAGCTCCCGCTTATCCTCCTCCGGATCGATTTCTCCAAGGTTGGCAAGCCGCATGCTCTGGTAGGCTTCCGGCTCCTCGGGAATATTTCGCAATACATCGCAGGCGAAAAAGTCGGCGTCACTCATTGCAAACAGCTCGTTTTTATTTTTCACTTCACCCAATGTTGTGAACACCCTCCCCTGTTTGTCATATTCAACGGGCCCGGCCGTGTGCGCTGGCAAAATTGTCATTCCATCATCCAGACCATGAAGCTTGCGAACTGTTTTATACAAATCCTTGACCCACAAGTGCGCCTTGCCGCCCAGGTCCGGCCTGCCCAGGCTGGAGACAAACAAGGTGTCTCCGGTGAACATGACTTTGCCATCCAATATGTAGCAGGTGGAGCCTGGAGTATGCCCGGGAGTGCTGATGGCCACCACCTGCAGTGATGACGACCCGATTTTAATCGTCTGCCCATCCTCAAGCGACTCGTAGTTGATTTTTGCCCAGTCCATATCCGCCGGGCTCATGTGATATTTTGCTCCATATTTTTTTGCGACATCATATCCACCGGAGATATGGTCGGCGTGAAGGTGGGTGTCGAAAACGTGGGTCAGGGTAAGGTCGTTTTTATCAATGTACTCTGCATATTGGTCAATGTGCCGGGCTGCGTCCACCAAGGCGGCGTTTTTGCCAGACACGATCAGGTAAGAGATGCACCCCTTCCCGACACGGATATACTGAATTACCTTTGCCTCGTCCTCATCCCAAACAACGGAATCTTTATACAGCCGCCCCCATGCCTTCATACCGCCCGCTATATTTACCGCGTCAACGTTTGCCCCGCGCAGGATTTCCGCCACATAATTGCTGGCGCCCCCCTTTGCGCAAAGCACCACGACCTCACGATCCCTAGGCGCCAGCTCACTCATTTTTTCCGGCTCTTCAATGAAATCGATATAAGGTATGTTCACAGTGTGGGGGGTATTCATATCCTCTATTTTCCAGGCGTCGTAATCCTCTTCGGTCCGGACATCCAGCATGAAAATATCCTTGCCCGACCGCATTCGTTGCAACAGCTCAGCGGCTGTGATCTCATTTTTGTTATCGTTCATCGTTACGCCTCCTGAATGTGTGGACAAATGGTTATTTCGAATATTCTTAATGGCTCGTCGTTTACTCTACATCATTCTTTCCACAAAACCAGTTATATAAGGAAGATGAGGGATGAGTAAAAAAAGGTTCAATTCCAGACCCTGAATTCTACATTCCACAGGACATCGAAGTATTAATATCAGCTTTAATTGAGAGAAGTAGAATTTGTTTTTGACATTATGATATTAATGACAAAATAGGAGCATATAAAATTGTATGGTGTTGAAACAAGATGAAAATTGCAGTCGTATACAATCGCGAGAGCAAGAACGTCATCAATCTTTTTGGCACGCCGAACCAGGAAAAATATGGCAAAAAGGCGATCAAGAGGATCATTGACGCTCTTAAGGCGGGAGGCCATCAGGTTATCGCCATGGAGGGGGACAAGGACCTGGTGGACAAGCTCGAAGACTTCATGCCGCGGGTAGTGGCGGGAGAGCGACCCGGCTTGGTATTCAACCTCTCATACGGCATTCAGGGGCAGGCCCGCTATACCCACGTTCCAGGTATCCTGGAGATGGTGGGCATTCCCTATGTCGGCTCGGGCCCCCTGGCCCATTCTCTCTGCCTCGACAAGGTAGTGACCAAAATGATCTTCCGGCAGAGTGGCCTTCCCACCCCCGATTTCGCCGTTCTCGAAGACGCCTCCTTTCCCGCCCCCGAAATGGCCTACCCTCTCATCATCAAGCCGAAAAACGAGGCGGTCTCCTACGGCCTGGCCATCGTCAATGACGAGACGGAGTTGCGGGAGGCGGCTGACGTGATATTCAAGAAGTACAACCAGCCGGCGTTGCTTGAACAATATATCGACGGCAAGGAGATCAACGTCGGCGTTATCGGCAACAGTCCGCCGTGACCTCTTCCCTTTAAATTGATCCATTGATAATGCGAGTAATCGGTTAAATTAACCTTGTAACAAAGTGGAGATTTACTGATGAGGAAGTCGAAGTTCACCGACCAGCAGATAGCTTTCGCCTTGCAACAGGCCGAGACGGGGACACCTGTGGCCGAGGTGGTTCGTAAGATGGGTATCTGCGAGCAGACGTTTTATCGCTGGAAGAAGATCTATGCCGGTCTCGGCCCAGCTGAAGTTCGCAGGCTCCGCCAGCTTGAAGAAGAGAATGGCCGCCTGAAGAAGCTGGTGGCGGATCTGTCGCTCGACAAGTCGATGCTGCAGGATGCTCTCAGAAAAAAGTTTTAAGGCCTGGTCAGCAGCGTCAACTGGTGCAGGAGATGAAGGATACGTATCGAGCGCCCGAACGCCATATATGCAAAGCGTTTGAGTTTGCTCGCTCGACGATCCGGTACCAATCGGTTGCTCCTGACCAGGCCGTGTTACGAGCTCGTATTTGTCAGTTGGCGGCAGACCGTCCTCGATACGGTTACCAGCGAATATATACCCTGCTTCGTCGGGAAGGTTGGAAGGTGAACCACAAACGTGTGTTGCGTTTGTACCGCCTTGAAGGGCTTGGCTTGCGCATGCGGCGCCCGAAGCGTCACGTGTCGGCCAGGAGTCGCGGAGCCCGTGAAGTGGCGACCGAGCTTAATGAGAGCTGGAGCATGGATTTCGTGACCGACGCTCTGTTTGATGGCCGCCGGTTTCGGGCTTTGACGATAGTCGATAATTTTAGTCGGGAGAGCCTTGGGATGTTGGTTGACAAGAAGGTTACCGGTGAGATGGTTTCATCATTTTTGACGCAGCTTGTTTATATACGTAGCGCGCCTAAAAGTATTCGGGTGGATAACGGTCCAGAGTTTATTTCGAAGGCGTTGGACAAGTGGGCGTATGAGCGGAAGGTAGAGTTGGATTTTTCGAGGCCCGGCAAGCCCACGGATAACGCTTTCATAGAGTCATTCAACGGAAGTTTTCGGGATGAATGTTTGAACACACATTGGTTCTTGTCAATGGAGGATGCCAGGAGTAAGATCGAGACGTGGCGAAAAGATTATAATGAATTTCGCCCGCACTCGGCATTAGGTAATAAAACGCCGAAAGAATTTGCGTTGGCTGCCACGGAAAAACAGCCAGCCATTGAAGCCCGAAAAGTCGCATAATGCCGGACCAAAAAATGGGAAGTGGTCAGCCGGAAGCCTTTCCGCCCGTGGAACTGGTATTCGGCGAGGGGCCACAAATCTACCGCAACGAAGACAAGTCGCGAATGTCAGGCCGGGAGATCGGCCTTGTTTGTCCGGCCCGGTTGCCGAAAGAAACGCTTGCCCACGCCCAGGAATTGGCCATCAAGGCGTTTAGGTCCGTCGGCGCCTTCGACTGCGCCCGCATCGATATGCGGCTCGACAAGGATAACAACATCTATCTTTTGGAGATCAACAGCCTTCCAAGCCTCAGCGAGCATGGCTCCTATGTTGACGGCGCCGAACACGTGGGGCTTGATTTCACTGCTCTGGTAAACCGACTCATCGATGTCGCCTCTGCTCGCTATTTTGGATCACCGGAACCTCCTACCGTCATTATGGAAAAGAATGCCCCGCCCACGCTGGTGTTCGAATATCTGACCGGACGACGGGACCGGATCGAAAAGCGGGTGGGTGAGTTGTGCCATATCTCCAGCCGCACTGATGACGCAGTGGGGACAACCGAAGCCGCCGGAGAATTGGGCCGGGTGATGGGGGAATTGGCCATGAAACCGGTTGACGAACTCACCGACCAGAAATCTGTCTGGACATGGGAGACCCGCGTCGGCCTGGAAGGCGGTATCCTACTCGTCCTGAGCCTTGACACCCCCCTTACGACGACAGCCTCGGTTCAGACTTTCCGACGCGATCCGGAGTGGCTCTATGGTGAAGGCATAGGAGGTTCGCGGGCGCCCTGGGTAATGCTGGAATATGCCCTTCGCTCCCTCCGGGCGCACCGCCTCCTGCGAAATATTCCGCTTGGTGTATTGTCGTATGCAGACGAGGGGCGTAACTGCCGTTTCAGCTCCGCTCGATTAAAGCAGGCGATGGAAAGAGCCTCTAACATCCTGGTGCTGCGCCCCGGCAACCTTGGCGACAAGGTTGTGACTGGTAGACGAGGCCAAAGGAACTATAGGCTCACCGTCGACGGGAGCGTCAAACGGCTTGGTCAGCCCACCAAAAGACCGGACGCGCTCACTTGGTCCTTCGAACGACTCTCTGAAATCACCCATCTATCAAACAGAAAAAAGCGGCTGGCGGTAGGGGTTTCCGACCTCCAGGTTGATTCCTATCCGATGCTGTTGCCCCATCGCCTCCGGGCGATGTTAATGACGACCTTTCCCAACGCCAAGGGCGCCCAACATCTGGATGAAGAAATCAGAGCGACGCTTTCCAATAAAGGTCTTTCCAGTTGGAGGCTCGACCTCGAATCGGAGCGTCCCCCTATGGAGGGGGTAAGGGCTCCCCGCTCTCTATACAAGTCGGTTCGACAGGTGGCCGAAGAGTGGCAGATTCCTATTGATTCTGAAACATCGGCGATCCCGTCGGTGGCTGGATACGCCTCCAAGACAACGCGGGTTCTCTGCGGGCTCGGTCCGGTAGCCAAGGAAATCAACACTGCAAACGAAGCGGTTCAGCGCATAAGTCTCATCCAGCGAACCCTGCTGTTGGCACAGTATCTTGTCACCCATATCAAGGAGCCATAACGCCGTGGCGCCGCCAAAAAGAAACGCGGCTGAGCCGGACGAGCGGGATCTCTCCCGTCCACGACTGGTAAAGCCCCAGCGTTATGCCAGCGCATGCGGGGGGATGGTGGCTACCGCCCATTGGGAGGCGACCTCGGCGGGGCTTGCCATTCTTGAGCAAGGAGGCAATGCCATGGACGCCGCCGTGGCCGCCGCCTTCGCCCTTGGTGTCTGCGAACCGCTCGCTTCCGGCCTGGGGGGGCAGACGATGATTCTATACTACGACGCCACCACCCGTAAAACCATCGCCCTCGATGGTTCGTCTCGAGCTCCCCACCGCATTGAGCCAGGCGTTTTCAGCAAGAAAGAGCTGCTGCATGGCCACATCGCCTCCACCGTACCGAGCACACCAGCAACACTCGATTACGCACGTGAGAGGTACGGATCGCTGAAAATTAGGGAACTTCTCGAACCGACCATCCGATTAGCCGAGGAGGGGTACGTGGTCAGCGAACTGCAGGCCGCCCTTTTCAAAAGAGAAAAGAAGAAACTGCAAAAGGGGTCGGTGGCCTCCTTATTTCTGAAAAAGGGCAATGCCACATACCGAGCCGGAGAGGCCTTGCGTCAACCAGCCCTGGCAAACACGTTGCGCCGCCTGGCTAAAAAAGGGATCAAGGACTTCTATCGGGGCGATATCGCCACCGCCATTCACGACGATATGGAGCGGAACGGCGGACTTATTCATAAAGACGATCTGGCCCAGATACCGCACCCCATTGAACGAAAGCCAGTCTCCGGAAAAATGGCCGGGTGGCGGGTTATCACCTTCCCTCCTCCTGGGGCGGGCAGGACATTAGTGGAGACACTTAACATCATCGATCGCCTGCCTGCATCTCTACGGAATCTTGATTCTCCCGGAGGAGCCGTCGCTTTCGCCGCCGCCACGCAACTAGCGAATCAGGACCGGCAGGACCGCCCCTTTGATCCCCACTACTATCCGCAGGTCGCCAAAAAAAGGATGCTCTCTCCAAAATATGCAGTTCGAGCCGCTGAACAATTGATGGCTGACTTTGACTTGCGAGGGGAGACGACCCATCTATCCGTCATGGATCGACGTGGAAACGCGGTGGCCTTAACTCAATCTATCGAACGGGTGGGTGGAAGCTGCGCAGCGTCCCCTGATCTTGGATTCCTTTACAACAACTATATGAGTTCATTCGAATACGAGGACATCAGTCATCCTTACTACCTTCGTCCCAATGCTGTACCGTGGGCCAGTGTGGCCCCCACTATAGTCTTTCGTGGGCGGTCACCGTGGGCTGTTCTCGGCTCCCCCGGCAGCGAGCGCATCGCCTCGGCTGTGGCGCAAACCTTGATTCGCTTGCAGACCGATGATCCCTTCGACGCCGTGGAAGCGCCCCGCATACATTGTGCTCTCGACGGGAAAGTCTCCTTCGAAGGAAGCAGAATTCGGAGCGACATTACGAAGGCGTTGGCCGAAGCCGGTTTCACCCTCGATGAGCGGGACCCCTACTCATTTTATCTCGGCTGCGTGGCATTGGTTATACGGGAAAAGAAACGGTTTATCGGTGTGGCTGACCTGCGCCGCGATGGATCGGCTGCGGGGCCGGAATGATGACGCTCCCCCTTGTCGTTTCTGTACCGCACGCGGGATTAGATATCCCGCCGGAAGTGGCCAATCTGTGCATCCTTTCCGAAGAAGAGATCTCCGCCGATGGCGACCAGGGAGCGGCGGATATTTACGACATTGAAAACGAGGTGGCAGGCTACGTCACCACTAACATCGGAAGACCGTTCGTCGACATGAATCGTGCCGAGGATGACTTTTCGAAGGATGGCGTGGTCAAAACACATACCTGTTTCAACATTCCCGTATACAACAAGTCACTGGAACCGGAAATTGTCTCGGCGCTTATAAAGCGATATTGGAAGCCGTACCACCAGAATCTGGCTACGTTCGCTCCAGAAGCCAAGATCGGCTTGGATCTGCACACAATGGTGGAATATGGACCCCCTGTTGGTCCTGATCATGGGCAGAGGCGCCCCTTCATGTGTATTAGTAACGGCGCCGGGGAAACCTGTCCCAACGAGTGGGCGCAGGCTTTGGTCGAGCTGTTTCGCGCCTCGTTCCCCGGTGAGCGGATAACATTAAACGACCCTTTTTCTGGTGGTTATATATGCCACCAATATTCGCGTTCCAGGCCCTGGTTGCAGGTTGAGTTCTCGCGGACATCCAAGATTTCTGCGGATCAAAAACGGTCTGGTCTGTTGAAGGCCCTTTATAGCTGGGTGGCCGCCTTTTGTTAGTAACTCTTACTCTCGTTAAAATAAGTGAACATGTCATTCGGGTAATGTTTTCACCCCCCATATTCCCCCCAAAATTGATCGAAATTGAGAGTGTTCAGGAGGTGAGAATAGAAGCGCTGTTATAAAAGTGGAAAATTTACCCACAATATTCCAGCGGGTTATAGTAATATACAGACCATGGAAGCAGGCGGGAGTATTGGAAGATATACGCCTCTTAATCAGCGGGTCGTAGGTTCGAGCCCTACACGGCTCACCATATTTTTCAATAGGTTAGAGCTTTTTCAAAACCACTGATTAGAGCTGTTACAAAAATTCCCCCCATATTCTCCCTAAAATTGATCGAATTTGAGCGTGTTCAGAATTTGCGTGTGGAGCTACAGCTTAAAAAGTATTAATATTGCTTTCGCTATTCCAGTGTTTTACGGCAATATATCGAACTTATAAAATCTACAGCTCACTCGTCGCAGCCTCCACGTAGATTCTAATTTTCCTCTATCACTGCATGATATCATGCAGTCGGTTTTTCAGTCAGGCGCCACTCTCTAATCTTTTATATCTCTTTTTTCAGAAGTAAAGTACAACCAGAGAAAACCTGAAACACCTGCGAGCGCAGAAGCAATTAGAATCCCAGTTTTAGCCATTAATAGATCTTCTGCATGGTGGGCAAACCCCAACTCCGCGATGAATATAGACATGGTAAAGCCTATACCACCTATTAAAGCGACGCCGATAATATGATTAAAATTCAACCCATGGGGGAGTGCGGTTATACCAAGCTTCACTGCAACCCACGATAAGCCTGCGATGCCGATTAGCTTACCGACCACCAAGCCAGCAATAATACCAAGTGAAACAGGATGGATTGCGATACTCCCAAAAGATGACCAATCAATTGGAATGCCAGCATTGGCCAGGGCAAAAATGGGAATGACTATATAGGCTGACGGTAAATGCATCCTATATTCCAGAATTTGCGCAGGCGCTTGCACCAACATAACATCTTCTCCCAGCGCTCTCACGCGAGAGCGCAATTCATGGTTTTTGATGATACTTTCATCGCGCTGGTATACGCGTTCTATTTGAGCCACCATATCGTGAACATGGGCGAGAAATCGCTTTGGGTCATATTTAGGCCGCATCGGTATTGTAAATGCCAAAAATACCCCTGCCAGGGTGGCGTGCACACCGCTTTTAAGCATAGCTATCCAAAGTACTATTCCAAGCAACACATAGGGCAGTGGACGGCGCACTCCGCCAAGCTTGAGGGATATCAGCATCAAAAACAAAACCGCGGCGACCGTTAACGCATACAAATTGATCGATTCTGAATAAAATACCGCGATAACTATAACGGCGCCCAGGTCATCCACAATCGCCAGCGCCACCAGAAATGTGATAAGATTTTTTGGAATTCGATTTCCTAGTAACGCCAAAGCGCCCAATGCAAACGCGATATCTGTTGCCATGGGCACACCCCAGCCATTAAAAGTATGGCCCGAAGGATTTATGGCGATATAAATCAGCGCAGGGACCAGCATCCCACCGACCGCAGCTATAATGGGTAGAACCGCTAATTTTAGGTTGGCCAGCTCCCCCACCATGATTTCACGTTTGAGCTCCAGCCCAACGAGGAAAAAAAACATCGCCATCAAACCATCATTTATCCAGTGATGCAGTGATTTGGACAGCGCGAAGCCTTCTATGCCAATGGTTAAAGGTATTGCCAATATGCGGAGATAGGTTTCATACCATTGACTATTGGCGATAATGAGCGCCAAAATTGCGCACAACATCAATAGAATACCGCTGGTTGTCTGGCGGTGGATAAACTCCTCCAAAGGATTTAATACTCGATCAAAATTCTTTTCCCATGGGGCTAAATACTCGTTTCCAGTCGGTTCTCGCATACAGCAGCGCTCAATCTCGTTTTAATTTCTAAATAGATATTCCAAAATAGCCAAATATTTGCATAATATAATTTTAGTAAGCATTTGGGGGGTATTCTGCATTTTTACACGGGTAGTTTTTGTGTAGCGCACCATAAACCACAGGCCTGGCGAGGATGTTGTCACCAATTTGTTCATGACTGCAAAGCTCTGTTGTAATCCCGCATGGTCGATAAACTCTGTTTAGGAAAAACTCTTTTTGCGAAAGTTTCGCTTCCACATCAAGCATGACTTTCTGGACCGCAGCCACGGCTCCGTCAACGAAGCCCTGAATATAGCGAATGCAAAACTGCGCATCGACGTCCTCCGTTTCTGGTAAAACGGCGCAGCGTGTCGTCAATTCTTTTGCGGAAAGCGGAGTAATGGCATTAGCGCTATGCGCCCAGATCACCAGGCCTGCGAAACTTAGCGCTGCTAATTTATTAATTTTCATCGCTTTCATTCAATCACCCTAAACATGTCCGCCGATTCTGATATTCAGGCTCGGGAGAAATCACATGACTTGACTACAGTATATCATCAGACACAAACGGAATATCGTGGACCTTGCTGGCAAGCTTGGTAACATCAGTCATGCTCGTCGTAAACGAGGAGTAAGCAAAAGGCATTATTACAATATCGCACTCTTTGACTTTTCTAACAGCAGCGCACGTGAAATATTTAAAATAGTCATTTGTGTATTGGCTATCAGTCGCCGATCATGCGGTGCGAACCGGTTCAAGCCAAATAATATCCAGTTTGCATCATAACGCATGGTTTATACTGGTCGGCCCAATATGGCTATCAATTGTGGATGAATGTATTTGTTGTTTCATGATAGTTCATAATTTTATTAATATACCTGCATGGGGTTCAGTGGATTGTAGTTTTGACCCATGCACGACCCACTATATTACTCTATAAGCAAGAAACCTTATCAGACCGACAATTCGGCATATGTTAATGCAGCCTGTATATATGGGAAGGATAAAAAGCAGGTCTATCGATATATATTTTACGCTATCAGAGTTTATTAACCTGGGTTGTCCCGATTGTTTGGTCGAGACCATCCTGGCCTCCAAACCTGGAAAATCAATTATAAAAAAAGATCGTGGAAAGAGCAAATATTGTTGCTTTTACGCATTCATTACCTGGCTCTGTTCATGCGACTGGCTGACCGGCTTTCAAACTGTCGCCCACCCTGGGCAGCACAGAAATAAAGTTTCCAGACTCTAGTGTAACTCCAGTCAATTCTTCCCTTATTTCTGAAATGTCAGACTCGCTACGGATCAGCGCTGTCAGCACTCCGCCATAATCCACTTCCCCAACCAATATGGCGCCAATCAGCTTGCCATCCTTTATTACAAGCTTCCTGTATATGTCCCCTTCTCTGTAAACTGCTTCCTCGGTCCCCTCAATGGGCTTGGAGGCCGCCCCCATACACATCACGGACAACTTGAACACTTCAATAGAGTTCATCGATATTCCGCCGGCATAGGTGTGCTCCCTTCCAGCCATGTTATATCCGGCAACCCTGCCCTGTTCAAACGCCAGTGGCGCGATGGCAATAACCGAATTCTCCCTGTTCAAAATATCCCACGCTTCCGCCACATCTCCAGCAGCGTAAATGTTTTCCACGCTGCTTCTCATATGCCGATCGACTACGATTCCATAATCAATCTCCACACCAGATTCATCCAAAAACTCCACATTCGGGCGCACTCCCTTACCCACGACCAGGATGTCACACTCGAGCTTCTCCCCGTTCTCCAGAACCAAGCCCCGAACCTCGCCATGCTCATTGGACAAGATCTCCACTGGGTCAAAGCCGGTTATCAGCTTCACACCGCTATTGCGAATTCTTTCGTTGACCATCTCCCCCGCCTCCTGGTCCAGGATAAGATGGAGAGCACGGCTCCCTCTGCTGACAATAGAGACGTCGAGGCCCATATTCCTCAAACCCTCGGTGGCTTTCAGACCAACCAGACCTCCACCCAAAATGATCGCTTTTTTCTTGGTGGAAGCCAGGTTCTGGAGTTCCATGGCATCTTCCCATTTTTTAAATCCCATCACTCCTTTAGCCTCAATCCCTTTAATAGGAGGAATGTAGGGTTTGCTCCCAGAACATACTAAAAGCTTGTCGTAGGTGTAAGATGCGCCATCAGCAAGAGATATTGTCTGGTTCTGTGCATCGACTTTAGTCACGCTTTGACCAAGTACATGGTTAAGTGAATGCTTCTTATAAAAGTCAGCGGTCCTGTAATACATTTTTTCCGAGGGCACACGCCCTTCCACAAAATAGGAAATCAGAGGACGGGCATAAGCCAGATGGGGTTCGTCTGAAAAAATTGTGATCTCACCACTTTTGTCTACTGCGTGTATACCTTCGACTGCGCCTATGGCCGCATAAGAGTTGCCAATGATAGCATACTTCATACCCTCACCTTACTCCCTGCCGCGCCCCGGACAAATCTTTCCGCTGCTTCTCTTCTTAATCTTTCCGTTAAATCGCCGATGTCCATATGACTCAGAACTCCCCTTTCGCAGACAGCCACGCAAGGCGCCACGTCATAGTCAACGCATCCATTGCACTTAACAGCCACATGGCTCTCAACTGACCTTTCAATTGCGCCAAACGGACAGTTCATCACACACATCCAGCAACCGACACACCTGTTTGTATCGGTGATTACCAGGCCATTTTCCTCCTGGGTTATACATCCTGTCATGCATGAGGAGACGCATGGCGCGTCCAAACAGTTTTTGCACAGATTCGGTATGTTAATATCCATGGACTTGGTGATCTTGATAGCGTTGACAAAGGCGCTTGGCTCAGTTCCTTCAGGGCATATAGCCTGGCTGCAAGCGTCAACACATTTCCTGCATCCGTCGCACTCCTCTGTGGGAGTGATGATTATTTTTTTTAGTATATTATCCATAATATAAATCGCAAACTCCTGCAAATGCGGTGGCTTCTAATACGGCTAACCCACAGAATCAAACAAAGATTATTGAATTCGTTTCTGGTATGTACTCGATAGCCCGCCATCGGGTCTATGACTCATCCAATTTGGCTATTGCCAGCGAATGGATAGCACCAGCTTTCTCTCTTGTCAGCCTCTTTTTGTTTATTTCTCTTTGCTTATATTATATCAAGCTTTTGCAGGGGTATGATCAATGACTAAGCGAATAGCCCTTTGCGCAAGTGATACCGCTTAACGGCATGGGAGCTTCCGTCGCCAATTCCCAGGTATATCTCTTTCACGTCTTCGTTTTCCCTAAGCTCTTTAGCTTTCCCGGACATTACAATTCGACCATTTTCGAGAATATTACCAAAATCTGCATAGTGTAGCGCGATGGCGGCGTTCTGCTCTGCCACAAGAAAACTTACAGCCTCCTTGCGATTGAGGTCACTTATAATTTCATAAATTTCTTCGATAATCTGAGGCGCCAACCCCATTGATGGTTCATCCAGCAAAACCAAGGCTGGCTTCACCATAAGCGCGCGCCCTATAGCTAGCATTTGCTGTTCTCCACCAGAGGTATATCCGGCTTGGGATGAGCGTAGCATTTTTAATTTTGGGAAGTAAGAATATATCTTCTCCAGTTCCTGCTTCACATCTTTGGATGACATACTGCGTATGTAAGCAGGGACCAGCAGGTTTTCTTCAATAGTCAAACTCGGAAAAACAAAGCGTCCTTCCAATACCTGAACCAATCCTCGGCGAACCAGGTCATGGGGAGACGCCGAGGTAATATCATGGCCTCTATATAGAATTTCACCTTTGGTTATCTGACCCCGCTCAGATGAAATAACCCTTGAAATGGATTTCAATGTTGTCGATTTACCTGCCCCGTTTGCCCCTAATAGAGCAACTATCCCCCGCTCGGGCACCTCAAGGGTGAGCCCTTTTAAGGCGAGGATGACCGAATCGTAAACTACTTCTATCCTTTTCACAGTCAATATAAGACCAGATTCCGGCATTCTCATGGACGTCATTTTAATTTCCTTACAATATCATCAAAACAAGAGGAATTGCGCAAGCTGAACAAAAGCCAGCCTGCGCAAAAGGTCCTCTTTACTATTAGTTCAAATCATACATAACATCCTTGGGATCATCACAATTACGAATTTTGATGCCTTTCTCTTTGGCATACTTTTCCGAACGTTCGTGAATGAAGCCCCAAATCTGGTCCTCATCAGCAACAATCCACTCAGGTGTTATTACATTAAACTTCTTGCCATCCCATTGCGTAAACTTCGCTCTGTGACCACCTGTATGGTCTTTACAAGAAGTGTACACATTCTGCATCATCCCTAGCACGCCGTATTCTTTCAACTTCTCATCGGTCATGTTAAGGTTTTCCAATCCATAACGCTTATGCTTGCCATCCAATGGCATATCCTTACCGAACTTTTTAAGCGCTACCCTCATGGCCTCAACATGAAAAATACCAGCGACCACACCAAGGTTATAGTAAACGCTACCAACCTTAGTTTTATCTCTCATATCGCCTTCGTTCTTTCCGGTGAGTCCACCTTCATACAAATCTTCCCAAAGCTGATTGATCAGCGGCCATTCCCGACCAGGGGCCTGGGTATTAATAACCACATAACCTTTTGCGGCAGGTCCAGCTGGCACAACATCAGCCTCAGAGTTACTCCAGATATTGCCGATCAATTTGCTTATTGGATAACCTACTTTGGCCGCAGTCTTAATAGCCACAGGAACCATTACGCCCCAACCGCGCAAAAATACGAAATCAGGATTCCAGCGCTTAACATTCAGCCAGGTCGCCGTCTGTTCGTTGCCAGGATGGGCTATTTCGATCTGCTGGATGTCATAACCATACATCTCCGCCATCGAATCATGCCAACCTATGGTTTCCCTGCCATAAGCAGAGCCATGGTAAAGTACGGCAATTTTCTTACCCTTGAGTTTATCCATTCCCCCCAATGTCTGGCCAGCATATTTAACCATCAAGTTGGCTTCATCATAAGGGGTTATCTGCACAGGGAACTGATACGGAAAAATGCGTCCATCCTGGGAGGCAGTGTTGCCATGGTTCGGAGTAATGCTTGGAATTTTGTCCGCTCTGGTTTTTTCCTGAAGCGCATAAGCTATACCCACACTTAGAGGGTCATTCGCTGTCGCGCCGTAAGGACCTTTGTTTTTGTAACGTTCATAACATTCAACGCCACGCGGAGTATCCCATTCTGTTTCGCATTCATCCCAAACAATCGGAATACCATCAATACCGCCGTACTTCAGATTGATCCATTTAAAAAGATCGATCTCGCCGCCATAATACCCAGATCCGCCCGCGGCATATGGCCCGACTCGGTAACTTGCCAGAGGTGTATAAATAATCCTCTTCAAGTTAACATTGTGATGGTCTGTAAAAGGTTTCCCTTTCTCAAAGTTGAGGCTAAAACCTTCAGCAAAAGCACTCGTCGACATAAACAAAACAGCGAGTGCTAGTGCGGCGACAAACCCAACTTTCTTGTACCGACCCAGTAACTTTCTTTCCAATAATCCCTTCATAACAACTCTCCTAGTAAAGTTTGCAGTCTACAACACTTTATGACACCATTGCCCTTTTCAAAAAAGGCTCTAATACCCCTGTTTCACCACCTTCCTTCTTGATGAAAGTTATCACATGTCCGCCTTCCACCAAATTGGTTTACTCAAAATCCATATCTGGCATCTTAAGCCAGTTGAATTTTTCTCGTTTTCTAAACTCTTACTTCCCATGTCATTACTTATCATGTTTGACACATTTTATACGGACAACCATAACGTTTTAAAATTACATGTTATGTTCACAACCCCGAACATCAAACGCGCCAGATAACCAACCGTCTGGGAAAACTCCCTTAACAATATTTAGAAGATCAAACCCTATAACTCTCCCCATCACATACCTGAGCAATATATTGATTCCGCCCAAATATCACTGCTAAAACAATAGTTATCCAGCAATTAACAAACCCTGTTTTAATAAGGTGTTGGCCAATTCTTAAGCTTCTCTTTAATCCTTATCCATATCCGCGCCAAACCATTAGGCTCGACAATCATTATGATGATAATGAGCGCCCCGATTATGACCTTCGAAATATTTTGAATTTGCGAAGGATCAATGCCATATTTACCAAAAGTTGCATTCATCCATATGGGTAGCAGAAAAACAAACGCCGCCCCTATAAATGAGCCTAAAATTGTGCTTAAACCTCCCACAACAATCATAAACACAATAGAAAACGCGAGTTCAAGACTGAATGTTTTTGTATCGAGTAATTGTAAATAGCAAAATGCGAAAAGCGCGCCGGCAATGCCACAGTAAAAAGAGCTGATCAGAAATGCCAACAATTTAGTTCGTTTAACCGGCACCCCCATAACTGCGGCGGCGACTTCCATATCGCGCACAGCCATCATCCGCCTTCCAAGGTTACTACGCATCATGTTCTTTGCAAGGAAGGCCAGCACAACAACAAACACCAGGGTAAGCATATATTGCGATACGGGAGTGTCAAAAACAAAACCATACAGTTTGAAAGGCGGTGGCTTAATCTCACCTTGTGGATTATAATTCTTAAACCATTGGTAAGTATCAAAAAGCCATTGCACGAAAAAATGCGCCATTAATGTAGAGACTACCAGATAGAATCCCTTTATCCGCAAGCTGGGCAGGCCAAACAGTACACCCACAAAACCGGCGATTACGCCTCCTAACAATATACTGATTGGAAAAGGGATTTCAGGAAGCCGAATAACAAGGTTATAAGTAGCAAAACCGCCCACAGACATGAACGCCGATGCCCCCAGAGAGAGCTGACCACAGTAACCTGTTAAAATATTAAGGCCAATGGCCGCCAACGACAAAGTCAACATAGGTATAAGTATCGCCACAAACCAGTAATCGTTCGCGATAAATGGTATGACAAAAAATGCAGCCAATAGCAAGATCACAATTGCCCAACGATCCTGGCGCATTGTAAAAATTTGCTGGTCGGCGCTGTAGCTGGTCTTAAATTGACCAATTTCGCGGTAAAGCATCGATTATACCCTCATAACAGTTTTTTCGCCAAATAGGCCTGAAGGACGGATCAAAAGGACAATAATGGCGACTGCATATGGAATCCAGTTCTGAAGGCCAAATCCTATTTCCATTCCAATATAAATCTCTCCCAGACTTTCTGCGGCGCCAACAATCAAGCCGGCAATGATTGCGCCCAATATTGATGTAAACCCGCCCAAAACAAACACAGGCAAAGCCTTCAACGCCACTACACTCAGTGTAAACTGAACGCCCATTCGCGCTCCCCACAATAGCCCTGCGATCAGAGCCACGATGCCCGAGACAGCCCAAACAACCGCCCACATCCTGCTTAATTGCACACCAACTGACAAAGCTGCCATGGGAGAGTCAGCGATCGCCCGCAAGTGCAAGCCGGTCTTCGTTTTATTGAAAAATATAGCCAGGCCCAAAATCATAAGCCCTGTTATACCAGCGGCGAACAAATCAAATTGGCTTACCGTAAATCCACCTACCCAGCTAAGAGCAACATCAGGGATACCGAGCTCCAACCCATGAACTTCACCACCCCATACAAACTGCGCCCCGCCTTCTATAATAGAAGCCAGGCCGACAGTCGCCATAAACAATGTGATAAGTGATGTATTCGCCAGATACCGCAAAGCAAAACGCTCGATAAGTATCCCCAGCAGCGCCATTACTATCATGGTTATTACAAGCGCCGCAGGGAAACCCATCCCCATTTCCAGAAAACTGACAAACGTAAGCGCAGCAGCAAGAACCATCGCCCCCTGGGCGAAATTAAACACCCCGGACGCCTTGTAAATAAGAACATATCCTATTGCCACCAGGGAATACATCATTCCGGATAATAAACCAGCGACTAATACCTGAAAGAAAAAAGCCATTCTATCTCCATCCTAATTTTCTAAAAAACAAGATTACGTTGCTAAAAAGCCAGCCTATATAACATTCCCTCCTACCTGTTACATGACACGATGCCTAATTACTTTCCTGGTGCTGTATACGATCACTTTCTATCTCTTCCCTGTCGGCCTTTGTGCCAAGATAAGCCGCAATAACGTCTTTGTTATTGCGAACTTCTTCGGGAGTGCCATCTGCTATCTTGCACCCAAAGTCCAACACAACAATATGGTCAGAAATATCCATGATTATTCCAATATCATGCTCAATAAGCACTATAGTCGTAGAAAACTCTTTATTTAACTCCAGGATAAACGTGACCATCTCCTTTTTTTCTTCGAGATTCATCCCAGCCAGCGGTTCGTCCAGCAACAATAATTTAGGTTCCCCAGCAAGCGCCCGACCCAGCTCCACACGTTTTTGAAGACCATATGGCAGCTTCCCTACCAATGTTTTTCTTATTGCCTGGATATGGAGAAATTCTATTATTTTTTCAGCTTTCTTGCGGCTCTCTATTTCCTCTTTTCTAGCTCTACCCAACCAAAACGCCTGCTCTATAAATGAAGCCTTCATCTTCAATGTACTTCCGGTCATAATGTTGTCAAGGACCGACATACCTTTAAACAAAGCGATATTCTGGAACGTTCGCTCAAACCCATGAACAGCGGCATCCCATGGCCTCACATATTTACAAACCTTTCCATTAAACGCGACAGAGCCTTCCTGGGGTTGATAAACTCCAGTAATCACATTAAGTAATGAGCTTTTGCCTGCCCCATTAGGCCCAATAAAGGAGCATACCTCGCCCTCCTTGACAGCCAAACTAACATTCGAGATAGCTTTGACACCACCAAAACTAAGCGATATATCTTTTAACTCCAGTATTGTTTTTTCGTCTACCATCGATCATTCTCCGATTTCTTTTTTCTTGATCCAAATGATGGACTTACTTCAATGACATCATCATGGAGGCGGCACCAGGCCCGCGCATCACTAATCTTGATCTCGGTGCTGGCCAGCTGGGTTTGTGAACCATTTGTATTGGACTCCGCGTCCAATACATACCGATCCTTTCCTGCGTATAAAGAATTAATCAACTCAATATATTTAACAACAATAACATTACGGTTTAACTTGCCGTCTGGGCTCAATTCACTGCTGTCAATTTCTTTAGGAAGAATTAAAAACCGGTTAATTAGCGCCCCTCCCTGACCAGCGTCGCACAATTCAGAGTTGATCGACTCTACGCAAGATCGAATAAGGTCGTACACCTCCTCCTGCTGGGACAGCTCCGCATAACCAGAAAATATGATGTCTTGTCTATCCGCCCAACGAGATACTGATTTACCGTCAATGCTGATAAAAGCCACCGCGAAGGGTCTGCCATGCCCAAAAACCACCGCTTCCTTGATGTAAAGAAATGACTTTAGCATGCTCTCTACAACAGTCGGGGACATGTCAGTGCCATCGGTGAGCTTGCAATAGTCCTCCATCGCTCCAAAAACAAAGAGTTCTTCATTCTCGTCAATCAGGCCTGTATCTCCGGTTTTAGTCCAGCCCTCTGGGTCCTTCGCAGTATTATTGTCTGATTTCCCATAATAGCCTTTGAATACGTTTGGGCCCTTGAATAAGACTTCTCCCTCTTCCGCAATTTTGATTTCTACATCTTTTGTCGCAAACCCGACGCTGTCGAATGTTATTTGACCGTCCCGCTGCACAGAAACAAAAAACGATCCCTCAGGAGGACCGTAAAACTGTTTTAGATTAACTCCCAAGGATTGATAGAAGCCGAGCGTTTCAGGACTTATAGGGTTACCGGTTGTTAACGCGACACGGATTCGTTTAAGCCCAAACATATTTTTAAGCGGCTCAAAGAAAATCTGTTTACCAATCCTTCGCAGAACGCGTCTCCAAAAAGATCCAGATTTACGGCTATTACCATTCGCGCCAGCCTCGAATGCGATCTGCCTAAAATAATTGAACAAGTATCGCTTTATCTTCCCGGCTTCATCCATCCGAAGCATAATCAGATTTAATAAACTTTTATAAACATTAGGCGTGGCGAAGCAAACGGTAGGGCCTATCTCACGCATATCAGTAACTACAGTTTCATTGTTTTCGGGGAAATTGACACAAAACCCGGCGACATATGGTTGAGCATAATAAAACAGTATGCTTGCGCCTATCGACAATGGTAAAAATGCAATTATTCCGTCACCTGGATTTAAACCAAGTTCACTGACGCTGCTGCTCGCAGCAGAAATTAGGCCTTTATGACTCAGCATAACTCCTTTAAACTTTTCATCAGTCATCTCGCCCTTGAGGGGCAGTGAGGGAACCGTAGGCTCACCGGTATGGGTGAATATTTGTGTAATAGATGTACCCCACGCCAGCGATTTCTCCGCTGTATAGAAGATAAATGCTGTATCCTCTCCATCACCCTGAGCTATTTGGTCAACGAAAAAATCTTTGTTCTCCTCGTCATATTCAACACCCTTTTGACGAATGAAATCAAAGGAAGAGAGACAGGGATCTGTGTAGAATTTCATCCCAATAGGGTTGACGAAAATAACCTTCACAAGGTTTGGGCATTGGTTTTTGATTTCCAATAATATATCAACCTGCGCCTGATCATCCACCAGAATAAAACGGCTTTTTGTATGGTTTAGGATATATATTAATTCATCTTCAGTCGCCTCTAAATGGATAGGAACCACCACACCTCCCAAACATTGCGCAGCAGTCGCTGCCCAATAGAGGTTAGCGTTTTCCCCCATTATCGCTATATTTTCACCTCGTTTAAAATCTTTGACCTTTAAACCGCACGCCAGATAGCGCACCTCCTCAGAAACCGTCGCCCAGTTCCAGGTTTTCCAAATGCCAAATTCTTTTCTTCGACTAGCAGTCTTCTTCCCACGGATTTCAGCTTGACGCAACAATAGCTTGGGGAAAGTATCATGTGCGCTGTTTTCGTTTTTCAATTTAGTTACATAGCCTCATATACTTGCCATATTGCGATTCACTCTGAACCACACCATTTAAAAGAGAAAAAGAACTCATGCAATGCTAAATAAATTTTTGCCCAAGTCAATTTTCTCACCTTTAACCAAAAACACCCTATGAACGTTACTCATGTAGCGCCTCCAAACTTCCAAACGACACGATATCCTGTATGGACTCGATAATATCAGTCAATTCACTTATTTCACGAACCATCACATTAGGTAAAGTCTCCAGATCATCTATACAGGTTTTGCCAATTGCCGCATCATCATTTCTTACATAAAGCACTTCAACATTAGGCAACGCTCCTGCAGCTTCAATGGGATCCGGCCCAGTCGTGGGTATGCAGTCACTCACTACTACGCAGATCCCTTCCATACCGGCATGCGTCAAGGCCAACTGGTTACTTGCCGCCTCAAAAGCCTTATACATGTCTGTTGCCCCAAAACACTGTACATTCAAAACTTCTTCTAATATATCACCTGTTTCCCTATGACTGTCCATTGATTTAACTTCTTTGACCCTGTCATCGAAAAACAAAACTGAAAATTCCTCCGCGTGGACAGCTTCAGCAAGTATGCTGACGGCAAGGGCTACATAATCAATGGTAGGCCCGAGGCTGTTGCTTTTGTCAGCCAAAACAACGAAACACCGCCTGATCTTTGTGACCTTGCGGCTACGCATGTCCCAATATGTGGGCATCTTGTACGTTCCCGTTGCCAGCAAATTCTCCAAAGTAGACTCCAGATCAATTTCAGAGCCAGGAGTATAATGCACGATGGACGTTTTTTTCGTGATAATTCCCCCTTTTGAAGCAATGCTTTTGGCCTCCTGCAATAGACTCTGCACAGTGCTGTTCAACAACATCTTGCGAGCTTTAGGGCTCACTTTCTTACCCAGTCTCCGGTAGTTCTCTACCATGGGCAGACAGGGAAGATCTTCATCAAAGTCCCATACTACGTCCTCAACCTCTTCCTCACCAATTAGTATTGGGTCTTCTGTGGCAGTGAACAATACCTCTATCCTTTCGTCCTTAGAACTTTTGTCTTTACAAGCTCGATCTTTTTTTTTTTCTCGAATTTTAATCCCAGTACGTTGTCAACAATATCTTCGATTACTTCCTCTTCGCCCATCTCGCTGTTATAACGAAGCTTGATTTGCTTTGCTAAAGCGCTCTTCGCTACAGTTTTAAAAAGCTTTTCTTCACTAAGACTATTTTCATGCTTTCTCAACTCCGAAGCAAGCCTGACCATAAAAATGGAGGCTCGTAAGGAGCCTCCTTTGCCTCTAACTACTTCTTCATGGTTTCGGGAACCATCCGTAATCTTGCAAATGGTCTTTATAAGACGTTCATCGCTCTCTTCGGTCCTCAAGCGTACTATCTCGATGGCCTGCTCAAGGGGTAAATGTTCGAGCTTCAACCATATACACCTGTCAAAAAAAGCTTGGGGCAAAGGATTGGTACCCACACGGTCTAGTGGGTTGCACGTAAAAATACATTCAAACCCCTCTTTGGCCTTGATACAGCCGAGACGAGGAACAGTAATCATCCTTTCATCCAAAGCGGTAAGAACGGCATTAATAGTCTCTGATGGAGCGCGGTTGACCTCGTTGAAGAAGAATAACCCACCCTCCATCATTGCCTGGCTTAATGGACCGGGTAAAAAGGAGTCCCAGTTATAACCCTTACTTAACACCATGGGAGGATCAAACCAGCCCTGAATTTTAAATGATGAAAGCTCCTCGTCTCCATCCACTCTATAGAGTGTCTTGTTTTGCATACGGGAGATTTCCTTGGCCATCTCTGTTTTACCTGTGCCAGCTTCCCCCTCCAGGATTACTGGAACATTGTTTTCAAGCGCTCGGAGAACAAGGTTAAATTCATTTTCAAGACCAATCATCATAAGCTTTACCTCTCCAGTATATTTAGTTTATTATCGCGATAGCATTGCCTTCAATTTTTCTGTCGATGCGGCAGGTGGAACCGAGCAGCCGGGCGCGATAATGTTATAACCATCATCGATAGCTTTAAGTGTCGACTCCTTCACCTGTTCAGCGTTTCCATAAAAAAGATCTTCAATTGCAGGAACACCACCGACAATGCCAATATTCCTGCCTTCGGCTTTTATAATCTCTTTAACTTTTTCAATATCCGTTTTTGGCTCAAAGCTCAAAGCCGCTGCGCCTGTATCGATCATTGGCTTTATGATATGGTCAACCTTGCCGCAGATATGAAGGACAACAGGCGCGTCTATTTCCTGTATTAAATCCCTTTCCCAGGACCAGGCAAGATTGTTGTAAATTCCGGGGCTTACCATATCCATCGACGCTAACATGTCCTCTACGCAGATGACATCAGCGCCAGCTTCGACCAAAGACTTGGCCAGTGCGGTCGCTGCTTTGGTGGCCACCTCCAAAAATGGTGTCAGCTTTTCCGGCTCCAGCATAGTTATTTCAAGAAAATCGTCCAATGCAATCATCGCCCCCACTATTGTAAAGGGACCTATGACTCCACCTATAACAGCCACTTCATTGTTGGTCTTCTTTTTAAGGGATTTTACGACCTCACTCATCATCGGGACCCTGCCCCGCTGGAGGAAGTCTTCTGGAAAGACCGGGGTCATGTTAATATCATATGGATGTTTGTTGATGCTAGGAAGGTTCTTATCAGTCCCCTCAAGAACTCCGCACCCCAACGCTTCCTGTTCTATTGTCTGGCAAAATGGAACCCTCACAGCGTCATACCCCAGGATTGAATATGCTCCATACGCCAGGTCTACCATAAGATCGGCATTAAAGTTGGCGTCGGGCCACCCTATTCCCAGCTCTTCCATCTGCTCATAGTTAACCGTCTGGTTCACACAGCCTACTGCAGCGCGCGGAGTCTCCTCACCGCGAATTGCCTTCATGAAAATTTCATATTTATTGTCTTCTGTCATATTGATACCTCAGCTAGCAATTTGCCGTCGTCGGCTAATGTGGGCAACAACGGTCCGGCCAGTTCTTTGTATAATATTCCGGGAAATATCCCAAAGAACCAGGCCGGAGCCGTTTCACCCTGTTACATGATTCGAAGCTAAACAAACCCTCTGCTTCGAATTTGCTAACGCAATGTTAGCTTTCAGCTTCACGCTAGTCGATGGGTAGCCCCATTCCCCTCAGTTCTTCCTTAACCTTTTCATAAATAGCCAAGTATTCTTCCTTCGGCTTTACGGTTTTCAGATCATAAACTTCTCTGAAATCACCACCCTTAAGATGAATATCCCTTGCTTCTATGCCAGGCATATATTTCGGGAAAATATTGAGCATCATGTCATTGGCCTGTTTCCTTGTCAGGCGGGCCTTACCCACCGCACGACCAACTTCAGCTGCAAACCTAGCGCCCAAACCACAAGCGTGATCAAGTCCACCACTTTGGAACCCGGTTCCACCGGATGTACAAAAGCCAAGGGTGGTGCTGCCGATAGCGCCGCATGCAGTTTCCCAGAAAAATTCTTCGCAACCTATGCCAGCTGTCATCTGCCAACCGCCGCCCAGAAGTGCAGGGTATTTCACATGCTTCTGAAACGCAGCGCCAGCAAAGTTGTCAATATAAAGAGCCAACTTACTGGTGTTGGAGAAATAGAGAGCGTCACTAGCCCAAAGGCCGCAAATGGAAGGCTCGTACATTACCATGTAGGCAATAAGATCCGCCATGCCGTTAACAACAGCTGTGTTTGGCCCACCAGGCAGACCGCCGACAAAGGACTGGAGAATTCCCCAGGTGTTGCTACCATACTGATCCCACATGTAACACTTACACATCTGATCATAATCAGTCCTCATATGAGGCATGATATAGGTCTGGCGAACATCGCCCATCGACATACCCCATTCGGGCTGGGCCGCAGCCATCACTGACTGCAATGTAACTGGCATACTGCCACCATCAGACAGGCCAGGTCGGCCAGCGCGGCGGCACACATCTTTGACGATAGCTACCCTTTTTTGCTCTGACGCAAGCTCAAAAGGAGAGAACGGTTTGACCGGGGTGCCGTTAATCTCAAATACAACGCCCTGGAAGTGGACAAAGTCAATAAGCGGCTCCTGGGCAAAACTCCAGGCTACCTTTTCATAGATATCTTCAGAAATAGGACCCAAGATCCTGCCTAATGCGCCAATCGGGTTCAAACCTTCGTCATAGCTCTCTGGCGCGCGCCACTTGAGAGTGAGGCTGTCCCTGCCCGTACCTAAAGTAGTTTCACTATGTACGTTTTCCAGCACACTTTTGACCTCGGACTCCTCGAACATGATCAATCTTTCGTTGGTAACGTTCAGGATTCCGCACTCTAGCAGAAACTCCATCCCTGCATCCCATATCGCGTCCAGCTCTGAATCATCCCAAGGCACAATGCGATTAGGGTCATATTCAATCTTGTGTTTTTCCGTGATTGATTTCAGTAATGGCCAGAATCTATCTGTATCAAACTCGGTATTAAAACATACTTCGCCGGTCTCACCCCTAGACCAAACTTCAAGTAGCCTACCTTTTGATCCTGTATTTGGCATTGCAACATCTCCTTTTTATATTTGTGTAATATTCTGATATTTATTTAGATTAAGCCCTTGCATAATGCTAGATGCTTTCCTACTTTTTCTTAGAAGCCAAGTTTTTCGCTACTTTAACTGCTTCTATAGCATCCTGACCATAACCATCTGCATTAATGCTCTCCGCCCAACCTTGCGAAGCAACACCACCACCGACCATAACGCTATATTTGTCGCGAAGTTTCTTTGCGTCAAGGAAATCAACAAGATCTTTTTGTATTGGCAAGGTAGTGGACATCATGGCAGTTGCCGCGATGATGGTGGCGCCCAATTCTTCGGCCTTATTGAGAAAGTCCGAAGGCGGAGTATCCGGGCCCATGTCCACCACTTCAAAGCCAGCGGTCATCAACAAAGTAGCAACCATGTCCTTACCAATGGTGTGAATATCACCCTTCACAGTACCAATGACAACAACAGGCCTTTCTGCTGCGCCTGTTTCCTCACCCTGCTTCAAGATCTCAGGCTTCAAAATTACCATGGCTGCCTTAAGCGCCTTAGAAGCAATAACAACTTCCGGAAGAAAAACTTCCATCTTTTCAAATTTCACGCCCAATTCGTTCATCGCTGTGCCCATAGAATCTATGGCTTTGAGTGGGTCCCCCCCGGTTTTCACTAATTCTTCTGCTAAACTCACAGCCGCATCCTTGTCCAAATCCAAGATAGCGTCATGCAATCCATCCAGTATCTCTGTCTCTTTAGACATTCACCTCTCCTTATTCTAAAGTAAAATTTAATTGCTTGAAATTGCACAAGTAATGCATTTTCAAACGCTTACTAATAAATGGCTTTCCTGTAATTAACCTTTGTACACTAGCGTGCTTTCCATTTTAACTGGCTGCGAAAGAGTTAGCCCAACGGGCGAGTACTTTACAACTGTATCGAAAAGCTCTTGAATATCCTCTTTAGGAGCTTCACTCTGGACATTCATTGTGGCCCTCACTGTATGAAACCCAGGTGTATCTTTAAGGCCCTGGATTCCTGCAAGGCCTAGAAAACCAGGCAGATCAATCAAACCTTCCAGTTCAATCTCAACATTCTGAAGCGCAATCCCCTTCAGCGCGGCCCTAAGTGACATGCCAACAGTCAGACATGCGCCATAACATGCCAATACTGTTTCATGCGGACTTTGCGTTGAATCTTCACCAGCTATGCCTTCAGGCTCATCAAAGTTTAAAGTAAATTGCCTGATGGTAGCTTCAGTTTTCAGCCCTCCTTTCCACTTAGTACTTACGCGCCAACTCGTAGCGCCCGTATTTGGGTTATCCTTCACTGCGTCGACTGTGCTCATGAATATCTCAGTATCTACGCCATTGAGTAATCCTGTATCTGCCATGTTAACGGTGTCCTTTCTATAGTATTGAAATTAGCGTATAGCCTTTTTTCTGCTATGAAAATTAATTGACGCGCCTCTTCTGGTCACCTCCTTTTTCCCGTTTCCAACGCCTGGAGCCACAGAAGGGTTGTATACCTGCTCGCTATTGCCCAAGGATTTACTGGAATATTTTGCTCGCATCATGTTAGACAGCTCTAACATGGTGCCGAAAAACATAGCCTCCGAGGGGCAATTTTCTACACATGCCGGCACTCCGCCATAAGCCACTTTATGAATGCAAAGGTTGCACTTTTCCATCTTTCCATCAAACCCAAGCTGAGGAGTCCCGAAGGGGCATGCCCTGAAGCACTCCATGCATCCAATACATAAGTCTTTGCTCACAAGTACGATGCCATCTTCATCTCTCTTGGATATAGCCTTGGTTGGGCAAACGGGAAGACAGTCAGGCTCGCCGCAATGCATGCATGCCATAGGTTTCCAGAACATTTCCCATTCATCGCCAACCTTTTTCTCTACTTCAATAACCTCCATCCACTTGGGCCCTGGGGGTATGTCGTGTTCTATCTTGCATGCCGTAGCGCATGCATGACAGCCTACGCAACGAAATGTATCTACGTGTATTGCTAAATGGTCGTAAGCCACTTTGGTCTCCAAAAATTATTGGTGTTTAAGTTGCCTTTTTAATCTGCACAAGGCAGTTGAAATAAGCGATGCTGTTGCCATCCCGCTCCATGTCATAAGCTATCATTACGCCAGCGCCGACATCCCTTGGACCGCCTATCAAATCATCCATCAAGACATTTGCGCTGCTACCAGACTTCACCCAGTTACCGCTGTTTATCTCGACGACGCCCTTTTTGATCCGGTTGGTTATCTTGGCGACAACTGTAATTTCTCCACGGTCATTAAATACGCTTACCGTGTCTCCTTCTTCAATCATGTATTCACGCGCGTCTAATTCGTTTATGAATATACCTGGAGGACCTTCAATCTCCTGAATTTCCTCGATATTAAACCACTGACAATGGGTCCGTAGTGGCGCGTGCTGTGATATCATCATCAAAGGATATTTCTTAAAGAGGTCTGGCCGACTGACTGGACCTTCGCCAGGCTCTACATAATGTGGAACCGGCGCCCACTCACCAGGATACCTTTGACCTCGCTTCACCATACCGGTCGAGTAAAGCTCAATCTTTCCGGTCGGAGTATTGAAAACGTGATCAGAATATGGAACCCTCGGCGCATGTTTCTCCGGGACTTCGACGATCATGTCGCTATCCATTGACTTGGTCAATTCAAAATCCGGTGGCATTATCTCTTTGAGCCAGTCTTCCCCTGTATACTCTTCTGGAAAGAACTTTTTATGCCCCATTCTTCTGCCCAGCTCGCACCAGATGTCCAGATCCGCTTTCGACTCGTAAAGTGGCTCAATCACTGGCTTTTGAACCTGGATATAGTGATGCCAATATGATGGATGGATACCCCATTGCTCGAAAGTATCCGCAGCAGGCAAAACAATGTCCGCCCAATCTGTGTCATCTGTCATGAACAATTCAGAGCTGACCAGCAAATCCAAATTATTCAAGGTTTTGGTCATTTCGTTCACATTAGGCAGCTGGCTGATAAGGCCGCCACGCCAGGAAAGCACAGCCTTCAATGGTGGATCTGCAGCCTCTCTCAATGCGGGCCCGAAAGTGCTTATATTAATCAGTCTCTTTTTAAGAGTTCTATGAGGCGCCCCCCTTGGGAAAACAATCTTTTCCATGTTCAGAAATCCGGGAGTGAACAGTGGGGTCGCCACTTGGTCTGGATCGCGGGTGTCGTAGGCGTGCATATCAAAATAATTTACGCTTGCGCCCTCTTTACCAATATGCCCGCAAATAGCCGCCATGCATGAATACGCCCTCTGGGTCTGATGACCATTGGTGTAACGCTGGTGACCCCAGCCACATTCCATATGGGAGTGATTTGTCGCATAGATTTCAGCGGCTTTTTCGATCTTGTGCGGATCGATGCCGGTGACCTCTGCCGCCTTCTCGAGAGTCCATTCCGTCACACCAGATTTCAATTCGTCCACACCATAGGTGTGCTTTGAGATGAAATCCTTATCTTCAAGCCCTTTATTGAAAATATGGTTAATCATGCCAAGAACCATGGCAGCGTCTGTGCCAGGGCGCGGCTGCAAGAAAAGGTCAGCCTTGGCGGCAATTGGTGTCAGGTATGGATCAACAACGATAAGATAGGCGCCTCTTTCCACAGCATCCCATATATATGGCAAGGAATGGACATTTGTGAAAGAAGAGTTATGGCCTACTATCATTATCACTTCAGCCTTTTTGGACCAGACTTCTATACTTTGCACGTATTGGGTGCCATTTGTATATGTTGCCCCAGACAAGCCGCTTAATATACAAAAGCTGCCAACAAGCCTTGAAGCGCCTACGAGGTTAAGAAACCGTCCAGCGACAGCCTTTGCCAAAAACTCGCGATTACCGCTGTAGGCGTATTCGGTAATCGATTCACTACCATACTTCTTTTTGCAAAAGTTCAGTTTGCTGGTAATGTAATCAAAAGCATCATCCCAACTTACCCGTTTAAAATCAGCCTCACCCCTTTTGCCAACTCGCATCAGGGGATATTTGATTCGGTCTTTATGGTAGGTTCTGCGCACGTAAGTTGTTGCTTTGGCGCAAAGGTGGCCTTTGGTTATAGGATGTTCCGGATCACCCTTTATCCCGATTAATTTATCATCCTTGACATAGGCCAGCATTCCGCAAGTATCGAAACAATTCCTCGGGCAAACTGTTTTCTCAATGCGGTCAGCATTTTCCATGTCTCTTTGTAATAAAGCGCCGCTGGAAAGCACGCCATTACTTACACTCATATTATTAACCCCTTATATATTTAAAGGAACAAAAGTAACTAAGGTGTGGATGTCAAAATTGACTACCCAATCCACGTTATAGCCACTGTTGCGCTCCCCTCACAATCATTTAAGTTGCTCAAACAGTTCTAAAGTTCACTTTGCAATTATGATTTCCTATGTGACACCCTAAGGAGCAAATTCAATGCCAACATGAACCAACCAGGCTGAATAGCATAGGCTGCAAATATTCCACCATTTTTGACCAACAGATCACCACATTGGAGAGTTGGATATGATATGTCGTTACACATTAATACTTTAGCTATGTATAAGTATTTTTCAGTCAGTGTCAGGTGAACAGATATTCTCTATCCAGGACATTGATTACCCTTAACACCAAGTTCGACTTTGACAACCAAAATACTTTTTTAGTTAGAGTCATGGACCAATATTTATAGACAATTTATTTGCAAGTTACAATGTTTCGACGACAAGTCTTTGTAATATGCAATGCATAGTGCTATTGGTTACTAAAATACACCCTTCCTTAATATCCGATTTGCAATGTAAATTCTTCTGATTCGAATAAATCCATAACACCGCAATATATTTTCCTTGAATCGAACTTGCCGATATCGGATACTATAATTCCAATATCCCTTGTTTTTCATTGCTTTACACGTATGAGACTTGTCTACTCTAATTGAGTTCGGGAATCACTACCAAATTAACTGGAGCTAGCCATGGAGCAAGTAGTAGTAATAAGAAATGTAGATTAAGGTATTCCAGTTCCAGGCCAGTAAATCGCAAGAGTTATAATTGAGATAAAAGCACCAATGCAATTTACAATGGTTAGTTTCGATGATGAAAAATCACCGGGGAGTTGCTTGCCGCCAACTCGGTGAACAGCAATAAACGAATAAATGTCAAAACAGGTTTGATAAAAATCCCACATATAATCTTGGGCAATCATAGGATAAAGCGCGTAGTCCGACCTTTTTAAATAAAGTAACATATTATTCCACTAATCAAAGATAGGGTTGTTACAATCCGGATGCAGCGCTTCAAGGCAAAGCATATAGAAGCATATAGTTGGAACCGGGGCCGGAATGATACTGGCCAGCGCAATACACATTTCACTTTTCATCGCTGTATCAGTATTATAAATATGGCGCGAATGGAGGAAAGGATCAGTAATATAGATGGGTTTTACTTTATGCTATCTTGACTTAATGACAGAATGTTTGTTGAATGATTTGGCAAAACTTTTCTAAATTTGCAAATGGCCAAAATTGGCGTCGCACAAGCAAGCAAAACATTTAATGATAGTTTAGCTTGTTTTTTGTTCACGATTTAATGATAATGATATAAGAGTAAATCAATGAAAGAATATGGACATATGAGCTCGGAAAACAAAAATAGTAATTCAAGCAAGAAGCTGTCGATACTCTATGAAATTGCCCTCACCGTTGGTAGTTCCCTTAACCTGAAAACTATTCTCGATGACGTTGTTGTCAAAGTTGTTGACTTTATGGGGGTAGACTCAGGGATTATTTACATCATCGATAGCGAAACTATGGAGTTGATCCCTTTTTCGTTTTGTAATTTATCAGAAGATATCATCAAGGATGTCACTGAAAACAGGGTAAAAGTGGGGGAATGCCTTTGTGGCACAATAGCCGAATTCGAAAAAGAAATAATTATTTTTGAAAAAGCTTCCAAAGATTCCAGGATTCTAAAAGGCAAACTCCAGGAAGCAGGTATGGAATTCTATGCCGGACTTCCCCTAATGGCAAAGGGGAAAGTTATGGGAGTGTTATGCGTATTCAAATTCAAGCCTTTCAGGCCAACCAACGACCTGCTGGATACATTGCGGGCCGCCACAGTGCCCATTGGCCTTGCGATAGAAAACGCGAAGCATTTCGAAAACCTGAAAAAAGATACGGAGACCATCAAAAGATATGTCAACTTCAAAGGGATAATAGGATATAGCCCCAAGATGATGGAGGTTTTGAAACTTTCAAAAAAGGTAGCCAACATATCCTCGAACATACTTATTGAAGGTGAAAGTGGAACCGGCAAGGAGCTGATAGCCAAGGCGCTTCACTACAACAGCCTGCGGAGGGACGACCCTTTTATTGCGGTAAATTGCGCTGCCCTGCCTGAAAACCTTTTGGAATCTGAGTTGTTTGGTTATGTCAAGGGTGCGTTCACCGGCGCAAATTGTGACAAAAAAGGCTTGTTTGAGGTGGCCAATACTGGAACTATTTTCCTGGATGAGGTTGAAACCATGAGCGCGGGCCTGCAGGCCAAGTTGCTTCGTGTCCTGCAGGATTTGACCTTTTATAAAGTAGGTGGCTCCACCCCCATCACCGTTAATGTGAGAGTATTGGCAGCCAGCAACAAAAACCTGAAAGAAGCGGTCGAAACAGAAACTTTTCGTGAGGACCTTTACTATCGCCTCAACGTCATAAAAATAGAGATGCCGCCGCTCAGGGAAAGAGTGGAGGATATATCTTTGCTTACAAGGCATTTTATGGACAAGTTTAATAAAAAACTTGGCAAAAATGTTCGTACCATCTCCACATCTACCATGGCCGCCCTTATGCGCTACGACTGGCCAGGTAATATCAGGGAGCTTGAAAATACCATAGAACGGGCTGTCGCTGTGGCCGAACATGATGAGATCCTTTTTGACGATAACAGAATAGGTCTCGCTGTTCCCAATGATGAAGGCTTGGGCAGCCTGTCTCTGGAAAACATGGAACGGCAGCATATAAACATGGTCCTCAATATCACCGGGGGCAACAAAACAAAGGCCTCCAAAATACTGGGCATGGATATTTCCACCCTGTGGAGAAAGCTGAAAAAATACGACAAAAAGATCGGAAACGAGCAAAGTGACGGCAGGCGGGTCAGCAAGATAAAAAATCTGCAAACATAGAAAAACTTAGCTGTGCGATTCACAGAGATCGTTTCAATTAGAATAGACCATATGGAATCAGAAATCCGTACGTGATATTTTTGATTCACTCTTAAAAAGTGACTACTTTATCCGAAGTCATGGCCCGGTCGTGTAATATTTTCATGGATCCAGGTTTAATCTCTGCTATCATCTCCAGTGGCTGTTTCCGCCAGACGCAAAGAGTTCCAAACATTATCATTGCCGCTGCAAGGCGCGCTGGAAATTATAATGAGCAATACTTTTTAACCATAAAAGACTTTCCCAGGTAAAGCGCCGTAGTGATAGCAGCTTTGATTTATCGATAGTATCGCCATTTACTGACAGCTCTGCTACGTACAGTAGTGGAGTGAAATATCACGGAAGTGGATCGAATTGCTGACATATTCCTGCACCGTAAAGATGACCTGGAGCCCATACCGGCAAAAGAGCTTTGGAGCCGGGCCAAGGAAGGGCTGGTGACAGTGCTGGATGTTCGACCGAATGAAAAATATAAAGCGGGACATATCCCCGGCGCCGTGAATATCCCGTTAAAGGAGCTGGGCCGAAGGGTTAAGGAACTGCCCCAGGATCGCAAGGTCAGCATGTCGCAAAATCGGGCCTTGCTCGAATCATTTAATAACTTTTAAGCAGGTCGGTCAGTTTGGAGAGGAACAGGCCGACATCTGTGACAATGCCTGTTGATTCAAGGCTACCTCTATCGGTAAGTTTGGTGACGACCGCAGGGTTGATATCTACGCAGACAAATTTAGCGTTAGCCGATGTCATATTTCCGGTCCCGATGGCATGAAGCATACTGGAGAGCGCCAGAATCATATCGGCGCCCTGTATCAATTCCGAATATTGATCCTGCGCCTTGAGCAGATCCATCTCCGTGTCTGGCAACGGGCCATCGTCCCTTATACTGCCCGCCAGAGAATATGGGACATCATTTTTTATCAGCTCATAAAAAATCCCGGAGGATAACCTGCCGCTCTTCACAGCGTTCGCGATGGACCCTTCTTTCCTTATTATATTTATAGCTTCCAGGTGGTTGCGGTGCCCTTCATGCGCCGGCTTGCCTGTATAGAGATTGACACCCAGGCTGGTGCCATAAATCGCCCGCTCTATGTCGTGGGTGGCCACCCCGTTCCCGCCGAGCAGGGCTGATATATAGCCATGTTTAATCATCCACGCTATGTGGCTTGCCCCGCCTGTATGTATAGCCACCGGCCCAGCCACAACCACCAGCTTGCCATGGATCTCCTTCAGTCGGTGTATATCTCTGGCGACACTTTCTATGGTGATATCAACCCTTCGCTCGCTGGAGGCGGACGCCGTCATGAAACCGAACATTTCGTGGTAACCATATTCACGAAGGGGGGTGGTGACTTTTATTCCTTGTTCGCCCGTGACAACTTTATCGCCAGCTTTGAGGTTGCGCAAAATGTCGCAGCGAGCTTTCCCCTCCTCTATGATAATGACGCCATCCATCCGCTGTCTGGAAACATCAATCCAGCGCCCATCCACCCTGACCTGGGTGCTGTAGATAGTTGTAGTGTAAAAACCATCCGGCGCGACTCCTGCATTCTCCACAACGGCCAGCGTGGCGTCGTCCGATTCTGTCTGCAGCGGCTCGGCGCCCAGGACGGCTACTTCTTTGACAACATCGTTAAACATTACCTCGCTCGGCGCGCTGATATCGATTTCCGCCATTGATGGCTCTTTCCGCTTTTGGCTTATGGAGATGCCATTGACCTGGAACGACGCACCGCCATCCACGATCCTGTCGCATATACGGCTCATCAGGCTGGTGTCGATAAGCTGACCTTTGGTCACAACCGTTCCGCTGACTACTGTTGAAAGGGGCTCCCGATTGGATGGTGGAATTTCGGATAGGTTCAAAGTCAAACATTTTGCGCTTCCACCCGCTTTGATAAACTCGCTCAGCCCGGTCTGGATAACATCAAAGCCGACAGATTCCAGCCGGACGCATAAATCTTTGGAGCAGCTATTCATGATAATATGGTCGTCGATATTTACCCCGTTGCAAGCAAACTCAACAGCGTCCTCCTCCGAAACGGCGATCAGCTTTTCATCCAGAACCTTTTCTTCAATCACCCTGTTGGACCTGCTATCAAAGGCCCCTGGGTAATAGAGAAAATAACCAGACTCCAATGGGCAAAAACATGTATCAAGATGATAAAACCGCTGGTCCATAAGACGCAAACTTACAACTTCCAGCTTGAAGATTTTCGCCAGGTATGGATGGGTTTCTAATGATGTGCGCTGGCCATATCCTGCCCAAAGCCTGCCATCCGAATCGAGAAGCGAGTCGCCGCCCCCCTCATACAGCAGGTTTTTTGGCAGCTCATGAACCACAAACCCATTGCTTGCAAACCAGCATTTGAAAAGCGGCTCTTCCGGTTGCCTCTCCTTATATGCAAAGTTGGAGAGCAGCACATCGTTTTCCAAAGTAAACCCGGCGTTGGCGGTGAACACCATATCGGGCAGCCCATGCATCGGTTCTATAAAATCAATATCGGCCAGCTTTGCAACTATGCTATACAAATCGTTCCACTGGTTATCAGCTTTTGCTTTATCCGTTTTACCGACATTGCTTTTCATCCATGGGTTGATCACATAGTCGACGCTGTATGAATCTGGTCGGCACATTAGAATTTTTTTCTTATTCATCAGGCGCAAACCCCCGGCGCATGCTGTTTTCCGATATCGACTGTGGTTCTGCAAAGTTCAGCAGATAGCCCGGCCCGCCCGCCTTGGTTCCGATGCCGCTCATACCAAACCCTCCGAAGGGTTGGCGGTGTACCAGGGCGCCGGTAATACCTCTGTTGATATAGAGGTTACCGACCACGTAAGATTTCCTTGCCTTCTCAATATTCACCGGGCTTCTGGAGAACAGTCCGCCGGTCAAGGCATATTCGGTGGAGGTGGCGACTTTCAGAGCTTCATCAAATGAATTTACTTTCATCACCGCCACTATCGGCCCGAAAAACTCCTTTTGCATTAGTGGGTGCTGTTCATCTGTCACAGCAAAAACGGCAGGAGGAACATAATAGCCGGATGAAGGAGCCTTGCTTTTATCACCAATATATATAGCCTCGGCGCCAGCGCCCGGACTGTTGATCACGTCCAGTAAACGTTTATAAACTTCGGCGTCGACCACCGGCCCAAGCTGCGTTTCCGGGTTACAGGCAGGGGCGATTATTATGCCGTCACATGCGTTTTTAAGCCTTTCAACAACGCTATCGTAGGTATCCTCGCCAACAACGATAACCCTCGAGCATGCCGAGCATTTCTGGCCCGCATAGCCGAATGCGCTTTTCAGCACACCCGACACCGCCTCGTCCAGATCGGCGTCATCGTCGATAATGATACCGTTCTTACCACCCATCTCGCAAATAACCCTTTTGATCTGCGGCTGGCCGGGCGCAACCTTGGCTGCCTTTTCAATAATGCCCAGCCCCACCTCCTTGCTGCCTGTAAATGCGATCTGAGCTATCAATGGATGCTGTGCAAGGCGCTCACCCACTAGCCTGCCGGCGCCCGGTATGAAATGAACAACGCCCATTGGCAAACCAACTTCTTTCAGCATTTTGTACAACTCGTACCCGACCAGTGATGAATTGCCGGATGGCTTCATAATCACGCTGTTGCCGGCGACCAGGGCCGCGGTTGTCATACCGCACAATATCGCCAGCGGGAAGTTCCAGGGCGCTATCACTGCTGTGGGGCCCCTGCCTTTGTATCGTAGCTCGTTTTCTTCCCCGGCTATATCACTCTGCGGCCCGGCGGATAGTTCCATCACTGCCCTTCGCGCATAGTAGTGGCAAAAATCGACGGCTTCCGATATATCGGCGTCCGCCTCGCGCCATGTTTTGCCAACCTCATACGCTTCCAGGGCGGCCAGCCGGCTCCGGTGATTCTCTATTATCTCGCCCAGCTTCTCTATATAAACAGCCCGATCGACAACATCCATGCCGCTCCATTCCGGCATCGCATTGTTGGCGGATAAAACCGCTTTCTCCACATCTTCGAGGGTGGGGATGACAGTCTCACCCACCAGCAAATCGTTGGAGCCTGGATCAAACCGCCTAAAAGTCTCCCCTTTCCATCGCTCAACGTTATTTACAGCAACCGGCGCCTTTATCGGAAACTCCGCTTTAATATTTTCCATCGAATCCTTATAGGTTTTATATGCCGCTCTCTCTGTAAAATCGGTGTTGGGAACGTTTTGAAAAGCGGTATCAAGATCACCTGATATCATCTTTATCGTCTCTTCAGGTTGTTCAGCGGGGACAGGCTTTTTCAAAAGTTCACCTTTGTCAAAACCTTCGTGATAGCTCATCCTCAGAAAGCTGGTGTTGGATGTATTTTCCAGAAGCCTGCGTACAAGATAACCGATGCCAGGCAAAAGCTCGCCCACCGGCGCGTATAGCCGTATACGATGGCCCAGGTCCCGTATTGCTTTGCGCTCCGGCTCCGCCATGCCGTATAGCATCTGTATTTCAAAACTGTTATTGGGGATACCTTTCGATTCTGCCGTTGCGATGGCGTTCAGCACCGATCTGTGGTTGTGGCTCGCTATGGCGGGGTGCATATGATCGATATTTTCAAACAGCAGTTCTGTCAGCTTCTCAAAGTTATAATCGGTTTCGACCTTCTCTGTATATACCGGGCAATCGAAACCTTTTGCACGGGCGTTAATCACTTCATAATCCCAATAGGCGCCCTTCACCAGGCGGACGGTGACAGGCGCGCCCCGGTTTTTAGCCAGAGATATCAGGCGCTTCAAGTCCTGTTCAGAATTTTTCAGGTATGCTTGCGCTACCACCCCCAGATGCGGCCATCCCCGAAGCTCCGGTGTGGCGGTGATCTCTTCAAACAGGTCATAGGTTATACCGTGGTACTCCCACTGCTCCATATCAAGGTTTACAAAAACATTCTTCTCCTTCGCTATCATCAGGATCGGGAGCAGAGCTTTCTTGAGCCTGTCGACCGAACCAACCGGATCCACGCTGTCGAGGTTCGGTTCGATCCCTGAAAGTTTGAGCGAGATGTTCCCCACCGGGATGGCGCCAAAATGGTTATTGGTTATTATCGGATTGTCATGCCACTTGGCCGTTCTATCGCCAAACTGCTTTATCAGGTTGATGTAAGCTTTCTGATAATTTTTGGCTTCAGGATAACTCAAAGTGGCCTCGCCCAGCTGATCGATGGTCAAAGCAAAATCCTCATCATGTAATTTTGCCGCTGTCTTCAGGGCCGATTCGATATCCTTGCCTATGATGAAACGCTCCGCCAGTTGTGTCACACCTTTGCGCACGGCTATGGATCCGAACCCGGAGAAAGGCCCAAAGGTGGCCGCTTTTAACAAAAGGTCTATTGCGCCGGATTTGCTATTCCCGTTTCCCGCGAAATACTCATTAACATGGCGGGATATCTGGCTTCCTGTTTTCAATGCTGGTAACAGATCAACAAACCGGAAAAGGTTGGTTCTAAACTTCTCATCCCGCATCGAATATTCAAGCAACCTGCCTTGCCAATAGTTGGGGTCGTAAACTGTTGGTGTCTCGCCTTTTATTTTTTCATAAAACCGATCCGCCAGAACTTTGAAAACCGAATCAGGGGAAGTGACTGGCATGGTTGCTACCTCATATTGTTTGACCTACTAACATTTTATCAAAACAGAGGTGTTTTTGATATTGACCGCGCTGATAGTAAGTACTATTTATAATCATCCTTCATATTTTCTACCACACTCTTATCCATATGATTCTCTAATGCAATGATCACAGACAGCGCCATGATCAATTTCCATAAAGGGCGGATACCACCAGGCCCTGATGTCGTTGCGGTTATAAACGACCAATACAATCCATCAAACCTGTTCCACTTCTCTAATAATAAAGCAGTGGTAAATGCCATCGCCCAGCAATCCATTAATCAACGTATTCTACCAACCGCCCCCCAGCGCCAGGTATAGGTTGATGCGCTGTTCCAGCTGGACACGCTTGATTGCTTGCAGATCGCTTTCGGCCAGGATAGCTTGTTGCTGAATTATTAAAGTATCCAACAGATCGATCTCACCCTCCTTATACCTGAGGTCCGCTATATGATAAGCTATGCCGCTCTGGGTAAACACCTCATCCAAAGCAGTCTTCCGGTCGGCCAATACACGCCCCAGATCCAGATTATTTTCCACTTCGGAAAATGCGGTTAATGCTGTTTGAGCATAGTTTGAAATTGCCTGTTTCTGCTCCACATTGGCCAGCTCCACATCTATCTTACGCTTACCACCATCCAGCAATGGCGCCAGCAGGTTTGCGCCCATGCGCCACACCATGTTTGATGGATCGAGAACTTCTGATAACGAGCTGGAGGCCCCGCTGACTGAGCTGGTTAATGAAAACCTGGGCAACCGAGCCGCTTTCGCCTCGGCAATAGCGTCGAACGCTGCGGCTATTTTTCTTTCGGCGGAGACTATATCAGGCCTGCGCTCCAATATTTCAGATGGTACACCAGCGGGCGGCTGCGGAGGCAGGTCGGGCAGCGCATCCGGTATCTCCAGCGAGGCGCTTGGGTATCGACCCAACAGCAGCTCCAATGCCCGCAATGCATCACGCTGGATGCCTTCCAGCCTGATCATCTGTTCCTGGGCGGAGGCCAGATTTGTGCGATTAAGCGCAATATCCTGTCCTGATGACAGGCCATATTCATACTTTACCTTGGTAATCCGCATGGTTTCTTTAAGGATCGAAACATTCTTCCGTGAAATTTCGGTCTGCAGTTTGGCTTCGATCACTTTCAGATACGTTTTTGCAATATTGGCGCTTAATGAGTGTTGAGCGTAAACATAGTCAGCCCCCACCGCCTGGGCGCTAGCTTGCGCCGCGCTGACTCCAGCGCTTATACGTCTCCAGACATCCAGCTCCCAACTGGCTGTAAGGCCAATATCGAAATTTCCGACAGAGTCGCCACCATCTACATTGCCCGTTTCGGTTCCGCCGAACGACAAGTCGACGCCAGGCCTGAGCGCGGCCCCCGCTTGCCTCGCCAAAAGCCAGGCCTTTTCCATATTGCCAGCGGCCAATCGCAGGTTGATATTATTAGCTTTTCCTTCTAGAATCAGTTTGAGCATCACCGGATCATCGAAACTCTCTAACCATTTTATAGATATATCTCCATACTTCCCGGCTACGGTGGCCCATGCGTCGGGCGCGTTAACTGCCCCTTTGGCGGCTTGCTGGCTCTCCTTTGTCTTTGGCATATATGTACACGAGGTTGCCATCACTGCGAATATAACTACGGTGATAATCAAGCCACCTGGTCTCATAACCGGGTCTCCTCTGGTTTGATTGAGAAAAATACGCTATACAGCAACGGTTCAATTAACAGCGTTAACAAGGTAGCGAAGGAGAGTCCAAAAACGATGACCACCGCCATGGATTGGAAAAAGGCGTCAAAAAAGAGCGGGAACACTCCCAGCACTGTGGTCAAAGTTCCCATCATCACCGGGCGCACTCTGCTTGCGGAAGCGTCCACAACCGCATCAAACCTTGGTTTACCATTTCTGATTTCAAGATCCATCTGGTCGACCAATACAATGGCGTTTTTTATCAGCAACCCCGATAAGGAAAGAATGCCAAGGATGCCCATAAATTCCAGGGGTATATCGGTGACAACCAAACCGAACACAACACCTATCCACAGCCCAGGAACCACAAGCCAAATCACCAGCGGCTGCCTTATCTTGCCAAACAAAATCACCACCACCAATATCATGGCCAGCAACCCCAAAGGTATGGTGGACATCAGGTCTTCATTCGCTTCTTTTGAATCTCCCTCTTCTCCGCCCCATTCCAAGGTATAACCATTGGGCAGCTCTATCCCTTCTATCGCCGGTCGGATTCGCTCCAGCAAAGTGGCCGCCAATTCATCCGGATAAGGGTCACACTGCGCCTTGATAATAAAGACACGATCCTCCGCGCGAATCATACCGTCGCGCCAGATGGTTCTAAAACCGTTGGTGACCTGGGCGATGGGCAGCATTTTACCTGTGGCAGAGCTTAAGACTTGCAGGTTTTTAATGTCGTCAATGGTCGCGTCGACGGTTCCCGGATCGCGCGCGATTATCGGTATCAGGTTGTCTCCCTCCCTATATACGCCAACCTGCTTGCCAGAGTAATGGGTATGCAACGCTTCGGCCAAATCTTTTCTGGAAACACCGGCGCGGCGGCCTTTGGTCTCCGAGTATATTGGCTCGATAACATTCACAGGCTCACGCCAATCATTCTTTACAGACAAGGTCCGCTCCGCCCGCATGATATCTGTGGCCTGATTCGCCAGACGCCGCAGCGCCTGGGGGTCGGGGCCCTTAAACTCCGCTTCAATGGCAGAGCCGCCACCAGGCCCCAAAACAAATCGCCAGGCCTTCGCTTCCGCATCTGGAAATCTATCTTTAATAAACGTCTGTATTCGAGGCATCATAGCGTCGATTTTCAGATAGTCGTCCACCCTTACCAGCGCCTGTCCGTAGGAGCCGTTGGGCGATTCTGGTCCATAGGTGAGCATATAACGAATTCCGCCTTTACCAATCAATATCTGAACGGCGTTCACATTCTCCATTTCGCGGATAAATGTTTCGATCTCTATCATATCCCGTTCGGTCCGTTCTATGCGGGCGCCCTCTGGCAACCAGTAATCTACCACCAGTTGCGGTGTGGTCGATCGGGGGAAAAATCCTTTGGTCATAAATTGCGCGCCCCAAATAGCGGCGATCAATAGCGCCACTGCGCCACCGATCATCAGCCAGCGAATTTTAAATGCGCCGCGCATCATGCTTTTATAATAGCGAAAAAAAGCGCCATCCCTTTTTTCTTTCATGTTATCGCCTGCCTCCGCCAGCAGCCAGTGGCAGCAAAGCGGTGTGATTGTAATTGCGAATATCCAGCTGAACATTAACGAGATAAACACAACCCAAAACAGATGGCCGGTGTATTCCGCAGTTTGCCCTGGCGCAAAACCGATGGGGGCAAAGGCAATGACGCCGACCAGGGTTCCACCTAATAGCGGCCATTTGGTCTGGGTTACCATCTCCTTGGCGATCTCCATCTTTTTTACGCCACGCTCTATACCCACCAGGATACCTTCAGTGATCACTATGGCGTTATCCACCATCATCCCCAGCGCTATAATCAACGCTCCCAGGGAGATCCGGTGCATGGGGATGCTTAGCAGGTTCATGGTCAGCAGTGTGGCGGCAATGGTCAGGATCAGAATAAAGCCGATGATAACCGCGGATCGTAAACCCATAAAAACCAGCAAGGTAACAATGACAATCACCAATGCGGCAAGCACATTGACCACAAAAGCATCCACCGCCGCTTCCACAACTTTTCCCTGGTGGTAAAACTCGGACACTTCCATACCCAGCGGCCTGCGGCTTTCCGCCTCGTGGATTTTTTTATCCACCGCGTGGCCGATTTTCACGACGTTGCCGCCGGTTACATTAGCCACACCCAGGGCAATCGCCTGCTTCCCGTTGTATCGGATGATTTGCTGGGTAGGCGTTTGGTATCCGCGATAAACATTTGCTATATCGCCCAAGTAAATGATTTTGCCGTCGGGGGTATTGGACACCAAAAGGTTTTTGATAGATTCCACAGAGTCTATCGAGCTGGATGGATCGATGACAATATATTGATCTTCAACATTTACTTTCCCGGCCGAAACCACAGAGTTTTGTTGGCTGAGAATATCGTAAAGCGCAGAGACAGAGCTGCCTAGCGCCGCCAGCTGGGCACGGGTCATTTCAACATATATCGCTTCTTTTTGAACACCGGCCAGTTCAACCTGGCTGACGCCCTCCACTTGCAAAATTTCCTTTTGTAGCGCTTTTGCGTAAATTCTTAATTCCTCGGGGCTGTAGTCGTCGCCCGTGATGAAATAGTAAAGGCCATATAGATCGCCAAAATCATCGTTGACCAAAGGAACCCCGGCGGCGGGGGGTAAAGAGCTTTGCGCATCATCTATTTTGTTACGCATCTTCGCCCAGACTGTCTGAAGGGCTTCCTTATCCTTGGAAAACTCATATTTTATCTCAACGTTGATTTCTGATATACCGGCAGTGGACTTCGACTTTATTTTATCCACTTCCTGCAGTTGCTGCAGCACCGTCTCCAACGGTTCAGAAACTTCCCTGGCGACTTCTTCCGGGCTGGCGCCAGGGTACGATGTGAAGATTAAAGCGGTCCGTATGGTAAATTCAGGATCTTCAAACCGCGCCATATGCTTGTATGCGTGCCAGCCGCCAAATATGCTTATTAATATAACAATGACACTGAGGACCTGATTTTTTATGGAAAATTCAGCAATGTTCATATTCTGTTCCTGCCATGCGCGTGGGTGGTGGTTTATTTAGACCATACAGAAACTTTCATACCCTCGGACAATGCGGAAACACCTGCGGCGACTATCTTCTCCCCCGGCTCTAAACCGTTGGTTATCCCCAGTTTTATACCAACATTCTCTTCAATCATGACTTCCCTTTTCGATACGGTCATGGTATTAGTATCCACCACCCACACATACTTTTGATCACCATCCGTCGCGATGGCGGTGAGCGGAACGCCTAACCCGGTATCATTCGCTGATGATTTCCCTGGATCCTTTAGCCATACAACGGCGTTCATTCCCGGCAGGATATTGATATCCTCCGGAGCCTTGAAAGCAAACGAGGCTTCATAGGTCTGTGACGCGGGGTCCGCCTCCAAAGACGCCTCTTTAAATTTGGCTGGAATACGTCTATCCGGCGCAGCGTCCAAGATTATATAAGATTCGATATCTGATGGATTATGTTTCTTGCCCCTGGCTATAACGCTGGAAGGCAAGTTGAATACGGCCTCCAGCCCTTCTCTGCCCAGGATAGTGATCGCCGGTTTACCTGGTTCAATAACTTCCCGTTTTTCGATCGACACTTTGGCGATCGCTCCATCATATGGCGCAATTAACACCGAATTTTGTAATGCCTTCTCCGCAGTCTCAAGCTGAGATTTTGTAACATCGTGTTGAGACTTTCGCCTTTCAACTTCACTGCGGGATATGGCGTCCTCCTGAATCAAACGTAACGCCCGCTGGTATTCTGTGTTGGCGTTATCATATTGCGCGCGCGCAGATTGCCGCTTCGCCATCAGGTCTCGTTGATCAAGCTTTGCCAACAGGTCGCCTTTTTTAACTTTCTGCGCTTCCACTACCATTAGTTCATTCAGCAATCCTCCCACTTCAAAGGCGAGAACAGATAGTTTTTGTGATTGAATGACGGCGGGATAATTCAGGTATTGGTCACTTTCCTCCTGGCTTATTTCTATCATTTTAACTGGCCGGGCTTTGGCTTGCTGCATGCTGGAATCCACCGGGGGCTTGGAATTGCAGCCAAGGAGCAATATAAAAACAAGGCAAGTTGATTTGGATAGTATTTTCATATCAGCAGTGTCCAATATTGATTAAATGGTATAAAATCAAGTCCTGCGCCAGATAGTTTGCGTCCTCACAGTAGCTTATCATGTTTCAACGTACTCCATCAAAAAGAACCTGACGCAGATCAGGCTATCACCCTGCTGTGCGGGATATGGTTAGTGGCAAACCAAATTCATATGAAAGACTTGTTGATATCAATTGTCCGCTCATACTCATAACTTTTTTGTTCAGGAAAAACAGGAGAGTCAAGTTAAGGGCGGATTAAGGTTCAACCAAAAATTATTAACTTTGATAATAAGATAAAAAGCTCGCCGGATTTGCCCAAAAGCGTCAGGGTTTTGTTGTTACCGGATCCAGCGTTCTTCGCCGGTAAATATCACATCGATAATCAGCCGGGGGTGGCATTCGATCAATTTATCGTAGATTTTGCTTCGAATAGCATCCAGCCTGGCAATGTTATCCAGCTCAAAATCCTCTGAAACCACAAGGTGGACCTGGACAAATAGAAACCGGCCAACTTTGCTCAGGCGAAAGTTGTATTTGCTCAACTCGATATCATCCACCGCTTCATCCAGTATAGCGCGGATGCTGTTCCTCGTTTCTTTGTCGGGCGCCATATACAATATTTCTTTCACATTATCCAATACCGTAACCACAGGTATGCGTATCATAAAAAGGACCATACCGGTGACCAGCGCCGGGTCGATGTATGGGGCGACGCTCGCCCATGATGTGCCCTTAACCAGATAAACGCAGATGAACGCCGCCAGAGCCACCAGGCTGATTAGCCCATCTATCAACCAGTTTTGATAATCCACTGCGATTAATGGTGATTGAGTTTTTTTTGAATAATGGTGTTGGGTATATGCAATGATCAGACAACCTGCCGAAGCGATAACAGCATAAAATATAGCAGCTCCGGAGCTGATCTGGCGGCCGCCGTGCAAGATCGCTTCCACCGCTGATACCATGGACAGCGCACAGATTGTTAAGACAATGAGTCCTTTTATAGCGTTGAAAATCGGCTCGAAATGGGCGTACCCAAAATTAAAGTTTTCTGAATCGGGCGCCTCCACAAGGCGTGACACTTTCAGCGCCAGCAAAGACATGAAAAAAGATATTAGAGAAAAAACACCATCCAGCAATATCGCTTCAGACTTGGACAACACAGCAAACAGACAACCGAACAGAGCCATGAACAGGTTGCCCCAGGCGGATAGTCGCAAGGCGGTCATCTCCTTGGCTTGCGATTGATTTATGGTTTGCTCGCTGCTTATATCCGGCTCCTCAATTATACTCTCACACGAATGGACTATTTTAAATAATAACATCTATGAAAGCGGATGGGTAGCCATACAATACAGAATTGGGACGCAAGACCCCGTTAGATAACGACAAACCGATTAGTGACAACAAGCGCTGAATCAGAAAATTTGTCAGGCTGATTTTACATTTTGATTTACTATTTTCAAATATGAGATGACCGTTTTTATTGTGTGAATGGCAAAACAAATATTTAAAAAAATATTTGACATCGCATTTAGTTCTGTTACACTGGCCGACATTGTAGGTGGTAATGCAACCTTAATAAGGAAGACGGTTTGAATCCGTCGCGGACCCGCCGCTGTAACCGGTTACGAAAGCCGCATTATGTCACTGTCCTTTTTGGGACGGGAAGACGTGGCCAGTAGGTTAAGCCGGAAGCCAGAAGACTTGCCTGCAATGTGTTTAGTCTGATGTCCCGTGGTATGGGCTGATCAGAACCTGGAAGAAAAAACGGCTTCCCGGAAACCCTTAGTTTTAAGGCTGGGATGGCTGTTTTGTTAAATTCGGCGTTGTTATCTAATAGCGCTAAGTCGAAATTATCCCAAATTACGATTCATCACGCCATTTCTGCGCCTCTTTATGCGCTCTGCCCTTACATAGTCCGGGTTGACGCTTCATCAATGTCTTGTCTGGGGCCTGATCATCCTGGGCGCGGCTTCTTAATATATTGATAAGAATTGAAAATTTAAAAAGGAGAAGAAAAATGGAAAACACAATTGCCCAACCAAAATCCAGCGCATCCACACAAATGGCTGTGGTTGGGATGTTGATGGCGTTTACTTTTTCAACTGTGGTCATCGCCTTTGGGATCGATGCAGTTGCCATGGGCGCGCATGATGTGTTTCATGATTTCAGGCATGTCATGGGTATGCCTTGTCATTAGGACCATGTAATTTGAGGACAAGGTAATGGATCCAAAACTAGCTTTCAAAGGGTTTAGTATCGGTGTGCTGTCTGGCGTATTGCTCGGTATTATCGGGATTATCGTCAACACAATCACCAGCGCGTTTCCTTTTGAAATGAACATTGTGATGTTACTTGTTACATTTTCGATCGGCGGCGCGATATTCGGCGTGGTTGTCGGGGGGTTGATGGCGGTCACTGACTCGCTGTTTCTCATTGACAGGCCGGTAATCCGGGCGGTTGCTTTATCCGCCGGTTTTTGGGCGATCCTTCGTCTGGTCGGTTCAGCGCTCACCATGGCTGATCATGAACGTTACCATCCGGTCATGGTTCAATCGATACAAGGTCTCGTCCTGGCGATAGCCCTTGGTGTGATCTTTGGCCTGATTTGGAAAACGAAAACGATCGAAGATGTGTTCGCAGGATAGCATCGTAAAGTAACAATCAGTCTAGCGTTTTGCCGCACGTGTTGTGGCAAAACGTCTGGCTGTTCATCATCACTTATTATTAATAATGTGACAAATAACGGGAGAAGTACGTTGAAAATCAAAATGAAAACAGTGGCCATTGCAGGATTATTATCCATCTGGATGACAACAACCGCTCTGGCTTTGGATAGCGAGTCGTGGACTGATCATATAACAGCGGAGTTTATCGTTACGACCATTCTTCAGGGTACATCCGGTAATGATTATCAGGATATAAAGGACCAGTTGGACTTCGCCTTCTCCGCCGAGGGCGGATTAATCGGTGAGATTACCGAAGGTCATAAAGTATACCTCTGGTTCGAGATGGGGGAAGGCGATGGCGCCAATTTCAATGTCGGCGGCCGGACCTTGCCCAACTTCGACGCAGCAGATACGACTGATGACACGGGAGTGCAAGCCACGGTGATAGAGGCGTTTTATGAGGGCGAGTTCCTCGATGGCAAAGTGACCCTGATGGCCGGCAAAATGGATGTTCATTACCTGAACGATCAAAACGAATATGCCCATGATGAAATGACCCAGTTTCTCAACAATATGTTTGTCAACATGTTTGGTGTTGTATTCACAGAACATCTGAATTATTTCGCGCCGACCATTTCACTCACCGTCAGGCCGAACAATCTTGTGTCGCTCAACTATAACTACAGCAAGGACGAGACCGAAGACCTGTTCAACAAAGGTTACCATGTGGCGGAGGTCGCCTTTCATCCGTTGTTTGGCGAGCGCTCTGGCAATTACCGGTTCAAATATATTGTCCATTCCGATGTTGATTTCCATAAAATCAACACAAACTCAGTGGAAAGCAACACGGGGTTCCTCATCTCGCTGGACCAGCAGGTGGCGGATGAAGTCGGTCTGTTTTTCCGATACGCCGCGCAGGATGACAGCCTGGTGGAAAACGAAGTAACCTCCGCTATCTCCGGCGGCGCCCAGATTGGCGGCGGCCTGTGGGGCAGGGACAACGATACCGTTGGCCTGGCGTATGGCAAGGTGGAGCTGAACAAAGACCTTGTTAAAGAGCAGAACGAAGGCGAATCGGTGCTGGAGGGTTACTATAACCTTGGTATAAACGACCATATTGCGCTCACCGGTGATGTTCAGTTCATCAATGATCTGGAAAGGACATCAAAAAGAAATGTTTTTGTGTATGGGATGCGGCTCAATGCAAGCTTTTGATCTTGAAGTTAAAGCGCGCCACTGATTTTTCAGTCGATATGGTTAAACACTCCCACGCCAGGCCTGGCGTGGGAGTGTTTAACATTTAATTTACTGGTTTTGCTTATCCCTATCCAGGTAATACTTGCTTGATTCTCCTTCAGAAAAAATAGAGGTGCCGTAGAAAAAGAACCGCTCCGGCCCGGCAGGATCGAATATCGATGGCCCCAGGTTCCCCCGCACCCAATCTTCGTTATAACCCATCATATTCACCAAAGTAGGGAACAGCGCAAAATGGGTCATTTTATTAAATGATTTAACTGCTGACGCACGTAGACGCCGCGCAACCGATTCATGGGTAGTGAATGCGATTAACGGGGCCATACCTTCTTCGGGGTGAGGGTCTTTTAAAGATCCGTGGCCGGTGAAATGGACACTAAACTCATTATCCGTACTAACATATTGGCCATGGTCCGAGGTAAACAGTATTAAAGTTTTGTTCAGATCAATATCTTGCAGGGTGAACCGGAAAAACTCATCCACTGTCCAGTTTACGGCATTAAGATATAAATTCATTCGCAATGAACCAGAATCATATGCCTTGGCGCCCGGGTTGTTCATAGCCATTTTTCGCAATCTGTTTACCAGTTCATTCGCCGGTTTGTTTTCCATCAATGGCATAACTCCAAGCTTTTCTGAAACCACCTTATCGATCTTTGCGCTTCTCCCTGGCATACGTGTAAAATCGACGCTTTTAACCACCGGATAATAAGGGCCGCTGCCCCTGGGGTAGGCCCTGGCATAAGGCCAATGGGCCCCTTCCTTTTGAACAATTATGAATGCCTTGCCGTCACTGTTCAAAATTTCCACAAGCTTTACAGCCGCCAGAAAGTCGGAATAGCTCCTGTCCCCGGTAAAGCCGCCATAAACTTCGTCAATGAACCGCAACTCCTCTTTTGTAAAATAGTTATGATGCAAAGATGGCCATGCATTAATATAGACCGACCTATACCCAGCTTTATTAGCGTATTGCCAGATGGTTGGTCTTGTAAAGCCGTTATATTTGGTGTCTGGAATCATAAAATGGGGCAAACCGGATCGAAGAATCAGGTTGCTGGGAGCGCTTCTGTTGGATCCACTCCCAATGATCCCAAAGTTTATCAGAATATCGCTTTGCTGTTTCAGGTATGGTATGGCTCCAGCCGGGCCGCCATTGATTTCCAGTGCGCCGCCATACAAGCTTTCATCAATTATAAGAACAATCTTTTCTATTCCAGTTCCTATATCACCATCGTATGCCACAGGTGAGCGTTTTAGTGAATGCATATAGTTTAGCTTTTCCACACCTTTGGACAGGTGGACTATAAGACTAAAAGGGCTGGGGCTGAACTTGGCGACATCAGCCTTTGGTATCACAGATACAAGAGCAAATAATAGAGCCAGAAGCACAGGTATAGAAAAAGCAAAATAAGATGATATCCGTGTTTTTACAGGCGCATAGGAAAGTAATAGCGTGAGCCCGACAACCACCAGCAAAATTGTGCTCAAGCCAAATAATTGCTCTGATATAAACGCCATGGCCACATCATCAAAAACCTCGATCATCTCAGCGAGAAAATCGTCATCAAGAAATGAGCCAGTCAAGCGATCAGCGACAATGTTTGTGAAGATCGTAACTACGACGAAAAACATCATGATTATCCGCAATAATCTGTTCCTGGCGAACGAAGCGAGCAGAATGAGGATGAAACATGTGACAGTAAAACCAACAACCCCAGCAAGTTTCCAGTAGAGATGGTCATGGGATCGACGCATGGCGTTTTCGATTATAAAACCGGAGGTGTCGAGCCAAAACAAAATCGCCAAAGCGCTAAATTTAAGGGTCAAAATGGCTTTTTGTAAGTTGGTCAGGCTGCTTGGCGCTTTCACAAAATCATCACTTTCTGTAAATATATATTAAGCGGAACGGGTAAAGCTAATCAATAAAGTCTCATTGTAGTATGCTGACAACTTGGGTGATATATTTGAATTTTATTAGTCGATATTTTTTGGTTTCCAAATATAAAACCTCCTATTTTGCTTTAAAAAACAAAGCTTTGCACACATTATTTTATGTACGCAACTAGCTTATGAGACGATCTTGTATATGTCAAATCATTTCCGAACATATTGCTGTGTGAAAATCGCCGGAAATGACAGATTCCAGATTCGAATCGTTCACATTGTGATAAAATTACCGGTTATAGTGGGTTCTGCAAAGATGAATTTTTGTTAGGAAGCATCTTGGTTCAGTCAGAAGAAGTGTTATCTTGTCATCTGTGTCAGAGAGAATTTGACGACAGGTTAAAGTTTTGTCCGTTTGATGGTTCGGAATTAATAAAAGATATTCACGACCATATGACGGGGAAAATCTTTGATGAACGATATGAAATAATTCTCAAGATCGGTGAAGGTGGCATGGGCTCTGTCTATAAAGCCAAACAGGTAAGCACTGGCAAGGCGGTCGCCATCAAAATGGTGATGAGCCAGATGACAGAAAATTCCGACATCATCAAAAGGTTCCGCCGTGAAGTCGATCTCCAGTCCAAGCTATCCCATCCAAACCTTGTCACTGCCCTCGATTTTTCCAAAACCGCCAGCGGGCAATACTATTTCGTGATGGAATATGTTGAGGGGGCAAACCTGCGAGGACTGTTACAGAACGAGCAGAAACTTTCGTTTGAAGATTTTTTTGAATATATGGTGCAGGTCTGCGACGGCCTGGAATATGCCCATAGCAAGGGAATCATTCATAGAGACCTGAAAGCCGAGAATGTGATAATTTCATGCGCCGGACACCAGAAAATAGTCAAAATACTTGATTTCGGGCTTGCCAAGGAAGTGGGCCAGTGGGAAAAATCGAAAACCGGAAGTGAGCTGACTGTCCATGGATTGCTTCTGGGCACGCCGGCGTATATGTCACCGGAGCAGGCAAGGGGCCAGACCGATAAAATAAGCCGTAGAAGCGATATCTATTCACTGGGCATTTTGATGTTCAAATTGCTATCGGGTAAAACTCCGTTTGACAGCGATTCGCCTTGGGGAATTCTACACAGACATATGACAGAAACACCCCCTTCTATACGTAAGTATAACTCCGATGTCCCAGCCGGGCTGGAGCAGATAATATTCCGCTGTCTCGAGAAAAAACCGGAGGATAGATATGCGACAGTCCTTGATTTAAAAGAGGATATTCTCAGAAATGACGAGCTGATCCGGGGTGATATCACAGAAGATATCACCGAAACCGTTTTAGAGATGCTTGCCAGGATCCAGCCTTCATGGAAAAAACAGCTGAAGATGGCCATAGTACCCATGTTCCTGTTACTCCTTTCAGCGCTTGCCCTGTTTCTTTATCAACATCAGGAAAAACCAGCGTCCCATGTGTCCAGCACTAGCTCCACAAATATTAATAATGTTGTCACAGCTATCCGCGGCAATTTTTCTGATGACAATAGCGTCGCGCAGAACAAGGAGAATGGAAAAGCCGGAAACCTTACCGAAACAAGCGCGCCGAGTAAAGAAGCGGAACAAGAGTTAATCGACAAAGAAATTCAGGTTGCCGCATTGCTGGAACTGGCTGCTATAGATATAGAAAACAACCGGCTGAGCATCCCAAAGGAGGATAACGCAATCTGGAGATACGACGCTGTTCTCTCCATCGATCCCGCCGCCATAGAAGCGGTGACTGAGGGCCGGAGAAAGATAGCGAACAGTTACGTGGCGCTGGCGACAGAAGCGATGACCAAAAATAATCCTGCGAGGGCGGAGCGCTATCTGAACAAAGCGGAATCGTTGTTCCCAGGCTTGGACACTATCTCTGACCCAAGGAAAAGCCTGGAGCAACTAAAAAATGAAACTGGTAATAAAACAGAAACTGACGCGGACAACAACACCGTGGTCGACGCAATCGCCGGCATTGGGAAGGAAGTGGCGGAACCAGATGAGGAAGCTATAAAAAGAACTGAGATCAACAGGCTTGTCGCAGAAGCAGATGAAAATATATTGTCAGAAAAGTTTGCAGAAGCGGAGAAACTGCTGGCCCAGGCTAAAAAGATCGACTCTGAAAATGAGAGCCTGGTAGAAGCGCAAGGTCGGCTTGCAAAACATGTGGACGCAAACAATCTGGCAAAAAAAGCCAGCGCCGCGTTGGACAATGGCGCCATGGGTGAGGCGGTCCGGCTGATTAACAAAGCTGATTCGTTACTACCCGGCAAACCGGAGATCCAGGACGCGCAAAAACGTTACACCCTTTTAAACGAGAGATATGCCGGCATGGTATTCGTCAAAGGCGGGTGCTATCAAATGGGCGATATATTTGGTGATGGCGAGGCAGATGAAAAACCGGCGCACAAGATATGCCTGGATAGTTTTTTTATGGACGCTTACGAGGTTACACAATCGCAGTATGAAAATGTTATCGGCTCCAATCCCTCCCATTGGGTCGACTGCGGCGGAAACTGCCCTGTAGAAAGGGTCACCTGGGTGGAAGCCAACAGCTATTGCAAAAATATAGGTAAAAGGTTGCCCACAGAGGCAGAGTGGGAATATGCAGCGAAGGCTGGCGGCAAAAAGAAAAAGTATGGAATTGCTAATAGCATACTTGATGAAACGAGCGCCAGGTATAAAGTGACCGAAGGGCCCAACCAGGTGGGCAAGTTTGCTCCTAATGCGCTGGGGTTGTACGACATGGCAGGGAATGTGGGAGAATGGGTGTCCGATTTCTACGACACAACCTATTACAGTAAAAGCCCTGTGGATAACCCGACCGGTCCGGCTGATGGCGTGTACCGTGTTTCCAGGGGCGGCTCCTGGGGCGGGTCGGAAGATAACTTTTTGCGTACTTCCGCGCGTATGAAGATATTGCCTGATTTTCGTAATTATAATTTTGGCATGCGCTGCGTGATGAATAAAGATTTTTAGCGGCAAGGAGCGCCGTAATGGGCAAGCTGCTGTTGACTGAATCTATCGGCTGGATGATGATTTCATTTACGAGTCAAACCGGGAGTTTGAAAATAACCTTGTCTTTAAAGATAAAACCGGTAAAGCAAAGTTAATAACCCCGAAAAGTGGCGACATTATAATCACATAAAATTACACCTGGGACGGCTGCACACCGATAATTAGCTGGCTTGAGATATACCTGGGTGTGCCAGAGGGCGCCATTCATAAAGATACAAATAAACCGAAAACCTATTACGCCTCGCTGGTTCAAGACGCGCTCTGCCAGTTTTTGGATGACGACCCGCCGTTAACTTCGTCGGAAGCTGATAATCTGTTCCTGGAAATCATGGGCAAATACGATTTTTCCCTTAGGTGCATTTACTATGCAACTGCCTGCGTGTTTGGCGAAGGGTTCAGAAGGGTCGCCAAATGGACGTGCGGCGCGAAAGGAACGAAGTCACCGACGACATCAGCCAACACCTCAACTCTGGCGCAACAGCCTGACCAGTATTTGCAGACAACCCGTTATTATGGTCCGGGGTACGGCAGGTAAACCGAAGCTATGACCCCTTGGCTGTCATTTCTGTTTTCAATCTCCAGCATACCTTCATGCTTCTGCACCAGATGCAACGTGACGGCAAGCCCAAGCCCGGAACCGCCGCTCTTTTTCGAATGGAATGGGGTGAAAAGATCTCTCTTAGCGTCATCGTCCAACCCATGACCATCATCAATTATCTCTACCAGCGCATACTTACCATGGCCGAGCTTACCAGCGGAAACAGGCGCGCCGCCCCAGGCGAACCTGGTCCGCAGTGTAACGGCGCCACGATTGTCACATGCTTCTATCCCGTTTTTAACAAGGTTTAAAAATATCTGGCTCAATCGGTCGCTGTTCCCCATTATTGGGGGAAGGCTTGGGTCATAATCCTTTTCGATGGCTATTAATCTCTCTGATATCAACGGCTCCAGCAGAGTTATCACTTTGTCTAGTATAGGATAGATATTCACACTGGTTCTTGCAAACTCTTCCATCGGGTCATTGAGCTTAATAAAGCCGGTGACCAGGCGGTCTATCCTGTCCGATTCCTTGACGATGAGTGAAGTATAGCTTTTCATTTTGTCATCCCCGGCATCGGTATGGAGAAGTTGCGCGGCGCCTTTTATCCCTGTCAATGGGTTCTTTATTTCATGGGCCAAACCCGCAGCCAGCAGCGACAGCTCTTTCAAGCGATCTTGCAGGCGGATGGTCCTTTGTAGTGCTGTAAATCCGGTCATATCCCGCAAAAGTATTATGGTCTCCGCCCGGCCCGATTCGCCGGCGGGCTGAACCGTCAACGCCACCGACGCGGTTCGGCCCTGATCAAGCGTTAGGAGCAGGTCATGATCTGTCAACGATACACCGGATGAGATAGAATGATTTATTTCATTATAAATATCGCTATCAATCGGGAACAAGTCGCTAATCAGTTTGCCTTCGGTAATATTTCTGGACTTGCCGAACAGTTGCTCCACAGCAGGGTTCACCCATTCGATCATCATATTTTCATCAACTATTATCACCGCGTCGGTAAAGGATGCCAGTATCGATTCAAATCTGTCCAATGAATTTCACCTATTATGAATGTTAACGATATCGATGATATCAATTATAGCGCCTTGGTAGATTGAACAGGCTCAGTAAATACAATATTATACGCAATTGTACAAAATGAACTTGCGAGCAAACAAGAAAGCAGAGCAAAAATTGCAACAGGTAGTATTTCAATATATTACACAGGCTTTGTTTGGTATGATCTGTGCGTATATAATAGCTCGCGTACGATTTGCGCATTGTTGGTCTATGTCAATGTTTGAAAGAGCAAAGCATTAAACTGCATCATCCTTTCCACAACAACGACACAGTTATTAAACAAGAAGCACATGTGATGGGTGATCAAAAGTACTCTATTAAAAGCGCAGCAGCGTTGACTGTAGTCTTTATTTTGTTCGCTGGCATGCTTCTGTTCGTCGAAATCAATAGAATAGAAAAGCTTGTCGAGCAAGACCTGCATAACAACATGAACACCGTCCTTGATATCACAGAAAACTCGCTGGAGCGCTGGACAGATGAAATAAAAGATCATATAAAAATGCAATTTTTATTTCCAGATGCAATACAAGCGCTCAAACGTATCCTAAAACTGCCGAGGGATAGAGAGGCGCTGCTGGCCTCCCAGGAGTTGAAGGAATTGGAAGAAACAATCAATCCGCTCGTCCAGGAGTTCGGTATGAAAGGTTTCTTTTTGATAGCCCCCGATTATACAAACCTTGCTTCCATGCGTGATTCCAATATTGGCGCCAGGAGTCTTTTGGCGGATGAAGGAAACTATCTGGAAGAGGCTTTCAAGGGTAAACCGTTTCTGACCTTGCCACTTAAATCGAAAGTGGCGCTAAGAAATGCCGCCGGAAAGATGAGCAAAAATGTACCCACTATGTTTGCAGGCGCCCCTATCCATGATGAGAAGGGGGAGGTCATCGCTGTTATGACCCTGCGTCTGGATCCTTCCAAACAGTTTTCTACTATTATACAAAGCACGCGCATGAGCGACAGCAGTGATATTTATGCAGTTAATAAAGATGGATATTTACTGTCAGAAACACGTTTTACCGACCAATTAAGACGGTTGGGAATGATAGATAATAGTGGGGTAGGCATCCTGTCCCAAAAAATAACCGACCCTGGCGGTAACCTGCTGGAAAATTTTAAACCACAGGAAAAGCGAAATAAATGGGGCCTGACCTATATGGCCAATGAATTGGTCAAAGCCTCTTCAGGCGTCAATCTAGATGGTTACCGGGACTATCGCGGTGTGCAGGTAATAGGCGTGTGGCGTTGGAACGATAAGCTGAATATTGGGCTAGCCAGCGAAGTCGACGCTAAAGAGGCGTATGCAACATACTATATTATTCGTAATACCATAATCATCGTTTTCATAGTCACGGTCCTGCTGTTCGTCGGTTTTTCCGCCAAGTTATTTTACAACCAAAAGTTGCTTAGTAAAGAAGCTGCGGAGCGGGAGATGGCAAAGATGGAACTGCATAAAAGTGAAACCCGTTTAAGGAAAATAATCGAAACGGCCAACGAAGGGTTCTGGTTTTCTGACAATAAAGGAATAATCCGAAATGTCAATCAGGCGATGTCTAACATCCTGGGGCGTGGTTTTGATGAAATAATCGGAAACGATTTTTACGATTTTTCTGATCGTAATTATCTGGAAACTGCCAGAGAGGAGGGCAAACTGCCAGCCCAGGGGGAAAAGGGCGCCTACGAGATCGCCCTGTTGCGCCCGGACGGAACAGAAGTGCATTGCCTGGTTAATGTGACTCCGCTTAAAAATGACAAGGATAAAAGCAACAACGGCACATTCGCCATGGTCACAGATATAACCGACCGGATAATATCTGAAAAAGAGATTCTGATAGCGAAAGAAAAGGCGATAGAGGCCTCCATGATGAGCAGAAAGCTGAATGCGTTGAACGCGTTGATGGAAAACAACCATGATGTTCCGGCGTTGACGGAAGATATCGCCAACTTTATTTCGGAGTTCCTCAGCATTCCGCTGGTGGCTCTGTATATCAAAAAGGATGATGGCAAATTGTGGCGAACAGCAAACCATGGCTACCCTGTTGGAAAGGAACTGCCAGAATATTTTGAGTTGGGGTCCGGGTTTGTCGGTCAGGCTGCTAAGAATATGGCGCCGGCAATGATTGATGAAATCCCGGACTATGCCAGGGTTGTTTTCGGGTTTGGTGATGTGGCGCCCCAGGTGGAGTATGTCTTTCCACTGGTGTTCAATAACGAGCTGTTGGGGGCCCTGGAGCTGGGCAGTTTCAAGGCAATCAATGCCAATGAAGAAACATGGCTCGAACAGGCGGCCCGATCAATTTCGTCCACAGTCAGAACCGTCCTGGACCTGGATGAAATCAGAAGCCAGGCAAAACTGCTTAAGGACAACGAGGAAAAACTGAAAGTCGCCAAAGAAAAAGCGGAGGAAGTTACCAAAGCGAAAAGTGAGTTCCTGGCTAATATGAGCCACGAAATAAGAACACCCATGAACGCCATAATTGGCATGTGCTATCTGGCGCTAAAAACAGAACTTAACAATAAGCAACGGTCCCATCTGGAAAAAATTGAATTCTCTGCCAAATCATTGTTGCGCATTATTAACGATATACTCGATTTCTCGAAAATCGAATCTGGCAAGCTGGAGATGGAGAATATTGATTTCAGCCTGGATAAGGTTATCAGCAATGTCTCAAATGTCATCACGACATTGGCCAACGAGAAAGGTCTGGAGATAATATTTGATATAAAACAAAACATCCCTGCAATGATGATGGGCGACCCAGACAGGCTCCAGCAGGTTCTGCTCAACCTTGCAAGCAACGCGATAAAGTTTACCGACAAAGGTGAGGTTGTATTAAAGGCAGGACTGGTGGAAGAACTCGACAAACAGGTTATGATCAAATTTGCTGTCCGGGATACTGGCATTGGCCTAAGCAGCCAGGAAAAAGAAAAATTATTTGAATCGTTCTCCCAGGGTGACACTTCGACAACAAGAAAATATGGCGGCACAGGACTGGGCCTTGCCATCTGCAAAAATCTTGTGAAACTGATGCATGGCGATATCCAGGTGGTCAGCGAGCCGGGCCAGGGCAGCGAGTTCACATTCACCGCCAGGTTCGACAAAGCCACCCAGCAAGTTGACGAAACAGCGCCCGCCGTCGATATCCGTGGTATGCGTACACTGGTTGTGGATGATAACAGCTCGGCCCGCGAAGTTATGCATAATGATGCTCGAGGAAATGGGGCTAGAGGTTGAGCTGGCCTCTTCCGGAGCCCAGGCAATCGATACCTTGCAGAAAACATCAGATAAAAACGAGCCAATCGATATAGTGCTTATGGATTGGGAGATGCAAGGCATGGATGGAATTGAAACATCCGGCCTGATCAAAGACATTGATAAGCTTTCTAAAAAACCGCTGATCGTCATGGTGACCGCGCATGGCCACGATGATATTATCGACAGATCAAGGAAAGCTGGTATTGACGCATTCCTTTTGAAGCCGGTCAGCCGATCAATGCTGCTTAGCGCTATCATGGAGTTAGCCGAAAAGAACTCGACGCAAAAGCTCTATACAACCGACCAGCAAATAAACAATAAAGAAGAAAAGGCGATCACCGGCGCACATGTTCTGCTTGTGGAAGATAATGATATCAACCAGCTGGTGGCGCAGGAACTGCTAAAGCAGGCATCGGTAAATGTAGATATCGCGGCCAATGGCCAGGAAGCGGTGGAGATGGTCCGCAGTGGTAATTACGACGCAGTGCTGATGGATATTCAAATGCCTGTGCTGGATGGTTATGAGGCGACTGGCATGATCCGACGCGATCCACGGTTCAAAAACCTGCCGATCATCGCCATGACAGCCAACGCGTTGTTGACCGATGTTGACAGGTGTCTAAAGGCGGGTATGGACGATCATCTTGCCAAGCCGATCGATCCAAAAAAATTGTACACCACCCTGGGCGCCTGGATATAAAGGAATGATAGCGGAGAAGATTATAAACCGCTGACAAGCTGACAGCGGCGTCCTGGCTGCACAGCTAATGGGCGCAACGAAATCCGCTGACCTGAAATTTGTCATCCGGATTGCCGGAAAACCGGAACGAAGCTCGAACATTGTAAGGATAATCTATCCATGATCCACCACGGATCACCCTTACAGTTCCATCATCCGGCCCCTTTGGGTTCAACACCGGGCTGGCGCCATAATAATCGCGGCCATACCAGTCCGCCGTCCATTCAGACACGTTGCCTGCCATATCGTACAACCCTGTTTTATTGGGGGGATAGCTGCCCACCGGTTTCGGCCCGGCCGACTCGCCATAGTTAGCATCTTCTTTGCTAATCTCATCTTTCCCGATGCCATATATTACTTTTTGGCCGCCATCGCGCGCCGCATATTCCCACTCCGCCTCGGTGGGCAGGCGTTTATCCACATTGTTGCAATATTCCATCGCTTCGAACCATGTCACCCACTCCACCGGACAATCAGAACAGTCCTGAAACTCTGAAGGGTTGTTGCCCATAACCTTCTCATATTCAGCCTGGGTCACTTCATGTTCATCGATCCAGTAAGTGTCCAGGCAGACTTTGTGCACTGGTTTTTCGGATGCGCTGTCTCCATCGCCAAATTGGTCACCCATTTCGAAACAACCAGATTTAATCAACACCATATCTTTAAAAGATCTGTTTTTGCCCGACATATCACCCAAAGATGCGCAGCCGCCCAGAAGAAGGATCGCCATCGAACAGATCAACACACTTTTCATCAACCGGTTACTCCATACATTTGCTAATGGAGGACATTATCGCATAATTAAGAGTGAATCGGGCAGTCTGGCTCTGTTGTCTTTTTATACTCCTGCGTGAAAGCAAATCAGTATAAATGAAACAACAGAGCCAATGTAATCAGGCTACTCCACCGACCAGTTGTTGTTATACTGCTTCGACGTCCATCTGGTTGCTATTACAAAACGGCCAGACATTAACCGGATCAAAGTGCGGCCATCTGGTTTGTATCGCCACAATACATCCGATCGTCCATCGCCGTTGTAATCGCCAAGGCGGGCAACTGCCCAATTATTGTTGAAAAATTTCGATGTCCATTGAGTGGCAAGAACTACATTGCCAGACATGAATCTGATCAAAGTGCGTCCATCCGGTTTGTACCGCCAAAACACGTCTGCCTTGCCATCATTGTTGAAATCTCCTAGGCCAACAATTGCCCAGTTAACATTGAAAAACTGCGTGGTCCATCTGATGGATGTTGCAATGTTGCCACTCATTGTCCATAACAAGGTACGGCCATCCGGTTTATAGCGCCAAAGCACATCTACTTTCTCATCATCATTGAAATCTCCTATGCCCGCCACTTTCCAGTTGACATTGAAAAACAATGATGTCCATTTAATGGAGGTGACTGTGGCGTCATCCATAGTCCAAACAATTGTCCTTCCATCCGGTTTGTAGCGCCATAATATATCGGCTTTGCCATCACCGTTTAGATCTCCGACACCAGCAACTTCCCAATTGTTGTTGAAAAACTTCGTTGTCAAATGGGCGGCAAGCACGACTCTGCCAGACATAAACCAGACTGCGGTCAGGCCATACGGTTTGTACCTTCGCAAGATGTCAGCCTTGCCATCACCATCAAAATCCCCGATACCTACAACTTCCCAATTTTTATCATATAGTTGCGATGTCCATTGGGCCAGGGCTACGATGTTACCAAACATTGTCCAGACCAGGGTGCGGCCATCAGGGGTATATTTCCTTAATATGTCTGATTTGCCGTCCTTGTTGAAATCAGAAGACTTTGGCAAAGCAAGCTTGGTTACAAATACATCCTGTTTACCATTATGCGTGGACCAATCGGTCACTGGGTAGGTTGCGGTTGTATCATCAGTCTTTCCTGTGATCCAGACATCTTTAACCCAGGTTACAGCTATGCTATTGCCAAAATCACCAAGCTCCCCACCTATAAGTGTGGAAAACAGCAAGGCCCCGACAGGATTCAGCTTTGTCACAAAAACATCTTCGGCGCCATTATGCATGGAACCATCGGTCACCGGATATTTCACGATCGGCGCAATAATATCTTCTTTATGAGACCCGGTTATCCAGGCATTCCCGACAAAGTCTACCGCTATGCCATAGCCGAAATCATCGCTCCCCCCTCCAATAAGGGTGGAAAATAAAATCGCGCCGGCCGAACTGAACTTTGTGACGAATACATCTGAAAAACCTTTATGTGTGGAACCATTGGTCACTGGATAATCCGGAGCGGCGTCAATGGTGTTTCCTGTGATCCAGACGTTCCCAGCTCTGTCTGCCGCTATGCCATTACCAAAATCTGTGCTGCCACCGCCGATCAGGGTGGAAAATTGCACAATACCCGTTGCATTAAACTTCGTGACAAAGGCGTCAACACCGCCTTTATGTGTGGAGCCATTGGTCACTGGATAGTCTGTGGCCGCGTCAGCAGTGTTTCCTGTGATCCAGGCGTTACCTGCAATGTCAGCCTTTACGCTGCTACCATAATCGTTGCCCGTGCCACCTATGAGTGAAGATAATATCACGGCCCCCGCCGGGCTGAATTTCGTGACGAATGCGTCAACACCGCCTTTATGTGAGGAGGCGTCAGTCACCGGGTAGTCTGTGGCCGCATCAAAAGTCTCTCCGGTGATCCAGACGTTGTTCGCGACATCCAGCGCTATGCCATTACCAACATCGTCACTGCTCCCACCGATAAGGCCGGAGAATAATAAAGTTCCGGCGGAGTTCAACTTCGTGACAAACACATCAACGGCGCCATTATGCGTGGATCCATTGTTCACCGGATAGTCCGTGGCCGCGTCAACTGTCAACCCTGTAAACCAGACGTTCCCGGCGCTGTCCACGGCTATACCCTTGCCTTCGTCATTACCTGTCCCACCAAGGAGTGTGGAAAACAGCCTGGCTCCGATCGCGTTGAATTTCGTAACGAATACATCTTTGCTGCCTTTGTGTGTCGAGCCATCGGTCACTGGATAGTCTGTGGTCGAGTCAATAGTCGCTCCAGTGATCCAGACATTACCGGCGTTGTCCACAGATATACTATTGCCAGCATCGTCATCCGAGCCACCGATAAGGGTGGAAAAAACCAGCACTGGATCAATAACCAGCGGTGCTTTTTTATCATAATCACCTAGCTTGAAGGAAACCCGGTTATCTTTGTCTATTACATATTCGCTCTCCACCTCCATACGATGGCCTTCTATCGTCTGATACGATACAGGCGCGCGGAAAACTACTTTACCTTCATCGAACTCAAGCAACAGCGCTCCGCCTTCATCTACTTTTACTCTTTTTGACCCTTCAAAAGCTAAGGTAATTTGATCAGGGTCCACACCTGGTGATACTACGAAATCATATTCCAGCATCTGCTGATTACCGTAGTAGACAAGATCGATACCTGGGTATATTTCGCTGTATCGAACCTAGCGAAAAGATTCCGCCCCGGTCACCCATTTGCTTTTATCAGAGCCTTTATAATAATTAAATGTCGCCTGATGTTTATCTGAACCGTCAGCGACAGACAAAGCGGCGTCCACAGGTTTGATGAGCAGATACTCTACTTTACCTCCCTCACCAGAGCTGTTTAGCCGGATAGACGCAATTCCACCCGCGGACAACCCGATACTGTAGCCAAACCCTCTGGATATGAAATCTATTTCATTGCGAGACTGCCCTCTGTTCTCTTCAAACAGCATTGGCGTTTTTATCATTGTATTTGCCACAATATTCCTGGTCGGGATATCATCATTGGCCGTACTTGCAGGAGTGGCATATGCATTGGCCGCTGCATAAGTGGAGGCAACCAACAGGCAGGCCGTCAATATTGCAAATAATTTAATATTATTATGAAATCTGGATTGAAAGTGCTTATCCATCAGTCTTTTCCTCGAAAACATAGGGCAACAAGCCCAATAATTAGTACTCCTCCCTTCACTTTACTGTTATTAGTTTTATCGTCCATAAAATGAAATAAGTTGAGCCATATACTAAAAACACTTACGGCTACTTATTTAATCTTTATATAATCAATGGCTTGGGCATAATCACCCGCATCTTTTTATGCAGCAATAATGCCAAAACAGAAGAAAATGGATTCCTCATATGCTTCAAATCCCTCATATGCCTCATATGCTCCAAATGCTCCAAATCCCTCACCTGCTATTTACTAACAAGAATACTCATTTATATTCGTAAGTAATGCGCAATAAAGCGCAGAAACGTAGAAAGGAGCAGAAAAATGACCTGGACATAAATGTTTATATAAGCAGAAGTACTTCTCTATAGCACGTGTCATTGCTATTGGACTGCCCACAGCGCCGCCTGGTATGTTATCTTTACCGTTACGATTTGTATTGTTGACAACAGATAACTTTGATCAAGGAAAATGGCGAGTAATTACGACTTTAAAACGGTGGAGGCCAAATGGCAGAAACATTGGGAAGAACGCGGCGTTTATCGAGTCGATAGGGACAGCGCCCGTCCGAAATTTTATCTGCTGGAGATGTTCCCCTACCCATCAGGCAAGCTGCATGTGGGCCACCTGCGCAACTATGCCATAGGCGACGCCATCGCCAGGCAGAAACGGATGCAAGGGTTCAACACGCTCCACCCCATCGGGTGGGACTCGTTCGGCATGCCGGCGGAGAACGCGGCGATCCAGAATAAAAGTCATCCATACAAGTGGACGAAAAACAATATCGACGAGATGCACCGTCAGTTCAAGCTGATGGGCATCTCCTACGACTGGGACCGGGAGATCGCCACAAGCCACCCCGGCTATTACAAGTGGACGCAATGGATCTTCGCCCGCATGTATGACGAAGGGTTGGCTTATCGCAAAAAATCGTTCGTCAACTGGTGCGGCCATTGCCATACCGTGCTGGCTAACGAGCAGGTGATCGACGGGCAATGCTGGCGGTGCGATAACAACGTGGCCCAACAGGAGCGGGATGGCTGGTTTTTGAAAATCACAGACTACGCCGACCAATTGCTCGATGGACTGAAAGGGCTTGAAGGCTCGTGGCCGGAGCGTGTGCTGACGATGCAGAAAAACTGGATCGGCAAATCCCGTGGCGCCAAGGTCCGGTTCCAGGTCGAGGATGGCGATGCTATCGATGTCTTCACCACGCGCCCGGACACCCTCTATGGCGCAACGTTCATAGCTTTGGCTCCGGAGCATCCGCTGTCTGGCGACTTGGCGAAGGGTACAGAACATGAAGCCGCTGTGCAAGATTTCGTGCAGGAGACTGTCGCGCTGGACGCCGTCGATCGGGCAGCGGGCGCAGTGGAGAAGAAGGGCGTGTTCACCGGACGTTACGCTGTGAACCCTATGAACAATGAACGGATACCGATATGGATCGCCAACTTTGTACTGATCGAATATGGCTCCGGCGCCATCATGTCTGTCCCGGCCCATGACCAGCGCGATTTTGAGTTTGCGAAGAAGTATGACATCCCCATACGGATAGTGATCTCGCCCGATGGTGAAAGCATGACTGACGATAAATTGGATGAAGCTTATGCAGGCGATGGCGTGATGGTCAACTCTGGCCCATTCGATGGTCTCCATAACCGTAAGGATGGTATTGGCAAAGTTATAGAACATCTGGAAAATGAAAACATCGGCGAAGGCTCTGTCAACTATCGTCTTCGTGACTGGGGCATCTCGCGACAGCGATACTGGGGCGCGCCGATCCCGATCATTCATTGTGACAGTTGCGGCCCGGTCCGCGTGCCGGATGATCAGCTGCCGGTTGTTCTGCCGACTGATGTCGAATTTCCGGAAAGCGGTATTTCGCCCATCGCCGACCTTGACTCATTCACCAATGTTGATTGCCCAACCTGTGGCGGCTCTGCCAAACGGGAAACCGATACCATGGATACGTTTATCTGCTCGTCATGGTATTTCAACAGATACAGCTCCGCCCGATGTGAAACAGCGCTAGCAGATAAAGACGATATCGACTATTGGATGCCGGTGGACCAGTATGTTGGCGGGATAGAGCATGCTATTTTGCATTTGCTATACGCCCGGTTCTTCACACGGTTTTTGCAATCCATCGGCGTGGTCCAGGTGGCGGAGCCTTTCAAGCGGCTGCTGACCCAGGGGATGGTGATAAAGGAAGGCGCCAAGATGAGCAAGTCTAAAGGCAATGTTGTGCCGCTGGACGAAATGGCGAAGAAGTATGGCGCAGACGCGACCCGGCTGTTCATCCTGTTCGCATCGCCACCGGAGCGTGACCTGGAATGGAGCGACGCCGGAATCGAAGGCTCTTTCCGGTTCCTTAATCGTGTATACAAATTTGTGGATGAAAATATCGAGTTGATACGCAATGCGGGGGAGCCAGGCCCCGGGCTGGAAGGTTTGTCCAAAGATCTGGCTGATATGCGACGCGCCACACACGAGGCCCGGGCAAAAGTAAATACAGATTTCGATCGGTTTCAGTTCAATACATCGATTGCGGCGATCATGGAATACGTCAACACCCTAACAGCGTTCAAATTTGGTGATGATCCTGCATCAAAATCGGTGATCCATGAAGCTGTGGAGACGGTAGCGCTGCTTCTTCAGCCGATGACGCCTCATTTCTCCGCACAGATTTGGGAGATGATCGGCGGCGAGGGTGAGTCCATTGATCAACATTGGCCCGTTGCGGATGAAGCTTGCCTGGTCAAGGATGAGATCCTGATTATCGTTCAGGTGAATGGCAAATTGCGGGGCCGGATCAATGTCCCGGCCGATATCACGAAGGAGCAGATGGAAGGCCAAGCGCTGGCTGATAAAAAAGTGGCGGCTATAATAGATGGAAAGGATGTCAGGAAAGTGATCGTTGTGCCGGGGAAGCTGGTCAACATAGTTATTTGATTTGTTCTGATGTGGCTTGTGGTTTAAATAATTCCATTTTCCGGTTGATTAAACCGATACGTTGGGCTTTAATTACTATTCCGTAGGTGGGCGTAGCTCAGTTGGTAGAGCACTGGATTGTGGCTCCAGTGGTCGCGGGTTCAAATCCCGTCGCTCACCCCATTATTTTTCGTCAGACCATCTTGCGGCGCTAAGTTCGAGGGGCGCTACGGCGTTACCATTTTCACCTGCGCGCCGCTGAACAGGGCGCCAAGACCTTTGGCTACAACTTTGGGGATGCCGTCAACTTCTATGTCAGTGGGTTCAACTGATACCCCGGCAACCTTGCTGGCAATAGAGCGGCTCCACAGATCCAGCGCTTGCGTATCGGTAACAAGTCCCCTTTCATAATCATCGCTGATGGCCATAATTGCTGTCATAAAGCTTTCGTATTCTGGCTCCAGCAGAAGCCTTTCCACTATACTACTCAGGACAAATGCGTCTGCGTCTCCAACAAACCGCCTGCTGAAAGCATAGAGGCTGATTTGGCGATCCTTGAGCCGCTGGAAAACAGAGCGTTTGGTAAAGATTCCGTTTTGCAAGCTAACCGCCTTTTGCACCCCATCATAGACCGCACGCGCCATCAGCTCTCCCATCTTGCTATGGCCGCCACTGGTGTTGATCAGCTCCCCTTCGCCTTCAAGAACAATGATATTATCGGTGCCGGTGCCGGTCGCCTGATTGTTGGCATATGTATATGTAGATCGGACATCCAAATCCTGAAGCGCCGCTGTTTTTCCTTCGGTGGCGCTGATGATGGCCCGGGTCATGGCCCGCGGTGTCAGGCGCATATTACTCATCAACAAAATGTTAATTGTACCCGGCTTTTCATTGCCGTCGGCAATTTTCGGTTCATAATAATTACCGGTATCGGCGCTCATTCGTATTGCGTTGCTTTCCACCCCGGCAGTAACCAGCGCTGTAACTTCCATCCTTTTAAACGATTTTTTTATAACTGTCAGGTTGTCCATGTTAGCGCCTGTGATGAGCATAGCCGTGCTGTCTGGATCGAACCCAAGCGTTGCCTGAGTATTTTTTCGCAGACCTTTTAATCCTTCTTTATACCCAAGGCCCCATGATGGCTGGGGATAATAGTTATTGGCGATTATCGATATGTTATCCACCTGTCCGTCCAAAGTAGAAACAACTTTCATTGGCTTTTTAAGATAGAGCGCCACAGTTTTATTTCGAAAATCCTTGATATCGCTCTCTATGATTTCAGCTTTCCTTACATATCCCACATCGACATTCAATGGTTTTCGCGCCACCACTTGCTGGGGCAGAATGTAATTGCCCTTATCACTGAACTGTTCGCGATAAACACGGGCGGCCAGCCACGATACAAAGTGGCCGCTATGGGTGGCGACACGGTTAATTTGATAGCAGGGAAACAGGAATACCTGACGGTTGCGCACAGCGTCCACATCCTTCCAGCCGGGCTGGTCTAGTATGGTTATGGCCTTGCGATGTTCACTGCAGCTGTATATTACCTGTGGATTAAACTTTTGCCATTCCTGCAAACTCACATAGGTAAAATGCCCCGAATTTCCGAATTCAGGGGCAACGCCTCCGGCGACCCGGATTAACTCGTTTTGAAAAGAGTCATCGCCTGGAGCCATGGCAGTTTCATTATCCATCAGGCGCAAAATTCGCTTTCGTTTGTCTGCTGGAATCTTGGCGGTCTTCCTGGCAATATTCGCCAGTTGAAGTTTCTGCTCTTTGATTATCCGGGCGGCTTCATCATCTGAGTTAAAAATACGACCCAGGAGGGTGATTTGATCAAAGCTTTCGGCAATAGAGTTGGCCGTAAGCTGAACAAGGATGGCCCTGCCGACGAATCGTTGGATTGCATCCTTATGCAAATCTTCATAAAATATGATTTCAGGATCTAGCCGGGCCACACGATCCATGTCAGGATTTATAAACCCTCCGATAATTTTTTTCCCAATGCTATGCGCTGATTTTTCTGAATGGTACGTTATCCCTTTGACGACGGAGCCAGCGCCTATCGCCATTAATATCTCTGTAACTGGAGGTGATAAAGAGACCACCCGTTGTGGCGGTGATGTCAGCTTGATTTTAGAGCCGCTGGTGTCGGTAAATGTGACAAGGTATTCCCCCGCCCAAAGCTGGGCCGGCATAAGCAGTATTGACAGCAAAATAAATATTTGTTTCATTGTTTCTGTTTTTAAATAACCTAAAATTTATTGGCGCCTATCGTGTGGTAACGACCATAATAACTAAAACTGGATTGTCCATGATAATCAGCGGTTGTGCAAGCTGAATGACTATAATCGACATCAAGACTAAAAATTGCGCTTGATTCAGGTTATGTTAAAATCAGTGGGAACAGTGTATCAACCAGGAGATGAAAGCTGAATAACTCCAACACCAGTTATAAAGAGCTGGAAAAATTCGCTGTCGATATCGGCGCCCACAGAACCAGCGTCTTCCCTGCCGAACAAGTGGTTGTGGACGAGCGGGTGCGCATGAAATGTGAAATACCGCTGTGCCCGCATTATGGGCATTGCCTCACATGCCCACCTAACACAATGTCAGTGGATGATTTCCGAAGGATGACTGGTAACTACAGTGTCGCTATGCTGATCCAGACCAAAAGCGATATCGATGGCTCTATTACCTCCGCTGATAAAAGCGAGGTATTAAAATTTATCGCTTCGCTTGAAAAAAAGGGCATAAAAACCACCACCGACAAAAGTGTCGCAAAGGCACTGGATGACATGCGGCTGGCGGAGATCAACCTCCACATGCTCATCAACAATATAGAAGGCAAGGCAATGCAGATGGGGTTTCACTATGCCACCGGGTTTATTGGCGGCAGGTGCCTGCTATGTGAAGAATGTGTAGCCGTCGGTTCCACGGAAAAGTGCCCGGAGCCGTACAAACCCCGTCCATCGTTGGAAGCGGTGGGTATCGATGTAGTGCAAACCTCTATTAATGCAGGCCTGCCCTTCGACCTTCCGCCTAAAACCGAGATCATCTGGAACGGAATGCTGCTGGTAGAGTAAGCTCCCATCCTGAGGAATCCGATCTTTTAACTACTGATCAAAAAAAATGAAAAAAAGTGTTGACTTGCTTTTAGATATTGAATATGATTATCAATATCGAAATACAAGCCGATAATCGGCAAAAGTGATTACTTGTAAACATGCGTCAATAATATTTGACAGAAAATGGCAGAAAGATGACTGGTGGATTTTTAATAACGTTCCGCGAAGGGTTAGAAGCGTTTTTGGTAGTGGGGATTATCATCTCCTATCTTTCCCGCTCTGGTTTGAAACAATATTACAAATGGGTCTATGTGGGCGTCACTCTTGGTGTGCTTTCCGCGTTCGCTCTTGCTGTCGTATTTCAGCTATTTTACAGCGGCTTCTCCAGCACCATGGGCGAGCTGTATATCAAGCTTGCCACGATGGGGCTTGCCGTTGTTGTTTTATCCTATATGGTCATCTGGATGAGCCACAACTCCCGCAGCATAAAAAACACAATGGAGGCGAAGCTGACCGAGGTCATCAGCGCCGGCAGTATATTCGCCCTCATTTTCATGGCCTACCTGGCTGTTGTCAGGGAAGGGTTCGAGACCGTGCTGTTCCTGGGCGCGCTTTTCGGCGACCAGATGGGCTCTGGTGTGTTGCTAGGCGGCCTGCTTGGTATTGCCGCGTCGATCATTACCACGGTCCTTATTTTCACAGGGCTGAAATCGTTGCCTATTAAAACATTTTTTCAGATTACAGGCGCTTTGATCATACTCATTGCCGCCGGGCTTTGTTCCAACTGCATCGGGATATTGCAGGATATCAACGCATTGCCCATCATAAAAAATAACGTTGTTGATATCGGGTGGTTCATGAAGGACCATAGCGAAGTTGGCATTTTCTTCAAAGCCCTTTTTGGCTACACCCATTCGCCCAGCGCGCTACAAGTTGTCACCTACTGGGGCTATCTGATCAGCATGGGCTGGTTGCTGATGGGTGACCGTTTATATGGGAAAAAAGAAGTTGTTCATGCATAATCCTCGTACCATTTTGACCGTTATGATTGCGGTCTCAGGCATTATTCTTTCCAGCGCAAGCGGTGTGATGGCTTATAGCTACGCCGAAAAGGAGGACCCTATTGCGGTCATATTCAAATCCGCCATCACCTCTGCCCGAAAAGGGATGTGGGATAAAGTCAAGCCGGAATTTGATAAATGCGTTGCGCTCCAAAAAGGCCACCTGTTCGAGCTGGACTATCTGGCTCCGCGGGTTGACGCCGCCATCGAGGAAATGGATGTTTCCAAAACCGCCGAGGTATTTGCGAATGTGGTCTACCTCTCTATTCGCGAGAAGCTGCATCAAAATCAAAATGAAAAATTGTCGGATTTCAAAAACGCCAAGGCGCGGCTGAAGCTTGCCCATAAAAGCTATTCTGATGTTCTGGATGGCAATATAAGGAAACTCGACCCGCAAACCAGCGCACAAATTTTCACCCAGTTTAACCTTGCGCTGGAAGCTTTAGGTAACCCGGGCCTGTTCGGCATCGGACAGAAAGCGCCGGATGTGGCGAATTATGACCTTGCCGTAAAATCGATCGAAGAGCATATCGAAAAGTCATTTCCCGTCTTCAAAGAATGACCCTATTCTAAAGACGATCAATTCTATTTTTATATCTATCTTTTAAGGAGCAATCATGAGGTTTTATTTATTGAGAATGGTTTTCATATTCATTGCAGCGGTGGTTGTCAGCGTTGTCAATGCTGAAAATGGATACGCATTCGACGTTTCGGAGGTTGGATCAGGCGACTCTTCACCAGTAGAGTGGCACGGCTATTACGAGTTTGAATATTGGGATAGTGAAGGTAAAAACAGTACATTCGACGCGCATAAAATCACGGTTTGGATGGGAGTGAAGCTAAGCGAAATAGCCTTCGTCTCTTCCGAAATTGAATATGAGCACTTTCCACGTCTCGAAGATTCGGGCGAAAGTAGAGATGGAGGATCGGGTGAAATCAAGGTTGACAGCGCCAACCTGCGCCTGACACCATGGGATCCAACGGCATTGATCGCTGGTATTTTTTATGTACCTTTCGGCATCGAATACCTCAGCTATCCTGGTCATAAAAACAAATTGATAACTCGCCCGAAAGTCATGAAAAGCGGCGGTATTATTCCAGGCACATGGTCAGATGTGGGCGTAGGAGTAAACCAGCAGTTCGACGGGTTTGGACAGGTCGATTTATACGTCATCAATGGTGACACGTTCAACGGCGGTATCTCCCGCGACAGCAAAGGCGGCGGCAATGACAGTAAAACCTTCGGCGCCACCATCCGGATGGATCAACTAATGGAAGGCGTAAACACCGGCCTATCATTCGCTTCTGGCAAATGGGATGAAAATGATGAGTTTACTTCCCAGCGATTCGGCGCACATTTGAGGGTTGACTCGGATAAAATATTTGGAGCCGATATGGCGCCGACGCTCATAGCAGAGTACGTAAACGGCAAGGATGAGAGCGCTTCTTCCCTGGCAGGGCAAGACAAAAATGTGGAAGGTTATTATGCGCAGCTTAGCTCTCATGTCCATCCACTATTTGAAATTGTCGCCAGATACGGGCAGTATGATAATGATAAGGATGTAGCTGATAATCAGAAAACCGAGACATCGTTCGGCGTGGTATGGCACGCCACCAAGGGGGTGCAGTTGAAGGCGGAGCATCAGATAAATGACGAGCAGGGTCCGAAGGTGGACAACAACAACACCATCTTTCAGATAGTCGCCTTCTGGTAAGGAGATAATATTTTGAACGCGGTTATATTTGGCGGCGGGCCATGCGGACTCACCGCCGCCTGGGACCTGGCAAACGCCGGAGTAGATGTAACCGTAATCGAAAGGGATCGCGCCCCGGGCGGCCTGTGCAAAACCACACGGAGGGATGGATACCAGTTCGATCTGGGTGGGCATCGTTTCATCTCTGCTGACCAGCTGCTTATCAATGACATCAGCTCTCTGCTGGGTGATCGTCTGCTAACCAGAGAACGCAAAAGCATCATACGGTTTGCTGGCCGACAATACGATTACCCGATTAATCTGGTCGACGCGTTTACAAAATCGAGCCTGCCAGACACTGCGCGTTTTGCAGCCGGCTATTTTGCGTCATCTATCGGTTTTACCAAATCGTCCGCCCCGGCCGATTCATTTGAAGCGTGGGTCGACAATCGGTTTGGTAAACCTTTGGCCGACTATTTTTTCAAACCGTACACTGAAAAGCTGTGGGGCATCCCGGCGGCGCGACTATCGTCCGATTGGGCTGCGCAACGGATATCGACTCCAGACTTGAAACAGGCGATCATTAAATCGATTGGATTAACCGGATCGAAGCCACGATCATATGCCTCCAAGTATCATTACCCTGAAGGTGGCATAGGCCAGATATTCGAAGCGATGGCACAGGATATTGAACGCAAGGGCGGGAAAATATTAACAGGCGCCAGGCCGGTCGCATTCCTGTCGGAGAAAAATACAATCTGCCAAGCGCTTATTGAAAAAGAATCGGGCGAAAAAGTTGGACTTGACGCCGATTTTTTCCTATCCACAATACCATTGGATCAGCTTGTTTCATTACTGGAGCCGGACGAGATCGAACCACTCCCTTTTCGTTCATTACGATTTCTGAATATAGTTCTGGACGGAGTGGAAAATGTTTCGCCAAACACATGGATGTATACTCCGGAGAAAGATATATTGATGACCAGGGTTCAGGAACCAAAACGTAGGAGCCCATACAGCGCGCCGGAAGGGAAAACATCGCTGATGCTGGAGATACCATGCGAGAAAGACGAATACATATGGAACGTCAACGGGGACGATCTTATGGAACGGGCAATAGTCGACCTGGGTAAGCTGGGGTTTGATTTTTCCGCCAATGTGTCTAGCCATTTTTCCACGTACGCCGAACATGCGTACCCAAGGTATGGGCTGGGTTACAGCGCGAAAGTGAGAACATTGCGAAACGTAGTCAAGCGGTATGATAATCTCGACACGTTGGGCAGGCAAGGGTTGTTCAAATATATTTTCATGGATACGGCCATGCTGATGGGCAGAAGGTGGGCCAGCAAAATTATTAATGGAACCGATGACAACGAGATCGAAAACATTCATAACGCCGGTAAGGTTATCGAGGCTGGGTCGGTCGTCTGACGCTTGTTATTGAGATAAATGGCAATAGCGGCGCTGACAGTCATTATACTTTTTTTTATAGTTGGCGCCTACGTTTGCGCGGCGCCAGCGCCTGGCAACCAGGACAGTATCAACTTTCTGTTCGGCGTCGAATATTACGATCCGGTTTTTCATCAGCCGCATTTCCCTGGTTATCCGGTTTATATTGGCGCTGGCAAATTATTAACATTAATCGCCCCATCCACTGAATGGGCGCTGGTTTTGTTATCGATAATATCGGGGACGCTATGCCTGTTGATTATGCATCTCTGGCTGACTGGATACAAAGATCGACTCGCAGCTACTCTCCTTATAGCAATCATGGCGGCGAACCCGCTTTTCTTTTTCCTCTCCAGCGCCATGCTCACAGAGGCCACAGCGCTCGCTATCCTTTTGGCAGTACCGATCGTTTTAAACAGAGGGGGCTCTGATCGTGTTATAAGCTGGTTCATTGCCGGTATAGCCTTGGGGATAATGCTTGGTGTTCGCCTCTCCTGGTGGCCATACGCTCTGGCGTTTATGGCTTTCGGTATATACTATCGTCGCTTAACTGGAATATTGCCAGGTGTCGCGCTTGGCATGCTTATATGGCTAATTCCAGAGATGGCGATTGTGGGCCCGCACGAGCTATTCAAAGCCGGTGCAGCCTTTACCTTCGGGCACTTCACTGATTGGGGCGGCGCCATCTCCTCGGCTAACGGGGCTAATAACCGTATTTTTATTTTAATCATGCAAATCTGCGCGACGCTGGGCCTTTACTCAGGCGGTTCGGTTGTATTAAGTATGTTGTGGACATGCCTGTTTATCTTAGGCGCTATTTCGATAATAAAAAAATGGCGCGGGTTAGATAGCAGCGCCAGCATGTACCTTGCAGCCACAGCGCTATACCTGGTATGGCTAGCGTTTGGGCAGAACATAAATAACAGCCGACATTTTGCGCCTGTTGTTCCCGCATTTATCATCATGCTGGCGCCAGCCGCCAAACGCTGGTCATGCAGTATATTTTTTATAGCCGTATCGATAATCATCACAACGCTTTTCTTATATGCCAGCGTTACCAATCGCAATCCACCAGTTGCTCAAATGGCCGAATGGCTGAATGCGTCACATGCAGATACAACGCTATACTGCGGTCCGGTGGAACGATATTTCGACCGTTATCCATCAACAATTACCGTCAAAAGTGTAAAAAGCATGGCAACCTTACAAGACTCGGTTCTGGGCCAATGGCCCCCTTCCGAAAAATTGCTGGTTTGCGACGACATACCAGGTTTTACCTCCCATGCAATGAAGCCTGTCGCTGAATTCAAGGCTGTAAATAATCCTTTGCACAGCCCCTTAAAAATATATAATCTGAAGAGTTTTTGATGTGATAACAGCGCTTTACCTCCAACGCAGGATAGCTTACAAGCCTGGTTGCCCGTAACTGCTATTCTTTTGCAAGTCATCGCCTTTAGGTTCACAGGCGACCGTTCCAGCAGGGTCAGTGGTAACATTGCATGTTGATGCGCAAATTTTGCGAAACCTTTTACGAGCCCGATGGAGACGGACCTTGACAGAATTTTCGCTCGAACCTTCGGAGGCGGCGATCTCCTTCACGGACATACCTTCCATATAAAACAAGACTAATGTCTGGCGGTATTTCTCTGGCAATGACGCTATTCCATCACGCACACAATCGCGCGTCTCTCTTTTTACTATCTGCGTCAAATTGTCCTCTGGCTCAGCAAAGTTGGCAACTTCCCAATGATTAAATTGGCCCCTACGCGACGCTTTGGATCTGAAATCATCTTTTACAACATTTGAGGCAACCTGGAAAACCCAGGAAGAGAGCGAAGACTCTTCCCTATAGTTTTCCAGCCCCTTTGATATTCTGATCAAAGTTTCCTGAACCATGTCGTCGATATCGACATCGCCATGCGTCATACTTGATATGAACCCTGCTATCCGGGGTCTGTATGAAGCTAGTGTCTCGTCAAGATTAAGCTCTTTGCCATCCATTTTCATACCGCCTCCGAATCATTATTACAAGACTGGAAGTTTGTTGTCATGCAACCCATAGTCCATGCTTTCCATTAACTTGTTACTTTCATAATAATGCACAATTCAATTAAAACCAATGACGTCGCCTGTTCCAAAGCCCTCTTTCCGCCTGATCATCGAACAATTCTGTCCGATGTCCATGCTTTGCGGTCTCTTTGTTGTTAACAACAATAACAACAGCCTTTCGATTTTTCACCTCCATCCTGCTCACCAGAAGAAACTCTTTTTAAGTCCGGGCAGCAGTGTTCAATTAAATTTTTGTATCCTTTATCCTTTTGCCCTTGATGCGCCTCCTCCATTATACAGAAACACCCACAATCACACTTTTCAAAAACCTCTTTATTAATCATGATTTTATCCTTCCAGTAAATTTAAAATTCAGCCCTATGTACAGTAAGACGTAAGCTGTGAAGAAAGGTTACACCCGGCAGCCATGAAAGTATCAAACACAAAAATATTGTACTTGGGACGGATTTAATTTGTTGACATAGTATTATGATTATGGTATTTCATTTAATCATAAGTGAGGGGCTCCATTGGAGCTGTCAAGGAAAACGGTTAGAAACCGTTGCGGAACCGCCGCTGTAACCGGGAACGAACACCGCATAAAGTCACTGTCCTTTTAATAGGATGGGAAGACGCGGTAAGTAGGTTATTAATCCGGAAGCCAGAAAACTTACTCACTTTATAGATAGTATCGTGTTGCGCCGTCGGATTTTACGGCTGCCCGGTAAATAAGGATTAAATACGGCATCCTTGGAAACGTTATACGAATCCAGGAGATATAAAGATGCCAATATCCGCCCCAGGTCATTCTTTCTGTTTTTCATATCCTGCTTTTTGTTGTATTGGCATTTCCCCCATTCTCCACCGCTGGAGCATACTCATATGATCAGATGCCCCAGGCTACTTATCGGCGGCGCCCACAGCGGTGTGGGCAAAACCAGCGTCACCCTTGCGCTTGTCCACGCGTTGAAAAGGCGCGGGTTGAAAGTGAGGGCGTTCAAAGTTGGCCCCGACTTTCTCGACCCTACATATTTAAAGCTGGCGTCTGGTCACGATTGTTACAACCTGGATGGCTGGATGATGGGGCAGGAATATGTAAAGACAATATTCGAGCAAACCACAGCAGGATACGACATCGCTATAATCGAAGGGGTCATGGGCCTGTTCGACTCATCCTCTCCTGACTCGTTGGATGGAAGCTCGGCTCAGATAGCCCAATGGCTGCAGGCGCCTGTGGCATTGGTGGCCAACGCTGGTGGTGTCGCCAGAAGCTTTGCGGCTCTTGCCACTGGTTTTGATAATTTCGAGCAAGACGTGAACATAAGCGGGGTAATCGCAAACCATTGCGGGTCAAAGAATCATGCCGATCTTCTTGCACAAGTATTGTCCATGAACAACGCGCCACCGCTGATGGGCGGGATATTGAAAGGCGCCTTCCCGAAACTTGAAAAGCGACATCTTGGCCTTGTCACCGCCAACTCCGAAATGCTGGATGAACACGCCCTTGGCCAGTTGGCGGACGCTATCGAGCAAAGCGTAAACCTTGAAAAGTTAATCAGTATGGCCAAAAGCGCGCCATCGATCCCATCAGGGGAGTATGAGCGTACAGAGCCTTGTAATAGTATAAAAGGGCGGTTAGGCATCGCCTACGACAGGTTATTTCATTTTTATTACCCTGATAACCTGCACGCGCTGGAAGATCAGGGAATAGAGATCGTCAGATTTTCCCCATTGAATGACGATCAATTGCCAGAGGGGCTGGACGCCGCCTATTTCGGTGGCGGATATCCGGAAACCATGCCGGAGGAGCTCGCCATGAACCGGGGCATGATCGATTCGATAAACGGTTTTTACAAATCAGGTCGGCCGATCTATGCGGAGTGTGGCGGGCTGATTTACATGTCCCAGGGTGTGGAAGACCTGGAAGGAAGGCGCCACCCGTTTGCTGGCGTCTTGCCCTCCTGGTGCAAAATGTCGGATAAATTCAGCTCTCTTGGATATGTGGAAGCGGAGTTGAAAAACGATTCTTTATTCGGCCAGCGAGGCGTCAAGCTACGCGGCCACAAATTTCATTATTCATTTTTACTGGACGCGCCAGAGAGTGATCCGGACTGGGATACAGTCTACACGCTCACGCGTCCCAGAACAGGGAAAACCCAGGTCGAGGGCTATCAAAAAGGCTCGGCTCTAATCAGTTACGCTCACCTGCATTTCGCCTCGAAACCTGGAGCGGCGGAATGGTTTGCGGGCAAATGTATCGAAACGAGGAAATCATGAACGAACAAACAATGACAGACAAGAGCAACGGCTCAAGACCCCATGTGCATAACCTGATGGAAAATCCGATAAGCGGAGAAGAAATCGAGTCAAGATCTTTTCAGGCTATCGATGACGAAGCGGATAGCCAGGGGTTTACTCCTGATCAATGGATCGTTGCCCGCAGGATTATTCACACCACAGCCGATTTTACGTTGTTGAAAGATATTAAATTCTCCAGCGATGTCATGGAGTCCGCCTCGGCGGCGCTTCGGAACAAATGTTCCATATATGTCGATTCAAACATGATCCGGGCGGGCGTGTCGGAGGTCCGGCTGAGGGCCGTAAATGGCGACTATTCCAAGGATGCGGACGTCATCAGCCATATCGCCGACAAGGATGTGGCGGAAGAAGCAAAAGCCGCAAAGCTGCCCCGCTCGCTGTTCGCCGCGCGCAAGGCGAAGAACATCATCGACGGCGGCATCGCCCTCATCGGCAACGCGCCGGTGGCTCTGATGGAAATCAATAGAATGATCGTGGAAGAAAACATTCGACCGGCGGCCATCATCGGTGTCCCGGTCGGGTTCGTGCACGTGGTGGAGAGCAAGGAAGAGCTGATGGCCTCCGGCGCGCCATATATATCGATTGCTGGAAGACGGGGTGGCAGCCCCATCGCTGTTAGCATCCTGCATTCGCTCTGCGCTATCGCTAATGGAAACTGAAAGGACGGGACAATGAGTAATAAAACTCGGAAAAACGCCATCATTCTGCTGGGCCATGGCAGCAGGGTGCCTGCCGCCGCGTCGAGTATGGTGAAAGTGGCGGATGTGTTGAGAGAAAAAGATGATTATGACATCGTAGAGACCTGTTATATGTCGCGCAACCCTCCATTTTTCGCGGATACATTGAAAAAGTGCGTCAAGCAAGGCGCGACCCGGGTGCTGTTGATCCCATACTTTCTGCATGTGGGGCTTCATATGCGGCTCGATATCCCCACAATGATGAAAAGGGAAGCGGACAAATATCCTGGTGTAAATATTGTGTTCGGACCGCACCTAGGCTTCGACGACAGCCTGATCGACCTGGTGGAGAAAAGAATCAATGAATCTGAAGGCCTGGAAGATATAAGGGATGTGGCGCTGCCGCCGAAAGAGTCTTTCCCGCTGCCCATGGGCGAGAAAGAATTTGTGGCCATGACTCCGGATGAGGCAAAGAGATATCGAGAGGCGCAGCAATCACAACCTGCAAAAACATAAATAAGGAGAGAGCAGTGAGATATTACATTGCGGCCTGCGCTGTAGCGATAGTCACCCTATCGCCAAACAATGCGCTAGCCATGCATATAACAGAAGGTATCCTGCCTGCGTCTTGGGCGGCGTTATGGATTGTGCTTGCTATCCCATTCGTGGCTATGGGCATCTGGGAGCTAAACAAAAAAAGCGCAAGTCTGCAATCTTTCAAGCCGATGGTGGCGCTGGTGGGGTCGGCCATATTCATAATTTCATGCATGCCGATACCGGTCCCTATTGCCGGCACCACCGCTCATCCATGCGGTGTTGGGCTTGGCGCCATTCTGTTGGGTCCTGCGCTGACGGCATTGATCAGCAGTGTCACGCTGATGTTGCAGGCGCTGTTCCTGGCGCATGGCGGGGTTACCACTATTGGCGCCAATGTATTATCGATGGGTGTGCTGGGCGCATTCTCCGGGTATGCGGCATACAAGCTAGCGCTACGCTTTGGCGCGTCGTGGCAGGTGGGCGCGTTTCTGGCGGGCGTAGTCTCCGACTGGGCCACATATTTCGGCACTTCGCTATTCCTGGCCCTCGGTCTGGCGCAAGAGGGTGAATTTACAACCATGCTCCTTGGCATCATGGCGGCGTTTGTACCGACCCAGCTTCCATTGGGCTTGCTGGAAGGTTTTGTGACCATGAAAGCATATGGATTCATATTGCATCGGCGGCCGACTCTGCTGGCGATGGCGCCGCAAGGGAGGCCAGAATGAAAAAAGCTGTATATTTCGTGTTGGCCCTGGCTTTAAGCTGGGTCTTAATGATGGTCTTCTATAGCCATGAGGCGGAATGGGGTGGAATAGACGAGACGATCGTCGGCAAGATCGCCGAGGAAGCTGGCCGACCACCTGCCGATCCATACATAAATGTTGCGCAGGGGGACCTTCTGTTGTTCGCTTTCCTTTTGGCAGGCGCGTTGGGTGGTTTTGTGCTTGGTTTCTACTTCCACAAGCTTTTTACATCGAATAGTGATACAGAGCCAGGGGAACTGGGCAGATGATATCGGATATATTTACCGATATTTTTACAATCAGGGATAATGCTTTGACCAGGGTTGACCCCAGGGTCAAGATCATGATCACAGCTACTGCCATGACGCTTGCCATAATGTCCCATACCCTGATTTTTCCCCTGGTTCTGTTCATTTTAAGCGCAAGCCTGACCATTGCCATTGGTGTGCCGTTTCGGTTTGTGATGGCGCGGCTTACTCTGCCGCTTGGCGCGGCTTTGGTTATATTTGCTATTAAAAGTTTTGTTACGGTGGGTGAACCGGTGGCAACGTATGAACTGTTTTTATGGACGTTGACCGCATCCCGCGAAGGTGTGATCGAAGGTCTGGCTATCGCCGCCAGGATGCTGGGCGCTCTTTCCGCCTTGCAGCTTTTAAGTGTCACCACTCCAGCGCATCAGATATTCCGGTCGCTTAAATGGTTCCGTTTGCCCCACGGCTGGATTGAAGTGGCCATGCTGATTTACAGATATACATTTGAGCTGTTGGACACAGTTATCAGCATGTGCCTTGCGCAAAAGGTGAGGCTTGGCTACTCCACTTTAAAGCGTTCAGTTTCATCGTCTGGCTCTGTTGTTGGTGGCTCTTTTCTGATCGCTTACGACAAGGCTTGCAGCGCTTCGCAGGCGATGACTGCCCGTGGGTTTAACGGGAAGATTCATTTCGACCCGATGAAGCCGCTGGGCGCAAAACGGGTATCCATAGTTGCAGTTATGGCGTTCACCCTGGTGGCCACATTTATTATTTGCGAGGGTATATAGACTTGCGTGACCAAACAGAAATAATCGTAGAAACCAGAGGGCTCTGCTTCACATACCAGGAGGGGAGTCAGGCGCTGTTCGATATCGACATGAAGATTCATAAAGGGGAGTTTGTGGCGCTACTTGCGTCCAACGGATCGGGCAAAACCACGTTGATAAAAAATATCAGCGGCCTGGTTCAGCCCAGCCGGGGCGATGTGTTGATCGATAAAGAGTACCTGCAAAATATAGAACCGAAAAAGCTGTATTCCAAAATGGGTATAGTATTTCAGAACCCGGATGAACAGTTATTCGCACCTACCGTGGCGGAGGATGTGGCGTTTGGGCCGCGGAACATGGACCTGCCAGATAGCGAAATAAACGATAGGGTTAATCAAGCGCTGGATCATGTGGGCGCGTTGAAGCTGAAGGGCCGCGCAATACATCACCTCAGTTTTGGTGAGAAAAAACGGGTATGCCTCGCCGGCATCCTGGCTATGGAGCCTTCGATCCTGATCCTGGATGAGCCGACCGCCGGACTCGACCCTCACGGTGAAGATATGATGATGACACTGCTCAGTCAGCTCAACAAAAACCTTGGCGTCACCGTTGTCCTGGCCACCCATTCCATCGATACACTTCCGCTGTTCGCTGATCATATTTTCGTGCTTAAAAACGGCGCCATACTGAAAAACGGCGATGCGGAAGAAATCTTCTGCGATCAGGAGATGTTACAGCAGGCCAGCCTTCGCCTCCCATACATATCATCGCTGCTGCACGAGATGAAGCATTACGATGGCGTCCCCATAAACGGCCTGCCGCTGACCATCGGCGAGGCCAGGAAACGCATGCTGGAGCTGATACCAGAAGAAATTCTGGCCAAGCCATTCGACGAGACTGTGCTATGAAAAAAGAAAACCTGAAATCCGGCTACACTACAGGCGCTTGCGCGGCTGTTGCCGCTAAAGCTGCGGCCTGCCTGATCACCGGCGATGACCTCCCGGAATATGTAGAGATCACCCTGGCCAACGGCGACCGGGCGCGGATGAAAGTGGAGGAGGGTGAAAAAATTGAAAATGGAGCGCGAGCCGCTGTCATTAAGGACGCGGGCGATGACCCGGATATCACCCATGGTTCCAGCGTTTTCGCCGATGTATTTATGACGGATCGAGGCGAAGTACAATTCGAGGCTGGCGAAGGAGTGGGAACGGTAATGCGGGCCGGCCTATCTGTTCCGGTGGGCGAACCGGCCATCAACCCGGGTCCAAGACGGATGATCACCGAAGCTGTTCGAGAGGTAACGGATATTCCCCTGGTTGTGCGGGTCTCTATCCCCGGCGGCGAAAAGCTGGCGCAGAAAACATTTAACCCGAAGCTGGGCGTGGAAGGGGGCCTGTCCATACTGGGCACCACAGGCATTGTCCGACCATACAGTTGCGATGCGATTCGCCAATCGATCATGTGCCTGCTGAACGTGGCGTTGGCGGCGGGGGTCAGGGCGCCGGTCTTCACTCCGGGGAACATCGGGACGAAGGCGGCCATCGAGACCTTGAAAATCAAAAAAGAAACGGTGGTCGAGATCGGCAATGAATGGGGGTTCATCATGGACTCGGAGCCGGTGAAAAAGCTGGAGGCGATACTGGCGGTGGGCCACCCTGGCAAGCTGGGCAAGCTGATCACCGGCCAGTGGGACACCCATTCGAAAAACTCGACCAGCGCCGTGCCGATATTTCTGGAGACGGCGGAAGAGGCGCTCGGGTTCCGGCCGGATGCGGACAATACGGTGGAAGAGATATTTTCTGTGATCGATGAGCGGCAGGGCAAGGCGTTGGGCGACCTGGCGTCGAAACGGATAGCCGAAGCGATCGGGCGTAAAGTCGGCCGCGATATACCGGTGTCGGTGGTGTTGATTAACATGGTTTCGAAAATAGTCGGCGCCCATGGCGACCTGTCGCGGTGGAGCGGTTGATGGATAAGATAACAATCGTCGGATGCGGCCCTGGCGCCACCGGATTGATGACACAGGCGGCGACGGAGGCGATTGAAACCGCCGATTACATCGTCGGCTCCCGGCGGTTGCTGGAGATGGCTGGAAATACCGACGCAGTAACACTAAACAGCGGCGCCAATACCGAGGCGGCCATCGAGTTCATAGAAAAAAACCGGGGCAAAGGAAAGGTGGCCGTGCTGGTCTCCGGCGACCCGGGGATATTCAGCGTGGCGAAACTGGTGGTTAAAAAGTTTGGTATTGAGCAGTGCAGGATCATACCGGGTATCAGCTCTATCCAGGCCGCGTTTGCCGCGCTGGGCCAGAGCTGGAACGACGCGATGATAATAAGCGCACATTCCAAGGACCCGGAAAAAGTGACCGAACCGGACGACACCATAACCAAAATAGCGGTGCTATTAGGTACAAAAAGGTCGCAGGACTGGGTGGTGGGGTTTGCAAATAAATTAAAAGGCGATTGGGTTCTGTATTTGTGTGAAAACCTGAGTCTGGAGAACGAAAAGGTTAGAAAACTGACCGTCGATCAGTTTGACAAGGTGGAGACCGAGTCGATGGCTATCGCGGTTTTGGTAAGAAAGGAGCATATCAATTGAGCATTGGAACATTATACGGCATAGGCGTCGGCCCGGGCGACCCGGAGCTGATCACGGTGAAGGGGGCAAGGCTGATCTCGGAGTGCGACTGCCTGTTCGTGCCGAAGGCGAGGATAAAGTCGGAAAGCGTGGCGTACGAGATCGTCAAACGATATGTCGGGGACCAAACAGAAGTGCGGGAGCTGGTGTTCCCCATGGTCACCGAGAAAACCGAACTGCGGAAAAAATGGATCGACTCCGCGACCCAGGTGGCGGAGGTCTTGCGCGAAGGGAAAAGCGTCTGTTTCATTACATTGGGCGATTCACTCCTCTATTCCACATACATATATCTGGTGCGGGAGCTGATGCTGATCCTGCCGGAGGCGAAGGTGGTCACCATCCCCGGTGTCATGGCGCTGGCGGCTGTGGCGGCGCTGACCAATTTCCCCGTGGGTGAAGGCAAAGAGCTGGTGACCATCGTGCCCAGCTCCGACGATCTGCAGGATATCGAGGACGCGATTAAAACTGGCGGTTCCGTGGTGATAATGAAAGTCGGCAAACGTCTGCAACCGATCCTGGAGCTGCTGGACAATATGAACGTGATCGACGACGCCGTGTTCGTGGCGGGCGCCGGGATGGAAGAGCGCCAGATCATCGAGACCGACCTGCGAGCGCTGATGGGCGCGGAGGAGACCAAGGGGTATCTCTCCACAATTTTGCTTCATACGAAAGGGTATCAACAGTGAAAGTATATTTTATAGGCGCCGGGCCGGGCGACCCGGAGCTGCTGACACTAAAGGCCAAACGTCTGCTGGAATCGTGCCCTGTATGTATATACGCAGGCTCGCTGGTCAGCGATCATGTGATGAACACCGTGCCGAAGGGGACCGAGCTGCATAACTCCGCCGAGATGTCGCTGGACGACATTGTCGAGGTCGTGAAATCGGCGAAGGAAAATGAGCAGGATGTGGCGCGCCTCCATACCGGCGACCCGTCGATCTATGGCGCCATCCGGGAGCAGATATTCAAGTTCGACGAAATGGGTGTAGAGTACGAGACCGTGCCGGGCGTCAGCTCGTTCCAGGGCGCGGCGGCGGCGTTGAACCTGGAGCTGACCGCGCCGGAAATATCGCAGACCATCATCCTGACCAGGGCCGCCGGGCGCACGCCGACACCGGAGAAGCAGAGCATCGATGCGCTGGCCAAGTCGCAATCGACCATGTGCATCTTTTTGTCGGTGACCAAGATACGGGAGATGGCGGTGACACTGGCGGAGGATTACGGCGCCGACTGCCCCATCGCGGTGGTATACCGCGCCACCTGGCCGGACCAGCAGATTTTTCGAGGAACCCTGGAGGACATCGCCGACCAGGTCGAGGCGGCCGGGATAAGGAAAACCGCCATGATCATCGTCGGCCATGCCCTGGGGGACGAGAGCACATTCTCTATGTTGTATGACAAGAATTTTTCCCACGAATACAGGCACAGCGCGGCAAAATGAAAGTAGCTCTCATAACGTTGTCAAAGGAAGGCGCCGCCGCCCTGCGCCAGGTGAAAAGGGCGATGCCGGAGGCGAAACTGTTTGTCAGCAACGTGGTCGATGGCGAATACGAGGACGCCGAGCGGTTCGATAAAGTCGTCCCGGTGGTTGTGGATTCGTTCGACAAGTATGACGGGCTGGTCTTCGCGGCGCCATGCGGGGCGGTGGTGCGCGCCATCGCCGGGCTGGTGAAAAGCAAAAAGTCTGACCCGGCGGTGCTGGTCCTCGATGTGGGCGCTCGGCATGTCGTCAGCCTGCTCAGCGGCCATGAAGGGGGCGCCAACGACCTCGCCGTAAAAGTCTCCAACGCGCTGGGGGCGGAGCCTGTGATCACCACCACCACCGAGGCTGTGAAAAACATTATCGTGGGGGTCGGCTGCCGTAAAGGCAAAAGTAAAAATGAAATATTATACGCAATAAAGGATGCGTTGAAAGTGACCGGGATCGATATCGACAAGGTGCGTTATATCGCATCAGCCGATGTCAAAAAGAATGAAACCGGATTGCTGGAAGCGGCGGAGAGTTTGGAAATCCCCGCCCGGTTCATACAGTCGGAAGAGATCCTTGCATCGAACAGGGAATTTTCCGATTCTGAATTTGTAAAGAAATCGGTCGGCCTGCCCGCCGTGGCGGAGCCGGCTGCGTTACTGTCTGGAAGGAGAACAAAATTAATACTACGCAAAACGAAATACAACGGAATAACGGTGGCAATAGCAAAGGAAAACTGTTCGTCGTTGGAATAGGACCCGGAGGCGCGATGGACAGAACCCATAGAGCCGAAGCGGCGATCGACGCCAGCGATATAGTTGTCGGCTATACCAAATATGTGGAGCTGGTCGAGGATTTGACCGACGAAAAGGAGGTCATTTCCACCGGTATGACCAAAGAGGTGGACCGCTGCAAGGCCGCCATCGAAAAGGCGGCGGAGGGCAATGTCGTCTCCATCGTGTCTAGCGGCGACCCGGGTGTGTACGGCATGGCGGGGCTCGCCATCGAGCTGGTGGAGACGGAAGGCGCCGACCTGGATATCGAAATAGTGCCGGGCGTGTCGGCGGCCAACTCTGCGGCGGCTCTGCTGGGGGCGCCGTTGTCGCTCGACTACGCCGTCATCAGCCTCAGCGACCTACTGGTGCCGTGGGAGATGATCCTGGAGCGGCTGGAGGCGGTGGCCAAGGCGGATATGGTGGTGGCGCTGTATAACCCGAAGAGCAAAAAACGGGTGACGCAGATCGAAGAGGCGGCGGCGATATTCGCCAAGCACCGCCCTGCCGAAACGCCGGTGGGCATTTGCGATTCCATCAGCCTGGAAAACCAGAACATCGTGATCTCCACCCTGGGCGATTTCCTCAACGAGAAGATCGCCATGCGCACCACGTTGATCATCGGCTCCACATCTTCCACCGTGATCGACGGCAGGATCGTCACCGCCAGGGGTTACAAGATATGATCCTGCTGTTCGGCGGCACCAGCGAGACCGCGCCGATAGCGGAGAAGATCGCCGGGGCCGGGTTCGATGTTCTTGCCTCCACCGCCACCGATGTGGAGCTTAGTGTGGGGGATCACCCACGTATCCGCAGGCGGCGCGGCAGGTTGAATATGGACCAAATGATCGAGCTGATTGAGGCGGAAGGGATCCGTTGCGTCGTCGACGCCACCCACCCCTTCGCCCGGGACGCCAGCATCACCATCGCCAAAGCCGCTAAGTCCGCCGGCATCGGTCTGCTGACCTATACCCGCGACAGCGAAGTGTATGAGTATGAGAACATGGCGGCGGTGGACACCCATGAGCAGGCGGCCGCGCTGGCGTTTTATTACGGCAAGCCGGCGCTGCTGACCATAGGCTCCAACAACGCCGGACCCTACGCCGCCGAAGCGCGTCGGACCGGGCTTACGGTGGTGGCGCGGGTGCTGGATCATCCCGCATCCATCGAGGCGTGCCGCAAAGCCGGGCTGAACGATGACGAGATCATCGCAATGCGTGGCCCTTTCAGCGTGGAGCAGAACATCGATCATATCAACCAGATCGGCGCCGGTGTGCTGGTCACCAAAGACAGCGGCAAACCGGGCGGCGTGCCGGAGAAGGTGGAAGCGGCGCGGCGGACGGGCATCCATGTGGTGTTGGTCAACCGCCCTCCGGAAGATAACGTTAAATCGTTCAAAAATATAGACGATATTGTCGTTGCGTTAGCCGATGAGTTGAGCCACGTAGATTAAAGCCTCGCAGGGTTGTTGTTGCGGTTTTTCTGATATGATAAGCTTCCGTTATAAAGAAGATGGAGGTGGTCAATTGGAAAATCCTTGCCCGGTCATGAAAGGTGCGGGTTAATGAACCCGAAAGACGCCCTGGTCACAGCCTTGAACTGCGGCGAACCAGACACGGTCCCGGTGGCGCTCATGGGTGGTGGCACCTGGGGCGCGTCCCATTTCAATACCACGCTGAAACATATCCTCAGCGACGAGGAGACCATGACCGGCTTCCTGCTGAAAATGGCCGCCGAGGCGCGCAGCGGCATTGTCTACGCCGGCTCCGGATTCCCGAACCTGCCGGCGGTTGCGTTGGGTACCGGGATCATGTTTCCGGAGAAGGGCGCGGTGGATCTGGACCATACCATCGTCTCGTCGGAGGATGAGCTGGAACAGCTTGACATCTCCCGGGTTGATACCGACCCTTACATCAATACAGTACGCGCCGCATTCCGCGCCGCAAAGGCGAAGATCGGCGACGAGTATCTGGTGACCATGACCGCCTGGGGTCCGTTCACCCTGGGCGCGCGGATCGTGGGGGAAGAGGCGTTCGTCAAAATGATTTACAAGAAGCCGGAGTTTCTGGAGAAGGTTCTGGATTTTATCAACGAACTGCTGATACGTATTTTCACGCCGCTGGTGGAGGATGGCGCCATAGAGATGATAACCATCGGCGACCCGACCGCCTCGGGCGATCTGATCTCGAAAAAACAGTTCGAAACTTTTGCGTTGCCCCATCTGAGAAAATTTTTCGACTGGACAAACTCTCACGATGTGCTGACAATATTGCATATATGCGGTGACACGACAGACCGGCTGGAGCTCTATCCGGAAACCGGGGCGAGCTGTATCAGCCTGGATCATAAGACCGATATAGGAAAAGCCAGGGAAACCCTTGCAGGCAAGATCTGCTTTGCTGGAAACATCGACCCGGTGCACTCGTTGCTACATGGATCGGTGGAGAAGGTAGAGCGGGACTGCCTGCATATTTTAGAGAGGGCGGCCGATGGCGGCGGATTTATCCTGATGCCGGGCTGCGATATCCCGCCCGATGTGCCGCTGGCTAACATACACACAATGATTGACACCGCCAACAACTGGAAAAACTGATGAACAAGGAAATAATAGCCACGTTCAGGGCTGTCACTGCGAAGCCGGATTACCTTACGCTGGAAAACCTTGACCCGGGCCTGGGCGGATGGGGCGCGTTCAACATGGGCATCTGGGCGGCGTGCGACGTCATCGCCAAAGAGATAAAAAAGGGCAAAAGGCACGACATGGAGGTCGGCTCCGAACAGTATACGGAGCTGGACGAAACCGCGAAAAAAGCGATCGACATGCTGATGCGGTGCGGCGCCGACCCGGCCAACGCCGCCTTGTGCACAGCGACGCTTCTCTACTGGTCCGGGGTGGGCGCCCAGTGCGGCATCCCTATGCCCAACCGGAAGCTGGGCGCGGTCACACGGATGGCGGCACAGATACCATCCGGCAGGATATCGTCGATGCCTACCGAAAAGCAGAACAACAAAATATCGGGGTTCGCCGCCACGCTGGCCATATACCAGGCCATGGCGGAGCAGAACCTGGCGCCGTACGACGCGAACTTTCTGCCGCTGGGGGCGGGTGGCCCTGTGGTCGGGCATTCGGCCATTGGCGAGGATCATCTGTTTCCAAAGCTGGGCAAGAAGCTGGCGTCCATCGGCTCCCGGGCAATGGTCAGCGCCTATCAATCCGCCGGTATGCGGCCGAACCGGTGGCTATCAGCGCTGTTCGGTTCCGCCGCCGCGTTGGAGATTATCCACCCCGACTCTTATGTGGGCGAGGAGTTCGGCGATTTCCTGAAAACCAGAACGCCGGAGACATCCGCCACCACCGCCGTGGAGGAAGTGGGCCTGCCAAAAAAGATACATATCCGCGGCACCGGTGAAGAACTGGAGACGGCGAAGGTTATCGGCGACCTGGCCATCATACTGAAAGACTCCGGCACCCCCACGGTCGTGGGCATGATCATGTTTTCGGAGATATGCTCGATTGTGCAGGAGGGCGCCATGATCGGCGTTGGCCGGGCGGGCGGGCCGCTGGTGGTGCCGCTGCACCATTGGGTCACCGCGCCTGTGCTGGCGCTGCGCATGCTGGGCTCCGGCGCTTCGGAGGAGGATATAATTGACGCCATCCGGTCGGTGTGCGATCACTATTTTCAGAGCGAATCGGCCTCGGCGGCCAACAACCTGCTGGCCAGAAAGGCGGAGAGTATCAACCGCGGCCCGCTGACGAACATGATCATCCGGGCGACGGAGCCGGTGATGACCAACGCCATATCGAACCGCGCCACATACGCCTATGAACAGATGGAGGCGGGCGCCTCGCTGGAGGAGCTGATCGGCGATATCCAGCAGAAGCTGATCGTGCGCAACGCCGAAGCGGTGGCGAAAACCATGAGCCGCCTGACCGGGAAGGATGTGGAGTATATCAACTTCACCAGGGTGGCCCCCGGCTCCGGCAGACGCAAGCATAAGTTCGCCCATAGCCACTTCGCCTTCGACGCCCATATCGATGTGGAGGTGAAGATCGACGGCAAGGTTTACGAGCTGGAAAACGTGCTGGCCAAAGCCGCGCCGGAGGCGTTGATGAACCGCGACCGGGAGACCATCGACGCCATCTCCGCCACCGCCATGGCGATCATCGACATGATGTGCCTGGGCGCCTGCTCCATGGATGTGGTGACCTGCGCCTGCATGGCCGCCGCCCGGGGTATGGACCCGGAGGAGGCGGTGGAGAGGGCGGTCAAGGCGGGCAACGTTTTCGTGGCCATACCACCTTCCACCGGTTTCCGGGAATCGGTCCGGCTGGCCCATGACATCGGGCGGGGCATGGAGAGCTAGGTTTGTTGCAGAAAAATGCAACGCTTATCATGGCCCAGGCGGATCATCTCTCTGGAGAAATGTTGGGCGCCGCGGTGGAAAAAATCATGGAGCTGGGGGCAAGTAATGTCCAGTTGCTCTCCACCATCACGAAGAAAAACCGGCCCGGTACCATACTGTTGATCGACACCGGCGAGAAAGCAGAGGGTACGATCACTGATTATCTGGCGCGGGAGCTGAAAATATCCGGGTTCCACCGAATCAACACTACGCATCAGTTCCATCCGGTAAATTATGAGACCCGCAACCTTACAATCAACCATGGCGGCGGCAGTTTCAGCTCGTCATGCAAGGTCAAGATCATCGGCGACACGTCCGACCCGATGTCCATCGATGTTGAACACGGTTTTCTGCTTTCACTCCAATGGGAGCTGGAGAAGAGCCTCGATGTCCGCAAATCTGTGCTGGAGCTAAAGAGCATCATAGAGTCGCGGTTGCTGGAGAGTGGCGGAGATATCGAAATTAGCTTGATGTGAGCAGGCCTTTATATGTGTGGAAGATTCGGTCAGTTCAATTCGTATGACGTGATCACCGAGAGTTTGAAGGTCAAAGGCAAGCGTTCTGTCTTCCGATACAACATAGCGCCAGGCGGAACAGCCGATATAATTCGCGAAGGCGAAACAGGCCGCTCTTTCTCACCTATACGCTGGGGGCTGGTTCCATCCTGGGCGAAGGATGAAAATTTTGGGTTTAAAACCTTCAACGCCCGCTCTGAAACAGTACATGAAAAACCGGCCTTTAAAAATGCGTTCGAGAAAAAGCGTTGCGTGATCCCGATGGATGGTTTCTTCGAATGGCGGAAGGAGGCGGGCAGCAAGCAGCCTTACTTCATACGATGTCCGGATCAATCGCCCCTTCTGGTCGCCGGTTTGTGGGAACGAAAAGAAAACGATGATAAACCGCTCGAAACATTCACGGTGATCACCTGCCCGGCGAACGATGCGCTTCGCGAACTGTATGAACGCATGCCCGTAATCTTGTCGCCGGAGCATTGGGGGCAGTGGCTAGACAGCTCATATCACGATAGCGACCAGCTCCGCTCGCTGCTAATCCCAACTATCGAGCCAGTGGAGTTCTATCCTGTTTCACCCAAGGTAAACGACGCCAAAAATGACGGCCCGGAGCTGATCGTTCCAGCCCATCCACTGACCCTTTTCTAGCCAGGATATATACAAAATTATTTTATAAAAAAACTATTGACACCTGTACAGTAAAAGTTATACTAAAAGCGTTATTGTAGGTGGTTTTGCAACCATAAGAAGGAAGACGGTGTAAATCCGTCGCGGACCCGCCGCTGTAACCGGGTACGAACGCCGCTATATGCCACTGTCCAGTAGGGCGGGAAGGCGCGGCAAGTAGGTTAAACCGGGAGCCAGAAGACTTGCCTGCAATCTAATCATATCTGATGTCCCGTCGTGGTATGGGCAAATCAGAGCCTGTGAAGAAATACGGCTTCCCAGAAACTTTTTTTGAAAGGCTCGGGGTGGCTGATATTTTTCTTACAGCGTTTTTCCCAATCGCGCTGTCACTTTGCATTTTCGGATTTCTACATCTACCATCCCTACGCCTTTTTTATCATCCACTTGTAACATCGATAAGGAGCAAAGGCATTGCTCTCCTATTGGCAGCTGGTGTCTTCCCGAGCGCTATCCCCTCCCCCAGGCGCTGTTTCGACCCTGTTGTCATTCCACGCTTTCTCCACTCATTGCCATACGGGCCGTGCTTTGCCCGTTGTGGAGAGCGCGTATTTTCATCGTTGCTGTTTCGTTAGGCACAACGCAACAGTAATCAATCAGGCGCTTTGCTATTCCTCTCATAGCAAAGCGCTTGACTTATTTATACTCAATTTATTGAAGTGACACAACAAGCGCGACCTTGATTTCCATTGCGGTCACGTATATTGTAAACAGATGATTAAAATTCTGGCGTTTGCAGGAAGTTCCAGGAGCGGTTCGTTCAATAAAAAACTGGTGGCTATCGCCGCCGCAAAAGTGGAGAAGTCTGGCGCGGAAGTGACACTGGTCGACCTGGCCGATTATCCTGCCCCACAATATGATGGTGATCTGGAGGAATCTGAAGGTATCCCGGAAAATGCTGTAAAACTGCGAACCATGATCATGGAACATGACGCATTGCTGATCTCCTGCCCCGAATACAACGGGTCGATCACACCTCTGCTGAAAAATATTATCGATTGGACAACCCGGCCGGATGACAGCGTCGGGATGTCCGCCGCATATAAAGGAAAGATCGCAGGACTGCTCAGCGCGTCACCCGGCGGGTTTGGTGGCATGCGTGGTCTTGTTCATGTCCGGACTATATTATCTGGTATCGGTGTGCTGGTCATCCCGGGTGATGTTTCGGTGGCTGCAGCGCATACAGCATTTGACGCAGATGGCGCGCTGTCAGATGAAAAACTGAACGCTCGGCTGGACGGGGCGGTTAAAAAGTTGATAGCGACCACTTCGGCCCTTAAAAACGACTAAACAACGCCTGCCGGTATAGGCTCTCCAAGCCGCAGGCGGCTCATCAGATCTTTAACGGATAAAATCTCTTTATTCAGCCCCGGTTTGCCAATGTTTGATCCGGCGAAAAAGAGACCTTCCTCGTAGTTATCGCGCAACGCCTCGGTCAGGTGACCCAATATGCAGTAGATGGAGCTTTTCTTCTCGCAAGTGACGAGGCAAGCGGAGGGGCATTCGTGCGGTTCGTTCACTATGTTAATATCATGCGCCGCAAACTTGCTGGAAAACGGCGTATTAAGCGCCCGGCCCGGCAGCCCTGCAGGAGAACGCTCCAGAATGGTAGGCTCTTTATTCTCTACAAAAAGCTTTTTGAACAGCTTGGCGCCGCCAAATTCCGCCCCGGCCTCTTCGGTCAATAAAAACCGGGACGCCATTTGCACACCTTGGGCGCCATACGAAATATATTTGAGGATATCCTCTTTGTACCATGCGCCGCCGGCGGCGATCACCGGTACATCTTCCAGGCCAAGCTCATCCAGCAGTTTCCGTGATTGCCCGATTACCTCTTCCGGCTGGTGGGCGCCGCCAGCGATCTCATCGACGGTACCGCCCTGATGGCCACCGGAATGATGTATCGATTCATATATTATGGCGTCCGGCGGGCGTTTTCTGGACATCCATTTGCGGATCATCACCCGGGCCGCTTTTACCGAAGATACGATTGGCGCGATCATTGTGTCCGGAAACTTTGATACCAGTTCCGGCAACGCCATAGGAAGCCCTGCCCCGGCGACGATCAAGTCTGCGCCGGCTTTGGCGGATGTAAGGGTCAAGTCTTTAAAATCATGTAAAGCAACCATTATATTCACACCGACGAACTTGCCGTCGCATTTTTCTTTTGTATCTTGTATCCAGTCTGTAAGGGCGATCAGGTTGGCTTCGTAAGGTTTGATTCCGATATACTTTTTCAGAATAACCTGGCAGGGATGACCCAGCGCCACCCCGGTCAAAACACCACCACCACCTTCATTTGTTATGGCCGCGGCCAGCTCCGGCCCGGTCATCCCAACACCCATGCCGCCATTGATGACAGGAGTTTTGAGGACTATTTCCTTTTTGGAATCTTTATGATGTGAGCGCAAAACAAGGCTGGGCAGTTCCATATCTTTAAGTTCTAATTCCGTCATACCACCATAGAATGGACGTGAACCCATTTACCCATTTTATCTTCCATCCATTTACGATACGTGAATAATCGTTGTCAGGCAATAAAAATCAGTCTAACAGCAATATTTCACTCAAGTAAAACCAGTAAGCTGATGTTCTTTACAAAATTGTATTATTGTTTGATGATATAAACCAGCAATGGTAATATATCAGCCATGCGACCAATTTATCTGCCCTTAATACTGCTTGTTTTCACTGGGTTTGCGTGCCAAACACATGTCTCCAACCTGAGGGTTGATCCTTCTTTTACCAGCCAGGCGCTGCTATCATCGCCTCTGATTGTTGGTGGTGTTGATTCGTCGGTTGATCAGTTTACAAAAAGGGATTCCCGATACTTCGCATCAGAGCTGAAAGCCGCCCTGGAAAAAAATGTCGCTGGCATTTCTGTGGTTAGCCGGGACAGCCTGAAAAATAAAATGGGTGGCGCGGCGTATAACAAAATGATGGAAGAGTGGTTGTATAAATCAAAAATATCGGGTAATTCTCTTCGCAGGGTAAGGGGTTGTAAATTTGGGGCTTCATATATGGTTTTTGCGCGACCGGACATATTCAGAAAATCGACCAAAAGAAATGAGATCCCTGTAAAAAATAGCAAAAAGTATGGGCGGAAATATAATATGGAAACCCAGCGGGAAGTAGATACACAATACAATATATTTGATCTGAAAACCGGCCAGCTCGTGTGGGATGGATCGATCCATACTAAGATATCAGAATATAAAATGTACAATATACCCCCCGGTAATACTTCAATACGAATGTATTATCCTGATCCGCCAAGCAGGATAAAAGTTTTACAAAAATCATACCAAGGGTTTGCGGAAAATCTGCCTAAATCAAAATAACCTCGCCCACTGGACAAGCGCCTTTATATGATAATCAATTCCTGGCAAGCACAGCGGGGAAGCATATAGAATGAAAATATGAAAAATCTCCATCGACAAAGTAGCATACGTTGCAAAATGGCAAAACGGCAAAATAACGCCCAAGCTGTGACTGGGCTGGTTTTCGCTATTTTGTTGATTACATTTTCCGCCTGTCAGCCACAAGATGGCAAGAAAGTGTTTCAGCCTGTTCAAGAATCGGACGTGGCCGTTACCATTGGCTCCGAGCAGATTACAAGGCAGATGCTGGAAAAAGAGTTTGAACGGCACAGGGCCTTCCTAGACTTGAAAGAGTCTGGCGATTCCACCGATAACATACGGCTAAAAAAATTCATCCTGTTCAAGCTGATCGACGAAACCTTGATGGATATGGAAGCGAAAAAAAGAGGAATCACCATATCAAAGGAAGAGCTGGATGAAGAGATGAAAGCCTTGCTGGGTGAATATGAGAAGACCAGGCTAGGGCTGGAGCTCAGTAATAGCGGGATCGACTTCGACCAGTGGAAAAAGGATGTGGAGAGAGGGCTGCGGATAAAAAAACTGGTGGCCAGCGAGATAGACTCCAAAATAAAAATCAACGCCAAGCAGACTTCTGACTACTTCAAACAGAACCGCGACCAGTTCGCCTGGCCAGAGCGTGTGATGGTGCTGCAGATCATGGTCAATGACGAAACCAAGGCGGAGCAAATAAGAAAAGCGCTCCTGCGCAAGGGCGACTTTGCTAAAATAGCAAAGGAAAGCTCGCTGAGCCCGGACGCTGTTAATGGTGGTGATTTAGGGTTTTTCAGCCGGGGACAATTGCCGCCGGAATTTGAAGACGCAGTTTTTGACCTTAAAAAAGGTCAGATATCGCAAGTGGTGGAATCTATATACGGGTTCCATATTTTCAAGGTTGCAAAACGGGAAAAATCCCGCCAGATGACATACTCCGAGGCAAAAGCCGGTATACTGAAGCTGCTTCTGGAAAAGGAACGTGAAAAGGAATTTAAAAAATGGGTTGCCCGGATAAAGGAAAAAACACCAATAAAGCTGAACAACGATCTGCTGGCTCGTATCTCGCTCTGATCATTGCGCTGACAGTCGGCCTGGTTGCAGGTTACGCTAGCGCCTCCTCCGCCACAGTTATCGACCGGATAGTGGCCAATGTGAATGGTGAGATCATCCTGCTCTCCGACCTGAACCAGCAAATTGCGACGATGAGACGGTTCAAGGAACAGGGGGTGGTGCAGATACCGGAAGAAAGCCTGACACAAGAGGCCGTCTTGCAGAATTTTATTGATGAAAAAATCATCACATATTATGCCAGGTTCAAAAACCTGAGTGTAACACAAACCGAGATCGACCAGGCTATTGAACGGGTGAAGACGCAGAATAAGATGACCGATGAAACATTAAAAATGACACTAAAACAGCAAGGCACATCGTTGGAGAAATATCGGGAGACCCTGGAAAAGCAACTGCTGATCCAGAAAGTGTCTGGCGTGGAGGTGCCCCCGGTCCCGGCAACGCAGAAGGAAGTGGAGGAATACTATAACCGGCACAGGGAGCGGTTTGTAAAATCTGGCCGGATCCGCGCCAGCCATATCGTTCTGCTGGCCACGGAAGACTCTGGCGAGGGCGAAGTCGAACAGGCCAGGGAGAAAATCGAAAAGATTATGGATGAGTTACGCAATGGCACAGATTTCGCCGAGACCGCGGCGACCTATTCCCAGGATGGCTCAGCGAAAAAAGGGGGTGACCTGGGCTGGTTCAGCAGAGGTGAGATGCTGCAGGATTTCGAGGACAAAGCGTTTGCACTGGACGTGGGGGAAATCGGTGGACCGGTGCATACACAGTTTGGTTTTCATATAATCAAGGTGACCGATAAAGAGAAAGCGGCGCTGCTTCCACTGGATGAAGTTTCCAAAGAGATCGGCCAGAAACTGCAGAACGATAGCTACCAGGTTCGAAGAAGGGCTTGGATGGAGCGATTACGCGAACAGTCGTATATAGAAATACTTTATTAAAACAGAAAGAGGATCAATTGGCGGTAAAGGCATTAGGACTGTTATCCGGCGGGTTAGACAGCGCGCTGGCCACCCGGATCATGATATCCCTCGGGTTCGAGGTGACGGCGCTGAACTTTTCCAGCCCGTTTTGCACCTGCACTCGGCAGGACCATGGCTGTAAAAACGAGGCCAAACGGCTCTCTGACGAGCTGGGCATAGAGGCGCGGGTCGAGTTCATGGGCAAGGAATATATAGAGATCGTGCGCAACCCCCGCTTCGGCTATGGGAAAAACATGAACCCTTGCATCGATTGCCGGATCATGATCTTCCGGCGCGCCAAAGAGGTGATGGAAGAGATCGGCGCCGCGTTCATATTCACCGGCGAGGTGGTGGGCCAGAGGCCGATGTCGCAAAAGATCGACCGCATGGCGCTGATCGACCGGGAGGCAGGCCTGCAAGGCTATGTGGTCCGGCCGTTGAGCGCAAAACTGTTGAAACCAACCATCCCGGAAAAGGACGGCCTGATCGACCGTGAAAAAATGCTCGATATCCGTGGCAGGTCTAGGAAGGAGCAAATCCGCATCGCCAAGGATGACTATGGCATGACGGAAAACCTATGCTCCTCTGGTGGTTGCCTGCTGACCGACCCGCATTTCGCCGACAGAATGCGTGACCTGCTGGACAACGACGACACCGCATCGGTGAAGGACGCGCGGTTTCTGCGGATCGGGCGGCATTTTCGGATATCGGAAAACCTGAAGGTTATCGTCAGCCGGGATGAGGGCGAAAACGACAAACTGGAGAAACTGGCCGGCCCGGACGATTTTCTGTTCTATCCGGCCCATGAGGATGTCCGCGGCCCGTTGAGCGTGGCGAAGGGCTCTTTCGGTAACGGTGACCTGGATGACATATTCAGCCTCGTCGCGCGATACTGTAAGGGAATCAACGGAGATTCTGTTAAAATAGAATATAGACGAAAAAAAGGTGGCGGAGCATGGGCCGGATCGGCGACGCCCGCCCCGGAAAAGCAGATAAACTCGTGGCGGATATAACCGCCGCTTAAACAGCTTGTGATCGAGGCTCGTGAACTGGAGATTGAACAAGTGGAGAATATATTATGAACGAACCGAAACGTGTCTACCTGGACCATAACGCGACCACAGAAATATATCCGGAAGTGGTGGACGCCATGCTTCCATACCTCCGTACCTATTACGGAAACCCGTCATCGGGTCATCAATTCGGTCGCTTTGTAAAAGCGAAAATAGCCGAATGCAGAGAGATCGTGGCCGAGGCCATGGGCGCAGATCCATCTGAACTGTTTTTCACCAGCGGCGGGACGGAGTCGGACAACATGGCCATCAAAGGTTACGCCTGGGCGCATAAAACCGATATGAAAGACCGGTTGATTACCTGCACCATAGAGCACCCTGCAGTGCTGGAGGTTGTGAAATATCTGTCGAAAAACGGTTTTAAAGCCACCCATGTCGATGTCGATTCCGACGCAATGGTCGATCCAGAGGCGGTCCGCGTGGCCATGGGCGACGATGTGATCATGGCCTCCATCATGCACGCCAACAACGAGGTCGGCACGATCCAGCCGATCAAGGAGATCACCGAAATCGTCAAAGGCGCCGGCGCCGGGATGCATTGCGACGCTGTGCAGACGTTCTGCAAGATACCGGTCGATGTGAACGACCTGGGCGTGGATATGCTATCCGTCTCCGGCCACAAGGTGGGCGCGCCGAAGGGTGTGGGGGCGATATATATCCGCAAAGGCACAAAGATGCATACCCTGCTCACCGGCGGCCATCACGAGCGGGGCAAACGGGCGGGCACGGAAAACGTCTCCGGCATTGTCGGGTTCGCCGAGGCGGTGAAGATCGGCATGGCCCATATGGAAGAAGCGGCCCGGCACACCGCGGCGTTGCGCGACGATCTGCAGAAGAGAATTATGGAAGAGATACCGTATGTGCGGCTGAACGGTCATCCGGAAAAACGCACACCGAACACTGTGAACATCAGTTTCGAATGTGTGGAGGGCGAGGCGTTGTTGATCAACCTCGATATGGCGGGGATCGCCATTTCCACCGGCTCCGCCTGCAGCTCCGGTTCGCTCGACCCATCCCATGTGTTGATGGCGATGGGCATCCCGCACGAGATTATCCATGGCAGCCTCCGGTTCTCCTTTAGCCACCAGAACACGAAGGAAGACGTGGATCATGTGATGGCGCATCTGCCTCGGATCATCAATATGATCCGCGAAATTTCGCCGTTATGGGACCGGCACAAGGGCGAGGTCATCTCTGTGGAGGAAGCGGCGGGCGGAGCTGTCCTCGGCCACTAGGCGCCATTGTGGCGCCTGCCGTGAGCACTGCCGTGGGCAGACCAGTTACGCTGACGCGGTGGCGCGGCCACCGCGGGTGACGCTGTCGCGTGGGCGGAGGTTCCTTTCTTGTCGCGCAGGAAGGGTTCGTTAAAGCTCACTGCCTGCGGTCTTATATGAATGAAAGGGCCGGTCAAGTTGGATAAGAATCAGATGGGCATACCCGCCTGTCCCGACAGGGTATTTGAACTGGCCACGCCAGCTACTCTTCGAAGGCGCCTTTTAATCTCAGATATTCCAGGGTTACATCCGCCATCAGCTCTGGTGTGTTTTTGGCGTTATTAAATATCATATTGTACAGCGATGGATCGTCCGCCTTTAATCCGGTGAAATCGGTAATAAACTGGTTTCGCTGATCCTGGTTCTCGTTAAGGGTGCGCTCCGCATCGCCTATTGTCATATCATATATTTTCTCCATCCTGGCGACTTTCCATTTGGTTGAAGCGGCCACGCGAACATGAACCCCGTAAAACTTGCGTGGGTCGAGCGCATGGGAGATGATCTGGGCCCCTGAACCGAGCAATACGCAGTTGCCTTTATCTATCAGGTTCAATATAAGGTTACGTGTGCTTTCGAACACCTGGGTGGATTGCGACTGCAAATATTTTGGCACCAGCGCATCGGCGAACCAGTCGCTATAGGACCATCTTGTTTCAGAAATTTCATCCACCATATCAGCCGGAACTTCTTCACTGGATATCATCTCTGTGATCATGTCATGGGTAAACAGAGTCCAAGGGGTATCGGCTTTTTCATTGATCCGCTCCACAAGTTTCAGCGCCAGATTATAGCCTTCACATCCATACTCACGGGAAACTGTAACGAAGTAGTTGGTTCTTTTTTTATCTTTCGCCAAAGCAGATTCACGCTTGGCCACCCAATCGCGATAAAAACTCAGGTCCAGCGTGCTCTCTTTTACCCTCGGGTCACTCATTTTATTTCATCTCACCGTATAGTTGCCTGGTATTGGTTAATTACTTATCTATCTTGCATTATAAGGGTTTACAGCCTAAAAAGAAACGGTAAACAGCGTTCAAACGAGCTTATCAGAAGTTTTAATTATTCACCCGACATTATATCTTCTATAACATTGCGTACGTCCTCCCCACTCCATTTAGTAGAACCTATCACCCGGCCGCTGATTTTGCCATCCCTGCCGACCAGGTATGTGACAGGCAGCGCCTCCACCTCATATTCTTTTCTAACGGCGCCCTCCGGATCAAGCAGCACTGGGAACGTCATTTGATATTCATCACGGAATTTGCGGACCAGGTCGACCGAGCCACGATCCGCCGATACCGCCAGAATGACAAGACCGCGAGCCTTGTTTTTGTTCCATATGCTCACCAGTTCCGGCATTTCTTCCCGGCACGGGGCGCACCATGTGGCCCAGAAATGGATCAACACTACTTTACCCTTATAATCAGCCAGGCTGACCACGCCGCTATCAAGGTTATTCAGGGTGAAGGAAGGAGCCTCCACCCTGGTTGTTGGCTTGGTAATCTGCGCGCCATGAACCATCTCTGCGCCATATGCGCCACCGCCCAATATCGGTAACAACGCAATTCCAGCAACTGCCAGAAATATGACGCGAAATATTGTCATTACACCCTCCTACCTGGAATTGGTTTTCAGATAAGCGAGGATTTTCTCCTTTTCATCATCAGCCAGCGCTGGCATACCTTCGTGGTCGCGCGCCCTGTCCATCACCTCCACCATATGCTTCCACTGTTCATAGGTATGGCGCTTTGGATGGGGGATAGAGTGGCAGGCGCCGCACCGGTCCGCATACAGCGTCGCCTCACTCGATTGAGGGTCCGGGATCGGCGTCATATGCACCGCGCAACCTGCCACTATCAGAAGGGTCATAACCATAAAAAGCTGTTTCATAATTCAACCTCCTTCCTAAAATCCCAGCTTGCTTTTGGTGGATTTCCTCTTGCCGGTATAGCGGATGCTCGACGGTGTGGGGACCTCTATATACCAGGTCAGCGCCACGCTGTAACTTTTTTCCAGTTGGATGCCGTTGAGGTCCTGATACAACGGTAGGCCAACGCTCAGGTCGATGATATGCAGCGGTATCGGCTGCCATTGCAGACCGAGCGTTGTCATCAGGCTCTGCCCGCCATAATGATCCGGGTCCCAGCGGGGGGTTGTATAGCCGGAGGTCGGGTCACCTTTCACGATCCGCCCCGACGCGCCGCTTATCGCCTCATCCATCTCGCCATCGATCTTGCCCCACACCCTGCCGTTGAGTTGTATCTGCGCCACCAGGTCGTAGCGCATCTGATACATGGCATAGGTGTCCAGGCGGAACTCGTCGCCCAGGCTGTAGTCGCGGGAGTTCTTGTAGAACCTGCCGGTATAAATCGCGTTCACGCCCCACCACCAGGGTGATGTAGAGGCCTGATACACAAGGCCGATCATCGGGTCGAAAGTACCGGAGCCGAGCTGCATCGGGTAGGGCAGTTGCCCTGACTGCCGCGCCGGGGCCGGGTGGGTTTCGTTCTTTTCGTTTATCGAACCGGTGGGCAGGCTGAGCCCCATGAACAGCGAGGCCTGCTCTGTGGGGATCATCGGGTCGTCGGTGTATAGCCGGTATTTGGTCATCAGCATGGTGTCGGCCATACCGGAAGATTCCATGCTGAACCCATCTGTGCCCAGCATCTGGCGCATCATCGGGCTGAACTTCATCGGCATGCTGTTTTTTTGCCACATAAACATGATCCCGCCGAAAAAATCGTCGGTGAAGCTGTAGCCGGCCGCCATGTTCAGCATGGTCATATCCATGCTGGTGGGGACCGCCATATACTTCGTTCCTCCAGATCCCATGCCCATGCCGCCCATGTTCATGGCAGGCATCAGGATACTGTCGCTGTTGACAGAGCTGGTCCCGTCGCGCAGTCCATCCATGTTCATGAACATCGGGGTTATTTTGAACCGGAACTCGTGGGTCTCCGGCACGCCGGCGCCCAGGATGTTCATCGGCATGTTGCCGCCGCACTTGCCACAGCACAACCCTACATAAGCAGACGCATGTTGTGCGAATAATAAAATATAAATTGCCACGAATAGTGGCGCAATTTTTCTCATAATTCGATACTCCAATATGGAAATTTACTTGAAAAGGCGCATTTATCCATAGTTACCCCTGGTTGGGATTTTTGCAGCGCCAACCAAAAAAATTGAATCGAATTACGAAATACGTGGAGGGTCCGGATCCAGATTATGTATCAAAGATTGGAGTCGCTCGGTGCGGGGCAAATATTTGGTTTTATTTTCGATATCCGTCGTCGCGCTCTCCGGTACGGAATCTATATCCAGTACGGAATAGAGCGTCGCGCCGTCATGACCCGGCAGGGAGCTGCCGCATTTTTTGATGCAACAGCCGCTATGTTTCATGCTGTGGCTGCTGTTCAGATGGCACAGGCAGAGCCCGTTGCCGCCGCTGTGGGCGCAGGTGGCGCCGCTGCCATCACTCTTTATTTTATCGACAACGGCCTTTAATTCTGCCTTCGCACTGCCCATTTGGCGGGATGGCGCATGGTGCTCGGCAGAGCCAGCCATGACCATATCGCTGTGATTATGGTTGTGTGCAGAAGCTGGCGCAGAAAAGGCCTGAAGAAGCAACATAGAGGTTGCAACAAGCAGGTAGATCGATCTTTTCATTAACCCCATGGCATGATGGTAGAAGGGTAGCCCAAAAATGTCAACCGGCTATAAGTATGCTTTCGAAATAAGTTGACGATTACTAAATTTAGTAGCGTATAATTATAACTAACACCATAGAGTGACCTCTTCCCTTTAAATTGATCCATTGATAATGCGAGTAATCGGTTAAATTAACCTTGTAACAAAGTGGAGATTTACTGATGAGGAAGTCGAAGTTCACCGACCAGCAGATAGCTTTCGCCTTGCAACAGGCCGAGACGGGGACACCTGTGGCCGAGGTGGTTCGTAAGATGGGTATCTGCGAGCAGACGTTTTATCGCTGGAAGAAGATCTATGCCGGTCTCGGCCCAGCTGAAGTTCGCAGGCTCCGCCAGCTTGAAGAAGAGAATGGCCGCCTGAAGAAGCTGGTGGCGGATCTGTCGCTCGACAAGTCGATGCTGCAGGATGCTCTCAGAAAAAAGTTTTAAGGCCTGGTCAGCAGCGTCAACTGGTGCAGGAGATGAAGGATACGTATCGAGCGCCCGAACGCCATATATGCAAAGCGTTTGAGTTTGCTCGCTCGACGATCCGGTACCAATCGGTTGCTCCTGACCAGGCCGTGTTACGAGCTCGTATTTGTCAGTTGGCGGCAGACCGTCCTCGATACGGTTACCAGCGAATATATACCCTGCTTCGTCGGGAAGGTTGGAAGGTGAACCACAAACGTGTGTTGCGTTTGTACCGCCTTGAAGGGCTTGGCTTGCGCATGCGGCGCCCGAAGCGTCACGTGTCGGCCAGGAGTCGCGGAGCCCGTGAAGTGGCGACCGAGCTTAATGAGAGCTGGAGCATGGATTTCGTGACCGACGCTCTGTTTGATGGCCGCCGGTTTCGGGCTTTGACGATAGTCGATAATTTTAGTCGGGAGAGCCTTGGGATGTTGGTTGACAAGAAGGTTACCGGTGAGATGGTTTCATCATTTTTGACGCAGCTTGTTTATATACGTAGCGCGCCTAAAAGTATTCGGGTGGATAACGGTCCAGAGTTTATTTCGAAGGCGTTGGACAAGTGGGCGTATGAGCGGAAGGTAGAGTTGGATTTTTCGAGGCCCGGCAAGCCCACGGATAACGCTTTCATAGAGTCATTCAACGGAAGTTTTCGGGATGAATGTTTGAACACACATTGGTTCTTGTCAATGGAGGATGCCAGGAGTAAGATCGAGACGTGGCGAAAAGATTATAATGAATTTCGCCCGCACTCGGCATTAGGTAATAAAACGCCGAAAGAATTTGCGTTGGCTGCCACGGAAAAACAGCCAGCCATTGAAGCCCGAAAAGTCGCATAATGCCGGACCAAAAAATGGGAAGTGGTCAGCTTGCGCATGCGGCGCCCGAAGCGTCACGTGTCGGCCAGGAGTCGCGGAGCCCGTGAAGTGGCGACCGAGCTTAATGAGAGCTGGAGCATGGATTTCGTGACCGACGCTCTGTTTGATGGCCGCCGGTTTCGGGCTTTGACGATAGTCGATAATTTTAGTCGGGAGAGCCTTGGGATGTTGGTTGACAAGAAGGTTACCGGTGAGATGGTTTCATCATTTTTGACGCAGCTTGTTTATATACGTAGCGCGCCTAAAAGTATTCGGGTGGATAACGGTCCAGAGTTTATTTCGAAGGCGTTGGACAAGTGGGCGTATGAGCGGAAGGTAGAGTTGGATTTTTCGAGGCCCGGCAAGCCCACGGATAACGCTTTCATAGAGTCATTCAACGGAAGTTTTCGGGATGAATGTTTGAACACACATTGGTTCTTGTCAATGGAGGATGCCAGGAGTAAGATCGAGACGTGGCGAAAAGATTATAATGAATTTCGCCCGCACTCGGCATTAGGTAATAAAACGCCGAAAGAATTTGCGTTGGCTGCCACGGAAAAACAGCCAGCCATTGAAGCCCGAAAAGTCGCATAATGCCGGACCAAAAAATGGGAAGTGGTCAGAAGCCCGAAAAGTCGCATAATGCCGGACCAAAAAATGGGAAGTGGTCAAGAAGCCCGAAAAGTCGCATAATGCCGGACCAAAAAATGGGAAGTGGTCACCTGGAGTAAAGCGTAGGGTTACTTCTGGACCTGATTTACTTTGATAGACAGGCTTGTTACCGACTACCTTGCCAGTCGTCGGTTCCAACTCACATCGTTTAGTTCCTTTACCTTTTCCTGTAGTTTGTTCTGTACAGTCTAACTTCCACGATTTGGATATACCCATAATAGTCACATATTTTCTAATCCCAGGGCTTTTACCAACTCTATAAATTTTTAGATCAGCATAAGAAGTTGATGCTATGCTTAATGAAAATATAAATATTACTGCCAAGATTCGCATATCTAATTAACTCTGATTAAATGTTTATTACAGTATACTAGTTTGTAGTCAAATTTATGCACAGAAATAAATGTCTGCTATAAACTATCCCGGAGTGTTTTTGTTGCCTCGTACAAGGCAGGCCCGACGCTTACCTTATACACATGAGGGTTCAGTAATCGCCGCATGGTTGGGTGAACTTTTTGTAATTGGCGCTGCGCCCGCTCCCGGATTTCGCCCAGCGCCGGCTGCTTCGCCACGATCTTGCCCCCCCGCATGACCGGCTGCAGAAGCTTTTCGGTTGAGCTTATATCTTTGTACAGTTTCTTCTCTGTCTCCATCGTAGGGTGCACACCCACAACACCTTTTGTAAAATCTGGTTCGCTCTCTTCCAGCTCCACCAGGTCGGCGCTCATCCCGTTATTTTCATCATACATGCGCCACACCTGCTTCAGGCCGGGGAAGGTCGCCTTTTTCAACCCTTCAGAGTTTTTCAGTTTAAGGCTCCACTCACCGCCCTGCCCTTTCAACGCGGACATCTTATATACACCGGATAGCGACGGATCACCATCGGCGCTGATCAGCTTCGTCCCGACCCCGTAGATATCGATCTTCGCCCCCTGGCTGTTCAGGTCGTGGATAATATACTCGTCCAGCTCGCTGGAACAGACGATTTTTGTGTCCACAAGCCCCGCCGCGTCCAGCATCTTGCGCGCTTCGATGGACAGGAACGCCAGGTCGCCACTGTCTATCCGGATTCCTGTAAGTTTCTGCCCTTTCCGCTTCATCTCCAGCCCCACTGCGATGGCGGATGGGACGCCGCTTTGCAGTGTGTTGTAAGTGTCCACCAGCAGGATCGAGTTGTCGGGATAGATTTCCGCGAACTTTCGGAATGCTGTAATCTCATTCTCGAAAGCGGTCACCCAAGAGTGGGCGTGGGTCCCCTTCGCCGGGATGCCGTACACCTGGCCGGCATGCACATTGGATGTGGCGTAGCACCCCCCGATATAAGCCGCCCGGGATGCGCTCAGCGCTCCATCCAGGCCCTGGGCGCGGCGTAGCCCGAACTCCAGCACGTTGTCATACCCCGCCTCCAGGCATATTCGGGCCGACTTGGTGGCTATGAGCGACTGGAAATTGATGATGTTCAGCAACGCCGATTCTATCAGCTGGCACTGGTCCAGCGGGGCGATCACCCGCAGGGCCGGTTCATGGGGGAAGATGACAGACCCCTCCGGGACCGCGTCCAGGTCACCGGTGAATTTCAGTGTTCGAAGATATTCCAAAAATCCGTGGTCAAAATCGCCCAGGCTGGCAAGGTGGGCGATATCCCCGTCGGTAAAACGCAATGTATCCAGATATTCCAGAACATCCGCTAATCCTGAGGTCAGCGTAAATCCACCCTCGAACGGGTTCTTTCGGATAAACATATCGAAGCAGGCTATGTGCCGGTACAGCCCGGATTGCCAGTAGCCTTGCATCATTGTCAGCTGGTAATAGTCTGTGACCAGCGCTGTTTGAGGTACGCTCATCGCCCCAGCCCGGTCGAATTGATCCTGCCGACACCCTTGGCTAACATATTGTCCCATGCGGCATTTACCGATCCGTCAATATCGATCCCTCGACATCCATCCTCTATAACCATTACGGTAAAACCGGCGTCAACAGCGTCCATCGCGCTGTATTGTACGCAGAAATCGGTGGCCAGGCCGGTTATGAAAACACGATTGATAGCGCATTCATTCAAGTATCCGGCAAGGCCTGTTACGGTTTTGTGGTCGTTCTCCATAAAGGCTGAGTATGAGTCGACTTCGCGGCGAAACCCCTTTCGAATAATCAGTCTGCAATCAGGTATATCGATATCTTGATGGAACATGGCTCCATTCGTCCCCTGGACGCAATGATCCAGCCATAACACCTGCTTGCCATAGGAGAGCTTCACCATGTCATACGGCTCTTTATCAGCATAGACCGAAGCGAATGAACTATGGCCCCCTGGGTGCCAGTCCTGGGTCATTATAACATGGGTGAACAGCCGGGCAGCCTTGTTGATGACCGGGATGACGCTGTCTCCATCAGGAACCTCCAGCGCGCCGCCGGGGCAAAAATCGTTTTGTACATCTATAACCAGCAATGCGTCATTGTCATCTATTCTCATAACAGACCCGCCGAGGGTTTCTGATAAAAAGTTGTTTTAAAACAATGATATTGCTCTTTCCGAATAAAGGCAAAGATTTGTGAGCAGTTAAAGAAAATAATCTGGCTTGGTTATATTGACTATCGATGGCTTTCACTGGTCAATTATAGTTTATACAAATAGACCCCACCAAGCGCCGCCAACAGCAGTATCACCGCCAATATTATCGCTAAAGCAGCTTGCAGCCATAGATTTGATGTTGACTCCGCATGGTTTACGTCCGCAACGTCTGGCTCTTCCCAATGGGTTGTTTCTATAACAGTTTGCTCAAAAGTATCTTCCAGGTCAGGTTCATCCTCCACCCCTGCTGATATTTCGAATGCTGAAGCCCGCACCTCTATGGAGAGCTCGCTGGAATCATCAAGGCCAGCTCGGTTATTACTGTTGTACATGGCCAAATTGTCATCTGAGCTAGGGTCAGTTCCCGGGCTGAGCGGCTCCGACTCCTGATAATCGTCAGCATTGATGATAAACCTGTGGTTACAAGAAGAACACTTAACATGCTTACCCTTTTCGGAGATCGGGCCGAGATTAACTCTGTATGCTGTGGAACAATTGGGGCATTTTATTTTCATCTATTAAACCTGATAGTGAATAACTTGATAATTTAATTCAAAAATCACAACAACTATTCCTGATCGGTGTTTATCCGAAAAACTTGAACCAAAATTTTACGCAATATCGCGGAATCCTTTACCCAGAGCATGCGATCGACCCTCAAAAACAGAAGCGCCTCAAGGGTGGCTGGAGTGTTGCGTCAAAAGTACTTTACAAGAACCATTGAAATCTGGTATAAACGATCGGTTACCAGAATTAAAAAAATATTGAGAAGGGATTAAAGAAAAAATGACAGCCTTGAAAGAGCAGAAGGCATCCACCATTGAAAAATTCCGGACAAGCGATGCGGACACCGGATCACCGGAAGTGCAGATTGCGTTATTGACGGACCGCATTGTTTACCTGACGGAACATTTTAAATCGCACAAAAAAGATTTCCATTCCCGCAGGGGTTTGCTTAAGATGGTCAACCGTCGACGCAGATTGCTCGATTATCTTAAGAAAAAAGATCTGGAACGTTACAAAGAAATTATCAAGGCCCTCGGACTGCGCCGATAACGGGCGTCGTCCATTGACTGGGCGTCACGAATTCGCGCATCACCATGCGCGTAATCCTCACACGACTTGATATCACCAAACTAGCGGAATCACAATTACTAAGAAAAGGAACTATCTAAGATGCAAGCGGAAAGAGTAGAACTACAACTAGGCGAAAAAATAATGTTTATAGAAAGCGGCATTCTGGCCAAACAAGCCGCTGGATCGACGGTGGTTGGCTTTGAAGAGACAATGATCCTGTGCGCCGTATCAGCAGAAGACAGCGGACGGGAAGATGTTGATTTTCTCCCACTTACGGTGGATTACAGAGACAGGACAGCGGCCGCCGGCAGAATACCGGGCGGCTTTTTCAAGCGGGAAGCCAGGCCCTCCGACCGGGAGACCCTGATCTCCCGATTGACCGACAGGACCATCCGGCCGATGTTCGCCGATGGATACAGCAACGAAACACAGGTGATTATCAACCCGCTCTCCTTCGACCATGAGCACGAGACAGCTTCACTGGCCATCACCGCCGCCTCGGCCAGCCTCATGATCTCCCATCTGCCGTTCACGACACCTATATCTGGCGTAAGAATCTGCAGGGTGGATGGCGAGCTGGTCTGCAACCCGACCATAGAACAGATAGAAACCTGTGATATCAACCTGCTGCTGGCGGGCACGGAAGAGTCGCTGGTGATGGTGGAAGGTGGCGGAAACGAAGTGCTGGAAGACGATTTAATCGCCGCCCTGGAGTTTGGCCATGAATGGATAAAGAAAATTTGCGCCATGCAGGTGGAGCTGACATCCAAGCTGGGCAAACCGAAAATGGAAATGGAACCTGCCCCTGAAGGCCCGGAGGTGGAAGAGATCCGCGCCAAGGTGGAAGGCTCGCTGAAAGAGACCTTGATGACCGAAGGCAAGATGAAACGGAGCGCGGCGCTGAAAAAACTGCGTAACGAAGCCATCGAGCAGATCATGGGCGATGATGACGACAGCGCCAGGAAGACCGCCTACAAGGAAGCTTTCAGCACAGTGCAGAAAAAGTTCGTCCGCAACATGGCGCTGGATGAAGGCATCCGTGTGGATGGCCGGGCGTTGAACACCGTTCGCGATATCCAGATCGCGGTGGACGCGCTGCCCAGGACCCACGGCTCCGCCCTGTTCACCCGGGGCGAGACGCAGGCGCTGGTCACCACCACCCTGGGCACCAGCATGGACGAGCTGACGCTGGACAATCTGGAAGGCCGCTCCATGAGAACGTTTTATCTGCACTATAACTTCCCGCCGTTTTGTGTGGGCGAGGTCAAACGTATATCCGGCCCTGGCAGAAGAGAGATCGGGCATGGCGCCCTGGCGGAGCGGGCCATCGAGCCGATGATCCCGACAAATGAAGAGTTCCCTTACACCGTCCGGGTCGTGTCAGAGATTCTGGAATCGAACGGCTCTTCATCCATGGCCACCGTTTGCGGCGCTTCGCTGAGCCTGATGGACGCCGGGGTGCCGATCAAGGCGGCCGTCGCCGGCATCGCCATGGGGCTGGTGAAAGAGGACGACAAGACCGCCATCCTCTCCGATATCCTTGGCATGGAAGACGCCATCGGTGATATGGACTTCAAGGTGGCTGGCACCCGCGAGGGGATCAACGCTGTCCAGATGGATATCAAAGTAAAAGGATTGACCGTAGAATTAATGAAGCAGGCGCTGGAGCAGGCCAAAGAAGGCCGGATGCATATCCTGGATGAAATGGACAAGGCTATGGCCGCGCCACGGGATGACCTTAACAAAAACGCTCCTCGCATTCATACATTGAAGGTCCATCAAGATAAAATCCGGGAGCTGATCGGCCCGGGTGGCAAAATCATAAAAAATATCGTGGCCGAATCTGGCGCGCAGATGGATGTGCAGGATGACGGCACCGTCAAGATTTTCTCGCCCGACGCGGAGAAACTGAACGTCGCCATCGCCATGGTGGACAATATCCTGCAGGAGGCCGAGGTGGGCAAGATATATGACGGCATCATCCGAAGGATCACCGACTTCGGCGCGTTTGTGGAGATCTTCCCCGGCACTGAAGGGTTGTGCCATATCAGCCAGGTCGCCAACTTCCGCATCAACCATATGGAAGACGTGTTCGCAGAAGGCGACGAGATACCTGTGAAAGTTATCGAAGTCGATGGCCATGGCAAGGTCCGCCTCTCTTATAAAGAAGCGGTGGAAGGAACCGACAAGGAGATCACAACGCCTCCTCCCACATCCGACCGGCCAAGGCGCCCCTCTTCTGATTCTGGCAGGAGGCCGCCACGGGGCCGAGGTGATAGAAACAACCGACGTTAACGATATCCCGGTTCTTTGCGAGACGATACCGTTTTTTAAATCGGTATCGTTCGGCGTATGGATATTCGCCGGCTCCCGCGACGAGCCGGACGACAAATCGGGGCTGTTCCATTTCCTTGAGCACCTGGTGTTCAAGGGAACGGAGGAGCGGTCCACCGCCGATATCGCCATCGAGATCGACTCGCTGGGCGGGCATATCGACGCGTTTACTTCCAGAGAGATCACCTGCTATTCCGGCAGGGTTGTCAGCAAGCGGCTAGAGCAGGCGTTTGACCTGATCGCCGACCTCACCCTCAATTCCATCTTCCCTGAAGATGAGATAGAGCATGAGCGGTCCGTTATCCTGGAGGAGATGAGCGCCGTGGAGGACAGCCCCTCCGACTATATCTATGACGCGCTATACCCCGCCGTATGGCCCGGCCACCCATTGGGCCGACTGATAACCGGCATGCAAGAGACCATACGCTCGATCACCCGGGACGACCTGCTGGGCATAAGACAACAGTATTACCGGCCGCCGGGCATCGTGATAACAGCGTGCGGTGATATCAAGCTCGATCAGCTCACCTCCCTTGTGGAAAAGTTTTTCGGCAAACTGGATAGCTGCTCCGCGCAAAGAACTCTGGAAAAACCACCCTTCAATACCGGCAAAAAAACCATCAGCAAGCCGACCGAGCAGGCGCACGTGATCATTGGCGCCGATGGCCTGGGTGTGACCCATGCCAAACGAAACGAACTTGCGATCCTGAGCACCATATTGGGTGGTTCCGTCTCTTCCCGCCTTTTCCAAAATGTGCGGGAGAAACGGGGCCTGGCCTATTCCATCCATAGCTTCTACGATCAATACCTGGAGACCGGCTTGTTCGGCGTCTATTCCGCATGCGCGCCGGAAGCGCTGTGCAACCTGATGGAAATTGTGGAAAACGAAATTAACATAATCAGCCAGACGGAACCATCCGCTGCAGAAGTTGAACGCGCGATAATCCAGAACTGCGACAATCTGCGGATGTCGTTTGAGTCGCTGGGCGCGCGGGTGTCGCAAATCGCGTATCAGAAGCTCTATTTTGGCCAGACCTATACGCTGGACCAGATGCTCGAGGAGGTGAAATCGGTCACACCGGAAAATGTGCTGGGCCTGGCGGGGGATCTGTTCGCGAAAAAAGCGTTCCAGACAATCGTGCTGGGCCCGTTCGACAAGTCAGGCCACCAGCAAAACTGCTAGAGTCGGCGCCCTTAATGTTTCTGTAGCCATCGCGCGTCCTCGACAATCTTTTCCGCGATTATGTAGCCATGAGCATAATATTCGCCGTTTTCGATTTTTAACGATGTAATTAAATGCAGGCGGACATCCGGCGTGTCGTATATCACCGATAAGACCGACTGATAGAGGTTGTCGTCAAAGTTTTGTATCAACATAACTATTACATTTATTCAAAATATATATACAGCGTAATTAAACTCTTGCCAGTATATCGGAGGGAGATCGCCGGACTTTAGTATGGCCCCAGGCGCAACCAGCTATACAAAAGTATTTGTGTAAAGAGTATGGGGTAACCGTTACGGCGCCAGAAAGGCGGCCTCGGCGAAGGCGATATAACCGGCGGGCGCGACGCCTAGCCAAAGGGAACCGTATACCGCAATGGCCAACGCGGCAACGAGTGATGGGGCGAAATTAAGCGCTGGCAGATCCTCGGCTTTCTCATCACGCATATACATCACCACAGAGAGCCGTAAATAATAATAGACCGATACAACAGAGTTGAGCACTGCAATGATCGCAAGGAAAACGTAACCCTGCTTTAGCGCAGCCAGGAAGATATATAGCTTGCCCATGAAACCAGATGTCGGTGGTATACCAGCTAGCGCGAACAGAAAAATCACCAGCACGATGGCCATCAACGGATATTTGTAGCCCAATCCGGTATAGTCGGAGATGGCGGTTTTCTTCTCACCCGCTCTTGATACCACAGTGACCACAGCGAACGCGCCGATGTTCATGAACGTATAGACCAGCATGTAGAACAGGATAGATGATGAGCCCAGCTCGCCCCCGGCCACAAACCCGACCAGTATATAACCTGCATGGGCAATAGAGGAGTATGCAAGCATCCGCTTCACATCGTTTTGCATCAGCGCCGCCAGGTTGCCCAAGGTCATTGTTAACACGGCTAAAATCCATATCAACACCCACCAGTCGGCCTGCAGTGCGGGCAACGCCTCGTTGAACACCCGCAGAAACGCAGCGAACGCAGCCGCCTTCGGCCCGGCGGACATGAACCCGGTCACCGGGGCCGGCGCGCCCTGATATACATCAGGCGTCCACATATGAAACGGCACAGCGGCCACCTTGAACCCAAATCCGACCAACATCAGGACAGCGCCAAGGATCAGTACATTTATGTTGACGGAATCAGCAGAAATCGCCGCGCCGATCGCCTCCAGCTTGGTCGACCCGGTGGCGCCATACATAAGCGCCATGCCATACAGCAATATCGCGGACGAAACCGCGCCCAGTATAAAATATTTCATCGACGCTTCGTTGGAGAGCGTCCGGGCACGGGTATACCCGGCCAGGATATACAGCGCGATCGACATCACCTCCAGCCCCATGAATATCGTGATCATGTCCGATCCGGATATCATGAAGAACATGCCGGATGTGGCGAACAGAAGCATGGCGTAATATTCGCCGGCGTCGATGCCTTCATCCTGATTATATTTGACGGAGACCAGGATCGTCATCCCCAGCCCCAGCAGGCAGATCAGCTTGAAAAACATGCCGAAGTTATCGACCACATACATACCGGAAAAGGTGGTCCACGCGTCGCCCTGCAGCTTCATGGTCAACGCCGACGCGGCCAGCACGCCAAGCAAGGAGAGATAGGCCAGATGGTCCTTCCCCTTTTTCGCCGCGAACACTTCCATGACCAGCACAACCATCGCGGTGATGACCAACACCATCTCCGGACCTATGGCGGAAAGTTTTATATCAGGCATCGGTATGTTTGTCATTTCACACCTCGCCCATCATGTTTCACTTTCGTACCCACTATCGCTTTCTTCCCCAGCTTGGGCCCACTCGCATTTCTGATTTTGGCCACTTCCACCTGTTGGACCAGATGCTCCACGGTCGGCTCCATCTTTTTTATAAACGGTGTCGGGTATACACCCAGCAGGAATATGAAAAATATCAGCGGAGCGAAATATGCGATCTCCCGCAGGTTCACATCCTTCAGCTTCTCATTTTCCGGGTTGGTAATCTCGCCAAACATCACCCGCTGGAACATCCACAACATATAAACCGCGGCGAAGATCACACCGGAGGTGGCCAGTATCGTCAGCAGTTTATTGGTCTGCCACGCGCCCAGCAATATCAGAAACTCACCCACAAACCCGTTCAACCCCGGCAGTCCGATGGATGAGAGAGTAACGATCATGAATATCGCCGCGAATATCGGCATCCTTTTAGTGATCCCTCCATACTCTGTAATCAGGCGCGTATGCCGCCGCTCGTACAACACACCCACCGCAAGGAACAGCGCGCCGGTGGATATGCCATGGTTAATCATCTGCAATATTCCACCCTCGATCGCCTGCACATTCAGCGCGAAGATGCCCAGCATCACAAACCCCAGATGGCTCACCGATGAATAGGCCACCAGCTTTTTTATATCCGGCTGCACCATCGCAACCAGGGCGCCGTATATTATCCCGATAACCGCCAGCCAACCAATCCAGCCCATGGCGGCCACAGTAGCATCCGGGAATATCGGCAACGAAAACCGGAGAAATCCGTACGTGCCCATTTTCAGCAATATGCCGGCCAGGATCACCGACCCGGCGGTGGGCGCCTCCACATGGGCGTCCGGCAGCCAAGTGTGGAACGGAAACATCGGGACCTTGATGGCGAACGCTATGAAGAACGCCATGAACAACCAGAACTGCGCCTCGGGCGCTATGCTCAACCCGTGATAGGCCAGGATGCTCAGGTCGTACTGCCCGGTCACGTTATAGTTATGGAAATAGAGCCATATGATCGCCACCAGCATCAGCACGGAGCCGAACATGGTATAGAGGAAAAACTTGACCGCCGCGTATATCCGCCGCTGGCCGCCCCACACACCGATCATCAGATACATCGGGATCAGCATCAGCTCCCAGAATACATAAAACAGCAGGAAGTCGAGCGCGCAGAAAACACCGATCATACCGGTCTCCAGCACCAGCAATGATATCTGGAACTCTTTAACATGCTTGTCGATCGCCGACCAGGTGCTGGCAACGCAAATGGCGCAGGTCAGCGTGGTCAGGATAATAAGAAACATCGATATGCCGTCGATGCCCATATGGTAATAGGCGCCAAAATCGGGTATCCACTCATATTTTTCCACAAACTGCATCTCATGCGTCTGTTGAAAGTTGAAATAGAGCGGCAGTGACAGCAGTAGATTAACCACTGTGATAGTAAAAGCAGTCCCCCGGATCAGCCCTTTGTTTTCTTTATCGACAAACAGCAGGATCAGCGCGCCAGCCAGCGGGATGAACGTTAACAGGCTAAGTATCGGAAATGAACCCATGGTCGTCTAGTTCCCCCCCGTTAAGAGCCAGAGCCCGACGAAAAATATGCCACCGAACACCATCGCCGTGGCATAGTTTCGCACCATCCCGGTCTGTGTCCTGCTGGCAAATCCGTGCAGATCCTTGACTATGCTTCCCACAGCGTTAACGAACCCGTCGATGATTTGCACATCGAATATTTTCCACAAAAAGCTGTCGGATATAGCCACAATGGGCCGCACGATAATAGCGTCATATATTTCGTCGACATAATATTTGTTTTTGATTGTCGTATATGCTGTTTTTATGAAGCCTTCTTTTTGGGCCCATTCATCCGCCGCTTCCGGATTGTTCAGATAAAAGTGCCGCGCCATCAGGATGCCGACCACCGCCACCACCACCGAAAACGCCATCAGGGAGATCTCCAGCATGGCCGATACATGCGGATGCTCCGGCGCGCCATGGGTGTGGAACACCGGCGCCAGGAAGTTGGATAACGTATGCCCATGCTTTATGAAAACTTCCGGGATGCCCAAAAATCCGCCCACCGTCGCCAGCCCGGCCAGGATAATAAGCGGCCAGGTCATGCTGCCTGGCGACTCGTGCACATGGTCGCGCACATACTGGTCCTCCGCCCGCAGCTCCCGCGAAAAGGTCAGGTGATACAACCGGAACATATAAAACGCTGTTATAAACGCCGCCGCCGTGGCCATGGCCCAAAAGATAATATTACCAGGCGTATGCCCCACATAGGCGCTCAGCAAAATTTCATCTTTGGAGAAAAAGCCGGAGAATATCGGAATGCCGGCGATCGCCAGGCAAGATATCCAGAATGTCCAGCTGGTCCTCGGCATCTTATCCTCCAGCCCGCCCATCTGCCGCACATCCTGCTCACCAGACATGCCGTGGATCACCGAACCGGAGCCAAGAAAAAGACAGGCCTTGAAAAAAGCATGGGTCATCACATGGAACACCGCCGCCACATACGCCCCCACCCCACAAGCCAGGAACATATAGCCAAGCTGCGACACGGTGGAATAGGCCAGCACCCGTTTGATATCTGTCTGATATAGCCCCATGGTCGCCGCGAACAGAGCGGTCAGCGCCCCGATAAGCGCCACAACCATCATCGTGGTCGGCGCCAGGTTGAACAACGCATTACAACGCGCCACCATATACACGCCCGCAGTCACCATGGTGGCCGCATGGATCAGCGCCGATACGGGGGTCGGGCCCTCCATGGCGTCCGGCAGCCATGTATAGAGCGGTATCTGCGCCGATTTACCGGTTGCGCCCAGGAACAGCAGCAGTGTGATCCCGGTCACCGCCAGGCCGCCCACCGCCAGCTTCTCATGCGCCATCGGGAATACCGTCGTATAATCGATCGACCCGAAGGTCCAGAATATCCACATCATCGCCAGCAGGAAGCCGAAATCGCCGATCCTGTTGACCACAAACGCTTTCTTGCCAGCGTCGGAGGCGGAGTCTTTTTCGTAGTAATATCCGATCAGCAGGTAGGAGCAGAGCCCAACACCCTCCCAACCTATGAACATGAGCAGGAAGTTGTTGCCCAGCACCAGCAGCAACATCGAGAACATGAAAAGGTTTAGATATGAAAAATACCGGGAATATGCCGCTTCATGGCTCATGTAACCGACCGAATAGACATGGATCAGAAACCCAACCCCGGTCACAATAAGCAAGAATACGCCGGAGAGCGGATCGATTTGTATACCCGCTTCGGCTGTGAACGAGCCGGCCTGGATCCAGGTGAACAATACGTTTTCGTATACCCGGTTCGCCGGGTCGAGCGACAGCAGCCCGGCAAAGGCGCACAACGCGATCAGGAACGACAACCCGGTGGACCCGACCGCCCAGAACGTCACCCAGTTTTTCGATATTTTATAGCCGAACAGGCCGTTTATTATGGACCCGATCAGCGGCAGGAACACTACCCACCAGATATGCTCAAGCCCCCACATGGCCAGCTCCTCTTATCACACTATCCAATGTCGCCATTTTTCTCATGTCTTTTGCGGTTAACCTTTCATCAGGTTGACCTGGTCCACGTCAACAGTCTCTCGGTTTTTAAACAGCGCCAGCGCGATGGCCAGCCCCACGGCCGCCTCCGCCGCCGCCACGGCCATCACCATAAACACGAACACATGGCCGGTCATATCGTTCAGGAAATATGAAAACGAAATAAACGTCAGGTTGACCGCGTTCAACATAAGCTCTATACACATCATCACCACGATAATGTTGCGCCGGGTGAACACACCCACAGCGCCGATGGAAAACAGTATGGCGGCCAGTATCAAAAAATGGTTAACAGTCAGCGACATATCCCCAGCTACCTCAGCTTTATCTTCGTAAGAACCACCGCACCCACCAGCGCCACCAGCAGTAACACCGACGCGATCTCGAACGGCAGCATATAATCTGTATACAAAAGTTTTCCCACTTCGGCGGTGGTCCCGAACCCATCCATGGCCCCAGGCCCTTCCGGGCTGTTCACGGTCATCATATACATGAACGGTATCAGCAACAGGCTCATCGCCCCGACACCAGCAATCTGGAACTTCGACGTGTGAAGCGTCGCCTTACCCTCTTTTTCCCGAAGGTTGAGCAGCATCATCACGAACATGAATAAAACCATAATGGCGCCGGCGTAGATCAATATCTGTAATACGGCGATAAGGTGCGCGTTCAAAAGTACGAACAACACCGCCAGGCAGAACATAACCGCCACCAGGAACAGGGCGGAGGTCACCGGCTTGCGCGCCGTTATCATGGTCAGCGCGCAGGCGATCGATATCGCCGCCACAATGTAAAAAACTATAACTTCCATACTGTTTATTCCGATCCGCCTTTGCCGTCGGTTGGCCGGAACCGGGCTTCGCTGTAATATTTGTCCCGGATTACATCCAGCCGGGTTTTCAGGTTGCGCTCCGGATAGAGCAGGTCTTCCTTGCTGTATATCATTTTCGACCGGTCCCGCTCGCACAGGTCTTTCCAGTCGGCGCTCATCACAATCGCCTCCTTCGGGCAGGCCTCCTCGCACAGTCCGCAGAATATGCAACGGGAGCCGTCCAACGTGTATGAAGAAGGAAATCGGTCGCCGTTTTCCCGTTCGCCGCCGATGATGCTGATGCAGTGGGGCGGGCAGACCACCTCGCACAACCCGCAGGCCACGCATTTTTCATAGCCGTCCTCCGCGCGGACCAGCACCGGGCGCCCACGATAGGCCGCCGGCACGATCGGGTCCTCCTCCGGATAGTAGACCGTCATTATCTTCCTGTGCTCCGCCCCGCCGAGCGCTTCCTTTATCAGCCCAATCATGTTGCTGAAAAAATGCCGCATGGTGATGCCGATACCCCGGATCATCTCCGGAATATAGGAGCGCTCCCACAGCGTCATCTCCACGTTACGATCGATTTTCTTTACTGTAATAGCCATATCTGTTTTTATATACTCGGCATCAATCCGGAAAGGATTGCGACGCCGACGAGAAATATCCATACCAGCGACAGAGGCAGGATCATCTTCCACCCCAGCTTCATTATCTGGTCATACCGAAACCGCGGCATGGTCCAGCGGATCGCCATCTGGAGCACCAGTATCAATATCAGCTTGATCACGAACACCGCAATCCCCACCAGCATCGCCGCGATGTTGGCTCCGTTATCGCCCAGGAAACTGAAGAATTCGATCAGCCCGGCGACCGTAACAAACGGTATATGATGCCCGCCCAGAAACAACGTGACGCACAAACCGGATATGGTCACCATCTCTATAAACTCAGCGGTCCAGAACATCACGAATTTCATCCCGGAATATTCGGTAAAGTACCCGGCCACCAGCTCCGACTCCGCCTCCGGCGCGTCGAACGGCACCCTTTTGTTTTCCGCCACCGCGCATGCCAGGAACAGGATGAACGCCGGGAAGTGCCAGATGATGCCCCAATGGAAAAAGTTTTCCTGTTTCGCCACGATCTCCACCAGGCTCAGGGACTGGTAATACATGATCAGCCCGATGATGGTCAGCCCCATGGCCACTTCATAACTGAACATCTGCGCCGCGGCCCTCAGCCCGCCCAGGATCGACCAGTTATTATTCGACGCCCAGCCGGCTATAACCACACCATATGTCGCCAACGAGGCGATGGCAAAAACGTAGAGCACACCCACGTCCAGATCGGCGATCACCAGGTTTACTTTATGACCCCAAAGGGTGTACTGCCCGCCGAACGGTATGGCGGCAAACACTATTAATGCCGGTATCACCGCCAGCACCGGCGCCAACTTGTGCAAAATATCTTCCGCGCCACGGGGCACGAAATCTTCTTTAAATATCAGTTTTATCGCGTCCGCCAGCGAATGAAAAAGCCCGATCAACGTGATTCCAAAAATTGCCGCCCGGTTCGCCCCGATCCGGTCCTGCATGACGGCCGACTGTTTCCGCTCCACCCATGCCAGCACCGGCGCGAAGAAGCCGAGGTTCAACCCCAGCACAAACGCGATCTTGAAAATCATCTCCACAACTTCAGCCGCATTGATCATCTGTCGCACTCTCCGCCGATCAGGTTGATCATGTCGAACGTCGGGATAAGATCCGCCAGCAGGCTGCCCTTAACAAGGAGCGGCATGGCGGATGTCAGCGCGAAACTCGGCGGTCGCACCCGGCATTTCCACGGTTTGCCGCTGCCGTTGGATACTATATAAAAACCGAGCTCACCATTGGCGCCCTCCACGGCGTGATACGTTTCTCCCTTCGGCACATGCTGGCCGTCGATGACCGTTTTGAAATGGAATATCATCGATTCCATGTCGTTGAATATGTCGTCCTTGGACGGTTGCCGCCATCGTGGATCATCTATGTTAATTGGACCCTCCGGAATCTGCTCGATACACTGTTCCACTATCCGCATCGACTGGTTCAGCTCTTCCATCCGCACCAGGAACCGGTCCAGGTTGTCGCCGGTTTCGCCTATCGGTATCTCGAAATCGAGCTTGTCATACACCAGGTATGGCGACGCCTTGCGCACATCATACGCCACGCCGCATGCCCGCAGGCATGGCCCGGTAAAGCCCCATTCAATGGCGTCTTCTTTCGATATCCCGCCGGTGTCCCGCATCCGATCCAGGAATATTCTGTTTTTCAGCAGCAGCTTTGCGAAATCGTCATACAGCTCGCGGTTGCGTTTGAACACTTTTGCCACATGATCGTTGAACCCGTCCGGCAGGTCGCTGACCAGCCCGCCGATCCGCACATAGTTATGGGTCAGACGCGCGCCGCAGACCGATTCGATCACGTCCCAAAGCAGCTCCCGCGCCTCGACGAAATATATAAACGCAGTCAACGCGCCCAGTTCCAGCGCGCCCGCCGCCAGGTTGGTGTAATGCCCGCTCATCCGGGCCAGCTCGCTGATGATAACGCGGATATACTGGCAACGTTCCGGCGTCTCAATCCCGATCAATTTCTCCACCGCCAACGCATAGCCGACGTTGTTGAGCGCGCTGGCCGTATAGTCGAGCCGGTCGGTGTATGGAAACACGCCGTTCCAGCGCTGGTCCTCGGACTCCTTCTCGAACGCCCGGTGCAGATAGCCGATCTCCACATCGATTTCCTCGATAGTCTCGCCATCCAGGGTCAGCAGGAACTTCACCGTGCCATGGGTCGCCGGGTGGGACGGGCCCATGTTGATCACCATAGGCTCGGTATGGCTTACCTTATGAAAATCGTATTCCACTGAAGGCTCTGTCATATCTATATCTAATTCCTCGGCCCAATCTCGGGCTGTCGTTTATTTTTCGGGTAATCCTTGCGCAACGGGTGCCCTTCGAACCCCTCATACAGCAAGATCCGCCGCAGATCATGATGGCCCCGGAACACCACGCCATACAGGTCCCAGGCCTCCCGCTCGAACCAGTCCGCCCCGGCCCATATCCCGGTCACCGAGTTGATAAAGCAGTTATCCTCCTGCAACGGCGCCTTGACGCGAATCCTCTGGTTTTTCTCAACAGAGTAGAGGTGATAAACAACCTCATATCTCGAATTGAGCTGATCCATATATGGAAGCATATTTTCCGCGCCGAGATAGTCAACAGCGGTCAGATCCATCATCAAGTCAAAGGCACACTCCGGATCGTTTCTGAGAAACTCCATCACTTCCAGAATATCTTCCGGCTGGACCACGATGGTGTCATCCCCAAAATTGTTGTGGGAATGGATCAGCACGCCAGAATCACCAAACTTCTGTTTGGCAAGACGCATCACCGCAGACTCGTCAACGGCGGTTGTTTCTTCTGTTTCGTTGTTTTCAGTATCGCTCATCTATTCACTATCCGGTGATCAGCCTGTCATCCGCCTCACCAACAGGCGAGACACCTTTCACGGGCGTCGAATGCGTCTGTTCGATCACCTTTTCCTGCAGCTTCACCAGCCCGTCCAGCACCATCTCCGGCCGCGGAGGGCAACCGGGCACAAAAATATCGACAGGGATCAAGGTGTCTATCCCCTGCACCGTGGCGTAATTGTCGTACATGCCGCCCGACACAGTGCACGCGCCAAACGCAAACACCCATTTCGGCTCTGTCATCTGGTTATATACCTTCACCAATATCCGCGCCTGTTTATGGCTGATTGTCCCCACCACCATCAGCAGGTCCGCCTGACGGGGCGAGAACCGGGGCAGCGCAGCGCCGAACCGATCCAGATCGTACCGTGGGCCGGCCACGCTCATAAACTCCATCCCGCAACACGCGGTGACAAACGGATAGAGGAAAAAACTGTATTTACGACCCCAGGCGACCACCTTGTCCAACTGGGTGATGATCACGCTGTCCGACAGGGCGGCTTGCGCCTCCACCATTTCGTGAGTTTCGCTCATCTCGCCCTCGCCTTCTATTCCCATTCCAGCGCTCCTTTTTTCCAGACATAAGCCAGGCCGACGGCCAGTATCAGTATGAAAATCATCATCTCCACAAACCCGAACATCCCCAATGGCTGAAAAATCACCGCCCATGGGAACAGGAAAACAGCTTCTATATCGAATATGATGAAAAGCATGGCGATGATGTAGAACCGGACGGAGAACCGCTGTTTTGGCGATGCTATCTGGTTCTCGCCACACTCGAACGGTTCCATTTTTTCCCGGAACTTCAGTTTCGGCCCGAAAAATTCTGACAGGCCGATCATGGCGGCGGCCACACCACCGGCGATTATGATCATCAAAAGAACCGGAATATACTGGCTCATTTTACAAGCTCCTGTCGGTTGCCATGCCCAAAGGCGCAAAGTCTATCATTTTAAAGCTTTTAGTCAACTGAATTTCCATCCGCTTTTCATTCCGCCCGGCTGATCTTGACCATGGTCACGTCATCGTTCCTGTAGACAAGGTGCGTGGCCGGCGCGTTTTCAAAATTTATCGGCAGAAACACAACACCCGCAGGCGATTTGTCAGTGACCCGCACCGAGGCGGTGATCGTCCCCTGGTTCGATTCTATCCGGGCGCTGTCACCTTCATTCAGCCCCGCCTTGGAAGCGTCATCCGGGTTCATCTCCACATACGCCCGCGACTCGATTTTGTTCAACGTTTCAGATTGCCGACTGGTCACACCCAGGTGATAAAGTGAATTACCCAACAGCGCCAAAGTGTTATAGGAGTTGTCACTGGCGACTTTCACAGCATCCGTGTCAAACTCCAGGCTCCTCGTTTGCAAACCTTTACGTTGATAATCCACCAAAGCGCCTTTTTTGGCCGACATTTTGTTGGTCATAACTTTATAGCCAGGCACGGTTTCCTTTATCTCTTGCGATATTTCATCACAGCCGTTGTAGCTGCCAATGTCTATATCCATACGTTTGGCAAGGCCGTTTATCACCTGCCATTCCGCCAGGCCGGCGCCCGCCGGGCCGACGCTTTTGCGGACATGCTGTATGCGGCCCTCATTGTTCGTATAGGTCCCGTCCCGTTCCGCCGCGACGCAGGTGGGGACCAAAACATCCGCCAGCTCCGAAGTGGCCGTCGCGTAGGCGCCGGCAACCACCAGGCACTCCGCCCGTTGTATCGCCTGCCGCACAAACTGCCCGTCTATATACTGGCTGATCGGGTCACACCCCATCACCAGCAGCCCTTTGATTTCGCCCGCCTCCAGCCGGTCGAATATATTGCTGTCCGGTTTGTGGAAGACAGGCACATCCACACCCCATTTTTCTGAATAGTGTCTGGATGTCGCCGGGTCGCCCGCTTCCATATAGCCGGGCAAATGTGTGGACGATACACCCATATCGTTCAGACCCTGGCTGTTCGCATGCTCTCTGTAGATCAGCGTTTTCCCGCCCAGCTGTTTCGCCAGCTTCGACACAGCCTTCACAATATCGACAGACATCGGATGATCATGGATCTCCTTACCCATCAGGATCAGCGGCGTTCCAGCCTTGTTTATGGCGGCGGCAAAATCTTTTATTGTCTCGCTATCCAGGCCCGTCGCTTCAGCCGTGCCCGCGTCCTTGTTGTCAACTGCGTCCATTATCGCCGACAGCAAGACCGTCTCCGACCCGTATTTGTAATTGACGCTCATCCTCTCCGCCGGGCGGAACAGGGTGTTGCGGACGTTGGCGATGAACAGCGGTGTATGATTGTCCCGCATGGCGGAACGGATCATGTTGGCGATCACCGGGTTCTCCTTCTCCGCGTCACACCCGAAGAAGAGAAACGAGCCGGCCTTGTTTATCTCATCATAATCGCATATGGGAGCGGACGACCCGAACTGGTCGAACATGGAAGCGTTCAGCGCGTTGTTACGTATGTTGGATAATGTATCGAGCTGGTTCGATTTCAGCCCGGCCCGGAAAAACTTTTGCAGCAGGTATGCGTCCTCGTTGGTCATGGTCTCCGACGCGATCACCGCCACAGATTCCGGTCCATGCTTCTCAGTAATTTCTTTTAAACGTTGGGCCGCCACATCCAGGGCGTTGTCTGTCTCTGCGGGTTCCAGCGTTTGACCGTTCCGGACGGCGGCGCTTTTCAGCCGGCTGGCCGCCTGTATGGCGCCATGCCCAAACCGGCCCCGGGCGCACAGGTTGCCGTTGTTCACGCCTGTATAGTCGTTCGATGTCACTTTCACCACATCGCCCGCTTTCACGTTCATCACGATGGTGCAGCCCACCGCGCAGTAGGGGCAGATGGTCTCTGTCTTTTCATATTCCCAGGCGTGGCCCTTATACTGCTCCGTATGATCCAGAAACGAGCCGGTGGGGCATACGTGCAGGCATTGCCCGCAATAGTCGCACTCCAGCGGAATCCGGAACGGGGTGCCGACTTCCGATTTGTATCCGCGGCTCTGGAACCCGATGGCGCCGTTGCCCTGCACCTCGTCGCAGATCACCACGCATTTGCCGCACATGATGCATTTGTTATAATCGCGCTCCAGCACCGGGTTGTCGATCACCAGCGGCTCGTCCCACCGCTTTGCTTCTATCCGGCCATGCTTCTGGCCGACGAAAAAGGCGGCGTCCTGCAGGCCGCAGTCGCCCGACGCGTTGCACACGGGGCAGTCGAGCGGATGGGCGGAGAGCAGAAACTCCATCATGATCCGTTGTTTCTTGCGGATTTTCTCCGAGTTGGTGGTGACTTCGATACCATCCTTCACCGGCTCGCAACAGGCCCACTTCGACCTTGTCCTGCCTCGGGCGGTCACGTCCACAATGCACATTCGGCACCCGCCAAACCGGGTGATTTTCGGATCGTAACAGAGACCCGGCAGATAGACGCCAGCTTTCATCGCGGCGTCATATATCTTTTTGCCGGCTTCGATGGTCACATCGACGCCGTCGATTTTCAGGGTAACTTGGTTGTCTGGCATCTACTATCTATCCGTCACATGATCGAAAGGAAGTTGCATTTTTCGTAACATACGTTGCACTCGATACAAAGATCCTTGTTGAGAAAGGGCACTTCCTTTTTGCCGCCCATGATGGCGCCGGTGGGGCATGGTTTGATGCATGCGCCGCATTTGGTGCACGCTTCCGGGACTATCTCGTATCTGTGCAGGCCGACACACTGGGCCGTGGGGCAGATCTTGTCGACAATATGCTTTTCGAATTCATCACGGAAATAGTGCAGACAACTGAGCATCGGCTGCGGCGAAGATTTACCCAGCCCGCACAGCGACATGGCCATGATCTCCTCGCCCAGCTCCTCCATAAGGTCCAGGTCCTCCATCCGCCCCTCGCCCTTTGTGATCCGGGTCAGGATATCGAGCAGGACGGTGTTGCCCACCCGGCACGGGGTGCATTTGCCGCACGATTCATCGGCGCAAAACTCCATGAAAAAGCGGGACAGCTCCACCATGCATGTCGTCTCGTCGCAGACAACCATGGAGCCAGAGCCCATCATAGCCTTCGCCTCGGTCAAAGTCTCGAAATCGACCGTAAGATCGAGGCACGACTCCGGCAGGCAGCCACCCGACGGGCCGCCGATGGCAATGGCCTTGAAATCTTTCTTTTTCGGTATGCCGCCACCCACATCGAAGATGACCTCGCGCAGCGTCATCCCGATCGGCACTTCGATCAGCCCGGCGTTTTTGATGGCGCCGGACATGGCGAATATTTTCGTGCCGCCGCTTTTCTCCGTGCCATAGCTCAGATACTTTTCCAGCCCCACATTGACTATTCGAGGAACATTGGAAAAGGTCTCCACATTGTTCAGCACCGTCGGCTTGTCCCAAAGGCCCGCCTCCACCGATTGTGGGGGGCGGGGGCGGGGCATACCACGTTCGCCTTCTATAGAATATTGCAGTGCGGTCGATTCGCCGCACACAAACGCGCCAGCGCCCTCCTTGACGATGATATCGAGATCGTAACCGGAGCCTAATATGTTTTTGCCCAGCAGGTTTTTGTCCCTGGCGTCTTGCAGCGCTTTGTTGAGGCGCTGGACAGCCTGCGGATATTCGGCGCGGCAATAGATATAGCCGAACGTGGCGCCTATGGCGTAGCCACCAATAATCATCCCTTCGATCACCGAGTGCGGATCACCCTCCAACAGCGCGCGATCCATGAAAGCGCCCGGGTCGCCCTCGTCGGCGTTGCACAGGATGAACTTCTCGTCATTTTCATATTTGGCGCACTCGCCCCATTTCCAGCCGGTGTCGAACCCGCCGCCGCCCCGGCCGCGCAGCTTGGAATCCTCGATAAACTTGACGACAGCCTCCGGGGTCCATTTCTCTTCGACCAGCACTTTCTTCAGCGCGTTATATCCGCCGCTGGCTATATAATCGTCCAGGCTGTCCGGGTCGATGATCCCGCAGTTGTGCAGGATGAACCGGTTCTGCTTTGCATTGAGCGGCAGCTCATCAAAAGTAGGGATGCCGTCATATGCGGGTTCGCCATTTTTCCATTGAGCCAACGCCTTTTTCTTGAACGGGGCGCCGCCGCCGATATGTTCATCCAGGATGCCGGGCACATCAGTCGGTTTGACCTTGTGGTATATGACCCGGCTGTGCTCCGGGATATGGATATCCATCATCACTTCGGCGAAACACATACCGGCGCAGGCTGTGTCTATCACATCGACGGCCATGTTACCGGCCGATACATGCTCTTCCACAGCGGCGCGTACTTCCTGCCCGCCAGAGGCGATTCCACATGTTCCCATGCCGATATATATGCGAGGCTTTGTTATGTTCTCACTCATCTGGATGATTCCATCTATATGTTCATCTCTCGATAATAACCAAGTATCGGGAGTTTAAGATCGATATTTATAAACTAACCAATTAAGTAAATCAAGCTTAATCCATGGTTGGTTTCCATTATGATACATTTTTCTGGTAATGCGCGTCTATGTTTCTGTTTGCTGTTTATATTTTTCCAATTGCGCGCCAATATTGGTTATCAACGGGGCGATACCGATTCCTGCCACCGCGCTTACCATATGCGCGTCCACGCCCGCATCTTCCTTAAATACATTTTTTATCCGCCCCCTGTCCGCGTCCGATAAAGTATCAATTTTATTAATTGCGACAATTTGCGGTTTTTCCACAAGTTTTTTGGAATATTTGCCCAGCTCTGCGTTAATGGCCCGATAATCATCCAGCGGGTTTCTGCCTTCATCATAGGCCACTGGGTCGATCAGATGCAGCAATATTGATGTGCGCTCGATATGTTTCAAAAACCGATGCCCCAACCCCTTGCCTTCGGCGGCGCCTTCTATCAGCCCGGGGATATCCGCAATATAGAACGATTTATACTCACCATAGCTGACGGCGCCCAGGTTCGGGGTCAGCGTGGTGAACGGGTAGTCGGCGATTTTCACCTTCGCGTTGGAAACCTTCGATACGAATGTGGACTTGCCTGCGTTGGGGAAACCGATCACACCCACATCCGCCATCAGCTTCAGCTCCAGCGTGATAGCCCGGCTCTCGCCCACTGTGCCGGCGTTCGACCGGCGGGGGGCGCGGTTTACCGATGTTTTGTAATGTACGTTGCCCCATCCGCCGCTGCCGCCTTTGGCGGCGATGAACGTTTTGCCCGTTTCGTCCATATCGGCCAGCACTTCCTTTGTATCGCTGTCGATCACCAGACAGCCGAGCGGGATCTTGAGGGTCAGGTCGGCGCCTTTTTTGCCCGATTTTTGCGATTTGCCGCCACGGGCTCCGTTTTCAGCCTCATAAAACCGTTCATATTTATAGTCGAGCAATGTGCCCAGGTTGTGATCCGCCTCGAATATGACCGATCCGCCGTCGCCGCCGTCGCCGCCGTCCGGGCCGCCCTTCGGCACATACTTCTCCCGTCGGAAACTGGCCAGCCCGTTGCCGCCATTGCCGGCGCTGATCTCTATGGCGGCATGATCAATAAACGCATTCATTTATTTTACGGTTTATCCCATAAAAAAACCGCTCCCCTTACAAAGGCGGAGCGGCGCAGTTTGTTTGGTCAGGTCAGGAGCTGGCGGATTCCACCCTTATATATCGACGTGGACCTTTGCCCTTTTCCTCGAAGTGGACGATGCCATCCGCCGTGGCGAACAGGGTATGATCGTTGCCGATGCCGACGTTTTCACCAGGGAAAAACCGGGTCCCGCGCTGGCGCACCAATATGTTGCCCGCGCGCACGGTCTGCCCGCCAAACTTTTTCACGCCCAGTCGGCGGCCCGCGGAGTCACGCCCGTTGGATGTGCTGCCCTGTCCTTTTTTATGCGCCATTGGTTATCTGCCTCCTGCTTATCTATATATATTTAGTCGATGGAAACTATTTCGACCCGGGTCAGCCTTTGTCGATGGCCCTGTTTTCTTCTACTGGCCTGCTGTCGCGGCCTGTGTTTTAAAATCACAACCTTCGGGGCCTTCACCTGCGCCACGATTTTGGCTGTGACTTTTTTGCCCTCCAGCGCCGGGGTCCCGATCTCGGTCGATCCGCCGCCGCCGGTCATCAACACAGGCGCCAGCTCGATCTGCGAGCCCTCCTCGCCTTCAATTTTCTCTATCTCCAGGATATCGCCCTTCGACACCTTATACTGCTTACCGCCCGTATTCACCACAGCGAACATTTATTCAATTCACTCCATCTATCATTTTATTGAATCGGAAATTATCACAGAATTGAAACGGATATGCAACCATTTTCAGTGTCGGGTAGTTGATAAAGTTCGCTGTTATCCGTCAGATGCGGCTTTTGCTTCCAAACTTTTGACGATCTCTACGCATTTGGCGAGGGAGTCTTCCAGGATGGTGGATTGGGTGGTGGCCTGTTCCAGCTCCAGGTCGAGGGTGTCGCACATCTCTTTTGCGTCTTCCATATATTTGTCGTTGTCGCCGACGTCGGTGTCTATATATAACCCGCGGGAATAGCCGCTGAACAGCTCCTTGGCCACCGATATTTCATCCATGCCGGGGTAGTTCTCGTTGTTAAACGATTTCAACTCGCGATACAGCATAGATTTGCCGTTGACGGCCCAGCCGGGGGTCATGAACCATGTGCCGGCGGTTTTCTCCACCTCTTTGGCATAACGCTCCGGTGTGAACAGTATGGCGATGCAGTCGTCCGCCTCCGGGTGAACCACCGGGATGTCGATCTCGTCCCCGATATCTTTCAATGAGTGGCAATGACCATAACCGAGGAATATGACATCGACCTTTTTCTTCATCGCCTTCAGGTGGGCCAGCACCTGCTTGCGCAGCCGCTTTGGGTCCACATGCTCCCCTTCCCTGATATAGACCACCTCGTCGATCTCCGGGAACTTCTTCAGTGCCTTATCGATTTCCCGGTGCATCATTTTGCAGGCTACGACACCAATTCTCATATTATCCAGCGCTCCCTTGCTGTGGTTGTACTATATAATTGTACATACAACGATCCTGGCAGTCAACCGGAAGACGCCGGCAAGCGAATGAGCGGTTTGACCATGGGGGCGTCATGTTCTACAATCCTATGCTTCGATTAACAATTGGAATTGAACCATAAAAACAGTTAGGTAAATATGATAACAAGCGAAAACTATGTACAAAACCTGTTCGCCGAGCGGATCGGCGGGGCGAACTTCGGCAAGGACACCACCATATACAAGTTCGAAAAGATCAAACGGGCGAAAAAGGCGGCCATGGAGGCCAATCCGGGCGTTGAGCTGATCGACATGGGCGTCGGCGAGCCGGACGAGATGGCGTTCGACCAGGTGGTTACCACATTGAGAGACGAAGCGGGCAAGCCGGAAAACCGGGGTTACGCCGACAACGGCATCGCCGAGTTCAAGGAGGCATCCGCCCGATATTTGTCGAATGTGTTCGGCGTGGATGGCATCGATCCGGCCACGGAGATCAACCACGCCATTGGCGGCAAATCGGCGTTGTCGATCATCCCGCTGGCGTTCATCAACCCAGGCGACCTGATGGCACAGACATCGCCCGGCTATCCAGTATCCGCCACCCACACGAAATATTTGGGCGGCGAGGCGCTCAACCTGCCGCTGTTGGAGGAGAACGGTTTTCTGCCCGACCTGGACGCGATCACCGACGAACAGAAAAGCAGGATGAAGCTGCTCTACATCAACTACCCCAACAACCCGACCGGCGCCCAGGCCACTCCGGAGTTCTACGACAAGGTTGTCCGGTTCGCCAATGATAACGACGTTGTGGTGATCCAGGACGCCGCCTACGCCGCCCTGACCTACGGCACGAAGCCGCTCAGTTTTCTCAGCGTCGATGGCGCCAGGGATGTGGGGCTGGAGATCCATTCGCTATCGAAATCGTATAACATGACCGGCTGGCGGCTGGGGTTCGTGGCCGGCTCCAAGCTATTGGTCAATGCTTTTGCCACGGTGAAAGATAACTGCGACTCGGGCCAGTTCATCGCCATCCAGAAGGCGGGCATAACCGCCCTGGACAACCCGCAGATAACCGAACAGATCGGCGCCAAGTATGAGCGACGCCTGGCTTTGCTGGTGGAGGCGTTAAAAAAGTCTGGGCTGACCGCCACCATGCCCGCCGGCACGTTTTATTTATATGTGAAAGCGCCAAAGTCTATCGAAGGTGGGCCGACATTCGCTAATGGTGAAGATTTCTCGCAATGGCTGATCAAGGAGAAGCTGATCTCTACTGTGCCGTGGGATGACGCGGGGTCGTATGTCCGGTTCTCGGCTACTTTCTCTTCCGATGGCGCCGATGACGAGAAACGGGTGGCCGATGAGATCGCCAAACGACTCTCTGGAGGTAAATTTGTCTTCTAGCAGTATCGGTGAATGAATGCCGGTTGTATACCTGTCGATCGGATCGAACAGCGACGACCCGCTGGGCTCTCTGTTGAATGCCATTGAGCTGATATTAAAACAGAGCGGGGTCAAGCCGAGGGGCCTGGGATCGTTCTATGAAACCGAGCCGCAGGGCAAAACGGACCAGCCCTGGTTCGTCAACAGCGCTGTATCGATCGACACCTGGCATTCCCCTGATGAGCTGCTGGATATGGTGAAACGGATCGAGAAGCAGCTGGGCCGCGTCCCGACAGAGCGATGGGGCCCGCGGGAGATCGATATCGATATCATCTTTTATGATAATATTACTGTCTGCACCGATGAGCTGGTCATACCACATCCATTGGTTGAGGAGAGGCGTTTTGTATTAAAACCGTTGATGGATATCGACCCAAAGCTGGTCCACCCGGTGCTGGGCGAAACCGTGACCGAGCTGTATCATAAACTGCCCGAGGAGGGGCAGGCGTTACGTAAACTGGATCCGTGACCGGGTATGTAGTATGAGCCGTTATATAGCTGTGGAAGGGCCGATCGGCGTCGGGAAAAGCAGCCTCGTGGCTATGCTGGGCGAGACGTTCGGCGTGCAACCAACCATGGAGACCATCGACGAAAACCCGTTCCTGGCGTCGTTCTATAAGGACCAAAAAGGGTATGCGTTCCAGACCCAAATGTTTTTTCTGGTATCGCGCTATAAGCAACTGGGCCAGCTTTCACAGCCGGACCTGTTCAGCCACACGGTGATCTGCGATTATATTATGGAGCGGGATATGGTCTTCGCCCGGCTGAACCTGGACGAGAGCGAATATCGGCTCTATATCGAGGTGTATAACCAACTGGTGAAAAACGTGCCCCGACCCGACTTGGTGGTCTACCTGCAGGCGGACACGTCCACGCTGATGACCAGGATCCGCAAACGCTCCCGCGGTATCGAGAAGAACGTGTTGGAGATGTATATCGACAAGGTGAACAAGGCGTTCAACGAGCATTTCTTCAACTATAAAAGCACGCCGCTGCTGATTATCAACACGAATAACATAGACTTCGTCGCCAACGAGGCCGACTATGAAAAGCTGGTGAAAAAGGTCCGGAGCGATATCTCGGGCCAGGAGTTTTTCAACCCCCTCGGCTCTGTTTTCTGAATCAAGACAAGGAAAAAAGGTTAACTGACTCTACGTTTTGTGTAATATCTAAGAAGATGACAACGGGGATATCGGAATATGAGCTATTCACTTCTTTTGCCTGCTTTATATATTAGCATTGCCCTAGCATTCAATGTATCCAACGCCCATACAACTGCCAGAACAGATATTGGCACAGGTTTTTTTATGTCTTCGGGCCATAAAACGGATTGTATGGAGAATATGGCCCCATCCGAAAATAGCCATAAACATAATTCTTCGCAGTGCGATGGCTGCACAAGCAACTTTGATTGCTGCTCCTATGATGCTGGACCCGGCAGAGACAACAATTCTATGATAATGGCCCTTATTCATACTTCGAATGTTTTATTATCCGAACCTTTCCAGTAAGTTTCTATTTGTCATTCCCAGGGGCTATACAGACCACCCCAACACTTCTTCTAAATCATCTTTATCAATAAACGCAACATCGGAGGGTTGACCTCTGCCTATTTGCGTAAACATTAAATGAAAGGAAAGAGATATGCACTTCTCTTGTATACAACGTTATTGCATGCTGGCAATAGCTACCATAATTTTAACCGTATCCGTATTGCCAAAGGGCGCCTCCGCTGTCCCGGCCTTCGCCAGGCTGGAAGGGGCGGAATGTTCGTTGTGCCATGTCGGATTCCCGAAACTGAACGAGTTCGGAGTCGAATACCGCGCCAATGGGTTCCGCATGGAAGGGGAAGAAGGCACATACATCTGGGACGCGGAGAAGCTGGGTATCGGCATGGTCGGTACCTTGCAGTATGAAAACCTCGATCTCGAATCGCCGCTGGAGGCCCACCCCGCGGAACCTGCCAACGGTGGCGATGACCATGGCCGGTCGATCTCTGGCCTAGCCCAAGTGGATGATCATGACGCCGAACCGATGGGCGGCGACCACGATGCAGAGCCGGCGGCCGGTGATCATGAACCGGCAGTCAGCCAGGCGTCACAAAAAGCTGAAACCAAAACTTCACGATTCGATGGCGGCGCATTGCTGCTATATGCGGGCGGCACGCTGGCGCCACACGTCTCGTATTTCGCACATCTTTTGGCAAATGACGACCAGACCACGCTGGCGCTTGCATATGTGATATGGATGGACATCATCGAGCACGCCGGGCTGAACCTGCGGATGGGCAAGATGGCGGTCGATCTGCCGTTTCTTTCCAGTTCACGCCGGCTGACCATCACCGATTATCTGTTGCAATTGCAGGCTGGTGGCGGCGGCCATGGACATGGCGGGGCCACGGTTTCGTCATGCTCGGCGTGTGGCGCCTCTCTGGTTAACGAGGGTATAGAGGCCAACGGTATTTTCGATATGGGCGAAGTGGCGGTGGAGTACGCCCTGGGTGTAGGAAACGACAGCGTCCTTGATTCAGAGAATAGCGTGGGCGCGTATCATGGATTATTGTCACTGACCATGGCGGAGCAAAGCCTCGGCGTTATTTTCAAGCATGACCGGGTCGGCGCGACGGAGTCGGTCCAGCAGGATACCGATGGCATCGGTGTCGGCGTGGACCTGCATTTCGCAGGGTTGAACGTCATGGCCGCTATTGCGCAGTTTAAACAGAACGTGATGCATGGGGACAACATCAACATCACCAGCGGCACGGTAGAGGTTATGTACCCTTTGCTGGATAACCTGCTGGGGGTGGCCCGCTATGGCTCGCACGATCCGGACGATTCTGATGAGAAGACAACCCAGTGGGTCGCCAGCCTTATTTATTATCTGCACCCGAACCTGAAGTTTCAGGCTGAGGTTGCCCAGAACAAATTCACCGATCACTCAGGGGTCGACTACGATTCCAACGGTGTCTATGGATTGGTGGCGTACGGCTTCTGATTTTTGGCTTTTTATGTTCCGTCCTCGGCCCTGCGACTGGGCCGGGGGCGGAATTTCTTGTATAGCAACAGCATTCTCCTCGATCTCGCCTAATATCAGTGTAAAATATTACTTACACAATCTTGGAGGGAGCAATGACAACATTTCGATATAAAATCATCAGCATTACGTTTGCCGCAGTATATACACTCTGTTTCGCCGCCCCTTCGCAAGCGGCGTGCCCGGTCGCGGCGCAATGTAAGATAACAGCCAGCCTCCTCGGATTAGAGGGTGTATTCCATGGGATCAACAGCAACGCAGGAATCGGTATATATGGCAGCGGCCTAATCGGGATTTGGGGTCAGGGGACACGCACCAATGGCGTTGGTGTGGCGGGATTGGTCACAACATCCGGAACCACCAAAGGTATAGTTGGCGAGGTCTTGAGCAACGCCGGCAAAGGTGTGGAAGGAATCGCTAAAAGTACCAATGGAACCACATACGGTGTATACGGTAAAAGCGCGAGCCCCGCGGGCTTTGGCGTATACGGAATTAACACCGCTGCCACTGGCTATGCAACTGGCGGATATTTCAGGACCAACAGCAACGCCGGTATCGGTATGTATGCATTGGCCGCCAAAGGCAGCGGTGTAACTTATGGCGCCGTCGCGCGAACCAACAGCGCATCACCAGGCGCCGCTGGCTTGATCGGCCAGGCCGCCGCCGGAACGGGTGTTACCAGAGGTGTTGTTGGTCAAACACACAGCGCAAGTAGCGGGGCAGTTGGGGTATTCGGTTATGCAATCAAAAACAGTGGGGTCAACTTTGGTGTATACGGCAGAACAAATAGCAATGCAGGTTTCGCCGGTTATTTCGCTGGCCGGGTGCATGTGGCGGGCAACCTGAGCAAGGCGTCCGGCTCGTTCAAGATTGACCATCCGCTGGAGCCGGAGCGGAAGTTTCTTCAGCATTCATTCGTCGAGTCACCCGATATGATGAACATTTATAATGGCAATGTAACGCTGGACGATAATGGCGAGGCGACGGTGGGCATGCCGGATTATTTCGAAGCGTTGAACAGAGATTACAGGTATCAGCTGACCGGGATTGGCGCCTTCGCTCCTTTATATATCGCCCGTAAAATAGAGAATGGGACGTTCCATATAGCCGGCGGCAAACCGGGTATGGAAGTCTCTTGGCAGGTCACCGGCGTCCGTAACGACGCCCACGCGAAGGCGAACCGGATAAAGGTCGTGGTCGCCAAAACCGGTGACGAGATCGGCAGATATATCGATCCGGTCGCCCATGGCAAACCGCGGGATAAGGGCATTTATTTCCAGACCAGCGCCGACGATGACATGCTGGCGATGACGGACGAAAAAGAGTGATTGCCATATGGCGCGATCACGGCTTGTATCCGATGTCGCGTATGAACATTGTGAAGTCACACGCCCATGACGGCGCGCCGCACGCGTGCAGATGGGCATAGGAGGCCAGGACGTTTTTATAGATGATCCCGTCTTGTTCGCCCGTGATGCCGGACCCGCGCGTCACGTCCCACGCATAACAGGTGTCGCCATCCAGCCCGGTCAAGTGGGAGTGGTGAAACTCGTGGCAATGCACCTCGCCCTCCGGCTTGTACCAGCCGCACTGGCCGGATGAGCGCAGCTTCATATACCCCAGCCCCACCGGTTTCCTGGTCATGGCCACGTCGCACTCCAGCGCGTTGACCATCTTCGCGGTCTCGCCTTGCCAGGTGATGGAGCGGGCCAGATACATCATCCCGCCGCACTCCGCATAGACCGGCATGCCATGTTCGATCGCCGATTTTATGGCGTTGCGCATCGGCTCGTTGGCTTCCAGTCCGCGCATAAACACCTCCGGGAACCCGCCGCCGATATAGAGCCCGTTCACATCCGGCAGGCTGTCATCATCCAGCGGGCTGAACGGGACAAGCCTGGCCCCAGCCGATTCCAACGCCTCCAGATTCTCCGGATAGTAAAAGGTAAACGCCCGGTCCATGGCCACACCGATCGAGATGTCTGTCTCCTCCATCGCCGTCGGGCACGGGTCGACCATCGGCAGTTCACCCGCTGTTTTCGCCAACTCTAGCACCCGGTCGATATCGACAGAGCGGGCTATGGTCTGCCCAATGCTGTTCACTTTTTCCAGCAGGGCCGGGTCCTCCTTCACCGGCACCAGACCCAGGTGCCGCTCGCGCACTTCCATCTCCTCCGGCGCCTTGGGCACCACGCCGAATATCTCTAACCCCACATACCGCTCTATCGCCTGGCGCAGCTTGGTCTCGTGCCGGGGGGTGCTGACCTTGTTCAGGATCACGCCGGCGATGTTCAGCTCCGGATCGAAGTCCTGGTAACCCATCAGCAGCGCCGCTACTCCTCTATGCATCCCGGACGAATCGACCACCAGAACAACCGGCGCGTCGAGCAGATGCGCCAGCCCGGCGGTGGAGTCGGACCCCTCCAGATCGATCCCGTCGAACAGCCCCAGGTTGCCTTCGATGACCGCAATGTCCGCGTCGGAGGTGGCGGTACTGAACGCGCGCAGGATGTTCTCGTCGCCCATCATATGGAAATCAAGGTTGCGGCAATCCCGGCCGGAGGCGGCGGTCACCCACATCGGGTCGATATAGTCCGGCCCCTTTTTGAAAGGTTGCACAGCCAGCCCACGGCTCTTGAACGCGTGGCACATCCCGGTGGCCACAGTCGTCTTGCCGGAGCTCCGGTGCGGCGCCGCCAGAATAACCCTTGGTACATTGAACATCTTCACCAGTTTAATACAGTAATTCGAAAACCTTAATTTTACATTATTTTGCGGGTTATATCGGCTCATTTGTATATTGCCGTGTATACTATGGGGCAACAAAAAACCGGGGGATTTCAGGATAATGTCGATAAAAGAATATTTTGCCAAATGGAAGGGCCAGCACAAACGCCATCATAAATTCAACGGATATACAGACGTATTTTTCGCCTGGCTGGGGGCTTTCACTGGCATAGGTATCTGCGCTTACTTATCATCATTCTGGTTCGAAGGACGCGATATGACCCTCATCGTCGGTTCCTTCGGCGCATCGGCGGTGTTGCTATACGCAGCCATCAACAGTCCGCTGGCCCAACCGCGCAATTGCATCGGCGGGCATATCATCTCTGCTTTGATAGGTGTGTTTTGCTACAAAATGTTCGGCGCTACGCCATGGCTGGCCGCGTCGCTGGCGGTCTCGGTCTCCATTGCCATCATGCTGATCACCGACACACTCCATCCACCCGGCGGCGCCACCGCGCTGATCGCTGTGATCGGCTCGCCCACGGTCCACGACCTGGGGTATTTGTATGTTTTTATCCCGATAGGGCTTGGCGCATCGATCCTGATCCTGGTGGCGCTGGTATTAAACAACCTTTCTTCGGCGCGCACATACCCTCGATATTGGCTCTAAGTGGCGGAACACTACATTTAGCCCTGACAGGATAGGTGGATATGTCCTTCCTCTAGCTTATCCCACTTGACCGGCCCTTTCACTTTTAAGAGCCAGAACCGCAAGCAAGCTTTGGTATAGAACACATTGACCAATTATTATTGATATGTTTGAGCTGGGTTTTCATATTGGAAAAGGGCAATAAACAGTCAATTTTAGTGATTGCCATAAAGCCCTTTTCCGGTGTCCGTCAAGAGACTACTATAAATATATCAATTGCTGGCAAAACAGTTTGTATCAGTTGCTACATACAAAACTTCTTCTATACGATAATATGTGCGCAAAAGGAATAATATAAATTCCAACCTGAATAGGGGTGAAAGATGAAATGTTTGTGTGAAAGTATCGCTGGTGATCAGCTCGATCTATCCCCTACCTGCATCGGTCATCTTTGGCTGTTCCAAAACCTTGATCCAGAAGAAATTGAAGCGCTCAGCAATGAAGCGTTGCGGAAAAAATCGGCCAAGGGCGAAGCGTTATTTTTGCAAGGTGACCCGGCCGACGACATGTTTCTTCTCAAAGGTGGACGGATCAAGCTTTCCAAAGTTATGGAAGATGGCGCCGAACTGACGCTGGATATCCGCAAGGCTGGCGATTTTGTGGGTGAAAACATGTTTTCTGAGGAAGGGCAATTCCCCGTAAGCGCCTATTGCCTGGAGGACACGTTGACATGCGGGTTCAGCCGAAGCCAGTTCGAAAACCTGGTTTTGCAATACCCCAAAATTGGTTTGCAGATCATCAAAAACCTGAGCGAGAGGATCAACTGGCTGACCAGACGTGTCGGCAGTTTGGCCGTTACAAATATAGAAGACCGCCTGTACCGTGTGCTTAGCAGCGTCGCCAAAGAGCATGGCGCAACCAGCCCCAAAGGAACCGTTATCCAGTTTCCATTGACGCATGAGGATCTGAGCTTTTTGACAGGCGCCCACCGGGTCAGCATCACCCGCGCCATGAAAGCGCTCAAGGAATCTGGCAAGATCATTCATGATGAAAAAAGGCTTATCCTGCCTGCGATGAAAACGGCATAGTCACCCACCTGACGCAGATATCGGCTGATCTCCCCCGATCTTTTTTCCACCATGTAACAGTTGCTACTGCGGCTTTTCCGAATAGCTCCTACACTGCGGATTAAATTAACTTAACATATAAGGAGCTATGACCATGCAGCCTCAAATCATAGGAGTCTCTGGCAGTCCAATCAAAAACAGCAACACCGATCGTTTGATAAAGTCCATCCTCGAAAGCAGCGGCCTGGTTTCCGAGTTCGTCAAGCTCAGCCGGATCAATGTGCGCCCATGTATAGGCTGCCTCGGGTGCAAAAAGGACAACCGTTGCCGGGTCAAGGATGACTATCCGGAACTGGCCGAAAAGGTCCGTCACGCCGACGCAATTGTGGTGGGCGGCTATTCGCCCTATGGCTCGGTCGATGGGTTTACCAAAGCGTTTCTGGAGCGGCTCTATGCCCTGCGTCACCAAAACGGTCTGAACCGGGGGAAGCTGGCCGTGGTGGTCACCACCGGCATCGGGCGCGGCATTCCCGGCCTGGAAGAGGCGTGTGACCAGATTACTTACGCCCTGAAACTGGAGGGTATGGAAATCCTGGACCAACTGAAAGTCACCGGCAACACAGAATGTATGGTGTGCGGAGTGAATGACACCTGCCCCATGAGTTCTATCCCTTGGGTATTCGGGGAAGACGCCGAGATAACACCGGATAAATTCTGTCAAGTGGAGGACCAGACAGAAACCTGGGAGCGGGCGCAAGAGCTGGGCAAGGAAATCAGGGCCAGAATACAATAGCAATACACTTTAACAGGCCAGACAAATGTGCTAATTTGTCCGATTGATTAATTTAACTTAACCATATGGGAGGTTGAACCAATGAGTTATCACTTGAAAGTTACAGAACCTGAACAGGGGAACGGCGCGCTGCAAAAGTCTTATGATATGTTGCAATCGATGTTTCAGATCGTGCCGAAAATATTCGTGGCGCAAAGCATCCGCCCCGACCTGCTGGAGCCGATCGTCCAATACGTAAACCGCCTCATGGTCGAGACCCACGCGCTGCCCAGGAGCACCAAGGAGCTGATCGCCGCCTACGTTTCCAAGCTGAACGCGTGCGAGTATTGACTGGACGCGCACAGCGCCATGGTCATGGCGCAAGGCTTCACCCAGGATCAGGTCAAGGACATTCTGGACAACATCGACGGCTCCACCTTGATCGACGACAAAACCAAACAGATCCTCCACTTTGCGGAGACCATCACCTGCAACTCCTACAAAATCCATGAAGGCACAATGCAGGACCTCCGCGATCTTGGCTGCACCGACGAGGAGCTTTTCGAAGCGATCACCGTCGCATCGCTGTTCAACTATATGGACCGCATGGCCGACGCGCTGGGCGCCCCGGTCGAAGGCCTGCAGGAAGTGGTGAAGCAGATGGGCAACGCATAACCGCCAGCCATGTAGCGCAGGAGCGACGAAGGGTCGCGGCAACGATTATTAATAGTTTTCATAATTTTTCTCCTTACCATCGTTTCTGCGGCCCTTGCCGCATTAAGCACAAGGTTACAAGAGTTATTACCACCGGTAAATAGCAGGTGAAGCATTTGGAGCATTTGAGGCATATGAGGGATTTGAAGCAAAAGAAGCATATGAGGAATGCATTTTTGGCCGTTTTGGCACGCTTTTTGTCCACCTCTCCCCCTTAAAAAAGGGGGACCAAGGGGGATTTTCAACTCTCTTATCCAGTAAATAACTGATTTCACTTAGAATACCATGTCACTTGCAATGACAGTAATCGCAATAATTGTTAATCCACCCCAACGCTCTTTACATAAAAAAAGCCCCACGGAAAACACCGTGGGGCAAACTGGATAACGCTACCTCAAAACGCAATGCTTCTCTTTAGAGCCAACTCTGACCACTCCGCCGGCGACATTCATACCTCTATTAATTGACGCTGCCCAGCGATAATTGCCAAATGAACTTATTTCCCTTGCCGCGCAAGCACCCCCAACTTGATTTGTCGGAACAGGTGGCAAATTCTTTCCGCCAATCTGAAATTTAACCGGCGTGCCAAGAGGAACATTTTTAAGCTTCACACAAACCATTATCTCACTCGAACCGCTACCGTGGCTAACTCCATCACAGGATGAAACTAGTTTTACTCCTTTATCTCCACCGCCATTCCCACCAACATCGATCCCGAGCCCTGCCAACCAAACAGCAGCAACCCTTAAGTTAATTACATCAGATTGGATCGCTTTCACTCTTGATATAAATGATGCGGTATACCCACTGTCTACTTCGGGATCGGACACTATAGAAATACCTTTTGCAAGTGTTTTGATCGCTTCCTGACGTTCTTTTTTCTCTTCTTCAGTAAGCGCATTTGACCGGGCTGTCGATGCAATGTTACCAAGATAGCTGACACATGTGGGCACACCCGGCTCGCCTTCTTGCGGCTGGATGGTCGCTGTCACCGTGTCTCCGTCGGTCGATTCGTTCTTGACCAGGCTATAGTCATAACAGACACCGTTCCTGCCATACCGGGCAACCAGCTCGTCGGTGACAATGTAATAGATGCCCATCGAGGAGACATCTATGGTTCTGGCCGCATCGTTGGTTTCCACAGAGGTGAACTGGTATACGCCCGTCAGGCTGGCAAGGTTAATCGCCCCCCCAGGGGAGTCCTCGCCGCCACAAGCTGGCAGAATAAATAACGATAAGACGATTGGATAAATCAGATAATGCTTTGCCATAGGAGTTTCTCCCGTTCAATTTAGATCTGGTTGACAGTTGCCTCATACTACTACATCGATAATAATTGTCAACCTTTAGTACAGATTATTGATGATTCCATATACCTGCGCGCTATTGCGGCAGGTTCCGCTGATGTCGTCACTACCACAGTCCCCAACCCCAAAAACATAAACCTTTCCTTCTTACTTATGCAATAATTGTCCAGCCAAAATATACTGGAATCATGGACAGAAACAGAATGGAAAGATTTTATCAACCCCCCGGATCAACCATCCCTGCTTCCTCAAACCCCTTCAAACGCAACCTGCAGGCGTCGCAGCGGTGGCAGGGGGCGCCGTCGGGGCGGGGGTCGTAGCAGGAGATGGTCTGCGCGTAATCGACGCCGAGGCGCGCGCCGGTCTGCACTATCTCCCGCTTCGTCATGCTCATCAGCGGGGTGTGGATCGTGACCCTCGTCCGCCCTTCCACCGCCTCTTTGGTGGCGAGGTTGGCCATCGCCCCGTAGGCGGCGATATACTCCGGCCGGCAGTCGGGATAGCCGGAGTAGTCGAGCGCGTTGACCCCGATGAAAATGTCGCCCGTCCCCAGCGTCTCCGCCCAGCCGAGCGCCAGCGACAGAAAGATCGTGTTGCGCGCGGGAACATAAGTGACCGGTATCCCTCCATCCTCCGCCGCCTCCGGCACGTCAATGTCGTCGGTCAACGCGGAGCCGCCGATGGCCCGCAGATCGACCTCGATGATCTTGTGCGACGCCGCCCCCAGCGACCGCGCCACCTGCTTCGCCCGCTCGATCTCGATCTTGTGGCGTTGACCATAGTCGAACGTGATGGCGTGGGCCCGATAGCCCTGCTCTATCGCGATGGCCAGCACCGTGGCCGAATCGAGCCCGCCGGAGAGCAGCACCACAGCGTTCCGTCCAGAAGCGCCCTCACCCATCGCCAACCTCCAGAATTTTCCCGCGCGTGCCGGAGTCGTTCCGGGCGATGCGCAGGTCCAGCTTCTCTATCGCGTTGCACGTGTTCAGCGGCAGCAGGACATCGCCGAACTTGCGTTGATACTGTTTCGCGCGGATGATGCCGATCAGCGTGATCAGATCCTCCACGACATCCACGTCCAGCGTCTCCGGCCCGATATACGCCGGCATGTTCATCTGCTTGGCGATGTCGATCAGGTTCTCGATCTCGGCGCCGTCGTTGAACACCGAGCCGAAATCGATCGGCGCGCCGGCGGGGAACCCGATCATATAGACGCCCCCCTCGCCGCTGGGCCCTAGCGCCATGCCCGATTTGGAATAGATGAACTCGAACGCATCGTCGAGCGCCTCCGGGCGGAGCAGCGGCGCGTCGGAGCCGATCATGACTAATTCCTCGCCGCCGCAGTTTTTCGCGTGGTTGAATGAATGTTCGATCCGTTCGGTAAAAGTCTCGCCCGATTGCGGTGTAAAGATAAACCGCTGCTCGTTCCGGGCGCCAAGTTTCAGCTTTTTCAGAGCGGCGCGCGCTATTTTCTCGGCATCGGTTGGGTAGTAGTGGAACGCGATGGTCTCGGCGCTGGTCATGGTGGCGGTGATAAGTGCGTCGGCCAGAAACGCCCGATACAGGCCGCACACCTGCTCCTCATTCAGCGGTGTTGTTTCATGTAGCCGCGTCTTCACCTGGCCCGGGATCGGGACCTTTGCGAAAAGGATTAATGTTTTCAAACGCGAAAGAGACTGATTATAGAATTGCTTTCGGCGCTTTAACCTTCAAGCAGTTTCTTCACTATGCCAGGCGCCGCTTCCAGCGCTTCCTTAAGTTTCTCCGGCTTCTTGCCCCCGGCCTGGGCGAAGTCTGGTCTGCCGCCGCCGCCGCCACCGGCAATGGAAGCGACCTGTTTTATCACCTTGCCTGCATGGACCTTGCCTGTCAGGTCTTTGGTCACACCCACCGCCAGCAGAACTTTTCCGTCATCCTTCGCGCCGGCAACCACCACACCATTGGCGCCGATCCGGTTCTTCTGATTATCAATAAACGCGCGTATCGACTCGGCGTCTACCCCTTCCAGTTCCTGGACGGTCATTGTTATATCGTCTATTTTTTCTTCGATGGATAGCATGTCACCGGATGAAGCGGCCTGCCCGGATATCAGCTTCTCTCTGAGCTTTCGGTTTTCCTTCTCCAGCTCCTTCACCCGATCCACCTGTTTCTTCACTTTCTCCGGCAGCTCGGTTTTGGTCGATTTAAGCGCATCCGCCACCAGGGCCAACTGGTTATCCTGCGCCACTGTATACTCCAGCGCGCCCGACCCGGTCACCGCTTCGATCCTTCTCACCCCGGCGGCGATGCCAGACTCCGACGCTATTTTGAAAAACCCGATATCGCCAGTGGCGCGGGTATGGGTGCCGCCGCACAGCTCCGTGGAAAAATCGCCCATGTTCACCACACGCACATTATCGCCATACTTCTCGCCAAACAGCGCCATGGCGCCTGCTTCTATCGCCTGCTCTGTGTTCATCACCTTGGTGCTCACCGCAATGTTTTCCATTATTTTTTCGTTGACCATACGCTCTATGGTGGCGACTTCCGCCTCCTCCGGCGCTTTGTAATGGTTGTAATCAAACCGCAATCGCTCGGGGGCCACCTGGGAGCCAGCCTGTTTGATATGATCACCCAGCACGGTACGGAGCGCTGAATGCAACAGGTGGGTGGCGCTATGGTTCCTGCGAATATGGTCGCGGCGCTTGATATCGATCCGGGCGCTTGCCTTGTCGCCTTTGTTAACTTCGCCACTTACGACGCTGGCGTGATGGACCCACTGTTCGCCATTTCGCTTCTCCACCGAGGTGACTTCCGCCCGGAAGCTATCGCTCCATATTTCGCCAACATCGCTGACCTGCCCGCCTGATTCCGCATAGAAGGGTGAGCTCTCCAGCGCAAGCTCCACCACGTCGCCCGCGCTTGCTGTGGCGACCTCGCCGCCCCCTTTAACAATCATACGGATGGCGGTTTCATCAACTTCTTCCGCTTCGTAACCTTTGAATTCTGTCTTTCCATAGTCAATATCAGAGCCGTTATCACCGGCCAGATCGGCGCCTTTCCACGATTGTCTGCCCTTCTCTTTTTGCCCCTCCATCAGCTCGTTGAACTGGTTCATATCGATGGCTACGTTGGCGTCTTGCGCTATCTCCGCGGCGAGGTCAAGAGGAAACCCGTAGGTGTCATACAGTTTAAACGCGCTGGCGCCAGGAATGGTTGTATTGTCATCAGACTTCGCCGTTTCGATCATATCGCTCAGTATCGGCATCCCATGCTCCAACGTGGTCAGAAAACTTTTTTCTTCGGCATGGACCGATTCGCGGATTATGTTCGCATGGCTAACCAGCTCCGGATAGGCGTCTTTCATAATCTCTATCACGGTCTCTGTCAGGCGGTGCGCGAACGGCTTTTTCACACCCAGCATCCAGCCATGACGCAAAGCCCTGCGCAATATCCGCCGGAGCACATACCCCCTCCCCTCGTTGGAGGGGTGGATACCGTCGGCGATCAGAAACGCCGTGGCGCGGCTATGGTCGCCTATCACGCGGAACGAAACGTCCGTCTGCGGGTTAGCGCCATATACAACATCGGTCATCCGCCCCATATGCGCAATCACAGGATGGATCAGGTCGGTATCGAAGTTGTTCTGCTTTCCTTGCACCACAGAGGCCAGCCGCTCCAGCCCTAACCCTGTATCGATGCTGGCGTTGGCCAACGGCTCCATGGCGCCGGACTGATCCCGGTTGAACTGCATGAACACCAGGTTCCACAACTCCAGATAGCGGTCGCACTCACAGTCGATGCCGCATTCCGGGTTGTCGCACCTGTGTTCCTCGCCCCGGTCGTAATGGATCTCGGAACATGGCCCGCAGGGGCCGGTGTCGCCCATGGACCAGAAATTATCTTTCTCGCCAAAGCGTACAATCTTTTCTGGCGGCACGCCCATATTTCGCTCCCAGATCAGCGCCGCTTCATCGTCGTCAGTGTATACCGAAACGTACAGCTTTTCCTCTGGCAGGCCGACAGTTTGTGTCAGAAACTCCCATCCATACTCGATGGCCAGCTCCTTGAAATAGTCACCAAACGAAAAGTTGCCCAGCATCTCGAAAAAGGTTTGATGCCGCGCTGTCCTTCCCACCGCTTCCAGGTCGTTATGTTTGCCGGAAACCCTTAGGCATTTTTGTGATGTTGTGGCCCGTGTATAGTTGCGCTTCTCCCGCCCCAGGAACAGGTCCTTGAACTGTACCATGCCTGCGTTGGTAAAGAGGAGTGTCGCGTCATCGGCTGATGGCACCAATGGCGAGCTGGCCACTTCTTTATGCCCTTTAGATATAAAATAGTCTATAAATTGCCGCCTGATCTGCGCGCCTGTCATCACATTTCCTGTTTTACTTGTCAACTGTTCCACCAATATAATCCTGTTATTTTACATGTATTTGATGTTGTCCGAATGCATGACCATCGGGTATGCCAGACTATGCATTCAGACTGTTCATGATACCATTTTGCCTATGGACAAGCCAATTAAAATAGCAATCAGCTCTTGCTTGCTTGGCGAAAAGACCCGCTATGACGGGACCGATAAAAAGGATGCGATGATCATCGAAACCTTGGGCGCCCGATTCCAGCTGGTATCGATATGCCCGGAAGTGGAGATCGGGCTTGGTGTCCCCAGGGCGAGGATTGAGCTGACCGGAGCCAGCGCCGCGCCCCGCGCCATCTATCAAGGCGCCATTCAAAAGGATGTAACTGTAAAATTGCAAAAGCTGGCCGATGGAATGCAGCCCGACCTGTGCGGGTTCATCCTGAAAAGCGGCTCACCCAGTTGTGGGGTCGATGGCGTCGCTTTTCACAATGCAGGTTCGATCATTTACAATGCGACCGGAGTTTTCGCAAAAGAGATGATGAATCGATATCCCAATATGCCCATGGCGGAGGAGACATCGTTGATAAACCGCCGGGCGATAGAGTGTTTCGCCGAGAAGGTCGTGGCATACTGCCATAGCAAATCGATCGACGGTTGATCATGCTCGGTCGTTACTTACTGAATTCCAGACGTTCATCCAGCTGCTGGCTCTCCTCCAGCCATTCTTTCAGCAAGTTTTTCTCATCCTGATATTCCAGCGTGATTTTCGGTTTCGATTTTAACCATTTCAGGATCTCTCGATTCAACTTGTATGCGTGGATATAATTTCCTTTTTCCATTTCGGCGCAAACATCGGCTTTTTTCAGCGCCACTGGCAATTCAGGAAAATCGGACTCAGGCAGCTTCAACCCTTCAATGTTTAATGTATGTACCTTATTGAACATCTCCCTCGCATCATCACAACGCCCCTCCACCAGCGCCACACGCCCCTGCACCCATCGTGACAGCGAGTCATGCTGGAATTTATTGGCAACCTCGCGGGCCAGCTTTTTCGCCTTGGCATACTGATGGTCGTAAAGGTATATCCACATCAGCGCCGACCGCGCATAGTCCGCCGACAAGGCGTTTTCATCGATCGATTTGTTCAGCATCTCGATCCCTTCCGCATGCATGTCCCGGCCACCGGTTATAAACTTGCGGATTATCCATGCGACCATGCCTCCCTCTTCGGCGCCTTTTTTACTGGAAAAATAGTAGATCATACCCAGCCCGAAATATGTGTCTGGAATTTCCGGACGCTCCTTTATTACCTTCTCCAGCCCCCGCCGGGCCTCTATACCGTTTTTAAATGCGGTCAACAGGTTGCGTTGGCGCGCCGCCAGCATGCCGACATACCCATCAGTCGCCGCTAAAAACAGGCGGGATACACTCACATTTCGGCCTTGGCGAATTTCATATTTGGCCAGCATCTGGCTCCGGTTGGCGTACTTGCGAAACTTCGGCATCAAGGAAAAGTCATTCATCTTCTGTATCTTTTCCTGGAGCGCCGCCGCATAGAAGAAATAGCCGCTGGCGCTTTTCGGGTTTGCCTCTATATACTCTTCCAGAAGTTCTAAACCTTCATCAAACCTTGTATCCGCAATTTTGAATACTGCCCTGCGGATATGCTCCTCCCAGCCATCCGCCACCAGGCCGTAGGAGTCGGCGCGCGCAGAAGGAGCCAGAAAAACAAAAAGTATCGCCATTATAAAAATTGTTCGAACGACAACCACTTTCACACCGTCACTGAATAATTAATCACATGGAAATTTTAACAGCCGCCATTGCCGCTTACAATAACCACCTGAGAGTTGATATATGCGAATATCAGCCAATCAGCTTTACAAGTTGCGCGCCCGGCTCTCCTTCACACATCAGTGATGAGCCGATCAAAAAACCGTCCACACCGGTTTTGCTCAAAATATCGATCTGTTCTTTCGACGATATACCGCTCTCGCTGATAATGGCGGTCTCTTCTGGCAACAGTGGGGCTAGTTTGGCCGAAGTACTTATATCGACCGCCAGATCGGCAGACAGAAAATCGCGGTTGTTGATCCCCACGATCTTCGGCGCCAGCGGTTTCACCATTTCCCACTCTTCTTTAGAGTGTATCTCCACCAACGGCTCCAGCCCAAAGTCTACAGCTTCGTTGTACATTGCCTCCAGGGCGGATGTGTCCTGGAAATTTACCGCCATCAACAACACAGCGTCCGCGCCCAGCGCGGCCGATTCCGCCAGTTGCCATGGGTCGATGATGAATTCCTTTCGCAATACCGGGATGCTTACCGAGTCCCGAACCATCGGCACATATGATGGAGCGCCGGAAAAAAACCGCGCGTCGGTCAACACAGAGATCGCCACAGCGCCGGCGGCCTCATACGATTTAGCTATTTTTGCAGGGTCGAAATTGACCGGCTTGAAGCTGGCGGTGGGGGACGTGCGTTTTATTTCTGCTATGACTTTTACCTTCGGCGCATCCGACTTTAACGCCGAATATAACGATCTGGCGTCGCTCCTTTCGTTTGCGGCCTCCACCAGCGCCTCGTAAGGGTAAACCTTTTTCAGCTTATCGACTTCCTGTCGTTTATGGTCGATGATATCGACCAGCACCGGGTTAATTGTCATCTCATTGCGCTTTTCTGTATGGCATATATACCGGCTTCCATATGCGGCTCCTGATCTCATTAATCGGGTCCAGATCGTCGGAGACCCGCGCCACACCTTCCTTGATCGCCGTTTGATAGACCGACAGCGCCACCTGCTCGCTCACCTTGCCCAGCGCGCCGATTTGTGGATATACACAATGCGACTGCCGGGCGTCCGTCGGCATCATGTCGGCCAGCCGGATCGCGGCGGCGGTGAACATCCGGTCGGTGACGACCCTTGCTTTCGCGGCCAGCGCCCCCAGCCCTACGCCGGGGAAGATGAAAACATTGTTGCCCTGGCCGATCCGATATTTTTGACCTTTATAGGTTACATCCTCGAACGGGCTGCCGGTGGCCACAATGGCGCGGCCGCAGCTCCAGCGATAGATATCCTCCGGTGTGGCCTCCGCTTTCGATGTCGGGTTGCTGAGGGGGAAAATCAGCGGCTGCGGCGCGTTGTTCAGCATCGCTTTGACCACCGGCTCTGTAAATGCGCCCGGCTGGCCGGATGTGCCCAGCAGGACCGTGATACCGGCGTTGGTGATCACCTCCTCCAATGTTATCCGGTCGCGGTTGTTCATTTTCCAGCCTTGGGTCGATTGCCCGTCCCGGGCGAACCCTTGCTTATAACCCTCCAGCCCCTGGCGGCCCTTGGTGATCAGGCCCTTGCTGTCCACCGTGTATATCAGCGCCTCCGCCTCGCCGTCGGACAAACCATCGCCGACCAGGGCGCTTTTGATCTGGCGCGCCACACCGATGCCGCCGGCGCCGGCGCCGTAGATCAGAAATTTCTGCTCGGTCAGCGGCTCATTCTGGATTTTCAACGCGCCCAGCACGCCGGCCAGCACCACGGCCCCTGTGCCCTGTATATCGTCGTTGAACGACAACATTTTGTCGCGGAACAGGTCGAGGTTGGTGAAGGCGTTCTGTTTGGAAAAATCTTCCCACTGCAACAAGGCGTCTGGGCACAGTTTTACAATTTTACCGATGAACGTTTCTATGAACCGGGTGTATTTTTCGCCAGTATAACGCCGGTGCTTATGGCCCAGATAGAGCGGGTCATCCAGCAGCGCTTCATTATCGGTGCCCACGTCCGGGCAGATGGGCAGGCAGTTGGCCGGGTTGATGCCGGCGCCGAGCGTGTATAACGAGAGCTTGCCAATGGGAATGCCCATCCCGCCGATGCCCTGGTCGCCGATGCCGAGGATGCCCTGGTTGTCGGTCACGACGATCACCTCGAAATTATCCGACGGAAGATTTTCCACCATCGTGTCCATCGACTCCACATTCTCCGGCGATACATACAATCCGCGGGAGTGGCGATAGATATGGCTCCCTTTCTGGACCGCCTCGCCCACGGTGGGGGTATAGACGATCGGGGTCATCTCTTCCACGTGGCGGTTCAGCAATGCATAGAACAACGTTTCGTTCCTGTCCTGCAGCGAGCGCAGATAGATATAGCGCTCGATATTGTTCGTTTTGCTCTTATAGTTTTCGTACACCCGGCCCAGCTGCTCCTCCATGGTGGAAACATGGGGCGGGATCAGGCCGTTGAGCCCCAGCTCCTCCCGCTCTTCCCGGGTGAAGGCGGTCCCTTTGGTCAATATCGGGTTGTGCAGGATGTCAGAGCCTTGCTGGCTCACCTCCATATAGCGTTCGCCGGTTTTATCGAGCTTGATTTTGTGGCGCCGCATGGCTGCTCTCCATCATTCTGGTTGCGCCGGTTCCGCCACCGGGACCGACGGGATCGGCTCCGGCAGGGTGGCCAGCATGGCGAAATCGCGCTGATGACCCAGTGGGGCGATTTCTCTGTTGGTTTCGGCTTTCTGTTTCCTGACCGGGTAGGAGGCCACAATCCTGGCCATGTTTGCCAGCTGGCGGCGCAGCAGGATATAGCCGATAACCCCGGCGCATTTGAGCATAAGCTGTTGCAACACCCCTTCCGTCCCGACGGTCAAACGGGCCAGCAGGCTGGCGCCGCATTCGTGGGGGCAAAGTTTATAAGCGATCACCCAGCCGAGCCTGTGCAACAGTGTAGGCCTGGACAGGGTCGCCCACGCCAGCCCAACCTCCGGCTCCACGGCTATCAACCGGCCCATCATTTTATTCTCGTCATCGGTCAGCGGCTCTGGCAGGTCCAGGATATAATTGGCCGACGGGCGGGCGGCGTTGAACAGCTCGTCATAGGTGTAGTAACCGGCGCCGCGGCCTATCTGCGATATCCAGCGCCAGGCGCGATCGGTGGAGACCGGCAGATGGACCGACAGGTTATATCGTTTCTGGCAGACATAATCGGACAACGCCTTGTCCCCCGGCATCGGCTCGGCGCTTTCCGCTTCGGACGCTTTCAGTTTGGAAAAAAAATCCGTCATCTAAAGCCTCACTATAAATATGGTTGTAGCCATTTAATGTGGTTACAACCATTCTACACATGAAATGGCATTACATTGTTTATTTTGCGATAATAACTGGCATGTATCGACTATTTTTGACCTGTATGGTGGCGCTGACAGCGGGCGCGTTATGGTTCGCAACGCCGGAAGCGCAGAGTGAAAAGCAGTCGTCGTTCGATTTCGAGGCGCACTGGAGCATGCCGATCCCGCTGCAGGGCGACCCGCCGAAAAGCTTTTCGGAGGAGGAGAGCTCGCTCCATCCGGAGGCGTGCGGCGAGTGCCATGAGGATCAGTATAAGGACTGGATGTTCAGCCGCCACGCTCTGGCCATGGGGCCTGGCGTTGTCGGTCAGTTCGGCAAGCCGTGGATGAACGAGGCCGGCATGGAATCGTGCCTGAACTGCCACGCGCCGCTGGGCGAGCAGAGGATGTACAGAAGAAACGACGCTGGCGCTTTTATAAAAAATGAACATCGCGACGGGAAGCTGGCCAGCGCCGGCCTGACCTGCGCGGGTTGCCATGTCCGAAACCATAAACGTATCGGCCCAAAGGCCCGCAACCCGGAGGACGCCATGTATGCGCCCCATGGTGGGTTCGTTCAGGTAGACAATTTTGGTTCTGCAGAGTTTTGCAGGCCATGCCACCAGTTCGAGCCGAACCAGAACCGTGTGGCGGGCAAGCTGCTGGAGGACACTTATGAGCAGTGGAAGGCCAGTAAGTATGCCAAGGAGGGTGTGCAATGCACCGGCTGTCACATGCCGGACCGGCGGCATCTGTGGCGCGGTATCCACGACCCGGAGATGGTGAAAAACGGCGTGACCATCGAAGCGGAGCTGGTTGATGACACGGTGACCCTGACCGTCACAAACTCTGGCGTCGGGCATTTTTTTCCGACTTATGTCACGCCGCAGGTTGTTATAAAGGCGAGCCACGAGTCCGCTTCCGGTGCAAAGGATTATGAAGATGAGTGGATCGGCTGGTATGTGGAGACGAATCTATCTGGCGAGCGGTTCGACTCGCGCATTCCGCCCGGCCAAAGCAGGAGCTATACATACAAAATACCGGAACAGAGCAAAGGTATATTTAAATTAACAATCACGGTGTTGCCGGACGAGTTTTACAACCGTTTCTATAAAGTGTTGATCAAGAACCCGCCCGGCGGCGTCGATATCGAACAGCTGAAACAGGCGCTGGACGATTCGGAGAAGTCGCCGTTTCTGCTGTATGAGAAGAGTTGGGAGACCGGAGCGTAATGATAAATTTAAATGCGATAAAAAAGATTTTTGGCCCGGCGAAGGATAAAGCCAAACCGGGCGACAAGCCGGCCAAACACGATATACGCATCGCCACATGCGCCATATTGCTGGAGAT
>CBDCXE010000004.1:12500-41492 GCA_965223725.1 Nitrospinota bacterium | reverse complement strand
GATCAACTATGGAATCGACAAACCCAACAATATCCCAGATCTGCTCTGGTTTCAGCGCGTCTGCATGGGCGGGCATCGGCGTGCCGGATATACCGGTGGCGATGGTTCTGTATATATCAGCAGGCGCGTTACCTGCCCGGTATGTCCAGCCTTTGGTCAGGTTGCGGGGCCATATCCTGTCGCCGAAATCGTGTTTCAACGCCACCGCTGTGGCGCCGGACCCGCGTCCTTCCGTCCCGTGGCACTTCTCGCAGTTTTTCAGGAAAAGCTCCTTGCCTGCGCTTATATCGGCCTCGGTCCATTGGGGCGCCTCGCCTATGGTTATCGGCTTCGGGTACCTTTTTTTCTTCTCGTCCCGCTTGAATTTTTTAGAGAAGGTTTTAATATACGCCACAACGCTCCAGATTTCTTCGTCCGACAACACATCGCTCCAGCCTGGCATCGATGTGGCGGGGAAGTTCAACCCTTCGGCGATCCATTTGAACAAGGTTTCATCCTGTGGCAGTTTGCCGAAATTGGTCCATGTGAACTTGAATCGGGATCCTCTGAAATTTCTCGGCCTGGGCCGCAGTCGGTCCGCCGCCGGGCCGTCACCTTCGCCCGTAATGCCATGGCACCCGACGCACAGCTTTTCATATATAGGTTTACCCTTCTCCGCCTGCGCCTCGGTTAGCTTGCTCTGGGCCGACGCCTGGCTGGATGCGCCAATAGATAATGCAATGATAATTGCGAAAATTGCTCTGGTCATTATTCGTGCGCCTCCTCCATAACCCGCGGCGCATGACCGGTGTAGTCATACAGAAACATTATTACTTTCCATATCTCATCTTCTGACAAGTAGTTCTGCCAGGCAGGCATGGGCGAGGCCCAGGGGGCGCCTTCGTTGGGCAGGCCAGGCCCGCCGGTGGCGATGCGCCAGAACAGGAAAGACTCCTGCAGTTGCGCGATGGTGCCCACGTCCACAAAGTTGGCCGGCAGCGGGTTGTTGAACCCGGTGGCGTAATGTCCTTTGCCCGCCAGCTTGTCGCCATGGCAGAAAAAACAGTTTTCGAAATATACGTCGCGCCCTTCGTTGATCATTTCCCTGTACTTGGCCGGGTCCTCATGCTCCAGCGGCCGGAACGGATTTTCCAGATCGATAAGATTAAATGTTTTGCCGTACGCTTGCATAGATGACGGAGGGGCAGGGTGGACGGTGCGAAGCTCCACCGGCGCGTCCATGGTCGGCTTGGTGATCCACCAGGTCAGGCCCGCGCCCATGAATGGCAGAATAGCGAACACGATGTTGCGCATCATCCTTTTGTTTGGATCAAACACCAGCGATTTTATCGGCGCAAACAGTTCATTGGCCGAATCATCGTTCGCTGTGAGGGCCAACAGAATGCCACAGATGATGAAAAACATATACATCTTCATCACCGACACCGGGATCGGCTCATGTAGTATATAAGTGAACAGCAGGACAAACGCCGCGTATATCCCGATAATCAGGATCACCGCCAGCAGGAGCTTGTGTACTTTCATTCGCCTTGCCCCGCGCTCTCTATCAGGTGGTCGATGGCCATGTTAAGCTCCGCCACCCGTAGCTGGTCAGAAAAATCTCCCGGCATTATATCTTCTTCAAATCCCTCTGTTATATGAGCGTTTGGGTTAAGAATCGCTTCTTGCAAATACTCCTTCAGCGACACACCACCCGGGACATTATCTTTATATTTAGCCAGCTTGGTAAGGTCCGGCCCCATGTCCGGCTCATCACCCCCCATGTCGACACCGGGGAAGATGTGGCACAGCTTGCATTCATACTTTTCGACGAACTGCTCTATGTCCTCGACCGGCCCTGTGTCTTCCGGCTCGTCCTCTTCAGCGACCTCCACATCACCGGTGGGCAACGCCACAGTGATATCGAGCCCGGCGGATGATTGTAAATAGGCGATCACCGCGTTCATCTCCATTTCCGAAAGGCTGATCGACCCGGAGTTGACCACCGGCATCGGGCTTACTGTGTCGTTACTGCCTGTCTTGCCAAACCCGGCGACCACGAAAGCGGACGGCTTCATCAACGACTCCTTCAGATATTCCTCTGCGTTGCTGGCCCCGCCGGAATAGCGCGCGTCCTTGATGCGGTCGCTCGACCGGATCGCCACCGGGGCGCCATCTTCGCTGGCTTCCAGCAACAGTGGAGCACGATGACCCACCGGGTTGTGGCACAGCGGGCAGGTTCCTTTGCCTTCGAATATTTTTTTACCAAGCGCCGCAAACGACTCCGGTGTCATGTTGGATGGGTCGATCACCGTTTCCTTTGGCGGTTTCGCCTCCATCTGTGGGATGCTGTTGGAGAACCAGGTGTATCCATAAATGATGACCAGACTGAATATTATGATCTGTATAAATGTTTTCATGATCTGCCACTGGAAGATTTTTTCTTGCTGAATATGTCCAGCCAGAAGATGAACATTACCATCGCCATGAATATCAGAACAATAATTGATACCACATTCGCGGCGTAACCAAGGGTTGGTGTGAACGCCTCGGTGGAGTAATCACGGAAAATAGTATATACGTGCCAGTGCTGCCGGATACCAGAGCGTACATAACCCATCAGACCCATCAACCAGGTAAACGAGATCGCCAGCAGGAAGAGCGCGTATTGCGACCGCACCGGCATCTTGCCCCATTCGGTCGGCCCCTCCGATTCGTGCCCGCGATACATCATGGAGTTGATCACACTGGCGACCACAATCACAAACAACGTGGTGGCCACCTGGGGGACAGACAGCCCTATCCGGATATTGGCCGGGATAAAGTAGCCATATACACCCAGGATAATGATATTGGCCGCGCCAGCCACGAACAGAGCGGTGATTGCCGCGTTGCCTGTTTTTATCCAGGAAACACGTGGGATCTTGCCGGCCCGCTGATACAGCATAAATGCCAGAAAAGTGGTTAGTATCATAATATTGACCGCCGTGTTTTTGGCGGACATGACCCCCAGCACACCCAGCACAGGATGATGGGCGCCGCCCAGCGCTTTGATCTCGGAGCCGGTCATCACTATGGTATGCGGCGTGAACCAGACCAGAAAGCAGACTATCAGAACAAACGCCATATATTTGATCGCCTTGCGATATTTCGCCCCGCCCGGCACGCGGCCAAGCCCGATCCATAAATAATAGTTGGCGCCCAAAAACAACGCCCCGATGAGCAGCGCCTGGATGATGAACAGCCACGCGAAGATGCCGCCCATAAGGGTTATGCCCATCTGCTGGCTGTATGTATAAAGCTCTTTGGTCAGCCAGTAGCCAGCGAACGGCAGCGGCAGAAGCCCGACGATGGCTATGAAGTTGGCGGTGTAACCCATCCAGTCGTAATGCGCCTTCTCTTCCTGTTTTTTGGCGGTCAGGAACCGGAACGCCGCATAGGCGCCGACGATGGAGCCGCCATACGCAATGTTGGCGATGAACCGGTGCAGGTTAAGCGGATTCCATAGCGGCCCCTTCACCACTGCCCAGATATCACCCAGGTATGCGCCGGTGGCCGGATCGACCCCGGAGGGCGCCATCATGAAGGTGGCCCATGAATTCGATAGCACCATCAAGGTCATCCCCGCAACGTTGAGCAGCAGCCCCAACGTAAGGTGAACCCATTTGCCGAAGCCATAACGCAGCGCGTCCCACCCATAATAATAGATATACAGACATAAGCTTTCTCCAAAGAAGAGGAAGGCGTATGTGATCATTATCGGCTTGAATATCTTTAGGGAGTACAAGGTGAAATCTGGGTAGAGGATAATTAGCATGAACAATAAAATCCCACCCAGCGTCGCCGTGAACGAGAACGCCACCATGCTGATTTTTATAAACTCCCTAGCCATATTGTCATATCGCTCATCACCGGTCATCATCCCGATACCCTCGATGACCAGGACGAAGATCGGCACCCCCAGGACGAACGCTGCGAAAAAGAGGTGCAACTGGGCCACGATCCAGATCGCGATTCTGCTGTTGAAGTTGAACAGTTGCGGATAAGAGTCTTCGGTCAGCTTTGGCGCTGGATCACCAACCAGGCTGACAACGCCATCACCGCTGACGACTTCCCCGGCAGGAACTGTATCCACATTAGCCGCATCATCAGCAAATACGGTCCCTGCCATAAAGAAAAGCAGGCCGAGCGCGCATAGCGCCAGCTGTATATATCGGATCATGACGTAGGAGCTGTCGAACTTCATAATCATGGAGTCAGCGGCAGACCTTGCGCTTTCATAAGGGAAAGGTCAAGCAGGTACATTACAATACAAAACGCCAGGGTAAACGCAATGAAATAGCTTATCGAACGTCCCATTTATATTATTGCCTCCACCATAATTATTAGAATATATTTTATTATCTAGAACAGAAGCCAGCCAAAGTAGAGAAGAGCCAGCAAGGCAATGGCGATAAACAGAGCAGGCCCTGCTTTTTCACTCAATTATGATCCTCCAAAAAGTTATCTGGGTTATTTCTAGCAAGAATCGTTTCTCATACAATACACCCAAAAAGCTTGTCCATTGGAGGATAATATAACGTAACTTTACAGAATATGACTTTTGCTACAATTTGATATATATTGCATAAAGTAGAAAGAATTTGTTCAGATCGATAAATACCTGACCAGTCAGGCGCATTTGCCAACCCGGGCCAAATGCAAAATGATGTTACCTGGCAAGCTCTTTGGCAACACAGAACTTTATCTGAAAGCAGAACGATACTTGCTATAATTTAAATGATCTGAGTAATGGATATATATGCCAGATATAATCCAAACAGTCTGGCTATACTGAAAATTTGGCAGGAGAGATCAATATGCTTTTTCGTTCAGCGATGTTTTTGGCCGTCACGATCGCGATGTTCACATTTTCCACCGCATCTGCTTATACGGTTCAGGATGTTGCTGGCGGCGGATCAATATCTGGAAAAATTACTTTCAGCGGCACGGCTCCAGAGCCGACAAAGTTTCCCATAGAGAAAAATCCGGAAGTTTGCGGGGCCGGTGTCCGGGAAGTGCAGGAAGTGACCGTCGATGGAAGCGGTGGTCTGCAACATGTTGTTGTGTTTATTAAAGAGATAGGCGCTGGCAAGGAGTGGAACGTGACAGAAAACGGTTGGGAGCTTAACCAGAAAACGTGCATTTTTATCCCATGGGTATCTGTTATTCCAGATAAATCGGAGCTGACAGTATTCAACAATGACCCGGTTTTGCACAACGTACACGCATATGAGCTGATACCAAATGGCCCCAACATGGTCCGTGTGACCATGTTCAACGAAGCTCAACCCACCCAGGGTGATTTTTTCAAAAAGCCGGTGCGGATGCGCAGGGGCAACACGATAAAGGTGGAATGCGACGCGCACAACTTCATGCACGCATACATCCTGGCGCTCAAGAATCCGTATTACGCGATCACCGCTGCGGACGGATCTTACAGCATAGACAATATACCCCCTGGGAAATATAGTGTGACCGTGTGGCACTCCATGCTGGGGTCCCAGACCAGAGAGGTGGAAGTGGCCAGTGGCGCCACTGCAGATCTGAGTCATCAGTTTTCCAAATAGCCGGGCGCTCGATATCAAGTGGTTGATATCCTGCTGAAAGATTTACAGCAAGTTATGACAGGCCATACCATAGCAGAAGCGCGACAACGATTAAATTGATCCCGACCCCAATGTGAAACCAGATATCGAAAATCGAAAATCGCTTCTTCTCTGTTTTTCTTTCCTTCTCGACCATACTCATTTATTCTACAGTTATCGTATTTAATATTCAGGTTAAATTATACATTGGCAAACCAAAGGGCTTACGTATCGTATAAATGAATTCAGAAAATGAGAACGGGCAAGATTCAGGCCAGCCTGTTTCACCCAACGCCCCTCCACCCAAATGGCTGAAGGTATTTCTGGCTGTAAACCTCGTGGCTCTTCTGGCGCTTTTCGTGTGGGAGATTGGCCCGTCTTCGTTCAAAACCGATGAAGAGATCGAGCAGATCAAGGCAAGCCATGCTGATACCATCAACGCGGTTGTGAAAAAAAACCCAAAGCCAGCCGACCAGACCGGCATGCTGGGCGAAGTGATTGAATATGTAATTGACGCCTCGGAGCCTGATGCATGGGTACACCTCGATTTTTCCAGGAGAGCTGTATTCAGCAACAAAGATGTTGACCGTAAATCAGCAGAATGGGATATGGCTTTCCGCAGGGCGAAGATAGTAACCAACGGAGGGGCCACCCGCAAGGAAGGGAAGGCAGGTGTTATCACTGTACCCGGTGATGATTTCTACGGCATCACTACCGCCCCCTTGGATGGCTATGTAGCGGATCTGGCCAGCGACAACCCGTATGAGACGAAAAACCCGGCGCTGGAAAAGTGGTATAGCTATGATATATGGACGCATAAGCTAAAACCAAAAAACGAGACCTATATAATAAGAACAACCGACAAGCATTATGCGAAGGTCAGGATCATAAGCTATTATTGCGACCGGGTGGCCGCTTGCTACACATTAAAATACAGATATCAGGGCAAAGATTCGCTTTCGTTCCTGGAGTAGCGCAAGCGGCAATTAGTTCACATGATGTTTTTCATTTCTGTAAACCGGTTGATAGCGTGACTGTTCGATTTTGAAAAGTTCGCGCCATTCCGGCAGAAAATCACAGACGTGTTGAAAATTTGATCCCAAGATTGTATCCGAAAAACTAATAACAGTACAAAACGATTTGGAAAATGAGCAAAATCATTGTGTGGCGGAAGCCTTGGGTAACATTTCCGTTTAATGGTCGGAAAATGCGCCGATTTATAGTTATTAACTGTTATTAATAAGTAGACGCTTGTGCACTTAATGATACATCCTGGAAGAAACTGTTTACTTCATCAGGGCTCGCTTCACTGACAAGGCTGTACCCCAGGCCATCCTCACTCCACACAGCCACTGTATAGCCCATTGCGGATTTTGGTGGATCTGTGACACCCTTAACATCATACTGCTCCGGGCGATAGCTGAACAAGGTTGATCGCTTGTCATTTATATCAAATTCTATTGCGGCCGCTGGATGCTCTCCCAAAACGACCCGCTTGGCAGCCAGGGTAACACCATGAACATCGAAATCCCTGGGGAACTTAATCACTTGCCCCATCCTGTCAGTGAGCCATTCCGAAACTTCATGCCGGTTTCTGGCTATATATTCCGGATGTGATGTGAGTTCGTGGTTCCTGATAGAGACAACGCACAGCTTCTTGACCGCGCTCACCTTTTTATGTTCTTGCCACTGGTTCCACCCAGTGAAAGAAATACCCAGGACCAATATAACGCTGGCCGCCAGGATACCGATGGTAATATATTTATTTCGGGATCGATGATAGTTTCTGGTCTGGTTTTCGATGGATTCGTAAAGCGACTCAGGAACATCGATGGAGCTTTCCAACTGGTTGATAATCTCGTTCTCGCTTTCGAAACGTTTGGACAGTTTTTTGCGACATTCCGGGCATTGCTCTACATGGTCAAGGGCGTCGGAAAAAAACAATTCGTCTGTTTTTGCCGTGTTGGCCAGATCGAGTTGCTCCAGATACCGGTTACACTCCATTGTGGCTCCCTTTCACGATTCGCAATGTTGAGCTTTTGGCAGATCTTGTCAGATGTGTTCTCATCAGGTTTTTAGCCCTGTGGATTCGGCTCATAACAGTGCCCATGGGCAGGTCAAGCGACTGCGATATTTCCTTATAACTTTGTCCGGAGAGGAAATGCGCCACCAGCGGAAGACGGTATTTCGGGTCAAGCTTATTCAAACTTTTAGTGAGATCTTCATGGGTAATGGTTTCTGGCCAATCACTTTCCGGCTCTTCAACGGTTGGGGCCATATGATCGCCCAGCTCGACAAAATATCTCTTTTTTCTGCATTCATCAATAAAGTGCCGGTACAAAATCGAGCATAACCAAGATTTGCATTTGTCTGGATTTTTCAAAGTGTGAAACGATTTCTGCGCTTTCAGGAATACATCCTGGACAATATCTTCTGCGTCCTCCCTGTTGCCACAAAGGTGAAACGCCATTATAAACAATGACCTGATGTGTGGTGTGGCCAACTTATCAAATCTGTTCATTTATATAACCTTAAATATACATTATAACAAACAGAGTCAATCCGGATTTCATATTTTTATGTCCCATACCATATAAGACGTAACTTATGCATTTATATTTCTTCCGGGTGGGAGAATAAATCGCCGGTCCCAATTAATCGGAACCGGCGTAACTATCGTGTAGGTATCAAACAGCGCGCTATTTTGCGCAAGGGTTACATGCGTTTCCAGCGCATGGATTACAAGCGTTGGCCGCACATGGGTTGCATGCGTTTCCGGCGCATGGATTATCCGAGCCTGGCATGTACGATTTGATGAACTCTGGATAATATGCCGCGATAGCAGTCATTTTAATACCGTTCGGATCAAGCTGTTCTCCTTCCATAGGGTTGATCATGCAAAAGTTGATCATCTGATCAAGGGTCACGATATCTTTCGTCATATGCACATAGTGGGGCCATGCGCCTTTATGTTTGCCGATATTCAACTTGTCATGATCTTCATGGCAGGTCATGCAGGAAAAGCCGGAATTGCCCAACGATTCATCATTCCACAGCTTTTTGCCCATGGCGACCATCTTGGCCTGATCAGTTATATGTTCTGACCTGATCGGTTTGTTCTCACCGCATGGATTACATGCATTTCCAGCGCATGGGTTACAGGCGTTAGCTACACATGGATTACATGCGTTGCCAGCGCACGGATTCGCCGCTTCTGTAGGGATCGACCCGAAAGTCAGGAATAACGATACCACCAGGGCCGATAAAAACTTCATCATAAGCATACTTTCTCCTTAAAAGTTAATGGTTCCATTTCAAGGCGCCAAAGAGTATACAACCCTGGGGCGGTTTGGCTGTTGGTCGCTAAGGAACTAATGTTTTTTGATTCATTTACCTTTCGAACAAGGGTTGCAAACGTTTTCTGCGCATGGATTGCACGCGTTGGACGCGCATGGGTTGCATGCGTTCTTGGCACATGGGTTACATGCATTGGACGCGCAAGGATTGCAAGCATTAGCCGCGCAAGGGTTGCAAGCGTTGGACGCAGTCTCGGTATTATCAGACGAGGCGGCGCCAGTATAGCTGTATCCGGTTCCCGCAAACAGGAACAACACAGCTGCCGTTAAGGTAATGAGCTTGGTTTTCAACATACATTCTCCTTCAATCAAATTAAAAATGAACCATGAAGTGTCTGCGTTTACATTAAACTGTCTTAAGAAAGAACACCCCGAAAGATGCTCAACCGCAATACCGATAGCAAACATGCAAACAGTGCTCTTACAAGCTTTGTTTGTGCAGTACAATATATTGACGCTTAAAAGATAATTTTATTCCTTTAATATATTTTTGATTGTTTTATGGTAAAAATAAAAATTTGATAAGATAAAACCAAAAAATTTGAGCATACACCAGCAATATTCAATGCCTTGGAAAGTAATTTGCATACTCTCTATGCCATTTGCCCAAAACCGCTTGACTAAGGGAAATGTTATTGTAGAATAAGGAAAAGTAAATATGTCTATGTTTATACGAATATATCTATTGGCCTTTTGTGCCATATTCACCGTTAATGCCACCGTCGCTCAAGCTCAGACGAGCGTTAGCGAACAGTATTCAGTAGAGGCCCGAGCGCTCTACTGGCAGGTAAATATGGACGCCACGATCCAAGGTGATTCCGGCAGTAGCCTAGGTTCAGATATAGATCTGGTCGAAGATTTGGGTATTGACGAGAAAAAAGGTTTTTTCGGGGCCGACGCCACGTTTCGTCTGGCCCACGATCACAAAATCAGGCTGTCGTATGTGAATATAAGTTACGACCAGTCACATGTGCTGAAAAGGGATATCACATTTAATGGCACTGTATATACCGCCAACACACCGGTCGATTCAGATTTTGATGTAAAGATGGTCAAGGCGGCGTATGATTACACATTTCTGAAATGGGCCAATGGATATCTGTCGGGCCAGCTAATCGCCAACTATCTGATGGCCGACGCGACCCTCGTCACCAACAGTATTTTGTCGAATAGCGCTTCCGGCTCGATAATAGAGCCCATGGTGGGGGCAACCGGTAGAATATTTATTAAAACAACTCTGGCCGCCACTGCGGAAATCGCATGGATCGGGTACGACAACAACAACATTTTCGACGGCTCCATATATCTCGATTATAACCCGCTGAACATGGTTGGCTTCACCATCGGCTACCGGGGCATTCGGGTTGACGCAAAAGTTGATGATGAAAAGTATGGCCTTCAATGGAACGGCTTATTCGGCGGTTTGATCATTAGGCTTTAGAGAGGAAAAACTAAAATGAACAGAAATTTTACCGCAATAGTGACCGCGATTGCGGTCATATTCTCATTTCAAGGGGCCTGGGCCACACCGTCACAGCATATTAGGATCCCATCCACAGACACACAACCAGAGCGCACCATACATCTTGGGGTAGACAACCAGTTTACAATTCTTACAAAAGAGGAAGATGGCGGCCACTCCCGGCCCACAGCAATTGGCGCCACCGCAGGAGTTGTCGATACTTACTATTTTGGTTCGGAGGTGGGTCTGGATTTGCGGGAGCATAGCGACGATCCGCTGTTCGCGAATTTCAAGGTTCAGCTGAAAGAGGATGTCTATTCACCATATCAACCGGCTGTGGCTGTGGGTGGGTACGAGTTCGGCTCCTCCAACAATGATAACAACGCCAACATCTTCTATATACTTGTGGCGAAATCGTTCCCCGTCGCGGGGCGGTTTTCGGCGGGGTATTATGTGGGCAACGATGAGGTGCTGGTAAACGCGTCTGGAGACAAGGAAAACAATGGCGCCCTGGTCTCTTTCGACCGACGGCTGGCGGAGCTGGACGAAAGGCTTTGGGTCGCTATCGATTTTATGAGCGGGAACAACAAGTTCGGTGCTTTGTCAGGCGGTTTTTCCTGGTATTTTACCGACCAGATCAGCGCGTTGCTCGGCTACAGCATCAACAACGACAAGGATGTGGCCGGCGAAAACACGGTCACAATCCAGTTCGACCTCGATCTGTAATTCAAATTTTTATAGCCATCGATCCGGTGCCATCAGATAAACCGCATGTAGAGATATTCTGCGACGGCGGATGCCGGGGCAACCCTGGCCCGGGCGGGTGGGGCGCGATCCTGCGCCAGGGCGACAAGGAAAAAGAGCTCTCCGGTTATAAAAAAATGACCACAAACAACGAGATGGAGCTGACCGCCGCCATCGAAGGGCTGAAATCACTGAAAAAACCGTGCCGGGTGACCCTGACCAGCGACTCCAACTATGTGGTGCAAGGGATGAACTCCTGGATACATGGCTGGGTAAAAAACGGATGGAAAACCGCAAACAAAAAACCGGTGAAAAACAAAAAGCTGTGGCAAGCGCTGCAGAAGGCCGCGGTCAGCCATGACGTCCAGTGGAAATGGATCAAGGGCCACGCCGGCCACCCGGAAAACGAACGGGCGGACCAGCTGGCGAACATGGCCATGGATCGTCTGATGTCGGGATAATTCAGCGTCCCCGGTTTTACGACGATTTGTCGTCCCAGTTTTCCCCAATTTCCTTCAGCTTCAGCGTCACATCATCCGGCGTCGTTGACGGCGCGAGGCAGACCTGGTTCATGCAGACATACGCCATGCTCTTATCCGTTGGGTAACGTCCCTCCGACAAGCTCTCGCTGATCGAGTCGGCGCCCAGGGTGACCCGCAATATGCCCCATTCCCGCGCGGCCCCTTTCGCCAGCCACTCTGCTTTGCCATTTTCACCCGGTCCGAACGCATACACAACCTCGATCTGTTTGGAGTTGATTTCCCGGAACAGGCTCATCGACTCGCCGGAATAAAGGCTGGCCCCGCCGAGGGTACCCAGCAGATGATTGGCCGTGGCGCGCGCCGCGGACTCCCGCTGTGGGTCGTCCAACACCTTCGACAACCGCCAGTCCACTCGGGCCAACACCGCAGACGCGCTGGGCAATGGGTTATCGTCAGCCACCCGGGGGCGGGCGATCAGGTCGTCCGAATCGGTCACCAGATAATAGCCGCCATCACCGGCGGTGAACCGATCCTTCGCCCGGTCTACATACTGTTTGGCGGCCTCCAGATATTCGTTTTTGCCGGTGGCCTCGAACAGGTCCCAGAACGCCATGGCGGCGTATGCATGGTCGTTCAGGTTGGCCTCGCCGCCCACCTTGCCCTGTCGCCATGTGTGGTTAAACTTCAGCCGGTCCAGGGTGAACCGGGCGCCTTTTTCGGCGATTTCTATCAGGGCAGGGTCCTGGAACCCGATGCCAGCCCGGGCAAAGGCGGAGACAGCCAGCCCGTGCCAAGACGCCACCACCTTGTCATCCAACGGCGGGCGGACCCGCTCGCTCCTGGCGTCAAAAAGTTTTTGCAACGTTTCCTTATGCCGGTTGGCGCCTTTGCGGCGCAGTGTGCTCTCTTTTGTGAACACCTGGCGCGGCCCGGAGTCTGTCACTATGATGTCATACATATTTCCGTCGCGGGTCAGCGAATAATCTTTCATGAACGTTTTGTCGGCGCCGGCGATTTTTTCCACCTCATCATACGCCCAAGTATAATATTTACCCTCCTTGCCCTCGCTGTCCGCGTCCAGCGACGACAGGAACCCGCCTTCCGGTGTGGAGAGCTCCCGCACCATGAAATCGAGCGTATCCCGGACGACCTGCTCATACTCCGGCTCGTCATAAATGTTGGCCGCCCGGACATAGAGCGACGCCAGCAACGCGTTGTCATACATCATCTTTTCGAAGTGCGGTATCTCCCATTTCGGGTCGGTAGAATATCGATGAAAACCGCCACCCACATGGTCGTACATCCCGCCCCGGGCCATGTTATCCAGGGTCACCCGCATGAAGTCGTCATCCTTGCCCTCTGTCAGCAGAAACTCCAGTACAGGCGTCAGCGGAAACTTGGTCTGATCCCCGAAGCCGCCGAAATCGTCATCCATCACACTTTTTATGGAAGAAAGGTCAAGCGACTCCGATTTGGGATATACCCCGCCGCCTTCCAGCGAATCTTTCAGGGCCTTGCTCAGCCGTTCGCTGCCTTCGACGACAGATGCGCGATTCTTTCCCCAGAAATCGTGCAGCTTGTTCAGGATGTCTATGAACACATCACGCTTCTGGAACCCTAGCGCAAACACCGGATCAAGGTCCGGCGTCAGGAACACATTGTTGGGCCATCCGCCCCGCCCTTGCAGGGCCATGGCAGCCTGCATATATATGGCGTCCAGGTCGGGCCTCTGCTCCCGGTCCACCTTGATGCTTACGAATCTGTCGTTGATGGCATCGGCAAACTCCTGATGCTCGAACGCTTCCTTTTCCAGCTCGTTGCACCAGTGGCAGGCTGTGTAACCTATGGAGAGGAAGATCAGCTTGTCTTCCTTTTTTGATTTTTCCAGAGCTTCGTCACCCCATTCATACCAATCTACAGGGTTGCTTGCATGTTTCAATAAATATGGACTGTCAGACTTGCTCAGTCTGTTTTTTCCCATTTTGTCCTCCGCTTTCGTGGATATAGTAAAAGTTATATATGATAATGCGACAACAGCCAGTGCCATTACAACCATTAAATATCCGCGATAGGTGGATAAGAGTTTGCTCATTCCTCGATACCTTTCACCATATTTTCATGGTCCTATTCCGCCCTTGGCTACTCTATATTGCGGATGACATAAAAAACCCGGTCCGGTTGGGGGCTCGGACCGGGTATGACGCTCATGCAATAAGGAAGGAAGCGTCAGGCAACTATGCAATCTCAAACATACATTGCTCATTCCTATAATTTAGACGAGTTCCAATAAATGATATTCCATGATTTTCTGATGGCATGAAGCCAGGAAGGACTGTAGAAGGGGGACAGGCAATGAATCCAGTCTGTTATATTAACTTAACGATTATTCAAATAGCTTATTTATTTCTGTTAGCAGCGCTATTTTGGCTTCCTCCAGCGGTTTTTCAATCGTGCAGCCGGCCGCTTTAGCGTGGCCCCCTCCGCTGAACACTTTTGCGACATTATTCACATCCAGTTCATTTTTCGATCGGAGACTGGCCCTGGTGACCCCCCGCTCGATTTCCTTGAAGAATACGGCAATCTCCACACCCTGGATCGCCAGCGCATGATTGACAAACCCTTCTGTATCAATAAGTTTCCAGTTGTCGCCCTGAATATAATCGTAATCGAACTGGGCGGTGGCCACTGCGTCGTTTGAGCTGAGTTGGATGGATTCAATAAAATCCCCCAGCGCTTTCGTCGTCTCCAACGTGTTGTGATAGAAGATTTTTTCGCTGACCTTGTCTGGTTCCACCCCGGCGGACAGCAGTTCGGAGGCGACCATGAAAGTTTCCGGGCCGGTGTTGGAAAAGCGGAACCGGCCGGTATCCACAACTATCCCGGTGTAAATATACTCGGCGCACTGTTTATCGATCTCCAGCCCCAAGGCCCGGATCAGCCGATAGACCACCTCGGCTGACGAAGCGGCGTATTGGTCCACCAGATTATAACTGCCGCACATGTCGTTGGAGACATGATGATCGATTATGACGATGTTCGCGTCGTCGGCCAGTAACTTGGCCACATTTCCTATCCGCCCCGTGTTCGGGCAATCGACCAGAATGGCGTCGCTATATCCGGCGCCGTAATCGTGATCAGCGGAAAACTGCTCGACCCAATCATAGTTGCCAAGAAACGCCAGGGAATCAGGCGGCTCGGAATCGATGATTATCGTGGATCTTTTGCCGATGCGGTCCAGCGCCCATTTGATGGCCAGCGCAGAGCCGACACCGTCGCCATCCGGGTTGACATGGGTCGAGATCAGGAAGTTATCGGCGCTTTTAATGAACTCCGCTGTTCCCCCGCAAGCTTCGATAGAAAGGCCAACCGCGCTAACCGAGCACATCGGGCGGTTCCTTCAGGAAATGGACGAACCGGGCCTTTTCCACAGCCTTGTTATAAGCCTCCTCCGCGCTGATCCAGCCCTTCTGCAGCACCTCGAGGATCGCGTCGTCCAAAGATTGCATACCGAACTTTTTGCCTGTCTGGATGGTGGATGGTATCTGAAAGGTTTTCTGCTCGCGGATAAGGTTGCCCACCGCCGGCACACAGATCATGATCTCCAACGCGGCGCACCGGCCCTTTTTGTCGATACGTTTAAACAGGTTCTGGGATATGACCGCCTTCAGCGATTCCGACAATGTGGTGCGGATCTGGGCCTGCTGGTTGGCGGGGAACACATCGATGACCCGGTCCACCGTCTTCGCGGCTGATTGTGTATGCAGTGTGGCGAACACCAGATGGCCAGTGGAGGCCGCTTCCAGCGCCAGTGTGATGGTCTCCAGGTCGCGCATTTCGCCCACCAGAATAATGTCCGGATCCTCCCGTAGCGCGCCCCGCAGCGCAGCGGCGTACGATTTCGTATGCAGGCCCACTTCCCGGTGGTTGACCACGCAGCTGCTCGATTTATGCACAAACTCGATCGGGTCCTCGATGGTGATTATGTTGTCCTTCCGCTCCTTGTTGGCATGGTCGACGATCGCCGCCAAGGTCGTCGATTTGCCCGACCCGGTCGGGCCGGTTACCAGCACCAGACCCTTCGTTAACATCGCCAGCTTTTTGAACACAGCGGGCAAGCCCAGCTGCTCTATCGACAGGATCTCCGAAGGTATTTCCCGGAACACGGCGCCGATGCCATATTTTTGCATGAAGAAGTTTGCCCTGTATCTGGCCAGCCCAGGTATTTCATAACCGAAGTCCACATCGCCTGTTTCCTCGAACGTTTTGACTTTATCTTCGGCGGTGATCTCGTACAGCATCGACTTGAGCTCTTCGCTCTCCAGGTTTTTATATTTAACCCGCTCCAGCTCGCCATTGATGCGGAGGATCGGCTGCTCACCAGACACCATGTGCAAGTCAGAGGCCTTCTGCTCGTTCATTAACTTGAAAAAAGCGTCAATCTTGGCCATGGCAAAAATCCTCTAATTATTTATCGTTTAGCTTTCCGAGTTGTTCAGCTCTTCGAGCAATACATTCCGCGCTTCGGCAACCGGGAAATCACAGCCGGTCCATAACCGGAAAGATTTCGCGCCTTGATGAATAAGCATCCAGAGCCCGTCAAGGGTTTTTGCTCCTGCGCTCCTGGCATGCTCAAGCAGTCTGGTCTGTAAGGGCCGATATACAATATCGACAACTAACTGTCGCCCGGAAATGCTCTCTATCCCAGGCAACGGACCTTCCTCCGCGCCCTCCATCCCAACAGATGTAGTATTTACAATTATATCAGCAGTACCAACATAATCAACCAGTTTGCCGGAATCGTAAGATATCGCCTTCACATTGCGGCATGGCGGCCCGATATTGTCTGCTATATCTTTCGCTTTTGATTGCGTGCGGTTTGCTATTGTTATTTCCACATCGTTTTGCCCGGCGACCGCATGCGCTATGGCCCGCGCCGCGCCCCCTGCGCCGAATATGAAAATTTTTTTGCCATCGAAACTGGTGTCGGCGTTTTCCCGTACAGCGGTCAGAAAACCGTACCCGTCGGTGTTGTCGCCGACGAGAACGCCATCGTTATTGATGATGGTGTTGACGGCGCCCACACTGCCAGCCTGCCCGGTGAGGTCGTCCATATGCTCCATCACAGCCACCTTGTGGGGGACGGTGACATTAAGCCCGTCAATGCCGGAGCTTCGAAGGTCGTTAAAGAATGACCCCAGGTCCTCCGGGGCGATATCGTATGGATCGTAATCAATTTCGATCCCATTGGCGGCGCCCGCGGCCTTGTGCATCACCGGCGACAAGGTATGGCCAATCGGGTGGCCGATGATGCCAAGACGAAACTTTCTGTTCATATCTTGTAGCCTTTGGTGGCGCACAGTTCCTCCGGTATGGTCAGCACCTTCACCATGTCTGTGGTCCCGGCGTGCAGCGATGGATAGCCGGATGTGAGGATAACCTTATCGCCCGGCTGGCCGATGCCTTGTTCGCGGATATAGTCGAGGGCCACGACAGACAGCTCGCTCGGTTTTTTTGTGGAGACTTCCAGCATCGGGATAACGCCCCAGAACAACGGCATCTTTTCATACGTGTCCCGCTCCGCTGTTATGCCCAGTATCGGCGCGCCAAACCGGAACCGGGCCACCATCCGCGCGGTGTTGCCGGAAAAGGTGGTGACCACAATGCACACAGCGCCCAGTTTGTCCGCCAGATAGCACGCCGCCCGGGTGATCGATGACTCCACCGGCGATAACCGCGGCGACTCCGGCTCTTCCAGCATCGATTGGGAATCTATGTGCGCCTCGGTGGCACGGGCGATCTGGTCCAGCGCCGCCACAGCCTCCACCGGGTAGGAGCCGACGGCGGTCTCCTCCGACAGCATCACCGCGCCGGTGCCGTCCAGTATGGCGTTGGCTGTGTCGGTGGCCTCCGCCCGGGTCGGGCGTGGGTTATCGGTCATGGAGCGCAGCATCTGGGTGGCGGTGATCACCGGCATGGCCGCCTGCCGCGCCGATGAGATGATCCGCTTTTGCACCATGGGCAGCTCTTCATACGGCATCTCCACACCCAGGTCGCCCCGGGCCACCATCAGCCCGTCCACGCAGGATATAATCTCCTCCAGTTTCTCGATCGCTTCCGGCTTTTCCACCTTGGCCAGCAACATCGGCGGGGTGTCGCATTCGCCCAGCATCTGACGGATCGGCTCCAGGTCGGCGGCGCTTCGAACAAAGGACAATGCCACATAGTTGACGCCCTGACCGAGCCCGAACTTCAGGTCGGCCCGATCCTTATCTGTGAACGCGGATATGCGCAGCTTGGTCAGTGGCATGTTGACGCCTTTGTGAGAGCTGACATAACCCTCGTTCAGCACAGTGCAGTACAGTTTGCCGTTTTCGATCTTGTCAACGCTCAGCTCCACCAGCCCGTCCGCCAGCATGATCCGGGCGCCAACCGAAACATCCTCCGCCAGGTGTTGATAATTCACCGGGATTTCATCATTGTCGGAAGAATCGCCCGGGAAAAGGACGACCTGCTGATCGTGGGTCAGGTCGAGCTGCTGTTTACTCAAAACACCCAGCCGGATTTTCGGTCCGCTCAGATCTTGCAATATCCCTATCTGTTTGCCCGACCGCGCCCCGGCTTCCCGGATCAGCTCTATGACATTTTTGTGTTCGTCATGGGAACCATGGGAAAAATTGAGCCGGGCCACATCCATACCGGCGGCTATTAATTTTTCGATCATCTCCACCGAGGCGGTGGCCGGACCGATGGTGCAAATGATTTTGGTTTTCCTGTATCGCTTCACTCTAAGCTTATTAATCCTCAAACTAATTCAAAATAGTATAAAGAACGGTATACTACACGTTGCAGACGCAAAAGCAATAATGAATACAGGCGAGCTATATCGGTTTATCAGCCAACTCGGCTGTGACCACATAGCGCATTGGTCCGCCTGGGGTGATGGCGTCGAATGGCCAGCAGGTCACCAGTGTTAGCCATGCGCCGTTTTCCACGCCCTCTATTTTGGCAAAACGTGAATCGACAATTTCTGTCGTTTTAATAATATAGTCGGCGATGTCGCCTTTACTATTCTGAATCGCAATTTCATCCCCCGGCCGCACATTTTTTAAAAAGCTGAAATGCGTATCCCGATGTCCGCTGATAACGCTGACGCCGGGCGCGCCGGGCGCTGCGCTGTGCGTTGTATGCCCCGGGCCGAAGGCCAGCGTGGAAACGTTGTCCCCGCTTAACACAATCAAATCAATACCAAGCCGCTCCATGGAAAGCTTTGTGACTGGCCATGTATCCGCCCAGGGCCATGGCTTGGTCGGTGTTCCACCTCCTTTCATGGTTTCGGCCCAGGCGGATTCCAACAGATATTGCGCTACAATAGCTTTGGTGTATATCCAAACCCCTTTGCCAACACCGGCGAACCCTAATACGACCAGGCAGAGCGCGCTGGCGCAGATAGCGCGGGGGTTCATTTTCGCTGTTCTTTGCATCCTCTCATCCTCCAGAGGAGAGTGGCGCCAAGCAACATAAGCAGGCCGATAAAAACGTCTTCTCTGGCGCTGGTGGCGGTTTGGGCCATTTCAAATGACATGGGAGCGCTGGCCATTTCGGCGGCGCCAAAGACTTTGCCGAATTTCCATCCGTGGGGCAGGTTGGTTTTCATTGCGTGCGAGCCCAGGTCCTCATCTGCTGGCCGGCCCGGTGTGACATCGACGGCCACCAGACTAGTGTATTTGCTGACCAGGTGGTGCAGGATCGAAGTATCGACCACTGCCTGGCGGAGTTGATTTGATTCATCCTGATTGGGCGCTGTCCGCATGGAATCCAGTAGAGATTCTATTTTTCTGCGGGCGTACAGTACGTTCACACCAGACTGGCTGACCGGTTCCGATATGCTGACGGCGGTTTGCCATGGTTTGAAATCGTTTAGCCCACTGATAGCGACAGTTGTCGGGGCAGACTTTGTTTTTAATGCTACTATAACCGGCCTGCCAAGGTATAGGTCCGGGATGGTTTCCGGGTATATTTCGAACCCGCGCTCCGATTCATCCAACGTTATTTTAATATCGGTCAACGCTGGCGCTTCGATTTTTTTGAATAAAGCCTTCATCTTTTCTTCAACCTCGGCGCTATCACCAATATATGTGAAGTCACCCCTGCCAAACTGCGCGGCCTTCCGCATAAAATGGCTGTTGGGGGCAGAGCCGATGCCGACAGGGAAGAGGCGGGTCGACCCCAGCGCAGACTCGATAAGCTTAAGCAGCCGGTCCTCATCGCCCACCGCGCCATCGGTCAGGAAGATCACCTGGCGCAATTTGCCGCCGCTGTCTGTCGATTGCTTCAGCGCCAACTGGAGCGCGCCATACATCTCTGTGCCGCCGTCAGCTTGCATTACCTGGATAAACCTTTTCGCAATCCGCTTGTTGCGCGGTGACGCCATCATCGGCTGACCGAACAGGGGGAATGACATATGATTAAAAGCGATGATATTGAAGGTGTCTTGCGGGCGCAGCCGCTTTATCGCCGTCAATAGCGCCGACTTTGCCTGATCCACACTTGGCCCGTGCATGGAGCCGGAGCGGTCGATCAGGTATATGACCTCTCTGGGTGGGATGGCGCCTTTCATGTTTTCAGCAGGCGGTGGCGTTACCATTAATAGTGAAAAAAACTGGTCGCCCACCTGTTCGGTAAACAACGCAGTCAGGGGTTTGGTCGTCGGAGAGGGACGCCATGTCAGGACGAAATCCCGATCGGCTGGCGTCACTTCGTTAGCAATGGTGAGATGGTAACGCCCTTCACCCGCTTTGTTTGAATTAATTTTGTGATACATGCTTCTAACTTCGTCCGGCGCAAACCCAGGCGCCAGATCGACAGCTATCCGGACCGGGTTAATCGGTCCATCTTCCGGACGCTGGACAGGCGGTGTGATGTGGGACGCGTCCCGGACGACATCTGTGTTGTCCGCCCAGCCGGATCCGCTGTTTTTTTGCTCGTGCAAAACGGCGCCGGGGATATATCTGGGCGCCACCACCATCGGGAACCGGAAGCTGTATTCGCCGCTATCGATCGACACTGGTTGCTGGTATTCTATCTCTATATCGATGCCGCCGCCGGGTGGTATATTCGCCACCTTTGTTGTAAAAATATTGGGACGCTGCTGGCGCAGAAGGCTAGCGCGTTTGCCTTCCCGTTTCGCTTTGTTGTATATACGCTTCGCTTTTTGCTTCTCGTGGATCTGCCCCTCGATTACCCGCTCATCCAGTATCAAGCGCATATGATCCACCGCCGCCCCTTCGGTCAACGGGAATACATAGATCCCCTCCGCCCAGCTTTGCGCCGGGTTATGGAATTTTTGCCTGACCAGCACCCTGGCGATGGGGCCGGTGATCGATATTTTTACATTTGTTTCCAGCAGGGGGGCGGGCTGATAGCCTTCATCTTCTGTATGGAACATTAAGTCGGCGCGCTTTGTCCCCCAATAGTTTTCGTAAACCACCGGGGAGGCGTGGGCTGGCAGGGGCGAGGCCACAGTGATGAAAAAGAGTGCAATCGCGATAACTGTTGGCGCCTGGTTGTGATGGTTGGACCGTTTCATAACACCTCCATGTTTGTATAATTATTTTCATATGTCCCGGGGGTTGGCCGTGAGGAGAAAATATGGGAAGTCGCAAACCTGCCGCATAGATAAGCGACTGGCAAACTCCCGGGACTAACTATGTTCTCTGTTTTTTACTTTTAGCTCTTCGCATCTATCTCTCCTGTTTGTTTGACATGGACAATTAAACCAGGCGGGAATGGAGAAACGGTTGAAGCAAAATGGAGAAACAATGGATATAACAAAGGCAAAAACAGGCAGTTTGCTGTGAGCCGTTTATATAGTTTGACTAAGGGGCCGAAATAAGATAAAAAACAATAACTTCGACTAACAAATGTTAACCGGAGAGAGGAGCGAACACGTATGCTAGGAGAGCTTGTTGAGAATCGGGATTGACATCAGAACAATCAACAAACCGAAGTCTGGCGTCGGTTATTATGTGACCAACCTTATCCGCGAATTCCAGCGGATCGACCAGTCTAATGATTATTACCTAATATCCAACAACTGCTCTTACACGACAGAGTTTAAGGACCTGCCCAATTTTCGGAACCATGTGACGCAGATATCCAACGAGAACCATATGATAGGCGACCTGTGGGAGAGCCTGTATCTCCCGTCGTTTCTGAAGCGGTCCGGCGTAAACGTGTTCCACGGCCCAGCCTTTTTGATCCCGTTGCGGCAGGGTGGGGCGTTTCGGTCCATCGTGACCATCCACGACATCGTGGCCTATATGAAGCCGGAGACGGTCCCGCTGAAATATGCATTGTATATGAAGATGCTGATCAAGCTTGTTGCTACCAAGGCAGATAAAATTATTACACCTTCGTTTTCCACTAAAAATGACCTGATCGACCAGCTCGACATTCCGGAAGAGAATATTGAAGTGGTTTACAACGCGGTCAGCGACCGGTTCGCCCCGCCGGATGATAAGGCCCGGAGTGATATAGAAGCTGTGAAGGAAAAATTCAACATCCGGGGCCGTTATATGCTGTTCGCCGGCAACCTGGAGCCACGTAAAAACCTGATCCGGCTGATGCAGGCGTACGACAGGGCCCGGTCGCAGCTTGGCGATGAGTATCAGCTTGTGATGTGCGGGAAAAAAAGCTGGCTCTACAGCGACATCATCAAAACCTACGAGAAAATTAATGGTGACGGCAGTATCATCCTGACCCATTACCTCAGCGAGGATGAACTGCTCAGCCTCTATCAGGGCGCGGACATATTCGTGTTCCCTTCATTATACGAAGGGTTTGGGTTCCCGCCGCTGGAGGCCATGGGGTGTGGCGTGCCGGTGATCACCTCCGGTATATCGTCCCTGCCGGAGATCGTTGGTGAAGCGGCTTTGCTGGTGGACCCAATGAGCGTGCAAGAGATCAGCGACGCCATGGTGAAGATGGCCTCCTCAGGATCGTTGCGCGACGATCTGCGCCGCAAAGGGCTGGAGCAGGCGGCGAAGTTCCGATGGAAAAACACCGCCCAACAGACACTGGATGTATACCACTCGGTCGTTTGACTCGCCTTTCTGTTCTGTTGCGCCGCGCCGCCTTGAATTTCCAACTATAATAAAAGTATAAATATTTGGTTGCATTATTTAATACTATGCGGTAAGATAGCGTTGCTCTACTGATGGTAGTGATATTTGGCCCCGGGTAGGAAGCGCCGGGGCAGGCAAGTTGTAACCTTTAACGAAGGTGGTCGTTATGCAATATAACAATCGATTAATCATGTGCGATTATCTCCACACCCAGCTGTTTCAGTCAATCAGAGGAGGACCCGGCATGCTCGCCATCACCATTGCGGTGTTGCTGTTACTCTTCACCCCCACCACCGGCCATGCCCAAACCCCGCCGGAGCTGTTCACCCCGGTGGACCCGCCTGCGCTTTCTCAAAACCAGCAACGTCTGGCAAATGAACCGGAAATAATGCGGCAGACCTATGTCACAGTAGATATGCCTGTTATGACCAATGCCGCCGCGGCATTAACCAAGGACGCCAAGGCGCCGACGCCGCAAAAGCTGACGCTCAACCTTTTCCCCGACGCCAGCTTTGTCGTTATTCTTGACCGGTCGTATAGATCACCTGGGTCTTCAAATACAGGTTATTTTGGACGAGTTGACGGGGCAGAGCATAGTGATGTGTCTATAGTGATCTTCAAGGAAGATAGTACCATAACAGCAGTGATAAGACCTGGTGATGGAAGATTGTTTAACGTTAGTGGCGTGAATGGCGCCACACATCTCATAGAGGAGATAGATGAATCAAAGTTGCCACCTTTGATGCCACCATTAAAGAATGGCGTGATTGTACCTGAGGGCATTGAACAGAAGGGATCAGAGGCTCCTGCCGATAGTCTTGGTATTGTAACGCCAAACCCTGATGGGAAAGACTCTGGGGATATTATAGACGTAATAATATCCTATTCCGGAGCGGCAGTGGTTGATATAGGTGAGGGAGATTCACCGGCCGCTACACTAACGAGAATCATCGATGATACTAACAGGGCTTTTGCAATTAGTGGCGTTGGCACCCAGTTGCGTCTTGTGTATACCCACCATGATGTTGATCATGGCGGGGATCGATTTTTAACTGAAGACAGTTTAGTGTTTACTACCATTAAGGCGGCGGTCATAGGATCAGATAACTCCAATACTACAAATTTCAACTCCAAACCATCTGCCTGATGCTACATTTATAGTTCTCGCACGAGTTTGACATTTATTTGATGGATTTGACATTTATTTGATGGAGTAGTATCGTAAAATGACCGGGAGAAATAAGTTATCGCAAGTTTCTAAATGCAGCTAGAGGGTTCAATTTTGTGGGCGCTAACAATAAATCATTTTTAATCATTATTGGAATAAGCCTGGTATTGCTGTTGAACACAGCTATGACATGTAGCAGCGAGAATGAAAGCGCATCCAGGAATACTCCAGCGTCAGCCCCTGCCGCGCCAAACCCGGGCTCTATCAGCCAGCCAGATGGATCAGTTATAAATATTTACCTCAAGGGCGATGAGTGGTGCAACTGGTTGGAAACTGATTCTGGGTACACTATTGCCAAGGCTGTTGACGGTTACTTCTACTATGTGTCTCATGGAGAAGGGGATGGACCGGATACTGCTGATAACATTGTCGGAGTCGAGCTTACTAATGTAAAAGCGCATGAGGCGCCGCCTGACCATTTACCGAAAGATATACGTCCATCATGCGCAAGCATGGATAGGAGAGAAAAATGAAATTAAATTGTTGCGATTGGGAGTTTTGCAAAATGAGTTCAAATAATTACAGGCATTGGAAAATTGTTTTACTCATCGGTCTTATGACGATAGCTGGGGGCAGTATGAATGCCCACGCTGTCCCTGCCAGCCCTGGCATATTCGAGATTACACAGCCTAATGGCGCAATATTCAAAGCAAAGTTTATTGGTGATGAATACAAAAACTGGACAGAGACAGATACTGGGTTCACCATCGACAAAGCTGCTGATGGCTTCTGGTATTATTTGGAAGATAGCCAATCTCCAGTTTTAACAAGGGTCCGGGCTCACCATGAGCCACCGTTAGGTTTGTCACAGCATGCGCGGCCAGTCTCTCCAACCTCGATGTCGGCCCCATCTGTTGGCCAGGTCCAAGCATCACTGTCGGCGGCGCCTTTTGGAAATTTTAGCGGCAAAATTCTATATATACTTGCCAGGTTTACAAACCGCGCAGGCACATATAATGAGGCTAGCTGGGGCGCCTTCATTGCGAACAACGTTGCAGACTATTTTAATAAGGCTTCTTACGGAAAGGTAACATTAGCCCCTGCAACCGAAAGTTTTGGTACAGCAAACAATGGTGTCGTTGGGTGGTTGAGTATTCCTTACGTCCATCCAAACACTGGCAGCAATCCTTTTGTGACTGCTACACAAAGATTAGTTAGAGACGCAATTATGGCCGCGGACCCTTATGTCAATTATGCGGCGTATGACACAGATGCCAATGGCATTGTTGAACCAGACGAACTTGCGATAGTCGTTATTACGGCTGGTTATGAAGCGGCCCTTTCCACTTCGCCTGCTCCAAAAACATGGGGCCACAAATGGTGGACCGGAAACACCTATGCGCCGACAGTGGATGGAAAAAAAATATATAACTATTGCATGTTCGGTGAAATCCATGACGCTACCTGGACCACTGCTCATCAGGCTACTATGGGTATCCAGGTGCATGAGCTTGGCCACCTTATCTTTGGCCTCCCCGACCTATATGATACGGATGGATCATCTGGTGGAATAGGTAACTGGGGTGTTATGGGTGGCGGTAGCTGGGGCGCCAAAACAGGTGAATATGGCGGAGCCACACCGGTTCTACCTTCGGCCTGGACAAAAGTCAACCGTGGTTGGGTTACTCCAATGCCCGGCACTGGAACCAGATCTTTTAGAGGCGCCGGGTCGGCTTTCGCAAATAGCTTGAACACGGTTTCTCGATCCAACACAAGCGCTTCGGGGCAATACTTTCTTGTGGAAAACCGGCAAAACTCCGGTTACGACAGAGGGCTTCAAAGGGATATGGGAGCTAGCTTTGGCGGACTTGCTATCTGGCATATAGATGACAACATGACTTCAAATTCTAACGATAGCCACAGATGGGTCGACGTGGAGGCCGCAGATGGAATCACTGGTCCATCAGGAGCAGGTGGAGCTAACAGCACAGATCTGTGGCGTTCTGGTTATAAAACAACATTTAGCAATACATCGACACCTAATAGCAGGCTTTACAATGGCGCTCCAAGCAATGTATCGGTAACTAACATATCTGCTTCTGGCGGCGTCATGACCGCAGATTTTCAGGTGATGGGAGCGCCCAGCAAAACATCCAGAAATCACAAGATCGATTTCAATGGAGATAGCAAGTCTGACATTTTGCGCAGATATACACCCGATGGGCGGTCCCTGATCTGGTTCATGGCTGGCCCGACAGTGCTGGGCGCGCAATGGACATCACAATTTTATAATACCAACTGGGAAATCATAGGTGTCGGCGACTTTAATAATAGTGGCAGGTCAGATATTTTATGGCGCTACAAACCAGACGGTCGGACGCTGATCTGGTTTATGTGGGGAAAAACTGTAGTCGGCGCGCAATGGACATCAAAATTTTTTAATAACAATTGGGTGGTTGCCGGGCTAGGTGATTTCAATGGCGATGACAGAACTGATATATTATGGCGGTATAAGCCGGATGGCCGGACATTGGTCTGGACCATGTGGGGTAGGACCGTAGCGGCCATCGCATGGACAACGCGGGCGTACAGTAACAATTGGGAAATTGCTGATGTTGGAGATTTCAATGGAAGTGGCAGAGCAGATGTTTTATGGCGACACAAACCAGATGGGCGGACCTTGATCTGGTTTATGGCGGCTCATGTTGTGGTAGCTCCCATCTGGACAACGCGGGCCTATAATAACAATTGGGAAATTGTAGGAGCCGCAGAGTTTAACAATAACGGCTGGGTAGATATTTTATGGCGACACAAACCAGATGGACGAACTCTGATCTGGTTTATGGCTGGTCCTAATGTGCTTGCGCCGCAATGGACGACGGCGGTGTTTGGGAACGTTTGGGAAATTGCTGCTGTAAGGGATGTTAATGGCGATAACCGTGCCGATATTATCTGGCGAGTAAAATCTGATGGCCGGACGTTGGTCTGGGTAATGTCCGGCAGCAATGTCGCCGCCAAATTGTGGACATCAAAACAGTATCCAAACAGCTGGGCGATATATTAGCGTAGTTTTTATTACTGAATTGCTCCTCAACTAACTGCAGTCAGGCTCTATCCAGGGGCCTGGCTGTGTTGTGTCAATATACCATCTTGTATTAAAATATTTTTTTTGCTACTAATGGTAGTGATATTTAGCCCCGGGTAGGAAGCGCCGGGGCGGGCAAGTTGTAACCTTTAACCAAGGTGGTCGTTATGCAATATAACAATCGATTAATCATGTGCGATTATCTCCACACCCGGCTGTTTCAGTCAATCAGAGGAGGACCCGGCATAATCGCCGCCACCATTGCGGCGTTGCTGCTGCTGCTCCCCACCACCGGCCACACCCAGACCCCGCCGGAGCTGTTCACACCAGCTGAGCGACCAGCGGCATCGTCGATGACATGGAGCCCCCAAATGTATCCGTGGATAGTACGGCAGACCTATGTCACAGTCAATATGCCTGTTATGACCAATGCCGCCGCGGCATTAACCAAGGGCGCCAAGGCGCCGGCGCCGCAGAAGCTGACGCTCAATCTTTTCCCCGACGCCAGCTTTGTCGTTATCCTTGATCGTTCTTATAAATCACCTGGCTTTTCAAACCCTTCTTATTACGGACGAGTAGAAGGGAAAGAGCATAGTTATGTGTCTATTAAAATCTTCGAAGAAGATAATGACATAATAGCAGTGATCAGGCCTGGTGATGGAAGATTGTTTAACGTTAGTGGCGTGAATGGCGGCATACATTTTATCGAGGAATCAGACCTGTCTAAGATGCCTTCTTTGGAGGATGATACAATTGTACCGGATGTTATTGAGCAGAATGGATCGGAGGCGCCGGCCGATGATAGGGGCAGCGGCCAGATAGCGCCAGAGTTGTTCACCCCGGTGGCAGGCCCGGCGGAAGCGCCAACATCAGGACCTGGCAAAATAGATCGATGGGTGATAAGGCAGACCTATGCCACGGCTGATCCGTCACTTCTGATCAACGCTGGCAAAGCGTTAAATAGCGATACTCAAACAAGCTCAGCGCGTAAAATCATTCTTAATCTGTTTCCCGACGCCAACTTTGTCGTTGTTATAGATGAGGTTGATATCACGCCTTCAGGAAGAGTCACAATATATATCGGACATTTTGAAGGAAATGCTGGTAGCTATGTATCAATAGCAGTTGGTGGCGGAGTAAGGATACTGGCGACGATCAATTCCGGCGATGGCCGAGCATTCCGGATTAAACCTCTCTCTGATACCGATCCCACCCATGTTATCAAGGAGATAGACGAGTGGAAACTGCCACGTGAGGGTAAGCCTATTGTTCCATCAGATACACCTGGTTCGAATTATTCGGAGGCTTCTGCTGAAGATAATCAATATAATAATATAGTAACCTTGGAAAAAGTTCAGGGCTTCCTTCAATCAATAGTCGATTATCTTCTCCATATCACTACTCATTCGGATTGACTTTTTGCGCTTCCGTTCATATACTATTACAGCGATGTACAGGTCGGCGGTCTGATGTAGAAACCGGTCAAATGGCTGGTTTTTCCGTTTATCAAAATAAATTGATTTTTTTGATCTTTTTACTTGACTCGGTCGAATGACCTCTGTACTATCATCGTTTCGCCGTTGAGTTAAAGACGGCGGATATGATCTTTTAAATTGTGGAAGCGTGCCAAGTTTTGATATGCGGGTTAACCGTCTCATTTATTTGAGATGAGTTTTTTAACAATGCGAATTACTCTGTCCGGCTTTTATAGTCAGACGGATTACAGGATTTAAACTGGAGAGTTTGATCCTGGCTCAGAACGAACGCTGGCGGCGTGCCTAACACATGCAAGTCGAACGAGAAAGTTTCCTTCGGGAAATGAGTACAGTGGCGCAAGGGTGAGTAACACGTGAATAATCTGCCCCCGGGCCTGGGATAACTCGCCGAAAGGCGGGATAATACCTGATAATAAAGCGGGACCCTGGTCCTCGTTTTTAAAGGTGGCCTCTATTTATAAGCTATTGCC
>CBDCXE010000004.1:0-10000 GCA_965223725.1 Nitrospinota bacterium | reverse complement strand
ATGAGCCGTCGAGTTACTGCGTGCAGCAAGGTTAAGCTGAAAAGGCGAAGCCGAAGCGAAAGCGAGTCTTAACAGGGCTGTTTTAGTTGTACGTTGTAGACCCGAAGCCGGGTGATCTATCCATGGCCAGGATAAAGCGAGGGTAACACCTCGTGGAGGTCCGAACCAGTAGACGTTGAAAAGTCTTTGGATGAGCTGTGGATAGGGGTGAAAGGCCAACCAAACCCGGCAATAGCTGGTTCTCCCCGAAATATATTTAGGTATAGCCTCATGTAATATTCAGTGGCCGTAGGGCGCTGGATGGGCTAGGGGTCCCACCAGACTACCAAACCCAACCAATCTTCGAAGACTGCTGAACGTATCATGGGAGTCAGACTGCGGGTGATAAGGTCCGTAGTCGAAAGGGAAACAGCCCAGACCGTCAGTTAAGGCCCCCAAGTCCAGGCTAAGTGGAGAAGGCTGTGGGAATGCACAGACAGCCAGGAGGTTGGCTTAGAAGCAGCCATCCTTTAAAGATAGCGTAACAGCTCACTGGTCAAGCGCGCCTGCGCCGAAAATTCAACGGGGCTCAAGCCTGGCGCCGAAACTGCGGATTGGATAGTTTTACTACTGTTTAATGGTAGGGGAGCGTTCCATACAGGATGAAGGTCGACCGTGAGGACGGCTGGACAGTATGGAAGTGAGTATGACGGCATGAGTAACGATAAACCGGGTGAGAAACCCGGTCGCCGAAAGCCCAAGGTTTCCTGAGGAAGGTTAATCCGCTCAGGGTTAGTCGGCCCCTAAGGCGAGGCCGAAAGGAGTAGTCGATGGGAAGCAGGTTAATATTCCTGCACTGTCTGTAATCCGTTATCACGATGGGGTGACGCGGAAGGGTAGATCATCCGGGTGTTGGATATCCCGGTTCGCGAGTGTAGAGGGGCATCCCAGGTAAATCCGGGAAGCTATTAAACCTCGAGGCGAGCGAGGCTCTGAACCTACGGGGAATGAGTAACTGGTTGATCCCAGGCCGCCAAGAAAAACCTCTAAGGAGGGTTGCAGATAACCGTACCCGAAACCGACACAGGTGGGCGAGGAGAGAATCCTAAGGCGCTTGAGACAACTCTGGTTAAGGAACTCGGCAAATTGGCCCCGTAACTTCGGGAGAAGGGGCGCCCCCATTACGTGAAGGAGCTTGCCTCCGGAGCGGAAGGGGGCCGCAGTGAAATGGTAGCCGCGACTGTTTACTAAAAACACAGGTCTCTGCTAAGTCGCAAGACGATGTATAGGGACTGACGCCTGCCCGGTGCCGGAAGGTTAAAAGGAAGGGTTAGACTTCGGTCGAAGCTCAGAATTGAAGCCCCGGTAAACGGCGGCCGTAACTATAACGGTCCTAAGGTAGCGAAATTCCTTGTCGGGTAAGTTCCGACCTGCACGAATGGCGTAACGATGGCTACACTGTCTCAACCAGGGACTCAGTGAAATTGAATTTCCGGTGAAAATGCCGGATACCCGCGACTGGACGGAAAGACCCCGTGCACCTTTACTATAACCTGGTACTGAAATTTGGTTTATCATGTGTAGGATAGGTGGGAGGCTTTGAAGCCGGAACGCCAGTTCCGGTGGAGTCAACCTTGAAATACCACCCTTGTTACACTGACTTTCTAACCTGGTCCCCTGAATCGGGGATAGGGACACTGCCAGGCGGGTAGTTTGACTGGGGCGGTCGCCTCCCAAAATGTAACGGAGGCGCGCGAAGGTTCTCTCAAGCTGATTGGAAACCAGCTGTCGAGTGTAAAGGCAAAAGAGAGCTTGACTGCGAGACATACACGTCGAGCAGGTACGAAAGTAGGCCTTAGTGATCCGGTGGTTCCGTATGGAAGGGCCATCGCTCAACGGATAAAAGGTACGCCGGGGATAACAGGCTGATCGCTTCCAAGAGTCCATATCGACGAAGCGGTTTGGCACCTCGATGTCGGCTCATCGCATCCTGGGGCTGAAGAAGGTCCCAAGGGTTGGTCTGTTCGCCCATTAAAGCGGTACGCGAGCTGGGTTTAGAACGTCGTGAGACAGTTCGGTCCCTATCCGTCGTGGGCGCAGGATATTTGAGAGGAGCTGCTCCTAGTACGAGAGGACCGGAGTGGACCGACCTCTAGTGTTCCGGTTGTCCCGCCAGGGGCATGGCCGGGTAGCTACGTTGGGAAAGGATAACCGCTGAAAGCATCTAAGCGGGAAGCCAACCTCAAGACTAGATATCCCTATAAGACACCTTGAAGACTACAAGGTTGATAGGCCGGGTGTGGACGCGCAGTAATGCGTGAAGCTAACCGGTACTAATATGTCGATCGGCTTGATCATAATTTTTCTCGGTACTTGCACCAGCCCGCTTTATTTATAAGGTTTCATTAAGAGCGGCCATTTGGAGTTGTGAAGAACACTTCCTGGGCCGTGTAATAAAAACCTTGTCGATAAAGCGGGCTAGAAAAACCCCACAAAATTAAAGAACCACCCACCCGGGCCCAGGTTTAAGGATCAGGCCGTAGATGGTGGGAATATGCAAGCATACAGCTTGTCGGTGGTCTTAGCGAGAGGGTCACACCCGTTCCCATCCCGAACACGGAAGTTAAGCCTCTCAGCGCCGATGGTACTGCAGTGGAGACGTTGTGGGAGAGTAGGACGCCGCCGGCTTTAAAATATAAAGCCCCGATCGGTATCACACCGGCCGGGGCTTTTTTTGTTGGGCTCTCTCACCATTGTCATGCCGTTAGCAACCAGCAAAGCAAGGGGCCTGGACTTCACCAAACTCAGTCGTCGCAAAATTTATTGCCAGGTATAAACCAATTAAACAATAAAACCTCCATAATAACCCGGCATCGATTACCGAATGTGAGGGTTCTGCTATTTGACCGGTTGGACTTCCCCTGGTTTTGTGGACATTTAAGCCCGTTGTTTTGAGGCTTGCTCAAATTCCATTGGGCTGACGTATCCTACGTAGCTGTGACGTCTTGTCCTGTTGTAAAACATCTCTATATATTCAAATATATCAGACCGGGCCTCTTCACGGGTCCTGTAAATCCTGCGCCTGATCCGCTCCTTCTTCAGACTGCCAAAAAAAGACTCCGCCACAGCATTATCATAACAATTACCACGGCGGCTCATGCTGGTAACAAGATTGTTATCGTCACAAAACCTGATCCAGTCATCGCTGCCATACTGTGACCCTTGATCCGAGTGAACTATAACCTTGTCCCCTGGCCTGCGCCGCCAAACCGACATCAATAGCGCATCCAACACCAACCACCTGACCAACCGCACCAGACTTGAACTCCGCTGTATACCGCTTACTAGACATAAACACCTCCATAACACTCAAAATATAACCGAAAAACTGTCCACAAAACCAGGGGAAGTCCAGGTCGCCCGTGGCGATGATATGCGCTTCAATGACTTCATTCGCTTCATCCAGAAACCGTTCATCAACCATTACATGCTTGGCGTTGTACAAGGGTATTATGGGACCAGGATGAAAAGAGCCGAAATGATCATTTTGTACATGGAAAGGGATCTGGCAAGCGGTCAGGAGACATTTCACCATTATGCAATCTGACTCGTCCCTTGGCACATAGATAATTTGCATATAGGCAGTATATCATTTTTTATGTGAGGCTGGAGTCACGTCACACACCGGCCGGGGCCTTTTTTTGTTGTGTCAAATGGGTAAAATCCAAAAGACTCCATTCAAGGTCGATGCGCTTTCTGGCGCTACCAATCCGCCTGAATATGGATTCTTCGAGGAAATTTGGCGGTTTGCGTGTCGTTGTAAAACAAAACTTTTTTGGCAGCTGTGTATAGAGAGACCTTGGTGGGTGGGCGCCTTTCATCCCTTTTATCAAGAGCCCAGTATCGTAGGTATGGAGGTAAATCCGCGATAGTCCCAGGTTGCCTGTCAAAAACTTTACAGCGGCAAAGAGTATGGTTTCGGGCCAGAAGGCAGCTTGCGGTATGAAGTGTTCGTGATAATAGACAAGAAACCTTGTTTCTCCACAAGCAATACCCCATTGACTTAAATATTTATCGATTGCTGCTTTTCGAGCGTTACCGCGATGTTTAACCTTATCAAGAACCCCTTTGATCTCCTGAACATCGCGAACCCAGTCAGACTGTATCTCTTCAATTAGCGCAGTGCTGTTATCCAGATCGATATCGATCCGCGCCCATGCCAGTGTCCTTTCCTTCCGCCCGTTTATCGGATGCCCAAACCCTTCGAAAGGGTATTTTCCGTCCGGGTCAATAAGGCTTTTGTAAGCGCGGTTGTGCGATGAGTTAAAGTTGAGTTGAAGCACCAGATTTTTACCGGCTCGGCTGGTTTGGCTATAATCATCATGGACCCAGCCTTTGGTCGAATCATCTCCCCAATGACCAAAAGTGACCCTGTATGTCTGGTATTCGTGTGGCCAGTATGAATAGAAATCAGTGGAGCTGACAACTGCGTCGCCGCGCTTGGCGATAATTTTTTTGACGAGAGGTTTATGGAGGAGGGATGCATAGGGGGAGTGTTTTAGCTTATAGACAGAGCTCCCCTCTCCAGCGACATGGCCCAGAATATCCAGGGCGTATCTGTCCCGAAAATAATAGAAAATACGTTTTTCGCCACGATAATCATCAATGAGTGTGTCAATTAACGCATTTTTCAGATAGATGGCCTGATACCATTGATGTCTTTCTTTCCTTCTCCTGCTCATGTGTCATCCATAATAATCGCTTGTTGGTTTGCCTTGAACCTGCTCGCTTTTTACCGATGCCTGTCGTTTTCATAGAGTCCATACCTTTTCACTAGTTGAGATTAATATGCCGGCCGATTTTCGCCGACTGCAAATAAAAGGTTGGAATTTTACATGAGTGGAAGCCGGATATCAATAATATTGTTGATTATAGTAATCTATGCTAGCAAGAATGCTTGGTGAAAGTGAAGAATCTGTCACAACTAAATATAGAAAATTAATTGATGGAAAAGCTTCCGATAAATTTGTAAATGTGGGCAAATTGCGTGTACAGTATAAACAGGAGCTTATTTAATTTTTATTGAATCAGGAGGGATCGATGTCGCTTAAAACAATGCAAAGGGCCAGGCTTGATAATGTAACACCGGATGTATACGGCAATATCATGAAACAAACTGAGACGCTGGACGGTGTCACTGTTACAAAAGTAACTTTCAAACCGGGCGCCAAATGGTCGGTGGACCTGAAGGAAAAAGCCGGGACAGACAGTTGCCGTATCCCTCATGTGGCGTATGTGATAGAAGGCGGCATAACAATCCAGATGGATGACGGATCTGTGGAGACCTTTTCCGAGGGTGATGTGATGATGCTTCCACCAGGGCACGACGCCTGGACCGATGGGGAAATCCCATGTGTTTTCGTGGAGTTTTCCCATGGGGCGGATTACTATTCGGACCAGTGCTGACCGGCACATTTTATTTAACTGCTAAAGCCCGGTGTTCCTTGATGGCGCCCGGGCTTTTTTTATACGTCAACTATATGAAACGTATCAAGTGGTAATATGAGCATTAGGTTAGAACAGCTCTTCACTGCACTTGTCATCGGTCTTCTTTTTATGGGCTCCACTTCTGAAAGCTTTATGACAATAAGGACGGATCATGTGCGGGATGTCATTGATTACCAAAAGGAGGCGCTGTTAAGAAACCCTCATTGGGATATCTGGTCCGTCACTGTGCTTGATGTTTCCGGTGGAAAAGTCAATGGAGATCCACCTGTATTGCGCCTAAATGTGGATGGAGTGTTGCGGGGCCACATGAAGAAAAAAGAGGTTGTGGCAAAATGGTCCCCCTCTGTTTACCATGCAGATATCAGTAAATCAGCCAGACCGGATGAAAACCAAATGGTGGAAGATTGGTATTTCCGGCCAATAAAAGCCCCGGAGCCAGAAGATAAACTGATAGTTTTTTCTATCAATCGTGACGATGGCGCTGTAACACTGCAGGGGGGGGCTGTATACCGATATTCAGCAGAGAACAGGGAAGCTGTTATAAATCATATGGCGCCTGCCGAAAGGCCATTATATATTCAAGGTCCGATCGCCTTATTGATATTGGCGTTGCCAATCATCGGCTTCATTGCATTTTGGAGGCGAAACCACAATACTGACCAGCAGAATGGCGTAAAGAGGCTCGATGTTTTGATCATTGCTATTCCGATGGTGGCAATTGCATTGTACGTCTATTATGAATCCGGGATTTCCGTATATTCAAATATCAGGATGGACCTGTTAATAATCTGGCCCGCTTTGATAGCCACATTTTCACTATGGCTGGTGTTGGCTATCAAGTATCTATCTTTAAAACGATCTAATAGACTGTAACCCCACAAATTTTTGTAGCTCTAGTCACTTTCTGTCTCTCGCAAACAGTTTGCCAGGAATAAATGTGGTGACAAATAAGATGGCTATTGCTGCAAATAGCTTGGAGATAGTGGAATATTCATTAGCATTATCAGTATTTGAATCTCGGAATGATTGCCCAGAAATAAGATAATCGTTGATCAACTCCAAGGCTTCTTCAATGTAACCCTCATCAACCATTACGTTTCTGGTATTAAAACCAACCATAGGACCAGGGTAGAGTGAACCGAAATGGTCGTTCTGAACATAAAAAGGGATTTTCCCTGCGGTCAGGATGCTTTTGATCATCATCAGATCGGTCTCATCCTTTGGTATGTACACTGTTTGCATACATGTATTATACCATGGGGCCGGTTATCCGCTTTTCAAGGTCCAGCGTCACCGTTTAAAAACATGCCACGCTTCTTTAAAAGCTCAATAACTTTTTCGGCGGATTGATCAATATCAAGCTCTTCGGTATCCACCGTTAGCTCCGGGTTGATAGGCTCTTCATAAGGCGAGGAGATCCCTGTAAACTCTGGTATCTGGCCAGCTCTAGCGCGTTTGTATAAACCTTTAATATCCCGTTCTTCACATTTACTAAGGGAGCATTTGCAATATATCTCGAAAAATTCACCATGCGCCACCATGCTACGGGCGATATTCCGGTCAGATTTGAAGGGTGAAATAAAGGCGGTAAGGGTGATCCACTCCAGCTTCTAAAAACAATTTAGCGGTCTCGCCAACGCGCCGTATATTCTCCTTGCGGTCAGCATCGGAAAATCCAAGGTCGGAGCAGAGACCATGTCGGACATTATCGCCATCAAGGACAAAAGTATGGCAACCCATTTTGTAAAGACGATCCTCCACCGCATGCGCCAATGTGGATTTACCAGCGCCGGATAATCCGGTAAACCATAAAATTACGCTTTTATGTTCCTTCTGTTCTTCACGGTGGCTTCGCTTGATGGTCGCATGGTGCCAGATTACATTTGAACTTTTGCTCATACTCTACCTTATTCGTTATCAGAGTTATCGATTAATCCAGGAGCCAATATCATACATCAGCAGAACATGCACCGTAAGAAAAAGTAAGGTAATATATTGATATAAATGGAAATCTGACTATAACCCTGGAGCTATTTACGGGTCATTGGTTTTTCTGATCAGTTTTCTTCGATGATAGATTTGAGGATCGATTCCGCAACATCCTCTGGCGCCGGGTGATACTCACCTTTCGCGACCCGAGCTTTGAGCTCTTCCAGGTGTTGCTCCCGGGCTTGATCCTGTTTCGGTTTAGAGGATACAACATAGGCCTTGATCGAGGCAGGACTTTTGGTAGACAAATCCGGTCGAGGAAGGTTCATCCCCGGCAATTCCTGAAATATTTTCTATTTCATCCGAATCGTTTGGTTCAACGCCCGTTTTTTTATTGATCATCGTAACCTCCTTTCATCTACGTATCGGAACTACTTGCCTAAAGTTTAGACCAGCAAGTCATTTTTTTATCGATACTTCAATTTATAGTAGCAGACACCTTACTATTTAGTCAAATAATCCTTCTACCCAAAAACTTCAAACGGCAGATTTTTGAGACTGAGCACCATCTCTCGTACCTTATTATACAATGATTTATCTGTTGTATTGAACGAAACTTCATCATCCGGCGAAAACTCAGCCAAAAAACGCGCTTCGGTATCAACCGCCTGGCACCTGGTGGAAAAGGTTGTGATCTGCGGTGTCACGATCCGTGCTGCGTCGGATAACTCGTTTTGATCCAATACAATCACTTCCATCCCATGACCGCCATCCACAATCTCGCCCAGCAGCTCTTCTTCCTGTTGTGTGATGAATCCTTTGGTGGCCAGCTCGTGGAGGTCTTCATCGGCCCATTCATTATCCACAGCAAACAGATGCACCGGAAACAGCCCGAGACTTTCCACAATTTTGAACAGGGTCGACACCATGGCATACTCCACGCTCCGGTCCCCGCCAGCCACTGTCTCATACGGGCCGGTGGACATATCGGGCGGGGTTAGGTTGGTGAAATCGAACCCGAGCACCGCCTGCTCATCGATATATTCCATCGCGCCCGGATCGTCGACCAGCTGCAAACCAATGGACGGTATGGACTGGAGAAACTCGTCTTCCCTGATAAACTTCATCTATTTTACTACCTGATAATCATAAGCCGGATGGCGCCGCCACCATAATGGCAGGGCCACTACAATGGCGGAGGGAACAGGATTCGAACCTGCGGAACTTTACGTTCAACGGTTTTCAAGACCGCCGCCTTAAACCGCTCGGCCATCCCTCCACGGACAATGTCTTATAACATCGCCGTGTAGTCAAGATGAATGAACACAATCGAGGAATCAGGCTTCACAATGTCAAAATATCACGTTTCGTCAAGGTGGCATTTTTATACTCCTATACCAATCATCCGCACATTATTGTGCGTTATCATGACGATACTAGAGATATTACCGCAGGTAAATAGCAGGTGAGGCATTTGGAGCATATGGAGCATTTGAGGGACTTGAGGCAAAAGAAGCATATGAGGGATCCAGTTTCGGCCGTTTTGGCGTGATTTTTGTCCTGCCCCCTTGAAAAAGGGGGACCAAGGGAGATTATCTATTCTCCTGTTGCTCAAGGCGTTGTTGCCAGGCTAGTGCGGTTTGCCCGCTAAATAGTTGGTAATTATTTCTTAAAAGATCCTTCGCTCCGTGCAGAGACTGCGCTCGAGGATGACACAAACACTTATGACGCTCAACCCTGCATTCACGCCACCACTAGTAATACCTGCTATGATAAAATATCTTTATAACACGTAATCACGCAGCAGGAGTAGTAGTAATGATTGATCCTGACAAGCTGGAGGCTGGGGTACCATATTTCATGTTGGGGTTCCATGATCGGGACGCAAAAATACCGCAGGTTTACACATATATTTTTGTTGGGCGATGCCCAGACAAGCTCGATCCAAAACTGCCAGAGAAGCTCTGTTTCCGCACCGGCGACAGCTTGCCCGAGATGCTCTCATACCAGCAGATCGTTGAAGAGGTCAAAAAAGACGGCCACGAAAAAGCGATTTTATCTGCAGCGAGCGCAACCTGCAATTGATGTATGATCTCGATGGGTTGATCGACGAGCTCGGGAACCGCAGGGGTTGATCGTCGTTTACGCTTTTCTCAATACCAGCGACGTGATCTCCGCCGGCGCGCCGAGTCGCATCGGCGGACCCCAGTAGGCGGAGCCGCGGCTGACATAGGTCCACATCCCTTCATACCTCGACAGCCCCGTTGGCGCCACATGGGCCAGCGGGATCAGCAGCGACCAGGGGAACAGTTGCCCGCCGTGGGTATGCCCCGATATCTGTAAATCGACCCCGGTCGGCGCCACAGCGGTCGCGCTGTTGGGCTGATGGGCCAGCATGATCTTCACGTCGCAATCGGGCGCGCCGGCCACCGCCTTGCCCGGGTCGGAGTGGTGCGGGCGATAGTACCGCCCGGCGGATATATCGGTTATCCCCGCCAGCATGATGGAGGCGCCGCCATGTTCGATCACCCGATGCTCGTTCACCAGGTTGTCGATATTCAGCCGGTCGAGCTCGCTCATCCAG
>CBDCXE010000003.1:0-369080 GCA_965223725.1 Nitrospinota bacterium | reverse complement strand
CCTGGGTTACGCATTCTGGCGCCAGCATTTGTGGAAGGTTTTATATGAAAAAAACTGGCTTGGCATAAAGGAAACAGAAGCTGGAACCGAACGCCAATGGAAAAGAGTGTTCGATTATTTCGCCCAGCCGGTTACCGGTCATCACGGCAAACCTCCTTCCAACAACCCCCCGGTAAAGTACAGGCTCCACTATACGGAGGAGGACATTTCATCAGCAGAGCAGTTCGCAACGCAATCAGCCGAATTACTGCTCGCACATAATCAGACGTCACACTTGCCCGATCCAAAGGTGTTGCTGAAACGTGTTAAACGAGCTTCCTGGCTCATGGCAGGCCTCTCTGTATTGTGTGACTGGATAGGTTCTGACCGGAGGTATTTTCAGTATAAATCTGACCATACTTCAATAGATGACTACTGGCATGATACAGCCCTACCGAACGCTGTCAAAGCGATTGAAAAATCTGGTATCCTGCCATCCCAGGTTTCGCAGCGGACCGGCGCAGCCAGGTTGTTTAACTTCGACAAACTCAGTCCAGCACAGCTAGAGGCCGAAAGGTGCGATATGTATCAGGTCCCACAGCTGTTCATTGTGGAAGATGTAACAGGATCAGGCAAAACCGAAGCAGCGCTGGTTCTGGCGCATCGCATCATGGCCAGGGGTCAGGCGGATGGCATATATATAGCCCTGCCCACCATGGCCACATCCAACGCAATGTATGGGCGGCTGGCGCAGAGCTATAGAAAATTATACACAGAGAGCAGCTCTCCTTCGCTGGCCTTGGCCCACGGCGGCAGTAAACTTTTAGAAGAATTTCGTGCATCTATACTTGACTATTCAGATGATGATAGCGCCAATTATGGCAAAGATGAGCCTTCAGCTGCCGCCCAGTGCTCTGCATGGATCGCAGACAGCAACAAAAAGTCGTTTCTGGCGAATATAGGCGTTGGCACTATCGATCAGGCGCTACTGTCAATACTGGCGTCAAAACATCAATCCTTAAGGTTGATCGGGCTCGCTTCAAAGGTACTTATAGTTGATGAAGCTCACGCCTACGATGATTATATGACGCAATTATTAAAGGCGTTGCTTTCATTTCACGCTGCTCTTGGTGGAAGCGCGATCATTCTGTCTGCGACTTTACCAAAAAATGTTCGAGCTCAATTGATCACTGGTTATCAGAACGGTGATTTACAGATTGATCCTGCGGCTCTTGCCGACGGGTATCCTTTGATAACGCAGGTGTCCCGGAACAATACCGGACAAACAGCTGTGGAATCAAGCAAAAGAAATCGGAGGAGCGTAAAAGTCGAACTTACAGAAGATATATTCGATGTACATAGCCACATACTAGGCAGAGCGCGGTCTGGCAATTGTGTGTTATGGATCAGGAACACTGTTTCAGACGCTGTCGTAGCTTATGAAAATCTGCAGAAAATGCTCAACCCGGAAAATGTATATCTTTTTCACGCCAGATTCGCCATGGGCGACAGACTCGATATCGAGAAGGACGCACTTGGAAGGTTCGGTAAAGATAGCAACGAGAACATCCGCAGCGGCAAGGTATTGATCGCCACCCAGGTGGTGGAGCAGTCGCTTGATCTTGATTTCGACCTGGTTGTGTCGGACCTCGCCCCATTGACCTTTTGATACAGCGCGCCGGGCGGCTTTGTCGCCATGCGCGGGACGACAAAGGTAACTTGCTGGACCCGGATGCAGAAGATCAAAGGGGCAAGCCTCTGCTTGTTGTGTATGGCCCTGACCCTGTTGAGGACCCAGGGGGTGACTGGTACAGATCGATGTTTTCAAAAGCGGCTTATGTTTATCCAGATCACGCGAAATTGTGGCTCACATCACGGCTATTGAAAACCATGGGCGGATGGACCACGCCGGATGACTCGCGCAGTATGATAGAGCAAATCTATGGCACAGACATGCCGGTTCCTGAAGGGCTGGCTGATAACGCTAATGAAGCGTACGGCCAGATAATGGCGGAGCGCTCGCTGGCAAAAGCGGCGGAACTTGATCTCGACGAAGGATACAAGGCAACCGAATCGCAATGGATAGATGATACCAAAGCTGTTACCCGACTGGGCGAAATCCAGACAACTGTACGCCTGGGCAAGTGGGTCAACAATCATCTAAGACCGTGGCGCGATAAGGATCACCACCCATGGCAGATGAGCCAGCTCAGTGTCAGGCAAGCGTTGATCAGCAAAGAGGCTGATCACGAAAACCAAATGCTCATGCAAGCGGTGAAAACAGCAAAGGAGAGCATGCCAGATAAAGGAAGATGGAGCGTGTTAATTCCAATGAAAAAAGGATACGACAGCGACTGGTACGGAAAAGCGACAGATGGAAATGACAAAACTGTGCATGTGAAATATTCGATGGAGACGGGCTTCGAAATAAAAAAAGAAGGAGAAGAGTAATGGTGTTCAACCTTATCAATGAACAATGGATACCTGTTCGGCGACGCAGCGGCATGCGCGATAAAATAGCGCCCAGTCAAGTCACAAGCGATCTGGACAATCCGGTCACGGCGCTCGATTTCCCGCGGCCCGATTTCAACGGCGCCATGATCCAGTTCCTGATAGGCCTGGTCCAGACAGCGACTCCACCGGAAGACGAGGACCATTGGTACGACTGGTTCACAGAGCCACCGACGCCGGAAGAGCTGGCCACAAAGTTTGCGCCGGTATCCCACGCGTTCAACCTAGACGGCGACGGCCCTCGATTCATGCAGGATGGAACAGTATTGAAAGAATTGAAAAATGATTCAAATAAATCCATCGATAACCTTCTGATTAACGAACCGCAAGGCCACTTCGAAAAGAATAAGCCAATGTACAGGATGTGTTTGTCATGCTGTTCTGCCGCTATAATGACTTTACAGACAAACTCTCCCAGTGGGTGGAGCAGGCCACCGCGTCTCAATACGGGGCGGAGGGCCATTAACCAGCATTATACTAGGTAATAATCTTTGGCATACCATATGGATGAATACTATCATTGCCAGTTCTTTCGACAAAAAAAGTCGAAAAAATGGATACTGTAGCAAGTATTTTCCATGGCTTGAACCGAACAGTTTTAATTGGTCCGCAGTAAAGCGCGAAATCACACCAGAAGACGCTGTTCCGGCGCACTTATTTTGGGGGATGCCCAGAAGGATTTATATAATCAGATCAGAAAATCCACATGCTCCATGCACATTATGCAACAATGAGCATAACAGCTTAGTAAAAGAATTTTACACTCGTCCTGGCGGCATCAACTACTCCGACCAATGGTTCCATCCACTTTCACCCTATAATCATTCGGAAAAGGGCCTTCTGGCCATTAAAACCCCCGGAACCCTGGATTACAAGCACTGGCTTGGACTTGTTTATAACGACTCCACTAACAAAAAGCAGACAAAAACTCCGGCAAAGGTAATTGCGCAGTTTCTGGAAAGCGAGAGGATTGATATTGCTTCGCAGGAGGGGTACCAATATCGGCTCTGGGCGTTTGGTTGTGATATAGAGCCTGGCAAGGCGAAAATAAAGTGCTGGTACGAAGGGCGCATGCCAATTATCAACGTCGATGCCGCAATCAGGGATGAATATGAAGACCTGGTTTTACGGCTGGTAAATTCAGCAAAGGAGGTCGCCAGCAACCTGAAAAGCTGTGTAAAAAAGGCCTGGTTCAAAAGACCGGGCGACGCCAAAGGGGATACATCGTTCATCGATCGGTCATTCTGGTCCGCCACAGAACCAGATTTCTATGACACACTTTCCAAGCTGAAGGCTGAACTGGAAAGTGGAAACGAAACTGTCGATCTGCGAAAAAGCTGGCATGCGCGACTGTTGGAGGCCTCTATCAAGCTTTTCGACGATGTGGTATTAAGTTCCCCTATCGAATATTCCGACCCTAAACGTATTTCAAGAGCTCGCCGGGACCTTCAAAAATTCAACCACAAACATAAGATCGTCACAGAATTGCTGGGCCTGCCCAAACCTGAAAAATCTAAAAAAATGAAGAAAAAGGAGGTGGAGAATAATGACTGAAACGACTTACCTGAAATTCGAAAGTGATAGCGCTGAAGCAAAGGAGCTGTTGAGCTGGTGGAACGGGCTTGACCAAAAGCGTGGTGACCGGGCCCAACTGCGCCGATGTAAAAGCCTCGACGAAATTGTATTCACAGAGGCGTATCATGAACTTTGGCGAGAGCTGAAACAGCATGGCGCCGTATACGAAAATGGTTCAGCGGCGCTGGCCGGGATATTGGCCCATGTAAAACAGCACATCCCCGGCTCGTCACTCGCCGAGCAGATGGCGCAGTCAAAACAGGGCGCCGACAAGGCGCGGCTTAGTGGTCTGCGGTTCCGCCATCTTATCAAACATCAATCACATACCGATCTTTACCGGGATATGATCCGCGTTGTTCATCTTCTTGATAACAAACTGAACGTGATCGACCTGGCCCGCGTCGTCTACTGGTGGAACGAGCGAACTAAAAAACAGATGGCGTATGACTATTACGGCGCCGCGCCAACAGCGGATTAACCAATATCTAAACCAAGGAGAAAATAATGTCCAGATTTACCCAACTGCATCTTTTAACATCGTATCCACCCTCCAACCTCAACCGTGATGATCTGGGCCGCCCCAAGTCGGCGGTCATGGGTGGCGCAAACAGAATGCGGGTCTCCTCGCAAAGCCTCAAACGCGCCTGGCGCACATCCGAACCGTTTGAGGCGACTTTAAAGGGTCATGTAGGGACCAGAACGAAAAGAATGGGAATAGAAGCATATGAATCTTTAATTGAAAAAGGTGTGAAAGAAAAACAAGCGCTAAGATGGGCCTGGCAAATCGCAAATGTATTTGGAAAAGTTGTATCGGCTGAAAAAAAAGAAAAAGAGGTAAAGGATCTTGCGCTGGAGCAACTGGCTCATTTCAGCGTGAAAGAACAGGCGGGTATAGACGACCTGGTCGAAAAGCTGGCAGAAACAGGTGAAGGGCCTACCGATGATGACCTGGAGCTGTTGCGCGAAGAGCATAAATCGGCTGACATCGCCATGTTTGGGCGCATGCTGGCCAGCTCTCCTAAATATAATACCGAAGCGGCTGTGCAGGTGGCCCACGCAATCACTGTCCATAAAGTGGCGGCGGAAGATGACTATTTCACCGCGGTTGACGACCTGAACCTGAACGAAGACGATATGGGCGCCGCGCATATCGGCGAGACTGAGTTCGCGGCTGGCCTTTACTATCTGTACATATGTGTCGATTGCAACCTGTTGCGGGAGAACCTCAGCGATGATGTGGACCTTGCAAAACGAACCATCGCCGCCCTGGCCGAATGCGCCGCCACTGTCTCGCCTACGGGCAAGCAGAACAGTTTTGCGTCACGCGCCCATGCGTCATACATTCTCGCTGAAAAGGGCGATTACCAGCCGCGTTCTCTCTCTGTCGCCTATCTGAAACCTACCAACGGAACGGACCTGATGGATTCATCTATCAAACAACTGATGGACACGAAAGAAAAAATGGACAAGGCGTACGGCCTGACCGAGAGCGAAACATGCGTGATGAACACCCATGATGGAACCGGCTGCCTGCAGGATATTGTTGACTTCGTAAAAGGGGGCATTGACGATGCGTGAGTTTCTGGTTTTCTGGTTATATGGCCCCATGGCTTCCTGGGGTGACATTGCAGTGGGAGAGCGTCGCCCATCAATCGCGCAGCCATCCCGTTCCGCCATACTCGGCCTGATCGCCGCCGCCCTTGGTATAAAACGTGATGAAGAGGAACGCCATGCAGAGCTAAGCGATTCCTACGCTACAGCTTTCCGTGTTACCAGCCCCGGAACCCTGCTGCAGGATTATCACACCGCCCAGGTTCCAGAAGCAAAGCGTGGCGTAAAGTTTTATACACGCAGGGAAGAACTGGCGGCGGAAAAAGTTGGGACGGTCCTCTCTTCCCGTGATTACTATTGTGACGCTTTCTCCACAGCATGCGTCTGGACAAAAAATGAAGCTGCCGCTTATTCTCTATCTGAATTAAAGGCAAGGCTGACAAACCCTGTCTTTACTCTTTACCTTGGCAGAAAATCGTGTCCACTGGCGCTGCCCCTCGATCCACAGCTCGTTTCAGCTATAACAATCAAGGAAGCTTTTGAACTATCAAAATTCAGGGGAGATCAGTTATTACCCGAATTCGATAAAGGTAATATCTTCCACTACTACTGGGAGGAGCCGGCTGATCCGGATCTGTCAGGCCTTGTGGTGACCCATACCAATACAAGACGCGATACGCCCATAAGCCGGACACGCTGGCAATTCATGAACCGGCAGGAACATTACACCAGCGTCAGGAATAATAAAGAGGAGTGAATTATGTATTTCAGCAGGTTAACCCTCAATCGCGACGTTAATCGACACACCTACAGACGAGTTTCAAAAGATGGTGGCTATTCTGTTCACCAGCATATCTGGAAGCTGTTTGGTACCGGCAATGGCAGCCAGCGCAGCTTTATTTATCATATCGACGAGTGCAGCCGCTGGCCCAGAATATATGTTGTTTCCGGCAAACCACCAAACGACACAGAATATATATGGAAGCTAGAAACAAAAGAATACAACCCGCAACTTACGGATGGTATGCATCTTTCATTCAAACTGCGCGTTAATCCAGTACGCACCCGACGGGATGAGCACGGCAAACATAAACGCCATGATATCGTCATGGACGAAAAGAAACGGCTGGAGAATAGCGGCATCCCGAAAAATGAATGGCCCACTAAAAACGAAATCGCCCATGAACAGGCCGTAGACTGGCTGATTAAACGGGCCAATATTAACGGGTTCTCTGTGGACAAGAACCGTATCATGGCTGACAGCTATACCCAAAGGACACTGTATAAAGGAAAAGGGAAAAAGAATATATCCATCAGCACCATTGATCTTACTGGCGCCCTGACCGTCACCAACCCGGACAAGTTCCTGACCGCGCTTTATCAGGGGATTGGTCCTGCCAAAGGGTTTGGTTGCGGAATGCTGATGGTGCGCAAGCATTAAGATACACAACTGATGAGTGAAGCGCTTCCAAACCTGAAACCGATAGCCATGAAGGAGCGGGTCTCTATCTTGTTTGTGGAGAGGGGTGAGCTGGATGTGCTGGATGGAGCGTTCGTGGTGGTCGATAAGAAAGGTGTGCGCACCCACATCCCTATCGGTTCTGTCGCTTGCCTGATGCTGGAGCCAGGCAGCCGGGTTTCCCACGCCGCTGTAACATTAGCTGCCAGAGTTGGTTGTCTGCTGGTTTGGGTTGGCGAGGCCGGTGTTCGGCTATATGCCGCCGGCCAACCCGGCGGCGCCCGCGCGGACCGGCTCCTCTATCAGGCCCGGCTAGCATTGGATGATAAAGCGCGGCTCAACGTTGTGCGCAAAATGTATACCCTGCGGTTCCAGGAGGAGCCGCCAGCCAACAGGAGTGTGGACCAGCTGCGCGGAATAGAAGGCGCCCGTGTGAAGAAAACATATGAGCTGATGGCCCAGCAATATAAAGTCAGATGGAAGGGCAGAAGATACGATCATAACAAATGGGGAAGCGGCGACATCGCAAACCGCTGCCTCAGCTCTGCCACAGCCTGCCTGTACGGCATCACAGAAGCGGCCATACTCGCCGCCGGATATGCGCCGGCGGTTGGGTTTATCCATACCGGCAACCCAAAATCTTTTGTATATGATATTGCCGACCTGTTCAAGTTTGATACGGTGGTTCCAGCGGCCTTCAAGGTAGCGGCGAAAAATCCCCATGATCCAGAGCGGTCAGTCAGGCTGGAATGCAGAGACGCCTTTAGAAGGACAAAGCTCCTCGGCAAAATAATACCAACCATAGAATCAGTTCTGAGAGCAGGCGGGCTTGATCCACCTAAACCTCCCAAAGAATCTGTTCCTGTTGCTATACCTAACAAGGAAAGTATTGGCGATGCTGGTCATCGTAACTGAAAACGTACCGCCGAGACTGCGCGGGAGACTGGCAGTATGGTTGTTGGAAATCCGGGCCGGAGTCTATGTGGGCAAGGTTTCCAGACGAGTGCGGGAAATGATTTGGAAACACGTGGTAACCGGTTATGATGAAGGCAACGTGGTGATGGCATGGAGCACAAACACAGAATCCGGGTTTGATTTCATTACTATTGGCGAGAATCGACGAATACCGGTGGAGATGGATGGCTTGAAACTGGTATCCTTTCTACCGCTGGAAGAAGAAAGCGCCACTGATAGTGATGCAGACGATATTTGACATTGAAAATAGAGTTGCAAAGATGGTTATATTAGGACCGGGAAAAGTTGGTAAGATTTTTGATTTTGGTATAGTTATTTAAAATCAAAGACTTCCAGGAAGTGTGTTCCCCACACACGTGGGGATGAACCTATTTCTGTATATGCCGTGCTGGCGTGTTCCCCACACACGTGGGGATGAACCTATTTACATGGGAATTTAGAGGAATGTGTTCCCCACACACGTGGGGATGAACCTGTAATAAAAGAAGAAAAGAAACGCGAAAAAAGGTGTTCCCCACACACGTGGGGATGAACCGTCGCAGGCAAGGATCTGATACGGATTTTATGAGTGTTCCCCACACACGTGGGGATGAACCTGCCGGCCAAATTCATTGAGCGTTATAGAGTCCGTGTTCCCCACACACGTGGGGATGAACCTTATTTTCATTCATACAAATATTAATCACCATGGTGTTCCCCACACACGTGGGGATGAACCGCACGAGATGAATGGGTAGACGATGGCGCGTATGTGTTCCCCACACACGTGGGGATGAACCGGTGTTGAAAACCGCACGCTCCTGATTTATGGAGTGTTCCCCACACACGTGGGGATGAACCTTCGCCGTCAGTATACGCTATTTGAGGGGTGGCGTGTTCCCCACACACGTGGGGATGAACCTTTGCCAGATTCTGTTTCGCTGGATAAGTTAGCGTGTTCCCCACACACGTGGGGATGAACCTATCGCATCGGTCACGCCTCTTTCGGTTCTGCGGTGTTCCCCACACACGTGGGGATGAACCTGGTACCTCGTCAGGCTGATCCAGTACCGTCGCGTGTTCCCCACACACGTGGGGATGAACCTTATCTATTGGCTTTGTTCGCTTTACACTGCAGGTGTTCCCCACACACGTGGGGATGAACCTGGCCTACGGTGGACGCCAAATATGTGAGGAGGGTGTTCCCCACACACGTGGGGATGAACCGGCCACCCTGACCACCGGTCCGGTCTACGGTACGTGTTCCCCACACACGTGGGGATGAACCTAGTCTCCCAGGGTATCAACCTCCGCCACGAACGTGTTCCCCACACACGTGGGGATGAACCTTCGCGAACGAAAGAGACCAAGCGGGGTGATGGGTGTTCCCCACACACGTGGGGATGAACCTGGTATGTGGAACAGCGCCAGATGTTAGGTCTAGTGTTCCCCACACACGTGGGGATGAACCTTGTTTTGGGGCGAACATCATCAGAGAGGTCCGGTGTTCCCCACACACGTGGGGATGAACCGGCGCCTATCAGCGCGCCCTTTTTTGCGATGCCGTGTTCCCCACACACGTGGGGATGAACCTATTAGCAAGTGTTCGCGACGGGCGTGTTTCACGTGTTCCCCACACACGTGGGGATGAACCCGCCCAAGAGGATGCGGGCGTTTTTAAAAATATGTGTTCCCCACACACGTGGGGATGAACCTTGACTGAACTCGCCGGCATAACCCGGCCTGGGGTGTTCCCCACACACGTGGGGATGAACCGGTATTTACCAATAGCACGTTCGTCTATACCCGGTGTTCCCCACACACGTGGGGATGAACCTGCCAGACCACTCTGCCGAGGATGGTTAGTTCCGTGTTCCCCACACACGTGGGGATGAACCTTTGCAAGCATTTTGAAATACACGCTTCTCACCGTGTTCCCCACACACGTGGGGATGAACCGCAGGCACACTATAAACCATGCGATATACCCTAGTGTTCCCCACACACGTGGGGATGAACCTGCTCGGGCACCTGCAGCGGGCAGGGGCATGACGTGTTCCCCACACACGTGGGGATGAACCTATTTCAACCTCTTGCCAGTGCGTGATCCGTACGTGTTCCCCACACACGTGGGGATGAACCTGCAGCGGCTATTCCGGTCGCCAGACCGCTGAAGTGTTCCCCACACACGTGGGGATGAACCTTGACTCGCTGACCAGCAGCGCGATCGCCGCCGGTGTTCCCCACACACGTGGGGATGAACCTATGATAATGGATACCGGCGCCCTCGCCGTGAAGTGTTCCCCACACACGTGGGGATGAACCGGCCGCCAAGCAGGAGCCGGAGGCCGTGGGCGCGTGTTCCCCACACACGTGGGGATGAACCCGTTTGTTAATCTGGTGAACCGCCTCATGCCCAGTGTTCCCCACACACGTGGGGATGAACCTTTCTACGGGGTACCCCCCTCTCTTTCTAGCATGTGTTCCCCACACACGTGGGGATGAACCTAAATACTTTATTCTCTGCAATGGCGTCATCAAGTGTTCCCCACACACGTGGGGATGAACCGGGCACGCTGTCTTCCATCTGCCGCGCTGTGGGGTGTTCCCCACACACGTGGGGATGAACCTTCATGCAGAACGCCCTGCAAGACGGCCTGGGCGTGTTCCCCACACACGTGGGGATGAACCTGAATAACCAGGTTTATAAAATAATTGCGGGTCGTGTTCCCCACACACGTGGGGATGAACCTGTGAACCGCGTTGTAGGCGCAGGAAATCCTGCGTGTTCCCCACACACGTGGGGATGAACCTTCTGTGAAACCAACGTCAACGGTCTGATGCGTGTGTTCCCCACACACGTGGGGATGAACCTATTACAGGATAGTCGGCGTCAGTGAGGATCCCGTGTTCCCCACACACGTGGGGATGAACCTTTCCACATGCCGTTTTCGCGCGACAGTTTGTAGTGTTCCCCACACACGTGGGGATGAACCTGACAGATGAACGGGAAGAAGAGAGGGAGATCGGTGTTCCCCACACACGTGGGGATGAACCTGTCCATCGATCGAAGCGAAGTAAAGGCCGGCGGTGTTCCCCACACACGTGGGGATGAACCGGCAGGCGCCAAACCTGTGCTGGCCCGCGCCCAGTGTTCCCCACACACGTGGGGATGAACCATAAAACCCCCGCGGACGACGATGGAGGGATCGGTGTTCCCCACACACGTGGGGATGAACCTCATCTGGAAACGCCTGCAACCTGGCGCGCTCTGTGTTCCCCACACACGTGGGGATGAACCTTTATGGCAACGATATAGCGGAACAGTGGGCAGGTGTTCCCCACACACGTGGGGATGAACCGCCATCCCGCCTGCAGTCAGAGCCGCCTTAACCGTGTTCCCCACACACGTGGGGATGAACCTGACTGATAAACGTGAAGAAGAGCGGGATATGGGTGTTCCCCACACACGTGGGGATGAACCGGCGGGCGATGGTGAGTATCTGGAGCTGGAGCTGTGTTCCCCACACACGTGGGGATGAACCTGATATTCCCAGGAAAATCCATGCACCGCTCATGTGTTCCCCACACACGTGGGGATGAACCTAGCTCTTCCGGGGTGTTGTCGTAGGCGGAGAGGTGTTCCCCACACACGTGGGGATGAACCTATGTAGTGGCCGGTTTTTTCGTCGTATTCGTCGTGTTCCCCACACACGTGGGGATGAACCTGAAAACCTTGCCCTTTCATCATTTTCCAGTTCGTGTTCCCCACACACGTGGGGATGAACCTATCGAGATGCTGATCGCGGCAAAGCTGGTTGGGTGTTCCCCACACACGTGGGGATGAACCTTTGCAACCGAGATCAGAGACAAGGAGTCGCTGGTGTTCCCCACACACGTGGGGATGAACCTTTATTTGTTACCGCCTTTTCTTCCATTGTAACGTGTTCCCCACACACGTGGGGATGAACCTTTTCAATCAAACATTAACCAGTGATCAGGTAAGTGTTCCCCACACACGTGGGGATGAACCTTCACTGTAACGAGAGAGAAAGGAAAAACAACCGTGTTCCCCACACACGTGGGGATGAACCTAACATCCTCTCAACAGTATTCAGGGTGTTTAGGTGTTCCCCACACACGTGGGGATGAACCTTTGAAAGATCAGCTTGTTGAAGTGCAGAAAAAGTGTTCCCCACACACGTGGGGATGAACCTTTTGAGCCATCATGGACTTGTTGGGATAAAGAGTGTTCCCCACACACGTGGGGATGAACCTTGCCGCAACTGGAGCGGGCGGACATGATGCTGAGTGTTCCCCACACACGTGGGGATGAACCTTTTCATCACGGTGGCTTTGCCTGGCTCGTGTTGTGTTCCCCACACACGTGGGGATGAACCTAATCCTCAATCACTCCTGACATGTTAATACCTGTGTTCCCCACACACGTGGGGATGAACCGCACTTTACCTTTTTCCGTCACGTCATCCCTGAGTGTTCCCCACACACGTGGGGATGAACCATGGGAGCTGCCTATGCCATTGCTGGAAGAGGAGTGTTCCCCACACACGTGGGGATGAACCTATTCCCGCCCACGGTAAGCCAGAGTTGATAGTGTGTTCCCCACACACGTGGGGATGAACCTCACGACCTTTTTTTCTAAAAAGTTAACTGAAAGTGTTCCCCACACACGTGGGGATGAACCTTCAATGATTCCGAACCAAGCCATGTATCCAAAGTGTTCCCCACACACGTGGGGATGAACCTTTATCATCATGAGCAACCCTCAACCACTGCGTGTGTTCCCCACACACGTGGGGATGAACCGTATCAGGACATCATAACCAATCACGAAAAAGAGTGTTCCCCACACACGTGGGGATGAACCTTAAATTACTTAAAACAGGTAGTAAATTCGAGGGTGTTCCCCACACACGTGGGGATGAACCTGTGGTTGCCAAGGTTGATGCCAACGATAACGTGTGTTCCCCACACACGTGGGGATGAACCTTATCTTTAGTTAGTGATAATGCTAATGATACTGTGTTCCCCACACACGTGGGGATGAACCGCTAGAGAAACATCAGAAAGCCGGGTCTGCGGCGTGTTCCCCACACACGTGGGGATGAACCTATTCATATAACCGGCACATTAACGGGCGCGGCGTGTTCCCCACACACGTGGGGATGAACCTGGATTATGTCATGTTGGGGATGCTGAAGGAATGTGTTCCCCACACACGTGGGGATGAACCTACTACCTGCGATCCTGATGGAATTGGTAAATCGTGTTCCCCACACACGTGGGGATGAACCGCAACCAGTACCGAGGGCGCTGGTGAATGACGGGTGTTCCCCACACACGTGGGGATGAACCTCCTTATATCGCCGATGTCAGCCTGGATTACGCGTGTTCCCCACACACGTGGGGATGAACCTTTAAACCAAAACCAAAGGAGACAAGCAATGGCGTGTTCCCCACACACGTGGGGATGAACCTTTTGCAAGTATTGCAATCAATCGATGCTAGTAAGTGTTCCCCACACACGTGGGGATGAACCTGCTAACGATATCAGCCCTTACGCAAAACAGCTGTGTTCCCCACACACGTGGGGATGAACCTGCAATATTAACGGCCGATTGGCACTTACGAGAGTGTTCCCCACACACGTGGGGATGAACCTAATTAGTGGTATTGTATGGACGCCCATTTAATGTGTTCCCCACACACGTGGGGATGAACCTGTTCCTGTTGTGCCACTCATCCCGGTTTGTTTGTGTTCCCCACACACGTGGGGATGAACCTATTAAACCCGCTTTTCAGCGCTTGGCGCAACTGTGTTCCCCACACACGTGGGGATGAACCTAGGTGAGTGATCATCACTCTATCATTATATGTGTGTTCCCCACACACGTGGGGATGAACCTGTTCCAACAGAACCGATGGGAACTTATCTATTGTGTTCCCCACACACGTGGGGATGAACCTTCTATCATCCGCTCGCTTTTGCCTGACTCTGCGTGTTCCCCACACACGTGGGGATGAACCTAATCAGGGCGGCATTCGCCAGACGAGTTTTCGGTGTTCCCCACACACGTGGGGATGAACCTTCCCAACGGAGGTTCAAGGCACGCCGGTAAAAGTGTTCCCCACACACGTGGGGATGAACCTATGACAAACCAACTAAGCACAGTACATATATCGTGTTCCCCACACACGTGGGGATGAACCTATTACTATCAACGTTAATATCAGGAAAAGAGCGTGTTCCCCACACACGTGGGGATGAACCTGCGCTTGTGGCTAACCAGTTTGTTGGCGGGACGTGTTCCCCACACACGTGGGGATGAACCTATTACTATCAACGTTAATATCAGGAAAAGAGCGTGTTCCCCACACACGTGGGGATGAACCTGTCTCTTCGACAGCCTGGTTGATCAAATCCTCGTGTTCCCCACACACGTGGGGATGAACCTTCAGCGAGTCCAGGTTGGAATGGGCCGCAGTCGTGTTCCCCACACACGTGGGGATGATCAAATTATATATCTTACTAAATTCCTTGCTTGCCCCCAGGGGTTCTACACTGAACTTCCGGACACATCAAAAAAGGTCGATAATGGCCGTGGAGGTGTGTTATGCAACAACGAAGAAAATACTCTGATGAGTTTAAATTAGAGGCGGTTAATCTGGCTAATCAATCAGGCGTCTCTCTAAAACAGGTGGCTGAAGAACTGGGTATAAACCCTGGCATGCTGGGCCGTTGGCGAAAAGAGCTGGGCGAACATGGAGACAAGGCTTTCATGGGAAAAGGCAAAGCCAGAGATGAAGAAATGGCTGCTCTGAAGAGAGAGTTGGCCAGGGTGAAAAAGGAACGGGATTTTTTAAAAGAAGCGGCGGCGTTCTTCGCGAAGGAATCGAAATGAAGTATCGGATGATTGATCGTTGCCGCGATGCTTTTCCCGTACGTATGATGTGTCGTCATCTTGACGTGTCACCCAGCGGCTATTATGAATGGCGTGGACGAGGTCCAAGTAACCGGGCAATAGCCAATCATGCCCTGTTCAAGCAAATAAAAGCGCTACACAAGGAAAGTGACGGCGTCCTGGGTGCGCCACGTATCTGGGAGGAACTGCAGTACCAGGGTATACCCTGCGGTATTAATCGAGTTGCTCGACTGATGGGCGCCAATAAGCTGCAAGGCATCCCACAGAAAAAGCGCTGGAAAAAGAAAGATGTGGGTCAGCGGCCAGCAGACATCTGTAATCACCTGGACCGCGATTTCACGGCAGATCAGGCCAATACCAAATGGGTTACGGATATTACCTATATTCGCACCGGAGAAAACTGGCTTTACCTGTGTGTCGTCATCGATCTGTTTTCAGGTATTGTGGTTGGCTGGTCGATGAACCACCGCCAGACGCGTGATCTGGTCATCCAGGCGGTATTGATGGCTTTATGGCATCGAAAAAATCATGAACCTGTCATTTTGCATTCAGATCGAGGCTGCCAGTTTACCAGTGATGAATACCAGCGGTTCCTGAAAGGCCATAACCTGATCTGTAGTATGAGCGCTGTCGGTAGCTGTGCTGACAATGCAGCTTGTGAAGGCTTCTTTGGGATGCTGAAACGGGAACGGATTAATCGTCGATATTACAGGACAAGATCTGAGGCCAGGGCCGATATTTTTGACTATATCGAACGGTTCCATAATCCGAGGAAAAGACGGCAGCTTGAAATGAATCAACAGAAGCAATTAAACTTAACTAAACTGTCCGGGAAAATGGTGTAAAACCCCCAAGCTGTTGTTGATCGACCGTTTGCCACGGGGCTCCGTCCTCCTCGCGGGGCCCCAAATATATAACGGAGATGTGAAAATATGCTGGAAAGCCCATTCTGGATAAACCTGGCCATTGCGATCGGCTCTATCGGGGTGTCGATTGGGGCGGCCATCGCCGTGGCGCGCTATCGCATTGCAGAGCTTGGCCGCCGTATGGAGGCGCTGACAGAGAAAACGCAGCACCTGGAAATCACCTCATCAAAAATCGAGGCTATATACCTAAACAAACTATTGGATTACCGCGAAGCGGCGGATAACCGCTATGTAAGCGCCGCCGAGTTCGGCAAGCTGCTTTCCGGCATATAGAGCCGCCTGGAAAGGATCAAAAACAGACTGATGGAGCGCCACAAATAACATGTGCGAAAAAACCAATGGCTACTGTATTTTGCAAATAGCCGCCGGGCTATGCCGCAATGAAGTATCGGACAAAACCATACACGATTCGCTATTGCAATTCGGGATAAATCTATTTGTGACCACATTCTACCTGCTTGAGAATCCCAACTATCTGCAATTCACTATATCTTGATCTCTTCATGAAAAGTTCTCCTTTCAAAAATAAATTATGCAGGAAAACTCTAATTACTAACGGTGCTATTTTAAGAGAGGCTTACAGTTTCTTTCCATATGGATATTTTGGAGCACGAAAGTTAAATCTAGCCTGATTAACTGATGGCGAATTAACTTTGCACCGCCAAAAAATGGGGACGATTGTACTTTGCGCACCGTTTTCCACGATGGAAAGTGTAGTAGGTTTCGATCTGGTTTATTGGTGCGTCAACTAACAAACTCAACAAACTTGCAAGAAACATTTGCGGTGCTTGTTGTCAGCTCATGCTTTCGCGCTCGTCTACCTACGTCTGCTTTCGTCACTGTAGCGGAGGTGCGGTTTAGCGCCGAAGCGTGGAGTGACGAAAGAAAAAAACAGTACAAATGAAAGGTAACCCAACAGGTTAGCTCTCGCTCGCGTTCGTGACGGACATCCCCTCAAAAATAAACAAAAAAACATCGGCAATAAACCGTTTTTCCACTTGCATTTTTCCATCAACGGTTATAAATTTAATCTAATGCTTCCGCTCAGCATGAGCACTCTTCGGGTTTATTCCGAAGACCAAGGGCGCGGGTAATAGCCCCGCGTGTCAACAGCCGACCGGCGGGTTGGCGTATTCGAACATTGCGAAGGTTTTGGATACCCTTCGCCTAATCTTTATTACCTGTGAATGTTCAACAGAGCATGCACAGTTTTATAGCCGCAGCTACCTTAGCAGTTGCCTGGCGCTGACAATAATCCGCGTGTGAGCATTTCCACAAGCTCGCGGTGTACAGCGCATATCGCCGTCCACCATGTCGGCCATCAGTAATGTTCAAATCCATTTTTCATCCGCGCGTACCGGCGCGCCTTTGCAAAAATCCGGTAATCGGGATAGCGGCTACTCGATTCTCCAACGCCAGCGCTTGTGGGCTGGCATCCGGGCATGCCCCGGAGGCCTGTTTGGCCAGGCTAGAGGCCCGTCCGGCTAAGGACCGGACGATGGTCAACCGCGTTTGGTACGTCCAAACCGGCTCTGACCATGACCGCATCATCGGTTGGCAGTAACACTTAACTTTTATATTTGAAGGCCAATAAAGGGAAGGGTCCGTATGCACAGATTGAAAGCCGAGATACAGAAAGTTATTAACAACAGTGAACGCAGAAGCTACGCCGGGCAGCATGACCTGGAGGTGGGTCTGCACAAGTTCGCCAACTGGCTGATAGAAAATTATCGGTCGCTACCAAAACTTTCCGCTCTGAAACCGAAAATGGTCAGCGCATATGTAGAACACTTAAAAGGCAAGGGACGCTCCACAGGCTCGCTTAAAAACAACCTGTCCTTCCTTCGCTCACTGGCCAAAGGGATCGGTAAAGCGAACATAGTCCACAAGACTAATGCAGAATACGGGGTAGGTTCAAGGAGGTATTATGCGATAGAAAACAGATCAGCCTATCCCACGCCTGAGCAGATTCAGCGTATCCCGAAGGAAGAATATCGGCTTGCTGTCGAAGGCCAGATGTTGTTCGGAACCAGGGCGCAGGAGGCGTTGAAGTTTCAGATAGAGCTTGCTGATCGTGGGAACTATCTTGCGCTCATGGGGAGCTGGTGCAAGAGCGGAAGGGTACGCAACCTGGACATTAATAATGAAGCGCAACGCGACTGGATAAAGCGGGTCCATGAATATGCCAAAAGAACCGGTAACAAAAGTCTGATCCCGAAAGGGGTATCGTTGAAAAGCTGGTTACGCGGCTACCACGACACGCTCCGCAAAGTTCTGGAGATAAAAAGCCACGACCTTCGCCACGGCTGGGCCCACAAAACATACCGGGAAATGACCGGGTTGGAACCAAAAGTCAGCGGCGGCCCCAGCTTCAAGGAGATGACGAAAGAACAGAAGGAATTGGCAGACAAAGCCTGCTGGTACATCTCCGATCAGCTAGGCCACTCACGAAAACATATCAGCTCACAATATCTGGGATCACGGAGATAACTTCGATATGACATCCATTTTCAATCATTCTTGAATTTGTTGGTTTAATAAAATGCATGATGAAAAATATTTGGACCGTAAAAGCGCCGCTCGATATCTGAAAGTTGGCACAACCTACTTTGATGAAATTGTAAAAGCCGGACTCATCAAGTGTATTGATTTGCCGAACCTCGGGATGGCCAGGAAAAAAAGAAAATGCCTTCGATTTGACCGCGATGACCTGGACGAATTTATGGAATCACGAAAGGCATTTCTTGATGGCAGAGATTCAGTGGTCGCTGGTGTCTTGCAGAGAACCATATGAAGTATAATATCTGCGATGACTGCTTAGTCTCCCTTGAGAAAGGAGGGTAGCAAACATGGCAGGAGTGTATAAACGTAATCTGCCTGGAGGCAAAAGCAAATCTTGGTATGGCAAGTTCTATTTGCCTGATGGACGGGTTGTTTGGCGTAGTTTGAAAACATCCAACCTGAAGGAAGCGAGGAAAAGAGCTGTTTTGATAGAGGCGCAGGTTATTGAAGGCAAGTTTAAAACGAAGGTTAAGGGGGATTACTTGACCGTGAGCGATCTTCTCGACCGGTATTTTGAAGAGCACAGCTTGAAAAACAAGCGATCCTGGAGCAGGGATGAAACAAGCGTCAAGGTTCTGAAGGTTCTATTAGGCAATTTCAAGCTGACAAAACTTTCGCCCAAACATCTCTCTGGGTTCGTGAAGGCAAGGCGTGATGGTGGTATTAAATCTGGCAAGCGAATACTCGGCCCAGTGACCAATACCACTATTTATCATGACCTGAAGCTGTTGCGGCATGCTTATAGAATCGCTGTGGAAGAGTGGGAGATTTTAAGAGAGACACCGTTTCGGAAATTTAAACTTCCAAAACAGAATCCTTCTCGCGAAGTCTACGTTTCCAGTGATGATCTTTCCAGGATCAGAAAGCATCTGCCCGACTCCATGCTTCCTATAGTGGAGATGGCTCTGCACACTGCGCTTCGGCTGTCGAACATCATCAACCTTAAATGGTCGGAGATTGATTTTCCCAATCGTTTTATTTCTGTTGTGGCCAAAGGGACCGGCGATGGAAAACGCCATAAGGTTGCGATGAACGAAACCGTGTACAAGCTGTTAATGTCGATCAGGCAGAACAGAGGAAATGTTGTTCCATTGGAAAGCGCGGAGTATGTGTTCTTGCATGAGAATGGAAAACCGTACAAGAAAGACTCTGCTTCTCAAGCTTTCCGGCGAGCGGCAAGGTTGGCAAAGGTCAGCGCAAGATTCCACGATCTTCGCCACACTTGCTTGTCGAATCTGGCCGCCCGTGGCGCGTCCACCTGGGATTTGGTAAACATCGCCGGTCACTCCGACCCCAGGATGACCCGAAAGTATACCCACCCGGTGGATGAAAGAATGAGGGCGCTGGTAGGAACCCTGGACAAATGAAAGGCCCAGGTCACGGTAGTCATTTTGGTAGTCACTCGGTTTTTTCAAAAGCTCACGATTTGTAAGCTATTGAAAAATGGTGGGCGGAGAGGGGATCGAACCCCCGACATCCGGCTTGTAAGGCCGGCGCTCTCCCAGCTGAGCTATCCGCCCACGAAGCGTAAAGAAAGGAATATTAGCACACTCCTATCACATGTCAATAATGACGCTACTCTTTATATATTAGAAATTTTGGAAAATACCTTTGATCAGCTTTTTCAGGTTCGCCGCATGTTTCTGGGCATTGGACAGCACCATCCCATGGGACAGCTCCACCCCGTTCGACTGGGAAGATGGCTGATTGGTAATCAGCGCCAGAGCTGTCACCGGTACACCCACATGCGCCGCCGCCAAGGCCTCCGGTATAACAGACATGCAGACCGCGTCGGCCCCAGCGGATCGTATCCATGCCTGCTCCGCCGGTGTCTCGTATACAGGGCCGCGCACTCCCGCCAGCACACCTGTCTGCCGCCGTATTCGAAATCTCCTGCACACCCTCTCCGATGACGTATTAACGTCTTCATCATAAACAGAGGAGAGATTAACAAATGGTGTGGGCTCTACATCGACATCCATTCCGAACATCGGGTTATTACCCATCATGTTGATATGGTCCTTTACAAACATTATATCGCCCGCTTTATACGAAGAGTTCAGCGCGCCCGCTGAAGTTGTCAGGATAATCCGCCGGACGCCCATGGCGATAAACGTCCTTATGGGATGCGCTACTTCTTCCATGGAGCCGGTTTCGTAATAGTGGAGCCTGCCATCGCTGAAAATTGTGGGAATACCTTCAACATCGCCAGCGCTGACCAAGCCTTCATGACCCTCCACTGATGGTGTCGAGAACCCTGGGATTTTTGCATAAGGCAAACTGTCGCTGTCCACAAGGTCGCTTACCGCGCTGTGCCCGGAGCCCAGAATGACGGCCACTTCCGGTTTCACTTTCAGTCTACGTTTCAAATAGGTCACCGATCTTCGGGTCTGCGCAATTATCGAATCGAGGTTCAGTTCTTTAGTCTCTCCATTGGGTAGTTGGTTTTCATCAGAATCCAGATCCACCATGGCTGGCCCCGGCCCAGAGTCCCCGTATATTTTCCGCCTTGGCACAAACCGGGCTGGCTGTTTGGTTTTATCTGTGATCTTTACTTTGAACTGTGTGCCATCCGGATGAGATTTTATCTCGTATTCATCTTCATTATATGTTGGTTTGGCCCGGCTGGGCGCCGCTGGTTTTGCCCGTTTCAATGTAGGCTTTGCCCGCGAAGTTTTACTTCTGGCGGAGGTTGTTGTTTTTTTAATCCTTTTCCGGGTGGTGGTTTTTTTTGTTTTAGGAGGAGTCGTCTCCGCCTCTTCCGCGGGCGCCCCAGGTTTTTTTCGTTTCAGTGAAGTGGATCTGGAGCTGGCTCTCTTGGCGCTCCTTTCTCCCCTTTTCCTTGTTGTTTTTTCTGTTTTGATTTCCTGTTCGTTATCATTGTTTTCTGTGTCAAATTCAATCATTAGGTTTAAATGTCTCCTGTTCCGATTATTGCATGGAGGCGGAAGGGCTGGCAGGGTTGGGCAGTTTATAATCTGATAAAACATTCGATCTGGTCTGTTTCAGTTTAATTTCTTTATCATTCAGGAACAGTCTGGTACCAGATACATTTCCTATGGAAAGGACATACCCTTTTCGCGCCCGCAGTGTCATATTTTTGCCTGCCAGCAGTGTTGTAATTTTGGTGATTCCACCATCCACTTCCGCTTTGATCCATGTGTTTTTTTTCGCGACAATTTTCAAGTTCAAAGGAAGCGGTGTTTTCACCTGTTTTAAATCAGTGGTTTGTTTGTTTTTCTTCTTGGATCCCGCCACTGCGCCATCCACCGTGGACGCAAATAATTCTCCTTTTATTTCCTCATCTATCCTGGCTGTGGCGTCATCACTCCTACGTGTTATCCTTGCGCCAAAATCCCGCGGGCGATTTGTAAATGGTTCACTATCATCCGATATGACTTTGGCATAGCTAATAAAAGACGTTTCATCTATTGCAGATGACGCTTCTGATCGCTTTTCGTCGGCAAAGTAACTTGTAATATCCAGATAATACCCGGCCAGCAATATTAACAAGGTCACAAATAGAGCCACAATCGCCCTGTTAGCGAATTTAGTAGAGTCTGGATGAATCGGCATATTAATGGACGGAGGAGTTATATTCGGCTCTTCGAAATCATCCTGTTTGTACATGGCCACAAACTCATCGCCGTCGATGCCTATCGCTTTAGTGTATGAACGTAAGAATCCAATGACAAAAACCCGGCCCGGCAGTTGATCGAACTGATCATCTTCCGCCGCCTTGATGAGGCGAGGGCTGAGCCTGGTAATTTCAGATATTTCGTCAATGGTCATGCCCCGTTTTTCGCGGGAAGAAGCAAGACGCTGTCCCAGGGTCTCACTCATACTAAAAACCGGAAATAATTTTCAAATTTAGAATTTCTCATCCAAGAATATAATTTTCGATAACTATAATACGGCAATCGAAGACAGAATAGAAAATTTTTAATTCTGGCTGCTCCCTCAACTTTTTACTTATTGCATTTTTCTGTTTCGGCTGGCTTCTGCGCGCAGCGTTTATCGGCTATATTATATACTAACAGTTTCCAATTCCACTTGTTGATATAATAACGCCCATATTATGACAAAAAACAGAGAACTCGACCTTGTCCTGCTGATAGATAAAATTTTCAGCCAATCATCAAGGGAGGTTATGCTGGGCATGGGCGATGATTGCGCAGCTATCAAGCCCAAAGCAGGCCACGAGTTACTGCTGACCACCGATACATTAATCGAAAAAATCCATTTTGACCGCGGTTGGATCTCTCCCTTCTCCCTGGGTAAAAAGTCGGTCAGTGTTAATCTATCCGATATCGCCGCCATGGGCGGCCGGCCAAGGTTTCTGATGATGTCTATCAATATCACCGATGATGTTGACAGGCGATGGGTGAAGCGTTATCTGCAAGGACTTTACTCCGTGGCAATAGAGCATGGCTGCGCGTTGATCGGGGGCAACATTGCACGTACAGAAAGCGATCTGTCGTTTACGGTAACGGCAATTGGTGATATCAGGCCCGGATTAAGGGTGGACAGGTCCGGCGCCAAACCGGGCGACCTGATATATGTCACCGGCACACCAGGCGATTCCGCGCTCGGTCTCGATCTGCTAATGAAAAGAAAAAAGCGTTATACACCTGCTGAGCGAAAGCTGATAAAACGGCATATCGAGCCAACACCCAGGACCGAATGGGGTCAGCTGTTATCGAAGAAGCGGCTTGCCTCCGCCATGATCGATATCTCCGATGGTGTAGTACTCGACCTGCGCAGGGTTCTGGAAAGTTCCAATGTCTCGGCCCGGCTTGACCTTACCAAGTTCCCACTCTCCAAAAGCGCCCGTGGACTATTGAAGAAAAAGGGCAAATCAGCCTGGAGCAGGATCCTTGGCGGTGGAGAAGATTATGAGCTGATGTTCACAGTTCCGGCCAGGAAGCAGTCCGTTATTGAAAAACTAATTGAAAATGGTAATATCTCAGCCGGTTACATCGGAAAAGTGGCGAAACATGGCTTACCGTTGGAGATAATAGACCCGGATGGAGAACCGGTCCTGGTTGAAAATGAAGGCTTTTTACATAACTCACAATAGTTATAAGCTGAAATATTTCAATTAAATCAAACATATACATTATATTGTGTCCTTTCAAGCACATGCACACTATATAATGTATTTTTCTGCTTTACTTACATATTGGCTCATGATAGGCTAGCCGAAAATCTGGTGTCCATTTGAATAGTTAAAGGGTAGTGTAGCTATGTATTTCAAAAGCATCGAACTTCGCGGTTTTAAATCATTTGTCGACGAAACCAAAATGGTTTTCGAGCCTGGTGTGACCGCTATTATCGGGCCGAACGGCTGCGGCAAAAGTAACATAGCCGATGCCCTGCGCTGGGTATTGGGCGAGCAATCGGCCAAGTCGATGCGTGGTTCCAAGATGGAAGATTTCATTTTCAACGGCTCATCCGCCCGCAAACCGACCGGGTTCGCCGAAGTGTCGCTGACCTTTACCAACATCAGCGGCGTCATATCGGCCCATCCATACTCCGAGTATGACGAGATCACCGTCACCCGCAAACTGTTCCGCACCGGCGAGTCGGAATATTTCATCAACAAGGTACCTTGTAGGCTGAAAGATATCGTCGAAGTCTTTCTGGACACTGGCATCAACTCCAAATCGCTGTCGATAATAGAGCAGGGCCAGGTCGAACGGATCGTCAACTCCAAGCCGGACGACCGGAAGGTCTTCATCGACGAAGCGGCCGGCATCATGAAATATAAACAACGCCGGAACGCCGCCATCAACAAGCTCAACGGCAGCCAGCAGAACCTGTTGAGGATCCAGGATATCATCGGCGAGCTGGAGCGACAGCGCAACTCGCTGAATCGGCAGGCGAAAAAGGCGGAGCGCTACAAGGTATACAAATCGGAGATAAGAGACCAGGGGCTGATCTACTACGCCGACCAATACCAGGAAAAGTCAGTAGCGCTGGGCGAATTAACCACGGCCATCGAACAACTAAAAGAAGAAGAGGCGCGGCTGTTGGCTCAGCTTTCCACCAAACGAAATGAGCAAGAGGCGTTAAACGCGCAAATCTCTGAAAAAGAACGGGCCAATTCCGAACTGCGCGAGCGAAAGGGCGGGATCGAGTCATCCATAGAGCGTAACGAAAACCATAGCCGCCTGCTGGCCAAGCATATTGAAGAACTGAAACAGACCAGCGAAAACGACATGGCAGAGATAAAGCGTATTGATGAAGACATTAGAAATGGTGACGATCTGGTGGCGCAACAAATTAAGAAGCAGAAAACCGCGCAGGAGCAGATAAATGTAACGCAGGATGAAGCTGGGAAATTGCGCATCGATATGGAACAGGCGCATAAAAACCTTGCCCAAACCCGGGATGAGTATGAACAAGGCGCCGCCACCGCCATGAAAATTCTGGAAGATATTTCAGTACGACGCAACGCCCGCTCCTCCATGGACGCCAAGCTGGAGATGCTCAACAGTAGACAAACAGAGATCGCGCAACGGGAGCAGGAGCTAACAGACACAGCCAGCGAACTCGAAGAGCAGGAATCGGCGCTGGGCAGGAAAAACGCCATGCTGGAGGCGAAGCTGGCGGTCGATCAAAAAGCGCAGGCTGATATAGCTACGCAACTGGAAGCGGCCAAACAAGAGCTGACCGAGGCAGAGAACGACTTAAGGTCCACCAGCGAGCTTTTGACAGCATCACAGTCCCGCCTCGACTCCTTAGCAGAGCTGGAGCGCAACTTCGAAGGCTATGGCGAGGGCGTTCGCGAATTGATGAAACTGAAGTCTAAAGGCGCCGACGCCCTTGAGGACGCGCGTGGCTTGCTGGCGGAGTCGATAATATCGAAACCAGAGCATGAAACCGCAATGACAGCGCTGTTAGGCGCCCGGCTGGAAGCGGTGATGCTGAATAACTCTGGGTCGATTGCTGAAGCAGTAAAGCTTTTGAAGCGGGATAACATTGGCAGAACCGGGTTTCTGGCTGACGACCTGGCGCCGGCTGGCGTTGATAGCCTTGGCGCCCCTTCTCATCCTTCGCTAATCGGGCTGGCTTCGGAGCTTTTTACACCGAGTGATGGCGTGGCCGGCGCATATGGGTTTCTGAAAAATTCGCTGGTGGCCCAGGACATTGATGGCGCCTTGGAGATATGGAAACAAACACCTGGCGCGTTTACGGTTGTCACACTGGATGGGGAAGTTATTGACCGCTCTGGATTTCTGTTTGCCGGTTCGGGCGGCTCTGGCGCGGAAGCTATTGTGGCCAGGAAAAGAATCATTGCGGAGTTGACAGTTCAAACCCAGGAACTTGATAGGAAAAAAGAATCAGCGCTGGGCGCCCGGAACCAGCTGGAGAGCACCCTGCGCGAACTGGAAGAGAAGCTGACCCTAGCGGAAAATAATCTCCGTGAAGTGGAACGATCGGCCTATGAGACAGGCCGGGAACTGCAGGCGGTACAGGCGGACAATGAGCGCGCCACCAGCTCGGTCAAACAGTTCAAGGATGAGACAGGGCGCATCATCGCCGAACGGGCCGAACTGAACGCCCAACTGGACGTGGCCAACTTGCAAATAGAAAACCTGGGGCTCTCCAAAGAAGAGATCGAATCGAAAAATGAAGCGGTCCAGACCAGGATAGTCGAGATGCAGACCCGGCTTGATGAAACCAGAAACAGACTGCAGGAGAAAGAGCTGGAGGTATCCGGGTTCCGCGGCAAGCTGGAAAACCTGAACCTCGATATTCGACGGCTGGAAGGGATCAAGGCAGACCAGATATCCCGCTCTGCCCGTCTGAAAGAAGCGGTGCGTGATTCGGAAAACAAGCGTGAAGAGATGAGCCACTCCATCGAGAAGTTGCGAGCTGAAAATGTGAATATGGCAAAAGATATAGACGATTTGTCCAAGCAGATCACATCTGTCAGTGAAGAACTGGCGGAGAAAACTGAAACGGCGTCGGCCCTGAATGAAGAGATACGCTCTTTGCAAAATGAGCTGGATCAGGTTCAGCCGAAAATATCTGATATGTCGCTGAACCGGAGCGAAACAGAGCTGCGAATCGAAAACATCTTAGAGAAAGCCGATACGGAGTTCAACATCCCTATCGAGGATCTGCGCGATACCGATACATCCGAGCGTGATATGGACGAAGTGGGCGACCGGCTGAACTTCCTGCGACAACAGCTCGGCAGGATCGGTGATGTGAACCTGAGCGCGCTGGAAGAGTATGAGCAGGTGGACGAACGGTTCGGCTTTCTGACCGCACAACGGGACGACCTGGTCTCCTCCATCGCTACGTTGCACAAGACCATTGAGAACATCAACTCCACAACGAACCGGCTGTTCAAAGAGACATTCGAGGTGGTCTCCGCCAACTTCGAGGCTATGTTCAAACGTCTGTTTGGCGGCGGCCGGGCGCAGATGAAGCTGGTCTATGAAGAGGGCAAGCAGGAGCCGGGGGTGGAGATCATGGCCCAACCGCCCGGCAAGAAGAACCAGAACCTTAACCTGCTATCCGCCGGAGAGAAGGCGATGACGGCGATCGCGCTGCTGTTCGCGGTGTTCCAGTCGAAGCCGAGCCCATTTTGCCTGCTGGACGAGATCGACGCGCCGCTGGATGAAGCGAACATCGGTCGGTTCCGCGATATGCTGATGGAGATGAGGGATGGAACACAATTCATCGTTATCACCCACAGCCAGAAAACCATGAGCTTCGCCGAGCGGTTGTATGGCGTCACTCAGGAAGAGGAAGGTGTCTCCAAGATCCTGGCTGTCAACCTGGACGACCAGCGGGATGGACATACCGAAACGGAAACCATCGCCGTCGCATAATTGCCACAGGCATGCTCCGGAACGACGCTTTTGCACACTGCCGTGTTGGCCTTGTTCCTTTCCAGTCGTGCAAGAAGCGGTGTTTGCGCGTATGGATGCGAACATAACTCTTATGTGGACAAAAGTTGGTAAAAAGTTGCTGGTAACTTAAAAACATTTGCACCTAACTAAACAGGGCTAAATGTGGCGTTCCACCATCCCGTCAGGTGTGCAGTGGTGGCTATGCCAGCATCATATCGGCGTATAGTTGCAATATACGGTTACGCTGTTTACATGGTACAATCATATATATTACTAATATCGTGATGTTGATTATGCGTTCACTTATTTTGATCGTTGTTATGGTTTTCGTGGCTGGTCAAGCGATGGCCGGCAACCTTTCAACTGTAAAAATCTCTTTCAAGACTCTGGCGTGCGACGGGACCAAAGGGTTCGCATCGGTGGACGCCGACAAGCTTTTCAAGGTGACCAGCTCCAAATGCGAAGATGGAGATGAGGTCGGCGAAGTGTATCAGGTGCTGACCACGGGCGCCTCCGGGTATCAGGTGTTCACCACGTCGGAGGAAGAGGCCAAACAGCTGATCAAGCGAATGGACAAGGTGCAGGAAGATAAAAGCAAAAGCATTCGTGACGGCGGGCGGATCATTCTCAGCAAATGAACCAGCCTTCAAATGTAATTGTCAGGCTCTCGAACGTTTCCAAAATATACCGCCAAGGTATGCTGGACGTGAAAGCTGTGGACAACCTTTCGCTAGAGATAGACAAAGGCGAGTTTTCGGCGCTGTGCGGCCCATCCGGGTCTGGCAAAACCACCACATTAAACCTGATCGGCGCCCTGGATGTACCTACATCGGGGGAGGTTACACTGGAAGGGAAAGACCTTGGTGCGATGAGCCGGACCGAGCTGTCGCAAACCCGGCGGGATCGGATCGGGTTCGTGTTCCAGGCGTACAACCTGGTGCAGGTGCTCACCGCGTATGAAAACGCCGAGTTCGTGCTGGCGCTGCAAGGCATGCCAGAAGAAGAACGGCGCGAGCGGGTGATGAGCGTGCTGCAGGAAGTCGGGCTGGAAGGGTTGCACGACCGCCGGCCGGCCGAGTTGTCGGGTGGTCAGCAGCAGAGGGTGGCCATTGCCAGGGCCATCGCGCCAGAGCCGGCCATTATACTGGCGGATGAGCCGACTGCTAATGTGGATTCCGCCACCGCCGATTCGTTGCTTGATCTAATGGCGGAACTGAACGAAATGAAAAACATGACGTTCCTGTTTTCCACCCATGACCAGAGGGTGATGAACCGGGCCAAACGGATCATGACCATGCTCGACGGGAAGCTTGCCGATGATATTATCAAGATTACAAAAGTATAGTTATACTCTGCTTCTCATCTTTTTTATTCTTACGCTAACCCCACCATCGGCGCCAGCTTTTTATGAGCGGTATACCGAAAACGGCTATATTGACGCGCGTCTGGCCATCAGGCTGTTGGGCGCTGTGTCACAGAACCGGTCGAACCGTTTTTTCTATCCGCACGAGCAGGACGCTTCCGCCACAAGTGTTGGTCGTCTGATTCTGATAGGCAAAAGCCGCGGTGTAACCTTCAACTTCAACGCGTTTAACGCCAACATTCACAGCACCGGAGCCGCTTTTTTTGAAAGCTCTCGGGAGGTTGGCCAGACGGAGCGCAGCCCGGCATTGGAGTTAAAATATATCGATGAAGGCAGAGACATCGGCAGCGTTGTCATTGACAACTTCAACTTGTCGGCGACTTTTGGCCGGGCGGACATTACAATAGGCAGGCAACCGGTGAATTTCGGTGTCAGTTTCTATTTTGCGCCAAACGATTTTTTCGCCCCCTTCCGGGCGCAGACGTTTTACCGTTTGTACAAGCCAGGGGTGGACGCGGCCAGAGTGGAGCTGGGTCTAGGGCCGTTGACGCAACTGACTCTGCTGGGCGCGCTCGGTTATGAAACATACCCAACAACCCCAAATGGTTATAGCTATACAGTCGCCTGGGATCGTCTTTCATCCATTGCACGTCTATCCACCGTCATCAACGATTTTGAGCTGGCGGTCATCGCAGGTAATGTCCATAAACGACAAATAATCGGTGGCTCGCTGCAAGGCGAGCTTTTCAGTTGGTTAGGTATACGCGCGGAAGGGCACTATGCCGATCCGAAGGGTGACGCTGAAGATGCTTACACAGAGTTGGCCATAGAGCTGGATCATATGTATCCCAGCTCTCTGAACATCCGGTTCAGCCAGTTTTATCATGGCAGTGGCAACGGCAGCGCGGCGGAATATGCGGAAGCGTTGCAATCGGGGCAAAGAGACACGCTATACCTGGGCAAATTGTACAGCGCTGTTGGCGCCGGTTATCAGTTCTCCCCATTAACGAATGGGGAGGCGCTGATACTGTTTAATCTTACCGATGACTCATATCTTGTATCACTAAATGCAGTTCATTTCACCAGTGACGAGTCGGAGCTGGTTACTGGCATATCGCTACCCTTTGGCAAGGAGCCAGCGGGCGCCAGGATTACCAGTGAGTATGGTCTTTTCCCTTATGCGATAAACCTTGAATACCGGATATTTTTCTGAGGCGGCAATCAGGATGTAGCTTGCCGAACCCTAACGGTCACATCAACACCAACCACAGACATCCCGGTTGGCAGTGGTGGCAGTGCGTCCTTTTCCAGAATATCCGCGTCGAAATCGGTTAACTCACCAGTGTCGATATTGTAATAGTGATGGTGGTCCGTGGTTTTTGGCTCATAGAAAACCCTGGAAGAGTCTATAATCAATTCCTTGATAAGCCCTTTTTTAACAAAAAGGTGCAATGTATTGTAGATAGTGGCTTTTGATACCATTGTTCCATGCTTTTCGTTGAGCTTGGTCATTATCTGTTCGGCTGAATGATGGTGATGCTCTTCGAACAATACACGCGCGATTTCCACTCTTTGCAGTGTAGCCGTGATATCGTACTCACGAAGCAACTCTGCCAGTTCCAATGTGTTCCTTTGGCGGATTTCCATGATCTCTCCTCATTATAAAAATGATATTACTAAATGCTGACGATTGACGCCAACATGTTATAGACATTGGCTATATAGAGTTAATCCAACCTTTAGATATGATGACCATTTTATCATAACTAGACAGAAAAAAATCTGATTTAAAATAATTAATTACCCAAGATCCTTTTTTTTAAAGAAAGCGCTTCCCTGGATCGCGCCACCAGCATAGATCCACCATAGGTGGCTATCCCAACTATGATAGCTATTAACAGGTGATAGACACGCCATACGATTGAACCATCAAAAGAGAAAAACAGTGTTGTATATCCATACACGGCCGCTCCCATTAACGAAGCGCATAAAGACATGATTAAAGCGGAACGGAAGATCGCTGGACCATCGATGGACCCAGCTCGTTTGCGAAACAGTATAAGCAATATCAGAACATTGAATATCGATGAAATCGATGTGGCCAACGCAAGGCCACCATGCTGCAAAGGCCCGATGAGGGCAAGGTTCAACGCAATATTCAGGACCATGCTCCACACAGCAACTCTGGTGGGTGTGGATACATCTTTCACCGAGTAAAAAGCGGATACAACAACCTTGACACCGGCAAATGCTGTCAGCCCCACAGCGTATAGCGCCAGAGCAAACGCAGAGCCGACCCGGGCGGTTTCGTCGAAGGCGCCCCGCTCGAAAAGCACGTTACAAACAGGCTCCGCCAGAACAAGGAGCCCTACCATGGATGGTATCGATATAAACAGGGTCAACCGCAAAGCATGGGACAACAGCTCAACCAGCTTTTCCTCCTGCCCTCTGGCCACTTCGCCCGACATGGATGGAAGCGCGGCTATGCCCACAGCTATACCGAATACACCAAGCGGGAACTGTACAACCCGGTTGCCATAAAAAAGATATGAAACAGACCCTTCAGGCAGCATTGACGCCAGCAATGTATCGATGAAAATATTAACTTCCGCCACCGCCATGCCGAACGCCGCAGGAACCATGAGGGCGCCGATTTTTATGGTTGCCTTATCCTTGAGGTCGAATGACGGTTTATATTTCCACCCTGTCTTGCGTAGCTGCGCAAATTGCAATGCAAGCTGGAGCAAACCACCTATCAGCACACCCACCGCCAGCGACATTGTCGGCTCGGCAAACCTGTCGTACAACAAAAGCGCGCAGGTGATAATAGCCAGGTTGAGGGCCGCCGGAGCGATGGCTGGAATAAAGAAACGGCCCATGGCGTTTAGCATGGCCATCATGACAGCGGCGATCGATATCAGGAAAATGTATGGGAACATCATTTGGGTCAAAACGGTGGTAAGGTCGAATACTGACTTGTCGTATGTGAATCCTGGCGCGATGACCTTGACGATCCATGGGGCAAGGATAATTCCCAGCGCTGTTATAATCATAAGGCATAGCGCAAGGATGGTGATTAGATTACACGCCAGCGCGAACGCCCTTGCTTTACCCCCCTTCTCCAGCGTTTCTGAATAGACCGGGACGAAAGCGGCGGTCAATGCGCCCTCCGCGGTGAATCGCCGCAGCAGGTTGGGGATCCGAAACGCGACGAAAAACGCGTCGGCGGCGGCTTTGGCGCCGAACAAGTCGGCGATGATCATATCCCGGATAAAGCCAAGTATCCGCGATATTAGCGTCGCCAGGCTGACCGATCCTGCGGCCCGGGTTAGCTTATCCTTTGATGAGGATTCATTCACTCAGTGTCATTCTCCACCAGGTCAGAGCTGATGCCATTAACCAGGAACTTCCCGATCTTGCCCACCATAAACTCTCTTATCTCTTTTGCGGAGCCCAGCTTCAGCGCATCTGTGGCGATCTCGTTGGCTTCTGTGATTCTGATGGAGCGGATGAACGCTTTGATCATCGGGATCGAATGCACATCCATCGAAAGCTCACGCACCCCGCCCAGCCCGATTAATAGCATGGCATAGGTCGGGTCACCGGCCATTTTTCCGCAGACCGAAATGGATACATTGTTTTCATCAGCAGATTTTATAATTTGCGCCAATATCCGCAAGATCGATGGCGAAAGCGGCTGATATAGATAGGCGACCCTTTCGTTAACCCGATCGATGGCCATCAGGTACTGGATCATGTCATTTGTCCCGATGGAAAAAAATGAGCAGTATTTGGACAGCTCATTGGCGATCATCGCCGCCGCTGGTGTTTCCATCATGATACCCACTTCGATCGATTCATCGAAATCTATTTTACTTGCGGTCAGCTCTTCCTTCACTTCCGTCAGCACTGCGTTTGCTTCTGTCACTTCTTCTGACAATGTAATTAGCGGATACATAATCTTAAGCTTGCCGAAAGCGGACGCCCGTAATATAGCTCGAAGCTGTGTTTTGAAAAGATCTTTATTGCCCAGGGAAAACCGGATCGCCCGCAAACCCAATGCAGGGTTCTGTTCATGATCGTGCTGATCGGACAAGGAAGAGAGCTTATCACCGCCCAGGTCAAATGTTCTTATCACGGCGTGGTTTTTATCGACCGATTCAGCGACCTTTTTATAATCTTCAAACTGCTCTTCTTCACTGGGCAAGCTTCGCCGGTTCAGATAAAGATATTCTGTCCGATATAGACCCACGCCCTCGGCGCCATGCTGGTTAAGGCTCAATATATCGTGGGACGATTCTATATTCGCCAATATTTTTATGGTATGGCCATCAAGGGTGGTGGCGGCCAGATGCCTGTTGGCATGGAACGCCTGATCTTCATAAATAAACTTTTGGCGCTTTTTATTGTATTTTATAAACTGCTCTTTTGTCGGGTTCAGGATAGCTTTCCCACTGTTACCATCCACGATAATCGGGCTGCCTGTCCTTGCCTTGAAAGATAAATCTTTCAGGCCTACCACCGCCGGAATATCCATGGACGCCGCCATTATCCCTGCATGGGATGTTTTGCCGCCCACATCGGAGGCGATCCCGATGATTTTGGCGGTATCGATCATCATAGTATCCTCCGGGGTCAGGTCGTGCGTGACCAGTATGACTGGCTCGGCCAATGTCGAGAAGTTGACATTTATTTCGTCTTGTATCAACTGCCTTTGGATTTTTGTTACCACCTGCTCGATATCCAACAATCGATCACGGAAATAGCCATCTTTTATTTTTGAAAAGCGTTCATGGTACGATTCGAGCAAAAGTTTGAGCGCCCACTCCGCATTGCATTTGTTATTAACAATATAACCCTCGATCTCCTTGATCATGGTGGGATCCTGCAAAATACGCATATGAGAGTCGAAAATTGTAAACGGTAAATCGCTGTTCAACTCTTCGGTCGCTTGCTCTCTGGTCTCTCCCATTTCATTCAGTGACGCTTCCACAGCGCTCCGGAACCGCTCTACCTCGTCATTAATTTCATCCGGTTCCAGCAGTTGCTCGAGGACACAGAAATAATGGCGATCAAGGACATACGCCTTACCGATGACAATACCAGAGGAGGCTGAAATTCCTTTAGTAACATTCGATGATAGTTTGGTTTCTTCTAAATTCATCTTTCCTCGTCAAACCCGGATTCTATCAAGTTCACAAGGTTGTCTATTGCCTGTTTTTCGTCTGGCCCGTTCGCCACGATTACAATCGTGTCTCCATAACCGGCCATCAGCGTCAGGATGTCTTCTATACATTTAGCGTCCGCCGTGGCGCCATTTTTGTCCAGTGTGATTGTGGAATCGAAGGCGCCAGCTTGCTTTGCCAGGGAAAACGACGCCTTGGCATGGAGCCCCCATTTATTCGCAACGGTAACTTCTCGTTTGATGGCGATTACCTATTTTTTGTTACCGGATAAAACTTCTGACGCTATAAAAATATTATCTCTGCCATATTCCCTCAGACGCTTTGCTTTCTCTTTGAGAGCAAGGGAACTGTCCAGCGTAACAGCATGTATCAGCATAGGCAGATTTACGCCAGCCACGATCTCGATAAATTTTTCATCCATAATTGATATCGCCAGGTTGGTGGGTGTGCCACCAAAAAGGTCTGTAAGCACCAGCACTCCGCTACCGTCCATCATATCGTCAATGGCGGAGATTATAATATCCCGCGCTTTATCCACATCCAGCGCATGATCCAGCGCCAAAGCATGAAAACCTGGCTGTGGGCCGGTTATGTATATCAGAGCGTCGAGCATTGTCTGGGCTAATGTTCCATGGGCTATAATGAGCGCAGACTGGTTCTGTTTTTTACTCTTTTTTTTCTTTTCAGTCATACTACGGTACCAGCCATCTAATTAATCTTGTTATCTTCCTGCTCGATCAGCGCCATGATGTCATCACTGGTGGATGCGTTCCGTATCCCTTCGCGAAAGCCGCCACTTCTAAGTATTTTGGAGATACGCGCCAGCGCTTTCAAGTGCACCCCGGTCACACTTTCCGGCGCCAGAAGCATGAAGACCCATAGCACAGGCTTGTTGTCCACAGAGCTGTACTCGATACCATCTTCAGATTTCCCGAACGCCGCCACCAGCGACTCCAGCCCTTTTATTTTAGCGTGTGGTATGGCCACATGCTCGCCTACGCCGGTTGTGCCCAGGTTCTCCCGTTCGATAATGGCTTCGAAAACAATATCGGCATCCGGGGTGGCGCCGCTGTGTGCAAGGCAGGCCGCCAACTCTCTTAACGCGCCTTCTTTATCAGTAGATGTCAAGGATGCGACGCAGTTATCCTTACTAATAAAATCGATTATTTTCATTCCAGCCAATCATCCAGTTAAATTCTGTTCACCAATATCATCACTCAGTAGTTGACAGCTGGTTTGCCTCCCTTGCGTTTTGCCTGAATTTTGCCTTTATGTTTTATGGCCTGACGGTCTATTTTATCCATCACGCTATCTATCGCCGCATACAGGTTGTCGGTTTTCTCCACACCATGAAGATCTACATTGTTCGCATGTATTGTCACTTCCGCTATATGAGTTAATTTTTCAACTTTCAGGATCACGTGAGCGTTAATCGTTGTATTAAGGTATCGTCTGACTTTCGCTACTTTCTCTTCGGTATATTCACGTAATGCTGGTGTTACATCCACATGGTGACCCGTGATTGAAATTTGCATGACTTCGACTCCTAGGTTTTGCTAATTGTTATAAGAAAAGCCGTTTACGTTTAGACGTTGACGGGATTTGTAATTCTTTTCGATATTTTGTAACAGTCCTTCTCGCAATTTTTACATTTTTCGCCTGCAATATTTTGACTATCTGGTCATCTGTATAAGGCTTCTTCTGATCCTCATCTTTGCAGATCTTTTTTATCATATCCTTGACGCGAACAGATGACATATCATTACCCATATAAGAGCTGACGGCGGAATGAAAGAAAAATTTCAGCTCGAACAGCCCCTGGGGTGTATGTATATATTTGTTTGTGGTGACCCGGCTTACCGTTGACTCGTGCATTTCTATATCTTCAGCCACGTCTTTTAGTATCATCGGTTTCAAATAGTTCAATCCTTTATCCAGAAAATCCCTTTGAAACTTGCAAATACTGCGGCCCACTTTCAGCATGGTTTGCCGCCGTTGTTCTATGCTTTTTATCATCCACAACGCAGAGCGAAACTTGCCTTCCACATATTCGCGGGTTTGCTCCTGCTCCTTTTTCTTGTTTTTCAGGATCGTCTGATAATACGGGTTAATCCTCAGCTTCGGCATATCATCATCGTTAAGGTACACCTGATAATCGTTATCTATCTTTACTACATAGATGTCAGGAGTTATGTAATGGATCTCTTCAGGGTTGAACTCAAGTCCCGGCTTCGGGTCCAGCTCCCTCAATGATTTGACTGCGCTTATAACTTCTTCCACAGAAACATCCAGTGTTTTAGCCAGTTTCTTATAGTTCTTTTCATCCAGCTCCATAAGGTGGTCCTTGATTAGCGTTTCAACCAGGGTGCCCTTCAGGTCGCTTCCATGAGCTTGTAATAAAAGACATTCCTTGATATCCCTGGCGCCAACCCCCGGCGGATCAAAACTTTGGATCAATATATGGGTGTCCTCCATCTCATCAAGGCTCACATTCGCTTGTTCAGCCAATGTTTCCAAATCTTCCACCAGATAACCTTCATTATTGATATTACCTATAATCAAGGATCCGAGATGCGCCTCTTCTTTGGACAGAGCCGAGCAGTTCAACTGCCACATCAGGTGTTCTTCCAGGCTTTCTTTCTGTTTTAGGGTGTTTTCCAGGCTGGGATATTCTACATAGCCCTCTCCGGTGCGCCCTTCATACAGGTCAGCTTGCATATAGCTGTCCCAGTCAATCTCTTCTTTTGCTGGTGTATTTTCTGTATCGCCCAGGTTGGCCTGCTCTTCGAAAACCGCTTCTTTCTCCGCTGGCGCTTCTTCCGCAGCTTTCTCTTCCTGGGGGGCCTCCTCCTTTTCCGCGACCTCGTTTTCTATCTCTTCGAGCATCGGATTCTCTTCCAGCTCGGTGTGGATCGCCTGCACCAGCTCCAGCCGGGTCATGGGCAGAAGCTTGATCGCTTGTTGCAGCATCGGCGTCATAACCAGCCTTTGCGACATGCGCATGTTAAGCTTCAGCTCAAGCTTCATCCGACTCTCCACTGTAATACTTCATATATATCATTTTAGCGAAAAATCGTCTCCAAGATAGATATTTCTGGCCTTTTCACTGGAAGCGATATGCTCCGGTGAGCCCTCTTCCAGCAACTGGCCTTCACTAATGATATATGCCCTGCTGGTAATGCCCAGGGTGTCCCGAACGTTATGATCAGTTATCAAGATTCCAATATTCCTGTTCTTTAACTGATTGATAATACTTTGAATTTCCTTGACTGCGATAGGGTCGATCCCGGCAAACGGCTCGTCCAGCAAAATAAATGATGGCTCTGTGGCCAAGGCTCTGGCGATCTCCAGCCTGCGCCGCTCACCACCAGACAAGGATAGCGCCATACTATCTGAAAGCTCCAGAATACCAAGTTCCTCCAGCAATTCCTTTGCTCTCGTTTCTCTTTCATACCGTGTTAATGGCAAGGTCTCCAAGATTGCCAATACATTTTCATATACAGTTAACTTCCTGAAAATAGATGGCTCCTGCGGAAGATAGCCCACTCCAATCCGAGCCCGCTGGTACATCGGCATATAGGTAATGTCCAGGTCATCCATAAGCACCGTTCCGCTATCGCCCCTTGTCAGGCCGATTATCATATAGAATATAGTGGTTTTCCCTGCGCCGTTCGGGCCGAGCAAGCCGACTATCTCCTGGTTGGTCATATTAAACGAAAACTTATTGACCACCTGTCTACCTTTATAAGATTTCACCAGGTCATAAGCTTGCAGGTTCTGTATCATTACTCTTTGTTTTTTGAATTGTTGCCCTCTTTTTCTTCTTCGGGGCAATCTTTTTTATTCTTGTTTTTTGGATGTATTACAACCTTTGACCGCGCTTTCTTTCCACCCACAATGACCATATCCTCTCTATCGAAAAAGTAAATTATCCGCTCACCCAACGCCGTGTCGTTGCAATCCTTCAGAACCGGATTCCCGGTCAATACTATCTTCTGTCCATCAGCGAAATATTCAGCTTTTTCTCCGGTGGCCACTTTGTATCCTCTTGTAATAACCACCGACCCTGTGGCAATGATATTTTTAACATCACTCTGGGATTCATCGGTGTGGACCACCATTTTGTCAGACTCCACCTTCAGTTTTCCTTTAATGGCGATAACAGCGCCCAAAAAAGTTATATTGTTGTTTTTATTATCAGATATCATTCTGTTTGATGTCACTTCCAAAGGCGCGTTTTTATCTGAACTATCCTCTGTGAATAATGGTTTATTCGCCGTTGCGCCTATTTGTGGCAGCAATAATATCAACGCAACAGTGAATATTAAATGTTTCATTCTGTTACTCTGCTTTCATAAAATATAGCCGTGACATCACTTTCCAGCAGCATTGTCTCTTTCTCCACATCAACCAGCATTCCTTGTCCTTTGATGATAAACCGCTCACCAAACATTCGAACTATATCATTGGTTGATATAAGCTGATCTGCATTATTCCAGTTTAAAGAATCTGTTAAAAGTGTGTTCCCCTTCGCATCATGCAGTAATACATGACCAACCGCGTCAACATCATTTGTGCCGGTGTATAATGTTCCATCAGCAGCTACCATGGTAACAGGCCCCATGCTGCCACCGGTGGAGACTAACGTAAAATTTTTCAAACTAGTGCGGGATTCATCCGACGCTATAACAGCTTTTTGCGCCTTGATCTCGATAGTTTTATCTATACTACTCTTTTCGACAATATGCACGCCGTCGATAACCATCTCATCCTGGTTAAAATCAATAACCGGGTCAATCACAGAAACTATTGAATTTTTAGTTGTAACAACAAACCAGGAAATAATTCCAACTACCAAAACTATCGTAACCACCAATACGATTCGTAAGTTTTTTCTGGCGCTTGTCATCACGCAAATAGTGTGCCATAACTGGAATGGTTTGTAAATGCATATCGCAGTTGTTCTCTTCTTTGCTTTATTGGCGCCTGATGCTATAATCACGGCCATACTGCCCGGCATGTATTTCAATCGGATTCAGTATAAGGAGAGGTGACCGAGAGGCCGAAGGTGCGCGCCTGCTAAGCGTGTGTAGGGGTTATACTCTACCGAGGGTTCGAATCCCTCCCTCTCCGCCATTATTTCAACGTAATGATCACTCTATCTATTCATCATTTGACACATAAACGGCATTAACATCTATATCATGAACTGATAGCATTGGCCAAATCTGCAACCAGTTTTTCTGTTTTATGCGGGAGAGGGCCAAATTGTTTGATTTGCATTTTGGGTTTGGCTCTATCTTGTATGAAAACAAACGCTCCAGTGGGTATACAGAGCGCACGATAATATCATCATTATCTTCCAGTGAAACACCCACCGTTGTTTGAATCTCCGGCCAATAGCTCATCGCATCCAATGTGCTTTTATATTGCGCGCAATTGTTTTTCAAATGCATTCGCGCCTGGTTTTTCAGTGACCACTGATGTTCCGGCAGCTTTGCGCGCAGTGTCCGCTCCATCTCTTTATCAGAATCTGGATCCATGCCCGCAAGATCGTAATAACATACGTCAATGTCGTTAAGGGGTGTTGGAGTGTCATAATTATGCAGGTAATCCCATACACAGTTCCTGACGAAGCCGGCGCCGACACACCAATCATTCAAATCTAACGATTGGGTAACACGCAATATTTCCATTCGGTCTGGGTCACGCTTGATTAATGACTTGATCACATCGGTATATTTATTACTCATAAACCAGGACTACCCAGAACTTTACCGATGCAGGGTCGTCACAGCTCGATGGTCATGCCATCTTCGCCGACGGTGATCTCACCTTGATAACCAGCTCCACGGACTATGTCAGCCACCTTGTCGGTATCCACCACTGGATAGAAGTGGGTCAGCACCAGCCGCCGAACCCCGGACCGGATGCCGGTTTGCGCCACTTCCCCGGGGCGCATATGGCCATTGACATCATGATCATCCGGCACAGAGCATTCCACCAACAGCGCGTCCGCGTCCCGGGCCAGCTCGATCAGCTCTTCGCAATAACCGGTATCGCCGGAATACGCCAGCGATTTGCCATCCCTTTCGAACCGATAGCCGAGCCCGCCCGCTCCATGGAGCACCGGAGAAGATATTATAGATACGCCGCCTTGGCTCCATCGGGTATCACGTACTTCTTCAATTTTGATTTCGTAATTATCAGACAGTACCCACTGCCCGTTGGCTATCATCAAGTTATCGAAAAACTCTTTGAAACCCTCTGGCGCAATAATATCAATATCGCCCCTTAACTGATCGCCCAGGCAATGCTTATAACTGAACAGCCAGGGGACCAGGTCGGCGCAATGGTCCGGGTGCATATGGCTGATGAATATGGCGTCCACCGAAAAAGGATCGATCCCTGCCTGGGCGAGCCTGTTCACAGCCCCTGGGCCCGGGTCGATGAGAAACCGGCGGGCGCCTGCCTTCAGGAAATAGCAGGCGGGTGTCCTCTCCGGGACCGGCGAACATGTGCCTGTGCCCAGTAATGTAAGCTCCATTATATCCCTGCGATCATGCGGTCGAGCGAGCCGGTGTAGTAGGCGCCCGATGTATACTCCTCCGAGTTCATCACGTCGAGCAACAGCGGTATCGTGGTCTTGATCCCTGCTATATGAAACTCCGACAATGCCCGGTTCATCTTGGCCATGGCCTCCGCCCGGTCGATGCCATGGACCACCAGCTTCGCCACCAGCGATTCGTAATATGGCATTATCTCCACTTCATTATATAAAGCGGTATCCACCCGCACACCCGGTCCGCCCGGTATATTCAGCCCGGTGACCAGACCGGGGCTGGGCAGAAATGTGTAAGGGTCTTCTGCGTTGATGCGGCATTCTATGCTGTGGCCATACCGGCGGACCTTCTCCTGGCCGAACCGCAGTTTTTCACCCGCCGCTATCATTATCTGCTCTTTCACCAGATCGAGGCCGGTGATACATTCCGTGACTGTATGCTCCACCTGTATGCGCGTGTTCATCTCGATGAAATAGTGTGCGCCATCCTTGTCATACAGAAATTCGACAGTGCCCAGGCTCCTGTACCCTATCGCCTTGGCAAGCGCCAACGCGTCATCGGACATTCTTTTTCGCGCGTCATCACTGATGGTCGGCGCTGGAGCTTCCTCCACCAGTTTTTGGTGTCGGCGCTGGATAGAGCAGTCCCGCTCGCCCAGACTCAGCATGTTTCCATGGACATCCGCCATCAGCTGTATCTCTATATGCTTCGGGTCTTCGATATATTTTTCTATATAGATATTTGGATCGCCGAACGCAGAGGCTGCTTCTGACTTCACAATCTCCAAAGCATTCTCAAGTTCAGAGCTCGATTTGATGATGCGCATCCCCCGGCCGCCTCCACCCAATGCAGCTTTCAACATGACCGGATATCCGATTTCATCCGCTATCTGCGCCGCCTCTTCGTTCGATTCGATGTTGGTGGCGGAGCCAGGGATCACAGGCACGCCAACCTTTTCCGCCAGCGCCCGGGCGTTTGATTTGTGTCCCATTTGGCGGATGTGCTCCGCCGTTGGGCCGATGAATACAATTTTGCACGACTCGCATACTTCCGCGAATCCAGAATTCTCCGCCAGAAAACCGTAGCCGGGATGGATGGCGTCGGTTCCGGTGACCTCCGCGGCGCTGATGATCGCCGCCGAGTTCAGATAGCTCTTGTCGGAAGGCGCCGGGCCTATGCACACGGATTCGTCGGCGAATCGGACATGCAACGAATCTTCATCGGCGGTGGAATGGACCGCCACTGTGGCTATGCCTATCTCTTTGCAGGCGCGGATAATACGTATGGCGATTTCGCCACGGTTTGCGATTAATATTTTTTTGAACATGCTATTTTTCAGTAAAGGACCAGAATCAGACGATGGCTATGCCGGCTCAATTTCGAACAGCGGCTCATCATATTCCACAGGCTTGCCGTTCTCCGGGAAAATTTTGACAATTTTACCTTCGACATCGCTCTCGATCTCGTTCATCAGCTTCATGGCCTCTATAATACACAATACATGCCCCGACCGGACCAGGTCGCCTTCTTCCACATATGGTGGCGCTGTGGGTGAAGGAGAGCGGAAAAATGACCCGACCATGGGTGATTTTATAATATAACCTTTTGGACTCCCGGTTTCAGGGGTTTGTACAGGCTGATCAGAGGTTGCTGCTGTGTTTTGAGCATCGGTTATTTGCGCGGATGGGTGAGGGCTGATGATTGTGCTGATTTGTTGCGGCGAGTTGTCGGCTCCACCTTTTCTCATCTGGACCCGAAGCCCCTCCTGCTCCACTTCCAGTTCGGAGACATCGCTGTTTTCAAACAGCTTGATAAGCTTTTTGATATCTGAAAGGTTCATATCATCTACTATTCTAATAAGTTACCGGGGAATTGGTTCCTGCACATGAAAGCTATTAATTCAATGCTTGATGATTTTACACTAAACCAACCAAAAATAGCAAAAAAATAGCGTTTTTATTAAAAAATCGGCTAAAATACCATCTTTTTAGCAATTCCTGATAATATATCTATTATATATTTGATCCAGTACGCTCCATCCGATTATTAAACGGCTTAGCCATTATTAATTCGGCTTGAGATTGACTGCCTTGTTGCCTGAGTGTAGAGTGATGAACTAAGGAGAAGAATTTGAAAGAAAAACCACTGGTGCTGTGCATCCTGGATGGGTGGGGTATTTCAGAAAATGACGAATGGAACGCCATTGCACAGGGCGCCACACCTGTTTTTGACAGGCTGAATGCAGAAAAACCGTATCTTCAGATAGACGCTTCTGGTGAAAAGGTGGGGCTACCGGTGGGGCAGATGGGCAACTCCGAAGTGGGGCACCTGAACATCGGCGCCGGGCGAATTGTGTATCAGGATCTTCTGCGTATTTCCCGCTCCATAGAGGATGGCTCATTTCAAAGTAACCAGGCGCTGAAATCGGCCATGGTTCGAGCGTTGGAGAATGACGCCGCTATCCATTTCCTCGGCTTGCTCTCCGATGGCGGCGTTCATAGCCATATCGACCATCTGATCGCGCTGGTAAAACTTGCCAAAGAGAATGGTTTAGAGAAAGTATACATCCATGCCTTCATGGATGGGCGGGATACACCGCCAGACTCTGGCCTGGAATATATTGAACAGCTGGAAAAAACGCTGGCCGATATTGGAGTCGGCAGAATAGCCACCGTGACCGGCCGGTTCTGGGCTATGGATCGGGACAAACGTTGGGAGCGGGTGGAAAAGGCTTACGGACTGTTGACTGCCGGTGAAGGGTTGCGATTTGGTTCAGCTGTGGAGGCGGTGAAGTCGAGCTATGAAAAAGAAATAACCGACGAGTTTATCGAGCCCTCCATTATTGAAGAGAATGGAGAGTCTGTTGGGACGCTTAAAGATGGCGACGAAGTTATTATGTTCAACTTTCGCGCCGATCGTATGCGCGAAATCGTCCGGACACTTTATGACACAGAATTTCGTGAGATTAAGCGGGAATCGGCCCCAAAACTGAGCGTCACCTGCATGACCGAGTATGACGCCAACTTTGATCTGCCGGTAGCCTATGACAGCGCGGTACCGGAAAACGGTCTGGGCCAGATATTGGCGCAGAATGGCCTTGCCCAACTGCGGACGGCGGAGACAGAGAAATATGCGCATGTAACATTTTTCTTCAACGGCGGTGTGGAGCCGCCCAACGATGGTGAAAGTAGAAAGCTGATCCCGTCGCCAAGGGTGCGTACCTACGACCTGCAACCGGAGATGAGCTGCCCGCAGGTCGCGGATGTGGTTATCGACGCAGTTAACAGCGGTGAATATCGGGTGATCATCGTCAACCTGGCCAATGGCGATATGGTGGGCCATACCGGTGTATGGGATGCTGCAGTGCAGGCTGTTGGTGTGGTGGATGAATCGGTAGGGAGGATAATCGACGCATGCGGCAAAGCGGGCGCCGATCTGTTGATAACCGCGGATCATGGGAACATAGAGACCATGGTGGATGAGCGGGGCAAGCCGATGACCGCCCATACGACTAACCCAGTGCCTTTCTATTATATTGGTAATCACGACCTGAAACTTCGTGAAGGGGGCAGGCTCTCCGATATTGCGCCCACGGTATTGAAGCTTTTGGATATCGCGCAACCGGATGAAATGACCGGCGCCAGTCTGCTCGTATAGAATGTCCCGGTTCCCCGATAACGAAGCGGTTGTGTGACCATGAAAATACATCATTTAAGAAATGCCACGTTTGTCATAGAGTCGAAAGATCATCATATTTTGATAGACCCGATGCTTGGCGGGAAAGGGGCCTTTTCTCCCTTTGCATATTCAAGGCATAAACCGAAAAGAAACCCCACCGTCTCACTGCCGGATAATGCCGCCGATATTTTAGACAAGGTGACACATTGCCTGATTACCCATAGTCAAAAATTCGGTATCAAAGCCTTGCAACATAAAGACCATCTTGATCACGCCGGGACCTCCTTTCTGCGAGATAAAAATATTCCGGTGGTAACGCGCAAACAAGACGTATCATACTTGGCAAAACAAGGCTTGAATATTTGCTTGGCTCTGAATGACTGGCAGACGGCGCGAATGCTGGATGGTGAAATTACGGCTGTGCCGGCACAGCATGGTCATGGCTGGATACACAACCTGATGGCTAATGGTGTCGGGCTCTATATTCAGCTGCCGGATGAACCTTCTGTTTATATCAGTGGCGATACCGTGTATACAAAGGATGTAGAAAGAGCTTTGGTGGAATTCAAGCCTGACCTGGCCGTGGTGGCGTCCGGCGGCGCAAGCTTGGATGTTGGCGGGCCGATATTAATGCCAATGACGGAAATAGTGACATTTGTCCTAAATGCTCCTGGCAAAGTTGTCGCCAATCATCTTGAAGCTTTGAATCATTGCCAAATTACTAGGCAGCAATTAAAAATGGAACTGGAAAGCAAAGGCTTGATATCAACAGTTTTTATCCCCAATGACGGGGAAACCTTGACCATAGGGTTATAATCCACTGTATGTCAATCAACCTCAAAAAGGCCGTCATCGGCGCGAAGGCGCTCTATGCGCAAAATATAAAACGTGACCCGACCGGGTTCATGGCGCCGACCCTGGTGATAATGCTCTCCGACCGGTGCAACTATCGATGCGTGACATGCAACTGTTACGAGATCGGCGACAAAACGAAAGAGTTGACCACCGAGCAGTGGAGCGCCGTGCTGGACGATTTCAAAAACCGGGATGGTCTGTCGGTCCGGTTCACCGGCGGCGAAGCATTTTTGCGGCGGAAGACCATGTATCAACTGATTGACCAAGCAAACGCAGACGGGATGAGCGCCAAAATCTCTACCAACGGATCGCTGATCCGGGATGCTGATATCGAATCGCTGAAAGAACACAAAGTCGATCTGGTCGAAATATCGTTTCATGGGCGTGAGCAGAGCCATGAAGATTATGTGAAAATCAGGGGCAGCCATCAGCGAACCCTGGATGTGATCGACAAGCTTAAAGATATCGGGGTTACGGTCCGGCTGGCGTTTACCATCATCAAAAGCAACCTGGATGACCTGGAGTATATCGTCAACCTGGCGGCGGAGAGGGGGGTATCGGTTAGTTTCAACATGCCGGACAACAACCTCTACTATTTTCAGGACCTGGATGAATCGATTTTCCCAACGGAAGGGGACATGGTAAAAGTCAGCGAAGAGCTGGTAAGGCTGAAGAAACAGTTCCCGGATGTGGTCAATGGATCAGTGAAGGGTTTTATGAAAGCGCCGGAGCTGTATAAGGACAGCCGGATGGCGGAGTATTACTGCGCCCGGGCGCTGATGAACATTTATATAGACAGCTTTGGTAATGTATACCATGGCTGTTGGGCCATGCCTTCCTCTGGCAACCTGACAGAAAAAAGCCTTGCGCAGATCCTCGATTCGCCCGAATATGTGAGCAACAGAAAAAAAGGATTTTTGAAAGATTGCCCCGGTTGCACATGCGCATACCAGATGGATATCGACCTGAGCTTTTTTAAAAGGAAAAAATGAGTAATAGAGAAAAATTCAATTCATTGCGTGAGTTTATTGCGCTGCTGGAAGTGTCGGATGAGCTGGTCCGGATCACAGAGCCGGTATCACCTGTTTTGCAGATAACGGAAATCACCGACCGGGTATCGAAATCGCCCGGCGGAGGCAAAGCCTTGCTGTTCGAGAACGTAGAGGGCAGCGCCATGCCGGTGCTTATTAACGCGTTTGGCAGCACTAAAAGAATGGCGATGAGCCTGGGCGTGGAGGATGTGGAGGAGATCGCCGACGATATAAAACAGATGCTTCATATGAAACAGCCGGAGACGCTGGGCGATAAACTCGCCGCGCTGCCGATGTTGCTGAAAGCGGCAAAATTTCCGCCAAAGGTGGTCAATGGTAACGCGCCATGCCAGGAGGTTGTGCTTACAGGCAATCAGATTAACCTGCTCGACTTCCCGATATTGCAATGCTGGCCCGATGATGGCGGCAGGTTCATAACCTTGCCATGCGTGATCACAAAATCACCAGAGGGGATCCGCAATGTCGGCGTGTACCGCCTGCAGATATATAACGCCAAAACCACCGGCATGCACTGGCACATACATAAAGATGGCGCCAGTAACTATGACGAGCATCGCCGGGCCGGCGCCAAGCGTATGGAGGTGGCCGTCGCCATCGGTTGCGACCCTGCCACTGTATACGCCGCCACCGCACCGCTGCCCCCTGCCGTGGACGAGCTGACCCTTGCCGGGTTTATCCGGAACAAGCCGGTGGAGCTGGTCCAGTGCAGGAGTATCGATATGCAGGTCCCGGCGGACGCAGAGATCGTGCTGGAGGGTTATGTCGAGATCGGCGAGAGCCGCATAGAAGGGCCGTTTGGCGACCATACCGGTTACTATTCGCTGGCCGGGGATTACCCGGTCTTCCATGTGACCGCCATCACACATAGGCGCGACCCGATCTATCTGACAACCATAGTGGGCAAACCGCCGATGGAAGATTGCTATATGGGCAAGGCGACCGAGCGGATATTTCTGCCGTTGCTGCAAACGGTCAACCCGGATGTGATCGACTATAGCTTGCCTTGGGAAGGGGTGTTCCATAACTGTGTGATTGTTTCTGTCAACAAACGATATCCAGCCCATGCGAATAAATTAATGAGCTCGCTCTGGGGCGCTGGACAGATGAGCTTCGCTAAAATGATCCTGGCGGTGGATGAATCTGTCGATGTGCATGATTATGACATTGTGGCCAGGGAGCTATTGAATAAAATTGATATGGAAAACGGATTTGTGATAACAGAGGGCGTGCTCGACGTTCTGGATCATTCCGCGCCACAACCACTGCATGGCGCCAAGCTGGGTATTGACGCAACCACTCCGCTGCCAGGGGAAGAGAGGGAAAACAGAGCGCCATCAGCCGATCGAAATTTTGAACCTTTTATTGAAGGGTGTCAGAAGCATAAAGCAGTCATCGCCCAAAATATTCCATATACCGATGTGGTCAATCCACTGGCTTTGATCTCTATAGACAAAACAGCGGCGTGGGATGGACATAAAATCGCCCGTGAGGCTATTGAAGGTGATACTGACAATGCAATCAAAATAGTTATGGCGCTGGATAAGGAAATAGATCCGTCAGATCATTCGACCGCGCTTTGGAAATTTTTTAATAATGTGGACCCAAAGCGCGATATCTTTCATGAGGATGGAAGGCTGTTTATTGATGCTACGCAGAAGATGAGAGCGGAAGGGCACCCGAGAGAATGGCCCGATGAATTGGTGATGGATGATGAAACTGTCAAGCAAGTAGATGAAATGTGGCCGCGGCTTCGTGTGGAAGGTTAATCCGAAAATGGGAAGAAAGCGCCAAACTTTTGTTTTATGGTGCCGAAGGGGGGAGTCGAACCCCCACACCCGTAAGGGCACATGACCCTGAATCATGCGCGTCTACCAGTTCCGCCACTTCGGCCCAAGCATGAATTATAGTCAGGTTTTTCAGAAAAGCAACCCAGGTGTTGAATCCTAAACTTGTAATTGTAATTACTGGATAGTATTAATAGTATTAGATAATGCAAAATGTGCTATTATTATATGATTTATTCAGTTCTAAGTGGTTGGAATTTAGTGAGTATTAATAAATGAATAAAATGATGGGCTGGCTTGCGATGGCTGTTTTATGTCTGGCCGGTTTAAGTTGCGGCCCTGCGGTGGTTGATGTGCTCGACCCTGGCAGCGAGCCTTTGGATGAGAAGCCGATAGCAATTATCACCGCTTCGAAAACTTATCCAATCAACGCCCAGCTTCTCATTAGAAGTGACAGTTTTGATCCAAAGAAACTGGCGCTAACCACACATGCATGGTCATTGAACCAAAAGCCAGAAGGTAGCAGCGCCAAGCTGTCCAATACCGACCAAAAAGTAACTACCATATGCATTGATGAACCTGGGTTTTATACTGTCTCGTTGCGAGTAACAAACAGCGAATCAGTGGAAAGCGATATAGCAACCCACTCATTTCGTGGTGTCTGTGTAGAAGGCGAACCTTGTTTCGATACTGGGTTTTGTGACGGCACAGGAGGTGATGATTCCGGTGGCCCTGGAAGTCCTTCAGTTTTGATCACCAGCCCAACGAATGGAGAGTCTTATCAACAAGGAGAGTCGGTTTCATTCAGCGGATCAGCCGATGATGAACAGGATGGCCCTATAACCGGGGACTCACTAAAATGGTCATCAAGCAAGGATGGCAGTATAGGGCAAGGAAATTCAATTTCGCACAATAATCTGTCTGTAGGCTCGCACACCATAACTTTGAAAGCGACTGACAGTGATAACAAAACAGGGACCGCTTCTGTGAATATATCTATTGTTGCGGTGGCAGAAGTGCAACGTTAGTTTTATGAAACAAAACAAAAACCTCCTTACATTGATTAATATAGTCCTGGCTGTTGCTGTGGCTGGCTCCGCCGCTTGGGTGGCCAAGGATGTTTTCAGCATGTCTGGCAATAATAATGGCTCGGATAATGGTACGTCCAACAATATGCAGGTTGCGTCCAACAGCAACACGATAAAATCATTTTCCAGCAAAATCGTGCCTGCTCCATCATCTGAAAAACCACAAAATAAAAAGGTTGCCAGAGCTCGAACCTCTAAAAAACAGAAAAAGCTGGAGCTGATCGGTATTGTGTCATACAACGAGAAACCAGACACTTCGGTTGCGCTGTTTTCTGTTCAAGGCGGCCAGGATACTGCTGTCAAAGTTGGCGAAGATATCGATGGTGGTCGAATTCTCGATTCTGTAGAAGCTGATGGCGCCATGATTAAACAGGACGGCTTGTTGGAAAAGAAGTCATTGTCAGAAGATCATAAAGGCTCTGGCGCTGGAACTATAGGCCAGCCAGGCATGGGTGTGGATCCCTTCGGCGCCCCCGCTGCCCAGGGTAATATCGATCCTTTCCCGGCGGGAATTAACCAACAAGATGAATTGATGCGTTTGGAGCAACAACGCAGGAATATGGAAGCGTATATTCCAGGTGTAGCAGAAGGAACGCCTGGCGCAATAGGGCCGGAAGGAGTCCCCCCTGACCAATTGGCGCCACCTATGGCAATACCAGACACAATCCCGACCGAACAGAACATGTATTAGAAATATTTATGCAGTTCAAATTTATACATACATTTATTGGAAAGACTTTTACGGCTATTCCCGTTGTCTCGCTTTGTCTACTCATCGCTTTGACAGATATCGGCCAGGCGGAGGAGAAGGTTAATATTAATTTCCGGAGCGCCGATATCCGCGCTGTGGTAAAGGCAATTGGCGACATCACCGGCAAAACGTTTATTCTGCATCCCAACGTGTCGGGCAAAGTAACCATCGTTTCATCAACGCCGGTTTCAGAGGACCTGGTATACGATATTTTTCTTTCCGCATTACGCTTGCGCGGTTTTACCGCAGTAGAAGAGAATGGAATAACAAAAATTATTCCAGCGAAAGACGCTAAAGCTAACGCCGGCCCGGTGGTCGATGAAAACAGTGTTCAATCAGGCGATAGATTAATTACCCAGATTTACCAGCTCAAACACGCCTCCGCCAACGAACTGCGGCTTGTATTACGCCCATTCGTCAGCCCGCATAATACTATCGCCGCAATACCAGCGGCCAATATTTTGATCATTTCTGACTTTGCAGGAAACCTGAAAAGGGTTGGCAAAATATTGAGCGCCATTGATGTCCCTGACCTCAGCAAGGCGCGCTTTATAAAACTGGAGCATATTTCAGCGATAGACTTTATCTCTATTTACAAAAAGGTTTACGGAAAAAAGAGTAGCGCTGCAAGAGGCGGCGTCCCTGGAATCATGCCGGGCGATCCGCAAGGTCGAGGTGGAGCCCCAGGGGGTGGCGTGTATGCGGGCGCCGCGAAAGGTAGCAGTTGGACAATCGTACCAGAGACTCGAAGCAACAGCCTGATAGTGAAAACGGACGACCCGGTAACAATGGACCGCATAAACAGCCTGGTGGAACAGTTGGATGTACCTACAAAAGATATGGGGAATATCCATGTGGTAAAACTCAAATACGCCAACCCCACCAAGATCGCCAAGATGATTAGCAATATTATCTCTTCTTCAGGTGGTCAAGGCTCATCTTTTTCAACTTCTGCGCCTGTATCGCAACCGATCCCTCCAGATGCTTTGGGCCTGGAAGGTGGTGGTGGAGAAGGCGGAGAATCAAGGAAAGATAGCTCGGATTCGTGGTCCGGCAATTCCAAGGTCATGCCGGATGATAATACAAAATCTGTAATTATTATCGCCTCGGACCATGTGTATAAATATCTGCGAACATTAATAGCCAAGCTGGATGTTAGGCCACGGCAGATTTTTGTTGAAGCGTTGATAGCGGAAATCGTGACCGACAGGATTGCCGATTTCGGAATACAGTGGCAATCTCTGCGAGGGCTGGACGCGACCAAACAACCACACGTGATAGGCGTAGGCGGAACAAACCTGGGCGCAACCACAGGGAACAGCGTGGGTGGCGTCTCCACGGCCGAGGGTGGCGCTGGCTTGATAACCCCATCATCTGTGGGGCAAGGATTGAACATAGGTATTGTAAACGGAACCATTACCTTGCCAGACGGCACCGTGATACCAAACCTGCTGGCTCTGGGTCACGCTTTGCAGAGCGACGCTGACGCAAATATCTTATCCACTCCAACACTGTTGGCGCTGGACAACGAGTGGGCCAAGATCACTGTAGGACAAAATGTGCCGTTTCTTACCGGGCAGTTCACAACCCAGGCATCCGGCAACACCGGGTCGGAAGGCAATAATATCAACCCATTCCAGACCATCGAACGGAAGGATGTTGGGCTAACATTCAAGATCAAACCACAGATAACTGATATTGATACTGTGCGCATGTCGATTTTCCAGGAGATATCGGCGTTGGTTCCCGCCGCTGTCGCTTCCGGTGCGCGGGATGTGGTGACAAACAAACGTTCACTGGAATCGGATATCCTGATGGAAGATGGTCAGATCATTGTGCTTGGCGGTTTAATACAAAATTCACTTAAACTCACAGAGCAGAAAGTGCCTTTGCTTGGCGATATTCCAATATTGGGCCATCTGTTCCGCTACGAATCGCGTCAACGGGAACGGACGAACCTGCTTATTTTTATCCGGCCCCATATTTTCCGTGAAGCCGAAGATTCGCTGGGCATCACCGGTAAGGCGTATAATTATATAATAGATAAGGAGGGCGATGTGAAACCGTGGCCTAACCTGCTGCTGCCGAATATGGATACGCCGCAATTGCCGGAGCTGCAGTATAAAAAAGATAAATATATATCTGTTCCTGACATTCTGGAAGTGGATCCTTCTGATAAGGAGAGTGAAAAGTAAAAGTTCAGACCGGACTACAATTTTCATGACGTAGAAGATGACTGAAAATGGGCGCATCGATCCTGAGCTTGTGCGGCGTGTGCCATACAGCTTCGCGAGGGACAATGGTGTTATAGCAGTATCGGAAGACGACTCTACCATAAATGTGCGCGCATGTGAGGGCAAGGTAAAGGCCTTGGCCCTGGCGGAGCTTCGCAGAGTGCTGGGCAAACCGCTGAAGATCAGCATGCTGGCCGAAAGCCATTTCGGTAAAGAATTGGAAAACGCCTATTCCACCGCCAACCGTAACGATGACGAGTACCAATCGGTGTTCGATGATCTTGAACAGGATGTGAACCTGAGCCGGCTTGTTCAGTCGATCCCGCAAAGCGCCGATCTGCTGGAAAGCGGAGAGGACGCCCCGATTATAAAACTGGTCAACAATATCATGGGCCAGGCATTGCGTGAACGCGCGTCTGATATCCATTTCGAGTCGTTCGAGAACCGGGCGGTGGTGCGGTTCCGGATAGACGGCGTGCTCCATGACAAGGTAGAGCCACCCTTGGGTCTACACACCGCAATAGTTTCCAGGCTAAAAGTTATGGCAAAGCTGAACATCGACGTCAAACGTCTGCCCCAGGATGGGCGTATAGCCATTCGTCTGGCCAACCACCCGATCGACATCCGGGTCTCCACACTGCCCTCCGCCCATGGCGAGCGGGTGGTGCTTCGGCTGCTGGATAAAGACGCCGGGCTGCTGACCCTGGAAAACCTGGGCATGGGCAAACCAACGATGGAGAGCCTGAATGAAATTATACATCAACCCCACGGCATCATCCTGGTAACCGGGCCGACCGGCTCTGGTAAAACGACCACATTATACGCCGCCATCACCAAGGTCGATATCAACCACCTGAACGTTATGACGGTGGAAGACCCGGTGGAGTATAACCTGGAGGGGATCAGCCAGACGCAGGTGAACATGCGGATAGAGATGACCTTTGCCAGAGCTTTAAGATCGATCCTGCGACAAGATCCGGATGTGGTGATGATCGGTGAGATCCGCGACCTTGACACAGCCAGTATCGCTGTACAGGCTAGCCTCACGGGTCATCTGGTGCTGGCCACATTGCATACCAACGACTCGGTGAGCGCTGTTACCCGGCTTATTGATATGGGTGTGGAGCGATACCTTCTCTCCTCCAGCTTGTCTGCGGTGTTGGCGCAGAGGCTGCTGCGCCGATTGTGCGACGATTGTAAGGAGCCGCGCGCGGCCACCATGACAGAACAAGCCATGTTCAATGCAGAGCCGATTACATTATACTCCCCTGTGGGTTGCTCCAACTGTCATGACACCGGATACACCGGCCGCATAGGCGTGTTTGAATTATTGCGGATAGATAAGGAGATGACGCGACTGATCCATGATGGAAGGCCGGAATATGAACTTCGCGATTATGCCACGTCGAAACAAAAAATGGATACTTTGCGCAAAGAAGGGCTTCGGCTGGCTAAAGAGGGGATAACATCCATTGAAGAAGTTGTGATGGCCACAGAAGCGGAAATGCTTTGACCTATAGTGTTGGCAGATTTTATATAGGCTGATGGCAGTATTTAAATACGAAGCTATAGACAACAAAAGCGGCCTGATCGAAAAGGGCGAGCTGTACGCCGAGTCGAGGACCCAGGCGAGAAAAAAGCTGCGTGAACGGAATTTTACGCCTGTTGAAATAGACGATAAGGCCGGAGCCCGACAAGGATCAGAATCTGTCGGGTCTGTCGGGTTTGGTTTAATGAGCGGCAAGCTAAGCTTCGTCACCCGGCAGTTTGCCGGTTTGATGGAAGCGCAAATACCGCTGGAGCGCGCCCTCAAAGCGCTCATGGAACAGGCCCAGACCAGAAAACTGCGCGAAGCGCTGACCGGCGTCTACAGCGGTGTGCTGGAGGGCAGAACCCTCTCTGACTCTATGGCTGGTTATCCGAGAATGTTTTCGGAGCTATACCGCAAGTTAATAGAAGCGGGTGAAAAATCGGGGGAGCTGGACAAAGTGCTGGTGAAGCTTGCCGACTTTATCGACCAGAGCCAGGATATTAAAAGGAGTATGGTACTTGCCTTCATCTATCCTGCTATCGTCACCTTTGTGGCATTCATGGCGGTCGCTGGCCTGCTGGTCTATGTGGTGCCGAAAGTTGTGGTCGTGTTCAAGCATTCCAATCAAGAGCTGCCATGGCTCACAAAAGCGCTGATATTTATCAGTGAGTTTATTATTGATTACGGCTTGTTTTTGTTGCTGGCCGGTATAATCATCGGCGTGATCGTCAACATTGCTATGAAGACCGAGTCTTTCAGGTTCAAGGTCCATTCATGGCTGCTTAAGCTGCCGGTAATCGGTGAGCTGGTCAAAGGGTTTAACTCTGTGCGATTATCTAGCGCTTTGGCGGTGCTGGTGGGCGGCTCTGTCCCGCTCAACAACGCGCTGGAAATCTGCACAAAAGTGCTCAGCAACCTGCCCATGCGAAAAGCTCTTGAAGAAGCGACGACCGAAGTGGTCGAAGGAAGCGCCCTTGCCACCGGACTGGAAAACTCTGGTATGTTCCCACCTGTGCTGGTGCAGTTTATAGCATCGGGCGAAGAGACAGATCAGCTGGGCGCCATGCTGGAGAAAACGGCGCGCCAACAATATAAAGAGCTGGAATACCGGGTGGCCACATTCACATCATTGCTGGAGCCTGTGATGATATTGGTGATGGGTATGCTGGTGCTGCTCATCGTTTTGGCGATCTTGATGCCAATATTCGAAATGAATCAACTGGTGCGATAACTACGTTAGCCTTATTACCGCCAGGTTCAGAGCGAAGTGGCGATGCCGCTTAATCCGTTGGAGATATCAAGAATCTTGTCGGCCACCTGACCATCCACAGATGGAACCAGCTCTTTTAGAGCGGTCGATTGTTTTTCCAGATTGCCTTTGACGCTGGCCCTGGCTGCCTCGTTGATTCTACTGTTTACAGCATCTATACCTTCTTGATTTTCGAATATCATGTCCTGGTTGATTCTGACTCCATCGCCGACAACACCCAGCTCCTTTTCCAATAGCGCTGTCGCCTGCGCGGCTTTGGCGGAATTGGATTCAATCAAGGCTGTGTTCTGGTTGATGTTGGAATTTAATGCCAGCATCGCTATTAACGTTGCCACCGCCAGCCCCAACGCGATATAGGAGAGGGCGCCGCCCGACGACTGCTTTTCCGCTTGAGGGGCGGCGGCTGCAGGCTTTTCTGGCTCGGCAGATTCGGCCTTTTGCTCTGCCGCTACTGGCTCCTGTTCAGTGCTTTCTGTTTGCTCTTGACTACCTGGTTCCGTTTTCTCCGGTTCAGGCGCGCCTTCAGTTTTAATAGCATTTGAAGGTGGCGGGACAAGGGCAAGCTTTAGCTCTTCACTCTCACTTTGCGTATCTTCAGCCGAAGCCACAGCTTCATCACCTGCTTCCTTTTGATTATCCTGAAAATCTATTATCTTTCCTTCGCCAGTTTCTTCTGCCGATGTCGCTGTTGAACCGGTCATCGATTCCAGGATATTATCGAACTCGGATTGTTCTATGAACGATATAGGAGATTTAGCGACCACACCTTTCTCGTTTAAGATCTTCAAAAGCTCTTTGGTTTCCATATTGAGCTTTTTCGCCGCTTCGTAAACCCTGATCCTTGACATAACAACCTTTATTATCAGATTTCAATTATTTCCTATAATGATAAACCAAGGCAGATAAACACACCATCAAAAAGCGCCAACATTTTTTAATACAACATTGAACCGACCCACAGAGGCCATGAAAAGATGAAAACAAAGATGATGCGTATAAAGTTAACTCGTATCAGATTTGAACAATAGATAATACGCTCGAAAGATGTTATACATAACTGAATTAAAATGACTATCTATAATGCCCTCGTAGCTCAGCAGGATAGAGCGCCGGATTCCTAATCCGGAGGTCACAGGTTCGAGCCCTGTCGAGGGTACCATTTTTTTCAATTTAGTTATGTACGGCATTGCATGGAAATTAAATCTTTTGAATTGAGAAGATTGCGTGAGGATAGGAATTGACGTAAGGAAAATCTCCGATACAGGCATCGGGAGATATATCGATAACCTGGTTTCAAACCTGGCCCGTATCGATGATCAAAATGAGTACGTTCTGTTCTTTGCGACGGCTGATATGGATCGATATATCTATACTTCTGACCGTATAAAAAAAGTTGAAGAGAGGGCAGAAAAATATTCATTGATGGAACATATGGCGTTATCAAGGAAAGCCAGCTCACTCGGTCTCGATCTGTTTCACGCTCCGCATTATGTCCTTCCGATAGGGATGAAAATGAAATCAGTGGTTACAATCCACGATATCATCCATTTGCAAGATCCTGCATTCGGGTTGGCCGCCAGAGCGTACGCCCGGTTTATGATACGCTCTGCCATTAAACGCTCCAGCGCAGTGTTGACTGTATCGGAGTACACTAAAAAGAACTTGATCACAGAGTTTAATTTATCTCCAGGCATGATCCATGTCACTCTGAATGGAGGTGGATCTGACTTTGCGCCTTTGGATGATGATTCGTTGAAAAAGGCAATGGGAAAGCTGCGGCTGGAACCAGGATATTATCTGTTTGTAGGATCAGACAGGGCGCATAAAAACCTGAACGCTGTCGAAAAGGTTTTACGAGAAATGGATGAGGCGGCCCGGTTCGTGATCGTTGGAAGAATCAACGATGACAACAAACGCAAATATAGGCAGTTTGATGGGCGTGTTACATTTTTTGATAATGTGAGGATCGATGAGATGCAGGCGTTATATACAGGCGCCCTGGCGCTACTCTTCCCTTCATATCATGAAGGGTTTGGATTGCCACCATTGGAAGCCATGGCTTGTGGAACACCGGTTGTGGCTTCAAACCGATCATCCATTCCAGAGGTTGTCGGAGCCAGCGCCATACTGATTGACCCTGATGATGCGGCAGGGATGGCGGCGGCGTTACGCAAGATACGGGATGACGCAATATTTCGGGAAAACCTTATCGCCAAAGGCTACCATAGGGCAAAGCAGTTCTCGTGGGAAGAGACAGCCCGTAAAACATTGGCGGTATATGAGGAGGTCGCGCAATGAAAGTGGCGTTGGTGCATGACTGGCTCACCGGTATGCGCGGGGGCGAGTATGTATTGGAAGCGGTGTGCGAGCTGTTTCCAGACGCTGATATGTACACATTGCTGCACATCCCCGGGTCGGTATCGCCGATCATCGAGGACCGCAAAATATATACGTCTTTTATCCAAAAGCTTCCTGGCGCTGAACAAAAGTATCGCAACTATCTGCCACTGATGCCAAAAGCTATCGAGTCGTTCAAGCTGCGCGGCTACGACCTTGTGTTTTCGATCAGCCATTGCGTCGCCAAAGGGATCATACCTGGGGCGGCGTCTCATCTCTGCTATTGCAACACACCGATGCGGTACGCCTGGGACCTGTATGACGACTATTTCAATCCTGCCCGGTTTTCGCGGTCGAAACTTTTCATGATCGAGAAAATAATGCCGTACCTGCGCCGCTGGGATGTGCGCACAGCCAACCGGGTGGACAGGTTCGTCGCCAACTCCTTGAACGTCGCCAACCGGATCCAGAAGCATTATAACGTCGAAGCCGATGTGCTCCACCCACCGGTGGATACCGAGTTTTATACCCTTGACACAACCACAAAACGAGATGGCTATCTGGTGGTGTCTGCTTTCGCGCCGTATAAAAAGATCGACCTGGCGGTGGAAACTTTCAACAACCGACGCGACCGGTTGACCATCGTCGGCAAAGGGGAGGACGAGAAGCGCCTGCGTAAACTGGCCGGGCCGAACATAAAGTTTGAAGGCTCCGTCAGCTCCGAACGTATCCGCGAGCTGTACCGCACATCAAGGGCGCTGATCTTTCCTGGCATGGAAGATTTTGGTATCGTGCCGGTGGAGGCTATGGCTTGTGGCATGCCGGTGATCTCCTATGGCGTCGGCGGCGCGCTGGAGACGGTGATACCGTTGCGCGACGAGTTTTCGGAAAGCCCGACCGGTCTCTATTTCGATCATCAGACGGTTTATGATCTAGATAAAGCCGTCGACCGGTTTGAAGCCAACAGCGATAAATTAAGCCCGGAGGCTATGCGGCGTCAGGCGTTACGGTTTGCCCGCCCGCTGTTCAAGCAGAAGCTGGAAACGATGATTGAACAATTCATGGTGAGACATAAGTTTCGCTAACTTTCTTTCTTTTTGATGGTTACCAATGCATTATCCGCACCCATAGGCAGCGGCTCACCATCATTGCGGCCAAACAGGTCGATGGCGTCTTTCGTATCAAGGTCGCCATCGGAATCAAACCGGGCGTCCACAAAATAGGTCATGTCCTGGTTCGGCTCACCAAACATAATATCTTTCGGCATGATATGGAATTCATAGGGAAACTTCACATTCTCCGCTTTGATAGCCGCCAGCAGGCCCTGGCCTTCGGCTGGCCGCGCTATAACATATAACACCCAGCCGTTATAGTCGGCGCCTTCGGCCGATGGGTCAAGCTCCACCGTACCTGATACCAATACAGAGCTTTTGTTATCCGCCCGATACTCCGACAGCATATCCGCCGTGCCGTACTGACTTTCGATCGGTGGCGCAACAGGGGCCTTGCCCTTTTGTTCGGTGGCTATTTCCGGATGCTCCTCCATTTCGTCATACGCTTTCCAGTGATGGTCCTGACACCCCGCCAGCAGCGTTGCGCCGACCGCCAAAGCGGCAAGGTATATAAAGTATTTATTTTTTACGTTCACGATATTTCTTCTCCAGCCTTTCATACAGTTCGTCTTTTTTGTCATACAATCTTTTGGGCGCACGCGGCTTTGTTCTGTTCAGCAAATATGCGGTGATCAGCGGAATTGCGATAGAACTATCTGTATAACATACCACAGAATCTGGTAGCTGGCCCGGGTCGACCTTGCCCCAGCTGACCGCCTCCTGGGGCGTGGCGCCGGACAGCCCGCCGGTGTCTGGCCGGGCGTCTGTTATCTGGATAAAATAGTTGTGCCCTTTGACCGGTATCTCCATTATCTCGTCGAGGAATGGTATGGTCTGCAGCAGAAAATTCTTCGGGCTGCCGCCGCCAAATATCAGCACGGCGCTTTTGCTGTTACTCTTCGCTTCATAGGCGATGGCTGCAGAATCATTTACATCCTTCGTTGTATCTACCATCGGATAGGAGCCACCGAATGAGAGTTCCGATATGTTTAGCCCTATGGCGGAATCGCCCGGTGATGGACAAAAAACCGGTACCGCGTTGCGGTATGCCGCGGCCAGCAGGGTGGCGCCTTCACATTTTAATTCTTTCTCCGTGGCGTCCACATACCTGCCCAGCCTGTGATGCAGCTCGGCTGTGCCCATGGGGGCGTTGAACTCCGGCTCCTTGAAAATACGTTGCAGATATTTGTCCGACTGTATCAATACGTCATAATCAAAGATGATGTCATAGACGCGGATCAGCTCTTTTTCCCTTAATTTTGCATCATCCACAAAAGGTGTGGAGCGGTGCAGCGGCAGGTTCAGCCCGAAATGCAGGTCGTGATAAAGGTTGGCGCCGGTGGAGACTATATAGTCCACCCACCCGTTTTCTATCCATGTGACGATGGCGGACGACCCAAGCCCGGCCGGGGTCAGCGCGCCGCTGAGCGACATGCCGACCAGAGTATCCTGGCCCAGAACCTTTATCGCCAACACTCTGCATACTTCCGCCAACCGTGCTGCGTTATACGCGTTGAAGTAGTTATCGATCAGCTCGTCAACACCAATACCTTTTGATATCCTGGACGCTGATATCCGTGGCCCTTTATAATTTTCCATTCTTTATCCAATACTTGTTCCTGCGCTACATATGCGCTACATTTGACTTTACAAGAGAATACATTAATTGCAAATAGCAGGTGAGCGTTTGAAGGCGTCACGATGGCGCTTTCAGCCCTGACGGGACATGCGGATATGCCTTTATGTTTACTTATTCACATATCTATAATCGCTAAAGATATTGCCATCTACAACAAAAACTGGACCGTGGCTCAGCTAATCAGGCGAGAGTAAATCTGCCGTTTTTCAGGGTATTATTCCTCTTCGTTTTCCTTCGGGTCGTGATACAGATATCGGTCGCAATGGGGGCATTGATAAATCTTGTCCGATGTCCGCACCAGATAGTATAGCTGTGGCTGGATCATTTGAAAGCACGACTGGCACGACTGGTCAACCACTTGGGTGACCCCTGTGCCGCGCATCTGACTAACTTTCTCATAATTGCTCAAAACAGCGCCGCTGATCTGATCTACAATGGTGGCGCGCTTCGTTTTTAATTCAGCCACAGTTTTTTCCAGACTGGCCATGGCTTCTTCTTTCTCGCCCTTCAGATTATTGAAAGCCGCTTCTTCTTTCTTCAAGGCCGCATCCAACGCTTTCTTCTCATCATCCTTGCCATCCATGGCCTCCATAAGCTCAATCTGATTGTCATCGATGGCCACAATCTTCTTCTCGAACGTATCCAGCTCTTTTAATATGGCGCGGTACTCGACATTGGTTTTCACATCGGGCAGTTTTTGTTTGGCTTTGGCGATATTCTCTTTATTGATTTCGACTTCAGCTTCCAGCTCTCTGCGGTTTTTGTTCAACATTTCCAGCTCTTCATCGAACCGCTTCAGGTTTTCCCGGGCGGTTTCCAGGCCAGAGCGCAGTTTATCAATCTCCGTTGGCAAAGTATTCTCCAGCAGGTCGGCCTTGCGAGCGATCTCTTTGTCCAAACCCTGGAGCAGGATAAGCTTTTCCAGGTCAGGGTTCATTTTATTCTGGATTTGTTCTGTATTAGAGCCCATGGATACCTTTCACAATGAGCTGTTTTGGCTCAATAAAATTGTCAATAGATGATTATGGCAGAGATAATTAACGTTGTCAAAACCTGTTGAAGTAAAATATAGCGCTCATTAAACATGCTATTTTATAGTAACGGTAAGAGTGTAGAGCAATAATGATATGCGATCCGGCCTGATATATAATAATCAGGTAAATACAAAAGGAGGTTTTCAATGAGCGGTATAAATAAGATAGGGATAATCGGCGCAGGGGCGTGGGGTACTGCGCTCGCCTGGTCCGTGGCGTCTAATGGAACCAACGTCAAGTTATGGTCCATCGAAGAAGATGTTGTCGACTCTATTAACAACCAGCGGGAAAACAGTACTTACATGCCAGATATAGCATTACCGGAAAATATCGAGGCCACAACAGATATGGGAGAGGCTGTTGATGGTATGGAACTGCTGCTGTTTGTAACGCCTTCACAGTTTATGCGCTCCGCCCTTACAGATCTGGCTGAAGTGATTCCTCCTGCCGCCGTTTTGGTCTCTGCGACCAAAGGGATAGAAAACGATACCTTGGCAATGCCGATGGATATGATATCGGATACCATGCCAGACAGCATCGTGGCGAAATGCGCCTTTTTGTCTGGCCCAACGTTCGCCAGGGAGCTGGCGCAGCAGGTCCCCACCGCCGCCACAGTGGCTTCGAAAAATCATACATCCATCGTGCTGGCGCAAAATGTACTCTCTACTCCTTACCTGCGGCTGTACGCAAACAGCGACGTAGTCGGGACCGAGCTTGGCGGGGCAGTCAAGAATGTAATTGCCATAGCCGCTGGCATCAGTGACGGGCTAGGTTTCGGACATAATACCAGAGCCGCGATTATCACCAGAGGATTGGCGGAGATGACACGGCTGGGTGTGGCCATGGGTGGCGACGCTCAAACCTTTAATGGGCTGTCCGGCATAGGTGACCTGTTATTGACCTGCGCTGGTGATTTGTCACGTAACCGGACTGTTGGACTGCGTTTGGGTAAAGGAGAGAGCCTGGATACTATTATTGGAACCACAAATTCTATAGCTGAGGGAGTGACCACATCGCTATCGTTGCACAATATGGCTGCTCAACATGATGTGGATATGCCGATCAGCGAAGAGGTTTATAAAACGCTATACAAAAAGAAGGACCCGAAAAGCGCGGTGTCTGACCTGATGAGCCGTGAGCTTAAAGAGGAGTTTATAACTACTGGCTAATCACAAGCTGAAAAAGATTCTGGAGCTGGTTAGCAAAGGTGAGCTAAATCCGGTCGAGGCGCTAGACAAGCTGCGGCATTTCCCAACAGAGAGCTTGGGGTTCGCCCGGATAGACCATCATCGCGGCATTCGGCAAGGTTTCCCGGAGGTGATCTATTGCGAAGGCAAAACCGATAAAGAAGTTATAGCAATCGCCAAAAAGATAGTGGAGAGCGAAGCGCCGTTGCTTGCCACCCGCGCATCTTCAAAGCTTTTCAAGGAAGTTAAGAAATTTGCGCCTGGCGCTGTGTTTCATGCCCGGTCTCGCGCAATAGTGGTGGAGACCGAGGAGAAGGATAAAACCGGATCGGTGCTGGTGATCTCTGCCGGCACATCTGATATACCAGTGGCCGAAGAAGCCATGGTCACCTCCAGCGTCATGGGCTCTGCCGTCGAGACGATATATGATGTGGGGGTGGCCGGGATACACCGCCTGTTCGACCATATGGAAACAATCAAAAAAGCAAGGGTCATCATTGTAGTGGCAGGGATGGATGGCGCCTTGGCCTCGGTGGTGGGTGGGCTGGTGGAGCGTCCGGTGATCGCTGTTCCCACATCGGTGGGCTACGGCGCGGCGTTTGGCGGAGTATCGGCATTGTTGGCTATGCTGAACTCATGCGCCGCCGGGGTGGCGGTGGTGAATATAGACAACGGTTTCGGCGCCGGGGTGATGGCCCACAAAATAAACTCCCTGCCAGATCAAAACGAATAATGAAAATCGCGCATTTCGATTGTTTCTGCGGGATCAGCGGCGACATGGCCCTGGGCGCCTTTATCGACGCCGGGTTGTCAACCAAAACACTGCGGGCCGAGCTTGCGAAACTGAAGGTCATAGGATACTCAATCAGCGCAAGGAAGGTTAAGCGATGCGGCATATCGGCCACCAAGCTGACTGTGAAGGTGGATGACTCTACAAATAAAAAGCGGCGGCGCTATTCCGATATAGTAAAACTGATAACAGCCAGCAAACTTTCAGGCCCGGTTAAAGAGAGAGCCCTCGATATTTTCAAAACTGTAGCCACGGTGGAAGCGAAGGTCCATGCTGTAAATGTCGAGGATGTACATTTCCATGAGGTCGGCGCGGTTGATTCCATAGTTGACATTGTTGGCGCCGCCATAGCTATCCATGAGCTTGGTATCGACAAAATAACAGCTTCGCCTGTCAACACAGGTTCAGGCGTCGTCAAAACCAGCCACGGAATATTGCCGGTCCCCGCCCCGGCCACCGCTCTGTTGTTGAACAATATCCCATCATACGCCGAAGGGCCAAACCTGGAGCTGACCACACCCACAGGGGCGGCTATCCTTAAAACATTAGGGTCAAGGTTCGGCCCGCAGCCGATGATGATAACCGAAAATGTAGGTTGTGGCGCAGGTGGGCACGACTTCGATGACCGCCCGAATATCCTCCGGATTTTCATCGGGACCGATGGCCCTGACATCCAGCGTCAACGCTTGACAGAACTTAAAACAAATATCGACGACATGAATCCGCAAGCATACGATGTTGTCACAAAACTTCTTTTCGATGCAGGCGCCCTGGATGTCACACTGACGCCTGTTCAGATGAAAAAGGGACGGCCCGGGACCATGCTGACAACTTTGTGCCAGCCAGGCAAAGCCGATGGGTTGGAGCGGATATTGTTCGTCCACACCTCCACCCTGGGCGTGCGCCGTTATGAGCTGGACAGGGTCAGCCTTGATCGAAAAATCGTTAAGGTCAAAACCGGCTATGGAACCATTGATGTAAAAGTCGCAAAATTGCCGGATGGCTCCGTCAGGAATATGCCGGAATATGAGTCAGTACAAAAGGCGGCGCGGAAACATGACAAGCCGTTTGAACAGGTCTACCGGTCAGCTATCACAGCTGCCGATAAACGCAAACTATAGGCTCTCGATTATTTCACCAGCCTTCGCCCTCGCCTCCCTGTCCGCGTCCAGCGCGTCGGCCAACGATTGTATCGGCGCAAATCGAGATTGCGATAATGTCCGCTCCACAGTTTTCGGTATCGATTGGAACGGCATCCGATTATCCAGAAACGTCTCCACGGCCACTTCATTAGCTGCATTCAGGACCGCTGGCGCGCTTTTGCCGGTGTCCAGCGCGGCATACGCCAGCTTCAGGGATGGGAAGCGGATGTGATCCGGCTCTTCAAAAGTCAATGTCCCCAGCCTCGCCAGATCCAGGCTAGGTAAAGCTACTTCGCCGCGATCCGGGTAGTTGAGGGCGAACGCTATGGGCGCCTTCATATCGGGCAGGCCCAGCTGGGCGATGACCGAAGTATCGCAAAACTCCACCAGGGAATGCACAATGCTTTGCGGATGCACCAACACTTCAATTTTTTCCGACGGAATATTGAACAGCCACTTCGCCTCGATCACCTCCAGGCCTTTGTTCATCATGGTCGCCGAGTCGATGGTGATCTTCGGGCCCATAGTCCAGTTAGGGTGCTTCAGCGCCATCTCGACAGTAACGGTTTTCATCTGCTTTTCGGTAAACCGCAGGAACGGCCCGGCGGAGGCTGTCACGATCAGACGTTTTACGCTCTTGCGTTTCTCACCTCGCAACGCCTGGAATATTGCGGAGTGCTCGCTATCGACCGGGATGATTTTTGTCTTAGCCGCCCTCGCCTCGCTGGTCACAAGCTTTCCAGCCGTCACCAGCGTCTCCTTATTGGCGAGAGCAATATCTTTACCAGATTTTATAGCCGCCAATGTCGGCGCCAGCCCTGCCGCGCCCACCATGGCCGACAGAGCCAGGTCGGCGTCGGGGCATGAGGCGCACTCTATGGCGCCTTCTATACCTGTTACTATTTTAACATTGGCCGATGTCAGTTTTTTCAGTTTGTCCGCTCTGGCCTTGTCCGCCACAGATACAATCTTCGGTTTGAACTGATCGATTTGTTGGGCAAGGATTTCCATATTGTTTCGGGCGGAAAGGCACAAAACTTTGAACCGGTCAGGCATGCTGGCAATAATTTTCAGCGCGTTTACGCCAATGGAACCGGTGGAGCCAAGGATGACAATTTTTTTCATGGAGTGATAATCAACTCCATATAAACATAGAGCGCCGCAGATGTGAACATCAGGCTATCCACCCTGTCGAGGACACCACCATGGCCGGGGATCGTGCTGCCAGAGTCTTTAACACCCATTTTTCGCTTGATGGATGACTCAAACAGATCGCCCGCAGGCCCGATAAACCCGGCGATCAATCCGATGGCCAACGCGTTGACAAAAGTGATTGCAGGAAAAAATATAAGGGCGATAACTATAGCGCTCAGCGTTGCGACGACAGCGCCACCGATGAACCCTTCCACCGTTTTGCCGGGGCTGATCATGGGCGCCAGTTTCGTCTTGCCATATGTTCGACCTGTGTAATATGCGCCGGTATCGCAAAGCGCGTTCACCGCAATGACCATGATTATATAGCTCGCGCCATCGTCCATATTCCGGATCAGGGCCAGCGTGATGAGGGTGACCGCTATATAGACGACAGGAAATACTGTTTGGGTCGATGCTTGAAAGATATCAAGGTCACGTCGCAAGAATGAAGTGACTGGAACAGAAACCATCATAACGGCCAATACGATCATAATAGTGGCCATATCGCCAATATAGATGGCAAACCCCAGCGCCACCGCCAACGCCACACCGACATATTTCAGGCCTGGTTGCGAGCCAACCTCCAACATGCAAAACATCTCCCATGCGCAAAGCGCGATCAACAGCTCGACAAATATGAAAAACATGAACGAGTCGCCAAACAACAGCAACGCCAGAACGGCGACCGCCATCACAACACCGCTCACAATTCTTGTCATCTGCGCCTACCCTTTCCTGTCGCCCGGGTCGGATGTTGTTTTCCCATAGCGCCGATCCCGATTCTGGAACGATACTATCGCTTCGGCTATATCCCCGGCGGCAATCTCTGGCCACAGCTTATCAGTGAAATACAGCTCGGTATAGGCGATCTGCCACAACAGGAAATTACTTATCCGCAGCTCGCCGCTGGTCCTGATCAGCAGGTCCGGGTCTGGCAAACCTTTTGTGTCCAGATATTGTTCAAAAACCATTTCGTCTATCTCTTCTGGCTTAACCAATGAATTACTAACATCCCCGGCCAGTTTGCGCGCCGCTCTGGTTAGTTCGGAACGGCCACCGTATGAAAGGGCAAGGGTCAGCGTCATACCAGTGTTACTACTAGTCTTTTTTACCACCGAGTTAACAGCGGTCCTGGCAAATACGGGAAGATTATCTATCTCTCCGATGGTGTTGAACCGGATATTTTCTTTCGTCATGCGGCCCAGCTCACTGGTCAGGTATTCTTTCAATATATTCATCAACGCCTTGACCTCATCGGCTGGGCGGCGCCAGTTTTCTGAGCTGAAGGAGTATAAGGTAAGGGCGGGTATTCCAGCTTCGCAACAGAACGAGACCACCCGGTCCACCGCTTTCACACCTGCGCGGTGCCCTTCGACCCTTGTGAGGCCCTGCTGTTCGGCCCAGCGGCCATTGCCATCCATTATGATCGCAATATGGCGGGGTAACCGCGTTTTATCTACCCTGGAGATAATCTCCTCTAACGGCATGGCAGGAGTATAATCAAGACCTAGCGGTCCATGATCTCCTTCTCTTTCTCGGCGGTTATCTTATCCACCTTGGTGACATGCTCGTCTGTAATTTTCTGCACTTTATCTTGACCACCCCGCGATTCATCTTCCGATATTTCTTTTTGCTTCTCCAGCTTTTTCAGGCCTTCCACCCCTTCGCGTCGGACGTTACGGATGGCGATTTTCGCATCTTCCGCCGCCTTACGCACAACCTTGCTCAGCTCTTTACGTCGCTCTTCAGTTAGCGCAGGTATCGGAATATGGATCGATTTACCATCGTTTATCGGGGTCAAACCAAGATCCGAGGTCAGGATCGCCTTCTCTATTACCGGTATCATATTAGACTCCCACGGCTGGATACCGATGGTCAGCGGATCAGGCAGTGACAGGTTGGCCACCTGGTTGATCGGTGTCTGGGCGCCATAATAATCGACGGTTATTCCATCCAGCAGGCCGACCGAAGCGCGGCCTGTGCGAATAGCGGTAAACTCCCTTACCAGATGATCGATGGTGACATCCATTTTATGTTTTACATCAGTAAATACCCGTTCCATAGTTCCTAATTTCCCGTTACTATTGTTCCGATTTTTTCGCCGGTGAGCACTCTTTTGATATTACCAGGGACTGTCATATTAAATACTATAATATTGACCTTGTTTTCCATGCATAAAGAGATCGCCGCGGCGTCCATAACTTTCAAATCGTTTTTCAGCACATCGATGAATTTCAACTCGGAAAACTTGCGTGCCTTGTCGTCCACCATCGGGTCGGAATCGTATACGCCATCCACCTTGGTGGCTTTCAGCACCACATCGACGCTCAGCTCCATGGCGCGCAGGGAGGCGGTGGTATCGGTGGTGAAATACGGGTTGCCTGTGCCGCCGGCAAGGATCACCACCCTGCCCTTCTCCAGATGACGCAACGCCCGGCGGCGGACATATGGCTCCGCCAGTTGGTGGATATCGATGGCGGTCAGCATCCGCGTATCGCAGTCCATTTCTTCCAGCGCGTTTTGGAGTGCGAGGCCGTTGATCATGGTGGCCAGCATACCCATGTTATCGCCGGTCACCCGCTCCATCCCATCACGGCTGGCGATGGAGCCACGGAAGATATTGCCGCCGCCGACGACTATAGCCATCTCTATACCCAGATCGGCGACTTCTTTCACCTCCTGGGCCAGATGCTTTACACTTTCAAGATCCACCCCATGCTGCCCAACACCGGAGAACGCTTCACCGGTAACCTTTAACAGCACACGTTTGAAAGGCAGATTCTCGTTACTCATGAGATCCTTAGGTTACTCGCCCAGGTTTAACCGGCTGAACCGGTTAACCGTGATACCGCTGCCCAGCTTTTTAGCAGTATCCTCGACTAACTGTTTGACGTTGATATCTGTATCCTTCACAAACGGCTGTTCCAACAAGCAGGCTTCGGTATAAAACTTTTTCATTCTGCCATCCACAATCTTAGGGATTATTTTATCCGGTTTGCCAGACTCCTTCGCCTGCGCCTCGAAGATCTCCCTCTCTTTGGCCACCAGATCCGCTGGCAGATCATCCACGCCAACCGAGGCGGGACGCGACGCGGTGATATGCATGGCCAGGTCGTGGCATAGCTCTTTAAACAGGCTATCATTTGCAACATCGTCAGAGTCGCAGGCGACTTCCACCAACGTACCGACACCGCCAACGCCGTGGATATACAATCCAAAACCACCAGAGCTGGCCAGTCGATACTGGACCCTGCGCTCGATCACAATGTTCTCGCCCAGTTCATGTATGTTTTCCGCCACCAGATCCTTGACAGCCTTCGATGAGTCGTTAAACATCGGCTGCTCCATAAACGCGGTGGCGTCTTCCAAATGCTCTGAAGCGACGATATGCTCCGCCACCAGCTTGCAAAGCTCCTGGAACTTGTCGTTGCGGGCCACAAAATCGGTCTCGCATTTTATCTCCACCAATGCCGCTTTTGCACCGGACACAACACCACCCACGGCGCCCTCTTTCGTTGTTCGGTCAGCTTTTTTTGCCGCTTTGCCGGCGCCTTTTTTCCGTAAAAAGTCGAGCGCGCCATCGATGTCCCCATCACTGTTTTTCAGCGCTTCCTTACATTCCATTATCCCCGCGCCCGATTGTTGACGCAGGTCCTTGATCATATCAGCAGTAATCGTCATTTTTTTTTATCACCTTCATTTAACTCTTCATCACCAGACCTGGTGTCCGTATCCTCGGTTGTAGCGCTTTCGACGGTTTCCATCGCCGGAGCGGATGTGGTATCATTCTCTGGCTCATCAGTTTTCTGTTCCTCCTGTGTCGCCTGTCCATCCGGTTCAGCCAGCTCCGCGCGCTCAACCGCCGCTGCATGTTCCGCTTTCAGCTTTTCCGCTGCAGCCAACGCTTCCGCTTTTTGTCTGGCTGCTTCCTCTTCCTCTTTCTTTTTCTGTTCGGCGGCCCTTTGCCTCTCTTCGATGAGCGCTTTTTCTCTCATCTCCAGTTCCTGGGCGCCCTCGGTGATTGCGTTGGCTATCTCCGATGTGATCAGGCTAATCGCCCGGGAAGCGTCATCATTGCCTGGTATAACAAAGTTGATCCCGTCCGGATCGCAGTTGGTATCAACGATAGCTATCACAGGTATGCCAAGCTTGCGCACTTCATTGAGCGCGATCCGCTCTTTCTTCGTGTCAACGATGAACACGGCGTCTGGCAGCTTCTCCATGTCGGCTATGCCGCCCAGGTAGCGCTCCAGCTTTGCCCGCTCTTTTTGCAGCCGGACAGATTCCTTTTTCGCCAATACCTTCAGCGAGCCATCCGCTTCCATCTCTCCAAGCTCCCGCAATCGCCCGACGCTTTTTCGTATCGTGTCGAAATTGGTCAGCATGCCCCCCAGCCATCTTTCATTCACATACGGTTGTCCGCTGCGGACCGCTTCGTTGGCGATGATATCCTTCGCCTGGGTTTTGGTGCCGACAAACAACACTGTCCCGCCCTGGCTGGCAAGTTTTTGTGCGAACTGGCGCGCGGATTTGAACAGCTTGATCGTTTGCTGTAGGTTGATTATGTATATGCCGTTGCGGGCGTTGAAGATATACTTTTGCATTTTCGGGTTCCACCGCTTTGTCTGATGACCAAAGTGGAGCCCGGCTTCCATCATGCTTTTTAGCGTGATCTCACTCATTCAATTCTCCTGTGTTTAGTTGTTCCTCTGCCCCCGTCGTCTCCTGCGCGCCACGGCTTGCGCCGCACTTTGGCGTTGCGGATCAGGAAGCATGTGTGTTATTTGGTTTTTGATAAATTTCCAAAACCAGATTAACTTTGGATGATAGCATGCCTTTGCCGTCTGGTGGGCATTAAAAATGCGTTTGATATAAAATATTTACAGCCCGTCGACGACTCTATAATTTGCCTGCCTGTCAAGCAACCAGAATGAAGGTGGGAAACCGTAGTTGAAACCTGCCTAGTCGTCTTTTTCTATCCGTTTGACCCTTCGTTTCGGCATGGCGGCAGGGTCGCGATCCACAAGCTCTATCACGGCCATGGGGGCGTTGTCGCCGACCCGGGCGCCCAGCTTGTATATTCTGGTGTATCCACCCGACCGCTCTTTATACCGGTCTGCAAGAGAGTCGAAAAGCTTATGAACCACATTTTTGGACTTAACATAACTGATGGCCCGCCTACGATGGGCAAGCGATCCGTTTTTACCGAGGGTGATCATACGGTCGGCGATCCGTCGCAGCTCTTTCGCCTTCGGCAGGGTTGTGGTGATCCGTTCGTATTGTAACAGGGAGGTGACCATATTGCGGAACATGGCCCGCTGGTGGCTGTCTGTCCTGCTGAAATTTTTCTTTTGTTTTAGATGACGCATAATTAAAAGCCTGCCCTGCCTAGATCTTGCCTGCCAGACCTTGATCGATCATATCAAGCTCTTCTTTATAATTTTCCACATTCATGCCGAGGCTCAAACCCATCTCTTCCAGAATTTCCTTAATCTCGTTGAGAGATTTACGGCCAAAGTTGCGGGTTTTCAGCATTTCGTTATCAGACTTGCTGACCAGCTCATGGATGGTTTTAATCTCCGCATTTTTGAGGCAGTTGTATGAACGCACCGAAAGCTCCAGCTCATCAACGCTTTTGCTCAGGTTCATGGCCACTTTCAGCTTCTCTTCGTTCACTGTCTGGGTTTGCGGTTCTTCTTCCTCTTCTGTGCTTATGAACAGCTGCAGATGGTCTTTCAGGTTTTTCGCCGCCTGGGCCAATGCATCCGCCGGGCGCACAGAACCGTCGGTGGTGACCTCCAGGATCAGCTTGTCGTAATCGGACGATTCCTCAACCCTGGTTTTTTCCACCTGAAAAGAGACCTTGACCACCGGTGAAAAAACAGCATCCACAGGGATCATGGAAACATCCCAGTCCGGGTCGTGGTTGTTTTCCGCCGGGCTGTATCCGCGGCCGCTTTTGACTATCATCTCTGCGCTTAGGGTCGCCCGATCATCGGTCAGGGTGGCGATCAGTATCTCCGGGTTGAGTATCTCCACCTGGGGTGGAGCTTCAATATCGGCGGCGGTGACGTCGCCTTTTCCAGAAGCTTTCAGCATTATTGTCCGGTCTTCGCTATCAGTTTTACGGACTATCAACTGCTTAATGTTCAGGATAATATCGGAGACATCCTCCACCACGCCGTCCATCGTGGAAAATTCGTGGTGTATCCCCTCAAACTTTACGGCCACAACCGCGCTCCCCGCTATCGAGGAGAGAAGATGCCTTCTAAGAGAGTTGCCAATAGTTGTGCCAAAACCACGTTCAAACGGCTCTGCTGTGAACACAGCAAAGCTATCGGTCATCGTTTTGTTGTCAGACTCAAGCTTTTTTGGCTTCGCCAGCCCTTTCCAAGGCGATATCATGAAACCTCCACCACTAATTGCGTTTATTATTTAGAGTACAGTTCGACAATCAACTGCTCCTGGATCGGCATCGTCACCGCGTCCCGGGTCGGGCTTTGCGCCACCGTACCACGCATGGCGCCACGATCCAGCTCCAGCCAGTCCGGAATCTGGTCATCGGATTTGGCCTCCAGCGCGTCGATTACGAACAACGATTTTTTACTTTTCGGCCGGATCTCGACCACATCGCCCTGGCGGGCCTGAAAGGAAGGAATGTTCACCTTCCGTCCATTTACGCTGAAATGGTTGTGCCGAATCATCTGCCGGGCCAATGCCCTGCTTTTGGCGAAACCAAGGTTGTATATAACGCTGTCGAGCCGGGATTCCAGAAGGAACAACAGATTCTCGCCGGTGACGCCTTTCATGTTATCCGCTATATGGAAATATCCGCGGAACTGCTTCTCCAGCACACCATAGATACGTCGTACTTTCTGCTTTTCCCTCAGCTGTATCCCATACTCCTTCATTTTGACACGGCGTTGCCCCGCCATACCGGGGGGATAACTTCTTTTTTCTATCGAGCATTTTTTCGACAGGCACCTGTCTCCTTTCAAAAACAGCTTTGCCCCTTCCCTTCTGCACAACCTGCAAACAGGGCCATTATATCTAGCCAACCGTAATTGCCTCCAGTATCATATTTATCAAACCCTTCGGCGCTTGGAAGGCCGACATCCGTTGTGCGGTATGGGTGTGACATCACGGATAATGTCCACCTCCAACCCTGCCGATTGCAACGCCCGGACCGCGGCCTCACGCCCTGCCCCAGGCCCTTTTACCAGCACATCCACCCTTTGCAAACCCATCTCCATCGCCTTTTTGGCGGCTTCCTCGGCCGCAATCTGCGCGGCGAAGGGTGTGCTCTTGCGCGATCCTTTAAACCCCTGATTACCAGCAGAGGACCAGGATATAACAGCGCCGGAGGTGTCGGTTATGGTGATAATCGTATTGTTGAAAGTAGAGCGGACATGGGCTATGCCTATTGCGCCTACCTGCTTCGTCTTTTTCTTGCCTGACGTTGATTTTCCGCTTTTTTTATCGGCCATTACGGCTCCCTGATTTCATAATATATTGTATGTATTTAAACTTTGCGAACCGGACTGTTTACTTTTTCAGCTCTTTACGGCGGCCCGACCCGGCTGTGCGTTTCGGCCCTTTGCGGCTCCGGGCGTTGGTCCTGGTCCGCTGGCCCCTGGCCGGCAAACCACGGCGGTGCCTCAGACCACGATAACAGCCGATATCCATCAGCCTCTTCACGTTGAACTGGATCTCACGACGAAGGTCGCCTTCTACTTGATATTCTTTTTCTATAATGCCGCGCAACTGGGCGACATCGGAATCGGTCAAGTCTTTAACCCGAACATCCGGGCCGACCCCGGACGCGGCCAGGATTTTTTTTGATGTGTGTGGACCAATTCCGAAAATATATGTAAGGGCTACTTCGATTCGTTTCCCTCTCGGGATATCAACACCTGCAATACGCGCCATTCTATCTCTTTACTCTTTTATCCTTGCTTCTGTTTATGCTTTGGATTGTCGCAAATCACACGGATTACGCCTTTGCGTTTAATCACTTTGCACTTAGGGCAAATCGGTTTGACGGAAGCTCGAACTTTCATTATTATTTATTCTACTCTATTAATACAACAGGATGACCTGCACACTGTAAAGCCTTTAACTATACCAGAATTTCTATAAATACCAAGGAAAAATTAATTAAAATTCACTTAATATCGAATATCCATCTTTTAACACCGCAACAGAGTGCTCAAAATGGGCGGAAAGCTCTCCATCTATGGTCCTGACGGTCCATTTATCGTCCAACACTTCCACCTTGGGCGACCCTATGTTTACCATCGGCTCGATAGCCAGCACCATCCCTTCGCGCAATACCGGCCCCCGGCCCGGCGGACCAAAATTCGGCACCTGCGGCTCTTCATGCGGTTGCGTCCCTATCCCGTGCCCCACAAATGCGGTGACCACAGAATAACCCTTCGATTCCGCATAGCTCTGTATAGCGTGGGATATATCGGACAGTCTGCCACCGGGCCTGATCTGCTCGATCCCTTTCATCAAGGCGCTCTCTGTCGTCTCCAGCAGGTCGGCCGCTGCAGCGCTTATTTCGCCGATCGGCATTGTCCTGGCCGCGTCACCGAAATAGCCTTCATACTCCGCGCCAAGGTCGAGGCCGATAATATCGCCCTCCTTCAGCTTCACCTTGTTTGGTATACCATGCACTACCTGATCGTTCAGCGCAACGCACAATGTATTAGGAAACCCGCGATAACCTTTGAACGATGGCTTGCCGCCAAGATCACGGATCACTTGCTCCGCCTCCCGGTCCAACTCCAGCGAACTGATTCCTGGCTGTAATATTTCTTCTAACCGTTTATGGGCGGCGACCACGATCTGGTTCGCTTTGCGCAACTTATCGATCTCATCAGCGGATCGATAGTTAATGGCCATTACTTTTCCAGTATGGCGAACAGTTCTTTGCTCACCTCATCAGGCGCCGCGTCACCATTAACAACCTGGTACTTGCCAGATTTTGAATAGTGCGCTTCCATAAACTCCGCCTGACTGTTGAAAACATCCAGACGCTTTAATATGGTGCTCTCCTGATCATCATCCCTCTGGTACAGCTTGCCGCCACAGTTGTCGCAAACGTTCTCTTTTGCCGGCGGGTTATATTCTATGTGGTACATTTGGCCGCATTCGGCGCAGACCCGCCGCCCGGTCAACCGGGCCACCAGCTTGCCAGGATCGACATTTATATTGATCACATGATCGATGCTGGAGCCGGAAGCGTCCAGCGCTTCATCGAGGGCTTCTGCCTGTGCCAGTGTCCTGGGGAACCCGTCCAGAATATAACCGTTGGCGCAATCCTCATCTTTGATACGGTCGAGTATGATACCGATGACCACCTCATCCGGGACCAGCTGACCCGATGTCATATACTGTTCGGCCAATGTGCCCATCTCTGTCTGGTCTTTCACCGCTTGCCTTAAAATGTCGCCGGTGGAGATCTGCGGAATCTTCCTGGTATCGGTTATTTTTTTCGCCTGGGTGCCTTTCCCGGCCCCTGGCGCGCCTAGCAAAATTATTTTCATATCGTATCCCCCTTTTTATTTCGAAATTGTGAATCTATCGGCGGCGGCCGCGCAGAGCTCCCTTTCCTCCTTTTCCGCCGCCAAAACCGTCATAATGTCTCATTATCAGGTGCGACTCTATCTGGGACATGGTGTCCATCCCCACACCGACAACGATCAGCAAACCGGTTCCGCCAAAATAAAATGGGACAGCCAGCTTGGCTATCAGAAAGTCCGGGATGATACAAACAATCGCCAGGTAGCAAGCGCCGGTGAATGTAAGCCGTGATAGCACTTTGTCGATATACTCCGCCGTGGGTCGGCCCGGCCGGATGCCCGGGATATAGCCGCCGCCCTTTTTCAGGTTCTCCGCCACATCGGACGGATTGAATATAATCGCCGTGTAGAAAAAACAAAAGAAGAAAATGGCCGCCACATAGATCAGCTCATACGACATGTTGCCTGGCCGCAATGCGTCCGTAACATACGATATCCATGGAAAAGTTTCCTGATCCACAAAGTTGGCCAATGTAGCGGGAAACATGATAATCGATGACGCGAATATGGGCGGGATAACGCCCGATGTATTTACCTTGAGCGGCAGATGGGACGATGTCCCCCCGAACTGCCGTCGGCCGACCTGCCGCTTGGCATAGTTTATCGTCAACCGCCGCTGGCTCGACTCCATAAACACAATGGCGGCGATAACCACCAGCATTAATATCAAAAGGCCCACCATCAGCACAGCGTTCAGCTGGCCGATGCTGATAAGCTGCAACGTCTGCAAGATAGCCGTCGGCATATCGGCCACGATGCCGGCGAAGATAATCAACGATATGCCGTTGCCCACGCCACGTTCTGTGATCTGCTCGCCCAGCCACATCAGAAACGCTGTGCCAGCGGCCAGCGTTATCACGGTCATCAACCGGAAGCCCCAACCCGGGGAGGAGACCGCCAGCTGTCCGCCGGGTGACTGGAGCGACTCCAGCCAGAAACTGATGCCCAGGCCCTGGATGCTGGCGAGGACGACGGTGCCATAGCGGGTGTACTGGGTTATTTTCTTTTGCCCCTGCTCGCCCTCTTTTTTCAGCTTCTCCAGGTGCGGCACGACGACCGTAAGCAGCTGTAGAATAATCGACGCGCTTATATAAGGCATGATGCCCAGCGCGAATATCGTCGCCTGGGAAAAGTTGGAGCCGGTGAACATGTCGAACATCTGAAACATGGTTCCCGCCATGTTACGAAAAAAATCCCCCAGCACATCAGTGTCGACACCAGCAACCGGGATATGGGAGCCGACACGGAAAACCGCCAGCATACCCAAAGTAAAAAGTATCCGGTTTTTCAGCTCCGGAATTTTAAAGATTCCGCCGATGCCTTCTGTGGCCATATCAGATCACCACGGCTTGGCCGCCGGACTTTTCGATCTTTTCAACTGCCGATTTAGAGAATTTTGCGGCTTTGATTGTGCAAGGTTTGGTCAGTTCGCCATTGCCAAGTATTTTCAACGGCAGGCCAGCTTTTATCATGCCTTTCTCCACCAGAGCCTCGGCTGTGATTTCGCCTTCCAGTTCTAACTGTTCCAAGGTTTTCAGGTTTACTATTGCATATTCCTTGCGGAATATATTTGTAAACCCAACCTTTGGCAGGCGTCGGATAAGGGGCATCTGCCCCCCTTCGAAATATGGCGCTGGCTTGCCGTTGCCCGATCGGCTTTTCTGGCCCTTTTGGCCTTTGCCACAGGTTTTGCCCAAGCCAGACCCGGGGCCACGACCGACGATTTTTCTGTTTTTTCTGGCGCCTTTGGCCGGTTGTAACTCATGCAGTTTCATATGCCCCTACCCTTCAGCAGATAATCCACGCGCTTTACGCAACGCGGCTGGGCTGTACAGCTGGCTAAGGCCTTCCATTGTGGCCCTGGCCATATTCACCTGGTTGGAGGTGCCCAACGATTTGGTCAGTATGTCGCGGATGCCGGCCACCTCCAGTATCGCCCGGACCGCGCCGCCGGCTATCACGCCAGTACCGCGTGACGCCGGTTTCAGCAACACACGCCCCGCGCCGAAATGGCCGATAACCTGGTAAGGTATCGAGCCGTCCTGTATATACATTTTCGACAGGTTTTTCTTGGCGTCCGCCATCGCTTTGCGGATAGCCTCCGGCACTTCGTTCGCCTTGCCGGTGCCCAGGCCCACGCTGCCCTCTCTGTCGCCCACAGCCACCAGCGCAGAAAAAGAGAACCTTCTGCCGCCTTTGACAACTTTGGCGACCCTGCCTATATGGATGACCCGGTCGGCCAGCTCGCTGTCGTGACCGTCAGAAAAATTGTCACGGTTGTTGCCTCTTGGGTTCCGGTTGGTATCGTTCACATCTGTATTCCTTTTTCACGCATCGCATCGGCAAAATCCTTGACCTTGCCATGATAACGACGCCCGTTTCTATCAAAAACAGCCTTCTCCACGCCCGCGCTTTTCACTTTATCCGCCAATGTGGCAGCCACATCTTTGGCGGTTGCCCTGGTTTTGCCGGATGCCGAAATGCCAGAGCCGATGGTCGATACCGACGCGACTGTCTTGCCGGCGTTATCGTCTATCGCCTGGGCGATGATATTTTTGTTGCTGAAATATACGCTGATCCGGGGACAATCGGCTTTGCCCTGAATAGACCGCCTGATCCGCTGTTTACGGGCCAGTTGGCGGCGTTTTTTATCTGTAAGTTTGCTCATTTCCTTATCTTGCTGTTTTACTTGACTGCGGCCTTGCCGGCTTTACGCTTGATATATTCGCCGGCGTACCGGACACCTTTTCCTTTATACGGCTCTGGCTTCCTCAGCGACCGTATTTCCGCCGCCACCTGGCCGACCTTCTGCTTATCAATCCCTTCCACTACCACTTCGGTCTGCTTGGCGCATTTAAAAGTAATGCCCTCCGGTGGGTCGAATAAAATCGGATGGGAATAACCGAGCGCAAACTCCAGGCTCTTGCCTTTCATCGTAGCGCGATAACCCACACCCTCTATATTCAAGGTTTTGGAAAAACCTTCGGTAACACCAACCACCATATTGTTCAGCAACGCCCGGGTCAGCCCATGCAACGCTTTGCTGGTCCCGCTGTCATCCGGCCGGGTAACCACGATTCTGCCATCATCGACTTCGATCTTCATGCCAGAGTTGAAGCTGCTGCTAAGCTGGCCCAGCTTGCCTTTCACTGTCACGGCAGGTCCGTCGATCTTTATGTCCACACCGGATGGGATCGCCACCGGTTTGCCACCTATTCTGCTCATACCGTCGCCCCGCTACCAGACATGGCAGAGAACCTCGCCACCCACATGGGCGTCGCGCGCCTCTGTGTCCGACAATATTCCCTTGTTAGTAGATAATACCGCAGTGCCGGTGCCGTTGAGCACTGATGGGATGTTGTTCGCTTTTGCGTATATCCGCAGGCCCGGCTTCGACACCCGCTTGATGCCGCGCAACACAGGGGCGCCGTCGGAATATTTCAGGGCGATGATGATCACACCCTGTTTTTCGTCCCGCACTATTTTAAAATCTTTTATATAGCCTTCATGGGCCAGCAACGCCGCTATTTCCGCCTTGATCTGCGACGACGGGATCTCCACTTTGCTGTGACCTGCCATGATGGCGTTGCGGATCCTTGTCAGCATATCAGCTATCGGGTCAGTCATTGACATCGTTAATTTTACCTTCTCTCTTTACCAGCTGCTTTTCGTCACGCCCGGGATCTTGCCTTCCAGCGAGAATTTGCGGAAGCATTGCCTGCACATGGCAAACTTGCGCAAAAACGCCCTGGGCCTGCCGCACAACCGGCACCTGTTGTATGCGCGAACTTTAAATTTTGGTTTGCGCCTCTGCTTGGCGATCATCGATTTTTTTGCCACGCGTCCCTCTTAATTTCTAAACGGCATACCCAGCCGCTTCAGTAAACTTTTTGCCTCGGCGTCTGTGTTGGCCGTGGTCACAATAGATATGTTCAGACCGTTCACGCCGGCGATCTTGTCGTAATCGATCTCCGGGAAAATCAGCTGCTCCTTGATGCCCATGGTATAGTTGCCATGCCCATCGAAAGCTTTGCCGGAGACACCTTTGAAGTCGCGAATCCGGGGTATCGCGGCGGTGATCATCCGCTCCAGAAACTCATACATCCGGTCGCCCCGCAAGGTCACCATGGCGCCAATACTCAAGCCCTTGCGCAGCTTGAAGTTACTGATCGCCTTCCTGGCTTTGGTGATTACCGGCTTCTGGCCCGATATCTGGGTCAATGTATAGACACCGTCGTCCAACAGTTTGGCGTTCTGGATGGCCATACCCAGCCCCATGTTCAATACAACCTTGGACAGAGCCGGCGCCTGCATGATATTGGCGTATCCGAACTCTTCCATCATTGATGGAACTATCTCTTTTTTATATTTTTCTTTTAATGCAGACATAATTCTTTATTTTGTTCTATAAATCAAACATCTCGCCGCACTTTACGCATATGCGGGCCTTCTTTCCGTTTTCCAGCCGTTTATGCCCTATCCGGACCGGCTTGTCGCACTTGGTGCAGAATATCTGGACGTTGCTGCGGTGGATCTTCGCCTCGCGCTCTATAATGCCGCCTTGGCGCTGTTGCTGGGTCGGGCGCTGGTGGCGCTTGATGATGTTCACCTTCTCTACGATCACCCGGTTCTCCGACGGCAACGCCTCGATGACGCGCCCCTTTTTGCCTTTGTCGGCGCCGGATATCACATAGACGATATCGTTTTTCTTTATATTCATCATTTTCCTTGCGCCCATCACAGCACCTCCGGGGCAAGGGATACGATTTTCATAAACCGTTTTGCCCGCAGCTCCCGGCCCACTGGGCCAAAAATACGGGTGCCGATGATTTCGTTGGCTTCATCCAGCAACACAGCCGCGTTTTCATCAAACTTGATATAAGTGCCGTTGCTGCGCCTTATCTCTTTTTTCACCCGGACCACAACCGCCGTCTTCACGGTTCCTTTTTTAATATTGGCGTTCGGGATCGCCTCTATCACCGAGACCTTCACCTTGTCACCGATGGTGGCGTATCGCTTGTGGCTGCCGCCCATAACCTTGATGCATCGCACTCTTTTTGCGCCAGAATTATCCGCCACCGAAAGCACTGATTGTAGTTGTATCATTTCCTCTGGTCTTCCGTTAAATCTCGGCCTTTTTCAGCACTTCGCCCAGCCGCCACCGCTTGAGCTTGCTCAATGGCCGGCTCTCGATTATCTTCACTTTATCGCCGACACCCAGCTGGTTATCCTTGTCATGGACATGGTATTTTTTACTTTTTGTGATGATCTTGCCAAACACAGGGTGCGGTGTTCTTCGCTCCACTTTCACCACCGCGGTTTTGTCCATCTTGGCGCTCACTACCACGCCAACCCTGCTCTTACGTTTTGCACCGCTATCTGACGACATCTATCTATTCTCCTGAAGGTCCGCTGGCTGATCCGGCCCGCTGGCCCATCAGTGTATTTATCCTTGCTATATCGCGCCGGGTCTGCTTCAGCTTGGCGGAGCTGTCCAGCTGGCCTGTGGCGTGCTGGAACCGGAGCTTCATATAGCTCTCCTTGAGCTCTTCCATTTTCCGCTCGATCTCTTCGTTGGTAAGTTCTGCCAGTGCCGAAAACTTCATAGCACAAAACTCCTGTCGTCTCTGCAGATATAGCGCGTCTGCACCGGCAGTTTATGAGAAGCCAGCCGCATCGCCTCTTTGGCCACATCCGGCTCCACACCCTCCAGCTCGAACAATATCCGCCCCCGCTTGATCCGGGCGACCCACTGTTCCGGCGAGCCTTTACCTTTACCCATCCTCACTTCGGCCGGTTTTTTGGTCAGCGGCTTGTCTGGGAAAATGCGGATCCACACCTTGCCGCCCCTTTTCACGTGGCGGGTGATGGCGATACGGGCAGACTCTATCTGCCGGTCCGTTATCCATCCGCCATCCAGGCTTTGCAACGCATACCTGCCAAAGCTTATTTTGGAGCCGCGCCAGGCGGTGCCTTTGGAGCGCCCTTTCTGACGTTTTCTATATTTAACTTTTTTCGGCATTAACATTGTGGTTTACCTTTAACTTGCGCCATCTTCCGGCGTTTCAAAATCCAGGCCATCACTATCCACCGTTTCGATTCCCGGCTCCGGCACAGGTTCTGTCACTCTGTCGCTATCCAGGCCCTCTTCGGCCAGGTCGGCCTTGGCCGCTTCCACAGCTTCCTCAACCTTCATCTGGCTTCGCAGTTTTCTCTGCTCCTCGATCCGGCGCGCCTCCCGGCCAAAATGTACATCGCCCAGATAGATCCAGACCTTCACGCCGATGATACCGAATGTGGTTTTCGCTTCGGCAAAGCCATAATCGACGTTGGCCCGGATGGTGTGCAACGGCACACGGCCCTCCAGATACCATTCGTTGCGCGCTATCTCGGCGCCAGCCAACCGGCCAGAGCACCGCACGCGAATACCCTTGGCGCCAAACCGTATAGATGTGGACACCGCTTTTTTCATCGCCCGGCGGAACACGACCCGGCGCAGTAGCTGCATCGCTATATTTTCCGCCACCAGTTGCGCGGAGAGCTCCGGCTTGCGGACTTCTTTTATATTAAGAAATATTTCGCGACCGGGGGCCATCGCCTGGAGCCGCTCTTTCAACTTGTCAACTTCCTTGCCCCGTTTGCCGATGATGATCCCAGGACGCGCAGCGAAAATGTTTATCTTCACCTGGTTGCCTTTGCGCTCGATAAAGATGTTCGCGATCCCGGCGTGGTATAGATCCTTCTTAATAAAGTCCCGGATCTTGAAATCGTTATGCAGGTCGTCGGCATAAGTGCCTACAGTAAACCACTCAGACTCCCATGGTTTAATCGCGCCTAGCCTGAACCCTACTGGGTGTACTTTTTGTCCCATATTGTTATTTCTTTCCCTTGTCGGCGCTTTCCTCTTTGGCCGACTTGGTTTTTGTTTCTTTTTCCTTTGTTTCTTCTTTCGCTTCGGCTTCTTTCTTCTCTACCGCCGATTTCTCATCCTTTTCCTCTTCCGCTTTCCTGCTATCCGCTTTTTTCTTCGCCGCCCGCTTTTTGGCCCGTTTGGCTTCCAGCTCCGCCCTTCTGGCTTCTTCAGCTTTCTTGGCTTCCAGATCTTCCTTTACAACGATGGTCACATGGCTCGTCGGCTTGCGCAGAACATCCGCCCGGCCCCGCGCCCTGGGCATATACCGCTTCTGCACCGGCCCCTGGCTGACCCATATTTCGCTCACCAGCAGAAGCTCCGTATCCTCTACCGATTTTTCCTCGGCGTTTGCGATTGCCGAGTTAAGAAGCTTCAACAAAACACGCGCCGCCTTTTTCTGGGTGAACGCAAGGGTTTTCTTCGCCTGCTCCACACCCTGGCCCCTGATAAGGTCCGCCACCAATCTTGTTTTCTGGGGGGAGATGCGAAAATGTTTTAATGTCGCTCTCGCCTCAATTGCTTCCATCTTGTATCCGTATCCAATAAAAAATAACCGCCGCCGAATCTCTTAAACCTGACTGCCCCATTCAGGTTCGACCGGCGCCTTTATAGCCGATCATCGCCTGTTAAGCCAGACTGTCACTTTTTTACCCGACCGTCGCGGTAACACTTTGCTTTAAATATGTTAACCAGAAGATAAGCGATTAAGTATAGATATAGCGCAATGCGCTGTCAATCATTTATATGGGTTTTTTTTATAAAATCTGGTTTTGGCGGATTCAGGTTGTTATAAATCGCTTCTCGTCATTCTCCAATACAAGGCATGTCAACGTTCCGCTATAGTATGCGCCGGTGTCTATTCCGATCCTGTTATGCATAATATCCGGTGTTTCTGTAATTGTATGGCCATGCACTATCACCTTGCCATGGAACCTGGGATCGTTGATAAACTCCTCCCTGATCCACATCTGGCTGGCAGGGCCCTGCTCAAATAACGGCTGATCTGGGTTCACTCCTGCATGGACAAAGTAGTAGTCACCCACCTCATAGCTGAGCATCAGGTTATTTAAAAACTCCATATGCGAATCCGGAATCACGCTTTGCAATGACCGCTGAATTTTGACCACTTCTTCAGGTTTCGATGTGCCGTTGGGTGCTGGCACCTTGTAGCTGTAGATACACGCGTCGCCGCCATACGCCAGCCAGACCAGACCAACCGACGCATCCTCCACAAAATGGCACAGCATCTCTTCATGATTACCCTTCAGGAAAACAGATTCGAAACCTTCCAGCGGCTCATCAATCAGCAGATCCAGCACTTCCTTGCTATGATCGCCCCGGTCTACATAATCGCCCAGGTAGATTGCTATTTTCCTGGTATCCGGATCAGCGTTTTTCGCGTCTTCGCTTATCTTTTTATGAAGCGACTTTAGCAAGTCTACCCGGCCATGAATATCGCCAATGGCATAGATGCGTAAGCCGTGGGGAACGGATGAACTCCGTGGGTCTTGGCCTCTCTTTTGGCTCATACCAAAAAATTTACGAAGCATGGCTTCCTGAAGATTTTTGTTTACGCATATTTAATTATATTAAAAATTTTGTTTTCCAGTCCAGCATGCTCTTACAGTTTTGGACGAACCGGATTAGCAAACCCACACTATTTTATATAACCTCGCTCCAACGCAAAACGCCTGCCCATAAAGGCAGGCGCTTGATAATATCGTTTTTGACGCGGACAAACAATTTTTATCCGTGTTACCTTTACAAGTCCGGGTGTTCGCTCATCGCTTTTATCCTGGCGAAACGACGGTCCGACTCATGCTGGAGCTTGTCGACCAGATCCTTGTTTTCATCCTTCAGCATATGCTTGGTTTTACCCATCAGTTTCAGCCACTCTGTCACCGGCACTTTTTTGCCCTTTTCCTCCGGGTCATAATTTAGGGTGGTGACCCCGCGCTCTACCTCATAAATCGGGAAGAAGTTGCAATCCACCGCCGCCTGACAGACCGCTTGCCCGGTCTCATCCGGATGGCGCCAGTTCAACGGACAGTCGGAGAACAACTTGCCAAACACCAGCCCTTCGTTCTTTGCATACCACTGCGCCTTGGCCGCCTTGGCGATAAGGTCTTTGTACATAGACTCGGTGGCGGTGAAAACATAAGGAATATGACACGATGCGAACAACTGCGCCGAATCCTTATGAGCAAACGTTTTACCCCTGCCCACAGTGCCGACATTCGACGTCGAAGTGGCGTGACCTATCGGAGTCGTGAACGACATCTGGTTGCCAGTGTTCATGTACCCCTGGTTATCATACTCAAGGATGATCATGCTATGGTTCCGAAACGCCGTGCCCAGCGCAGGCCCCAGGCCGATATCCAGCCCGCCATCGCCGGTGACCATTACAAATGTAATATCCTGATCCTTCGGAATCTCGCCCCGCTTCTGTTTCTCTTTATACATCTCCACAACGCCAGACAGGGTCGCCGCGCCGTTCTGGAAAAGGTTATGTATATATGTGATGGCAAACGAGCTGTTCGGGTAGCCGGTGGTGACCACCATGCCGCAACCGGTGTGCCACAGCATCACGACGAATCCTTCTATACCTTTCAGGAACGTGCCAATATTCGGGAAGATACCGCAACCGGGGCATGCGCCATGTCCGGGTGTGATCCGCTGCGGCATTGCGGTGAGGTCCCGCTGCTTCACACCTTTAACTTCCACAATACCGGTTTCTTCGTTTTCAGTTACTTTTAATATACCTGGGGACTGCTGTTCTTCAGTCAAAGCCGGGACTCCCTCCGCCGGCTTCCATTCCGGGTCGCCCGGCGAGACGCCTATATAGTCGTACGGAATATCAGCCTTGCCCTTGGCCACAGCGTCTAGAGCCACACCAAACATTTCAACAGCGTCATCCGCAAAAATATCCTTGCCGCCCAGCCCATATATACGGGATACGACCAACGTTCTGTTATCCGGATCATCTTTCAACGCGGCTTTCACTTCCGTCGCCATCCTGCCGCCATGGGCGCCATACGAATCGGCCCTGTCGCCCACAACAACAGCTTTAACGTTTTTGCACATCTGGCGCACTTGCTCTGACGGAAACGGCCTGATGCAGGTGGGGTACATAACGCCAGCCTTCACACCATCCGCCCTCATCCGGTCCGCCGCGTTCATGGCAGTATCCGCAGCGGAATTGAGTATGAAGATGGCTACTTCCGCGTCATCCATCATGTACGATTCAAGATGCTCATATTTCCTGCCGCTTATTTTTTCCCACTCCTCATATATTTTCGGCAGGACAGATTCCGCAGCGGACATGGCGATGGATAGCTGTTTTTTGTTGTTTATCTGGTCCGGATCGTTCATGTATGGGCCGATAGTAATCGGCTTTGCAGGGTCGACCGAGCTGTTCATCGGGTTGAACTCACCAACAAAATCCTGAATGACTTTTCGATCCTCGAAATAGCTCACGCGCCGTTTTTGGTGCGACGTGAAAAATCCGTCATCCGCCACGATCACAGGCAGGCGGACATCTTCATGCTCGCCCAGTTTCACCGCAATAGCTGTCATATCATAGGTCGCCTGCGGGTCCTTTGCCATAAGCACGATCCAGCCCATATCCAGGGTAGAGACCAGGTCGGAATGGTCGCCGCGGATATCCAACGGACCAGAAACCGAACGGCACACAAGGTTGAGCACCATCGGGTATCGGGTGCCAGACTGGACAGGCATCTGCTCTATAGAGTATAGAAGCCCATTGGCCGACGTCGCATTGAACACCCGGCCACCTGCCGTGGTCGCGCCATAGCATATGCCAGCCGCGCCATGCTCTCCATCACCCGGGACCATACGCACATCATGCTCGCCATTGGCGCCCATTTCGTCCAGAAACTCCGCCACTTCGGTGGACGGTGTGATCGGGTAGTAACCCATGATATGAAAGTTTACATGCGACGCCGCAAGCGACGACATCTCGTTACCAGATTTGAAATCGGTCACTTGTACCGGTTTACTTGCCTTAGATTTTTTAGCTTTTGTTTTAGTGCCCATTTATGGTCTATCTCCTTATCAGGCTGTTATCCTGAATATCCTCTTTCAATGATTTCCGGATCGGTCTCCGCCTCTACTTTGGAAACCAGCGCGCTAAACTTGCAGATCTCCACACAGCGCAGGCATCCTTTGCAATGTTGATATACAATTCGTTTCAAAACCTGTCCCTCTTTCCCCTTTTTATCAACTTCCCTGTTCCATTCAAAACAGTAATCGGGGCAGGTAATGTCACACTCACCACAGTTTGTGCATAAATCTTTCAACAAAATGGGAATCCACCCTGCCCGGGATACGGTCAAGTCCTTATGCACAGAGTTGCCCGGTGTGGTGATGACACCGCCAATGGCCTGGTTCATATAACCGAGTTTCTGCCCGTCGCGCCGGAACGGCTGTGGCGGATATTTGCCATCATCATCGAAACATTTCGATTGATACTCCTTGGCGCCTCGATCAAACGTCTTCAGGTTCGGCTCGATCAGGAACGCGTATTTTTTGCCCAGATTATATTTGATAGAGTTTTTCACCGCTTCCGGATCGATAAAACCGGACACCGAAGCCACTGTGCCCAGCAGGGCGGTGTTCACACGGGTCTTCTCTTCCACGGCGATTTTCATCGCGTCGACCGTGACCACCATGCCCGCGTTCAGCTTCATCTTGTCCCGCGCCTCGTCCGGGCTCATGGATGTATTCACTATCACGGCGGTGTTTTCGCCAGCGCCCGAAATTAATCCAGGCGTGCTGTCGAGCATGCTCTCCACAAAGATGACCAGCATATGCGGATCGGTGACCGGGCTGTTGACCCGCACAATTTTTTCGGAATCACAAAACCGGATAAACGCCTTTACCGGGCTGCCTTTCTTCTCGGAACCGTAGCTTGAAAAGTTGGAGCCGTTGAACCCCATGCCCAGCACACCAGCTTCGCCAAGAATCTTCCCGGCCAGGTTGGCGCCAAATCCACCAACAGATTCCATTCTGATTTCATAAAACCCCAGATCGTTTACGATTGGAAGCTTCGACATATAGTTCTCCTAAATAGCTATTCGTAAAACGTCAAAAAACACCACAGCATGACGTATTATGATCCAAAAAAGAGCATACCACACTCCTGAACCGGCCATTCTACATAATAAAACCGATCAATTACAATTAATTTATTTGCTGGTGGTCAGATCAATTGCCAACATATTTGCAATCAGGGTTTTGCAAATAAACAATGACCACCTGAAAGCTTGCCATATATGAAAAAGCGCGCGTCTATTTTTTCTGAAAGTCCAGTAACGCCCTGGCTAACGTTAGATCGCTCATAATTGTGATCTTTATGTTAGATGGCGAGCCTTCCACAATATGGACATCCAGCCCGATCCGTTCGACCAGTGAGGCTTCGTCTGTGCCAGCAAAGCTATCTTGCTCCGCTTTTTTTATGGCGTCTCGCAGTATGTCGTACTGGAAACATTGAGGGGTGTGGGATCGTACGAGCCCCCCTCTATCCACAGTTTCCGTTACGACGTCATCGATCACTTTTTTAATTGTGTCGGTTACCTTGACCGCGGCAATAGCGGCGCCATGCTCCCTTGCCGCTTTAGCCACAGCGTCAACCATATCAGCCGTGACGAAGGGGCGCACGCCATCATGGACCATCACCAGCTCCACATCGTGGGCCACTTGCCGAAACCCGTTGCTTACCGATTCCTGCCGTGTGGCGCCTCCTTCGATTGCTGCGCTGACTTTACTCAGGTCATGTTCCGCAATGATTTTTTCACAATGATCAATCTGCTCTGGATGGGTCACCACAATTATGTTATCTATTTCATCCGACATCGACAGGTTCGAGATAGTCCGCGCCAAAAGTGGCATACCACCCAGCTGATAGAACTGCTTCTTTATATCGCTGTGGAACCGCTCGCCGGCGCCAGCGGCCGGGACAATTGCTGTGACGCTCATATGCCTAAAACTTCAGCCTTCGCTTTTTAACGGCTGGCCGATTGCCTGCTTCTTTAATAATCCGGTCCAGATCCCAGTCAAGGTCGATGCGGGCCGTTTCACCGCTCTTCAGTTTATAGGCCAGATAACCTTGCTCCAGCCCAAACTCGAACAGCTCTTTGGTGATCTCCACATCCACCTGGCAATAATCGGCCACCTGCTCATATTTCCCCTCTTTCCACCATTTCAGCGATTGCAATCCATCGGCGCTTTTCGGTTTGTCCAGCGTGGCCTGCGCCAGATGACCGAGGCTGAGGCGGAAGTTGAGCCGGCTATGGATATCACTCAGGATATCGAACGATTTGGCCTTCCGCTTCAGGTTGGTGTCGCTATAGCCGGAGAGGACGGTGTAGTCAAACCGAATATGGTTGAACCCCACCACCAGGTCGGCCGATAGAATCTTATCGATCAGCTCGTTCACGTCATCTTCCCAATAACGTATGTAACGCTTCTCCCGCGAGTCGTAGATCACCGCCACCGCCAGCTCCATCAGATGGATCGCGTTCCAGCCACCCACCTCCTCCGCGCTTTTCTTGGTCTCCAGGTCAAAGAAGAGTATCCGCCGCTCCGGAGCCGGGTCAATATAATCTGCATCGTCATCCAGCGCCGCTGGCGTCACCGGTTCCACTATCTTCACCGTTGGCTTCGCTTTTCTGCTTGCAGTGGGCGCTTTTTTGGCTCCGCACACATACTCCAGCAATGTCAGCGCCGCCTGTTTGTCCAGCGGCTTGTTGCCGGAGCCGCATTTGGGCGAATGGATACATGAAGGGCAACCGACCTCACAATCGCAATCGGCGATCAGTTTCCGTGTGGTCTCCCATAACTGCTCGACTTTATCGTATACAGCCTCGCACAGCCCCAGTCCACCAGGGTAGCCATCGTAGAAAAACACGGCGGAGTGACCGAGCGCTGGGTAGTGTGGGTAGGAAATGCCGCCGATATCGTCCCTATCGCACAGGGCGAACAGTGGGAACATGGCGATGGCCCCATGCTCGAAGGCGTGGATACCGCCCATGTAGCCCAGCCGGCTGTTCTCTATTCTACTTTTTATCACGTCGTCGATCTCTATCCAGAAGCCGACGGTTTCGAACTCGGTGACCGGACTTTCCAGATCGAACACGCCCATCGACCCTTGCCCGAATATGGCCCGCTTCTCATAGCCGATCACCTGTTCTGTCACCTTCAGCCTGCCCAGCTTGATTGTGAATCCTTCCACCTGTTTTTCTTTGATGACGCTCAGTATCTCCGTCTCTTTATCCGACCGGGGCCGGGTATAGTAACGCTCGTCCATAGGTTTTACATGGACCGCGCGTTTCTCCAGATCGAGCCGCTCCACCACATACTGCCGGCCCTTATGCAGATAAACCGCCCCCTCGTGCCCCTCCTTGAATACCCGCGAGCCGCTGATGTCGCCTATTATGGTCTGTCCGCTGTTTATGAATATTGAATAGCGATCACCGATGGAGCGGATATGCACATCGCGATGCGGGTACTGCCGGGGGGAGAGCCACTTGTCGCCATCTTTGGAGAGGACCAGCCGCCGCTCCCGGATCAGCTCATTGAACTCCTTCGTTTTCTCCACCGGACTGAACCACCTGTCATCGGCCAGTATCGGCAGCTCCGCGCTGGCGCAGATGATATGGCTTTTCAGTATCGGCTCGTTGTCCGGGTCGATGATGGCCGATTCGAACTCGCGCGTGAAAAGCTCCTCCGGGTGACGAACGAAATATTGATCCAGCGCGTCCGGCTGCGCCACCAGCACGATCAGAAACTCCCGGTCACCACGGCCGACCCGGCCGCTACGCTGCCACGTGTTGATTATGGTGCCAGGATAGCCGACCAGCACGCAGACATCCAGCCCACCGATATCGACCCCCATCTCCAGCGCCGAGGTGGAGACCACACCGTCCAGCTTCCCGCTGAACAGATCCTGCTCTATCTGTCGCCGCTCCTCCGGCAAAAATCCGGCGCGGTAGCAACTGACCCGCGCCGCCAGCTCCGGGTCAGCCTGGGCGGTCCATGTGTATATCAGCTCGGTGATCTTGCGCGATTTGGTGAACGCAATGGTTTTCAGGTTCGACCGGATCGCCTGCCGGAAAATCTTCGACGCGTCGGTGTATGGGCTGGCGTCGGTGTTGTATACGATGAAATGTCCGCCCGGCCTCGGCGCGCCCGATTGATTGACAACTTCGAACCCCCGTCCGGTCAATGTTTCGGCAAAACCGCCCGGGTTATTGATGGTGGCGGAGCAACAGATGAATTGCAGCTTGGCGCCGTAGTGGCTGGCGATCCTGATCAACCGCTTGAATATCTGCGCCACATGGGAGCCGAACACGCCGCGGTATGTGTGGGTCTCGTCCACAACCACATACTTTAGCTTTTTGAAAAACTCCTCCCATTTGTGATGGTATGGAAGTATGGAGAGATGCAGCATATCGGGATTCGTAAATATCGCCCGCGGCTGGTTGGCCAGGATTTTTTTGCGAAAATGGGCCGACGTATCGCCATCAAATATCTCTGCGTTGATATCGCCCGGCAGGCCCTCCGCCAGCTCCCGAAACGATTTCAACTGATCATGCTCCAGCGCTTTTAGCGGGAACAGAAATATCGCCTTGCTCTCCGGGTCGTTCAAAAAATCGTGCATCACCGGCGCCATATAGCAGAGCGTTTTGCCGGAGGCCGTGGGCGTGGCGACTATCACATCACGGCCGTTGGTCGCAGCCTCTATCGCATCCGCCTGATGGGAGTACAGCTCTGTCAGGCCCTGCTGCCCCAGCTTCGATACCAGCGCTGGATGAAGATCAGGGATCGGTTTTCTGTCCGGTTTTTGCGGTTCGATCTTGCGGTCATGAACTATGTCGCCGTCTGGCCCTTTGGAGGATTTCAGTTCCTGTATGAAAGAGCTGATCGACACCAGATTCAATCTTTCAGTCGTGCGGACCGGGCGCGCAGATAGTGGTCGGCCAGGGTGATCATCATCATAGCCTCGGCCACCGGCACGGCGCGGGGACAGACGCATGGGTCGTGACGGCCCTCGACCTGTATCGTGGTTTCGGCGCCCGACCGGTCGATGGTTTTCTGTGCTTTCAATATAGACGGGGTCGGCTTGACCACCATCCGCGCGACGATGGTGTTGCCGTTGCTGACGCCACCATCTATGCCGCCACTGTTATTGGTGACGAAAGTCGGCTTGCCATCCACTATCCGCATCTGGTCGTTATGTTCCGATCCGCGCATTCCGGTGGCGGAAAAACCGGCGCCGATCTCCACCCCCTTGACGGCGTTGATCGACATCAGGGCGCTGGCCAGGTCGGCGTCCAGCTTATCGTATATCGGCTCGCCCAGCCCGGCAGGAACACTTTCCGCCCGGACTTCGATAATCCCGCCGACAGAGTCGCCCGCTTTCCTGGCTTCCAGGATTTTTTCTATCATCCGTTCCGCAACGTCCGGATCGGCGCACCGGACATCGTTCGATTCGATGACATCCCGGTCAAATGTATCGGCAATCACGTCGGCTATCTGCACTGTGTGCGCATAGACGTCGATACCAACATCGCTTAATATCTGCCCCGCCACAGCGCCGCCCGCCACACGGCATGCTGTCTCTCTGGCGGAGGCCCGCCCGCCGCCGCGCCAGTCACGGTGGCCATATTTTACGGTGTAGGTATAGTCGGCGTGGCCGGGGCGGAACTTTTCCTTTATCGCGTCGTAGGCGGATGAATCGGAATCCTTGTTATCGATGATCACGCTGATGGGCGCGCCGGTGGTCAAGCCTTCGAATACACCGGATACTATTTTGCATCGATCCGCTTCCTTCCGTTGCGAGGTGACCGCGCTCTGGCCCACCCGCCGGCGGTCGAGCTGTTTTTGGATAACCGCTTCATCTATGGCGACGCCGGATGGGCAACCATCGATCACCACACCTATTGCGGGGCCGTGGGATTCACCCCAGGTGGCTATCCTGAACTGTTTGCCGAATGAACTTCCTGCCATCTCATTTTCCGCTTAAATAATTCGTCATAACTGTCAACAGCCAACGCCCACCTTCTAATTATCCAGTTGCGCGATGATATCATCCACGGTGATTTCCGGTGATGGGCCGCTGTTATCCACCGTAATGTCAGCCAGGATCGCATAACCACCAGCCCGCTGGGCGTATATCCTTTCGAACGACCCCCTCGGGTCGTCATCATCAAAAAACGGGGGCGGACCATCCTTCATGATCCGTTCGAACAGTGTATCGCTTTCGACGGTGATATGGACAAATGTTATGCTTTTTTTATCGAGATTATTGAAAGCAGGGTTTTGCAGCGCCCTGCCCCCCAGCGAGACCACCTGGCCGGTGTGTTGTGTAAAGGCTTTAGCTATGGCGCCAGATTCCATCTGCTCAAAATATTCGGCCCCATGGGCGATGAAGATATCGCGGTAATACATCATTTTGCCCGACTTTTGCTCATGCTCCTGTTCGATCATGGCGTCGGTGTCGAAATAATCGACCCCCAGCCTTTCGGCCAGCGCGCGGCCCACCGTCGATTTACCGCTTCCTTTAAACCCGATCAGGGCGATTGTCTGCGCCATTCGATTATCCTCAGATTATATTTCTATCAATCCGCCTTTGTAATTGTAGCATCTAAAAAATGAAAATTCCCGTATCAGCTCGCCCCGTCGTTCAATAATTACGTTGCCATCCGGCTCCACCCTGTCGAAATGCGCGGAGATCTGTTTCAGGTTGGTCCGGCTTGTCTCCACCACGTACAAAGCATTGGCGCCGGGCAAGTGGTCCACCGATCCTAGATAGCCAAAGCGTCCTTTACCATTGGTGATATAGGCTTCCCGATGTCCCTCAGTATAAAAAGTGAGTAGTGTTGATATCTGGTAGCGGGGTGTGACTATGAACGCTTTCTCGCCCAGTCCGTCCAACCGTTTGTCCGATTCCGCCGCCAAAATTTTCCAGCCGAAGATCCTGCGGGAAATTTCATATTTTTTCGGCATCGGCAGGACTGGGTCCACAATCTGTATATGCGAGTAAACGATCAACAGCGCCGCGATGATGGCGGCAAAACCAAAACCGCTCTTCCACCATCGGCCGGCGTTGTCACTGCCCCGGTCCGCTTTTATGGCAACATAGCCAGCTGTTGCAGTTATGGCGGCGATATACGCGGTGATCGACCAGTTGCCCTCCATGCTGGTCCTGGCACTGTTGATCAGGAAGAACAGGATCATCGGCGCGGACATGATCGACAGATAGAGATAGTCATCCCGTTTATCCTTCAGTCCCAGTCGCCCGATACCGAATGCGGCTACAATGAAAAAGAAAAACAGAAACAGGCCATAGAGGCCGGCCTGCCCACCCCAGAACTCGGCGAAATCTTTCAGCTTCTCCACGATGTCAAATGATCCAGCGTCAAACCCGTGGGCGAACTGGAACTTGAACGATAGCCAGTCGCGCTGATGGTTCCAGATAATCACAGGAGAAAAAACAATCATCGAAAGCGCAAACGCAAGATACGGCTCTTTTCGAAACAGCCAATACCGATTCTCTGCGGAGAACAGCATGTACAATAGTAAACTGGGCGCAAACAGCGCAGCGTTATATTTCGACAGCATAGCCAACCCGAAACAGAGCCCAATCGCATACCACCACCTTGGCTCCTGGGTGTCGATCAGCCTCAGTCCGCAATAGAGCGACGCCGCCCAAAAGAGGCATAATGGCGCATCCGGTGTGATCAACAGCGAGCCGAGGGAGAATATCGGCGTCAGGTTTATCAGAACAGCGGTGGCGAAACCGACAGCGCGGCTGTTGAAAATATCGGAAGCTATCAGATAGACAAACCAGGTGACCCCGGCGCCGCACAGTATGGCGGAGAGGCGAACGGCCCGCTCCGACTCGGGCAACCATCCGGTCAGCGCAATCAGCCACGCCACCATTGGCGGATGATCATAGTAACTAAGGTCAGGATGTTGCGCCCAGAGCCAGTAATACGCCTCGTCCAGCGACAGCTCGAACCAGCCTGCGTACGCTATTCTGAAAAGAGTGAGGGCCAGAAGGAAAGTAATGAAGTAGAAATTTTGCTTCACTTACTTACCAGGCGGGCCACAGATAGTATGCGCCGCTTTTCGGCTTAACGCTTTCGGCTATTTTCGAGTTCAGCTCATCACCCAGCATCCAGCGCAAAAAGCTTTCCTCTTCTTCCTCTTCCACAATTTTCGGCTCGCCATCGATTTTGGCCAGCTCTCCAGCGGTGTTGATGGCCACCTGCATGCCGCCCATCTCATCCACAAGCTTGCGGTCGAGCGCCTGTTTGCCCGTATAAATACGGCCATCGGCCAGCTTGCGAACTTCTTCCAGGTCCATCTGCCGGCCGGCGGCCACATCGGTGATAAACTGGGTGTATATATCATCGATGATCCCCTGGATCAGCGCCTTGTCTTCATCGGTCACTTCCCGGAACGGCGAGCCGGTGTCTTTGAACTTTCCGCTTTTGAACACCACCGACTTGAGCCCGATTTTATCCCACAGTTTTTCGAAGTTGTCGAACATCATGATGACGCCGATGGAGCCGGTCAACGTGCCAGGGTCGGCGATGATCTTGTCACACGCCACTGCTATATAATATCCTCCGGACGCGGCAACAGAGCCCATGGAGGCGATGACAGGTTTCTTCTCTTTTGCCCTCAGGAGCGCGTTGTAAATCTCCTGGGATGGGGCGACGGCGCCGCCGGGGCTGTCTATGCGCAGCACTATCGCCTTGACAGATTTATCCTTCGCCCATTTTTTGATCTGGCGATTTGTCTCTTCACTATCCACTATCATCCCCTCGACACGGACGACCGCCACCTTTTCGCCAGTCATTGAAGCTTCAAAAAGGTCTTCCGAAGGGAAAAAGAAGTAGTATACACCCATGCCGAACAGCATGAGCAAAAGCATAAGAAACAGAAGCGCGGTCATGAAGGACCGGAATCCGCCAATGTTATTAGTCATACATATGACCTTCGGTTACCAGGTAAAAATGCAGCCTGGACTAATCTGTCTCACCTTCACTGTTTTCCGAAGCAGGGTTGGCTACCTCGCTGTCCGCAGGTTCCGGTTGCTGGTCAACATTTTCCAATGAGGTAAGCTCGCTATCATAGCCATCTTCTTCCATGCAAGCCTTCACAGAAAGCCCGATCTTCCTGTTCGGCAGATCGACCTTTATTACTTTTGCGACAACCTCTTCGTCAACCTTGATCGCCTTGCGCGGGTTGGCCACTTTGCTGGTGGAGAGTTGTGATACATGGATCAGCCCTTCGACTCCGCTCTCGATCTCCGCGAAGGCGCCAAAATTTGTGATCTTCACCACGGTGCACTTCACCTCGGCGCCGATCGGGTACTTTTCATCCACATCATCCCACGGATCTTTTTCCAACTGCTTCAGGCCGAGGGATATACGCTCGTTCTCTTTATCTATATTAAGAACGATACAGCGGACCTTGTCCCGCTTTTTCACAACCTCTGATGGATGTTTTATTTTGTGGGTCCAGCTCATGTCGGAGATATGAATCAGCCCGTCCACACCCTCTTCCAGCTCCACAAACGCGCCAAACTCGGCGACGTTGCGTATCCGCCCATCAACTATGGAGTTGACAGGGTACTTCTCTTCGATATTCTCCCACGGGTTTGGCTGGGCTTGTTTGATGCCTAGCGAGATCCGCTTTTTCTCTTTATCCAGCGCCAATACCACGGTCTCGACCATGTCGCCAATATTCACAACTTTGGCCGGATGGCGGATATGTTTGTTCCAGGTCATCTCCGATATATGGACCAGCCCTTCGATACCCTCTTCCAGCTCCACAAACGCGCCGTAATCCGCTATCGATACAATCTTGCCTTCGGCGCGGCTGTCGACCGGATATTTCTCTTCGGCGTAGCTCCACGGGTCCGGTGTGGCCTGCTTCAGGCCCAGCGATACACGCTCGGTCTCTTTATCGAACTTCAGGACCATAACATTGATAGTGTCCCCGATAGCGAACATCTCTGATGGATGATTCACACGGCCCCACGACATATCTGTGATATGCAACAGGCCGTCGATGCCGCCCAGGTCTATAAACGCGCCATATTCTGTGATGTTTTTAACGATCCCTTCCAATATCGAGCCTTCCTCGATCTGCGACAATGTGCTGTCCTTGTTGACTTTGCGCTCCTGCTCCAGGATAACCCGGCGCGACAGGACAATGTTGCCCCGCTTTTTGTTCATTTTGATTATTTTCAGCTTGAACCGCTCGCCCAGCAGCTTGTCCAGGTTTTTTATGGGTCGAAGATCAATCTGAGAGCCAGGCAGAAAAGCTTTGAGGCCTATGTCGACCGTGAGGCCGCCCTTGATTTTGGAAATAACGACACCTTCAATAATCTCGTCATTTTCATGTTTCTCGGCCATCTCCTCCCAAACACGGATTCTGTTCGCTTTCTCTTTCGACAGCACCAGTCGACCTTCAGAGTCCTCGCTTTTCTCCAGGAACACTTCGGTATTGTCGCCAATCTCCAGCGATTCCGCAGCTCTGCCAAACTCCCCTTTCGATACGGCGCCTTCGCTTTTGAACCCGATATCAATAATGATGAAATCATCCGATTTGCCAACAACCGTTCCATTTACGATCTGCCCGGACTGGAACGTTGTCATGCTTTCGCTGACTAACTCGTCATATTGATCCGCCGGCAAGCTGTCGCCATCAGTGTCGATATGAACATCTATATCGTCGAATACTCCCACCGCGTCGTCTGTGTAATGCTCCTCTTTTACCCTGCTTAATCTGCTTTTTCGGCCTTTTGTCATACTTTAGTTAGCAACCTTTCATGTAATATTTACCCGTAAGCCAGATTTTATCCCAGTTTCCCTACGGTTCAGTTGTGAACGCCACACCTGTAAACCACCCACTCTATCAGTTTATCCAAAACTTCGTCAATCACTAAATCAGTGGTGTCGATTTCTTTTGCATCGTCCGGTTTTGTCAACGGGCTGCTGGCGCGGGAGCTGTCCATTCTGTCTCGGTTGGCTATATTTTCCCGCACTTGCTCATAGGTGACCTTCTGACCAAAGCTTTCCAGCTCCTGTTTGCGCCGCTGGGTCCTTGTCGCTTCATCGGCTGTCAGGTAAAATTTTATATCAGCGTCGGGGAACACATGGCTGCCGATATCCCGCCCCTCCATCACCACGCGCCCCATCGAGGCGATCTTCCTCTGCAGCGATACCATAGCCTTGCGAACACCATCAATGGCAGAAACCTGGGATACGACAGCGTTCACATCCGGCTCCCGGATGCGTTTGGTCAGGTCGGCGCCATCTGCAATGACCTTTTGCGGATCATGCAACAGCTTTATAGATATTTTTTCCGCCAGCTCGACCACCGCTCTCTGGTCCGATATGTCAATCCCCGCATCGATCGCCCGAGCGGTGACCGCCCGATACATGGCGCCGGAGTCTATCCGCACGGCCCCCAGCGCATCGGCCAGTTTCTGCGCTATTGTGGATTTGCCGGAACCGGCGGGGCCGTCGATGGCTATTATCAACCGATCTGGCAAACTGTCCGGGTCTATCATTCGGCGCCTTTACCGTGCAGTGTGATCAGTCACAATGATCATCCATTTTCTGGCGGATATTTTTGATATCGTCCAACACCTGCCTCAGTTTATCCTGCTCTCCGTTGGTTATCATGGTTTCGTACTGCTCCAGTTTTTTCCTGAACAGGTTGAGTGACTCCAGCAATGGCCCTTTGTTCATGTCAAATATGTCCCGCCACATCTCCGGGTTGCTGGCGGCGATCCTGGTGGTGTCCTTGAATCCGCCCGCCACGAACCTTTTGATCGAGTTGTCATCGTCCGCCTCCGCCACGCTGTCCACCAGCGCATAAGCGGCCAAATGGGGCAAATGGCTGATAAACGCCAACGCGCGGTCATGCTCTTCGGCGCTCATCCGGACGGTGTCTGCGCCGACTGATCGCCAGAGCCGCTCCACCAGGTCGATGGCGTCACTATCGGTTTTGTCGCTGGGTGTCAGGATCACATATCTGTTGTTGAATAGTTCCGCAAACGCAGAGCCTGCGCCAGATTTCTCTGTGCCGGCCACCGGATGGCCACCCACAAACCGCACAGTTTCCGGCAATGAGCTGTCGAGCTTGCCGACGATGTCCGCCTTTACTGAACCACCGTCAGTGATGATACAACCAGGCGCGACATGACTGGACGCCTTTTGACACAATGTAACGATCGATTCCACCGGTGTGGCGGCAAAGAAAAAATCCGCGTCCTTCGCGGCCAGTTCCAAATCATCGGTTACATTATCGACCATGCCAAGGCGAAGCGCGGTATCCAGGTTCTCTTTGTTCCTGCCCAGTCCGGTTACATGCCCGAGGGCGCCGCTTTTTTTTCCCGCCAGCGCCAGCGATCCGCCGATCAGGCCGACGCCGGCTATCACCGTCCGTTTAAATAGCTGTTCCATCAGTTACAGCGCCGGCTCCGGGTCACGTCCGGGAGTTCGGATACGATCCGAGCATTTTCAGGAAATGGGTCATCGGCTCTACTTTGCGCAGCGCCAGCCGGGCCTCGTCATCGTCAGCGTGCCCATCAAAATCGACGAAGAAAATGTATTCCCATTCCTTTGTTGGGCTGGGGCGCGATTCGATTTTGGACAGGTTAATATTCCGGGTGGAAAACTGGCGCAGGATCTTCTGCAATGCGCCCGACTCATGCTTTATCGAAAACAGTATAGATGTTTTATCCTTGCCGGTGCGCGGTCCGTCCTTCATCGATATCACCAGGAACCGGGTCTGGTTGCCGCACCGGTCCTCCACCTTCTCCGCCAATGTGTTCAGTTTATAAATCTGCGCCGCTTCATAAGAGCCGAGCGCGGCGGACTCCGGGTCATCCTTGGCCTTGATGGCGGCGGCGGTGGATGACGCGGTCTCCACAATCTTCACATTTGGCAATGTGCCGCTCAGCCATTGGCGGCACTGGCCCAGCGGCATGTAGTGGGTGTACAAGGTCTGCACATCCTCGATCCTTTTCGCTTTGGAGTTGAGGTTGATATGTATATCGAAATAAAACTCACCAAATATTTTAACCGGTGATGTCATCAACAGATCCAGCGTCCTGCCTATGGCGCCCTCGATGCTGTTCTCGATCGGCACAACCCCATAGTCGACCACATCGCGCTCCACCGCATTGAACACAGAGTCTATATCACTGTTGAGCACGCCCTGGGCCGAAGAGCCGAACAGTTTTAGCGCGGCCAGGTGGCTGAACGATCCGGCAGGGCCGAGGCAAGCGAACTTGAGCGCGCGCTCCACCGACCGGGTAGCGGAAAATATTTCACGAAACACATTGCCCAACGCGCGGTCGGAAAGGGGTCCACCGTTTTTATCCGAGATCTTTTTCAATATCTGGGTTTCGCGATATGGGTGAAACACCGGCGCCCCGGTTTTGCTTTTCACCTCGGCGATTTTCAGGCCCAGCTTGGCCCTGTCATTCAACAGTTTTATCAGGCGGTCGTCTATTTTGTCGATTTTTTCTCGAAGCTCGTCCAGGCTTTTCATAATACCTAAATCTGGTTATTTATACTGGTTCACACTGCCATCCGGCGCATGGTATAACACACTTTATAGCATCGAAGGGATGATATCAAAGCTTATCTTGTTTGCTTAAGGTGTGCAATAATATCCAGATTATAATTAATCGGGAAAATGCATGGACAGGTTTCATTACTATTTCGGGTGGGTGAGCGCCGCGGCGATCGCTCTCTGTGTCGCGCTGGGTTATATGGCTTATAGTGACCCACGTTTGCATGGGTTTCATTTTCTGGCTGGCTTTCTGACAACGATGCTGGTGATACTCTGGCTTTCGTTGATGATGTTCCATTTCATATATACAGGATCGACCATTAAAACCGCGGCCATACAGAAAACCGTCGCTAAAGAAGATTACTACAAGACCAGAGGGTACAAAAAAGCGCTATTCCCCTGGGTGTTGATCGCCATGATCCTTATCAGCGCAACGCCGTTGCTGGGGGCGGCGGCGGATGTGGGCATGGCCCCGGTCTGGTATCATCATGTCGTGGCGTGGGAGGCGCTGATACTGGCGGCGCTGGTGATATATCTGTCTAAAGACAAGCTGACAGAGAACCGAAGGATTTATATACAGGCCGTGGAAACAACTTTTGTGGATGACCCGGAAGCGGCCAGGGATGAATCGTAGCCGGGGTTATTCGAATATATCGGGAGCTATTACGTCAAACCTGTAGGAGATTAATGTTGTGAGAGAGAAAGTGGAAGCCGCGCTGGACGAGATCAGGCCTTATCTGGTGAAAGATGGCGGCAATGTGGAGCTTGTGGATATTGAAAACAATGTGGTGAAGGTGAAGCTGTTGGGCGCCTGCGGCTCCTGCCCCAGTTCCTTGATGACGTTGAAGATGGGCATCGAACGGGTGTTGAAGGACCGGGTGCCGGAGATAGAATCGGTGGAGCAGGCGTAACTTGCCTGCTAACAAATAATAATTTATGAAACTTAAGACCGCCTTTATATATATAACGATTCTGGCCATCGGTTATGTGGCCGGAATAGCCACGGTACTTAGTCATGATCCACATTCAGGGCATGGCATTGATGAATCCCTCCCCCATAGCGCCTCCGCTCCCGGGGGCCATTTCGAGGGGGAAGATGTGGAAGCGCCCGATTTCACGTTGCCCTCCATTGGCGGGGGTGATGTTTCACTTTCCGATTTTCGGGGCAAATGGGTGTTTGTCAATTTCTGGGCCACCTGGTGCGGCCCATGCGTGGTGGAGATGCCGATGATGAACAACCTGTATAAAGAGCTGAAAGATGAAGGGTTCGACATGGTCGCTATCAGCGTGGATAAAAACGACGCGGCCGATGTGCAGGCTTTTGTTGACGAGCATAAGCTGGATTTCACCATCCTGCACGACAGGGATAACTCGATCATGAAAATGTATGGAGTCACCACTTTGCCGTTGTCATACATCATTTCGCCAGAAGGGCACGTCATCGCCCAGTCCCTCGGCGCGCGGGAGTGGGACAACCCGGTGATGATCCAGTATATCCGCGACCTGATGGCCGGCAAAATCACAGATGATGAATCAGACCATACAGCAGGCGTTGATACCGTGAACTCAGCCGTCTGACCAATAACAAATCGATACTACCCGGAAAAGATCAGACCAGGCGAACGGTTCCTTTTCCCTCCTCTATGGCACCGATTGTATAGACGGTCTCGCCGGATGAATCCAGCGCGTTGATAAGGTTCTTGGCGTTATCCGGACCGGTGACGATAACCATGCCGATGCCCATGTTGAATGTCCGGTACATATCATCGCTGGGGACAAGGCCGCCGCTGGCGATCAGCTGGAACAGGGGCGGTGTGTCCCACGATTGTTTGCTGATAACCGCATCGCAACCGTCCGGCAGAACCCGCGAAAGGTTGCCCGGCAGGCCGCCGCCGGTTATATGGGCCAGCCCTTTAATATCGTATTTATCAAACAGCGGCAGCATGGTTTGCGAATAATCCTTGTGCGGCTCTAATAGCGCTTCGCCCACCGGCCGCCCCAGCTCCGGCGGCGCTTCATCAATATCCATTTCCAGCGTGTCAAAGATCACCTTGCGGGCCAGGGTATAGCCGTTGGTGTGCAGTCCGCTGGAGGCCAGCCCCAGCAGTGTATCGCCCGGCTGGATAGTTTGCCCGGTAATAATTTTTGATTTTTCCACTATGCCGGTGATAACGCCCACCAGGTCGTACTCGCCCTTGGCATAGGTGCCGGGCAGTTCCGCTGTCTCGCCCCCCACCAGCGACACTCCGTTTTCCCTGCACGCTTTGGCCATGCCCGCCACCAGCTGCTCTATCTGCTCCGGCTTCAGAACTTCGACGGCGATATAGTCGAGGAAGGTGAGCGGCCGGGCGCCCTGGCACAGTATGTCGTTACAGCAATGGTTGACGATGTCGATCCCCACGCTGTCGTAACGGTTCATCATGTTCGCCACCATCAGCTTGGTGCCGACGCCGTCGGCGCTCTGGACCAGCACCGGCTCTGTATACCCTTTCAGCGCCGGGCCCATATCGAACAGAGACCCGAACCCCCCTAACCCCGTCAGCACACTGTCGCTGTGCGTAGATCGGGCGGACTCCGCTATCCGCCGCAGGCTCTCCTGCCCTGCGTCGATGTCTACTCCTGCGTCTTTGTATGTTATCTCTTTTTTCACATTAACCTTCGTTGGCAAATAAGAGGTATCATACTACTTGAATTTATTTTGGTAAGGAGAAAAATTCCTCGGCATGGAAGTAGATAACAGTATCTGGCGCATCCTCGTGGTTGACGACGAAGAGAGTATCCGGATCGTGCTGTCCGGCGGGCTGGAGCGGGGCGGATACCAGGTTGACTCGGCTGGTAGCGTGGAAGAAGCGCGGGAGCTGCTGAACGAAAACCGATATTTCCTTGTCTATCTAGACATCACATTACCCGATGGCTCCGGGTTCGATCTGCTCGAATCGATCAAAAAGCGTTCATCGCCGCCATCCGTGGTGATCATGACCGCGCAGGCCACCATGAAAAACGCCATCTCCGCCATGCGCGAAGGAGCGTTCGACTATATAACAAAACCGTTCGATATCGATGAGATAGAGATCCTCACACAGCGGATAGTCGATTATCGGAAGATGTCGAACGAGCTGTCGCGATTAAAAACATCGACCACACAAGCGCCTGAAGATGAAATCGTTGGCCGGTCGCCGGCCATGCAGGAAGTGTTCAAACTGATCGGACGTTCCGCCAACAGCGAAGTGAATATTCTGATCACCGGGCCCACAGGCGCCGGCAAGGAGTTAATCGCCAGGGCGCTCCACAACAGCTCCGACCGCGCGGATAAGCCGTTTGTGGCGATCAACTGCGCCGCCATACCGGCTGAACTCCTGGAATCGGAACTGTTCGGCCATGTAAAAGGGGCTTTCACAGGAGCTGAGGATGATAAACCTGGCAAATTCGAAATAGCTGGGGAAGGATCTGTCTTGCTTGATGAAGTGGGCGATATGCCGCTGAAGCTGCAGGCGAAGATGCTCCGGGTATTACAGGACAAGGAGTTTTATCCGGTGGGGGGCGCCAGGCCATTGCAGAGCAAGGCGAGGGTGATAGCCTCCACCAACCGCGACCTTGGCGCCGACATTGCCAGCGGCCGATTTCGCGAAGATTTATACCATCGGCTCGACGTGGTGCGGATTCATCTGCCGCCGCTCAACGAACGCAAATCGGATATACCGCTGCTGGTGGAAAGTTTTCTCCGGAAAACCGCCAGGACATTGAATGAGGAGACGAAATCGGTGTCCCCCGATGTGATCAAAGCTCTGATGGATCATGACTGGAAAGGCTCTGTGCGGGAGTTGGAGAATGTAATCCGCCGCTCGATAATCATGGCGCCGGGTGAGACGATAACCATAGATGACATACCGGAAGATATAAGTGGCCCCAGCGGGAAGCGGACCAGCGGACGCAGCCGCAACCGTGAGCTGGCCCGTTTAATCCGGCAATTGCAAAAGAACGCGCCCCATGGGTCGGCTTACGCCGAGGTGATAGGGGAAGTAGAGAAAGTATTGATTGAAAATGCGTTAGCCGCAGAAAACAATGTTCAGGCCAAAGCGGCGAAAGCTCTCGGCCTGAACAGGAACACGCTTGCAAAAAAAATAACCGAGCTGGATATCAAATTCGAAAAAAAAGGGTGATTACCCCGTTTCCTATTGTTTCTCCTTCATGACAGCGTCGATGACTTTGTAAAAGTAGGAAGGCGCGCCCAAACCACGCATCGGCACCCCATTGATAAAAAATGTGGGGGTGGAGCCGACGTTCAATTTTTTCGCCAGGGCCATATCCTCATTTATCTGCTTATCATCCTTATCGGCCGCCAGATCTTTTCTGAACTGCTCCACAGAAAGACCAAGGCCCTTTGCGTATTGTTCGAACATGGCATCCTTGTCACCCCTGCTCCACATCGATTGATTATTCAGCAAAGTGTCGTGATACTCCCAGAATTTGCCCTGTTTCATGGCCGCCATGGAAGCCCGGGCCGCGCTTCTGGCCAGCGGATGTATGTTTTCCAGCGGGAAATGCTTGAAAACAAACTTTATTTTACCTTTATATTTATTGTCAATTTCCTTTAGCGCTTCCACAGAACGGGCGCAATAGGGGCATTGAAAATCGCTGAATTCAACGATGGTGACAGGGGCCTGCTTTGGGCCTTTGACCGGTGAAGAACCTATGGGCACTTCGTACCGTTGCTTCATTGACTCATGGAAAGCGGCGTCCTCCTGGGCTTTTCTTTGCTTATCATAATAATTTTTAAGAGAGCTTTCGATTACTTCCGGGTGATTTGTTATATAGTTTTCTATTATTTTTTCAAGAGCCTCTTTATCCGAGGGCGAATTTTGAGCCTCAGAAGAGCATGAAGTGACAGCCAAAACGATGAACAATAAGATGATACGTTTCATTTAAGAATATCTCCTGGTGAATCCTAAATTATATATTCTACCACATCAAGTCCAGCTTTTATGGTTTCGATCGGTGCGGCGGTTTCCCCCTAATAAGTTAATTTTACTTGACTAAATGCTAATAATATAGGATACTGATGATGCAAAGGAAGACTTTGAAGGTATCAAAGTGAAGTATTGACTTTCATGCGAGGACATGAACAATGATGAAAAACATACTATCAGTAATGGCGCTGGTGGTTTTTTCCACATTTATCGCTTCAGCGGCTGATCTCTCTGCGGATCTTCCCATAGACCAGGCGGTAACAGAAGCGATAGCAAATGCGCCTGAAAAAGCAGAGGAAATAATTAAAGAAGCTATCGAGCAGAGCCCGGAATTTGCTGGTGAAATCGTAACTGCCGCTTTAAACGCGGGGGTGGACCCTGGGCTGGTGATTATAACGGTGATCTCCACTGATCCATCGTTGGCTGGCGTAGCTGTTACAGCCGCTGTCAGCGCAAACCCAGCAAATGAAGAAGCAATTGTCCAGGCTGCTATTCTGGCGGGCGCCGATCCTGCTCTGGTTGCCGCCGCGACTGCCGCTGGCAGAACAGCTCCATCACCATTTGCGCCGGCTTCCATGCCTAGTGTAGGTATTGGACGGGGTGGTGTGACACCTTTTGGTGTTGGCCTCATCCAGCCTCCAGAAGTGCCAGAGCCTGTTGTGGTTATTCCTACGCCACCTACTCCAGTGATTGGTGGTGGCCCGGCAAGCCCTTCGTGAGCAAAAGGCTTTAATTAGATCTGTTGATTATGATTATAGGTGGTGTGTCCGGTACACCACCCCTCGGGGAAATTATTGGGAAGGTGCGGGGAATGGTCCAAAGTATTATAAAATTCAGCTTAACAGTTCTTTTTGCTACTGTTATGCTTTCATTTCAGTTTATTTCCGCAGCCGACGCCAAGGAAAAAGACAAAATCGGGCCAGGGTTGTATCCTGCGCTAGGTGTCACCTACAGTCTGGATGACAACGTTTTCAAAAATGACGAGTTCAAGGAAGAAGACAACATATTTCTTATCCAGCCCTCCATTACACTAAAGTCATTATTCAGAAAGCATTCCTTCGAAGCCAGCTATTTTGTCGATGTGTACCGTTTCGACGCCAATAAGGATGAAGATGTGGAAGATCATTTCGTTGATGGATTGCTGACACTCAACCTGAGAAAATGGCTGGCCTTGGAGCTGGGGGCTGACTATGCCCTTGCCCATGAATCGCGCGGCTCATCTGGCTCCAGGCTCGAAATTTCTCTAGAGCCGGACGAATGGAACGCCAAAAGGCTGATGGGTGGTGTTATCCTTGGGAACAGGGAGTCAAAGAACCAATTGGAGGTGCGGCTCGAAGGTTATGAAAGACGTTATACTAACAACCAGCAGGAAACCAGAGACAGGGATAGAAAAATCCTGACCGCGACTTATTATCGTAACCGGGAGAAGACCAGGCTGTTGCTTGAAGGGCAATATAGAGACTATGACTATTTCGACAAGCGAGCGTCGCTTGACCTTACCAGCGAAGAGTACAGGGTGCTGGGTGGTATTGAATGGGATGCCACTGACAAAACCACCGGTATATTCAAGGCTGGTTGGCTGTCCAAAAGGTTTGATGACTCCACAAACCCTGATTTTTCAGGATTTAGCGTTATCAGTGAAGTGTCGTATGAGCCAAAATCATATATTGAGATCGTTTTGCTCCTGAGCAGGATAACCAAGGAATCGCCCCATTCAATCGCCAACTATTATGTGTCCACCACTGCAGGGCTCGACTATATACATGACCTGACCGAGGCGTTAACACTTACGGGCAGGGTTCGATTCCAGGAGGATGATTTTAATGTTCTCTCCACAGCCGAGCGGAAAGATGATTATGTAGATTTCGATGTTGATCTTGAATATAACATATGGAGAAACTTTTTCATAGCAGGCCGATACCTTAACTCCAGCAGGGACTCCAGTTTTCCTGATATTAACTACAGATCCAATTTGTTTAGTATATCCTTAATATTTGATACAATGAAGCAGAAGGTGAAAAGCAATAAAAACAGATAACCATTTAGGATTAATCCGAAGTTGGCAGAGTTGAAAAGGTACCTTAAAATTGGGTTTGTGTTATTTGCTTTTACCGCAGTTACATTGTTTGGGGCTCAAACAGAAGCATCTGAATTAAGTAATTTTCTTGTTTCATTAACGCTGGTCCAAAATAGTTTAAACCTGGACGAAGATTACTCGTCGATTGAACAAAATCAATCCAGACTGGCTAATAATCCATATTTTAAAAACATATTATTAACCATGTCTTCGGGCAAGCCTGAAAAGGATGAGGATACTGAACAACCCCCCGAAGCTAACGATAACCCAGCAGAGGAAACCCCTGAAATAATATCAGATCAGGCCGATCCACAAATAGATGAAACTCCGCAACCAGTTATCGATAGGGAAGAGCCTACTATTATAGTTAGTCAATATACCATAGGCCCAGGCGATCTTTTGAGCATCCGGGTGTTTGGCGAAGAAGACCTGAGCATTCCTGAAATTCGGGTAAACGGGGCTGGCGCCATATCCTATCCACTGCTGGGTGAAATAAAAGTTCTTGGCTATAATCCAAAAAAGCTGGAAGCTCATATTGCAGAAATGCTACAGGAGGGCTATTTAAAAGATCCACAAGTTACAGTGTCTATTTTACAGTATCGGCTGTTTTATGTTCGGGGCGAGGTCGAAAAACCAGGCGGCTACAGCTATGTGGCGGGCCTGACGATTCAGAAAGGAATCGCTCTGGCAGGAGGGTTTACCGAACGCGCATCCAAATCAAAAATCAGCCTGGTGCGAGAGGACAACCCGGATGAACCTATGAAATCGGTGGGAATGAATGAACTGGTTCAGCCAGGTGACATTATTACAGTGGGTGAGAGCCTGTTCTAGCCATTTATTAGAAACAGAGGTATTTCGGTTATGTCTTCTATGCACAATCATGAACAAGACATCACCACCCTGCTTGATTCCAGCGTTTTAACGGAACCCGCGCCGGACAACAGCCTGGACCTGATCGAATATCTACGAATTATTAAAATACATAAATGGCAGATCATAGTTTTTGCCCTGGTCTCTACCATTATTGGCGTATTAACTGCTTTTTCAATGACACCAATCTATGTAGCCACTGTATCGCTTTTGATAGAGCCGGATCAGCCGAAAATAATTTCATTGGACCCTTTGCAGAACAATACAAATATAAAATATTTCTACGAGACCCAAAGGGAGATCATAAACAGCAGGAAACTGGCAAGCTCGGTGGTGGAAAAGCTGGAGCTGGAAAACCATCCTGAGTTTGATGAAAAACAGAATAAAAACATAAAGTCTTATATTCTGGAATTGATCCCTGAAGGGTGGTTACCAGAGGATAATCTGCCTATTAACGAAGAGAGCGCAGCGTCAAAACTGCTGGATGAATTTAATGAAAGATTATATGTCAGCAACAAAGAGCAGAGCCAGGTAATGCAGATATCTTTTGAAGCCAGCGACCCAGGTCTGTCGGCTGACGTAGCGAACGCTGTGGCGGAGGCGTATGTAAACACCGGTCTGGAATCACGGTTGAGTGTTGTTGAACAGGCGTCCAGTTGGTTGACCGGACGGCTTGAAGAGTTACGAGCGCAACTTAACAAATCGGAAAAAGCGCTGCAGGATTACCAGATTGCTGAAGGGATTGTAGATACTGAAAGTCAGAAGGAAATAATTTCGGGTAAGCTTGCCAGTGTTACCGCTGGTATTGTCGAAGCGCAAACCAAGAGAATAGAAGCGGAAATTCGATTTAACCAGGTCAAGGAAGCTGCAAATAGTGGAGAAGGTTATGATTCGTTGCGCCCAGTGTTACAGCATCCACTTGTCCAAACCCTCAAGGAAGAACAATCACGCCTGCAACGTCGCGTGGCGGAACTGGGCAAACGGTATGGCGCCAAGCATCCAAAGATGATCGCGGCCAAATCTGACCTAAACGAATCGGCCCAGCGGCTGGATAAAGAGATCAACAAGGTTGTTGACGGCATAACCCGGGAATATGAAGTGGCCCTGAAAAACGAAAGAGAACTTTTGCGATTAAGTGAACGGATGAAAGTGGAAAAACGTGGGCTTAAGGGTAAAGAGTTTGAACTGGCAAAACTGGAGCGGGAAGTCGCCACCAATCGTCAACTCTACGATGCTTTCTTCAAGCGAATACAGGAGACACAAATTGCCAGTGAAAATGATGTCACCAATGTCCAGATTGTAGACATGGCGGAGCCACCGACCCACCCTGCAAAACCGAAAAAAGTCTTGATTGCTGCAGGTTCAATGGCGGCGGGCCTGTTTCTCGGGATTTTGCTGGCGTTTGCGCGTGACCATCTGGATAAAACTTTCAAAAGCCATGAAGATGTGGAACGTTACCTGGCTTTGCCTGCCTTGGGCTCTTTACACTATCTTAAAAAAGAAAACGGTATCGCCCCAAACCCGGAGCGCTATGCCCTCGATAATCCTAAATCACCCTTTTCTGAAGCTATAAACAATATCCGCACCGGGGTTCTATTTTCGAATCTCGACGCGCCGTCGAAAACGATACTTGTTACATCATCGATCCCTGGTGAAGGTAAAACAACATTGAGCACCAACCTGGCCGCGTCTTTGAGCCGACTGGGGCGTACATTGCTGATGGACGCTGATCTGCGCAAGCCTGGCCTTGCCACCGTTTTTGACCTGGAAATCAAGGATGGCCTCACATCGCTGGTATCTGGCGAAAAAAAGCTGCGGGACTGTATTTCGAAAATGACCACCGGCACACTATCGTTTTATGTATTGGCCAGCGGTGACATGCCGATGAACCCTATAGAGTTCCTCTCGTCGAAAAAATTTGCCAAGACATTTAAAAAACTTAAAAAAGTGTTCGACTATATTGTTGTGGACACTGCCCCTGTTTTACCTTACAGCGACGCTATCGCACTGGGGCACCTGGTGGATGAAGTTATACTGCTGGTCCGGGCGGACCATACAACCCATGACGCGGCGCAAGAGGCGGTCAAACGGTTTGTATCATCGAATATAATGCCGCTGGGTGTTGTATTGTCCCAGGTCGATATAGAGCAGATGTCCGGCTATGGTGGATATTATTACTACTACAACCAGTACGCTGAACAGAACGTTGAAGAGACTTAACCAGAAGCTGGAAGGCAGTCAGCCGATATATGGATGACTGTTTGCTCTGTCTGGTTAAAACGCCTGGTAAACAAATCTTCTTGTAGAGGTCCTGTTTGAAAACCAATCGCTTGATTCTTGCCTCCATTGTTCCCCTTGTCGGGCTTGCTATATGGTCCTTCACATGGGGCATCGCTGACCTTCTGTCGATAAAGCCGCTTCAGTCTATGTATGTGTGGGAATACGTTGGCAAAATAGACAGACCAGCAGCCTGGGAACAGGGCGTCCATTCTCTGGAAAAAGCGCGGAAACTGGACCGTACAGGCGCAAATTACGACTATTATCTGGGTAAATTTCATGAGTGGAAGGCCCTTGAGTACCCCATATGGTCGGCTGACTCGCGCAGGCATCGTGATGAAGCGATAGCGCTTTACCGGATCGCTTGCTCCAAACGCCCCACATGGAGCCTGGCGTGGACCAGCCTGACACAGAGCAAGTTTCTCAACCAGCAGATGGATGGTGAAGCGTTCGACGCAATGCGAAAAGCCATCACCCTGGGCCAGCACGAACCGATAATTCAGTACAAGCTTATCTGGATCAGTATGACAGTATGGGAGCACTTCTCTGATGAACTGAGGGAAATTATGAAAGATACAATAAGAAAGTCGCTTCAGCACCCTGAACAGGCGAAAAACATTATAAAAATGATGGTACAGCTAAACCGGGAGTCTATTATTTTCCCGATGATAACTGACCCTGGACTGCTAATAATTCTGGAAGATGAACTGGAGGGCAGGAACCAGCGCCAAAACAAGATTAGCCGTTTTGAGCTGAATTCAGAGCGTTCCAAAGCTTATGGAGGCACGGTCTAGTGCCAGCTGACCATAACGATAATCGCGACCGGTATGCTTTTATAGCGCTCATCGCTTTGATTGTATGGGCGCCTCTGCCACTGGGCAGTAACAGGGTATGGGCCTGGTCGATCCTGGAGGTGGGCTCTTTTCTGACCCTTGCATGCTGGGTTATTGGATACTCCCGGCGTCAATCAGGCCTGGCAGCCGTAAAGGCTGCGCGCGCACCACTGTTTATTCTGTTAGCTTGGGCAAGCTACATACTGCTACAGGCTACGCCACTGCCTCAAAATATTGTCGCCATGCTCAGCCCATACTCACATGCGGCTTATCAATTTAATTTAATCGATAATGGCAGCGTTTGGATACCCATAAGTGTTGATCGTGGCACTACGCTGGCTCAGTTTTTGAAAGGATGCTCATGCATCGCAATATTTTTTCTGATCCTTCTGTTGGTAGATAACCTGAAACGGCTTAAAATTGCTGTGGGGGCCCTGATCACCGTTGGTGTAATCGAATCGCTTTACGGTTTATTCAATACATTGACCGGTATCGAGTATATATGGTGGAGCCAGAAAACCGCCCACCAAGGATTTGTCACCGGAACTTTCGCTAACAGAAATCATTTTGCCGGTCACCTGGAAATGATTATCCCGTTGGCGATCGGCATGCTGATATCCCGCGGGCCGAAAGCCAGGATCAGCGTTGGCAAACGTTTTACCATGGCGTATTTAATCTCATCATTGCTAGAAAGAAGGGCGCAGTTGGTTGTTCTGATTTTAATAATGTTTACTGCGCTGTTCCTCTCTTACTCTTACGCCGGTATTATTTCATTGCTTACCGCGTTGACCATAACGATCGGGTTCTCTTATATCATCAAAGGAAAAGGCTCCCATGAAGCGCGCATCGCCCCAATGATTCTGACAGCCGCAATTTTCGCCGGGTTGATCATCGGCTCTGGGTGGTTTACAGATAGGCTGGCCACCACCCCGACACAGGCGGAGCTGACCCAGGCATGGGCAACCACCAAAAATATCATACACGATTTTTTCATCACAGGAAGCGGCGCTGGCACGTTGCAATATATTTTCCCGATGTACGAGGATGGGTCTTTATATGTCGACTTCAATCATGCGCATAATGATTATCTGGAAATATTGTCGGAGCAAGGTATCATTGGGTTTACATTATTAGCGGTGGCAATAATTATATTGCTAATAAAAATTGGCATGGCGTCTATTAAAAGCGGTGATATGTTAATCAGGGGTGTATTGTTCGCGTCATTGACCGGCGCAATCGCTATACTTTTTCATGGGTTTGTTGATTTTAATTTTCAAATACCGGCAAACTCCCTTTATTTTTTCACGCTTCTGGCCCTTGGCATATCTGCGGGCTCTTTGCAAAACCGGCAAACTATTTAGTCTTCGTTCTCCTTCTCCGCTTTTACCAAGCTCATGATGGTCCAGCCGGGGCCCGGTTTCAGGCTGTTATCAGTGGTAAACACTTTTATCCTGCCCTTGCCATCGATAGCAAACATACGGATTGCGCTGGCGCCATACTGCTGCTCATACTGTTCCAGATCGAATTCCTCGGTCAGACCGGTGCTACGTATCTCCGCGCCCTGGCTGATCAGGCTTGCCAGCATGGAGTAGGTCACACCGTCTCCAAACAGCACATTTCCCCTATGGGCGTCTGCGGCGCGCAACTTTTCCGGCGCGGTCTTCTCGCTGGATGTCATCAAGGTATAGATAGCGTTCCGTCCGAACTCCAGGCGGTATCGCAGCCCGGCCACCAGGTTTTGCTCCGCCTGTGGTGACAGCGCCAGCATACGCCCGATACCTACCAGATCGAGCTGCCGGTCAGCATGTTCAGAGATCGGGTTGCCGTAATAAGCCGGCAGATTTTCCATCCGCGCCTTTTTTATGTTATCCCAGCTTGTATCGGTCATCAGCGCCCGGAAACCGTTCGATTCAAGCGCCTGTGATATGGCCCGGGCAACCTGATTGGCGCCTATGATCAGGAACCCCTTCGGCTCCGGTTCGGCAACGTTCAGCCAGCTGGCAAGGGGTCTGGAGGTGGCGCTCTGCAAGGTGACGGTGCCTATGATCACCACAAACGTCAACGGGGCGAGCAGGCCCGCCTGATCATAGCCAGCCTGCTCCAGCCGGATGGCAAACAGCGAAGATACAGCCGCGGCCACTATCCCCCTGGGGGCGATCCACCCCAGCATGGCGCGCTCCTGCCATTTCAACGACGACCCCAGGGTGGAGACAAATGCTTTCAATGGCCGAGCGAGAAACTGTATCGCCAGAAAAATCCATAACGCGGCGTAACCAAGCTCCCAGAATTCATGGAACTCTATCCGCGCTGCGAGGATGATAAACAGCGCGGAGATCAGCAGCACGCTCAGGCTCTCTTTGAAATCAAGGATATTTTCTATCGGTGTATCTTTCATGTTCGCCAGCCAAAACCCCATCACCGTCACTGCAAGCAGGCCCGACTCTTCACTGACCATATTGGAAAAAGCGAACAGACTGCATACCAGCGCCAAAGTGGCGACATTATGCAGATATTCCGGCAGCCAATGGTTGCGCAGTGTCACCCCAAACCCATAACCAACGCCTGCGCCCAGCGTTAGGCCGATGAATATAGTCTGACCGAAGGAGAATATGGTGTGGCCCAGCGCCCCGCCATCACTGCCAGAGATTATGAACTGAAATACCAGCACCGCCAGCAATGCGCCGATCGGGTCGATGGCGATCCCTTCCCAACGAAGTATGTTCGATATTGTTGCGTTGGGGCGCACGGTCCGTAGCATTGGTACGATAACCGTCGGGCCTGTGACCACGGTTATGGCGCCAAACAGAAACGAAAGCTCCCATGAAAAGCCGAGGGCCAGCCTGGTGGCGACAGCTGTCACCACCCAGGTCACCAGCAGGCCAATGGTGAGCAGGTTTCGAACCACCCGCTCCAGCCCGGAAATTTCGTGCAGTTTGAGCGTGAGACCTCCTTCGAATAGTATTATCGCAACAGATAGTGACACCAACGGAAACAACAATTGACCAAACAGTTCAACAGGGTCGAGCCCTCCTGTGATGGGGCCAGCGATTATACCCGCCATCAGCAGAAACAGTATCGCCGGCAGCTTTACCGCCCAGGCGAACCATTGGCAAAGTATTCCCGTGAATATGATGAGGGCCAAAGCGACGATAATATGTTCTGTCATGTCAAATAATTTTATCCTTGATTAATTTACAGGCGAATCAAAAGCAGTTTGACCGCATCAATAAGTATAAAGTAAATCATAGCCGGAGTACGGCTTGTTCCTATAAATACGCTCAAATTTATAATACCGGGGCGCGTTATTCCGGTAAAAACGGAGGCGGGCAAAATGAAACGTTTTACTTATACTCTCAGCACACTAATTCTCATTTCTACATTGATTTTGCAAATCATGCCTTCGCTGGCCCTTGCGGAAGGCGCAGATATGTTCGAAAGCTCCCAGGTATGTAAGGAGTGCCATGTGGATAACTATCGCAACTGGGCGCGATCCCTTCACGCCAACTCTTACACCAACCCTGTGTTTCAGACTGCATACCAAAAGGCCTACCTGGAAACAAAGGGCGAGGCTAAAAAGTATTGCCTCGACTGCCATGCGCCAACGGTGCGGCTGACGAAAGATTATGATGTCGAGCTGACTATAACCCGCGAAGGTATCACTTGCGATTTCTGTCATTCCATATCAAACGTAACTATTAATGGGAGCAATGTTTCTGCCAAGCTGGAGCCGGGTGATGTGAAACGATCGGTATTAAAAGACGCCGAATCGCCCCATCATGAAACAGCTTATTCAGATGATTTTGCTACTTCGAAAATATGCGCGACATGCCACAATTTCACGAATAGGCATGGCATAAAAGTCGGCGCCACATATGACGAGTGGAGCCAGACAAATCATGCAAAGGAAAATGAGCATTGCCAAAGCTGTCATATGAAGGAAATCCCGGGTAAAACCGCCAACGAAGGTGGAAGGGAGATGATCCATGATCACTCCATGGCCCGAAACCTTGCCACGATGAAAGAAGCGGTCACTCTGAAACTGGGCGACCCGATACGCTCTGGCGTACGGCTCGGCATTGAAGTGGAGATCATAAACGCTCGCGCCGGCCACTATGTGCCCACAGGAGCCCCGCAACGCCAGCTTGTGCTGCAAGCGCAATCTGTAGATATCGCAGGCCGTGTGATCGAGACGCAGGAGATCGTCTATCGCAAAGCAGTTATAAACGCTGATGGCGCGGAAATCTATTCTGATGGTGACGTGTTTTTAAATGGAGTCAAAATCATCAGCGATAACCGACTGAAAGCAGGTGAAGCCAGAACAGAGAAATTTGTTTTCTCCAGAAGGGTCGCGGATATCAAAAGCGTAAACGCAAACGCTTATATGAAATATGCGCCCGTGTTAACAGAGCAGAAAGAAATGAGAATCCCGTTATACTTTACTGATTATGTGTTGAAATAAAAAAAGGCCACCTGCAAAGCAGGCGGCCAAAATAGATCAGTATTCAGCTAGAAACCAACGGTGAAATTAACTTGCGCGCGGTTCCTGTTACGACCAGGCCCAACCATAACAAAACCAGGAGAATCAGCATTACCGAAATTATCATTCAAGGTCTCCTGAGTATAGTATCGAACATCCCACTTTACAGCATCCAGAAATTTAGGCATTTTCACCTTGAACTGAAAACCCTTGTAGTTAGCTGCGAAAGGAAAGTTATCATGGGCTGCGGCGCCGTTTATCAAAGCCGCAATACCACCAACTTCATAATAAGTCACGCCCAGTCCGAACGCGCCTACTTTAGCTTTGATAAAAGCCATAAGGGCGTTTTCATCCTTGGACTCACCTTCGATGTCACCACTGGAAAATGTGTACCCGCCACCGACAGTCAGCGCGTTCATCTCTGTCAATGTGATTTCAGCAAGAATAGTTGGATATGTCTGGCTAACATCACTCTCGCCCGGCGTTCTGAGTGTCAGATGATTCGCGCCGGCGGCAACCTTCCACGCGACTTCTTCACCGCCATTAAGAATCAACTGCCAAGTCAAAATAGCGCTATCGCCATTAATATCGTTGAAGCCGTTTTCACCAACGAGATGGTAGGCCGCAAGCGCGGTAAATTTTGCTGCGTCACTGCCGCCAAAATAACCGACGCCGAGACCTTCAAAGTTGATATCCGCATCATGGATAAACTGGCCTGGGTTATAAAGAGGGCTTGCCCATTTACCCAGCAAGGCGACAACCGGCATCAGATTAAAAAAGATGTGGGCTTCGCCTAATCCGAAATCAGCATTCTTACCAGCGTTGGCTACTTCCAAAGTGGTATTTTGTGATTGGATGGTGGCGGATCCTGTTTCGAGCCGAAAGCGAATCGATACTGCGTCGCTGGCTTGATAGTTACCGCCAAGGCGCAAACGAACACGCTGACGATCCCGGTCTTTGTCTTTAGCGTCGTCAGAATCGATCTCGTACCTGAAACGGACATCTCCATCAAGTGTTAGTCCTTCACCGATTTCTACAGCGGCTAACGAGGCCGGCGCAGAGCACAACATCGCGAGACCAACCAGCATCGCTGTGAACGGTTTGATGGATGTGTGAAAAAATTTCATAACTTCCTCCTTTGAGACTGTTTAGGAAAAATATGGTCTCCTTATAAATCCACCCCTCCTTTGGGCAAATTTAACCATATTTACAAAAGGCATCAACATAATATCATCATTTTAAATAAATAAGTAGCTAATTTTATACATTTTTTCCATTTGATTGCATTCTAGGCTTGGTCTTGCTTTTAACATGAGACTCATGGATAAAGTTATTAAAAATTATTTGTAATATTATAATTAAATCTCTTGGTCACGATTGGTTAATTGGAGTGCTCCAACCCAGTATTAAGTAATAAAATGTGAATTATGCAGATTAAAAACAAAAAAAGGCGGCAAAGCAATAACTGCCATGCCGCCAATATAGCTATCTGGCGTTGCCAGGTAGTACGAGTGGTCTAGTAGACTCCACCCATTCCACCCATTCCACCCATACCGCCCATGCCTCCCATATCGCCACTTCCAGCGATTGCGGCGTTTGCGGCGGCCTTGTCTTCAGGAAGCTCCACGATCACAGCTTCGGTTGTCAGCAACAACGAAGAGATCGACGCTGCGTTCTGCAACGCGGTCCGGGTCACTTTTGTAGGATCAGCGATACCTTCCGAAAGCATATCCACATACTTTCCAGTGGCCGCGTTGAGCCCTATGCCCTGTTTCTCCTTGAGCACTCTTTGCACCACAACAGAACCCTCCATGCCAGAGTTGTTAGAGATCTGGCGAAGGGGCTCTTCCAGCGAGCGTTTAATGATGTTGATGCCCACCTGCTGGTCATGGTTGGCGCCCTTCAGGCTTTCCAAAGCTTTTATGCAACGGATCAGCGCAACACCGCCGCCAGGCACAATACCTTCTTCAACAGCCGCCCTGGTCGCATGTAAAGCGTCCTCGACACGAGCCTTTTTCTCTTTCATCTCTGTCTCTGTCGCGGCGCCAACATTAATAACAGCAACACCGCCAACCAGTTTGGCAAGCCTTTCCTGCAGTTTCTCACGATCATAGTCAGATGTTGTCTCTTCCACCTGGCTTCGGAGCTGGCGGACACGACCTTCGATATCTCTGCCCTTACCTTTACCTTCGACAATGGTTGTGTTCTCTTTATCGATGTTGACGCGCTTGGCGCTGCCAAGATCTTCAATAGATACGTTCTCCAGCTTAACACCAAGCTCTTCAGAGATAACATTACCACCGGTCAGGATAGAGATATCCTTCAGCATTTCCTTGCGCCTGTCACCAAAGCCCGGGGCCTTAACCGCACAACAGTTGAGCGTGCCGCGCAGCTTGTTGACCACCAGTGTAGCCAACGCTTCACCATCAACATCTTCCGCCAAGATTACTAATGGTTTACCCATCTTAGCTATTTTTTCCAGCAACGGCAGAAGGTCTTTCATGTTCGATATTTTCTTCTCATGGAGCAGGAGAAACACATCTTCCAGGTCGCACTCCATTCGATCAGGGTTTGTCACAAAATAAGGCGACAGATAACCACGATCAAACTGCATTCCTTCGACTATCTCCAGCGATGTCTCCATAGACTTCGCCTCTTCAACTGTGATAACACCATCTTTGCCAACCTTGTCCATAGACTCGGCAATAAGGTCACCAATGGTCTGGTCGTTATTAGCGGATATGGAACCAACCTGGGCGATCTCTTTCTTATCCTTGGTTTCTTTCGAAAGCTTCTTCAGCTTTTCCAGAACTGCGTCCACGGCGATCTCGATGCCACGTTTGATATCCATTGGGTTTCCGCCGGCAGTTACGTTTTTGATCCCTTCTCTAAAGATTGACTGGGCCAGAACTGTCGCTGTGGTTGTGCCGTCGCCTGCCACATCGGATGTTTTGGACGCAACTTCATTCACAAGCTGAGCTCCCAGGTTCTCATAAGAATCCTGAATCTCTATTTCCTTAGCGACTGTCACACCGTCTTTTGTAATAATGGGTGAGCCGAACCTTTTTTCTATTACAACATTGCGGCCCTTGGGACCCAGGGTAACCTTAACCGCATTCGCAAGCTGATCAACTCCGCGCAATACTTTATGACGCGCGTCTTCGCTGAATGATATCTGTTTAGCCATTTATTTAAAAACCTCTTTCTCTTTTTATATTAAGTATTTAGTGATTGTCGTTTAAACCACGATTCCCAACAGATCGTCTTCACGCATCAGTAGATAATCTAGACCATCAAGTTTGATTTCTGTGCCCGCATATTTGGAATAAATAACCTTGTCCCCAACCTTGACTGTAAGAGCGTCACCATCCGGCTGACCCGGACCCACCGCCACAATTTCGCCTTCCTGAGGCTTCTCCTTGGCTGAATCAGGAATAATTATCCCGCCGCTCATAACCTCTTCCGCTTCCATCGGCTGCACCAAAACACGATCGCCAAGCGGCTTAATTTTTACTGCCATTTAATATAATCCTCCGAATTTCTTGTTAAAAGTTAATTGAAAAACCTAATATTATAAAGTGGCCGCTGCCAAAGCGCCACCAAAACTTCAATATATTAAACACTTTGCAAATGCCCAACATATTTAGCGCTCTGGCAAGGCGAGCGCCAATCCCTGAATCATAATAGAATCTGGTAAAGCAAAAAGCAAGCTCACACCAAATAATTTTTCAAATTTAATTTTTTTGGCGATTTTGGCAGAAAAGTGTGAAATTACCATTGACTAAACTTTTCCGTCTGATAAGATTGCCAACATCGGTACATGCAGTAAATTTCAAACACACTTGTGGGCTAATGGGCAACTCAAAACAGGGTCAGGCGTCTGTTAAACAGATATCGCTTGATGATTTTCTGCGGGCTAACCTGAAAAAATATATAAAGGGATTAAATGGCCTGGAAAATGGCGGGGGGTTGCATCCCATGGTCATCTGCACTGTCGAAAAACATCTGTTGGAAATGGTAATGGATGAAAGTGGCGGTAACCAGAGTCAAGCGGCGCATATCCTGGGTCTCAACCGCAATACATTACGCCGAAAGCTGACCGACTACAATATAAAAGTAAAAAAGCAGAATTAACCGTCTTCAACGAATTCCCTGGTAATTGCGCCCAATCCAAATCGTAAACTGGCGAACCATTCTGCCCCCCCGTTCTATCGGTATCTCTTCCACTTTTTCCACATTCTCAAAATGGTATAACTGGTCGGGTGGCTCTTCAAACCGCAGATCACTCACAAACAGGGCGTTTTTGCCCTTCAGCTTATCTTCATCATCCCAAAAATCGAACTGATCGATCCTGCCATTGATGCAAGCCACCGGAAATTTATCGGCGGTAGAAAACATGATCTGGGAACAGAGCACCCAGTGATGGGCTAGAATAAAACCGTTTTTATCCAGTTTTTCGTTATATATTTTTTCAATCTGGGCGCCAGCTTTATCCCAGCCATAAACTTCGTTAATAATATCGTATTTTGGTTTGATCGGCAGTATCGGCTTGAACACATGGATATAAAACAGGATAAACATAATCGCGGCCAACCCGGCGGCGGTAATAAAATAGCGCATAGCTCGCCTGGCCTTATCAGAGCCGCCACGGTCCCACAGTTCCAGGCCGACCGCCGCCATAATTATGATCGCGCTAAGATAACCAAACGCCGGCCAGTGCGGCTCCGACTCGTTTGTCCATGCGCATATTATGTAAAAGAATATCAGAACAGGGGCGGAAAAAGCGGTTAACACCGCGTAACGCCTATCGCCAGCTATAGCACGCTTTAACCCGGCCCACACGGCCCACAGAAGCGCTATCAGGTATAACGGGCTTACATACAGAAACTGCCCTCCAACTAGCTGGCCTGCGTTCCGAAGCGTAAACCCTGCGCTGGAGTGCCGATCCATCAGATGGAAACGGAAGCTGGGCCAATCGTTTGTTATGTTCCATATAAGGACAGGAGAAAATGCGATAAGCGCGGCAACGGCCATCAGGTACGGCTCTGGCCGCTTGAACCAATGTCGATATTCTGGTATGGCAGCCACGAGGATGATAGTGCATGGAACCAGCAGTATGGCAAAGTATTTGCCAAGACAACCAATGCCCAGAATGAAGCCCAAAATATACCAGAGCCAGCCCGGTCCGTCTTGCTTCAGCAGTTTCGTCAACAACAGAACAAACGCCAGATAACATACAGCGGACGGGATGTCCGGCACCATCTGCAGCGCGCCTATGCCGAACATAGGGACCAGGTTAAAAGTCAGAATTGATATGAAGGCGACCCTGGCGTCGGCGAAAAGTTCCATAGCCAGCCGATAGAACAACCAACCTATCACCAAAAAAAGCAACGCAGAAGGAAGCCGAACCATGAACGATGTATCGCCGCCGATATCTGTAAACAGCCGTATCAGCCATGCCACCAGCGGCGGATGATCATAGTAGCTCCAGTCGAGCCTTTGCGACCATGCCCAGTAGTAGCTTTCGGAATCACCCAGGCCGGTACGCCCCATCACCAACGTCCGGAACAGGGCAAAGGCAAGCACACAAACAATGGACAGGCGTGTATAGTGTCTGTTTCGATCCATCAGGTCAGATCGCGATCAACGATATTTTATGACGGGCGCACGCTTTTTTGACAGAATCTTGATCGATAACAATAGTAGCGTCCGCCTCTATCCCCAAAGCCGTAGCGTTTGCTTTTGCCATGGTCTCGATGGTGTCGGCGCCCACCGCAGGGACATCGAAGCGTGGGTCCTGGGCCGGTTTGCTGACTTTGCACACAACGGCGCCCTTTTTGGCGATGGCTCCCCCTCGCGCTATGGTCTCGTCAGTGCCATCGATCGCCTCCACCGCCACCACAGATTTGTCCCGCACAACAACGGTCTGCCCTATATCCAGCGCGGCTATCCCTTTGGCCATTTCCATGCCGAATTCTATATCTTCTTTCTCTTTTTTAGAAGGAGCCCTTTTTGATATGACACCGGCTGATGGAATATGCTCCTGGAACAAATCTATCTGACTCAGCACTTTGAAGTTTTGCTTCTCCAGCTCCGTCATGATCGCGCCCATGATAGAGTCATCGTTTTGCGCCCGAAGGCTCCTGAGCAGTGACAAAGCCTTGAGGTCGAACTTTGGGTTTTCAAACAACACTCGCTTGTCGATTTTGCCCAGCACCGCTATATTTTTTACATCGGCGTCATGGAATGTCCTCAGCACTTTCTCCGCCTGGCCCAGCCCCAGCCTGTGCACATTCTCCGATTCTTTTGACAGCCTGGTTTCGTTTGCTTTATCAAATGTTACTACTACGGCGGGCTTTCCTTCTGATTTCAGCTGTTGCAACAGGATGACCGGCAAGAGGCCAGAGCCTGCAATCAGACCAATAGGATTGTCCATCAAGCCTTGGAGATTTTGTGATCCACCGGTTGTAGTTTTTCCAGCACCTGGAGCGCCACCCTCAAGGATTTCAGCTCGTTTTCGACTGATACAAATCTGCTATCGCCATTGGAGCTGCATCCGATCAAATGCAACAGCTGAAGTTTTAGCGGGTTTTCACGGTGGACAAATATCCTCTCGATAAGAGACTCCTGCCGGTATCGCAGCTCTTTCCGGGTCAGCTCGCTTTGAGATGACGCCAGCCGGTGCACCAGGATATCCTGATTGGTATAGTCTAGCACTATATACTCTTTTTCCTGGGTCACAGCCAAGGTTCTTATCTTTTCCTGGGTCGCCCGGGAGGCTATAATGTTGGCCAGGCATCCATTCTCGAACAGTATCTGGACGTTGACCACATCTTCCTGGTTGGTAAACACGCTGGAGCCGAGCACATTCAGCGACGCGACCGGCGACTGGACGATGTTCATTATAATATCGATATCGTGGATCATAAGATCGAGCACCACCCCATCTTTTACCCGGGCATTGTACGGGCCAAGGCGGCGCGACTCTATCAATATCGGATCGACCACAACCGAGCTCAACTGCTGCACCGCGCCGTTGAACCGCTCCACATGTCCCACATGCAAAACAGTGTTGTTCTTCTCGGCGATCTCGAACAGTTTTTCCGCTTTCTCGATGCTGTCGCATATAGGCTTTTCGACAAGACAGTGCACCCCCGCTTCCAGGCATTCCTTGGCGATTTCAAAGTGTTTTGCCGTTGGTACCGCGATGGAGACGACATCCAGAGATTCCAGTAATTGTCGATAATCTGTATAATGTTTGGTCTTATGCTTTTCACCGACGGTGGCGGCTCGTTGCTCGTCTATATCAGCCACACCGGCGATGTTCACACCGTTAATCTCTGAGTAGGCGCCCATGTGGTATTGACCCATATGGCCGGCGCCGATCACTCCAGCGTTTATTGTGTTGTCCATTTTTGAATTATTTTCTTTCGTTTGTTACCAATTTGCCATTATAGTATCAATCCTCTTTCCGAGGCGTCAATAAACTCTATCAATTTTCCTGTTTCGCCATCCGCGGGCAGCTCTTCCTTTATCTTCCCCATCGCTACATTCAACGACAGACCGGACCGGACCAGCAGTTTATAGGCATGTTTAAGGTCCTTGCGGCGCGCAGGCTCGGTTTTATATTTTTTCAGCGCATACGTGTTCAGCCCATGGGCCCTAGCCGGCACGCCTGTCACCGTAAAGTAGGGCGCCACATCCTGGGTCAGCCTGCTCATCCCGCCAACCATCGCCATCGTGCCTATACGCACGAACTGATGGATCCCTACAGCGCCGCCGATCACCGCGCGGTCGCCAACTTCAACATGCCCAGAAAGCCCAGACAAGGTGGTAACCGTCACATCATCACCCAGGTTGCAATCGTGGCCTATATGGGTCTGGGTCATGATATAGCATCCTTCGCCTATGGTTGTGGCTCTATTTTCATACATCGACCGGTGGACCGTCACCATCTCGTTGATGAATGTGCCCGCGCCTATGACCAACCGCGACTCTACATTTTGCCAGTCATATATCTGCGGGTCGCCACCCAGGATTGTCTTCGCCCCAATTTTGCACCGGGGGCCCAGCCGTGTCCAGTCTATCTGCGTGTATGGCCCTATCTGGCAGTTGTCACCAATCTCGGCGTGTGGCCCTATCAGGCAGAATGGACCGACATGTACGTTTGCTCCGATCTTGGCGGCCGGATCCACAACCGCTGTGGGATCTATCGACATTTTTTACTTGTCCGACTTTTGAACAACTGCAGTCAAATCACCTTCGCACACCACTTCATTCTCCACCAGCGCCCTGCCCTTGACTTTCCATATGCGGCTTTTTGTTTTGACTACTTCTATTTCCAAACGCAATACATCACCGGGCGATACCGGCTTTTTGAATCGGGCGTTATCGATGCCGGCGAAGTATATGATCGCGCCTTCCTGGTCCGGCCTTGAATAAATCGCCAACACCGCCGCGGTCTGCGCCAGGGCTTCTATTATCAACACACCCGGCATCACCGGCAGGTCGGGAAAGTGGCCCGGAAAGAAATGCTCTGAGCCTGTGACATTCTTCACGCCAACCGCTCGTTTACTCTCTTCTATCTCAATAATTCTGTCTACCAGCAGGAAGGGGTGTCTATGTGGAATATATTTTCGCAGTTCATGGTGCTCTATGATCATCATCAATCCCCTGTTGTAAATTCCTTGATCCTGATTTCCGCCGCTTTCAAGCGCTTATTGATCTTGTCTATGCGCTTGTTCGCCAGTAAAAACCGTTTATACTCGGTCATCTTCATCACCCAGGGGCCTGCGTATATACCCGGCTCATCGATCGACTTGTACACCCCCGAGTTGGCGGAGACCATGGTCCCGCTGGCGATTTTCACATGGTCGGCCACACCCACCATACCACCGATCAACACCCCATCGCCGAATGTCACCGACCCGGCGATACCGGAGCAACCGGCGATCACTGTGTTCTTGCCCACTTCGCAGTTATGACCTATCTGGACCTGGTTATCGATTTTCACACCCTGTTTCACCAGCGTCACACCGGTCGTCGCTCTGTCGATGCTGCTGCCAGCCCCCACTTCCACATCATCCTCCAGCCGGACAATACCCCTTTGCGGCACCTTGTAATACTCGCCAGAGTCCAAGCGTATATAGCCAAACCCGTCCGCGCCGATAACTGTGTTGGCGTGTATCCGGACGCGCGATCCGATCTCGCAATTATCGTATATCACAACGTTTGGAAATATTTTCGTGTCATCGCCGACAATGCAATTGGCGCCCAGGCGGGAGCCTGCATGGATGGAGACATTGTCACCAATTCTGCAACCGGCGCCTATAGATACATGAGCCCCCACAAACAGACCATCACCAGTTTCGGCGCTATCTGAGATCACGGCTGATTCATGTATCCCTGGGGGCTCTTCCTGCTCCGGATGGAGCAATTCAAGCGCCCTTGCAAATGCCAGCCGAGGATCATTGGTCAAAAGCGCTGGGCGATCCAGCTTCAAATGATCTGGCGCAATCACGGCGGAAGCTTCTGATTTTTTCAGCGCGCTGGCCGTTTTTTCATCCTGGATAAACGTGATCTGCCCTGGTCCTGCGTCGTCAAGGCCTGCGGCGCTGTTAATCTCCGGGTCATCATCGCCAATCAGGGTCAGGCCCAATTTATCAGCGATTTCACCAAGTTTCATTTTACTTTTTGCCGGCCCGGCTCGCTTTGTACTCGTCGTTAAATAGCTCTATGACTGTTTTAGTCAGGTCGATCGATTCATTAGCATACAACACAAGCCCCGCCATAGCGGATATACCTTCGCTTCTTTCAACTATCAGGGTGAACCCGTTTTGCTTCGCATACTCGCTGATGATCTCCTTGGCGTTTTTGATCACTTCGCCGGTAATGCGAGCCTGGGAGCGTTGGAGCGAGCGCCGGGTGTCTTCCTGGTACAGTTCGATCTCCCTTTTTTTATTGATGATCTCCTGCTCCATTTTCTCCAGGACCTCTGGACGACTGAACAGCTTTTTCTGCTCATAATTTTCCTGGAGAGTTTTAAACTCCTTGGCTTTGATTTCCAGTTTGGCCTTTTCACCTTCCGCTTTCTTTTGAAGCTCAACAATAGCGTCCTTGCCAGCTTGCGAATCGTTGATGACAGTCTGCATGCTGACAACACCTATTTTGTTTTCCGCCGTTGCGGAACCTGGCGCTGCGGCTATCAGCCCTGCCAACAATGCCGCCATGACGTAAAAATTAAAATTTCTCATATTCTCCTTCCATACTCCGTTTAGAATCCTGTTCCGATTGAAAAATGAAACTCACTCGCCGATTCAGCTTCTCTCTTGTCCAGCTTGAATCCATAACTGACTGATAATGGTCCTAACGCCGAGAAGAAATGGATGCCAAACCCTGCGCTGTGTCTCATATCCTCAAGATCATAATGCTTACTTGTTGTATTGTTTAGTTCGTCAAACTTTCCATACACGTTACCTCTGTCATAAAACAGGAATCCGCGAAAATACCGGGTGAACCTGTATTGTAGTTCAACATTAAACAGCAGTGAAGCTTCACCACCTATGGCTACTTTGCTATTGTTATTTATAATCTGAGGCCCAATATCCCGGAATGTAAACCCCCTTAAACTGCGAGGCCCGCCCATAAAAAACCGCTCGTTTAAATGCAGATCTTCGCCAGAGTAGCCATCGGCTCGTCCTATCTTGGCGTGAAACATACCCACAAACTCTTCCCAGATGCGATGATACTCTGTATATTCACCAATAATTTTATAAAAATTCTCCTCACCGCCAACACCGGCCAGCTCTGTTGACAGAACAAGCTTTCTGCCAGCCGAAGGGCTGTACGGATCATTCCTTGTGTCATAAGTTATGGATGGAAAGATCGAGCCGATAACCCGCCGCCCTTCCTGGGATTTCAGGAATATATTAGGTTCAATTATTTTTTCTTCTGTCTTGTCGTTACCATCCGCATCCTTTACTACGTTACCGTTTTCATCTACTACTTTCACTGTTTCTGTTTTTACTTCAAGGTCTACATTGCTTACTTCATATTTATAACCTATCCTGCCCCATGAGTTCTCACCAAACGCGCGTCCAACCCGAATGGAGCCGCCTTGCTTGTCGGAGCTGTAATCGTCAAACTGAAAGCTTTTATTATAAAGATCTATCCCACCAGAAAGTTGACGGTCGAACAGCGCTTTCTCGGTAAAGCTGAGTGAAAAATCATCGCGCCTGCCGGAATGTTCATAGGACGCCTTAAACTCCTGCCCCCTGCCCATAAGGTTTTTCCAGCTTACTGATCCGCTGAACAGAATGTTTTCCACAGAACTGTAACCCGCCGATAGCGAGAACTGGCCAGTTTCGCGCTCGATAACTTTCACATCGATATCAACCAAGTCGTTCTCTCTTCTGCTTCTCTGCTCGAACTCCACACTTTCGAAGAAACCCAGGTTGTTAATTCGCTGGCGTGATTTACGAAGGTTTTCGCTATTGAACAGCTCTCCTTCCTGAAGCATAAACTGCCTGCGGATCACCCGATCCCTGGTCTTGTCATTTCCACTGATTGTGATCTTGCCCACATATACCTTGGGTCCTTTTTGAAGGTCTATTTTCGCATTGACTATTTTTGACTTCTCATCTATATCAATGTCGGGTGTGACACTGGCAAAAGCGTATCCTTTTTGCGAATACAGATCGCTGATCCTGAAAATATCTTCACGAAACACGCTGCGGCTGAACACATCTCCTTTTTTGAGCTGGACATGCTCCAAAAGCTCTTCAGTCGAAAAAACTTCATCGCCTTCAATATCCATATCACCAAAATAGAACCGCTCTCCTTCGGTCAATGGGAAACTGACATTTATACGCAATTTCTCCTTGTCTATTTCCACTTCCGGATCGTCTATCTTCACCTTGATGTAGCCATTGTCATGATAAAAAGACTCCAGCCGCAAAATATCGGTTTTGAGAGCGTCTTTTTTATAGGAGCCACTGGCCAGCCCGACCGCCCAACCTGCAGATTGTGTCTCTATCTTATTGGTGAGAATATGATCCGCAAAGGTGTCATTCCCTCTGAAGTTCACTTTACCAACAACTATTTTCTTGCCTTCCGTCACATTATATTCAACATCCACCTGGTTGTTACCAAGCTCATAAACCACGGTTTTAACACCTGTAAAATAATAGCCTTTACCACGGTAGGTCTGCTGGATCCTCGATTCATCCCAAGGTATGAAGTCTTGGCGGAAAAATGTCCCTTTTTTGGTTTTTACCTTTGCGCGTATCAAGTCTTCATTTATCGATTCAACTCCTGCAAAGATAATATCCCGAACAAAAGGTTTCTCCTTGAAAACAAATTTAAGAATAATACCGGTGGATGTCTCCTTCGCGTCCAGCTGTATATCATCAAAAAAACCGAGCTCATAAATCCTGCGTATATCTTCCTGAGCTGTCTGTTGGCTGTATTGTTCGCCGGTTTTGCTGTGAATATAAAACCTGATAGTGTTTTGGTCGGCCCGTTTGGCGCCTTCAATAACTATTTTTTCAATCGGTTTTGACAGATCCAGGGCATAGGCGAGCCCCGGCCACGCGCACGCGCAAAAAACAATCAGGCCGAAGCGCCCCCCAAGGGCCTTCAGGCCCACTGTTATACGATCTATCAAATCTCTTCGTGGTTACTAGACACTTTCAGCGACAGGGTCCTTCTCGTGAAAAACCAGCCTGCCATCTTCAAGCTTTGCTATTACCCGCGACCCGCTTTTCAATCGACCATACAGCATCTCTTCAGAGAGCGGATTTTCTATATGACGTTGGATCGATCTTTTCAAATGTCGCGCCCCATACTGTGGATCATATCCTTCATTAATGACAAACTGCTTCGCGTCATCATCGATTTCCAGCTCGATATCCTCATCTTTCAACCGTTCCCCCAGTTGATCGAACTGTATATCGAAGATAGCGCCGATATGTTTTTCATCAAGCTTACGGAACGTAACTACATCGTCTATCCTGTTCAGGAACTCAGGATTAAACGTTCTCTTCAGTTCCGACTGGATGCCGTCAGTAAGTTTTTTATGCGAATGCTCCGGATCCACCGGCTGGAACCCGATGGTTGAGCCTTTTTCAATAATCCTCGCCGACAGGTTGGAGGTCATTATTAAAATAACGTTCCTAAAACTTACTGCGCGGCCATAGCTATCAGTCAATCTACCCTCGTCCATAATCTGCAACAACATATGGAATATATCAGCATGCGCTTTTTCCATTTCATCCAGTAATACCACGGCGTAAGGCCTGCGCCGCACCCTCTCGGTCAGCTGTCCGCCCTCTTCATAGCCGACATAGCCCGGGGGCGCGCCCACCAGTTTGGAAGCGTTGAATTTTTCCATATATTCCGACATATCCAGCCGAATCAGCGAATCCCGATCGCCAAACAGATATTCGGCCAACACGTTCGCCAGTTCTGTTTTACCAACGCCAGTGGGCCCCAGAAACAGAAACGCGCCCATCGGCCGGGCCACTTCCTTCAGCCCCATCCGCGACCTTCTGATAGCGCTGGAGATTGCGTCTATGGCGGCGTCCTGTCCCACAACTTTCTTTTTCAGCTCGTCCGCCATAACCTGAAGCTTGTATGACTCTTCCTTCTCCACACGGCTTAGCGGTATTCCGGTAATGGAAGAGACCACATAAGCAATATCTTCTTCCGATACCACGGGGCGGTTGGTCTCCTGCCCGCTTTCCCATTCCGCGCGAATCTTGTCCAGCTCCAGGCGCATCGCCTCTTCCTTGTCGCGCAATTCAACGGCAAGCTCGAACTCCTGCTTCTCGATACAGTCTTTCTTCTCTTGCACCAGCTTGTCGATTTCCAGTTGAAAATCGCGAATCTCCGGCGGGAACATAACTTTGCGCAGATGCACCCGGCTGCCCGCTTCGTCGATCACATCGATAGCCTTGTCGGGCAAAAACCGGTCGGATATATAACGGTCCGCAAGTTTTACCGCCGCCAAGATCGCTTCGTCTGTTATCACGGCGTTATGGTGCGCCTCATACTCCGGCCGCAACCCTCTGATTATGTCGATGGTCAGCTCTATATCAGGCGGCGCCACGATGATAGGCTGGAACCTTCGCTCCAGAGCGCCGTTTTTCTCTATATATTTCCTGTATTCATCCAGCGTGGTGGCGCCTATACACTGTATCTCACCCCTGGAGAGGGCAGGCTTCAGCATGTTCGAAGCGTCCACCGAGCCTTCCGCCGCGCCTGCGCCGACGAGCGTATGAATTTCGTCGATGAACAGGATCACATCACCATCCTGGGTGATCTCTTTCATGATCGCCTTAATTCTCTGCTCGAACTGGCCCCTGTACTTCGTGCCGGCGATAACGGCCCCCAGATCGAGGCTGATCACACGTTTTTCGAACAATAGCTGTGGGACTTCACGGGTAAAGATCCGCTGGGCCATGCCCTCTACGATGGCGGTTTTACCCACACCAGGCTCGCCAATCAGCACAGGATTGTTCTTCGTTCGGCGGGCCAATATTTGAATAACCCGTTCAATTTCCTTGTCTCTGCCGATTACCGGGTCCAATTTTCCTTTTATGGCAAGTTCGGTCAGATCACGGCCAAACTCATCCAGCGCCGGGGTCTTCGACTGCTGTTTATCTTGCGATCCTGATGGCTCCCGAAGCAGGTTTATGGTCTGTTCACGGATATCGGAATAGCTTATACCCAGGTTGCTAAGCACCCTGGCGCCAACGCCATCCTTTTCCCGTACCAGGCCCAGCAGAAGATGCTCTGTTCCGATGTAGCTGTGGCCCATGGTCCGGGCCTCCTCCACCGAAAATTCGAGCACTTTTTTGGCCCTGCTGGTGAATGGTATATCGCCTATAATCAGTGTATTGGAGCTTGCCGGCAGGTTTCGCTCCACTTCTTCGCGGACCTGTTGCAGGTCTACACCTAGCCGTTGCAGGACTGCAATGGCCACACCTCCGGAATCTTTCAAAACACCTAACAAAATGTGTTCTGTGCCCAAATATTCATGCTGGTTTTTTTCCGCCTCTTCGCGGGCCAGAATAATAACTTTCCGGGCTCTCTCTGTGAATCTCTTAAACATGAGCCAGCTCCATAACTATGATATGACTATATCAGGCGCTTAAATAATCTGACAGGTGACCACCGATTCGGCGTCAACCAGCATGACAATATAGCGACTTATCTTTTCTTTTCATTCTAACACATACTTTACTATATCAAAAATCAGCCAAGATTTTTGTCCACTTCATCCACAAACCTGCCATCTTGTATAATTACGACTCTATCCATACTTTCCGCCAGGGCCATATTATGGGTCACGATGGCAAAGGTCTGGCCCTTTAGTTTATTTAGACGGAAGAGAATCTCCATAATTTCATCGCCGGTGGCACTATCCAGGTTGCCGGTCGGCTCGTCGGCCAGCACCAGGGTCGGCTCGTTGATCAACGCCCTCGCGATGGCGACCCGCTGCTGCTCCCCCCCCGACAGTTTGCCCGGCCTGTGGTTCAATCGCTCTTCCAGCCCCATGCTGCCCAATAGTTCTTTAGCTTTCTCCATGGCGTCATACCGCACTGCGCCAGATATCATCGCCGCCAACGCCACATTCTCCTGCGCGTCAAATTCTGGCAGAAGGTTGCTGGCCTGGAAAACAAACCCGACCTGCTTCGATCGAAACAAGGCAAGCTTCCGCTCGTTTAATTTGAATATGTTTTGCCCCTCATACAAAACCTGGCCCGATGTGGGTCTGTCCAGCGCGCCGAGAAGTTGCAGGAGTGTGCTTTTGCCGGCGCCGGAAGAGCCGATGATCCCCAACATTTCACCTTTATTTATTATGAGATCCGCTTCCTTGAGCGCATATATTTCCCTGCCATCAATTTGGAACATTCTTGTCAGCGTTTTGGCCTCTACCAGTTTCTCAGCTGTTTCCATATCGCTCATACAACCGCCTCCACCAACGTCATCGCCGCACCGGCAATTAGTGGTGTGGAAAGATTATCGTCCACCCCGGTGATGTACAGCTCGGCCAATGTGGCCACAACAGCGCCAATAATTGCGACAATTGTCACACCAAGAATCATTATTCCAATAGCAGCGCACACAAAAAACATTCCAAGGCTACCCTCCACGGTCTTGCTCATGTATGCTGACGTTTTACCCCAATATCCGCCGATGATCGCCGCCACCGGATCGCCTACCGCGTTAAACAGCAGAGCAGTCACCGCAACAGCAGGAGCAAATATTGTCAATGACAATACCGTTGATATTAACACGTACGAAGATCCTGTAAGGCTATTCGATTCTTTAGATTTAAGTATTCCGCCGAGGAAATCTGCAACGAATTTACCGATCTTTTCGTTGCTTATTCTGGCGAAGTCTATGGCAACCCACAGCAACATCGCGAGAACTGCCAGCCAGAATATCCATGGCCGCGGGATAACCTCCAGGTAGTATGCGACCGGAATAGTGGATGCGGCTATCAGGTGAAAAACCTTACGTGTCACAAAAGTCGTCGAAACGCCATCCTCCTGACGCTGAACATCGTTATTCATATCGGAGTGACTCCGCCGGATCGACCTTGCTGGCGCTCCAGGCAGGATATAGCGCGGCGAGGATCGTGACCACCAGCGCAGTGGCTGATATCATCACGATATCCGATATCTTCATGCTGACCGGGAGCGTGTCTATATTATAAACATCTCCCGGCAGTTTTATAAACTCGTACCGGTCCAGAAGCTCGCACAATATAACACCGCCGATGTCACCCAAAATGATGCCGATCACGCCGATGATCAGCCCTTCCAGGAAAAAGATTTTCATCACCGACTTCCGGGATGCGCCCAGCGCCTTCAGGACAGCAATGTCCCTCGTCTTCTCCAGCACAACCATGATCAAAGTGGAGATTATGTTGAACGCGGCGACAAATATTATCAGGACCAGGATCAGCCCTATCACTGTCTTCTCCAGCTTCAGGGCGAAAAACAGGTTCTTGTTCATCTCCTGCCAGTCACGGACATTATATGAAAACCCAAGCCGCTGCTCTATGCTCCTGGCGATTCTGGACGCTTCATAGACATCTGTCACTTTAACTTCCACACCGGTGACCTTGTCACCCATCCTAAATAGCGACTGCGCCTGGGTGAGGGATATCAGGGCCAGGGAAGAGTCGTATTCATACATCCCGGACCGGAATATGCCGGCCACATAAAACTCCCTCGATATAGGCGTCATACCAGCCGGTGTCATCTTGCCCATAGGGCTGACTATTGTCACCGGATCGCCCATGATCACCCGCAGGTTGAAGGCCAGCTCGTTACCCAGGATTATCCCGGCCCGCCGGACTTCGACACTTGTACCGAAATCGTCCGGTTCAATGGTGACCCGGTCGTAAGCTTTTTTGATGTTATCAAACTTGCCCAGCAGCATGTATTGGCCCAGATCGGTCGATGCGATGGAGGCTTTCGATTCGACACCACGAACCACCACACCAGCCACCTTTGTATCGGATGTGATGATGACCTGGTTGAACACGAACGCCGATACCGCCACCACATCATCCTCCGCCATGGCGGCCTCGACCACTTCGTTTTTCCGATCCTGATTGAACGCAGAGGAGCCGGTGATGATAATATGGGAATTGGCGCCGATGATTTTATCCTTGATATCCTCCTGGGCGCCGGTCATCACGGCAAGCACCACGATAAGCGCCATGACCCCGATGGCCACGCCGCCGACGGAGATAAACGTTATCAGTGAAATGAAGGTCTGCTTCCTTTTCGCCTTCAGATACCGTAAGCTGATAAACCATTCGTAAGACATAATGGGGAAGTATATCGCAATAGGTATATGCGCAGGAGGCTAATATTAGTTTTAAGCTGAATTAACCTTTGTTCGAGGGTAAAATTTACTAATGAAGAAACCTGGCAAGGGCCGTTTCACCACATTTATTGCCGCGCTGGTTGCGTTTGCGCTGGTGTCTGCAGGCTTTGCCGTGGTGCGGGAACATGCGGTCCCGTATAAGGCCAAGGCCGCTCGGCAGATGAGCGATGAAGAAGCGCTTTATCTGAAAATCGCCCGCACTGCCTTTCATGATAACAGGTCAATTGATAATTTGTTCGCATATAAAAGCCATCGCCCTGGCCTCAGTGTTCTGGTCGCCCCGGCCACATTTTCGAAAGTGAGGGCGCGCTGGTGGGCCTACTTCATCGTTGCGCAGTGTGCGACTCTGCTAATGGCAATTATAATCTGGTCGTCTGCCAGAGCAGGGCACAGCATTTGGAAAAGCGCCTTGCTGGCTGTTTTGTTCACTGTCACCCCTCCCGGTTTTTTCTACATGAATCAGGCGTTTCCGGACATCATAACGGGGATGATGTTGGCGCTGGGGTTTGTTTTTTTGCTCAACCCCACTCCTGCGCGAACTACATGCGCTGTTTTAATGGCGCTGATTGCGCCATGGTTCACCGATGCCGCCGTTATCCCGGCTGCCCTGCTCGGCATGGGAGCCTTGGTGTATGCGCCAGATAAAAGAACCTTGGTTATCGCTGGCGCCATGATTTTTGCTGGTGGCTTTGCGCTATCGCAGTATTATTATCACTTGTATGCGACCCCATATCCGGTCGGCTACATTCAGGCCATTTCAAAAGCGGCAAACAATCCACTGGGCCAGCTGGCGATGACGCTTCTGGATGGCGCCCATGGTGTATTGATTCTGGCGCCTGCTTTAATCTTTGCTCCTGTTGCATATATTCGCTGGATACGCATTGATCATCGGCGGATTTTGCCTGTTCTATCGGCGCTGGCGTTGATTTCTTCCTTATTTATCTCGGCGCCGGGCGCCCATTGGTTTGGCGGAGCGGCTCCTGTCGGGCGGCATGGTGTCCTGTTTTTGTGGTTGACGTTTCCAGCCTTCATTGTGTGGATAGACGCTGGACTTTCGGCGCGGCAGAAGGTAATGGCGCTGCCACTGATGATATTTTCCATTTTCGAAATTGTTGTTTTGTACAACCATTTCCCCTGGTGGTTTTCGAAAGCCAACCCTCTGTTAAACATCGATTGGCTTGGCTGGCTTGCTCCGATGGCGCCTAACTTGACAAAGGGCTATGCGGAGCAGGAGCTGGTCATGGCCGCTGGTTGGGCGGGGTTATTCTTTGTCTACGTTTTGATTTCGACACCCCTAATAAGCTTCCATAGAGGCAAATCGGGCGCCTTCGAAAGTGAATACTAATATACGGGAAGCGTCGAATGAGACCGACTGTTGTTCGCTGTCGGCCACAAAATGGTTGACCGCTGTTTCCATCACTCCGAAATGGGTGACAAACAGCAGTGTTCGGTCGATATTTTCGGCGATGCGGTTTTCAATATAATCTACAACCCGTTTTATAAAGATCCCGCCAGACTCTCCACCTGGGTAATTTAAACTATGATCAGCTTTATGCTCCAGTATTGTTGGCATTAGCTCTTCCTTCGGCTTACCCGCCAGTTGGCCGAAATCGATCTCACGCAATTGTTTGCTATATTCAACATCGGTGATATCGGGTAAACGACCCGAAAGAAGCTCCCAAGTTTTCATGGCTCTTCCCAGGTCACTGCAATACACTTTATCTATATCAAATCGTGACAGCGCCGGGGCCTTGGCAACAATTGCTTTTTTTCCATTTTCTGTCAATGGAGAGTCGAGATGTCCCTGAACCAGGCCTTTTCGGTTCGCAGTTGTTTCGCCATGTCTTATCACAATTACTCTGGTCATTGGTCCTGCAGTTCTGATTCAAGCGCTTCGTGTCAGGTTGCCAGATGGTACCAAGTATGGTAATTATCAGTCAATAGAACAGGGTAAAAATGTGAATTGGCGCGGTGTTTCACGGATGTTGGTAACTCTTCCACAGAGCCTGTGGATAAACTGTTTAAAATGGCCTGTTCCAGAGCAAAAAGCGTTTATAATTAAAAGAGTTACTACAAATTGACTCATTATGTGGCGATTGCATAAGTTGTTGATTATACGTTGATTATATTGCTGTACATAGATTACTTTAACAAATGCTTAATATTGCGGCAACATTTATTTATTTTTATCAACAGTTGGTTTTTTATATCGAGTAAATCAGAGTGCAACTAAGCTTTTCTTTTCCTGCAAACAGGAACGATACGTTCAAAAACCTGGTAATAGACAAGGGAAACGAGAAGAGCGTTCAAGTGTGCAAAGAGTTTGCCAAAAGCAGAAATAGCGAGCCGCCATCACTCATCCTGTACGGCGCCCCGGGCAGCGGCAAAACCCACCTCCTCTCCGCCATGGGGAATTGCGCCCGTGAAGTTTTTGACGAAAGCTCCACACTATACCTGGATGGGGCGCGCCTGGTGGGAGAAGTTGACGCATCGAAAACCTATGAAGAATTGAAAATGTATATCCAGAACTATGAGGACGCCTCGTTTTTGGCCATCGATCGGCTGGAATTGGTTGAAGGAATCCGGGAGGCGGAAGATCAGGTTTTTCATCTGTTCAATGCCATTACACAAGCGGGCGGTAAATTTTGCGGCGCTGTGAGCATACCACCGTCTGGCTGGAAGTTCGCCGACTGGTTATCGACAAGGCTTTTGTGGGGCCATGTCTTGCGTATTGATCCGGTGGGTGATGAAAACAGGATCGATGTACTGATTAAAATTTCATCCGATATGGGGTTTGTGTTGACCCGTCAAGCGGCGCAATGGCTTATAACCCATCTCCCGCGCGACCCTGAAAGCCAGATCAAAGCGCTGGAAAAGATCGATAAGGCTTCCTTGACATCAGGTAAGAAAGCAAGTATATATTTAATTAAAAGGGCGTTGGAGGATAATGATGTCAAATGAACCGAGTAAGCACGATTCCAGCAGTCATCATAACTTGAGAAAGAGTGTTGACGACTATATAGATTGCCCTTCCTGCGAATGCCCCAACAGAGCTGACGACTTGTTCTGCTCATTCTGCGAAACCCCATTAAACAGCAAGCCTGGCTTTACCAGCCGGCTTAGCGACGCTGTTAAAATGATTACCTGGCAAGGCGATCAATACGAACATAAATCCCACGCGAGAGAGATTTTGGAAAATTTGGCAGGGTCGGTTATCACGATCTTGCTAGGGCTTGCGCTTTCCGGGCTGGGTTGCTGGTTTTTCTATCAGGCGGTGCTATCGTCCAGTATCTCCCAGTTTATAATCAGCGCTCTGTTTATGATGTATGGCTTATACACCATCGCCCATGTGATCAGCCATGACCTGTGGCCCAAAGATTAACCAGGTTTATTTACGTATTACGATTCCCCCATACCCCACCACCGCTGAATAATCGCCTGTAACATCGCCCGAGGTCCGATAGCTTATCAGGTCCGCTTTGCGCGCCCCTAACCTTCGGCAAACTTCAATCACTATCGCAGTTGGAATCGCCCCGCACATTGATATTCTGTTCTCGCGCACTACCTTTATCAATCCTTTGCCATCCAGTTCCTCGATACGTTCTATAGCTTTGCTATCCAGGTCCACCGCCGTCCCTTGCGGAACATAATGGGAAAAATCTGTGCTGGCGATCAATGTGACCGGGTAGTCACACTGCGCGACTGTATTGTAGATCCCATCGGTCAACGCCATGAAGTCTTCCTCCGTCATCCCGGTCATGATCACGGGCACAATGGGGGGCGCGCCGCAAAAATGGGCCAGGAACGGCGCCTGCACCTCCAGCGAGTGCTCATTTTCGTGGGCCCACCCGGCGTCTGTCATTAACGGGGTGTTGGCCATAAGCCGCTCGGCCAGCTTTTCATCTATGGCCAGCTCGCCCAGCGGGGTCTCCCAGGCGCCCTCCGCCATAATCGCGCAGGTGGGGCCCATGGTTCCTTTACCAGAGCCATGATTCGGGCCGATTAACAGAACAGAACCGGGGATAGACAACCCTGCGTATACCCGCGCCGCCACTGGGCCGGAATATTTATAGCCTGCATGGGGCGCCACCGCGCCATAAGCTTCCTCAGGGGTGATTCCAGCGGTGTCGAAGCTTTCAATCTGCGATTCTATACCTTCCTGGCTGTCTGGATAGAACAGCCCCGCCACAGCGGCTTTCCGCTTCATGATCGCCCTCTGTTGTTGTCGTCTATATATAGGATAGGCCTTTTAATTGCCCTGATCAATACCGTTGTTTGCTCTGCCGGATTTGGGATATGGTGAATAGTGGTGTGTACGGTATGCCCTCTTTCTCGAAAGCTTCGGCTCCGCCCATCTCTCTATCCACAATCGATACCAGTCCAATAATCTCGGCGCCCGCTTCCCGCACCGCATCTATCGCCCGCAGGCTCGATCCGCCGGTGCTCACCACGTCTTCCACTATGACCACCTTCGCGCCTTGCCCTATTTTGCCCTCCACTCTTTTGCCTGTGCCATGGTCCTTCGCCTGGTTGCGGACAAAAAAGTTGGCGATCGGCTTGCCTTCCAACGCAGAGACCAGACTGACGGCCGTGGAAATAGGGACAGAGCCGGCTGCCATACCGCCTGCTGATGACACTCCCCAATCCTTAATCAGGCCATAGATAGCCCTGCCCACAAGTAAGCTTCCATCAGCGTCGAGCGTCACTTCTTTACAATCTACGTAGTAGTCTGATCTCTGGCCCGACGCTAATGTAAAATCACCCTCCCGGTACGCCTTTTCACGTATCGCCGCCAACAGCTTTTCTCTTGTCTCGTTACTCAAAGTTTTCACCTGTAAATTGTTTATGACAAATCTACTATATTTCCACAAGAGAAGCCGGTTTTTTCATGCGTCTTCATTGTCCAGCGGTAACAGAACCCTTATCTCCACACCAGCGGGGTCCTGCCTGTTCAGGGCGTTGATCGACCCGCCATGGCTCTCTGCGATCACCCGGGCCACATAAAGGCCTATCCCCATATGCGGTTTATCATTCTGTGTTGGTGTCCTGATCGATATCATGGAATCGAATAAGTCATCCGACTCTTCCTGGTTGATCGGAGCGCCCATGTTAACGACACTTAGAGTGGCCTGGCCATTATCCTGTTTGAGGGAGATCAGGATCTCGCTACCGGGCTTGCTGAAATCTATGGCGTTATCGACCAGCTTATCCAGCAGTTGCTCTATATGAAAGTCAGAACCAAGGAATGGATACGAGCCGTTTGCCGCTGAATATAGCAATGATCGGGCGTCCAACCTGCCGCTTCGGTTATTGACATAGGTTTCCACCAGTTCCGCCAGATCAAATTTGGTCAGCTCTTCCGCCTTCAACGCTTCCTCCAGGTTGGCCGCCTCTGTCAGCCCGCGCATTATCTCACCCAGCCGGTCCACCCCCCGTTCCAGGCTTTGGGCATAGATACTGTCATTCAGCTCCGGCCGCTCACTTTTCAGCTGTTGCAACGATGTGCTGATGGAGTTCAGTGGGTTGCTAATTTCATGGTTCAATGTCTTCGGCAGTTTTTCCAGAAAGTTCATATACCTGCCCAGTTTTCCCAACAGGTCGGAAACAGTTCGCGACAGGTCGCCGATTTCGTCCGCTGACCTGCTGTCGGAGTCGAGCGATTCGAAACGCACCCTTCCTTCTGAATCTATGGCCCGCTCCGCCTCGTCCTGCAGACGATGTATTCGGAAACTGAGCCTTGACGAAAATATAAACAGACTTAAACCAACGACCAGAAAAGCCAGCAGGGCTAATGTGAAGACCCTTGACATGGTCTTCTGCTGTAATGCTTGTATCTTATCGATCGACTGCTCCACCACCACGGCTCCCATCACATTATCTTTCAGGAAAACCGGCGCGGCGGCAATTATCACTTTGTCCGGCGATTGGCTGTAGGATGTTGGTCTGGATGCGGCCTCTTTTCCATTAAGCGCGCTTTTGATCACCGATTCTTCATTTATGTTCGGCGCTGACGCGCTGTTTTGCGACCCACTACCTCCGCCCATCGCCCGCAACCGCCCGAGCCGATCGATCACCATCACCCGGGGGCCAGACATGTCCAGACCTTTTATGATGCGCTCCAGCTCGGCCGACCGGGTTGTGACCAGGCTGAACATCTCCGCCGCGCCATCATCAAATGTGCCTATGATGGATGATACGGCTCCACCGTCGTCATCGGTGTCGGCAACTGCAATGTTTATACGATCATTTCCCGGCAATTTAATTGGCAAGCGAAGCTCTGCAGTATAGCCAGAGCCAGATTTTCTCCAATGACCTTGTATAATATTTGTCGATATTTTGGATACTGGCTCGCGCCAATCTGCCCCCATTTGTATTGCCGCTACAGAACCTCCGTCAGAAAGTTTGATCTGGTAATAGCTGCTGTTTCCGGCGCCGTTGAAAATTATCAATCGAATATGGTCACCATTTCGTATGAACTTGTCATCATCCACCTGAACCAGGGCATATAGATAATCATCATACTGCCCTAAGGTAAGATCGAATGAAGCGGAGAGAGAGCCATGCAACGGCGCGCCGCCTACAATATTCCGCCCCTCGTCAAAACGGATAGCCGCTCCGGAAAGCGCCCCCCAGTCGCCGGAATATCCATCCAGCTCGATTTGTCCATCCAAGATATGGACATGGAAGGATCGATCGTTCTTTTCCGGATCAGAGGATCCGCCAGCCTCGAACAGGTCATCACGGTTGTGCAGTGGCGCCGCAATCGCCTGGGCCGTGAGGATCTGCGCGTTTTCCTGACCCGCCAGCAGAAACGATTTCATCTCGACAGAGGCCCAATACCCCAGCGCCGGAATAGCCAGGAAACCGAGGCTGAGGATCATCAGCTTCGCCCCGATGGAAAGGCCCCAGCGCTGTTTGCGTTTCATTTACAGTTCCATTTGTAACCGAGCGCTGTCACATTCTCGATACACTTAAACCCGGGGTCGATCACGTGGAATTTTTGGCGGATGTTACGGATGTGAGTGTTAACCGTGTTATTGGTCACTATCGATTGCATGGCCGACTCCATCAATTGATCATAGGTCAGCACGGCGCCGGGCCTGCGGGCAAGGCCTGCTACGATACGGAACTGTGTTAAGGTCAGCTCCACCGGTTTGTCTTGCCATGTGATCCGCATCTCCCGCTCATCGATCTCCAGCGCGCCGACGGTTTTTACGTCATCCTGGCTTTTCTCGCCCTGGCCCTGGTTGCGGATATCCATAATGCGGAAAAGCGTGGCAACCTTCTCGCACAAAAACTTCAGCGACACCGGCTTGACCTCATAATCCCAGGCGCCCATGCGCAGCCCTGATATTTTGTCGGTTTCATCCACCCGGTCGGTAAGGAAAATTATCGGCATGCTTGGCCGTTTGGCGATCAGCGCCCGGCAAATGTCGAAACCGCCGTCCAGTTCGGCGCCCAGGACGATGTCGAGGATCGCCATATCGGGCAATCCTTTTTCAAAGGCGCCCAAGGCTTCATCGCGCCGTTCGTAAGCGTCCACCCGATAACCCCGGTCGCGCAATGCGTCGGCGTAGTTGCGCCGCTGGTCCGGCTCGTCTTCCACAATGGCTATGGTTTTTGGCATATCATAAATGATATACCGAAAGCATCGGAGAGTGAACCGGCCCACACGGAAATCCATCGGATTTCCATTATTTGCCCAATAGCAATCGCGACGACTTGCGTCCAGGCTGCCTGCCGGCGGCAGTATTGTATAATGCGTCGATGAACTTTTTGAAGTATATGAGGTAAACCATGAAAAAATATGTGATCCTTCTGGTCACAGCAGTCCTGTTCGTTTCTGCGCCGATCGTCCATGGCGTGGGCCAGACTTTCCGGTGGGTGATACCGAAGTCGAAGCTGCAGTCTGGCGTTGCGAAACAGTTCCCGTTGGTGAAGGATTACTATTTGCTAAACATTGTTGTCACCGATCCGTCAATTCAACTGAGAAAAGGAAGTGACAAGGTGGGCCTCGATTTTAATTTTCAGATCAAATCGGGCCTGCTAGGCTCCTATCCAGGTAAAGGCACTGTAGAGAGCGGGGTGCTCTATAACAAGGATAAGGGCGCGTTGTATATGGACCGGAGCGAAGTCACAAAATTTGAGCTCAAAGGTTTGTCCAAAGGGTATGACAGCATAATCAGGTCAACGCTGAGCAGCGTGATGCGGGCCTATCTGGCCCAGAAACCGGTTTATGAGCTTGATGGAAGCAACACCAGCGAGAGAATGCTAAAGAAGGCGCTCCAATCGGTAAAAATAGAAAATGGAGAAGTCGTCGCCACAGTCAACATATCAGCAGGGCTACTGGGCGGATTGTTCTGATACCGATCTTGCAGTAAAGAGTTAATCTTTCAGTGCTAACATCGTCTCCGTCGATGGCGGTTGCGCTATACCGTTTTCCGTGATGATAGCGGCGATAAGCTCATTTGGCGTCACGTCGAAGGCCGGGTTGAACACGTTCACGTTGTCCGGCGCGATCTGCTGGCCGCCCATGATGTGGGTCACCTCCGCCGGGTCACGCTCTTCTATCGGGATCAGGTCGCCGGAGGCGAGGCTGTAATCGATGGTGGACATCGGCGCGGCGACATAGAACGGGATGTTGTGCCGCTTCGCCAGCACCGCCACGCTGTAAGTGCCGATCTTGTTGGCCGCGTCGCCGTTGGCCGATATCCGGTCGGAGCCGACCACGACCTTGGTTATCATCCCTTTCTTCATGCAGTGGCCCGCCATGTTGTCGGTTATCAGGGTGACCGGTATTTTCTCCTTCATCATCTCCCACGTGGTCAGCCGCGCGCCCTGCAGCCATGGCCGCGTTTCGTCGGAGAAGACAGAAATCTTTTTCCCTTCCAGATGCGCCGCCTTGATCACGCCCAGCGCTGTACCATATCCACCCGCGGTGGCCAGGGCGCCGGCGTTACAATGGGTCAGCACCGTGTCGCCGTCCTCCAGAAACTGCGCGCCGTTCTCTCCCATCTTTTTGTTGATGGCCAGGTCTTCCTTATAAACCGCAATCGCCTCCTGCTCCAGCTTTTGTTTTATTTCGCCCAGGGAAAGGCCGTCGGCGTTGTTGGCGCAGTTGCGCATACGCTCTATGGCCCAGAACAGGTTGACCGCCGTCGGCCGGGTGGCGCCCAGAACCTCCAACGCTTTTTCGAACTGGGCAAAAAACTGGTCACGCGAATCAGTCGTTATGCTCTTGGCCGCCAGCGCAGCGCCCATAGCAGCGGTGACACCGATGGCCGGCGCGCCGCGCACCACCATCCGCTCTATGGCCGAGGCCACCTGCTCATAGGTTGTATAATCGGTATATTCTTCCACCAGTGGCAGCTTGCCTTGCTCTATCAGGCGGACTGCGTCGCCCCTCCATTCCACAGTTTTAAACATCTTTGTACAATAATTCCAAAGTTAATAATTGATAAGCCTAGATTGCGTTCAAGGCCTTTTCCATCAAGGCCCGCACCTGGCCGGCGACCTCCGCCACGCCCGGTTTATCCACCATGTCCAGCACGGCGTTCGGGTCCATCATATCGATCATCACCTCGCCCGCCTCATTCTCCCGAACCACCACATTGCATGGCAGCAGCACGCCGATGGAAGGCTCCGCCTCCAGCGCCTGACTGGCGAAGGGCGGGTTGCAGGCGCCAAGGATAATGTATGGCGGTACGTCCTTGTCCATTTTCTTTTTCAATGTGGCCTTCACATCAATCTCCGTCAGCACGCCAAAACCGTTCTCCGCCAGGGCGCTCCTGGCATTCTTTACCGCATCTTCAAAACTTAAGTCAGTTTTTTTACCAAAGCTGTATTTTGTATCCATAACTTATTCCTTCGAACCATTGGTTCCTTCGATTCAGTTTTTACCCTTGTCCAGTTTTTCTTCAATCAACGCGTCAAGTTGTTCTTTATCTTTTTCGGTCAGTTGGTCGGCGGTTTCCTCTTTATTTCCTGCCAGCCCCAGCTTGTCCTTCACATCTGTCGTTTTATCAGCTACCCCTGTTTTTAACTGATCCAGCTTTCCGCTGATTTTTTCGATCGATTCGGCCCGCTCTTTTTGCAGCTTTGGCTTTATCGAAGGCCTCCGGCTTGTTCTTGGCCAGCGACGGCGCCAGTTTTTCCACGATCTCATTACTAAGGCTGGCGATTAGCGGGCCGGTGATGGAGCCTTTGGTCAGATCGAAATTAATCCCCGGCAACAGCGCCAGCGGATAGGCCAGCACAGCCAGAATGGCAAAACCTTTGACAACGCCGATACCAGCTCCCGCGATCCTGTCTGCGGCGCTTAATGTATCCGACAAGCGCAACACGCGTCTTATATATATCCCTGCGATTACCACGGCGATCACCACCACAATGAACACAGAAATGAAAGACGCCGCCTCTCGAAGAGGCTGTTCCTTCGATATCGATTCAAACAGATGTGTGAACTCACTGTGAAATATCGATGCCACCAGATAGCCGGCCACAAGCGACAGGATAGAGAACACCTCCTTAATAAAGCCGTTACGGTACGAAAAAAAGGCTGTGAAAAGCAGAAACAGAAGCACGAAAATATCAAACCAGTGAATCATATGCAGACAACCCCTAGCATCAGCGAGGGCAGGATATTAATTGGAGCCTTGATGAACATTTCCAACATCAATTCGCCCCGGATCTGGCGTCGTCTTGCCATCTGGCTCCGCAGGCGCCGTTTCTGGCGTATTCTTATGCTTCTCCAGCGCATCCCGCAGCGCGCCGCTTTCTATACGTTTAATAATTCGCTCCGCCTGCAGCTCGGTCATGTAGTCCGGATAATCTTCCGCGATTTCGTTTATTGTTTCGATAGCCGCGGCTCTGTCGCCTGACTGAATCCTGGTATACACCAGCGCCATTAGCGCATCCGCTTTCGGATATAAGTTCGCCGTTTTGGCTATTTGGGTGAATTGTGTAACCGCTTCATCGGTCCGCCCGGCCAACGTCATAGCGTACGCTTTTCCGGTTATGGCCAACTCCTTAAAAATAGAGCCTTTGTCTGCCTCACCTTCCGCCAGATTATACTGCTCAATTGCGCTTTTATAATCCTTTTGCCGCATATGCAAAGACGCCAGGTTCAGCCGGGCCTGTATGACCACAGAATCGGACCCACCTGCGTTTATTACATCCTCCAGCGCAAGCTGGGTATCCCTCGCCTGAACCGTGTTCACATTCTCAGCCGGGGCCTGCGCAACCGCTTCATACAGCCTGGCCTGTGCGTCTGCAAATGTAACTTGTTGATAATAAACAACTCCATAAGCTATCAGCCCAGCTACAAGAAGGCCGCCTATGGCGAACAGAATATTCTGGCTGTTCTCATCCACCCAACCACGAATTTTGTCGCTAGGGCTCTCCAATAGCTGTTGCTTTGTCTCTTTTTTCCGTGTGATCCGTTTATAGCTTGTCATCTTTTATATTTTTCCATCATGCCGCTTTTTCGGCCAGCGCCTGCGCATAGTTAAACATGGTTTCTATCTCGTCATCAGACATTCCGGCGCCAGCGGCCACTTTATTAGCCATGTCCCTGTTCATCAGGTCGGATGGCTGGTGCGAATCTGTATTGAAAACCAGCGGCGCGCCATACGCCCTGGCCATGGCCAGCACATGACCGTTGGTGAATCCATGCCCCCGCCGTCCACTGATCTCCAGCGCTACGCCGTTTTTAGCGGCCAGTTTGGCCGACTCATCGTCTATAAGGCCCGGGTGGGCGATGATGTCCACCTTCGCTTCTATGGCGGCTCTGTTGGTCCCTTCCGCCACCGGCTCTACAATAGTCTCGCCATGGACCAGTATCAGCTTCGCTCCCAGTTTGCGGCACTTTTCCGCCACATCGGCGATGGCGGCGGGTGGAACATGGGTCAGCTCGACACCTGGGATGGTCCTGATGGCGCCCCCATCAAACTCTTTGCAAAATTGTGCGATAGCAGGAACCACTATTTCGCAATTGGACGCGTCCACATGATCGGTAAACGCAATATAGCGGTATCCAACCACGGCGGCGCGGCGGGCCAGCTCCGATGGAACCAGTACACCATCGGAAAAAAGAGTATGACTGTGTAAATCTATCAAAATGTGTACCCTGTATATGAAATGTCGAGTCAGGAAATTGTGTACAAATTCAGGCTCTATTTAAACTGACGGATTTTCATCCTGGCTTCATCTGAAATTTCTATAAACTTGATCCCCGTCTCGATACGATCCCTGTCGTTAACGCGCAGATGAACCACCATGCCTTGCACTTCGATGATTTCTTCTTTCAGGGCCAAGCTGATCTCTACTTTCGACAGAAGCGGCAGCGGGCTGGCGGTCTCCAGCATTATTCCACCTTCTGATATGTTCAAAGTGCGGCCGAGGCTTCCTTCCTCCAGGTTACCAGTATCGTCGAATCGTTGGTAGGCGGTAAGCAAAATATGCCTGACCCTTGGATATCCCCGCTCGTGCAAAGGAGGGTTCATCAAACAAGCTCCTTAATAGTGTTAAACTTCGTCTCTCACAACGTCTTAGGATATAATATATTTTGATGTTTGTCCAATAGCTGGAATGATTGGTAGTGGGTCAGTTTGAATTATTTATTTCATCAGCCATTTGAACGATATCTTCTAATGTCCATAGATGATCAGTAACACCAGCTTCCATTGCCGGTGTTACTCGTAATGATTTATGTATCCGCACAAAATTATAGTACATGAAGTGCAAAGAGATTGCGTGTTCATGATTATCCACTTTCTTTGAGAACCCGTTTGTTAATCTGGTGAACCGCCTCATGCCCATTCTCATTGTGAGATTCTGGCGCTCGACAAAAGATGTGGAAACCTTCTTTTTATCGGGGTTACCTGTTATTGTACTTTTCTCTGTGCCGACACAATCGGCTGGACTGTACCGCTTTTCACTTTCCGCGCTCTTGCCGTATAGTTTAACCAGCATTGCATAGTCTATATCATTTCCAAATGTTCGCTCTACGGCTTCCAGATAAGGTTTATAGCCGTCTGATGTTAGCTGGACTCGATTGGCCAGACGGGAAGCCAAATCTTCTATGAAGATATTAGCGGCCACAGCGTCACGACTCCCGATATGCCAGCATGGTACAAGCTTGGTATCCGCGCATAAAGCCGTCCATGTCCAAACATCACCATAGCCAAACAGACCTCGTTTATCAGTCGGAACATTCTTTTGTTTCGAATAGCAAAAACTCCATATCTCATCAACCTGGATATTTTTGCAAGGCAGGTTTCGTAAATGCTCACTCTGATAAATACTGCAAGCCCTACCAACATCGGCCAGCAACTTCACAACGGTATTTTTGGCGGCTCCTGTTATTCGTACTGTGGAACGGATAGAATTGCCCTCAACCAAACATGAAAGTATTTGCGCCCGTTTCTTTACTGATAACCTATTCATAATTACAATATACACCCTTATGCCTAATCAGTCAAGCATAAAAATCAATATAAATAGGTTTTTCTTGATTTTTTACAAGATATGCACTATTATATAGGCAATGAAGCCCCCGGCCAGACTCGAACTGGCAATAACAAGATTAGTAGTCAAGTAATCTATCCAATTGATTCACGGGGGCTCTAATTATTCGCCTTTGGGGAAATCTATTATTTTTCCGCGCTCACTTAATACAGAAGATGATCTTGTTTTCAAGCTCCTTATTTTCGGCAAAGGTACTACCTCAGCCTCTCTATCCGAAAAGAAGCCACTTGGTAGACCGGCTAACTCTACTATATCTCCTGGAAATAGTCGTAAATCCTCAAGGATTTGCTCTTTGCTCCTAATATTTTCCTGTACCATAAGTTCAAAACTGCGCCGCAAGACTCGACATTTTTCTCTCTCTAATTTGTCATCTAATGGCTCATTATTTCTCCAACCCCTTCGATTGTAGTTGATCCATAAGCGCTTCACCTGATCATCAGAAACAATTTCAAGCTGACTAGATCGCATTATTTGAGCTCCAACAGAAGCTTTCCACCTAGGTTTTAATGCTCTAAACGCATCCAAAGTAGGAGACCAGAGTTCATCTAAAAAATCTTTTTCAGGCAAAAGAAAAGCTCCTGCAAACCGGTGAGCTTGGTCTTCTAATATCTTGAATGATCTTTTGTTATTTATCCGTGTTTGCTTGACAGAACTATGCAATATCAGGTGAGCTAGCTCATGCGCAGCATCAAACCTGGACCGCACAGCACTCGTCTTGTCTAAACCAAGAAAAACAAATGGGTGCTCATTCAAGATATTTTCCGAAAAAGCATCAAGTTTTTCTGCCTCAAAATACCCTTGGGAAACTATGACACCATTATTTTCAAGCAACAATATCATGTTAGGCGCTGGCCCCCCATCTATACCAAAATACTTCCTACATTTTAAAGCAATCTTTTCAATCTGATCCATAGAAATTTTTTCAAAGTCATCCGGCAAATCAAAAGAAGGCATATTGACCTTTGGGAAATCAAAATATTCCTGAAGATATAAAGCTATTTCCCTTAACCATTCATAGCGTCTTCCTGCTTTTATCTTTGCAGCTTTAATAGCCGAATTGTTAGATCTATAAAAAATAGTATTCCGTTGAAGCTTTGGCACATCAAACATAAAAAAAGATGTAGGTAAATTAAAAATATTGGATATCTTTTCTATAACATCAGGTCGTGGCATTTGTTTGCCTGCCTCATAGTTTGAAACTGAGGCTCTAGATACTTGGACATAGCGTGCTATATCTGCACACGAAAGGCCACGGGCTTCTCTAGCTTGCGCCAATCTAGAGCCGTAAAATCCTGATATGTTTTTTCTCATTTAGTTGCTACCATTCTCCCTTTTGCGCTTTCGCGATGGTATAGCTTGGTCTGGCATATTTGCGTGCCCGTCCATGCGTCTCTGTTCAAGAATATTCAGTAAATCAAAAATATTGTATGTCTCCACCCAACATTTGTTATCGTCTGAAGGGATGGCTATTTGCAGAAATCCACCTGTGTCATTGAAGGTATCAGGATTAGAGTTCCTTGCATCCGCTCCATGCAGAACTATCGCATAGAGATCATTGACTACTGTATGTTTATCTGGTTTAACCCAATCCAGTTGAGCCAGAACCCCATTTAATGAAGCATGCTTATCTCTAAAATGCGCATGCCGAACGAAATCATTTTCATTGCGAACAAAAGAAGCTGTTAGATGAAACCTACCTGCCCTTACAACAGTATAGTATGCATTATTTTTCTTGTTAGACTCGATAGTTGCTACGAGACCGTAAGCTTTTGCTCTACTTCGAAACAGGCTTTCAAACGCGGCTCGGCGCATATGTGGCAGAAGATAAGATGCCTCGGCATCCTCATACTTGTAATCATTTAATACTCGTTCATAAGTCTCACCATATACCTGCTCCCTAATAATAGGGAGTTCCCGTAAAAACTCATGAGGCACATCAGACAAGATAGAATCAAACAGGAGCTTGTTAATGGGCTTGCGATTATTCATCTATATAATTCCTTATTCGTTCAGCGATTTTAGTTATGCGCATATTATACCATGTTTTGTTTAGTTTGCAATATAAAAACCCCAAAGTGTTAATTTATTGTTTTGGCGAGATGACAGTACTTCGTATTTAAGAGGCTATTGAGTGCCCCAGCGCACTTTGGCGGCCTTTTTGGCTATTTCGGATCGTTCTTCTGGCGTGAGTTTTTTGGCACGAGCTTTACCGCCTTTCAGTCCACCCAACCTGCCTAGCTCCACAGCGGCTGGGTTTTTGCCGTCATCCTCAACTGTTTCACCCTCGGTGGCGGCTTTAACGATTGAAGCGGCCCGCTGGTTTAAATCCCGTGGACGTTTAACTTTCTTTTTCATGCGATCATTATACAATACTGAAGTGGTGAGTGGTAGTGTGCTACGATTCAAACTGACCCACTACCGAATGATTTACGATCAAACGCGCTCGGTGTGCTCTCGATTGCGCAATACAAGGGGTGTCATTTCGCTAAAAATGATAGAATTCCGGAATGAAATTTAGAATTGCCTTTGGCAACCCGAATACTTATATAGTCATTTTTTCCGACGCGCTGCTGCTTTGTATCTCCTATTGGATGGCTTTCTGGCTGAGATATGAAACGTTGGCGGGCGCTCCATTTGAACTTTTCCAGCAAACGGTTCTGCCTGTGGTACTCATCAAGCTTGTTATATTCGCCCTGTTCGGTTTGCAATCTGGCATGTGGAGATACACCGGAGTAACCGATTTTATAAACATAATCAAAGCTTCTGTTATCAGCTCCGCCATTATCATGATAGGGATGTTTTTCTACTATTTCCCCGATTTTGCCGGCAAGTTCAGCCGGTCGGTGATGATTATCGATATGATAATAACAGTTGGGCTAATATCGTTGTTTCGGCTTTCGATCCGGCTCTATTATTCAAAAAATCATGACCCTGCTTCATTTGTCAAGTCTCTGTTTACCAGCCAGCAAGGCGTTGGCAACTTCGTTAGCGACAGCGGAATTTCGGTGGTTATATATGGCGCCAACGACAGGGGCGAGCACCTGTTGCGCTCGTTGGAGAGCAATCCGGCCGAGTCGAACATACATTACAATGTGGCCGGGTTTATCGATGAGGCCCCGGTATACGCAGGAACAAGCATCCATGGCTATCCGGTGTTCAGCTCGTTGGATACTCTGGAAGACCTGGTGGCGCGGTTTGGTGTGCAGGAGATGCTGGTGGCCACCAGGCTGGAGGGGGATAAGCTGGAGCATATTTACAACATGTGCAACGAACAGCATATCGCCTGCCGTGTGATACCGGGCTATTTTGATGAGCATCACCATAAAATAAGCGCGTCATCGCTCCGAAATATCCAGATCGAAGATCTGCTTTATCGCGAGCCTGTCTGCGTCGATTATACGAAAATTGAGAGCGCTCTAAATGAGCGCAGGGTGATGATAACCGGCGCCGGTGGCTCCATTGGCGCGGAGCTGTCGAAGCAGATAGCCGGATTCTCGCCTTCGCGCCTGACATTTGTGGATATATCGGAAAACAATCTGCACCAACTGGAGCTGGACATTGGCGGGCCTGATAATGTTTTAACCCGGTATATATGCGCCGACGTTACCGACAAGGAAAAAATGGAGCGGGTATTCGCCGAGCATAAGCCGGAGCTGGTGTTCCACGCCGCCGCCTACAAGCATGTGCCGATGATGGAGAAGAACAAGGATGAAGGCATCCGAAACAACATCGGCGGCACGCAGACCATGGCCGACCTGGCGCTGCGGTATAACACTCTGAAGTTTATACTGATCTCCACAGACAAGGCTGTCAATCCGGTCAGCGTCATGGGCGCGTCGAAACGGGTGTGTGAGCTGTATATGCAATATATGGCCGACAAGGGCGGGACCGAATATATGGCCGTACGGTTCGGCAATGTGCTGGGCAGCAACGGCAGCGTCGTCCCCACATTTATGAGCCAGATAGAGCGCCGCGGGCCGGTGACCATCACCCATCCTGATATCGAGCGCTATTTTATGACGATCCCGGAGGCGGTGGGGCTGATTCTGCAGGCTGGCGCACTGGGGGGCCAGGGCGATATATTCCTGTTGGAAATGGGCGAGGCGGTGAAAATAAAAGATCTGGCGGAGAAAATGATTAAAATGGCCGGGTTCGAGCCGGAGCGGGATATCAGCCTGGTATATACCGGCCTTCGGGAGGGTGAAAAAGTGACGGAAGAGCTCTCCAGCGAGAGGGAAAAACTGTACCCGACGGAACACCCGAAGGTGAACAAGGTTATCTGTGACGATCAACCCTGGATCGGGGTCGAACAACTGATGGAGAGCGCGTTGGAACAAAGCAGGATTGACCCGGAGCTGGCGGCGGAACATGTGATCAGCTGGATCGAAAGCAGCCACAAAAATCAGAAAATAAATACTTCGTAATCGGACTGAACATTAAAATGGTAATTAGTAAACTGGCGGGCAAGCCTGCGCCCCGGTCGATCCTCGTTAATGTTCCACATCTGGTCAGCGCCTATTACAGCAACATTCCTGACGTATTCGACGCCAGGCATAAAGTCGCGTTCGGCACATCGGGTCACCGCGGCTCGTCGCTCGAGTCGAGCTTTAACGAAGCGCACATCGTGGCTATCTGCAAAGCTATATGTGAATACAGAAAGGCGCAAGGCACGTCGGGTCCGCTGTTTCTGGGTATGGACACCCATGCGCTTTCGGAGCCGGCGTTCACCACGGCGGTGGAGGTGTTCGCGGCCAACGATGTCTATCTAAAGATCCAGCAGGGACGGGGATACACGCCGACCCCGGTCATTTCCCACGCCATATTGACTTATAACAAAGGAAAAAATTCCGGGCTGGCGGACGGTGTGGTAATCACGCCATCCCACAACCCCCCGGCCGATGGCGGCATAAAATACAACCCCACCAATGGCGGCCCGGCGGATACTTCTGTCACTAAATGGATCCAGGATCGAGCCAACGAAATCATGGCCGGCGACGAAATGTTGTACCGTACCGTTTACGCCAATGCTGTTAACAGCAGCTATGTGGAGCAGTACGATTTCATAACTCCTTATGTGGACGACCTGGCGAATGTGCTGGATATGGAGGCTATATCATCGGCGGGTCTGAAAATCGGGGTGGACCCGATGGGCGGCTCCGGCATTGCGTACTGGACACCGATCGCGGAAAAGTACAAGCTCGATATCGAAATCGTAAATGATCAAATCGATCCGACATTCTCTTTCATGACGGTTGATAAGGATGGGAAAATCAGGATGGATTGTTCATCCCCTTTTGCCATGGCCGGCCTCATCGATATGAAAGATAAATTCGATATCGCCTTTGGCAACGACCCCGATTATGACCGGCACGGGATCGTGACCAGAAGCAGCGGGATCCTCAACCCGAACCACTATCTTTCGGTGGCTGTTAACTATCTGTTCGCCAACCGGCCCGGCTGGGGCGCCGATGTGGCGGTGGGCAAGACGTTGGTCTCCAGCTCGATGATCGACCGGGTGACGGCGGGGTTGGACAAGCGATTGTCGGAGGTTCCTGTCGGGTTCAAATGGTTTGTGGATGGGCTGATGGATGGCTCTGTCGGGTTCGGCGGCGAGGAGAGCTCTGGCGCATCGTTCCTGCGCAGGGACGGCTCCGTCTGGACCACCGACAAGGATGGGATAATTTTAAACCTGTTGGCGGCGGAGATAACGGCGGTGACCGGGAGAGATCCGGGCGAGCTGTACAAGGAGTTGGAACAAAAATATGGCGAGCCGGTATACGAGCGGATCGACGCGCCGGCGACATCGGACCAGAAATCGGCGTTATCAAAACTGTCGGCCGATATGGTGACCGAGGAAGAGCTGGCGGGCGAAAAAATAACGGCGAGGCTGACCAGCGCGCCGGGCAACAACGCCCCGATCGGCGGGCTGAAAGTGGTCACGGAAAACGGATGGTTTGCCGCCCGGCCCTCCGGCACCGAGGATATCTATAAAATCTATGCGGAAAGCTTTTTGGGCGCTGACCATCTGCGTAATATTCAGGAAAACGCAAAAGAGATTGTTGACCAGACTATTAATAAAATATAGATTTAAGTACCAGCACAATTTATAAGTAGAGATGATAGTTTTAAATATCAGTGGAATTGATCAGGAGCGGATGGTTCTCGACACACCCCGGTTGCGTATTGGCGCCGATCCAAAGAACGATATTATCCTGAAAGATCGTTGGATCGATGATTTTCATGCTGAAATAATTACCGAAGAGGACGAAATCTATGTTTTGGACCTCGATAGCGCCTCCGGCACTGTTGTGAATGATGAATGCATCGACGAAAAGCATAAGTTAGAGCCACAGGATATCATCAAGCTGGGCAATTCAACCATCAAGGTTATGGATATTGATCCAGATGAATTCGCCAGGATGGAACTGGACGCGCAAGCGCCAGCGGAACCAGAAATAGAAATCGGGTCACCCACAAAAGAGAATACAAAATGGTATATCGAGGGCCAAAGTAAAGACTTTCAAAAAATGAAATTTTTTATCACGTCGACCCAGACGGTCGGCCGTGACGAGTCGAACGATATTGTTATCAAATCAGACGGAGTTTCCCGGAAGCATGCGCAGCTCTATATAAAAGGTGGCAAGTTAATGGTCGAGGATCTGGCGTCTATCAACGGAACTTTTGTGAATGGGGTGGAAACCAGGGAATCAGAACTGAATGAAGGTGACAAGGTCGGATTTGATCTGGTCCGGTTTATGGTAGGGAAAAGCAAGGCTGACCCTGACCTGACAGTCATCAGGATACCTGCCACTGATTTGGACATATCGGACGATAAGGTTGAATCAACTGCGGGGGAGACGGTGGTGCATGATATCGAAGACCTCTCTGTCCCGGAGGATATTGTCGCCAGTGTTGGCGGTCCAAAAGATAATTTCCCCGATTTCAAAGATATTGATGAAGAAGAGATCGATTTTGATTCAACATCGGTCAAACGTTCAACCCATTATCCGATGTTTGGCTGGTTACTAGCGTTGCTGAGCCTTATTATAGCCGGTTTCATTGTTAACTCCGCGTTCAGCCCCGGCCTGATAGATACGACAACTTTGAACCCATTGATCGAAAAAATTAAAGGCCTGGAGCTGTGGGAGAGCAGATCGAAAGGTGAGCCTGGGGGAAACCTGGCGCGGCAGGGCGGAGATAGTTTGCAAAGGCTCGACAGCAAACTAATGTGGGAGCAAAGCATGACCCACAGCGCCAGCAACCCGGCCACCCCTGCCCTGGCTGATATCAATGGTGATGGTTCGCTGGATGTTATTATTGCGTCTGCCACCGGTATGGCGCTCGCCTTCAACGGGCAAGATGGCAAACAGTTGTTTAAAGTCGACAACTCGGCGCCTGTTTTTGCGGCGCCAGCTACCGCCGACCTGGATGGTGATGGATCAGAGGATATCATTATCGCCGATAATTCCGGGGGTGTGACCGCTCTGGATGGTAAAGGAAAAACTTTATGGAAAGCTGGCTCTGGCCTCCAGCTTGGCAGTGTCATCAACATGCCGACCATCCGGGATATCACAGGCGACAACATTCCGGACATAATTGTTCCTACCATTAAAAAAGGACTGGTGGCGCTGGACGGTAGCAATGGCGCCAAGCTGTGGGATACCGCCCACCTGGATACCGGCGCGCTGGTGGCCGTTCCTTTGCTAGCTGATTTGAATCGGGATGGCCCTCCTGAATTTATCACTGTTTCCAGCTCCGGCAAAGTCGCCGCCGTGACAGGCCGTCGTGACAAACCGGCCCTGCTCTGGTCCGCTAATATACCGCCGGTGCAATACTCTTCGCCTGCTTATGGTAAAGCGGGTAAAAAGGGCCTGGTAGTATTCGCCACAAAAGAGAGCGGACTGATCGCCCTTTCATCGATGGATGGAAAGGTAGTATGGAAATACGATGTAAAAAGTGAATTTTTTTCCAGCCCTGTCATCGCCGATATGGATGGAGACAATGTTTCTGAGATCGCAATTGTATCGACGAAGGGTGATATTCATATTCTGGACCTGGCCAGTGGTGAAGAAGATTGGCGCGCGCCGCTGGGCGCAAAAGTGAAAGCGTCTTTGGCGCTGGTCGATTTCGATAATAACGGCGTTTTGAATATTATCGCGCTGGATCAGGAGGGCGCTATATCGGTGGTCGATGTCGCTGGGCGACAGGTGGTTTTGAACATCCCTGTCGAAGGCGCCAACAGCTTTGTCGCCTCGCCAACTGTCGGTGATATAAACGGCGATGGAACTGTAGATATAGCCACAGCAAGCCAGAATGGTAAAATCAGCGTCTACTCGTTCAATCGTAAAACAGAGCCAAACGCCGCCATATGGCCAGCGTTTTTGGGCGGTGTCAACCGTTAGCCGGAAACTACCTCGACATTCGATTTTACGGTTACGCTTCTTTTCAGCGAATCTGATACCGGGCAGTGGCTCTCCGCCACGGCGATCAGTTTATCGATCGCATCCTTACCCTCGCCAGATTTGATGGTTACATTATAAGTGATCGACTCGAACCCGGAAGGCACATCATCGGCTACGCTAAACAATCCACGCAGGTCTATCACCCCTTCCGTCTCCACGGTCACGCTGTCTAGGGTAACACCCATCAATACGGCGTATTCGATATACACAGCGGATACACAAGAGCCGAGCGACGCAAGCACCAACTCCATAGGGTTGGCCGCCTTATCGGACCCGCCAGATGGAACCGGATAGTCCGACTCTACAATATGATCCCTTATACTGTTTTCATGCAGCAGGCCCCCTTTCCATTGCGTGGTCACCTTCGGCTTGTAAATAGCAGCTTCCGGTTTACGTTTAAACAGGGCTTTCCTGCTCTCTAAAATATCTTTAAGTTCTCTTTTTGATTTCATGATTCTACTTTTTAAGTTTTGCGCGGTTTTCGATAAACTCTATCATCAGGCGAACACCCAGCCCGACACCGCCGGGGCTGATATAGTGCCGCGCGGCTTTACTATACGCGGTTCCGGCGATATCCAGATGGGCCCAGGCGCCGGTCACATGTTTTTTCAGAAACGCGGCGGCGGTGATGGCGCCGCCCCAGCGCGGCCCGATGTTTTGCACGTCGGCCACATCGCTTTTTATATCATCCTCATACTCTGGCCATAGCGGCATCGGCCACATCCGCTCGCCCGTGCGCTCGCCCGCCTGCCGGATCTGCTCTTTCAGTTTGTCGTCGTTGCCAAACAAGCCGGAAGCATAGGAGCCGAGCGCCACCATGCAGGCTCCGGTGAGGGTGGCGATATCTATTACGCAATCCGGGTTGTACCGCTCCGCATAGGCCAGGCCGTCCGCCAGGATCAGCCGACCCTCCGCGTCTGTGTTCAGCACCTCCATGGTGACGCCAGACATCCCGGTCAGCACGTCGCCCGGCTTGGTGGCCGACCCGCCCGGCATATTTTCGGTGGATGGCACCAGCCCCACCAGGTTGACCTTGAGCTTCAGCTGCGCGGCTGTGCGCAGGGTGGCCAGCACCGCGGCCCCGCCAGACATGTCCGCCTTCATTTCGTGCATGTCGCCCGATGGTTTGAGGGAGATGCCGCCGGTGTCGAAGGTCAGCCCTTTACCGACCAGCACGATCGGTTTTTGCGATTTCGGCCCTTTCATCCACTCCATCACGATAAACCGCGCCGGCTCGTCACTGCCACGGGCCACACCGGCCAGGCCGCCCATTTTCAGACGCTTGATATCCTTCGGCAACAGAACCTTGCACTTGATCCCGGTTTCGGCGGAGAATTTTTTGGCCTGGTTGGCCATGTAGGATGGGGTGACCACATTGCCCGGCAGGTTGATGAGGTCACGGGCGAAACATGCGCCGTCGGAGGTCGCCTTGCCCCGGTTCATACCCTCGGATATGGATGCCATGCATTTGCTGTTTGCGGCGAACAGGGTCAGGCTTTCCACTTTCCTTTTTGTTTTCTCCGCCTTCAGCTGGTCAAAGCTGTACATGGCCAGGTTGGCGCCTTCACATACCGCCTGGGCCAGCTCTTTAATGGTGATTTTATTAAGCGGCTCCAACGCCAGGGTGGTGGCGTATTTTTTAACTCCGGCCGATTTCATCGCTTTGGCGCCTCCGGCGGAGGCTCGTCGGATGACATCCAGGGTGAATTCATTTTTCTTGCCCAGCCCCACGATAACCACCTTTGCGGCGGGATGTCTGCCCAAGGTGTCGATGCTGAACGTTTGCCCCGGAGAGCCCTCGAACCGGGCGCTCCTCATCGATTTTTTCATCGCGCCGCCCAGACGTTTGTCTATCGCTGCCAGGACAGGGTCGGAAAAATTTTTATGGGTGACGCCTATAAGAAGGCCCTCTGTCTTGTATGATTCAAATCTTTTTTTAGTAGTAAAGAAATCCATCTTCATCCCCTTAGTAATGAAACCGCCTGATATTTGGCCAGGCTGTATATAATAAATTCAATAAATAAAATCGTGGTTTAATTATTTTAATTAGCAGGCAGATATATATTATCAGATGTTGTCATATCATCCGGACCATGGGAAAAAAGTGAAAAACGATCTTCTGTAATGACCAGTTCATAATCCCTGCCCCATGGATCCACTATATCAGAGCTTTGCAATACTCCAGAGTTTACCAGGTTATTTAAATCGTCGGGGTATTCCCTGCTCAATGCAATATATATTTTAATTGCATGCTCTATTTTTTTCAGCCCTTTCTCAGAGTTATGAATCATAACTTTTGTAGAGCCGCTATCGCTGGCCGCCCGCCCGTCGGGCCATGCTATCAGCTGGTAGATCACCCCCGCCACTACCACCGCCGCTATAATCAGGACCGTGGCCAGCCCACCTATTGAATATTTACTGTTGCCTTTCCTGGCTGCGGTTTGATCACCTGGTCTCACCTCTTTAATGATCCCGGCCTTTAGTAACGACTGGCACGCCTGTAATGAGTCATATTTATTTTGACGGGCGGAATTTAAAATACCATCTATCGTCTTGCTTTCAACCAGTACAGCGAGGACTTTTGTTTCCTGATCGGTAAGGGAGACGCCGCGGGCTGTCAGGATCTCATGCTCCAGCGATCCTATGAAATCCTCCCTGCTCTCCGCGCTATCTGTATTATCCAGGGCTCCACCAGCTTCCACTTCGCCCATGATATTTTTTTCAACGTAAGTGCCCATGGGGGGCATATAAGCGCTGGTCTTGACCCATAAGTCGGCCACATGAACACCATCCATCAGCATCCCATCCACATCCCGGTGGGGCATTGTGCTTTTGTTGTACGTGACGCTTTTCATTGGCGTGAATTCGTATGTCCCTTTGGACCATCTCAACGCATAGTAAACGTTATCGACCACCTGGCGGCTGATCAGCTCCGAAAGCGCCTGATGGTTCACATATCTCGGAAGGATATCCCAGTAAGACGTGAGCCTGTTTTCATGTTCTGTTTCAATCGCTTTCCAGTCTTCGGGCCGGATCATATAGTTGCTGAGCAGTGTTGATTGAAGACGTTTCTCATCACTTTCGATTGTGCCCTCCGCATAGACTATTTTGCCATCATCGAAGGTAATGTTCACCTGGTCATCCAGTTCGTTCAGGGACAGCTTGCCGGTTTTGTTCTCCAGCTTTATCATCTGCAGGATGTTTACGATATTAAAATCGTCCAGGCTTCCTCTAAGGGCCATATCAATAAAATTCCCGTTTAAGAAATGTGTTCATACTCAGCCAGTAAAGCGCCGCCACCACGATAATAGAAAGCTTCCAGTAACTTGCCAAAACGCCCAATTGCAAAACTGCGGCGTCATACAGGTATACACCCACATAGATCAGGAGCCAGAATGTGACAAATGTTAATACAAACCCTGTGATCGTAGGTTGAAAAAAGGTCCGCCCCATGCCGGGCAATACCCTGTCCATGATCCTGGCGATGGTAGCGCGGCGTGATTGATATATCCTTATCTTCTTGCGCTTGCTCTCTTTTTTAGCTGTCGACACAACTTTTTTTGTGCTTTGTGTCGCCACACACTGGTTACACCTAGGGTCTGGTGATTTGACATGGATAGGGGGAAGAAACGGCTTGCCGCATGAAGAGCAGGTCTGGTGGGCGATAACACGATGCCACACTAAATAGAGCAGGCAGACAACCAATAAAAACAACACCGCCAGCAAGTAGTAAGCATTGCGCGATGTGGCGCCAAAATAAGTTACCCAGAACGCCGAAGCCAACGATTCAACTTTCGGGCTCATGGTTTTTCTGTATTGTTTCAAATGTTTTTTCGTGATTGGAAAGCCAAATACTTTTTTATCCGGATTACTTTCAAGGGCGACCCTGAAACTGTCGGTTTTTTCCGGATTAATACTGCGAGCTTTCTGGTATGCAATGTCGGAATCCTTGGTGCGAAACAGCGCAGTGTAAGTATTTGCCAGGTTATAGTGCGCTTCCACAGACTTTGGGTCCACCACCAGCGCTTCGTTATAAAGCTTTCTGGCGCTTTCATAATCTTTCAGTTCGAAGTATATATTCGCCTTGTTCACCATAACCTGTACGTTCCCTGGGTCCATGGCCAGCAACGCGTCATACACGGCGATGGCTTTTTCATCCATGCCGGCCAGATGATATAAATTACCCAATGCAAATGTGGTCAGATCGTTATCAGGGTGGCTGTCGTATTCCCGTTCCAGCGCCGCGATCATCTCATGGTCCCACGTTTGATCAGTCAGCGATAACAGCGTCTTGTAAGTATCTTCTTTCTGTATCACTTCGGCTGTGGCCAACAGTTTGAAACTTGGTGGAACGATCAGAATAAATATAGCGAACAGCAGAACAATCATCCGGCCCGCTGGCCGCAGGTATGGCCAGGTCAGCAATGGCAGAGCCATGGCGAACAACAAACAACCACCTAGGGCGAAGGGCAAAATAATTAACAAGGCTATAATAGCGAGCTTGACGTACCGACCCGGCTTGAACGGCAAACGGAGCGCTATATCGGCAAACAATGTGTGAATGTTGGTATAGAGCATAACCAGGAAACACGCGACAAACGCCACGGCTAAAGACAACAGAAAATATAGCATATGGAATGAGACCAGCCTGTTGCGCTCCAAACGATTTGTTAACTTCGATTTTATTCCCGCCACCATGGAATAAACTACGCTGCTGATATTTAACTTGTCTTGTTTAAACAAAGCGTCAGCCAGAAAAAAGTTTGCCGCAGGATAATCTGGCGCGAACATGGCGGCGTTTTTACCGGCCAGAACGGCGCCTTCATAGTTATTATTCTTTATGGCTGTTCTGCCTGCAGAAATAAAAAAATCGGCGAGGGATATAAAATTGCGTGGCCCAAAATGATCGACGGAGCTCTGGACCCTGCTGGTGGCCTCCAGCGCTTCCACACGATCGGCGGAGTCTATCGATTCTTTCCAGGACCAAAGGGCGTCCGACAGCTCGCTGTGGGAAACAAGGGAGCCTTCATTAAAACGGTTTAACGGCAGATAGGTCCCCTGCTCATCCGCGCCATAGGCAAAAGCGCCTTCATTTGAAATATAAAAAAGCGCGATTATCAGGCAACATACCATCCAGCTTGTTTTTTTCATATGCCTTTGCAAGACGAAGCTTTATTCAGCCTAGTGAAATGGCTCAGTCTTTAAACATATCGTCCAGTTTATCTTTTACAGACTCTGAATAATTGGTTTCTATCACGCTTTGTTGGGCTACCCGTCGTGACGCTATATCAAATATTTTTTCCAGTTTGCTGGTCAGCTCCTTCGAATACAGATTTATCATGCCAACAGTGGTTTTCTCGTCGAATACTATGGCGGTTATGGCCCTGTCCCCGATCAGTGACACATGGATATTATCAGTCTTGCCTTGATGAAACATGACGGAAAATTCACTCTCGCCCAATGTTCTGGCCAACTCTTTGGTGGCGGCGAAGGAGCCAGCCACAAGGGCGGAAATAGTCTCCGGGTCTATCTCCTGGGTGGAGCCAGAGCTGGTGATGGAGTGCCCTTCCTTGTCTATAAGAAAAAGACATCTTGCATTGGATAGTTTAAGAAACTCTGAAACTAGCTTATCAATCTGGTCGAGATCCTCTTTGTAATACACAAGCCGTTGGTCCCGCAGTTTGTTATCTTTCATCGGCTCACCTCAAAACTGTTATAATTTATCTTCCCTCACTTCAATAGAGGCCCGGGATCGTAGTTTACTGTAAAACTCGTTGAGTAAAGCGCGTTTTTTGATGGCCTTTAAATAGGAAGCTACATCCCTTTTCACCTGATCCAACGGCTTATCACCGTATTTATTCTTGTTTTCATTATAGTGATCGCGCATCTCATTTTCTGATATTCGAACCCTCTGCTGTACATCGGGAATAACATCATGGATGATTTTTCCGATGATGATGTTTTTAATGGCCTCATTGCGCAGATTGTCCATGGTGAGGTTACGCGTTTCCAGGAATTTATCGAGCTCTTCCCTGGCGCGAAACTTATTACTGAACGAACTTAACTGGGCAGACACCTCACTCCTGTCCGCTTTTAAACCACGGCTTTTAGCGTCTTGTAGCAGCAGGACATAGTTGATCAAGGAATCGAGCAGTCTCTTTTTCTCTTCCAGTGTAAACTTTTTAAAATCACTCACTGCATCGTTTTTAACACCCAGCCTGTACTGAACCTGACAATACTGGTTGAAATACGCCTTCGAGATCGAATCGTTGTTGACCTTGGCGATATACTCATCGGCGCCATGATCCGTTTTTTTGGGCGCTTGCGCTGGCGCCGGCTTGGCGGCGGGTTGTTCTGCTTTATCACTGCTATTGAGCCTCTCCAATACCAGGGACGCTATCATTTTCAATGTCTCCAGCACTCCCTCACCAGTCGCCGCCACCGCCGATACGGACGGCGCGTTGATCAGGTTTACTTTTTCTTCCAGCTCTTCTATCGGCATGGCGCCCGGAAGGTCACGCTTGTTCCACTGCATCACAAACGGTATTTCCTCAATATCGATCCTCGATTCACTCAGGTTCTCCTTAAGATCTTCAAACGACTCGATATTCTCGGCCAGCTTGTCCGCCTGAGAGTCGGCGACAAATATAACGCCATCGGCGCCTTGCAACACCAACTTCCTTGTGGAAGCGTAGTAGACCTGCCCCGGCACGGTATAAAGCTGGAACTTGGTCGTCATACCCCTCACGTTGCCCAGGTCCAAAGGCAGAAAATCGAAAAACAGGGTGCGATCGCCTTCTGTGGCGATAGATGTCATTTGCCCTTTGTTATCTTCAGGAACCTTTTGGTGTATTATCTCCAGGTTGGTTGTCTTGCCGCTCATCCCCGGCCCATAATAGACGATCTTGCAAGACACCTCCTGCTTTGCATAGTTTATTTGCATGGTTATATTTTATTTACACCCTATATATCCAGTCTGCCCGATTTTTTAATGAGGTTCGCCGCTTGAAATAGCGCCACATTTATTCTTTCAGAATCAATATCCAGGTCGGTCAGCGTGACCAGCAGCGATTGGCCCAGGTCGACAATATATATCTTGCCCTCGTTGGAGCTTATTACATACCGGATAAAATTATCAAACCCCAAATCTTTCATAGATGCCTTGATTGTTAGCGCAATCTGCGACGAATAAGCGCTTAACTTCTCCGCCCTGCGTATATCATCCAAACTCGACTCTATTATCATACCGTCCTTCGTGACAACCAGGCTGTCTCGCACGTGATGATCATTACGTAAAATATTCAGCGCGGATTTAAGCGCGTTCATCGTGACACCTCTTCGAGATATCTGTTTATCCGGGCGTTGACAGTTTTGAAGTTGGCGTCATTCTTCACCACCAGCGCCAGAATCGCATAGAACGCATTGGCAATGAATATGGTGCCCAAAGGTGTCACCAGCTTACCCCGTTGAAAACTGCCGAAGCGTGTTTTCTGAACACCCACAAACGAAGCCCTGTACAGGTCTGATATCAGCGACGGCAAAACTTTTTCATCGATTTTGGATTTGTTTATGATCTTCAGCGGCTCTCCATTTTCGCTGACAAGGAAAATCGCGCTCAGACCATCCAGCCGGCTGAACATGGTGAAATTGGATTTCAGTATTTCAATATGCTTGGTGTCGTCCTTGTCATCACCGATTAATATGACCTCCTGGTCATCGGTAAACCAACCGGTGTCACCCGGGCTGGTCTCCACCAGTCCACCCGGAACCTCGACCGGGCGTTCGGCGTCGCTGGCAATTATCACTTCATCCTCGACGACCTCTGGATCAGTCGGCTTGGCCCTTTCGCCCCTGTCGGCGGCGGCGGACATGCCTTGCATGATGTCGGACGCTGGCGCCGCAGACGGCTTCGCTTCCGCCCTGGCCTTTTTTTCCACGTCCTGAACCTTGGCAGTCTGCGTCACCTGTTTGGCCATTTTGGCGGTGACCGCGTCCATCAACGCCAATGCCCGGGCGTCGTTGGGAAACGCGCTCAAAATACTTTCCAACAAGGTTGTGGCCTTGCTGAATGCGCTGCCCTTAAGGTATATCTGACTGGCAAGGATTTTGGCTATATAGTTGTTCGGGTCCAGCTTTATGGCATTATTCAGGTTTGATAAAGCTTTTTTCAGCAAGTCCGGGTTGCTTTCGCCTTTGTATTGGGCGATGAAAACTTCTGACTTGGTAATAAACATCGCGCTACTATCAGGGTTTTTATTCAAACCTTGGTTACATACACCCAGCGCTAAAGAAAACTCGCTTAATTTCAGTAAATCTCTGGCAACTTTCTTGTACGACTCCACTTCTGGAGTCGGTTTCTGTCCTGTCGATACTGTTTTATTCATTTAATTATGGAACTATACCCAATACAACCAAGGTTGACCAACTTTCCTCTCAATTTGACTAAAACGGATTCCCCACCACTAAGATCTGCATTGTGCGGCTAAATTTCCGGCTTGGTTGCTATAAGTATAATTCAATATTTATTGAGTTGTCAATCGTTTTCTTTCCAATCACTTATACCGATTCAACTGTTCAGCTCCCTCAAAACGCGCGCTTACAAAATAGATCCGCAGCTATGACCTGGGCATCCAAAAATTCAAACGCATTTATACTAACCCATGATTAATTTGCAAAAGCTGTTTGACCAGCTTGCCGCTGTCAGCTATTTTATCATGATGGGTACTGGTAAACGACCGCTTATTGGGTTGACCGCTGATATTGATGAAAGCGATGACCCTCTCTTTTCCATGAAAAGACGTTATGTGGAAGCTGTCTCCGAAGCTGGCGCCGCCCCGCTGATCCTCCCGGCCCTGGTCCCTGCCCGCAGGAATGACTCATACCTCGCTATAGTGGACGGGCTTCTGGTCACCGGCGGATATTTCGATATAGACCCGCGGCTGTACGGCGAAGAGCCTTTATTCAGAATCGATGAAATCAAGCCAGACAGAACCGACTCGGAGATATACCTGATCAAAAAAGCGGTGGACCGGGGCATCCCGATATTCGGTATTTGCGGCGGGCTCCAGGCGATCAACATCGCCTTCAAAGGGTCACTGTATCAAGACCTGAACACCCAGATGGATAACTGCTTACAACATGAGCAGAAGCCGCTGCCGGCAAGCGAATCCAGCCATCCGGTTGATCTGGTCCGTGGCTCTGTTCTGGCAAAAGCTGTGAAATCGACATCGCTGGATGTCAACTCTACACACCATCAGGCGATCAAGGATATCGGCAAAGGATTAACAGTTTGCGCTGTGGCGCCGGACGGTGTGATAGAGGCGGTGGAGGGCGTGGACAGCGGGCGGTTCATATTAGGTGTGCAGTGGCACCCGGAGCAGCTCAATGACAATAGCGCCAGCGGCGCCATGTTTAAAATGTTCGTTCGGCGTTGCCGCAGATTCATGCTCTCACGTCCGGGGTGATATTCATCTTTTCAAGCCGGCGCTCTCGGTTATCGCCGTCCACAGCTCTCGTTTGCCTTCGCCAGTGTGGGCAGAATAGCAGACAGCGCGCACATCGCTATCAACGATATCGTTAATATTCGACATGACAGATCTGATCCGCTTCGCCCTGCGGGTTTTCGGGATCTTGTCGATCTTCGTGAAGACCAGGATCAGCGGGATCTCCATTTCATCCAGCCACGATAGCAGCAACCGGTCGTCTTCATTAGGATCCCGCCGGCAGTCGAGCAACATGGCGACCGCCTGCAGGTTGCCGCTGGTCTCCAGATAAGTCTCCACCATCCGTCCCCAGCTCTTTTTCGCCTGTAACGGCACGTTGGCGAAGCCGTAACCGGGCATATCCACAAAGGCCAGCTTTTCGTTTATCGAAAAGAAGTTCAGCAGCTGGGTTTTGCCCGGGGTTTTGCTGACCTTGACCAGGCCCTTGCGGCCGGTCAGCGAATTGATCAGCGACGATTTACCCACATTTGATCGGCCAGCGAACGCTATCTCCGGTAAGGGCAGATCGGGGTATTGTTCCGGTTTTACCGCAGATTTGATAAATGTGGCGGAGTTGACTTTCACAACGGATTGAACACCAGCCCCGAAATCAGTTTCGGATAAAAATAGGTCGATTTCTGCGGCATTACCCCGCAAGAGGTCGCCACATCCATTACCTGATCCACCTCTGTATTGTTCATCAGAAAGGCCGCCTGCGCCACACCGTTGTCCACCAGCTCCATGGCGCCGCCGGCGTCCACCATATAACAAACGGCGGATTTGCTGGCCACCTGCTCCTTGGAAATGCCCAGCGCGTTTTCCAATATCCTCTCCTGCAGGATCGTCACATCCAGCCGCTGCAATGTGCTGTTCAAAGTTGACAACACTTCGCCCTTCATGGTCAAAAGGCTCATGGCCCCGTTCCCCAGATACATCCCGAAGCTGGGCGCATTCGCCCCCGCCGCCTTTAGTTCCTTTTCAAACTCTCCCGCCATGTCTGGTGTGACTTGCCGTTCCACTATGTCAAAATCGGTTTTCAGCCGCTCAAGCAGCGCTTCGAGGTTGGCTTCACATTTATCGGTCACAATGCGGTGGGTCGGCAACACAGTGAACCCTTGCGAGTGGATATTCGACAAATACATCATCACATAATCGTAATCGGCGTCGTTTCGGTTTTCGTTATCCCGCTCCCTGCGCCACTGGCTATAGTTCAGCGCGGTTTCATATCGATGATGGCCATCGGCAATAACGACGGTAACATCGGTCAAGAAGCTGGTTATCTGATTGATGACGTTTTTGTTTGAGATAACCCATACCTCATGTTCGATCCCTTCCACAGTGGCGGACATGTCGGCTGGTTGCCGCATAACATTTTCCCATACTGTATCGAGGGTCAGCTCCTTGTCCGCATACAAGCCAAATACCTGCGAAAAGTTGGTTTCGCACGCTTTCATAAGCTTCAGCCGATCCTCCTTTGGCCCGGACATGGTCCGCTCATGCGGGTATATAGAGGCGCCAAACGGCTCCAGCCGGACGCGGCAGATAAAGCCCAGCCGGTGTGATTTTGTATCGCCAATGTTATATTCCTGCGAATAGAGATAGATGGCAGGCTCGTCACTTCTGGTTAAAGAGCCATCTTCAAGCCATTGTCCGAGGTATTCCGCCGCCCTGGTATAGCGGTTGTTTTCATCATTATCTTCACTGCCGGTCTTGCCCAGAATAAGCCGGATAACATTATGATCATGCAGTTGGTGCAACTGGTCCTGCATGGTCGGCGATATCACATCATAGGGTGGCGCCAGGACATCGCTGAGGTTTGTTATTATGTCCGGGTTATAGGTGATGCCTTTAAAAGGCGCTGCTGTTACCATCTATTCTGAAAATCCTCGAATTTAATTGTTTACCATATGCTATTGATCACTATCAGACTCAAAGCCGATGTCGTTTATTGTCTGGATAAATCGTTCCTTGCCCACGATATTCTCATCGTATGTTATCCGGGCCGTGCCTTTCACCATGCTCAGCGCCACCTGCTCCACACCATACACGCCCTCCAGCGCGTCCTTGGCCTCCTTTACACACCGACCGCAAGACATACCCTTGATTAAAAGTTTTATTTCACTTGCCATAAAATGAAGCCGTGCCCGATCAAGGCTGGACCACGCTATAACGTATGCCGATTTGAGGAAGAGAGTCCATCGCCAGGTCCGCGCTCGCCGCCGACTCGAACGCGCCGGAGTAGAGCCGCACATAGCCTTCCCTGCCGCTGTCCATGCTGTATGCGGAAATTCCGGCTTTGTATAATTCGTCCAGCTTGGTCTTCGCTTCCGCCTGCCCGATATCGGCGCCTATCTGTATGGCGTACGGCAGGTTGAGGATGCGGGTGTATCGGGAGACGCCCAGCTTGCCGATCTTCTCGGAAAATTCCTCCGCCTCCGCCGGAGAATCGAACCGGTTCGTCACAACCCGGTACCATTCACCTTTATTAGCGATGGAGCTTAACACTTCAAACGCGCTCACACCCTTGCTCCGCAACAGCGACACCAGCTCCCGCGCGTCGTCCCGCTTTTTGAACGACGCCACATGCAACACATAGGGATGGCTTTGCGTTTCCTCCGGCGCCGACTCGTCCGCCAGCGATGCCTGTTCCTCGGCGGACATCTCCAGGCCGACCGGCTCCACGGTAAGGTCGCCACCAGCAGCTTTTTTTGCCGGTCGATCCGCAGGCGCGGCTTTCGCTTTCATCACCGGCGCCGGTTTTAACGATCTTCTGAACGCTTGCCATTCGGGCCACTGTCCCATGATCACTTTGTTCGCTTCTTCATGCGTTGTATTGTGAAAGGTTTCGTTTACGCTGGAAAAATCGAGGGTCCGCCCTTTCAGCAGCCCATGAATGTTGCCATCGATGAAATGCTCTTTATTATCTTTCCACAACGCTACCACCACGCGATCCAGGTCCTTGTCGGTGGCGCCCAGTTTTTTGGCGACCTGGTACAAGGTGTCGCCGCCCACCACATCATACCGGTTCTTCGCCGGGTCGGAAGATAAGGCTATCGCCATCACATCGGACGCTTTTTTCTGTGGCGCTGTCTCCTGTTTAGCTGTTTGAGCTGCAGGCTTTGGGTCTATATATGCTGTTTCTATATCTACAGATGTTATTTCCCGCTCCACAACGGCAGGCTCTTTCATGGTCACGCTTTTCTTTTTCACCACCGCCGCCGGTTTATCGGCGTTTCTGTTATTTCTCTTCGCTTCCGCTATCTCTTCCTCGGCGCGGATTTTGTCCAGCTCCGACATCAGCTCCGCCCCTTCCACCACGGCGGCCTGTTCCTGGTCTACGATTTTTTTATCCGCCCCGGGGCGCAGCGCTTCAAGCTCGCTGGCGACCTTTTTCATCTCTTCGCGTTCCTCTTTGGTGGTGGGCGCTTCCAGGCTGAGGTTTTTCTGGAAGTCAAGCGCCAGAAAATAATTCTCCAGGATCACGCCGCTGCCCAACGCGGCTTTGATGGCCAGGTTGAATGAGGGCTGTGATATCGGCTCTGTGCCGGTGATATAGATAATTTTCTGGTCGCTATGGATTGGATGGTCGGCCACCTCCAGCGACAGGGTGTCTATGATCGCTGGCCGCTCCAGCCCCATTTTCCGGTAATCGTTTTCGTCCCCCAGCCACGCCTGCAGACCTTCCATACCGTTGGAGCGCACAGGGATTTCCGCCCGGAACGGGCTTTCGAAGGCGCCGGTGACCCGGATTTTGCCCAGCGAAAAGGCATGGCCGACCCCTGCGTCCAGCGTTACCAGCGCTATCAGAAGCGTAATTGGAAAACTATAGAAGAACCAGGTTTTATTGAATCTGCTTGATAACATTACTATTTTAATAAAATACTACTGACAACTGACCGGCTATCGTAACCAGCCACACTCGTATGTTGTGTGTATTCTACTATAATCCTATAAGATTTCAATCGGTGATATGCTTCCGGCGGGCAAGCCAGGCTGAACCGTTGAACAGCGCGGCGTTCCGGGAAATAAAACGACCCACCCCGGCTGGCGGGAAAACCAGATTAAAAACTGTACTTTACAAGGACCGCAAGTTATAATATATAATTGTATATTGATCTGTGCAATAACACATAGTCATATAAATCTTTGAGTTGTGAATGGCTACGTTAACTATATCCAGTAAGGATAAAGTCTTTAAAGAGATTAATCTTATAAAGACCATTGCTGTGGGGCGCGAAAAGGGGGATATCATCCTGAAAAACCCTACAGTATCCGCCGCCCATGTAAAGATCGAAAAAGTGGGGAACAGGTTCATAGTCCACGATTTGGACAGTACCAACGGCACCTTTATTAATTCCAAGCAAGTGGCGGTGCAGGAGCTGCGCTCCGGCGATGTGATTACCATAGGGCGGTTCCACCTGAAATATCGCAACCCGGATGAGGAATCGAGCCCGGTTGACGCTTTCGATCGCGAAGATGATATCGGAGGGATGACCGTTATGGTGGATACAGGGCAAATCAGAAATATAATAAGTGAATCAACCCTGGCGAAAAAGGAAGCGGAAGAAAAACCTTCGAAAATATTGATCCATCAATCATCCGGCCCTCCAAAGGCCTTCAGGCTGGAAAAGGAAACCACATTGATCGGCTCTGGCCCCAATTCTGATATAAAGATCAGCGGCTTTTTCATCGGCAAAGTAGCCGCCAGCGTCACCAAATCTGCCGACGGTTATTTTATCGCCTATCAGGGCGGGTATTCCAAGCTGAAGATGAACGGCAACAAGATCACAAATCATAAGCTTGCTGATGAAGATCAATTCAGCATCGGCTCCTACACTTTCGAGTTTCGCGCCTAGCTTCGATAAGCAGTAAAGCTGGCTGACACTGTGACTAATGTAACTTCCCGTTTCCTGGTAATAGGGTCTGGCATCGCCGGATTATCCTGCGCCTTGAAGCTGGCGGACATGGGCGAAGTGGCCCTGGTCACCAAAAAGGAACTGGCGGAATCGAACACCAATTATGCGCAAGGGGGTATCGCCGCCGTGCTGGGCGAGGGTGATTCGTTCGAATCTCATATCAAGGATACTTTATACGCCGGCCAGGGGCTCTGCAAGGAGAGTGTGGTTCGGTTCCTGGTGGAGAATGGGCCAAGTATGATCCAGGAGCTGATCGATTTCGGCGTGCAGTTCAGCAGAAGTGAAGATGACGACGAGCTGGAGCTTGGCAAAGAGGGCGGCCATTCATTCCGGCGGATCGCCCATGCGAAGGACACCACCGGCGCGGAGATAGAGCGCGCGTTGATCAGCCAGGCCAGGCAAAACCCGCAGATCAAAATTTTCGAAAACCATATGTGTGTGAATCTGATCTCTATGGCGAAAATCGATCAAAGCGTGGCGCCTGGCTCCAAACAGGACCGATGCCTGGGCGCCTATGTGCAGGACAGGGCCTCCGGAGACATCATCACGTTTCAGGCGGACGCCACATTGCTGGCCACCGGCGGAGCGGGCAAAGTATATCTGTATACTTCCAACCCGGATATCGCCAGCGGTGATGGTGTGGCCATGGCCCGGAGAATTGGCGCTTCAATCGCCAATATGGAGTTTATGCAGTTCCACCCCACCTGCCTTTACCATCCCCAGGCCAAATCGTTCCTGATCTCGGAGGCGGTCCGTGGCGAAGGGGCCATCCTGAAGCTGGAGGACGGCTCTGAATTCATGGAAAAATATCACGACATGGGTTGCCTGGCGCCCCGGGACATTGTGGCCAGGGCCATCGACCACGAAATGAAAAAAAGCGGCGCGGACTCTGTTTTCCTCGATGCCACCGTGATCGGCTCCGAGCGGTCCATCGACCGGTTCCCGAATATTTATGAAACCTGCATGCAATACGGGTTCGACCCGACCAAAGAGCCAATTCCGGTGGTGCCGGCGGCGCATTATATGTGTGGCGGTGTGGTCACCGATATCAAAGCAAGGACGACCATACCAGGCCTGTTCGCCATAGGCGAAGTATCCTGCACCGGTGTGCATGGCGCCAACCGGTTAGCGAGCAACTCCTTACTGGAGGCGGTGGTATTCGCCAACGGTGTGGCCGACGCATGCCGCGAATGGCTGGAATCTGTAAAGCACAGCCCGGCGCCTGAAACTCCGCCATGGAACAAGGGCGCCGCGGTGGACGCCGACGAGCTGGTGGTGATCAGCCATCTGTGGGACGAGATCCGCCGCCTGATGTGGAACTATGTGGGTATCGTGCGGACCGACAAGCGGCTGGCCCGGGCAAAAAGCCGGATAGAGTTTATCCGGCAAGAGATAAACGAATATTACTGGGACTTTGTGGTCACCCCGGATCTGCTGGAGCTGCGCAACCTGGCGTTATGCGCAGAGCTGATAATCGATTGCGCCATTGCCAGAAAAGAATCCCGCGGTTTGCACTATAATCTGGACCATCCGGACAAGGATGACCGTTATCTGAATGACACTATAATAGATTGACAGCCTGACAGGCTTCTATCCAACCCACACAACCTGTACGTTAGGATCGATCTGGTCATCAACGATATCCATCCAGCCTTTTGTGGCGTCCACACCGTCGATGAAATCCTCCGGCCCCAGGCCATAGTTGGCGATGGCTGTTCGGCAGATAATTATACTGGCCCCAAGTTTCATCGCATCGGTGACCCGGCCCTTCACAGTCGTTGTCCCATCCGGCGCGCTGTCAAAACTGCTTTTGGTAAAAAAATTGCACGCTTGCTGGCTGATGAAAAACTGCACCTCTACATCAGACGCCAGCAGGTTGGCGGCGTTGAGCATCCCTGCGCGGAAGGTCTCTTCATCGCTGGTGGTCACTATCAATAAAACTTTTTTCAATGTATCACTCATTAACAATCTCCCAAATTAAACTTTTTCAATACTATAACAAACCATTCCAGAGTTCCATTAAAAATATAGCGAAGCGAGCACATGGAAAAAAAGGGCCACACCCAACGCCGCGGTCATACCCACGTGCCAAACAAGCCAATGGTTCATGTTACGCTGATAAGTCTGGCTTCGGCGGATTTCCACAATGTCCATCACCTTCTCGGCCATTTGGTAGAAATCTTCAATTTCACCCAGGCTCATGGCGTTCAGGTCTTGGATGGCGGCGGTGGGATCGTTGGAGGATGGGTCGTAACGTTGATAGAGCGCTTTCTGGTTACCTTCCGTGGGATGTTCCAGAGTGATCGCCGGTAATATATGGCGCTGGTAGATCCGGTTAAACTCGGGTGACTGCTCGTCCAGATCATCAGAGATTTCTTTTAGCATTTCGTTCACATCATCTTGCAATTCGCTTTTATAGACCGGATCCTCCAACGATTCGGTCATTATCCTGGGTATCAATCCCTGGTTAATTATGCCCCAGACCCCAGTCAGCAGCAGCCCGACCACCAGTAAATTTACCGCCAGCGAAGCTCCTTGCCCCATGGCCCCGCCAGAATGCAGATACATCAGGACCAGCACGGTAAGGCCAAGGATTATGTGCGCCAGTTTCCAGACAATTAGTCTGCCCGGGAGCTGTATGACAACCCTTTTGCGGAGGCTGTATAACGCAGAGACGATGGCAAAAAGCAAGGTTAGCCAACCGAAATACGGCTTGATGGAAAATGATCCAAACGACCTCTCATAGGCGAACGGCTCTACGAAACCAATACCGAATGCGATCAATACCGTGGCCGCGCTAAGGGCCAATAAACGATAAGCTTCGTCGGTCATTTGTCTTCCTGTGAATATTTGGCGAAATATTCGGATGGCTTGACCGATTTGATGGCGCCCGTGGGGCAGTTATGCTCGCAACCCATGTAATCGTAATCCATACACATATCGCATTTAACGGCACGCTTGTCTATCTTGGCGGGGATCCGCGCCTTCGGGGATCCACCGTTGCCACGGCCCGGACGCGCCCACCACTTTTTACCGCTGCTCAGCTCCACAATGCTGATATTGCCAAAGGGGCACCGAGACGCGCAATTGCCGCACCCGATACATGAATCGGTGTGGAACACTTCGCCATGGATGTCGCGCTGTATCGCGCCGGTGGGGCAGCCTATCATGCAGGTCGGTTCGCGGCAGTGGCGGCACGATGTGGGTATCAATATATTTTTATAGCGCACACCGTTATGGGTGATGCGGGTGACGCCGTCATGGAGCTTGGCGCAGGCGCTGATGCAGTTGAGGCAGCGCATGCATTGGTTCAGATCCAGGATCAACAGCGACTCCGCCGCCAGTATGTCATGGCTGGCCACCCATTTGAGCATATCCTGCTTCGACTGGGCCAGCTGTTTGTCACTTGCATATCGATAATCCGCCACTTCCCGCATCCTCTGCCCTATCTCCGGATAGCGCAGTATCAGGGCCTGGAAATCATTTCTTGTGATAACCACCAGTTCCAGCCGGGTCAACGCCGTGACCGTGGCGGAGCGTCTTCGGTTATCGAACAGCGCCAGCTCGCCGAAATATTGGCCCGGGCCAATATAGCCCATAATGAACTCTTCATCTTTCTGCTCTTTCATCGGGTTTATCTGGGTCTTGTCGAACCGGGAATCGAAAAACGCGGCGTCCGCCTCGCTGATGGCGCGGGAAACCTTCACGAATCCGTCCCGGATCATGAAAAACTCTTCGGCCCGGTCCCCGTGATAGAAGATCACGTCACCCTTTTTATAGAACTTCAGTTCGACCTTCTTGGCCAGCGCCTGCATCACCGGCCCTTCTATATGAGAGAAAAAGTCGACCTTCATCAAGACGTGCAAAAGCGCCTTTTCCTTATACGTATTATCCAAGCGCGCTTTTACAGTGGGGGCCGCCGCCAGGAAGTCGAGCAGGTGCTTCCGCTCTATCCTTAACATTGTGGCGTTCTTGACGCATTTCACCTCGGCGATGCGGGGTGTGCCGCCCAATATAGCCATGGCGCCCAGAATTTTACCGGGGCCCACTTCCCATGCCAGGCGTTTTTCGCCTGTCTCTCTGTCGGTGACCCGGATCTGGAACTTCCCTTCCAGGACATAGTAACTGATCATCTCGAACTCGCCCTCTTCGATGATCACTTCCCCGGCGGGGATGTGGGTCAAATCTCCATGTTCGATCAGGTTTTCCACCGCTTCCACCGGGGCGCCCGCCAATTGCGGTGAATTGACCAGAGATTTTAATGTTTGTGATTGTGAATACATTTTCTTAATTACCAGCCTAACAGTCTATATCTACTATTTTACATCCGTTTTACGGAATCCGTATTCAATCCCCACCGGGGTGGAGTCTGGCGAGAATGTGAAGCCATGCTTGACCATACCATTGTCATACAGGCCACGCAGCGCAAACTCCAGGCCGTGGCACCGCACGCATACGGTTTCAGCCATTTTCCATCTGGATGATGATGTATAGCTTTCATTATGCATGGTGGCCCCCTGGGCGTTTTCCATCAATGGCATATGGCAGGTGGCGCAGTCGGCGCCTTTCATCGGCTTCAGATTAAACACAGGGTCGGTCAGGTACCGCGAATGCCCGGATTTACTGTAATTTAATTCATGGTCATTTTCATGGCACCGGACGCATGCCTGATATCTGGAGTTTTCCTGCCTCAGGCTGTGCACATCGTGGCACGACCCGCATCCGACCTGCGCGCTTTCATCTTCCGCCGGCGCGACCTTCAGCCGCGACGGGGCGCCATGCCTGCCAAACCCAAACGTCCTGGTCTGATACTCATGGCAAGACATGCAAACATTAATCGATGGCTGAAGGGTTCGCAAACCGAGTTTCGTTTTATGGCACTTGTCGCATGTGGCCTCAGTGCCGTTGTGATCGCTCAGGTTATACTGGGCGGATATTATCTTGTTCGATTTATAAAATTTGGAGCCGCGCATGGCCTCCATCACTTCATCGGTCGCTTTAAAGCGCTCTTTCGGCTCTGGCTTTACTACCTTTATGGTAGATGGCAATAGCCGGACATTACTGGAAGTTTTAAATTCTTCTACGGGCAGGTTGTAATGATAGTTATGGCACGACGATTCGGCGCACGATTTATTGCCAAATTTTTTGTGCCCCAGGTTCAGCTTATCCACCGGATGGCAACCGATACAAAAGTCGAGCGGGCCGGTATATCCGGATGAAATGATGTCAGCCATATGCTCCATATGGCATGACACACAGCCTAGCTTCTCCAGTTCGGCCGGGATAACGGCCTTGACCGGATTCGCCATTGCTTTGGCCGAGTGGGTGTCGTCTTTCTTAAGATGCTGGTGGCAAACTATACATTTTTCTTCCGATGGGTCGCTCCATCTTTCGTGACAAGCCTGGCAAGCGGTCCCAAACCTTTCATGCCCCGACAGTAAAGGGCCCGGCTTATAAATTCCTTTGCCTGGTCCAGTAAAAGCGAACGCCAGCGACAACGCAAAAATGGTCGCAACTATTGTAATTACCGAAGCCGTACGGCTCATGTTATATATCCGAGGAAGTTATGGGGTATGCCGGCTTATGTAAATGATTTGACCGTATATCCAGCTTTTTCTATGGCGCCTTGCATCATCTGCTCGGTCACTATATTTTCGTCGTATTCCACGTTGGCGTTTTGCGCTTCTAGGCTCACCTTCGCAGTCTCCACCCCATCGATCTTCTCCAGCGCTTCAGATATCCAGTTTATGCAATGGCCGCAGCTCATGCCATCAATATTTATCGTCTTCTTCGTCATCAAACCTCTCCTTGTTCCAATACTATATTGTATCAAACAGACCGTCACTGGTCATCATCATCGTTATCATCATCCGGCAGCACGCACAGCTGGCTCTCCAGCCCCATGGCATGGTCCACCGGCAGCGAAAAGCATATGCCATTGCCCGGCTCTTTCATATTACCAGCGTCGTAGATCGCCTGCATGATATCCGCGCTATGGCCCTTCTCCACCAGCATTACCATCGCCTCCTGCGGCCGGTCGAGGCTCAGCCCGAAAAAGGTGGTCGCCTCCTTATGCCCTGTGCCCCTGGCGGATAGTATGGTGGCGCCCCGCGCGCCGGTGGCCTTCGCCGCTTCCATGACCTCTGTCTGGTTATCCGCCGGGCAGATTGTAAATATAAGGTTAAACATTGTTCATACCTCCTGATTATACACTTCGATTTTTTAATTTTATTATGGTTGCGTAGCCCAATACCGAAATCATAGGGAACACCGACGCGAAGGCGATCAGCCCGAACCCGTCGATCAGCGGGTTGCGGCCCGGGATATGTGTCGCCAACCCTAGGCCCAGCGCCGCCACCAACGGCACCGTGATGGTAGATGTGGTCACACCGCCGCTGTCGTACGCCAGCGGCACTATCTCCTTCGGCGCGGCGTAGGTCAGCGCTATGGTGACGATATATCCAATCAGTATATATATCCACAAAGGGTCGCCCGAGATCAGCCGATACACACCCAGCGTCAAACCGAGCGCCACACCGGTGGCCACGGCGTTTCGCAGGTAGAGGCTGGGCAGGCCGCCGGCGGATATCTCTTCGGCCTTGATGGCGATGGCCAGCAGCGCCGGTTCCGCCATGGTGGTGGAATAGCCCATGGCGAACGCGAAGGCGTAAAGCCACCACCGGTTTTCGCCCACGGCGAACTGCTCTGCCAATGCCTCGCCGATGGGGAAGATGCTGATGTCCAGACCGATCAAAAACAGGTACAACCCGCCCATCACCGCAAGGAAGCCGAGGATGATCATCTTCACGTTCGGCAGTTTTTTCCGCAGGATGGCAAGCTGGTAAAACAGGATCACCGCCAGCATCGGCCCTACATCGCGGATGACCGACAGGAAGTCGAACGCTATGGTTTCGAGTGCGGCTCTCATAGCATGATCAACCCGTATCCCATGACGGTGATCATCGGTGTCAGCGACGCGAAGGCGATTAACCCGAACCCGTCGATCATCGGGTTGCGCCCGGCGATGGAGTTCGCTAACCCTACCCCCAGCGCAGTCACCAGCGGGACGGTGACGGTGGATGTGGTGACGCCGCCGCTGTCGTAGGCCAGGCCGATGATCTCCTGCGGCGCAAAAATGGTGACCACCATCACGATCATGTAGCCGGTGATTATGTAGTAGTGGATCGGGTGGCCCAGGATGATCCGCAACGTGCCGATGGCGATGCCGGCCGCCACACCGATGGCCACAGCGTTACGCAATGAGAAGGCGGTCAGCTTGCCGTCGGTGATGATCTCCGCTTTGTCGGCGATGGCGATTAGCGCAGGTTCGGCGATGGTGGTTGTATAGCCGATGGCGGCGGCGAACGATAGCAGCAGCCATATGTTGCCCCGTTCGGCGAAGGAGTATGCCATGCTCTCGCCCAGCGGGAAGAGGCCGACCTCCAGCCCGCGCATGAACAGGAACAGCCCGAAGATCACCAGGACCAGCCCGCCGCCGATCTGGATCGGGTTCTCAAAAGTTTTGCCCATGACGATCACCTGGAAGAAGAAGATCACCACGATCAGAGGGACCACATCCACAAACGATTTGAAAAGCAGATAGAGAAAATTTTTCATTCGACAGCATCACTCCTGTAACCAGTTGAACCCACGCATCAAGCCGTACAAGAAGTCTACTATCGCGGGGGCCGGGGCGCAATCAGGTTTATGGTTAACAAAGGTAACGTATATGTTACCATTTAACATGGTTGAAGTCAGAGAGTATTTGGACACACATGGCAAAAGTCCATTCGCAAAATGGTTCAATCGTCTGAATGCAACTACCGCCGTGCGGGTAACCATAGCTCTGACACGGGTCGAACTGGGCAACTTGTCCGACCATAAAAGCGTTGGAGCCGGTGTCTGGGAATTGCGGCTCGATTTTGGTCCCGGCTACCGAATTTACTTTGGTAAAGATGGAGACCGGCTAATTATTTTGCTGGGCGGCGGCACGAAAAAACGGCAACAGAAGGATATAGAGAGCGCCAAACTTTTATGGCTGGATTATAAGAAGAGGAAAAGAGAGGAAAAACAGGATGGTATTGACACGGGATTTTAAAGAGACAATTCAGGAGCGCGCGCTGCATGATAAAGGGTTCCGCAACGCGTTACTGACGGAAGCTGTCCAGCTCATGCTTGCCAACGATATGGAGACCGGCAAGGCGGCGCTTCGCGATTATATTAACGCCACCATAGGTTTCGAGGAGCTGGCCCGCGCCATGAACAAATCACCCAAAAGCCTGATGCGCATGCTCGGCGCCCGCGGCAACCCCCAGGCGCAAAATCTTTTTGAAATGATTAATTATCTGCAAAAGAAAGAAGGTGTTCAACTGGAAGTGCTTACTGCGCAATAGCACACGGATTGCTGTTATGAATTGGAACGCTCAGCTACTGCGCCGCAGAAATCGTTTCATGGAATATCAAAATCAAAGACCTGACCCCACTATTCCAACTCAGATTTTATTTCCTTAAGTTTATCTTTTATGTATTTTATTTCAGCCTGCTCGCCTTTGGACTTAGATTTTAAATAAATAGATATAAATATTGGTTTTTGCTGCTCTGTAACCAATATAATAATACGCGCTCCATCTCTTTTAGAAATCTTATACTCTGGAAAACCTGCTCTTATTTTCCTAATATGTTGATCGAAACCTGGCATTCGATTGCCGAATGATAATGGATTATCTGATATCTTTAAAAGTAGGTTATTGAGGGAGCTATTTGAGTTAGGATAGCTTTTTAATATCTTGTCTATCTGTCGAGCAAAGAAGGGTAGTAAATCATCCACTGTCACGCGTTGCCAGTTCAGCTATTTCATTCATTAAGTCATTGGCTTCGCTATCCCCTACAAATTGATAGGCTTCGAGTTTTTCTTCAAATCTATCTGAAATTTCTTCTTGAGATTTAATAAAAAGCTTTAAATAGTTGTAATCTTTCAGTATGGCAATAAATTCATTACTATCAGAACAAGCTACCGAAAGTTGATCTTTTATTTCTTGCCAAATTTGATGGTCTGGCTTTGCTATTCCAAATGATTTTTTTTCAATTAGTTCGATATTATTCAATAAAATTCTAAATTTCGCCTGTATTTTAAATACTTTCCATATAACTTTCAAAAATGAAAACTTTTTATGTGCTTCTTTTTTTAGAAACTTAATAGTGTCCGAAATATCCTGAAGCACATCTGTATTAGGTAATGTTGTAATTGATGAATTAAGCATTGTAATAATTGAACCCTTGTTTGTTTATAAATAAAGGGTAGCACAATTTATTTCACTAATTCAACTTTTCACTCCACCGGTCTAGTCGCTTTTTACAGATTTTTATTTTTACCTTCCCCTACCAATCACCCACCCTACCAACTTTTCATTTCCTTCTTGACTTTATTCATAAATTTATTATTATATTAATGTGTGCGTGGTAACTGTTTACTGTGGAGTGTCTGTTATGACGTGGATATGAATTTGGTTTTACATTGTTGATTGATCGAGCCTGCGGCCATCCGGCCCGGCGGACTTTCGACTCGTCTGGCGCGCCTGGACTGTTCAGCCCTCTTCGCCCTTCGCCCCTTGCAAATGGAGCGCGGGCGGGGTATCCTTCCAATTTATCTTTACACTTATCTTTCGGAGTAAATTTGAATTTTCAGGATGTTATTTTAAGGTTGGAGCAATTCTGGTCGAGCAGAGGTTTTCTGATCGTCCAGCCGTATGATATCGAAGTCGGCGCCGGGACCTTCAGCCCGCATACTTTTCTGCGAGCTCTCGGTCCGGAGCCGTGGAAGGCGGCCTATGTGGAGCCTTCCCGCCGCCCCACCGACGGCCGGTATGGCGAGAACCCGAACCGCCTGCAACATTATTATCAGTATCAGGTGGTCATCAAGCCGAACCCGGAGAACACTCAGGATCTGTATCTCGAATCGATGATGGACCTTGGTATCCGGCCGGAACAGCATGATATCCGGTTCGTGGAAGACGATTGGGAGTCGCCCACCCTCGGCGCCTGGGGCCTTGGTTGGGAGGTGTGGCTCGACGGGATGGAGATCACCCAGTTCACTTATTTTCAGCAGTGCGGCGGCATCGACCTGAAGCCGGTCACCGCGGAGCTGACCTACGGGCTGGAGCGGATCGCCATGTACCTGCAGAATTGCGACAATATATACGACCTGAAATGGAACGATGACATCACATACGGCGATGTTCATCATCGGACGGAGGTTGAGTTCTCTGACTACAACTTCAATCAGGCGGATATCGAGCTGCATTTGAAATGGTTCGACGAGTATGAGAAAGAGAGCCATCGACTGCTGGATGAAGGCCTGGTATTGCCAGCGTATGATTATTGCCTGAAATGCAGTCACACCTTCAACATGCTCGACGCGCGCAACGCCATATCGGTCACCGCCCGCACCGGCTATATCGGTCGGGTCCGGGCCATCGCGAAACGGGTGTCGGAGGGATATATGGCGCTTCGGGAACAGATGGGCTACCCACTGCTGGGCGATGGCTGATTAACCTTATCGGCAATAACCTGTTGTGGCCATAAGCATTGCATTGATCATCCTGCTTGGGCTGCTGTCGGAATACCTTTTCAGTAAACTCAACCTGCCAGGGCTTGTTGGGATGCTGCTCTTTGGCGTGCTTTGCGGACCGCATGTGTTCAACATTATCCAGCCGGAGTTGCTGGTGGTCTCCGCTGATCTTCGTATGGTCGCGCTGATCGTCATCCTGTTGCGGGCCGGGCTGGAGCTTCGGAAGGACACATTGAACCGTGTCGGCAAAACCGCGTTGGTCATGGCCACGGCGCCGGCCATATTAGAAGGGGCGATCGTCACCCTGGCCGCGCCCCCGCTGTTGGGGATCAGCTATCTGGAGGCCGCGATCCTCGGTTCGATTCTGGCTGCTGTCTCGCCTGCTGTGGTTGTCCCGCTTATGATCGGGTTTATAGACAAACGAAGAGGCGTTAAGAAAGGGATCCCAACCTTGCTGTTGGGCGCGTCATCGGTGGATGATGTTTTCGTCATTGTGATCTTCACTATTTTGCTGGGGATGTATGGCGGTAATGTCGAAGGGCTATATTGGAAACTGTTGGAAGTGCCGGAGGCGATCATACTGGGCATCGCTGTTGGCGCATTGGCCGGCTATGTTCTCCTTCATCTGTTCGAGCGATACCACCCGCGGGCGACGAAAATGACCATAGTTCTTATATCAGTGGCGGTGATCCTGACATGGCTTGAGGAAGAGCTGAAAACAAAGCTGAGCATGTCGGCGCTGTTGGGTGCTATGACGATCGGGTTTGTTCTGCTGGAAAAGGCGGAGAACAGGGCCCACAAAATATCGCACAAACTTTCCAAGGTCTGGATATTTGCCGAGATACTGCTGTTTGTGCTGGTAGGCGCGCAGGTGAATATTGAAGTTGCGCTCGGCGCCGGTTTGATCGGTACATTATTGATAGCGATTGGTCTGATAGCGAGGAGTGTGGGAACCTATCTTTCGTTGTATGGAACCGATTTCAACAGGAACGAAAAAATGTTCTGCGTGATCTCATACATTCCAAAAGCCACTGTTCAGGCCGCCATCGGCGCGATACCGCTGGAGATGGGAATACAAGGCGGCGAAATTATCCTAGCGGTGGCAGTGTTATCGATCATACTGACCGCGCCGCTGGGCGCCATCGGGATATCAGTTGCCGGCAATAAATGGCTGACCGTTGACAAACGCGCCTGACAAGGCGACACAGCCGTCATCTTATCAACGATAAGAATTCCTGTCTGGTCCTGGGGTCCTCTTTGAAGCCGCCCAGCATGGCTGATGTGATGGTGGTGGAGTTTTGCTTCTCTACGCCGCGCATGGCCATACACAGATGCAACGCTTCTATCACCACGGCCACGCCTCCCGGTTTCAGATTTTCTTCCAGGGCGTTGGCAATCTGGTTCGTGAGCCTCTCCTGTACCTGGAGCCGCTTGGCGAACACATCGACAACCCGGGGGATCTTCGATAGCCCCACAACCTTGCCGCGGGGCAGGTAGGCCACATGGACCTTGCCGTAAAACGGGAGCATATGATGCTCGCACAGCGAGAACAGGTCGATATCCTTGACAATGACCATATCGTCGCATTTTTCAGTATACAGCGCGTTTTTTATGACATCAGCGGCGTTCATCTTGTATCCGCTGGTCAGGAACCTTAAGGATTTATTCACTCTGGCGGGGGTATCCAGCAAACCTTCACGGTCCGGGTCCTCGCCAATTGATGTCAATATTGATCTTACAGATTCTTCCATGGGTGGGACCTCTGATTTTCTATATGGTGTGGATTTATTACAACTGCTTGACCAGGTTGGCCGGATCAGTCGATTTCGTTGTTTACTGCCTGCTTGAAATGTTTGCCCGCCTTGAAGCGAACAACCTTGCGCGCCGAAATATTTGCTTCTTCACCCGTTTTCGGGTTTCTGCCGATGCGGGGACTTTTTTCGCGGGTCTGGAACGAGCCGAACCTGCGTAGTATGACCGGTTCATCGTGCGAAAGTGATTCCTTAATCAAAGCTATGATGGTTTCGATGGACAGGTCTGCGTCCTGTTTTGGAAGTCCAGTCTGATCGGCTACACGATTAATAATGTCTATTTTTGTCATACCACTATTCCAATCTCTTTTTCAATTAAGTTAAACTGAAGCAATTCAGCTACCTGTGATATTTTATCTGTTTAGCACTAATTTTACAACAGGTTGTTTTTATTCCCCGTTTTACAGTCGGCTTATATGCAGGCCCCAGGGTCCATATCTCGTACGCGGGCCAGTCAGCCTTGAAGCTGTTTCTTCAGCTCCCGTTTTAAAACCTTGCCTATGATAGTCCTTGGCAAACTATCGAGGAACACAACCTTTTTGGGGACTTTATAGCTGGCCAGCTCCTCTTTACATTCTTCTATAATGCTCTCCTCGGTGATCTCCGCCCCTTCCTGTTTCACCAAAGCCGCCACAACCATTTCACCAAACCGTTCGTCCGGCTCGCCAATGACCGCCGCTTCTTTTACACCATCGATTTTGTACAGGATCTCTTCCACTTCTTTTGGGTATACGTTATAGCCGCCAGATATCACCATCTCCTTCTTCCGGTCCATGAGGAATATGAACCCGTCCTCATCTTCATAACCCATGTCGCCGGTCAGCAACCAGCCATCCTTGAGCACATTGGCGGTCTCCTCCGGGTTGTTGCGATAGCCTTTCATCACCTGCGGCCCTTTGATCAGCAGCTCGCCCACCTCACCTTTCGGCAACTCCTCGCCAGACTCTTCGCCCACAATTTTATGCTCTGTACCGGGCAGGTTGTGGCCGATGGACCCCAGCTTGGCGCCCCCGGTTAATGGGTTGCAATGGGTGACCGGGCTGGCCTCGGTCAGGCCGTAACCTTCCACCAATGTCCCGCCGGTGATCTCTTCGAATTTGTCGCGGGTCTCCCCCGGCAAGGGCGCCGCGCCGGATATGCAGTATTTGATCGACGAGATATCAGTGGTGGCCGCTTTCGGGTTGTTGTTGATGGCGGTATACATCGCAGGCACGCCCGGGAACATTGTGACCCGATGCTTCTCTATCAGCTTGAGGATCATTGACGGATCGAACTTTGGTACAACAACAATTTTCGCCGCCAGTGATATACCCAGGTTCATCCCCACGGTCATGCCGAACGCGTGGAAAGTCGGCAATGTCAGCAAAAACACTTCCTTCGCCTCCTCCGCGCCCACAAACCATGTTTTCGCCTGCATGGCGTTGGCTATCAGGTTCCGGTGGGTCAGCTCCACACCTTTGGCCACGCCGGTGGTGCCGCCGGTGTACTGGTACAGCGCAATATCATCCACCGACACATCCACAGTCTCCGCGCCCTCTTTTGCGCCTGCCATCAGGTCGGTCCACCTGAAATATTTCGGCCCGCTGACTTTTTTCGGGCTTTGCCTTTGGACCATAAGCTTGATCGGAAACAGCCACGATATGGGCCACGGCATATAATCCTGCAGTTTGAAAACGACCACCTTCTCCACCGATGTTTTATCCAGCGCTTCATCCACCTTGGGCGCCATCAGGTCCAGGACAACCGCGACCTTGACACCGGCGTCGTTGAACTGATGCTCGATCTCCCGCTCCACATACAGCGGATTGGTCTGCACCACGATCCCGCCCAGCCGCAGGATCGCCTGATATGCTATCATCCCTTGGGGGCAGTTGGGCGCCATGATCGCCACCACGTCACCCTGGGCTATATTCAGTCCTTTTAATACACTCATGAATATTTGGACCTGCCGGTCAAACTCACGATACGTCAAGGTGTGGCCGAAAAAATCTATGGCAATATTGTCAGGATATTTTGATACAGCGTCGTAAAGCAGTGAAGTTATTGGAGTTTCAGGATAATCCAGCTTGCTGGGCAGGTCTGAATAGTCGTAATCGCTCATGTTTCTATAACCCTTTCGAGTATTTTGGGGACGATTATTGTTTCGTATTCAGGATACTACAATTTGCACTCCATTCACATATTTTATCTTTGATCTACCGGTTTCTATTCACGCCAATATTCAGGTCGATCCAACGCATCGGCGCATATGACTGTTCCACTTGCACGCCCAATCACACCAGGACGAAGCTCCTGGACCATCCAGGCGTCAGCGTTTTTTTCCGCTATTGAATAGGGGGCCTGGAACCCCAGCGCGCCCGCCGGACGGAACCCATGGCGGGAATAATAATCCGGATACCCCAGCACAAAGACCAGGTCAACCCCGGAGTTGGACAATCGCCGCAGCCCCTCTTCAATAAGCGCACGACCGATGCCTTGCGATTGTGCGGAGGGGAGAACCGCGAGGGGCGCAAGGATGGCAGCCGATGTTGAATCGTCGGTGGAGTTGATATGTACTTTTGTAAACAGGATGTGCCCGACGGCTTGATCATTGTATCTGGCTAGCAGCGATAGCAGCGGCATCGCTGTGGGGTCATTCAACAACCGGGTGACAAGGTCGGCGATGACCGGGCCTTCATCGGCGCCGAACGCTTCCACTTCGACATTCAGCGCCTCGGTTATATCTGCTTCCGTCGATCTGCTGATCCTTGGTTTTATACCCTTCCCCATGGCACAGAGTGGCCGACACTACTTTTTTAATATCGCTCCCTGCGCGGCGCTGGACACGGTTTCGGCATAGCGCACCAGGTAACCTTTATCGATTTTCGGCTTCGGTTTTTTCCATTTTTTGAGCCGTTTTTTCAGTTCCGCCTGGGATACATTCAGATGCATCTTCCGTTTCGGGATATCGATGTCTATCACGTCGCCGTTCTTCACCAGTGCTATCACGCCACCTTCCATGGCCTCCGGCGATACATGGCCGATGCATGGCCCACGGGTGCCGCCGGAAAAGCGGCCGTCGGTGATCAACGCCACGCTGTTTTGCAGACCCATGCCGGCGATGGCGGCGGTGGGCGCCAGCATTTCCCGCATGCCGGGTCCGCCTTTCGGACCTTCATAGCGGACGATGACGACCTGCCCTGCTTTCACTTTGCCCGCCATGATCCGCTCCATGGCCGCCTCTTCAGAATCGAAACAGACCGCCTTGCCGGAAAACTTCATCATCTCCGGCACGATGGCCGATTGTTTGACCACAGAACCGTCCGGAGCAAGGTTTCCCTTTAGTATCACCAGCCCGCCCTCTTTTTTGTAAGCCTTGGACACGGGCCGGATCACTTCCGGGTTGGCGTTGATCGCTTTGCCGATTATCTTTTTTGTAGAGATGCCATTTACCGTCGGCAGGTCGTGGATCGATTTTCTCAGCTCTTTCATCACCGCCGGGATGCCGCCTGCATACTCCACATCCTCGATAAAGTCTTCGCCGCCGGGGCGCACACTGCATAATTGTGGAACTTTTCTGGCCAGCTTGTCGAACGTCTCCAGCGGAAGGTTGACGTCGGCATCGTGGGCGATGGCGGGGATATGCAGCACAGTATTGGTCGAGCCACCCAGGGCCAGGTCCACGCATATGGCGTTCTCGAACGCTTTGCGGGTCATGATCGACCGGGCGGTGACCCCTTTCTTTATCAGCTCCATCACCTGTAACCCGGAGTCGAAGGCGATGCGCCTTTTCTTGCCGCTGACGGCCAGCGCCGTGGCGCAACCGGTGATGCTCATGCCGATCGCTTCTGTGACGCAGGCCATGGTGTTGGCCGTGTACATCCCGGAACAGGAGCCGGGCCCGGGGCATGCTTCCTTCTCCAGGGCGGTCATCTCGTCGCAAGACATGCTGCCTGCCTGCACCTGCCCCACCGCCTCAAACGTGTCGCGCACCAGCGATCTGCGCTGTTGTCTGTGCACACCGGCCATCATCGGCCCAGCGGTCACCACAACGGTTGGTATATCGAGCCGCGCCGCGGCCTGCAGCATGCCGGGGGTTATCTTGTCGCAGTTGGTCAGCATCACCATCCCGTCGAAGGCGTGGGCCTCGACCACGCATTCGATCATATCCGCGATCAGGTCGCGCGTCGGCAAGGAGTAGTGCATCCCTTTGTGGCCCATGGCTATCCCGTCGCACACGCCTGGCACCGATGACATGAACGCCTGGCCGCCGCCGGAGTGTATGCCTTTCTCTATGGCCCGCTCCAGGTCGCGAAACCCGATATGCCCGGGGATGATGTCGGTGAAGGAGGATATCAGCGCCACGAACGGCCGGTCCATCGATTTTTCCGTCACGCCGGTGGCGTATAACAACGAACGGCTGGGCGCCCGCTCGATTCCTTTTTTAATCAGATCACTTTTCAATTATTTATACCTTCAGGTTAGTTAATAGCAGGTTGACGTGGAATCAAAATGAAACGGCAAGATTACGGCAGGCTTTCTCTCTGCTTCATTTTTTCCGCAATTTGCTGGGGGGTGCCTTGTTTGCACAGCTTCTCCCAAACACCGATGAGATATGGATCGAAATGGGAGCCGGAGTTTCTCTTCAGTTCTTCCAACGCTTTTTCGACAGGCCACGACTCTTTATACGGCCGGGCGTTGGTCAACGCGTCGAACACATCCGCCACCGCCACTATCCGGGCGGGCAACGGAATATCCTCACCCACCAGGCCATCCGGATAGCCAGAGCCATCCCACTTTTCATGGTGGCATTTGGCTATCTGCCGGGCTATCTCGAAAAATGTGCTTGAGGGCAATATTCGTTCCCCCGCGGTTGTGTGGGTTTTCATAATATCAAACTCCTCCGAGGAGAGCTTGGCCGGCTTTTTTATAATGCTGTCCGGAATGGACAGCTTGCCCACATCATGCATGATCGATGAATACCCGATTTCGTCGGAATAGCGATCCGACTGCCCCAGCTTGCTGGAGAGCACCGTGGAGTACATCTGTATCCTGCGCACATGCTCGCCGGTGGTGTCGTCCTTTTCCTCCGCCGCCATGGCCAGGCTGTATATGGCGTCCAGATTGGCGTCTTTGAGCAGCCGCGCCCGCTCCCGGGTTTCATCCACCAGGCGGACATTGGTTATCGCCATAGCCGCGAAACTGGACAACGATTTTATCAGCACCTCGAACTTTTTGTCGAACGGTATGACGCCGCCGTTGGCAGGGTCGATGGCGTTTAGCAGCTGCATGACGCCGATCACTTCGCCCTCATGGTTGGTGAGCGGAGAGACCAGCATCGACTCGCTGTGGTATTCGTTCAGAAGATCATATTTTTTGGGCCCGGTAAAATCGAACTCGGATGATTTATAGACATCCCGTATATTGACAATTTTGTTGTGGATGGCCGCATAGGCGGAAACAAACGCAGGATCCAGCGGGACCGGGGCGTACTGCACCGGTGTGCCGGAATAGCCGCCGATATTCATCTTCAGCGATTTGTTTTTACTAATGGTGAAGTGGAGCATGCCGTCTTCGTGCACCAGGTATAGCGAGCAACCATCCGCGTTGGTTATTCTCAGCGCTTCATCGACTATTTTTTCCAGCAGCTTGTCGATATACAACTCGGAGGAGAGGGATATGCCGAGATCAAGAAGGAACTGAACCAGACCCTGATCCACCTCGCCGGTGGTAAAGCTTTGTTTCATCCCGGTTCTGTCGCGGTTATTCATCTGTTTCTATTTATTCAAAAATATAAATATTGCTTCCCTTACTCAAACCTGGAGCCAACATTTATATTACGTCCCAAAGAAAACGATTTTGCTGTCATGCTACCTTTTCCTTCTGGTTTCAGTTCTGTGATAGTTACAGAACTGTCTCCACAAGCCACTGTTATCCCGTCTTCTAATGATATCACATCTCCTGGAGTTCCTTCACTGTTTTTACTTACGGTGGCAAAGAGCGGCTTGATAATTTTGCCGTTTAATTTTGTGACCGCCCCAGGGAATGGCGACAATCCTCGGATTTGCCTGCTGACGATTTCCGCCGGCTGGCTCCAGTCTATATCGAAATCTTCCCGGGTCAGTTTTTTTGCATATGTGGCTTCCGCGTCATTTTGTTTCACTGGTTCTATTTTGCCGGCTTTGTAATCGATCAATGTGTCTATCATCAATGTCGACCCAGTCAGCGCCAGCCTGTCGTGTACTTTACCAGTGGTATCCTCATCTGTTATTTCAGTTTTTCTGGAAAGCAGAACATCGCCGGTGTCGAGCCCTTCCTCCATTATCATGGTACATACCCCGGTGAGTGTATCCCCACTTAAAAATGCCCTGTGTATAGGCGCCGCGCCGCGCCATTTGGGCAGCAGCGACGCATGCAGGTTCACAGGGGCGTATTTTGGTACATTCAGCGCCTCCGGGGAAAGGATCTGCCCATAAGCGACCACGACCAGAAAATCTGGCGCCAGTTTGCGCAGTATATCCAGAGATTCGGGGGCGGAAGCTTTTGCTGGCTGCAGGGTCTGGATATCAAATTCAGTGGCCACAACTTTCACCGGTGAAGGGGTTAGCTTTCTACCTCTGCCCTTCGGTCGGTCCGGCTGGGTCATCACCGCCAGAACATCAAACCGAATGTCATAATTCAAAGATAATAATGTGGGTACGGCAAAATCTGGCGTTCCCATAAACACAACTTTAACAGGGTTCATTATTTAAATCCGTTTATATAATAAAATTTGGTTTTATATCGAAACCTTTTTGTTTTACTCAACGCGTCCCAAAACATAATCCCGTTCAGATGATCCATCTCATGGGCCACGCAGCGCGCCATGATACCGGTTGCGTCGAACCGGGAGGCGACGCCATCTATGTTCGTATACGCCAGGTCTATATGCTCTGGCCGGGCAATGTTAATATACACACCGGGGGCGCTGAGGCAACCTTCGCTTTTTGTAATCGACCCATCGACGCCTTTTATTTCCGGGTTGATCACAACAAAAGGGTCGATCCCACTCACATCGCCGCCTGCGTCCGGGTAGATTGTGAACAAACGCAAAGGCATGCCTACCTGGACCGCGGCTATGCCGTAGGCTGGTATAGCTGTGGTGGTTGAAATCAGCTCTTCACAAAAATGACGAATTTCATCGGTTATCCTCTCCACCGGCTCAGAGCTTTTGAGAAGGATCGGATCGGGATAAGTGATAATCTTCAATTTTTTAGTTCATTAAGCGATTTTTGTACACTTTTACTATACAAATATAGCATTTTGGTGGTGACTATTTTTGGCAAACGCTACAAAAATTGTCGCAATAATAAATTCTTTAAGCCAATAAGAAAACACAACTTGCAATCTATGGTCTCAATAGATTGTATTTATAGATGTTACAATTATTTAGCATACTTATAGCATTCAGGCATGCAATTTGCGTTTTACTAATTGCAAATATTAATTTTTTTAGAACAGAAAAATGATTAGAGCTAAAACAATCGTCAAACAAGAAAACAAGTGCAAGCATTGTGGTGGAATAATCCGCTACTACAGAGGCTCCGTCTCCTGCCTGATGTGCGGCCGGGACCAGAGCCATGTATGCCACCACTGTAACGAAGAAACTTTGCAGAAAACAGCGTAACCCGCTTCCTGGCGCTGCGGAGTAATGGCTCCACGCGTCAGTTCACATGCTGTGATGCTGTTGTCTGCCTGGGCGGTGTTCATCGCTTGATGAATGTAGACTCAACAGGTCGCGACATAACCTGCCCAGCTAATCGACCTTTCTTCACTAAAACGCGTTTTTCACTATCTCCACATTCCCTTTCGGGTCATCTGTAAAATCGACGGTGACCACATCGAACCGGACCGAACTGTTTCTCAGTTTCTTGCCTATCATATATAGATCGGCCGCTTTGCGTATCCGCGCCTGACGCTTTCTGTTGACTGCTTCTATCGGCTTGCCGAGGGAGTGATCCGCCCGGGCCTTGACTTCGACGAACACCAGCAAGGATCCATCGACGGCTATGATATCGATCTCTCGTTTGTATACCCTTGCATTGCGTTCCACAATTTTATAGCCGTCGGCGCGCAAAGCGTTGACGGCCAGATCTTCGCCCAGTTTGCCGGTTTTTATATGGGCGGGACCTTGGCGGTATCGATCCTTCAGCCTGGCGATAGCGTCGAAAGCCGATTGTATCAAGCCGCCTTTGATCACGGTAGCAGGTCCAGTTGAGTGGGCGAAGCAGAGATGTCATGATTGCTGTTTGCGGCCTCGACAAATTCGCGGACGCCCTTAAAACTTTTACGGTGTATACAGCACGGGCCATATTTTTCGATGGCTTTCAGGTGAGTTTTCGATCCATAGCCTTTGTTTTTCTCGAAGCCATAGTTTGTATAGTGGCTCGCGTTTTCCACCATTATCCTGTCCCTTGTTACTTTCGCGATCACCGACGCGGCGGCTATGGAGAGGGAGAGGCTGTCGCCTTTTACTATGGCTTTTTGCGGCCCGTCCCACTCAATTGTTTGGTTGCCATCTATCAGTAATATGTCCGGCGTTTGCTTCATCTGTTGCACGGCGCGGATCATCGCCAGCTTTGTCGCCTGCAGGATGTTGATGGCGTCGATGGTTTCATGGTCCACTATGCCCACCCCGACGCATACAGCATGCTCCAGGATCTGGTCATAAAACCGGTCCCGCTTCTTCTCCGTCAGCTTTTTTGAATCGGTGAGCCCGTCCATTTCGCAATTATCCGGCAAGTAAACAGCCGCCGCCACCACCGGCCCGGCCAACGGCCCCCTGCCCGCTTCATCTATCCCGGCTATAACCGAGTGGCCAGCTTGCTTCGCTTCTATTTCAAAGGTCAGCATCAGTCCAGGTACAGGTCTTTATGTTTTTCCCTCAAATCGGCTATGGCTTTCATCACCTCGTTAATCAAAGCTTGCGATGTTTTTTTAGAGTCTTCCATTTCGTAATATTTTTCCAGGTTCAACGGCTCCCCGAACACTACCCGGTATGGTACAAAAAACCATGGGCGCTTACGCCCGGGCCAGAAGAATTGCTGTGTATTGATCACCAGCGTTGGGATCACAGTCGGCTTGGACATATAGATCACCCGCCCTGCGCCGGATCTGCCTTTTAAAAGCTCACCGGTTTTACTGCGGGTGCCTTCCGGAAAGAGCATCATATTATAATGTTTGCCATAATAGATCATCCTGTTCATCGACTGATAGTCGTGCGCTCTGCGCTTCACCGGGAAGCTGCCCCACAATTTTATTATCTGGCCAATGAGCGGTATTTTGAACAGCTCCTCCTTGCCTGGGGCTACGTATGGCATTGTGGAGAGCCGCTGGGCCGACATTAACGGGATAAGGAGGGTATCGATGCCGGATATATGGTTCGAAGCAATTATTACGCCACCCTTTTTGGGAATATTTTCCTGGCCAATAGCTTTTGCTCGGTTGAGTACTTTGAAAAAGAAATCGACAAATGGATAGCTAACGAACCGCGCCGCGGACATTGCCCATCGTAATGGGCGGGATATATAAAACTCATCATCACTGTTATCAGACATACATGAAAATATACCGGACAACGGCAGCCCAAAACAAGGGGTTTATCGCGGGCGCTGTTTTTATCTGGTCGGTTTGGGTCGCCATAATCCGACAAATATTAATAATGATAAATTTCTAATTATTCCGCTTGACAATAATATGCTAATGATCTTATATTTATAACCCAGGGCGCCCCAGCCTATGGCAGGAGGGGGTTTTGCGCGGATGGAGACGCCAGATGTCTTGGCCCGCTAACCGTTATATGGAGGAGGATTTAAAATGAAGAAAAAAAAGGGGACAAAAACGAGCAGGACCGCTCTGGACCGCAAACTGGCTTCCATCGGAAAAAAGTGGGAAAAAGCTTTGGAATCCCAAACAAAGGGCGCCGAGGCCCAGTTGGAATTGGCCGCCAAGTTATATGAGATGGCGACAGAAAACGAGGGGTCTGAGTTACGCATTGTCGAGCATCTGCTCGATAAACCAAAATCGAAACCAGTCGTTACCACATATAAGCTTAACGATCCAAAAGCCGCTCTTTTTGAAATGTTACGATTTTGCAATGTCTGGATCCCGATGGGGCAATGGGTTTGCCTGCTGCGGGGTTGCCCAGCCTTTAACCCACCGGGCGCGCCCGCAGGGAAATTCTGTTTTCTGATTGGGTGCAGTGTCAATGTTTGCCCCACGCCAGGCGCCGCTAAGACAAGGTGTGTTTATTTGTGCATCTGATATATACTCCTGGCACATTACTTCTGGCGGTTATAGAATAAAGGGGTTCTGGGTGAAGGTCGCTGGTATCTGTTCATTACCCCGGTTTCATAAGCCAGCGTCTTTTTGTTTGCGCGCCGGCAATCATATCCTGGAACATTTTCACTGCGTCCGGAAACATCTTGTAGATCGGATGCTCCATATTTTCTGGCAAGGTCTTATATTTGTCCATAACCAGGGTGGCCAGGTTGCATTGGGCGATGGCCACCGCCGGGTATATCCGGCCTGCGGCGTCGGCTGGCCCATATAACAGAAAGTCCGCGCCCATAGAGCCGAGCGCTTCCATGGAAGTATCAACAGACTTGTAGGTGTTAACTCCGCCCATCTCTCCCGATGCCCGCCACCAGTTCAATACTCCGTTGTTACGGCCACAGCCAGATAACAAGCCATATTTCTCCTTTATCAGTTCCGCAGCCCTGTTACCAATCATCGAGGCGGGCAGGCTGAGCGGTGTGGTATCACACAGGATGGTTTCGAAGTTGTATGGCTCCAGTAGTGGCGCCATTTTCCCCAGACATTTCATCCGCCCTTCAGACAGCTCGGAATCTTTGTCCCATAGCGCCAGCAACAGATGTTTTACACCGATTTTAGCGATCGCTTCAATCTCATCCTGAAGATCTTCTGTTTCATAAAATGAGAGTGAATTATATAAGTATCGGTCCAGCTCTCCGATCGAGGCCACATACCTGGCGGTTTCCAGCTTATCCTTTTTCATAAACATGTCAGAAGCGAACGGCATCCCGGTTTTGCCGGTCACTTCCAGAAACAGATCTATATAGCGTATTATTTCCCCGGTTGAATTGGCCACAAAATCTATTAGGGAAGGTAAACCTGTTATGATCTCCAGCTCCATGATTCGCTCTATTTGCGCACGGGCGGCATTTTGATCAAACCTGTTCTGCTTGCGGGATTTCACGATTTTATCGCCGGCGGCAAACATGGTGGTAATCATTAAAGGCGGGTTTTGGCCTGGCTGGCCACCAAAAAGACGTCCGCCTATTAATCCAGTGAGTTGATCAATATCATATTTTAGAATCACAAATATTCCGTCCTACTTCAAAATTTTCGATTAACACAGTTTAGGATAAATTGCTTTGCACATCATAATTTATACTGTTTATCGCGCGTATGTTGCCGTTATGGTCGCCTTGCCGAGCGATTTGGCGTTTAACATATACCCAATTAATGCAGGGGTGGCGTCATCAGCCAACGAAAGCTTTTCATCAGGTAGCGCCCACACGGTAAATTGATAGCGATGCATCCCATCATTTTCCGGAGGGCAGGCGCCACCGAACTGTTTTGATCCAAAATCGTTACTGTGTGATTGACTGCCCTTGGGCAGTTGAGATCCTCTGGACCCAGCTCCCTGCGGCAGGCCAGATACATCCTTTGGAATATCAGTGACAATCCAGTGCCACCAGCCGCTGCCCGTTGGCGCGTCGGGATCATATACAGTTAATGCAAAGCTCTTGGTCCTTTCCGGTGGATTACTCCACTCCAGCATCGGCGACAGGTTATCGCCATCGCACCCAAAACCTTTATATTCAAAGGTTTTATCCATGTGATGGCCTTCTGATATATCTTCACTTTTCATCTCAAACGCTTGCACAGACAAAGTGAGCCCTGCAAATATCGCGACGGTCAAAATCGAGACCTGAATGACAAAAGATTTCATTTACTTACTCCTGGCTGATTGTAATAACTATTTAACAAGGTTGTCTGTCATGTAAATAAAGTAATAATAGGCGACGCCAATAATGGCGAGCAGTGAAGAGATCGTAATGCCTATAACGCGGTTGCGTATTTTTTTTCTGATCAGCTCTGCTCCACCGTATGAGACTTTAAAAGGATTCATGATTGTGTCTGGATCTGGCGCGATACCATTTTGCGCGGCGGAGAAAACACCGGAGATCATAACCTCGTCCCCCTCCTTGATAACAGACTCCAGCAACGTGCGCTTTTTATCAAACTTTCCCTGGACCTTGAACAGGCTTTTTTTGACAAACTCGGCGACGTTTGGATCGTCTATTTTTCCGGCTAATCGGTTATCCATTTCCATCGATTCATAATCTGGCCTATGATCCATCAGGTTTTCAGGTGGCTCATTCACCTTTTTATCCTCACGGAAAACGCCAGGCTTCTCATGGATCAGTCGTGTTTGTTTTTTCTCTTTCTCTCCTGGTTCCATTATGCCAAAATCTGTTTTATCAAAATACTCTACTGCTCGTTTCCAATCATCCTTACTGGTTATCACCCGTTCTGGCGCTTCATCGAACAGGCCTTCGTCTGGTTCGGCCAATATGTTGGCAGTGCGTAATGAACCACGCACTGCCGATGGAGCAAAGGCGAACCCCTCATAGTCCTTTGCCTTTAACAGATGTTCATTTTCATTGTCCATATCTTTATCACGCTTCGGACTGTCGAAATAAAGCACCCTATAGCAATAGCCCACACAATCCTGACCACTGAAGGGCGCCTTCAGCGTTTCTTCTTTCGCTTCTATACGGCCGGAGATCACCGCCGGTTGGCCATCCTTGAAATCATATTTTTTGGAAAGCGTCAGGGTCGACGACAAATCACGCATATCGAGCCAGGAGATGACGGCCCACCAGATGAGAAAACCGATAACGAAAGCGGCTGTCACTGCGCCTTCCGCTTCGAAATCGAGCGTTGGATATGGCTCGCGAAGGGAGAAAATCGTTAATAATGCGGCGATTATGATGATGGGTAGAAAAACAAACCTGAATAAACAACCAGCCATAGCGACGCTACCTTGTTAACCTGGAATTATTTATAAAACTGTGATCCGACGTACATCGATCCAAATCAATATAGCACCCGACCGTTATGGTGGCAAATAGATAGTGGCTATCTGATTATGCCTGGTTGCCGCTTTACCAAGCAATATTTTTGAAGGTTTATATGACAAAAGCTGGTAAGATGAGCCGTTGCCTGAATGCCGCAAGTTATTTTATGGGGTCCATGACCCAGGGGGTTTACGACCCTAGGGGTTCTATAGCCCCGAATTTTAAGGATTAGAATTTATATGTCACATTTGGTTTATCAGAAGGTGGGCGTCCTGATCGACGCGGAGAATATCGAGCTGGCGGGGTATAACCTGCATGGAGGCCGGTTTAACTATGCGATGCTGATCGATGAAATCGGCCAGCGGGAAGTGACCCGGATCATCTATTACAAACCGATCCACAAGAACATCAGCGAGGATTTCAAAAGATTCTGGCAAGGGCTGGGGGGAGAAATAAAGCAACCGGTCAAAAACGCCGACGCCTGGCTGACCATAGACGCGGTCACCCTGTCTGAAAAGCTGGATGTGGCGATAATAGTGGCCGGCGACAAGGATTATCTTCCGCTGGTCTGGTATCTGAAAAACCGGGGCTGCAAAGTGGAGGTCTGGTCGTTCCCGGAAACGTGCGCGGATATGATGAAAGACGCCGCTGACAGGTACATTTCCCTCGACTCGACTTATATATTAAAAGACAAGGCGGCGCCCAGGCAAAAGCGGTCGTCAAAAACCACAAAAAAACCTTGACGCGACATTTGAAAACAGATATAAATCAACGTTAATGACTTTTAGGCTGATTTACCCGTATTCTATTGAAAAATACTGCCCATGCAGTCGATTTTTGACCATATGACCGGCAATGACCTGTAGACCGTTGTTTTATTGGGGAAGAAATTAAATCGTGCTAGTTCAAACGGTTTGTCTATCTGCTACCGTTAATTTTGGGGGATGTTTTGTTCGCTAAAGATAAATACACTTTCATTTTTATTCCTGACGTTACTGGCGAATTCAAGCGAATATCTGTTTCAAAAATTGTAGTTAAAGGTATTCTCCTTGTGGGGCTGGTATCCATTTTTGGTTTTGGCTATTTCTCCAATTATATCCTTGATAAAAGCCAGGGCCTGGAAGAGCTTAAGTCGTTACAAGGCGTATCATCCACCCACAAAAAAGAATTTCAGAAATTTACACAAAAACTTAAACAGTTAGAAGCGCAGCTGATTCGGTTGGAACAGTTTGACAAGAAACTGCGCGTTATCACCGCTCTGGAGAGTCAACCAGAAAAAGATAAAGATTTCGGCTCCGGCGGCCCAGAGAAAGACACTATGGTCAATTTCTCCTCCGCTTCCAGGCAATATACCCAGTCGCTTATCGACTCTTTGAACCAGGAAGTCGATCTGATGAATGAAAGGGCGGAAAATCAGGAGATCAGCTTTTTCGAGCTGGACGAGTTTTTCAAGGAGCAGTCCTCGTTGCTGTCGCACACTCCATCGATCTGGCCCGCCCGAGGTTGGGTGACTTCGGCGTTTGGCTATCGCAAATCGCCATTCACCGGTCTGCGGGAGATGCATGAAGGTCTTGACGTCGCCACACAGATGAACTCGCCTATACTGGCCCCTGCCAATGGGGTGGTTATCCGTGTCGGGTATCATGGCGGATACGGCAAGATGGTGGAAGTAGACCATGGATATGGTGTTGTCACCCGTTATGGGCATTGTTCCAAGAGCCTTGTAGAGGTTGGTCAACGGGTTAAGCGGGGCGAAAAGGTGGCCTTGGTGGGCAACACCGGCCGATCGACCGGCCCGCACCTGCATTACGAGGTGCTGTTGAACGGTGTGCCGGTCAACCCATACCGATATATACTGGAAGAGTAGTTCCGAAACTTCTCTTGTTTGAAGCGACTTTTACCAGGTTCATTAACCAGAGGGCTCTATGCACGGCCTGAACCTCCCTAACAAAATTACACTTTTTCGTATTTTCCTCGTCCCGCTGCTGGTGCTTGTTCTCATATCACCCTCGCTGATCTCTTGCATCGCCGCGTCGATCGTGTTCGGCTTGGCCGCCGCCACCGACTGGCTGGATGGTCATCTGGCGCGGGTCACCAATCAGGTGACTTTGCTGGGCAAGCTGTTGGACCCGGTGGCGGATAAACTGCTGGTCATCGCCGCGCTGGTGCCGTTGGTGGAGCTGGACAGGGTGGCGGCGTGGATCGTGGTGGTGATCATCGGGCGGGAGTTCGCGGTGTCCGGCCTGCGGATGATCGCGTCGGCGCAGGGCATCCACATAGCCGCGGGCGCCTCCGGCAAATACAAGATGATCGCGGAGATAGTCGCCATCGAGTTTCTGATCCTCGATTTCAATATTGTGTTCCACTACCTGGGCCAGGTCGGCATCTGGATCGCCATGATCCTGTCGGTGGTCTCCGCCGCCGACTACTTCAGCCAGTTCTGGAGCAAGCTCGACAAGGAAAACGCCGGCGATTTTTATTAAGGTTTGTCACTTATGTTGAAACGGCCACGTCACCCGATGCCCAGGTTTGTTCGTAACGCGCTGGAAACGGAAAGCCTCATGGAAAAATATCGACAGCGCCCGCCATACCAGCAAAACGACTATATCGGCTGGATAACCAGCGCCAAGCGGGAGGAGACCAAGCAAAAACGGCTGAACCAGATGCTAGACGAGCTGCGCAAGGGTGATCGATATATGAAAATGAAATATAAGCCGCGGGCGTAGGCGGAAGATTACTAAAGTTTAATAGCCTATTCTTTAATAAGGTGCTTGCTTATTAAAGTTTAATAGCCTATCCTTTAATAAGGAAATTGCTTATTAAAGGATCGTTTCATAAGTGAACAAACGAATTAACGACATTTCGCGTAGAGCCGGAAGATTCAGAGAAACAATTGTTGCTAGCGAGTCTATACGTATATTTATTCCTAATCCATTACCGCCAAACCCACCGATAAAGTTGGAGCGCTTTTATATATTGATGGAAGAGGCCAATCAAGCGCTTGGCCGCCTGGATGGCGTTACCACAGTTCTGCCAGATACCGAATTGTTCCTATACACCTACGTGCGCAAAGAAGCGTTATTGTCATCCCAGATCGAAGGGACACAATCATCCTTGTCTGATCTATTGCTGTTTGAAAGCGAAGAAACGACTGGTGCGCCACTGGAAGATGTGCGAGAAGTTTCCAACTATGTCACAGCAATGGATTATGGACTGGAACGGTTACGTGGTGGGTTTCCGTTGTCGCTTCGCTTGATAAAAGAAATCCATGAAAAGCTGCTTTCAAAAGGAAGGGGGGCTACCAGGCAACCTGGCAAGTTTCGGCGTAGCCAGAACTGGATTGGTGGCACAAGGCCAGGTAACGCTATATTTGTCCCACCACCGGATGACATGGTATTGGATTGCATGGGAGAACTTGAGAAATTTATATATGAGGAAAGTTCAGGATTGCCGCCTCTGGTCAAAGCCGCTCTTATCCATGTTCAGTTCGAGAGTATTCACCCATTCCTGGATGGTAATGGCAGGCTGGGCCGGCTGCTCATCACATTTCTGCTATGTGCAGAAGGGGTGCTAAAGGAGCCAATACTTTATCTGAGCTTGTATTTAAAAACTAATCGGCGCCAATATTATAATCTGCTTCAACGGGTTCGTGAGCATGGAGATTGGGAAGCCTGGCTGGAATTTTTTCTAATCGGTGTGAAGGAAACCTCGGAACAGGCTGCAGAGGCGGCAAAAAGTATTCTTGATTTGTTTGATAAGGACAGGAGGCAGATAGAAAAGCTGGGTCGCCCGGCGGCGTCTGCGCTTCGGGTGCATCACTATTTGCAGTCGAAAGTTGTTGCTTCGGCATCAAGAGCGGCCCAGCAACTAAAACTGTCCACGCCAACAGTCCAGAAATCCTTAGGACATCTTGCTGAGTTAGGTATTGCAAAAGAAATAACCGGAAGGCAACGAGGCCGACTATTTGTGTACGGCAGCTATCTTAACATCTTATCCCAAGGAACAGAGCCGTTGTAGGAAAAAGTTTATTTCCAAACTATGCGGATCGGTTTGCCGGGGTTGTGGATACGGGCGATGTCGAAGGGAGTTTCCGGGTGGGCTAATTCTGTTTTCTCTTCCGGTTCGACTTCCCTGATTTGAATTTCCAGATGGTCTTTGTGATGGATGGCTTTATCAACGGCGATGCGATGTCCAGAATACTTTTTTGACCCGGCGAATGTGGCAATCAGCCTGGCTTGTTTCCAGTCGAAGTCGGGCGCGCCTTCCCGAGCGACACCCAGGTCGCCCAGCAGTTTTCCATAACTCTCTTCGTCATCAATAATCAACGCTTCTTTCTTCGTTAGGTTGACCGACTTGGCGTCCGGCAGGGCCACCGGATAGATGGCGGCCAGCCGACCTGCCTTGATCACCGGCTCTGTTATTTCCCGATAATATTTGGTGGGTGTGTTTTTGACTATTTCGCCGACTGAAGCCTTGATCAGCTTTTTGATCGCCTGTTCTGCGCCGGTCCCGGCGAATCCGCCCAGGCCCACCGGCACCCTCGACCGGCCGCCGCCCACGCCGCCGATGATTCCGCCGCCCCAATCCTGATATGTTCCTGTTACGTTATTAGCGTGCACCACCCGGCCTGTGCGCGCGTCCACCACCTTCAGGTCCATAGCCACATGGGATTGCTTATAGGTAACCGCGCCGAGCGGAGCGTCGTCATTTTTGGAAGCTATCACCACAGACCCTACTATACTCAATATTCCAATGAGGATACCACCCACGCCGATCTGGTCCTTCTCAAATTCTGTGACAGAGCCCATGACCAGCAGGTCGGCGCCTTCTATCTGGCCGATGGCTGCGGCGGTCTCTTCCGATATTCGCCCGGCCGCGGCGAAGTCCTGCTCGGTGACAACATCGCCCAGGTCGGACCGGTCGAGCATGATAAAACGATCCGATTGAAACATGGAGCTGATCAGCATATCAGACAACCCACTGCCAAACTCTCCACCACCATGGGCGGTTTTGTTCAGGAACCTGACCACAGCCACCCGCGCCTTCGGCCCGTCATAACCAGCCTTCATCGCCTGGGCCATGGTCGGGCCGCCGCCGGTCACACCTGTGGTGGTGGAGCAGCCACTGCTCGCCATTACGAAAAGCAGGGTTATGGATAATACTAATTGCTTATGTTTCATATCTATATGTATATGACGGACAAAACCGGGGCAACCTGATAATCAAACCCAGGCTTTAATCCATCTCCACCGGCTGCATGTAGCTTTCCAAAGTTGACTGCCCTTCAAACCTGGCCGCCACCGGCTCGAACCGTTCCCGGAACTCATCCACATTCATATTTGCGCTCTGGGCCAGCTGCTCCACTTTTTTCTGATCTTTAAAATCAGCAGGTATCAGGCGTATCATATACTCCAGCGCCATTTCGTAGGCTTCAGATCGGATATCAACCATACGCACCTTTGTTTTTCCGGTACCAGGATCCATTATTGCGTAAAACGGTATAGGGACAAATTTTCCGTCCTGGATCGACACCATGTCGCCCGATCCACCCAGGATGGCATGTTTGGCGGCGGCGAATCCCAGCTCTTTTGTATACTCCATATCGAACGGCACAGGATCCACACAACGCAATTCATAGCCGATATCCTTGTCAACGATCGTAATTTTCACACCCATCTCTGCCAGCTCTTCCCGTACCTTTGTTTTAATAACCTTGCCAAAATCAATCTCGGCCAGCCGGGGATGGCCATGCTCGTCATATTCCAGCTGGCCCATATCAGCCAGCTCCTCGGTTGTCAGCTTTTCCGCCAGACCTTCCGCCAGGATAGCCACCCCATAGTTGCGCCCGGCCGCTTTACGTTTGAGGACAGACCCAATGAGCGTATCAGTGAGCCATTGGAAATCGAGCTTCGGCGATTTGCACTCCTCCGGGATAACAGTAATTGTAGCGCCCGCAGGGCTGCCGATACCGAGCGCGAGGTGCCCCGCCTTCCGGCCCATGGCGATAATGAAATACCATCGGCCTGTGGTTTTGGCGTCATTCATTATGCTTTTGACAATGTTCACACCAAAACTGCGGGCCGACGCGAAGCCAAATGTGCGTATGCCGAATGGAAGATTGATGTCATTATCGATGGTTTTAGGCACATGGATCACCTGGATACTACCCTCCGCCTCCTTGGCGATGGTGTGTGCTGTGAAACAGGTATCATCCCCGCCGATGGTGATCAGACAGTTAATTTTGAGCCGAGCCAGGCTGTCGAGAACATTTTCCATATCTTCTCTACGTTTGGTCGGGTTGGCGCGCGCCGTGCGCAACACAGAGCCACCCTCAAAGTGGATCGCGCTCACATCTTCTATGGTCAAATATTTTACGTTAGTTATATCTTTTTGCATAAGGCTGGTAAATCCGTCGTATATACCCACCACCTCTATGCAATGGTTTTGCAGCTTGATCGTGGCCGCCCTGATAACACTGTTTATACCTGGCGCTGGCCCACCGCCCACCAGTATGCCTACTTTAAGTCTCTGTTTTTGATTCATGTCGTAATATTTTTCCTTTCCAGATCAGTATAAAGCAGTTGCGCTTTTCGAAACAATCTTTTCAAATCGGGATTGTATAATAAGATAACCTGCCTGGCCTGGCGACAAACCATGCATTATGCAGTCAAACAGAATTTAGCGGTCGATCAATTCTGGCGGTCTCGCGTATGGAGGTCTATTGTCTGGATAAGCAGGTCGATGTCGACAGGCTTTTGTAAATGATCGTCCATACCGGAGCTGAGATATTTTTGCGTATCTCTTTTATCCACAGTGGCGCCAATAATTACTGTCCTGTTGATGGGCGACTTCTCCTTGAACCGGATCAGCATGGTCGCGTCGATGCCGCTGGAAAACGGCATATCCCCATCCATCAGCAACGCGTCGAAATCACCATTTTCCCATTTTTCCACAGCTTCCATGCCGGTATCGACTTCCGCAACTTTATGGCCCAGCTCTTCAAGAGCGGTTTTTGGTGATTGGTCATTTAGCTGGAAATCGCCCACCAGCATTATATTGAATATTCTATCTGTGTCATCAGCAATACCAGCAAAACTGTTTTTTCGAGGTTGAAGAGAGTCGTGACCCATATTGACCAACAGCTCGCTTTTCATCATGCTTTTCTTTTCCGCTTCCTCTTTGGCCCGACGCAAACCTTCTTCAACCCGCCTCGATTCCGTTATGTCGGTTACAAATATAACCGCTCCGTCAAACCGGCCATTCTCCATTACCGGGGTACACTTCAGTGACAAGTATATCTCTTTGCCAAACCGTGAGAGAAATTTGTTCTCAACCACCGTTTCGTTTCCATCTTCCATCGATATCAGCGCATTTGCGAACGCCGTAGACTGGAACTGTGGAATCTTCATGATCTTCATCGCTGTAAAGTCTGACCCCACACCGGTTTCCTCGCACAATAACCTTTCCATTTCATTGTTCAGGTAAACCACCTCCAGCTCCTTGTTAATGCGAAGTATCCCCACAGGACAATTCATCAGCAAGCTATTGCTGATATTAAACAGCTCCTCATATTTCCGGGAAGCGTGCAACAGCGTCTGCTGGGTCGATTCCAGTTCCGTCGTTTTTTTTAACAGCTCCTCGATTCGTAGACTTGCTTTTCGCTCAAGCTCCTCTTCTTGTTTTCCCATGCTGATCTTATGATCCCATATCTCTTTGCGCATTTTCGTATATGTCTCTGCCAGTTGGCCAACTTCATCGCGCCGCTCTACAGGCAGGTTCACGCTATACTCGCCCTTATCCATCCTGTTTGTCGCGTCGGCAAGGGAGGCGATCGGGTCCAGTAATCGATTGAGTAGTATCACCAGCGCGAATATGACCAGAAGCGAAGCAGCAAGCGCTATGGCGGCGATGTCAGCCAGGCTGCTGTTATACTGTTCGTCGCTGATGCTACTGATGTTGCGGGTTAATTTTTTGATATTGTGGTTCATGTCAGCCATGGAAAAAGTGGCTCTTACTCCTCCGATGGCATCCTCGCCAATCAATACCGGACTGGTGACTTCCAGAAGATTATCCTTCACCCTCAATTCACGTTTTTTTGATTCAATGACACGCAGGTTCGTTTCACGGTTGGCGGTTTTATCCTTGACCAGAAATTTTTCTACACCGTCATAGATCAGGTTCCCGCTGCCATCGAACAGCTGAACTGCCGATATATCCTTTATATTCAGCGCGCGGGTCATGGTTCGGTCGATTCCGCTATAATCGGTATGGTAAAGGTGGTTTGCTACATCATCGGTAATCAATGCAGCCATTGTGTCCGCCTTCGATTTGAATTGCTCTGCCAGGCTGTTTTGCGTTTGCTCAGATGTCAGTTTGTTTGCTTGGCTGATTGTGGATTTCAGATTGACCATGTTTAACATGACCAATAGCGTAATGGCAATGACTATGAATATAGCCAATGCAATTGAAAACTGCGCCTTTAGTGACTTCATAGATTCTGCCGGCTGATTTTTATTTCTGGGCGGATCAGATTAACAAACTGACCCAGATCATCCAGCTTTTGCTTCAGGCCCTGGTCAACTTTTTCAAATTTGGATGTACTATTATAGGCTGCAATGGCAGCGCCGGCGGCTTTGTCTCGATGGGCGCCCAGCAAGGTTTGCGTCAGCCTCCGCTTGATGTTTGGGTCCAGGTCTCGTCTTACCATCTCCAACGCCGCCGGGAACGGAGCAGTTTCATACACTATTTTCATATCCTTCTGCCATGGGCCCAGGCTTTTTTTCATGTTGATATAATCTACGTTGCTCATGGCCCCTGCGTTTACTTTTTTGTCGCGCACCCATGCCGCTATATTCAAATCAGAACCGGCGAAAACATATCCTGCCTTTTCGGGCATTGGTTTACTATTCACGCTTTTAAGGGGCGCCGATTCAATTCCATTCATACGAAGCTCCGCCATGGGCGCCAGGTATGACGCTGTGGAGCCTGGGTCCTTATAAGCTATAGTCCTACCCTTCAGAAAATCGAGCGATTTTACTTTGTTATCTTTATGGGTAAAGATAATTGAATAGTTATCGGGCGCGCCTTCTATCCACCTGCGCAAAATGATCTCCGCGCCTGTTTCTTCCATGCAGATCATGGCGGAGAAGGGCGGCTGCGTCACCCAGTCCACCTTCCCCTCACGTATATATTCAACAAGTTGTAAGTTATCCTTTGCCATCACAACTTTACCTTCTGTGATACCCAGATCAGCCATATGCGAAACTGTGTAATCAACAACAGGTTTAAGCTTATGATAATCATCTTTCGGGTTGGAGGAGACCTGACCTATTATCAATGTGGAATCCCTGCCGGCGCTTTGCGCCACATCTGTGGTGGATAGCATCAAGGTGATGGAGCAACAGAAAAGTATAGCGGCAAACTTGTGCCCCGGTCGAATGGTTGTGGCCCCTTCCTGCATGCTCATATTGCTGGAATGTTCATTGTCGTTTAATTCCATAGTTATCATTGAAGATATGGCGGAAGATGAAGGGAGTCGAACCCTCCCAGGACGTATTCGCCCCTGTCTGGATTTGAAGTCCAGCCGCGCCACCGGGCGCGCTCATCTTCCACATTATGAAACTATCGAATATAATAGCAGAAACCAGCCGGCAGTTTTAGTTTCTATTAGATAAAATAGTGCCGAAATATTAAAGTTTACAACCAGTTGATTGACACACCCCGGCAGTATGTGTAAGCTGGTCAAATCAACTGTCAATTGAAGCGATAACTATGTCTGAAGGAAACAATCCGAAAGTAGTGGTAGCGGACGATAGCGTTACTATACAGAAAGTGTTTGAGCTTGCATTCGAGAATGAAGCGATAGATATGATAATTGCGCGCGACGGTGATGAAGCGCTGGAGCGGGCGGTGCAATACAAGCCATCCATGGTTATTGCGGATGTGAGCATGCCTGGCCTTGACGGGTTCGAGCTTTGCGCCGCGTTAAAGAGAAACCCTTCCACTGCGCAGATTCCTGTCTATCTGATGTCGAGCGCTCTGGATGATTTTGATTTTGATCAAGCTGACAAAGTGAAAGCCGCTGGAAGGTTCGAAAAGCCATTTCGGTCAGAAAACATGGTGAGCGAGGTTCATAAAATTATTTCTGCTGACCCTGGCCAACAGGAAGATGGCGATGATGATTCATTTGAAGATATCGATGTCCAGCTCGATAGCTTGCTAGAGACTGTAGCAACCGATAATAAACAGGATGATGATGGTTTTGATTACAATATAGAACTGTTGGAAGCGGAAATAGATCGCCCGGCTGATGTTGAGCCGAATGATGCTGACATCGAGGTTGCGAGCGATATATTGCTCGATTCAACCGGAGAAGAGACGCCTGAGCTGGTTGACCAGAATAATTCACCCAGACACAATCGAGGCGCCAGCTTTGCGGCCGCCCGGGATGACACGCCGGTGGATCTTGAAAAAGAGCTGTACGATTATCTGGAAAGCGACTCTAACGACATCCTGGAAGAAAGTGATATCGGAACAGAGCCTATCGATGTGCCAGACAATGTTGTCACCTCTACAGACAAGATTGAGCCTGGCTCCCATATGTGGGAAGAAGCTACCAGGAAAGCTGTGGAAGATGTAATATCCACCAGCTATTTCCAGACGCTGATCGAAGATGAAGTGAAGAATGTGATAAATAATAAATTTGCAGGTGGCGATTTTGAAGAAGCCATTGAAAAGGGTGTCGGCAGAGCCATAAACAACCTACAGCCGGAGATCCTGGAACAGATCAACGCTATAACCAGAGAGCTGACCCTGGGCATCGCAGAGGATATGGTGAAAAAAACTATAGAACAGATCAAGGGGGACTGATTCCGGGCCTCAAGTTTGCCCTTTACGGCCTGTTGCTAATCCAGTTTACCTCCAAAATTTTTCCAGGCGCCCACCACCAGCCCGACGACCGGATGCTCCACCTCCCGCAGATCGACATGGCGGATTTTCTCGGCGGAATTGGAGGGAACAAGATAAAGGTGCGGCCCATCTTTTTGTAGCATTTTGACTGTAATACCGCCACTTTCGAAAATGGCGTAGATTCGCCGCTCCTCGATTTTATCCTTGTCTATCCCACGGTCTATTATGACAATGTCGCCCGATGAAAGGTGTGGGTACATCGACTCTCCCTCCAGCCTGCACGCGATGATATTTTTCGACACTTCACTTTTTTTAAGCATCCAGAAATGTATTAGCAGGTAATCGATCGTATCATCTTCCATGATCCTTGGCGCGCCCGCGGCGACCTTGCCCTCGGTTATCGGAACAGGTATATAATCATACTCTTTAAGGCCATCAGCCTTATGCTTTTTGTCGTCGATAATGTTAATTTCCAATGGCCTGGCCTCCCGCACATCGACCGGAAGAAGCTCTCCCAAAATCAGCATCCCCAGGTCGATTTTGCCTGCGCTGGCGATTTTCAGAAGTATGTTTATATCTGGTAATGTTCCCTCTTCATACCTTTTGACAGATGTATGGGAAACACCGATAATGTCGCCAAACTGCTTCAAAGTCTGCTTTCCTCTGATAGCCCTGATTCTTTTTCCAATGGCTTCCGGGTCTGCAATATTTGTTTTATGCATTAGTAAATTTTTGTATTGACATTTAACAGATCTGTTAATTAACATTATAAATGTGTGCGACGGATTTGGCAAATTTAATCTGTCTTTGAGGAGGTGTTTAGTGGTGTTGGAAAAAAAGGATACAACTCTGGTTTTGCCAGGACTTAAGCTTGGCCCTCTTGGACCATCCAGAAAAAAGTATTTTGGCGTTTCTCAATTAAGTGTTCGGTGGGGTGTTAGCGCGCCGACTGTTGTGCGTCTTATTGAGGAAGGCCAACTTACTGGCTTGAAAATACGTGGTGTTTATCGCGTATCCCGCGATTCTATAGAGTCGTACGAAAGAAAAGTGGCATTCTGAAAAATGTAGGTAAAGATCGGTTGATTTATAACAAAACGTTCCAATAAAACTTGCCTGGCATAACATATATTCCAGGTAAAACGACTTTTGTACAATTCATTGATCAAGCTTGGCTGGTCCTTTTCCTGTGATATAATATTTTCGACAATAAGGGAGATCCATGAACAGCAACCTGTAGCAATCACCAAAGATATTTTGTGATCAGGCATTTTGGCTGATACTGGCGCTTGGATCGTCAATTTTGCATTCAATCCGTCTGTTATATTTGCTGGTTTGATTATTTATCTTTTATTGTAAAACATTGTTAGCTGTCATATGATGCTTCGTAGCAATAATTAGTGAAAGCTTGCAAAACGAATAGTGACAAAACTAATATGAAGGAGATCGTCTTATGAAAGATTTAATTACTGCCGACACTACCGGCGAAGAGTTGGCCCCGATAGCGCTGGCTGTTTATCAGATAGTTGACCAGTTTCCGGTTACAATGCGCAGCAAAAACAAGAACGGTATTCGTGTTGAATCTGGCCGCATATTAAATGATGATTTTACCGGCCCGGTGCTGGAAAAGGTTCTGGAAACAAACGAGATCGTGCGTGAGAAGCCAACATCCGGCCCCTATAAAGGGATACCTGTCATGGCCGCGCCTATTCGGGACTCCAAGGGCGATTGTGTGGCGGTTATAGGCGTTATCGATCTGCGCCATGCCATGGCATAAAATTATTCGTATGGATGGATCTGCGAAGGTAACATTTGCCGGGTTGGTGTTTTGCAAGCTTCTGCTTATGGCTAGCCCGGCATATGCCCAATCCACCGTTGTTGAAGTATTCGAGATCCATTATTCCGACGCGCAGGAGCTTATCGAATCTGTTGCGTCTGTGCTGAGTGACAAAGGCAAGGTCACGGTCAACTCACCTTCCAATACTCTAATTGTTGTAGATACTCCCGCTTATATCGCCAGGGCGCGTGACCTTATCGCGCGGCTGGACCGCAGGCCGAAGAATATCCGGATAGATGTCGATTTCATCGAGAAGGAGCAACTGGACAAGCTGGGAATCAATGTGGACTGGCGAATTTCGGGGCCTGGATGGACCGTGGGCAATGTTCCCCACGACATGGAAGGTGTCCATGTAACAGGCTCGGTCACCTCCTCCACCCTCGACAGCAAGAAGAAGCAGTTTCTGCTGCTCATGGAAGGGCACGAGGGCAGGATATTCGTTGGTGAATCGGTGCCGTTGACGGAGTACTTTTTCAGCTATGGCTATCGCTATGGCTATATCTCCAGAAATGTGAAGTTCAAGGACGCTGGTACCAGCTTTGTTGTGACGGCAAGGAGCGCTGGTAAGGGTAAGATGCGGGTCTCCCTCGTTCCAGAAGTCAGCTATTACGACAAGAAGAGGGAAACATTCATTGTTAAAAACGCGGCGACAGAAATTTTGATGGACGACCCGGGAAGCGTTGTCATCGCCAGCTCGGAAGGCGTCTCCGATTCCTTCAGTGTCAACTTCCTGCGGGGGGTGGACAAGGAAAAATCGAAATCGAGCTTTGTCATGATCCTGTCGGTAAACTCCGGGCAATCACAACAACCATGATTTAAATGAGAGTTCTCATTACCGGGGCCGCAGGCTTCGCCGGAGCGCATCTGGCGGAGCATATCTCCACCGTGGCGCCCGACGCAGAAGTTTTCGGCACATACAGCTCTAGTCCTTTGCCAGGTGGTTTCAGGGGAAAAGGGGTCGAGTTGAACCTAAATAAGCTCGGCGATCTGGAATCTGTCATTAAAGATGTCAAGCCAGACGAGGTTTATCACATGGCCGCCCTTTCGTTCGTACCGGAGGCGAATAAAAATCCACCATACGCATACCAGATAAACAGTGTCGGCACATGCAACCTGCTGGAAGCGCTGGCCAGAAACACCTCGAGCTGCAAAACCCTTGTCGTCAGCAGCGCCGAAGTTTACGGGAAAGTCAAGCCAGACGAAAACCCGGTTCCAGAGACCAGAGAGCCCGCGCCGGCCAACCATTATTCCGCATCGAAATTGTGCGCTGAGATTATTGCCGGTCAATATGCCCACAGCGGCAAACTGCATGTGGTGATAGCGCGTCCTTTCAATTTCACCGGGCCGGGCCAGTCACAGCTGTTCGCGGCGCCCGCGTTCGCCACGCAGATCGCCCGGATCGAGGCGGGGTTGCAGGAGCCGGTTATCAAAACAGGCAACCTGGGGGCCATGCGCGATTTTTGTGATGTGCGGGATGTGGTCCGGGCGTTCACGTCGATATTGGAAAAAGCTGAGTCGGGCGCCATATACAATATCTGCTCTGGCATACCTATGAAGATCGAATCGGTCTATAACCGGCTTGTTAACCTTAGCAATTATACTGGCAAAATCGAGCATGTATTGGACCCGGACAGGGCGCGGGCGTCGGAGAATCCGGTTGTATATGGCTCCGCTTCCAGGCTAAACACACTGACCGGTTGGGCGCCGGTGATCGCGCTGGATAAAACGCTGGAAGATCTGCTGGAGGAGCGCAGGAACTCTTTAGATAAACAGTAGGCCGGTGCGGTATAAATAATCAGATATCTGTGCTGGCAATTGCATACAACAATACATACGATGGATTCCTGTCCTTTGGTTTATCCTCATACTTCCACAAGTTGCCCAATGTCCGGCGCCTCCAGGTGGCGCAATGCCTTGAATTGCCTGTGATAATAATAGTATTAATATTTGGTTGCATTTATTAATACCATACGGTAAGATAACCTTGCTCTACTGATGGTAGTGATATTTGGCCCCGGGTAGGAAGCGCCGGGGCGGGCAAGTTGCAACCTTTAACGAAGGTGGTCGTTATGCAATATAACAATCGATTAATCGTGCACGATTATCTCCACACCCGGCTGTTTCAGTCGATCAGAGGAGGACCCGGCATGCTCGCCGCCACCATTGCGGTGTTGATGCTGCTCTTCACCACCACCACCGGCCATGCCCAAACCCCGCCGGAGCTGTTCACCCCGGTGGTAGGGCCAGCGGAAGCGCCGACCTCAGGGCCCGCCAAGATGCGTCGATGGGTGATACGGCAAACCTATGCTACGGTTAATACCTCCCTTCTTATCAATGCTGGCAAAGTGTTGAATAATAACACTGAAGCAAATGAAGCGCCGAAAATCACTCTTAACCTGTTTCCCGACGCCAACTTTGTTGTTGTTATTGATAGAGTGCGTGTATCCGGTACTGGTGGGACCACTGTTTATTTCGGGCATCTTGAAGGTAACGAGTATAGCAATGTAACCATAGGAATCGGAAGTGGTGGACATACAGTAGCGAGGGTTACTATTGGAAATGGACGGTCCTTCAAGGTTCAGTATTTTTCAGATAACATTCATGTTATAAAAGAAATCGACGACTCGAAACGGCCACCACATAGGAAACCGATAATACCTCCTCTGGGTGATGATGTAGTTATACCAGAAGGCATTGAGCATAAGGAGTCACAAGGCTCTGGCTGGCTTTGCACTTGACCCGACAGGCCCGCCCTAACCTCGCCTTGACTGATTGTTGCCGTGTGGTAGAATCTAGGTGTTACTTGTTTTCCCCTATCGGAGGATTGAATAATGCCTGATGAAGAACGGCCTGATGAAGAAATGGAGCTCTTATCCCGGGCCATCATCGACGCGATCGTAAAATCAAAGGATGTCCGCAACGCCATGAACAAACTGTTCCAGGCGGACGAAAGCTATGCCAAATCGTTGATGGTGCTGATGCTGAAGGTGCAGAATCTGGCCGACTCGTTGGGGACCGAGGGCGAAAACGGAACAGAATTTACCCACGAAAAAAGGCTGGAGTTTAACACAAAAGTCGAAGAAGAACTCCGCAACCATGATATCGATATCAGCAATATAGTAGATGGAATCAGGGAAACTTCCAGCGAAACCGCTTTTAGAAAATTCCTTGCGGACAGGTTCGATCAGGACGAGTGGCTGAAGAAAAACGGCCTCATATTATAGCCACAGATCCGTTTAAAACGCGCCTGCCCAATTAAAGCCGCCGTTTAACGTGGCCATATATACACAGGAGTGGTGTAAACCATTATGTTCTCATCATTACAGAAATCTCCGGCGAAACGGCTGAAACATGCAAAGTCTGTGATGATGGAGAAGCATTTGATCGGCCGGAACATCCGCGACCCCAGGGTGCTCCAGGCAATGGATTCCATCCCCAGAGAAAAATTCATCGCGCCACAGCTCGAGCGCGCGGCTTATGATGATAACCCTCTCTCCATCGGGTTCGACCAGACCATAAGCCAGCCATATATCGTCGCCCTTATGATCGAATGGCTGGAGCTAAAAGAGACGGACACCGTGCTGGAGATCGGCGCCGGATGCGGCTATCAGGCTGCGTTGCTGTCATTGCTTTCCATGTATGTCTATGCCCTGGAGATCGTGCCGGAGCTGGCGGACGGAGCTGGCCAGAGATTAAAAAAGCTCGGCTATAACAATGTAACGGTGATCAACCGGGATGGATCGGAAGGCTTGGCCGAGCACGCGCCGTATGACAAGATCATATCCGCCGCAGCGCCAAAGACAACACCCGCTGTTCTGGAAGACCAGTTGGCCGATGGTGGGGTAATCGTCATACCCAGGGGCGACGCTGTATATCAGGAGCTTGTTCGTGGGGACAAGCATGACGGAGAAATTAAATATCGCCATATCACTGCTGTCCGGTTCGTACCGATGACCGGCTCCGCTCAAAACTCTGTATAGAGGTTGGGCTTCAGGCCAGTTTTTTCAGGATGCAGTTAAACTCCTCGTTTATATTTAACTGCTCCGCCTTTGCCACCAACACACACCGCTCCGCATCGGTTATGAATAAGCGGCGTTTCGGCTCGGTCAAAATGCCGACATGGTTGAACTCCAGTCCTGTGCTTTCATTTGTTATAGTTTTCAGCTCGTCTGGGTTGTTCATCACCGTTTCATACGATACGAATGTTCCACCCGCGCCCTGTGTCGCCTTCAGCGCGCTGTAATTGGCCATGGTCCATGTGATCAGAAACGTATTAAACGGCCTCATGTTAATCGCTGTTTTCGAGGGCGGCTCCCACCCGTGGGACGCTCCGCCAAACTTGTTCCATGTATGCTTATACATGGGGCCAAGGCCGAACGCCTTGTTGATGAACAGCGGTTTCAGCAAATTTTTGATGGCCCGCTTCGGCGCGGCGCCCTGTTTGAAATAAATTCCCATGATGGACCTGTACACATCGATCGGGTTGCGGACAACCTGGATTGTCTTGCAACCGCTGGACTCGGTAATTTCTTTCAGATGAAAACTCCAGCGGTTGGTTTGCAATACTATATCTTTATCCAGCTGGTCGAAGATAGTAACGTAGCGGAGCAGATCATCCGCGCTCTCCGGCAACAGCCTTCCCTTGCCCAGGTTCGGATGCGTCTGCCTGATTTTATCGATCAGGCCGGGAGCTTTCGTGTAATCCTCCCAGATATCCATGCCGTGGGTTTCATCGACGAACGGCTTACGTTGGTACTCCTCCAGATGATGGACGATCAGCTCGTGGCATGGTTCATAAAGGACCAGAGCGTTCGGGTTGCTCTTTTTTAGGATTTTCCAGATGATGGTCGTCCCGCTCCGGAAAAAACCGTTCACCAGAAGTTTTACAGCCATATATCATCAGGCTCCATTGTGGTGGTTCGGGCGCTACTGCAGAATGTTCTTGATCACATACACAGGCTTGTCTTGCGATTCATGGTATGTGCGCGACAGCATCTCCGCCAGCAGCCCGATCGACACAAACTGCACGCCGATGAATATCAGCATTATCGCCAGCAGCAAGGCCGGTCTGTTGGCCAGCGCTATGCTGAAGAAAAATTTCTGGATCGTCAGCCACGACGCCAGGATAAACCCGAGGACCCCGCTGACAAAACCGATCAACCCAAATATCTGGATCGGGCTGGTGGAATAGCTCAACAGGAACTTCACGGTGATAAGATCGAGCAGTACCCGGATAGTGCGCCCGATGCCATATTTGGAGACCCCCGCCACCCGGGGCCGATGGTTGACCTTGATCTCCGCCACGTTGACGCCCATCCAGGAAGCCACCGCCGGGATGAACCGATGCATCTCGCCATATAGCTGGATGTTTTTCACCACGTCATGATCGAAAGCTTTCAGCGAACAGCCGTAATCGTGCAGATGCACTTTTGTCGTTTTGGAAATGATTTTATTGGCGATGATCGATGGAAGCCTTCGGGAGATAAACTTGTCCTGCCGGTCGTAGCGCCAGCCGGAGACTATGTCGTAGCCTTCGTGGAGTTTATCCAGAAGTTTCGGGATATCAGCCGGATCGTTTTGCAAGTCAGCGTCTATGGTCACGATCGTCTTGCCCCGGGCATAATCGAACCCGGCGGAAAAGGCGGCGGTTTGGCCGAAGTTGCCACGGAACCGGATGATCTTTATCCGCTCGTCCTTATCGCGCAGCGCTGTCAGTTTTTCATATGTCGAATCGGTCGACCCATCGTCCACTGCAATAATTTCGAAGCCAGGGTCGAGCTTATCAAGGACCGGTGTCAGCTCTTCTATGAAGCGGTCGATATTTTCTTCTTCGTTATAGATCGGCGCTACCAGCGAAATCTTCGGCGCATCAGTCATCTGTAATCATCATCATGTGGTTTCATAAACGCTTGATTCTACTTCATCGCCCCCATATCGGCAAGGGCAGAGGGCGCCGATCACAGATATTCATGGATCTTGCCGGCCGCTTTTTCCGATATGCCCAGCGCGTTGGCCACCTGCTCCAGGCTGGCCTCGCGCACACCCTTGACCGACCCAAAATGTTTCAGCAAAGCTTTTTTCCGTTTCGGCCCGATGCCGGGCACGCTGTCCAGCGACGACGCCAGCGCCTTGCCGCCGCGCAGCTTGCGATGATAATCGATGGCAAAGCGGTGCGCCTCGTCCCGGACCCTTTGCAATAGCATAAACCCAGGCGACGAAGGGGCGAAGTTTACCGGAGTCGAAGCGCCGGGCAGGAATATCGCGTCGGTCTCACGGTTTTCTCTATCCTTGCCTTTGGCTATGCCGATAACTTTTTGAGAGCCAGCGCCCAGTTTCTCCAGGCTATCGACCACCACGCCCAGCTGGCCCTTGCCACCATCGATCACCAGCAGATCGGCCGTCGGTTGTCCACTTTCTTTCAACCGTTTGAACCGCCGCTGTACCACCTCGGCCAGGGATGCGTAATCGTCCGGCCCATCTACAGATTTGATTTTATATTTTCTATAGTCCGCCTTCGATGGCAGCCCATCGCGGAACATGACGATCGACCCGACCGAGGAGAGCCCGCTGGTGTTCGATATATCGTAGCCTTCGATGACGGCGGGCGCTTTCTCCATGCCGAGCTTCTCCTGTATCTCCACCAGCGCCCGCTGCAGAAGTTCATCACTGTCGGAGATGGAGTCGAGCTGGAGCTTGGCGTTTCGTTGCGCCATCTCCACCAGTTTTCTGCGGCGGCCCCGGACCGGAACGATGATCTTCACCTTGCGCTCTCGCCGGTTGGTCAGGAGCGCTTCCAGTATTTCGCGATCTTCCGGTTCATCGTTCACCAGGACGTATGCGGGGATCTCCATCCCATGGGCGTAGAACTGCCGGATGAAGGCGGAGAGCGCCTCCGGCCGGTCCTGCCGGTCCAGCTTGTCGAAAACATAGTGCCGCTCCTGGTTCATTTTGCCACGGCGTATCCGCAATATTTTGATGACCGACTGCCCGCCCTCTTCACAGGAGGCGATCACATCTTCGTCGGCCAGTTTGGTGTCGGTTATCAGCTGTTTTTCGCTGAGCCGTTTTATGGCGGCGATCTGGTCGCGATAGCGGGCGGCGGTTTCGAACAGCTTCCTGCTCGGCCGCTTCCATCATTTTATCGTTCAACCTGTCCAGCAGTTTTATGTCGCGACCTTTCAGGAAGAGGCTGACCTGCCGTGCTGTTTCCCGATACTCTTCTTCCGTCACCTTCCCTGCACAAGGCGCCATGCATCGGCCCATTTCATAGTTCAGGCATGGCCTTCGCGGGGGCTTCCCGGCCAGGTCGTCCTTGCTTTGCCGCAGCTTGAATATTTTGTTGATCAACTTGATGGTGGCGTTGACGGCGCGCGCCGAAATGTATGGCCCGAAATACTCCGCCCCGTCCTCCAGCTGTTTGCGCGCCAGGACGAGCCGGGGGAATTCTTCGCCCATGGTCAGTTTCAGGTATGGGTAGTTCTTGTCGTCGCGCAGCATCACGTTGTATGGCGGCTGCTCCTTTTTGATCAGGTTATCCTCCAGGATCAGCGCCTCCAGCTCCGACGCGGTGGTGATGTACTCCACGCTTTTCACTTTGCCGGTCATCACCGTTATCCGGGGCGAATGCTTGGCGGAGGGTTGAAAGTATGAGCGGGCCCTGTTGCGCAACGACTTCGCTTTGCCTATATACAAGGTTTTTCCACCTTCGCCCTTCATGATGTAGACACCGGGCGAGCCGGGCAGACTATCCAGCGCATGACGCAGATGTTCGTAACGATCACTCATGGATACGATTATATCCGGTTTGGGAATTGGCGGATATCGATTAACGGGAGGCGATGATTTCCAGGCTTTGGTTTGCGCCTTGTATATTGCCCTGAAGTATGAGCGTCAGTTGATTACCGTCATCGAAAACCTCAACTGTGCCGGAGAGAGTGTCTGTGGGAGATGGCGGTTGCAGGAGATTTTCATAAAGCGGTATAGCAATGTTACAGAAAGGCCCATGAATTTCACCAATTATTTCGGATGGACCACCACCCGGCGCAACACCATCAGATATATAATCAACAACTTCCATACAGTTGGAGTTTGGAAAATCAAGGGTTATCTGGCGCTCATCAAATTTAACGGTCCAGCCTTGTGAAGAGACAGATTGCCCATTCAGAAAGTCGATGTTCCACGTGCCAAATAGTGGTTCCAGCGAGAGGGTGGTGGATGTGCTGGAGCTGCCGCACGATGCCAGCGCGGTCGTCATAAGGAATAGGATAACGGTGTAATACATTGATCTGTAACTTGTTACCATGATAATCCTCTAATGGGCATTTATGATTAAACTGTACCATGGGCAGACTTATCATAACCTCCAAATTTCAGTGTCACAACTCCAAATATTGTAGTAAACAGCGATTTATTAAAGACGCTTCTTAAGCAATACAGTGTAATATATTGAATTATATAGTTTTATTAAATATTATTTTGGCATGCGGATTGCTACACTCAATAAATGAACAAATCAGGAGATGTAAAATGATTTTAATACATTCTGCAGTTGCCTTTACTGCTGTCGTTATGGTTCTTTTATTGGCGCAATCAATCAGTGTTGTGGAGCCTTCGATGTGGAAAGTTACTTCACATCCTGTTTCTACTGTAGAGCCGGCCCTTACAACAGAGCTTGAAAGGTCGATTACACGCTATTTGCAAGGGACGGATCAATCTATAGACAGGTTGATATACAAGGCCAGAATGCTGACAGGTCCTAAAGCGTATGAAGCGCTATTGGACGCCATCGACGGCGCTATCAGCGACAAATCCGGGTATCAAAAAAGATAAAGTGTACTACCTTCGCGCCCGCCTGCTGGAAAAGATTGGGCAGGATGAACAGTCCGCGAGGGATTTTGAAGCGGCTCTCCGATGGAACCCTGACCACTCTGAAGCGCGGATGGGGTTGATAAACTATTATGTACGCAACCATAACTATAAACCGGCGCGGATAGAAATAAATAAAGCTGCCGGTCGGAAATCTGATTCGAACAACGCGGATCAATATATGACGATTTTGGCGAAACTTGATCCTGTCAGCTAAAAGAGGAGACTGCATTTCAAGTTAGCCGGTAAGCGCTTCTTGCAAGCGCCTTGCCTCCCCCAGGTTTGCCGGTTCTGGAGATTGGTCATCCCGGAACCGGCAAACATATAAAATTATTGTTGATAACGCCTTTCCGACAAAATAACGGTGCTCCTGGCTCTCTGTTCAGGAGGGGCCTTATCGACAATTTAATCCTTCCACGCTACTATAACCATTGGTTCTGTTATCGGTAAACATTGTTCTTTGCAATTGATTATTAATATCTATGTCGAGGCTTGGTTCAAAAATGGCTATGTTTCCAGTCAAGGTTATACCTGTTCTCGATATCCTGGACGGTCAGGTTGTTCGCGCGGTGGGCGGCCGACGGGGATGAGTACAAGCCACTCTCTGCTCCAGGTATAAGCTCCGCTGATCCACAATCAGTCATCGACTTCTATTCATCCCTGGCCGAGTTTGACACATATTATATTGCCGACCTGGACGCCATCATGAATAACAGAGACCGTAACAAAAAATTAATAGAAGCAACGCTTACCAGTAACAGCTTCGAAATCTGGCTCGACAACGGATATGTAAGCATTGATGACGTAAAGGTTCAGCCTTTGATGACACCGGTGATCGCCACAGAAACTTTTAAACAGTGGGATCAGGTTGTCGACCTGTCGAAAACCATAGTTTCCATAGACAGTAAAAACAGCAAGATACTATCGGCCAGCGGTATGAGCCAGGGCGAAATTATCGGCCATGCAAGAAAAGCTGGGGCGCGAAAATTTATACATATGCGGCTGGAAGCTGTGGGCGCAGGCGGGCTCGACCCATCATCATTGATGACACCGGCCCAGGATGAGCATTGGTACGCCGGCGGCGGTGTACGCGGGCCCGAAGACCTGGTCGCCCTCGAAAAGGCTGATTATCAAGGCGCCCTGGTCTCCACTGCTTTGCTCAACGGCGCTTTATTATAAACGACATCTTCAACAACTGTCCGGCTTATGGATCAGAGCAGAATCTTGACTTTAAACTCTTCTCTAAGCTGATCGATATATGTTTTTACTTTCTCTTGCGACTCTTTATTTTTCAGGTTGGCCTTCACACTTTCCACCGCATCTTCGAAAGGGAGGATCCCGGCGGACAGCTTTTCCGAAACCTTGATCAGGTGATAGCCAAAGGCGCTCTCTACAATATCAGACACCTGATCAGGCTCCAGCGCAAATGCGGCGTCTCCGAAGGCCGGATCGACCTGGCCCTTGGCAAATACGCCGATATCTCCACCTTGCTTACTGGCTAACATATCATCATTTTCCTCCGTCGCCAGTTTTGTAAAATCCTCTCCATTTTTAATGCGCTCCTCTATTTTTTCTATCCGCTCCCGCACTTTTTTCTTTTCATCTTCTGTTGGCTGTGGCGATTCGAACTTGGCGAGGATATGGGCAGCGCGCACACGCTCCGGTTGATTAAATTCTGTCTGGTGAAGGTCGTAATAATCTTTCGCCTGTTCATCGGTGATGTTGATCTTGCTTAATACATTTTTCTCCACGAGCTGATTTATCTTTAGAGAGTTACCGATCTCGTTTTTCACAAAATCTTCTGTGATGCCTTGAGCTTCCAAAGATTTTGTATAAGCTTCCGGTTTGGGAAAGTTACCTTTTATCTGGGCCAACTGCTCGTCAATTTTGGCCTGGTCGACGGTTATTTTGTCCATCTCCGCCTTTGTCAGTAATGTCCTGGCGTTTACTATGTTATCCAGAATATCCTGCTTAACCCTTTCAACATCGGCTTTTGTCAGTTTCTGGTTAAACTGGAGCATATTGTTCTGGAACCCTTTGAGCATTTCCACAAACATATCTTTTTTGACTGGCGCTCCATTTATCTCTGCAATTACGTCCGGGATAGCTTCATAGTCAATCTCCAGCGCTTTTACAGTCTCCTGATCCGGTTCGGGCAGTTGATACTGGTTAGGTGGTTCTGGCGTGGCTGATTGCTCCGGAGTGGGATGGACAGGTTCCTCCTGGTTGCTGGCTACCTTCGCCCCTTCTTGCTCTGGCGTAGCCGCTTTTTGCTCTTGCATATTCTGATAAAAGTAGATTGAAGAGCCTCCGGCCAGGAAAGCCAACAAAACAATAACAATAAATTTCATGTTCATTTAAAAACCACCTCTGTTAACTGGAATCGGAAAAGTATACAATAATATTTAATTAACGCTATAAATCTTCTTACAAGGATAAACCAAGCTTTCAGAATGTCAATATTATCACATTTTCGATATAATCATTTATCAAGATCGTGAACCCCATCCCAATCAGGCGCAGGTGGATTTTCTACCAGTCGATTTATCCGCTCCAGATATAACCTGCTGGCCGCATCGCCGCCATCTTTAAGTTCGTCACAGTTTTCAAACAGGCGTTTCGCTTTGTCAAAATCTTTCGCCCTGTATACGCTTAACGCGGCGCCGAATAGTTTTATGAATTCAGTGGTTTGCTCCGGTTGGTTTTCAATTTCATCTATAACTTCATAAATTGTGATCGCCTCGGTTTTCCCTTTCACACGAACTATATCCAGCTCCCTGCATATAAACAGATCGCTAGTCAATTTATAGGTATATTCGGAAACCATCAGGTTGGTGCCATAATATTTATTAATGCCCTCCAGCCGGGCGGCCAAATTCACCGAATCGCCTATCATGGTGTAGTCCATTCGATCCTTCGACCCCATGTTCCCCACCACCATCGGGCCTGTGTTGACGCCTATACGGGCGTTTATTTTCACATGACCATTTACGTCCCAGCTATCTTGCATATTCTCCAGCTTTTTTTGCATGCGAAGCGCCGTTCGGACCGCCAGCTCGGCATGCCGCTCTTCCGCCAACGGCGCGCCCCAGAAACTGACAATGGCATCGCCGATAAACTTGTCGATCACCCCGTTCGATTCGTTGATGATGTCCGCCATGGCCGACAGGTATTCGTTGAGCAACGCCACCAACGCCACCGGCGCCAGCTTCTCGGAAATCTGCGTGAAACCTTCCACATCGGAGAACAGCGCGGTCATATACCGCTCCTCCCCACCGAGCTTGATCTCTTTGCTCAACAGCTCATGCGCCACAGTCGGCGACATCACCTTGCCCAGCAGGTTGCGCACATTGTCCCGCTCCTTCAGTCCCAGGGACATTTTGTTGTAAGCGTCCGACAGCTCGCCCAGCTCGTCCTGCTGGTCGATGACGATTTTGTGGCCATAGTTTCCCTTCGCCGTTTCCCGCACACCCCGCACCAGGGTCAGCACCGGTTGGGTGACGTTTTTCGCCGCCAATATACAACCCAGCACCGTTATGCCCAGGGCGATGACAGAGATGACGATCAGCAATGTTCGCAGACGATAGAACGGCCGCAGCGCCTCCTCCAGGGATCGCTGCAAAACAGCGATCACCGATATCCGCTGATTCGTAAAAACGGCAGTGGACCGTGTCACATATTCATCCCCATCTAGTGTAATGGATCGGCTTCCTTTATCATTTATTTTTATGTCTGCAATATTTTGCGCCAGAGCGCTTTGTAAAGGATCAGGCAGGGTGGTCGCCACATGGTCATACCCTTCCTTCGTGTTACGCCGGAAAAGTGAAATATGGGTGGAGGTGAGCTGGCGCAACTGATCGACAAATGTCTGGTCAATCTCAAAGCTCACACATATCCACGCCATCGGGTCTGGCGCCAACAGTGGCGCCGCCACGATCTGATGGGTCTCGGCGCCCAGGGTGGCGAAGGAAAAGGCGGCGCCCTCCTCTTCTGCGGTTTCGATCAGCTCCGGCGCGAAAAAATCTTCATCCCGCGCCTGCGGCCGGGTGGTGTCCGCCAGCAGCGTATGCTCCAGCGAAACCAGCATCAACGCATCGGCGTTGATACGGCCGCCCAGGTTTTCGAGGGCAGAGAGGATCGTGTCATGATCCCAGGTAAAGATGGCGCGTTTGAACGCAAAGTCGCTCGATAGAAGGTTGGCCCCTTCGGCCAGTTGGCGGTTGCGGGTTTCCAGCAGACGGTTGAAAACCTTTTCGCTGGTGTTCAGGCTCTGTTCAATCTGGATCCGGGCGCTGCGAAGGTTTGCGTTATTGACCGAGACCAGAACCGCTATCAGAACAAGGCCCATCAGGCCGGAAAACAGCAGCAGCAGACGGGATTGAAACTTGCGAAGCCTCGGTAGGAAACTCAGCGATAACCTCCTCCTCCAGATCGTGAGGATATAGGCCCGCGCCTCGGCTTCCACACCTTTTTCATTTCGATGGCGAAAGCCGCATCAGCAGGCTTGCCCGATTGGACGGTCATCTGCTGTTTGGTGGCGCCCGCAGATTTTTTTATGTTCGGGTACCATACCGCCACATCATAATCACCCGGCGGCAGATCCAGACGGGCCTTGCCATTACCGTCGGCGCTGGCGAAATATGGCGTATCCACCACATAGATATAGGCCGACATCCAGTCGTGGATATTGCAGCCGAGGGTCACCACCCCCGGTTTGTCGAACATTATCGGCTCCCGGGGCACGCCCAGGTAGAGCGGTATCTCGAAAGTGTTGGCCGGCGAAAAGGAGTATACGTGATGGCGGATGTTGTCATGATTAGGAAAAGTGACCGCTGTGCCGGTGCGGATCGGGGTTATCCGGGCGACATATTCCTTGTCGATCTGATCCACCACTGATTTTGCTTTGGCCGCTGATTGAACAGCCTTGGCGGAAACCGGCATAGCATATACAACGGCCCCATCCACCGGTTTGCCGCCAGCGTTGACAGATACATTTAGCGTCTCCGCCCCGGCGCCGGAAACCAGCGTCCACGCAGAAAGAACAACCGCAAGCTGGAGACTGATTTTTATTTTATCGAACATGATTCACTCCGGAGAATACTTGTCATAGTTGCATAGTTAATAGCTGTAGTTTATACGTGCGCGCCATATATCATTTATATATGAGAAATTCTCCTTCACACCTTCGCGCCTGTTATAACCGACGCTAAAGGCGGCGTGGCCCTGCAGGAACGTATAGCTCAGGTTAGTAGAAATCTGATTGGTGGCTGCGTCCATCCTGTATGCGCAACCTGGTATCGCGTCATCCTCGGTAACCGCGTCGACAACACTCATCACGATAGGCAAAATATCAGGGGTGCACGTGGAAGCTATATCACCACGTCGGTAAGCATAGGCAAGGGACCACATTATATTGTCCCATACCAGGAAATTGACGTTGGCGCCAACTTTGTGACCTTGCAGGTCGTAGACGTTGCCAGGCAAGCCTGCGATGATTGGCGTCGAGTCATCGCTATCACGATTGTCGTATGTATAGGTGACAGAACCGTCCAACCGTTCATTTATCCGTTTGCCTGCTTGCAGCGATATCTCGTATTTTTGCCCCGTCCGCAAATCACTTCTGGAATTGATCCTGTTCGCCCTTGCCGCAGCCTTAATCCACGGAACCGTTGGCCCTATACCGAGTTTGTGACGGGCGGAAACAGATAGCCCGAAACTGTTGTAATCAAGCTTTTCAAATTCGCGATGGAAGCCAGCGGTGGCGTCCACCGTGAAGGTCAGGCGGGTCAGGTCGGTCAGCTGGTATACGCGCCCCAGGGAAACGAAAGGGCTTACAATCGTTTCGTTCTCTTCCGCAGACTCGAACACTGCGTTGTTTATATTACTGTTGGTTTCATAAGCCAGCTCTGCATCCGCGATCCATTCGACCCATTCGGCGTTAGCTTCAGCTTCTGCCGCCATACATAGCAATGCAATTGCAGCCAGGACCGTCAACAGGTTTCTAATCCTGTTTTGATAACTAGAAAATATGGTGATATCCGTCAATGCAAGCTCCCCAACTAAACCTTGATAAATCCCTTCCGACAGTCTTCATAAGCGCTAAACGATGCTTATATATTGAATATATTATACATATATATTGATCAGAGGCAATTCAGATATTAACAGGTTTGAATTACCACTCAACTACTCCACGGTCCATTGGTTGTTATACAGTTTTGTTGTCCATTGGCTGGCGGCTACTGTGCTGCCGGACATGGTCCACAGCAATGTCCGGCCGTCTGGTTTGTATTTCCACAATATGTCCGACCGCCGGTCGCCGTTGTGGTCGCCCAGCCTGGCCACAGCCCAACTGTTATTGAAAAACATCGACGTCCATTTAACACCCAACACAACATTGCCGTTCATGAACCAGATCAGCGTACGCCCGTCCGGCTTGTAACGCCACAATATATCCAGCTTGCTGTCGTTGTTGACGTCCCCCACTCCAACGATCTCCCAGTTGAGGTTATTGAACATCGTCGTCCATTGAACCAACGCCACAGTGCTGCCAGACATCGTCCACAGCAACGTCCGGCCGTCAGGCTTGTACAACCAGAGGATGTCTACACGGCCATCGTTGTTGAAATCACCAACACCTGCCACAGCCCAATTAATATTGTTGAACATCGTCGTCCATTGGCTGGCCGCCACAGTGCTGCCAGACATAAACCGGATCAACGTTCGGCCATCAGGCTTGTAGCGCCAGACCACATCAGCGCGGCCATCGCCGTTGGAGTCCCCCACACCAGACACTGCCCAGTTGTTGTTGAAATGCAGCGAGGTCCATTGCGCACCCAGCACTGTTTTGCCCGACATGAACCAGATCAGGGTACGACCGTCCGGTTTGTAGCGCCACAGGATGTCGATCTTACGGTCGCCGTTGAAGTCGCCAAAACCCACCACCTCCCAGTTGAGATTGTTGAACATGGAAGTCCATTGAGCCAGCGCCACAGTGCGGCCAGCCATGGTCCAGACAACGGTGCGGCCATCCGGGATATACTTGCGCAACACATCCGACCTGCCATCGCCGTTGAAGTCGTTGGGCGCGTTGCTGACTTCGTACGCCCCGATATCGCACCGGCTGATAGGGCGGAACACACCCCGCTGGTCGGTGGCGTTGACGCACGACCCCTTGTCCACAGCAGGAGAACTGGCATACAAAGCATGCGTCTTCGTCCGCCCACCGTTGTAAGCCAAAGGACCCAACCGAGGATTAGCGTTCTGCTTGTCCGTCGACTGCGTGAAACCGCAACTCGTACCACTCTCCAGGTTGTAACCGGTGGAAGTCAAAAGACCAACACAATCACTTCCGCTATTCTGCTTTGCAACAATGCTGTTGGATAAGTTAACCGTACCCCAGGTAAGAATACCCCCACCTCCGAGGGAGCCCGTGTTGTTAGCAACGGTGGAGCTGGTGATTGTAGCCGTACCGCTACCAGTATGAAGAATACCGCCGCCGCGCTCACCAGCTGTGTTGCCACTGATAGTGGAGTTGGAAAGAGTTAACAGACTTTGATTGTGGATGCCACCGCTAATATGACCGGATGTATTATTGCTTATAGTTGAATTGGAAATAGTGACTGTCGATGCGTTAAAAATGCCGCCACCAGCCGCTTGGCTGCTACTAATAGCATTATTGCCACTGACAGTAGAGTTGATGATTGTAGCCATACCCAGGGTACAAATACCCCCACCGTGCAAAGTGGCTGTATTGCCGCTGATAGTAGAGTTGGTGACCGTAAGCGTACCTATATTAGATATGCCGGAGCCACTAGAAGCAGTGTTACCACTGACTGTGGAATTAGTGATATTTAGCGTGAAACCAGATTCAATTGAAATACCACCGCCGCTAGAGTCGGCGGTGTTGCCACTGATTGTGGAGTTAGTGACAGAAAGTGTGCCGAGATTTTCAATACCGCCGCCATTGTTGGTCCCACTACCACTGGCTGCATTGCCGCTAATAGTTGAATTTGTGATACTTACCGAGCCATAGTTGATAATCCCACCGCCATTGCCACCGCCGGCGAAACCACTAACTGAATTATTGCTGATTGTGCAACTGGTAACAAAAAGTGCGTTACTATGTTCGACATTAAGGCCTCCCCCATTTCCACTGATTAAATGACCATTACGGACAGTAACACCTGTTATAACTGCCAGACCAGAACCATACGTGATATGAAACACACGGTCTTTTTGATTACCATCTATTATTGTCGAGCCGCTACCGACACCAAAAATGCTGACGCTATCAGTAATATCAAAATCACCAGTCATATTCCCATCTTCATCTACTCCAGCAATAGTGATCTTATATACTCCCGAAGGGATATTAATAAAATCATGCACGCCATTGCTTGCGTTTGCCGCGCTTATAGCTTCACGCAATGAACAGTCGGCAGGCAAGCAAGCGCCAGGAGGCGGGTCCAAGGTTGTGGTGACATTGTAAGTTGCGGCGTCCGCATAATGAAGCGTAGACAGGACTAATAATGTGATAATGCTTATGAAATGCGTATAAAAAATTGAATGTATGTTCTTGCTCATCCGCTCCCTCCCAATATGGCAGTGTACCCAAGCCTAGTTTCTATGTTAAGTTGATTTGCCTTGTTATTTATACTTAGTCAATATTATATCTAACTGATGATTAAATGGCTATCTAATAACCCCCTTAGTTGTATCGTCATATGTAATACGTAATGTACTGAAGATAAAAAGAGAGGATAATTATTGAGATGAAGTCGGTTGGTTATATGGCAAAATATAAGGATGAATGAAAATAGTGAAATCAGGCTGGCGGAAACCGCCGGATTCTGCTGGGGTGTCAAACGGGCCATGGATATGACCCTGGAGACCGCCGCGAAAGCAAACGGCGCCGCTGTGCATACCCACGGGCCGCTGATCCACAACCCGCAGGTGATCGAAATGCTGGAGGAGAAAAATGTCTATGCCCTCGATGACGCCACCACGTTAGACAGCGGCACAGTGATCATCAGGACCCACGGCATCACCCCGGACATCCGGCGCCAGCTCAAGGGCCGCGGGCTGGATATCAGCGACGCCACATGCCCGCTGGTGGCCCGGGTGCAGGGAATCATAAAAAAACACGCCAACCAGGGTTATCACACAATAATAATTGGCGACCAGGGCCATGCGGAAGTGATCGGCCTGACCGGCTATACCCAGGGCCGGGGGCATGTGGTTGGCAAGCTTGAAGAGATCGACGAGCTGCCGCCGATGGATAAGGTGTGCATCGTCGCCCAGACGACCTGCGAAGTGGCCCGGTATGAAAACGTGGCGGACGCTCTGAAAGCGCGTTACCCCGACGCGGTGATTGCGGACACCATATGCGACGCAACCCGTGAACGTCAGGAGGAAGCTCTGGAACTGGCGAAGGATGTGGATCTGATGATCGTGGTGGGTGGGCGCAACAGCGCCAACACCGCCCGGCTGGCGCAATTATCCCGCGACCGGGGCGCCAAGACAATACTGATCGAATCGGATGAGGATATCGACCCGAACGAAATAATCGATCACGGCCGCATCGGCCTGACCGCCGGCGCCTCCACCCCCACATGGATGATCCAGCGGGTGCTGGCCCGGGTTAAGGGGATAGTAAATGAAAAGCAAAACCGACCATCCCGTTGGCTCTCTCTCCTCGAAGGGCTGGTTATCAGCAAGGTTTCGGTGGCGGCAGGCGCGGCGCTGATGGTTTTCGCCAATTCTGTTTTGGCCGGGTTTCAGTTTAGCTGGACCACTGCATTTATCGCGGCTGCGTATATGTTTTCCATGCATGCGCTCAACCAGCTGGGTGACGCCCAGACTTTCAATCATAACGAGCCGGAGAAGACCAGGTTTTACCATAAACATAAACGCCCGATCGAGCTGGTGGCATTTACTGTGTCGTTGATATCGATTGCGGCGGCGATGACCTTGGGGTGGCCCCCTGCATGGGTATTTCTGGGGGCATTGGCCCTTGGTTTTGGTTACACAGTCAAGCTGTTTCCTAAAAACCGGTTTATAAAAATCCAACGGCTGAAAGATATCCCTGCGTCGAAAGATATGTTTGTGGGTGTGGCCTGGGTGGCGGTCACGGTTATAATCCCGGCGTTGTCTGTGTCGGTCGAAATTTTTACCGCGCCGGTATTGGTGGCGTGCCTGTTCACCTTCGGGCTGGTTTATATCCGGTCGCTGGTGTCGGACATCCGTGATATCCATGGCGACAAGCTGGTGGGACGGGAGACGATCCCGATCCTGATCGGCAAGGAGCCCACGAAACTATTCCTGGCTATGTTAACCTTCGGATTGGCCATACTCATTGTCGTGGCGTCCGCGTTCGGCTGGGTATCGGCTTTTGGTTATCTGATGCTGGCGCCGGTGGCTTACACTGCGCTCTACCTTGTCCTTTACAACAAGCGGATCATATCCCGCGGATTTCGATTTGACTTTGCGCTGGATGGTGTATTTTATACAGCCGGGATCATGGCGATTTTGTGGACGGTGTTATGAGCAGATCGTATGAGCCGGAGGGTGAGCTTACTCTAGATGACTTGATGGACCTGTCGTGGGCGTGGAGGCCGTCGATGCTGCTGTTGCAGGCGCACAAGATCGGTATATTCGACGCTATGGCGGGCGGCTGGAAAAATCCGGATCAGATCGCCGAAGCTTTGGAGCTGGATAACAGGGCAACGGCGATGTTGCTGCTGGGGCTGAGCGGAACCGGGTTCCTGGAGAAAAAGGATGGAACATATCGCAACGCGCCGGTGATCGAGCGGCACCTTGTGAAAAGCTCCGAAGAATATCGGGGCGCCATCGTGGAGTATGACGCCAGGGCGATCACCAACTGGCTTCGAATCCCGGAGGTGGCGCAAAGCGGTGAGCCGATCCCGAAACCGGACGCCACGGAAGAAGCGGCCAAGAAATGGCAGGAGACGTTTATCAAGGCGATGGATGATATCGCGTGCCATCATACAGATAATATATTTAACGCCCTGGCGCTGGAGGACGGCAGCGCGATGCTGGATATCGGATGCGGCCCCGGGACCTATATCATCGACTTTCTGAAACGGTTGCCGAACATGACCGCCGTCGCGTTCGACCGGCCCGCTTCTGAAGATGTGATCAACGGCCGGGTGAAAAGCGCGGGTGTGGCGGATCGGGTGGAGTTTGTGGGTGGTGATTTTTTAGGCAATGATCTCGATTTCAAGGATCGGTTCGACCTGGCCCTGGTCTCCCAGGTCATCCATATCATATCGAAGCAGCAGTCGGTCGAATTGTTGAAGAAGGCGGCCAACGCCGCGAAACCTGGGGGTATCGTCGCCGTACATGACATGACCCTCGGGCCGGACAGCGCGCCCGGCCCCGCCGCGGTGTTCGCCATACAGATGATGCTGGGGACGAAAAGCGGCGCCGTCTATACGGAAAACGAAATAACCGACATCATGGAAAGCGCCGGGTTGACCATGCAGTCGATCAACCGGATCGAGCTGCGCTCCGAGCTGTTCATCGCCCGAAAGTAATCGGGCCTGCCCTTTAACTACCTATTGTCGATCGGCACATAATCGCGCTTGGCTTCGCCCACATACAGCTGGCGCGGCCTGCCGATTTTTTGCACCTTGTCGGTGATCATCTCGCCCCACTGGCTGATCCAGCCGACGCTCCGGCCGATGGTGAACACCACCGTGAACATGCTGGAGGGGATGCCGATGGCCCGCTGTATGACACCGGAATAGAAGTCGACATTCGGATATAGCTTCTTCTCGATGAAGTATTCGTCTTTCAGGGCGATCTCTTCCAGCGCCATGGCGATCTCGAACAGTGGGTCGTCAACCTTCAGCTCTTCGAGCACATCCTTGCAGGCGGTGCGGATGATCCTGGCCCTCGGGTCGTAGTTTTTATAGACACGATGCCCAAACCCCATGAGGCGGAAATTGTCATCCGGGTCCTTGGCCTTGTCCACATATTTGCCCACATTTTTCGGGTCGCCGATTTCTTCCAGCATATTAATGGCCGCTTCGTTGGCGCCGCCATGGGCCGGGCCCCACAACGCGCCCACCCCGGCCGAGATACAGGCGAAGGGGTTGGCCTGCGACGAGCCGGCCAGCCGAACAGTCGATGTGGAGGCGTTCTGTTCATGATCGGCGTGCAGCAGGAAAATAAGATCCATCGCCTTCGCCACCACCGGGTTGATTTCATAATCCTCCGCCGGGTACGAGAACATCATGCGCAGAAAATTCTCCGCATAGCCGAGATCATTTCTAGGGTAGATAAACGGCTCTCCCCGGGAATACCGATACGCCCATGCGGCAATGGTGGGCAACTTGGCGATGATCCGGTGGGCGGAAATTTCGCGGCTCCTGGCGTCGGTTATATCCAGCGAGTCGTGGTAGAAAGCAGACAGAGCGCCAACAACGCCAACCATGACCGCCATGGGATGGGCGTCGCGACGGAAACCGTTATAAAAATCTTTCAGCCCTTCATGCACCATCGTATGATGAGAAATCATCCATTTGAAATCTTGATACTCTTTTTTGGTAGGCAACGCGCCGTACCATAACAGATAGCAGACCTCCAGAAATTCGCTCTGCTCTGCCAGCTGATCGATGGGGTAACCTCTGTATAACAGGATCCCCTCTTTGCCGTTAATAAATGTAACCTTGCTTGTGCATGATCCGGTGCTCAGGAAACCGGGGTCGAGGGTGAACATGCCAAGCTCCTTGAACAATGACCGGACATCGATCACCGGCGGGCCGTGGGTGCCGCGCAAAATAGGGAAATCGACTGATTTTCCTGTGGAGTTGTCTATTATGGTTACACTGTCTTTTGACATTTTTCTATCCCTCTAAAATAGGATGATTTCCCGATTCGTTTTAGCCAGGCGCCTATCAATATAACTGACTACTATCGCTCATATTATATATCACTACAGATATGGAGGGATACTGAAAATCGGCGCAGAGCCAATAGTGTCTAATTCAAATCCCCCATCTCCAAAGCGCGATGACACAGATCACTACAAATACTACGGCCAGGTTTAGGTATGCCATGAAATAGAAGATTTTTTGATGGGGCGTCATTCCGGGTGTTTCCTCTTCCCGGAGCTCGCCGATCTCGTCCAAGCGTTCCAGCATCTCCTCACCATGCGGCGCGTGGGCCAGCGAATCGGTCAAATCTTCCCCTGCAAGGTGCTTGAAATGCTCACCATCCTTCCATCGCGCAGAATCGGTGGCGTCATAAACCTTACCCATGCGGGCGATGTATGCCCTTCTCCCTTCTTTCCCATCATATTTGCGCAGTGACGCAGGTGTAAAACGGCCTTCATCCAAGTTCTGTTCTACCTGTTTTGGTTTCAGTCGCGGGCCCAGAAACCGTACGACGAACAGGGCGGCAAGCGCTAGAAACAGGTAAAGCGACATCTTGACCGTCAACAGAATCCCCCAGTTTGTTTCCAATAATACTTGTGGGTCGTTGATCCTGGAGAGGGTGAGCAACACCCCGGTGATCCCGATCACAACTATAGAGGATATGCCCAGCCGCACCTCACTTTTGGGCAACCCTCGCAAAGCATAAGCCGGCTTGAGGATCAGGTGGACATATATAATCGTGCCAAACCATGCGATGGATGCTAGCAAATGGAGGAAACCAACCAGCGCCTTCCCCCTGCCCAGGTCGAGTATTGCCACGCTTTCGCCTTCGGGCGGCCATTGATATCCTGATAAAAGGTACGCAAGACCCACATCGTTTAACGTTCCATCCTCCTCTGAAACATGGCAGGTCACACATCCCTGCCGTGTGGTCTCGGTATGCTCCGGCGTTGCCTTCGCTGCGGTGGAAAGCGACAAAACCGCCAGGCAAAACAGCAACATCATGTTGTAATGGTTTCGGCTTTCCAATAATTTTTTGCTCAAATTTCAATCCAGGAGCCTCGAGTTACAACTTTTATGACAAAAGAAATAATCACAAGGCCCTGTCTCCATGCGATATGATGTACACAAATTGCTTGCATGAAAGTATATCACCAAAGAGAAATGGTGATCACTACGGCAGGGTCAGATTTTATATATTCGCCGTACAGGGCGCGTTATATACGGCGCATCGCTTAATCTATGATTTGTTGGCCTTTTTCTCCACTGCAAATCATGGAATTGACAAAAAACAAAAATCTTTGCAACCGGTCTGGTTTGATGATAAATTGGGCATTTAGGTTAGTCATAAAGAATTCCGGAACAGGCTGGCCTCATGCCTCGCGATTTTCTTTTCCGCCTTGTCAATAGGGCTGTAAAGGCAAGGCACAACCATATATAACGAACTGGATTATGGAATTAACGAATAATATAGACCAGCTGAACGAAATTGCGCGTCAGCTGCGTATCGACATTGTCAGGATGCTCAATGAATCCGGCTCTGGCCATCCGGGCGGGTCGCTCTCTTCCATCGATATAATCACAGCGCTCTATTTCAGCAAGATGAATCATGACCCGATGTATGATGATGATACCGACCGTGACAAGTTCGTGCTGAGCAAGGGCCATTGCGCCCCGGCGCTCTATGTGGCGCTGGCGCATTGCGGCTATTTTGATAAAAAACATCTGATGACCTTGCGGAAGATCCATTCGATCCTCTCCGGCCACCCCTTTGCGCCGTATACGCCAGGGGTCGAGGTCTCCACCGGGTCGCTGGGCCAGGGGTTGTCGATGGCCAACGGCATGGCGCTGGCGGGCAAGCTGGACGGCCGGAAGGGTAACGTGTACTGCATGCTGGGCGATGGCGAGATACAGGAAGGCCAGATTTGGGAAGCGGCCATGTCCGCCGCCCACTACAAGCTGGACAACATGATCGCAATCCTGGACAACAACGGCCTGCAGATCGACGGGCCGGTGAAGGAGATAATGGGTATCGAGCCTATCCGGGAGAAGTGGGAAGCGTTCGGCTGGGCAGTGACCGAGATTGACGGGCACGACATGAGCGCGATACTGGACGCCATCGATTGGGCCAATGCCGTGAAGGGCAAACCGGCCATCATCTGGGCGCACACAGTGAAAGGTAAAGGCGTATCGTTTATGGAAAATAAAGTGGCGTTCCATGGCGTGACGCCGACGGATGAAGAGTTGGAAATCGCGCTGGTGGAGCTGGGCCAGGCATGACAGTGAAAACAGTAAAGATGGATAAACAGGAATCACTGCGCGACGCATATGGCGACGCGCTGGTGGAGATCGGGACCGCCAACCCGAACGTGGTGGCGCTGGACGCCGATCTCTCTGGCTCCACCCGCACATCGAAATTCGCCAAAGCGTTCCCCGACCGGTTTTTCAACATGGGCATATCCGAGCAGGACATGATTTCCACAGCGGCCGGTCTGGCGGCGGCGGGCAAGATACCGTTCGCCTCCACATTCGCCGTGTTCGCGTCCGGCCGGGCGTGGGAGCAGAACCGCCAATCGGTCTGCCTGGGCAAGATGAACGTAAAAATCGTGGCCTCCCACGGCGGCATAACCGTCGGCGAAGATGGGCCGACCCATCAGGCGCTGGAGGATATTACGCTGATGCGGGTGTTGCCGAACATGCAGGTGGTCGTGCCGGCGGACGCCAACGAGACGAAGGCGGTGATCCGCTATATGGCGCAACACCATGGCCCCGCCTATATCCGCACCGCCCGGTCGAAGTTTCCGGTGATATATGATGAGAATTATATGTTCAACATGGGCAAAGGCTCCGTGCTGCGAAACGGCGCGGACGTGGCGATCATAGCCTGCGGATATATGGTGTCGCAGGCGCTGGTGGCGGCGGATATGCTGGCTGGCGAGGGTGTCTCGGCGTCTGTGGTGAACATGTCCAGCATCAAGCCGATGGACGAAGATCTTATCATCACAATGGCGGCCACCACCGGCGCCATTGTCACCGCCGAAGAGCATTCCATCATCGGCGGGCTGGGCTCCGCCGTGGCGGAAGTCATATGCGAAAACGACCCATGCCCTGTCATCCGTGTGGGGATGAAAGCGGGGGTGGGCCAGTCGGGCAAACCGGCGGACCTGCTGGATTATTACGAGATGAACGCCTCGGCCATAGCAGAATCGGCCCACAAAGCTATCGCGCTGAAAAAATATCCAGCGCATAACGAGCAAACCAATTAGGAGTATTTGATATGTCTTCTTCCACTGGCGGCCTTCCCCAACATAAAGTGTCGAGAATTACGCCACGCCTGGCGACTGCCGCTGTATTCGCCGCATTTTTATTCGGTATCGCGTTCGGCGTCCTGAAGTCCGACACGGTGATGGCGGTGGTGAAAACCTACGACCATCTGGAAGTTTTCGCCGATGTGCTCTCGCTGGTGGAGCAAAGCTATGTGGAAGAAGTGGACGAGTCGAAGCTTCTGGACGGCGCGATCAGCGGTATGCTGCGCTCGCTCGATCCGCACTCCAGCTATATGACGCCCGACCTGTTCAAAGAGATGCAGGTGGAGACCGAGGGGCAGTTTGGCGGTGTCGGCATAGAGATCACCCTTAAGGATGACATCCTGACAGTGGTCGCCCCCATAGAGGACACCCCCGCCTGGCGCGCAGGGATCAAGGCTGGCGACAAGATTGTGAAGGTGGATGACACTTCCACATTGGATATGGACCTGCTCGAGGCGGTGCGTATGATGCGGGGCGAAATTGGAGCCCCGGTGACCTTGACCATTATGAGAAAAGAGTTTGATGAGCCAAAACCATTCAAGATTGTTCGCGATACCATCCATGTTACTTCGGTGAAAAGCGAGATACTACCCGGCGACTGGGGCTATGTCCGGATACGCAGCTTCAGCAAGGACACCGGGGTGGACCTTAAAAAGGCGCTGGCAAAATTCGAAGCCGCAAAGACCAAGGGACTGGTGCTCGACCTGCGAAACGACCCGGGCGGACTGCTCAACCAGGCGGTGGCCGTGACAGAGCAGTTTATAAATAAAGGCGAGTTAATCGTCTATACCCGCGGCAGGATACCGAATCAGAATACAGAGTTTACGGCAAAGAACAGCCATAAAGAGAACGACTATCCAATGGTTGTCCTGGTCAACAAAGGTTCCGCATCGGCCTCCGAGATTGTGGCCGGCGCGCTGCAGGACCTTAAGCGGGCCGTGATCGTCGGTACCCAGACCTTTGGCAAGGGGTCTGTGCAAACCATTATACCCCTGAAAGGGGGCGCCGGCCTGCGCCTGACCACGGCGCGCTATTTCACGCCATCCGGCCGGCAGATCCATGGCGAGGGCATCACTCCGGACATTGTTGTAGAGCCTGCCGCACCTGGAGAGAATGATGAAAAAAATGGCGCGGATAAGGGCGCGCATCCCAACGGCGAAGAGGCAAAGTCGGAAGATAAGGAAGATGACAAGGCGGGCGATGGTGAAAAGAACAACGGCAAGCCTTCCATCGTAAACCTGGAGAAAGATTATCAGCTCCAGCGCGCCATTGATGTGTTGAAAGGCTGGGAGATCATACAAGGGATACAGAGCCGGAAGCAGGCCGTGGCCGCCATCCGCGAAGCTAACTAGCGCGCTAATTTCAGAGAATGGCTCGATCATCGCGAAGTGGCAAGAGAAGGAGCCGTTCCTCTTCGCGTAAGAAAAAATCATTCTTACGTCGCTATGGCTATGAGATTGCGCTGGGGATTCTGTTCATCGCTATTATTGGCGCAATATGGTCGGTTGTATCGGGTGGACGTGTCGATCATGGTGAAGCGACCATAACCGAACAGGCGGGCGATTTCGTAGAGCAAGCCGAAGATATATTTGAAGAGCAGGTTATCAACGACACGGAAGATCATGATACTGCCAGCCTGGAAAAGCGCATCGCATCGTTGACAGCGCCAAAATCGAAACAGAAATCTGTATTCACCAAAAAGCCTTTGCTCGGGTTGATAATAGATGACCTGGGCAGGGATCGGGCTGTTGTAAAACAGCTGATGGCGCTGAATATCCCCATCGCTTTTTCCATATTGCCCCACCTGAAACATTCCCGGTCGGTGGCGCTGGACGCGAAGAAGCATGGGCAGGTGGTCATGCTTCATCTGCCGATGGAGCCAAAATCGAACGGCATCAGCCTGGGCGACGGCGCATTACGGGTGACCCACAGCAAAAGAGAGATCCTGAAGCTGATCGATGATCATTTGAACAGTGTGCCGGGCGCGGAGGGGATCAACAATCATATGGGTTCGCTGTTTACAGAGCAGGGCGCAAAGATGTCCATCGTTATCGATGAGTTGAAAAAGCGTGACATGTTTTTTATCGATTCGCGCACTTCTCCGCAGACCAAAGCGTACGATACCGCTATCAAAGCAGGTGTGCCCACGGCCAGCCGGCGGGTGTTCCTGGACAACGACCGCAAGGTGGAGCTGGTGGAAAAGCGGTTGATGGAGCTGGTCGAATCAGCCCAGCGGTCCGGGTCGGCCATCGGCATCGGGCACCCATACCCGGAGACCATAGCCGCGCTGCAAAAAAATATCGCGAAGCTGGAGTCTATGGGTGTGCGTATTGTGCCGGTCACAGCGCTGCTGAATTAGCCGTTGGTCTGTTTCTATTTCCCTTTGCCGAAATCGTAAAAATGGTCCACCGGGCCATGACCACCGCCCAACGCGCTGGCGCTTCTGATAGCATTTTCAATATACTGCGCGGCGTTTTGAGCAGCTTCCAAAACTTCCTGGCCTTTGGCGAGGCCGGCCGTTATCGCGGCGGAGAATGTGCACCCAGTGCCATGGGTATGTATGGTATCGATCCTGTTCCGTGTGAACCGTTGGATGGCGCCATCGCTCATCAGGATATCGGTCAGCTCCGCCCCTGGCATATGGCCCCCCTTGATGACGACGTTCGGGACGCCGATTTCGACCAGCCGGTTCGCCGCGCGTTCCATATCCGCAACACCCCTGATCTCCATCCCGGTCAGCGATTCCGCCTCCGGAATGTTCGGCGTGACCACCAGCGCCATCGGCAACAGAGCGGTTTTCAATGCGTTCACCGCCGCAGGCTCCAGCAGGTTGTCGCCGCTTTTCGCGATCATCACCGGGTCGATCACCAGGTTTGCGACGTTATGCTTTTCCAGCCGGTCCGCCACGGCGCGGATTATGGCTTCGTTGAACAGCATGCCGGTTTTCACGGCGTTTATCTGTATATCATCGAACAAGGTGTCTATCTGGAGGGCGATAAATTCGGCGGGCGCCGGGTGGACCCCTGCCACTGTCACACTGTTTTGGGCGGTCAGAGCGGTGATCACGCTGGTCCCGTAGACCCCGTTGGCGGCGAAGGTTTTCAGGTCGGCCTGAATGCCCGCCCCCGCGCCACTATCGGACCCGGCTATGGTCATCGCAATATTTTTTATCACCATTTGTTATATTTTCCAAGTATCATAGGTCTACACTATTACTATAGTATAAAAGAAGGAAGAAATGAGTCTCTCTGTTGTATCCGAATTAAAATATATTATGGTGCTGTTGCCCAGGCTAGACCCGCCAATGACAAAAGATATGGAGAAAGCCTGCAAACAGATTATCAAAATGGAGCTGGAGCTGCTCAACTCCTCGCTCACAAAGATCGTTTTCACACCGGAGTATCACAAAATATCTATCACCGCCACACCAAACCTGGCCCCGATGAATATTGCGGAGATAATAAAACGTAGCGTATCCCGCGCCCTGGAGGCGCAGTTCAGCGAGGTGGGCGATTGGGGCAATATATACTACGACGCGATAATGATAAATTCCGGTGTGAGACTAAACGACAAGAAAATATCGGAGTTCGCGGATATCGTGATCAACGGGCTGTGAAACCAGCGGGGCTATGTCGCCCTGCTGTAAAACGCCACGCCTTTGCTATCGACCGGCAACCTGGTAAACCGGCTACCTTCAGGCAGGCATGAGTTGATCTTGTCGAACAACGCGGTCCCTTTCAGGTCGTCTGGTTCAATTATATCCTCCGCGCCTTGGGAAGTGCGTATCACCAGCTGGCCTGTGGGTGTGCTTTCAATGGTAACATCTGCATAATCAGTTATTGTTTCTATCACCGATTCGCCGCTGGCCTGCTCAGCGATCCAGACAAGTCCACGACGGAACCGGGAGCGATCCTTCGGAGGAATATTCATTTTCGCATAGATAAGGTTCAGCCATTCCGTCAGTTGGGCGCGGGACGGCGCCAGCTCGTTTTCACCCGATTGGTCATCTTCGGTGGCGGCGTCGCTTTGCTCATCACTAGCCGGAAGACCCACCGGCACAGGCGCGTATGACCGATCGCCGCCGGAAACTTCCTTCAGCGAGGTCTGTTTTTCATCTATATGCGCCCTTAGTTTGGCATAGTTTGCCGCAAAATATTCCGGGAACTTTTCCGGCGGCAGGGCCGGGCTCTGCTCATTGCCCCGAACCTCCAGCTTATGCCGACGAAGGAGCTGGTCTGTCGACAGGTCAGGAAAGTTGAACAGCGGCATACCCCACGGCCTCGAAGGCGAAATCATACCCCGCTCGGCGGAGCTGGTGGTGATCACCCGCCCATCTTTATATTCGGTGACCAGGTTGACCCACACCCTGTCTTCCGGACCGCGAAACAGCACACCCAGCAGGAACTGGTCCGGATGGGTGAACGAACGTATGATAAACCCTGGTATCTCTTTTATTTTAAAGTCACCGATCCGGCTGAGCCCGCCTTTCTCTATCAGCATTTTGTGCGCTTCCATAGCGTCGCTTTTATCGGCGAACGGGTCCTCCGGACCAGTGTGACTTATCAGCTCTATGGTCGGTGGATTGGGCGGCGCTTGCCTGTTTCTAAACGGAAGTATCTTTCCTTTGCTGCTTTTGGGGCCGGTGGATTGCTCGTCTTGCCGGCTGAGCGAGGAAAGAACTCGAAAAACTATAAACATCAAAATCCCTAAAAGGATCAAGGTCCCTATTGGATTCGGAAATGCTGGTTCCATTGTTACTACCTGTATTTTGTATCTATTATTTAATTATAGATTAATTCAGCACGATATCGTGACCGGTTTCCGGTTTTTTTTGTTTCGTGGTGGATTTGGAGCCGGGCCCGTTCTTCTTCCAGGGCGACTTGGTCAGCGCCAGTTTCAACACCTCATCCAGATGCTCCACAGGGGTTATTTTTAAATCCTTTTTCACGTTGTCCGGGATTTCCTTGATGTCCCGCTCGTTTTCTTTTGGGATAAGCACCTGCCGGACACCCGCCCGATGCGCCGCCAACAGCTTCTCCTTCAGCCCGCCAATCGGCAGCACCTGACCGCGCAAGGTTATTTCGCCGGTCATTGCCAGGTCGTGCCGCACCGGGATGTTCAACAGCGACGAGACGATGGAAGTGGCCAGCGTGATACCTGCGGATGGACCATCCTTCGGGATGGCGCCCTCCGGGATGTGGATATGGATGTCGATCTTGTTATGGAACCCTTTGCTCAACCCGAAATCCTTCGCCCGCGACCGGATATATGAAAACGCCGCCTGGGCCGACTCCTTCATCACTTCGCCCAGCTTGCCGGTCAGGATAAACTTGGTCTTCCCTTCCAGGATGATCGTCTCGATCTTCAGCAACGTGCCGCCGAACTGGGTCCAGGCCAGGCCGGTGGCCACGCCAGATCCGCTCTTTTTCTCCTTCTGGTCCGACCGGAATTTTATCTCGCCCAGGTATTCGACCAACGTTTTTTCATCGGTGACTTTTTCTTGTGTCTTCTTCGTTTTTTTCGATTTGCCCTTGCCAGATTTCTCCGCCACTTTACGCGCCACTTTTCTGCAAAGCCGGGCCAGCTCTCTCTCCAGGTTCCGGACGCCCGCCTCCTTCGTGTAGCCGCTGATGATCAGTTGCAGCATCTCTTCGGAAAGCGCCACGCTCTTTTCATCCAGCCCGTTTTCCTTCAGCTGTTTTGGTAGCAGAAACTTTTGAGCAATAGAAGCTTTTTCATCGTCTGTGTACCCGGATATGTTGATGATCTCCATCCGGTCCTGCAACGGACGGGGGATGGTGTGCAACACGTTGGCGGTTGTTATAAACATCACCTCCGAAAGGTCGTAGTCCACCTCCAGGTAATGGTCGTTGAACGCTGTGTTCTGTTCCGGGTCGAGCGCTTCGAGCAGCGCCGACGACGGGTCACCCCGGAAATCGGACGATACTTTGTCGATCTCGTCGAGCATGATCACCGGGTTTTTTGTCCCCGCCTTTTTCATGCTCTGGATGATCCGGCCCGGCAGCGAGCCTATGTATGTGCGCCGATGGCCCCGGATCTCCGCCTCGTCCCGGATACCGCCCAGCGAGAACCGGACGAACTTGCGCCCCATGGCCCGGGCGATCGATTTGCCCAGCGAGGTTTTGCCCACGCCCGGCGGGCCGACGAAACAGATGATCGGCCCTTTGATTTTTTTCACCAGCTTGCGCACGGACAGGTATTCCAGGATCCGCTCCTTCACCTTCTCCAGTCCGTAGTGGTCCTCATCCAGGATCTTTGCGGCCATCTTGATATCCAGCTTGTCCTTGGTCCGCTTCTTCCACGGCACATCCACCAGCCAGTCCAGATAGTTGCGGACCACCGTGCCCTCGGCCGACATCGGCGGCATCTGCTCCAATCGAGCCAGCTCTTTCACCGCTTTGTCCTTAACCTCTTTAGGCATACCAGCCGCTTCGATTTTATCGTTAATCTCCTCGAACTCGGTCTTCTCGCCGTCGGTTCTGCCCAGCTCTTTCTGGATCGCTTTCATCTGCTCGGTCAGATAGTAATCGCGTTGCGTCTTCTCCATCTGCTTCTTGACCCGGCCACGGACCTTCTTTTCGATTTTCAGCACTTCCATCTCTTCCTGCATCTTTTCAATCAGCAGCTCCAGCCGCTTTTTCACATTCAGCGCTTCGAGGATCTGCTGTTTTTCGCTGGCGCCGGAGATCAGGTGCGCCGCCGCCGCGTCGGAAAAAGATTCCGGATCTTCCATTATCGACAGGCCGTGGGCGATCTCTTTGGAGATGCCGGGGTTGAGCTTCATGTATCGGTCGAACAGTGACTGCGCGGCCTTGGTCAGCGTCGATATCTCCGTGTCAAAGCTGGCTTCCGATTCTATCCGCTCCACCTGCACCTTGAAAAAATCGTCGTTTTTCATGTACTCCTTGATGCAGGCGCGCTCCAGCCCCTCCACCAGCGCCTTCACAGTGCCGTCCGGCAGGCGGAGGATCTGCAAAATAACAGAGAGACAACCCACCTCGTAGATTCCGTCGGTGGGCGGGTCGTTGACCACGGCGTCCTTCTGGGCGGCCAGCATTATATATTTGGCGCCTTCGAACGCGTCTTCCAGGGCGCTTACCGATTTCTCCCGCCCGACGAACAGCGGCGTCACCATGCCGGGGAACACAACAATGTCGCGAAGGGGAAGGAGGGGGACCGGGTTGTCCCAGTTGAAAGGAGGTGTGGAGTCAGCTTTGTCGTTCATTTTTATCTACCAATATATCAATCAGCCAAATCCGGAAAGGATATCGGCAGGCGCGCCAACTTGCCCCTTGCCGCCTGTTATATGGCGGTTGTGCAGGCCGGTTATCAGCTGGCCTGTTTCGTATCCTCTTGCTTGAAAAGCATCAATGGCTGCTCTCTGTTTAAAATTACGTCTTCGTTAACTATACATTCCGTTATCTCCGGCTTGCTGGGCAGCTCATACATCGGGTCGAGCATGATCTCTTCCAGAATGGAGCGCAGGCCGCGGGCGCCGGTTTTCCGTTTGACCGCTTCCTTGGCGATGGCGCGCAAGGCGCCGTCGGTGAATTTCAGGTTCACATGTTCCAGATCGAAAAATTTGGAGAACTGTTTGACCAGCGCGTTTTTCGGCTCGGTCAATATCTTGATCAGGGAGTCCTCGTCCAGGTCCTGCAACGTGGCCACCACAGGCAGCCGGCCGATAAACTCTGGTATTAATCCGAACTTCAGCAGATCCTCCGGGCGGACCTGCTCCAGCACTTCGCCGATGGCGATATCCTTTTTATCTTTCAGCTTGGCGCCAAAACCCATCATCTTCCGGCCGATCCGCTGCTCAATAATCTTGTCCAGCCTGACGAACGCGCCGCCACATATGAACAGGATGTTGGAGGTGTCCACCTGCATGAACTCCTGATGCGGATGCTTGCGGCCGCCCTGGGGCGGCACGGAGGCGACGGTGCCCTCGATGATTTTCAGCAGAGCCTGCTGCACACCCTCACCCGACACATCGCGGGTGATCGACATGTTTTCGCTTTTGCGCGAGATTTTGTCTATCTCGTCGATGTAGATGATTCCGCGCTCGGTTTTTTCTATATCGTAATCAGCCGCCTGGCAAAGCCGCAGGATGATGTTCTCCACATCCTCGCCCACATAGCCCGCTTCGGTCAGCGTGGTGGCGTCTACGATAGTAAAAGGAACCTGCAGCACCTTGGCCAGCGTCTGGGCCAGCAGCGTTTTGCCGGCGCCGGTGGGGCCGATCAGCATCACGTTGCTTTTCTGCAGTTCCACATCCTCCGGGCTGAGGTTGGCGTCGATCCGTTTATAGTGGTTGTACACCGCCACCGACAGAACCTTTTTCGCCTGGTTCTGCCCCACCACATAATCGTTCAAGGTTTCATAGATTTCCTGAGGCTTTGGCAACGACGGCGAGGAGAAGCCTTTTTTCTGGTTCCATTCCTCCAGTATGATTTCGTTGCACCGGTCGATGCATTCATCGCAAATATATACTGAGGATCCTGCAATCAGCTTTTCCACTTCATCCTGGCCCTTTTCGCAGAAAGAGCACTGGGGACTGTCCGCTGGTCTTTTCTTCGCCATGTTAATTCCTCACCTTGTTATTTTTGAATGATTGTCACTCTTTCTCGCTGTTGTCTGTTTTCTTCAGGTCCGGGCGGGACTCGATCACCGCATCCACCAGGCCATACTCCATCGCCTCTTCACCCGACATGAAAAAGTCGCGGTCGGAATCTGTCGATATTTTGTCTGTAGTCTGGCCGGTGTGTTTGGCCAGTATGCTATCCAGACGGTCGCGCAGTTTCCTGATCTCGCGCGACTGGATCTCTATATCAGACGCCTGCCCCTGGAACCCGCCGGAGGGCTGATGGATCATCACCCGGCTGTTGGGCAGGGCGTGGCGTTTGCCCTTGGCGCCAGCGGCCAGCAGCACGGCGCCCATGGAAGCCGCCTGGCCTATGCAGATGGTCTGTATGTCCGGCTTGATGTATTGCATGGTGTCGTATATGGCCAGGCCGGAGGAGACTATGCCGCCAGGGCTGTTGACATACAGGAACACGTCCTGGCCCGGGTCGTCCGCCTCCAGAAAGATCAGCTGCGCGATGATCAGGTTGGCTATATAGTCGTCTATCGGCGTGCCCAGGAATATGATCCTGTCCTTCAACAGCCGGCTGTATATATCGTATGACCGCTCGCCCCGGTTGGTCTGCTCCACGACGATCGGCACCAGCATCTGCGCCCTTATCGCCGCCGGGTCAGCGAATTCAACATTATTTTGCGTGTCAAATGGGTGTCCATATTTATTTGTCATCTACTACCTCTATTATTTGATCTTTTATCGTCACTTTATTTTTTATTTCGTTAAATACCTTGTCCTTGAACACCTTATGATACAGCCCGTTGATACCACCGGAATTGGCCAGCTGATTGCGGGTCTCTTCCATCGGCTGGCCCATCATTTTGGCTAGCGTATCGATCTCTTTATCCAGGTCCTCTTCAGACACATCGGTGTTTTCTTTCTTCGCGAACTCGGCCATGATTGCCTCTTCCTTAATCTCTCTGATGGCGTTATCGCGCATATCCTCTTTTACTTTATCCAGCTCGAACCCACTGTTTTCCAAATCGCCGCCACCAGCCGCAAACCTTTGGCCTGCCTGCTTCGCCATCGACTCGGCGGTCTTGTCGATCATGCCAGGGGGCAGGTCGAAAGGATTTTTTTCTATCAGTGTATTCATGATTTCGTTGCGCAGGCCCTCGTCCGCCATGGAGTTGTTTCGCTCTTCCAGTCCTTGCCGCAGGTCGTCCCGCAACTCGGCCATGGTCTCGAACTGCGAGGTCTCCTTGGCGAAATCGTCATCCGGCTCCGGCAATACCTTTTTCTTTATTTCGTTTACCTTGACCTTGAAATGTATGTTCGCCTCCGCCAGCTCCGGGTCGGGGAACTCCTTGGGCAATTGCGCGTCGAACTCTTTCTCCTCGCCCTTTTTCATCCCAAGAACATTTTCATGGAAGCCTTTGAGCATATCGGTTTTGGATACGTTCACCTGCTTGTTTTCGCCTTTCAGCATGCTGACTTCTTCGCCATCTTTGGTGGCGCTGTAGTCGAGCAGCGGATAGTCATCCTCTTCGATCGCCCTGTCGTCCACCGGCTCGAACCGGGCATGCCGTTCCCGCATTTCGTTAACGATATTGTCCACAGACGCATCTGTGACCGGCGCAATCTTCCGCTCGAACTCCAGGCCGGTTATATCACCGATTTCAAATTCAGGAAACGTCTCGATGGTGGCGGTGAACGAGAGCGGAACGTCTTCTTCGATTGTAACGTTGTCTATTTTCGGCTCGCTGATCGGCTGCAGTTTGTTCGACTCTATCGCTTCACGATACGCCTTGTCCATCAGCCGCTGGGCCGACTCCGCCAGAACAGATTTGGACATACGCTTTTCCAGAACCTTGCGCGGAATTTTGCCTTTACGGAACCCTGGTATGTCAACTGTTTTGGCTAGTTCATCGTATACTGCGGATTTTTCTTCATTTATTGTTTCTATAGGCACTTCGATAGATATTTTCTTAACACAGGACTCGACATCCTGCAGTTCAATCTTCAAAAAAATTCTCCTTTACAAACCGAAACGCCAATCATGGCGCCCTGGAATCATAGTTGGTGCGAAAGGGGGGATTCGAACCCCCACGGTTGCCCACTGGATCCTAAATCCAGCGCGTCTGCCAGTTCCGCCACTTTCGCGACAATGTCGCCGATCACGGCGTACTTAATCTCCCTGAAAGCAGATATTTGCAATTTTTCATGCAGTTACTGTACATAATAACATGAAAAAGGCCCTTTATGGCCCATAAATTGAGATGAATGGATGATTTCAACTGTGGTAAGGCGCTCTTTTATGAATAACAGGGCCAGCAAAGATGGATATGCAAACAGAAGAGCAGCTCCAACTTTCCCGTCAGGGCTTAAAGTGGCGTTCGCCACCCGCCGAACATGACCAGCTCGTAATATTTTATATAGCAGTCGACGTTTTCGTAGCCTATTTCCCGCAGCCACTCGAGCTGGATGTCCAAGGGTGTGGTCACCTCCAGGTCCTCGGCCCGCCTGCCGGACCATTCGTCCCACAGCTCCTCCCGGCTCTTCCCGGCGCCACGGTTTTTGTTGTAGTCATACAACCGGTTGACAAAATCCTCTTCGAACAGCCTGGCCAACCACTCCGTCGGCGAAGAAACATTGTCGATGTTCAAAAAAATCCCGCCCGGCTTCAGCAAGTCATGGATTTCGCCATAAATCTCTCTTTTCCGTTCCGTCGTCTGGTGGTGGATGGCGTATCCGGAAATGACAGCGTCGAACGGAGCGAATTTCGAAACCTTATCCATCCACTGGTGGTCCTTTATATCAGCGCTGATAATCTCATGCGCCCGCCCGCTGGCTTCCAGTCGTTCGCAGGCGGCATTGAGCATGGTATCGGAGAAATCGATATACACACCCGACGATTCCGGAAAACGCGCCTGGACAGCGGCCCCCAGGATGCCGTCCCCGCAACCGATATCCATAAACGCTTTCAGCTCCGGTTGGGTTTTGACCAGCAGCTTCAACATCATGTCGATCTGTTCCGCGGCCAGGGGTATGGCGCCCCTCGTCCCTTCCAGGAAGTTTTTCGCCTGCGCAGTCTGCTTCCAGACTGTGTCCGCTCTTTTATCGTTCATAACAATTCTCTCTGGCTACTATACTATAAAATGGTTGGTTAATAATTACAACGGGTTACCGGAACATAGGCGACATAGGCAGACCAGGGGCGCTGTCGCGTTGGTATAGTATATTTCTGCTATAGAACAAAAAGCATACCAAAACGGGTGAAAATGGATTCCACAGATGCTTCTTTTGCCCCAAATGCCTCATATGCTCCAAATGCTTCAAATGCCTCACCTGCTATTTGCATTCTACTTTTTCTGTTGTAATCTCGTACTTAATGCAGCGAGCGCTGCAGGTGTCGGAACGACACTTTTGTAACGCTGTCGCGTATGCGGCATGCAATTTGGTAACGCGCAGGAAGCATGGCTTGCACCACTGCCTGCGGTCCTGTATGAAAAGGACGATTGAGATGGACATACAAACAGAAAGGAAGTTCCACTTATCCCATCGGGGACAAAAGTGGCGTTCCGCCACCCTCACCTGCTATTTACTGGCGGTAATAACCCTTGTATTGTCAGGTTGACGCGCAATAAAGTGCGGATGACTAGGAATAGGAGAAAAGTTATGAAGACCAAAAGTTGTGGATGCAGAGATCCTGCGATATTCGCTCGATACATATGCGGCTTATAAGGGCCGGTTAATTTCGAACCGGGTCAACCGTACAGGCAGTTCCATCTGTCCCGTCAGCGTTATGCGACTATGGTAATATTAGCTGATCTGAAAGGTTTAGTATGGAAGACGGTGTAACCCTGCCATTTTGGCTTTTCGTTCTCATATGCGCCCTTGCGCTATGGGCCCTGCTGGGCAGTATGCTGATCCCGGGTGTCCGATGGTTTTTGCGGCGGCGGGCGCAAAGGGTGATCGATGAGCTGAATACCCGCCTGCAACTGAAAATACAGCCGTTCAAACTGACCAAGCGGCAAGTACTGATCGACCAGCTGGTATTCGACCCGGAAATCATCCGCGCCGCCGAAGCGTTCGCTGTTGAAAAATCTGTCAGCACAGAAGAAGCGATGGTGAAAGTGAGAACTTATGCGCAGGAGATTGTCCCATCTTTTAACGCATATATATATTTTCGGGTCGCTTATAAAATCGCCCGATGGGTGGGCAGGATGATGTACCGGGTCCGGCTCGGGTATTCCGACGAAAATGGACTGGCAAATGTAGACCCGGACGCTGGTGTTGTGTTCATTATGAATCATCGCAGCAACATGGACTATATCCTGGTGGCCTACCTTGCCGCCACCCGGTCTGCATTGAGCTATGCCGTGGGCGAATGGGCGAGGATCTGGCCGTTGCACACGTTGTTAAAATCGTTGGGCGCATACTTCATCCGGCGCGGCTCCGGCAACACTTTATATCGCAAGGTCCTTTCTCGCTATGTGCGGATGGCGGCGGATGGTGGTGTGGTGCAGGCCGTGTTCCCGGAAGGCGGCTTGAGCAAAGATGGTAAGTTGCGGTCGCTGAAACTGGGCCTGCTCTCATACATGGTATCTGGCTACGATCCGATATCGACCAGGGACCTGGTGTTCATACCGGTGGGTGTCAACTATGATCGTGTGCTGGAGGACAGGAGCCTGACCCAGGGGCTGGACGGCGGCGCGGAAAAGAAAAGTATAGGGTTCGTCATTATGACTATGGCTAAATTTGTTTTCTCCAATATTAGCTTGATGATACGAAGACGCTGGTACCGGTTTGGCTATGCCGGTGTTAATTTTGGCACGCCGATATCGCTCAAGGGTTATCTGGATAAAAACAACCTAGACTTTCGTCTGCTGGAAAAAGATGACCTGTTCGAGGAGGTGGAGAAGTTTGGGTCCGAGCTGATGGATTCGGTGGCGAGTGTGATTCCGGTGTTGCCGGTATCGCTGGTGGCGACCATATTCCTGCGGGATATGAAGCGGAAACTATCGGAGCTGGAACTGAAAGCGGCGGTGTTCGCGCTGATAACAAAGCTGGAGGAAAACACCGCGCACGTGTATATACCACGGCAAGACCAGGGCTATGCGATGAGTGTTGGGCTGCGGATGCTGACCCTGCGGCATATTGTAATAGAAGATGACGGGCTCTATTACGCCGAACCGAACGAAGAAACAATACTGCGCTATTACGCTAACTCCATAGCGCATCTTGTGGAAAAAACTGAAAAATAGAAAGCGTGAACAATGAAAACTTATCGTAAGGAACTATATTTTAACGTGCCCGACAGGCGCGGGTTTGTGAACATAACCGAGCAGGTCCGCCAATGCATCGACGAGAGCGGCGTCATGGAGGGCCTGGTATTGGTAAACGCCATGCATATCACGGCGTCTGTGTTTATCAATGATGACGAGGCGGGGCTGCATCATGACTATGAGCTGTGGCTGGAGCGGTTGGCGCCGCATGAGCCGATCTCGCAGTATCGGCATAACGACACAGGCGAGGATAACGCCGACGCGCATATGAAGCGGCAGGTGATGGGCCGGGAAGTGGTGGTGGCGATCACCGGCGGCCGGCTCGACTTCGGCACGTGGGAACAGATTTTCTATGGCGAGTTCGACGGCAGGCGGAAGAAACGGGTGCTGGTGAAAATAATAGGTGAATGATGATCGCTAATAACTATCGGACCCCAGGCATTATTTTCGAGAAATTTATTTTCATGGCTTCTTCGGCCTGTTCAACGGTCTGCCGGGCGACGGCGCGCGCGTTCGTTGTGCCGAGGGCCAGAATTTCCAGAACGTCGCCGGGCCGCGCCTCCCACTGCGCCCTCTTTTCCAGCAGAGGGCCAAGGTAGCTCAGTATGTTGTCGCATAGCAGCTTTTTGCACGATACACAGCCCCGTTTGGCGGTTTTGCACTCCTCGATCGTCAGCTTGTTATCATCATCGGAGGAAAATATTTTATGAAAATCGAACGCGACGCACTTCTCCGGATCGCCCGGGTCGGTTTTGCGCACACGGGCGGGGTCGGTGATAATGTTTTTAATTTTGGCGGTCATATCTTCCGCGCTGTCGGAAAGATAAATGGCGTTGTTGTATGACTTGCTCATTTTTCGGCCATCGGTCCCTGGCAGTTTCGGCACTGCGCTCATTTTCGGCTGCGGCTCCACAAAGACCTCGTTGCCATAGATGTCATGGAACCTTCGCACGATCTCCCGGGTCAGCTCCAGATGGGGCAGCTGATCTATCCCCACCGGCACGTAGTGCGCCTTGTACATCACGATATCCGCCGCCTGCAGCACCGGATAACCGAGGAAGCCGTAGGTGTGCAGATCACGGTTTTCGACCTGCTCCATTTTTTCTTTGTAACTGGGTACCCTTTCTAACCATGGCAGCGGGGTGATCATGGAAAACAGCAGATGCAGCACGGCATGCTCCGGGATCAGCGACTGGACAAACAGGGTAGACTTATCCGGGTCGAGCCCGGCGGAGAGCCAGTTAATGCCGAGATCGACAAGGTTCGCTTCCAGCTGATCGGTCTCTTCATAGTTGCTGGCCAGGGCGTGCCAGTCCGCCGCGAAATAGTAGCAGTCGAACTCATCCTGCATCGACACCCAGTTATTTAGCGCGCCCAAAAGGTTGCCCAGGTGCAATGGGCCGGTTGTCTGCATGCCAGAGAGCACACGTTTTTTTGTCATATCTTTATGGTTATCAGTTACATTTCTGGTTTGTGATTGTAATACAAAAGCCGGTTAAATGAGCAGTTCGATTATCCCGGTTATCAGTGGTTGTATTGTCCATCCCAGGATATTAAACGGGTTAATCAACAGTATGAAAATCAGGATGAACAAGCCATAAGGCTCCAGCTTGGCATAACTTCTAGCCTGCTCCACTGGCAGCAATCCGGCCATTATTCTGCCGCCATCGGCGGGTGGTACCGGGATCAGGTTTATTATAGCCAGCACGATATTGAGTATTACGGAAAAATAGAGCATCAAAACAACCGGTACCATCAAGCTACTGGACAGCTCGATTGACTGGCGTTGGAGGAAGGCTAGTGCAGAGTTCATGGCCTCTGGATCAACAAACGCCACAGCCTTTATTAACAAGGCGGAAACCACAGCCAGCACCAGATTGGTAAACGGGCCCGCCGCGGCAACCCATACCATATCCCTGCGAGGGTTTTGCAGGTTGTGAAAATTTACAGGGACTGGTTTTGCGTATGCGAACAGAAAGCCAGTTGTTATATAAAACATGACCGGAAGCGCCACTGTGCCGAACCAGTCGATATGGGCCAGGGGGTTCAATGTGAGCCTCCCCATCCGCTTTGCGGTGTCATCACCCTTAAGTGAAGCCACATAGCCATGGGCCGTTTCATGCAACGCTACGGCAAAGATTACCGGCAACGCCATGATCGAAATCGTTTGAATCAATTCTGACATACTATTATCCATTCCTAAGTTTACTGTAGCATATTATTGATGTAAAATTCGATATGAAGCGCTGGTGGAAACCACTTTTTCAAAACCTCGTAGATGCGCAAACAGACAGGCGCCGCTTCGTAATATACGCCTTGTCCCATGCACCCTTATCACAGGATAGATAATATATGAATTTGGACAAAACGATCCACGATATAGAACGACTGGCTGTGAAAGCCGGCTTGGAGATCATGTCTGTTTATAATCAGGCTGGTGATGTTGAGGTCACTTACAAAAAGGATGATTCTCCACTTACCCGCGCCGATACAGCGGCTAATGATGTGATTGTCAACGGCCTGAATACCCTTGCTCCTGACATTTCTGTGCTGTCTGAAGAATCGAAAAGTGTGCCATATGAAGAGAGAAACAGTTGGAAAGAGTATTGGCTGGTAGATCCACTCGATGGAACGAAAGAGTTTATAAAACGTAATGGTGAGTTCACTGTCAACATCGCCCTGGTGCGTGATGGCAAACCTGTGATGGGCGTGGTCCATGCGCCCTGCCTCGATGTGACTTATCTTGCCGCCGAAGGTTTTGGCGCGTATATGCGTTCCGGCGCCTGCGAATTGCTAACGATTAAGGCAGGTGATTATCAAAAGGATGGATTGAAAGTTCTGGTCTCGAGGTCGCACGCCACAGGAGAGCTGCTGGAGTTTGTAAACAAACTGGGCGATCATGAGCAGATGAGCATTGGCAGTTCGCTTAAACTGTGCAAGGTGGCGGATGGCTCCGCCAGCCTTTACCCGAGGATCGGCCCGACCATGGAGTGGGATACCGCCGCCGCGCACTGTGTGGTGGAGCAGGCAGGCGGTAATGTCACCGATTTGCAAGGGTCGCCCTTGCGTTATAACAAGGAAGATCTGCTTAATCCATATTTCATGGTCACCGGCGATCCGCCATACCCGTGGCAAGGGTTGGTCTAGCATTATGGTTTGTCGACATAATCGACAAGCATTCACAAAGTAAATTTTGACCAACGAATGATACAATCAAAGAAAGTAATTAAACGAGAGGAAACAGACTAAAAATGGGACAATCGAACACTCCGGGACTTTCAGTTGAAATAGCGGATTTACAGCGTATACCGGATGAGAGCATCCCGACGGACAGACGTTGTGGGTTTGCTTATACAATCAGGATATTAAACAATAGCCACAAAACTGTGCAGTTACTTGGCAGAAAATGGATGATTAAGCAGACCGGCGGCGAGCTGGAAACTGTGGAGGGTGATGGAGTCGTTGGTGTTCAGCCGATTATCGAACCAGGCGGCGAACATATCTATACCAGTTACTGCTTCCTGACGGGTGATCACGGATCTATGTGGGGATTATATTTTGGTGAGGATGAGGATAAATTACCAGTTATATGGGAGATTCCGAAGTTCGATATGTCGATTGAAACACCCCTATAGGAAATTCGTCCGAATCTACCACCTGCCGGATGTAACCAAGGCCTGCTCTGAAAATATAGAGTGACCCCAATAAAAAACCGGTCCCCAAATGAGAACCTGGGGACCGGTTACGCATCATAACCTCCTAAGGGAGGGAGGAGGTATTACTCAGATATTGGCCATGCAAAGGGGGTGAACTTAATACGATCATTTTGATCGTAACAGATGGTGGTCGGTACAGTGGTGGTCTTGGTCCGGCCAACAATCCAAGTTGACGCTTCGACAATTATAACGGCGACCGCGCCAGGGCTGGCGCCAGCATTGCCGTTGTTGATCAAGCTTTTCATCATTTTATTCCAATATCAAGCTGTTTCTCTTCATACCTTTTTAAGAGCTGTTCAATAGCCTCTCTGAAAAGCACAGCTTTGGTTACCTGCAGATCTTCCGCGACTTTGTTCAATTGGTCTATCTGCCTTTGATATAGATGGGTAGTGACAGGCACTTTTTTTTCTTTCGTTTTACCGAGCATGATCTACTTAATTAAAATAAAATATAATCATTCCATTTAATTCACAAGTATTGTGACATAAATATTTCTTGTGTCAAGATTTTTTTACATTTTTTTCCCAATTGAGTTGATAATTCCGTCCTATTTCTATGATAAACTGTAAAAATGTTCCAAAATTGATCAAATTATAGGATTAAATTTTAGTATGCTTAATAAAATCAAATGGTTCGGTATTGGGCTGGGTCTTGTGGCGTTCGCGCTATATTTCTGGCCATCTTCTGACAGAGGCCATAGCGATAACCTGATGGCTGCAGAAGCGGTTGCCGCAGGAGCAGATTTATCAAATAATATATTTGCGAAAATCGCCAGGGATCAGACTCCTGCAGTTGTGAACATATCCACAAAACAGAAGGTAAACTTTGGTGGGCAACATGGCATGCCAGATGAAATGCGGGAGTTTTATGAGCGTTTTTTCCCTGGGTTCAAAGGGTTTCCACGGGAGCAGGTGCGGCAAAGCCTCGGCTCCGGTTTTGTGGTGGAGGATGATGGGTACATTTTGACCAACAGCCATGTGGTAGCCAAAGCTGATGAGATTGTGGTCACTTTCGGGGATGGCCACGACTCCAAAGAGAAGGAATATAACGCCAAGCTGGTGGCCGCCGACCCAAAAACCGATATCGCGTTGATAAAAATCGAAGCGGATAAAAAGTTCCCGACCCTTAAGCTTGGAAACTCTGACATGCTGGAGGTTGGTGAATGGGTGATGGCTATCGGCAACCCGTTTGGGTTCGCCCAGTCGGTCACCGTTGGTGTTGTATCCGCCAAGAGCAGGGTAATCGGCGCAGGGCCATACGATGATTTTATCCAGACCGACGCCTCCATCAACCCTGGCAACTCCGGTGGACCATTGCTTAATATCAACGGCCAGGTTGTTGGAATAAACTCCGCAATTTTTACAGGCGGGATGTCCCAGGGTAACGTTGGTATCGGTTTTGCCATCCCGATAAACGCTGTCAAAAGTATATATAACGATTTAAAGGCCGGCCAGATCAAACGTGGCTGGCTGGGTGTCGCCATCCAGGGTGTAAGTGAAGAACTGCAAACAGTACTGAACCTGCCCAGCGCATCTGGCGCATTGATCAGCGAAGTATTCAGTGATTCACCTGCGGAGAAAGGCGGGCTGATGCGAAAGGATGTGATCATCGCTTTCAACGGTGAGGAAGTGGAGACCTCCAGCGACCTGCCGAGGATCGTCGCCGCCGCAAAACCGGGCGCGAAAGCGACGCTGAAAATCATCCGCGATGGTAAGGAAAAGATGATCACAATGAAGCTTGGCAATATGCCTGATGATCAGGAAGAGCTGGTTACATCCAACGGTAAGGGTGGCGCGGAAAGCTTGGGCATGGCCGTGGAAAACCTGGACAGGAATAACGCGAGAAAGTTTAGTGTCGAAGCTGAGTCAGGTGTATTGGTGACCAGTGTGACCCCTGGCAGCCCAGCTGCGGAGTCGGGCGTGCGCCCAGGTGATGTGATTTCGGAAGTAAAGGGTCAACCGGTTGAAAGCGCCTCACAGTTCGAGAAGATTGTATCCTCCGCAAAACCGGGTGAAGCTGTGTTACTGCTGGTGAGCCGTGGGAAGAACACATCATTTATTGTGGTCAAAATTCCTTCTGAAGAATAATCAGCCTTAATAACTATTTCCGGGCGGCTTGATTTCAGGCCGTCCTTTTTTTTGCGCCCAGGCGTTATTTTTTATTGTGATGACTGATAATCTTTTGTTTTCGTGGAATACCTGAAGACAGAAAGTATAAAATATATCTGTATGGGAAAACTTACATTTTTGGGCACCGGCACTTCCACCGGGGTGCCGATGATTGGATGCGACTGTGAGGTCTGCGGCTCTGCCAGCCGAAGGGATAAAAGGCTGCGCTCCAGCGTATGGATACGCGCCAACTCAAACAGTGTATTGATAGACACCTCCACAGACCTTCGGGAACAAGCTTTGCGCGAGGGCATTAAACGGGTTGACGCTGTGCTCTACACCCACCATCATGCGGATCACGTGCATGGAATTGATGAGCTTCGCAGTTTCAATTTTTTGCAAAAATCTGACATTCCTCTGTATGGTAATGAACTGACCATGCAGCGTATTAAAGATATGTTTGGCTATATTTTTAATGGCGGCCCGAGCGAAGGCGGCGGTATTCCGAAACTGCAGACCAACATTATCAATACCCCCTTTGCCCTGGGTAAATTGGAAATCATCCCTGTTCCGGTGATGCATGGCAGCATGGAGGTGTATGGCTATAGGACCGGCAACACCGCATATATTACCGATTGCTCTGCCATACCAGATGCATCAGCGTCTTTGCTGGAAGGGCTGGATACATTGATCCTGGGCGCCCTTGGATTACCTTATCACGCCACACACTTCACGCTGGAAAAAGCGCTGGAGGCTATCGGTACGCTCCAGCCGAAGCGCGCCTATTTGACCCACCTTAATCATAACCTTGGCCATGAATCGACAAATATGACCATGCCAGACGGAGTGGAGCTGGCCTGGGACGGGCTGACGATTGAGATATAACGCTCCATCATTATTCGCCGCATTAACTTTATTCCTGGCGCCTGTTGTGATCCAGGGTCGCTATGGCCTGATCCCTTTTTTAACCGGCCTATTGTGTGCAGTTTGCCTTATGGCAAACCATGAAGACCGGCCGATATTATACTATATGGCTATATCGTTGGTGGCTCTAGCCGGGTTTGGCGCAGGTGAGCTGATATTTCATGGGCAAGATTATAGCGCGTCTAAAACAGTGTGCATGGCCGCCACTATCGGCGCCTTCGCACTGCTTTCCCTGAAGATACCAGCTGAAGAACCGTACCGATTTCCTGTTCGTATAACTTTGTTGACCATAATCGTATTCGCAGTAACAAAGCTTGGGTGGAACTGGTTCTTGTACGCCCACAGCCCATGGACCGGTTTAGCGTTATCTGCCGCGCTGGGGGGTTTGGCTTTCAATCGACGCTAAAGGGGCCTTTGGCGGTGTGCTAGCTGGCACAGTCATATATATGGCCCTTGGTCACAGAGGGTTTGCCATGCTGGCCATATTTATCGCTATAGCGGTTTGGGCTACAAGCATCAATAACCGAAAAGAGCAGGAGGCGCGTGGCTTGGGCAACCTTCTGGCCAACACAGGCCCGGCGGTCGGGTTTGCCATTGCAATTTTGTTTAGTGAAGATATATTTATTTTAACCATTGGGTTTTGCGCATGTCTGGGCGCCGCTCTGGCGGATACTGTCTCGTCCGAGCTAGGCACTATCTATGGTAAAAGGCCGGTCGATATAATCACATTCGAGCCAACCGAAATTGGAGAGAACGGCGCCATCACAGTTCTGGGGACCTTGTTCGGGCTAACCGCCGCCATGACCATGGGTGTTTTCGCGCAAGAGATGGAACTAACTAGCTATACGGGAGGAGTCGCAATAGCCATCGGAGCGTTTGCAGGGTGTATGGTCGATAGCGTCCTGGGGTCTGTTTATGAAAATGCGAATGAGATGACAAACGATGGCGTGAACGCATGGAGTAACCTCGCCGGCGGGATGACCGCAGTTTATATAGCTCTGTTCCTGTGAGAGCAGGCGCTGCTAGAACGACTCGAACTCGAAAAACAGGTCATCAAACTCCACGCCTTGCGCCACATCGAGCCACTGAACCTTGATGGTGACCATTCCAGATGAAATCTCCGCGCCGCTAGCGTATGGCGCCATAGGACCTTCGGCCATTGGTTCAATCCGCAATATGACACTGGAGCCGCCTGGTGTATGGTGCGTTATCCGCTCTATCCTGCCTGAATATCTGATTACCATATCCGGCCCGCCAACTTTTACGATATTTACTCCATTACTTTCGTATGCGGATTTTATCCTGGTAAATTTTGGTGACTCACCGGTCACCAGCGCTCGCATAAAAGAGACGGGAGCTTTTATCTTTTTGGTGATCGGCACAGTATCACCGGAAAATTCTGCGCGCTGACCACTGCTTGGGTCAATTCGGACTACGTTACCTGACCAGCCAGCCACAGCCTGGATAACCCGGCCGGTTTTATCCATGATCTCCACCCGAAATTTTTCTCCTTTCAGCGCCATAAAAATACGGCCGGTGAACCGGGACCCGGGGCCATGTACGTTGATCGACGCCCTGCCGGAAAAGCTGGGGTAATCCGGCTTGTTAAATCGCGCCAGATCTTCCGAAGCGACCTGCGGCGACACCCTGAGGGTCTGGCAACCGACAAGCAACGTTACCAGAATCAGCAGACATTGGGCAGATCGGCTGGAAGGGGTTATTTTAATTTCCTTTCTTCAACCAGTTTTTTAGCTTTTTCCAGCTTTTTCCTGATCGCTTCCCTGTCAAGCTGACGGTCATCCTCTGCCTTGGCTTTAAGCGAGCGCTCATAAGCGTCGGCGGCTTCCAGCGGCTTGTCCAAGGCTGTGTACACATCACCAAGATGATCGAGCACCGTTGGGTCGGGTGGAATATTGCGTACTGCCGATTCTATGGCTGTGGCGGCTTTTTTATACTGCTTCTGTTTATAATATATCCAGCCAATGGAATCGAGGAAGTAACCGTTCTCCGGCTCCAGCTCCAGGGCCCGGTCTATATGCTCTTCCGCTTCGTTAAGGTTTATCCCTTGCTCTGCGTATAAATAGCCAAGATAGTTTAGAGCGTTGGAATGGTCCGGCTTGAGCTCGATCGCCTTCTTCATAACATCGATGCTATCATCTATGCGCCCCATTTTCTCGTATATCACACCCAGGAAAAAATAATATTTATCATCTTCTTTCAACTTTATAGCTTCATAAAAATAAGCTTCCGCTTCGTCCAGGTTGTTCAGCTTGTTTTGCAAAAGGCCGATGAAATATTTCAAGTCCGGATTTTGAGGATCGAGATCGGAGGCTATGATCGAATGCCGCAGGCTCATCTTCAGTTTGCCGGCCCTCTCATACAGCTCTGCAATTTTCAGGTGTATATCTCTGGCTTCCTTACCTTTGACATCAGCCACAATACGTTTCCATGCCTGTATAGCTTCATCATTCAGGTTTAGCCGCTCGAATATATTCGCGATATAAAACACGGCGCGCCTGTCATCCGGGTTGCCGGCGCGCACCAGCTGGAACTGATCCAACGCTTTGTGAAAGCTTTCCAGCTGCCCGGTTACCTCCGCCCTTCGCCAATGGAGTATTCCTAGCCTGAAGTTCAAATTGATATCTTTTGGTTTGACATCCAAAAGTTCCTTCAGCAGCTTTTCCGATTTGTTTTCCGCCAACTTTTTGGTTTTCTCAAGCTTGGTCTGCGCTTCAAAACTGTTCGGATTAATCAAGAGATAGTCTGAATATACTTCTGCAGCTTTGTTATGCCATCCACGGGAGTTATATATCCATCCAAGGTTTTGGTATGCGATCAGAAAATCGGGAAAACGCTTGGTAAGCAGTTTGAAGCTGGTGATAGCTTTGTCCCATTTCTCCTGCCGCATATACGCTATTCCTGTATGGTATGGGCCGCTGGGGTCGACCTTATACTTCTTTGTATACTCATCCAGAAGCGATATAGATTCTTTATACCTGCCGGAGTTTAGCATAGATACCGCCAGGTTCATTTTGGCGTTTTTGTTATCTGGCTCTACTTTAATCAGACGGTCAAAATAGCTGATTGCCTTATCATGTTGACCAGTGCTGGAATATATTCCGCCAGCTATTTCCAACAACTCTGCATACTTTTCATCTATTTTCAGGCCTTCCAATGCGGCGGATTCCGCTTTTTTAAGATTGCCCAGCCGAAGAAATAAAGTCGACAAGCGCTCATAAGCCTGCACAAGGCGCGTATCGTATCTTGCCGCTTTTCGATAATGGGCTATCGCTTCGCCATAGGAGCCTCTGCGTTCGGCCAACAGGCCCATGATAAAATTTTGGTACGCGTCCGACCGGTTGATGGAAAAACTTTTTTTGGTTTTTGGTTTGCTTACACTTGGTTTGCTGGCGACAGGAATTTCTGCTTTTGGCGCGCCTGTGGCGCAAGCGGCGAGTGTGATTGAAAGAAAAGCCAGTGTTATTTTAGCAAGGCTTTTCAGATATTTTGGGATCATTATTTTTTATTGGTCTCCAGTTTTCTTAAGTCGCGACTTCAAGCTTCTGTCTTTTAACATAACCCGCCTGAAAATGGAACGTAATTGACAATCTTCAATCAACTCCAGCGCCTCCTCATATTCTGGATCCAGCTCCGCGGACATTTGAATATTTTCAGCTTCCTTTATGTTATCAGCCTCTTCCATATCATTAAACACAATATCACTGTTGTGGATAATTTTGATATTTTTAATAACAGGCTCGGCAAACAGGGAGTTTACTTTTCTGATAATCTCATTTTTCATATACATCATGGAGTCTACCCAAACAGGCTCTGTTGCTCCAATCGTCAATGTTTTCCGGGAGAGCGAATCGGGACGGGACACCTTGTAAAGCTGTGGCCCAGTAATTTTTTCCCAATTGGAAAGGATCCTGGCAAAATGCAAAATTCCTGGCTTGTCATTAATTTTAAGCGCGCGCTCCAGGATAGATTCAAGGGATGCGAATGGAGACGATTTTTTTTTCATTTCACTTAAATACTGACATTCTGGCGCTTGCTTTTACCATATCTTTGGACTATGCTTACCTTGTTTAATGACGCTTCATATCAGGGTATCATTTCAGATGGCGCTATACCAGAACTGCGCCAGCATAAGTGAGGATGGCTGTAAAAAACTGGATACAATAACCCGCTTGCTATGCAAGTTTTAAATAAGTGAAATGTCAACATGGGTGATGTAAAAGAGTCTCCACTGCATAATGAGCATATCGAGCTTGGCGCTCGTATGGTCGATTTTCATGGTTGGCTCATGCCTATCCAATATTCATCGATTACCAAGGAAACAGCGGCGGTCCGAAACGGCGTCGGCATCACTGATGTATCCCACATGGGTGAAGCGGAGGTCAAAGGCGTGCATGCGCAGGAGCTGTTGCAGTACCTCACTTCCAACGATCTATCGCTCATTGATGAAGGCCAGGCGCAATATACGACATTGCTTAACGAAGATGGGGGCATAATAGATGATCTGTTGATATATAAAATCAGTAATGATCGTTTCTTTTTATGCCTTAACGCCTCCAATACAGAAAAAGATGTGAACTGGCTGGCCGACCAGGCACTTCAATATCCGGATGTGGATGTGCGTAACCTTTCCCGGCGATATGGCATGATCTCGATTCAAGGCCCGGACAGCGAAGCGGTTCTCCGGCAACTGACAAAATGCAATATCTCGAGCATCGAATATTATAAATTCATTACAACCACAATGGCGACTCTCCCTGTGCTTCTGTCGAGAACCGGATATACAGGCGAAGATGGATTTGAAATCTATTGTGACTGGCATATAACAGCGCAACTTTGGAAAGAAATTATGGCCAAAGGAAAGCCGTTTAAAATTGAGCCGGTCGGACTGGGGGCGCGGGACATCCTGCGGCTGGAGATGGGTTACGTGTTGTATGGGCAAGATATTGACGAGACCACAACGCCTTTTGAGGCGGGTTTGGGTTGGGCTACTCGCCTGGCGAAGGAAGATGGCATCATCGCATGCGATATACTGTTGCCCCAAAAGAGAAAAGGTGTGCAACGAAAGCTGGTAGGACTGAAGCTGAAAGGGCGAGGCATTGCCCGGAGCGGGTATAGCATAATGAAAAATGGCCAAAAAGTAGGTGAGGTCACCAGTGGCACCATGAGCCCGACACTGGGCGAGGCCATAGCGCTTGGGTATGTGCCTACCGAATATTCCACCATTGGCGAGAACCTGGATATTGATATCAGGGGCAAAATGGCGCCTGCTGTAGTCAGCAAAAAACCGTTTGTGGAAAGCCGTACAAAAAAAGCGCAGAAAACAGAAAAAAAAGAAATTGTGGCGGATAAATAAAATATTAAAACTAAATTATCAGGACAGGAGGAAAAATGGAATTTCCGGATAGTTTGCTTTATTCAAAAGATCACGAGTGGGTCCGGGTTGAAGACGATATAGCGATAGTCGGTATATCCGATTACGCCCAGGATGAACTGGGTGATATTGTTTTTGTTGAACTGCCAGAAACGGGGATACAGATACGCTCCAGCGCCAGTTTTGGTGTGGCGGAATCGGTTAAAACTGTGTCTGATCTGTTTTGTCCTGTATCTGGTGAAATAATTGAGATCAACAAAAAACTGGAAGATGAACCCGAACTGGTTAACCAAAGCCCATACGACTCTGGATGGATGATTAAAGTCAAGATATCTGACCCGGCAGAATTGAAAGGCCTGAAGCCGGCCGCTGCGTACAAAGCATATATAGAGGAGAATTAGCAAAGTGCGCTTTATTCCCCTTACCGCCGCCGACCAGGCGATAATGCTGGCAAAGGTCGGGGCTGGTTCATTGGAAGAGTTGTTCGACGCTATACCTGAAAACATCCGGCTTGATAGAACGCTTGACCTGCCAGACCCAATGCCGGAGATGGACCTTGCGGAATATTTCGAACAGATAGCTTTACGAAACTCCGGGGTCAACCCTCGCAGATGCTTTACCGGCGCCGGGGCATACCCGCATCATGTGCCGGTGGCGGTGGACCAGCTCCTTTTACGTTCCGAGCTGTTCACATGTTACACCCCATACCAGCCAGAGGTTAGCCAAGGCACATTAATGGCTATATATGAGTATCAAACCTATACCAGCGCGCTTTTGGGCATGGATGTAGCCAACGCTTCCATGTATGATGGCGCTTCCGCATTGGCCGAAGCTGTAATTATGGCAAACCGCGTTACCAAACGACCCAGGGTGATATTATCAAACCTGATTCATCCATACTGGAGAGATGTGGTCGCTACCTATGTACAACATCTCAATATCGATCTTGTCCTTGCCAATTCTCTGGAATCAGGGGTTTTCGAACAGGAAAACGTAAAGCAGTTGCTGGGTGATGATTGCGCCGCTATTGTGGTACAGTCGCCAAATTTCATGGGTAATATAGAGGACCTTGCGAAAGTCAGAGAGTTGTGCGACGCATCCGGGGCGATGATGATCGTTGGCGTAGCGGAGCCTGTAGCTCTGGGAACATTGAAAGGGCCGGGTGAATTTGGCGCGGATATCTGCGTTGCTGAAGGCCGATCTTTTGGCGGTTCGCTCAGTTTTGGTGGGCCTGGGCTGGGTATGTTCGCTGTCAAACAGAAGCTGGCGCGCCAGATGCCGGGCCGGGTAGTCGGCAAAACCAAAGACAGACAGGATAGGGAGGGGTATGTGCTGACATTGGCCACGCGGGAACAGCATATCAGACGGGAGAGAGCCACATCAAATATATGCTCCAACCAGGCGTTGTGCGCCACAGCGGCGGCAATCCATCTGAGCTTGCTTGGCGCCTCTGGCGTTAAAAAACTTGCAGACCGCAACTATTCAACCGCTGGTTACCTCGCCGAAAAAATAACGTCGATAAAAGGGTTTGAGCGCTTATACGATAAGCGGTTTTTCAACGAAGTGGCTATCAGGACACCCGTGGCGCCGTCCGTTATTAACCAGCGCCTTGGTGAATCAGGCATCTGTGGCGGAGTTGATCTTTCGCAGTTTTACCCTCCATTTGGGTCTGCCATGGTTTTTTGCGGCACAGAAGTTCACACTAAAAAAACTATTGATGAGTTAGCGCTGGTTCTTTCGGAGTTTGAAAAATGAAATCTCATGCACAATCTGGTTTACTGTTTAAAGAATCGGAACTGTTTGGCAGAGGCTCTTCTGAGCGGGAGGGTTATACATTACCTGCCAGCGGGGTTCCCGATATCGACCCGGCCAATTCGATACCTGAAGAATACGCTAGAAATTGCCTGAACGGCTTTCCTGAATTGTCGGAACCGGAAGTGATCCGCCATTTCACACGGTTATCACAATGGAACTTCAGCGTGGATACCAACATGTATCCACTCGGATCTTGCACCATGAAGCATAACCCGAGGATCAACGAATCGGTGGCAAGGCTGCCTGGCTTTTCAAGCCTGCACCCAATGGAAGATGATAAAAATGCGCAGGGCATGCTGAAGCTTATGTACGATCTTCAGGGTTGGCTCTCCGAAATTACAGGATTACATTCGACTACGTTACAGCCAGCAGCCGGCGCCCATGGAGAGTTCACCGCCCTATTGATAATCCGCGCCGCGTTGGAAAAGAGGGGCGACGCCAGAACAAAAGTTCTGTTACCAGATTCATCCCATGGCACCAACCCGGCATCGGCGGTATTTTGTGGATACGAGGCTGTGACCTTGAAAAGTGGCGCCAACGGCGAGATCGACCTGGATGACCTGGACCAGCTTATGGACGAGCAAACGGCGGCATTGATGGTGACTAACCCGAATACCCTCGGGATATTTGAATCGAACATAGAGCAAATCGCCAAAATTGTCCATGTCCGGGGCGGCTTTCTGTACTGCGATGGCGCCAACCTCAGCGCGCTCATGGGTAAAGCGAGGTTTGGTGATATGGGTGTGGACGCGGCGCATATGAATTTGCACAAAACATTTTCCACCCCCCATGGCGGTGGCGGACCGGGGGCCGGACCTGTATGTGTGACGGAGGAGCTGGCGCCTTATCTTCCGATTCCGCTTATAACAAAGCAAGGCGACCGGTATATACGCGACTATGACCGACCCGATAGTGTGGGCAGAGTTCACAGTTTTCAAGGGAATGTCGGTGTGCTGGTGCGGGCTGCGGCTTATATACTGACCATGGGCGCACAAGGGCTTGCAAGGGCGACAGAGTCCGCCGTGCTAAATGCCAACTATATGCAAGCAAAGCTGAAAGAGCATTATCATGTCCCTTACCCGGGGAAAACATTGCATGAGTTTGTTCTCTCTGATAAACATCAAAACAAGCATGATGTTTCGACGCTGGATATTGCAAAAGCGTTGATCGACAGGGGGTTTCATCCGCCGACTGTCTATTTCCCGCTGATAGCCAGGGGCGCCATAATGATAGAGCCGACTGAGACGGAGAGTAAAGAGACACTGGATGATTTCTGTGACGCTATGATTGATATCGCTGAAAAGGCGAAGACTGATCCAGATTCGATTCATCATGCGCCGCGGTTGACAGTACGGGACCGTCTGGACGAAGCCACCGCCGCGCGCAAGCCTGATCTGCGTTGTGGGTTGTGTGGCTGATTAAACAGATAGTTGAGAGCAAAAAAAAACTCCCGACCGGCTTAAACTGCAAGCTCAATCAGGAGTTAATTAAGAGTATACCTCAAACAAAGACTAATTGCAACTATTTTTCTTCCTTGCCGTCCTCTTTTTCCACATCCACAAATTCCGCGTCCACAACATCATCTGCCTGGGCGCCATCTCCATCATCGGAAGGCTGCCCAGCGGCGGCGCCATCAGCGCCTGGCTGCCCGGCGCCTGCATCTGCGGCTGTCTGTTTATAAACTTCCTCCGCCAGCTTATGGCTTGCGGTCTCCAGCTTCTCCACAGATGCCTTGATTGCGTCTGCATCGCCGCCTTCGATGGCTTTTTTGGCCTCTTCCAGCGCGGTTTCGATGGCTTGTTTATCCTCATCTGGCAGTTTATCGCCATGCTCTTTCAAGGTTTTCTCTGTTTGGTAGACAAGGGAGTCGGCCTGGTTTTTCGCCTCGGCGGATTCCTTCGCTTTCTTGTCTTCTTCTTCATGCTCTTTGGCGTCTTTCACCATCTGGTCGATCTCTTTCTCATCCAGGCCGGACGATCCGGTGATGGTGATCTTCTGCTCTTTGCCGGTGCCTTTATCCTTGGCGGATACGTGAACAATACCGTTGGCGTCGATATCGAATGTGACATCGATCTGTGGTATGCCTCGCGGCGCAGGTGGAATTTCATCAAGATGAAACTTGCCCAGGGTCCTGTTATCTTGCGCCATCTGCCGCTCACCCTGCAGGACATGGATCTCCACCGAGGTCTGGTTGTCCGCAGCAGTGGAGAAGACTTCGCTTTTCTTGGTCGGTATCGTGGTGTTCCTGTCGATCAGCCGGGTCAATACACCACCCAGAGTTTCGATTCCAAGGGATAGCGGAGTAACATCCAGAAGCAGGATATCCTTGACGTCACCTGCCAATACACCCGCCTGGATCGCGGCGCCCAGCGCCACAACCTCGTCCGGGTTGACACCTTTATGCGGCTCCTTGCCAAAATGATCGCTGACAACTTTTTCCACCAGCGGCACCCGGGTGGAGCCACCCACCAATATCGCCTCGTCCACTTCAGAAGCATTCACCCCAGCGTCCTTAAGCGCGTTTTTGACAGGTGTCAGTGTCCGTTGAACAAGACCGTCTATCATAGACTCGAACTGGGCTCTGCTAAGCTTCACCTGCATATGCTTCGGGCCAGAGGCGTCCGCTGTCAGGAACGGCAGGTTGATATCGGTTTCAGGGCCGTGGCTCAGCTCTTTTTTCGCTTTTTCAGCGGCCTCTTTCAGCCGTTGTAGCGCCATCACATCGTTGCTCAGGTCGATGCTCTGGTCTTTTTTAAATTCGCTGATGAGCCAGTCGATAATCAGCTGGTCAAAGTTGTCACCGCCCAGGTGGGTGTCACCATTGGTAGATTTAACCTCGACAACGTTGTCGCCCACTTCCAGGATGGAAATATCGAATGTTCCGCCACCCAGGTCGTATACTGCCACAGTTTCGTCCTTTTGTTTATCCAGACCATAGGCGAGCGCGGCAGCGGTCGGCTCGTTGATTATCCGTTTGACGTCCAGCCCTGCGATCTGGCCTGCGTCTTTTGTGGCCTGACGCTGGGCATCGTTGAAGTATGCTGGCACAGTGATGACCGCTTCGGTTACTTTCTCACCCAGATACGCTTCCGCCGCTGTTTTTAGTTTTTGTAGTATTAAAGCGGAAATTTGAGGTGGCGTATATTCTTTACCCCGGATTTTTACGGTGGCCATACCCTCGGCGCCCTGGACCACTTCGTAAGGGACCATTTTCATCTCTTCACCAACCTCGTTGAGTCGGCGGCCCATGAAGCGCTTGATCGAGAATATCGTGTTTTCCGAGTTTGTTATCGCCTGGTTCTTCGCGGCTTGACCAACGAGTTTTTTGTCATCTTTGGTGAATGCAACTACGGATGGTGTGGTGCGCGAGCCTTCCTCGTTAACAATAATCTTTGGCTCTCCACCTTCCATCACAGCAACCACTGAGTTTGTGGTGCCAAGGTCAATTCCAATAATCTTACCCATATTTCCTCCAGTATTTCTGTCTGTACCTATAATTTCTTGCCATTCGCAGGCATTTTTTAGCATATCGCCTCCGGTATGGCATGATCATTGTCACTGTTTATTGCCATTTCGCAGGCTTTTTCAATAGCCTGTTGTTTATATAAAATCTGTATATCCCATCGTCAAGGCTGACAATACAAATATTTGATTTTTTAACTCAATTGCTTAAGATAAGTGACCATATTTATATATCAGGGTGATCGATGGAGACAAACTCGATGAGAAGTGTAGCGCAAGACAAATATTTCCGTAAGCTCAGGGTAGTTTGGGTCATAATTCTGCTTTCAATAGTTATGTATGCTCTGGTGACGACCCTAACATATTACAATGATATGAAGCTGGCCGACCTGAATGATGGCGAATTAAAACTATTTGAAATAGTAGCTGTCATATCGGCGGCAGCTATTATTGGCATTATTATTTTCCTTGGCGGAATCATGAAAAGCCCGGAGCGGATTCAGCTACATCTTAAAAAGCTGGAAACGACAAAGGAAAAAGCTAGCGCTAACGATCAGAATAACAGTGCCGCCAACATGCTATTGCCTTACTATTTTCAGATTTGCATGATACGGTGGACCTTGGTCGATTTTGCCGCAATTTACGGGCTGTTGCTTACTTTAATTGGTGGCTCTGTAGCCGTGATATCTTTGCTATATATTTTCTCTTTCGCAACGCTGATTAAGTATCGTGCATATGAAGAGGAGCTGGATGCAATGGCGCAGACGGCAAGACGTAAATAATTGATTTATTGGCCTGCAAGCCACTGCTCAAGGATATAAATGGCCTTCTCTTTTTTCGGTATGTTGTCTTTGATGGTGTAATAGGTATTGCGCCGTATCCGGGTGGATTTCCTCTGTTCCTCGATAATCTTTGTTTCATCTTCTCCGGTTTCGTTGAATATCTCGATGGCTCGTTCTATAGCGGAAACTTCCAGCTTGTTCGCCCGTTCGGCCAGCATCATCCTGTCATCCATTTTGCTTTTAATTGCCATGCGGGTTTGCTTTAGGCGGGTGAAATTCATCTCAAAGGCTATGGTTTCTTTGTCTCTCTCCACTTCTTTTGTTAAAACAGATTTTAACGCAGTTGCCACTGCAAACTGGTCTTCAGGAAAATATTGTTCATTATCTTCGCCGCTAGCTACAGAGAACAATAAAATAAAGGATATGGTGATAGCGGCGAAAAATTGAGTATAGTATCGTGCCATCATTTCAATCTGCGTTATAATAATGTTTGTCTAATCTATAGGTTATTATAGCAGTATGAAATTTGAAATAGTAAACAAACTTGAAGAAGAGCTGGCCAGGCTAAACCGGGAATTGCGGGTCGATATCCCGAAAGAACTTAAAACAGCGGCGGACCATGGTGACCTCTCTGAAAACGCGGAGTATGACGCCGCCAAACAGAGAAAACAGTTCGTGGAATCCAGGATCAGCCAGCTCCAGAAAAGGGTCAGCGAAATATTGGCCATTGATATGAAAGCCATACCGGTGAACAAGGTTGGCCTGGGCTCCCGTGTCATGCTGGAGGACCTGGATACAGGAGAAACAATGGAGTATACATTCGTGTTTCCTGAGGAGGTGGAGCCGGAAAAAGGAAAAATTTCGCTGGCGTCACCCATAGGCAAGTCGCTTGTGGGAAAAAAGGAAGATGATGAGGTTATTATCTCGACACCGAAAGGTAAGCGAGAGTTTTATATAACCAATCTTGTCACCTTGCATCAGGCCAACGATGCATAGACCACGGTTTTGGGAATAATGGGCATTATTCTTGCGTCTGATATTAACCATGACCTGATCGAGCCATACAGGGTGAAAGGTTATTACATATACGATGAAAACGACAAGGATGTGGCGCAGGTTCAGGATCTGTTGATAGATGAAGAAACACATGAACCACGGTACGCCGTTCTGGAGGTTGGAGGGTTTTTATCCATAAAAGGCAGGAAAGTACTGATCCCATGGGCAGCGTTACGGAGGGGAGGAATATCCCGGCTGGATATCAACTGCCCGGCGGAGCAAATCTTCGCCTCATCACCGTTGCTCGATCCGTTGGCGCCCACCAGGCCGGAGGAAGAAAGCTTGCACCGATATTATAGCGCCGAGCCATACTGGCTGTCGGAGTCAACATTATCAGCGAATGCGGAACCTAAAGAAAAGCCGGCGGAAAATGAAACTGAAAACATAGAAAATTTATCCATGGAGAAAGATGAATAATACAGCACAGGAAACTTCATCAGGGCTGACTAAAGCAATATTTGCAGTGGCCGGTTTCGGCGTGCTGCTGACGATAGTGACAGAACTCAGCCACCACTACCCGGTGATAATGGAGCTGTGCGGCGGCGACACCAGTGGCTGCGCCGATGTGGCGTCCACACCGTTCTCGAAAATTTTTGGTGTATCGGTCGCATATTGGGGGTTGCTGGCCTATGTGGCTTTCATCGCTTCGATGATCTATATGCCGCCGCTTACGTTGCCGCTGGTCTCCGCCATGCTGGGCGCCGAGCTTTACTTTATGTGGATCATGTCTTCTGTGATCGGGACTTACTGCACATTCTGCATTATACAATTCGTCACGGTGGTGATCCTGTTTATCCTGACCATGATCTGGTACTGGCGCAGGGAGGATTTTCTACTGCCGGGCCGCCTTTACTCTGTCCCGGTGGTGGCTCTGGCCACGCTGGCGCTGTTGGCTGTTCCGGTGATGATGAAAAGCGATCCGGCGCCATTGCTTGACGATAATCTCCTCACATATGAAGGGGACACAAATTCAAACATCAGAATAGAGCTGTTCTCCGATTATCAGTGCGGCCATTGCAGGAGTTTCGAACCGATAATAGACCAGGTTGTGGAAAACCATCCGGATGTCCTGCTCATATTCCGTGATTATATTTTGCGCTCCACCAGCCTGTCGCCTGTCGCCGTTTCCTACGCCAACGCCATAGCATATACCAAGGGTCGCGAAGAGTTTGTGAAAACCCGCAGCGAGATGTTTAAAAAACAGGACCAGTTATACGATTATCTGAAAAAACATCTGGATGAAGTGGAGTTTACCGACGAGCTGAAAAGCAAAATCGACAGCAAGGTCGACAAGGACCTTAAACGGGCGAACGCTTTGGGTGTATACTCAACACCCACCATGGCCATTTACAGAGGAGACAAGCTGGTACAAGTATTCAAGGGTGTTACCGAATATGAAAAGATCGCCCGGTACTTGAAACAGTAACGCGACCACAGGCGATGCAAAACCTTCCTTTCAACGAACCTGCTGCAGATTTATTAAGTGACGAGCGTCTTGGTAAAGAGCTGAACGACAAACAGCTCGAGGCGGTGAACATATCAGACGGCCCCCTGCTTATTCTGGCAGGCGCAGGATCGGGCAAAACCAGAGTGATCACATACCGCATCGCCCGGCTGGTGGAGCGCGGCGTATATCCGGACCAGATAATGGCGCTGACATTCACCAACAAGGCGGCGGCGGAGATGAAGCATAGGACCATGGCCCTGCTCAATCGCGGCCGGTTCGATATCTGGATATCCACGTTCCATTCCGCTTGCCTGCGCATATTGCGACGGCACGCCGACCGGATTAACTACCCGAAAGATTTCGCCGTGTACGACGCGCAGGACCAGACCCGGCTGATCAAAAACTGCCTCAAGGAAATCGGTGTGGACGAGAAGCTCTACCCCGCCCGCAAGGCTGGCGCCCTGATTTCCCGATTCAAAAACCGGCTGGAAGGGCCGGAGGAAGCTGAGAAATCGTATGGCCGGCGCGACGCTGAATTTTCGAAATTGTTTTACCTGTACGAGCGGAAGCTGATGGAATCGAAATGCATGGACTTCGATGATCTGCTGGGCAAATCGGTCCGGCTGTTACAACAGGACGATGAGCTGCGAGGTCGATTTCAGGATCGGTTCGAGCATCTGCTGGTGGATGAATTCCAGGATACCAACCTGGCGCAGTATCGGCTGATCCGTCTGCTCAGCGGCGAGAAACGAAACATCTGTGTGGTAGGTGATGACGACCAGTCGATCTATCAATGGCGCGGCGCGGATATCGGTAACATACTCAACTTCGAAAAAGATTATCCAGAAGCGAAAATTGTAATGCTGGAGCAGAACTATCGCTCCACATCGAACATCCTGCGCGCCGCTTCCGCCGTGGTGGAGCGCAACCATAGCCGCAAAGATAAAAAGCTGTGGACAGAAAACGAAGCGGGCAACGCGGTGACACTATTCACAGCGTACAACGATATCGAGGAAGCGGAGTTTGTGGTGCAGTGCATCCAGAAGCTGGTGAAACGCGAGAATGTCAACCTGAAGGATATCGCGATTTTTTACCGCACAAACTCCCAGTCCCGCGTTCTGGAAGATATCTTGCGGCGGGAGGGATTCCCATACCAGATATTCGGCGGGTTGAAGTTCTATGACAGGAAAGAGGTCAAGGATATACTTGCCTATTTCCGTACCGCGCTCAACCCATTCGACAGCGTCAGCCTCAAGCGAATTATCAACAGCCCTCCCCGCGGTATCGGCGCCACTACGGTTGGCAAGCTAGAACTATCTGCTATAGCAAATGGATCGACGCCCGGCGCCATGCTGGACGACATCGGGTCGATCGAAGGATTAAACAGCGGCGCGGCGGCGAAACTGGAAGCATTTCGAGAGATACTTTCTACTATCAGGACATACGCCTCCACCCTCGACCCTGGTGAGGCTTTGGCGCAGTCGCTGCCAGCGACCGGTTATGTGAAATGGCTCGAGGAGGACAAGCAGAGCGAATCGTTCTCGCGTTTGGAAAACCTGAACGAGCTGATCAACGCCGCCACCGACTTCACCGAGCGGACCAGGTCGGACTCCATGGTGGAGTTTTTGGATCAGGCGGCGCTGGTCTCCGATGCGGACAAGGTCGAGGAGGGGGAGGGTACGATCAAAATGATGACGGTCCATATCAGCAAAGGGCTGGAGTTCCCGGTGGTATTCGTCACCGGCCTTGAAGAAAATATTTTTCCGCATGCATTGTCAAAGGATGACCCGGCGCAGATGCAGGAGGAGCGAAGGCTTTTGTATGTGGCCATGACCCGCGCGCAGGAGAGGCTCTATCTGTCGCATGCGATGAATCGCCGCTTGATGGGCGTTTCCAAGGCTAATATGCCGTCCCGTTTTCTGGATGACCTTCCGGTGGATCTGCTGAAGGCGGAGAAAGGTACAGGACGCGCCAGCCCCGTGTGGGATAACACACGTTATCCAATGAAAAGATCAAAGCCTGTTGCAGCATACGACAGCTCTCCCACAAGACAATCACCATTTGGTAAAGAAGAAGAGCGCTCCATCGATGGGTTAAAGGTCGGTGTGAAAGTGACCCACCCACAGTTTAGCAATGGCGAGATCAAGAAAATCGAGGGCAAAGGTGATAAAGCGAAAATCACAATATACTTCCCCAAATATGGCGCGCGGAAACTTATGAAGAAATTTGCTAACCTTACCATTGTTGGGTAAGCGAGAAAACTGCTGATATGAACTGGCTGACAGAAATCTTGCGGGACATAAAAATCCAGCATACGGTTTTCGCCCTGCCGTTTGCGATCATGGGCGCTTTCATCGCGGCGGAGGGCTGGCCCGGGTGGCGGCTGTTTGGCCTTATCGTGCTCGGTATGTTTTTCGCCCGATCAGCGGCGATGGCGTTTAACCGGCTGACCGACCAGCGGTTCGACCAGGACAACCCCCGCACCAAAAACCGTGCGCTTCCAGCTGGATCTGTCGACAGGACGCAATACATTATTTTCACCCTGGTCTGCGCCATCGGTTTTATCGCTGTCTGCTGGATGATTAATCCGTTGGCCTTGGCGCTATCGTTTCCGGCTCTGGCCATAGTGTTTTTCTATTCCTATACAAAACGATTCACGGCATACTCCCACTTTTATCTGGGTCTGGCGTTGGCGCTGGCGCCGATCGGTGCGTGGGTTGCTGTGCGCGAAGAAATCTCGCTGGTATCGGCGACACTGGGCGCGGCTGTGCTGTTCTGGCTGGCTGGGCTGGACACGATATATTCCTGCCAGGATGCGGAGTTTGATAAGCAGACTGGACTTAACTCTCTCCCGGGCAAGTTCGGTGTGGCCAAGGCGTTAAAAATGGCGGCCGGATTCCACGGGGTCATGATCGCGCTATTGGCCCTGGTTGCTTTCATATCGCCGTTATCGTGGCTATATATCGCGGGTATTGTGTTTACGGCAATGATGCTTATGTATGAACATTCCATCGTCAAGGCGGACGACCTGAGCCGTGTGAACATCGCGTTTTTCAACGCCAACGGTATCATCAGCGTCGGCCTGATGCTGTTTACCATCGCCGATATCACGCTGGTCGGATAAATGAACGCGGATAACCAAGCTGGAAAAGGCGCCGGGCATCGCCGTCGTCTGCGGGAAAAATTCCTTGAGTTCGGACTAGATAAATTCACCGATGACGAAATCGTGGAGTTGTTGCTGACCCTGGCCACACCGCGCAAGGATTGCAAGCAGGCGGCCCGCGACGCGCTGAATCAATTCGGCGGTTTGTCTGGTGTGCTGGAAGCTTCCATTGACGACCTGCAAAAGATAAACGGCATCGGACCCAGCAACGCGTTTGGTGTACGGCTGATCCAGTCGATCGCCCGTAAGTTTTTGCGGGAGAGGATCATCCGCGAGGATTACTTGAACTCGTTTTCAGACGCGCTCGACTATTTCATGCACACCATGCGGGGCGAGAGGAACGAATGTTTCCATATCCTCTATCTCAACTCGCAAAACGCGATCCTGCATGAGGAGCGGCTGACCACCGGCACTGCCAGCTCGGTGGCGTTGCATCCACGCCAGGTGATAGAAAAGGCGCTGGCCCACGCCGCGGTCAGCATAGTGATCGCCCACAACCATCCGGGCGGCGATCCGACGCCATCGAAGCAGGACATCAACCTGACCCGCCAGCTATATGTCGCCGGGCGGTTTTCCGATCTCTGGCTGCGGGATCATCTGATTATTGCAACCAACGATTATTTTTCGTTTGCAAATGATGGGCTGATAAAACAGTTCGAAAACGAATTCGACAAGCTGAGCAAAAAGATGTGGAAATAGCAAGCGCCCCGTCGGGCCGGCCTACAACAATCCTCCTACTCTCTTGATATAATTTAGCCCGTGCGAAACCGTCTTCGAAAAGTAGATTATCACCGCCTTGCCCTTGATGTTTTCCACCGGCAGCGGGCCCCAGTCGCGGGAATCATAGCTGTTGTCGCGATTGTCGCCGATCACAAACACGCTGCCCTCCGGCACGATTATCGGCTCGAAGTGCGAGACCGGGTTCGATTTAACAACGCTGAAAACCTTTCCATCCAACGACTCGGTATAGATGAAATCGTAACGGTCGGACTGCTGCGATTCGACGGGGGATCCGTTTATAAAAAGCCTCGCGTCGATCATCTCCACCCGGTCGCCCGCAATGGCGACGACCCGTTTGATATAGGTCTTGTCCTTGCCGGCATGAGATTTCTCCGGCGGCAGCAGCGTCACCACATCGCCCCGGTCCGGGCTGGACCAGACGAACGCCATTTTATCCTTGAACGGCAGGTGCAGGCCGTATTTGAACTTGTTGACGAATACGTAATCGCCTTCCATCAGGGTGGGGGTCATCGACGCGCCATAGATCTGCGTCGCCTCCACCACCGCGCTTTTCAGGACAGCGGTGATGACCAAGGCCACCAGGGCGGTTTTCAGAACCTCGACAGAATAATGCCGGACTTTCGCAACGATCGTTTTATACATAGGCCATCAGTATAACCGAAAAAAACCAACAATGCAGACCCTAATTCATATCCAACTCATACCATACACCATAATCAATATTAACATTACTAGTTATATAATCTATACCCATATGACGCTGATGTCAAGGATAAATAATATATATTATGATACTAGGTAAATAATCTGTCGCTGGCGGGAATGGGCACCTTGGCGCCAGCGTAATCACAATAGCGAGATAAGCGAATATGCAAGATTAGTCATTAATCTATTTGTTAAGGTATGAATTTGCTCTTTTTGCTAATATACTGCGTCTTTTAGAGATGAATTCTTTATATTTATCAACTTTCCAAAGATCATTATCCACAGGAATACATTGCACACGAAGCTGCTTCCTGTCTATATTTCGTTTTGACTCGAGAAAATAATCGCATGGCTCTTTTGCCAGTATATTAATATTTGCTCCTTTGCTAATGATTGCATAGTTTGCAAAAGTATTTATTTCATGACTTGGATATCCATTTCTAAATAACAAAGCCCTTGGAAATATATGGTGGATTTCAAGACCGGCCAAATGTCCAACAACGCTTCCATCCAGCTTTGTCTTACCCTCACCCCAGTCCCTTGCTGCAGAATCTATTAGCATAGAAACATAAAGAGCCATTATCGCGCCAGACTTTCGGTTCGTATCAAAATCGTCTGCTTTTAGCTTTGGCAATTCCTTTCTTGATAACTTCCATAACCTGGTTATCGTGCAATCATTTTTCAAATATCTTAATAGTCTATCTATTTTCGTATCTGATTGACCGCTGAAGTAGCCATGAACTGTAGCAAGGATCAACCATTTTCTTGCTAGCTTTCTATCGCTTAGTGAAAGAGCTTTCCCCCGAGCAAGAATGTAAATAAGTGGTATAAGAGTATTGAAAGACGGAATTATATCTGATGATTTCCAATGGACCGTGCCAGAAAGAAGTTCAGTAACCTTAAATATTCCTTTTATAGTTTTTTTCCATGAGATTTTAATATCGTAAGGTATTTTTGGATTCCAGAACTCTTCCGGGTCCTTTAATTTTAATCTGTTTATATGGACGGCAGCAAGGCATTGAATCAGGAACTGAGGTGTGAAATTATAACCATCCGCGCGAAGTTTGCTTGTTGTTTGATTCATATCATCAGATACAAACCTAGGTATTTTCAATGCCAACTCAGCTAACGCCAAATCAGTTCTATTAAGCTTTTTCCCTGTTGAATTGAATCGAATAAAAAGTTCGGTAGCCTTGTTATAATCATTGCTTGAAAACTCTGTAATGCCTACTTGATACTTTAATATGTCTTGTACTTTGCCAATTTCTCCGTAAACCTGGTTTCCATGAACATCTTTGTTGAAATCAGGTATTTGTGCATCCAAACGTTCAATAACACTATTAATACCCAAATGCCTGTCTAATAACTCAGTTACTGGCATCAGCCATGGGTCATATTTTCTTGAGCGCGAGCGCCAGGTGAACTTGTTTTTATCTGTTCCATCGCGTAACGAAAACATTAGCGGATAGTCATCATGCCCATCTTTGACCAACCCGATCGCTGTCAATCTTTGCTGCCCGTCAAGGAGGTACCCATACATACTATCAATAACGTCCCCATGCTTGAATTTGACACTCTTTCTCCCTCCAACCAGTTTTTCAGTCTTCCACACAAGCATGTGACCGATTGGGAGACCTTTATAGAGCGAGTCAAACAGAAGCAGAACATTTCTTCTGGACCATACAAAATCTCGTTGTATTTCAGGTAAAATCAATTGACCCTTTTCAATTGATTCCAATAGCTCACTTAATTTTTTTGTAGTGTTCCCCATACATTCAATTCCAGGAAATTTCTGATGAGTCCTTTTTTATTTCCTTTTTGCCCATGGCAAGATTTTATTACAGCTTGGCTAAGCTGTCCAGCGCCACCTAACTATTAGCGACCCTGGGTATGGCGCGGGAGGCGTAGATCAGCGCGGCGGCTATGGCGGCCATGACGGCTGCCTCTATGGCCAGCAGCGAATATATATGCGGCAGCCCCCATCGCTGATCCACAAACGCCACCTGATAAACCGCCAGCGAACCGATGCCGAACACCAGCGTGAACTTTATCCCATATCCGGTGGAGAGCCATTTGCACGGAATAAACTTCGACACCAGGCTGTTCTCGATCGGCTGGATGCCCAGGGTGAAAAACGCCAGCCCCGCCGCCGCGAAATATAACGGCAGGTTAAACAGCAGATACATGCCGATGGCGAACGGAACCGTCATCACCAGAAACGCAAAATAAGCCTTGCGCAGATCCGCCACGTCCGCCAGCCGCCCCCCCACATATTGCGCCATCATGCTGAACAGGAACAGCGTGGAGACCACCAGCGCCGACACCCCCGACATGGTGTCGTCCGATTCGAACCGGGTGAACATCATCTTGATATCCGATAACAAGTCGAGCGCGCGGGTCTCGAACATCACCGGCAGGGCAGTCATGTTGGCGCGATAGACCAGGCCCGATATGGTCATCGTCGCGCAGAGGATCAGAAAATATTTGATGCGGTTGTTGGCGCCATCTTCATCTTCGATCACGTCCGCGCAACTGTCCTCGGTCCGCACTTCGCGGATCGGCAAGGCGTAGATTATGGCCAGCCCCACAAACCCCATGGCAGCGATCAGCAGATATATCAATCGCCAGTTATGGGAGAGCAGAACCAACCCGGAGAACAGCGGCGCCGCCGCTATGCCTACATTGCCGAAGATGCCGTTGATGCCGTGGGCCCGGCCCTGCTTCTCGATCTGGTGCGCGATCAGCCCCAGCGCCGGCGGGTGGTACAACCCGCAAAACAAACCGATGAACGCCATGGAGATGGTGAGCGACAGCAAGCTGTGGGAAAACGCCACGAACAGCGCGGACACGCTCATCCCGCCCACGCATATTTTCAGGATCGCCACCCGGGACCAGTTGTCGGAGAAATAGCCGGCGGGCAGCGCCATCACGCCGTACAGCATGTACATATAGAACCCGGCGGGGAATATTTCCGACGCCGGTATCCCGCTCTCCCGGGAAAATGGGAGAACGATCGCCGGAAAAATCAGCACAAACATATGCGTCAGAACATGCGCCGAGCTGGCAATAACAATAATTCTCGTTTCCTGTGTCATGGTTTCAAGATAACACGGAACCGGCGCAAAGGGACACAGCTACCGCCCAGGATAACCGCTATTTTTCGGCGCCGCCCCACAGCGCGCCGATGGGAACATTGCCGATGGCCACGCCAGCCATTGCGTTGCGATCATCATCGACACCCAGGAAAAAACCGGGCAGCAACGGCGACCGCCAGATGGCGCCGGGGTATATGTTAACCCGCAAGGCCAGGTCCTCCGTGCCGTTGACGATCATGGAGGCCAACAGCGAGCCTGCCCTGTCGTAGAACAACCCGCCGCTTGTCCGCAGCTCCAGCGGGTCTGCCACCACCACGGCGGAGCCGGCGCCCCATGATATCGTACCATCGTCGCCAACCCTGTGCGACAAGCCGAAAAGGGTGACGCCGCTGAAATAAATGAAAGGCCGGACCGGCGCGGATTCGCCGAACAGCGGTGGCCGCGCGGCGAAATTCTGCCCCAGGTTCCGCAGCCCGCCTTCGCGCAGGTTATACATCGGGATATGCGCCCACTCCACCAGCCCCATCGTCTCCGCAAAAAATCGGGAGACGCCATCGAAGCTGAACAGGAGCATGCCGAGCGGACGGAAGATATAGACGTCGGCGACCTCGTCATCGCTGTCGGTCGATTTTTTCTCCAGCACCTCCTGCACAACCTCCGCCGCCATGCCGAGCGTCGCGGCCCAGAGCCAGGAATAGCGATAGCCCCTGGCGTCGAACCATTCCACGTTTTTCCGATAGACCATCCCGCCGCCGATCAGGTGCAGGGTGTAGTTCGGGATCATTTCGATCGAGTCGGCAAACCGGTCATCGTAATAAATCGGGAATATCTGGGTATGTATAAAATTATCGACACCGCCGGAGCTTTCTATGGCGGCGCCCGGGTTTATCAGGTTTTCGCGTACTTCGTTCCATCGGTCGTCCAGCTCTTTATCGTCGAAGCTCGCCGGGATCTGCAACGTATCCACGGAATAGTTGACAAACGACGACACAGGGTTGAAATAGGCGTCCGACCCAAAATCCCTGTCATAATAGAAATACCGTTCGGCCATCGCCTCGGTGGTCGTGCCCAGTATCGACGCAAACAGAAAAAGGCCCAGCGCAAACTTCATGAATATCAAAAATCCTCCTCGGCCCAATATAAAATAGATAGCAATTAATGGAAACTGCATTATCATAAATTGATCCGATTTAATGGCAGGAGAATGATGAACGACAAAATAATACTGGACCGGCTGGAGATCGAATGCGTCATCGGCATATTCGACTGGGAGCGGAAAACAAAGCAGAAGGTGGAGATCAGCTTCGAGCTGGATTGCGACATATCGCAGGCGGCCTCCACCGACAATATAGAGCACACCGTCGATTATAAAAATATATCGAAGGAGATCATATGCCTGATAGAGCCGAGCCAGTTCTTCCTGATCGAAACCATGGCGGAAAAAGTGGCCCAGCTGTGCCTCGCCCATAAAGGCGTGCGACAGGCGAAGGTGACCGTCTCCAAACCGGGCGCGGTCCGCGGCTCGCAAAACGTATCGATCCAGATCGTGCGGCCACAGCCGATGGTCACCATTTATTTCGGGTTGGGCGGCAACATAGAGCCGGAAAAAAATATAACAGCCGGGCTGGAGCTGATCCGCTCCCGGTTCGAGGTTGTGGCGATATCGCCGGTCTATAAATCGGAGGTGTGGGGCGCCAAGGGCCCGCAGCCAGATTACCTCAACCTGGCGCTGGAGCTTACGACCGACAAGGATCTCTTCGCGGTCCGCTCCGAGGCGCGCTGGATAGAGGAGCTGGTGGGCAGGAACCGGACGCTGGACAAGTTCGAGCCGCGCCAGCTCGATATCGATCTGCTGCTGTATGGCGACAAGGTGTGTGACTATAATGGTGGAACGCTGCCGCACAAACAGCTATTAACCCAGCAGTTCGTCTACTACCCCATGCTCGACATCGCGGCCGACCTGATCGTGCCTGGCGAGGAGGGCAAGACCTTGAGCGACACAAAGCCGACTTTTGCTGAACCAAACCTGCGGATAGAGAAGGTCGACCTGAAATTCAGCTGAACGCCTTGTAAGCTTCTTCGAAGCCGGGCAACGCCCGCTCGCAGACTTCGTTGGCGCAGCAGAAGGCTATGCGGAAATGGCCGCCCCGCCCGAACCCGGAGCCGGGCACTACCAATATATTGCGCTCCCGCAGCGCCGAGACAAACTCGACCTCATCCTCAATTGGCGATTTGGGAAACAAGTAGAATCCGCCGTCGGGCTGCGTAAGGTCATAGCCGATACTGCGTAAACCATCCACCAATGTTTTGCGGTTAGCCGCATATTCCGACATATCGCACGACACATCCTGCGACCGGGCGCTGAGGCGCTGGAACAGGGCAGGCGCGTTGACGAAACCGAGGATACGGTTAGAGAGCGCCATCGCCTCGCCCAGCAGTTCGGCTCCATCAATGTTTGGGCTGATGGCGATATACCCGATCCGCTCGCCCGGCAGGTTCAGGTCCTTGGAGTGTGAGGTGGCGGTGATCACGTTTTCATAACTGGCGAAAACATCAGGGACGACCACATCATCGTAGGTGAGCTTCCTGTATGGCTCGTCCATCACCAGGTAGATCGGCCGCCCGAACTGCTCCGAAGCCTTCTGCAAAACATCACCTACAGCTTGTAACGACTTCGCGGGATAGACCGCCCCTGTCGGGTTGTTGGGCGAGTTCAACAGCGCGATCCTCGTTTTTTCGTTCACCGCCTTTTCCATCGCCGCTGGGTCGAGCTGGAAATTGCCATCACTCTCCGCAACCTTGATAATCGCCTGGTGGTTGCTGGCGTAGAAAGTATATTCAGCGAAATACGGCGCCACCACCATGATCTCGTCGCCCGGGTCGACCAGCGCCTTGATTATCACGTTCAACGCGCCGCCCGCGCCCACGGTCATGATTATGTTTTCATGGGTGAACCCCAGCTCGGTCCGGTCGCTCACGCTCTGCGCTATTTTCGAACGTACATCCGGCAGGCCGGCGTTCGGCATATACCGGCTGGCGCCGGGCGCTGGGTTGGATATCAGCTCGGCCAATGTTTGCTTCACCGCCTCCGGTGGCTCCATCACCGGGTTGCCGAGGGTGAAGTCGCAGATGTTCTCCGCGCCATGTTCCGCCTTCAGCGCCGCGCCCTCCTCGAACATTTTCCTGATCCAGGAAGAGCGCTCCATGATCGAGCGGATGTTGGAAGATATCAATTTGTCATGGACCATGGAAGGTGTCGTCCGTAAGTTTCCCATGGATCACCGCGCCATGAATCAGCTCATCTCTCTCTATCTCCGCTTTCAATGTGGCGACTTTATCCTTCGCCTGGGCGATGGTGACGTTGTCATCGATATCGATATCCAGCTCCAGAAAGGTCTTGCCGCCCAGATAATGGATCGTCAGGTTGGATATCCCATCGATCCCCTCCACCGGCTCGGCGAATGCGCGCACCTTCTCTTCGATCAACCCGCGGTCCACCTTCGCCAGCCGATAATACATATCCTCCTCCGCGTCGATATGGACCAGCGCGTCGGTGACCTTTGCGCGGTTCTGGAGGTTGGCGCGGACCGTTTCGGCTATGTTATGAGCCTCCGACACCGAAATTTTCGGCTGGACCTGTATATGGACATCAACGAATTTGTCCCCGCCCACCTTCCGGGTCTTCAGCTCATGGTGGCTGATCACGCCCTCGGTTTCCTTGATGATCTTTTCGAACTCCGCCGTTTCTTCGGGAGAAACCGATACATCCATCAGCTCCTGCAACGCGTCCCAGCAGATCTCCCACCCCGCCTTGGCGATCATGAACACAACAAAAATGGCGGCGATCGGGTCGAGGATAGGAAAGCCGATCATCGCGCCGCCGATCCCTATGAACGCGGCGATGGAGGATATGGAGTCGGTCCTGTGGTGCCAGGCGTTGGCCACTATCGCCTGGTTGTTATACTTCCGGCCCACCCGGACTGTGTAGTGATACAAAGCTTCCTTGACGATGATCGATATCACGCCTGCTATCAGCGCGGGCCAGGTCGGTATGGTCAGCTCGCCCGATACCAGGTTCTCCACGATTTTTATGGTCAGCCCAATGCCAACCAGCACCAGCGCCGCGCCGGTGGCGGCCGCGCCGATGGTCTCCGCCCGGCCATGGCCATACGGGTGGTCCTCGTCCGCCTCCTGCGAGGCTATGCTGACCGAGAGATAGATCATGCCGTCGGTCACAAGGTCGGTGAGGGAATGGAACGCGTCGGCGATCATGGCGGACGATCCGCCGATGATCCCTGCGGCGAATTTACCGATCGCCAGCGCCAGGTTGAGGATCGAACCGACTATGGTTACTTTCTTGGCTTCATGCGCCCGTTCGTCTCTGTTGTGGACAGCGCTGTCTGCCGTGTTAAAATCGTGCATTGTTCCCAAACTGTTTTAAAAAGAGATATTATCATACAAAATTTGGACTACTGTAATAATGCGAATATTACCTGCGATCGACCTGCTGGACGGCAAATGCGTTCGTCTGCGCCGGGGCGACTATAACGATGTGACCGTCTATTCCGATGACCCGGCCGCCATGGCGGCCGATTGGGTGAACATGGGCGCTGAAGGGCTGCACCTGGTGGACCTCGATGGCGCCAAGGCGGGGCGGCCGGTGAACAGGGACGCGATCAAGGCGATCGCCGACCGTGTCGAAGTCCCGGTGGAGATAGGGGGCGGCATCCGGTCCGTGCAGACGGTCAGCGACTATCTGGACCTGGGCGTATCGCAGGTGATCCTGGGCACTGCGGCCATCGAAAACCCGGACCTTGTGCTGGCGGCGGCCGATCTGTTCCCAGATCGTATCCTGGTCGGCATCGATGTGAAGGATGGCAAACCGGCCACCAAAGGCTGGCTGGAAACATCCGACCTGGATCCGGTGGAGCTGGCGGAGAAGTTCGCTGACATGGGCGCCTCCGGGATCATATACACAGACATATCGCGCGATGGCATGCTGGAGGGGGCGAACATCGAAGGGTTGCGCTCCTTCGCCGAAAGCATCAGCCTGCCGGTGACAGCCTCCGGCGGCGTTACTTCGCTGGACGATGTGAAGGCGATAGCGGAGCTGGAGAAATCGGGCGTGGACTCGATGATAATCGGCAAAGCGCTGTACGACGGCGCGCTGGAACTTAAGGACGCAATCGCAGCTTTAAACGGAGCCACAGGAAAATGACGCTGCGCAGGAGAATTATTCCATGCCTCGATGTCAAAGAGGGCAGAGTCGTCAAAGGTGTAAAATTCCTCGATCTGCGCGACGCAGGCGACCCGGTGGAGGTGGCGAAAGCCTATGACAAGCAAGGCGCCGACGAGTTGACCTTCCTCGATATCACCGCCTCCAGCGAGAAGCGGAACATCATCCTCGACGTGGTGGCCCATACCGCCGAGCAGGTGTTTATGCCGTTGACCGTGGGTGGTGGCGTCCGGGTGCTGGAGGATATCCACAACCTGCTGCGCGCCGGGGCCGACAAGGTGGCGATCAACACCGCCGCCGTGAAAAATCCGGAGTTCGTGGGCCAGGCGGCCCAGCGGTTTGGCCGTCAATGCATCGTGGTGGCCATCGACGCAAAAAGAAATAAAGGTGGCGGATGGGAGGTCTATACCCACGGCGGGCGGGAGCCGACCGGGCTGGACGCGGTGGAGTGGGCGAAGAAGATGGAGAACCTCGGCGCGGGCGAAATATTGCTGACATCGATGGACGCCGACGGCACCAAAGAAGGCTATGACCTGGAGCTTACCCGCGCTGTCAGCCGGGCTGTGGGCGTCCCTGTCATAGCTTCCGGCGGGGTGGGCAACCTGGAGCATCTGTATGAAGGGGTGACCGAAGGCGAGGCGGACGCCGCGCTGGCCGCGTCGATATTTCACTTCCAGGAATATACTGTGGGCGAAGCGAAAGAATATCTGCGCGGCAAGGGTGTGCCGGTGCGCGATCCGGAAGCGCACGGCTAGTGCGATAGAACCATGGCCAGAAAAAAGAAAAAATCTGGCGCTGACGTAAAGCGCGCCGGGCCACCATCGATACAGAACCGCAAGGCGCGCCACGATTATCATATCCTCGAATCGATGGAGGCGGGCGTGGTCCTGAAAGGCGCCGAGGTGAAATCGATCCGGGAAGGGAAGATCAGCCTGAAGGACGCATACGCGAAAATCAGGAATGGTGAGGTATGGCTATCCGGCTCTCATATCTCGCCATATAAAAACCTGAACACGTTTGCGGAATATAACCCGACCCGCGAGCGGAAGCTGCTGTTGCATAAAAAGCAGATTATCAAGCTGACAAAATCGGTGAAGGAGAAGGGGCTGACCCTCGTGCCGCTGAAAATATATTTCAAAAACGGCAGGGTGAAGCTGGAGCTGGGCATCGGCAAAGGGAAAAAAATGTATGACAAGCGCTATGATCTCAAGGAAAAAGACGCAAAGCGCGACATCGACAGGGCCATGAAAAAGTAAGCGCGCGCAATCATGACGACAGCGGAAACCTGGCGCAGATGAAAAATTTTGCATCGTTGTGATTAAGTGCTAAAATTTTCTGAAAACCTTTAACATGCAGGTTTTGAACGATTACGGATAATATGAAAAACGACAAAAAGCTGACCCCGACTATTTCATCGTTATATGCTTAAGAAACATAACCAGCTTTTTCTTTCGATTATGTTGCTGGTGGACATCGGTGTCGTCATTTTCTCCTGGATCGCCACCTACTATATCCGTTTCGGTTCCGGCCTGTTCCCTGTCACCAAGGGTGTGCCGCCGCTGTATCAATACCTCTATTTCATCCCGGCGCTGGCCCTGGTCTGGTTCATCGCGTTGCGGCTGGGCGGGTTATACTCGCCGATGCGGTCCGACTCGCGGTTCAACGAATATTTCCGGATATTCCGGTCCGCCGCCATCGCCATGGTGATTACGTTGGCGGCCGCTTTTTTCTATCGTGAGTTTTCATTTTCGCGGCTGTTTATGGGTATATTCTGGGGGACCAGCACCATCTCCCTGATGATATCCCACGCTGTGATCAGGACCATCCTGCGCGAGGCGCGCCGCAAAGGCTATAACCTGCGCTATATCCTGATCATCGGCGCGGGCAAGCTGGGCCAGACCCTGGCGGAAACCTTTGCGCGCCATCCGGAGTCTGGCATCGTCGTGGTCGGTATGCTGGCGGATGATGAGAGCGACATCGGCAAGGTCCACCACGGTTACAAGGTCATCGGAACCATCGACGAAGCGAAAACAATGATCGACGAGCATGACATCGACCAGATTTTCATAGCCCTGCCGCATCAGGCCTATGAACGGCTGGAGAAAACATTGGAGCTGCTGGGTGATGAGCCGGTGGATATCAAGCTGGCCCCGGATGTGATGCAGTTCATACGGCTCAACGCCAGCATAGAGGATTTCGACGGGATACCGCTAGTCTCGTTGTCGGAAAGCCCGATGTATGGCTGGAACGTGGTGTTCAAACGGGCGTTCGACATAATATTCTCTATTATATTTATCATCATCTGGTTGCCTGTGCTGCTTATCATTTCCCTGTTGATAAAGCTGGAGTCGAAAGGGCCGATACTATACAAGCAGGAGCGAATGAGCCTGGGGGGCGAGGCGTTCACCATATACAAGTTCCGCTCTATGAGGGAAAATTCGGAGAAAGAGACCGGCGCCACCTGGGCCGCGCAGAACGATGATCGGCGCACACGGATCGGCGCGTTTCTGCGGAAGACCAGCCTGGATGAGCTGCCCCAGCTTTTTAACGTGTTGCAAGGCAATATGAGCCTTGTAGGGCCACGGCCGGAGCGGCCGGTGTTTGTGGAGGATTTCAGAAAAACTGTGCCGATGTATATGCTGCGCCACAAAATGAAGGCGGGTATAACCGGCTGGGCGCAGGTCAACGGCCTGCGGGGCAACACGTCCCTGGAGCGGCGGATAGAGTATGACCTCTACTACATAGAAAACTGGTCGCTGAAGTTCGATATCAAAATACTGTGGCTGACCATCTGGAAAGGTTTTATAAATCGTCATGCATACTAGCGGTGAATCTCAGTGAGCGACTCCCCAAAAGTCCTGGCGGTCATCCCGGCGCGATACGGCTCCAGCAGGCTGGCTGGCAAACCGTTGAAAACCATCGGCGACAAACCGATGATTGAGCTGGTCTACAAACGCGCTTCTGAAATCGAGTCGGTCGACGCAGTGATCGTGGCCACCGACGATCAACGGATCATGGACGCTGTGGCGGCGTTTGGCGGAGTCGCGCGGATGACATCGCCGGATCACAGGTCTGGAACCGACCGGGTGGCGGAAGTCGCGGAACAGTCTGACGCTGATATAGTGGTCAATCTGCAGGGTGACGAGCCGTTCATCGACCCGGCCTCTGTGAACAGCGCCATAACGGCCCTGATAGATAACCCGGATGTCAATGTCTCCACTTTATGCGTCCCGGTCACGGTGGAGGAGGCGGACGATCCGAACGTTACGCTGGTGGTCAGGGACTTGAAAAACAGGGCGCTATATTTTTCCAAACTGCCGATCCCGAACGACCGGGATGGCTCCGCTTCGGACCGGCCAGTTTACAAACATCTAGGAATTTATATATTTCGCCGCGATTTTCTATTACAATACGCCGGTTTAGAGCAATCGCCGCTGGAAAAGCTGGAAAAGCTCGAACAGTTGCGTATTCTGGAACATGGATATCAGATTTTGTGTGTCGAGACGGAGCATGATTCGATCGGCGTGGATTCGCCCGACGATCTGGATAACGCGAATAAAATTTATGCGAAGGGTTAGCTTGTGCCTAAATATGTGTTTGTAACCGGCGGTGTGTTGTCCTCCCTGGGCAAGGGTGTGACCGCGTCGTCGCTGGGCGCGCTGCTGGAGGCGCGGGGCTATAAGGTGACTATACTGAAGCTCGACCCGTATATCAATGTGGACCCGGGCACCATGAGCCCGTTTCAGCATGGCGAGGTGTTCGTGACCGACGACGGGGCGGAGACCGACCTCGACCTGGGCCATTACGAGCGGTTCATCACCACCCGCATGGGCAAGCTGAACAACATAACCACCGGCTGGATATACAACAGCGTCATCACAAAAGAGCGGCGGGGCGACTATCTGGGCGCCACGGTGCAGGTGATCCCCCATATCACCGACGAAATCAAGCACCGCCTGGACGAGGTGGGCAAAGGGTTCGACGTGGTGATCTGCGAGATCGGCGGGACCGTGGGCGATATAGAGTCGCTGCCGTTCCTGGAGGCGATGCGGCAATACCGGTTCGACCTGGGCAAGCAGAACGCGCTGTTTATCCATGTGACGCTGGTCCCATACCTGAAGGCGGCCAACGAGGTGAAGACCAAACCAACCCAGCATTCCGTGCGGGAGCTGCTGGAGACGGGGATACAGGCGGATATCCTGGTCTGCCGGTCGGAGGCGCCGCTGGACGATTCGGTGAAAGGTAAAATATCCCTCTTTTCAAACGTGGACCCGGATCATGTTGTCTCTGCGGTGGATGTATCTACCATATACGAAGCGCCGTTGCGGCTGTATGACGAAGGGCTGGATACCATAGCGCTGGAGTTGCTGGGGCTGGAGGACCGCAAGACCGACCTGTCGCAATGGATAGAACTGAATGAAAAAATTAAACGCCCCAAACAGAAGGTCACCATCGCCATCACCGGCAAATATATCACCCTGGCGGATTCGTACAAAAGCCTGGCCGAAGCCATCACCCACGGCGGGCTGGCCAACGATGTGGATATCGATTTCCGGTGGATCGACTCGGAGCTGGTCAATGTAGAGAGTGTGGAAAAACTGCTGACCCAGTGCCACGGAATATTGACCCCGGGCGGATTCGGCGAGCGCGGGATCGAGGGGAAGGTGCTGGCCATAAAGCTGGCGCGGGAGAAAAAGATACCGTTCTTCGGCATTTGCCTCGGCATGCAATGCGCGGTGATCGAGTACGCCCGGTCGATATGCGGACTGGAAGGCGCCAACAGCTCCGAGTTCGACCAGGACTGCAAATATCCGGTCATCGACCTGATGCCGGACCAGCAGGGCCAGGTGAACATGGGCGCCACCATGCGGCTCGGCTCGTTCCCGTGCCAGCTGCGGAACCGGTCGCTGGCCCACCGGGCGTATGGCCGGCAGGAAATTAACGAGCGCCACCGCCACCGGTATGAGTTCAACAACAACTACCGGATGAAGCTGGAAGAAGCCGGGCTGAAATTTTCCGGACTCAGCCCCGATGGCCGGCTGGTGGAGATCGTGGAGATCGAGGATCATCCATGGTTCCTGGCGGGGCAGTTTCACCCGGAATTCAAATCGTCCCCGCGCGAGCCGCACCCGCTGTTCACCGCGTTTATAAAAGCGGCCAAAGATATAAGCCAGCTGATATGAACATCGACCTGGGCCATGGATCGGTCGTCCTCGGCAACGATCTGCCGTTTGTGTTCATCGGCGGGCCTTGTGCGATCGAGGGGCTGGACCATGCGCTGTTTCACGCCGAGCGGATCAAACAGATCACCGACCGGCTGAAGATCGGGTTCATATACAAATCGTCGTACGACAAGGCGAACCGGTCGTCGGTTTCATCGTTCCGCGGCGTGGGCATCGAAGAGGGCCTGACGATCCTGGAGAAGGTGCGCTCCGAGATCGGCGTTCCCGTATTGACCGATATACACACCGCCGAAGAAGCGACGACGGCGGGCGCGGTGGTGGACGTTATCCAGATCCCTGCGTTCCTTTGCCGCCAGACCGACATTCTGTTGGCCGCGGGCCACACCGGCAAGGTGGTGAACGTTAAAAAGGGCCAGTTCATGGCGCCGTGGGACATGACCAACGTTGTCGATAAAATCAAAACCACCGGCAACGACAAAGTGACCTTGACGGAGCGGGGGACGTCGTTCGGTTATAACAACCTGATCGTCGACATGACCGCGCTGGAGGAGATGGCGACCCAGACCGGCGCGCCCATCGTGTTCGACGCGGGGCATTGCGTGCAGCGGCCGGGCGGGTTGGGCGACAAGACCGGGGGCGACCGGGCGCATATACCGGCGCTCAGTCGGGCGGCGGTGGCTGTGGGCGTTTCCGCGATATTTCTGGAGACCCACCGGGACCCGGATAACGCGCCGTGCGACGGGCCGAACATGTGGCCGCTGGATGAGTTGGAAAAGTTGCTGACCGGTCTGCAAAAAATCGACGCTGCCGTAAAAGCCTTGGCTCGATAGTTCTATCTGCTGCGCAAATATCCCAGGGCCAGCGGACTGATCGCCAGTATCAGCAACAGCCCCGCCCCAATGAGGATCGTCCTCCACCTCGCCCTTTTCTGTTCCGCCTTTTCCGCCAGATCCATCAGGTAATAGACGACATGCCACCGCTCCATTTTCAGCGCGATGTCGTCGTGCCGACCGGCGTATGAGGGCATGGGGGTCAGCGGCATACCGTTGGTCAGCCGGGCATATAACGCGTCTTCGGTGTGCGGTCCCACGAACACCCACGGCTTCTTCAAGTCCCGCGGCCTGATGCGGACGCCGTAATCGTCCTTCAGGTTCTTGATGCCATCCCCTCCGCCATCGACGCCGTGGCACTCGTGACATTTCAACCGCATATACGCCTTCCGCCCTTTCTCCACCGCGTCCGGGGTGAATGGAGGCTTGCCCGTCAGGTCGAGCTGGGCCGGGTTTGGCTCTCCGTCAAAAAAATCGGAGAGCGATTTTATATACGCCACCAGGTCCCACCGCTCCTGCACGGTCAGGATGTTCTCCCACGGCGGCATGCCGGATGCGACCAGACCTTTTGATATGGTGTTGAACAGATCCTCGTCGCGGACAAGGTACGACTCCGGCTTGCTGGTTTTTATTTTGTAGATGCCGAGCGTGAAATTCCGCGGTTTCCTGGGCAGATATGTCGACGCCGGGCCGTCACCCTTGCCTTCGGGTCCGTGACACTGGAAACAGCGCTCCATAAACACTTTTTTGCCATTCTCGACAGAGCCAGGGTCGGCGAACGTCGCGGGTGGAGAGGTAAACAACGCAGAAAGAAGTATTGATAGAAAAGCGATCCTGACCATGGCGGTAAAACTTTAACTATGGCTCCCGTATACTTCTTGCAGGATTTCGTCGGCGCCGGCCTTTAGCAATGTCTCGGCCAGGGACACGCCGATCGTTTCATGATCCTCCACCTTGCCGCTATGGATATCACGATAAAGCAGTGATCCGTCCGCCACACCAACCAGCCCCTCCAGCGCCAGCGCGCCATCACTCAATATGGCATGCGCCGCGATGGGCGCCTGGCACCCGCCCTCCAGCCGGGCGAGGAAAGCCCGCTCCGCCCCCACGGCGATAGCTGTCGGCTCATGGTTCAGAAAACCGATCAGCTCCATGGTATCGCCGTCACCCTTGCGTGTTTCGATCCCCAGCGCGCCCTGGGCCACCGCGGGGATGAATTCGCTGCTGCGCATATATTCGGTGATAATGCTCTGCTGCTCCATCCGTATCAGCCCGGCGGCCGCCAGCATGATGGCGTCCAGGTTCTGCTCGGTCAGCTTTTTGATCCGGGTGCCGATGTTGCCCCGCAGCGAGACGATCTCGATATCAGGTCGGCGATGGAGTATCTGCGCCTGACGCCGCAGGGACGATGTGCCGACCTTGGCGCCCTTCGGCAGGTCGTCGAAGGTTGCGGCTTCCTGCGCGATGAACGCGTCCCGCGGATCTTCCCGCTCGCATATGATCGAGATTTCCAGATCGTCCGGCAGGATGGTGGGGACATCTTTCATGGAGTGGACAGCCAGGTCGATAGCGCCGTCGGACAAGGCGACCTCGATCTCCTTGACGAACAGCCCCTTGCCCCCGACCTTCGCCAGCGGTGTATCCAGGATCTTGTCGCCGGTGGTGTGTATGATCTCCAGCTCGACCGATATATCCTTATGCTGACCCTCGATCTGTGCTTTCACCCAGTTGGCCTGCCACAATGCCAGGGGGCTGCCCCGGGTGCCGATTACCAGTTTATCCAATCAATCCTCCAGGTTAAACAGGTAACGCAAGGCCTTCAGGTATTTGTGCCCTTCTTCGGATTCCGCTTTTTTCTTCAGGTTCACGATCGGCGCATGGATGACTTTTTTGATCATCGATTCGGTCATTTTGTTGATCTCTTCCTTATCCGCGGCGGACAGGTTTTCCAATCTGCCCAGCCCCTTCTCCAGCTCCTTGCGACGTATCGATTCAACCCGGTCCTTCAGCTCCACGATAACCGGGGCCATCTCCAGATGATCCAGCCACGCAAAAAATTGCGTCACCTCTTTCCGGACGATCTCCTCGGCGCTCCTGGCCTCCCGCTCCCGTTCGGCCAGGTTGGCCTCCACCACGCTTTTCAGGTCGTCGATATCGTACAGGTAGCAGTTATCGATCTCGTTAACCGACGGCTCGATATCGCGGGGCACCGCTATATCGATGAAAAACATCGGCCGGTTGTACCGCTCCGCGATCACCTTCTCCGCCAGCTCCTTGCGGACAACGAAGTGGGGCGCGCCGGTGGAGCTGATGACGATGTCGCACCTTTTCAGCTCCTCATGGAGCGAGTCGAATTTCACCGCCTCGCCATTAAACTGGGTGGCCAGCTCCACCGCCTTGTCATAGGTCCTGTTAGAGACCAGCACCGTCTCCACACCTTGCGACACCAGATGCTGGGCGGCCAGTTCGATCATCTCGCCCGCGCCGATCAGCAGCGTCGTATGGTTAGACAGATCGCCGAATATCTTTTTCGCCAGCTCCACCGCCGCGTAAGAGACAGAGACAGCGTTCTCCGCGATGCCGGTCTCGGTGCGGATTCTTTTCGCCACGGTAAAGCTCTGCTCGAACATCCGGTTGAGCACGGCGCCGGTGGCCTCCAGCTCCCGCGCGGCCCGGTAGGCGCCCTTTACCTGGCCCAATATCTGCGGCTCCCCCACGATCATCGAATCGAGCGATGCGGCCACTTTGAAAAGATGCTCCACCGCATTTTCAAGGGTCAGCAGATATGTCGACTCCTCCAGGGTCTGCTGATCTATCTCATGGTAATTGCACAGGAACCGTTTCAGCGATTCGGCGCCGCTGTCCACGTTGGAGACCCGGGCGTATATCTCCATCCGGTTGCAGGTGGAGAGGATGACCTTCTCCAGGATATCGGGGGCGTGGTCGTCCAGGATGCGCAGATGCTCCTCCAGCTTGCTGTCGGAGATCGACAGCTTCTCCCTGATCTCCACAGGGGCCGTTTTATGGTTCACACCCAGAACTATCAGTTTCACTTTTTATCCAATATGAGCCAGTATGGCCACTGTAAAAATGCTGAACCCGACGATGCCCAGCTTCGCCGCCCGCCGGCCGCGCCAGCCCATGATCAGCCGGCCAAAACATCCAATGGCGTACACTAACCATCCTATAACCAATAAAACTGTCGATGTCTCCGGCATCACTATCATGCCGTAGTTATTAATCGACCAGACGATCGCCGCCGCCGTGCCTATGGTAATGATCGGAAAACCGAATATTAATCCTTTCCGGTTGACATCATCCAGCAGGTCGAGGGAGGGCAGCCGGTGGTACCAGGCGCCAAAATTCTTCGCTTTCAACTGCCGCTCCTGTATAAGATACATCAGCCCAGCCGCAAATATCAGGGAAAATGCGCCGAACGCCAAAAAAGACATGGTCCTGTGCAGCGTCAGCCAATACTCCTTGACCGGCAGGTTAGGGTCCGACTCCGGTGACAGCGCCATCGCCCACAACACAAGCATAAAGCCAATAGGGGCCATAAACGCGCCCAAATGCCTGAACCGGTAGTAGCCCTGCGCTATCAGAAAAACCGCGAATACTATCCATGCGGTGAACATGCAATATTCAAAGCTGTTGGTGTATGGCCCATGCCCGGTCTGGGCCGCCCTTTGAAACAGCGCCACCGTTTGGGCGACAAACCCGAGGGAGATCATGATGGTGGCCAATATGAAAAGTATCCGGTTACGCATGGCCAGGTACAGCAGGTATTTAACCAGCCCCAGAAAATAGAGAAAGGTCGAAATCACAAAAGCTGTGTTCATGACTCCACCATCTCCTCGATCATTTTCCTGGCGTCATCGATCTCACCATTCTGAACCCGCTCGAACAGGTCTGAGCTTGTCAGACGGTTGAAAAAATGCTCCCGTGCTTTCTGATCATTTATTTTTTCCCGGGCCAATATCCGCGCTTCTCCCATAAGTTCCAGATACGCGCCCCATTCCTCGCCAAACTCCTGCTCCAGCCGCTTCCGCACAGATTTTGCCACGGCAGGGCTCTTGCCAGATGTGCTGATGGCGATTGTCAGGTCACCCCGGCGGACCACCGACGGAACAATGAACGTGCACAGCTCCGGCTGATCCACCACGTTTACCGGCAGGCTCCTGCTCATAGCCGCATCATATACGTTTCTGTTCACTTCATCATCATCGGTGGACGCGATCACCAGCGTGGCGTTATCCATCTGTTCTGGTCTGAATACATCGCTCACCCACTCCGCTTTACCTGCATCGCACAGCGCTTTTGTTTCATCGCCAAGCTGCGGCGCTACTATGGTCACCCTGGCGCCTGCATCGGCCAGTGACCCCGCTTTGCGGGCCGCCACATTGCCGCCGCCTACTATCAGGCACGCGCGCCCTTTCAGATCCATCAATATCGGATAGTATCCGCTCATTTTCTGCTTTTCGCCATGTTGTTCAGCTCCTCGACGAACTGGGTGATATCCCGAAACTCCCGATATACCGAGGCGTATCGGACATACGCCACATCGTCCAGCTTGTGCAGCGACGACATGACAGACTCACCCACCACAGAGCTGGGCACCTCCGTCTCGCCCGATTCCATGGCGGCCCGGACCGCTTTCTCGACTATATCTTCCCTGTCCTCCGCCGACACGGGGCGTTTGTGGCACGCCTTTTCTATGCCCTCCATTATTTTCTCCCGGCTGAAGGCCTGGCGCCCGCCGTTTTTTTTAACGATCATCGGCAGGTTTTCCTCCACTCGCTCATAGGTGGTAAACCGCCGCTGGCAGGCAAGGCATTCGCGGCGGCGGCGTATCATGTCCCCCTCCCTGGTCAGGCGAGAGTCGATAACCTTGTTTTCCAACGCGCCGCACGATGGACATTTCATAGCAGGTTACCCCTGTTAATAGGCAGACCTGTACAGTGGAAACTGATCACACAACTCCAGCACCTCAGAGTTGATAGAAGCGAGGACCTTTTCGTTTTCAATATTATCCAGCGCAGCGCACATCCATTTCGCGATGAGGTCCATTTGCTCTTCCTTCATGCCCCGGGTGGTCACCGCCGGCGAGCCCACGCGGATGCCGGATGTCACGAAAGGCTTTTCCGGATCGAAGGGTATCGCGTTCTTGTTGACGGTCATGCCTGCCTTTTCCAGCCCGGCTTCGGCGACTTTGCCGGTCAGCTTTTTACCTTGCAGGTCTACCAGCGCCAGGTGAGTATCGGTCCCACCGGAGACCAGGCGCAGTCCGTTCTCCTGCAAGCCATCGGCCAGACGTTTGCAGTTGGTGACTACCCGTTTCTGATACTCCTTAAATTCGTCGCTCATCGCCTCTTTCAGCGCGACAGCCTTGGCGGCGATAATATGCATCAGCGGCCCGCCCTGCAGGCCGGGGAACACGGCGCGGTTGAGGTCCGCTTTGAATTCCTCTTTGCACAGCACCATACCACCGCGGGGCCCGCGCAAGGTTTTGTGGGTGGTGGTGGTCACGAAGTCGGCTATGCCCACCGGGCTGGGGTGCAGGCCGGCTGCCACCAGACCCGCAATATGAGCCATGTCGACCATGAACAGGGCGCCCACCTCGTCCGCTATCTCCCGGAAGGTCTCCCACGGCAGCCGGCGTGGATAGGCGGAGGCGCCGGCGATTATCAGCTTCGGTTTGTTCTCCCGCGCCAATGTGCGCAGCTCGTCGAAATCAATGGTCTCCGTCTCTTTATCCACGTTGTACGGGACGATGTTGAACCATTTGCCCGACATGTTCAGCGGGTGGCCATGGGTGAGATGGCCGCCATGGGCCAGGTTGAGCCCCATGACCGTGTCGCCCGGCTCCAGCGTCGCAAAAAATACCGACTGGTTTGCCTGGGAGCCGGAGTGCGGCTGGACGTTGGCGTGCTCCGCGCCGAACAGCGCCTTGGCCCTCTCTATGGCCAGGGTCTCCGCTTTGTCGACTTGCCCGCATCCGCCATAATACCTCCTGCCTGGGTAGCCTTCGGCGTATTTATTGGTCATGACAGAACCTTGCGCCTCCAGCACGGCTTCGCTGGTAAAGTTCTCTGAAGCGATCAGCTCCAGTGTGTTTGCCTCACGGGCCCCTTCACCCGATACAGCTTCCCAAATCTCCGGGTCTTGCGCCTTTAGCGCGGATTCATGTAAAGCGATTGACATTTATCTATTATCTCCTGAAGCGGAATGTTATTTATCCAGTTCCGATATTTTCTTGATTCTTTTATCATGGCGCCCGCCCTCATAGTCGGTTTTCAGCCATATATCAAGGATATCCAGGGCAATGGCCTCGCCGGTGGTGCGCCCGCCCATCACCAGTATGTTAGAGTCGTTATGCAGCCTGCTCATCTTTGCCGTATAGTTGTCATAGGCCAGGGTCGCGCGCACGCCGGGGAACTTGTTGGCGGTGATGGACATGCCGATCCCGGTGCCGCACAGCAAGATGCCTTTCTCAATCTCTCCGGAGCTGACTGCCTTGGCCACCTTGATGGCGTAATCTGGATAATCAACAGACTCATCATCATCGTGGGTGCCCATATCCACAGGTTCGAACTCCAGCTCTTTCAAGCGTTCGGTCAGTTTCAGTTTCAGATCATACGCCCCATGATCCGACGCTATCGCTATTTTAACTATTTTTATTCCCTTTCATGTTAATGACTTGTTGGGAAAAAGATTGTAAACAAGTTATTATATAAAACGAATCATTTTCATGTCAAAATATACTCTTTCTTTAAAAAATACGCTGGAAAGATATTGTCATTGCTCCACCATTGATGTTACGTTAGCAAAACGGCTGGCGCCTGCGATAATATTAAACTGATATTTGATCTTACGGTTATAAAATTTGATTTGGAGATTTGATGATATTAGATACTTTACTGGGTCTGTTTTCCTCTGACCTGGCCATCGACCTGGGAACCGCCAACACCCTGGTATTCATAAAGGGGCAAGGTATCGTATTGCGCGAGCCTTCTGTGGTGGCGATCCACTCGGAGAGCAAGCAGGTGCTGGCTGTCGGCTCGGAAGCGAAGAAGATGCTGGGCCGCACCCCGGGCAGCATCGTGGCCACCCGGCCGATGAAGGATGGAGTGATCGCGAATTTCGAAGTTTGCGAGGTGATGATCAGCTATTTTATCCATAAGGTGCACAACCGCCGGTCGATGGTGCGGCCGCGGGTTGTGATCGCTGTTCCCTCCGGCATCACCCAGGTCGAAAAGAGGGCAGTTCGCGACGCGGCCATCAGCGCCGGCGTGCGGGATGTTTACCTGCTGGAGGAGCCGATGGCGGCGGCCATAGGCGTTGGCCTGCCGATATCGGAGGCTTCCGGCAACATGATCCTGGATATCGGCGGCGGCACCACGGAGGTGGCGGTGATATCGCTTTCCGGCATCGTGTTTTCCCGGTCTGTCCGGGTGGCCGGGGACGAGATGGACGAGGCGATCCTGAGCTATGTGAAAAGGAAATATAACCTGCTGATCGGCGAGCGAACGGCGGAAGAGATCAAGATGACGATCGGGTCCGCCTATCCGCTGGAGAAAGCGCAGACGATGGAGATCAAGGGGCGCGACCTGATGACCGGTATACCGAAAACATTGACCATCAACGATACCGAAATTCGCGAAGCGCTGGCGGAGCCGATCTCCACGGTGGTGGAGACGGTGAAAATCGCGCTGGAGCGGACCCCGCCGGAGCTGGCGGCGGATATTGTGGATAAAGGTATCATACTGGCCGGCGGCGGCTCCATGCTGCAGGGGCTGGACAACCTGCTGCGCGAAGAGACATCGCTGCCGATAATCCTGGCCGAGGACCCGCTGTCTGCGGTGGCCTTTGGCACCGGCAAGGCGCTGGAAGACATTAATTTATTAAAAAGGGTATCCATATAAGGGAGATGCAAATGGTAAAGGGCAATCATGCCTGCGCCTTCCATAAATGTGGAATCCTTGTGAAATAAAAAATGGGAGGATTAATACGAAGATATCAAAACATCCTTATCCTTGTCGCTCTGCTTGCGTTTAGCCTCACTTTATTACTGTCGAACCTTCGAGAAAAATCTTCCCTGAACTTCCTGGAAAAAGCCGCCATCACAGTGCTGGCGCCGTTTCAGGAGTTTGTGGATTTTGGCGCGGATAAAATCTATACGATATGGGGTAACTATATAAACCTGGTGGGTGTTAAGGAAGAAAACCAACACTTGCGTCAACGGGTGGACAAGCTGGCGTTTGAAAACTCATTACTGGTGGAGCAGTTCAAACATTATGAGCGGTTGGATCAAGTTCTTTCATTCCCCAGGCTGGATATGATTCCATACGAAACGGCGCAGATAATCGGGCGGGATACCATCGGCAGGGTCCGGCTGTTGTATATAAACAAAGGCAGCGAAGACGGCCTAAAGAAAAATATGCCTGTGATAACCCACCGGGGCCTGATCGGCAGAACTGTGCGGGTGGCGCTTTATTCATCGAAGGTGCTGATGATATCTGATGTGCGATCGGCGGTGGACGCGATCGTTCAGGAAACCAGGGACAACCTTGTGGTGGCAGGCTCTAACACCAACACGCTGGAAGTGCGCTACCTGAAAGCTGAATCTGAAGTGAAGGCTGGCGACAGGGTCATCTCGTCCGGCCTGGGCGGGATTTATCCAAAAGGGCTGCTTGTAGGAATTATTGAAGATATAGATACAGTTAGTGAAGACCTTTTCCTTTCTGCGCGCCTTACCCCCACTGCAGACCTGGATCGCATCGAAGAGGTCCTTGTGCTGAGCGCACGATCGCCTGTGGTTATAGATGAAAAGGACTGGCCTTGAAAATCGTATATTACGGTCTGGTTGTGTTGCTTGCCTTCGTTTTTCAGACGACGGTATTCCAGTTTGTGTCATGGATCACTGTTTATCCAGACCTTATCCTGATCCTCGCCATATATAGCGGGCTTGCGTGGGGAAAAACCGGCGGGCTGCAATTTGGCGCGCTGATCGGGTTTATTCAGGATCTGCTGCTTTTTGGCTCTATGGGCGTCAACCTGCTTTCCAAAAGCCTGATAGGATTTGTCACCGGGATGCTGCGGGAGAAGTATATAATCGACTCGGTTGTTTCCCGGGTGATCGCTGTGATTTTGGCCACGATATTTGATTTTCTGATAAACGGCTTTCTAGTGAACGCCATATTCAGTTTCGACCTCACTGGCAGATCGCTTAATACCATGATTCCTCAAACATTAATGAACATCGCCTTTGCCATGGTATTCCTGCCATTGCTGGCGGGCGGGTTGAGGGCCATCAACAAGCGTCAGGAAGATCTCGATAAGATCATTAGCTAACCCAACCCATCGAATTTATCCCCTCAAATTTGCCATATTTCATCGGACAAAGGAGCGCCGGTATTGTAGAATGCCCGGATGGTTAAGCTATATGTAAACGTCGACCATGTGGCCACGGTGCGCCAGGCAAGGATGATCGATTACCCCGATCCACTGGAGGCCGCGCTCATCGCGGAAAAAGCGGGTTGCGCCGGTATCACCGTCCACCTGCGAGAGGACAGGCGGCATATCCAGGATCATGATGTTTTCCGAATCCGAGAAGCTGTGTCGAAAAGGTTCAGCCTGGAAATGGCCGCATCAGATGAAATAATCGAAATAGCCCATCAGGTCATGCCGGACCAGGTCAGCTTCGTGCCGGAACGGCGACAGGAGATAACCACCGAAGGGGGTCTGGACGCCACCCGGGGCCAAAAAAGGTTAAAAAAAATAATCGAGCGGTTTCAGAATAAAGCGATACCGGTGTCGCTGTTTATCGATCCAGACCCGGACCAGATCAAGGCGGCGATCGATGTGGGCGCATCCACCGTAGAGCTCCACACCGGCCAGTATAGCGAAGCAAAAACGAAAAGGGCGATAAACGCCGAGCTGAATAAAATCAAGAAAGCCACAAGGTTAAGCGAAAAACTGTCCATCGAAACCCATGCCGGACATGGTTTGCATCTGGGTAATGTGGGCGCCATCGCCGCCATACCAAATATTGAACAGTTGCATATTGGCCACAGCATAGTATCACGCGCGTTAATGGTCGGGTTTCGTTCCGCTGTTAAAGAGATCCTGCGGAAAATATGAGAGATGGACCAGACATTTAATTGCCTATCCTTTTTTCTTTTCGCCGGAATGTCTTCGGTTTATACTGGTTGCAACTTTTTTTGTGTTAATGTATTCAAATGCCACGTAGTAACAAGCAGGAATTACAAAGCCTGGTAAGGCTTGTCAGTAATGTCACCGATGCTTTTACAACAGCCCTTTTCCTGCTGGAAGGGAAAAAGAACGACCGCCTGGCCCTAACCGCCTACCAGTCGCTGTCAGACAATATTATTCAAGACGCTTCCATCCAGATCGGGCACGGGCTCATAGGCTGGGTCGCGAAACATGAGCAACAGGCCACCGCGAAAAATTTTCGATACAACACAAAGACGCTGCAGTTCTATTCAATAGATGAAAATATCAAATCGATAGCCGCCGTCCCCATCTTTTCTGGTGACCGTCTGCTGGGTGTCCTCTCTGCGGACAGCAAGCATGAATATGTGTTCACCGATAAGAAAATAAAACTGCTGATGGAATTTTCGGAGCTGTTTTCCAAAGTGATCACCCATGGCGACAGCAATTCTCGCCGACATACCGAGGCTGTCAGCGTGAATACATTGTCGGAGATAGCGGAGAAAGCGGCCACATGCGAAAAGGTCTCGGAGTTGGCCAAAATGATCAGGCTGAGCGTTTGCGGGATGATACCGCACGACTATATGGTGTTCGCTGTCCGCGCGCCAAATGATGACAAGTTCCGTCTGGCGCCGACATCGGAGCGGGACGATTTTAACCCTGGTGAAAAGCCGTTGCCATTGACACATTATCGCCTTGGCTGGGTTATCCGCCAGCAACGCGCGCTCTATCACCCGAAGCTGGACGCGCCGGTGATCCCGGGCGACGGCAACCGGTGGCGCTCTTTTATTGGCGCGCCTATGGTTTCCAACAACTTTGTATCTGGCGCCATCGGGTTGATGTCCCGGGATGTGGAAGCTTTCCGGAGGGAGGACCTGAAATCGTTATGCATCCTGGCTTCCATCTGTTCTTCAACCATTACCAGCCTCTATCTGCATATGAAAAACCAGACCGCCGACCCATACGATTCATTGACAAAGACCGTAACCATCCAGGCGCTGCTAAAATCGCCGGCGATGTCGGGCGAGGAGGGTGGCGTGGCCATTGTTGACCTGAAGCATTTTAACACGGTGAATAAAGAGCTGGGGTACGCAGGGGGCGACAGCGTGCTCGCCGAAATGGCCAACCGGCTCGAGAGCATGACGGCCGATTTTGCGATCGTCTGCAGGAGCCATGCGGACAAGTTCATACTTCTGTTCCCTGAACTTTCGAAAACACAAATATCCTATCATCTGAAAGGTATTGCGGAATCGATCGACTCTCGCCCGTTTCACTATCAGGGTGTGGATATCAGGCTTACCCCGGTCATTGGAGCCGCCGCGCAATCGGAGGGTGGAAACAGTATAGAAGAATTATTGATAAACGCGCAGGCGGCCCTGGACGCAGGAAAGCAGATGAAAGGAACTGTTATCTTCTTCCATGGCGACCCGGAACCGCTGGAGCGGGTGCATCTGCGGACGGTAAAATAACAAAATAAATCTTAGAAGTAATATGAGCTGGCTAGATAATATACAACAGTTTTTCAGAACGGACCTGGCAATGGATCTGGGCACTGCAAATACGTTAATGCACGCAAAGGGCCAGGGGATCATCCTGAACGAGCCTTCGGTTGTCACATTATCGAGGGGTGGAAAGCTGTTGGCCATAGGCGCGCAGGCCAAGGCGATGTATGGGAAAACGCCAGATCCAGTGCAGGTGGTACGACCCATGAAGGATGGTGTCATCGCTGACTTTGATTCGACCAAACAGATGATCGCGTATTTTATCAACAAGGCGCGCAAAAGCCGTTTCTCCCGGGCTCCAAAAATCATCATTGGTGTGCCGTCGGGCATCACCCAGGTAGAGAAAAAGGCGGTCATCGATTCTGCCCAAAGCGCCGGCGCGCGGGAGGTCAAGCTGCTCGAAGAGCCGATGGCCGCGGCGATCGGGGCGCGGATGCCGGTGGAAAAGTCGGCGGGCAACCTGATCATCGATATCGGCGGGGGTACCACCGAGGTCGCCATCATATCGATGTTCGCCACCGCCTATGTGGAGTCGATCCGTGTGGCAGGGGACGAACTCGATGAGGCGATCGTCCGCTACCTTCGGCACGAGCACAGCCTCGATATCGGCATATTTGAAGGTGAACGTATAAAAATGGCGATAGGCTCGGCTTACCCGCTGGAGCAGACGCTGAAGATGAAGGTCATCGGTAAAGACGTTATGAAAAGCGCACCGAAGACCATAGTGTTGACAGACAAGGATATCCGGGTCGCCATCGCAGAGCCAGTGCGCGCCATAATCGACTCGGTACAAAAAGCGATGGACAACACCACCCCGGAGCTTATCAACGATATTGGTAAAAGGGGTATCGTCCTGGCGGGTGGTGGTTCGCTGATCAAAGGGCTGGGTAAAGCTTTGAGCGAAGAACTAAAGCTGCCGGTGTTCCGGGCCAGGGACCCGCTGACCGCCGTTGTCCGCGGCGCGGGCAGAGTGTTAGAAGAGTGGGATACCTATAAAAACGTGACGATAAACTAGTGCCGGAACGACACTTTTGTACCTATCGGTAAACTATTGGACTTCCTGCTTTGTCGCGCAGGAAGGGCGCCATCGCATATCCCGACAGGGTCAGATGCGCCATAACGGCGCTACATTCCGGAAAAGTTCGGCCCGTATCCATGTAACGCGGCGTTGACCCGCAAGTTCGTTTTCGGGCATACGATCTCGCAAGTGGTGCACTGCACACAGTTTTCCAGGGCCATGGCATGGGCCCGGGCGCCATCTTTCTCCAGCGTCTGATGCACTTCGGCGGTACAGTCACCCACACAAGGAGTATCTTTACCGGCCCTGTCATACTCATCAATGCAGCCGACGCACACCTGCGCATCGAACTCGTCGATATGATCGTTGTCTTCTTCGTAATGGGTGTTGGCATAGAACACCACATCCGCCGTGGAATATACAGTATCCGGTGAAAACCCGGTCGGCATTTCACGCTGGGGCGCCACATGGTTCGGGTTGATATACGATCGGTCTTCCTTATAATTCGCAGGGCCCTGATCGTATGGGTTTTCAATCATCCTTCTGGTGCCCAGCAGTTTCAGTGACGCTACAGGATCAGCCAGCCCGGCCTGCAACCCGGCAAATATAACGTCTTTGCCAGAGTCAACCTCCTTGGCCAGCCTCGGTATAAATTTGTTCAGAAGCTCTGGATAATCGTGGAACGCCCGGCGGAAATAGCGCGCGTCTTTCAGCTCTTCGCCCACCCAACCACTCATCAATCGTGGCTTATATCCAGACAGACCATTCTCTGAAAAATCGCCGCTTTTAAGCGCTTCAGACAGAACCTCCGCTGCGATATAGCCGCTCTCCATCGCTTTGTCCACACCAGAGAAACGCTTCACATCCAGCGTGCCCAACGCGTCGCCCACCAGCATGGCGCCATCGACGGCAAATTTCTCTGGCAATGAATCTAGGCCACCCTCCGGCAATATGGCCGCGCCATACTTAAGCAGCTTGCCGCCGCGCAGCATCTCCTGCATAAACGGGTGTTTCTTCAGGTCCTGCAATACCTGCGGCGGCCGCATATTCGGGTTGGGCGAATCGCAGCCCATGACCATACCAACGATTAATTTATTATCTTTGCATCCATAAATAAACCCACCACCCAGATGGCCAGGCTCCGATGGATAGCCAATGGTGTGCCACACCTTGCCTTCATAGCTTTCGGTGGTTTCCCAAACTTCTTTTACACCAACAGAATAAACCTGCGGATTTTTGCGAAGGTTGAATTTCGATACCAGATCCCTGGAGACAAAACCTTTGTCGCCAAACACAGTGACCTTGGCATAACAGGTGTCGCCCAGCTCATCACCGGTCCCATCCACAACAACGCCAGCCACCCGGTCACCATCAAACACGATCGACCTGGCGGCGAACCCGGGATAGATGTCCACAATGACGCCATCTTTCGCCTCAGCTTTTTCTGTAAGTTTACGGGACATATATTCCGCCACCTCGGAAATGCTGAGGATGGCATAACCCTCTTTTTTGAAATAGGAAGGCATCGCAAGCCTCGGGACATTTGCCCATCGCCTGGTCCCCACCACGCTGACATAACTTTCGGCGCAGATCCCCTGCAGCGGGAAATCGCTGTTATCCCAATCCGGGAACAGCTTCTTTATCACCCGCGTATTCGATGCGGCGCCGGAAAAGAAGGTGGCCGCCGATGCTCTTTGCCTTTTCCACAATAGCGATTTTCACCGGGCCACTGGCCAGATCCACCAGCCGATGGGCCAGCGTCAGGTTAGATGGACTGGCCGCCCACTAATAGCACGTCATATTCGATCTTCTCAGCCACTATATGGAACCTCCTTTAAGACGACATGGTCTGTTTGAATTTTTCTTTCAGCAATGGCGCAACTTCATACAGGTCGCCAACGATACCGTAGTGAGCAAACTGGAATATCGGCGCGGTCTCATCTTTATTGACGGCGATGATGGTGGCGCTGTTGCTCATGCCGACCCGATGCTGGATGGCGCCGGAGATGCCCAGTGCGATGTAAAGCTCCGGGCGGACAGTCTTGCCGGTCTGCCCCACCTGGTGGGAGTAAGGTATCCAGCCGGCGTCCACAGCCTTGCGCGACGACCCCACCGCCGCTTCGTCAAAAACAGAAGCCAGGTCGCGGACAACATCGAACCCTTCCGCCTCACCCAGGCCAAAGCCGCCGCTGACCACAATTTTGGCTTTCACCAGATCGATGGAATCAGAAACCTCTCTCACAGTTTCGATAACTTTCACGCGAAAATCAGACTCGTCAAAGTTCCACATCAATCGGTGTGACTTTCCCTGTTCTATTCGTGTCCGCCTCGAAAGGTATCAAGGCGCCGGTGCGCGCCGTGGCCATCTGTGGATTTTTCCATGGGCCGATGATCCTGGCCTTCAGGCTTTCACCGAAGCTGGGGCGGAATCGAATAGAGACAGTTATCGTATGTGCCCACCTTCGACGGGTCCGCTTTGCCTTTATGTATATATTCGCCGATATCCAGCTCTGTACAGTCGGCGGTCAGCCCGGTCTCGTAATAGGCGGCGATCCTGGGGGCCAGGTCGCGCCCCGATGGTGGTGGCGCCGCACAGCACAATATGCGGCGGGCGATCCAGCGAATCGAGCACGGCGATCGCGGCGCGCCGGTAGGTCAGGGTTGTATAGTCGGCCAGCTCCGGCTTGTCGACAACAAACACTTCATCGGCGCCGTTATGTATCAACCGCTGCGGTATGTCGTCCAGGTTGCTTCCCATAACGATCGCTTTCACGCTGACGCCAAGCTTTTTCGCCAGGTTCGATCCGGCGCCCAACAGCTCGAAGGTGACAGGTCGCAGATCGTTTTGAATCTGATCGGCAATAACTACTACGTCTGAGTATTCACTCACAGAACATACTCCTCTATTCCACGTTCATCTTTCACCAGGCTATCCATTAGCAAATCAACCTCGTGGGTTGGCGAATCGCCGCTGAATACCACACAGGAGCCGCCCTTCTCGCCTATTTTCCATGTTTTGCCAACCACCGTGGGCGACCCAACGAGCCCAACCCGGGTCGCGTCCGCCTCCACATCGTCCAATGTGACGGTGACCACCTTTTCGGCCAGTTTCTCTTCATCCCGTTGCAGCTCTTTCAGCTTGAACACGTTGGCAAACTTTTTATTCTCCAGCTTGGTGGCCGAGTTGGCGATGGTGATCAGGACCGGCACATTGGTCTCCAGCTTCTGCATGCCGCCGTCGATGATCCGGTCCGCGGTCACTTTTCCATCCTTGATTTCCATGGTTTCGCAGTAGGTTATCTGCGAAAGGTTCATCCGCTCGGCGATCTGGGGGCCGGTCTGGGCGGTATCACCATCGGTTGTCTGCAACCCGGTGAACACGATATCCACATCACCAATATGATCGATCACGCGATAGATCGCATAGGCCGTGGCCAGAGTATCGGAAGCGGCCAGACGCCGGTCGCTGAGCAAAATCCCTCTGTCCGCCCCATACTCCAGCGCTTCATGGAGCACGGCTATGGCGGGGGGCGGCCCCATGGAGATGACGATAATTTCGCCGCCATGGGCCGTCCCCGGGTCTCTATCGCTTTCTGGAGCGCGAACTTGTCGAACGGATTCATCATTTTCTTCGCCCGGGCGCGATCCACGGTGCCATCCGGGTTCACACCGGCGGCGCTGCTGGTGTCCGGCACCTGCTTGATAAGCACAACTATCTTAAATCCGTCACTCATATATCGATATCTCCCAAACCCTTATTTAATTGAATATCGCCCTGATTTATTCGACCATAACCAAGACCACCGATAATGCCACAAGATTGACCAGAATGAAAGAAATTTTTACATTTTTCCCACGTATTTTTACATTTTTCCCACGTTTTGAACAATTATGAGCAAACGCCGAACCCTCCCCCTTTCGTCGTACCTATTCCAGCGAACTCCACGATTGCGCGCAGGCGGCGCCCATGATAGCTGAATAAGTGATGGCAACAGCCGGTATCTGCATGCTGAAATCGACCAGGGAATGAGCGGCGATCAGAACCGTCGCAGCCAACCCAACAGATGGATAAATCACATCTTTTTTCCTGTGCAAAACACCGTTCAGACATATTACGCCCAGCAAGGCTATGGAAAGGCATAGCGCGATAGCCACAGGCGTCCCCAGCTCCAGCGCGTTTTCCAGATATGTGTTATGCGCCGCCTTGGCGTATGGGTGAAATTTCTCCGTTCTGAACATGCCGGCGACATTTTCATATGTGCCATATCCATAGCCCAGCCATGGATTTATGGCGATGGCGTTTATGGATTGCTCGTTCAGTTGCGATCTGTTTTGTTGATATGAAAGGGTAACGTCTTCCATACGTTCCGATGTCTCCTCCCCGCTGATTGAATAGACCACACCAATCAACCCGACGATAATAACCGCGCCAAAAACAGATTTTTTCAGGCTTATCGTGCTCGATAACCCCAGAGCGATGGCCAGCGTACCCAACCCCAGCAACGCGCTTATCAACCCCGCCCTGGAATGGGTGAGCAACAGCGCAGTGGTTATGATGAAAACAACCAGAACAAAAACCCAGCCCTTTTCTGTAAATCGCTCCAGCATATATCTGACCTTACTTTTGCCGGAAACTGCTCTGCTCATACCCTGGGACATGAATTCGATCATCAGAACGATGGAGCATAGAAGCGTCAACCCGACATATGTGGCGAAGGAGTTGCGGTTTACAAACACAGATGTCAACGCGTCTTCATAGGCCCATTTTTTTAGCCAAAGGATGCTTTCGTTGCCGCTGAAATAGACCACCAGCCCATACAACGAATAAATAAACCCAGCGATCGTTATGACCATAACCGTGGCTTTGGCGTTTTCTGATGAGCGGGAGTATTGCAGAAACAGCCAGAATATGGCGCAATAGGTGATCAACCGCATCAGGCTCGTCCCTGTTTTATAAGGGTCCAGGCTTATCGATCTGGACACCTGGTGGTCAGGCAGCTGTTTTGCCGCTTCGGCCCACAATGGATGGGCCAGCGATTCGATCGGCATGGGCGCCATCTGTATCAAGACCCAAAGCGCGACAACAGCCATCAGCAGGGCGCTGGGCCAAACCTTGCGAATGCTGACGGCGACGCCCTTCTCGTCCAGCGCGGTGGTCAATCCCCAGAGAATGAGCATAACCGCTGTAATAGTGGCGATCATCCCCCAGAACAGTGGACGGTTGCTCGCCAACGGCAACGGCGCCAAGGCGACAGTCGCCAGCATGACTCTATGTATTAGCGTAGACATCTCATTGTTCTATCCAGCCTTCCTTTTTATACCATTCCAGGGTCAGCTTCGACCCTTCATCCAGGCCGACCTTTGGCTCATAGCCCAGCTCCCTTCTGGCTTTATCGATGGAAAACGCCCGATTCTTTACGAAAAAATCGACCCTTCGGCGAAACAGTGGCGGCTCGATGTTGAACGGCTTGCATACCATCTCGCAAGCGACCGCCGCGGCCCGGACAAGAGGGTAAGGCACAGAAACGTTTTTCAGTTCCACAGAGGCGTGAAGGGCGATGATCTTCACCCATTGGTTCAGCGATACCGGCGCATCGCCGCCCAGGATATATTTTTCGCCCACAGCATTTTCATTTTCATAGGCCAGGATCATGCCATCCACCAGATCGTCCACATACACAGGATGTATCTGCGTATTGCCATCGCCCACCATCCGAAACTTGCCGGTGGCCACTATTTTGAAAAGTTTAAACAGCCGGGTATCCCCCGGGCCATACACAGCCGCAGGCCGGACCACCGTCACCGGCAACCCGGTCAACGCATGGAACTCCAGCGCCACCTTCTCGCCTTCCGCCTTGGTGATCTGATAAATATCCTCCACATTATAATCGGTCGTCTCATCTGCAGGCGCTCCGTCGATATGGCCCAGGACACCGATGGTGGAGCAGTGGACGACCCGCTTGACATCATATTTTTTGGCGGAGAGAAGCAGGTTTTGTACGGCGGTCATATGGGTATCCCAAAACTCATGGTCGTCGACACCGGCCTGCTGGACAATGGATGCAAGGTGGAAAATGCCGGACACCCCGTCGCACGCCCAGTCCACCACCTCCGGCTCGCGTATGTCGCCGGTATAGATCTCCGCGTTTAGCGATTTGAACAACGCCTCGTGGCGATCGTTCCGGATCAGCACCCGGAGTTTGTGGCCTTTGCCCGCCAGCTTTTCGCAGAGCCTCCGGCCGACGAACCCTCCGGCGCCGGTTATCAGTATCCTGCCGTCACGCTCGGTCTCTGGCGCGTCGTCGGGGCAATCGCCGCAGTTTTCCTGTTTATCGGTCACTTTACCAGCAGATTGTCTTTAATAAAAGTGGAGAGGTAATTTGATGGCACGCCCATGAAAGTCTTCCGTGTCAGGATGTCGCATGTCTCGCATGGCGCCAGGCCGCTGACGTTCCTCTGCTTCATTCGCCGCCGCATCTGGCGCATCGGCTCGCCGTTCCACACATCGCGCACGCTCTCCTCCGACACGTTGCCGATATATATCTTGCCGAAAAAATCCTGGGGGCATGGCGCCACTGTGCCGTCGAAAAATATGGTCATCGAATACCACAAAAATGTGCAGGGGGTAAACCGCCGGGAGTCGCCCACACCATCGCCGAACTCATCCAGGTCGCCCGCCCAGTTGTGGGGCGTTCTGACAACGAACCGGTCGAGCAAGGTTTCGTCGAACATATTCCGGAACGCCACCTTTCGCTCCTCCCGCCCCGGCTCATCCTCGCCGATCTCCATCACCTGCAGTATCGTATATGTTTTGTCGCCGTTGGCCGATTCGTTGTTCAGCTTCAGGAACCGCTGTATGTTTTCCACCGTCTCGTTGAAGTCGCCGCCTATCCGCACCTTGTCATACACATCCTTCGTGTAACCATCCACAGAGAACGAGACATACGACAGCCCCGCCTCGATAAGGTCACGCGCCCACTGCTCCGTCATCAGCGCGGCGTTGGTATGCAGCCGGGTATGCATCCCCTTGCTGTGGCAATACTCCACCATCTCCGGCAGCTGCCTGTGTATCAGCGACTCGCCCCGATGGAAAAGGTTGACGTCGTACAGCGAGCCTTCCAGCTGGTCGATAATGCTCTTGAACAGCTCCATCTTCATCAACCCTGTGGGGAACTTTACATCCATCCCGTTGGGGCAATGCCCGCAGGCCAGGTTGCACGACGGGGTCGGTTCTATCCATATCCGGGTGGGCAGGGATGGGACGACCTCGGTCTGGCGGACATAGTTATAGTAGAGCCTGCCAAGGTTCCGGATATTGTCCAGCTTGTTCATGGTCAGATTTTTTTCAATATATGCTTCAGCGTTTTCGGCTTCAGCAATTTGTAAAACTGGGTCGGCGTCAGATAGCTCAGATATTGGTTCAATGGGCTGACACAGGTGATCCAGCAGATCGGGTGGCGCCCCTCTTTGATGTCGCGCCGCAGGTCATCCGCCGCCTGGCCGAACCACAGCTCTTTGAACGAATTCTCCGTCAGGTTGCCGATCTTCTCGAACGCGACAGGGCAGGGGTAGAGGTCGCCATTCGGGTGGATCTGCGCCGACACCACACCGGCCACACATCGGTATCGATAGAGACTGTCCGGGTTTTTGCGATATGTTTCGAACTCGTCGAAATACCCCTCCGGATGCGGCAGCAGGCCGGGATGTTTCTCGAACAGTTCCGCTATCTGGCTTCGCAGCAAAGGCAGCTGATCGTTGGTCAGCATCAGCTCTTCGTTGGGTGAATACTTGTCGAACGTGTTGGTCATCTCCACGGTGATCCCCTCCATGCCGATCTGCTCCGCGATCTTCGCCACGCCGGTAAGCTGTCCCACGTTGTGCCGGTTTATCGTGGTGTTGAAAAACATCTTGATATCCGGCTTGGCCGCTTTCATATTTTTCACACCCGCAATCGCCCGCTCGAACGCGCCATCGACGCCGCGGATCTTGTCGTGCGTCCCGGCGTTGTCGCCATCCAGCGAGACATACAGCATATCGAGCCCTGCGTCCGCGATCTTTGCGGCGATCTCCGGCGTGATCAGATAAGCGTTGGAGTTGCCGCCGACTTTCAACCCTTTACCTTTGGCGTATGCGATCAGCTCATAAACAGTCTTTTGCAGGAACATCTCTCCGCCGGAGAAAGATATATGCCCCACATCGCTCTCCGCCAGATCGTCCACGATCCTCGTCTGCTGCTCCAGGGTCATGGTGTTCGCCTTGATCTCCTCTTCCGGTATCTGCCAGATCTGGCAATGGCCGCATTTCAGGTTGCAGCTATAGGTCAGCTCCCACTGCACCTTCATCGGGCCGCAGGAAGGATGTGTCGATCCGGCCTTGAACCGGGCCAGGTTGAGCAGGTGTTTATACAGTTTCATAAAATACCGGTATGAACCAACCGATCTGGTCCAGGAAGCTATAAACTTTTAAAGCCATAAGCTTCTGTAGGCCGTATCGATCTTACCTTTGAAAACTTCGTAGTTATATGATTTCTCGACGAAGCTTTTACCGGCTTCGCCCAGGGTTTTTCGCATTACATTATCTTTTAATAGTAGCAGAATCGCGGCGGCGTAATCCACTTTTTCAGGTTTGGCCAGGGCGGCCACCGACTGGTTCAGCAGCTGTGTATGGGTCGGCAGGTCGGTGGCCACCACCGGTTTGCCGGTCTGCAGGTATGTGTATATTTTCAGCGGTGTGTTGGTCCCCTCCAGCCGGGGTGATAACAAGATATCGGCCATGTCATGAAACAGCGGCATATAAGAGAGTGGCCGCGGGCCGGTGAAGATCACATTATCGCTCACGCCCTGCTCATCCGCCATCTGCCTGTAGCGCGCGATAGTTTCATCCTTGCCGCCGACCAGGACGAACCGGGCCGAAGGAACCTGCGCCGCCACATCGACGGCCGACTCTATCAAAAGATCGATCCCCTGATATTTTTCAAAATTGCCGGTATAGAGAAGGATCTGCTTGTCCGACTCCAGCCCCAGCTCGGCTCGAAGCGACTCCTCCGTCACACCCTCCGGCGGCGACGGAAACTCCTGCGGTATATCTTCTATCTGGAAAATCTTTTCCTCATCGCAATAACGTTTGGCTACATCTGTTAAGTATGGGCAGACTGTCACCACAGCGTCGGCGTCTTTCAGCGATGATCGCTCTAACCAATCGGCGGAGCCCAGCAGAAAGCTGTTTTTGAAAAACTTGCTATAGCGCAGCTGGTCGCTGATGTGAGAGTCCATATCGAAAACGAAAGGTACCCGGAACAGCTTCGACAGAAACCAGGCGATAAACGCCGCTTCTTCCACCGCATGGATCGCGTCATACTTTTTCATAAGCAACATCCCCACAGCCTTGAAAATCATCAGCTTGTCATATGCGATCTTCAGCATCGACGGGCCGATGGGCGCCTTGCCCAGCCCAGGGATTTTCATCACCCGATGCAGCTGCATGTTGGGGATAGTGATGTCATCGCCGTGGGGGAACACCAGCAGATCGACCTCATGCCCCAGCTCGCACAACGCCGTGACGACAAGGCGGACATTGATCGGGGTGCCGCGCACCTCAAAGAAAGGTTGCGGCGCCAGAAACAGAATTCTTTTCATCCCAGAATTTACCATTGTTTAATGATCCATCCAACCATTTTACTGCCGCGGGCAATCCAGTAGCTCTGTCGGGGCAGGCAATAGTTCCTTTCATGTCGTGTAAGGCGCTCTTTACCATGGTTTGCCTGCGGTTCTATCTTATGAGTGAAGGGGCTGGTTATTGTGGTTATGCAAACAGAATTCATTTCCGCTTATCCCGGCAGAGTCACCGGTGCTCTCGCAACACCTTGACCGGCCCCTTTACTTATATGCAGCTATAGAATATATTGATTTTGCAACGTTTAGCACTATCATGCGGACTGTTTACCACTCGTTTGAATCATTTGCCATACAGGGTTGACAATTACTCGGAATATTTACATACTAGTCAGTATGTTCAATCGATATTCATGGTCCTCCTGAAGCGCTTAATATGAACTACAATGTTGTTGTGATCGGTGGAGGGTTAGGGGGGCTGACCGCCGGCGCGAAACTATCCAAAGAAGGTCAAAAGGTTCTGCTAATCGAACGCCACAACCAGGTGGGTGGATGCGCAACTGTGTTCAAACGAAAGGGTTACACGGTTGAGGGCGCGTTGCATATGATGGATGGACTCGATAACGACGACTATAAAAGAATCATGTTCGACGACCTGAGCGTGTTCGACAAGCTGGAGTTTGTTAAGGCGAACGAGTTTCATCGATTCAGCAACGGCCGGGTGGATCTGGTCATACCCTTTGGAATTGATAACGCTATCGCTGCGCTAGTAGAAAAATTCCCCGACGAAGCGGACGGGATCCGCAAATATTTTCAGACTTTGCTATCCATAAGAAAATCTGTGCTGGCTCTGCCAAAGGAAAAGTGGAAATTTCTTGCCCAGCTTCCTGTTTTTCCACTGCTCTATCCGGGTGTTGTGCTTAATACTTTCGAAACCGTTGGCAGTCTGCTCGACTCGCTTTTCAAAAACGAGGACCTGAAGCTGGCCCTGATAGCAAATCTTATGTATTATCACGCGGATCCATACAAAATGTCTTTGATATTCTGGGCCTTTGCGCAAACCAGCTATATCATCGGCGGTGGACATTTTATCAAAGGCGGCGGGCAGGCGCTGTCGGGCCATCTGGCGTCTGTTATCACGGCTGGCGGCGGTGAAGTGTTGACTCGGCATCATGTGTCGGAGATTATTGTGAAAGACAAAAGGGCAGTGGGTGTGCGTTATCAGAGGGTGTCGGGTGAAGGCGGCTTAACCGAAGAAGCTTATGCCGATGTGATAATATCCAACGCTGCTATCCCGACCATGGTCAACAAAATGGCGCCGGACGCATTCCCGGCCAGGTATCGCAAAAAAGTAAATTCCATGAGAATCGCCAACTCCATGTCCACACTGTTTATCGGGTTCAAAAAGCCAATGCGTGAAATTTGGGACGGTAGATATTCAACATTTTTCCTGGATGAGAAGGTCAGATCGTTATCGCAGTTTTACAACTCGCCCCAACGGTATGAACTGGGAAAGGGGTTTGTGTTTGTCGACTACAGCTATATCGATAACCAATTAGGCGATAAAGGTGACAACCTAGGTGTCATAGTCACCGTGGATCATCTCTCCAACTGGGAAGGCTTGGTGGAAAATGAGTATAAAAGCAAAAAAGAGGAGGTGACCGCCGCTCTGGTAGACAAGATCGACCAGCGCGTACCAGGGCTGAAAGCGAACGTGGATTATACAGAGCTGGCCACGCCGCTGAGCATAAAGAAACTGTTCGACAACCCGGAAGGGAGCGTCTATGGGTTCGCCCAGGACCCGATGCAAGCAGGGATATTCAGGCCGACATTTCGTTCGCCGATAGAGGGGTTGTACTACGCCTCGGCATGGATCTTCCCCGGCGGGGGATTCTCCGGAGCCATATATGGTGGCTATACTTGCGCGGAGGAAGTGCTGAACAAGGGCAAGATGTCGGGCGTGTCGCTCCAGGTTGGGTGACAGCGCTTATCAATTATTTCGGCTGGCTGGAAATAAACAGTAATGATATTAATCCCGCGCGGTTTTTGTATTGGTTTTCCTGAACATAGATTGAAGATGGTTCTTGACAGTACTGACAGAGATAAACATTCTATCTGCGATTTCATTATTCTTTAGCCCTTGGGTCAGATACATCGTCACCTCTTCTTCCCTCGGCGAAAATCTGAACGAGGGGTGCGAAGTCAGCTCCTTCTCCTGGTTAGCCGACATGTTTGCCTTCAGCTCGAAACTGTAAAGCATAAAGCCGACAAGGGGTGCAAAGTTAGTAAATATAGCCTTGTCTCGTTCAGTAAATTCACTATCCTCCGGCCCTCTGTGCAGAGAAAAGCCACCAACAGGCCTGCCGTTAAATCCGAATTGAGAAACCATGCCATAGAAAACGCCCTGAGGTTTCAGGAAATCGACATAGAATTCACTTTTTCTATATTTATCAAAATCCTCCACAACATCTGTGGTCGTCATGACCTTGTTAATGTTGGGTTGAGGATAAAGCTTAAAGAATGGATCGAGCTTATAGTAATACTCAAAAAATCGTGTTAATCTTTCTTTATAGTCCGGTATATTATCTGATATAGCACCGGTTTGATTGGGAGTCTGTGTTGGTATATCGATAGGGAAATAAATGCTTGATCTGTGTGGTATAATCTTTTTCAGTTCCCTGAAAAATGTGGTTACAACCTCCGCTCTGTTTTGAGACCTTAGTATTTTCTCTTGTATTGACCACATCTTTTTCCATGTAGGAATGGGTATGGCGCCACCTCTATTCATTCCTTACCTCCCATTTGTATTTTAAAACCTAATAATTATCATAATTATAGATTTTGAAAATTTCATTATACTCATAATATCTGACAAGCCAAGGAGGCATCATCATATATTGAACAAAATGCCTCAAATTAGTACTTTTGGCCAGTACAAATCCCAGCAACTAATATTTATACTACGACGCAAAGCACATATTTAAATCTTATTACTTAAGCGGAGGTTGGAATCATGAGCAGTATCGCATTTTCAAAATTAAGCAGGCGAAATTTTAATGAAGTTATGCTTACGGGTACGGTTGGTTTATTAGGTATTAATGGTTTTCTTGCAAAGGAAGCCGAAGCGGGGACCGAAACCAAAACGAACCCACCATTTTCGAAGATTGGCAAAATGACTGTCGAACCAATCGAATCCGACCTCGGCGGCTGGAAGAAAATCGAAGGTAACCCGACGATGAAGACCTGGATCGAATACACTTCGGACGATGGAGCGATAATCTGTGGCTGGTGGGAGGCGACGCCAGGAACTTACCATGCCAGCTATGAATCGTGGGAATTCGTCCATCTGATTAAAGGCAAAATCACGATCACCCCAGACGGTGGCTCACCTAATACGGTCGGCCCTGGCGACGCGTTCATAATCGAAAAAGGCTTCAAGGGTACCTGGAAAATCGAGGAGAAGGTGCTAAAGCATTTCGCCATCAAACAGAAGTGATTAACGCCATACTGTAAACAGAATTGCGTGGAAGTCATCCTAGTCGAAATGAGTCTCCTCCGAAGGCTATTTTTATTAGTCTTCGAGTTGGCGAGTTTGCCCGCGGAACGGCAAGCTATGCCTTCGTCCTGCCGTCGTTTTCCTGAAACGGCGGCGCGAACCGGGCAGTGGCGCTATGATAAGTACAGGTGTTTGCGTCACCGGCCCGGTTTTGTATATTGGCTACAGAAATGAGGACGCCTGGTTCAGTCGCTAACGCCGGCTATCAGACCATTGCTCGTCATATCTAATCTCTTCTATGCTTTGTATTACATTCTAAAAAAAGCAGACATCCAATGATTGATTTAGATCTGGCTACGGACCTCATCATTGTTTGCGGGGCTCTGATAGTCATTATCTTTATGTGGATGGCGCAGCTTTAACTGTCCGTCTTCGGTTCCGGCATGCTCTCGATATAGACCGACTGGCTCGGGAAGGCGATGGTGATGCCCAGCTGCTCAAGTTTTCTCATTATCTTAAGGTTCACCCTCTGCTTCACACCCAGATAGTATTCCCAATTGGTTTTGTTTACGAAAAAATAGACCAGGATGTCGAGCGACGACGCGCCGAACTCGGTGAATTGTACAACGATATTCATCCGCTGATCGACACTTTCATCCTCGTGCAAAATTTTCCTTATTTCGTCCACCGCTTCCGTCATTTTATCGGCGCTGGTGGAGTAGGAGACACCGATGGTCATGGTAACCCTGCGCACGTTCAGCCCATGATCCTTGCGCCGGTCCAGGTTCTCCACGATTTCGTTGGCGATCAGGTTGTTCGGTATGTTTTCTATTGTTTTCCCGAAGGTACGGATCCTGGTAGAGCGAAAGCCTATGTTCTCCACGATCCCTTCGAAGCTGGGGCCCTTGATCCAGTCGCCCACCATAAACGGTTTATCCATTAATATCATGAACGAGCCGAACAGGTTCGACAATGTGTCCTTCGACGCCAGCGCCAGCGCGGCGCCGCCAATACCCAGCGAGGCCACAAGGCCGCTGACCGAATAGCCCATGTTCTGCGCCAGCACTATCATAGCGGTGAATATAACCAGCGCTTTTAATACTCCGGAAAAAACCGGAACGAAATCTACATCGAGCCAATGCTCCGGGTCGTTTGCTTTCTCGTGTAACACAGAGTTGAACACCGCCACCAGACGCCACAAAGTCCAGGCGCCCACTATCAGGATAAGCAATCTCCCAGCCATGTTGAGCAGTATGTTTATATCGTATGGCTCTGTGGGAATAGGCAAGGTTTTGATCGCCAGGAAAAAGCCATAGGCCACAATCATGAAGTTAAGCGGCGGCCGAATGGCCTCCACAATCTCGTCGTCCCACTTTGTCTCTGTTTTACCAGCGCCTTTCATCATTATCATAATGATGGTTTTCAGCACTACGCGGCTTAGAAACAGGGCGGCCAGTATGATTAAAAGGCTAAAGACCCAATGGAAACTGGATATGCCCAAAAGTTTTATACTCTGCAGGCTGACAATTTGTTCTATGAAACTGGACAAGGTGCTTTATCTATCAATCAGCGTTCGATTATTTTTGGTTCACGGCTTTCAGGCGATCGCCCTTAACTTCAGATCCTGAATATTTACCAAAGAGTCGGCTTTGTTCTGCACAACAATTTTCTGTTTTGGATATATCTTGGTGCGCATTGTAAAGTTGTTCAGTTTTAACAATTCCACCAATGGGATGCCATGCTTTTTGGCTATGGATGACAGGGTGTCGCCTTTCCTTACATAATAATAACTGGAGGGCTTCAATGTGGCGCTGGTCACACTGCTCGGCGCTGCTGTCGATTGCAGGCTGGCATTGACGATAATTTTCTGTTTCGGATAGATTTTTGTGCGTGATGAAAAGTTGTTCATCGACATTAATTCGGACAATGATACGTCATGCCGGCTGGCTATGGTAGATAAGGTATCACCCCTGCGAACATAGTAATGACCCACGTCTGTTGTGGCGCCGGTTTTGGCGATTGCGTTTGCCGGCTTTGATGTCTGCAAACTTTCATCAACCACAATTTTCTGTTTTGGATAAATCCTGGTCCTTGACGAAAAATTGTTCAGCCGAAGCAGGCGGGACAAAGACATGGAGTGCTTTTTGGCTATCCCAGATAGCGTATCACCGCTACGAACATAATAATGCCCCGACCCGGTGGCAACGGCCCTGGCCACCCTGCTCTCTGGTTTGGGGGCTGACGTCGCGCTTTTCCTGATCATAATTTTCTGTTTCGGATATATTTTCGTCCGCACAGAAAAGTTATTATGCTTAAGCAGATCGGATAGTTTTACACCATGCCGACGGGCGATGGTCGCCAGATTGTCACCACGTTTTACCGTGTAATGGCTGTTGTTCGATCCTCGGCTGCTTGCAGCTTTTGGCGCGCTGGCTCTTTGTCTGATCACAATTTTCTGTTTCGGATAGATTTTTGTCCGCGTGGTGAAGTTGTTGCGCTTCAAAAGGTCGGATAATGATACGCCATGCCGTTTGGCGATGGTCGCCAGGTTGTCGCCACGCTTTACATAATAATAGTCCTTACTGGATGAAGATGTCGACGCGGCGCTTCTGGAATAACTCCCGTTTCTTCCGGCGCTGCCTGGTATCTTCAGCCTTTGCCCCACACGGATAATGCTGGACCGAATGCCATTGTACCTTTTAAACGAGCGGACGGAAGACCGGTACCGCTTTGCAATGGTCGATAATGTATCGCCCCGGCGGACAATATGGTATCCGTTATGTTTCTGTGATGAAAATGTCTGACCCGGTTTTAGGGTGGCCAGCGCCGAGACTGCCTTGTCGCCATATCCTGACGGCACACGCAATGAGTATCCTCTGGGTATATGCCGATACCCTTTCCACACTCCGTTCTTCAACGCCCGGTTGTATGTTTTTAAAGTATTAATAGAAAGGCCCAGCTTGTTGGCGACGGTCTTCGCCGGTACATACTGCGCCAGAGTAACCTCGTTAAACGATTGCTCCGGCAAAAATTTCACATCGCCGAAATATAGCTTATGGTTTCGGGCGACTTCCAGCGCCGCCAGAAATTCGGCATAGAAATTTTTCGACGCGAACCCAAAACTTCGGCTTCTGTACCGTTTGATTATTTTGTCGATATCATTGCCATGCTTCCTTTTGGCCCTGCTCATCCCGGCCGCGCCATGGTTATATGCGGTCAGCGCCAGGGGCCAGGAGCCAAGTTTCTCATAATTTTGCTTCAGCAGTTTGGCGGCGGCATAGGTGGCCATGATTGGGTCGCGGCGCTCATCAATGGTCGAGTTTATCTTCATAAACATGCGGCCAGTGCTCCGGGTGAACTGCCATATACCTGCAGCGCCAGCACTGGAATATGCCTTATAGTTAAACGACGACTCCACATGGGGCAGAGCGGTAAGCTCGTCCGGCAAGCCGAAACTGCGGAATATTCCACGCATCTGACCAAGATATTTGCCAGATCGCACTAACCCTTCCTTGAACCTGTTTGCCTGGCCATGCTGGCCGCGCAGATTGTGGGCCGATTTTTTATATTTCTTGTATCCTTTGATATGCCGCATCATGGCGGCGAACTTTTTCTCCTGTCGTGTGGTGGCGATACCTTTCTTGTGATACAGCTTCATCAACGCCGCCTTTATCTGTTCCTTCCGTTTTCTTACATATTTTCTCTCGGCGCGGGATCCATATCTGTATTTCTTACCCACATCGACCACATCAAAAATCAGGTTCATATTATCTTTGTCATGGATCACAATCTGCCCGGTAGTATATTTCGAATAGATCTTTTTCCAGAATTTTGCCCTCTCGGTGACACCTGGTGGAGATGGAAAGTGGGTTGTTTTGGCAAAATCCATATCTGAACGGGATGATCGACCAGAACCAGCTTTGATGGAAGCGAGTTGAACAGACTGTTTGCCCGATTTTATATTTTTATCGCCAGCATATTGTGCAGATTCGGCAGAGCCGACCAATAAAAATATGGCTGAAAACGCAATTATTGACAGAGTTGCCTCACGGTTTTTCAGCGTTAATACTCTTAATTTACGCATAATTAAACGTAATTTACTATAACTTATATGTTATTACAAGACAATTAATCGATTATTCCGAGTGATTGTCATATTTTATTATATCTTAAACCAAGCTCTGGTATGGTCATTTTAACAGTTTTGAACGATTGTAAAATGGCTTTTATTAATAACGATCCTGTTTTCTATTCTGTGTGGCATCTGGTAACATAGAGCGCTATTGCAAAAACAGAAAAAGTACATACAGCAATTTTTAACAACATTTAGGATTAAGTGAAACAAATGGCTCAAACGGCAGAACAGAAATTGGAATCAGCAAACGAGAAATTCTCAGACGCTCAAAAAGCTCTGGGTGCAGACCCTGAAAACAGCGAGCTTAAAGTAAAATTGAGAAAAGCCAAAAAAGGGCTGAAACGCGCCCAACGCCGCAAGACTGTGGAGAACGCTCTGAAAACCAGGGTCGAAAAGAAGGAAGGGGCGAAGCTGAAAAATATCCAGGAAGCGCAGGAGAAGGCCGACAAGAAAAAAGCGGCGGAGGAAACAGCCCTTGCCCAGGCAGCAGAGAGAGAAGCTGAAAAACTGGCGCAGGAAAACGCTGCAAAAGCGGAAGCGGAAGCCGCAGAAGCCGCCGCTAAAGAGGCGAAAGCGGCAGAGGATAACGCAGCGCCTTTCGACGGAGAGGCCGAGGCGCCGGCGGAAAAAGCCGCTGATACTGCTGATACTGCCGAAAGCAGCGACGACGATACTCCGCAATAGGATATAGCGGCTTATAAACCTTAGCGGAGCTTGCATGAACAATGGTCGATCCGGCAATCGTAAAGCCCGCCCTGGATCGACTGCTAGAACGGTTTGATAAAAGCTTTCTGGAGCCAGACCCGTTAGCCGCCGTTATCCATTTTTCCGATCCGGACGACATGGAAACAGCTTGCCTCATTGCAGCTCTTTTTGCATATGGACGGGCGGACCTGATACAAAAAAATGTCAGCCAGATCGTCCGCTCCATGGGCGACAGCCCGGCTCGGTTCTGCGAAGAATTTTCCCGGTCGACACATAGAAGCTGGCAAAAAAGCTTTGTATACCGGTTCCACCGCCGGCCCGACCTGACGGCGCTGGTCACCGCCATTGGCAAGACGCGACAACGTCACGGCTCGTTGCGTCAGTTGTTTATGGAGAAGGATGATCCATCTGACCCTTCTATTTTGCCCGGTCTTGCAGGGATGGCCCATACCCTGCGCAGTTACGCGCCAAAGGGTGACAGATTTTTTAAAACGTTGCTGGCGAACCCACTGGCCGGTGGCGCTTCGAAGCGATGGGCGCTCTATCTGCGCTGGATGATCCGCAAGGATAAGGTCGACCCTGGACCATGGAACAAATATATATCGCCCGCCCGTCTGGTTATCCCGCTTGATACGCATGTGGGACGGATAGCAAGGTTGATCGGTATTCTCAACCGCAAATCGGATGACTGGAAAGCGGTAATGGAACTGACCGGATTTCTGAAACAGCTCGACCCGGTCGATCCGATAAAATACGATTTCGCAATCTGCTCCTACGGCAAACTGGGATATTGCGTCCGCCGCCCGGTTGTGGAGCTTTGCGGCAAGTGTGATATCAGCTCCATCTGCTCCTACTATAAAAACAACTAACGATCTGCCTGGCGCGGGAGTATCCGGCGTGTATTCCGGATAGATATCCAGCCTGCAATGCGCTACGATAATATCTACTTTAAAGGGCGTTTATCATGAGTGTGTTACAAAATACCTTGACCATATATCCTACCGCCCAACGACTATCGGAAGCGGGCAGGGGCCTTGCCGCAGGCGATAACGACATCGCAATGTTGAGGCCGGAGATGATGACGTTTGACCAGTTCGAAAACCGTCTCCGCGCGGAATTGATCGGTCCGTATACAGCCATTTCCGGTTTTGGCAGGACACTGTTAATAGGTCGGCTGGTCGAAAAAGTATTCAAAGGCAAAAGCTCCGGATGGTTCTCCCGGTCATGGAAGTTCCCCGGTTTTCACGAATCGCTAATTCATCTGTTTGACGAGCTGGGCGCCGGGCTGGTGGAACCGGAGCAGCTTGAAAAGGTTATCGGGTTTGCGCCGGGCAAGGAATCGCAACTGAAAACATTGTACAGCATGTATCACGACCAGCTTCGCGCGCTCCGGTACCACGATTCCGGCTCGCTCCGCCTTGCGTTGATCAAGGCGCTTGATCAGCAGGGCAAAAAGACTCCGCTGTTTCTATCCCGGTTCGAGTCTATCACCGTCAAGGATATCTACCAGTTCACACCATATCGCTTCGAGCTGTTCCGAAAGCTGGGGCGGATGATGCCGGTATCGATAATATTCCCAATGCCAGACAGCAGGGAGAGGGCATTCGGGTTTATCGTATCGAACCTGGAAAAATTCGAAGCGCTGGCGGATAAGGCAGGTTATCTGGAGACAAGCTTTGAAGAGCCGGATAGTGGACCGTTATCGCAGTTTCGGGAAAATATTTTTGAACTAGGCCAGGTCGAAGGCGATGACGATAACTATCAGTCGGCGCCGGTCTCTCTGCTCAGTTGCTCCTCCCGGTACAGGGAGATCGAGGAGGTGGGCTCCGCCATACGCCAACAGCGGGACGAGCGGAATCTCGACTGGAGCGATTTCGTTGTTCTGTTCCGTGATATCAAACCGTACGGGGCGATTGTGGATGATGTTTTTAAACGATATTCCATACCCTTCTTTTTCAAACATGGACTGAAGCTGGACCAGAGCCCGTTGGTCCGCGCCGTCCTCGCCCTGTTTACCTGTATAGAAAGCAGTTTTGCCCGGGAAGATATGGTTAGAATCCTCGGCTCTCCATACTTCCAAAGGTTTCGCAATATAGATATCGACAAAGCGCAGAGCATGTTTCTCGCAGCCCGGATAATTGATGGCTCACCCGCCAAATGGAGCAGTAAACTGCAAGCGGTCATTAAGAAGCGGGATGGCAAACCAAACGAGGAGTTATCAGCGACAGCGCAATTGACTAGCCAGCTTCAGGATCGTCTGGCAAAATTCAGCAGGCAGAACAACCCTGTATCGTTCATGCGCCATCTGACCAGGTTGTTCGCCTGGCTGGAGCTGACGCCCAAATCTGATTATGCTGGAGAGAAGAGTGAAGCTATAAAATTCCGCGATTACAACGCCTATGCGGAGTTGATGGCCACGATTGAAGAAGCCCAACAGGTAGCCGGGAAGTTGGGGGCAGGTGATTCGACGTTCGGGTTCAGGCGCATCCGCGATTTTTTGTTGGCGCATCTGGCCCGGCGCGACATGCCAGAGCCTGGGACCATGGACCTAAACCGTGTGCAGGCGCTGAACATTCATGATAGCGTCGGCCTTAATAATAAACATGTTTTTATCTGTGGTTTGCATGAGGGCGAGTTTCCTCCTTACGCTTTGGGCAGCTCTATCCTGACAGATGATGAGCGGATAGAGTTTAACAAGCTGTACACAAATTCGCCCGGGGTTGAAAAAGGCCTGGCCAAGGGTCGAAAGGTTTTCGATAAGGCGCTGGATAAATGGCATGAAGAGACATTGCTGTTCTATCTGGCGATCAAATCGGCCAATGAACGAATCACTTTCACATACAGTTTGCAGGAGCTAAATGGCTCGCCCCTGATGCGGTCGCAGTTTATTGATGACGTTCTTGATGTATTGGCGCCAGGAATTGATTCGCAAGAACGGGAGCGGAATATAATTTGCGCCACAGACCCGCTTGCTATCTTCAAGGATACGTCGATGTTGTATGACCAGGAGGAGGTGAGGACCAGGCTGATCAGGGATATTTTCTTTAGCGACGAAAGCAATGAGCAGTTGATGGCCAGGATCGGGACCATCACAAAAACAACGCCGCAATGGAAAAGGTTTCGCGACCTTCTGTCACTAGCCTCGATGGAGAGGGGGCGGGACATTTTTTTTATCGAACCGGATGTCCAGGCAAAAGTAAATATTCTTACGGAATTTTCAGGCGACCTCTCCGCGTCCCAGGAAAAACTGGCCCAGGTGTTGATACTGAAAAAACAGGGGAAATATTCACCCACTGCCCTGGAAAAATATGGCCAGTGCCCGTTCCGCTATTTCGCCGCCCAGATCCTCGACCTAAAGCCGGTGGATGAACCGGTGATGGAGATGGAAGCAAAAACGGCAGGGTCAATGGCGCATGAAATTGTAGAAAAATTTTACGCCAGCATGATCAAGCGCAAGCGCCTGCCGTTAAACGGTGATGACGATGAAAGAAAGCTCCTGGAAAAGGAAGCGGAAAGTATATTTAAACAGTACGAGAAATGTGGGAAGCTGGGTGACCTGACGATATGGTCCACACAAAAGAAGCGGTTCATGGCCATGCTCCACCGCTGGCTGATCGCCGAGGTGGAGGATCAGGCGGGTTCCGGCTTCGTTCCCATAGCCGTCGAACAAATTTTCGACTTCACATATTCAAACCGGACCGCCAGCGAACCGTACCAACTGTCGATTCCATGCGGAGGTGACCGCTATCTTGCAGGTATTATCGACCGCATAGATATTAACAAAGGACAAAACGCAGTGCGGATGATTGATTACAAGCTCAGCTCCAACGATCAGAAGTACAAAAAAATGTTGAAACGGGAAAACCTGGGCGTCTCATCGTTTCAGGCGCCGCTCTATATGCTGCTGGCAAAAGATTATATCGAGCGGGAAACGATTATTGAAAAAGTCGAGCAGGTCCAGGGCGGCTACCGTCTGTTTAAAAATAAAAATGGAGGCGCCAAACAGGCGTATATTCTTTGCGGCGAGGGGTTAAAGCCAGGCAGAAACAAAGATAGTTTCTGGGCCGGGACAGATGACGATTACCACCAGTTCAAAACAGCTACCGTAAATGTCATCGAAAAAATCGAGGGGGGTCTCTACCCGGTCACACCATTGAACTGCGACTTTTGTGATTTCGCCGGGCTGTGCCGATACCGCGCTATTCCTTCAGCGCAAATGGCAGGTGAAAGCTGATGGATGTTCTGGAGCAAATCGTCAATTGCGATACAGATATCGTGGTCCGAGCAGGCGCCGGTACCGGTAAAACATACGCGCTGGTCGAAAAATATCTTAGCGAACTTGTGAAACCGCGGGAAAACGGTTTTGCCGGGGTGGATCGTCTGGCGGCGATAACCTTCACTGAAAAAGCGGCCGTCGAAATGAGCTCCCGGGTGAGACAGGGGCTCAACAGGCGCATAGATGAACTGCGTATCGCAATGGAAATTGCGCCACACGACAAGATCTCCTCCGCCAACCTGGAGCATTGCAACCCGGGCTGGAAAGAGAATAACCGCCTGCTGGCCCATCTGGTCAGTCAGCGCCAGATAATCACCAGCGCATATATATCCACCATCCATTCCTTCTGCGCCCGGATCCTTTACGAGCACCCATACACGGCTGGTGTCGATCCGCTATTCGAAGTGATTGATGAAGGGCAAGCCTCCACCCTGCTGGCGGACTGCGCAAAAAATTTGGCGCTGGAACGGGTCACCCAGGGCGATGAAAAAGTGGCGAAACTAATGGGAGATTTCGGTTACTCCTCCTATGGCGGTTATGGCCGGGGGTTGATAGATTATCTGCTCTGGATAATTCCATTGATACGCGCCGCCAACCGAAAACCGGCTAGCTTGGTGGATGAGCATAAAGAATTGCTGGAAACAATTGATAAAGAAAGAGAACCAGCCCGGGAAAGGTTGACCAACATGATGCCAGACCTGGAAACTACTGGAAACAAAAATTCAAAAGAGCGGAAAGTCGCCCGCGCTTTACGGAGAGCCATCGAAACGGAGCCTGGTGATATGACTCCTGCCATGGCGGGTGAAATGCTGGAGCTGGCCTGCGACCTGGAGAAAAACAGAAAGGATCCAGTAAAATATGAAAAGGCTTTGAATGCGGCCGAGCTGATGAAAAAAGTGTTTTCATATCCTTTGGAAAATGCATTAGCCGAAGATATGGAAACTTTTGCAAGCCTGATGGAAGACATACTGAAAGCTTACAACGTTGAGAAAGAGAAAAGAGCGTCGCTCGATTTTGATGATCTTCAGGAGAAAACTTGTGACCTCTTGCGCGCTTCACCGCCGATCCTCCATTTATACAAACGCAAATTTGCCCGGGTGCTGATCGACGAGTTCCAGGATACCAACGGATTGCAGAAGGAGATCATCTCTCTGCTGGCGCCGCCTGGCGAAGGGCGACTGTTTATTGTGGGTGACGCAAAGCAGTCCATATACGGGTTCCGGGGCGCGGAAGTGGAGTTGTTTGAGCAGGTGGCCGATCAGATAGAATCGACAGGCGGGGCCGAATTCTCCTTAAATCAAAGCTGGCGCGCCACTCCGGAGCTGGTCGATTTTAACAATGATTTTTTCTCCCGCCTATGGGAGGACGATCCGGCGGCGTTCAAGCCGGCCAGGGACCAGCTGGGCGCTGAGCGATCGGGATCGGAGAGTACAAGCATAGTTGAACTGATGCAGGTTGAGACCGACCGGGGTGGGATCGAAGTCAACAGAATTGCTGAAGCCAACACTATTGCCAGCAAGATTTTAGAGATAAACGATCAGGTTAGTTATGGAGATATCGCCATTTTACTAAGGACATTCTCTAATCATGAAATCTATGAAAGCGCCCTGCGAAGGGCTAACATTCCGTTTCAGGTGGTGCGGGGCAAAGGGTTCTACGACTCGCAGGAGATCAAGGATTTTTACAGCTTGCTGGCGTTCCTCGACTATTCGGCGGACCGGCTGGCATTTCTTTCCACGCTAAGGTCGCCGTTTGTGGGGCTGAGTGACACAGCATTGCTGGAGCTTTGCCGGGACGATGAAGGCGGACCGCGAGACCCGGCCCAGCTGTTGCTTGTGGGTGACATTCCTAAGTCGATGCCGGCGGGTGATAAAGATAAGTTAACAATGTTTAAAAAACGGGTGACTATCTGGCGAGAACTGAAAGATCGTGTGACCATTTCCGAGCTGTTGGAAATGATTCTGTCATCGACAGGATACGGCGCGGTGATGATGAGCAGGCAAAACGGTGAGCAGATACTGGCGAACATTTTCAAGCTGATCGAGTTGGCCCGTGCCTTCGAGACGAACCCGGCGCTTGGCTTGACAAATTTTATCGTTCGGTTGAAAACCATGCTGACACAGCAGCCGGGGGAGGCGAAGGCGGACGTAACCGGTGGATTGGCGGATGTGGTGAAAATAATGACCGTCCACCAGAGCAAGGGGCTGGAGTTTGATGCGGTATTCGTTGCTGACCTGGGCGCCAAACCGAACAACAATTCGGGCCACATAGAGTTCAACCCGAACGCTGGCATTGGGATGAAATATAGCGAAATTGAAACTGATAAACGCTACGCCGGCCCAATGTTTCGCAAAGTAAAGGCAACCAACACAGCAGCGCAGGAGAGGGAAACAAAACGTCTGTTGTATGTGGCCATGACCAGGGCGCGAAACCGGCTTTATCTAAGTGGCCCATCCGATGGAAAAGAGCAATGGCGCAAAATGGTCAATGAAACTGTGGACGCGATGAAAACAAAACCTCTGATTTCGACAACGCGTCCTGATGATGAGCAAATGAAAAGGCAAGATGAAAAGGGGGAGACACCTTCCCTGGTCGACGATATTGTTTCGAGAAAAGCTCCAAAAGTGGAACCTGTTGTTGAACCTCTGGTTCTTGCCAGCAGAAAATCGTTGCAGGTGGGCGTCACCGCCCTTGCCAGTTTTGCGCACTGTCCAAGGTTATATTACTACCAGCATATGATCAATCTGCCGAATGTAAAACCGGAAAACAGTTTTATTAGTAACAGCGGCGGGACATCCATGGATGACATTTCCGGGCCGGCCATAGGCGCTCGTGTTCATCAGCTGCTGGAGACAATGCCGGTGGGTAAAGACGCGCCTGGTGATAGCCTTGACAAGCAATTGGAAAGCAAGCTTGCGGACCTGCCTAAAAGCGGTAGGAACGTTATAAAATCGAATTTGGAAAAAGCGTTCTCGAAGAAGCCTCTATCTGGCCTCATGGATACAGACAACGACGCTATTTTACGGGAGGCGCCTGTCATCCATAAGCTGGTGGATAAAAATCTGGAGATCACCATCAACGGTGTCGTAGATCTTGTATGGCTGGAAAGCGATGGCTGGAAGCTTGTCGACTACAAATATTCGCTGAAACCGAAGGATGAGCGGCGTTATGCGTTCCAATTGAAACAATACGCCCATGCGTTGATGAGTGTCCACTCCATGGAACACCTGGATACATATCTGATATACTTGAGGGAAGAGGATGATATGGTCTCCCATATTCGTTTTTTACCGATGGACGCTATGGATCTGCGCAACCGGACGCTGAACCTTGCCCACCGGCTGGCAAGGCTCGATCAGGCCCCAGAGGCTGATTGGCCGGTGCGCGATAAGGAGTTCTGCGATGAGGTCGACTGTTGCCATCGCAATATCTGCTTTGTTCAGCCATGAGACAGGCTGACACATATTACAAACCTGCCGCGTTCTGGAAAGTTGCTGACCGTGGCCAAAGTGGCCGTGCGCAATGTCTGCTATGCCCGTTTAATTGCATCCTTGCTGAAGGCAAGGTCGGTATATGCAGGGGTAAACGGAATGTTGATGGTCGGCTGTGGGCCATCAATTATGGGCGGACGACATCTGTTAATATAGACCCGATCGAGAAAAAACCGCTATACCATTTTTATCCTGGCTCAGAGATTCTCTCTATCGGTCCCAATGGATGTAACCTGAAGTGCAACTTCTGTCAGAACTACTACGTATCCCAGGGTGACTCGCCCACCAGGTATGTAGAGCCAGATGAGGTTGCAAAGCTGGCGGAGGACAATAGGGCTGTTGGTGTGGCGTATACCTATTCCGAGCCGTTGATATGGTATGAATATGTGATGGATTGCGCCAGGGCAATCCATTCAGCCAGGCTTAAAAATGTTCTGGTGACAAACGGGCTGATCAACCCGGAGCCGCTGGCGGAGCTGTTGCCATGGATCGACGCCATGAATATTGATATCAAATCGATGGACCCAGGTTTCTATAAAAAAATATGCAAAGGTATGCTGGAGCCGGTTCTGGAAACTGTTCGTGAGGCTGCCAAATCGACCCATGTCGAGATCACAAACCTGATCATTCCAGGGCTGAACGATACGGATGAGCAGTTTGAAAAGCTGACCGATTTCGTGGCCAGTGTCAGCGACATGATCCCATTACATTTTTCCCGGTACCACCCAGATTATCAGCAAACAGCACCCCACACGCCGATGGATACATTGGAGCGGGCATATCTAATTGCCGCCAGCAAACTGAAATTCGTATATATAGGAAATGTGCTTTCTAACGGGATGAACCAGACAAAGTGCCCGCATTGCGGCCAGATTATAATCAGACGCGCTGGATATTTGGTGACTGATCTGTCTGTTTTACATGGAAAGTGCAAAAACTGCGGCAATTTCACTGGTATAACAAATTAGCAATAAATAGTGATATTTTGTTACATTAATTAAATAACATCTTGTTATTTAATTGTTTACAAATACAATAAATTATTGTATCATATCATAACAAGAGGACACATTTCAATTGGGGATATAAGTGAGGGCGAAGGTTTCGCCCTATGTGACAATAGAGGAGAGGAGACCTACCAATGAAAAAAGCACTTTCGCTTTTAACAATCGTAGCCATGGCCGCATTGGGCGTCGTGGCGACCCCGGACGAAGGCGCGGCAGTGCCTAGCTTCGCCCGGCAGACAGGCAACCCATGTTTTGCTTGTCATTTTCAGCACATTCCAAAGCTGAATTCTTTTGGTCGAGCTTTTAAGCTTGGCGGGTATACCGACGCGTCTGTAGACCTGATCGAAGATGACAACCTGTCTATCCCCGCTGTTATGCCGGTGAGCGTGGTTGTCAAGCTTCGGTATCAGGTGGCTGACCAGAGGGAAGATTCACAGCCTGACAAAAGAGGCAAAGAGCGCGGTGAGTTCCAGATTCCTGACGAAGCCGCCATATGGATCGGTGGCAGAATCGCCGAGAACTGGGGTTACGCTGTTGAATGGCCCGGTGGCTGGGCTTCCGGTAAAGTTGTATACTCCGCCCCGGTCGGCGGTGGCAACGCCGGCGTGTCGATCTACAGCACAGACGCCCTCGGCCCATTTTTTGGCATGGAGCTTTTCAACACAGGCGTATTGCGCTCCATCCGAATGCTTGAGCATCGCAGGGAATATTCCCCGGCGCAGAACATCGGCATCGGCACTGGCGCGGCCCAGGGTATTTCGTTATTCTTTGGTAACGAGATGATGTTCGCGTCTGTGGGCCTTTGGGGGCCTGCGTTCGAGCATGTGGACACTGGTTTGGACCTGTCCACCCTTTATCGGTTAGCGATCACACCAACAATCGGCGATGATTGGGACACCATGATCGGCATCTTCGGAACCGCCGGAAAAACCAAATGTGTTGATTGCGCGGAAATCGGACCAAACGCCGCTGGTACAGAACAGGAATTCAAGACCGAATCTTTTGGTGTTGACGTCCAGGCCCAGGGCGAGCTTAGCAATGGCATGACATTGGAAGCGCAGGCGATGTATACAAATGTCAGCGCGGATGACGTTATCTATGACAAAAGCGACGCTTTCGGCATTGCTTTTGACCTGGGTGTTAACCGTGTATGGAACCTGATAGCCGCTTATCAGTCTGACACACGCAAAGGTGGTCCTTCTGATCTGACCACGAATGCGACCACTTTGGGCGTTGTTGCCAACATGGCGCAAAACCTGCGGTTAGGTATTGATCACACATTCTTTGCTGATGATGGCAGAGTTTATGACAACCTTACCACCCTTATGCTTATGGGTGGTTTCTAGGTTATTTGTCTAAAGAAGTTTTTAAGCCCCGGCCTTTCTGGCTGGGGCTTTTTTTATGGATCAGGATGACCATGGCTTTTTCCTCAGGCGATCTGTTTTGTTTTCTTCTTCGCGCAGTTTTTGCGCCATCTTGTCGGCAATCTCTTTCGACTTGACGTTATAGGTTTTCTCGCTTATCTCGCGCTTGATCTTTTCGACCAGTTTTTCTCTTTTCGATGATTTCTTTTGCATCCCAATCTTGCTTATCATCCGATCATCCTAATAATGTTATCGGCCTGCTTATAGCTGAACATAAGCGCCCCGAAGCAGACTTATGATAAAATCATGATTGATGAAAGGAATGTTTTGATAAAAAGCTGGAAAGGTATCACCCCTAACATAGACGATACCTGCTTTGTAGAAAATAGCGCCCAGGTGATCGGTGATGTGGAGATCGGCCTGGAATCAAGCGTATGGTTCAATGTAACCATCCGTGGTGATGTAAACTATATAAGGATCGGCGCCCGAACCAACATTCAGGATGGCTCTGTGCTGCATGTGACCCTCAATACCCACCCATTGATCATCGGAGATGATGTGACCGTGGGCCACAGCGTCACCCTGCATGGCTGCCAGATTGCAGGACCCGCTTTGATTGGTATGGGCGCGATAATCATGGATGGCGCCAGGCTGGAGCCTAATGTTATGGTAGCCGCCGGTTCTTTGGTGCCAGAAAACAGGGTGGTGGAGTCCGGGTCGCTGGTCATGGGCGCGCCGGCGAAGCATAAGCGCTGGTTGACTGGTGAGGAGAGGGCGAAATTGATCACTTCCGCCATTAACTATGTTGGTTATCGTCTTGACTATATGTCGCAGGTCTGACTTTTCTGCTTGACGGCGTCTATGACGGCGCCTAGACTTATCACACTCGTGTAAATTTAGGATCGACAGGAAAAATATTTGTTATGTATCATGCGCTTAAACTGATAGTTTTCTTCATCGCCACTGTTTCGTTTACTGGCTGTTCCAGTATCCCGGAAGGGCTGATATGGAAAAATGAAGACGCCGACCAGACAAAATCGAAAAGAGAACAAGAGAAGGGCGCCGAAGTGGTGCCTGGTGGACTTGAAGAGGAGCCCACTTCGCCAATCTCTCCTGCAGACGCCAAACGTACGGCGCTGAGCAGGCCGAAGGTGGTGAGTGTGAAAGAGCTGGGCGCAAAGAGAACCGGCAGCAAATATTTTGAAATTGTAAAGGACCAGGCGGACGAAACGCTGGTTCCGGTTATCGACAGCTCCGCCAGGCCTGTCAAGGTCATAACGTATGACAACAATGCGATACAAAAGGAATATACACTCCCGTTCGATGTGGTATGGAGCCGTATTATAGAATCGTTGCTTGAGCTTCCGATAAACACTGTGGATCGCTCCAGCGGGATTATTGTGACCAGTTGGGTGCTGGATACAACGTATGCGGGCAAGGGTCTTTTATCTCTTAATATTATCGGCGCCGGCAAAGCCCCTGTACGTTATAGGTACACTATCCGTGTTATGGATCGCGGAGAACTGACAAGGATAATGGTTGTGCCGTTTGCCCAGACAATTAAAAGCAACCGGTGGAGCAATGCCAAACCAAGCATCATCATAACAGAGCTTATGTTTAAAAGAATTGATAGTGAACTGAGCATACCGCTGGCCAGCGAGAGAAATTGACCAGGACCAGAAGATCACTAGCACAGTGGTGTTATATTCCTGGTTAATGTCCCTCGGCTTTTAAAACAGCAGGGATGGTTTTGATCAATATCTCGAAATCGAGCAACAGCGACCAATTGTCTATATACTCCAGATCTAATTGCATCCATTTTTCAAAATCCAAATCGTTTCTGCCGTTAACCTGCCAGATACAAGTGATACCGGGCCGCATGGATAACCTCCGCCTTTGCCAGTTTTCGTAATTTACTACTTCATCCGGAATCGGGGGCCTGGGCCCCACCAGGCTCATCTCGCCTTTAAGCACATTTATCAGCTGTGGCAACTCGTCCAGGCTGGTTTTACGTAAAAATTTACCCAGCCGGGTGATTCTGGGATCGTTTTTTATTTTAAATACAGGCCCGTCGACTTCGTTAAGATGGCTTAAATCTTCCAGTTGACTCTCCGCATCCACCTCCATCGACCGGAATTTGAACAGTGAAAACAATCGTCCGTTTAATCCAGACCTTGTTTGCCGGAAAAAAACCGGGCCGCCATCTTGCAGTTTTATCGCGGTGGAAATAGCTAGCATTAATGGCGCCAGCGTAATAAGCCCAATGGCGGAGCCGGCCAAGTCGATGACCCGTTTCACAAAATGCTGGAACGACTCTTCACTGGTCATCTCATAGGTGAGCATCGGCAGACCGTTGAGGCTGGAGAGGTATGGCTTTGCTATTGTTGTATTGAATAATTTGTCGAGCACCCTTACCCTGACACCGTATGTTTCACAGGTTTGCACCACTTGCTCCACATCGGCGAATCTGTGGCCCGTTCTGACCACTGCGACTTCGTCCACAACTTCAGTTTCCAAAACATTTTTCAGGTGGGTGACATCACCCAAAACCCTGTTGCCTATGAAATTAAGGGGCTTTTCCGGCTTGCTGTAAAGTGTTCCGATAATCTTGTAGTTGAGGCCCCGGAGTGAGCGAAGGGATTCTATATATTCTATCGCTTCACCCCCCCAGCCTACGATTAAAACGTGCCTGTCACCAACACCCTTTTGACGTCTTCGCTCCAAAACTTTTTTCGTTAAATACTCCTTTAAGACAATCAGCGCGAAGTTGAAAATGGCGAACAGGATTATGAAAAGCCTGCTTATGTGGAAAACTTTTACCATATAAAGTGTGATAAAAATAATAGCGAAAGAAACGATTTGCGCCTGGGCGTATGTCCAGAGGATACTATCCAAAGGTTTTTCCTGACTATGGTCATATACCGTAAACCAGCGATAGATAATGTGGAAAGTAATGACGCTAAATATCAATAACCATACGTTCACAGTATAGCTTTGATTCACATTGGTCACAAAACGTATATTAGGGAATAGATCCAGAAAATAAATATACTTGAAGTTGGCCCTTACTGTCAGCGCAAGGCTGAATGCAACAATCGCGATAAGCGCATCCAGAAACATGGACAGGTATGCGCTTTCATGATGCGAATGCTTTTTTATCATTGCGGCAAATCGGACGCCTTTACATCAAAACAATAAGAAATGATGGGCAAGTGGCGATTATGCTTCGCGTTCATCTAACTGTTTTTCCCCGTTTTGTTGATCTTCAAATAGCTTTATTATATTTTATATCGTCACATAGTCGCATTTAGTTTATCTGTTTTATGGGATTATTTTATATTTTCCATTATCATCCACCACAACTACAATCGTTCCATCCTTGTCGGTTCGGAGCAATTTCACGCCAGCATTTTCGATCCTTTTAATTACATTTGATGAAGGGTAACCCAGGCTGTTATCCGCGCCAACACTGACAATTGCAACTGCAGGGTCGGCAGCTTTTAAAAACGCCTCTTGACAACAGTCGGAAGCGCCATGGTGACCAGCTTTCAGAACATCCGATTTTAAATTTACGTCTGATTTTATCAACATCGATTCTCCAGAGACAGGCAGGTCCCCCATAAGCAACAATCGGAATTTACCGAAGCCAAGCTGCAGAACCAGCGAGTTTTCGTTATAGTCACGGTTATCCATGTTTTCGTCGGGCCAAATCACATTTATCGAAAGGGCGTCCAGGCTCAGTTTGTCTCCCGCTTTCAACCTGCCATAGTTATCTTTTTCGCGCAGAAGCTTTATGTACCATTTGTAATAGTCGCGGTTATCTGGCGGGTCGGTCAATGGCTCTCCATTATCGTAGATTGCCCCAATATCCATCGATTGAGCGATCAGAAACGCTCCCCCGGTATGATCCATATGTGCATGAGATAATATTAGATAATCGAGGCGATCTACACCCCTGCTTTTCATATATTCGGCCACTTTCCGCCCGGATATAAGGTTGCCGGTGTCCACCAATGCCCAACGCTTTGGCACTTTATCCACCTCTATCAGGATAGAGTCACCATCGCCCACATCTATGAAATGAAATTTCGCCTGATCCGCCTGCGCCAGCGCAGGCGCCAACGCAACAAAGATAACCAGTGACAGGAAACAGGCCACCCTCTTCATAACACTTTAATGCTTATGAATCGTTTACCATGACAAATCAGCGACCTGCAAATAAACCCTATGAAACCTGGGCGCTTGCAGGACAACATGTTTCATACGGTTCCACACCGTCACGCCGCTCGTACCATCCTTGTGTTCCATTTACCACCTTGACCGCCAACAACATCACAGGCACTTCTATCAATACGCCGACCACAGTGGCCAGCGCCGCGCCGGAATCGAACCCGAACAGGGCAATGGCAGTCGCCACAGCCAGTTCGAAAAAGTTGCTGGCGCCGATAAGCGCGGAAGGGCCGGCAACACAGTGGGGTGACCGGACAACACGGTTTAGCCCATATGCGATGCCGGAATTAAACAAAACCTGTATAAATATCGGTACGGCAAGTATGGCTATAATCAACGGTTTTGCTATAATCTGAACACCTTGAAAGCCAAACAGCAATACAAGAGTGGCTAGCAGAGCCATTAGTGATAATGGATGCAACTTCTTTATAGTCTGCGCCAAACGTTTGGAACCATCATCTTTGTCCAGCAATATTTTGCGCCATATATTGGCCATTATCAACGGAGCCACGATATACAGCGCCACAGACAGCAGAAGGGTTTCCCATGGTATTGTGATGCTCGATAGCCCAAGGAGGAGCCCGACAATCGGAGCGAACGCGAAGACCATTATTACATCGTTCAACGCCACTTGAGATAAGGTGAAGTGCGGCTCTCCACGCATCAGATGACTCCACACAAACACCATGGCGGTGCATGGCGCGGCGGCCAACAGTATCAACCCGGCTATATAAGAGTCGATCTGGTCCACCGGCAACCATGGACGAAACAGAACGCCAATCAACAACCAACCCAACGCCGCCATGGAGAACGGCTTGATCGCCCAATTAACCAACAGTGTCACAGAAACACCGGGCCAGTAGCTTTGTACTTTTTTCAATGATTTCAGGTCTATTTTTAAAAGCATCGGTATTATCATCAGCCAGATCAGAACCGCCACAGGCAGGTTGATATGCGCCATTTCCAGACTGCCTATCGACTGGAACAGCGAAGGATACCAATGACCAAGGCCGATGCCGGCAGGGATGCAAAGCAGGACCCACAATGTTAAATAACGTTCGAACAAACTCATTTTAGTTTTTACCTCTCTGTTTTATATTTTCCATGTTCACAATTTTTGATAATCCCGGTATTTTATCTTTTTCTTGATTCTTCGTTAACTTTTGAACAAGAAATGTTAACAGCAAACCGAGTATTCCACCAGCAATGTTGAAAAAGATATCCTTTGGGTCGTAACCACGGTTTGGGATGAAAGATTGTATCCCCTCGTCGATCCAGCCCAACGCCGCGGTCAACAATAGGGCCAGTATATAAGGCGCCACACCTTTATATTTGCTGGCAAACAGTTGATACGCCAGGAAGCCAAGCACTCCATACTCCAGAAAATGGATGCTCTCTTCCGGCGTTTCGATCACCTTTAGTATGGTAAAACCGGCTACGGTCGTGACAACAACCAACAGACCAACCGAAAGTGTTTTACTTCTATTGAACTTCGCCGCAAATAAATAAACAAGGGTCATGAACACAATGGTAAATATGGTTAAAATAACCGGCACCATAAGGGCGCGCTCACGCAAATAGTCGCTGGCGGGCCTTGCGATCCATAGAGAGCCATATACAAGCAGAGTGTATATGACAAGGATGACCAAATGTTTTTCGGTCCGGCTGTTATGTTGGCGGGGCCTTTCGCCCCTGCGTTGATTCAATTACCTGCGAACCCCTCATAATATTAATTCATCGGTAATTATATTGCATTTCGGCCAACTATGTTACACCCGGTATTGGTATATTAATAAAAGTAAAGCTAGCGCTATTGAAAAGACAGGCCGATTGAGCCTGCGCAGAGCTTGGATGATCCTGACGTGGCGGCTGTCGCCGCCTTTGCAGGATCTGTAAATGCAGGCTGGAGGAGTGAATAACCTCGCAAATTTTTTAAACGCGATTACTGGAATATTGGGCTGGCAAGAAGTACCCAGACATACAAGATCACGAAGGAACCAAAAGCCAACTGATTTGTAAATATTACCATTCTATTTCCTCCAAAAAGGATCCGACCCAACTGTTATCACGATGTTGTTATCGTTGCCAACAGCATTGTGAGCATGAAAAATCCAATAAGTATCGGAAACAGTGATATAAAGCCAACCAAATAGCTACTCTCTGCAAAAGCTTCATCCAATTTATTCATTTTTAACGCTCCTTCTGAAACAATTTTCTGTTACGGTCAACCAGCGGTCACCATGCCCAGGGTAACGATCAGCATATAAAGCCCTGCCAACACCGGGAACAATGTAACCAATCCAACCAGATATTTGCTTTCTTCAATCGCCTTATTGTTATCAACCATTTTCAATCTCCAATATCTTAAATTTTGTTATTTACTTATGCTCTACTTTTAAGTAGTTGCCTATACATATTTGCAACCAATGTGCCAAAATTATTACCTATTACTTTACAAAGCTTTATATGCAAATTGCTGCTATTTGGTAGTAGATGTGTCTGTTAAGTATGTCCAGATAGGGCACACGTTGTGACCACAACCGAGCGGACACATGTCCATGCAACCGCTCTAGCGGCGCTCAACCGGACGCGGACATCGACAAGCTATTGAATAATAAGGCTATATTGCGTTATTCTGGCGATTTATGACTTGTCAAAACAGGGGCTAACTGATTGATAGGTAATCCTTTAGTTGTTCGATAGCTTTTGCCCGATGGCTGATTCTGTTCTTTTCATCCATCGGTATCTGGGCCATGGTCTTGCCATACTCCGGCAGGTAAAATATTGGGTCGTGCCCGAAACCGCCATACCCCTCCTGCTTGTCATGTATTGTACCCTCACACATACCCTCGGTCACCTTCTCCTCGCCTGTATCTGGATCATAATAGATAACGACGCATATATATCTGGCGCCACGATCATCCGCGCCGTTCAACCGGTTCAATATTACCTCATTAGCGTCCGATGGTGATTTCCCACCGGCGAACCTGGCGGACCGGACACCCAGCTCCCCCGGCATTGCGTTTATCTCTATTCCGGAATCATCCGCCACCGTCGGCTTGCCGGTAAATTGTGCGATCGCCCGGGCTTTCAACCTGGCGTTATCCTCATATGTTTCACCTGTCTCCTCCACATCCGGGGCGCCTTTTATCTCTTTTAGTGATACAAACTCCACATCATTATCCTTAAACGCATTATTGAATTCCCGTAGCTTCCCAGGGTTGTTCGTCGCCAAAACTATTTTTTTCATCATTTAATTCCAAATGTTATCAATTTAAACAGGCGCTTTACCAAACGACCATTTTACTTTTTCCACCTTTTCCATTATCCGGTAATAGCAATATTTGACAAGATACGCCATAGAGCGCAACGGCGCTTTCCTAAAGGCGTTCATCAGCTCGGCCAACCCACGCTCCCTCCATCGAAAATGGGGATGCAGGCAGGTCAACGCCTCGGCCATATGGACATAGTGCCCGACCGAACGCTCCAAACGACTTTCTGTGACGCCCTTCGACATTATTTCTATTATACTCTCCATCCTGTGCCGGTAGGTATGTCCGCTCATCACTATTTTCTCGGCATTGCTGGCCATTCGCTCACGCGTTTCGTCATCCGCCAGCAAATCCCGGCAGATCTGCGCCGCGTCATCGAATTCGTGGAACATCATGCTCTCTCCTTCTCGAAAGATCACATGGCACCCTTCATCGATGAAACGTTGATTGATCACCAGCGCCCCCGCGGCGGACGCCTCGAAGGTTCGCACATTCATATCGCGCCGGGCCAGGATGTTATACACAAGCTTGCATCTGCTATAGAACTCCCCTATCTCTTCATAGCTCAGGTATCTGTCATTTGTCACAACTCTCAACCCGCTTTTTTCGAATGCGGAAAAATAGCGCTTTTTCTGATCGGTGATGGATCCTACGTATCCGATATCGATATCCCGCTCCTTATGGAAATTCCGATGAAACTGCTCGTCGGCGGCGAACGGCGCCCAGGCCAGGTTGTCACATCCATACCGTCGGGCAAGCTCCAGACGGTTAAGCTGGGCGAAAAAACAGTAGTCGAACAAGGCCGCCACTTCCTTGTTCCACCGGATATTGAGGTAGTTATCATACATCCAGTAGCCGGTGGGTATGCTAACTTTCGATATGTTCCGGGGCAGAAATGGAGTCCCCGTAGAGCTCTCCACCATCAAAAACAGATCGACAGACGGTCCATAACCGCTGGCCAGCTCCTCAGCGTCCAGGTCGGCAGGCACTTTCAGCCATTCATCCGGCGCGTCCATTTCCGGTGTAAAACCAATGACTTTGTGCCCCATTCTCTTTAGCGCGAGGTACGCAAATTCCCCCGTCTGGCCCACACGGAAGTTGGTGCCAAACAGTATGTTTAATGGTTTCCTGGATGCCATTATCTATCAGGTTCTTGCAACAGTTCAAAGCTTTGTAAAATTACGATCGATGATAACATGGGAGCAATATTGCGGATCATGATTATTACAATTGCTGAATACAAAAAAAGATCGCCGATTTTTTAGCGCAGAATTGAACAAAATATAGTATAAAATTTAATTAGCAGATTTGAGCTGATGGGGAAAATGAAAAAGAATAGAATTCCGGTCCCAGAGCAAATCGGCAGATACCGTATCCGAGAAAAAATAGCCAAAGGCGGGATGTCGATGATCTATCGCGCCAACGACGACCTGATCGGCAGGGATGTGGCCATCAAAATTGTCGACGCGTCTGACAAGGCATGTAACGATATTAATAAAAAGGTCGTCCGGCGGCAGTTTGAACAGGAGGTGCGGGTATCGGGCCAGTTATCGCATCACAACTTCGTCACAATTTATGACGCAGGCGAACAGGGCGATCTGTTGTTTTTGGTGATGGAGCTTCTGAATGGTTTTACGCTGGCGCAGGTAACATCCGGCAGAAAACCGGATTTCGATATGAAAAGCAGACTGGAGATTCTGATCCAGGTAGGTAAAGCGCTGCATCACTCCCATCAGCGCGGGATTGTCCACCGGGATATCAAACCATCCAACATTATGGTATTGCCCAGCGGCCATGTGAAGGTGATGGATTTCGGGGTGGCGTACGCCGTAAAGGCGACCGACGTTAACCTTAAAAAAGAGCAGATGTCCATCGTCGGCGGCACACCATACTATATGTCACCGGAGCAGATTAACAATGATGATCTAGATGGCAAGAGCGATCTGTTTTCCCTGGCGGTCGTAGCGTATGAGCTCCTGGGCGGCAAGCGCCCGTTTACCGGCGAGAATAAATATAAGCTGTACGAGCTGATCCTGGGCGCGGAGCCAGAGCCACTGAAAAAGCTAAATAGCGATATCCCAGATAAAATCGCCGATACCATCACAACCTGCCTTAGCAAAAATCCGGATAACAGGCTGGTGTCGTGCCAGGCATTCGCCGACCAGATTGATCAGGTGCTAAACGAAAGTTATTTTACACCCAGCGGCGAAATGATCAACAAACACACACTGGCGATTTTAAAAAAATATAAACGTCGGTTCACTTTCTTCCTCGATTTCACCAATTCGCAGATCTATAAACTGCTGCAGGTTTGCGAAACTAGGGATTTCAAGGCGGGCGACACTATTTTTGAAAAGGACTCTGTCGCCCGGGAGATGTTCCTGGTCATATCGGGCGCTGTCGATATTATCCGGCAGAACACTGAATCTGGCTCCATGATAGTGTTCCATCTGAAACGGGGCGATATTTTTGGAGAGATGGGTATAATCGACGGAGGGCCCCGTTCCGCTTCGGCCATCGCGAAGAGCGACTGCCGTGTTCTGGCGTTGCATCAGGTTTCTATCCTGCGCAGTGATGATAAAACATCTGCAAAGATTTATCGGAACCTGGCCCATATCATCTCCACCAATCTGCGCGCCACCACAACCAAGCTGGACGATTTTTACAGCACGTCAAACATGTAACGCAGCTTAGTCAGTTGGCCAACGCCAGGCTTGGATATTTACGCCGCAGATACCGATAGAGCGACGCCCCGACAAGGATGACAAATATCAATGCGCCAATTTCTCTAATCATGTCAGGGAACATCTCCACAGCATGGCCCATGGTAACGGTTGCGTTTATACCGGCGGCGCTGTATACCATGTCCAGTGTCAGGCCGAGCGTCACAGAGCCGACCGCAATAGCGAACAGGTAAATTGATGTCGATTTCACGCCTATCTGTTTGCGGAGAATCATGATAGAACCGATATTGGTGGCTGGCCCAGCCAGCAGAAACACCAGCGCGGCGCCGGGCGACAGACCCTTGATTATCATGGCCGCCGCCACCGGCGTTGACGATGTGGCGCATATATACAGAGGCGCGCCCAGGATCAGCATCGCCGGCATCGCTATCAAATTGTTAGAGAAATAATCGTTAAACAATGTATCAGGAACCAGAACCATGATTGCGCCTGCGGCGATGATCCCCATCACAAGCCAGCCTGCCAGATCGTCAAACATATCCACAAAGGCAAACCGCATTCCATTTGCAAAGTTTTCATCCTTATCCACAGGTTTGCTCTCACATGTATGGCCACAACCCACAGGGCAGAAATCTTCCGTTGGATGATCGTGGGTATGGTTCTGGCTTTCGCCCTTGCCACCGTCGCCCAGCAACAGCTCCAGCCCACCGGCAAAGATGGCGGTGATCACCGCCGCTATAGGCCGGAATATCGTTAGGATCGGGTCGAGCAGGGCATAGGAAATGCTTATGGAGTCGATGCCAGTCTCCGGGGTGGAAATCAGAAATGAATTCACCGCCCCCTTGCTGGCGCCTTTGTTGCGCAGGGCAAGGGCGGTAGGGATCACACTGCAGGAGCATAGAGGCAACGGAGCGCCTAACAGCGACGCGTTTATGACAGATTTGATGTTGCGTCCACCCAGCTTCCCCTGGATCATATTCATCGGAAGGAACACCTTCACCAAACCGGCAAAGAAAAAACCGATAATGATAAATATCGCTGAGTCTTCCAGGATATCCCACGACGATATCGCTATCTGTATCGCTATATTTAGCAGGTCATCCATCGAGCTAACTATGGTCAATATGTTTGTAAACCGCGCTCACAATATCGCTGACATGCTCGTCGTCCAGGCTGTAATAGACCACCCTTCCCACCTTGCGGTATTTGACGATGCCGCTTTGGCGCAAGGTCCGCAGCTGGTGGGATGTGGCCGACTGCGTCAGCTCCAGCAAGGTCGCCAGATCGCAGACACACAGCTCTTTTAACGACAACGCCTCGATTATCCTGATCCGTTGCGGGTCTGCCAGCGCCTTGAACAGTTCGGTGACCCGATGGGTCACATCATCGTTGGCCAGGCGTTCCTTGACATATTTGACCCCCTTTTCGTCCACCTGGGTGATTTCGCATACTTCCGCCATACATACTCCATACATGAACATACATTCATATATATTTTCCCAGTCATGCCGCCGGTTGTCAAGGCCTGATTAACCGGCCGAATCCGCGCTTTTGCCATTTCTGCAGGTTTCTAATAATATGGAAATATCAGACAACAGAACAATTACAGAAAGTGAGCGCCTGTTATGGCAAAAGAATATAAAACAATACCAGAGCATCTGGCCCGGTTCGTCAATGATCAGAAAATATTCTTCATCGCCTCCGGCCCTGGCGACGCTGATGTCAACCTATCACCCAAGGGTGTGACACCGCTGAAAATGCTGGATGAAAAAACCGTGTTATACGCCGACTATTACGGCAGCGGCAACCAGACCGCGAAACATCTGGCCGAAGGCGCGAAGGCGACGTTGGCGTTTTGCTCGTTCGACGAAAAGCCGATGATTGTCCGGTTTTATTGTAGAGGCAAAATTGTCGAAAAAGGATCGGAAGAGTTCGGGCTGATATGCAGCGCTCATTATCCTGGGTTCGACAGCGAAAAGTTCCGGCAAATATTTCTGTTCGATATATATCGCGTCCAGCAAAGCTGTGGGTTTGGTGTGCCACGGATGGAATATAAAGGTACGCGCTCCTCGGAGACATATTACGAGGAGCTGCAACACCCGGCGGATTGATCGATTCAGCGGGCCTCGGCTGGCTCTGACGTATCTGGCTTCGGCACCTTCGGCGGACCTTTAAGGCCACATCCAGACACGACTAGCGTCACAAGCAGAAACGCAACCGTTAAATAAACCCTCAGTTCTCTTACCATTTGGCTATCCTCTTTTCCAGCTGGCCAAGTCGCGCTACGATTCTTTTTCGCGCGGCGCCGCCATAGCTTCTCTTGCCATCAGTCGATTTTGCTGCTGTCAATTTACCACGCATAACCTTATGCAGGCGTGGATCGATTTTATCAAGTTCACGCTTTGGCAGATCGGCGAACTTCTGCCCTCTATCGATACAGCTCCGGACCAACTTGCCGACAAGTTCATGGGCCTCCCGAAAGGCGACGCCATCCATAACCAGCCGGTCGGCGATATCCACGGCGGTCATAAACCCTTCTTCCGCCCGGGCGTCCATTTTTTGAATATCCACTTTAAGCGCTGTAACAATCTGCGTTGACAGCTCCAGCATAACTTTTATCTGGTCAACCGCGTCAAACAGCGGCTCCTTATCCTCTTGCATGTCTTTGTTGTATGCCAGAGGCAGCGCCTTCAGCGTGGTCAGGATCGACAACAGATGCCCATAAATTCTGCCGGTCTTGCCACGGATAAGCTCCGGCACGTCTGGGTTTTTTTTCTGCGGCATTATCGATGACCCGGTGCAAAACGCGTCTGGCAGCTCGATCACACCAAACTCGTTGGAGGTAAAGATGATCAACTCCTCGGCCAGGCGGGACAAGTGGGTAGAGACCAGCGATATCACAAACAACATCTCCGCAACGAAATCGCGATCACTTACAGCGTCGATACTGTTCTCAGATATCGAGTCGAATCCCAGCTTATTCGCCACCCGTCGTCGGTCGATAGGAAAGTTCGTCCCCGCCAGCGCCGCCGAACCCAGGGGCAAGACATTGATCCGTTTGCGCGCGTCGCATAATCGGTCGGCGTCCCGGTCGAACATCTCGAAATACGCCAGGAACCAGTGGGCCAGCCGCACCGGCTGGGCTGGTTGCAGATGGGTGTAAGATGGCGCGATAGTGTCTATATGCTTTTGCGCTTGCTTATACAATGCGCGTTGGAGCGCCTGGACCTGCCGCGCGATATCATCCAGCTCTACGCGGACAAACATCCGGAAGCTGGTGGCCACCTGGTCGTTGCGCGAACGGGCCGTGTGCAGCTTGCCGCCGATCTGGGCGCCGATGATTTTCATCAGCCGTCGCTCGATGGCCATATGGATATCTTCGTCAGCATCGGTAAACCGTAACTTGCCGGCGGATATCTCCTTCTCGATTTGCCGCAGCCCCTTCACGATTTTTTCCGCTTCGCTTTTCTTGATAATCTTGCAATAGCCCAGCATTTCGGCATGGGCGATAGAGCCTGCGATATCTTGCTTGTACAGTCTCTGGTCGAAGCTTATGCTTGCGTTGAATTTTTCAACCAAGGGATGGGTCTTGTCAGAAAATCGCCCTGACCACAGCTTCTTGTTTGGCATTGTCGGTATCAGATTTATTGAGTCGCTTCTATATTTAGTAATGCGGAATTTTATCTTATAGCGGATAAAATAGAAACAGATAACAAAGCGCAGGCTTGCGCAAACAAAAAAACCTGCCCGGTTGGATATTTCGGACAGGCTATATATTACTGGTTGATAACCTGATTACAGGCTATGGGTCAGGGATAACTAACGTCCACCCCGACGGTTATCGGATCGCTCCCTCGCCTCGTTCACACGCAATGGTCTGCCACCCATTTCCTGGCCATTGAGCGAGTCAATAGCTGCCTGGGCGCTTTCTTCGTCCATTTCCACAAATCCGAAACCCCGAGGTCTCCCTGTATTGTGGTCGGTAATCAATTTAACGGACTGGACCTCGCCATGCGCGCCAAACATCTCTCGCAATTCGTCTTCGGATGCGCTGTATGGCAAATTACCGACATAGATTGTTTTCCCCATTGTTTTCATAACTCCTAAAATTAGACTGCCCAACATATCCAAATTCGACAACGTAGCCGCTTTCACGGTGGACCACTTGGGCTAAAAAACGGAGCGACAGGCGCCCCCTTGCACAGACCCGCTGCCAAGCCAAAATCGAACGCAACAACTCCACAGTAAATCACGTTATCGAAATACTTTACCCTTAAACAGATTTTTTGTCGATTATTTTCTACATTAAGGGATTTATTTATTGGCTCGGTCATCCGCTTTACGCTATCGTATAGATAATGAAAAAGGAAACCAGAATCAAGCTGTTCCGGGGCGAGCACTCGTTTGCCGCGGCTCATTTCCTGATCGATATGGGCAAATGCGAGCGTCTGCACGGCCACAACTATATGGTTACTGTGGAGATATGCGGCGAGCCGGGGGATGACGATGTCATTATCGACTTTCATACGATCAGCCCGGTGATTAAAAATGTATGCGACGCTCTGGATCATCGGTTCATCCTGGCGGAGGGCGAAACGCGCTACCAGATAATCATTAGCGAAACCGAGATAGAGATAAAATTCCCGAATAAAAGGTTTGTTTTTCCTCGGGAAGATTGTGTGATTCTTCCGGTGGAGGCAACCACAGTAGAAAAACTGTCGGCGTATCTGGCAGATAAAATCGTGGATGAATCGGTTATCGGCAACCGGGATATCGACTGGATCGAAGTAGGTGTCAGCGAAGGCTCGGCCCAGATGGCGCTGTGCAAACGATATCTGCGATGACCGTGATCATGTATAGGGCAGACCGGTTCGTTTAAAGCTTTTTTCAAAGTGAACGTCATGGATTATATCCGTACAGTTTTCGACCTGGACCAGCGCAACACCACGATCGGCACAGAAGCGCGCGCCGGGCTGACCACGTTCCTTACCATGAGCTACATCATTTTCGTTCAGCCGACGATTATGGTTTCGGCCGGGATGGATTTCGGCTCGGTCATGGTGGCCACCTGCCTCGCCTCCGCCATCGCTACTTTGTTCATGGCGCTCCTGGCCAACTACCCGATCGCCCAGGCGCCGGCCATGGGGCACAACTTTTTCTTCGCGTTCACGGCGTGCGGGCCGGTGGCCATGGGCGGGTTCGGGCTGGAATGGCCGCAGGCGCTGGCGGCGGTGTTTATATCTGGCTCGATTATAATCACGCTGTCGCTATTGGGCGTGACCAACAAAATAATAGACGCTGTCCCCGGGTCCATACGCTATGGCCTGGCGGTTGGTATCGGTCTTCTCATCGCATTGCTTGGCTTGCAGTGGGGCGGGATAATAGCAGACGCGCCTGGCACGCTTGTCCGGCTGGGCGATATTAAATCGGCGCCTGTTCTGTTGACGCTGTTCGGCACGTTCCTGATCGCCATCCTCATGGTCCGCAAAATCAACGGCGCCATCATGCTGGGGGTTCTTGCCACCGCTGCCCTGGCGCTGGTCACCGGTATTGCAAAATTTCATGGCATCGCCGGGGCGCCCCCTTCCATCGAGCCAACGTTCCTGAAGCTCGATTTCCCTGGCCTGTTTTCGAATCCCAACTTCTGGTTGGTGATCGCAATTTTTCTGTTCCTCGATCTGTTCGACACCGTCGGGACGCTGCTGGGGGTGGCCACCTCCGCCGGACTAACGAAGGAGGATGGAACCTTGCCGAAGGCTGACCGCGCCATCGAGGCGGACGCTGGCGGGACGGTGGTCGGGGCGATGCTGGGTGTTTCGACGGTCACCAGTTATATAGAGAGCGCCTCCGGTGTGGCGGTGGGTGGCCGGACCGGCCTGACCGCGGTGGTGACCGCACTGCTGTTTCTGCTGGCGCTGTTCTTCGCGCCGCTGGCGCAAACCATTGGCGGCGGTTATGATGCGGGCAGCGGAGTTACGCTCTACCCGATAATTGCTCCAGCGCTGATCATAGTCGGCTCGTTGATGTTCCCTTTGGTCAAGCATATCCGGTGGGACGATATGGCGGAATCTTTCAGCGCGTATATGACTATCATAATCACGCCGCTGACCGTCAGCATTTCGGAAGGTCTCAGCGCCGGGTTCATCACCTATTCACTGCTGACCATTTTTCAGAGCAGGTTCCGGGAGACGAACATCGGTGTGCATATACTGGCTGGGCTGTTTGTTCTGCGATACATTTTCCTGGTGTGACGGCGTTGAATGGTTTGCCATTAATAACAAAAATATTTTTTATCTTGCGTTGACTCCTGATCGCCCCTAAACGACAATATCGGCTATGTCAGATAACGCAACAAGCCGTGTGATACAGCTCGACAACGTAACCAAAAAGTTCGGGCGGGTCACCGCTGTGGACGATGTCAGCCTCTCCATCAGCCAGGGCGAGTTCATGACCATCTTCGGCCCCAACGGCGCCGGCAAGACCACGCTGCTGCGGCTGATGTCTGGGCTGACCCGGATCACCGATGGCGCCGTTACGATCCACGGGCTGGATGTGCAGGACCATCATGACGAGCTGCGAAGCGCGATCGGCCTGATATCACACCAGACCTTCACATATGGTCACCTGACGCCGATGGAGAATCTCCTCTTCTTCGGTCAGCTATACGGTGTGCAAAACGCGGGCGAGCGAGCCAATGAATTATTGGCGGAGGTGGGGCTGACATCCCGGTCGGACGACCCGACGCGCGGCTTCAGCCGGGGGATGCTGCAACGTTTATCAATCGCCAGGGCGCTGATGCACGAGCCGGATATCCTGTTCCTGGACGAGCCGTTCACCGGGCTGGATCAGCACGCGGCGGTGACCCTGACAAAGGCGTTGGGCAGGCTGCATAACGAAAACAGAACCATCGTGATGATCACCCACAACCTGCGGCTGGGGCTGGAGATGGGGACGCGGATCGCCCTGCAGGTGGCGGGGAAGATCCATATGGATCAGCCGGCGGAAAATTTTGATCACGCCACTTTCGACGAGCTCTATTTCAAAACCGTGGGGGAGGCGCACTTTTAGTCATGGGCTACTGGAACGCTGTGTTCGCCATTATCCGCAAGGACCTGGCCATGGAGCTGCGCGGCAAGGAGATCGTGACCACCAGCTTTTTCTTTGCGCTGCTGACGCTGGTGATTTTCAATTTCGCGTTCGACCTGACCTCCATCGACATCCGGGAGGCGGCAGCAGGCATCCTGTGGGTCGCGTTTCTGTTCGCCGGGGCGATATCGATGAACCGCTCCTTTCTGTATGAAAAAGATAACGACTGCCTCTCCGCTCTGATGATGGCGCCGCTGGATCATTCTGCGATTTATTTCGGCAAGCTGATCGGCAACTTTCTATTAATGATGCTGACGGAGATTTTTATCATCCCGATATTCATTGTGCTGTTCAACCTGAACGTGATGGAAAATTTCCTGTGGCAGGCCGCCGTGTTTCTCCTCGGCACGCTGGGGTTCATGACCGTCGGCACGCTGGTCGCCTCCATGAGCGTCAACCTGCGGGCGCGGGAGATGCTGGGGCCGCTGCTGACACTGCCGGTGGTGGCGCCGGTGGTCATCGCCGCTGTGCAAGCGTCCGGCGGGCTGATCCGCGGCGCGCCGATGGATGGGCTGTTTATCTGGATAAAAATTCTGATCGCTTTCGACGTGATATACTTGGTGGTGTCGTGGCTTGTTTTCGACAAGCTGATAGAACAGTGACGAGGATGACAACGCTTTTTTAGCTGACCATTTTTATTTTCAGGAGAACATTGGATAATGAGCTATGTGATCGCGGCCTATGCAATAATCTGGGTCTTCTTTTTCGCTTATGTTTTTTGGCTCAACCTGGGCATCGCCCGGCTGGAGAAAGAGATCGCCAGGCTGAGCAAATAACCTATGAAAAAATTAATTGATATTATCCTCCGCAACATTGGCGTGATCACCGCCGCGCTGGCCGCTGTCACCGTTGTATTGATGCTGTTGTCCATATACATGATTTTCGTGTTCGCGCCGGTGGAGCAGTTCATGGGTATGCCGCAGAAGATTTTCTATTTCCATGTGCCGATCGCGATGATCAGCTATGTCGGTTTTTTCATTACGTTTGTATGCTCCATCGCCTACCTGGTCACCGGCAACCTGACGTGGGACCGGTTCGCGATTTGCGGCGCGCAGATCGGAGTGCTGTACATAACCCTGACGCTTCTCACCGGCATGCTGTGGGGCAAGCCGATCTGGGGCGTCTATTGGTCGTGGGACCCGCGGCTGACCACTTCGTTTGTGCTGTGGCTGATCTACGCTGGTTACCTTGTACTCCGTTCTGCAGTGGAAGATGAGACCATGCGGGCGAAGTATGCGGCGGTCATGGGCATTGTCGGCTTCGCCGATGTGCCGCTGGTGCACTACAGCGTGAAGCTCTGGTCCCGGGGGATCCACCCTGTCATAGAGCGTGGCCCGGGCGATCCGGGGATGCACCCTGACATGTTCACCACGTTTAAAGTCAGCATGATCACCATGTTGCTGCTGTTTGTTCTTCTGTTTATCACCCGCGTCCGATACGAATTTCTGGCGGCCGAGGTGGAACATATCAAATCGACTGGCGGCGCAGGCGGCATTGGCGGCAAGGATTAAACCGACGGGCGGCCTGTCGCCGGGCCACGGGTTATTGTCATGAGCAGAAGCGGATTCGTCACCATCGCCGGCCGGCCGAACGTCGGCAAATCTACATTGTTGAACCGTATGATCGGCGGCAAGATCGCCATCACCTCGCCCCGGCCGCAGACCACCCGCAACCGGATATTGGGTGTTTTGAACCACGAGGATACGCAGATCATTTTTATCGATACACCCGGGATCATCAAACCGAAATCGAAGTTGACCAAAAGCATGGTCAGCGCCGCCACATCGGCAGGGGCGCAGAGCGATGTTCTGCTATACATGGCGGACGCCAGCCGGCCCGACTATGAAGCGGATGAGTATGCCCTGAAGCGAATCGGACCAGGCTCCGAGACAAGGATCCTCGCCATCAATAAGACCGACCTGGTGAAAAAGAACGCCTTGCTGGAGCAGATCACCCGCCTGAACGAAATCGGCCAGTTCCACGAGGTGGCGCCGATCAGCGCGAAAACCGGCGACAACATTGACGAGTTGATAAAGTTAATTACCGCCGCCCTGCCGGAGGGTCCGCAGTTTTATCCGACCGATATGATCACCGATCAGCCGGAGCGGTTTATCATCGGGGAGATCATCCGGGAAAAGGCGTTCTATGCGCTGCAGAACGAGCTGCCTTACGCCACGGCGGTGGTGGTCGAGAACATGGAGGATCGATCGGAGAACCTGACCGCTGTTTACGCGTTGATTATCGTGGAGCGCGACTCGCAGAAAAAAATCGTGATTGGCAAAAAGGGCGCCATGCTGAAAAAAATCGGCTCCCAGGCGCGGGCGGAGCTGGAGCGGCGGCTCGGCGTGCAGATATATCTCGACCTGCATGTGAAAGTGAAACCGAAATGGACCGGGGATGAACGCGCGTTTTCCGACTTCGGCTACGGCTCCCTGAAATAGCAGACCATGCCCATCTACGAATCGCCCGCCATAATCCTGCGCAACATCAAGCTGGGCGACAACGACAAGATCGTCACCTTTTTCACATCACAGTTCGGCAAGGTCAAGGCGGTGGCCAAGGGCGCCTATGGCCGGAAGAGCCGGTTCGGCGGCAAGCTGGAGCCGTTCATCCATTGCAACATGACAGCTTTCGGGAAGGAGAACAGCGACCTGCTGCGGCTGAACGCTTGCGACATTATCGAATCGTTCGCCCCGCTGCGGGACGATTTCGAAAGGATAAACCGGGCGTTCGTCTCTGCGGAGCTGGTGGACGTTTGCCAACGGGAGCGGGACCTGAATGTGGAAGGGTATAAGCTGCTGCTCGACTATCTGCGGGCGCTCTCCAGTGATGGCGCCAAGGCGAGGCAGGACCTTCTGCTGCGCGCGTTCGAGCTGAAGTATATGGGGCTGATCGGCTATCAACCCAGTCTGGAGCGATGCGTCCATTGCGCCGGCGAGATTGGCCAGGGTAAAGCCGGGTTTAACATAGGCAAGGGTGGCGCCGTTTGCGGTGACTGCCTGCGTAAGGATCACTCTGCGCTGAAGGTGTCTGTGGGGGCGGTGAAGCTGATGAGCAAAAGCGTCGCCGCGCCGTTCGACCGGCTGATGCGCCTGACTGCCAACGCGGAGATGATGAAAGATATCGAGAAAGTGGTGAACGAATTTATCCGCGCCCACACCCGCCGGGAGATGCGGTCGGAGCGGTTCCTCAAGTTGTGAGCATAGTTACAAATTCAAACCCAGCCATAATCCTCAAAATCTTTTTCGTATTGGTCATGCTCTTCAAACTCTCGTTCATTAAACAATTCAAATTCCTTTAAATGCGCCTCTTCTTTTGGAGACCAACGGTTGTGCCATCCCTTTTTATGTGGTTTGCAAAGGCCGCAGGATCGTTTCTTATTTTTAAATCGTTTTCTCATCTTTAAACATTCAATCTTATACGTATGATTTATAATTTTACAAAATAATAAATAAACCGTAATCATAAAACAGACATCATTAGTCCAATTTTATATTACATATGGATTGGAGAATAGTTCGGAGGAATATGGGTTCAAACATAGTTAGATCCGGTTGTTTTGCACTTTATACATAGTCCGGGCCTTGCCTGGCGATATATTAAAATGCCGTTTGAACGCCCGCGAGAACGACACTTCCGAGTTGTACCCAACCTTTTCACCGATCTCGAAAATCGGTAATGCGGTTGATTCGATAAGCTGTTTGCCTTTGAGCAACCGCCAGCTTGATAAGTATTGGATCGGTGTCAGGCCCACCAGCTTGCTGAACTTGTTGATAAAGGATGTGCGCGACAGGCCAGACTCCTTCACCAGGCTATCGATGTTCCAGTTTTTTTCCGGCGCGGCATGGATCAGGTCGAGCGCCCTGGAGATGTTTCTATCGCTCAAAACTTTCAGGAAACTGATATCCTGCTCCGAGTTCAAAGCGTAGCTTCGGACTATCTGGATGAAGAGTATCTCCGCCAGCTTACGGATGACTGCTCTATGGCCCGGGACCTGCCGCTCGTTCTCCTGGCTTATTTCCCTGACGAAATTCATGATTAGTTTAGAGAATGGATCGTTGGCTCTGATATAAATAAAATCGGACAGGCTCTCGATAAATGGATGAACGAGTGTGCGGTCGAACTCAAAATGACCACATATTAAAGAAGCTTGCTCGACACCGTCACTGAAAATTTCCCTGCCCTCCTGATGCGCATCATAAACTTCATGCCCATTGATGATGGTCGTCCCGGTTGGGTCAGAGACAGAGTGTGGTCTGCCAAACGGGAAGAAAATGATATCACCAGCGGATAACAAAGTCGTCTGCTCCTTATCCTCCAGCTTTAACAGACAGCTTCCACTGGTAACAGCGTGGAACTGGCCGTATGGGCTTTGCTCCATCTTCATACCCCAGCTTCCGCAAAAGCTCTTCTCGAAATAGATGGCGCTGTTCAGGCTGATGGTCTTCAGGATATCACTTAAATAGTCCATATACACCTTATCTTTGTACTATATGTTAATAAAAATGTATCAATTGATTGGTGAGGCGGGTATCTCATCGGACAAGTTCACAATCGCGGAACGGAGTGTTATGAAATACGCGCTGGAAACCACGAAAAATGTAAAGGCCGAGGCGGACACCGTGGCAGAATTGCAAAAGCATTTCACGCCTACTCAGATTATAGAAATCGCGTTCGCAGTACCTGCAGGGAACTTTATTCAAAGGATCGGCAAAAACTTTGAAATTGAACTGGAGATGTAGACCGGGAACGGGGTGTATAATGGGGCATGAGCGCTCCATCTTACATCCAGCTTTATGACAACGGCGAACTGTTCGACCGGATAGATCGGCTGAACAACAGACTGGAAGAGTGCGTCCAGTGCGCCCGGGTTTGTGGCGCGAACAGGGCCGAAGATGAGACCGGGACATGCGGCGGTGGCAAGAGCCTGAAGGTGTCCAGCGCGTTCGCCCATTTCGGCGAGGAGCCGCCGCTGGTTGGTCTGCGCGGTTCCGGCACGATCTTCCTGACCGATTGCAACCTGCGTTGCGTCTTTTGCCAGAACTACGATATCAGTCATCAGGGGCAGGGCGCCGTCATCACACCATCGCAACTGGCGACGATAATGATCGAGCTGCAGAGGGCCGGCTGCCACAACATCAACTTTGTCACGCCGACCCATTACACTGCGTCGATAATCGCGGCGCTGCCAGAGGCGGTCGAGGCGGGGCTGGAGCTGCCGATCGTGTGGAACTGCGGCGGGTACGAATCGGTGGAGACCATCCGGCTGCTGGACGGGATCGTCGATATCTATATGCCCGACATCAAGTTCGGTGATGCTGAATCGGCCCAGCGATACGCCGACGCGCCCGACTATCCGGAGGTGGCTAAGCGGGCGGTGCGGGAGATGCATCGGCAGGTGGGCGACCTTGCGCTGGATAACCGCGGCATAGCCCGGCGTGGCCTGCTGGTCCGTCACCTTGTCATGCCGAACAATACGTGCGGGACCGAGGAGATTCTACGGTTCGTGGCGGAGGAGATATCGAAGGAGACCTATATCAACATCATGGACCAGTACCGCCCCATGTATAAATCGTGCGACCATGAAGAAATCAACCGACCCACCACCCGCGAGGAATGGGACGAAGCCGTCCGGTTGGCGAAAGAGCTGGGATTGAGCCGGGGGTTTTGATTGGTAATGCTAAATATTATATTTGATTTTGGCTGTCTCATTGTACCAGTACTTACCTTCATCAAAACTTTCTTGGTATATTTCTGATGCATTGTTTGATATCATCCCAAACAAATTCCATTTATCTTCACGTGCTCTGAGATAGTCATACAGGAATGATGTACTTTCTAGTATTACGTCTAAAAAAGGAGGATACATAGTATGTTCATCATCCAGATGTGCAATAAATTTATCTCTATATACTCTCACTTTCTTTATGTAGTTATCAAATTCGGAATGTGTAATACAGAGTGTTTGCAACAAACCTGAATAAAAATATCTTTGATCAGAAACTACTTTTTTCCAATTATGTTTTGCTCTTTGATCACCAAAAAGCTTGCACCACTCTAAAACACAAATATCTAAAAAGTTCCCATTAGCCCTTATTAAAAATTGACCTTCAAATTTTGATTTTCTATTGTCCCAACCAGATCTATAGAAAGCAAGATTCCGTATGCAGTGCCCGCAGATTATAGATGCGCGGATACAGCGTTCTTTACGAGTCATAATCCAACATAATAATGATCAAATAACGTTCCTAAATTATCTTACCACTACGAAGCATTGTCAACCTACGTTTGTTATAATTGGATATATACCAGTTACCGTATGATACAATAACTTCAAAACTGTACGAGTTGGCGAAATGAACAAAATTCATAAAAAAATATTGGTCGATGAAAACGACAAGCCGGTGGCGGTCCAGATCCCTATCGATGAGTTTGAGCGGATCGAAGAGGTGATCGAAAACCATGGATTAGCGGAATTGATGGATGAAACGGCTGATGAAGAGCGGCTTGCGCCTGATGACGCTAAAAAGTTTTACCAGTCAATAAAATAGATGTGGAACGTTGAGTACACAAAACGTTTTCTGAAAGAGCTTGCCAAACTACCAATAGAAATACAAACCAAAGCTGAAGTTATCGCCTTTGACCAAATTTTGTCGATCGATCCATTCGAGCTTGGGTATGTCGAACAGATGAAAGGCTATCCGGATAAATACAAAATACGAATCGGGGATTACCGTATCGGTATTACTATGGATAAAGTTAACCGGCTTATTATATTTCAACGCATTGCGCATAGGAAAGATATTTACCGCATATTCCCCTAATCGGCTTGACTATTTGTCACAATGAAAGGTTTTTGACTGGCCCCAGGGCCGGGCGTTTTGGCCCTGGAATAATCGCTGTTTAATAATCCTGGCTCTCTTCGTCGAACAGGTTGAGAAATTCGTCGGTCTGGTCTATATCCATACTTTTCGGCTCTTTCCGGATTGGCGCCTTCACGGGTCGCTCTGGTTTTCTTGCTTTTAACTTATCTTCAAGGGCGCTCTGGATTATGCTGGACCGGCTCTTGTACTTCCCTTCTATTACTAGTTTATCCATAAGATCAACTAGTTTTTCATCAAGGGACACAGCAATTTTTGATATTGACATATTCACCTCCGATTTGTACATAATATCATACCATATTCAACAAAAACCGTGTCATCCAGAAGGCGCGCCTTGTCAACCTGGCTATCAATCCAATTAATCAGTCAATTACAGATCGCCCCGGGACCTTACTAAAATCGGTTGTCAAGATTGACGTTTGATTGCACGAATTGTTATAAAAGGAGAGATTGTCTGGAATCTATCGGGCACATAGCCAACCGGCTCACCCGGCATGGTTCACTTCTTAAAAATCGCTTAGATCTTCGTCATACTGATCAAGGAAATCGTCCGTCTCGTCCAGGTCTCTTTTCAGCTCCGAACTTGCCGCCTCTGCAGTACGCCTAAGGCGCTTCCTCTTTTTAAGCTTCTCATCAATGGCGCTCTGGATCAGGCTGGAGCGGCTTTCGTACTTCCCTTCCATAACCAGATGATCGATCTTATCGATTATTTCTTTATCAATGGTTATTGCAATTTTAGTCGCTTGCATATCTACCACCTCTTTGAATTTCAACATCATTATACTATATTTAGCGGTAATTTGGGTTATCTCTTGAACACTTTTGTAACAACCGGCTTGACTTTCGCTTCATTTTCGCTTATCCTGCATCTAGTAATATATTACTTATTTTAATTATGGGGTGTGATTATGGATTGGATATGAATATTGGCTGACCCGGCGGATTGGTGGATATTTTTATCCGGTTAAAATATAATGCTGATGAATCAACATTCACCAAAACAATCTGAATAAGGAAACAGGAAAGTGGCTATTACTGGCAAATGCTGGAAGTTCGGCGATAATATAGATACCGATGTGATCATACCCGCCCGATACCTCAACAGCTCCGACCCGGCGGAACTGGCGAAACATTGCATGGAAGACGCCGACCCGGACTTCGCCGGCGCTGTGGGCGAAGGCGATATAATCGTGGGCGGCGCCAACTTCGGCTGTGGCTCATCCCGGGAGCACGCCCCCATCGCCATCAAGGCGGCCGGGGTCTCCTGTGTGGTGGCGCCCTATTTCGCGCGGATCTTCTATCGCAACGCTTTCAACATGGGTCTGCCGATCCTGGAATGCGAGGAGGCGGCCAACGAGGCGGAGGTGGGCGATGTTTTATCCGTCGATCTGGCGGAAGGGAAAATCGTCAACGAGACGAAGGGCAAAACCTATGAAGCCGCTCCGGTGCCGGAGTTCATGCAGGAGCTTATCGCGGCGGGTGGGCTGATGGCCTATACAGCAAAACAACTTTCGTGAAGCCTATGTACAGCTCGGTAGTCAGGATAGCTGTTATTGCCGCCATGGGGGCTTTCGGGTTCGCCTGCTCGAATAAACCGGACCCAGCTCCCAAAACCTCACAAGAAGAAGTGGAGACCCTCCATGAGAAAGCGGAGCGGGTCGGGGAATTCGCGGACAGGACTATTACAAATGGTATGAAGAAAAACCTGACAGATATTGTGGATAAACAGGCCGAACATATCGAACAGCTGGAAAAATCCGCTGACCAGGATAACTGATCAGATTTCAAGCCTGAAAAATCGACGCAAATATTGCAATCGATTCAGGACTATGCCAATATTGATATCCGTGTAGTATCAGTGAAAATGCGCGCTCTGGGTGGAGGCGCTTTTATATATCTTGTTGGTTCTCAAACGGGGAGTTCTTATGAAGACATACACGCCTGACAAGATTCGCAATGTGGGTATTGCGGCTCACAGCGGCTCGGGGAAAACGTCTCTGGCGGAGGCGATGCTTTACGACTCTGGCGCCATCAACCGGCTGGGGCAGGTCGTCGACGGTTCGACGGTCATGGATTTCGACGCCGAGGAAATCAAGCGGCAAATTTCCATATCTTCCGCCATCGCGTCGTGCGACTGGAAGGGCCATAAAATAAATATCATCGACACGCCGGGTGATCAGAACTTTATCCCGGACGCTTTGTCATGCATGCAGGTTATGGACTCGATCATCATCGTGGTCCCTGCCGAATCGGGGATCAAGATACAGACAGAAAAAGTGTGGAACCGGGCAGTGGAGCTCGGTTTGCCGAGGGTGATCTTTATAAACAAAATGGATAACGATCGCGCGTCGTACGAGAACACCCTCGAACAGATCCATAACGCTTTCGACCAGAAATTCCTGAAGCTTACGTTGCCGATCGGGGCTGGCGATGGATTCAAAGGTGTTGTCGACCTGCTTTACATGAAGGCGTATGTATACGATAAAAGTGGCGAGGGCAAGTTCACCACCGAGGAGATCCCCGCCGACCTGGCCGAGCAGGCTGATAAGGAACGGCAGGAGCTTATAGAATCTGTGGCCGAAACCGATGAAGGGCTGTTGGATAAATTCATGGAAAACGGCACGCTGGATGATGACGATTTGTTCAACGGATTCCGCAAAGCTGTGGTGGCGGGTGATGTGACGCCGATTGTGTGCGGCTCCGCCACGCTGAACATTGTTGTCCGTAAAACCCTCGACCTGATAGTGAACTTTATGCCGTCGCCGCTGGATGTGGGCGCCCGGACAGCGCAGGATGAATCTGGCGCCGATGTGGAGATAGCGCCTGACCCGAACGGTCCTGGCGTCGGCATGGTATTCAAAACTATAACAGATCCATATTCTGGCAAGCTGAGTGTGTTTCGGATTTTTTCAGGTGAGTTAAATTCCGACGCCAATATCCACAACCTTAACCAAAGCCATAAAGAACACCTGGGCGCTTTGCTGGCCCTGCAGGGTAAAAAGCAGACCCCGGTGGGCAAGGCTGTGTTTGGTGATATCGCGGCGGTGGCCAAGCTGAAGACAACGGTCACGGGTGATACTTTGAGCGAATCGAAAAACGGCGCATGTTTTGTGGGCGCGCAAATGCCCAAGCCGGTTATATCCTTTGCCATCACCCCGAAAGCCCAAGGTGACGAAGAGAAAATATCGTCGTCGTTGACCAGGCTGATGGATGAGGATCCAACATTGAAATGGGAGCTGGACAAACAGACGAAAGAGATGGTCGTCTCTGGCATGGGGCAGATGCATATCGAGGTTGTCACCAGCAAGCTGAAGGAGAAATTTGGCGTGGAAGTGGACATCAAACCGCCAAAGATCGCATATAAAGAAGCGATTCGCGGTAAATCCAAGGGCCACGGCAGACTGAAAAAGCAGTCGGGTGGACGGGGCCAGTTCGCCGATTGTCATATTGAACTGGAGCCGACCACTGACTCCAAGGAGTTTGAATTTGTAGATGCAATCGTCGGCGGTGTCATCCCAAAGGGATACATCCCGGGTGTGGAGAAGGGTGTGCGCGAGGCGATGGAGCATGGGGTGCTGGCCAACTATCCTGTGACCGGTTGCAAGGTTACGCTGTTTGATGGAAAGTTTCATGATGTCGACTCGTCGGAGCTTGCTTTCAAAATAGCGGCTTCCATGGCATTCAAGGAAGCGTTCACCCAGGCCAAGCCTGTGTTGCTGGAGCCTATTGTGGAAATGGAGATCTCATCGCCTGAAGAGTGTGTGGGTGATGTGATGGGCGACCTGAACCAGCGGCGCGGAAAAGTGCTGGGGATCGACACTTCCGGAAGCCAGCAGACGGTAAACGCGATTGTGCCGATGTCCGAGGCGCTGACATACGCGCCCGATCTTCGGTCGATAACCGGTGGACGGGGTCAGTTTTCGATGCAATTCAAATCATATGAGGAAGTGCCAGCGCAGATTGCGAGCAAGATAATTGAATCAGCTAAAAAAGAGCAAGAGGAAGCCAAGTAGCCGCTTGGCTTATAGCCTTTTAGCCGGTTGCAGGTGTAATGCGGAAGTTTAACCTCCTCGTAGCGCCAAAGAGCATTCGCAATTCAATCACTAAAGATTCGCCCATTATGAAAAATGGGCGTTCTGTGGGTAGAAAGCTTACTGTACTGGTTGTTTCTTTTTTTATAACTATACTTATAGCAGTATTTGTTATTGGGTTACTGTTGGGTAAATCTGGCGCCGGAAAGGGCTCGTCGCCAGCTTCATCCGACTCTGGCCTTGACATGGCTGGCGCCGGCAAGAAGATGGTTAATAAGAATATCGCGAACCCGAACAACCCGGCTCCTGATGAATTTCCTCTATCTTCCCGGCAGAAAACAGAATCTGATTACTCCCGGCCAATTGCGGAGAAAGCGGAGAAGCCGGCAGTGGCAAAAAAGAAAACAGAAGTAAATCCAGCCGTGGCAGAAAACATCTGGCGCGTGCGGTTTGGGCTATGCATGTTTAAAGCGAGCTGCGAAAGGATCGTGGCGCAACTGGAGAGTAAAGGAATTATGGCGGAGTTGGCGCCCCAGGCGAAGAATGTGACCACTTACAGAGTAATAATCGGGCCCCTTGGTACAGAGTCAGAGGCGCAGGATGCTGGAATGAGACTGGCCCAGGCAGGGCACAACACAACACTGTTCATGTCTGATAACCATAGCTTCCTGTCGACCCGCCCTTATGAAACGAAGGAGGATTCCATCGCCGCTATGCGCAAGATTAGATCGTTAGGATATAAGGCTGTCGACTCTGGCAGAGTGGAAAAGCAGACGGTCTATAAGGTGTATGAAGGAAAATATAATACAGAAAAAGAGGCCATAAAACGTCGAGCCGGGTTTAAAAACAAGGGTATTGAGTGTATAGTTGAAAAAGCGGGATAATAAAAAGTATGACTGATAAAAAGAATGATGCGCTGCCAGGTATACAGATACCTGAAAAAATGTTTTTCAAGATACGTGACGTGGCGGAAATAGTTGATGTGAAGCCGCACGTGCTGCGCTATTGGGAGTCAGAGTTTCCCACTTTACACCCGAAAAAAAACAGGAACGGCCAACGCATCTATACAAAAGCGGATATTGAACATGCGCTGGAAATAAAACGGCTTTTGCATGTGGAGCGCTATTCCATCGCAGGAGCGCGCCAAAAGATGAAAAAGGGCAAATCTTCTTCCACTCAAAAGGGCGTTATTCCAGAGACCATCAATGAGCTTACCGAAATAATGGAAATCCTGGATAAGGAACCATAGGCGCAGTCTTGCGATTTTCACCGGATAACCATAGTTACTAATTGAATCTTTCTAATGGCGAAATATAACCTTATTTGTTGCGCGGATGGCCAAACGGTCAAAACTGATCATCCATTTGATTTCACCGCTCCTTGCCACAAAGCTGCCCTGATCAAAACAGAATATATAAAGCCGAAGCTGGAGGTGCGCCACGACAACCCAGGGTTATGGAAATATCTGGACTGGCTGCCGGTCAACAACATGAGCGAATATTCGTATGGCCCGGTAACTTATAAGAGCAGCGGGCTGGCCAAAGAGCTTGGCCTGAACAACTTGTGGATAAGCTTCAACGGGTACAACCCGGACTTTGGCGCGCATTATAAAAGTTGTACGTTTAAGGAGCTGCATGCCGTTGTGGTGGCCCAATACGCAAGGGAAACAGGTGTAGAAAAAATCCTGGTCGCGTCAGCTGGAAACACGGCGGTGTCATTCTCTTATATAGCGGAAAAGATGAAATTTCCTGTTGTATGTGTCATTCCGGAAAAATGCTTGTGCGGGGTCCATTTGCCGAACATGGATATCCGCTATTCAAAAACCATCATGTTAACCGACGGTGACTACTCCGACGCGCTGACGATCACCAAACGGCTGGCCAAGGTGAAAAACATCCCGTATGAAGGGGGAAGCACAAACTTTGCGAGGCGGGCCGGGCTATCCGTTCCTTACATAGACAGTGTGGTTAACATCGGGCAAATTCCGGATCATTACTTTCAGGCGGTGGGCAGCGGCACAGGCGCCATAGCCGCATGGCACGCCAACGAGCTTTTTATCAGGGATGGGTCGTATGGCTCTCATCTGACAAGGATGCATCTGGCCCAGAACGCGCCAATGAACCCGATGGTGAGCGCCTGGGATGCCAAAAGAAGCTATATTGATATGGACGCTGACATTCCGGATATCCCGGACCTGCTGGACGTCATGTCAGCGCGGGTGCTGTCGACCAAGTATCCGGCGTATGCTGTGCGCGGTGGTGTGTATGACGCGCTGGCGGCCACCGATGGGCATATGTACGCCATCGAGAATGATTACGCGTCGGAGTCTGACGGGATCTTCACATGGGCGGAGGGGAAGGATATTTTGCCGGCGTCCTGCGTTGCGGTCTCTGCTTTGCGCCGGGCGGTGAAAGAAAAGAAAGTTAAGCGTGATGACATAATCCTGTTGAATATAACAGGGGCCGGGAGCGTCAAACGCCTGCTGGACCTGAACGTTACGCCGATCAAACCAAACATTACCATTACCACTGACATCACCGATGATCAATTGCGGGAGCTTGATATATGACGCCGGAGGAGAAGACACTCGAAATTTTGACGCGTCATGCTGTCGATTTCATCGCCGGGCTTCCGTGCGACAGGAACAAAAATCTGTACACAGCGGCTATGAACGATTTTCGATCCATAGAACTTAGCCGGGAGGAAGAAGGTGTGGGCATATGCGCCGGGGCCCAGATGGCTGGAGCGCGGCCTGTCATGTTGATACAAAACTCTGGCATGGGGAACATGATCAACGCTATGGCGTCCCTTACCAGGCTGTACAATTTTGCGCTGCCTATTTTGATGAGCTGGCGCGGACGAGAGTCGGAAACCATCGACGCGCAGAAATGGATGGGGGAGTATGTAATCCGGATCATGGACGCCATGAATATCCCGTACCATGAGATCTATAACATCGACGACATCGATAAACTTGACAGCTCCATCGACGCGGTTTACAGCAACGGCGATATCGCAGGCTATCTGTATGAGCCAGCGGTGTGGAAAGGGAGCGAATTCGAACCGGATGTCGTGCCGTCATCGCCTTACAAACTTCCCCAGCCGTTCGGCGAGCCGATGCCACAGCCGCAGCTGACACGGTACGGGATGATCGAAGGTATCGCCGATTCGCTCGCGGGCAAGGGCATAGTGTGCAACATCGGTATCCCGTGCAAGGAGCTGTATGACATATGCGATCAGCCGTCCAACTTCTATATGCTGGGGTCTATGGGGATGGCCACGCCTATCGCGCTTGGGATGGCGCTCTGTTCGGACAAGCCGATTGTTTCCATCGATGGGGATGGCTCTGTTTTGATGAACCCTTCCACGCTGGCCACCATAGCAAGGACCAAACCGAAAAACCTGACAGTGTTATGCATAGATAATGGCGCCTATGGATCCACCGGCAATCAGGCGACCGCCACCAGTGTCTGCTCCGACCTGGGGATCGTCGCGCGCGGCTTTGGATTGGATAATATTGTGCGTACCGCTGATCCTGCTGAAGTGTCGGACGCTTTATCACAGTTCAATGGCAAAGGGCCTCTGTTTATCCATGCTATTTGCAAGCCGGGCAACGCCAAGGTGGCGAATATTACGCTATCGCCGGAGCAGATCCGCAAAAATGTTGAAGGTTTTTTACAGTCATAGGTTATGACTGATATCAGGATCGGCCATCTCTCCACCGCTTACCATTCCGCCCTGGTGGCCATCGGCAGGAAATCGCTGGAACGGCAAAGGGTCTTGCGCCGGATTGGCAGTTGTTCGGCGCCGGGCCACCTATCGTGGCCGGGCTGGAAAAGGGTGAGCTGGATATAGGCTATATCGGTCTGCCGCCCACGGTGATCGGCATCGCCCGGGGCGCCAAAATAAAATGCGTGGCGGGGGGGCACGAGGAAGGGACGGTGTTCATCGCCAAATCGTCATACCGATCCGCGGAGGAAATGGGCTCGGTGAACGACGCTGTCCGCCAGTTTGAGGGCGAGACTATCGGCTCTCCCGCGCGGGGTTCTATCCACGATGTTATCTTGCGCTATTTCCTGAAACGCGCGGGTGTGGAGGATTCGGTTGCCGTCAAAAATTTCGCCTGGACAGATTTTGTGGCGGTGGCCATGGAGGATGGTGATATCACAGCGGCGGTGGGCACACCTTCGTTGCAGGTGTCGCTTTCACTCGTCTCCGGTGTGGATGTGAAACCGATCGTCTCGCCCACCGAGCTTTGGCCGCATAACCCCAGCTATGGAATCATCGCCACGGAGCGGTTCATCAAGGACCATCCGGACCGGCTGATAAAGTTTCTGGAGGTCCATAAAGAGTCGATCGCATTTATGAAAGCCAACCCGGATGAGGCGGCGAGGATTTCTTCTGAAGTGGTGGGCGTGGTGGAGCCACGGTTTTTCGCCGAATGTTACAAAGTATCGCCCCGTTACTGCGCTGCGCTTTCGGCGCCGTTCATCGAGTCCACCATGCGGTTTGTCAACGTGTTGAAAGAGCAGGATTACATCGCCCGGGATGTCACGCGGGATGAGATATTCGAAACCTCGTTCATAGAGAAGGTTCACCCGGAACCTAGCCATTATGATGGCTGACTTAGCTATATCGTAAAGCTTCCTAATAGATTATATTTCTAGTTACCAGTCTATAATAGAACTGAATATTTCGGATGAATCGCAAAACAAATGGTATTTAGCTCGGCGACATTTCTTTTTCTGTTTCTGCCGGTTGTCATACTGGGGCAGCTGCTGCTATTTTCGAACAGGTTGAGAAACCTGTTTCTCCTCGTCGCCAGTCTGTTTTTCTATGCATGGGGCGAGCAACTGTATGTGGTCATCCTGATCATTTCCATTATTTCAAACTATAGCTTCGGTTTGCTGATCAACCGGTACCGAGAAAAGCGACTGGGCGCAAAGCTGTTGCTCGCTTTCGCCGTTGTGGTGAACCTTGGCATATTGGCTATTTTCAAATATTCCGGTTTCCTGGTCGATAATCTGAATTCATTTACAGAACCATTACTGGATTATTCCTTCGCCGTCGGCCCTGTTCATATGCCGATCGGGATATCATTTTTCACTTTTCAGGCGATCTCTTACGTGGTGGATATATACCGCAACAACGCCGAGGCTCAGAAAAACCCTTTCTACGTTGGCCTGTACATCTCCATGTTTCCACAGCTGATCGCAGGGCCGATTGTGCGCTACAAAGATATTGCGGACCAGATAAAAAGCAGGGTTGTGACCTGGACAGGGTTCACCTATGGGGTGGAGCGGTTCGTATACGGCCTGGCGAAAAAGATGATCCTGGCCAACAGCTTTGGGGAAGTGGCGGACAAGATTTTTGCTGTACCGCCTGATCATATGAACTTTTCATTGGCGTGGCTGGGCGTCATTATGTATACGCTGCAGATATATTTCGATTTCTCCGGCTATTCCGATATGGCCATTGGGCTGGGCCGGATGTTCGGATTCAAGTATCTGGAAAACTTTAACTATCCTTACATTTCCAGGTCGATGCAGGAGTTTTGGCGTCGGTGGCATATATCGCTCTCCAACTGGTTTCGTGATTACCTCTATTTCCCGTTGGGTGGCTCTCGATGTTCCCTTTGGCGAACATATTTTAATCTGTTTATCGTGTTTTTTCTGTGCGGCTTGTGGCACGGGGCCAGCTGGACGTTTGTGTTGTGGGGGATGTATCACGGATTTTTCCTGGTGGCGGAGCGCGCCGGGCTGAGCAATATTCTGGAGCGAACATGGCGGCCCATCGCCCATGCCTATTTGCTCCTGGCGGTGATGGTTGGGTGGGCGCTTTTCCGGGCAGACACGATGGAGCAGGCAACCACGTTCCTGATGGCCATGATTGGCCTTGGCAGTGGAGCGGGCGATCTGTTTCATGCGTGGTTATATATAGATATGGAGCTTATAATCTTGTTCATGATCGGGCTAATAGCCGCCACGCCGCTCTGCAAAACGGTGTTGCCGCTGCATTCCGATTTCGAATCCAAAGATTTGTCCGTAAAAACTGGTACGTATATGGCGGTTTCAACTTTGCGCACTGGGTTCATCTCTTTGCTTCTGTTGTTCTGCTGGATGTCGCTTGCAAGTGGATCATATAATCCGTTTATCTATTTCAGGTTTTAAGCAAAATGGAAAAACATAAAACAGCCTGGTCGAATTGGTTCAGATATATGCCGATGCTATCTGTGATAGTTTTTCTTCTGTTTTTAATCGCGCCTGTTTCCTATAGCATGATTGTCAAGAACGGTGGGCCAGGTCTGAATGAAAAGCGGGTGTTGGCCAAACTGCCTGAACTTGACCCGAATGTCGATTCTCTAAAGAAATATCCCGGAAAGTTTGAATCATATTTCAATGATAATTTTGGATTAAGAACCGAGCTTATTTCACTATACGGTCATTTTAAAACATACTGGATAGGCGCCTCGCCATCGGAAAGAATCATATTGGGCAAGGATGAATGGCTGTTTTACAATTCCGCATATTCCATCGCGTCATACAGAAACTCAAGGCTCCCCACAGAATATGAACTGGAAATGTGGAAGCGCCATCTAAAACTGGTTCAGCTATGGCTCGACCAGCAGAACATCAAGTTCCTGCTGGTTATCGCGCCTAACAAATCCACAATATATCCGGAATACATGCCCCCCAGGTTTAACAAAGTTAATAAAATATCTTACTTCGATATGGTGGTGGCGGCGGCGAAAGAGGCGGGAGTGACTGTTATAGACTCCAGAAGCAGGATGCTGGAAGAAAAGAAAAAGAGGAAAATTTATTTCCGGACGGATACGCACTGGACAGACGCAGGGGCGTATGTCGCCTATAAAATGATGCTGGAAAAGCTGGAGCTCTGGTTCCCTACATTGAAAACCGAACTTCAGCACAAAATCAGCTATGAGATGAAGGAAACCAGGGGCAAGGATTTGTTCAGTATGCTTGGTATTCCAAAGGGCATTGTTGAGCGTTATGAAAGTATTAAGTTTGATTCCAACCAGAGGGCCAAAAGATTGAATACTTCTGGATTGCCAAGATCAACCAGAAGCAAAAGGTTCATCACGAATAATAATAACTTGCCAAATGCTGTTGTGGCAGTCGATTCGTTCGGGGCGGCTCTTCTGCCTTTTCTGATAAACAGTTTTAATGTCACCAGCTTTGTAGACAGCAAAGCCGTGCCGATGGACGTTATCCAGCGGGAGCGGCCTGATGTTTTTATATTTGAAGTTGTCGAAAGAAACCTGCTGATGGGCCCAAGGAAACTTGGCAACTTCAAACATTTTTGGAAAGCTTTGACCGGGGCCGACGCCGCTATAGAGTTCCCCAAACTTGTAGGGAGCAATACAGCAGACAAGAGCTCTCTATTAGGGATTGTGCGAAAATCAGCCGAAGGAGTTGATCCCCCGGGATATATGATGTTTGGTCCTTACGTAAAACTGGAAAAGGGCAAATATACAGCACTATTCAAAATCAAAATCGAAAATGCGCCGAACGACACACCCATAGCAAAGCTGGATATTGTTTTTAACAGAGGTCGTAATGTATTGGGGCAGAAAACCATGAGTGATGTAAAAACCGCGGACCAGGATCTGTGGAGCGACATCACTGTTGATTTTGAAAGTGATGGATGATGGGGTGAACGATGTCGAATACCGTGTCGAGTATTTTGGAAAAGGCGATTTATCTGTCGAGAGTGTGAAAGTCACCCGAACTGCTGTTTTATATTGACTGTTTTGATTCTATCATTCATAATTCACTATTTTTAACAAACGAGAAATAATTTTGGCAAATCATAAATCTGCTATCAAGCGAATGCGGCAGAACAAAAAGCGCAGGATACGCAACGGCGCTCTACGCTCGGAAGCGCGCTCTGCTGTCAAGAAGGTTCGGCTTGCGCTGGAGTCTGGCAAAAAAGAAGAGGCTCAAGCAGCCCTGAAGTCTGCCGTCAGCATTCTGGACAAAACCGCATCAAAAGGCGTTCATCACAAGAAAAACGCTTCCAGGCGTGTTTCCAGGCTGGCCCGGCAAGTCGCCGCCATGTCTTAACGGCCACTGCGCCAACTGTTTAGAATCAATCGGCTTTTATCCGTTTTATAACTGCGCCCAGAGCTTCGAACTTTTTCTCGATATGTTCATAGCCCCGGTCGAGGTGATATACCCGCGAGACTGATGTCTCTCCCTCTGCCGCCAGCCCGGCCAGCACCAGCGACGCAGAGGCCCGCAGGTCGGTCGCCATCAATGGCGCCGCCGACAGTTTTTCGACACCACGCACTATTGCCGTCGCGCCATTTTCAGTGATATCGGCACCCATGCGCCGCAGCTCCGCCACATGCATAAACCGGTTTTCGAAAATAGTTTCCGAGATAACAGACGCGCCATCCGCCAGCGTCATCAACGCCATAAACTGCGCTTGCATATCGGTGGGGAAGCCGGGGAATGGAGCGGTGGTGATATCCACGGAGTGAATGACATCCGGGCCGATAACCCGGACGCTATGTTCCGATTCGGTCACCTCGCAGCCAGCGGCCCGCAATTTTTCTGTGATAGCGGCCACAGATCTAGGGTCGATATCACCCACTATTATGTCGCCTTTGGTGATCGCCGAGGCCGCCATGAATGTACCCGCCTCTATCCTGTCTGGCATCACTTCTATGTCAGCGGACGTAAGCTGGTCCACTCCTTCTATGGTGATAACCGCCGAACCGGCGCCTTCGATATGTGCGCCCATGCGGTTCAAAAACATGGCAAGCGCCCCCACCTCCGGCTCCTCCGCGGCATTTTCGATTACTGTTACACCATCCGCTTTGGTTGCGGCCATCATGATGTTCATGGTCCCGGTCACGGTCACCACATCCATTGTGATCCGTCTGCCCACCAGGGCGCCTTGGATGCTGGCTTCTATGTTGCCATGGTCCAGCTTTATATCAGCGCCCAACGCTTCGAGCCCTTTTACATGCTGGTCCAGCGGCCGCGAGCCGATGGCGCATCCACCCGGCAGGCTGACCTTGGCCCGGCCGAGGCGCACCAATAGCGGGCCCAACACCAGACAAGAAGCGCGCATGGTTACAGTAGTTAATCATTTTGGATTACCTTTGATATAATTACCTAATTCAAACTTCCTGGCATGTCTAGATGTGAGATATAATTGCTAACTGTGGAAATAAAACCATTGATACAAATTAAAAACTACTGAACACAAGCATGACAGTATTAATAAATTAGGGCACACTTACCTAATGAAGAAATTGCTGCATGTCAGCTTGTAGAGATGGAATGTGAACAATGTTACCCTCGCCATTTGTCCATAATAAGCCGTTTTTAAATGCATTAAATTTATGAAAGTTACAAAATGGTTTTCTTCAGATGATATTATATTCTATCAATGTGGTCAGCATATGAATGTTTAATAGTTATCTGAGGCAATTCAATAAAACATGTTTCTTAAATTAGGCCTAATTGCATTACCCAGAAGAAATTTTTATAAATTACAGTATTTGTTGCGTGCTCTGATATGAATATAAATTAATCTAAAAAGAGGAAATTTAATAATTTGCTGTGGAAGTGAATGAATGAATATAAATAAGAAAAAAATAATGATTGTTTAAGTCTCCAAACAATAAACCTGTAAAGTTTTTATTTCTCTTTGGACATTAGCAACAAATTAATTTTAATCTATCCTAGAATAGTGGCTGATCTACGAGATTCCTGTCATGTGATAAAAATGTAATATTTTAGTAATTTATAATTTTCATGGAAATCTCAAAAGAACATGTTAGTCTTGGTAATATCGTCTGTGTAACTAATCATCAGAGGTCAAACATGAGAACGTAAACGTCTACCACTGCTTTGAGAGATGTACCAGAATAATGAAGCTAATTCCAAAATGGGTATCTCTCGGAAATTGTCAGCAGGGCATGTTTGTGCAATGGTGAAGAATATATGGTAGTGATAACACTACTTTAAAGGTGTTAGACTGCCCGTGTATTTCCAATTAAGGTAGAACAATGTCTTACAGGCAGGTTATTAGAATTTACAGAGTGGAATGTTCATAAATAAATAATCGGCTATAAAAATCTTAGATTAAAAGTGATGGTTGTTATCACCAATCAGCTAATGGAGCCCGTGGACATTGACCTATATAACGGTCTACCATTCTTCTTTCAGTATTAGGATGTCATACCACTTCCACTTTGGAAAGTCTGTGTTTTAAATTTAAGAGTAGCACATGTACTGGTGTTGTGTATTTAAGTTAAGCCTTTTCTGCAACAGAACTGTAGAGTACTCATGTGAGTATGTGTGTATGTGTTTTCACATGATAACTCAAAAATAATTGACCCGGGCTTAAAGTTTTATTTTTTATAGTGTATATGAATATAGCAATGTAGGAGAAGTTTATATTCTAGCCATGTCTCAGCTTTGAAGTCAATATTATACGAGTCTATTCTAGCATCTCTAAACACAATCCAAATGTAGGATGTTTTTTCGTTGTATTTATTTCTGCTTCTCTGATTTGGTTAATTGGTAACGAGTTGAAATTATGCAGTTATGTTAACCATATGTTTACCTATGTTTTACCTTCAAGGATTTCTTTAGTGGTTGACTTGTGGTGTTTACATGTCACTGTTTCGATCTTTATATTTGTTATGAATTTTAACAGACGACAGCCTTATTAAGATACCAAATGTAGAAAAAATAAAGGAAGATGGCTGTTTTCACATTCTTGAATATTTAACACTATTGTCTCTGCTTTGCTATAATGGTATTAACATCCCATGTTCCTGTGTTTTTGGGCCTAGCTGGCATAATTTTAGAGATATTGAGCTGAAATTTTGTATTTTTCACAACTTCTATACGAAATTTGAAAACTCTAGTTGAAAAACAATTTTCTTTATCTTTCAAGCCAGTTTTCAAATTTAGTGATTTATTTCCAAAATTACACCATCTACATTTAGGCAAAAACACAGGGACATGGAGTGTGGATACTACTGTAGCAATTAAAACATTATTAGCAGACAATCATGTGTGTTAGTGTGGTACAACATTAATTTTATTGTTTATCACCACATATCTTCTTTCATGGAGTAGAAGAGATGTCCCTTAAACCGGTGGGGATGCATGTTTTTCACATTAGTAGTATTGTCTAGACTTGGATTATTAAAATGCTTATCTGAACCAACAGTCAGGTTTTCTTCATGTCAGAGGTCAATACGGCTTGGTTGTGTTTTCACTATAAATGGCCAGTAAACTGCTTATGATGGAGAGAGTCTGCAAGCTGAATTTTAATTATACAAATATTAACAAATAGAACAATATTATTATATAAGGAGTCATGCACCTAATGAAGTCACCCCAAGGTTTCCAGTTAAGTGGCAGTTTAATTATACAAATATTAACAAATAGAACAATATTATTATATAAGGAGTCATGCACCTTGAATGGTTATTTGATTTCAAATACAGCATGAAATAGCATCACATTAAGAGACCCTGTCTCAGATGTAGGTTCCACGTAACCTGTATCCATGATTTAAATTGTATTATTATGTATCCTTGATTAAGATGTTTATAATTTGCTGAAGGTATTTATGGATTTATGGGTTTACAGAAAGTAACAAAATGTCAGGAAATTAAAAAAATTAACATTGGGAACAAAAAAGCAAAATTGCCACTTGTAGGAAATATTTGTTCAGTAAGTAATATAACCTTGGCAAATTTTAGGAGATACATGTAGGAATATATATATGCTGATAATGTACCTTGTTTAAAGTGTCATTGTGTGATCTTTAAAAAGGTATAGCCACATGTTATTCTCAGTTGTCCTACGAAAACTAATGATCGCAAGCCCAGCTTGAAGGTTTAACCGTCTACCACTGCTGTGAGAAATATACCGAAATAATCAAGACAACTTGAATAGAAGCTTCCAGCGGAAATTGTCAATTACTTATATATTGTGTAATGGTGAAGAATAATACTAGAAGAATAGATCATTACAGAGTGCATTAAAGGCATTGTACAATCTGTTTTTATAATCAAGGAAGAGCAATATCTTACTATTTTAGTAATCTGATGATTAGATTCTCCAAGGGAGGGATGAATGTTTGTAAATAAATAATAAGCTGTGGAGCAAACTTAAATTAAAAACAGTGGTTGTTTTTGAGACATTATACATTTAAAAGTCTGCCATTGTTTTAACAGAAATATCACTTCTTTACAGGTGTCCTTGATGTCTGACATTGGAAGGTCTGTGTTTCACAAAGGGGGTATTTGATGTTCAAGGTATGTAGGCTATATTAACTAATTCAACTGTAACACAGCTGTTTAGGCTTATTAAAACAGTATTTTAAAATAAATTGGCAGTTCTCTCATTAGCAAATAATTTTATGTGTAATATGTTCAAAAGGAATATCTGTTATTCCTTTTCTTACACTGTCAGTATCATTATTATTATTTATTTGGCGAATCTAGTTTAAGAAGGCCTTTTAAAATTCTTTATATTAGGCTTTCAAACAGTTTTCCTTATATATATCTCAATAAATATATTGACGGAAGAAATTAAACACTTTGCTAAAGAATCAGAATCTGTTATATTGTTAACACAGGGCTGGCTATGTACTTGGATGTTAATTGGGTATAATACTACTAATGTGAAAAACATGCATCTCCACATAAAATAGAAATTTATGTCTATTCATTTAGCAGTTATAATTCAAACAAATGATGTCATTTCTATGTGACATTTGCTTGTCTTGGATACCCTAAGGACGTAACACATCATAACACTTGTTCCACATTTGTTCCATCAGTCATTGTAAGGTTAACTTTTCATATATATATATGATTAGGAATTCTTGAGGTTTACTTAGCCTTCACCCTGTAATGCTGTATGAGTAGTCCAATCAAAATTTGTCAAAGATTTTCCACCATTGCTCGACTTCTTTTCATTGAAACAATGAGCAAACTTTTTTTTTCTAATTTGTTGTGTCTGTTATATAAGCAATATGAAATGTTGTAACAAAAGTATATCCAATCAACAAGTACAGTGAAACCTGCTTGAAAGACCACCTGTCTATAAAGACCACCTGGCTATTAAGACCACCTGGCTATTTAGACCACCCTTTTTATAGCTAAAATTACATTAATCAGTTATAAATAACCTGTCTAATCAGACCACCTTGCTATTAAGACCACTTAGGACCAGTCCATGGGTGGTCTTAATAGCCAGGTTATGGCTTCACGTTCTTGATTATTTATGCTATATAGATGTATGTATGTTACAAATCACAGAAAGCACAAACAAAATTGATTAGTTTAGGAAAAAAATTCTAAACTGAATTCAAATATTGAGAAGTCCATAAAGGGATTATGAACCTTTTTTAAAACTTGAGCATTCTGTTAATTTTGAATCAGAACTGTAGCCAAGATAAATCTTAATGAACACAACATCTTAGGAACATAAAGAAATGTTATCATTTGTCAACAAAACAGTGAGTACAGGTAACATGATCTTTTCAAATAAGAAGATACAGGCCTACGTAGGGCCTAAATATACTAATAGTAATATAACTCGTTTATAGTGTCATTGTATGAGTTTTAAAAAGTATAGCTGTATGTTATTCTCAGCGGTACCCGATCACAAGCCCAGCTTGAAGGTTTTAAATGTCTACCACTGCAGTGAGAGAGGTACCAGGATAATAAGAGACAACTTGAAAAGAAGCTTCCAATGGAAATTGTCAATTATTTATATATTGTATGATGGAAAATATATATATATACATGTGTATATATATTATTTTATGTCCGTTCAATTTCCAACAGATGTAATTAAAAATGGTATTTAGCATTTCTCTGTGACATCCTGCTTTTCACGATGACGTTGTTCTGGAATCATCAAGAGGTCACAGGGTTCCTGAAGACACACCAAATCATAGACCAGACAAACTGTAGTCCGATTTGTTGCCTTAGCCAATCCATCCATCAGTCATTGTTAACTTAAACTTAACCTACCAAATGATGAGGTTTACTTAGGCTTTGTTCTGTTATCATTCAGGAAGGGGTC
>CBDCXE010000002.1:0-340143 GCA_965223725.1 Nitrospinota bacterium | reverse complement strand
AGGCCCAGGAATATTCCCGCCTGAAGGGTGAACGGGAAGCGCTGGAAAAAGTGGCGGTCAAAAAAGAGTGCAGCAGTGACATTGTTGCCGAGCCAAAGTCAGATGATAGCGAAAAGCATATCCAGGTCAACAAGCAAGACGATTCCTTGAGATAGCCTGGCTGGGTTGGTTAGAAATCGTTTTGATGAGAGTGAAGTCTGCTGGAGCCAGCGGTCGGGGTTGATCCGGCTTCCGCCGCATCACCTGCCAGGCTCTACAGTGTGGCAAGTTCCTGCGCCAGTTCTGCCAGGCTGATGGCTTCGGTATCTTCCGTTACTGGATAGCGTTCCGATCCGGCATAAACAACAAAACTGCGGTCCGGCTTTATATCCTCAAGGGCATTATGAAACCCTTTGCCTGGCCGCGCGGCAAGCCCGCTCTTGATCTCGATGGCCCATTTCTCTGTCAGCCCTGGAAATTCCAGCACCAGGTCAATTTCCGCCCCGGCGGATGTGCGATAAAAGCTTGCAAGGGTCCCTTCCGGGGCCACGCCAAGCAGGTTCTCGATCACAAAACCTTCCCAGCTTGAACCGAACACTGGATGACCAGATAGCTGATTATAATCGGTGATACCAAGTAAAGCATGGGTGATCCCGCTATCACGCACATAAATACGTGGCGATTTCACCAAACGCTTTTTTGTGTTGGTGTGCAGAGGACGCAAACGGCGCACAAGCAGAAGATCGACCAGAAGATCTATGTAGCTGGTCACTGTTGGCGAGGACACAGACAGGCTCCCGGCCAAACGGGAAGCGTTCAAAAGCTGTCCCTGGCTATGGGCCAGCATGATCCATAGCCGTTCAAGGGTTTCAGCCGGTATACGCGGCCCGAATTGCGGCACATCCCTTTCCAGATATGTGCGGATAAAGTCTTGTCGCCAGGAATAACTTCCTTCATCATCTGCCGCAAGGTAGCTGTCAGGCAAACCGCCGCGCACCCAAAGCTGTGTGTGGTCCGGTTTCTTTTTGGCAGTTATCTCCAAAACGTTCAGTGGTTCCATATCGATATACGCGATCCGGCCCGCAAGGGATTCGCCCGACTGGCGAAGCAGATCGATGGAAGCCGAGCCCAAAACCAAAAACCGCCCGGTCCGCAACCCTTTGCGGCGCCCATCATCGATCAGACCTCGCAAGGTTTGGAACAGCTCTGGAACCCTATGGATTTCGTCAAGGATGACAAGCCGCTGTTCGTTATTTGTCAGAAATAATTCCGGATCCTTCAGCTTTTCCCTGTCTTTGCGGGACTCAAGATCAAGATAAACAGCGTTCCGCTTTTTTGCGATTTCGAGAGCCAGGGTCGTCTTGCCCACCTGGCGCGGCCCGATCAAGGCAACTGCGGCCTGGCGAGTGAGAGCCCCTCAACTTTCTGATATATGGCGCGCTTTATCATCATTGTATATTAAAAGCTTTCATTTAAATTTGCAAGGTAATAATATCATGTGCCGTTGGTTATATAGTTTCATTTTTTCTATCCTTTGCGGGACTTTTGCGGGAATGAGTTATGCTTTGTGATGCTTTGTGATACAAAATCACGCAACGAGCATCCCATAAGTCATTGATTTATAATTAATAAAATACTATTCCTCAGACTAAATTGCAGATTCTCTATTTCCTTGAATCAAAATTTGCTGAAGTATATAATTTAGTTGCAGGGGAGAAAGGTAAAGGCCTGAATCCCAATAGAAAATGAATTTGCTCCCCGTTCGACTTGTTTGAAGGCCGCAAAGCTGGACAACCTCGAACGGGGTTATTTTTTTTCTGAGTCTCAATGATTTCCGAACCGACAGTCAAACGGGCAATTGCGTTCTTTGATGGGCAGAACCTGTACCATTCCGCCAGAGAAATTTTTGATCGCCCATATCCTGATTATGATCCTATGAAACTGGCGTAGTAAACACAAAATCTTGATTTTTGTTTACTAATTCTCTTTATATCAGCATAAAATATCGCCATGCAGGCGCCAGATAAGATAAAGAGGTTAGTTGATAATTTCAGCGAACATAATGACCAGTATAAGTCCAGTTCCTACAACGAAACTCAAGTACGCCGCGATTACATAGATCCATTCTTCAGCGCGCTGGGGTGGGACATTGATAACAAGGAAGGGCTTGCCGAGGCATATCGGCACGTTATCCACGAGGACGCAATCAAGATAGGTAGATCAACCAAAGCGCCTGATTATGGATTCCGCTACGGTGGTCAACTGAAATTTTTCGTGGAGGCGAAAAAGCCGTCTGTTTATATCAAAGGTGATCCTTCACCTGCCTATCAGGTGCGTCGCTATGCGTGGTCGGCCAAGCTGCCGATTTCTATCTTGACCGATTTCGAGGAGTTCGCCGTCTACGATTGTCGGGTGAAACCAGATGAAAAAGATAAGGCCTCCACCGCCCGGGTCATGTATATCACTTTCGACCAGTACCTGGAAAAATGGGATGAGCTTTATGATCGATTTTCCTACGACGCTATCGGCAAAGGACGGTTCGACAAATATATAGAAAGCCCAAAAAAGAAACGTGGAACAGCAGAGGTAGACGACGAGTTTTTAAAAGAGATCGAAGCTTGGCGCGAGATGTTGGCGAAGAATATCGCTCTTCGAAATCCCTCGCTTTCCATTCGTGACCTCAATTTTGCGGTGCAGAAGACCATTGACAGGATCATCTTCCTGCGTATTTGCGAAGATCGGGGGATCGAATCCATGGAACAGTTGAGAGCGCTGCAAAACGGCGCCAATATCTATCAGCGGCTTTGCCAGATTTTTCTGAATGCGGATAACCGTTATAACTCTGGACTCTTCCATTTCGATGAAGAGAAAGGGCGCTCCACTCCGGTGGATGAGATGACCCTTGAATTGAAGATCGACGATAAACCGTTGAAAGAAATTTTCAAACATCTCTATTATCCACACAGTCCATACGAGTTTTCCGTACTGCCGGCCGATATTCTGGGGCAGGTTTACGAGCGATTCCTGGGCAAGACTATCCGGCTGACCAGGGGCCATCAGGCAAAGGTGGAGGAGAAACCGGAGGTCAAAAAAGCGGGCGGTGTCTACTATACTCCTACCTATATTGTCGACTATATTGTGAAGAACACAGTCGGCAAACTGCTGGAGAAGAAAACACCAAATCAGGTGGAGAAGCTGAAAATCCTCGACCCCGCCTGCGGCTCCGGCTCGTTCCTGATCGGGGCGTACCAATATCTGCTCGACTGGCACGAAAAGAAATATATGGAATCTGGTGGCAAAACGAAAAAAAGTAAGCTTTATGAAGTGCGCGATGGAGAATATCGGCTAACCACAGCAGAACGAAAAAAGATATTGCTGAACAATATTTATGGAGTGGACATCGATCCGCAGGCAGTGGAGACGACCAAGCTGTCGCTGTTGCTGAAAACCTTGGAAGGGGAGAGCGACCAGACATTGACCGCGCAGATGAAGCTGATCAAAGAGCGCGCCCTGCCAGACCTGGGCGATAACATCAAATGCGGCAACTCGCTGATCGGCCCCGACTTCTATGATGGCGAGCAGAGCGATCTGTTCCTGGATGAAGAAGAAAGATACAGAATCAACGCCTTCGACTGGGAAGCCGAATTTACCGACATTTTCAAACAAGGTGGATTCGACGCCGTGATCGGGAACCCGCCGTATATTCGGCAGGAAATGTTGACACAGTTCAAGCCATATTTCGAGAAAAAATACGATGTCTATCATGGTGTGGCCGATATCTACGTCTACTTTATAGAGAAAGGCGTTTCATTTTTGAAAGAAAATGGCCAATTCGGAATCATCGTCGCCAATAAATGGATGCGCGCCAACTATGGCGAACCGCTAAGGCGTTGGATGAAAGCGGGGCGAATCGAAGAGATCATCGATTTTGGCGACATGCCAGTGTTTCAGAAAGCGACCACTTATCCTTACATACTACGACTATCGAAAGATGGTAAAGGAAAATCGTTTGACGTGACACAGATCAAAAGCCTGGAATTTGCTGAATTGCAGGAAGCTGTGGAAGAGGGGCGGTATGAAGTCGAGCATGGGGCGCTGAATGATAACGGCTGGTCACTGACAGACGAGAAAACAAGAAAACTTCTGGAGAAGCTGAAAACCATCGGAATCCCACTGGGTGAGTATGTAGATGGAAAGGTTTATTATGGTATCAAAACAGGCCTCAATGAAGCGTTTGTCATCGATGAAAAGACACGGCAAAACCTGATAGCCGAGGACCCGAAAAGCGCCGAGTTAATAAAGCCGTTTCTGGCAGGGCGCGATATCAAAAGGTATAAAGAACCGACAAGTGACAAGTTTTTAATATCCATACCAAAAGGCTGGACAAATGCTCAACTCAAACAGAAACAAAATGCCTGGAACTGTTTGAAAGAAGCGTACCCAGCTATTGCCAAACATCTGGAACCGTATACCGCCAAAGGAGAGAAAAGATATGACAAAGGCGATTATTGGTGGGAGCTACGTGCTTGTGACTACTACGAAGAATTCGAGAAACCGAAGATAATTTTCCCGGATATCTCGACGAGAGGAAATTTTGCATATGAAGCTAACCAAAGTTACTTAGGTAATACCGCTTATATAATGCCAACAGATGATATTAGCCTGTTGGCTCAGCTTAACTCGTGTTTAATGACTTTTTACTATAGTCACATAACTTCATCTATTCGTGGGGGCTACTACCGATTCATATTTCAATATGTCACACAGCTTCCAATCCGTACTATCGACTTCGACAGCAAGGATGATGTGGTAAAGCATGACAAGATGGTCACTCTGGTCGAGCGGATGCTTGATCTGAACAAAAAGCTCGATTCCGCCAACTCACCCCACGACAAAACCAGAATCGAGCGCGATATCGCCGCCACCGACAACCAGATAGACAGGTTGGTTTACGACCTATACAACCTCACCGAAGAAGAAATCGCCATCGTCGAAGAAGCGACGAAACAAGGGAAGTAACCCCCTGGTCCTAGCGCCAATTCGGGTTTGTCACACAGCAATAAGCCTGGTCCGCGCTACCGTTTGAAACGGCGACGCACCGCCAATATTAGCATCACCACCTGAATATAAATGATTAGGTTGGCGAAGAACAGAAGTAAATAATACCAATCATTTTCACTGTTTATTTTATCTAGTCTGGCTTTTTGCCAGAATGGAGAAATTACATGGAACATCGTTTTTATGAACCCTAAATCGCTAGATCTGCATGCTTCAGAATTATCTTCCTGTTCCGGACAATGTATTCTTTCTATTGCAGTTACCGTCATATTAACGTTATGCCAGTTTTGCCAGCCGAAGCTTAAAAGAGTACAAATCATAACAAGGGTTATTAATGCTCCAAATGCCCAGCCGGGCCGCTCGCTATGACCAGAGCCAAAACTATGGAAAACACGGAGTACGATTTCCGACCATCGATACTCATCTTCCAATTTCCGTTTTAGTTCCTGGGCGCCGTAATGGAAATCGCCTGCGCTTTGAAAGTTGCCGTAAGCTTCAAGTTTGCTTCTTAGCTGTTCACTCTGTTCGATGGCGCCCCGTATTTCTGTATTGGAAACCTCTTTCTTATTTTTCCCCAGCTTTTTATTGATTAGTTCTTCTGCATACAGCAAATTGCGCCCATCTTTTTTCAGCCATGTCGGGGCAATGATCTCTACATATTTCAAGGTCACACCATCGAATTTCGAGCGTGCCAGACAAACCAAACTGAACAATGTGTTCTTCGCCGTATCAAACAACAATCTCTCCCAACTTACGACGCATTTTTCATCAAAGACTTTGGTTTTTACAGGGATTTTGTAGATTCCTCCATCAGATGACTCATTTAGTCTATCGATCCATTCTTTGGTTTTTGCAGGCGGTTCAAGGTCTTGCTTTTGTAGGATTTCGTCTATCGTGACATATTCAGTGCTATGTTCCTTGGCGTCATCAATTTCTTTTATCCAGCTGATCTCGCCCCCTTCAAAAACAGCGTTATTCCACTCCGCGCCGGAAAAATCGACCTTTACATCATCATCAAGCCCTGGCCCGAAATGGCAATTACTGAACCGCACCTTGCCCTTATCAGCAAACTTACAGTTTTTAAAACTTACTGTTTCATCATTTAGGAATAAGCATTCACGAAACTTTATATCCAGGTCAGGTCGAATATCATTTAAATAGAAAACTAGACTTGTAGGATAACTAGGAGAACCTTCCTCAGCTATTATATTATCACTACTTAAGTTTGCGAATACTACACTATTAAATAAAATAGAACCTTTCTGGAGGAAGTCAAAAGAAAAAGAGACTGGGCCGGCATTGTAGAACTGGTTAGAAACAAATTGAACAAGGCCATCATTTTTGAAATGAATAGAGTTAAACATTACCATATCTAGATTAAGAAATATGGCAGAACTGAAATCAACAGCGCCATTGTTATTAAACCGTGCGCGTGTAAATTTAACTGATCCTATATTCTGAAATCTAGTTTGACGGAATGTAACATTTCCATGATTTTTAAATCTAGCATTTTCAAACTTTGCATCACCTGAATTGTAAAAATTGACTACTCCAAAATACACGTCGTCGCTATTTTGAAAAATGGTTGAGCTAAAAATAACAGAATCTGCGTTGTGGAAGATAGTTCGTTGGAAATTCACCGAGCCAGTATTTCTGAAATCGACGGAATTATATTTAACATCGCCTTCGTTGTGGAACCTGGTAGAGTTAAAATCAACAATACTGGAATTATGAAATTGGGCGGAATTAAAAGTTACATCGTTTGTGTTGAGGAATATTGCGGAAGTAAAATCAACTGAACCAGCATTGTGAAATTCGGTAGAAGTAAAATACACATATCCGGTTTTTGATGAGATAAGTTTATTATACTCATCACTCTCCATTGATTTCGATAGTGCGATGTATAGTTCAGTAAACAAAAGTTCTTCTTCTGGGCTGGAAGGTTCTTTACCACTATTAACCAGTTTATTAAGCGCCGACCGGTTGCTATCTCGTGCATTGTTTATAGCCAATGCCATCTTATCAGGTGGGACTTTGGCCTTGTTTAAATCGAGCGACCCGAATCGGCATTTTGCAAAAGAAACATAACCAGGGTTGAGCTTGATTCGATTAAAATTTTCTATGATTTTTGATTTTATACCCTGTGGATATTTCTTGAGCCCGAATTTATTTAAGTCATCTGTAGAAGCATTTATATCTATACCAGGCATTTCAACAGGAGCCACTAGCGTACCATCTTCATTTTTATTGATTTGGATGTAATATTTTTCTGCTCCAGGCCCCCCACGCTTTAAAAACCTTATAGTCTTGTCATCAAATTCGGTTTGTACCTGCTTGCCAAATTTGGCATTAGAGAACGCGGCTCCTTCTTTAAACACAGCGCCAGTGAAATCGGCAAAACACAAGAAAGTGCAATTGCTAAAATTCGCAAATTCCTTAAACACAGAGCCACTGAAATCTGCATATTCGATAGTTTCACCTTGGAAGTCGCAGTCTTCGACATACTGGTTGGGGCAATCGTATATATACACTTTTGGTTCTGCCATTTTCCTACGTCTTCTGTTTAATGTAATTAATAGATGGTTATGATATTACAATCTTGACCCCTGCTCCAATTATTATTACATCCATGCAATTGCATGCACACAACCACTTTTACAAAACCCTCCTTTGCGGAAATTTCGGCGTTTTCGGCAAATTCGGCTTTTGCGGAAATCGATTTTTTCTAACTGTGCCAACCTGTTCTTGATCGACCACTGGCATGGCCAGAGCAAATTACGCTGGCGCGGTGTCGGAACGACACATCTGTACGCTGGCGCGTGGGTGCGAATATCTTTTAATGCGCGATGGAAGCGGCGCCAAAGCGCCTGCCATTAGTCTTTTTCTTAACTGAGTAGAAGGAACGGTAAAAATGAATGTACGAAACAAAAAGGTAGTTACAAATATCCCGGCAGGGTTATCGGGCTGCCCAGGGCAGTGAAAAATTGATACAAGGCACGGCATGGATCCATCTGGTAATAGCGTTTATATCGATCGCCGTATCCGTCGGCGCTGCCTTTGCCGTGGTCCGCTATCGCATCAATGATATTGCCCGCCATATGGATATGGAAGTGTTGGCGGAAAAAACACAAACTGCTGACTATCACAAGGCGGTCGATAGCCTATATGTAATCGCCTCCGAGTTTGGCAAATTACTTTCTGGCATATACAGCCGCCTGGAGCGGATCGAAAACAGACTAACAAATCCTTTTGCCTTTAACCGTGTAGGTGGACTTATCGTATTCTTTTTGCAACTACGCCTAAGGAATGACCAAGGCGTCAAATCGTTTATTTAAACAAACTCCGGATGTTCGGTTTTCAGCCAGCTTACTACATCATTACGAAATTCTTTTACAAATTCGATAAGTTCGTCTGCTTCGCTGTCAGATGCGCCTCCTGCACGGTCGTACTCCACAACATTTCTTTTACGACGGCATGCGTCAAGATAATCAACATCGGTTTTGCTTCTGCCCTTTAGAATAAAGGGCAATACCGCAATAGTTCTCATATGGTGGCTACCTTGCCCAACGCGGTACCCTTCGGCATGGAGCAGAATCGAGCACAACTTGAGCGCAGCGTTATATGCTATTCCGAATCGCCAGTCTGCGGAGATCGCGGCCCTGGAATCGTGCAAATCACGCTCTACGATTTCCAGTAAATCAGCGATTTCCCGCTTCGATGTTTTGTGCGGCCTCAACCAGCCTTTAGCCGCAAATTCGCTTAAGCTCATTTTCCGTTCCGATTATAAAAACCTTGGCAGAGGAAAGGAGTTGGTTGACGAAATGGTCATCTTCCGCAACACGTTTTGCGAACTCATTAACACGATAGGTATGGGGGTTGATCGTTCTGCCAATCCGCTCTTCGCAACCTGACAGCAATGTAGAAAGCCGCCTCATACCAATATCACCGATGACAATAAGATCCAGGTCGCTCTCCGGTTTTTCCTTACCTTCCGCCATCGAACCAAACAGGAATGCAATTTTTATCCTCTTGTCTGCCAGAGCCTCCTTTAGTATGGCGATATAGCCAACGGTTTTTACCACGATACCAACGATTTCCAAGTGTAGTGGATGATCAATATTGGCGCTGTAATAGAGTCGGTTACCATCCCGCCTGCTGGTGACCAGATCAAGGTCGGACAGCTTTTTCAATTCTTGCCGCAATGAAGCAAAGCTTACGCTACTATTGCGCTCCATCGCCCGGACATGCATTTCCCGTTTGGTTCCATCGAATAGAAGCCGGAAAATTTCTGCCCTGACCTTTGAAGAGAGTATTTGACTTAAAGCATTCATAATGAGTGATTATACCACTCATATGAGTGGTGTCAACATTCATTTACTCCATTTTAGGTTTGACCACCGGCGCACTTTGCCGGGATTCATGGATCGAAAAATGACTACCAAAATGACTACCATACTCGAACTTTTCTACGGTTTTTAGCGGTACTGCATGGCATTTATATAAATATTCCGGCTAACCACAATTTCAAATAAAACAAATAGATGACTGCTTAACTACCTTGAATACAGTTAATTATAAAATTCTTAAATACCACGTCATTTCGGTCTTACAAGCCGGATGTCGGGGGTTCGATCCCCTCTCCGCCCACCATAAAATCAATAAGTTAGGCGATCGACCAAGGTCACCTGATTTTCTTCCCCACCATATTCCCCACCTGGAAATACACGAAAAAAGTTTTTCCCCAACATGAAACGAACTCTTTTTAGAAAATATTTTTATTGAAGCGTTTTTTATTTTCACCCGCCAAAAGTAATAAAAGCCGTTTCCACTTCCATACTAATAACGAGAACTCTGATCTAAGATGAAGCTTCACACTGTCTACAAACATATCGTAGTGGACAAACTACATATCCTTAAAATACACTGACAAATGTATAGTCAAGTTTGTAAAGGCGCCAAGGCAGGGCTGTCTGTGGTGGTGGCGCATTCATGCCTGGAGCTGAGTGTCTCCAGCTTCTCTCCTGTTATTATGATGTAGCCATCTTCGTCTTCCACCCGGCCGGTGACGAGGAACGGGCCGCGGGTCCCGCCGGCCAGGTTGTGCCCGGTCTGCTGGTATGCGCGGGGGAACAAGGTCACTTCATAAATGGCCGTCTCATCTTCCATGGTCAGAAACTTCATCCGCTCGCCATGGACCGTGTTCGTGCGTTGACCATGGACGAGCCATCCGGCGACGGTCACCATTTGCCCCACATAACGACCAAGGTCGCGGGCGGGGGTCAGCCCTGCCGGTAATCGGTCACGATATATGGCCAGCGGATGCGCCCACACGGTCAGCCCCAGCAGCTCCCGTTCATACCGGAGCAGCCGCTCGAACGAATAGGGATGAATGTCCGGCAGCGCAGGCTCCGCGTCGATCAGCCACACCGCTCTCCTTCGCCCCATCCATGAACCGCTTTTTATGGAGGCGCATGGCGTCGTGCCCTCTGCGCCAACTCATCAGCCGGCGAAGGGCGTCCGCCTCGGCCAGGCTCATACCGCCAACGGCGTTGGCCACTTTAATCACATCCTCCTGATAGACCATCACGCCGTAGGTGTCGCCCAGAACCTTTTCCATGGCTGGGTGCAGATAGGTTATCTCTTCCCGACCGAAGTGCCGGTCGATATACGCCTTCATCATGCCGGAGTCGGATACACCGGGCCGGATGATGGAGCTGGCCGCCACCAACGTCTCGAAGTCGTCCACCAGCAGCTTTTTCAACAAACCACGCATGGCGGGCGACTCCACGTAGAAACAACCCATGGTCCGCCCGTCCCGCATTCTGCGCCGGGTCGCTTCGTCACACACCGGGTCGATCTTCTCCCAGTCGATAGTGACGCCGTACCGTTCCTTGACTTCCCGGATAACGTCGGAGACCACCGCCAGCGCCCGCTGACCCAGGATATCGATCTTCACCAGACCCAGGTCCTTGGCGCCGTACATATCCAGCTGGGTGATGGCCAGATTGCGGCCCGACAGCACCAGCGGGGTGAAATTCTGGACCGGCTCCGGCGCCACGATGATACCGCTGCAATGGGTCGAAAGACAGCGGGGGAACCCTTCGATCCGTTTGGCGATGGTTATGATGCTTTTGAACGGCTCTTCTGTAATAGGCAACGCTCGGCATTCCGGCAAGGTCCGGACAGCGTCGTCGATCTCGCTGACCTTAAAATAGCCAGGCAGGCGCTTGGTGAACTTCGTGAGCTCCCGGTCGGTCAGGCCGAACGCCTTGCCCACCTCCCGCAGCGCGCCCCGGCCGCGATAGGTGACATGGGCGCCAATCATGGCCACCTGCTCCTCGCCGTACCGTTCGTAGATAAAACGCAGAACTTCCTCCCGCTGGTTCCAGCAGGCTGTTTATCGAGTAAGTGGCGCCGTCACATATATAAAGAAGTACGTTATCAGAATGCTGTCGCGATGTTTCTGATATTTTCTTGCATGACCGACAGGAAGTCACCTTTCTCCGGCTTTGAATAACAGGGGTCGAAAATCAGACTTTCTATGTTCATCAATTCCAGCCGTGTCTTCGACGCTTTCAGTGGCGCGCCTTCCCAAACCATCCACTTGGCTTGATGACCCTGGACCAGGCTCTGTAGATGGTTCCAATCGGCTTCACCCGGCGCTTCATCCGGCTCCCACAATACCATTTGCAGGTTCAGGCTGTAACGTCTTGCCATATATTGATAGATCGGGTGGGATGCGACAAGGGGCAGCCCCGGTTTGATCTCGCTCAGTTCAGCCATTTGTCTGTCCAGCGCCAGCAGATCCATTTTTAGCGCATCATAATTCCTGGCAAGTTCCTCGCGATGCTCCGGCAGCTTGCGCGCCAACGCTTTGAATATCGCCTCGGCCTGCATCGCGGCCTGCTGGAAGTCGAGCCAGGTCGTAAACGCTATTCCGCTGTGCGAATGGTCGCCGGCTGGCCCGTGGTTGTGCGTCACATCGGTTTTGCTATATATCAGGCTGTCCCTAAACGCTTTGGAAGTATCAACGGTCCGCTGTATCGGCAGGCTGAAAACTTTGGTCCATTTTTCATACCCGGCGCCATTGAGGATGATCAGGTCGGCTTTCTGGTAATCACGGATGGTCGCCTCGTCAGGCCGCCAGAACGCAGGGTCAACATCGGGCGGCGCAGGAAAAACAACGTTCACATGGGCGGCGCCGATCCGTTCGGCAAAATATGTGAGTGGGTAGTTGCTGGTGTAAATAACCAAAGGTGATGACGCTGCGGAAAAAGCAGTCGGCATAACCATCAACATAACAAAAGTGATTGACAGTATTCGTTTTATATACATACAGTGCCTCCAACAATCTTTATATAAATAAATTCCTGACCAGGGCCTGATCATAATGGGCGACAAGGCCCAGCAAAACAGCGCAGATGGCGCCGCTGACCAGAGCGATGATCAATATCTCCGCGCCCAACAGCCGCGCGATGGTGGCCCTGCTGCAGCCGAGTTTATAAATCACTTCGATCTCCCGCTCCCGCAGCCGCAGTGACAGAGAAAAAACCAGAATCAACGCCAGCAAAGTGGCGGAGCCTACCAGCACGATCACCGCATCCAGCACGTTACGGATCTTGAAAATGTTCGCCATCAATGTGTCGATCACCTCTTTTGGCTGGACGATCTGGTACGGTGTCTGCTTTTCCAAGTAACGGCCCTGCAGGATGGTCCCCGATTTTTCATCAAACGGCACGGCGAGCACTGCGGTAATCGGGAAGTTCGCCGGGTCGCCATGGAGGTGGAACGAGTCGATATTCTCCTCGGTGATCTCTGTATACTGCATCAGCTTGGCGTTGGCGGTGACGTTGCCCTTCTCCTTTTTCAGTATGACAGAGCTATCCGTTGTTTTGGTAACATCCTTGTGGCCATGACCGAGCCCGTCAATCACCCAGGCGGTGCGGATATCAACGAACACACCCAGGTCATCGGCGCTCTGTGTCGGCGCCAGCACACCGGTAATTTTCATTTTCAGCGGATAGACCCCGGCTATGTTGAACAAGGTTTCCGGAGATGAGATAATATGGTCGCCCGGCCCCAGGTCAAGCTCGCGGGCCACTTCCGCCCCGATAACGCATTGGCCGATCATGGTGAACATTTCACCTTCGGCAAGTGTTAATCCGCGGAATTCGAAATAGTCGAGCGGGGCGCCGACCACCGGGAAGTCGCGCGCCTTGAAGCGGATATAGAGCGGTATCGGAGTAGCCAGGCCACTCTCCATCACTTGCTCCGCGGCCTCCATAGTTATGGTTTCCGGTACCTCATCGCCGAAGTAGAGCGAGTTCATCACAAGGTCCAGCGCGCTCCCTTTGGCGCCGATCAGAAGCGGGCTCGACTCTGCCCGCAACACCAGCTGCCGTTCACTTTCGTTCAGCAAGACTTCCAGCGCCAGGGGCAAAGCGGCGATGATGGTGATACAGCCGATGAGGATGGTGGTTTTTACCCTGTTGTATCGCAGGTAGCGCCAGGCCAGGTAGAAGCTATCGATCATGCCGGTCAATCCTGCAGAAAATCATCGAAGTTAATAACATGATCGAAGTGCGGCAACAGCTGCTGGTCATGGGTGACAGCCAGTAATGTCGCATTGTGGCTATCAACACTTTCGAACAGTAAATCGAGTATCTGCAGTTTGCTTTTAGGATCCAGGTTGCCGGTCGCTTCATCGGCCAGGATCAGCTTCGGTCCAGGCAGGAGAGCACGACAGATGGCGACCCGCTGGCGTTCACCATGGGAGAGATCCGTTGGATGGCGGGCCATCTTGTCCCCTATACCCATTTGCCCGGCCAGTTCATCCGCCCGGCCACGGACATCACCATTTAGCTGTAGCGCGCCGGTGATGCGGTATGGATGCAGTATATTATCCCTCACATCCAGGTAATCGAGCAGGCCAAAGTCCTGGAATATAAAACCGATGTTGGTGATGCGGAAATCGCGCCTCGACACGTCATCCTGACTGTTGATCTCCATCTGATCGACGCTGACACTTCCCCTTGATGGCGTAAGTATGCCGGCAACCAGATTTAGCAGGGTGGTCTTGCCGGAACCGCTTGGGCCTATCACACCCACTTTGTCACCCGCTTTAACCTTCAGGCCCGGGATGGTGAGATGGAACTCACCCGCGGGGTAGCGGAATTCTACATTGGCAAGATTGATCATACTGATTTTCCCATACTCTTAACATACTGCCCGATTTACTATAACAACCTCTCTTCGTCAATAAGTTCGATCTCCTTTATTTTCCATGCGTCATTATCGACGATAAAATTGACCAGCGCATGGTACCTGTTGCGGCGATAATGGGTGTGGCCGAAATGGTTCACCGAGCCACTGACGGTCCATGCGGCATCGGCGGTGAACCCACCTTCCGGCGCAGCTTTCACCCTGTTGACATCGAGTATCTCCACCTCATCGACATTGGCCCGCGCCCCGCCCCGGTTCTCCAGCTCCAGCGATTGTCTGTTCTCCAGATAGATCTGCGTCAATTGCGGACCTGTAACGCTCACCGCCAGCCGGTCGTAGACGTCGCTTTCGTCGCGGACATCGAAAGAGCGGTAGACGTTGGTCAGTAACCCATCAAGTATGATAGCGGTCCGCTCGGCCGAGGGCTCCCATTGGCCGACCAGTGGCAGGTCCACGGGAAACCTGGCGAATGGATACAGAACAAATCCCAAAGCCGCCACACTGAGCAGGACAGGACGGCCCGGCGCATATCGTTTTTTGAACTGTGATAAAAGAACAAAAAGCAGAATGCCGATGAACAGCAGCGCGGAGATCACCGGCAGCTTCGGTTTTTCCACTGCCAGCTTTTCGATAACAGGAACCTTGTACCCGCTCAGTCTGATTTTCCATTGCAACTTACTGTTCTCTGGGGTGAGGATCATGCTGGAGCCGCCGAACGGATCGGCGGTGGTGGCTTCTACCTTACGCACGCTGTCGGAGAAAAGGCGCCAATCTATTTCTATATTATTCGCAAGGTCAGCCGTTTTGTAGACCAGCGTCAGGCCGAGGATGCCATCGTCCAGGCTCTCTGGGACCGGTTCCGGGCGAAGAATAACACCAGCAGGGCCAAGGGTCACGAAATCGGCCCGGGAGAGTATCGACCCTGCGGGCTGACCATCGATGGTTACAGGGTTAGCTTTCTGTATCAGCGTAAGGAGACTTTCTTTCACCTGATCCTGTGAGTCGACATGAATACTCCCTTTGCCCTTGTGGTCCACGCCCATAAACTGAACCGCCGCCCGCGCCTGGATCAATATCTCCTGGCGGACCTCGAAAGGCTCCACGGAGAGATAGCTCATCACCGGGCTGGTCATCCGCCGGGCGCCTTTTGGTCTGCCGCCGCCCTGCTGCGGGGTTGGGGAAGCGGGCAGCGTGTACTGGGTGGATAGCTGGCTGGCGCCATGTTTCAGCAGGCTTGCCTGGCCGGTAATAACATGCTCCTTGAAATGAATAAGCATCATCACAACCGACAAAACGCCGATCCCGTATGCTAATACAACTCTGGTTCCTGACGATTTGCGGAAAATATATAGCGTGATAAAAAACAGCATCGCAATAGCGACATGACCAAGATCAACAGCCAGATTAAACATGAACAAGGCCGGCAGTTTCTGCTGGGGCGCCAGGTCGATGGTGGTCAGCTCCTGCGCATAGGCAAGGCCGTGCAACAAGCCGTATACGAACAACAACAATTGAAACTCCCGCAAAGGCAGCTTGTTGAGTGCGCTATGGACAGCTATTACAAAGACAAGCAAAAGGCCGATCATATCTGTGAACAGCAGGTCGAAACCTGTCAACCCAAGATCAGCCAGAACGAGTGAGCAAGCCTGCCCGAAACTGTAGCACAACAGGAGCTTGATAATCTGTGTCGCAGTGATCAGAATAACAACACTCCACTGAACAGAACATGGACCAGGCCGGTATATAGGTGACCGTAACCTGCCATGAAGTGCTCGCGGCAGACCTCCCACAGCGTCTTGTCCGACGGCATAAGCGTGTTCATTGGCACATGGATACCCTCCAGCGAGCGCAAAAATAACCCCTGCCGAACAGAGCCATCCAGCCACTGCACAGAAAGGGCCGCGCCGTTGCGCATCCAGGGCAGCAGTATCTCCTCTCGGGGTGATAGAGGTTCCCCATCGGTGGATGCTGTCACTTGCACAATGATCCAGCCGGATTGCATTATATATTCAGGCTCCGACACCTGGAACCGGTCGGGGAAAATTGGCGGCTTGATGGCCCACAGTAGTGCCTGCGTGGTATCCGCTTCGACTATATAACTCTTGTCTGAATTCTGTATCAGGCGCGCCTTGGTGATGCCGACATTATCTGCAAAGACGGCAGTGGCGCTGAACAATAACAGAAACATCGCGATGAAGATAACCCGGTTATGTTCTATGCGGGTGAAGCGGCTCTCTTTCATTATTTTTCCGTTTTCGACCCTTCGACAACTATAGTGTAGTTTTTTCGCATATCGTCTATCTTGCGCTGTTGGCTGTCCCGCATTTTACGCAATAAGTATTCCTGACGCAGATAAGACTCCACCTCCTCGAACAGGGATGTTTCCGGCTCGTGATGCGCCGTTAAACGGACATAGTGAACACCCCGGAAAGATTCAAAGGGTCCGCTCCATTTGTTCGGGTCCAACGCAAAAACAGTTTCGGCGAACGGCTTGCCGAATGTACCCGCGATCATCCGAAAAGAGTTTTTGGTAAACCTTGATCCCAGGTCGCTGAAATCACCTTCCTTGTGTGGCTCTTGCGAATCATCGAGCCGCCTGATAAATTCCTGCGGATCAGCCGGAAGGTTGTCGCTGTTAAACGCAAAAAAGACATACTCAAACGAAACCGACGGCGGAGTCTGGTATCGCTCTTTGTTTTCGTCAAAATAGGCGCGCAACTGGGCCAGAGAAGGCTCTGGGATGACATCGCTCAATGTCGCGCGCATAACGTTTAGCAGGCGTTTGCGGACCCGATAGTCGTTTTTGTCGAAGCCACGACTATACGCCTCGCGCAGCAACACCTCGTCCTCGATATGGCTCTCGATCAGTTCCCGCCGTTGCTCGGCTGTATAAGGGTTTTGCGCTATGCTTTCACTCTGTTGGAGAAGGGCGTCGATGGTCTGGGTGGTGATAAAGATGGTCTCCCGACCTGCTGGTTTGAATTGTTCATATACGAAAAAACCAGCGACGCCCAGGACGAGAAAGTGAAGCAGCGGTGATTTAAGGAAAGTCTTCATATATCAGTTCAATTCCTGTATTAAAGGCAAAACTTTATACCCGCAGTTTATATAAATTCAGATTACGGGATCTAAATAATTATAAAATTATCTACCTTGATATTAACAACTTGCCGTAAGGTAAGGCAAATTCTTTTACAGCTTTCTCTTATCAAATCATGACATTGTGGTAATCAACCTCAAACGAATCGCACGATCTGGTCTATCTTGCCAGCGCCTGGTCAAAGTCAAGCGCCCAACCATAAAATTATTATAGTTTTATTTGAATTCCACCAATATGAAATAACAGGCTAAGTATGATTTGGTATTAATAACTTATTTACAGGAAGTGACAAGGAGCAGATAAAATGATTTTCACATTTACGGGCAAGTAACAAAAAGGAACCGGCGATGACCGGAGCCAGATTGGAAAATTTGCTGGTAGTTGTATTTGCCATCACTCTTGGCGTTATTCCCCTTTTACAGAGACAGCCCGAAGCCTCCGTATCATCGTTGCAAACGTTCACGGATGACTCAATATAAATTACAGAGGATGCTATGAGAAAAATTTCATTTTTTATTTACGGTACAGCGATCATGTTCATGATTGCCGCTGTGCCCACAGATTCTTTTGCCCAAATGAATAGGGAGCTGGTAGAAAAAGCTCCTAAAGAAGAACCGGCCCCCTGGCCGCATATAATCCCGGATGATCCTTCCAAAATGAAGCTGAAACAGGATGACTCGACCAGTATCTGGCGTGCTGAACGCGATGACGCTCGAAATCCGGAACGCACACCGGGTCCGATCGATATCCAGCGATACAACCTGCAGATGGAGCCGGTCGGTGTCAAAACGTTCTTTCATCTACCGGTGGCGTTGAATCAGCAAGACCTGATCAAAGGTGAAGTGGATGTAGCGATATTCGGCGCGCCAACCGGCGCTCTGCCTCACTCGGCAGGGAACGTGTGGGCTCCAGCCGAGGTGCGCTACAACCGGGATTACGGCGGATATGGCCAGCCGGAGTTCCCTCTGAGCTGGGTCGAGTATGAGACGCTGATTCCACCGTTTACCATTCTAAAAGCGGTGGATTACGGTGACGCTGGGCTCAACCCCTACAGTAACTCCCAGACCCTTGAAGAGATCCGGCGCATAACCCGCGAGATCGCGGAAACAGGCGCCATTCCATTCGCCGTTGGTGGCGACCATTCAGTGCCGAACGGCACTTTCCGAGGCATCGTTGATGTATATGGCAAGAAGAATGTCGCGTTCATACACTTCGACGCTCACCTGGATCGTGGCTCCGGCAAGTTTGGCGCATATTATCACAGCGGAACCTTTATGACGCTGGCTGTGAAGGAGGGATTGGTCGATGGAAGTAATGTGATCCAGTTTGGTATGTCCACACCTGTTTTCGGTGAAGAGCTGTACCAGGAGATACTCACTGAAGGTGGCAAGGTCTATCATATCCACGAAATCCTTCGGGACGGTGTTGATAAAACCTTCGAGAAGATCTATGCGGATCTGAAAGATATCGACCTGGTGTATGTATCCTTCGATGTCGACACCTTCGATATGTCATATGCCCCAGGCACAGGCTCCAGCTCCCCCACCGGTATGATCCCTCGCGAGCTGTTTCCCAAGCTGCGTGAATTCGCCGCGACGAAAACCATAGTCGGATTCGATATCGTAGAGTTCAATCCGTTCTATGACAACAAAGGACAACAGACCGCCCGGCTGGTACGCAGGATAATGTTCCAGTTTCTGACCGGCATCGCCATGAAGAAAAAAGGTATGGACCCAGAGTATGTCAACCCTGTAATAAGTGGCAAACCGTAATCGCGGACGCCGTGAAAATCCAGATTGACGTATGCAATGCTGTGGCCCCAGGCATATTCCCTGGGGTCTCAGAGGCGCCAATTTGGTACTCGTATTTATCACTATGTCCGTCGCCTGTGAAAAACAGCATGTCGTTCCACTCTTTAGGTTATGGCCTATGGAGTTGATGGCCACGCCACCGCACCCTGGTTATCGACAATGTTACCTGTGATGGAAGGGCCGGTGATAGTCAACGAGCCGTTATAGCAGTCATTGTCATCACACAGTGAGTTCACACCCTTTGAGCTGTCCAATAGGAGCTGCCTGTTTTAATAAGAAAAAATTATTAAAAAAGCTGAGGAAAGCAGTTGACAGCCGGCCATATAATGAATATGATTATCAATATCAAATTAATTCTGATTAAGCAGGTTTGCAAAACTCTGGATGTTTGCTCCACTTTGCCAGGATAGTCTGTATTAGCAAAGCGCTTATTGCGCCGCAAGATAAGCTGTAAAAAATAGTTTGGAAATTGTAATTAAGGAGATAAAAATATGGGAAAGAAAAAACTGGATAAAGATAGTGTTCTGGCGCTGCTGAATGAAATTCTGGAGATGGAGCTGGCTGGTGTGGTGCGATATACCCACTATTCTTTCATGGTTTATGGACATGCCCGGATACCAATCATTTCCTGGCTGCGCGGACAGGCGGATGAATCGATGCTGCACGCTCATCAGGCGGGAGAGATGATCACCAACCTGGGAGGCCACCCGTCGCTGGCCATCGGCCAACTGCTGGAGAGCGAGAACCACGATATCGACGATATTTTAAAAGAAGCGCTGGAGCATGAGTATGACGTTCTGGAGCGGTATAAAAAGTTACTTTCCATGGTCGTCGATCGATCGGTCATGCTGGAAGAATATGCCAGAAAGCTGATATCTGAAGAGGAGTTCCACGCAGGCGAAGTGGACAAGATGTTGCGTAAACCAGGAGAGCTGGACACATATGCCAGCGCGTAATTTTTGTATATGTCCTGTAAAATTTTCAACTACAGGCTCTGCCAGGCGCGCCGCAAACGGATTAGAGCGGCGATATGGAGAAATATAGCAAAGGGGACGACGAATACAGGAATCAAAACCAGCGGATATGACGATATCATATAGTTTGGGGAGTCGAGCGCCATCGTCTGCAGTTTACCGGGCGAAGTGCGGAACCCAAGGCTGACCGCCCATACAAGATCGACTATCCCCAACAGGCTCCATATTGCCGCTGTTTTGCCCCAGAATGGCTTTTTATTCGCCACCATCCAGCCGACCCACAACGCAGTCAGCCCTATGGCAATATCGCCCACACCCGCTGGAATAGCGAATTCCGCAGGTAGCTGACCCTGCATATATAGAATGATAAACAGCAGGCCTATAATTCGAAAAACCTGAAAGTGAACAAGCCAATGCAAAGGTATCGAATCTATTGTTGTCTTTAGGCCATTCCATTTCAGCAGCAGGCTCAACCCCACAATAGTCGGAATAACTATCCCGGGACCCACGAGCGGAAATTGCAGGTCGGCCCTTGCTTCGAAAACACCGCCGACAGCCAGAAAAGCAAACAGCAGAAGCCAGAGTGACAATAGGAGGGCCGTTAAGCCAACCTTGAACAAAGATGCGCCAGACATATGGACCATGGCAGTGAAAACGCAGATTAACGCAATGTCAAACCCGACTACAAATACCCCCAACGCATGCATGGAAGGTTCCATGAAAACAATTAATGCTTAGCGTAGAATAGTGACTCGAGCTGGTTCTCAACTGATAGCAGGTTATCCTGGATGATGCGCCTGTTTTTGGTCGATCGCGCCATTAATAGCGATCCTTCGAACAAGGATATCAGAAAGTCAGCCACTTCCTCTTTATCGATCGGCTCAGGCGGGCGCAGATGCTCTTCCGCCTGCGTTAAATCGTACATCAAAATGTCTTTCCACTCTATGAATTTATCTTCCAGCAGTTTTTGCAATGGGTATTGATAAGCGACATCTCCTTACCAAGGACCGCCATCAAACATCCGATATCGTTGCGTTCAATCCGTGGAAACGAACAGACAAATTTAAGGTGTATCATCACCCTTTTAAGGGGGTTGCGCTCCTTCTTCCTGAGGTTGTCCAACAGCCTTTTACGGCTGGCCCAGAACAGCTCCACAGCTTCCATTGCCAGCGCCTCTTTGCTGGGGAAATGATGATAGAAACCATCCTTGGAAACACCTGCCTGATGGCACAAGCTTTCGATTGAGGTTTTGTTGTATTCGCTGGTTATCAGCAATTCCCTGGCAAGGTCCAGCAACTTCTGTTTGGCTTCGGCGTCTTGTAGCTTTTCCATACAACAATCATAATCGCCGGTATTTGTTGTGTCAAGGCGCGATAAGTTATGAAACTGCGCCACTGCCAGAGGGTCGTTGATAAAATATGATTAAATATTTATAATATACTGATTATAGCCTTGTAAATTTGGAGGGCTTTAGTCATGAGAATTTTTATCACATCAATTGCTACGGCGTTGCTGCTTCACAGCGCCGCATCCCATGCCGATGACACCGCTTCTCTGATCCAGGCGGGTGACCGGTTCCATGCCAGTTTCCAAAACGTCGAAGCGCTGAAGCAATACAAAATGGCGCATGAAGCTGATCCGGACAATTTCGAAGCTATGATGAAGACCATTGCGGCTTATGTGAACAGTGGCGAGGATATGGACTCGAAAGAATCGGGAGAGTTGTATGAGCAAGCGGTGGAGCTGGCCAACACCATGGCGGAAAAATTCCCGGACCGGGCGGAGTCGTTTTACTACGTAGCGCTGGCCAGTGGGCGGTTGGCGCAGTTTCGCGGCGGTAAGGAGAAGGTGAAACTTTCCAGAAACATCGAGCAAAACGCCAAAAAATCGTTGAAGATGAACCCGGACCAATTCAGGGCGCATCTGCTGCTGGGCGTTTATAACCGGGAAGTGGCCAACCTGAACTGGTTCCTGAAAAAGTTTGCCAAGGCATTTTTTGGCGGACTGCCGGAGGGTAGCAACGAAGACTCGGTTAAACATCTTAAAAGGGCGATCGAACTTAACCCTGATTATCTTCGATCCCATTTCGAGCTGGCCAAAACCTACGAGGCGATGAGCGATAAGGAAAAAAGTATTGCCGAACTGGAAAAAGTAGGTGAGTTGTCGGTTATCGATCACCTGGATGAAAAGTATAAAGAAAAGGCGCGGGCTCTGCTCAAAAAACTAGGCGCGAAAAAATAGGAGAATCAGGGCGCTGTCGAATAAACCTCAATCTGACACTTAAAAGGAGAAACCGTATGGAAAGCAATGAACAAAACAAATCGGCGTCGACTGGCGGGTTGTCGACGGAAATCATCGACTCTGACGAGTCGTTGTCCAACCCGGAGCCGTGGGAGCCATGGGAAAGCAAACTGGTGCTCTACAGCCTGGGGATCGGTTTTGTTGCGTTGGTCATCCTGGGCGTGATAGTAAACATGACTATTCTGAACCAGTAGGGCGGCATACAGTGAAGGCTGACCTGCAGGCGACCCTGATCGACGATGGCCGAATCTGGATCGCCACTTGTGAAAACAACGTGACAGCAAAGGGCAGGACCTTACCCCAACTGGACACGGACCTGAAACAGGCGCTCATAGATTCCGGCCGTTATCCGAAAGGCGCAACGGTCTCTGTGTTCATGGCTTTCGATTATTCGACGATACCGACCTGGATCAGGCAATACGCATACCACTATTTCAACCGGCTTGTGATTCTGGAGCTGTAAGAAGCCGCCATTGAATAAACAAGGAGGAACAATGAGTGAGACAAACAGAAAATGGTATTCGGGGATGACCACATCGGAGGACTGGTGGGCGGTCTGGCTGGGGCTGGCCCTTTTTCTGGCTGGCCTCACATCTATAGTAGGACTGGATATGGTGGGCTGGATGGCAAAAACCAAAACCTGGGTCTGGGGCGAATTCTCCTGGGCCAATGTGCTGGCGCCGGCGGGTAAGGGATGGAAAAGCATCGGCCCGCTCGGCTCGTTGTTTATGACCTATGCCGTGTTTACCGTACTGACCATGATCGGCGCCTTTTTCATGAAGCTGGATCTGAAAAAATTCTTCATGGGCTGGACCGTTATATTCTTCATCACCTGGGCCTGCTGGATCATCGGCCACGAGGCGCACTTTAAAGCGCTCAAAACTTCGCAATCGCAAAACCAGCCGGAGATATACGGCCCCGATGTCTACTGCACCTCCAAAGTGACCAAGTGCACCAAGGAGATTAACAAGGCGCTGCTGGCCATGGGGGTCGATGTCAAAAAGGGCGATGTGCCAGACATGCAGACCGCGGCCAAAGCTGTGGACGAGGCGAAGCATGCCAAACGCCTGAAAGGCGGGCTGCAGTTTGGCGGCGGGTTTTCTTTCATGCTGGCGCTGGCTGTGGGGCTGATCATCGGCAACATCTTCAAAGGGTTCGCCGCGTTTCTGAAAGAGGCGGCCAAGCCGGAATGGTTCATCAAGACCGCCATCGTATACCTGGGCATCAAAATCGGCCTGATGTCAATGAAAGCGGCCGGCTTCACCTTCGAGCTGGCGTTCGCCGGCATGTGCGCCACGATTGTCGCCTACATGTTTTTCTGGCCAATCACCTACTGGATCGGCCGAAGGTTTTTCAATCTGCCCAGGGCGGCGTCGGCTGTACTCTCGTCCGGCGTGTCGATCTGCGGTGTGTCCGCCGCCATTGCAACGGCTGGGGCCATCAGGGCGCGGGCGGTGTTGCCGGTTATGGTCTCCATGCTGATCGTCGTGTTCGCCATGTTCGAGCTGATAATCCTGCCCGGGATTTACACCTACATCGCGCCGAATCAGCCGATCGTCAACCCGATGCACCCATTCATGACGGTTGTGGTCGGCACGCTGGTCATTTTGATAACCGGCTCTGCGCTGTCAAGAAGAGGCGGATAGCGTATACTGGGTGTATATAACAAGAAGTAAGTGAATATGACCCAGGACAAATTCATGATCGACCCCGCCGACTATTTTTCTGTCCCACTGGAGGACGGGCTGGTGGTCAGCAACATAAAGGCAGAGAAGGTGTTCACCCTGAACTCCACGGCCCGGTTGATTTGGGAGCTGTTGTCAGAAGAGGCAGATATCGACCGGATCGCGCGCCATATGACGAAGGTTTACCCGGTTGAAAGGGAGGACGCCGAGCGGGATGTGAAAATGGCCATCGATAGCTGGCACAGGGAAGGCTTTTTGAAAAAACCGGACGGGGACTTGAAACAGTCCATTGCCAGCGCTGTGGACCAAAAAACCATCAGCCCTCCCGCCGGCGCGGCGGATTACGAGTTCGACTATCTGATGAACAACAAAAAGTTTCGGATCAGCTATCATGGTGAGGCGTTCAAATCGATACTTCACTCCCGGTTAGCCAGAGCGACCGAAAATAAAATAGCTTTGAGCCATCGTATAAAGGTTTTTGAATGCGAAGGATGGTACGTTGTGGAGCGCGATGGCGAGGGAGTGATCGTAGATAGCGACCTGAGCAGGGCTGTTGACCGGTTGTTCACCGAGATCATCGCATTGCAGTATCCAGGCCTGGGCATACTGGTCTATCTGCACGCGTCATCGGTCAGTGACGGCGGGTCGGGCATTATATTCCCGGGTTATTACAAGCAGGGCAAAAGCACCCTCACCGCAGCGTTATTGACACTGGGGTTGGATTACTTCAGCGACGATATCACACCGGTCAGCTTCGATACGCTGGATATGATCTCTGTCCCGTTGAATATCTGCCTGAAAAGCGGTAGCTGGGATGTGATCAAACCATACTATCCGGATATATATTCGTTGCCGATCCAGGACCGTTACGACGGCAACGAGGCCCGGTATATACCGGCGTCAACCCTCCAGCAAGGCAAAAACATGGTCCCGGTGAAGGCCATCGTTTTCCCGGCCCGGGAAGAGGGCGCCGAAGCGAAGCTGGAGCCGATATCGAAGCTTGAAACGTTGCGGCTGATCTCCGATTCTAGCAGCATAATATCCTCGGAACCGGCAAGGGTGAAAAGGCTGGTCGAATGGGTCGAAAACACGCCAACATACATCCTCCATTTCGGCGCGCTCGACGGCGCCCTTGGGATCGTGCGAGAAATGTTCAACGACTGAACATGTATAAAACACTCCGATTTATATGCTCCGTTCTTTCGTTTCAGGAAGATCGGGCAGGGCTGGGCCGTAAGGTGGAATGCATAGACGATTGGCCCGGCGTCATCGAGTGCTCCACCCATTATCTGCTGGCCCCTGCGTTTTACTGGTCATTGAAACGGCGTGGGCTCCTTGGCGGCCTGCCGGAGGATATCCGCGACTATTTCGAAGGCATTTTCGAGCTGAACAGCATGCGCAACAGGAACCTGGCCGGCCAGGCCATCGGTTTGTGCCGAATACTCAACGCTGTGGATGTTCAACCGTTATTACTTAAAGGTATGGCCAATGTTTTCGATGGACTGTACGAAGAGCCGGGCCTGCGGACGATGGGCGATATCGATGTTCTGGTTCCGATGGATAGGATCGCCGATTGTGTAGAAGCGATGAAGGCGGCTGGCTATAAATGCGACCGGGAGGACAACCTGGAGCATCACCTGGACCCTTTTTATCATGATGATTATGAGGCTGTGGTGGAGGTTCATCACAGAGACATAGTCACTGTTCAATACAGCGATATTCTTCCTGCCAAAGGGATAATGGACAGCTCGTCCCTTTATGAAACCGAAGGGGTGACGATGCTCATACCTTCTGTCGACTCCCGGGTTCTCCATAATATCGTCCATGCCCAGTTGCATCATGGGTTTCTTGATATGAACTATATGCAACAGATGTACGATATGGTTTTGTTCCAGGAAGTCCATGGCAGTAAAATCGATTGGGAGTTTATACGGAGCAGATTGGAAAGAGCAGGGGAAGCTGGCGCAATGAACGCTTATCTGGCCATCGCCGCAAAACTGTTTAATATACCCACCCCTGCGCAGGTCAGCCGATCCGCAATCCGCAATTTCTACTTTGTTAAGTTGCATCAGGCAAGTATGTCGAACCGTTTTGTGTATGGTGTTTACTACCTGATTCATTACTATAGCAGCGTGATCGCCCGTTTGTTCCATAAGCCAGAGCGGAAAAAAATATATTTAGACAAACTGAAGGATAAAGGACTGTTTCATTACCTTGCCAAAAGAATTAAAGCAGCTTTCACGGACCAAAAACCGTGACCGGATAAACGGCGCGGCCATCGCCAGCAATCCTGCTAGTGCGTAAAGCGCCCGGCGTGACAGGAAATGAACTTTGCAAGCGCGTCAGTCCGTTCCGGGCTGGCATAGCGTTTGGGCCGCCCATGGCGTTTGGACTGCCCATGGCAGTTGATATATACTTATCCGTTTACATCAGAGAGTATATATTGAGGATTACCTTTGACAGATAGTGATACGCCGAAAAGCAAAGGCCTGCCCAAATGGATGCGTTGGGCTATCTCCCTGACGATCATCGCCGCCCTGGTCACCCACGCAGAGCTACAGAAGATCGCGGCCACCCTCATGGCCGCCAAACCGGGCTGGCTATTGCTGGGGATACTCATGATATTTCTGGAGCAGGTGGTCGTCTGCATCGCATGGAACGGCATGATCGCCACCCGGGACAAAAGGACGCCGCTGATGAAAATGCTACAGATCGTGTTCGTGTCGAACTATATCGGCTTTATCTTTCCCTCCTCCGCCGGGCCGGATTTCGTGAAGATACTGGGCCTGTCGAAATATATCGGCAGCAAGTCCGAGGCGCTCTCATCGCTGTTCATATTCCGGCTCATTGGCTATGTGGTGCTGTTCACCATCGCGTTTTTCTCTGCGGTTATGTTCTCTGACCTGTTGCCGGACACGCCGATGATGTCGGCCATAACAAAGGGGCTGGTGACCGGGTTCCTGGCGGGTGTGATCGCGATCCTGTTCGCCAAATCGGTGATGCGGCTGGCGAAAGGAATAACAGACAGGTTTGGATATCAAAATTTCTATGCGAAGCTGGAATCGTTGTACGAAGCATTGAAACATTATATAGGCAATATAGACTCGCTGATCCCTGCTGTGCTGGGCGCTCTGCTGGTCCAGATCAACCGGATACTTATAGTCTATGTGATGTCATTGGCGTTGCGGATCGATGTGGACCCGATCACGCTTTGTGTGTTCGTGCCTATAATCACGGCGATCACCCTTATACCGGTATCGATCTCCGGCATCGGCGTGCGCGAGGGCGGCTATGTGCTGCTGTTCGGGCACGTGGGCATGAGCGCGGATCAGGCAATCAGCCTGTCGTTGTGTGTGTTCGGTATTGGTATCGCGCTGGTGGTATTCGGCGGGATCATATACATGCTCTTCGGTTTCCCGGAGCAAGAGGGGTTGGAGAAACTGAAACAGAGCCAGCTGGAATAGTTTACCGTTTACAGCTCTTCTTCCATAACCCCAGGCAGGCACGACGCGCCTTTTCCTCCAGATGGAGATAGCGATCCCTCTCGTCATGATCCGACCTGCGATAGACCTTTGCAAGGCCCTCCTTTAACAGGATTTCGTTCATTGCCCGCCCATCTGGCAGAACCACATAGGCCAGCAGTCTGCCATATTTGTCCCATATATAATCGGAGCCATACTGAAGATCAATCTCCTGCTCCAACGCCAGCTCCCGGGCTCTGCGGCTGGCTTCTGCGCCGCCTGCTTCCGCTTTTGTATATGGTCCTTTTTTCTCTGGTGTGTCTATCCCCAGCAGGCGCACTTTCATTTTTTTGGCGCCGGTATCCACCAGTATGGTATCACCGTCGAACACATCCACCACATACCCGCCGGACGGGCCCTCCGGCCCGGCGTCATAGCCCATCAACAATGCCACGACCCCGGCGGCGATAATTGTATATGTTAAAATGTTTTTTATATTCATGGCGTACGTTATACTATAAAACTACTTTTTGCTTCAATTCAGGTTAAGGTATTACAATGCTTTTATCACCTATAGCTTGCGTTAAGTATAAAATTATTTCCAACTCTATTAGAGGTTAATTCAATTGATGGATGGTGAAGAAACTTCCCCGCGGGTTCGGGTTAATCTGCCGCTGGACGACGACGATCGCGCTATTATCTATGGACGGCGCGAAACCGACAACGATGATGGTGAAAAAACGGATGAAAGCAGACGCCCTGCTGTTAATGGTAGCATCTCTTATTTAAAACTGTTTCTGGCGATTGTATTGGCTGCGCCATTTGCGACCTTGCTTGCGCTTACCGTTATGGAGCTATATCCAGGAGGCGCCGGTGACCAGGAAACTGTGGTAACGGAGCCTGTCAAACTGCCGGACAAAGAGCCAGCGGTTGTAGCGAAACAACCCAGGCCCAACAATGATCAAAACGTGAAGATCGTCGCCATGCTGGATAGTATAAACAAAACCAACCGATCGCTTGTAACCGCCCTGCAAAAGCAGACCGAAGCAATATTGAAAATCGCCGAGAAGAAGCCGGAAGCAGCCACAGGTGAAGAGACTGGGCCTGCGCCGGTACAGGAGATCAAAGTCGATATCCCGAAAATGCCGCCGCCGAAGGTGATAGTGGTAAAGGTGCCATCCAGAGACCGGTTCGACCTGTCATACGAAAAGCAGAAAGTCCTGCAATTGTCCGGGGTGGACCTGGATGACCCGGTCACTGGCGCCGGGCAGTTTGGCAAGATCCAGTCCCGCGACGCGCTGAAGGAGACGATCCGCTCGCTCGATGCGATAATAGCCGCGTCCCGGGACCATCAGGAAGTCAGCGACTTTATAAAAACCAATGCGCTGGCCGCCAAAAAATTCGCCAGCCAAAGGTTGAAAAGCCTTAAATAGACCGGGGCCGGATTGCCTGGCGACGGCCCCTTACTGCATAACCGGTATGCCCAGCAGCGTGGTAAACGGCACCTTTCTATACCCATCAGGCACCTGAAACATAGAATCCGGGAGTTCTTTTCTCTCGATCTTCTTTACCTCATACCGGGTTTTCCCTTTATGAACCTCTTTCATGATCAACCCTTCATCCAACAAAGATGTATACGCCCTCGACGCCGCTATGTCCGGCTCACCCAGCCTGCCCCGGGTCATTTTGCTCAGGCAACCGGTGGCCTTGTCGATCATGCCGGCAAGTTTTACCCTGCTGTCACCAAACTCGTCTAATAAAGAATCATCTCTGGTTATCCAGGCGTTTCCATAGATGGCGCCGTTGGATGATATCTCGAACTTTTCCGTATCATACCCGGCGACCGATCCGCCGGCGCCTTTGCTTTTCACCTCTACATCAACTTTTGGGCTGGCTTTCCTCGCTTCTTCCATCTGCTTTCTCTGTTCTTCCGGCAGGTTTTTCATCATCTGCTCCATCATACCGCCCAACATCGCGGTGAACTGGTCGCAAAACTCTTGCGGGGTGGTGCTGGTATAAGCTTTCTTATCATCGCTGATCATATAAAACAAGCCTTTGTCAGCGTCCATCAGGTGCCATATCCCCTGCTCCATGGAGGGCTGGACATGCTTAACCAAACCTTTCGAGAAATACATTTTCCCACCATCACTCCGCTCCATCTCCACCCCCGCATATGAGGGAGCCGCCACGATTAATAGAACCGCAATGGCGATTAATGTAAATTCTGTTCTTATTTTGTAAAGGGTCATTTGATACTCCATAAATTTAATTGCGATTCAGGTCTAGCCGCTGATACGTTGGTCGATCGCTTTTAACACAGCGGCGGTATCGGCTGGCAGCTCGATCGGCATGTTTGCGTATTTATTGTTTATATCCTGCAACGAGCCTTTATGGTAGTCGAGCTTGAAGTTGGAAAACTTCAAGCCATGCGCGGTGGAGACCACCACCACCTTGTCGCTCGATTTTATTTCACCTTTGTCGATCAGCTTGAACAGCGCCGCCAATGCCACACCGGTGTGCGGGCAGGTGTACATCCCGGTCATGTCACCCCGGGCGCACGCGTCGGCCAGCTCCTGCTCGGTCGCCTGCTCCACTATTCCGTTGAATTTTTTCAGTATGCTCACCGCCTTTTCCAGAGAGACCGGATCGCCGATCTGTATGGCGCTGGCGTATGTGGGGTCAGCCTGGATAGGGCCATAGTCTTTATAGCCCGCCTGGTAATAGCGGTACAGCGGGTTGGCCTTCTCTGCCTGGGCGCAGACGATCCTGGGGCGCTTGTTTATTATCCCCACCCGCTCCATCAGCAAGAACCCTTTGCCCAGCGCCGACACATTGCCCAGGTTGCCGCCGGGGATCACCACCACATCCGGCGCCTCCCAGTCGAACTGCTGGACCATCTCCACCGCCACGGTCTTCTGCCCTTCGATGCGTAACGAGTTTTTGGAGTTGGCCAGGTATATGGTCTCGTCCTGGGTTACCTCCTGGACGATTTTCATGCACCCGTCAAAATCAGAATCGATGGCCAGCACCAGCGCGCCGTTGGCTATCGGCTGTATAAGCTGCTCCGGCGAGACCTTGTTCTTCGGCAGGAACACCACCGACTGGATCTCCGCCGCCGCGCAATAGGCCGCCAGCGCCGCCGAAGTGTCGCCGGTGGAGGCGCACGCCACGGCGCGGATGTTTTTGCCTTGCGATTTCATCTGCTTGACCATGGAGACCAATACCGTCATCCCCAGGTCCTTGAACGAGCCGGTATGGCTGTTGCCGCACAGTTTTATCCATAGGTCCTCGACGCCCACCTCCCGTCCCAGCCGGCTGGCCCAGAACAGGTTCGATTCGCCCTCGTACATGGAGACGATGTTGTCGTCCTCGATGTTCGGCAGCACCCATTCTTTCATTTTCCACACGCCGGAGCCGTAGGGCCAGACGCTGCGCCGCTGCCGGTCCCGGAAAATAGTTTTCCATTCGTCGGCGGAGGTTTTGGTAAACTCGTCATAATCGTGGGCCACCTGCAACAGCGACCCGCATTTACGGCAGTTATAGATTATCTCGGTGAGGTCGTACCGTTCACCACATTCGCTATTAAAGCACTCAAACCAGGCGTTATATGCCACTTTGGACCTTCGAATTATAGGTATGCGAAAATTTCTTCTGACAACAATTGAATTATATATTAAATTGTTGCCTTGTCAATTTGCGCCCCGGGCGCCCCGGCCCTTGGGCCACTATAAATTGGAGCCATAGTATTGAGCAAACCGTACGCGCAGGTTATCGTCCCCAGGCCGGTTCGCTCCCTGTTCACCTATCACGCGCCGGATCTTTTGAGCGCGGACGCAACCCCGGGCAAGCGCGCGCTGGTTCCCTTTGGCGCCAAAAAGCTGATCGGCTTGATCGTCGCCCGAACCGAAACCTCCGATATCGACACAAAACCAATCTTGCAAGTCATAGACCCGGAGCCGGTGGTTTCGGACAAAATGATAAAACTTGCGTTATGGACCGCCGAATACTACTTCGCCCCGCCCGGCGCGGTGGCGGCCCTTATCCTGCCGCGGGACGATGGCAAGCTGGAAAATATCGTGGAGCTGACCGGCGCCGAACCACCAAACACCAGGTCGAAAATGGCGCAGGATATCTATGATGCGCTGCAAGGGAAAGGCGGAATGCGGAAGCTGGACCTGCTGGCCAAGGATCTGGGAATCACAGTGACGAAACTAAAGCAGGTCCTGGCGGGCCAAACGGTTAAAAACTTCACCAACCGGCGACAGGCGTGGAGGCTGATTTCTAAACGAAAGATCGATACTGATGAGAAAGCGATCACAAAACCGGCCCGGGTAAAACTGACCGATCAACAGAAAGCGGCGGAGCGTATGGTCGCCGATGATATCGATAAGGACAGCTTCCAGGTGAGCCTGATCCATGGCGTCACCGGCTCCGGCAAAACGGAGATATACGCGAGCCTGGCCCGAAAAGTTTTCGACAACGGCAAATCTGTGCTGGCGCTGGCGCCGGAGATCGCGCTGTGCAACCTGCTGGCGGAGCGGCTCGAAAAGCGGCTGGACGCCGAAGTGACAGTCATCCATTCCGACCTGAAACCGCGGGAGCGGGCCATCCGGTGGGAGAAAATCCGCAGCGGCGAGGCGAGGGTGGTGGTGGGCGCCCGGTCGGCCCTGTTCGCGCCGTTGGACGACCTGGGGCTGATCATTGTGGATGAGGAGCACGATCCGGCCTATAAGCAGGAGGAAGCGCCCAGGTATCATGGCCGCGATCTGGCGGTGATGAGGGGGTCGCTGGAAAATGTTCCGGTTCTGCTCGGCTCCGCCACCCCGGCGATGGAGAGCTATCACAACGCGGTGACCGGCAAATACCGGCTGATAGAGTTGACCGAACGGATCGAAAAGCGGGAGATGCCGAGGGTGGAGATCGAAACCCCGGAACCGAACAGCAAACTGGGCGCGCGGTTGATGGAGGAGATCGAGGCGCGGCTGGAAAAGAAAGAGCAGTCGCTGATATTCCTGAACCGGCGGGGGTCGGCGCGCTATATCCAGTGCCAGCGATGCGGCCATGTGTATGAATGCAGGAACTGCTCGTTGAGCCTGGTGTACCATTCCGACAGCGCCGCGCTGAAATGCCATACCTGCGGATATCGAGAGCCGGCCCCCGATAAATGCCCTGAATGCGCTGAGGGGGAGCTGTATGAGGGCGGGACAGGCACACAGAGTGTGGCCGGCGAGCTGTCCCAGCTGTTTCCATCGGCCAAGGTTGTCCGGATGGACCGGGACACCACGGCAAAGCGGGACTCGTCCAGAAGGATACTGGATGGGATGGAGACCGGCGGGACCGATATCCTGGTCGGCACGCAGATGATCACCAAAGGGCACGACTACCCAGGCATCACCTTCGTCGGCGTGATCAGCGCCGATGACGCCTTGCACATACCCGATTTCCGCGCAGGCGAGAGGACCTTTCAGCAGATAACGCAAAGCGCCGGGCGCGCCGGCCGGGGCGACAAGGGTGGGCTGGTAATGGTCCAGACCCACAGCAGCAACCACCACAGTGTTGAGACAGCGATACAGCATGACTATAAATCGTTTTACAATACAGAGATAAAGGTCAGGGAGCTGGCCGGTTATCCGCCCTTTAAACGGCTGGCCTTGATCCGGATAGACTCTGGTTCGAAAACCGGAGGGGAGCGCTTTGTTGAAAAGGTGGCGCAGGCCATTAAACATGTGCAGGCCAACAACAAAAGGGTAGAAGTTTTCGGCCCGGTGGAGGCGGTGGTGTTCAAGGCGCGCAACCGGTACCGCTGGCGGATATTGATAAAAGCGCCCGACCCGGTAAGCCTTTCGAAGGGCATCAGGCAGTTTTTATCGCGGGCGGAGCTGATCCAGGGCGGCGGGGGCGGCGCGGTCCGGATATCTGTGGATGTGGACCCGGTGGATGTGATGTGAGCCTTGCGCTGTATTCTGTGCTAAAATGCCGCTTGAATTTTTATACGGATGGTTGATTTGGATATGACTGTTTATAAGTCGTTGGCCCTGGCGCTGACGCTGGTGCTGATGGCAGGTTGCGCATCTACAAAGTCGGTGAATAAAGATAATTCACCCAAACAAGGCGCCAGCTATACAAAAACTTTTAATGCCCACTCGGTGTTTTACACCAGGGCGCCCACACCAAAAGTTTGGGAAAAAAAGTTCCGCAGCGTGGTGGATATCCGCTCGCGCAAGGAGCTGAACAGCTATCGGTTCAGCAATTATCTGGATAAGGATGATAAAGAACCAGGTGTGATCGTGGTCCTGGCCATATCCGGCTCCACCGCCGGGCTGGGCATATATGACAGCAACGACAGGCCGCTGGCAGAATTTCCGAAGGGTACTGTGTCTGGCTCCAGTGTGCAGTTCACGCAGGAGGAAGAGAACGGAAAAATTTCTATCAAATGGTTTATAAGCTCCGATTCCATAGTCAGCATGTTCGAGACCTATGGCAAAGATGGACTGCTGGGCCGCTCCGAGGTCACTTTCTACAACCCCAAATCTTCTGCTTATTGAAATAGCCACCGGTATGTCTCTCCATAAAACGGCCAGGGGACAATGCGTTTGATCCTGGCCTCATCATCCCCCCGCCGGGCTGAATTGCTGTCGGCGACAGGGATCGATTTTCTGGTACACCCATCCCATGTGGACGAGACGTTCGACAGCTCGTTGACACATGAAGATAACGCAAAAGCGGTGGCCCTGCGCAAAGCCTCGGCGGTGGCGGAAATCTATCCAGATCAGCTGGTGATCGGCGCGGATACCATAGTTATACTGGATGATGAAGTGATCGGCAAACCAGCCGACCGAGGGCAGGCGCGCGATATGCTGGGCCGGTTGTCGGGGCGGCGGCATATGGTCATCACCGGGTTCGCGGTCGCTCATCTGGACAAGGGGGTTCGCTATACAGAAGCGGGCATATCCACCGTACGCCTAAATAATATCCCGGATGATTGGATAGAGGATTATATACAGACCGAAGAGCCGATGGACAAGGCGGGCGGGTATGCCATACAAGGCGCCGCCGGGGTCTGGGTGGAGGGCTATTCCGGCAGCAAAACGAACATAATAGGCCTGCCGATGGAGGCGTTGACCGCGGCGCTGACCAACCTGGGGTATGAACTGCCGAAAGGTTTTTTACATTCATGCCGATAATTGGACTCACCGGAGGGCTGGGCACGGGCAAAAGCCTGGTATCGTCAATATTGGCGGAGCTGGGGGCGCATATAATCGATTGCGACATCGTTGCCCGCGAAGTGGTGGAGCCGGGTGAGGCGGGGCTAAAGAAGGTGGCCGCTAAATTTGGACGGAAAATACTGGACAGCGATGGAACCCTGGACCGGAAGGCGCTGGCCAAAATCGTGTTCGCGTCGCCAGAAAAGCGTGTGACGCTGGAGGGTATACTGCACCCGATAATCGAAGATGTTGTGATGGATCGGGCGAATAAAATCTTCTCGACCGACCCTGGGGCCATAGTGATAGTGGACGCGGCGGTGCTGTTCGAGTCTGGCTTGCATAAGCGGATGGATAAAACCATCGTGGTATATTGCGATCCGGAGACCCAGATGGAGAGGGCGCTGGGGCGTGGCGACCTGGCGCAAAACGAGATAGAGGAGCGGATCGCCGCCCAGTGGCCGTTGTCGAAAAAGACGCAAATGGCTGATTATATTATCGATAACTCTGGCTCGCAGGAGGATACCAGGTCAGCGGTGATCGAACTGTGGCATACTGTGATATAAGCTGATATCGAAGAGGAGATGATGAAAAAAAGCGACTATACCAAGCTGAAAAAAGCGGAGCTGCTCGGCATTGCCAAAAAGAAGAAAATCGCAGTAAAAACCGCCATGACCAAGGCGCAGATAATAGAAGCCTTGACGGCAAAGAAGCCAGCGGCCAAAAAAGCTAAGAAAAAAACCTTGGCAATACAAAAACCGAAAGCCAAAGGCAAACCAGCGGCCAAAAAAGCTAAGCCGAAAACAACGGCGAAGAAAAAATCAACCGCCAAGTCGAAGCCTGCGCAAAGTAAAAAACCAGTGAAAACGAAAAGTGTGGTCAAACCGGTCAAAAAGAGCGCGCGGACCCAGGTCAAGGAGCCGGTGGTTACCTACAAAGCCAACGGAAAAAAACGGGAGTGGGATATCACGCCCAGCGGTGTGAAAAAGTTTTTCACCGCGGATGAACAAACCGTTGCGACTGAATCAACCATATCACCTGAAGCGGAGCAAAAACTTCCGGAGTCTTATGGGGACCATAAAATCGTCGCCATCGCCAGGGACCCATACTGCATATATCTGTATTGGGAGCTGATGGAGCGCCGAGTCCGGGAGACGGCTGACGAACTGGGTGTGGACGCCGCCAGCGCCGACTGGACATTGCGCGCCTACGATGTGACCGACCGGGAGTATAGTGACGATGCGCGCGGTTATACCGATACGACGGTAGATCGATCCGCCGACAGCCATTACCTGGCCATAGAGCATGATGACCGCGAGTATATGGTCGCCATCGGATTCACCAATGACAGCGGAGCGTTCGGCCAGGTGGCCGTATCGAACCGTGTCCGCGCCCCAAGGGCCAGCGTCGCCACCACCACCGGCGGTGAGGCGCCCGTGCAAACGGCCGCGCCACCCACCGGCCCGGAGCGGCAGGATGGATCGCTGTATGAAAAACGGGCCGTGGCGCAAGCATTGTCGGAGCGGGCGAAGGGCGCGTCGGAACATGACCTGCCGTGGCATGAAAGGAACCAGAGCGGCGCCGGCAGGGTTTCGCGCCGATAGCTTGAGCTTGCAACTATAAAGGCGCGCGTTATGCCTGTTGCCAAAGGTTACATCTCCCTCATCCTGCACGCCCATCTGCCCTTCGTGCGCCACCCGGAGCATGAATACTCGCTGGAGGAGGATTGGCTGTATGAAGCTATAACAGAGACCTATCTGCCGGTAATCAGCCTGATCGAGAACCTGGCCGATGAGGGCATCGCCAGCGGACTGACCCTCTCCCTCTCCCCCACGCTGATCGAAATGCTCAACGATCCGTTATTGCAGGCTCGCTATATCCGGCACATGGGCAAGCTGATAGAGCTGTCGGAAAAAGAGATCGACCGGACAGACAAATCGCCGCAGATAAACGAACTGGCCGTCATGTATAACCGGCGCTATAGGTCCGCCATGCAGTTGTATGAAGGGCGATACGATGGCGATCTGGTCTCTGCGTTCAAAGCGTTGCAGGACCGCGGGTTGGTGGAGATCATCACCTGCGCCGCCACCCACGCCTATCTGCCGCTGCTGGCGATAGACAGGCGGGCCATCCGCGCCCAGATAAAAATCGCGTGCGACCAGTACAGGGCCGTGTTCGACCGGGACCCCACCGGCATCTGGCCGCCGGAGCTGGGGTATTTCGAGGGGCTGGAACAGTTCTATCATGACGAGGGGTTGAGATACTTTATTGCGGACGCCCATGGCCTGCTGTTCGCCGACCCACCGCCGAAACGTGGAGTATACGCGCCGGCGCAATGCCGCAACGGACTCTCTGTTTTCGGCAGGGAGATGGAGTCGAGCAAGGAAGTCTGGAGCTCGAAAACCGGTTATCCGGGCGACCCTTGCTATCGTGATTTCTATCGCGATATTGGGTTCGATCGGGAGCTCGACTATATCCGCCCCTACATCCAGCCGAACGGTCATCGTAAAATGACAGGGATCAAATATCACAAGATCACCAGCGGCGACGACGAGAAAGATATCTATGACCACCCGGCCGCCATGGATAAAGCGGCGGAGCATGCCGACGACTTCGTCCGGCGCAGGCTGGCGCAGGTTGATGGCCTGGATATGGATCGCGTCCCTCTCATCGTGTCGCCCTTCGACGCAGAGCTGTTCGGCCATTGGTGGAGCGAGGGTCCAGAGTTTTTGAACTATCTGATACGCGCGGTGGATGAATGTGATGAGCTGGAGCTGATCACCCCCTTGAACTATCTGGATCGTCATCCCGACAACGAAACAGCGGAGCCGTCGGCGTCATCCTGGGGTCGGCGCGGCTATTCGGAAATGTGGATCGACGAGAAAAATGACTGGCTGCACCGGCATGTACATAAAGCGTCGGAACGGATGGCCGAGCTGGCCGACAGATATCCGGTGGCGGGTGGGACACTGTTGCGCGCGCTGAATCAGGCGGCGCGGGAGCTGCTGCTGGCGCAAAGCAGCGACTGGGCGTTTATCATGACCTCCGGCGCTTCCAGCCATTACGCCCAGAAGCGGGCAAAGCAGCATATCCACCGGTTCCACCAGCTATACGAAGAAATCATCGCCGACTCCGTCAACGAAACTTACCTAAGAGAAATCGAGGATAGAGACAACCTGTTCAAAAACATGGACTATCGGGTATACGCTGAAAAAATGTGAGTCGACATATGGTTGCGGGACCGACCGCCCCTGATAACCAGCCTGCCATGTCCGTCTTATTATGGATAAAGAACTTGCAGGTATTTGGAGTTGCAGTTACCTAATCTATAATTGTTTGGTAAAATAAACGGATGAATATACTCACATCTTTGATACTGGCCGCGGTACTGGCGGCGGCGCCAGAGGCTGTATTCGTAAACTTTGATGATGTAAAAATCTATACAGACGCATCCCGATCCTCTAAAGTGTTGACCACCGTGGGCGAGGATGAAGAGCTGTCCGTGATCGACGAAGTGGGCGATTTCTATCTTGTTGGAACCGCCGATAAAGGCGAAGGGTATATATATCACGGCGATGTATCGGTTAATCCGCCCGATGACGATTTTGGCGGGCTGATGGATCTTTTGGAGGATGGCGACCGGACCGCCTCTGTGCCGGAGGACTCGTCGAGCCATTCCATCCGGGGCAGGACCGCCCATATGGATGAAGATACATCGAGCCATTCCATCCGGGGGCTGAAAAATTCCGCTGGCGCCAATGCAGGTTTATCAGAGGAGCAGGCGGAGAGCGCGGTGTCGAGTATGGAAAAATTTTCAGTTTCCAGTGGCGAGCTTCAAAAATTCCAGCAATCAGGAGCGGTGGGTGATTATGCAAAGTAGATATACAACCATCATCATGATAGCTGTTTTTACCATTATTTTGGGCAGTATCTCTGTCGCCGGCGGTCTGGACGAATTCAAACTGCCAAAGGATGTGGAAAAAGGGCTGGAAATATTCAAATCAACCAATAAAGTATTAAAAACCACCCGCGAAATAACATATAAAGAAGAGGTTGCCATCGGCCATGGCGTGGCCAAAGAAGTTTTTAAACGGTATGGACCGCGGATAGACGACCCGATTCTGAATAAATATGTCAACCTGGTGGGCAGGACTGTGGCCAAACGGTCCGTGCGGCCAAATATGGATTACCGGTTTGCCATCATTAACAACAATGAAGCCAACGCTTTCGCCGCGCCCGGGGGCTATATATTCATAACCAGTGGATTGTTATCGAAGCTCGACAATGAAGCTCAATTGGCGGGTGTTTTAGGCCATGAGATTGCCCATATATCTGAAAAACATATGCTTAAGACGCTATCGAGAAGCCGTCAACTGGCCGGTTTGGCTGGCCTGGCGGTGGCTATCGATAAAACATCCGCAAAATATCTGGAGGTCGTGGACATTGCCAATGATATTCTGTTCACCAAAGGGTTGGATAAAAACCTTGAGTACCAGGCGGACGAAGTGGGGACAGATATTGCCGCCAAATCCGGATATGACGCCGAAGGGTTGAGCGACTTTCTGTTTACGCTCAAAGCGACGGAAGGACGCGGAAAATCGATCTTTTTCCAGACCCATCCGTCCACCGGCGAGAGGTTAGCGCGCCTGAACAGAAATATCCTGCCAAATTATGGCCCCGGACGTAAGCTGAAAAGCAGATTCACCCAATGGGCGCTTGACAAATAAGATTTACCTTCCCTGGGGGATAGCATCAAGTATTATGTAAATAAATTTGATCATAACTGCGCGATAAATAACAAATCTTTCCACCTCCTGTCCTGAATTAACATGCCACCCATGCAAAAATAAAAATAGTAAACTTACCTGTTGCCGTATATCGCCTCTGTTGATATGATTAACCGGTAATTTAGTTTATAGAAGTTTTTGAGCTATCGTTAATAATGGAGACCACCAATGAGAAATAGGATTAACGCTTTATCAATAGTTGCTTTGTTGTTCTGCGCTGTTGTGTCCACACCGGCATTAGCCCAGGTTGGGGCAGAGGGTGGAAGCGGCCTGTTTTTTGTCAACAAAGCCAGGACCCTGGGCAATGGAAGTATGGCCGTCGGCCTGTTTGGATGGGACTCTAACTGGGACAGGGCGTTTCAGGAACATGATCTGGACGCGATATCTGTTCCTGCTACCATTGGTCTGGGTGATCAATTTGAGCTGGCCGTTCAGTTCCTCAACCAGAATATAGACCCGAAAAATGCAGACAGCCTGAGCGGTTTTAGCGATGGGCTGTTAAGCGGTAAATGGAACTTTTGGAATTCCGCGAAACATAATATACGGTTTGCTGTTATTGGCCTCGCCTCATTACCCTTTGGCGATGAGGATAAAGGGCTGGGCACGGGCAATACAGATGTGGGCGCAAAGCTTGCTATAGATAAAGAGTATGAAGAGGTCTCCTGGCATTTTAACATTGGCTACATGAACCGGTCGGGCGATTTACTGGATCCGCAGACGTTGTATGGCGCCGGTGTGGAGTGGTTTGCGTTTGAAAACGCCAGCCTGATCGCCGAAGTCAGCGGGCACAGCTGGTCGAACCAGATCGCGCGGCGCGACGACAACACTATGGTATTGGGCGGCGCCCGATATTACATGGGCGACTGGGGCAGCGCGCAGATCGGTTACGCTTCCTGGGGCGGCGGCAGCGGCGACAGAAGCCCGAACCAGATGCTGATCGCTGGTATCACAGTGGGCTTGGGCCTTGGCAAACCGAAGCTGGGCGTGGATGATGGCGCTATGGCAGCGAGGACGAAAGTGGATGACGGTGATGGCGCAAAGGCAGGCGCGGGTGCCGTGGATGATGGCGCTGGTGATAAAGATGGCGACGACGGAGCCGCCGCCGCTGGTGATGGCGAAGTTACCAAAATCGTGCTGCAAAGCGTTCATTTCAAGTTCGATAAATCTGACCTGACAGAAAAAGCTAAGGGTATACTGGCAATCAACGCCCAGAGGATGAAGGAGAACCCTGGCGGTTCCATGCTGATCGAAGGGAATACTTGCTCCATCGGCGCAGATGGATATAATTACAAGCTTGGACTGCACAGAGCGAAAGCGGCCAAAGGCTTTCTGGCTAAAGAGCTGGGCATCGACCCGGATAGAATGTTTATAAAGAGCTATGGCGAAAAACAGCCAAAGTATACAAACAAAACAACGAAGGGAAGAAGTTTGAATCGCCGCGTCGATTTTGTCATCGAAGTCAGATAGCAAAAAAGTATCGAAGGGGATTTAGGATGACAAATTTGATAGCGGAGTGTGATTTTTAGATGATATTCTATGCGCGGCGCCTGGCCATACATGTTTTTATTTGCCTGATAATTCTATTGTTTTCAATTGGTTCTAGGGTTTCCGCTGAGGATGGCAGCGGCGCTGACGCTGTCGGTGTGGAGGAGGCGGCTCACTCAAAAATAGATATTCCAGAGAACTATAACTGCGTCAACTGCCATACTGATATGGAGGATGAGACGCTTACCCCACCTGTTAATGAGTGGAAAGAGTCTGTCCATGCCGAGGTTGGTATAAAGTGCCACGATTGCCATGGCGGTGATCCTGTGGATGAAGATATGGCTATGGATCCGGACATTGGATTCATCGGGAAACCAGCGGTTGCTGATATACCCGCCTTATGCGCAAAATGTCATTCCGACTCCAAAATGATGAGGGCGTATAACCAGCGCGCGGATCAATTCGACCTGTATTCCGGGTCTGTGCATGGCCGCAAGGTGAAAGGCGGGGATGAAGAGGCCCCTACATGTGTTAGTTGCCATGGCAAACATAAAATATTGCGTGTCAAGGATCCAAACTCGGCTGTGTTCCGAACCAATATCCCTAATATGTGTGGAGAGTGCCACAGCCAGGAAGCTATATTTAAAAAGCGAAGAAAACCATTCGATCAACTGGCGTTATATCAAGAGAGCAAACATTACAAGCTGGTGTCAGAGGGTGACGCTTTGGCGCCGACCTGTGTCGATTGTCATGGAAACCATGGAATAGTTCCCCCGTCTTCCGACCGTGTTCAGACAGTCTGCTTCAAATGTCATAGCTCTCAGGCGGAGTATTATAAGGAGAGCCCGCATTGGGCGGTTTATAAGAAAGAGGGCGAGCCAGTCTGCCTGCATTGCCATAACAACCATGATGTGGAGCATCCGACGGTGGACAAATTTACTGGGGATAATGATAACGATTGTATAGGTTGTCATGATTCATCCGAGCCAGCGTATCAGCTAGGGGTGGAGATGCAGTCTGCCATGCGCTCCACTGTGGACGCGGTAACCAAGGCTTCCACCGATTTGAGCAATTTCGAAGAGAACGCCCATGGCGGATTTGAAGTGACCGAACTGCTGGCCAATATGGAAAAGACAGAAGAAGGCCTGAAGGAGCTCACCGCGCTGACCCACAAGCTGGATGTAGAAGCGGTGAAAAAACAGACAGAAGGCCTGATAGTGTCCGCCAATGAGGTCGAAAAGGAAGTTGCCAGCATGTGGAGCGAAATCAAAACCCGCAAGGTCGGTCTATTCCTCGCATGGATCGTGTTCCTCGGGTTTGCAGGCTCTTTATGGTTTAAATCAAAGCAGTATGAACATAGGGATTAACCGTTGGAGAGCCAGGGCGAGATCATACGGCGGTTAGATGAGCAGACCGATCATATCGCCCAGGCGGCAGGTGGCGGCAGAGTATCCACCATCTCCAGCTTTATATCGCTGACACTTTTCCCAGCGCTGACGTTCATCAAAACGTTAACCCTTGGCGGTGCCCTGTTCCGCGGTGTGGAAGGGCTGAGAGAGGCGGGAAACGCATGGGCCCTCGACTTTGTCACCCGGGCCAAACAGTACGAAAAAGAGGAAGGCGCCCCCCTGCCCTCCACCGATAATAAAGCTGGCAACCTTTAAATTCGAATCGTGTGGTTATGTCCGTCTCAATCTGCTAAACCACTAATATATAAACGGGTAGATTGTGGGCTGGAGCAGCTTGACAAGCGGTATATTCGATTTTATATCTCTAGCAAGGTCAGAGATAACAGAACATTCAATCGAATATTGATGGAGGATATAAAGATGACATTGACAAAACATGACAGAAGGGTAAAACCGTTGCATGACTATGATCCTTTCGGGTTCGGGTCGTTTTTCGGCGAGTCAGTCGCTCCCAAATCGCTTTGGGGCTCCACCCCATGGTCCCCACCGATGGATGTGAGCGAGACCGAAACCGAATACAAAGTCCACCTGGAAGTCGCCGGCATCGCCAAGGATGATATTAAGGTAGAGCTGGAGGACAACGTCCTGAGCGTCACGGGCGAGAAAAAGCGCGAGGAAGTGAAAGAAGACGAGAAAATGTACCATGTGGAGAGAAGCTATGGAAGCTTCGCCCGGCGATTGCGCTTCGACGGCATCGACAATGACAAGGTAACAGCCCAGTATAAAGATGGTGTTCTCGATATTACAATATCGAAACTTGAAGCCGTTAAGCCGAGGCAGATCGAAGTCAAGTAAGTAACACGATCGCCAGAAGTTATAGCGAGTAAGTAGAGGTCAGGCCCACCCCACCTTCCCCCTCTATTGGGCTTGGCCTCTACTTACTCGCTTTTTTATTGGTAAAATGGGCCATGATACAAATTGAAAACGTAACCAAGCTGTATGGCGAGACCCTCGCCGTGGACGGCCTGGACCTGCATGTTAACAGCGGCGAATGCTTCGGGCTGCTCGGCCCGAACGGCGCCGGCAAAACCACCACCATGAAAATGCTGGCCGGGCTGTTGGTCCCCACCAGCGGCGCCCTCTCCATCGGCGGGTTCGATGTGCAGAAACAACCGATGGAAGCGAAAAAAATCATCGGCTTCGTGCCCGACAAACCATTCATCTACGAGAAGCTGACCGGCGAGGAATTTCTGGAGTTCATCCGGGATATCTATCAGGTCAACGGCGATCCGGCAGTGATTGAAAAGCAAAACCGCCTGATCGAAATGTTCTCACTGAACGGTCGCCTCAACGAGCTGGTGGAGAGCTTTTCCCACGGCATGCGCCAGAAATTAATCATCATATCCGCGCTGATACACAACCCAAAAGCGCTGATCATCGACGAGCCGATGGTGGGGCTGGACGCCAAGGGGATGAGCCAGGTGAAAGGATTGTTTCGCGAGCTGGCCGCGGAGGGCTCCACGGTTTTGGTCTCGACCCATACCATGGCCATCGCGGAGGAAATCTGCGACAGGATCGCGATCCTGCGTAAAGGGAAAATCATCGCCATGGGCGCCATGGAGCAGTTACGCGCTCAGGCAAAAGCAAGCAACAACGACCTGGAATCGATATTCCTGGAGCTTACCGAGGGCGATGGCGAGGAATAGCTTACTTCCTTATCCGCTTCTCCGGGCCAGCAGCCACGCCCCAAAGGTCATCGCATATGCAAACAGCGCCGATATCAACAGCGGGCTTAACCCATACGGCGGATTGCGCGACAACAGAACGCCCAGTACAAGGGTGGATACCATAATTGCCAAAGCTGACGTTGATGAAATCTTCGTCTGCGAATACCATATCAGCAGCAGCGGCCCGATATATATGCACGACCCCCACACCATCGTCAGGAAGACCAGCGATATGATCCCGCCTTTCCAGCTGAGCGCCAGGACCACCGCTCCGGCGCCCAGCAGCACAGTTATAATATTCATTATCTTTCGGATCTGCCTCTCCTCCGCGTCCGGGTTGATCCGGTCCACATAGATATCGTTCACCAGCAGCGTGGCGGATGAGTGGAGCCACGAATCGGTGGAGCTCATCGACGCGGCGACTATGGCGGAGACAAACAGCACCGCCACCGCCTGCGGGAACTGGTCGAATATCAATGCCGGCACGGCGGTCCTCGGGTCGATCCCTGGCATGGTCTTCGCCGCTGCCAGCCCCGCAAACACGGTCAACAGGCCGATCGGGAACACCAGCAGCGCGCCATACAGCCCCGCCTTGACGGCATCGCCAGGTGTTTTCAGCGACGCCGAACGCTGGAGCCAGACCTGATCGGCGAACAGCAGGGCTACGATGGCGCCTATCCATGTGGTCAGCCGCATGGTCCCCACCCCGCCCCAGCTTTGATGGGCCGGCCCGAGCTGCTCCGCCAGCGCGAAGATTCCGCCATGCTCCATATACCCGATGACCGAAAGGATGATCAGCCCCAGGTACACGATGACCAGTTGCGTGGTGTCGGTATAGGCGATGGCCCAGGCGCCGCCGATCACCACATAGCCGATGATGATAACCGCCGCGACGATGATGGAATACTCCGCCTGCAACCCCGTGGCGCTCTGGATGATGGCGCCCACCGCCAGATATTGCGCCGCCGTCGGCCCCATCCATTTCAGCGCGGAGGCGACGGCGGTGAAGGAGCGGGCGTTGCGGCCGTAATGCCTGCCCAGCAGCTCCGGCACGGTGATCGCCTCGCTCTCGCGGAACTTGTACGACGCCACCAGGACCGACGCGGCCAGCGCCACGCCCAGCAACGCCGGATAGAGCATCGCCGACAGCCCAACCTTATAGGCCAGCTCGCTGACACCCAGCACAATGCCGGACCCGATCACCGTGGCCGCCATGGTGAATGACGCCAGCCACACCGGCATGCCCCGCCCGGCGACGAAGTGGTCGTTCAAGGTTTTCGTTTTGCGCCAGCCCAGGTACGCCGTCCCCAGCAGCACCATCACATATATGGCGATTATCAGGTAGGTCAATTGGTCATCCTTTCATCTCAATCGATATCATCACGGACGGAGACAGAGCCTGGTCGCATCTCGCCCATCAGGTCGCCCCACAGCCTGTAACCGTGAAATGTGAGGATCGACCTTCTGATTTTGTAAACGCCTTTCTGGTCGAAGCATGCGCCTTTGACGGCATCGACAAATTTAGCCCGCATGCCGGAGGGCAGCTGCTTCAGGTATGGATAGCCGTGGTATTCGCTGAACCAGTCGGCGAACGATTCATCCGCAACCTCTCTAGTCACTTCACCGGAGGTCACTTTTACTTTTCCATATCCAGTTGTAAACAGAATTTCGTTCAGCTCCCGCTCTGCAAACAGCCGGTAAGGGTAATGAAACGCTTTGAAATAACGGCTGAATTCATCACTGCCGGCAACCTTGTTCACCACCTGCGTCAGCTCTTTGCAATCACCGGCGCCCGCCAGCTCCGCATAGACCTGGCCGCCCGGCTTGACCAGACGGATCAACCGCGAGAAGAGCCTGGTATGGTTGGGGCATCGCTCCATCGCGCTTTGGGAAAACAGCAGGTCGAACGGCGCCTGCGGAACAGAGCTGGGTATGGCGCAAGGGTCGGCCCGGAACAGCAACGCACGGTTTTTATCCTGAAACCGGCTGTCTGCCAATGCAGTTTTGAACAAGTTGTCATCATATTCCACCCGCAGCACAAACCCATCGCCGACCGCCTTCATCAGCCGCTCCGTCATATCCAGATCATCGGCGCCGATATGGATGATCTTCGAACCGGGCGCGATATCCACATTTTCAAAAACGCTCGACTCCCAGTCGTTTTTCGGCAGAGTATCTTTTCGATATTTCGGGCCGCCCCACAGCCCATCGTTTTTCATGCCAGGCATTTCAACTCCGTTTTTTCACGTTCTCGTTAGACAGCTGATACATCGCCACCGATACGACCACCACTATTGCCGCCAAAAACGACTTAAACGCCGGGTACTCATCCAATATCAATATGCCGTAAACCAGCGCGAAAAATGGGATCAACAGCTTGATCGCGGCCGCGTCGGCGGAACCGATTTTACTCATTCCCAGATTAAACGTCACCACAGGGCCGGCAATACTGATGGCGCCCACCACAACGCAAAGCAACGTCTGTTCGACCGACAGCCAACCGAACTGGCCAATGACCAAAGTATATATGGCGGAAAATATCGAACCCATCCAGAAGGTCCATCGCGTTACCGGCGCCCACCCGATTTCAAACACCGGCTTCTCGATTATGATGGTGACAAACGCTATCAGAATCGCCGCGCCCAACAGCAGTGCGATGCCCCGCTGCTCGCCGCCCATGACGCCCCGCTCCAGGCTGATCCACACAATGCCGAGAAACCCGCACACCAGCGCCGCCACATGCTTTGCGCGGAAAAGCTTTCTGCCCAGCGCCCAGGCCGCCAGCGCGATCATAAGCACATTGGACGTCACAAGAACAGAAGCAAGGGCCGGGGTGACCGTTTTGGCGCCCTCCATACCCATAAATACAATGAGCGGCGAACCGACACCATTGGCGACCATGGCGGCAATATCGCCCTGACTAATATTGGCCCGTTTCCGCTTTCCCTTGAATATCGACAGCGTCACTGCGCTGAAAAACATGCTCAATGTCACAAACATTCCCATTGCCACATCGGGGCTGATCGCCCTGGCCAGAATATATCCGGACGCAAACATGGCGCTGGATAGAATCAGCACAATATATGCAATTGAGTGTGATTTGGCGTTACTGTCGTTCATAAATCACTTTTTATACGTCCACATTAAAATTCTCTCATTGTACGACAATATAAAGAATCCATTCCAAAGCAATTGAATCTAACATTAAATAATCATGCTGACATATGGCAGGCGCCCATGGGGCAGAGCCTGTTATTTGACCATAAGTTATCTTAAGTACTGTCGTTATACTAATTTTATGAGGAGTGTAAGCATGTGGAAATTTGCAATATTTCTTATAGCAGTCACGTTCACATTGTCCTTCAACGGCGCGGCCTGGGCCACCAATGGCCACCAGATGATCGGTGTGGGCGCTTATCAAAAGGGCATGGCAGGCGCGGTCACTGCGGCGCCCGGCAGCACAGCCACGGCGATTTCCAATCCGGCCGGCATGGCCCTGATCGGCACCAAGGCTGATTTTTCGTTCGAGGGTTTTATGCCGACTCGATCTGTGGATTTCACTGCATCCGGCGGCCAGAAAACTGAAGGCGGATCGGACCTGTATCTGGTGCCGGCCGTGGGCTGGGTCGGCCCGGTCGACGGCAGGGATGACCTTTATTTCGGCGGCGGGATGTTCTGGCTGGCTGGTATGGGTGTCGATTATGACACTATTGACTCAATACCTTTCAACGCGCAGATGGGCGATTTCACGCCGTGGAAGGCCAACCTGTTCACGCAGTACCAGTTCGCCAAGCTGGCTCCTACGCTGGCAAAAAAAATCAACGACCGGCTCTCTGTGGGTGTTTCGTTGAACATCGATTATCAGCAGCTTAGCTTCAAACAGAAATACACCAACCCGGGCAACCCGGCCCAGTATGTGGGCGCGGACCTTTCCAAACCGGAGGGGGCCCTTGGGTTCGGCGCGACATTCGGCGTGATCTACAAGGTCAACGATCTGGTCCAGGTGGGCGCCACGTATATCACGGAGCAGGCGTTCCAGAACATGGAGTATCGCCTTTCGCAGGGTGACATCGTGTTCCCGGACGGCCGGGGCAACGCCTTCGTCAACTCCGACGGCACGTATAAATGGAAGATGAATTTTCCACAGCAGTTCGCCATGGGCGCGGCCATCACGCCCAACGACAGGCTGAAAGTCACCGCCGATGTGAAGTGGATCAATTTCAGCGCCACCCATGACGACCAGCAGAGCCTCGATGGTAATTTCGCCCTGGTCAGCATGGCCACGGGTCAGCCGGTGGGTCAGGCAGGCAGCATGCCGCTCCAGTTCGGCTGGGATGACATGTGGGTGTTCGCTGTCGCGGCGGAGTATGTTTTCACCCCCATGGTCACCGCCCGGGTCGGGTATAACCATGGCGACTCGCCCATCGGCGAAGAGGACGTGTTCAACAACGCGGCGTTCCCTGCCATAGTAGAGGATCATTTCACCGCCGGGGTCGATGTCAGCCTGGGTGACCATTGGATGGTCGGGTTGGCCGGCATGATCGCTTCCGAGAACAAGCTGACCGGTGTGAACGACCTGGGGCCGGGTCAATCCTCCGGGACAACGGTCTCTTTGAAACAGACATCTTTACTACTCTCAATTACTCATAACTTCAGCAATAAGTAATTGTGGCTCTCCGAATGGAGGCGCTTCGGCGTCTCCATTTTTTTGCCCTATTATACGCACCGTGGTGAATAGAAGCTTCAATAATGCGCCATTGTCGGCTAAAATCCAATATGCGGTTTAGCCAGTATTAAAGCAGACAAAATAGGAGCCATAAGCAATGAAAACCTTCACCCGTGCAATCATAATCTGTATAACCATCCTCTTCGCCGCACCATCCGCACAGGCCGCGGAGTATGTGATCAAATTTTCACACGTGGTCAGCCCGAACACACCGAAGGGCAAGGCCGCCGACCTGCTGGCCAAAACCGTGAATGAAAAGCTGCAGGGAAGGGTGCGCATGGAGGTGTTCCCCAGCTCCCAGTTGTATAACGACAACAAGGTGATCGAGGCGATGCGCCTGTCCGACAGCAAAACCACCGGTATAATGGGCGCGCCGAGCCTCTCTAAATTTGTCAAGTTTTCCAGAACCATCCAGGTGTTCGATATTCCGTTTCTGTTCCACAACCTCGACGATGTGCATAAGCTGACCCGCTCGCCGGTGGCCAAATTGATGACCGATCCGTTGCAGCGGAAGGGCCTGAAGGCGCTCGGGTTTTGGGATAACGGGATGAAGGTGTTCTCTATCCGCGGTGATAAACCGCTGCGGGTCGCGCCGGACGATTTCAAAGGCAAAAAATTCCGGATCCAGACCTCCGATGTGCATGAGGAGATGATTAAAGCGCTGGGTGGAGTGCCGCAGAAACTGCCGTTCAAGGAAGTTTATTCATCCCTGGGGCAAGGTGTCGTGGATGGACAGGAGAATGCATGGTCCAATATATATTCGAAAAAGTTTTTCGAGGTGCAGGATTATATCTCTGTCTCCAATCATTCCTACCTCGGCTATCTGCTGGTGGTCAGCGCCCAGTTCTGGGACGGATTGCCGGACGATATCCGGGCGGAACTGGAGGCGATCATCAAGGATGTCACCAGCGAATCCGCCAAATTCGCCGCTGCGGCCAGCGACAGTGACAGAGCGAAGATCGAGCAGGCCGGCAAGGCAAAAGTGGTCGAACTGACCGAAGAGGAACGCGCCCAATGGAAGGCGGCGGTGGCCGGGGTGGAAGGCAAATTCGCCCGGCAGATCGGGGCCGATCTGCTGGAGCAGGTTCATGGCGTGCTGGGTAACCAGGCGCCCCATTAGGAAGCGCATCCCATGCTCGACCGGGTCATCGTCAGGCTGGAGCAGACAATCATAACCCTCGGGCTGGCGTCGGCCACGTTGCTGCTGTTCGCCAATGTTGTGGCCCGCTATCTGTTCGACACCGGGTTCACCTGGGCGCTGGAGGCGGTGCAGTATCTGTTCGCCTGGGTTGTGCTGGTGGGCGCGGCCTATGGCGTGAAAAAGGGCGCGCATCTGGGCATCGATATCCTGATCGACCGGTTTTCCATAGCGAACCAGCGCCGGATCGCCTTGCTGGGGCTGAGCCTTTGCCTGCTGTTCACCGGCTGGGTTTTTTATCTGTCGATCTATTACATCCGTAAAATATATCAGTGGGGCGACCTGACCCTCGACCTGCAGATCCCGCAATGGATACCATACCTGGCCATCCCGGTGGGCCTCGGCCTGATGATAATCCACTTTTTACAGGTGGGCGTGGCCATCTGGAAAGGCGAGTTGCGGAGGGTCGCCGGCAGCGAGGCGGAAGGATACGCCCACCAGCAGGTCACAACCGATGGGGATCAGCAATGAGCGTGACGCTGTTGTTCATTGGGCTGCTGGCGCTACTGCTCATAGGGGTCCCGATCGCTATCAGCCTTGGCCTGTCGAGCCTGCTGTTCACAGCGCTGGCCACGGAGGATGCGACGGTGATCGTGGCGCAGAAACTGTTCGACACCATGGAGCATTCGACCCTGCTGGCGATACCGTTTTTCATATTGTCGTCGCACTTTCTGACCACCGGCGGCGTGTCGCACCGGATAATCAACTTCGCCCGGGCGCTGGTCGGCTGGATGACCGGCGGGTTGGCCATGGCGGGGGTGGTGGCCTGCATGTTGTTCGCGGCCATCTCCGGGTCGTCACCGGCGACGGTGGTGGCCATCGGCTCGATCATGATCCCCGGCATGATCGCCGCGGGCTATGACAAACGGTTCGCCGTGGGGGTGATCGCCACATCGGGCAGCATGGGCATCCTGATCCCGCCCTCCATCCCGATGATCGTATATGCCGACGCGGTGGAGGAGTCGGTGGGCAAGATGTTCATCGCCGGCATCCTGCCCGGCATGGTGATGGGGCTCTGCCTGATGACCGCCACCTGGATCACAGCCAAACGGCTCAACATGCCGAAGGAGGATTGGCAAGGGTTCGGGCATCTCTGGTCAACGTTCCGCAGCGCGTTCTGGGGGCTGTTGCTGATATTCATCGTGGTCGGCGGCATCTATGCGGGCGCCTTCACCCCCACCGAGGCGGCGGCGGTGGCGGCGGTCTATTCGGCCATCATCGCGCTGTTTGTCTATAACGATATGGGCGTGCGGGACATCCCGACGGTGCTGCTGGAGTCGGCGAAGATGACATCGGTATTATTATTTATAATCGCCTGCGCCATGATCTTCGCCCACACCCTGACCGAGGAGCGGATACCGCAGCACCTGGCCGAGGCCGTGCTCGACACCGACCCGAGCCCCTGGTCGTTCCTGTTGATGGTCAACGTGATCCTCTGGTTCGCGGGCGATTTCATGGAGCCGTCGGCCATACTGCTGATCCTGGCGCCGCTGTTCCACCCGATCGCCATCAGCCTCGGCATCGACCCGATCCACCTCGGCGTGGTGATGACCACGAACATGGAGGTGGGGATGATCACCCCGCCGGTGGGGCTGAACCTCTACGTCGCCGCCGGGCTGTGCAACATGAGCCTCGGCGAAGTGACACGCGCCGCCATCCCCTGGATGATGGTACTCATCGTCGCGCTGATTATTATTACGTATATACCGTGGTTGAGTCTGTTTTTGGTAGGGTTGTTGTATTAGGGTTTTTTAACCTGTTTTCAGTAACGGGCCCACAGGCTTATGCTTCTTGCGGGCGTGCCAAAGGTCCCAGTCGCGCTGGAGGTTCAGCCAGAACTCCGGTCCGGTCCGCAACGCCTCTCCAAAAGCGATGGCCGAATCCGCAGTGACGCCACGTTTGCCGTTTATGATCTCGTTCAACCGGGCGAACGACCAGCCGAGATGACGGGCGAACTTCGTCTGCGTGGTATTGGTCGGCTCCAGGAACTCCTTGAGCAACATCTCGCCCGGATGGGTCGGCGGACGTTTTTTTGGTAACATTGCTACATCTCTTCAATTCTGAGTATTGTTCGATACACTCTATCATTTTGAAGATCATCATCCCAAACTACTTTAATGTCAAGTTGTGGTCTATCAGCATAGGTAAAACTCATTGCACAGCCAATTTTTGAGTTTGGACCGACCATTTCGGGCAAAGAGTCAACAACCACATTATGTTCAGAGTAGGGCCTTCCATCTAAGGCCATACGCAAGTTTCTAGCTTCAGAATTTCCAGAATTAATAAGTACCAATCGTTCGCGATTATTGCTCCTAATCAATTTTGCGCTCAGCTTTGCCGACAAATTTAAAGCTTGCTTCTCTTTCTCCCTCTGTTCCTCAATTTCAAGCTGACGTATATTTATATCATTTGCTTTTCGATTTGCGATGATACTTACCAAAAGAGCAATGATAGCTGTAACCAATGAAATTGTAGCGTACCAGTCGATCTCCTTTATCAATGAAACAATATCTGATAGCATTTATTTACTTTTCTTTATTGCTTTTACCAGCGCCTCGGTGGCCTCTTTTTTCGAATTGAACTTCTTGCCTGCCAACGGACCGCGGTGGAAATGGTATTCGCCCTGTTTCCGGTTATGGTGCCCACCTTGCTGATCCAGGCCTCCACCATGCGCATGCGCGAGCAGGGAAAACATAAACAGAGAGCAGACAAGGACGACAATATATCGCATAATCTTTCCTCAAAAACGATAGGGTCCGGCATGATCCACCATCGCAAAAGTGCCCGGCTATTATTATAGAATAAAAATCTGCTCGAATAGCATAAAATTTATAACATATTATTCTTGACATTAATCATTAATGATCTATACTTATACATGACTATAGTATTATTTATAATATAGGAGATTGAATGATGACCTGGACTTAGATTCAGTTATACATTGTTGTGGTTTTGGGTGTTGTTACTCTGGGCTCCCTATTTTTGGCCAAATCGTGTAGAATTTTAATATGACAGGTGATCGATTTTAACCGTTTGATTTTTGCAGTTTATTGGGCCTGTCGTGTATACCAAATTAAACTAAGGAGCGAGCCATGCCTGGAACTTTACTAGCCCTCATATTTGCCCTGGCGGTATTAATGTCGATCTTCCGCGTCCTCAAGGAGTATGAACGCGGTGTCATTTTCCGGCTTGGCAGGTTTCACAAAGTCAAAGGGCCGGGGTTGATCATACTCTGGCCGGTGATCGATAAGATGACAAAGGTCGACCTCCGACTGATCGCCCTCGATGTTCCCTCCCAGGATATCATCACCCGCGATAACGTCTCGGTCAAAGTCAACGCCGTCGTCTATTTCAAAGTGCTCGACGCGGAGAACGCTGTCATCCAGGTGGAGGATTACTACTACGCCACAGGCCAGTTGTCGCAGACCAGCCTCCGATCCGTCCTTGGCGGGGTGGAGCTCGATGAGCTGCTCTCCGAACGGGAGAAAATAAATCACGAGCTGCAGGAGCTGCTCGACAAGCGGACCGACCCGTGGGGCATCAAAGTCTCCAACGTCGAGATCAAGCATGTCGATCTGCCCAGCGAGATGCAACGGGCCATGGCCAAGCAGGCGGAAGCCGAGCGGGAACGGCGCGCGAAAATCATCAATGCCCAGGGTGAGTATCAGGCGGCGGAGAAGCTGGCCGAGGCGGCGCTGATAATCGAGAAGAGACCGGCCGCCATCACACTGCGATATTTACAAACGATCCGCGAGATATCTTCCGAAGGCACCACCAACAACATCGTGCCGCTGCCTATGGACTTTATTGAGCCGTTCTTGAATAGTATCACCAGAAGCTCAAAATAACTGAAAAATCACGCCGATTCCGTGTACAATGTCCTCTGCTTATTTGTGGGGGACTTGTATAAAATCGAATGGAAATTTTGAGAAAGGAATTGCGCATGATCAGAGCCTGGACATCGGCTCTCGCCCTGGGGCTCGCCATTTTAGGGACGGCGCCCATTGCCAACGCAGCTGATATAACGGAAGGATTAAAGTTTTTTGGATTTCTGGACACATCGTACAAATACGATTTCTCCAATGGAGAAAACAGTTTTGCGATGGATGAAGTTGAGCTGGACCTGGAAAAAGGTATCAATGATCGCGCGGGATTCCGTGTTGACCTGAACCATCTTAACGGGCAAAAGCAGACGACCGATAATATAGTCGAGCAAGGATATATTTGGTATGGATTGAAAAGGTACGACGTTAAGTTCACCTTTGGCAAGTTCAACGCGCCTATCGGTTTAGAAGCGCAGGACCCGGTGGATATGCACCAGGTCTCACACTCTATGCTGTTCGACTATGGCGTTCCAAAAAACCTTACAGGCGCCATGGCGTCTGGTTATACCAAGTGGTTCGATTACAGCGTTTATATTGTCAACGGTTGGGACAAGATCGAGGATGACAACACCGCCAAAACCTTCGGCGCCCGCGTGGCGTTTAATATAGTAGACGCTGTGGATGTGGGCCTATCGTTCATCACCGGCGCGGAGGGTGAAGAGCCTACCGACGACCTGACAGTATTTGATGTTGATTTATCGTCCAAGTATTTTGACAGCCTTTTGATCGGCGGCGAGTTCAACATGGGCAGCTTCACAGGGCAATCGAACATAGTCACAGGGGACGACGCGACATGGACCGCGTGGTTGCTGATGGCAAAATATTTTTGGGATGATCAGCTTTCTTTCACGGCGCGGCTGGAAAACTTTGATGACAAGGATGGCGCCAGGCTCGGCTCTTTCTTCACAGAAAACCGAACCGCGTTTACCATCAGCCCAACCTACCTGTTGACAGAAGAGCTGACAGCGCGGGCGGAATTTAAGTATACATCTTCTGACGAGAAAGTTTTCCCAGACAGGGATGGCGTCTTGCAAGGAAACAAATCAGAGATAGCTTTCGAACTGTTTTACCAGTTCTGACAGGTTAATTGATCTCCGTCTCTGCGAAGAAATAGCCGATCTCCCTGCTGGCGGAGGCTTCGGAATCGGAGCCGTGGACCGAGTTTTTCTCCAGATCAACCGCCATCTCCTTGCGGATGGTGCCCTCTGCTGCGTCGGCCGGGTTGGTGGCGCCCATAATCTCGCGCCATCGCGGCTGTGCGTCATCCCCTTGCAACACCAACACACAACATGGCCCAGAGCACATATAATCAGTCAATGATTGAAAAAAGGGCCGCTCGTTATGTTCCGCATAGAACCCTTCCGCGACCGCCCTGGACATTTGTATACGCTTCAGGGCCACAACTTTCAGGTTTTCCGATTCGATTCTGCTGATGATCTTGCCGGTCAGCCCACGCTCCACTGCGTCTGGTTTAATGATGGCGAATGTTTGTGACATGTTACTACTCACTTTCCTTAAAAAATAAAAAAACGCCGGGAGCTATTCAGCACACTCCCGGCGCAAATGTTTGATCAATTAAATGGTCTATTATGCCTTATACAGATCTATGACCTTGTTGACATCAAAATCACTAGTTCCGTTGGCTTTCTCACGAATATCAGTCAAACGATCGACCAGCGTCGGAGACTGGGTCTGATACAACAACCCGACCGGCACCTTGCCACCCTGTTTCGCGGCGACCGCGATTGAAATGGCTTTGTTTATATCCGAAGTGTCATGATCCTCCGGGATTTCCTCGACCAGCTCCTTGTACGTGTCGAACGTATTAATCTTGTTAAACGTAGGGCACGGGCTGATGATGTTGATAAACGAGAACCCTTTATGGTCGAGGGCCTTCGAGACCAGCTCCTGCACCTGCTTGCCCTTGGAGCTGTAGCCCTGGGCGACAAACGTTGCGCCATAGGCCAGAGTATACAACAGCGGGTTGACCGGCATATCCGGCGCGCCGTACGGGGTGGTGGTCGTGACCATGCCGACGGCGCTGGTGGGCGATACCTGGCCTTTGGTCAGGCCGTATATCGAGTTGTCCATAAGGATATAAGTCAGGTCGGTGTTTTTCCGAACAACATGCGGCACATGGCCGCCGCCGATGGAGAACCCGTCGCCGTCGCCGCCGAACACGATCACTTCCAGGTCCGGGTTGGCCATTTTCACGCCCGCCGCCACAGGCAGCGCCCTGCCGTGGGCGGTGTGCATACCGTAAGTTTTCAAAAAATAAGGAAACCGGGATGAACATCCGATACCGGAAACCAGAGCGGTGTTGTTGATATCGACCTGCCGCTCGGCGAACACTTTCAATACAGCGTTCAAAACACCATAATCACCACACCCGGCGCACCAGGTGGGTGGCACGACGCTTTTGTAATCTTTCGCTTTCATTGGAGCGTCTTTAGTTGCAGTTGCCATTTATACCGCCTCCTTTATTTTTTCCGCCACCAGCTTCGGTGTATATGGCAGACCGCCATATATTGTCTCGCTGATAGGTTTGATATCTGTTTCAGATGCAATTATCTTCGCCAGCTGACCCTGTTTGTTGATTTCAGGGATCATGATCTTGCTATGTTTTTCGGCAAATTTGGCCAGCGCCTTTTTCGGTAGCGGCCATACAAGTTTCGGGAACAGGCCCGACACCTTCACGCCCTCCTCCCGCGCGAGCTTTATCGCTTCGCGCGCTGTGCCGATGGTGGAGCCCCAGGCGATAACGCCCAGCTCTGCGCCATCCTGCAGGTCGGCTTCGGTTTCCGGGAAGAAATCTTCCAGGTCGTCCAGTTTGCTAAATCGTTTATCCAGCATGGCTGTATGATTCTCCGGTGTATACCTGGGCGCCGAAGACTCCGCATGCTCCAGACCAGTGGAGATGTAGGAACCACCCGCCTGACCCGGTGTGGACATGGTCGATACGCCAGATTCTGTGATCTTGTACCGCAAAAACTCTTTGTCCCCGTTGCTGTCCGGATCATACTTATCCCGGTTGATCACCCTGACTTTGGACGGGTCGGGCCGTTTGATCGATGTTGTCCTGAACCCTAGTGAACCGTCGGAAAGGATCAACACAGGAATCTGATATTTTTCCGCTATATTGAACGCTTCCACAGTCAAATAGACGCAATCTTCCACACCTTCAGGGGAGATGACAACCTTCGATCCGTCCCCGTGCAGGCCGTGGGCCGCCAGGAACAGGTCGGACTGTTCATGTTTGGTCGGCAAGCCTGTGGATGGGCCGCCCCGCTGTACATCAGCAATCACCACCGGCACTTCCATCATGGTGGCCATGCCGATAAGCTCCTGCATCAACGCCAGCCCCGGTCCGCTGGTGGCGGTCATCGATTTTGCCCCTGCGTAGGAGGCGCCGATAACGTTGGCCAGTGAAGCGATCTCGTCCTCCGCCTGCACCAGGTTGCCGTTCGCCTTCGGCAGATGCTTGGAAAGGAATATCGCCACCTCGGTGGCAGGGGTGATCGGGTAGCAGCTGAAAAACTCGACACCAGCCATCATGGCGCCCAGGCCGATGGCGTCGTTGCCGGCTATGATGATGACATCATCTTTCGCTTTGCCAGGGTCCATGCTGTATGGGTCTGATTTGGTCAGGTTATCCTTCACATGTTTGGCGCCAGCGTCCAGCGCCTTGTAGTTGACTTCCACAACTTCGTCGCCCTTTTTGCCAAACTTGCTTTTGACCGTGTCGCGCAACGAATCCATGGAGATGGAAAACAGCTCCGAAATGGCGCCCAGGGCGACCATGTTTTTGGAGCGGTAGGTGCCCAGGTCCTCTTTTGCTATCTTGCTCATCGGCACTGGATAACAGGTGACGCCCGGGAAGCTTTGCTCTTCCTTGATATCGCCGCCTGGATAGTCATACATCAGCACTGTGCCTTCTATCAACGCTTTTTTATTAGCGTCCAGAGCCTCCTGGTTGAACACACAACAGACATCGAATCCGCTGCCTTCAGACAATATTTTATCATGTGAAAAACGGGTCTGATACATGGCGTATCCGCCCCTGATTTCAGCAGGAAATGTTTTAAAAGTCAAAATCTCCAACCCGGAGCGGACAGCCGCCTGCGCGATCATGTCTCCGGAAGAGATAACACCTTCGCCACCTTCTCCACCTATACGTATTATTAAATCGTTTGCTTTTGCCACCTTTTCAATACCTTTCAAATTGGTTTCCGGCATAAAACCGATTAATGATAATTAACGCTTGCATAAACGCTATCCCCCGGGCAGATACGTCCTGTAGCCCCTTAATTCATAACGCTTTTTATCGTATCACCCAGATCCGCCGGAGATTGGCAGACCGTAACACCACACTCGGCCATTGTCTTCATCTTCTCCTCGGCAGTCCCTTGCCCACCAGAGATTATCGCGCCCGCATGGCCCATCCGTCGGCCCGGAGGCGCGGTCTGGCCCGCAATAAAGCCGACCACCGGTTTCTTCACATTCTCTTGTATAAAAGCGGACGCGTCCTCTTCGGCGCTTCCACCTATCTCCCCGATCATGCAGATCGCCTCTGTCTGATCGTCCTCTTCGAACATTGTCAGCACATCTATAAAGTTGGTGCCGTTCACAGGGTCGCCGCCGATCCCCACGCATGTGGATTGGCCGATGCCCAGCGATGTCAATTGCCCCACCACTTCATATGTCAAGGTGCCAGACCGGGAGACAATCCCCACAGGGCCCGGAGTATGGATATGACCCGGCATGATGCCGATCTTCGCCTGGCCCGGTGTGATGACCCCAGGGCAGTTCGGGCCGATCAGCCGGCCCCGGTTATGGGCCTTCATATATTTCTTTATCTTCACCATGTCATAGACCGGGATGCCCTCTGTGATGCAGATTATCAGCTCTATCCCGGCGCTGGAGGCCTCGAATACTGCGTCCGCCGCAAAGGGGGGCGGGACGAATATCATTGTGGCGTTGGCGCCGGTGGCCGCCCGGGCGTTGGCCACGGTGTTGAACACCGGGATGCCTTCCACCTCCTGGCCCTCTTTGCCAGGGGTGACGCCGCCCACCACATTGGTTCCATATTCAGCGCAGCCCAAGGCGTGGAAGGAGCCTTCCTTGCCGGTGATGCCCTGGACTATAAGTTTCGTATCGTTATCAACAAGTACACTCATATCTATATATTCCCTTAACCCGACGCCTTGACAGCTTCGACTATTTTCTCCGCTCCATCGCGCATATCATCAGCAACGATAAAATTGAATCCACTATCCTTTAATATCTGCTTGCCCTCTTCGACGTTTGTGCCCTCCATACGGATGACAACCGGGGCAGTCACATTGATCTTTTTCGCCGCGTTAACAACACCGTTGGCCAGCCGGTCGCAACGCAAGATACCACCAAATATGTTGATGAAAATGCCTTTCACGGCGTCATCGGCCAGGATGATGCGAAATGCGTTTTCGATCTGCTCTTCCGAAGCTCCGCCGCCGACATCCAGAAAGTTGGCCGGTTCGCCGCCAGACAGCTTAATGATATCCATGGTCGCCATGGCCAGCCCTGCGCCGTTGACCATGCATCCGATATTACCGTCGAGCTTGATATAGTTCAGGTCATACTTGCTCGCCTCGATCTCCAGCTCATCCTCTTCGTTCAGGTCGCGGCATTCCACCACGTCCTTCTGCCGAAACAGAGCGTTATCGTCAAAATCCATCTTGCAATCGAGCGCCAGCATCTTGTTATCGCCGGTGAGCACCAGCGGATTGATCTCCGCCATGGAGCAGTCCTTCGACTGGAAAGCGTTCACCAGATTAACGATAAACTTGGTCGCCTCCTTCATTGCCTCCGGTGGGAGATTGAGGAAAAACGCAAGCTTGCGAGCCTGGGACGGCATGATGCCCATCACAGGGTCGATCCATTCCGTCATGATCTTTTCCGGCGACTTCGCGGCGATCTCTTCGATCTCCATCCCGCCTTCTTCCGAGACCATCACGGCCACGCTCGATTTCTCTCTATCCAGGACCACGCCCATGTATAACTCTTTGGCGATGTCCATCCCTTCTTCCAGCAGAACGGTCTTGACCTCCATCCCTTCCGGGCCGGTCTGGTGCGTCACCAGATTCATCCCGAGGATCGATTTAAAAGCCGCTTCCGCTTCTTCCAATGTTTTGACGACTTTCACGCCGCCGCCTTTGCCCCTGCCGCCAGCGTGGATCTGGGCCTTCACCACAATGGGCAGCCCCAGTTCATCGACAGCGGTTTTAACAGCATGGACATCTTCCTGGGCGACCTGTCCCCTGGGAACCGGCACACCGAATGATTTCAGTATTTCTTTAGCTTGGTATTCGTGTATCTTCATGTTTTTGTCTTTTTAAGCTCCCGCACCCTTTAATAAAAATTCGCGAAACTAAATTTATAACATAATTCAACATATTCAGTCAAAAAAACTGCTGCAGGGAAAACAGTATTTTGGGCAGTCTAAAATAGCTGACGCTGGTTTTGAGACTGCCCGGTGAAAAGTGGTGTGTTGACACGCCCCATGGGCAGGCGATAGCAAGCAATTTATCAATACTTTAGATTGCCAAATTTGCCATTGCTATTTTTCCACTGGTCCTTTGGGGCAATTGTTTCCATAACGTCCCAATGTTCTGCTATTTTTCTATCAGCTACGCGAAAAAGGTCATAATATGACGTTGGATTGTCTGCAAATGTACCTTCACTTATTACTAAAACAAAATTTCCTTCACCCAGCACTTTATGGATTTTGGTATAGACCATTTGAATTCCTTGTTCAGCCATTGCCTCCAAAGCCTGGCCGAGCCCGGACAATCCGTCGCCAATGGCGGTGTTATGCTGTATATAGTTGTCGCCATCGAAGTATTGACCTAGCTTGTCCATCTGACCTTCCACCAGGATCGTTTCCACAAAATCGGCAACAAGTTTTTTGTTCTGTTCGGTCTTTTCGATGTCAGTTGCTTCTGTCGGGCCATCTAGCTGGGTGTGACCTGAAGGATTTGGCTGGTCTGATTTTTCAGCAAGGTTATCCCAATGTTCTACTATTAATCCACCTTCAAACCTGAACAGGTCGAACCCAACCTTGGGGCCGAAGAAGTTGTAATCTGTGTGTGTAAACACAAAATCACCATCCTGAAAAGCGCGTATAATATTTACTTTGGCGCTATTTTCGGGCAATGCTTCCAGTAAGGCGCCAAACCCGGCGAGTCCATCAGCAGCAGACAAATTGTGCTGTGTATAACTCTGTGGATTGATATAACCGGCAGGCTCCTGGGCGCCGGTTTCGATGCTGTTTAAAAGGGCTATGGCTTTTTCTTTGTTAGAAATGCTCATTTTATTCTCCTGTGTCGCTGGGTTGGTGGCATAGGCTGTGGCAAACGAGACAGCCAGGATCAATGCTGAATAAATTAATTTTTTCATCAGTAATATCCTTTCTTGTATAAGTTGCATCCAGAGTAGCAGCCGGAAAGAAAGAAGAGCAGATCAATCACTGCCCAAAAATGGTAGATAACTAACCTTTTAGGCTTTTTTTGAACTGATGCGGTGTGAGCCGGGTCTCTTTTTTAAAATATTTTATAAAATTGCTGGGGTCTTCGAAGCCGAACTGATAGGCCAACTGCATGACCTGTATATTTTCAATGGCCAGCCTCCGCTTCGCCTCGAGGATGATATGCGCGTCGATAAGCTGTTTTGGCGTCTGGTTGGCCGCCAGCTTGCAAAGCTGATTAAGCGATTTGTATGTCATGCCGATCATGTCAGCATATTTATTGGCGTCTTTTACAGTTGCAAAGTGTTTTTCAACCAGGGCCAGGAACCGGGAAAATTTTACAACCCGCTCTTCGCTTAGTTCGTTGCCATACCGGTTGGGCCGTTCATGATGGAGCTTCAGCAACAAGGAGGTAAACAGAAGCTGGGATATGAGCGCATCATACTTCTGGTGACCGGTCACATTGAGAAGCTCTTGCAATAAAACCTCGCAACTTTTTTTGAGCGCTTTGTCAACATTCAAAACAGGAGAATCGAACATCGCCAGGTTGCTGGAGGCAAATATGGGCGCCCGCATGTTGATGCGTATTGAATCAATAAACTTTTGGGTATACAGCACAACATGGCCTTCTGGACGGTTCTCCTGATCAAATGCGTGGACCTGATGCCGGTTAACAAATATGAAGCTGCCTGGCCGGTATGGATGACGCTTAAAGTCTATAAAATGTTTCCCAGCGCCCTTTGTAATATGAATCACGCTATAAAACTCTTGACGATGAGGGGCAAATAGATCGAAGTCCTGCCTGGACGCCTTTCTGTAGATGGAATCAAGCTGCGTTAATTCAATTTCGATGGCAGGTAATGATTGTAAGCGAAACTCAACCGATGGGATTTTCACACACTATTCTTATCTATCCCGGTGGAAATATGCGTAAGGCGCCAGCAGTTTTTTGGCGCCGTGGAGGTTCATCCGTTCTATCATCGATTCTCGTTCCTGCGAGGCCGGGTGGTTCACCGATCCGTCGGGGCTGATCCGCTCCAGTATGGAAAAAACCACGCCGGAGCCGCTGATGCTGTACCCGGACGCTGTCATGGCGGAGCCTGCGAACAGGTCGGCCTGTATCTCGTTCGACGCGTCAACGGTCCTGTTCAGCCCGGAAGCGCCTGTTATTGTTTGCATGGCATGGCCCATGGAAGAGTGGCCCAGTTCGTGATATATCACAAATGCCAGGGTCGAGTCGAAAGTTCTGGAAAATTTGGCGTAACGGGCGGCGTCCTGCTCCAGGCTGGTCATATCAGCATCGCTGACTGTCTCCCCAAACCGACCCACTTGCGCCAACGCCGCCAGCTTATCCAGCGCGTTGTCTATATTTTCCGGGTCATTGGCGTACAGGGTCACAGCAGCGGAAGCTTCCTTCAGGGCGATGATCAAACCCTCATGCAGTATCACGGTCCTGATATATGAGTAAGCGGATAACCGCGGGTCCTGACAGACCAGCACCGCCACACCCGCTCCATCATCACCAAACTGCGGCGCGTCCGGATGACCGGCGGGGTAGAGCGCCAGCATGGAATTGTCCCCCGCTTTCATCGCCACGTTACTATTGTATGCGCTGGTAACCTGCTCTATAACTGCGCCAAACTGCGGGTGAACCTGGCTGCACATATGGTCAGAGCGCAACGCCAGCTCCGCCTCCGACAGTTCGGCCTTTTCCGTTATGGAGCCGCCAAACATTTCTGTTTTACTGGCGACAGAATTATCAGTGCTGCCAATAGAGCTCTCCGCCCGGTTGTCCATTTGGCCACAGGCGGCCATAGTAATCATGACTGCCAGCAACGCCAGCCTGTTGAAAAAAGGTTTAATACTTTTCATAAACCTAAGTATTATAACAACTTATGCTTGCAAAATCAATCATAATCCGCCGCTAGGATAACATCGATTTCAATATCTTGCCGGTGTGCGACCTTTTTGCCTTCATAATCTGCTCAGGCGAGCCTTGCGCCACGACCTCGCCGCCACCGTCGCCCCCCTCCGGGCCAAGGTCGATGATATGGTCGGCTGTTTTAATAACGTCCATATTGTGCTCTATGACGATCAAGGTATTGCCATTATTGGTCAGGATATTCAGCACACCCAACAGCCTGCTGATATCGTCAAAATGGAGTCCAGTGGTCGGTTCGTCCAGTATATACAATGTCTTACCGGTCGAACGTTTCGAAAGCTCCTTCGACAGCTTTATCCTCTGCGCCTCGCCGCCGGAGAGGGTGGTGGCGGATTGGCCCAGCTTGATATACTCCATCCCCACGTCGTTGAGGGTTTTCAATATCCGGGCGATTTTCGGCTGGCCCTTGAAAAATTCGTATCCCTCCTCGATGGTCATATCGAGCACATCGGAGATCGACTTCCCTTTGTAATCGATATCCAGCGTCTCCCTATTGAACCGGCTCCCGCCGCACACATCGCAGGCGACATAAACGTCCGGCAGAAAATGCATCTCGATCCTGATAATCCCGTCGCCCTGACACGCTTCGCACCGCCCGCCCTTGACGTTGAACGAGAACCGGCCGGGCCGATAGCCCCGCTTGCGCGATTCCGGCAGCATGGCATAAAAATCGCGGATCAGGTTGAACACACCGGTATAGGTGGCCGGGTTCGACCGGGGGGTCCTGCCGATGGGGTTCTGGTCGATATCGATCACCTTGTCGATATGCTCCAGCCCGCTGATCTTTTTGCAAGCCCCCTCCCGCTCTCTGCTTTGCCAGAAGTGTTTGGCCAGCGATTTGTACAAAACATCAATCACCAGCGTGCTTTTGCCGGAGCCGGAGACGCCGGTGACGCATGTAAAAACGCCCAACGGTATTTTCACATCGATATTTTTCAGGTTATGCTCGCTGGCGCCTTCGATGATTATATTTTTGCCATTGCCGTTCCGTCGCTTGTCCGGGATTGCTATGCTTTTGGTCCCGGTCAGGTATTGTCCAGTGAGTGACTTTTTATTCGCCATAATCTCCTTTGGAGAGCCCTCTGCGATCACACGGCCCCCATGCACTCCAGCGCCGGGGCCCAGGTCGATCACATGGTCCGCCTGGGTAATCATGTCGCTGTCATGCTCCACCACGATCACTGTGTTGCCCAACTCTTTCAGCCGTTGCAATGTGTCGATAAGGCGCCGGTTATCACGATGATGCAGGCCAATGGATGGCTCGTCGAGAATGTACAGAACACCCACCAGCGATGACCCGATCTGGGTGGCCAGCCGGATTCGCTGGCCCTCGCCGCCGGATAACGAAGCCGCCGATCGGTCGAGCGTCAAATATTCAAGGCCCACATCCTTCAGGAACCCCAGCCGCTCGGTGACTTCTTTCAGAATCCTGCGGCCGATCATTTTCCGTTTTTTATCGAGCTTCAGCTTCGTGAAATAATCGAACGCGCCCCGGACAGAGAGCGCCGACACCTCGGTGATGGACCGGTCGCCCACTTTCACCGCCAAAGCCTCCGGCCGCAGCCGCTGGCCGCCGCATCGGTCACACGGCTCCAGCCGCATATAGCGTTCGATCTCCTCGCGGATGGCGAACGAGTCGGTCTCTTTATATCTGCGATTGAGATTCGGGATGACGCCCTCATAGGCGCCTTTAAAATAATGTTTGCGGTTCTCCTTTTCATAGTTGAACCGGACCTCATCTTTGCCGGAGCCGTAGAGGATAATCTCCCGCCATTTTTTGGCCAGCGACTTGAACGGTTTTTTGGTGGAGAATTTATAATGTTTCGACACAGATTCGATCATCTGTTTGTAATAAACCGCCGTCGATCTGCTCCATGGGTGGACGGCGCCATCGGCCAGGCTCAATTTATCGTTGGGTACTATCAGCTCCGGCGATATAATCTTGCGCACACCCAGCCCGGCGCAATCGTGGCACGCCCCATGCGGGTTGTTGAACGAGAACATCCGCGGTGTCATCTCCGGATAGCTGATATCGCAATGGACGCAGGCAAACCGCTCGGAGAAGAGCAACTCTTCGCCGGAGTCGATGTTCACCAGCGCGATGCCATCGCTCATGGATAGGCTAAGCTCCAGCGAGTCGGCCAGGCGTTTCTCCAATCCTTTTTTCATGACCAGCCGGTCGATCACCAGCTCGATGGTATGCTTTTTCTTTTTATCGAGCGTGATCTCCTCGCCCAGGTCGCGCATTGTCCCATCTATCCGCGCCCGTATAAAACCCTTTGCGCGAAACTGGTCCAGCTCTTTTCTGTACTCACCCTTCCGGTCCCGAACAATCGGCGACAATACCTGTATCTTCGTCCCCTCATCCAGCTCCATCACCCTGTCCACCATCTGCGACACCGTCTGCGAGCTGATCCCGCGTCCGCAGTTATAGCAATAGACATCGCCCACCCGGGCGAACAGCAGGCGCAGATAGTCATATATCTCGGTCACTGTGCCCACGGTCGAGCGTGGGTTTTTGCTGGTGGTTTTCTGTTCTATAGAGATGGCGGGGGAGAGGCCTTCGATATGCTCCACCTCCGGTTTCTCCATCTGTTCCAGAAACTGCCGGGCGTAGGCGGAAAGGCTCTCCACATAGCGGCGCTGCCCCTCGGCGTAGATGGTGTCGAACGCCAGGGACGATTTGCCGGAGCCGGATACACCGGTGATGACTATCAGCTTGTTGCGCGGCATCACCAGGTCGAGATGTTTCAGGTTATGCTCGCTGGCGCCTTTGATTACTATTTGATCTTTCATTTATTCTGTTCGGATGGAATAACTTTTATGACAGGATACTATTTGATTGCAGGCTTATATCCCAAGGCTGTCGATTACCTGCTTGAATTGTTTGGCCATGTTTTCCTTCGTAAACCGGGTTAACTGGCGACTTTGCGACTCTATCATCGAGGTTCGCAGCGCCTTATCAGACGTGACGGCGCCCAGCAGCTCCGCCACTTCATGCGGGCCTGTGTCGCCGTTGAACAGCAGGCCGGAGTCGCCCATGGTGTGGGTGATAGCAGTGCCGGCCCGGGCCACGATCGGGACCTGGAAATGCATCGCCTCCAACAGCGGAATGCAAAATCCCTCATGACGGCTCATGCACAGAAATGCGGATGCGTTGCTATAGTAATCACCCATCTGCTCGTCCGGCACAAACCCGGCGAACCGGACATCGGGTATCTTCAGCTCTTTCACTATGGAAACGAGGTGGCTGTAGTATAGCCCGTCCGGTTTATAGCCGCCGACGAAGATCAGCCGCGATTTGGTCTCCACATATTTTCTATAGAAGTAAAAGACCTTGAGCATCTCCTCATAGCTTTTATTTGGCGAGATGCGGCCAACGAACAGGATATTCTTTTTATCGTCGTCGAACAGCTTTGTGACGACGGCGCCGGTCGGCTTCAGCTTGGCCGGGTCGGTGATGCATGGGACGATGTCGATCGGCCCTATGTCCAGCGACTCCAGCTCCTCCGCGTTATAGGGCGAGACGGCCATGGCATGCCGAACCCTGCCGCTGAAATTTTTCAGGAATTCGCGCCCTGCCCGGCAGTCCCGCTCCGCCCGGCTGTCGTACCCTTCGAAAAAATGGGCGGGGGTGACGTTGTGATACATGATTATTATGTTTTTCGCCTTTTCCAGCGCGAACATATTCACCGGCGAGCCGGTGGAGTAGTGGTAGATCACCCAGGAGTCGGGGTCCTCGTACACATAGTCGTGATAGTTGCGGCATTCCATATCACCCAGCACATGGTTGCAGAACACCTCCGACCCATACCCCCACTGGCGCAGCAGTATCTGCATCTCCTTGACGCAGTTGCCGATGGCGTCGCCATGGGAATAGCTGGGCAGCATCTGGTGGATATTAGTCAATTTCAATCTCGCTGAATGAGTCCATCAGGTTTATAAACCTTTCACAAATTATGTCCCACGTATAGTTTTTCTCGACATAAGCCTTGCCGTTCTGGCCCATCCTGTCCGCTATATCCGGGTTCTCCACCAGCAGCTTGACCGACTCGTAAAACTCCGGGAACGACCCGATGGCGAACCCGCCGCCCGACTCCAGCGCATGTTCCGTCGTCACGTCGCAATCGGAATGGACCAGCACCGGCCGCCCGCAGAGCCATGATTCCATGATCACGATCGAAAAACTCTCCATCAACGATGGCTGACATAGCATGGTGGCTGCAGCGTAGGCGTCGTTCTTATCCGCGATGGAGAGGAACCCCAGGTCGATAACATCGGCGGCGATGTCGTCTGGTATATCCAGCTTGCCACTGCCGGCCAACACCAGCTTGAGTGGCGAGCCAGGGCTCAGCTTTTTATATTTCCGGAAATAATCGACCAGCAGCGGTGTGTTCTTCGTCGCGTCCATCCGCCCGACATAGAGGATGAATGGGCTGTTTCCCAATCCAAACTTTTTCCTGAATCGATCGCCGCTGGCGTCCAGAATATCGTCCACACCACAGCCCATCAGAATCTTCTCCGTGTTCGGCATGTCGTTATACATACTACTGGCCAGGCGCATCTCCGCCCTGGAGAGGAACAGCGCGCCGTTCACCCGGTCGAACATCCGGGCGGTGACGCTCATATCCGCATAGCCTTCGTTGTGCAGGCAGGGGATCAGGAAAGATTTAAAAGGCGAAATCGACGAGCCGATCAGCGATGTGCCGAACAAGTATGGGATGAAAAAGTAGATGTAGTTTTTCTGGTTGTCGCCTATATAGGTGTACATCGCGTCGGAATTAACCGCGTTGGTCATATAGTCGATCTCCTCCTCCAGCGATATCTCCTCCCGGCGCATGATTCTTGTGTTCACCGGCACGAACGCGTCGGTGTCGACGGTCCGGACCATGAAGCGGCGCACCGTCACCCCGTTGATCAGATACATGCCCGGGTCGTAATAGTTCACGCTCCAGTCGTGGGCCAGGCTGCGGATGGTGGTGGTGAACACCTCCACATCCATGCCCCTCTGCGCCAGATTCTCCGCCAGCCGTCGGCAGAGCGTCTCCGCCCCGCCGCCTATATCGGCGCCATAGAAGGGGATTATAAACGCCGGTTTCAACTTTCTATCCTTTCCGTCTCCGGTTGCGCCGCGCCGTTCACGCTCCATTTATGGGGCGGCCGGAACACGCCGACATCCTTGATGGTAGAGCGGATGGAAAACTTGTATTTTTCGTTATGATAGTCGTAGGGGTGGCCGTCCTTGGCGTGGATCGCCACAGATAGCGTGTAGCTGTCCTCTATCAACTCCAGCCGGTCGAATTTCATGGTGATTTTACCCGCGCCCTCGATGGAATCGATGGTCACATTGTCGATATGGGTGTTGGTGCCGTAACAGTGCGAGCCATCCTGCTTATGTATACCAACGCCGAACACAGGCTCCACCAGCGGCACATGGGCGTTGTAATCGATCCTGATCTGCACCGGGTCCCCCGATTTGAACAGGTAGCGCTCGTTCCCTTCGGCATCCAGCATGGTCACCTTTGTTATCTCCGCTTCCCGGGTGCCCCACCGGTTGGTCTGCTCTTCACTGTCAGGCTCAGTTTCAGCTTCATGGTCATGCAACAACACCTTGTTGTCAGACTCCGCCACCGTCATCATATATTTGTCCGTCACCCGTTTGGGCGACCCTGCGTCTTCTATCACCCCTTTTTCCAGCCAGACCACATGGTCGCAAAGGATATCCACATCGCCCAGGTTATGGGTGACCACCACGATGGTCTTTCCCTCTTTCCGGAAGTTGTTGATCTTGTCCTTGCATTTATGGCTGAACGACTCGTCCCCCACCGCCAGCACTTCGTCCACCAGCAATATGTCCGGGTCGGCGTGGATCGCCACGGAAAACCCGAGCCGGGCGAACATGCCGGATGAATAGGTGCGCACCGGGTTGTCGATGAAATCCTCCAGCTCCGCGAAGGCGACGATCTCGTCGAACTTATCCCTGATCTGCGATTTGTACATGCCGAGTATCGAGGCGTTGATATATATGTTCTCGCGGCCGGAAAACTCCGGATGGAACCCGGCGCCCAGCTCTATCAGCGCCGATACCTTGCCATCCACGTTCAGTTTGCCCGCGTCTGGTTTGTATATCCCCGCCATCAGCTTCAGCAGTGTGGACTTGCCAGAGCCGTTGCGGCCGATGATGCCCCAGGTCTCGCCCTTCGGTATTTCAAACGAAATATCATTCAGCGCATAGAACGCCTTGTCATCCGTCACCTGCTCTTTATTCTTGTGGCCCTTGCCCAGAAAAAGGCTCTTGATAGTGGTATAGTTGCCGCCCACGGCGACGCGGCGAAACTTCTTTTCGACGTTTTCCACCGATATGGCGATCATGGGTCAATCACTTTTATTAAAATCAATATCATCATTCCTGTATACGGTTTTCGACAATCTATTATTTTATGTTATCCCGACGCCAGATTTATAAAAAACTTTGATTAGGCGCCAGGGCCGGCCTATTCCGCCGGAGGCGGGGCGTCGGGCAGAGTGATGGAGAGGTCCTGATCGAAAAGGTAGTCATCTGTGACTTGAACCTGGATCACGGGATGCGGTTCCGGCAATGCTTCGCCATTTACATGGGCGCATGTGGCGGTATATTCGCCAGCGACAAGTCCATCCACCCGGTAATAACCGAATTGATCTGTAATACCGCTGGTTACAGGCTGACCAGATGCGTCCCGAACCTGGATAAACGCGTTTGCCACCGGCTCCTGATTAGATGAAGTCACTTGACCGGCAAACCCATACTCTGCCCGGACAGTGAAATTTACCTCTGTCACCGCCAGCCCGGCGACTTCCACAGCATAGCTTCGTTGCGCCGGCACAAGCTCGATCGGCAGTTTTTCTTCATCCAGTTCCACTGTATAAACCCCTGGGCGGAGCATACCAACATAAAAGTTCCCTGCGGAAGCGCCCCGTTGGGCCAGGGTAAAGCCATTGACACGCACAGACAAATCATCAATGTTCAGTTTATTGCCTTGTTCATCATAGATGGCGCCTGATATCCCACCCCGGGTAAAATTAACATACCGGTTGTCGACCGGCGCCAGCCGCTTTCCGGTATTAGCAAAATCGACCCTTAACCTTGCGAAAAAATGGCTTCTTTTTTCATCCCCGGCGAATATCCGGTATTTCTCATCATATTCCACCGAAAATTCGATACCGGGCGTCACAATTTTGTTCCAGGAGACCAGAAATCCAGTATCTTCAAGGTTGTTAGTGACCCCTGCCTGAAAGTAGTCGTTCTGGCTTTCAAATGGATACCAGTATATTTGCCCCAGAAAAAAGTCTTTTTTTATTTCCCGATCATTTTCGTAGCCCAGCCGGAAATTCAGGTATTCAGATAACCCCATATCGAACAGGGCTGTATAGTATTCCTGTTCATAAAATATAGAAAGATAATTGGAAGGGCTTAAATAGTAGTATGCGGAAATCCTGTACTCTCCGTCAATATTGGGGATTGCGCTGGCCAGAAAGCTGGGGCCCGGTCTCCAGTTGAACCCGGGTTTCAAATAGTTCAGCTCGTCCAGATCATTTTCCTTCACCTTGCGCCCGAACAGGCCGAGTCGAAAGGATGGCGCAACCTGATAAAAGGAGCGCAAATAATAGTCATATTCTTCATTGTTCATGTTGGAGCGATATCCACGATCGAAATAACGGCCGCGCAAGTTCACATCCCATTTCTTAGCCAAACCCCTCAACTCCGTGGCGTATGCCCGGGTGTTTTCCGAATTGGCGGCGGCGTCGAACGCAAGGTTCCAGTTATGCCCGATGCCGATACGTGCGCCCGCAAGCCCTTCCGTCCGGTCATCCACTCCGTTTTGAGCAATGCCCAGCAATGTAATTCCGTCTGTGACTCCGTGACGACCTCTAAAAAAACTGGCGGTTCCTTTATCCATGCCAATCTCGTCGCTGTACAGGCTGTTTCCTTTATCTCCTGCGCCAGCTCGGATATACAGCTCGCCGGCGGGCAATGTTTCCAGGGAAATTGTGCTGGTGAAATCGAGCGTGGCCAACGGCACTTCGCCCAAACTGCGCTCATAAAGAAACACTTTGATTGTCTGAAATACGCCTTGAATCCGCGGGATGTCACGAAACTCGTAATGACCGTTGAGCCCTATGCGGACCAGCGCCACTTGCACATCGTTAATACGCAATTCCGCGATACCGCCGGGTGGCCCATCATCCCGGATTATGTTTTCCTGGTTCCTTATATCATCAGACAGGAAGCTTTCCAGGTTCAGGTTGGTGTCGAAATCTGTGAATCGCTCGATACCCCGGTTGTCAAAGGCGTATTGCCCGCCAGTAAACCTGTAGTTTTGCAGTAACGGGTTCAGGTCTATGTAGTTGGAGCCTGCCCTGATGGCGGCGCGGTCGAAGGTCCGGCTCCATGAATAGTTTCTCAGGCGAGTATCGTTATCTCTGCCATTCTGGCGTTCAAGGCCCAGCACCCATGCGCCAGAGGCTACCCGTCCGCCTGTGTCCAACGTATTGTATTGCGAATCCTGAACCGCGTTTGACTCTTTGTTATACTCGTTCGCCGACCGAATAAAGCTCCATGAGCCGTCGGGCGCGGGAATATCAGGCGTTATCGCAGGCTTTTGACCATCGCCCGGCTCATCATACATTGGCGCGCCCGGCCGCCAAGGCACATCCAGGTAGAGCGCGAAATCGAGGGAGCTGAACAACATACCGATGTTAAAAGCATCTTTCAACATCGGGGCTGATACGTAATATCGGCCCTGATGCATCGCGAGCTTGTCAACGGGCAAGTTGGCTTTGCCGATGGGTGTCGCAAACTCAAAAATGTCTTCTTCACTTTCATCATTTTTATCTGCTACTTTGATACCGGTGAGACCAGCCAGGTCATCCAGTAATATCCAATGCTCATCCCTTTCTTTTACAATATCGATATTCCGGATCAAATTTTGATTAACATAGGCGCCCACCAGTATCGGGACAGGGTTGTTCAGTTTTTCCGCGTTTGCCAGGTAGGGGGCCAGGAAGATCAATACTCCACAAAGTTGAGCTATCATGAAAGCATTGTTCATGATGGGTTTATCATTGATATGCAGTATATTCACAACAATGCCCGAAAGTTTACTGGAATGTCAGTTCAATATAAAGTCTATTTCGTAATCGAAACCGGAAATTTTTTGCTAAAGGATTTACCCTCCAGCGCGCCCCTGGCAAAGAGTATGTAGTTTCCTTTTTCATTCGGTAATTTTATAATCCTTTTGATCGTTCGTCTGGTCCCGGCCAGCACCGGTGTGTTCGGCAGCTTGCCCACACTTACCACAGATATTGGAACGTTTCTGTCTTCCCCATCAAGGGTATACAGGGACGGCTCACCGGAGCTGGGAAAATCAGCCTTACGCCACAGGCTATACTGCCCATCCATCCGGGCATTTGCGTTGCCGACGCTGCTGATATCAAACAACATGGTGGCTGATTCTTCGTCTCTCTCCACGCTTATTTTGTTCATCACGCCATCCCGGACCACGTCACCTGCCAGCCCATATACTATTACGCCCAGCCGGAATTTGAACTGGATGGTTGCCGTCGATTTTTCTGTTAGCTGCTGGTTGAAAAATATTATCCCGCGATGCTCTCCCGGTTCCGGTTTCGCGCGTGGTCTGATAGAGAAGCGAACTGTCTGCGTTTTTTTCGGCTCTATCGTGAAATTGACAGGATTTATTATCATCCACTGATCCAGCGATTGCGGCGTTGGCGCCACAACCCGCAAGTCATTGCTTTCATCCAGGTCCCAGTTATTGACAGTGGTACGCACCGTGATAGGCTTGTCGCTAAGGTTTATCAGCTTGATGGCGTTATCACTGGACCGGGAACCGATTTTTACCGTCAGCTTGGCGGGAGAGGCCGCGATAACCGGTGGTGGACCCTCATCTTTGTTTGTTGAGCTTTCTGCAGGTTGCGCCTTGGCCTGCGTGGCGCCCAGTATCATCAAGAAGGTCGATACAGCAAAAAAAACGCGCTTCATACTCATGGTTTACTGGCAGTCTATGGTTGTTGTTATTGTGCCTCTATATTGTCCGCTCACCGTGGCCGCGCTATAGTCCACAAACAGGTCGACAAAACCTCGGTATATGATCCTGTTCCTGCGGACACGGACCCTTATCGGCTTCGGTTGCACGGTCACACTGGCCTGCGAGGCCGGGTTCGAGACGGATGATACCACACCGGGCGCCCCATTGGCCCCGGTTACCTGATAGGTCACCAAAATGCTGCCCACGCCAAAACCGGGGGGCACAGGCCGATTAACCCGCAGCCTCCACATGAAACCGGTGATCGGTATTGTCGCCGTGGTGGCGATGCCATGGGGTGACGGGGTGAATGATATGGAACCGGCCGGAAGGGTCAACGGGGTCGTGACCACATACGGCCCGCCTTCATTTATCGCCTTGATCCTGTTGGATACAGAAACATTCTCGCTGATGGGTCTATGGAACCGGAACCGTGACCCGGGCGGGCACACCGCAAAAGATTCCCCCGCGCATGCCAGCAGAACAACTGCGGCCAACGCCAAAGGCAAAAAAGAGTGACGCCCTAAAACAACAGAGCTCACCTTTTTTTTATGCGGATCACAATTGTGCGTTACGGCCCTACCGTCGCAGTGATGGTGTATTGCGCGCCGGTATGTGCGCCGGACGTTGTTACAGCAGAGATGTCCAGGTTATACCCGATGCCACCCAAGGTGGGTGTGAACCCGGGCGCCGCCACATTTATATTCTGGCCGGATGATCCGCCGCTTCTCACAACCAGGTTTTTCATGGTAGCTGTTGAACCGCCATTGACCGCGGCCGGTATGTCCAGGGTGGCCGCTACTTTGATGATTCCGGTGCTTGTGATACCACGAACGGCCCAGACATCGTCATCTATTACCGCAATGGTTTGTGGATATCCTGTGGGCGCGCTTGGTGTAATGGTCGTGGTAAAGATCGCCGTGGTGGCCAACGCCTGGCTGTCTGTGCCTGAGCCCTCATTGACACCGGTCAGGGATCCACCAGTAAAAGTTTGTGTCAGGCTGTTCAGGTAATGCAGCACAATGATGTCTGGAAAATTGAAAGAGACCGCTGTGGAGCCTGTCGCCTGCGCTTTGGCCTCTTGAACCGGGATCATCAATGTTACAGCCAAAATCCCCGCAACCAAAAGCATTGACTTTCTTTTGAATGACATTTTTAAGTTTCTCCTTAGTAATGTTGTCTGTTATTTGTCGTACTTGTTAATAAACTTTAATATGCTTTTGATATACCAATTGTGTATATCTGAACACATGCTATCATACGCTATTGCATTGGTCAACCCCTTTGTTTACAAATACATAGAGGTGCTTACTTCGTATACTTACTTGTACTTAGCCGGCTTGATTTGCACAACGTATTATAATGCATTATTACGGATAAGCATTATAAACCAGGTCCTGTTTTATTAAATAAACTTGAAGTAAAATTCCTGTTAATCTTGTGTTAAGAAATGCGCCGGAACAGCGTTTTGTGTCATCATAACACTTATGCACACTGTCGTGTCTGCGATGTACCATTCGATCTGAGCAGGAAGCGGCGCTTATACGCTTGCCTGCGATCTTTTTTGAATGCATCAAAGGGCCGGTTAATATAAATACGTAAATTGAATGGCAGTTCCATTTATCCCGACAGGGTAATTGCACTGCCCATGGCAGTGGCGCGCCCGACAGAATCCACCTTTGATTCTGCAACGATTTGCCGCTTGGCCAATGAACTATGTTTAACCTGCTCTACGCAGTAGTGGCGCGCCCGACAAGATTCACGTTTGATTCTGCAACGGTTTGTCGATTGGCTAATGAACTATGTTTAACTTGCCCTACGCAGGAGTGGCGCGCCCGACAGGATTCGAACCTGTGACCTCTTGAACCGCAATCAAACGCTCTATCCGGGCTGAGCTACGGGCGCTGTGAGGGAAAGATAATGGTAGCCTAGATTGCTTCATGCTTTCAACAGCTTTATGACACAATTATTAATTTGCCAGCCATTAGGCCGGGCGGGTTGTATAATAATCGAATTTATATCTGATATTACCAGGAAGAAATGAAAACATTAGTGACAGTAATAGGACTGGTTATGATACTGGAAGGGATTCCATACTTCACCATGCCAGACAAAGTGAAGATAGTGGCCGAACAGATCATCGACAGCGACAATAAAACATTAAGGCTGATCGGCTTTGCGCTGATGGCTGTGGGTCTGGGCGCCGTCGCCCTAATGCGCGTCCAATGGTGATATTTCTAATAACCATACTGATAGCGCTGGTAATCGGCGTTGTCCTGCTGGAAACGCTGCTATACGCCATACGATGGTACGAACTGTCGAACAGGATATTCGACCCGGCGATGACCTGGGCAAAGGCGATAAGCGAAAAAGGTTACAAGCCAGCGCGCGTGTTCATCAAGGAATGCTGGTTCATTCTGTTATATATAGCGTTCTATATAGGCGGCTCTATCAGCAGTTTTATCCGCAGAGATAATGTCAACAGGTTCGAGCCGGGCGAGCTGGTGAAAGGAAAACCGCTGATTATACTTACCCATGGACTTATCGGCAGGTCTGCCCACTTCTGGTTTATGCGTCGGCGCTTGTCAAGGGCGGCGCCAAACGTTTTGACCTTCGAATATGAAGCGTTTTCCGCGCCCTTGCCAGATCTGGCGCTGGAGTTGAGGGATTTTCTGCTGAGGGTACGGTCGAAAACAGGAATGACAGAAGTAATCCTGGTAGGCCACAGCCTGGGTGGGCTGCTATCGTATGAATATGCAAAGCAGTTTGAACAGTCGGGTGAAGTGAAAGCGGTCATAACCATGGGAGCGCCTTTCAGAGGCTCCCGGCTCTCCGCCATGGGCCTGACACAGACCGCCCGGGCGCTTCATCCCACATCACCGCTCATCTCCGAAATCGTCAACTCCCAGCCGGGCGCAAAGCTATATTCGATTTATTCGAAATATGATCAGTTGATTATGCCCTATACGAATTCCGAACATCCTTCAGCGCGTAAAAATATAGAGATCGACACATGCGGGCACACCGGTTTTTTCTATGAACGATCGGTGGCCCGGGTTGTGCTAGAGTTAATCATGGAGATCGTTACACCGGAACCGGGGCCGGAAATCTGATAAACTGTATATTGAAATGAATGACAACATAAATGAAAAGCCGTACCTGATAACAGGAGCTAACATCAGGTATCTGGCCGAGATCGCCGTCCGTCACGGCCATAACATATGCACAGTTGATTATTATGGCGACTGGGATACCAAACGGCTGAGTGATAACATATCCACACTGCGCGATGTCGATGAACCTTCCGAAATCAAATCATTGGTAAACATCGCTGAAGGCGTGCAATGCCGTGGCTTTATTTACGGGCCCGGTTTCGAGAATGATATAAAGTCGCTGTTGAGGCTGCATAAGGCAGGACCAGTATTAGGGACCGGTATCGAATCCATCCGGGCGGTCCGCTCGCCAGACAACCTGGTCCGGGCGGCGTCTGCCTGGTCTTTTAAATATCCCAGATATTTTATCGGTAGCGGCCGTAGCCCCGACAGCGGTAGATGGCTCCGCAAACCGATAGGCTCCATGGGAGGTGCTAGCATAGAGTTTATGGATAGGGCAGGCTACAATTCGGATGATTCTGCATATTGCCAGGAATATATCGAAGGTATGTCGTCATCCGCTGTTGTTGTATCCAACGGATCAGACGCCCAGTTGCTGGGGATGATGACACAGACAGTCGGTGATAAATCATTTGGCGCCAGCGGTTTTCGGTATGTCGGCAATGTATATCCACATCCATTTTCAGAGAATATAAGGCCCGCCGTAACAGAAATTGCTGACGCGTTAACATTGGAATTTGGCCTTAAGGGGCTCTGGGGGTTCGATTTTATCTATGATGGTGAAGTGACGCTGATAGAAGTCAACCCAAGACCATCCGCCGGGCTTGGGGTTTTGGGTATGGCCACCATGAACGACCTGTTTGGAATGCATATAGACAGCGTCACCGGTGTTGATTCCGATAGGATAATAGACCCCGGATCGCACGAGCTTTATTACTCGTCCGCCAGGGTGCATGCCATAAAAGACTGTCAGTTTTTTGGGGCGGAAAAGTGGCACAGTGAAGGCGCGCGGGACATACCGTTTGATGGCAACCTGTTTAAAAAAGGCGCGCCTGTATTGACCTTGCACGAATCGGACAGCAGCTATAAGGCAGTCTTTGAGAAACTGCGCGAAAAAGCTCGTCGCCTGTACGAAAGCCTTGCCGGCGCCAAATCTGTATCAGCTATCTAACCTGACTGCTTGCGCTGTCCTTCAGTAGCCGAGTATTGGAGATAGAATGGAAAATTTTGTTTTTCAGAACAGCACAAAAATATTGTTTGGCAAAGGCCAGTTCGGGCAGATAGCGGAACAGGCGGCCACACTGGGCGGCCGGATACTGTTGGTGACAGGGCAGGGCAGCGTCAAAAAAAGCGGCTTGCTGGATAGAGCGCTGGCAAAACTGAACGAGCAAGGGCTGGAAGTTGTCCAGCTTAATGGCATAGAGGCCAACCCGCAGATCGGGTCGGTGCGGTTGGGCGGCCGGTTGTGCAGGGAGAACGATATTGACGGGATCGTGGCGCTGGGTGGCGGCAGCGTTATCGACGCGTCGAAAGCAATCAGCGCCGCCGCCGGTTATGACGGTGACCTGTGGGACATCATTACAAAAAAGGAAAAAGCCACCCGCTTCTTACCCTTGGGTGTTGTATTAACCCTGGCCGCCACCGGCTCCGAAGCGAACGGCAACACGGTCATATCCAACCCGGAGCTGGGCGAGAAGAGGGCAGTGTATTACCCGCAGCTTTATCCGAAATTCGCCATCCTCGACCCGGAGCTTACCTACGGCGTCCCCGCGGACCAGACCGCTTATGGTTCTGTGGATATCATGTCGCATGTGCTGGAGCAATACTTCCACGATATAGAAAACAGCGACATCCCGGACGGCATTGCAGAGACCATCATGCGGACTGTAATACGCTATGCCCCCGTCGCCATGGAGAAACCGGACGACTATGACGCCCGCGCGAACCTGATGTGGGCGTCCACCATGGCGCTCAACGGTATTGTGGGCTCCGGCGTTAAGGGCGACTGGACCTGCCACATCATGTCGCACGAGCTGACCGCCAAATATGGCCTCGCCCATGGCGCCGCGCTGGCCGTGGTCTACAACGGCTGGATGAACAAGGTGGTCGATAGAAAAGCGAAACGGTTTGCTCAATATGCCCGCAAGGTGTGGGGCGTCCATCCCAACGACGCCAGGGGCGATATCGATATGGCCCGGGAGGGGGTCGATAAAACAATGCAGTTTTACCGGGGGATGGGCGTTGGCGTAACCTTGTCCGACTACGAGATCGACGACGCGCGGCTGGAGGAGATGGCGGACGCGGTCGTGGCGCAGAAGGGCGTGGAAAACCTCGGCGGTCTGACCCGGGACGACCTGGTGGAGATATTCCGGTCGGTCCTGTAACGACCCATGGCGCTTATGCTGCGCCGCCCTTCACCCCAGAGACTATCAACGCCTCGGTGGGGATCATGATCTTGCCTTCGCTGCGGAAATTTTCCGCCGATTCGATTATCTTCGCGTCCACCTGTTTCCGGTCGTCAGCCGACAGCTTTCTGTAGAGGTCCTGCAATGGCGCGGCCAGCTCGAACCCTTCCAGGAACTCCTCGCCCGATTCATAGCCCCAATGGAATGGAAATTCTTTTACACCTATCTCAGTAAAACCGGCGGTGGCCAGCAGGCCGTGGAGGTTATCTTTATCCGCCATGCTGAAGACGCCCGGTATGGCCGGGTCGGGCGGCTCCACATCGATGAACTCTTTCAATATTTCCATGGCCATGGTGAACGCCGGGTTCTTCTCCGCATCGCTCCATACCGCCGCCGCCAGGTTGGCTCCGTTTTTCAGGGTGCGGTGGATCTCTTTCACAGCCGACGCCGGGTCGGGCAGAAACATCAGGCAGAACCGGGACGTGGCCGCGTCGAAGGTGTGGTCGTCGAAGGGCAAGGCCGTGATGTCGCCGGCCTTGAACTCGATATTTTGCAGACCAGCTTTATCCGCCTTTCTCCGGGCCGCTTGTAACATATCCTCCGCCACATCCAGCCCGGTCACACGGCCATCGCCGCCCACCACACTGGCGATACGGATCGCCGGGTGGCCGGTGCCGCTGCCCAGGTCGAGGACATTGTGGCCGGTGGTGATGTTGGCCGATTCGATCAGCGCGTCGTTGCATACCCCCAGGTTCCGTTCCATCCAGGGGTCCCATTTCTCCCATGCCTGGGCCACCAGGTTCCAGCCTTGCCGTTGGCCCTCCACTATATCGTCGGCGCTTGGTTTGCTCATTTTATCCTCCGCGTCATTTGCTTATACTATAGCTACAATATGCCTCAAATCGTGGTAAAGTCCATTGTAATATGAACCAGAAAACATTTTTGCAATACTGATTTTGATGAAGAAGATTTTCGTTTGGGTGTTGGCGCTGACGACGTTGGCGGGCGCCATCGGCCTCACGCTGGCCAGGCTGTCTACCATCACCTACCACAGCGACCAGAGCATGAAGGAGGGGCGGTTCTGGAACGGCAGGCAAACCTTCCGCGTCGATCCGAAGACTAATGTGATCCCTGTCCAGCTCCCCGGCCCGTTGGACGGATGGGGCGGTGGTGAGCAGAAAGAGATCGTCCTCGGCACAAAGCAAACGGGCAAACAACGGCTGACCATCACGTTTCTTGACAGTCATGAAGCCGCGCCCCCGGTGATACAGGTCACCGCACGGGGTAAGGAACTGGGCCGGTTCCGGGTAAAAGCGGGCAGCGGCAAGGCTCACGCCCATTGGGCGGCGAGTGGTGTTCGCTCCGAATTTTCGGTGGCGATACCGGCGGAGTTGCTGGACGATGATGGCGCGGGCATTACCATTCGGACCGTGGAGGGCTCCTGGGCGGCGATAAAGCAGATCACCCTGCAGCGATATATCCCCGGCTGGGTAAAGATATTGACACTGTTGGGCGTGATCGCGCTGCTGGCGATGTTCATATGGCGCGCCACTTCGAAACGGCTCTGGGGGCGCTATGCCGGCAACCTGGCGCTGACGCTTTTTTCCATTTTGATAACCATCATTTTTATAGAGCTGGTAATGCGCAACTTTTTCCCGCAGCAGGAGTTTATCAGCAGCTTCCGGCCGGTCTATATGGCGGATGATGACGTGGGGTTCATGCTGAAGCCGAACGTGAAGGCGCGCCTGGGCAACGACACCAACCGGTTCGGGATGCGCGACTATGACCGGTATACAAAGCATAAACCGGACGGCACGTTCCGCATCCTTGTCCTGGGCGACTCGTTCACCTTTTCGCTGACCACCATGGAGGACTCCTACCCGAAATATATGGAGCGGATGTTCGCGGGCAGCGCCATGCCGGTGGAGGTGCTAAACTCTGGCGTGCCCAGCTATGGCACCGACGAGGAGTATCATTATCTGAAAAAGTTCGGGCTGGGGTTCGAGCCGGACCTGGTGGTCCTTGGGTTTTTCGTGGGTAACGACATCACCGACAACTCCATCCACCCCGCCCACACCGCCATCGACGGCATACTGGTGCGGCAGGATACGGCCAAAAAGCTGACCCGCAAAGAGATCACCTGGGAGAAAAGGAAAAAGCTCTGGCTGAACAAATCGCATCTCTATCGGCTGCTCTACGCCCGGAACTATAGCGCGCTGTTCAAGAACCTGCAGGAAGACGCGGTGAACGTCCGGAAAAAAATGAATGTGGAGCATGGGGGATGCATCAAGGACCTGGGCAGGAAGATCCATATGAGCCCGGACCGGTATGAAGGGGTGATCCGGGAGTCGTGGGAAAAAACCAAAGGCTATCTGGATAAAATAACCGAGCTGGCCGGGCGGAACAACGTGCCGATAGCCATTGTGCTGATCCCGGACGCGGTCCAGCAGAACACCGCCGAGGCGCAGGAGCTGCGGCAGCGGTTCGCCGATACGAACCAGTGGGAATATCCGCAGAAAGCGTTGATGGAATACGCCTACGAAAAGGACTGGTATATGCTAAACGCCCTGCCGCAGATGATGGAGAAGGCGGGCGACGAGCGGCTGTTCTATTGCCGGGACACACATTTTAACGAGATCGGCAACCGCATCCTGGCCGAGGTGGTGAACGCCTGGCTGGTTGAGGAAAACCTGACGCCGGAGGGGGTGGCCACCAAGTAATACGCGGCCAGCTATATACCCCGCCGTTTTTTCGTCTCTTCGTTATAGTGTTTGTGGTAGAGGATTTCCCACTCGTCGGTGCCTTCGCGGATATCCTTGGAGTATGATTCGATGGTTCGACGCACAGAGGTGTCCACCTCGTCTTCTATGGACAGCTCCGAGTTGAGGATATCCACAATCTCCAGCCGAAGGTCGTTCTCGTCACAATAAAACTCCACCCTGTCATCTTCCAGAAAGCCTTTCAGGATCAGCTTCGACAGATGGTTTATTTTCTCTCTGCTAAGTTTCACTGGAACTCCATTCTCAAAGGATCAGTCCACGCTCCCGGGCCAGCTTTTGCTTGACCATCTGGAACATTTTTCTATAATTAATATTCGCCTCGTCGATCTCGTCGCCCATTTTTTCCAGGAGCGATTTCACCTCGTCGTTTAATTCATCTTCCACTTGCAAATCTCTGGTGATAATTCCTGAAACCGATTCGCAGACACCTTCTTTTTCGTCATCCGAATCCAACAGCTCTTTCTCCTCCAGGATGGATATGATGCGTTTTGCCAGGTAGTCGATCATTTCCTTGCGTAGTTTCATCTCTCCGTATCTCCATATACCATCAGAGTGTGGCGGCCACGGCCGCTTTATCTTTCAAATTGTTAACATACTTATACTCAAGCTTCACTGCGCCAATATCCTGGCGCCCCGGAATATCGCCATGGCTGTCAGAGCCACCGGTCACCAGCAGCTTCAGTTGGCTAGCGATCTGGCTGTACCGGCTGCGCGCGCCCTGATTATGGTACGGGGTGAACACTTCTATACCGTCCAGCCCTGCGTCGGCCAGCCGAATGACTTTATCATCAATTTTGGAACAGCCAGGATGGGCCAGCGATGATAGACCGCCAGCCTCATGGATCATTTCGATGACCTCCTCCGGTGTATACAGCCCCACCGGCTCATAGGCCGATTTGCCGTCGCCCAGGTAGCGCTGGAAGACGTCCTCCACATTTTTTGCGTATCCAAGCGACACCATATACTTGGCCAGGTTCGCCCGTCCGACGGTCCCGCCTGCGGTAAACTTTGTGACACCATCCATGGCAATGTCGAGGCCCTGCCGGTTCAGCTTCTCCACCATCCGCTCCATCCTGCTCAGCCGTCTGACCTGGGTCTCGGCAATGATCTTCTGGATAGGTTCGCTATTAATATCAATGAAATACCCCAGGATATGCACGGTCTTGCGGCCGATGGCGGATGAAATTTCTATGCCAGGGATCAGCTCTACACCAAGGCCCTCCGCATGCTCTTTCGCCCGCCTGTAGCCTTCGCAGGTGTCGTGGTCTGTGATGGAAATGGCCGAAAAACCGAGGCTGTGCGCCTTGTCAACCACCTCTATCGGCGTGTATCTGCCATCGGAGCATACAGTATGCATATGCAAATCCGCATAACGCTGCAAATCCGCATAACGCCCAGAACTGTTTGACATGGTTAATCGATTCCTTCATGAATTAACTTAATCAACCATGTTAAACCATGCGTATTAAGTATGCAAATCAGTTTGTATCATGATTCTGGAAATGTGCCTTTTTTTTTAGGCAGCGCGCGCTATCCTTAAGAAAATCGGGCATCCTGCCGATAAATTCTGTAGATATAAAGCAGATGTGTGGTGTGTCTGACGGCGCCGCACGATCCGAAATGAGAAGGCTTTTTAGGAGACGGTAAAATGTCCGCAATGAGGCTGAGCCAGAAGCTGATATTACTGGTGGCGTTCGGGGTTATTATTTTGACAGTAACCATCGCTGTCGCTGTCATGAACTTTAATGATGTAAAGAACGGCTGGAACAGTTATGTGGACGTAGTTCAGGAGAAGCGGCATTATCTGCTGGATATCCATGCGTCCATGGGTTATGGCGGGGCCATCCATGAATTTAAAAACTATATTCTGCGCAATGATATCCAGCATTTCAATAGGTTTCTGGACAAAACGAGCCAGATAGAGGCTGACGTCAATAACTATCGGGCGTCCGGGTCCATAAGCGACACAGAGAGAATTGCGCTCACAAAGATAAGTGAAAAAGTGCGCATATATCAAGAGGCGGCAAGCAAAGCCAAAAGTCTTTTCGACGAAGGCAAATCAGCCACACAGATCGATGGTTTTACAGAAATAAATGACAAGCCATTTCTGGATGCCCTGGCTAACCTGTCCGACGAGCTGGACAACGCCACTGTGGAGGAAACCGCATTACTGACCCGGACGGTTAACAGTGTAATTACATTACTCACCATCACTGCCATTATCGCGGTGATCATCATGATAGTTTCCGGATATTTCCTTGTCCGCTCCATAACAGACCCAATATCCAGGATAGTGGGAGAGCTGATCGGAACCAGCTCCAATGTAAACCTGGCCTCCGCCAAAATAGCCGATTACAGCCAGTCGCTGGCGGAAGACGCCACCGAACAAGCCTCATCCCTGGAAGAGACCTCTGCGTCACTGGAGGAGATATCATCCATGACCAGACAGAACGCGGAAAACTCCAACGAAGCGGACGTTTTGATGGGCAACAGCATGAAAATGGTCAGCGACGGAGTGGACTCCATGCGCAACATGGTCACCGGGATGGAATCGATCAAAGAGTCCTCCAGCGAGATATCGAAAATAATAAAGGTGATAGAAGAGATAGCGTTTCAGACCAACCTGCTGGCCCTCAACGCAGCGGTGGAAGCGGCGCGCGCCGGGGAGCATGGCAAAGGCTTTGCCGTGGTGGCCGAAGAAGTGCGCAACCTGGCCCAGCGGTCGGCCACCGCTTCACGGGATACTTCCCTGCTGATCGCGAATGCAGTGGAAAAAGCTAACGCTGGTTCGGAAATAGTAGATAAATCCGCCCAAGCTCTGGAGCAGATCTCCATCGGCGCCGAAAAAGTGAGCGAGTTAATCAGCTCCATAGCCGCCGCCTCCAACCAGCAGGCGGACGCAATATCGCAAGTGAGCCAGGCCGTATATCAATTGGACCATCTAACCCAGCGCAACGCCGCCAGCGCGGCGGAGTCCGCCTATTTCAGCGAGGATCTGAGCGCGCAGACCCTGGTCCTCCGGAATGTGGTGAAAAAGCTGAGCGCTTTTTATGAAGGCTCAACCATGGAAAACATAACTGCAGAGCCGGTTGATGATGAGAAAAATAGCAGCTCGAACGGTCACAAACCTCGGGCCAAACCGACACCTGTTTATGCGGAAAATACCTCAAAAACCGGGTCTGTCGAACAGAGCGCTATACCTTTTGATGAGGATGGCTTTAAAGATTTCTGATTGGTGAGCATGGCAGTGGCCGCATATCCTTGTCATGCCGCTTCTTATTCCATGTCGTGATGTTCATGCGTATGTTCCCCGTGGTACATCCCTTCCTCGCCACTCTCCTTGACCGGGACCATCACCATCACATCGTCCCTGCTTTCAAAGCTCAACATCAGATGTATCATCTCACCCGCCTTCAGCCCATGTTCAAGGCCGATCAACATCAGATGCTTCCCGCCCGGCGCCAGCTCGACCTGCCCGCCCGCAGGCGCCACCAGATGATCAAGCTTGCTCATCATCATCATTCCATCCTTAACCTCGGTGGAATGGATCTGCGCCTTTTTGGCTATGGGTGTTTTGGCGCCGGTCAGCTTTCCATCGGCCGATCCGTTGTTGACGATCACCATATACACCGCCGCGGTTTTGGCGCTGGGTATGGTCGCCCTGGCCCAGGCGTCCTTGATCTCGATCTCGCCCGCATGGGCCAACCCGGCGGATGAAATGGATATTGCGATAATCAGCTTTGTCAAAACTTTCATCATAGATTTCTCCTGTAACTGCAAGGCAAACGCCCAACGTTGAAAGTGGCTAAAGATTCTCTTTGATCAACTCCGCCAGTTCACTGGCCGGTGTTTTGTATTTGGTGAACGATTTCAAGTTGCCATCCCGCCCGATCAGGCTGGTGTGTACAGAATGGGTGACGTCGTAATCGCCATCCCCGTCCGGTTTGCCGATACTGTACGCCACAGCGTACTTTCGCGCCACGTCGCGAATTTGCTCGTCCGTCCCGGTCAGCCCGATGAACGTCGGGTTGAATTCGCTCACATATCTGCCCACGATTTCCGGCGTGTCCCGCTGCGGATCGACGGAAATGAAAAGCGTCTGCACATCCTTCGCCTCTTCACCCAAAAAACCGAGCGCCCGATTGATATCACTCAGGCCGGTGGGGCATATCTCCGGGCAGTATGTATAACCGAAAAATATCAGCGTCACCTTACCTTTGAAATCGTGCAGGTTCACGCTTTTGCCATTATGATCCGACAGGGTAAAATCGCCCCCCATCCGAGGGTTGTTTGAAAAATCAAAATCGCTGTGATACGAGCCGGAGCGGCCCGCTATGGAGCTTTTATAGGCATACACTCCGATACAGATCCCGGCTATGATCAGCGCTGCGCCAATAATTGTGACTATAGCCTCTTTTTTCAAAAAACCTTATCCATTTTAATGGTTTGACAAGCTGGGAATATATCAAACTGTCCGGAAAATAAGCAATGTAAAAATGGCAGATATTTCTTGTTGACCACCTGGATGGCAGAAATTGGTAAAAAAGTGATTTAGACTAAAATATATCTATTGACAAATATTCCAATTAACACTAAACTTATGACAGTTTGCTTGAAAACCGAGAAAACTGGCTGAATAATATAAGCATGAGCCGATGTAAATGAGTGATTTATTAGCAGTTATATACTTTGCCGCCACAGCGGCCATACCTGGCGCCCAAGACTTTTCCACAGTAGACCTTATTATGCGATCTGGCCCAGTAGCCATGCTCGTGTTAGTTTCCTTGCTCATTTTCTCCATGATATCGTGGGGCATTATTTATCATAAGCTAAAGCTTTATCGGAAAATCCGCAGTGAAACAGAAGATTTCAAAGAGGTTTTTTCTAAGCGGGGCCAGCTGGAAAACGTATACAACTACGCCAAAAAACTGAAAAACTGCCCCATGGCCCGGGTGTTCCTGGCTGGTTATATAGAACTGGCCGCCCAGTTCCGCGTGACCAGCAAAGAGCGCAACTATGAAGATGAAACCATGCTCCTCGAAAAGCTCGACTCTGTGGGCAGATCGCTGGAGCGGGCGACGGCGCAGGAGGTGACCAAGCTGGAGCGATGGCTGATCTTCCTGGGGACCACCGGCTCCGTCACCCCCTTCATCGGCCTGTTCGGCACGGTGTGGGGCATCATGAGCTCGTTCCAGGGCATCGGCGCCAAGGGCACGGCCAACATCGCCGCGGTGGCGCCCGGCGTGGCGGAGGCGCTGATCGCCACGGCCGCCGGCCTGTTCGCGGCCATACCTGCGGTCATCGCCTATAACTATTTTATCTATCGGGTAAAAATAAAAGCGACCGATCTGGACAACTTTTCATTGGATATGCTTTCCTTGATCGACAGGATTTATATCAAGCGTTCGGGATGATAGAGGACACCGGCGGCAAACGGTTTCGCCGCAAGGCTTCGACTGTGATGACACAGATCAACGTCACCCCCTTTGTGGATGTGATGCTGGTTCTGCTGGTAATATTCCTTATCACCGCCCCCATGATGCAGAGCGGGGTCAGCATAGACCTGCCGAAGGAAGACACCGGCACGCTGGAGATAAAGGAAGAGAACGTGGTCAGCGTCCGCGGGGATGGCCACATTTTCTATAATGACAAACGGATAACCGAGCAGGACCTGACCGACAAGCTCAAAACCCTGGCCTCCGTGGCGCCGAAAACCGAGGTGTTTTTGCGGGCGGACAAGGGGCTGGAGTATGGCGCGGTGATGAAAGTGATGGGAATCATCAAACGGGCCGGCATCGCCAACCTGGGCATGGTGACCGAATACCCGGTCGGATCGGAAAAGTAAATTATGTTTATGACACTGGCGTTTTATGACCCGATCAAAACGGCGCGAGATGCAGAAAGGGATAACCTTGTTCGATGAATGGCGCCCAGGTGTTAACTCACAGAGATCGGGATCTGAACACATCGCAACAGTTCATCCGGGCGTTGGGTATCTCGGCCGTGGCGCATGTGGCGATCATATTGGCTCTGGTGGTTTATTCGCTCTTCACATACAAACCGAGGCCGATTGTGCCGGGCCACAAGGTGAAACTGGTGAACCTGCCGGACCCGAAACCGAGCAGCCTGCTGGAGCCGACGGCGCCCAAAAAAGAGCCGGAGAAAAAGAAGCCAAAGCCGGAACCACCGAAGCCGAAGGTGAAAAAACCGCCGGTGAAAAAACCACCCAAAAAGAAACCGGTCGTGGACAAGAAAAAAACCAAGCCGAAGAAGGAAAAGATCGTCCCGAAAAAAGAAGAGCCAAAGCCGGTGGAGAAGGAAACACAACCGGTGAAAACCGCAAAGCCAGAGCCGGAGAAGGCAAAACCGACGGTGGCGCCGGAAAAAACCACCGCCAAAAAGGAAGGCCCGCCACGCAAAACCATAGTGACCGATGGGGTGGAGTTCAAATATTTATGGTACCTGAAAAGGGTGGAGCAAATGGTGAGGGAAAACTGGATCACCCACCGGCTGAACAATATAGTACAGCAGGACGACCCGATCGTCTATTTCAAGATAGGCAGGAATGGCAACGTGTTCGGCGTATCGCTGGAGCAGTCTTCAGGCAGTGTGGCGCTCGACAGGAGCGTTATCGAAGCGGTGGAAAAAGCTCAACCCTTTCCGGCCTTGCCAGATGGCTATAAAGGAAGTTCGTTAGGAGTACATTTTGGATTCGATTATGATCAAGTGCGCTAGGAATAAAGCGCTGGCCCCGGTTATATTGATACTTGTTTTATTGGCCCCCGTCGCCTTCGCCGAGCAAACAGATGTGCGCATCGGTATACACAGGGAGGGGAGCGCCCTGCTGGAGGTTGCGGTGCCGCACATGTTTTATTCCGGCAAGGATACCGAAGAGCTGGGCGCGGAGGCGGCGGAGATCATCAACTATGACCTGAAGTTTACCAGCTATTTCAAACCGAACGAAAACTACCGGTTTATGCGTCAGGCGACGATGAAGGACCTGAAGAGTGGCAAAATAAACTACGATGAATGGAAGACCCTCGCGTCCAACTTCCTGGTGAAGGGAAGTGTAAAAACTGTAGGCGGTGGCAAGCTGGCGCTGGAAGCGAAAGTTTATGATATTCAGGCGAAGGAATCTTTGTTCGCGAAGCGCTATACTGGCCCCCGAAAACTGTTCCGCCAGATGGCGCATCAGTTTGCCGACGATTTCCTGCTGCGGTTGATTGGCGAGACCGGCGTCGCCAGGACGAAGGTGACCTTTGTCTCCAGGGTGAAGGGGCGCAAAGAGCTTTTTATCATGGACTATGATGGCCATAAACCGAGGAAAATCACCAGCGACCGGTCGATCGTGATGTCGCCAGACTGGAACCACGCAAAGAAAAACCTGATCCTGTTCACAACCTATCGCTATCGCAACCCGGACCTGTACGCCATCGACTTGACCGCGAAAAAACGGTATCCGATCTCGACGAAAATCGGGCTCAACTCCACCGGTGAATGGTCGCCGGACGGCACGAAGGTCGCCTATTCCCTGTCCCGCCGGGGCAACTCCGACATCTATGTCAGCAACGCCGACGGCAGCAACCCGAGGAAGCTGACCAGCTCCCGCTCGATCGAGACATCGCCCACATGGTCGCCCGACGGCAAGCGGCTGGCGTTCACATCGGACAAGTCCGGCTCGCCGCAGATATATATTATGAGCAGTAACGGCGGCGCCCAGCGCCGGCTCACATACAAAGGCGGATACAGCGACGGCGCCACCTGGTCCACAAAGGGCGACATGATCGCGTATACATCACGGTTGGGCCGCAGTTTTCATATAGTCACGTCCAATGCCAACGACGGACGGTCCTCCGAGCAGCTGACCTTTGGGGGCGGTTCCAACGAAAGTCCGTCCTGGTCGCCCAACGGCAATCATATAATATTTACCTCCACAAAAACCGGCAAGCCACAACTGTATACGATGAACGCGGACGGCTCCGGACGGAAGATGCTCCGGGACCTGCCGGGGGGCGGTTATTTGCCCTCGTGGGGGCCAGATTAAAATAATGTTATGGAGTGATCAATCTGGTATAAAATTATCAGTAATTTCCCCTTGAAAAGGGGGACAGGTTTTGTTAGAGTGGCTCGAAGTTCTATCAAGCCGCATTGTTGCAATAATTCTTTTTCGATTAGGAGAGGGGCCATGAGCCATCTGATGAACAGTAAAAAGTATCTGGTTTTATTTACAATAGTACTCACATTTACACTCGGGGCGTGCGCGTCGGGCAAGAAAGGAACGACAGAAGAAGGGATGAATGGGACCGATAACGGTGTCATGACCGAGGAACAAATGCAAGATGAAGTTCGAAAGGGATTTAATCCTCCAGTTCCTGGTACCTTGAACGATATCTATTTCGAGTTCGATCAGTCTGATATCACCGACGAGGCGCGCGCCATCCTGCAGGCCAACGCGGACTGGATCCTGGCCAATCCTGGTTCAAAAATACAGATCGAGGGTCATTGTGACGAGCGGGGCACCGAGGAGTATAACCTGGCGCTGGGCGAGCGCAGGGCGAACTCTGTGAAGAACTATCTCGCTTCCCTGGGCGTCACCGAGGACCGGCTGTATACCATCAGCTATGGTGAAGAGCTGCCGGCGGACCCGGGCCATGACGAAGCTGCCTGGTCGAAAAACCGCCGGGCGCATTTTCTGGTTACCAACTAGCCATTTGCCGGGTAATCAGTAGCGATTTTAAAAGAGTCTGACTATACGGGGAGCCGCATCTGTCTTGTGGTTCCCCGGTTTTGTTTAATGGATGATATAGCTTGAAATGAATTTTCGCAAAGTTGCTTTGATCGTTGCATTGGCGACCATTTTCCCCCTCTCCGGGTGCGAGACGACATCCCGGGAAGAGAAAGACCTGATGCTGCAGCGGATCGCCGATATCGACAAGCGGGTCAAGTTCCTCCATGGCAACGTAAAGGTCCAGGCGGACATGGCGGCCAATCTGGAGCAGCTGCAAAGGACCATGCTGACCCTGACCGAGCAGATGAAAGAGCTGAACGAACGCTCGCAATCAATCACGGAGAATGTGACCAGCTCTGGCGCAGCGGGCAACAAAATCGTGCTGGAGCGGACCCAGGCGGCCAACGCCCGGCTGGAGGAGATCAACCGCAAGCTGAATAAGCTCATGGCGGAGACCCTGGCGTTCATCAGCCTGATGGAGGCGAGGAACAGGATCAGTCGCCGGGATCATCGCGCCGAAGTGGCCAAGTTTTATGTATCTGGATCAGAGGGCGGCAATGGCGCCACCGCGACAGGGGAAGAACAGGCGGCTGACGGTGTGGCAGGGTCAGACTTTGCCCGACTGACCCCTGAGGATTTGTATCAACAGTCGTACGAAGCGTACCTGAAAGGCTCGCACGAGGTGGCGGTCAACGGGTTCACCGCATATCTGGAGCGCTATCCTGATACCGAGCTGTCGGACAATGCGGCGTTCTGGCTGGGCGAGGCTTACTATGGCAAGGAAGAATATGGCAAAGCCTTGAAAGCGTTTGACGATATGGTGGCGGACTATCCGGACAGCAACAAGGCGCCGGCCGGCCTGTTGCGCAGCGCGTTCGCCATGTCGAAGCTGGGCAGCGAAAAATCGACCATTGAAAGGCTGGAGAAAATCATTGAACTATACCCCACATCCAGCGAAGCGATCATCGCCACCGAACGGCTCGACTCTATCCGGGGCGCCGAAAACAAAGAGAATTAATCTGTCAATTTTGAGTCCATAATGCTAAATATCTTTCGCGAAAGCGCCAAAACCTTCCTGATCCGTGTGCTGATCTGGCTCGTTGCCCTCACCTTTGTAGGCACAGCGTTTCTGGTCTGGGGCCAGCAGGGCGCTGTCCGGGGCGATATCGTGGCGGTGGTGGGCAAGGGTGAGTATATAACCAACGCCAGCCTGGAGCGCCGAACCAGGCAGATAGAAGCGACACTCCGGCAACAGTTGGGTGATCAGGTGGACTACAACGTTCTCCAATCCCTCGACCCGGCAAACATGGCAATGAACGCGCTTATTGATTCCGCTTTGCAGATCAGGGCAGCCGAAAAAGCCGGGCTGGCCGTAATGGATGAAGAAGTGCGCGATACAATCACCAAAATGACTGAATTCCAGCAGGGTGGCGCTTTTAGCAAGCAACGCTACCTGGAGATTCTGCACTCCAACCAGCTGACACCAAAAATGTTTGAAAGCGACCTGAAGCGTGATCTGCTGGTGTTCAAGCTTCGGTCGCTGGTGGAGCGGGTTGTGCGGGTGACGGATGCGGAGATCGTCGATAGATACATCACAAACAATCAGAAAGTCATCGCCGAATATGTGGATATAGACTCCACCCCGTTGGCGGACAAGGTGGAGATGGATCAAGGCAAGCTTGAGGAATGGTTCGAGTCGCGCAAGTCTGATTTTCAGATAGAGGAGCGTCGCACGTTTCGTATTTTATCGGCCAACCCCGACCAAATGGCCAATGCAATTGAAGTTGGCGAAGAGGATCTGAAAGAGTATTACGACACACATGCAGATCGGTTTGCCACTGAAGAATCTGTTCATGCAAGGCATATACTTATTCAGGTTGCGATGGACGCTGCTCATGAAGATGTCCAGACCGCTAAAAAGAAAATCGACGACGCATACAAAAGGGTGCGGGATGGCGAGGATTTCGGCCAGGTGGCGATGGAAGTGTCGGAAGGGCCATCGGCGCAAAACAGCGGCGACCTGGGCAATTTTTCCAAGGGCCAGATGGTGCCGGAGTTTGAGAATATAGCGTTCGCGCTGGAAGATGGCGGCGTGTCGGAGCCATTCAGGACGCAGTTCGGCTGGCACATTGTCCAGACCCTGGCCCATACCAAGGCCGGCGCCAAAAGCTTTGAAGAGGCGAAGCCGCAGGTGCTCGACCTGGCGAAAAAAGATAAAGCCTATGCACTGGCCAGCGAGATCATGAACAACCTTTCCAAAAGTTTGACTGCGGACAATTTTAGTACAGGCGTGGAAGCCCACGAAGGGATCACGCTGGATGAATATAGTGTGGAAAAGAATCAGCCGATCCCGCAGATCGCCGAATCGAAGCTGGTATCAGACCTGGTGTTCGATCTGGAAAAATCGACAGTGTCGGAGCCGTTGGAGCTGTATAACAGGTTTATAATCACCATTGTGGATGACATAGAGCCACCCGAAACTCCAGCACTGGAGGATGTGAAGAAGCGGGCAGAGAGCCGGTATCGCGCCGAGCAGGCCCGCGAGCTGGCCCAGGAAATCGCCGACCGTATAGAAAGCGCAGTGAAGAATGAGGGCAAGACCCTGGCCGCCGCGGCGAAGGAGAATGGGTACACCTCTGTTGTGACGGCGCCGTTCTCCCGCGCGATCATGATGGAGCGGGGGACACAAAACCTGCCGCAGGGCCTGGTCAGCCACGCCCTCGGGTCAAGTGTCGGCGATGTGGCCACCGCTGATTCAGTAACCGGTGTGATGGTCTATACCGTGATCTCGCAGGAGCCGGTGGATGTGGAGGTGATGCGCAAGGAGTTCCCAAAACTCCGGCAAGAGATACAACAGGCGAAACGGGGCAGGGTATACGCCGAATATGTCGCCGCGTTGAGAAAACAGGCGGAAGAAAACGGAGAAATCAAAATCCGCATCAAGCTGGGTAAAACCGAAACCAACGAATCTTCCTAATGTTTAAAGTGGCCCGTGGCGGCCACTCCAACATAAACCGATGTTACCATTATTCCGCGCTCGTCATTAGTCAATGGTATTAGTTCAGCCTACTTTCCAACTTCGCCAAGCGCGCCTCCAACCGAGCGATCTTCTCATCCTTCTCCTTTACCACATCTTTCACCACATCGTAGAGGCCCTGGATGGCGGCCAGCGCCACACCGTCAGCGTCGAGGGTGGATATCCCCTTTTCGTCATGACCCAGGCTGTACGCCTTGTAGAAATCCTGCGCCATCGGACCCATATGCCGCACCGGCGCGTCCACACCCTTGTACTCCAGGTGGCTATCTCCATCTGCGCCAGCTTGTCCAACACTTGACGGCTGTCCACCTTCACCACCTTCTCCTTGGAATTACGGTCACTCATAGCCACCCACGCAGTGGCGTTTGGGTTCAGCCGTGCCCCTAGAGTAGCTTCAGCGTTGGTAAACAGAAGGTAGCCACCTTTGGCGCGGAACGTCACCTGGTTATGATTGGATGATTGAATATCGGTGTTGGTGCTGTCACCCCATACGAAAGCTCCTGTATGGACGGCCCTAGCCCTTTTGCCCGCGGCAAAGCTGTAGGCGGCCGCCACGTTGCCATGCCCGCCCGGGATGGTGGCAAACAGACCGTAAGCTCTGTTGAATGCCCCTCCTGCCACCGCGGTGTAATTATTACCAGCAAAGTTTTTGTAGCCGCCACCCACGCTGGAATACTGCCCGCTGGCTGTGTTGTCGGCGCCCCCGCCTACTGTTGAACCGGGACTAGCGGCATCGTTACTAAAACCACCAGCTACCGTGGAATAAATGTTGCCCGCACCGTTACTAGCGCCCCCGCCAACACTGGAACCTAAACCACTGGCTAAATTACTGGCGCCTCCACCAACGGTTGAATATATGTTGCTGGCTGTGTTGTTGTTGCCCCCACCTACTGTGGTAAAAGCGCTGCGGGCAGTGTTACCGATCCCTCCGCCCACTGTTGAATAGGAAGCAGATTGCACTGTTAAAGAATTGTCTCCCGCTTGATTTTTCGCCCCACCACCAATGGCGCCATATGTATCGGTCACTCTGTTGGCGTTGTGAGCGGCGCCTCCACCGCTAATTGTAGCGCCATAGACTCCGGCCGTAAAACCGTTGTTTGGATTACCGCCGATTATGTTTGGGCTCCGCCAGTGTGGGTACATTTTCATCGTATCATGTACAGCAAAATTGCCAACAAAATAACCACCCCATCCACCAGCGCCATTGAAGCCGTACACTCCATAACCAGTAGATGTAGAACTCCTGCCCCGAACGCCCGCATTAGGTCCGTTAAGAGATGTGCCAAGAACACCGCTGGATCCTGGCGAAGAGGTAGTATTTTCGCCCATAACAGTTCCTTCGTAAGGATAAGAGCCGGTGTAGTCAAGCTGTAGTGCGTTGGCTGGTTGAGCAAGTGAAAGCGTAAACATGATCGTGAAAATGATTAATGACAGTTTCTGTGTCTGTCTGATCGATAACATTGTGGCCTCCCTATAGTTTTAAAATGTTTCAGCCATAATATGGATATGAATATCAGATATGTTCTATATCATGGATATTATCACCAAACAGAACTGAGATTGCAAGCCAGCTGCTGAAGCAGGTCAGGCGGGTGCGGTGACAGGGGTTGGCAATCAAAAACAGTTATTATAAGGCGCTCCTGGCGACAGCCCCCTTTTTTAAGGGGAGGGTAGTGTGGACAATAACCGTGCCAAAACGGGCGAATTAGCATTCCGCAGATGCTTCTTTTGCCTCAAATCCCTCATATGCTCCAAATGCTTCAAATCCCTCACCTGCTATTTACTTCAATCAATATTCTTTTATATTCGTATGTAATGCGTGATAGACGCAGAAATGAAGATAAGGAAAAGAATTATGGTGACGAATAGATATAGCTGCCGCGACCCGGCGTAACCGGCGCAAAACATTGTTGCAAACCGGGGTTGCTCATGGCAGTGGTGTTCCTCTACCGATTAATGATACTATTTGCGTTAGACTTTTAAACTAGTAGAGGCAGACTGAAATGAAGTTTCCCCAGTACAGGGCGCGGCGAATGCGCGCTTCGGCTAATATCCGCAAAATGGTCCGTGAGCATCGGCTGTCGCCGGAGATGCTTATATATCCGATGTTTATATCATGGGGTAATGGCGTGCGGGACGAGATATCATCGATGCCCGGTAACTTCCGGCTCTCCGTGGATAACCTGAAGGATGAAATCCGGCAGGTGGACTCGCTTGGCATCCCGGCCGTTATCCTTTTCGGTATCCCGGAGACGAAGGACGCCACCGGCAGCGAAGCGTATAACCCGGATGGCGTTGTGCAGCGGGCCATCAAAGAGATTAAGGACACCTCTCCGGACCTCGTGGTTATCACCGATGTGTGCATAGACGAGTACACCGACCATGGCCATTGCGGGCTGGTGGAAGATGGCAAGGTGCTCAACGACCCGACGCTGGAACTGCTGGGCGCCATGGCGTTGACCCATGCGCAGTGCGGCGCGGATATGGTCGCGCCGTCCGATATGATGGATGGCCGCATAGGCGCGGTGCGCAGCGCGCTTGATGATAACGGGTTCGCCGATGTGTCGATCATGTCATACGCTGCGAAATATGCCTCTGCGTTCTATGGACCGTTTCGCGAAGCGTGCGATTCCACACCGCAATTCGGCGACCGGTCGACTTATCAGATGGACCCGGCCAACGCCCGGGAAGCGCTGCGGGAGGTGGAGCTGGATATCGATGAGAACGCGGATGTTCTAATGGTCAAGCCTGCTTTGCCCTACTTGGATATAATACGCATGGTGAAGGATCGATATAACCTGCCGATTGCGGCGTATAACGTCTCCGGCGAATATGCGATGATCGAGGCGGCCGCGAAAAACGGCTGGCTGGACCGGGACCGGGCGATGCTGGAGTCGTTGCTCTGTATACACAGGGCCGGCGCGGATATGATCCTGACATACTTCGCCAGGGACGCCGCGCGATTATTGAACGGATAGAAGAGCGATGTCATGGGCCAGGTAGAGCGAAAACCGAAGATGCTGCTGCATCTTTGCTGCGCGCCCTGCTCGCCCTATGTGGTGGAGACGTTGCGGCGCGATTATGATCTGACGCTCTATTTTTACAACCCGAACATCCATCCGGAATCGGAACATGATATGAGGCTGGATGAGGTCCGGGATTGGGCGAACAGAATTGATCTTCCATTACTGGAGGAGCCTTATGACGCCGACAATTGGTTTGCTAAAACCGAAGGGCTGGAAGATGAACCGGAACGGGGCGCGCGATGCGATGTCTGTTTCGAGATGCGGCTGTCCGGCTGCGCGGAGAAGGCCAGCGAAATGGGCGTCCGCGCTTATGGCACGGTGCTCACGGTGTCACCGCACAAATCGGCGGCGGTTATAAACCGGATCGGCTCTGATATTGGCGGGAAGAGCGGTGTCGAGTTTATATGCGCCGACTGGAAAAAGAAGGATGGATATAAAATCACCACGCGCATGGCGCGCGAACAAGGGTTTTATCGGCAAGACTATTGCGGTTGTGTCTATAGCAAGAAACCTAAGGATAGAAGCAAAGTAATGGAATGAGTGAAAATTTCTCTACCGTGGCGGATAAATATAGCGAATGGTCACTGGCGCAAAAATCTGCGGGTGATAGGTTGCTTGACCTGCTTGGCATTAGTGGAGAAGAAGACGTGCTGGACCTAGGCTGCGGAACCGGTAAGCTGACCCGAAAGATACGGAGCTTGACCCTTGGCGAGGTTGTGGGGGCGGACCCTTCGGATGGGATGATCGGTAATGCTCGGGTAGAGAGTGGTGGACATGAAATAACATTTGAAAACCAGAGCGCGGAGAGCATGTTTTATTCGGAGCGGTTTGATGTGATTTTCATGAACTCAGCTTTCCATTGGATAAAAGACCCTGACACGGTTCTGTACAACTGCAGGCGAGCTTTGAAAAGCGGCGGTCGAATGGGTATCCAGGCGCCTGCTACCAGCGTATACTCGCCTAACTTTCTTGACGCTATTGCGGTAGTGCGGAAGGCGCCAGAGACGAGCTCGATTTTCGCAGGATTTGTAAGCCCCTGGTACTTTCTGGAGACTGCTATCGACTATAAAGAGCTATTCGAAGCGCATGGATTTAATGTGGCCACATCTACCATAGAGATGGTATCTGGGCCTTACACACCCGATGATGTATTTAAAATATTCTACACAGGCGCGGCGGCAGGTTATCTGAACCAGGGTTATTATAGCGGTCGGTTTGATGACGAGTATAAGCAAAACTTCATAAAAATCATAAAAGAAAACTTTGCGGATCAGGCTGACCAGATAGGAAATGTCAACCTGATGTTTAACAGGCTATATCTAGTCGCCTGCAAATAGTGACCAAATTTGCTTGTACGCTTGATTTGCCCTAAGCGCCTTTCGATACTTTCGAGGCTTTCTCCCTGGCCCGTTGTCGGCTATAGCGATTCCACAAAAGAATTATCGGGCTGGCTACGAAAATCGATGAATAAGTTCCGATAATCACCCCGACCAGCAATGCGAACGAGAAGTCATGGATCACCTCGCCTCCCAGAAAGAATATGCATAGAACGACAACTAAAGTTGTGCCTGATGTGAGGAACGTGCGGCTCAATGTCTGGTTGATCGATATGTTGAACACCTCTTCCGGTTTCAGTCCCCGCTTTAAACGCAGGTTCTCGCGTATCCTGTCGAAAATAACGATCGTATCATTGAGCGAATAACCGACCACAGTCAACAATGCGGCGATAACAGTCAAAGTAAATTCTTTGTCCAGCAGGGAAAACGCGCCCACCGTGATCAACGTATCATGCGCTAATGCGGCGATAGCCGCGACGCCAAATCGAAACTCGAAACGGAATGTAATATAGATCAGTATCCCGGCAAGGGAATAGAATAGCGCCAATAACGCCTTCTCTCGCAGGTCCTTGCCGACCTTCGGCCCTACCATTTCGACCCGCTCGACGCTGAACGAGTCGCCATATTTATCTCGCAAGGCCGCTTCAACACGCTGTGCCTGCGTCTCTTCGCCTGCGGTCTCTTCCACCCTTTGCGCTCTGATCAAAAGTTCTCGGTCCGATCCGAACTCCTGTATATTGAATTCGCCCAGCTTAAGAGTACCGATGATATTACGAATTTCGGATATCGGGGCGGTATCAGCAAACTTGACCTGGATGATGGTCCCGCCCTTGAAATCGATGCCGTAATTAGGTCCACCATGGATTATCAACGATCCGATGGCTATCAGGATAAGAATTACCGATATTATAGCGGCGACCTTGCGTTTGCCAATAAAATCGATTGTAGTGCCTGGTTCTATAATCCGCATGATCAGATATTCAGCTCCTTTACCCTTCGGCCGCTTAGGTACCAGTTGAAAAATGTCCGTGATACAAATATTGCGGTAAACATGCTGGCGATGATGCCTATACTAAGGGTCACCGCAAACCCTTTGACGGGGCCGGTGCCAAACTGGAACAGAACAAGCGCCGCGATCAGCGTCGTGACATTGGCGTCTATAATAGTCAAAAATGCCTTAGCAAAACCAGACTCCACAGCCGACCGCACCGTCTTGCCGTTACGTATCTCTTCGCGGATACGCTCGAACACCAGAACATTGGCGTCGACCGCCATACCTATGGTCAGAATAATACCGGCGATACCGGGCAGGGTGAGCGTGGCGCCGAAATATGCCAGCGCGCCAGCCAGAATTATCATATTAAAAGCCAGCGCCATGTCAGCGATGATGCCGCCGAGCCGATAATATATAAGCATGAATATCAACACGATTACTCCGCCGATAATAATAGAGTTGACCCCACGGTCGATGGAATCCTGACCCAGTGATGGACCGACAGACCGCTCCTCCAGCTTGATCAACGGCGCTGGCAACGAGCCTGCGCGCAATATAATCGCCAGATCCCGCGCTTCGTCCTGGGTGAAACTGCCCTCTATCATGGCTGACCCACCAGTTATTCTCTCCCGGATCGATGGCGCCGAGTATACGTTGTCGTCCAGCACGATTGCCATCCTTTTGCCCACATTTTCCGATGTCAACCGGCCGAATATCCTGGCGCCCTCCTTATTGAAGTCGATCGACACATACGGCATACCTAATTGTGAGAAGCTTACCTGTGCGTTGGACAGCATGGCGCCGGTCATTTCCACCTTTTTTTTGACCAGGTGCGGGATCCGACCGGTCACTTTCTTGGTTACCGGGTCGAATTCTTTTTGATAAAGTATTTCTGTTCCAGGGGGCGCGCTTCCATTTAAAGCGCTCTTTGGCGATGTAGATTCGTCCAGCATGCGAAACTCCAACCGCGCTGTCTTGCCGATCAGGTTGATCGCCCGTTTGCGATCCTCCACACCAGGCAACTGGATCAGTATTCGATTGGCGCCCTCCCGCTGGATAGTCGGCTCCGCCACGCCAAACTGGTCTATCCGGTTACGCAATGTTTCCAGTGCCTGGCTGATAGCGTTCTTATATACCCTGTCCCGATAGTCGGTGGTATATTGATAAACCAGCTTGCCACCGGTGATATCTTGCTCCACAGGCTCCAGCATACCATCGTAATCATCACCAATAATATCTGTGGCGTCTTCCGCCCGCTCGGAAGGCAGACGTAAGGTGACTTTTTCCCCGTCCCGGCTGGCTGATGTAATATTTATATTTTTACTGGCAAGATACTTGCCCACATCCTCGCCAAGATTATCCAGCGAAGAGATTACCGCTTTATCTGCGTCAACTTCGTAAACAAGGTGCATCCCACCCTGCAGGTCAAGCCCCAGGTTGATATTTTTTTCAAGGGGATAGGCGGATATGCCACAGATCAGCAAAACTGCGACAATTGCGGCAAGGCGCCAGGCAAGAGTCTTAGTCATCCGAATCCTTTATATCTGATTCCTTCAGACGTTCTGATATCGCGGAGCGTTGGAACTTCATTCGGACATCGTCGGCCACTTGCAAGGTCACAACATCATCCTTGATCTTGTAAACGGACCCATATATTCCGCCTGAAGTTATAACATTGTCCCCCTTGGAGAGTTCAGATTGCATATTTTGCGTTTCTTTGGTTTTTTTGCTCTGCGGGCGGATCAGCAAAAAGTAGAAAATAGCGAACAGCCCGCCATAGAACAACAGCATCACTGCGGTGTGCCCTTCAGAGTCTCCCGCCCCTTCTGGCGCCGGAGCGAAAGAAACAGCCATGTTTATTAGTGTATCGGTTAACATAGTTCCTAAATAAAATAAAAGGGAAATGGTAATGGAATCACTTACTGTTTGCAAGCATAACCGGTAATCCGGAGAAGCGTTTATGCCTAAAGGCTGACATCAATAAGGCAAAACATATTAAAATAAGTGTCGGATAGTTGCTTTCTACCATGAAAAAATTGTAGTACCGTAAAATGAAAAGAGTTGAAAGGAAATTTTTCCTTCTCGCCGGTTTTTCTATACTCATTATATTTTCTTTGTCATATGTCTGGGAATTTCATGTGGAAGCAACGTTTGAACAATTGTTCGATGATCCGAACCCAACCGATTTCAACGTCCAAAAATGGCGTAATGTATGGCAGGAGACATTTTTTGGCGCCTTGGCCATCATTATTCCGTTACTGGTGCTCAGGAATTTTGAAATGAAACAAAAGCAACTGGAAAGCGATATAGCTGTGTCGAGCCAGATCGTGGAACTGTCTGGGATAGGGCTGGTTATATCAGACAGGGATGGGGTCATCAGCCACGCCAACAAATCATTTATAAAAACCATAGACCAGTCTGACACCGATAATACTTACCGGGACAATATTTTTGATTATTATCCGGGGCATATGCATGAAAAAATAAAAGTCAAGATCATACCTGAAGTATTCAGAAACAAGCAATGGACAGGAGAGATGCGTATGCTGACCCCTGATGGTGAAAATGTGCCGGTCATTGAAAGTATATTCCCCGTATATAATGATGCGGGCAAATTCCAGCATCTTGTCCGGTTGATAACAGATATATCTGAGCAGAAAAAATATCAGCAGATGCTAAAACAGCTTAGCAGGGGAATAATTGAAGCCCAGGAGAACGAGCGCAAAAGGGTTTCCAACGAGCTGCATGACAGCCTGGCCCAGAACCTGCTGGTTATAAACTCCGAGATACAGAAGATTATAAATGAAGAGCGGCGGAATGACGAGCGTGTGGATGCATGGAGAAAAACAGCCAAGCTGGCAGAAGAAACAATGGAGCAGATAACCGATATAGCGTTTGATCTTCGGCCTCCCGCCCTGGATAAGCTCGGTTTTGAGAAGACGATAACCCAACTTGCCGACAGAATATCAGATTCGACAAATATCTCTTTTTTCGTGGAGATAGATAAGGGTAGCTGCACTATGCCTCAAGAGATGGAAATAACCGTTTACAGAATCATTCAGGAAGCTATAAACAACATTATAAAGCATTCCAAGGCTGACAATGCATATGTGGACGTGGCCTGCAGGGAACGTATAATAGAAATTAATATATCGGATGATGGGATTGGGTTCGAGCCAGGCAAGATTGCCGAGCGGCAACAAGCGAAAAGTGGCAAGGGCCTGCAGAGCATCACTGAAAGGGTGGCGATATTCGGAGGCAGTTTTATAATAGAGTCGGATGAGGGCGCCGGCTCCACCTTATCGATCAAGCTGCCGTTTGATCAAAAACAATTACCTTCGAGCTGATAAAAAGGACGATGACAATTAAAGTTTTGATTGCAGATGACCATCATATTTTCCGTCAAGGGCTTGTCGCAGTGATAAGCAATGACCCGGAAGTAGAAATTGTGGCGGAAGCTGACAACGGTGAAGACGCCGTAAAGTTAATTATGGAGATGAACCCGGATGTGGCTGTGCTGGACATTTCGATGCCTGGCAAAACAGGATTGGAAGTCGCGCAGGAGATTATGGGTAGTGATCTCAAGACAGAAATTGTGATCCTGACTATGTATAAGGAGGAAGACTTCCTGCTGGAAGCCATTGACTCTGGTGTTAAAGGATATGTGCTAAAAAACAATACAGCGGATGAGCTGATCACAGCCATCAATACCGTAGCTAAGGGAGAGTCATATATAAGCCCTTCGCTTTCTGGTATTCTGGTGAAAAGCAGAGCGAACAAGAAGCGTGTAAACAGCGACAATCCGAAACTGGAATCGTTGTCCCCCACAGAGAAGAAAGTCCTGGGGGAAATCGCATTGAATAAAACCAGCCGCCAGATTGCCGATGAAATGAATATCAGCTTCCGGACTGTGCAAAAACACCGTTCCAATATATGCGAAAAGCTGGACCTGCGTGGCTGGAACGCATTGTTAAATTTTGCCATAAAGAACAAAACTGCCCTAAGTTAGGCCTGATCAGCAGCCTGACTCTCTTCCGCAGTACGTATTTATACGTATATGTAATTAATGACTTGTGCTGATGCAAAAATACATCTGATTGCGAATTAACATTCTTCTAGAAATAGCCGATACTTATAGACAACGAAAGGAAAGTATTAGAAATGAAATCTATTGGAAAGCCCATGTCATCCAGGAAAGCAGGTATGAAAAGCATATCAGGTTTTACCTTGATAGAGATACTTGTTACCATAGTCATACTGGCGGTGGGACTGCTCGGTTTTACCATGATGCATACCAGCTCCATCAGTAGCGCGCTGTTAACACGCAACGTCGACAGCTGCGCCAACCTTGCCTCGGACGCCTTCGACAGAGTGAAAGCAAACGTCGGCAGCGCAGATTATGGAACGGATTTTACAGTCACGGTAGACAGCGCATGCGCTTACGTCCCTACAGGAGCTACCGACGCAGATTATCTCTGCAACGCGATGCATAACATGCATCTTACCAACGCCACCATGGATGTATCCTTTCAATACGATGCGCCATTGGTCGGTGTGGATACTGTGACCACCGATATAGCCATGAGCGGTGGAGCCAACCCGACCACATGCCAGTTTGTTAACCTGATTTTACTGCCAACACCATGAATATAAATAATAATAGCGGCGTAACCCTGATAGAGCTTTTGGTAGCCATGTTGATTGCCATCGTTTTGATGATCGGTACGGTTCAGATGTTCAACAGCAACACACGGGCGTATCGCCTGATAGACCAGATGAAGCTGATAGAAGAGAACGGCCGAATCGGGATGGACATCATGGCCCGTGAGGTCCGCGGCGCGTCAACCAGCACAGGTGGCGTGCCTATCTATGTCTGGGATAATGACAATACAAATAATAACCCGGCGCAAGTTAGCAGCGTATTCAGCGGTACGGCGCTGGGTGTTCTGCCAGGCACGGATGTAATAGAAGTTTTTGTTTCGCATTGCTCGGAAGAGCTTAACATCCCAGCCTTTAATGAAAACAGCGCGGCGGCGCCACAGTTGCCAGTGGATATTATCGCTTCTTGTTTGCCATGCTACAACTCCGGTGATGGTGGAGCGGCGCTTGCTGCTTGTGCCGCTGAATACAGTATCAGGATACATAACCCAGCCACAGGTTACCATTGCCAGAATAATATTACTGACGGTACAGAACAAGGAACCACTAGAGTTAATTTAACCTGGAACCGTGGTGTAAACAATGATGACGCTAATCGACCACATCAGTGCGCCGATCCTTCACCTGGTAATACATGGCCTGCTGTGGCATTAATTGGCAAAGATGTCTATTACTATGTCAGGGATGAAACAGCTAACAGACCATCACAATTAATGCGATATCAGGTTGGTCAGGTTCCTGAAGCTATAGCGAATCATGTTAATGATTTCCAGGTGCTGGTGGGTGAAGACAGTAATGCGCCGTTTGATAAAGTTATAGATAGCTGGGGTGATGGAATAACGATCGGCACGGATGTGACTGCTGTAAAGCTGAGCCTGCTGATGAAAGCGCCCAAGGCAGAAAAAGAGAGACAGGACGCTTTGCCCACAACTCTTGAAAATAGCACGGTATCGAGCCTTGGCACGGCGGATAAGCATAGAAGAAGAGTAATTACCAGAACAGTCCGATTGCGGAACATGAATTAACCGGAAGGTAATAAACGATGCAATATAACAGATATAAACGCGTTACTGGAAACCGGGAGGGATTGACCCTGATCATTGCGCTTTCGATCCTGGCTATCATAGCGATGATAGGTATATTTTCCAGTAAAAAAGCGGTTATGGAACAAAGAATAGCAAATAACCAGAAGCTGAACACCACCGCTTTCTATATAGCGGAGGCAGGTCTGGAGCACGCTCAGGCTGTGCTGGCGAATGATTTCGCCGCAGACCTCCCTAACCAATCAGCGGCAGCGCAGCCGTCCTGGACGTTTAAGCTGACTGAAACTGGCAACACTGCGAACAGTTTTTATTGCCAAGGCTGCGATACTGGCCCAGCTACAATTTATGACGGCCCGTGGACTACTGGCGGCGCCCAGGTTTTGCAGAACAGCAATATAACTGTGGGTGGATATACCTATACATATACAGTGACAGCCTGGAACAACAACGATGGCGGTGGAGCCGGGGCGACATGTGTCCCGGGTGGTTCCGCCACTGTCGATTGTGACGGGGCAATAGTTATTCGGTCTGTGGCCCGAGGCTTCAGACCTCCAGATCTAGTAAATGCAATTACAGAGTCGATGCAGGAAAAGGTGTTGGTTCTGAACCCAAGCAACCTGTTCGGGGCGGTCGGCTCCGGCATGAACCAGGAGTTTGGCACCGGCAAAACTTCTGCTGATGCAGATGAAGACGTGGCCACATCAGACCTTGGAACGAGCACAACTTTATAGTTTGGCGTAATAGTGGAGAGTAAAATGAGAAATAGCAATCGTATATTCCCGGTGATTTTATCGCTAGTCGTGACGGCTATAGCGATAACTGGTTTCGAACTAATAAGCCCAAAAAGTATCGCCCACGCCCAAACCTTGCCCACAGGGTGCGCGGCGGGTGGCTCCTCCACAACACCGTCGACCGGTTTCGACCCAACCAAGCTGGATATGAACACGGCCTCAGTAAATAGTGACGGCTATATCCAGCTGGATACGGGTACCAGTCAGTTGGATGTAAATAACATCACTATTCCTTTCGAGCAGGTGGTTTCTACCGTATTCCTGCTTGAAGGCGCTGGGTACAAATCTGATCTGGGCTGGTTTGTCAAGGGTCAAGCGGAAGAATTAGTGAACAATGGAAACCCCATTACCGGAACCCTTCCTTTTTCCGATTTGGTGAATGCTGGTGTCGAACTCAACTATTTATTCCGCACAATAGAAGATGATCAGGAGACTGGTGGTTGCTGTGGAGGTGGCAATGGTGTTCTGGATACTTTTTATAATGAAACCAACAGCTATCTGGGCAACAGCACCGGCTTGACGGAAGACCAATTGAGAGCCTGGGGATTTAGACCAAACAAGAGTTCAATCCGTAACTTCGTCAATAAAAATGAAGTGGACCCACGGGATATGAGAAAACGAATGGGTACGCTCGGTCCAGAAACGGAAATTGTATACTTCCTGCATGCCAATGGTGATATTGCCGGCAAGACATTCTATTCAAAGGATGGATGGAGCAGAGACACTTGGTCGCCAAGCGACAGCAGGAAAGCGAACACTACCCTGGTGTTCGATTTAAGCATACCAGCCCCGGAGCAGGGCGGACCGCCAACCAAGTACACCACTGGCAAAGCCACCCAAGGATTTGTTCCCACGGCCGCCCGGGATCGGTTAGGCAACCCGGATGGAAAGGCAGCGTATCCCCCCAACGGCTACTTTAATGTAAAACTATCAGGCGCTCTCAACAAGGTTGTAAAAAGATATCAGAAATATAACCATTATCTTGTCGCCTCTCCACCGAACGATCCATTTAAGTGGGTAATTGGAGTGGAAGATCTTCTGGGCGGTGGTGACGCGGATTTCAACGATCTGGTGTTCATGATCGAACGGAAGACCGGCGGCGTGGCGCAGCTGAAAAGCACTGAAGCGCTCAGCCCTGCCGATTCCAATGCTTATATAACGAGCGTGACCATAGAAGTGACGGATAGTATGCCATGCAAAGGTAAAACAGAGATCAAATACTTATTATCCATAGATAATGGCCAAAACTGGGTCGAAATTTCAGAATGGGATGTTATAAAGACACCGGATAAATCCGGCTCTGATGTGACTGACTGGGTATTTGGAACACCGAAAACGACATACCGTTCCACGACGGTTAACTTTTCCGAACTTGGGTATACCGGCAGGGAGCTGATATGGAAAGCGGAAATGGTTTCCAAGAATGACCAGTGTGTTCCGGAAATAATTTCTATCGATCTTTCATATAATGCGGCGGTGAACCAGAGCTTCTCCCGTTCCGCCCCGGTCGTTCTTGGTAATGTAATTTATAGCGGCTCGTTCGAAACACCAGCGGCCAACTGGAACGATAAGGTTTTGAGAGGGCACTTCACAAGCCAGCAACTTTATGATCCAAAGGCACCCAACGCCGGATTTAATATCCTGGATAATTGGGACGCCGGGCAGAAGCTTACATCTGACGGACCGTCGAGGGATATCCGGACACCGAATATGACACCGACGCAAGTGGTTGGAGAAATATTGGCGCAAGGTGATGGATCGCAAACAGATTTTACCGGGACATTGGCACTGACTAAAACGCAAGCTAACAATGAACAGATAATTCATTCCACCATTGAGATTACAGATGGCCTGGAAATATTTACGGACAAGCGTACCACCGAACTGGTGGGTAGTATGACTGGAACTGGCACAATCAACCGCTATACAGGTGAGTATACGCTTTCATTCAATACGCCACCAGGGAACGGTGTTGATATAACCGCCGATTATGGCAAGTTTACTTATAAATCAACTTTGGATGATTTTAACAGTTCTGCCGTTGACAGGAGAGATCTGGCCCTTAGCAGAAAGCAGATTGTTGGACCCAAAGGCCGGTATTTCGTGTATGACTTCAATGGTGATGACAAATTCAGTGAAGCCGACGCCAGCTGGCTGAAGAAATGGGTGAGCGGGTATGAAGATGGCACCAACTCCAGCGCCAAAAAAGAGTGGCTGTTATCGGCTATCGATCATAGCGCCCCTGCAATTGTCGGAGCCCCTGGCTCACCATCATGGTATTTTGGCACCGGGGTCAGCGACGAACAACGCGATTCCTTTGATGTATACAGATGCAGCCAAAGAGATCGGAAGACTTATGCGTTCATCGGTTCCAGGATGGGGACGCTCCACGCGTTTTACGCAGGCGAGTATAAACCAGCTTATGTTGATGAATCTTTGTTTAACGCGGCCACAACCTGTACTTCATCCAATCTGCAGGATTACAAGAATGCAGTCAATCCAGAGGATTGCCGCGATTCGCAAGGCAATCCAACCTATCCTGGCAGGGGAGTGGCATGTAGCTCTACCAGCCCGGGTACACATACTATTAACAGAGGTTATTACGAATGGAGTGGTAGCGCGCCCAATTATGGCGACGGCTCGGAGAACTGGGCGGTAATCCCGGCTGATCAAATTGCCAAGCTGAAAAATAACAAGATGAAAAATGATGATATGGCCTTCGTAGACGCATCTCCGTCGGCGGCATATGTGCGGTTTAATGATGATTCATGGCATACCGTCATAGTCTCGGCTGAGGGCAACGGCGGTGATCATATCTTCGCTCTGGACATTACCCTTGAAGACAATCCGAAGTTACTATGGGAATTTGCCGATCCGGATCTGTTCCGTTCGCGCTCTTCGCCGTCGGTGGTTGTGATTGGTCAAATACGAGGGCCTGACCCCAAGTGGGTTGCGTTCTTTGTATCGGGAGTAAGCGCCAGTCCCACCATCTATCCATCCATTTATATGTTGGATATGGAGAATGGGGCTGTGCTAAAACGGATTTTCCTGGATAGTACCAGCGCTGGTATTGGGGGCACTCCTAGCGGTCAACCAGCGGTTGTGGATAGTGACGGCGACGGTTTCGCCGACAAGATGTATATCGGCACCGACAAAGGCTATATGTATAAAATTACATTGGGCAGTACGCCGTCTGACACCAACGTCTGCACTCTGTTTAACGCTGGTCAACCGATATACGCTTCACCGGCGGTGGTTGTGAAGAACGAAATCAATTCCAGCGGTGAGGTGGATTATCGAACTTTGGTATTCTTTGGCACAGGCGATAGCCCGTTCCATGTGGACGCTGTCAGCGATCAATACTATTTTTATGCGATTGCTGATACAGATGATCCAGGCCAATGTAGAACAGTAACCAACCCGCTATGGAGATATGCCCTGCCTCCTGGCCACCGGATTTTCGCCTCCGCGTTTGCGTCTGCGGAAAAGGTGTACTTCGGCACCACATCGGCGGACACTGACGACCCGTGCGCGCCACCCACGCCGGCGGCTGCCAACGCCGGCGCTGCGCAAGGCAAGCTGTTTGTTATAGACGCGGAAGCTGGCGGCACACCCATCCTTGAAGAAGACGCCGGCAACATCACCACAACACCAGTTGTGGTGGATGACCATCTGTATGTAAAAACAGGCACAGGCAAGCTGAAGGCATATGGTGGCGGCAAGTTTGATAACAAGCTGACGGGCGGCTCCGGACCAAGCAGAGGTCCAACAGTCAGATCGTGGCGCGAGATTAATTAATAATGGAGTAAATTATGCGACTTAGGTCTGGCGCCAAAGGTGGATCAGGTTTTACTGTGATAGAACTTGTCGTCACCTTGGCTATTATTGCTATACTGGTAGCGTTCGCCGTCCCTTCATTTCTCAGCTACCTTCCAAAGTGGAGGCTGGAGGGCGCGTCCAATTCCATAGGGCATATTTTTTCTGAAGCCAGGTTTGAAGCGATCAAAAGAAACCGCCCGGTGCTTGTCCTTATAAATGGGGCAGGCACACCAGGCTCCAGTATCACATTAATCCGGGACAATAACAGGAACAATAGTAACGATGCCGGTGAACCTCAAATATCCAATGAGTCTATAGGCCAACAAAACAAAGGTGTGTTTTTGGCGTCTGCGCTGGATTGTGGCGGCGCCAATGTAACGCAGCTAACGCTGGGTATAGATGGAACCATAAGGCAGATAACCGGAGGATCCAGGGGCGTGATGCCCCTTGTGGTTACTATGGACAGCAGCGCTGTAACGGACCCTAATCAATATTTCGTTATTATAGAGCGAAGTGGCATAAGCAGAGTAGCAACAACGAACCCATGTGGCGGCCCATAGCTAGAATCGTTAGAATCGATTCTATACAGAGTTGTAATATTGCTATATGCCGATGGTGTAAAGGATAGAAATTTTATTTATCCTTAGAGTCGCTATCCAGCTCAATATCCAGGTCTTCAAGCGGTTCGTCATCACCTGATATCAATTCATCGCCAAATAGCTCTTTCTCATCCAGAGAAAAGTCAACTTCAGAAAAATCTTCTTCACTCAGGTTTTCATTGTCTTTCGGCCCAACGCTTTCCTCTAGTTCCATACCAGCGCTTTCATCTTCTTCTAGAAGTTCAAACCCTATTGAATCATCAGGCTCTTCATTGTTTGCCGCTTCGGCATCTTCCAAAATCCATTCGTTAGAGTCATCTGGCAATTCAGGTATTTGATTATCTTCCCTTGGTTCTGATAATTCCAGGCTTTCTACTTCATCCGGTTCAGATAAGCTTAGCAGTTGATTAGATATGATATCGTTATCATCTTCGCTTGGATCTTCAATGGTAATTTCCAGCGGCTCGTCACTAGCCTCAGCCAGACTGTCGGAAAAATCAGCTTCGCCGGAGCTAAAGCTCTCTGAACCTTCGCTGGAATCAAAACCGAGTTCGTTTTCATTTCCTAGTTGCAGGGAAAAACCACTATCCGCGAATACCTCTTCCTCAACTTCTTCCGGGCTGGACACGTCAGAAACTTGATTATCCTCAACTTGCAGGGAGAACCCACTCTCGTCAAGGGCTTGTTCATCATCTCTGGTAATCTCTTTTACATCGAGCTCTTCCGCTGGTTCGCTCAAAAGCTCTTCCGATACTTCAACCTCATCATCTTCGTTAATTATAAAAGTGCTTTCAGAAGAATCAGTCAATGATACAGGAGCGTCGTTAGTCAAATCCAACGACGCCATCGTATCGTGTTTATCTGTGACGCCTAGAGCGTTTCCATCTTCAGAAGAATGTGAATCGAGGGTAATTGCGTCAGAGTCAAAATTTAAATCCTCAAACGCGCTCTCACCAGCTGATGAACTTGCCTGAAGGAATGCCAGGATTCCAAGCGGCTTTGGTTGAACAAAGTCAATGCCATGCTGGTGCTTATGAGCGGTAAGGTCCTTTGAACACTTTTTACAGGAGGTAAGGTATTCGAAACTTACATATTTGCAATATGGGCACTTCATTGACAAATCCACCTTTTTTAATATTTAGAGTGATATTATAGAATAATTATCATATAAATACCACAAATGTTTGACCAGATGACTGAACAAACTTCGAATATCGTGTTTTCCGCTGCGCTGGCGCCAGAGGTGAAACCGCTTGTGAAATTACTCTCGATCGATCAAATTATCTCCCCAGGCCCTTTCACGATTTATGTTGGGCGTTACGGTTCGCAGCCTGTAATTGTGCTGCAAACGGGGTCCGGCTCAGAGGGCGCCATACTAGCCCATGACTATCTGATTAGCAATTTCCAGGTTTCACATATCATTGTTTTTGGTTTTGCCGGCGCAGTGTTAGCTGGTTTAAAACCGGGAGACATATTGATACCAAACAAAGCTGCTCTGAATAATCGGGGTGGGGTAGTAGCGTTGGATAGTATATACCCGATAGAAACCTGGAGCGGTGATGTTTACAATGGCGGAACTACACTGCAGGTTGATAGGTTGTATGATGCCGAGGATAAAAGCAGGATCGAAAACCCTGATGTGGTAATGGTGGATATGGAGTCTTATGGTATTGCGTCACTGGCAAAGGAGCATGGCATTCCAGTGAGCGTTATCCGGGTTATAGCAGATGATAGAGGTTTCAATTTTCACACTGGCGATAAACTTATCGAAAAAAATGGTCCGTTCAAGGGAGCTTCTTTATCGTCTGTAGCTAGGTTCAAGAAGCTGGCTGTCGGCGCGGCTAAAGTAAACGCGGACTATCTGCATAGTTTGATCAAGACCGACAGCGCCTTTGGCTCAGGTGTCATTTTAGGCCGAGGCGTTTAGATGGCTGGCGCTTCTGAACTTTTATCCCACCGGGTCGCTTCACTGTTGAACAGAGTCACCGACGAGCGCGAGCTTTCATCAGCGCTGACAACAATCCTTGATACGATTTTACCTTCCATAGGCGCCAGTGGCGGGGCGATAAGGGTTTATGAAGGACAGGATAAATCTGACATAACGCTAAACACCAATACCGGCGCCGCACAGTACTGCTTTGATAATTTCGATGTGGAGGATTGTGTGTGTGGCGCGGCTTTGCAAGAAGATAATGGCAGAATGTTCGTAAGCTCCGATATCAGCAAAACGTTTTGCCAAGAAAAAGGGTATGCCAACATTGCCTGCTGTTCAAAAAAAGCTGATGGGGTGAACACGGTTCTGTTTCTGGCAGGGTATGACGCACAGATACAGCCAGAGGCTGAAGCAATGGAAACGGTGGAGCAAACGCTGGAGGATATTGCCAACACAGCAAAACGGCTTCATATGGCCCGGCAGGACCGCCAGCGCGCTCAGGATATGGAGACAGTCAACAAGATTGGAAGGGTGATCACTTCCAGGCTGAAACTAAAAGAGATGGTAAGAGAGATAATTGCGACGATCGGCTCTGTGCTGGAAACGGACGAAGTAAACGTCATCTTGTTTGATGAGGCGCGTTGCGAACTGTCGTTTCTTGCGCGTTATTTTTCGGATGGCTCCGACCTGGATCAACCAGAAGTATATCCACTGTCCGATGGGATAAACAGCTGGATCATCAAAAACCGGCAATCGCTGCTGATGAGGTATGATACGCTGACCGAATGCGAAAAGCTGGGAATACGTCACGGCGGCCAACCGGCCAAATCTTGGCTCGGCTCGCCCATGATTTATAAAGGCAAAGTGACTGGAGTGCTGTCTGTGCAAAGCTATGGTAAAACAGCCCTCTATGACGAAAATTCAACAGCATTAATAGAAGCGGTGGCCAATCAGTGCGCCGTAGCGGTGGAAAACGCCCGGCTGTTTGAGGAAGTGATCAAGCGGGAAGAGGATAAGGAGCGGCTATATTTCTCGTTGACCCACGATTTGCTTTCGCTGGTTAACCCTGTTTCCGGTTTTGCCAGGATATTGAAATCGGTTTCCCCCGAAGCGGACAGCTCAAGCTTCGAGAAGATAGTGGAAAATATTATTTCCGCCACAGATAAAATCACACGATTCGCTGAAGATATTCTGGTCTATGCAAAAATAAAATCGGGCAAGCTTGCGTTGGATATTTCCCGTGGCAACATTTTTACGACTCTCGATTCGGCCATCAAAACATATATACCGGAGTTAGAGCTGCGTAATATAGTAATGACGGTAAACGGACGTGAAATATCTTTGGACACACCATTGATTGGGGAGGTTATGGACGCAGATATGGACAGGGCTCAGATGGAACGTGTGTTTATAAACTGCATCGGCAACGCCATTAAGCATACCAATACCCGGATTGATATCGAGCTGAGTAAAAAGGGCAAACGCATTCATTGCAAAATTGTGGATGATGGAGATGGCGCCCCGGCCGATGTATGTGAAACCTTGTTTGAAGAATTTTATCAGGCTAAAACCAACGGTGTAACCAAAAAGGGCGTGGGGCTTGGGTTGCCAACGGTGAAAAGAATTATCGAACTGCATGAGGGCGTGATCTGCGCGGAATCTTCCCCTGGCGAAGGATTTGGTATAGAATTTTCCTGGCCCAGGACCCTGGCCGACAGAGAGGGAATGTGATTTATGATTAGTCTGAAAGCGCAAACTGTCATATGAGCGAAGCGGAAAAGATACTTGTAATAGATGACGATCTGAACACCCTGAAAATGGTGGAGCAGTTCTTGCTATTGAAAAAATATGATGTGACCACATGCCTGACCTATCGTGACGCGCAAAGGGAACTGGGCAAAAAAACGTTTGACGCGGCGGTGGTTGATTATTTCATGCCGGATACCACCGGGTTGGAAATAATGAAAGCCATGCATGAAACGGAGCCGGATCTCCCTGTGATAATCCTGACCGCGTCCCGGGATGTGAAAATCGCGGTGGAGGCCATCAAGGAAGGCGCCTTCAATTATCTGGTAAAACCGGTGGAGCCGGATGAGCTGTATCACAACCTGGATAACGCCCTTAGCAACCTGAAGCTTAAAAACGAAAACCGTGACCTGAAGCTTAACCTTAAAGAAAAATATAATTTTGATCATATCATCGGCGATTCGGGGAAAATGGTCGATGTCTTCGATTTAACCGTGCGCGCGGCGAAAGTGCGTTCCACCACACTGATAGTGGGTGAAACCGGATCCGGCAAGGAGCTGGTAGCCAAAGCTATACACTATAACTCCGACCGGTCTGAAGGGCCCTTTATCAGAATCAACTGCTCTGCGCTGGCCGAATCACTGCTGGAGGCGGAGCTGTTTGGTATCGAAAAAAATGTCGCCACAGGCGTGGACGCGCGGATCGGTAAGTTTGAAGCGGCCAATGGTGGTACATTGTTTTTGGATGAGATCGGTGATATGGGCGTCGACACCCAGTCGAAAATGCTGCGCGCCATGCAGGAGCGGGAGATCGAAAGGGTAGGTAGCAACACACCCCGCAAAGTTGATATCCGTATCATAGCCGCCACCAACAAAGACCTGGCCCGGGCCATCGATAAAAAGGAGTTTCGCCAGGACCTTTTCTATCGATTGAACGTGCTGGTGATACCTACGCCCCCCCTGCGGGAGCGGAAGAGTGATATCCAGAAGCTGGTGGACCATTTCATAAAAAAGTTTTGCGATGAGAACAATCTTCAGCTTAAAAAAGTTTCCGCTGAAGCATTTAAAATTTTACTCGATTACCACTGGCCCGGAAACGTGCGTGAGCTGGAGAACTGTATCGAACGGTCGGTAATCATGTGTGATGGCGAATATGTGGATGCGGAGCATTTGCCAGAGTATTTGTGGAACAGTGATAGCCGCGTTCCAGCCAATAATCAAATAGAGCCAGGAGGACTGGAAGAAGCGGTTAACAATTTTGAAAGGAACATGATACTTGCCGCCCTGGAGAATAACGGCTACAAGCAGAACAAAGCCGCCAGCGAGCTTGGCATCACAGAGCGGAGCATCTGGTACAAAATCAAGAAGCTTGGTATCGATACAAAAAAAAGTGGGTTGTAAGGTTAATCAACAGGAGCCGGTAATTAACGTGCAGTCGGGATCGAGTCTAGGAACTGCGCGTTGGTGGGGAAACTTTCCAGCTTGTCCAGCATCGATTTGTACTTGGCAAAACCTTTGTCATCGCTTAGCGCCCGGGCCAGGGTCCATATTTTTTGCAGATCTTCTTCCGACTGAAGCTTTTCTTCCTTGCGGGTGCCGGACTGGTTAATGTTGACCGCAGGAAAAACCCTCTCTTCCGCCAGACTGCGGTCGAGTGTGATTTCCGTATTGCCGGTACCTTTGAACTCCTGAAAAATCACTTCGTCCATCCTGCTGCCGGTGTCCACAAGGCAAGTGGCGATAATGGTCAGGCTGCCGCCGCCCTCTATGTTGCGCGCTGCGCCAAAAAATTTCCTGGGAAACTGAAGCGCGTCGGCGGCCACACCGCCCGACAAGGTTTTGCCCTTGCTGGATGTATTTTTGTTAAACGCCCTGCCCATGCGGGTGAGGGAGTCCACAATAAGCGCCACATCCTTGCCCGATTCCACCAGACGCATAACCCGCTCCAGCGCCAGCTCCGCCATGCGTACCTGCTGGTTGAGCGGAGCGTCGAAGCTGGTGGCAAGAACTTCTCCACCTATGGTCCGTTTGAACTGGGTAACTTCTTCCGGGCGCTCATCCATCAGGAAAACAATCAGATGAATGTCAGGATAGTTGGCTTTGATCCCCTTGGCAATATCTTCGATAAATATTGTTTTACCTGCTTTTGGTGGCGACACCAGAAGCGCCCTTTGACCCTTGCCGATCGGGGCAAAAATATCTAGGACCCTGGTTGTCAAAGGGTATTGACCTGTCTCCAGCGTCAGCTTTTCTTCCGGGTCTATAACGGTCAAGGTTTGGAACCGGGCATTGTTTCTATGCTCTTCTACCGGCAGGCCATTAATCTTGTCAACCTTGTTAAGCGCAAAATTTTCTTTTGAGTTATTTTTTTTGGAGCCAAAGCCCTCGATATGCATGCCCGGTTGCAGGCGTAGTTTCTGGATGACGTTTTTACCCACATACGGGTCGGACGAGCTTATGGCGTATCCGCTTTCGACCCCTCGCAGGAACCCAAAGCCTTTATCGGTTATATCCAGCACGCCTGATACAGGCTTAGGCTTGGACATAATCGTGACCTATAGCTGCGCCAACATAAAACATGGCATATCCAAGATAAACAGAAATGGTAATTATCCTTTTCAAATGGGCTGTATGATCTGGTATGGATAACCGCAAAAATACGAATTTACCCGACCGATTGAATACTAACCAGGAAATTGAATGTATTACAACGAATACAATATATCATATGTGGGAATTGTAGAGATAGAAAACATCATCAATAAAGGCAAAATTACTAATTACCGTCGATGATTTCAATGTTAATGTCATCACCTTTTACAACAATATCATCTTCTGTATCGAATATCAGGTCAGGGCCGGCTGATTGGATCGTAACTTTATCTCTGTCAATATTTACACGGTAATCTGTGCCCCAGACGTCCGTTTGCTCCACATTTAACCTGTTCAACAAGCGGGTTGACGCTTTTCCTGTAAAACCGGTGGATCCATATAATTTACCATGGGCGGATTTCATCTGTTCGATGGTTTCGTTTCGATTTGTGTCCAGTAAGCCGTATGCGCTGAATATCCAAAAAGCTATCGCAACCAGAGCAATAACAATTGTAGCTTTGATTAGAGCGGAGAAAGGCTTTTTTACTTTTCTCTTTGATTGGTCAGATTTTTCCTTCATTTTCATGGCTATTGTATAGTTTGCGAAATCTTTTTTTAAATGCTCCGCATCGTTCCTGATCTCAGCTATATGCTGTGTAAGCTTCTCCTTAATCAATTCCTTGTTCAAATAGCCATATCCGGCGCAACCCAAGTCGTACAATAATCTTTTATAACTCTCGGCGTCCCAGGATGGGTTAAGTTCCTTGGTCAAGGTCATCTTTATTTTCTGGCTATCGCTGGGCTCTGCGTTGCTGATTATATTTGGCGCGTATGGCATGGAGTTGGAAAGGAAATTTTTTAGATACGTATCCGCTTCCTGGCGCCATTCCGGGAATTCTCCAGTGGCAAGGTCCCAATCAATTTGCCATATGCTCACGCTTCCATCGGCTGAGGCTGTGGCGAATCTGCGCCCATTTCTCATGACAGCTAAAGCAGTTACTCTCTTCTTGTGCGCTTTAAATATCTTTATTGCCCTCCCTTCTGACACATCCCATATGGTAACCTTTCCATCTACGCTTCCAGACAGCGCGAATTGTTTATCAAAGCAAAAACAGCAGGCAGTTATTTGCGCTTCACATTCATCGAAGGATTGTACTATTTCACCAGATAGTAAGTTGCCTATCATCAGCCCGGTTCTGGTCCTGCCAGAGTTGAAAACCATTAACTCTCCATCCGAACTTATATCCATGGTCGACGCGTGCAGGCTATGCTTGTCAAACATTAGCTGGCGCTTGTCAGAGTGTGTTTCGAAACCTCGCAATGCGCCTGCCGCTGGTAAAGCGTATATATGTTTACTATCAACGCTAAACAGAACCGAAGCGACAAAATGTTCCAGTGAACCAATATTTTTTATTAATTTTTCTTCCTGTGTATCCCAAAGCTTTAAAGAACCATCCGCGCAACCGGAAACTGCCAGCCGCATATCCTGGCAGATATCAACAGCGCTGATATCGGATCGAAGTTTGGGTAAACGGAAGCTTTCTTCATTTTCCAGAACATCCCATACGATTATCTGATTATCTTTCCCCCCAGCCAACACAAACTCACTATCGGAGCTGAAGCGCGCGCTGTTGATCTGGCCCTCATGTTTGGCGCGTATCGAAGGTTTGCCAGAAGAGAGGTCCCATATCGTAAGGCCGCTATCTCCCCCAGCCAATAGATATCTGCCATTTGGGCTGAAAGCAACAACGTTTATACAGCCCTGCTGGTTATCCAACACCTCTTCTTCCCAGGCGTTTACAAAAGATTTATGGGGCAGCATGGAATAAAGTGTTGTCCATGCGTTCATCGCCTCTGAGCGATGATTAAAATTTGGCATAGCCCTGGCTTGTTTGATATGAGTGACCGCTTGATTAAGGTTATTTTCAGACATTGCCTTTTGAACCAGCGTCATCACACTTTTAAACTCGCTTTCAGTGGCGAAAATTCTTTCTATTTTTTTGATCGCAGATAACCTGAAAGGGGCGGTAAACTTGTCCAGTTTCCTGTTTTTCGCAAATTCCAGGGCGGTGCTGACCTCCTTGTTATCTCCGGCGGCTTCGCTGATCGATTCAAAAGCTTTTACAGCCATGGTGTCATCCCCCTTTTCCAGGAATGCAAGCCCCAGCAGATATTTGTGCAGCCATTTGTTTTCATCTGACTTCAGCTTTTCATCGTTCAATCGCTTGACCATGGCTTCATAAGATATGGCTCCATCGCGCCACCTGACGAGACAACTGTTATAATTAGATTCCAGGTGAAACGGTTGTTGGGCGATGGCGCGTTTCCAAGTATCCATGGCTTCCGGTTTTCGACCCAAATCCAGTAGGGACAGGGCGCGGTTATTGTAACTGTCGGAAGAGTCAACCCCAGATGCCGGGAACTCCCTTGGATATTTGACGCCCAGCTTGTCATAATAGATAAGCTGAAGCGCTTCCGCCGCCTTTTGCAAGTTTTTTGGTCTTTTGGAGGGGTTGTTATTAAAACAATCGCGCAGAAGCCAGACAATGGGTGAAGGCATTTTTGCAATTGGGCCCTGGTCTGCTTTAGGAGCCAAATATTTATCCAGCGCTTTCATCGCTTCGGTTCCGGAGCGCCATGTTACCTTACCTGCGAATATCTGAAGCACGCATAAACCCCACGACCAGACATCCGTGGCTATGGTAAGTTTTCTTTTTTTTGATTGCTCTGGGGAGCAAAACGCAGGGGTCATTCCTCTGTATGTGACCTCAATATCTATGGCCGATTGGCTGTCTGGCTCCATATAATCGGACTCGGTCATCGGTTTCGATTTTGCCAGACCGAAATCTGCGATCTTGGCGACCCCATCGTTGGTCATCATCACATTTGCCGGCTTTACATCCTGGTGGACAAGCCCTTGTGTGTGAGCGTAATGTAGCCCCCAGGCCACCTGTATTGCGGCGTCCAGCATGGTATCCAAAGTTGTCAGCCTGCCCTCCCGGATCCATTCTTTTAAAGAGCCACCGTTGACATATTCAGAGAAAACCCGTGGAATCCCATCAATCTCACGTACATAGTAACAGTTGACAACGTTCTGATGCATTCCCAGGTTTACCCAGGTTTCCGCTTCTTTCAGAAAATTTGTCTTCCCTTTAGCGCGCCTTAAGGCCAGAGAGTTGGGGCTTTTTACAGCCAGATCCATTTGCCAGTTTAAATGATATACCTTATGAACGGCGCCCATGCCTCCAATGCCCAATATATCGGTCACTTTATATTTCCGCAGGATCAGGTCTCCAACTTTCCATAACCCTTCCCTCCGGAGTGCGTTTTCATCAGCAGTGGAGCAGATCTGGACAACAAACTTTGAATTGCACTTTTTGCAGGTTGTCTTGATGCCGACATGTTCGGGCAAAACATTTTTATACTTTTTGTGGCATTTTGGGCATTCAGCTATAGAAGACATTGGAGTACAGTATTTAAACTAATTGTGATAATTGCGATTCTAACGCCAGGCGTTTGCGTTCGGCAAGCAAATTTAGCGAAATGACCTGGCGAATATGTTTGGCGCCGGTGTTTGGGGGTGTAATTAACTCTATATATGGCGGCGTTATCAATTAGCTAGCTAATATTATATTTTTTCAGCCTGTAAAACATTTGGGTGCGGGAAAAGCCCAGGGTTTTTGCGGCTTTCGTTCGGTTCCATCGGTGCTTTTGCAATGCATTGACTATCATTTCACGCTCAAAATTTTCTATTTTGCCAGGAATATTGGTATCCGAGTCTGGCGCTTCTTGAAGCATATTGTCGCCTGCCAGATCATCATCTTTTGATTGAACGAAATCTATGGGCATGTGCTCAACCTGAATCTCGTTTTGATCACAGCAGAGCACTGCGTAATCAATCACACCTTGTAACTGGCGAACATTGCCGGGCCATGCGTGATGGAGCATTATATTTAAAGCGCTGTCACTGAACCGGGAGATCGGTTTGTTATGAATTAATGACTGCTTCCGCAAAAAATGGAGCCCAAGGTATTCTATGTCAATTTTCCTCTCGCGCAGGGGAGGGATATGTATGAGTAGATTGTTGAGACGATAATAAAAGTCCTTCCGGAGTAAATTATCTTCCATAGCCTCTTCCAAATCCCTGTTAGTTGCGGAGATCACGCGCGCTTTCACCTTTATCATATTGTTCCCGCCCACACGTTCAAATTCTTTCTCTTGTAAGACACGCAGGAGCTTAACCTGGATTTGGGGAGGAATTTCACACACTTCATCTAACAGTATGGTTCCGCTGCCAACGAATTCCAGCTTGCCGGTCCGCTTGCTGTCGGCGCCGGTAAACGCTCCTTTTTCATGCCCGAACAGCTCGCTTTCCAACAATGTATCCGGAAATGCGCTACAGTTTACCGCAACGAAGCTTGAATTGTTGCGGCGCTGACTGACCGAGTGAAGCATCCTGGCTACGACCTCTTTGCCCACGCCAGTCTCTCCAGTAATTAGAACGGGCTCGTAATGGTTTGCAAACAGTTCGATTTTATCCCTAATCATTTTTATTGCTTTCGATTTACCCAAAAGCTTTGGCTCGTCATTATCCTCCTGGAGCAAGCTTTGCAAAATAGTGTTGCGCTTTCTAAGCTCCATATGCTTAATTATCCGCTCCAGCACCAGCACAAGGTCCTCTTCCTTTAGTGGTTTTTGTAACAGATCAAATATCTGCAACCGCAGCGCTTCTATGGATGTTTTCAGCTCGGCATAGGCTGTTATCAGCACAAAGTAAGCGTCTGGGAACCTTTCCTGAAGATTTTTAGTCAGATCAAGGCCGCTCATCTCCTTCATTTTGTAATCGATCAAAGCTATATGAAATTGATTTGTTTTGGACCACTTGATCGCGTCCTTTGGCGATGAAAACCCATGGACATTATTGCAGCCAGCATCTTCCAACAGGTTTTTAATCAATAGAACCATATTTGGTTCATCATCGACAACCAGATAGTGTAATGTAGAAAAAGCGCTTTCCATATTTATCTTTTGTTCTGTATAACCATGCTAAAACGGAAACTAGTATATCAATGAGTCATCGCAAACCTCAAGATAAAATTACATTATTAAGCGAAAATCGTAAAATTGCGCACATGGCTTGATTTGTAGAAAAACTAACTCGCTGAAAATTAAAAGTTTGTTGGCGATCATGATAGGCGCCCATTCTGCAAGGTCAATATCAGATGCATCTGAGGCATAGTAGGGAATGCTATAGCTTTTTTGTGAATATGCGTGTAATATGTAGATGCAATGGACATGGGTTTGGGCATTAATTAAAGGAGAGGTTAATATTGCAATCTGACTCTGTTAGTTGTACAGATGAGGGTTTATCGATAGATAAGCAGAATGCGGCAATCCATTTTCAGGTACTACGGAGCGCAGTTTACGCCAGCTTAACAAGATCATTTCAATTTTCCTTTGGTATAGATCAAATAAAAGAAGATTTGACATATATCAATGAATATCTTGTTCTTTTTCATCAATATAATGAAGCGCTCAAACAAGCGTTTCAGAAATATTCAAATGAAATACATAGCTTAGCTCCCGATATGCTTGAGGCTCTCGAGTGTGAGTTCAATCGTCTATTTGTCGGTCCTGATGTATTGGCGGCGCCTCCCTATGGCTCTGTTTATACAACTGCAAGCAGAGTTGTATTTGGTAGGTCTACCATTGCGGTTCGGGAAGTATATGAAGCTTCAGGTTTGGAGCCGAAAAATATTGGAAAAGATCCTGACGACCACATTGTATTAATGCTAGAATATTTATTTGTACTACAGTCGAGGGATTTGGCTGATATGGATAAAGGGCGGAAGGTCGATATTTCAAAACGCCTGGAAGATCAGCAAAAGTTTATTAATGTGCATATGCTCAACTGGGTTCCGCAATTTTGCGAACAAATAGTGTCACAATCAAACGCCGGGTATTTTGTGGCGCTGGGTGAGTTTATGCGAGAGTTTTTAAAATCAGAGGCGAGTGTGCTGGTGGAAATGGCGCAAGCGCTAAAAATTGATGACAGTACGGCGGTAACTTCAGACTAACAATTTATGGGGGAGCCTATTATGGAAAAAGCACCTGAGATTAACCCTGAAATTAATAACGATCTGCTAGCGCGGGCGTCCCAGGCGGGCGTATCGAGAAGAGCTGTTCTTCAAGGCGCTCTGGCAAGCGGATTTTTATTAGGTCTTTCTAATTGCGGTTTAGCGAATCGCCCTTATAAAGAGCTGAAACCTGCTATTGCTGAGGGGCCAACGGAAGTGTTCAGTAGCACCTGTCCAAGGAACTGCTACGACACATGCTCCATCAAAGCGCATGTGAAAGATGGAGTGCTTCGGAAGGTCGAAGCGAACCCAGACAATACTTTCACCGGTAATTCATTATGTGTGAAAGGGTATGCGTATACAGATAAAGTATATGACGCCAACCGGATTAAATATCCGATGATGCAGAGCCCTCGGTTTTCCGGGAACTGGAAACGAATATCCTGGGATGAGGCGTTGGAGACTATTGCAAATAAAATCCTTGAAATTAAAGATAAATATGGGTCTCTCCTCCCGCTTTGCATGAACAAATATTCGGGCAATTTTAACATCTGGCATTACTGTGTGGAAGGCTTGATGAGCAGTATGGGTTATATCAGCCTTGTTATGGGGACACCATGCTGGCCTGCCGGCATCGACGCGCAGGGCTATGACTATGGCTATATGTGGAACACCGACCCGGAAGATTTTGCCAAGTCGAAATATTTCATGCTGTGGGGTCAGAACGCCGCATGGACGTCGGTTCATACAATGAAATTCATCAACGCCGCCCGGGAGAACGGCGCGAAAATGGTGGTTATAGACCCGATTAATACTGCCACCGCTTCAAAAGCCGATATGTATATCCAGATCAAGCCGGCGACCGACGGCGCGCTTGCCCTTGGTATGGCGAAGTATATCCTGGATAACAATCTTCACGATCAGGCATGGCTTGATGCGAATTCCCATGGTTTTAATGAGTTTGCGGATTATCTGCGCAATAACATTACCGTGGAATGGGCGGCGCAGGAATGCGGCATCCCGAAAAATGTAATCGAGCAATTGGCGAAAGAGTTCGCCACAGCCAAACCGGCATGCACATGGATCGGCTACGGTTTTCAGAGGCACACCAATGGTGGTCAAGGTGTTCGCAATGTTGACGCGTTGGTAGCTATGACCGGCAACGCCACCAAGCCTGGCGGCGGCGCAAACTATGGTCATTTGGCCACATGGGGTTTTAACTATCACGCTATGGTGCAAAAACAGCCTGAAGGGTCCATAGGGGTTGAGACTGCGCCTGGTAAATATGCGCATAGAAATATCAATATGAATAACTTTGCGCAGATGGTTCTTGATGCAAAGAACCCACCGATCAAGATGCTGTGGACCGCGTGCCGCAATACGGTGAGCCAGGATCCGGAGACGCCGATTGTTAAGAAAGCGCTCGAAGGCCTGGACCTGAATGTGGTTGTGGATCATTCGTTTACTCACACAGCGCAGATGGCTGATATTGTTCTTCCCACCACGACACATTTCGAGCATCCTGGTGTTAACGTCAGTTATTGGCACTATTGGGCCAATGCCAACGAGAAGTGTATAGAGCCGCTGTACGAGTCGAAAACCGATCTGGAAATCGCCTGGGCGCTGTCGGCCAAGATGAACGAGATCAGGCCTGGTTCATGTACATATCCGACCAGCGGTGATATGGAAGAGTGGACCGTGAAAGAAATCAACGATGGTATCAAGAAGCTTTTCGGGTTTGACAGTTATGATGATCTGAAGAAAGCGCCGAAGAAGGCCCAGTTCCCGAACCCGGGCTATTCCGACAACAAGTTTCCGTCACCATCGAAGAAATACGAATTTCTATCGGCCAGCGCTGAAGCGGATGGTCATCCTGCGTTACCGATCTATAAGGATCCTATGAAGGCTCCTGACGGGTATCCTATCCGGTTTTTCACACCGCATTCAAAAACCGGATTGCATTCGCAATGGCAGAACAATAGCTGGATGATGGAAATATTTCCAGAGCCAGTTCTTGAGATACATCCAAACCTGGCTGCGGACCGAGGAATTGCCGATGGTGATATGGTAAGGGTTTTCAATGATCTTGGTGAAATCAGGATCAAGGCGAAACTTACCCGGGTAGTTCCTGAAGATTTGATTGCCACCTACACCAACTGGTTTTGGAAATCTGATTTCAGCGTGAACAACACCGTTAAGGCTATTCCGGCGGATATGGGCAAGAACAAGACCGGCAATCCTGGTCTTTCATTTCACGATAACTTCGTCAACATCCAGAAGGTCTGACGGTTAACCAATAGGGGATTACGATGAAAAGAAAATTCGTACATAATATTGATCGATGTGTTGGTTGCAACGCCTGTGTGACTTCTTGTAAAAATGAGTTCCAGACACCAGCCAAAATAAACTACCGCAAGGTGTTAGCAGCCAATGAGGTCCCTGACACCCCTGAAAGGAATTTCATCACATTTTCATGCGCCCATTGTGAGTCGCCTGCATGTATGACAAACTGTCCTACATCGGCGTATACGAAGCGCGATGATGGTGTTGTTGTTCATGAGATTGACGTGTGTGTCGGGTGCAAGCTGTGCACCGTGGCGTGTCCATATGGTTCGCCAACATATAACGAGCTGTCCGGCAAAGTATACAAATGCCAGATGTGCTATCAACGGCTGGACGAGTCGATGCTGCCATCCTGTGTGGAAGGGTGCCCTGTGGGGGCTCTGGGCCTGCTCGATCTTGAAACATCTGCCGCCGTCACCTCTGTGGGTGAATTCAAGGTGACAGACGCAGTAACCGATGTTGATGAGCTGCCAAGCTCCCGGATTACAAACCCGGAACACCGGTTCATTAAGCGTAAACACGCTCAACAAGTCAGTTACCAAGATAATTCATAGGCATAAGGGAAGGAGCTAAATCTCATGGTTGGACACACAGAGTTGACATTATCTATACCAACAATATTGATCCATATGGCAATGGGCGCTGTTGGGTTTTTGTGTTTGGCGAAGCTTGTTAAAAAAGAGCTGTTCGCTACACCGGAAGGAGTTTCGATAGAGAGAAAAGTTGTGATTTCATCGCTGATCGTGACGTTGATCGGGTTGATAGCTGCCCTTACGCATCTGGGTCAGCCTTTAAGCGCATGGTTGATGCCTTTCTCGCATCTATCATCATCATGGTTGAGCCGGGAAGCTTTGTTTTATTTAATATTTTTTGTTGCTCTGGTTTTATACGCTATTTTAATTTTGGGAGGGAAACCTCAAGGCATGGGAATTACCCTTATAGCGGCAATTGCCGGCTTGTTGGCTGTATTAACTGGAGCATTTATATATTCAGGATTGGGCGGTGTGCCTTCATGGAGTGGTATTTTCACCGTATTGTTTTTCCTGTTGACTTATCTTGTATTAGGCGCGGCAATGTTTGGAATTTGCCTGGTGGGTTTGCTTAAAAGAGCCCCTTCCGGCATGTCCCAGGACATGATGAAAGATGTCTTTCGCTCGACAGTCATGCTGTTACTACCGCTGATCATTATCGCCATAGTAGTCACCGGCGCATATATTATGTACTTAGGTGGCCAGGGATCTCCAGCGGCGGATACGGCAAATTCGATGATGGGCAGTGGAATGTTCTGGATTAGAGTTGCTGTTGGCCTACTCGTACCATTGATACTGGTTTTGGTAATGAAGAAAGCTTTATCCAAAGGTGAGCTTGGCTCTTTGGTTCCGTATGTATTTGGAGCCTTTTTGCTATTGCTGACTGGTGAAATTTTAGGCCGTATTCTATTTTACTCAACAGCCGTTATGTATTCGATGGGTGGGTCAGGAACTCCTTATTAGCGAAAGGATTTCTTGTTTCATATATTGATTTAGGGTTTATTAACAAAGAGAGAGGAAATTATGTTTGGTAAAGAGATGTTTAGAGGAAGTATTAGAGGATTGCTTCTTCACACAATTATGCTGGTTGCAGCAGTAGCTTTTGTGGCTCCGCCGCAAGCTTTGGCTGTAAGTGGCGCTGATGTGGATTTTAGTGGATTTGTACGGCTCCGTCACCACACGAGTAACTTTGCTACATACAATTTTGGGCAAAGCTTGCCTGCTAACAAGAGTGTTTCTGGTGAAAACGACACTAGAAACTTCTTCGAGCAGAGAGCAAGGCTTTATATCATGCCAAAAGTAGGTGAAAACCTTGTTGGTAACTTTGCTTTCGAAATTGATGGCAGATGGGGTGACTCCGCTTTTAGCACCGGTGGAAATTCTGGTTTTGGATATAGCGCTGATGCGGTTAATCTTGAGACCAAGAACCTGAGTTTTACGTTGAAGTTTCCTGGTACGGATAATTCCTTGATCACTGGATTGCAGACAATCAAGGATCCATACAACGGAATCATCTTTGGCTGGAACGACGCTGGTGGTCTTACTTATAATCATAAGTCTGGCGACATGGGAATAGTTCTTGGTTACTACCGGTTCTGGCAGCCTGGCGCTACCTTTGCGAAAGGCAGTGATGTCGATTTCTTACGAGCCGAAGTAAGTATGCCTACTTCTGATACAGTCAAAATGGGCTTTAATCTGCACGTAATTCTTGACAACTCTGGTGAAGAAGCAGGGTCGACAGGCGTTCTGGGTGGAGATCCATTTGGCACCGCTGGTGGAAATGGTTATGCCCCCTTCGCATATAATGCAACCACAGGCAGAGAAAGTTTAGTTGGCGCAACCAACTATACGATGAATCTGTTTTTACCTGGTGTTAACTTTGAAGCGGACCTGGGCGGCGTTAATGTAGGTGGTTTTTTCATCTATGAATTTGGCCGGTTTGATTCAAAAACAGCTGGTGTTGCGGATGAAGATATAGGATCTTTTGGCGCAGAATTGCATGCTACTGGTGAAGTAGCTGGTTTTGCCACAAGGTTGAGCGGTATGTATGTCAGTGGTGACACCGACAAGAACAACCTGGCCACTGGTATCAAAAAAGGTGGTTTCTATACAACCGGCTCCTATTCGTTCGCTGGCGCATGGATGGGGCTTACCGGTATGCAGATCCTGTTCTCTGACATAGACGCGACACATCAGGATGCGGCTTTGGTATATGACGCAACAAATATATTTGAGCAGCAGCCTCTTGGTATCCTTTATGTTGGTTTGACTGGGAACAAGGCTATAGCCGACAAAACAAGGCTTGAGCTTGGGCTTGGCTTCTTGGCTTCTGCCGAGGACCGAATCGTGAACGGTGAAAGCCAGATGGCTACAGAGATTAATGCTGGATTGCATTATGACATGTTGCCTGGTGTAACATTTGGCGCCGTAGCCGCTTATGCTGCTATTGGTGATTTTTACAAAGTTAACGCCGCGCAGGCTGCTGATTATAATGCAGCGGCGCCTGGTGAAGATGTTTCCGCGTATGATCCAGATGATATGTGGAAGATTACTTTGCGAACGAACTACTCGTTCTAAACTGTTATTATTTGCGTGGCTCCTTTGGGTTCAAGGGAGCCACGTTTTTTCATTTGTATAATCGAATCGATTTTTGGGAGTGAAAAATGGCAAACGCTGAAAAGCAATTTTCTGGTGGAATGATACAAAAGGTTAGTGGTTCTGACCAAGCAATTACTATTTCTACTTCTGAGGAATCTGTTGATGCCAAAGGTGTGAATATGCCTGCTGGCACCGTCATGACTCTGATGATTGACGAGGATACGACAATTACCGTCAACCGTGATTATCGCAGTTTTAATGAATTGGCTGCAGGACAGAAACTTAAATCTGTATATTTTGTAGAAGGTAGCGGCTCGTCGACCGCCACTGTGCTGCATGTTGTTGATGAAGCGGCCATGCAGGAGAAAAGCGCGCAGCCAGAAGAAGAAGCTGCAACTGAAGAATCTAAACCTAAGATATAATTAATGTAGCTACTTGCGCGATGGATGGGCGCGTGCTGTTTCATCCTAAAAATTCGCGCAAATCTTGATGGTGTATGATTACCAAAACTATTATATTGGTAACATACATATGTCATTATTTGTGACTGCGGATAGTAGGGCGATTCTGCCTGGGAATTATGTGAATATGCTATTTAAAAATAAAACTATGAACGTTGTGAAAGCCTTGGTTTCCGGATTTTTCGCTATCCTGGTTTTTAATAGCAATTATACAACATACGATGATCCACAGGCTGCGTGGGCGGCTGAAAACAGCATACTGCTAGTCCAGTCCTTGGAAGAAACCAAAACAACCGATTTAAAGTCAGGAAATAGTAGGCTCGATCAAAGCTATAACTCTAAAGAGTACGGCTCTTACAATGGCGAGTTGGTTTCTGCGGCGGATATAGCGGTTGTAGATGACGATCAATCGATGGTACCCAGGAAATGTGGCGCCCCTATCCCACCAATGCAATTACCGGAAGAAGATAACAAAGCTGAAGCTGCGAGTTCATCTCTAACCGATAAAGTTGCAAAAAAAGAAGTGAGCGGAAATACAGACAATACTGATCTTTCTATGGTACCCAGGAAATGTGGCGCTCCTATTCCGCCAATGGAAATATTTACTGGAGAATAAAGTAATTAGACTGCTCACAGGTTTGATCCTGGCTAATTTTATCCTTAAGTGTCAAGACTTGTGGAGTAAAATCTAATGAAATATGATCTTTTTTCCCAGTTGATTCTAGACAATGAAGATTGGCTGATGGAGCGGATCCTGTCCTATGCCAAGGACAGGGACTACACCATGTATACTTCCACTTTGAAGGAAGCGTGGCGCCTGTCTATTGTTGGTCTGTCCACTTCATTTGTATCCGCATTAAAAAAGCATGGCGGCATCCCGGAGTTGGCCCCCACCGAAGATTACCGGATAGATGAAATGACCATTTTCGGTTCCCAGGAGGCTCGACAGCACAGGAGCCGGGGAATCGACCCGGGGATGTTCATCGGGCTGTTCAAATATTACAAGCAGACGTACCGTGACCTGACAGAGTCCAGCGACTTGGAAATAGATTATATGAAGGAGTGCCTCAACTGCGTCGAAAGATTTTTTGACAGGGTGGAAATTGCTTTTCTGCAAGAGTGGGTGGTCCTTAAAAAGGATGGTACGGTACAAGAGCTTCAGGAGAAAAACAGGCAGCTCACAAATGACAAAAACAAATATCTTACTATTTTTGAAAGCATGGCCGATCCGGTCATACTCCTGGATTCCGATGGATATATTGATAACATTAATGTCGCCGCTGCGTCATTGCTGAATATACCTGCCGCGCCAGGTCGGATGTATTACGGTGACACCCTGACGCCAGACAGTAATAATCATAAAGCAGAATCACGGGGTAACATGATAAGGGGTAATCATGTTCGTGAATATTTCCCGTTAATTGACGATGAAATATCCAAAATGGAACCAGGACAGAAGCAGGAATGTACATTCAAGCTTACAATTGATTCAATGGATGATGAGATCAACTATGAAGTCCATTTATCAAAAATGCTCGATGTGTCATATAAATTTACTGGCACTGTTGTTACATTTATCGATATCACTTACCACAACAGAATTGAAGAGATGCTCAAGTCATCCCAAAAGGAGCTTGAGAAACGAGTTAAACAACGAACCAATGAACTGATTTTAACAAACAAAGAATTAGAAGAAGAAGTGCGGGAGCGCAAGGTGGCGGAAGATGCATTACGAATCGTTGTTGAGGGGACATCCTTTGCCGTTGGCGACGATTTTTTTCATAACCTTGTTCGCAATATAGCAAATGTATTCAATGTGCCGATCGTGCTTGTGGCCGAGTTGATTGATACAGATAAAATGCGATGCAAAACACTCTCTATATGGAATAACGATGGCTATGAGGATAACGTTGAATTTGACATAAACAATATGCCGTGCAAACAGGTATATCAAACAAAGGATTTGACGCATTACTCCGAAACTGTTAAGGAAATATTTCCACAATATGGGTTTATGGAACAGATTGATGTTAAAGGGTATTTAAGCTATCCGCTATTGAACCTGGAGGGTGAAGTCATAGGGCATTTGGGCCTGATGGACAGTAAACCTATTAACAGAGGCAAACATTTCATTTCTTTATTGAAGATACTGTCTATACGCTCCGGGACAGAGCTTGAGCGTAAAAAAGTAGAGAATGAACGGGAAAACCTGCGAACACGTTTGTCCCATGCCGAAAAGCTTTCTTTCATCGGGACATTCATTTCAAGCATAGCCCATGAGCTCAACAACCCTCTCAGCATTATATTCGGCTTTTCACAACGTTTGTTAAAGAGTTCGATACCGGCAAACTCGCTTGAATTAGACTTGAAAATAATCAGTGAAGAATCGAAACGAGCAGCCGAGATTGTGAAGAACCTCCTGGAGATTTCACGCAAACAAAAACCGAGCAAGACCCCATTGCAGGTAAACGACGTAGTGAAAAAGGCGGTAACCATGCAAAGTTATCAGGCAGGTTATAATGATGTTCTGACTATCCTGGATCTAAGTGGGGACCTGCCTAAAGTTGTTGGAAACGCAAATCAGCTTCAACAAGTCTTTGCTAACGTGTTCATCAACGCTTACCAGGCGATGCAAATGGTAAATCATAGTAAAGGCAAGTTGTTGTGCTCCACTGAGGCCAAAGATGGATTTGTTATAGTTACTATTTACAATGATGGCCAACCGATTCCTGGCGAGATTATAGACAAAGTATTTGACCCTTTCTTTTCATCCAAAGAGAGTGGCGAGGGTATGGGCCTTGGGCTTTTTGTCTCCCATGGTATTGTTGAAGATCATGGTGGCAAAATGTGGATCGAAAATGTTCGTAGTAGTGGCGTTAAATTAACAATTACATTGCCAATTGATAATAAAACTAGCAAAATCGACCAAAATCAATCGGTGGAAAGCGCTGACATGCAAGGGGCGCGTGTATTATTTATCGACGATGAGATTAACTTGCTGGACTGGGTCAACAGAACACTTACCGACGTGCATATGTCAGTAGATACGGCCATTAATGGAGTGGACGCTATTGACCTTGTAAATGAGAAGGACTTCGATATTATAATATCTGATATCAGAATGCCAAAAATGGATGGGCTCCAGTTTGCCAACTGGCTAAAGCGTTACAAACCGCACTATCTTAAAAAGTTGATAATAACCACTGGTGTCATCGATGATGTTATCAGAGATTATTGCAATGCTAATGACTGCGAGTTTCTTGTCAAACCATTTGTGGAAGAAAAAATTCTGGAGATAATCAACAAGGTTTCCAAAAAAAATCAGGTTGCTGTATCCGCTGGTAGTCATACGCCGGATACGCATCAATAATATCCATAGCTGCTGGGCAATATTCCATAATCAACGAAAAACAACGAAACCCTGCTCTTTCAAAATTACTGCTTTAAAATATTTTTGCGCGCTTTCGGCCAGCGCAGTCCAGAATGCGCTTTAATCAGGTTTGTGGAAGTGCTAAGATTTCCATTAAAATAAATAAATTATTCTGGCATTATATTCTGATTCATGAGATACCATTATGGAAAATAAAAAGAAGAATATCATCGAAGCCTATAACTACCGGCACGCTTGCAAACAATTCGATATTAGTAAAATAATCAGCAAAGAAGATTTTGATTTTATCCTTGAAACTGGCAGGCTGTCGCCAAGTTCATTCGGGTTTGAGCCTTGGAAGTTTTTGGTTGTGCAAAATCGTGTTCTTAGAGAAAAACTTAAACAGCATACATGGGGCGGTCAAAAGCAGATCCCGACTTGTAGTCATCTGGTTGTGACGCTTGCCAGAAAAAGTTATTTTATGAAATATGATAGTGAGTATATATCCAATTTTATGAAAAATGTGCAGAAGCTTCCGGTAGAAGTGATCGAGAAAAAAAGTAAATTCTATAGAGAATTTCAGGAGAATGATTTTGATCTGCTGAAAAGTGAAAGAGCGATATTTGACTGGGCCAGTAAACAGACCTATATTGCATTAGGTAATATGATGACATCAGCCGCTATGATCGGGATCGACTCGTGTCCCATCGAAGGGTTTGACATGGATAAAGTCAATGCTGTACTAAAAAGTGATTTTCAAATCGACACAGATAAATATGGTATTTCCCATATGGTTGCCTTTGGCTATCGAGTCGACCCCCAGAAAGTAAAAACCAGGCAGGCCATGGACCAAATCACACAATGGTACGAGTAACTGTATGGATGGGTTCTGTTTGCTGACAAAATTTACTTGATCAGCATTCGATGAACTAAATTTCAATCACTAGCAAACTGCTGAAATAAGCAATATTTCGTACCAAAGCCACTGACGTATTTTGAATCCAGCCTATATTTGCCTGGCAGTTTATATATCTAGCTCATTTTCGAAAGAACATCCTGGAACAAAATACCTATTAGTTTCTGACCATGCCCACTGCTCCAATCCTCTGCAAGTTCGGCGATGAGCTGATTTGTTGTTGTCAAAGTCACACCAGCTTTTGCCAAAACAACCGTATTCATTTCTATATCAGCAAGGTTTGCAGATCGAACCCAACCCATCGTGCCAACCTGATGATCGATTAATAGCATGGCAGAATTTTCCGGGGTGAATAATTCGCTCATTTGATTCTCCTTGTTGGTTGTATATATTATATGTTTAATGTATAACGGATGCAGTACGAAAGTAAACTAGGTACCAAAAGGTAACTAATGGGAAAGATTAATAATGACAAAAAAACAGTGTGATATAGACTCCTGTGCGGTTCGAGACGCTATACAAGTCTTTGGAGGAAAGTGGAAGAGCATGATTCTACACTCCATTGGTAATAATGAAAGAATCCGTTTTAATGAATTAAAACGATCACTACCAGAGATCTCGCAAAAGATGCTAACTCAACAACTCAGAGAATTGGAGAGGGATGGAATCATTTCAAGGGAATACTTTAAAGAGGTGCTACCCCGTGTTGAATATTCTGTTAGCGAGTTGGGTAAAACGATTGCGGATATTTATAAGGTCATCAACCTCTGGCAGAAGAAACACATTAAATCAATCAAAAGGAACAGAATTAAATACGATAAAACAGATACCGGTGGGACAAAGCGCGCTAAAGTCCAATAATTTGACAGAGACAACGGTACGCTCGCATAATTGGTGGAGGCGAGGGGAGTCGAACCCCTGTCCGAAAACCCTTGACGTCAGGCGTCTACACGTTTAGTTTCCGTTGATGGTCATCGCCCTCGTCCCGTGCCCGAAAACCGGCATGAACAAGCGCCAGTCTGCCTTTTATTTCGCTTTGGAGCCGGCCGACAATTCTCCTCGGCTATCCCACTGCTTACGTCTTTGCCTATCCCGTGGGATTAGACAAGCAAGACGATCGCCTTAATTAAGCGGCGACAGCGTAATTATAATCGTTAGCGATTATAGTTGTGCCACTGGAATTTACGTGGTTGGTGACCACCACGACGTGCAACCTGGGCCTTGGCGCTCCCGTCGAAACCGAAACGCCCCCATTACTTTATATATAATATCACAAACCGTATTTGGCAAGCCCGGCGGGATAGGATACCGGGTGTGGGTTTGGCTGTCGGCTAACTAATACAACAGCGGCTGCAGCGAGTTCCACGCTTCGCAAGAGCGACACCGCCCCGAATATTCCAGGCTCATATGCCCACATTTGGAGCATGAAAAATGGAAAAATGTGGCCACTTCACGCTGATAAGCCTCACCCATCGATTCCAACGCCTGATCCTTGTTGTTTTCGTGGCGCCGGATTTCTCCTTCGATAAGGTGATACAAGGTAAGGTCAGACAACGCGCCGTTGAGCGAATCTATCTCCCGCCTTGCTTCCTCATATTCCGCATTACGCAGATGCGCCTCCGCCAGAAACAGACGGATCACTTTCTGGTTCGGAAGGATGCTTTTGGCCCATTTATAGTTTTCCACCACTTTGCCAATTTCGCCCTTCGCCAGCAAGAACATATCCAGCGCCTTCAGGATTATCAAGGAATTGGTGACCTTGAAACCACGCTCCAATGTTTTCACTGCTTCCTTCTGGCCGCCCATCCTTTCATGAGTCTCCGCCAGCTTCAGGTATGCAGGGACGAACTTGCTATCGTTACTGATAACCTTGCTAAGCCCGCTGCGCGCTTCTGTATACTTCTGCTCCGCCAATTTTTCCAGCGCCCCTTCATATAACAGGGCGATCAGCATTTTGCGCTCATCTTCTATCTGATCGCGCGGCGCGAACGACACAATTTTTTGCTGGGTCGATATGGCTTCCTGTATGTTGCCGACCCGCAGGAAAATGTCCCGCACACGCTTTAACGGAGGTAGTGATTTCCCCGCCAGCTTCTGCGCCTCCTCCAGTATGGAGACTGCGTTGGTAAACTGCTCTGCGTCTATATAATCCTCGGCCAGCTCCAGATGGGCGGATATGTTATCCGCGGCCAGGCCCTTTGCCTTTGAATGTATTTTGATCGCTTTGTTTACTTCACCATCTTCCCTGCGCATTTTGCCCAGGGCAAGCAATGACGGGACATAGCTCCGGTCGTGGGCCAGCGCTTTTTCGAAAAGCTTCATTGCGTCCTTACGTTTTTCGATCAGCAGCTTCTCCATGCCAGACTCATGAAGCTGTGCCACACGCCTTGTCCGCTTTTCCTGCGATGACCTTTTGAACCCCATAAATGTATCGGTAATAGTGTCCTGGAAATAAAGAAGCATCACCGTGAGCACGCCAGCGATAAAAGAGAAAGCAAGCGCGACCGACACAGGCAGGTTCACCGTCATATCTGGCAATAAAGTCACCGGGACGAACTCCGGATTTAAATATGTGACGTACAGAAAACCCAGCGCCACCAATACTAGAAAAATTACTAGTCGTACCTGCATGATATCTATCCTATATACTCAATCTTTTTGATTTTCCAACCGCTCTTTGCAAGAGACACAAAACAGCGCAAAAGGGACCAGTTCCAGCCGTTTTTCCGGTATATCCTCGCCACATTCGGCGCATATTCCGTATTCACCACTATCGATACGCTCCAGCGCATCTTCGATCTGGTTCAATGAATCGAAGTTTCGATCACCCAGCTCCAGCAATATCCTTCTGCCGATGGTTCTGGTCGCCTCATCGCTGATATCAGGGAGGTCACCGCCGAATTCTTCAGAGCTTGCCTCGACCGTCCGCTCATATTCATCGCCCAGCTGATCACGCATGTTCAATAAAATGTTTTTGAAATGGTTCAATTTGTTTTGATTCATTTAATACTTCTCAAACACTGTTTTCGGAGGATGTTACTACTTCCTGTTCTATTTTCGGGGCGTCCTTCCATAACCTTTCCAGGTCATAGTAGCTTCGCGACTCCTCGGAAAAAGCATGGACAACCACGTCTCCAATGTCCAGCAAAACCCAGGAGGCGTTTTCGTACCCTTCCTTATGATACTTTTTTATACCAGCCGCCCGGAGCGCGCTTTCCACAGCGTCGATTATTACCTGCACCTGCCGGTTCGATGAGCCACTAACTATGATGAATACGTCGGTAACATCAGAAAGGCCCCGCACATCAAACATGACCGGCTCCAGCGCCTTTTTCGCCACTGCGGAATTATAACATAGCGTCGCTTTTTCCATCAGTGACAGGCTCATTTTACACTACCCCGGCGCGCTGCATTTTTACAGCCATAACTATTACTGCTCAAACAAGTTCCCCTTTTCTTTAATTAGATATTTTTCTACTTCAGTGGGCACCAGATATTTTATCGACCGGTCGTTTTGCAGTCGTTCGCGTATATCTGTGGATGATATAGCGAGCATCGATGTGTTTACAATATGTATTATGGAAGAAGAGCCTGCAATTTTTAATGTTTTCACCCGACCATCATCACTTTGGCTGACTACCTTCAGCTTGACGTTATGATATTTTACTTCCAACACGTTTTGCAGAACTTCGATTAAGGTCGACGGATCATACCCTGGCCGGGTGGCGATGGCGAAATTGTGGCTTTTCAAAAGGGTGGCCGCAGATTTCCACGACCCGATATCTTCAATAGCGTCTTGCCCTGCAATAAAATGGACATCGGCGCCAACCTCGCTTTTAAAATGGGCCATGGTATCTATCGTATAACTTGGGCCTTCGCGCTGAAGTTCCGCTTTGCTTGGCGACAGCGTCGGGTTATCCAGGCAGGCGAGCTGTACCATTTTGTATCTATGGCTGGCGCCCATTAACAGGTTGTCCTCTTTATGCGGGGGCGAGCCGGAGATGACAAAATAAACCTTTTCCATGCATAGCAGCTGCGCGACCTCATGGGCGATACACAAATGCCCGATATGGACAGGGTTGAACGCGCCACCAAATATACCAACTCTCATATACTATCCTGTTTCTGTTCTATTCACGGACATGGCCATTGCCATACACTATGAATTTCAGCGATGTCAGCTCCTCCAGGCCCATGGGCCCACGGGCGTGCAGCTTTTGTGTTGAAATGCCAATCTCCGCGCCCAGACCAAACTGGCCGCCATCATTAAAACGGGTGGACGCGTTTATCATCACAGCCGATGAATCGACACTGTTTAGAAACGTTTGTGACGCGTCATAATCCTTTGTAACAATAGTCTCTGTATGGCCGGAGCCGTGGGCCGCTATATGATCCATAGCGTTTTCTATGGAATCCACAACCTTGATGGCGATAATCAGCTCCAGATATTCTTCATCCCAGTCCGCTTCCACCGCAGGTTTAGCGTCCGCGACCAGCGCGGCGGTTTTTTCACAACCACGGATCTCGACTCCGGCTTCATGGAAACGCGCCGCCATTTTCGGCAGGAACTGATCGGCGATATCTTTATGTACCAGCAGGGTCTCCATTGCGTTACATACCCCCGGCCTTTGAACCTTGGAGTTGAACGATATATCAATCGCCATGGGCAGGTCGGCGTCTTTATCAATATAAACGTGACAGACGCCTTTGTCATGCTTGATCACCGGTATAAGCGAGTTTTCAGTGACAAACCGGATCAGCTCATAGCCACCCCTGGGGATAATGATATCTATATACTTGTCCATTTTTAACAGCTCTCTCACCGCAGAGCGATCCGTCATGGGTACTAACTGGATAGCGTCGGCGGGAACACCAGAGGCTTGCGCCCCTTGCGACAAAATATCTGCGATTGCCTTGTTGGAGTGTATAGCCTCCGATCCACCACGCAAGACCACAGCATTACCAGATTTTAGGCAGAGCGCAGCAGTGTCGGCAGTGACGTTGGGTCGTGACTCATATATAATTCCCACAACACCCAGCGGAGCCCGCATCCGACCTACAGACATGCCGTTCGGTCGTTTTTTCATGCTCACAACTTCACCTACAGGGTCGGGCAGTGCGGCGATCTCCCGCAGGCCATTGGCCATATCGGCTATTCGTTTGTCGTCAAGTTTCAGCCGGTCAAGCATCGCCGATGTCAGGTTGCTTTTCTCCCCCGCCGCAAGGTCGAGCGCATTGGCCTCCTGAATAGCGCCTTGTCCATTGACCAAAGCGTCAGCCATATTGCTCAACGCTTCATTTTTAACAGAACTCGATAATGTGGCGGTAACTCGCGAGGCGGTGCGGGCGTTTATTGCAATCTGTTCAATCTGTTTTTCGATCATTAATATCTCACTTTAAGTTATTTACCCTACATTTATATATTATCATCAGCTTGCTTGTTGTAACGTATTTGATTTTGGAAAAAACGGTTTTGTCTGGTGGAACCATCACCAAAGCTGGCAAAGCATAAAATATTATACTACCTTGCTCTTTGTAAATAGTTTGGTTATAGTGGTGGCAAGTCAATATTAACTAACTTTATTCACGCTTATTTGTTGGTTTGTTTCATGAGTATTATGCCATATAATATTCTGGATAGTTGGAAGTTAATATAAATTGAATTATCGGCGCCGTAGCCAAGTGGTAAGGCAGAGGTCTGCAAAATCTCCATCCAGCGGTTCGAATCCGCTCGGCGCCTCCATATACAGTTAGGGTTTTCTATGCCAGAAGATGTAAACCGAAGCCTTTACGACAAAATCATAGATCTGCTACATACCGACCTGGGCGAAAAATCAGCGGTGATCAAATGGTTCGCCTGGAAGCTGAAACTTCTCTTTGAGATCGCGGATAAATTCATCCAAGACAACTGCATAACATTCGCCGCGTCCCTGGCATACACCACACTGCTGGCTTTGGCTCCGCTGGCCGCAATATCGTTATCAATACTTTCATCATTCGATTTTTCAAAAACCACGGTCCTGAATTTTGTATTCAATCGTCTTTTACCGAATGAAGATATTGCCCGGGTAATAGAACAGAATATAGATACATTCGCAGACAAAGCGGCCTCTGTATCCATTTTCGGCGTTATTGCGCTAGTCCTTTTTAGTATATGGGTGATGAGCACTATTGAAGCGTCATTTAATATGATCTGGAGGGTCAGCAAGTTTCGGCCGGTGGTCAGTCAAGTAGTCTATTACTGGTTTACGCTTACGATGGCGCCGATCTTGATCGCAGCATCGATTATCCTGACTGCCAAGGTGCAAGGGCTGGAAGCTGGCGCGGCATGGCAGGAGTATTCATATTTGCTTGGGTTTACCTTGAAAGCTATCCCGTATCTGTTGACGTTTATAGTGTTCTTCGCTGTTTACAAACTGATTCCGAATACCACCGTCCATTTTCGCCCTGCATTTATCGGGGCGTTGGTCGCTGCTGTTTTGTTCGAAGTCGCCAAGCTGATTTTCAATTACTATATCCTAAATTGGGGTTCATACACGGTCATTTACGGTGCATTGGCGACGATACCGATATTCCTTTTCTGGCTATATGTGACATGGATAATAGTTCTGCTCGGTTCTGTGGTCGCCTACTCTATCCAATACCCGAAAGAGATCCATTCGGAGAAAAATGAAGGGTTCGACCGGGCAAAATATATAAACTACTATACGCTTCGGGTTTTGGTGGACGCAACATACGCCTATATCCACGATAAAGGACCGTTAAACCCAAGGGTTGCCCAGGAGAGGCATGAGATCACCAGCGAGTTATACAGCGACATCCTTGGAAAGCTGCATGACCTTGGTTTTATAGAGTTTGTTAACGGAACCACAGACAAGTTCCTATTAAGCAGGCCGCCCAGAAATATTCAAGTGGGTGATTTGCTGTCAAGGTTGAATGGTGAAGTCTACAGCGTCTCTCCAGAGCCTGTGGATGAGGATCAAAAAGCGATGTACAAGCTGTTTGAATCGATAAAAGATTCAATCGAAAGTGGAACGAGCAACCTGAACCTGCTGGAGCTGACCAACCAGTTGCGTAAGGATGGAGATAACCTGCCGAAAGTCGAACTGATAACCGAAGACGCGGAAACAGCATAGCCAATATCCTTACATCAGGATCAGATGGACTGGTCATTTCTCCATATTTGGCAAAAGTAATTCTATTCAATTAAACTGTTCAAATTCTTACTGTTTCATAATATACTTGCTTGATATTGGAAAGCTTTGGTTGCTTTTCCAGGCGGCTGGAACCTGACCAATATTTAGATAGAGGTAATATTACATTTAGTTTAAAGATTTGATAAATTTGGAGAATTAGAATGCCAAAACCACAATATCATGTGTTCATCTGTACTAACCAACGCCCGGAGGGCCATCCCAGAGGATCTTGCGCCGAGGAAAAAGGATCGGTAGAAGTCTGGCAAAAGTTTGCCGATATACTCAACGAGAAACAGGCCTATGACAAGGTGATGGTCTCCGGCATACGTTCATGCATCGGTCCGTGTCAATTGGGCCCAATTGTTATAGTCTACCCGGATGCTACATGGTATAAAGGTGTCCAGCCAGATGATGTGGAAGAAATATTCAATAGCCATTTTGAAAATAACACACCTGTCGAAAGGCTGATGCTGCCAATAGAATTTTTTGGTTAAGCCGCAATAAGGCCCCATGATAAACCGGAGCGATCTCGAACAGTCGGAAGATAACAACCTTGCGACATATGCGTCTAGGTGCAGTTCTTCCAGGGGGCGTGTATTCTCTGAGGAGGAACATCCATACAGAACCGCATATATGCGGGATCGTGACCGGATCATCCATTGCGCCGCGTTCCGTCGCCTGGAGTATAAAACCCAGGTTTTTGTATATAACGAAGGCGACTACTACAGAACAAGGCTGACCCATACATTGGAAGTGGCGCAGATCAGTCGGGCCATAGCTCGGGCCCTCTCTCTGAACGAAGACCTTTGCGAGGCCTCCGCGTTATGCCACGATATCGGCCACCCGCCATTCGGCCATGCCGGCGAGCGGGCGCTCAACGAGATTATGCAGGATGACGGAGGCTTCGAGCATAATCTGCACGCGCTGAAAATTGTCGATAAAATAGAGCATCACTACCTGGAGTTTCGTGGACTGAACCTTTCCTGGGAGACCAGAGAAGCGATTGCAAAACATGCGAAAAACCATGACCACCCTTCGTTGAAAGAGTTTAAAGCAGACCCGAACGCTTCGCTGGAGGCGCAGGTCTCCGATTTGGCCGATTCCATTGCGTACTCCACCCATGATCTGGACGATGGACTGGCGTCCGGGCTGATCGATGAGAGCAGCATCGACGATGTGGCGCTGTGGAAAAAGGCGGCTTCGTTCACGAAAAGAACGGAAGGCTCCGCCCATTCCTTGTCCCGCTATCAGGTAATGCGCAGGATCATAGACGCGCAGGTGGGGGATACAATTCGCCAGACGGAAAACAACCTGCGGCGATTTTCGATCCAGACCGCCGACCAGGTGCGAGCGCTGCGGGAAAAGGTGGTTGACCTCTCCGCCGACCTGAAACGGGAAAGAAAGGAGCTGAGCGCATTCCTGCGGGAAAACGTATATAATCATCGCCGTATCATAAGGATGGAGGAGAAGGCGCTGGCCGTGGTGGAAAGGCTGTTCAACGCTTATGAACGCAGACCAGAGCTGATGCCGCAAAACGTTTATAAGCAGATAGATAATGTGGGCAAACGCCGTTTGGTGTGTGACTATATTGCCGGCATGACAGACCGGTTCGCCATGGAAGAGTATAAAAAGCTTTTCGACCCTATGTACCGGGTATAAGCGCAGTTAAATGATAACAAAAATTATTCACGATTTTAGTAATAAAAGCTATGAAGCATGACAGATAAGAAAAAATTGATAGAACATGAATTGCTGGAAATCCTCGAAGAAGCGATTAAAGAGGAGATCGCTTCGACTAATCGGTATAAAAGAGGAGCGCAATTGGCCGAAGAGCAGGATGTCATCCGCATGTTCGAGCAGCTTGCCGCTGATGAAGCTATCCATGAAAAAATATTGAAAGAGAGATATTACGATATCAAAAAGCGGCTAGGGTTGAAACTGATCAACGATGATATAGCGGACTAGTCAGTTATCTGGTTATGAGCAGCCAGCTTATTATGATCGGGGTAGTAGGCGCCGGGTTGTGTGATAGCAAAACGGGGGAACTGGCGGAAAAAGTGGGGGAGTTAATCGCTCGACGTGGCGCGGCCATGGTGTGCGGTGGATTAGGAGGTGTGATGGAGCATGCCGCAAAGGGCGCATTTAATAATGGCGGGCTGACGATAGGCATATTGCCAGGCGGACGGAGGGAAGATTGCAATCCTTTCATCAAGGTTCCGATCGTTACCGATATGGGGCATGCGCGCAATATTATAATCGCCCACACAGCCATGGCGCTGATCGCCGTGGAGGGAGAATATGGGACATTGTCCGAAATTTCCATAGCGCTTAAGCTGGGCAAACCTGTAGCTTGCCTTGGAAAATACAGCGGGATGAGCGGGACGCTTTCTGCCACCACAGCAGAAGAGGCGGTCGGGGCGATATTTGAAAAACTGCAATAGAGTAATATTATTCGCGCTGACGGCTATCACCGCTTTCTTCCTGCTTTCTGCATGCGCATCGCGGGAGGCTATCCGAAAACCGGTATATAAAAGAGGCTCGTCCTCGCCAGTATATACGAGTGCCAACAGCGGCAAAAGGTACCATGTTGTCCGGAAGGGGGACACGCTATATCGCATAGCCAGAAAGTATGGCATCCCGGTATCCGACCTGGAAAGGGCCAACAAACTGCGGAACAGTTCAGACATAAAGGTTGGGACCAGGATATATCTTCCTCCAAAATCAGCCCGAGGGAAATATACCAGGCCGAATAAAAAGAAAAAAACAGTGTCAAAACCAGTATCGGCATCAGTCAAAAAACTAATGTGGCCATTGAAAAAGATAGATATATCATCGCGATTTGGTGTCCGGTCCAACGGCAAACATGATGGGGTGGATTTGCGGGCGCCAAAGGGCACACCAATTTACGCCGCACAGTCGGGTGTGGTGATATTTTCCGGCGTCGGCCCGTCTGGCTATGGCAACATGGTTATAATCAAGCATGATTCGCAGACAATTACGGTTTACGCACATAATAATAGAAACCTGGTGACAGACAGAGAGTATGTAAAACAGGGCGCCAAGATAGCCACAGTAGGGAGAACCGGCCGGGCCACTGGATATCATGTCCATTTCGAGCTGCGTATAAACCGCAAACCGGTCGATCCGGTAAAATATCTGGGCCGAAAACGTTAGGCAATAAAAGGTCCGTTTTTGCTTGAATCGGTATATGAAAAAAGATACCCTGATGACGCGCTAAAACTTTAGCAAATATGTTTTGCTAAAGGCGCCGACTTATATAGTAGCGCCTTGGGCAAGGCAATACGGGTGGACAATATTCTATTACTGATAAGGCAATAATACGAGGGCAACCATGGGACTTAACGTAACACAAAAAATCCTTAAAAACCATTTACTGGAAGGCGAGCTGAAAGCTGGTGAAAAGATCGCCATTCGAATAGATCAGACCTTGACCCAGGACGCTACGGGAACCATGGCGTATCTGGAGTTTGAAACTTTGGGCATACCCAGGGTCAAAACCGATCTGTCGGTATCTTATGTTGATCATAATACTTTACAGACAGATTTTAAAAACGCGGATGATCATCTATATCTGCAATCGATTGCCGCAAAATATGGCATCCATTTTTCTCGACCGGGCAACGGCATCTGCCACCAGGTGCATCTGGAGCGTTTTGGCGTTCCGGGCGGCACACTGCTGGGGTCGGACAGCCACACACCAACCCAGGGCGGTCTGGGTATGATCTCCATCGGCGCCGGTGGGCTGGATGTGGCCATGGCCATGGCCGGTCAGCCGTTTCATCTGACATGCCCCAAGGTGCATAACGTCCGGCTGGAGGGCAAGCTGCAGCCGTGGGTGTCCGCCAAGGATATCATTCTGGAAGTGTTGCGCAACCTGACGGTGAAAGGCGGTGTTGGCAAAGTCATCGAATATTCCGGCCCGGCGGTGAAAACATTGAGCGTGCCGGACCGCGCCACCATCACCAACATGGGCGCGGAGTTGGGCGCCACCACCTCGGTGTTCCCCAGCGACGCGAAGACCAAGGAATACCTGAAGGCGCAAGGCCGAGAGAAAGACTGGATGGAGCTGAAAGCTGATAAAGATTGCGAGTATGACGATCAATTGGTGATCAACCTGGACAAGCTGGGGCCATTGGTGGCGCAGCCGCATATGCCAGACAACGTTACAACCGTTAGAAAATTAAAAGGCCTGAAAGTTAGCCAGGTCGCCATAGGATCATGCACAAACTCATCTTATCGTGATCTTATGATCGTGGCGAAGATGCTTAAGGGCAAAACGGTCAATCCCGGGTTGTCGCTGTTGGTATCACCGGGCAGCAAGCAGGTATATAAAATGATTTCCGACAATGGCGCGCTGGCCACATTGATAGAAGCTGGCGCCCGCATGCTGGAATCGGCCTGTGGCCCATGCATCGGTATGGGCGCGGCGCCAAATTCCGCCGGTATTACGGTGCGCACATTCAACCGTAATTTCAAAGGCAGGTCAGGCACCAAAGATGCTGGCTCTTACCTTGTCAGCCCGGAGGTGGCGGCCGCCTGCGCAATTACAGGTGAGATGGTCGACCCACGTGACCTGGCCAAAAAGCTGAAAATGGGCTATAAGTCGATCGCCATGCCGAAGAAATTCGACATCAACGATAACATGGTTGTGGCCCCACTGACACCGGCTAAATCTTCCAAGGTGGAGATCAAGCGCGGCCCGAATATAGCGCCGCTGCCAAGCTTCGATCCGTTACCGAAAAAGCTGACCGGTGAAGTATTGTTAAAAACAGGCGATAATATCACCACTGACGATATCATGCCGGCTGGCGCCAGGATATTGCCATTGCGTTCGAACATCCCTGCTATTTCAGAGTTTGTGTTCGAAGCGGTTGACACCAGCTTTCCTTCACGGGCGAAAGAGAGTGATGGTGGGTTTGTGATCGGTGGATCGAACTATGGTCAAGGCTCTTCCCGCGAGCATGCCGCCATCGCGCCTAAATATCTGGGTGTGAAGGCTGTTATTGTGAAATCGTTTGCCAGGATACATATGGCCAACCTGATCAATTTTGGAATTCTGCCGCTGACTTTCGCCAATGAGTCGGATTACAACAAGATCGACCAGGGCGACAAGCTGGAGCTGGATACTTCCGATATTACTGGTGGGGTTACTCTGAAAAATGTGACCAAAGGAACCGAGATTCCTGTCACCCATGCCATGGGAGATCGGGACCTGATGGTTATGCAAGCTGGTGGCACCCTGGGGTACGCAGCGTCGCAAGCGGCCTCCTAGATCAGCATTATAGCGGGATTGCCCTCTATATTATAGTGGGGTTGGCGAAGATAGCCACAATGGCCGGATAAGAGAGCGCTTATATGTCGAAGTATGAGAAGATCGTTCCGCCGCAGGGCGGAAAGATAAAAATCAACAAAGACAAATCGGTAAAAGCGCCTGTTAATCCGGTTATACCCTTTATCGAGGGCAATGGGTCCGGGCCGGACATTTGGGCTGCCGCGCAGAGAGTGATCGATGCGGCGGTCGATGAAGCGTACAAGGGTAGAAGAAGAATCATGTGGTTTGAATTGTATGCTGGTCAGAAGCGCGCAAGCTTGTCCGGGAAGGGCGATTTACTTGACTATGATACGGTGATTAAAGCTATCCTGGATTTTAAAGTCGCCATTATCGGCCCGTTGGACAGAACTGCAGATGGCGCGGCGTGTTCACTAAAATCTATATTACGCCGAACGCTTGATTTGTATCAGAACATCCGCCCTGTTCGATGGTTCAAGGGCGCTCCATCGCCGCTTGCTAACCCGAAGAATATTGATGTCGTCATTATTAGCAATAATAGCGATGCCAACATAAATAGTGGTTCAAAAAAAGGAGCTCAAAGGATTGCCCGCTCGGCGATTAAATATGCGATTGTTAATAAACGCAGTTCAGTCACCATTGCCCATGGTGAGAACGCTTTCAGGGATTGTTGTTATGAGGTTGCCCGAAAGGAGTTTCCCAGGCAAACAATAGTAAAGGGAGATCCAAGGGCCAGGGTGGCAAGAAGTAAAATCATGGTAAAAGATTGTTCTGAGGAGTCTTTGCTGCAGCATATTCTGCAAGCCCCGAAAGAGTATGATGTAATAGTCACAAAGAGCCAGGATGGCGGCTGCGTTGCAAACGCCCTCGCAGCGATGGTTAGCTGCACAGAATTTGCGACCGGCGCTTCGATCGGGGGGAAGGCGGCCATATTTGCGGCTAACCATGACCCGGCGTCGAGATACGCGGGGTTGGATAAAGTCAACCCTGGGTCTGCTATTTTATCGGGTGAGATGATGCTCCGGCACATCGGCTGGGGCAGGGCGGCGGATCTGATCAACAAAGGCTTTTGCGCCGCCATTGGAAAGAAGTTTTATACACACGAATTTGCGCGGCAGATAAAGGGCGCGAAGTCGATAAAATGCTCACAGTTTGGTGACGCTGTTATCAGGAATATGTAAAGTAGTTTTCTTTATTTTTTAACATTGGCGGTCGGATATGTTTGATCGCCCCATTATATTAGAGGGTAATTGTATGGCTAAGAAAAAAATCACTGTCATCGGCGCGGGTCACGTAGGGGCGACAACAGCGCAATTAATCGCTTATAAACGGCTGGGGCATGTCAGCATTGTGGATATCATTGAAGATGTGCCGCAGGGCAAGGCGCTGGATCTTATGGAATCGGCCCCGTTGGAGGATTTCGACTCTCAGGTGGTTGGCCTCAACTCTTACGAGCAGACCGCCAATTCCGACATTGTGGTCATGACCGCCGGTCTTGCCAGAAAACCAGGTATGTCCAGGGAAGATCTTCGCGACCAGAATGCGGAGATTGTGAAATCTTGTTGTGAAGAGGTGATCAAATATTCACCCAACTGCTTTATGATAGTTGTCACCAATCCGCTGGACACCATGACCTGGATCGCTAAAAAGTATACCGGGCTGGACAAACACCGCATATTGGGCATGGCGGGTGTTCTGGACTCCACAAGGTTTCGTTCCTTTATCTCGATGGAGCTTGGCGTCTCCAACGAAGATGTGCACGCCACGGTCCTCGGCCTGCATGGCAACGACATGGTGCCGATGCCGCGCTTCTCTTCGGTGGCTGGCATTCCTATAACAGAGTTGATTTCTAAAGAGAAAATCGACGAGATGGTGGAACGGACCAAAAACGGTGGCGCCGAGATCGTGAAACTGCTGAAAACCGGCTCCGCCTACTATGCCCCCGCTTCGTCGGTGGTGAACATGGTCGAATCGATCGTGCTGGAGAAAAACAGGATCTTGCCGGCGGCGGCTTTTCTGGAAGGCGAGTATGGTATCGATGGCATCTTCATGGGTGTTCCGGTCAGGCTTAACTGGAGTGGCATTGCGGATATTGTTGAGCTGCCACTGACCGATGAGGAAAACGCTGCGTTGCAGAATTCTGCGGCGGCTGTTAAAGAATCTGTCGCCCAATTAAAAGTATAGCGCCAAGCTGACTGAAAATATTAAGCCGCCATTTTTATAATATCTGGCGGCTTTTTATTTTTGGCGCCATTTGCGAGCGATAGATTGAATAGCAACGATGGGGACAAACCGAGCCGGGATACGGATGGGCTGGCTATGCGTATAGAGGCGCTGGAAAAGAAAATTGCTTTGCAAGAGGCTGTATTGGCGATCATTTCCCATGATGTCCGATCGCCAATTACTTCGACTATTGGTTTGATCAACCTGCTTTTGAACAGCAAAGCTGAAAACCTGACCGAGCGGCAATTGACGATTCTGGAGTCGCTGGAGCGATCATCCAAACGGCAACTTGCCCTGGTGGAAGAGCTTTCGATGATCTCTAAAATATTGCGTGGCAAGGTTGAGATGAAACCAGAAAAGGTTGAAATGAAGGGTCTAATCGATAGCTGTATATCGGAGCTTGGCGCTCTTGCCGGTGATAAAGAGATCACATTATCGTCGGTGATCACAAATGGAGCTTTAGCGGATATTGATAAAACGATTGCTATTGCAGCTTTGCGCCATATAGTCATGAACGCTATCTGGTTTACTAAACCAGGTGGTTTGGTGGAGCTGGGAGCAGGCATGGAAAACGGACAGGCTTATATTTTTGTTAGTGACAACGGTGTGGGTATGACGGCTGAATTTATGGAAAAACTTTTCAACCCTGATGACCGGGTGTTTACTTTCGGGACCGGTGATGAGAAAGGCGCCGGGTTGGGGCTATATATAGCGCGGGAGCTTGTTCAATTGAATAAGGGAAAACTTGAACTGGAATCAAGTAAAGATAAAGGGACAACGGTGAAAATAACTTTTCCGGCAGTGACGTCGGACCAGAGCCGCTAGTCCAGTCTTTTACTTTGTTTTTTTATTCGCGCATTTTTTGCACAGGCCGTATATTTCCAGCTTGTGATTAATCATTTTAAAATTATGGTTTAACGCCACTTTTTCCTGGAGCTGTTCTATCTCCAGATTTTCGAATTCTTGCACCAGGCCGCACGCCAGACACACTATATGATCATGATGGCCGCTGTCTGGGGCGGCGAATTCATAGCGGGTAAAGCCGTCGTTGAACCTGCGTTCATGGGCCAGCCCCGCGTCACTTAAAATTTTCAAAGTTCTGTAGACTGTCGCCAGGCCGATCTGCGAATGCCTGTTTTTGAGCTGATAATGAAGCTCCTCCGCGCTGACGTGCCCTTCAGATTTGCTAAGCTCATCAAGGATTACTGTGCGCTGTACCGTCGACTTCAGGCCATTGCGCGCAAGATATTCGCTGTACTGCTCGATCGATCTCTCAAATGAATCAGACTTTGTCATTTTGCCTGTTTTTCAATGGTTATATGGTTCTCTGCCGATCGCACACCTTTGGTGGACAGTACAATCTCCATAGCTCTTTCAGCCAACTTTTCACTGGCCACTTCGCCCTCAACAATCACATTGCCATGCTTGGTGGTGATACCTATATCGAACACAGAGACATGTTCATCCCGCAACAGCCGTTGTTTTACTCTGGTGGTAATGGCAGAGTCGCTGAAAAACTCCTTTGTCGTCTCTACACCGGCTTCAACGCTGTCATCGATATATTCCCCGGTCCTCTCCATGGGTCCCTTCTCTTCATCCGTAGCCGCGCAACCAATAATGGCAGGTATCATAATAGTCGCCAAAATCATCAGATAACGCATAAATCCTCCTTATACGAATTTCAAATATAATATAGCACAATCGCTGATCATTGGGCGCCCAACTCGCAATTGCAGTTCAACGTTTGTATCATGGTTTTTCCATCATTTCAGGTCTTTTCAGCTTTTCGCGTGAAGTAATCCGGGATATACCAAGCTGGCGAGCGGCTTCCGATTTGGCCAGTATGCAAGCGCGCTCCACAATGTTGTGCAATTCCCGCACATTTCCGGGCCAGTTATACTGTTTCATCTGTTCGATAGTCTTGTTGTCAAGGTCCACAATGTTCTTCCCTATCCTCGGCTTCGCTTCTTCAAGCATATGCCGGGCAAGCATCGGCACACCGCTTATCCGCTTCCTTAAAGGCGGTAGCTGGATCGTAAACATGTTCAGTCTGTATATTAGATCGGACCGAAACTGGCCATCAAGAACTTTTTGGAACAGGTTCTGGTTGGTGGCTGATATTATTCTGGTGTCTACGGTGATATCCCTGGAGCCCCCCCCAGCCGCCTTAATGCGCCCAACTCCAGCATGACCCTCTGGGTTATATTTGATAAGGCAGCCTGTGGGGTGATAGAGGGTATTGCGCCAATCTTCTGTTTCAAATAGCAAATCTCATGATATAAAACATCATGGAAAATTATTTACCATACAAAAATGTACCGTTTAAAATCGGTATGGGTCGGCCGCTTCCTTATGGCGCCACCGTCGATCCGGAAGGAATAAACTTTTCCATCGGATCGAAAATGGCGGAAGAGGTGACTCTACTGCTGTATAAAGATGGTGAGTCTATGCCAATGGCTGAAATCCGGCTCGACCCGTATCTCCATCGGACCGGTGATATCTGGCATATCGCTATTTGTGGTCTCGAACATCACAATATCCAGTACGCTTACAAGATGGACGGCCCCTGGGAGCCAGAAGCAGGGCACAGGTTCGATCCAAACGCTATCTTGCTCGATCCGTATGCGCGGTCAATAACGGGGGCAGAACAGTGGGGCGACCAATATATGGAGGTGAGTAATAACTATGGCGTTGTCACCGACAGCACGCTCCGATGCCGGATAGAGACCGACGGGTTTGATTGGAAAGAAGATAACAAACCAAACATCAGCATGGAAGACCTGATTATTTATGAAGCGCATACCCGTGGATTTACCAGGCATTCCTCTTCAGATGTTGAAGCGCCAGGCACATACAAAGGGCTGATAGAAAAACTTCCATACCTCAAAAGCCTGGGTATAAACGCTGTCGAGCTGATGCCGGTCAGCGAGTTTTTTGAAACTGAAATAGCCAGGGCCAACCCGGAAACAGGCCGGCAACTGCTAAACTACTGGGGTTACTCCACGATCGCCTTTTTCGCGCCGAAGGCTTCTTATGCGGCGTCGGGTAAAACCGGTGGGCAAATCCATGAGTTCAAGGAGCTGGTAAGGGCATGCCATGCGGAAGGGATCGAAGTTATCCTCGACGTGGTGTTCAACCACACGGCGGAAGGCGACCACCGTGGACCCACCATATCGTTCCGTGGGATCGATAACGATACCTACTATATGCTGTCTGACGATGGCAAATACCTGAACTTCTCTGGTTGCGGGAACACTATAAACTGCAATCATCCTGTGGTGCGGGAAATGATCCGCGACTGCCTGCGGTATTGGGTGATGGAGATGCGCGTTGACGGATTTCGCTTCGACCTGGCTTCTATACTGGGGCGCGACTCCACTGGCAAGCCGTTGAGCAATCCACCATTAATAGAGTTGATAGCGCTCGACCCGATATTGGCTAATTGCAAACTGATAGCGGAAGCCTGGGACGCCGGCGGCCTGTATCAGATCGGTTCGTTTTGCGCCTGGGGCAGGTGGGGCGAATGGAACGGTAAATATAGAGATACCGCCCGGCGGTTTCTTAATGGCTATAAAGGCCAGGTGGGCGAGATGGCGAAAAGGATCTCCGGAAGCCCCGACCTGTATCAAAGTGGCGGGCGCTACCCATACCATTCAATCAATTTCATAACATGCCATGACGGATTTACCTTGCGCGACCTGTTCTCTTACAACGAAAAGCATAATGAAGCGAACGGAGAAGAGAACAGGGATGGCAGCAACGATAACTGGAGCTTTAATCATGGAGTAGAAGGCCCGACCGATGACCCGGATATCGAGGCGCTCCGCCTGCGAAAAATGAAAAATGCGATCGTTTTGCTGATGGTGTCCCTTGGTGTTCCTATGTTGTATGAAGGGGATGAAATGGCCCGTACAAAAAACGGCAACAACAATACCTATTGCCATGACGATGGGCTGAACTGGATAAACTGGGGTGATTGTAAGAAAAACTCCGGGTTCCACCGGTTTGTCAGGAAAATGATAAATTTCCGCAAAAATAATAGTGCCTTGCGCAGAAAAACATACTACACAGGCAAACGGCTGAAAGGCACAAGCAGGCTAGACATAGAGTGGCACAGCGACAAGGTAGGTAAACCGGACTGGACCGAACAATCAAGGATATTGGCTTTTACTATAGGTGGCCCATTAAAAAAAGATGGATTACGCAAAGCGGATATATATATTGCGTTCAATTCGGATGAGAAAGTTGTGAAGTTCAATCTGCCAAGAATTCAGGGCAGATCGTGGCGCAAAATTGTGGATACATCACTGTCATCACCGGAGGATTTCATAGATTATAAAGATGAAGAGCCGTTGCCGGAACAGCGTCATATCAGCCTGGAGCCTGGAAGCAGCATGATCCTTGTAGCGCGGCGCAAATAGTATTTGTAAAAATTTATTTTGAAAACGCTATTATAACGTCTATATTTTTTTGGCTACCCACAGTGACTGAACCAACACAGGAGCTAAATCATTCTTGATGTCGATAATTTCAAACTCATGAAAAAGTTGACGTAAAAACTTCTTGGAATGAAACGTGGAATATAGTTTGCTCCCCTCTTTGGCATATGGTCTTGTCACCAGTAAACCTTTGTCGAAAAGCTGCTTTTCATCTTCTGTCAAAAGGTCGTAATAGTTTTCACCGTGGAAGCTGGACACAAGAATCCCTCCAGGTTTGAGTAATCTGTATAGCTCCTTTATCCACAATGTATGAGCGTTTTCGGAAAGGTGTGTGAAAATGGAAATGGAATAGATTACATCAAAAAAATTGTCGCTATAAGAAGTGGGGGGCAATAAATCGCACGATGTGAAGTTAATATTTTTAAATTGTGCTTTGCACCAGTTGATACTTTTTTGGTTGTAATCGGTTCCATATAACCTGGAACCTGGCAGCAAATGAGGAAAGTGGCGCAATACCCTGGCCTGACCCGACCCCCATTCCAAAAGGTTTTCAACATTGCCGCCATAATATTTTTTGATCAATTCGGCTACAATTTGCCCATGCTCCTTGCCAGATTGATAATAGGAGCGGTAACTGTTGTTATCATTGGCGTCATAAAGCAGCCAGGCCGGCGGTGGAACAAACTCCGGATTTTCCTTTAGGAAAAGATCGTTGTCATCCTTTGACGATTTGAGTCTTTTCACAATCAAAAGTTTTTGGGCAATATCCAGAAGTCGGAGCCTTGCCAATATCAATTTTATGGTTCGTTTCAACTCAATCTCGCCTCCGGTTCCATTACTGACTAAGGTCAGATTAGTAATCTTACCATCATATGAATGTGGAGAAAGTATATTTCGGCATCCTGTCCTGTTCAATCTGATTGATTCAAAAGACATTACATCTTGCCATTCAAATATGATAAAATTCCCAATTAATCTTATTTCAAAGAAAATGGCATCTCAAATCATATGTAACGTAACATCGCAGGAAACCAGGGTCGCCTTACTGGAAAACGGTATCATAAAAGAGCTATTCGTAGAGCGAAAGGCTGATCATGGTGTTGTGGGCAACATCTACAAAGGTATTGTAAATAAGGTCCTGCCCGGAATGCAGGTGGCATTTGTGGATATTGGGCTGGAAAAAGCAGGGTTCCTGTATGTTACCGATGTCAATGAAATGAACCATAGCAATAAGTTTTCGGAATTTATCGATCCGAACGAGCAGACCCAGCTGGATATGGTAAGCGAAAGTATTATGTCAAAGGGTGAAGCGATGCCAGAGCACCAGCCGATCGAAGAGCTGATAAAAGAAGGCCAGGAGATAATGGTGCAAGTTTCCAAAGACCCAATGGGCTCTAAAGGCGCCAGGATCACCAGCTATATTTCCCTGCCGGGCCGCTATCTTGTATATATGCCGAACATCGACCAGGTGGGCGTATCACGCCGGATAGAGAGCGAGGATGAAAAGAAAAGGCTGAAGGATATGCTAGGTGAGCTTAAAAACAACGGCTCCGGATATATTGTGCGGACAGCGGCGGAAGGGCGAAACAGTGACGAAATAGTCTATGACATAAAGTTCCTGGATAAATTGTGGGCCTCGATAAAAGAGCCATATGATTCTACACCGGCGCCAAACATTGTCTATCATGACCTCGACCTTATACAAAGATCCATCCGCGATCTGTTCAATGAAAATGTGGAGTCCGTAGTGATGGATGATGAGAAAGCTTATATGCAGTCCATAAGCTTTTGCGACTCTTACCTGCCTGAAATAACCGATAAAATTTCGCTATATACAGATAAAGAGCCGGTATTCAGCCGATACGGGCTGGAGATGGAGATAGAGCGGGCGCTTGGTCGAAAAGTCTGGTTACGGTCCGGTGGCTATATAATCATCGACCAGACCGAAGCGTTGACAGCGATCGATGTGAACACAGGCAAATTTGTGGGCAAGCGTGATCAGGAAGAGACTATTCTGAAAACCAACCTCGAAGCGGTCCATGAGATCGTATATCAGTTACGTTTGCGCAATATCGGTGGGTTGATAATAATCGATTTCATCGATATGGACCAGGAGCAGAGTAAAGACAAGGTATACAAGGAGCTGGAGCAAGCGCTTAAAAACGACAGATCTCGCACCAATATATTGAAAATATCAGAGCTGGGGCTGGTGGAAATGACCAGGAAACGCTCCCGCGATTCTCTTTCCAGGATACAGACCACCACATGCCCATATTGTGAAGGGAGGGGCCGAATAAAATCTGACGTCACAATTCTATATGAGGTATACCGAGAGATAAAGCGTGTGGCCAGCACAATTAGCAATGGAGGGGCGCTGGAGTGCAAGGTGACCCCGGGCGTGGCGGAGCTGATGTTCGAGGATGAATCGGACTATCTGGACAGGCTGGAGCAGGACCTGGATGTAAGTATAATTGTTAAGACAGATTTCAGCCAGCATCAGGAATGCTTTGTGGTCGCGCCGAAATAGAGAAGCAAAATACCCAATCAGGTAATCGGATTAAGTTAACAGAGTCGGACTAGAGGAGAGTATAGATTAATGCGGAAAATTAAGGAATACATGATTCACCCTTCTCTGCCAGAGAGGCTTCGTCCATTGTCGGCGCTGGCCAGGAACCTTTGGTGGGTATGGCACCCGGACGCGGTCAATCTGTTTCATCGTCTGGATCCAAAACTGTGGGGTGAAACGTATCAGAATCCTGTGAAAATGCTGGGTACCATTAGCCAGTCCAGATTAAACCAGCTGGCGGAGGATGATGGATTTCTGACCCATATGGACCGCGTCATATACAGCCTGAACGATTATATGGAGTCGCCATTCTGGTTCCAAAAAGCGCACAAAGATAGAACCGAAAACCTGCGTATCGCCTATTTCTCCGCAGAGTTTGGTATTTGCGAATCACTACCGATCTATTCTGGTGGACTTGGAATATTATCAGGCGACCATCTTAAATCCGCATCCGACCTTGGCCTGCCGCTGGTTGGTGTCGGTCTTTTATATCAGCAAGGTTATTTCCAGCAATACCTTAACCCGGATGGATGGCAACAGGAGTTTTATCCAGACAACGATTTTTATAACATGGCCGTATTTCTGGAACGGGATGAGGACGAAAATGAAATCAAAATCGAAGTAGATTACTCCGACAGAAAAGTCACAGCCCGGGTATGGAGGGCGCAGGTAGGGCGAACGCCGCTGTTTCTGCTCGATACGAATATCCCGGAAAATAACTCCCATGACCGCACCATCACCCAGCAGTTATACGGTGGTGATACTAACATGAGAATAGAGCAGGAGATCATGCTGGGGATCGGTGGTGTCCGGGCGCTCCGGGCAGTTAATATCTCACCCGATGTTTACCATATCAACGAAGGTCACTCGGCGTTTCTGGCGCTGGAGCGAATCCGCAGGTTGATGGTGGAAGAGGGCCTCACATATGATGAAGCGAAAGAAGAGGTAATCGCTTCCTCGGTTTTTACCACGCACACGCCAGTGCCTGCCGGTAACGATGTATTCAGCCCGCAGCAGGTCCTTAAATATCTGACAGATTTCAAACGTAGTATCGGCCTGGATCCGAAAACATTTCTGGGGCTGGGCAGGCAGGACCCAAATGATGATAGTGAAGGGTTTTGCATGACGGTGCTGGCCATGCGCCTGTCGGCGTTTACAAACGGTGTGTCGATATTGCACAGTGAAGTTTCCAAAAAAATGTGGTCCAAGTTATATGCAGGGTTGGACACCCATGATGTGCCTGTGCGCGCCATCACCAACGGGATACATATCCGCACCTGGATTTCGGATGATTTGTGGGAGCTGTTTGATCGATACCTTGGCGTTAGATGGGTGCATGAGCCAGCCAATGACACCGTATGGCAACGCATATCGGAGATTCCGAACTCCGAGCTTTGGCGCACCCATGAACGTATGAGGGAACGGCTTGTCGGGTTCGCCCGTAAACGGCTCAAGGCGCAGTTTAAAAAACGGGGCGCCACATACGCCGAGCTGCAGACAGCGGAAGAAGCGCTGAGACCGGACGCGCTGACCATCGGGTTTGCCCGGAGGTTCGCCACTTATAAAAGGGGCGATCTGCTGTTTCGGGATCTTGTCCGGTTGAAAAAGTTACTGTGCGATAATGACAGACCGGTTCAGATAGTTTTGGCAGGCAAGGCGCATCCGCGCGACCATGAAGGCAAAACCTTGATCAAAAATATTATCCACTGGGCGCGGGACCCGGAGCTGCGGCGCCATGTGGTATTCCTGGAAAACTATGATATCAATGTGGCCCGCTATCTTGTGCAAGGTGTAGACATCTGGCTAAACAACCCAAGGCGCCCCATGGAGGCCTCCGGAACATCTGGAATGAAAGCTTCGGCCAACGGCGCGCTGAACATGTCTGTGCTGGACGGTTGGTGGGTGGAAGGGTGCGATGTGGATACCGGCTGGGCCATAGGTCGTGGTGAGGAAGCCAGCGATTTTCCTGGCGGCGAAGCGGAGCAGGATATTATCGAATCGAAATCGATCTACGACTTGCTGGAGAATGAAGTGATCCCTATGTTTTATGATCGGGGTCGGGATGATATCCCCAAAGGCTGGGTGACCAAAATGAAGTCTTCAATGACGAAGCTAAGCGCCTATTTCAACACGAACAGGATGGTGCGCAACTACACATCTTCTTTCTATATGACATGCGCCTCCAGGGTTCAAGAGCTGACTGAAAACAACCGGGCTCGTTTAAAAGAGCTGGCGAAATGGAAATCTAAACTCTCCAACCAGTGGCAAAACATCGAGCTGAAAGATATTAAACAGGTTACCACCGGCGACCTTAGGGTGGGTCAGCTATTGGAAATATCAGCATATGTCCATAATGGCGAACTGAGTCCGGAAGACCTGAAGCTGGAAATATATTTCGGCGCCATGGATACCGAAGACACAATCGTGAAAGGCACAGCAGCGCCGATGATGTATCAGCAAAGTGAAAATGGCCTGGCGGTTTACAAAGGCTCCATACCTTTGTCAGAGAGTGGCAGGCACGGATTCGCCATCAGGGCCATGCCGTCACACCCTGATTTGTTTGGCAGGATAGAGCCTGGCTATGTGCGTTGGAGTTGATAGCTTATATATCGCTGACCTGAACAACGCCTGTTGACAGTAGCGCTGAGCGGATGACACGAAGGGTTGCAACGGCGCTGGACGCTGTTAATAACTGGACCGGCAGGGCGGTTTCGTGGCTCACATTCATTCTCGTGCTGGTCACTGTCTGGGATGTGCTGGCGCGCTATTTCTTCAAGTCCGGCTCGGTCGCCCTGCAGGAGCTGGAGTGGCACCTGTTCTCGGTCATCTTTCTGCTGGCGGCCGGCTATACATTGCGGCGGGATGGCCATGTCCGTGTGGATGTTGTCTATTCGAAACTGAGCGCCAAATGGAAGGCGGTCATCGATTTCGCCGGTTCCATCCTGTTTCTCCTCCCCTTTTGCTTCCTGATTATATTCACATCGATCGGTTTTATAGAAAGCTCCTGGAATGCAGGTGAAGGCTCCGGCGATCCAGGAGGGCTGCCCGCCCGATATCTGTTGAAGGCGATGATCCCGATCGGTTTTTCCCTCCTTGCGCTGCAAGGTATATCGCTGGCGCTCCAGAGCGCCATGACGATATTTTCGTCAGCGGACACGAGTATGGCGGGACCGGATAAGTCTGATAAAGGCTGATATGGAGTATTTATCTATCTGGATGGTCGCCACCTTATTCGCGGCGCTTATGCTCGGTTATCCCGTGGCGTTTACCTTGGGTGGCGTGGCATTGATATTTGGCATGATCGGGTTCGGGCCAGACTTTTTCAACCTGCTGCCATTACGCATCTGGGGTGTGATGACAAACTTTACCCTGCTGGCGGTGCCGCTGTTCGTGTTCATGGGCGTCATGCTGGAGCGGAGCGGGCTGGCGGAGGATCTGCTGGAGACCATGGCGCTTCTGTTCGGTCGGATCCGTGGTGGGTTGGCAGTGTCAGTGATAATTGTAGGCGCGCTGTTGGCGGCCTCCACCGGCATAGTGGGCGCCACGGTGGTCACCATGGGTCTGCTGGCGCTGCCGACTATGCTCCGCCGTGGGTATGCGCCCACGCTGGCGACCGGGGTGATAGCATCCTCCGGCACGCTGGGCCAGATTATCCCTCCGTCGATAATCCTTGTTCTGCTGGGCGATATCATGAGCATCAGCGTGGGTGATCTTTTTATAGCGGCGGTGATCCCTGGCGTTATGCTGGTGGCCATGTATGTTCTGTGGGTGTTGGCGCTCTCCACCTTCCGCCCCGCCATGGCCCCCGCCATTCCTTGGGATGAGCGATCCGCGATTGGAGCGGGGGAGGTTGCCAGCCGGGTGGTGAAAGCTTTGTTACCACCGGCCCTGCTGATGATCTCTGTGCTCGGCTCCATTTTTTTCGGTATCGCAAGCCCGACCGAGTCCGCCGCCATGGGCGCCATCGGCGCAACCATACTTTCGCTGTTCAACAAGCGCCTGAGCGTAAGCGTGATCCGGGAGACTGCCGAAGCTACTACCAGGCTGACCAGCATGATCTTTATTATATTTATCGGCGCCACCACGTTTGGCCTCGTTTTTCGTGGGCTGGCTGGGGATGAGTTGATCAGAAACTTTATGGACAGTTTGCCGCTGGGGTCGGGCGGGGCGCTGGTCATGGTGATGGCTGTGCTGTTTGTGCTCGGGTTTTTCCTCGATTTTATAGAGATCACATTTATCGTAGTGCCGATCATAGCCCCGATTATGACAGATATGGGGTTCGACCCGATATGGTTCGCCATTCTGATTGCCATGAACCTGCAGACCAGCTTCCTCACTCCTCCTTTCGGGTTTTCGCTATTCTATCTAAAGGGCGTCAGCCCGCCGTCTATCACAACGAAGCATCTATATTACGGAATCATACCGTTCGTTCTGATTCAGGTTATTGCGCTGGGGGCTTTAATAATCTTTCCAGAGCTTGCCACCTGGGCGCCTGACCTTGCCAGGGAGATTATGTTTGGGGCAAGGGCCAAATAAAAAATCGTAAGCATTTTCCGGCTACGCCTGTAGCCGGATGACAACCCACCAGGGAGGAGGGGTGAGATGCCATGCGTTCATCACGCAAAATGCTTACGACACTCTTTTTCTTTTGATATCTTTGCAATTTAGTTAGATACTTATCGCATACATATTCTTAATCTATTGAGAAGCATAGTCTGTGCCAAATTCCTATGTCTGTAATCAATTGTATAAATGAATGTTATGGTAACCTGTAGTTGATAGACCCCATATTGGACTGTACAATGAACAAAAAAGTACAGATTTTGCGCGACCATATGGAGTTATAAAATATTATTCTGTATGTATAACCTTGAGCAAACATGGCAAATGTGGTAATTTTCGATACTAAACTTTTGAATCAGGTTAGCTTTGCGGTAATGCTCAAATGTTTCAAATATAATTTGTTTCAAAAATAATTATTGAGGGTGAAGTGAAAAAAATCGAGGCGATCATCAAGCCGTTCAAACTGGATGAAGTAAAAGACAAGCTAAATGAAATAGGGGTTCATGGGCTTACTGTCACCGAAGTCAAAGGCTTTGGCCGCCAGAAAGGACATACGGAGCTTTACCGGGGAGCAGAGTATGTCGTCGATTTTTTACCGAAGATCAAACTTGATGTGGTGGTGCCTGACGATATGGTTGAAATGGTGGTTGATTCTATAACAGAGTCGGCGCATACCGGCCGAATAGGCGATGGGAAGATTTTTGTCACACATGTCGAAGAGGTTATAAGAATACGGACCGGAGAGCGTGGGGATATAGCGCTCTAATCCTTTGCCTTCCATTGGTTGTTCTTGCAAATGGTTTCTATAGTTTACCCTTTGCCATCGTCAGAATCTCTTACTCCCCACAGGCCTATCCTCTTTACATAAGCTTCGGAATCAATAACAATAGACAGATGATTAAAGTGAATAAAATCACAGCTTGTATCATCATACTGTTATTAACGCTTCCGCCTCGCTCCATTGCATTGGCCGGGGAAACGCATGTGGCGGTGGCCGCCAATTTCCTTGGCGCAATGAAAAAGATTTCAACAGATTTTGAGAGCCAAACAGGTCACAAAGTGATAATCAGCGCAGGATCGACCGGCGCGCTATATTCACAGATAATCAATGGAGCGCCCTTCGATCTGTTTTTCTCCGCTGATGACAAGCGTCCAGAGAAACTGGAAGCTGATGGTCTTGCGGTGCAGGGTACACGGTTTACTTACGCATTGGGTGGCATTGCCTTATACAGCTCTACTGCAGGATATGTGGATCCAGAGGGCAAAATCTTGAGTGTTGGGCGCTACAAGCGGCTGGCCATCGCCAACCCGAAGATCGCGCCTTATGGGATAGCTGCGGTGGAAGCCATAGAAAACATGGGGCTCACAAAAAAAGTGGATAGCAAGCTGACATTGGGCGGAAGTGTGGCGCATGCTTTTCAGTTCACCGCCAGTGGCGGCGCGGAGCTGGGCTTTGTCGCCCTGTCACAGATCATCGACGCTGGCCCCGGGTTGACCGGCTCTTACTGGATCGTGGACAAATCGTTGTACAACCCGGTCCGGCAGCAGGCTATAATGTTGCGAAAAGGAAAAAATAATATTGCCGCAATTGAATTTATAAAGTTTTTCCATAGTGAAAAGGCCATCAAGGTCATTCATGATTCTGGATACGACACACCGTAGATTATGGAACCTGGCATAGTGAACTGGTCGGAAATCATACCTCCACTTATATTAACGGTCAAGCTGGCGGCGGTCTCCACTGCCATTTTAATAGTGCTCGGAACCCCCCTGGCCTGGTGGCTCGCCAGAACAGGGTCGAAGCTCAAACCGCTGGTCGAAGCGCTGGTGGCGCTACCACTTGTATTACCGCCTACGGTGCTCGGCTTCTACCTGCTAATAGCCCTGGGCCCAAGGGGCGCTGTGGGGGCCGCGCTGGAGGCGTATGGCATCGGACATCTGGCGTTCACCTTCACCGGGCTTGTGATCGGCTCCGTGATATTTTCACTGCCCTTCGTTGTCCGGCCATTGCAAGGCTCTTTTGAAGCGATAGGCCACGCTCCTCTGGAGGCGGCGGCCACATTGCGCGCCAGCCCGATCGATCGGTTCTTCAGCATTGCTTTGCCCATGGCCCGTCCTGGTATGTTAAGCGCAATAATCCTGGGGTTCGCCCATACCGTGGGTGAGTTTGGTATGGTGCTGATGATCGGCGGCAATATCCCGGGCAAGACCCAGGTGCTCTCCATAGCGATATACAATCATGTAGAGGCGATGGAGTATGGTCAGGCGCATATAATATCCGCTGGTCTGCTGCTGTTTTCATTTATCGCCCTTTTGGCTGTATCGCTGTTCAACCGTCGGTTCAGGTCTGGTAATTTATGAGCGAGCTTTACGCCAAATTCAAACTTCGGCGAAAAAGGTTTGAGCTGAATGCAGAGCTGTTCGCGCCGGGCAAAGGGGTCACGGCGCTATTCGGGCCATCTGGCTCCGGCAAAACCATGCTACTGCGCTGTATTGCCGGGCTGGAGAAGCCAACATCGGGGCGTTTGATAGTTAATGGTGAAATATGGGACGATACAAGCGTGGGTGTTTGGCTGAAACCCCATGAGCGCGATGTCGGATTTGTGTTTCAGGATTCCGGACTGTTTACCCACCTTACCGCCAAAAAAAACCTGGAGTTTGGGTATAGAAGGGCGCGGGATAGTAGTGTCGAGTCGGATCAGGTGATCGACTGGTTGTCGCTGGAGCCGTTGCTGGATCAATATCCAGATGAGCTGTCCGGCGGCGAAAAACAGCGGGTGGCGATCGGCCGGGCGCTTCTGTCGGGGCCGAAGCTGCTGTTGATGGATGAGCCGTTGGCCTCTATGGATGAAACCAGCAAATCGGAGATATTTCCATACCTGGAGCGGTTGCATAACGACCTTTCGATCCCGGTTATATTCGTCACCCATTCCTTTGCGGAAGTGGCCAGGATCGCAGATTATATGGCGCTGATGCGTGATGGCGCCATCTATTCCGCTGGCAGCGTGGCGCAGGTCGCCACCGACCTCGACTCGTCCCTGGCATTCGAAAAAAGGGGTGGCGCCGTTATCACCGCCAGGGTGGCAGAGCATGACGAGCGATATCAGCTGACCTACCTTGATTTTCCTGGCGGCAGATTAAGCGTGGCGAAAAGCGACCATGAATTGGGCAGCGAGGTGCGGGCGCAAGTAATACCCAGCGATGTGAGCCTGACCATTGCCAAACCGGAGCGCAGCAGCATACTGAATATTTTCGACGCGCAGGTGGAGCAGATCGCCAAAGCGGGGCCGTCGCAGGTCATCGTCAAGCTGAATGTAGGCGGGACTTTTATTCTCTCCAGGATCACCCGCAAGTCAAAGGAGACGCTGGGTATCACCGAAGGCTCCAAAGTGTATGCCCAGATAAAAAGCGCGGCGCTGGTAACGTGATAATGGTGATTAAATGAAAATCTTGACAGGGGTGGATATCTGCTCGGTCGACCGGATCGGGCGCTCCATAGAGCGGTATGGAGAGCGGTTCCTGGAGCGGGTGTTTACCAGAAGCGAGATAGAGTATTGCACACCCAGGGCCAACCAGGAGCAGTCGTACGCGGCCCGGTTCGCCGCCAAGGAAGCGATGATGAAACTTCTGGGTGTCGGGATGTTTGGCGTCTGCTTTTCCGAGATAGAGGTAGTTAGCTCTGAATCGGGCAAACCATCCATCACGCTGGCGGGCAAAGCGGGCGAGATTGCCAAACGCAAAGGCATACATGACTGCGACCTATCGTTATCCCATGACAAAGGTATCGCCTTGGCGGTCGTGGTCGCCCTGGTGGAAAAAGTTGATTGATTCAGTATAAATGCGAGGTGATATTTGTCTTGACTGCGATGGCGATTTAAAGTATCTTGACATCAAGATAAATATGAGTAACCGGAAATTAATAATAATATATTTAAATGGAGATAGTTAATGAGTGGTGAAAACAATTTACCAACCCCTCTTTTGATGAACCTGGAGCCTGGAACGTACCATTGGTGCGCCTGCGGCAAAACCGGCGATTCCGTGTTTTGTGACGGCTCTCATAAAGGGTCCGGAATAGAACCGGTCGAATTTAATGTGGATGAGGCGGGGCAGGTCCCGTTATGCAGTTGCCAGAAGACTGGCAGCGCGCCATTTTGCGATGGCTCTCACAAAAAATAACATAAAGTAATTTAATAACCGAAAAACAGGAGTAGCTAATGCGTCACCTTATTATTTCTTTGATAGCGACCATTTTCCTGGCGGCCCCGGGTTATGGCGCCACTTACGATGTCGACCCGACCCACACCACGCTCGGCTTTTCTGTGCGGCATATGGTGGTCTCCAACGTTCAGGGTGGGTTCGACAAGTTCACCGGCGAGTTTGACATGAACGACAAGGGCGAGCTTGTGAAGTTTTCCGCCAAGGTGGAAGTGGCAAGCGTCAACACCCGGCTGGAGAAGCGGGACAACCATCTGCGCAGCTCCGATTTCTTTGATGTGGAAAAATTTCCTGAGATGACTTTTGTATCCACAAAAGTAACAGCAAATGGAAACAATTACACAGCCGAGGGCGATTTGACCATCAAGGATGTCACCAAACCGGTGACGCTGACCGGCGAGCTGTTGGGAATGGTGAAGGACCCCATGGGCGACCACCGGGTCGGCTTTCAGGCGGAAGGCAACATCAACAGGCAAGATTTTAACGTCAGTTTCAATCAACTGCTGGAGACCGGCGGGTTGATCGTTGGCGATGAAGTGAAGATTATTCTGAACGTTGAAGGAATCAAACGTAAAGAATAACGTTTTCGAGCTTGATCTGGCGGTCTTCGTTCGATGGGGGCCGCCGTTTTTTATTTAGCGCGCGCGGGTCGATGCAGTATCATATCAATATAGATATATGGTAATCAGACAATGATATTTCACCGATACAGCGAATATGAAGAGCCGGAACGCCCGCCATTTACCCTGGATGATGTTATCCGCACCATAACCGAGCTGATGATGCGCCATCATGTCAGCTTCAACGACGCGCTGCGCCACATGCTGGAGAACGGCATGCCGCTGAACGAGTTTTTGCGCAACGATGGGCTGGACAAAATCCTGGACGATTTCATAGAGCAGGTCGAACAGTTAAAACAGAAGATTCGGGAGGGCTTTGACTTCTCCGGTTTTATGGATGGTCAGCGAAATGAGTATGACGACGCGGTTTCCGACGCGATGGAGCTTGCCAAGGATAACCCTGAACTAACCGAAAAGTTGCAGGAAGCGGCCGACGGGCAGAATGTATCCGATTTCTATCAGCTGGTGTGGGACGCGCGATTGTCGAGCGATGCCGATTCGGCCAGGGAACTGGCGGACGCTATAGAAAAGGCGAAGCTGAACCTGGAAAACCTGCATGAGAGTCGGCAATTTTTCGATAGGGAAGGGAAGGATTTCACCGGCGATGAGAAACTCGACGCCCGGGCGGCCCGAAATGTGCGGGACCGGTTCGGCGCGCTCGAAAAATTGCAGGAAGAGCTCATCGACGCGAAAGATCGGGGTAACCTTTTCGGCATCGACGAAGAAGAGCTGGAGGAGCTGCTGGGTGAAAAAGCCTATGAAGAGTTCCGGGACGCCCGGGATGAGCTGCTGGAGAGCCTTGCGCAGGCCATGGAGCAGACCGGGAAGGTGGAAGAGGGAGACGGCATGTTCAAGCTGACACCCGCCGGCGCCCGTAAGGTAGGGCACACGACCCTGGAAGAGATTTACGCGACCCTGAAAACCGACGGCACTGGATCGCACCATATCGGCGAGCCGGGCGAGGGCAGCGTGGAGAAGGTGACCACCAGCAGGTTTGAATATGGCGACTCTATCGCGCACCTGGATATCCCATCCTCCCTGGTCAACGCCATGATCCGCGGCGGCGGCGCCTTGCCGATCCAGATGAAAATGGAAGACATGGAGGTGCACGACACCCGGGGCGTGGCCCGCAGCTCCATTGTTGTCATGATGGATATGAGCGGATCGATGAGCCGGTTCGGCCGGTTTTACAATGCCAAGAAAATGGCCCTGGCCCTCGATGCGTTGACCCGGGCGCATTACCCGGAGGATTCGGTCAGCTTTATCGGCTTCGCCACGCTGGCGCGCAAAATAAACTTGTCCGAGATAATCGAGCTCGGCCCGGAGCCGATCACATTCATGGGCGGCGCCGTGAATATGAAAGTCGATCTGAATAAGGTGGGCGACGTTTCCATGGCGCTGGCGCATGTGCCCCGTTATTTCACCAACATACAAAAAGGGCTGGAGATGTCCCGCAGGATCCTTTCCGCCGAACCGAGTAATAACAAGGAGATCATCCTGATCACCGACGGCGCGCCCACCGCCTATCATGAAGATGGGAACCTCCACCTCTGCTATCCGCCGGAGGAGAAGGCGTACGCCGCCACCCTGCGGGAGACCAGGGCATGCGCCGATGACGGTGTGACGATCAATACGTTCCTCCTCGGCTCCGATTTCGACACCGGCTACTACGGGGAAGGGCAGTTCATCGAGCGGATGATGAAAATCAGCGGCGGCCGGCTGTTTCATCCGGAGCCGGACAGCCTGACGAAGTATGTTCTGCGCGATTACGTATCTGGCAAGCGCAAGCTGATAGATTTTTAATCAACCATGACCATCCGCAACGAGGGCTGAGAGATGCCAACGCCATTGGGCCATTCATTGGCGGGCCTGGCCATATGGGCCGCCGATCGGCGACCGGTCAACCTGTCGAATGCGTTCACCAGGGAAAACCTTGGCTGGGCCGTGTATTGTATCGCCGTGTCCAACGCGCCTGATCTCGATTTCATCCATCTCCAGGATGGCGCCCTGGCCATAACCGATAAGTATCATCATGGCATTTCCCACTCTGTCGGGTTTGCGCTGGGGTTTGGGGTGTTGGCATGGCTATGGGGTGTGATCCGCGCCCGCGCAGACGCTCTCCGGCTGTTTGTTGTTACATCGATGCTTTATGGTCTGCATGTATTCCTAGACATATTCAGCATAGACACCTATCCGGTCAACGGCATCGGGGTGCCTGCGCTCTGGCCGTTTTCTGATAAATACTTTGTTGTGCAGCTTATCCACTCGGCCGACCGCACCAATCCGTTCTCCTTTTACTCATTGAAAGCGCTGGCGCTGGAGGTGGCCATATGCGGTCTGTTTTTGCTGGGCGCCATAATATGGAACAGGCGCGGCAACGAAAATGGCAAAAGTTAAAATCTATTCGAAAAAACTGGACCCCGATGTGCTGGAGCAGTTTTATTCGGCGGTCAATCAGGATTACAGCGTACAGGCGGCGCTGATGCCGGACGCGCACCTGGGCTATTCGCTGCCGATAGGGGCGGTGGTGGCCACCGACGGGGTTATCCTGCCCGCCTGGGTCGGTTACGACATCGGGTGCGGTATGCTGGCTGTGAAAACAGCTTTGTATAAAGAAGAGCTTCTGCCCCACCGGGATAAAATATTCAACGGCATATACAGGGCCATCCCCACCGGCTTCGCCCATAACAAAGAAGAGACCGATTGGGATCATGCTGATATACCAATGACACCGTTTTTGAAAAAGCTATTCGAAAAAAACGGATTAAAACAGCTCGGCTCGCTGGGCAGCGGCAACCATTTTATCGAGATCGGTCATGACGAATCGGACGCTATCTGGATAATCATTCACTCCGGAAGCCGCAACATCGGCCATTCTGTCGCCTCGCATTATATGAAGCTGGCCTCCAGGAGCGATAAGGCGAAGGAGGGGCATTATGGATTTGATGTGGAGTCGGCGGAGGGCAAGGATTATATAATGGATATGAAGTTCTGCCTGGAGTTTGCGTTGGAAAACAGAAAAGAGATGGTGGAGCGTGTGATGCGCGAGATCGACCATAATGTCCAGAATGACAACAACGGTAAATGGCTCACATTTATCAACCGGACCCATAACCATGCCGAGCATAAAGATGGAGTGTGGATCCACCGGAAGGGCGCCACCCATGCGGAGAAAGGAATGCCTGGCGTGATCCCCGGCAATATGCGTGACGGCAGTTTCATCGTGGAGGGTAAAGGTAATCAGGAGAGCTTATGCTCGTCATCCCACGGCGCGGGCAGGGCCATGAGCAGGAGAAAAGCGAAGGGCGCCATAACCATGGAGAAGTTCCGAAAGGATATGAGCGGCATCACATCGAGGGTGAAAGGCTCCACACTGGACGAAGCGCCCGACGCCTATAAGGACATTTTCGAGATCATGAAGATGCAAAAAGATCTGGTAAAAATCATTCATCACATAAAACCTGTTATAAATGTAAAGGCGTGATCCGCTTTTTGTATCGCACACTGAAATTGTAAGGAGTTTGCATAACGATGTCGGAAAAAGATAGCCAAGCCGTGCCAAGGCCAGTCTCCCAATCCAGAACGATCATGAGCCAGCTGATGATGCCCAACGACGCCAACTTCGGCGGGTTCGTCCATGGCGGGGTGATATTGTCCATCGCGGACAAGGTGGCCTATGTCTGCGCCGCACGCCACGCCGGCAGCTATTGCGTCACCGCGTCGGTGGATGAGGTGCATTTCAAGACGCCGATCCATGTCGGGTCGCTGGTGACGTTCCAGGCCACCGTCAACTGGGTTGGCACCACATCGATGGAGGTGGGCATCCGCGTCACGGCGGAGCAGCTCCCGGGGGGAGAGATCACCCATACCAACTCCTGCTATTTCACGATGGTGGCGGTGGATGAAAATGGCAAGCCATGCCCGGCGCCGCCGCTGGAGCTGGAGACGAACCAGGACAAATGCCGTTTCGATGCGGCGCTGAAGAGACGGGAGATCAGGCTGAACCGCAGGGAAATCGAATCGTGCGACATCTAGAACGCGCGGATATGGAGTTAATAACAAAGGAGATGTTTATGAAGATTGTGTTGATAACCGGCGTGGTTGCGTTGCAGTTGGTTATGGCGCCTGCTGTTTTCGCCGATGATAAAAATGATTATGTCGAAAAGCTGGCCGTCTCCGAAACAGGACTGTTGAGCCTCAGCAGTGACAGCGAGGTATTCATCGCCAAAGGGATATTGACCAACAACGGCGACAAGGATGTGGCGAACGTGAAGGTGGCGGTCACGTTTCTGAGCCATACCGGCAAGGCGATGACCACCCGGCTGTTCGACCTGAAAAAGGAGGCCGTGCTCAACGAAGAGTTCGCCCCCTTCAAACCAGGCCAGACCAGAACCTTCGGCATGGCGCTGCGCAATCCGCCGGAAAAATGGAAAGAGAAAATCGAGATCAAAGTCGTGGGCGTGGAGTTCTAGTCGCCTGCAATCCCGATTGCCTGCTTCGCCTTCAGCAATCGGTTTAATTTTAGTTTCAGTTCGGTTTCCGGCAGTTTCCCTTCGTCGATCATCCGGCGGGCGGTATAGAACGCCGTTTCCTGACGACGCGTATCCTTGCAGGCCAGCAGTTGATCGCATCCGGCCGTCAGCGCCAGCTCCACCGCCTTGCCATCCTCATACCGGGTCGTTATCGCCTTCATATCCAGGTCGTCGGTTACGATCACCCCTTCATACCCCATCGCTTCGCGCAATATGTCGTTGACGATTTTCCGCGACAGCGTCGCCGGCAGTTTATCGTCCAGGGCAGGGTAGAGGACATGGGCGGTCATTATGAACTCGACGGCGTCCTCTATGGTCGCCTCGAACGGTCGCAGCTCCATATCCATCAGCCGCTCCTTCGGTCGGCCGTCCACCGGCAGATCGAGATGGCTGTCCAGCGCCGTATCGCCATGCCCGGGGAAATGTTTGCCGCACGACAGAATGCCCTCCGCGCGTAATCCGCTGATGGCCGACTTGCCCAGGCAGCAGACTTTTGGCGCATCGCCGCTGAACGACCGGTCGCCAATGATCGGGTTTTCGCTGTTCGTATCGAGGTCGAGCACCGGCGCAAAATCGAGGTTGAAGCCAAGTGTGCGCAGGACACGGCCCATATCGCGATACACCTTCTCCACCTGTTCCTCACTGCCGTCGTCGCCCAGCGCGCGGGCGGTGGTTTCCTTCAGCGGCTCTGTGGCGCCATGCTCCTGCGCCATATAGCTGTTTATATCCTGCGGCAAGCGTGACACCCGGCCCCCCTCCTGATCAACGGCTATGAACGGTGTGACCGCGGTTATATCCTCGCACAGCTTTCGAAGATCGCTGGTGAGTATGGCTGTCTGGCGCGCGGTTTCGATGTTGCGGCTGAACAGTATAACTCCACCGGGGCGCAGGCGCTTGAACAATGAACCGAGGGATGACGTGTACTTGACGCCTTCGAACCCGACCATCAGGATCTGCCCGGCCGCCTCTTCCGATCTGCAGCGGTCTATATCAATCATCGTTTGTGGATTTGATTTCGACAAAGTCGGACAGCTCGTCGCTGAGATACTGTTTCAATTTTTTCAGCAGTCGCTCTTCCGCCTGACGGACCGCTTCGCGGGTTACACTATGCATATCGCCGATCACCTGAAGCGTCAATGGATCCTCCGACAAAATTCGCTTCTCCAGCAAGGTAAGGTCACTCGGCTTCAGCCCGGTCTTGAAGTTTTCCACAGCACGATGAAACCGCTCCATCACCTGTTCATCACCCATGTCTTCAGAATAATCGTGCGGCCTGGCCGGCAGCAGGTCGATGAACTGCGTTTTGGACCCTTCCTCCACCGGCTGGTGGAGCGATGTGTCGATGGCGCCGATGCTTTTCTGCACCTCTATGACGTCTTCCTCGCTGGCGTCGAAATATTCCGCCAGCATCTTGACCGGGGGCGGCTCGCCACCCACCGACAACTTCTCCTCCACTTCCCGCAGGTTATATAGCAGCTTGCGCCGGGTGTTGGTGGTGCCCACCTTGACCATGCGCCAGTTGTCCAACAGATATTTCAGGATATAGGCCCGAACCCAGTAGGCGGAGTAGGTGGAGAGCCGGACGCCCTTGAACGGGTCGAATTTTTTTACCGCCCGCATGAGCCCATAGTTGCCCTCCTGGATAAGGTCGAGCATGCTCTGGAACTGCGACCGGAACTCGAACGCGATCTTCACCACCAGCATCATGTTCGATGTCACCAGCCGGAACGCGGCCTCCTTGTCGCCGGTCTCTTGATACAGGATGGCCAGCTCATGCTCCTCTTCGCGGGTGAGGGTGGGGTAATCCCTGATCTTGTTTATATACAGCTGGAGCGGATCGGAAGGGACCAGCGCGGCCGAATTGTCCGGCGACGGTCGCTCCGGGACCAGGGGCTCATCAACCCCGCCGGGCTCTTCTGTATTGCTCGTATCTTCTGTTGACATAAGATCAATTGTATCACGATTGATCTGCCGTGGTTATGCCCTGGGCAGTATGAATATTATCAGCTGTTGGACTTGTGGGAGCCGGTGGAGCCGAACCCTCCTGCGCCGCGCTGGGTATCGTCGAGATGGTCCACGATTTCCACATCCCAGTCGGTCACTTCGACCGGTATGATCTGGGCGATTTTCTGGTCCGCTTCGATTTGTATTGTGTCGCTGGAATTATTGGTCATCACCACCAGTATTTCGCCACGATAGCCGTTATCGATAACGCCGGCGGATACGGTGATCTGCTTTAACGCCATACTGGAGCGATCTTTTACGACGCCGCCCCAGCCCTCCGGGAACCCGAGCGCGATGCCGGTGCGTATCGGTTTTGTATCCCCCGGGGCCAGTTGGGCGCCCTCCAACGCGAACAGGTCGTACCCCAGGTCGCCATGGTTGCCCCGTTCCGGGGCGTGGGCTTTGGGGTCGAGCTTCATGATTTTCAGCCGGGGCATCGTTCTGCTATTGCCTGACATCCACCAATAGCGACAGATCGGCCGCCGGCGCGGAATGGGTGATCGCGCCGACCGAAATATAATCGACGCCGGTTTTGGCGTAGGCCCGGACGGTCTTGATGGTCATGTTGCCGGATGCCTCCGTCTGCGCCTGGCCCGCCACGATCTCCACACAACGTTTCACCTGCTTTGGCGTCATGTTGTCGAACATGATCCGGTCGGCGCCAGCCCCCAGCGCCTCCCTCAGCTCCGCTATGCTGGTCACTTCCACCTCGATCATTTTACGTTTGCCGATGTGCGCCCTGGCACGGGTCACAGCTTCTGTTATACCGCCTGCCAATGCTATGTGGTTCTCCTTTATCAGCGCCATGTCGGACAGGTCGCGCCGATGGTTCTGTCCGCCGCCGCAGCGCACGGAGTATTTATCCAGATCGCGATATCCGGGGATGGTCTTGCGCGTATCGAGTATCACCGCCGATGTGCCCGCGATGGCGCCTGTATACTGTTTCGTTAATGTGGCGACACCACACATCCGTTGCAGATAGTTCAGCGCCACCCGCTCCGCCAGCAGGACATCCCGGGCAGGGCCGGTGATCCTGGCAACCTGGGCGCCTTTTGCTATTTCGACGCCATCCCTGTAATGTCGTACCACTCTTATCTTCGGGTTAACTTCGAGGAACACCGCCCGGAACAGGTCGATGCCGGCGAGCGTCAGGTTCTGTTTGGCCACCAGCCGCGCGGTACATATTGCGTTTTTCGGGATGGTCGCCTCCGATGTGATGTCACCCTCCGGCGCATCCTCGGCCAGCGCTCTGCGGATCGCCGCGTGATCGATCGACAGTTTTCCTGTTCGGCCCTTGTTTTTCATAAGCTATTTTTGTTTCATGGACACTTTGTTTGTTAACGTGTGCTAAATTATACCGATACTTTGAGGATTTGATAGGTGATTTTATTTTATGCCGGTTAAGGTGACGTTGTGCATCCCGCCGCAAGGATATTTTGCGGAGCGATGGAAGGAATCTTCCATGCCGTCGCTGGGTGTGCTCTACATGGCCGCGTGTCTGGAGCGGGAAGGGATCGACGTCAATACACTGCCCGCCCATGTTTTGCGGCTCGATATCCCCGATATCGTCGATTATGTCGTCAAGGAACAGCCGGACATATTCGGGCTGACCATCACCACCGAGAACCGGCTGGAGGCGTTCGACCTGGCCCGGGCGGTGAAGAATGCGCGGCCGGAAACCCTGGTGGTGACCGGTGGGCCGCACTGTCTGACCACCGCCGATGATACCTTGGGCCATATCCCGGAGATCGATGTCGTGGTATCGGGGGAGGGGGAGGATACGATAGTCGAGCTGGCCCGCGCCGTGGATGCGGGCGGCGGCGCGGAAAATTTCCGGAAGATACAGGGGCTGAGCTATCGCGAGGATGGGCGGATAGTTTCGACCGGGCCAAGGATGAAAATCGCCGACCTGAACACGCTGCCATTACCGGCGCGGCATATGGAGGATATGGGCCTATATAACTTCACCGCCGATGTGCCGGGCAAGGGGAAGCTGCCGGCGGCGAACCTGATGACCAGCCGCGGCTGCCCGTTCGATTGCAACTTCTGCGCGACACCGGTCAACTGGGGGCGCAAAGTGCGCGGCGTCACGCCGGAGCGGGTGATCGAGGAGATCGAGCATTGCATGGACCGGTATAACACGCAGGCGATCTGGTTCTATGACGACACGCTGAACTATAATCCGAAACGCCTGGAGGCGATCTGCGACATGATGATCGAGCGGAAGCTAGGGCTGAGCTGGTTTTGCGAGATCAGGGTCGATGCGATGGAGCGGCGGCTGTTCGACAAGATGGTGGAGGCGGGGATGTTCCATTTCGGGTTCGGGGTAGAGTCGGCCAACGAGCGGATATGCCGCGATATCATCCATAAAAAAGCGACGTTGCAGCAGGCGGTCGACGTGATCGACTGGGCCAACGAGATGGATGTGATCGCCAATCCGTTCTTTATCTTCAGCCACCCGACGGAGACCTGGCAGGAGGCGCAGGAGACGCTGGAGTTCGCCGAATCGCTGAAGGGGAGGGCGATGTGCTCCATGGCGATTCTGCACGTCTACCCCGGCACAGAGCTGTGGGACAGGGCGCTGGCGGAGGGGAAGATACCGGATGATTTCACCTGGACGTCGGCCGATGATGACCGGATCGTGGAGCTGCCGGAGGCGCAGGGCAACATCCCGCTCTATATCGATAAACTGACCTGGTACCAGATATCGACCATCATCTTCCGCTTCTCGCAAAGCGCCATGCAGGTCAGCCTCTGGAGCAAGGTGAAGAAGGCGCTGAAACGGATCAACTCCGTCGGCAAGTTCAAACAATACTTCATCATGGGCCTGGCGCTGATCAGCCTGAAACTGAAAAAACTGTTCGGCGGCGCAAGTAAACAGGATACGCCAGCGATACCATCCACCACGGAGTATTGAACTGGAAACATGAAGATAATACGTGGTTTGCGCAACATCCATGAGCGGCCGGTGCGCGCGGTGGTGGCGCTGGGCAATTTCGACGGGGCGCACCTGGGGCATCAGGCGGTGTTTGAGCGGGCGGTTAACCGGGCCCAGGAGATCGGCGGCACGGCGGTTGTCTATACCTTCGATCCGCATCCTCTGAAGATTCTGGCGCCGGAGCAAAGTTTTAACCTGCTGAACACGTTCAAGAAAAAGCTGGAACTGATATCGACCTTTGGGATAGATATGACCATCCTGGCCGATTTCACCCGGACCTTCGCCAAGATGCACCCGCGCGAGTTTACGCAGAAGCTGTATGACGCGCTGGGCATGGATACGGTGGTGGTGGGGCACGACTATTCGTTTGGGCGTGGCAAGACCGGCTCCATCGATTATCTGCGGAAAATGGGCGCCGAGCTGGGGTTCAATGTGGAAGTTGTCGGCCAGGTGATTATGGATGGCAAGCGGGTCTCATCGAGCAGGATCCGCAAGATGCTAGGCGAAGGTGATGTGCGCGGCTCTTCCCGGCTGTTGGGGCGGTGCTATTCCATCGCCGGGCATGTGGTCACCGGCTATCAGCGCGGCAGCGCCATCGGGTTCCCCACGGCCAACCTCGATACACCGTACGAGGCCATCCCGGCGGTGGGTGTGTATGCCGTGTTTGCCCGGGTGGGCGGAGGAGAGCCGCAGGAGGCAGTGGTGAACGTCGGATATAACCCGACATTTAACCGTGACGATTTTATCGTGGAGGCGCATCTGCTCGATTATGAGGGGGACATCTATGGCAAGGAGATCGAAATTTATTTTGTCGACCGGCTGCGCGATGAGAAAAGCTTTGGTTCCGTGGAGGAGTTGCAGGCGCAGATCAAAGCCGATATAGAAAAAGCGCGCGCCACACTGGAGAAAGCTCGGTCAGCCGATTGCATAATAGATCCGAGGCTGGACTATAGCCCATGAAAAGCCAATGGAACAAAGCGGTGATCTGGATCGGATGGGCAATCAGCCTGATCTTCATCGTCTGGGCGGTAATGAAAATGGACCTGAACAAAATAGTTCAGGCGATAGCTCAGGCGGATTATCGTTGGATCATTATTGCTGGGCTGACGACCTTTTTGATACTGTTTTTCCGCGGCGCAAGGTGGCGGCACTTTATCGAGCCGATCAAGCCGATCACGGTGATGAGCTCTTTTTCGGCCATGTGCATTGGGTTTATGGCGAACATGATTCTGCCGGCCCGGCTGGGCGAGATCACCCGGGCATATGTCATCGCCCGGCGGGAAGATATATCGAAAGGCTCCGCATTTGGCACGGTGGTGATGGAGCGGGCGATCGATGGTTTGTCGATTGTCATCTTGATGCTGATCCTGTTTATGCTTATCGAACCGCCGGTGGAGGGGGGCGAATTTTTCTATACTTTGAAAGCCGCCGGGATTACCACATCCATCTTCTTCGTGTTATTTTTCATCGGGCTGGTGCTGTTTCATAAAAAAGTCCGGGCCGTGGTCTGGCTGATTGATATTATAGCCAGCTTTTTACCACAGCAGTATGGCGAAAAGTTCAAGGATATTCTGGGGTCGTTTTGCGATGGGTTTGATTCGCTGAGTGATCCACCCAGGCTGATGAAGATCGCGCTCTGGTCGGTAATAGTCTGGGGGGCGGGGGGCCTGTTCAACTATTTTATCTTTCAGGCGTTTGACCTGCAGCTTCCGTTTATCGCCTGTTTCGTTGTCATGCTCAGCCAGGTGTTCGGCGTGCTGGCGCCATCAGCGCCCGGGTTTATCGGCGTGTACCACGCGGCCACCATTGCCGGGCTGATGTTTTATGGTGTGGATAGCGATCAGGCGTTCTCTGTGGCGTTTGTCACGCATGCGGTCTTGTTCACCGTGCAGACTGTGGCTGGCCTGATATTTTTATGGATGGAGCAATACTCGCTCCACGAATTGCAGGAAGAGGCGGAAACGGAGGCGTCATAACAGTTGTTATTTTGCTCCGGAGCGTTTAAGTATGTCGGCGATTTCTGTATTGGCATAATCTGTGGCCAGCTGGAGGGCGGAACCATGCGCGGAATTTATCTCCGCGCCATGTTCAATCAGCATCCGCACAATCTCGATATGGTCCAGTGATGTCGCCAGCATCAGCGCTGTTTCGCCATTTCTGTCTAATGAGTCCGGGTCGGCGCCATTTTCTACAAGCAGTTTTACCGTTTTGGTCTGACCCGCGCCGATCGCTTCTATCAGCGCTGTTTCCTCGAGGCTGTTTTTCATGTTAACGTCGGCGCCACTATCGATCAGCGCGCTGGCGCTGCCTTCATGACCAGCGGCGGCGGCCAGCATCAACGCAGTATAGCCGTCGTTATCTTGTGAATTGATGTCGGCGCCTTTATCGATCAATAATTTAACAATCTCGGTATGCCCCCCGCCAGCCGCCTCCATCAGCGACGATTGGCCATCATTATTCTTGATGTCCACATCGGCGCCGGCGCCCAGCAGATGGGCGACGACCCTTGAATTTCCGACGCTGATGGCTGTAGTCAAGGCTGTATCACCATCTCTGTCCTGGGCATTCACATCGGCGCCTTCAGAGAGCGTCGCAATGACCTTCTCCAGGTTGCCATTGGCGCAATGGGCTATCAACTCATTGCCCAGCCTTTTACTGCTTCCAGAGCCCGGGTTGAACAGCTTTTTAATGTAATTCAGCATAGCTCCATCTTTGTGCTTTTAACTTACAGAACTTATATCATTACAAAAGCTATGGATACAAGTGTGATGCAAAGCGCAGCTATTCCCGCCAGGCGCGATTTTTTGTTCGCTTAGAAATATCTGGTGATATTGGCGAACACGTTCCAGTCGTTGCTCAGCCCTGTATCCACGCCGCGGCGGAACGAGCTCAGCTTTTTATCGAACAGTTTCTGGTAGGTGACGGCCCACATGGTTGTTTTCGTGATCGGGCCGCCGGTGGTGATGTCGAGGTTGCCTGATCCTTCGTTTTCCAGCTCTCCAGAAATGAAACGTGTGTAGCCGGGCCAGATCTGGACATAAGCGCCATCCCACAAATAGCCTGGTGAATAGACAATCAGCGGTGAAGCATTCAGTCCGAATCCGTTGTAATTTTTAAACTCTTTGTCCCACGAGTTAACCGCGCTCAGGGGCAGGAAGAAGCTGACACTTTCGCTGACTCCAAACGCAGGCAGAACACCCGCAGTCAGAACATTCTGTCCATCTGTGCCTTTCAGCTCTCCGGCCAGTTGCAAATCCAGCTGTGTCGCCCAGCCGCGATAGCCGGAGACGATGGAATAGTCCATGGGAAACAGATGAAACCAGCGCAATCTACCGTTGGTGAAATCTGAATCGCTGCCATCTACACGGTCGCCGCTGTGCCATCCATAGCCGAGCTCGAACATCACCATATCGTTGTCGGACGCGGCGTAGTTGCCGATCACCCGCGCTTCCGTCATCGATTCATCGTTGGTGTAGTCAGTGTATTTTACGCCGCCGCCTGCGTATGTGTATATTTTAGTCGGGTCGGACGGGTCGATATCTTCCGCCCGCACATCGGATGCAAATATCAAGCTTGCCGCAACCACTGCGATAGATAGCCACTGTCTCATAATCGCCTCCATTATTTCTGGTTTGCTGTATGGGTGTGCATGGTGGTGTCGCCACAAATACCCGGGATCTCTATATCAAGCGCGACCACGTTTGCCGGGTCGCTATCACCCAGGTCATAAACGGTGTCGTGCCAAACGATGCCATCCATCATGGTGGCCAGCACCCTGGTTTTATGAATCTGGTCCTTCGGTATCTCGAAAATGTTCTGGTCGAGCAGGATCATGTCCGCCAGTTTGCCGACCTCCAGCGATCCTACCTTATCTTCGATGCCAAGCTGTTTGGCGCCCTCGTCGGAGCGTACATAGACGATCTTGTTACCTGTGACCGCCACAGCTTCGGCCCAGGGTTGATTCTCGTTTACAGTGTAGATCTTGCCGTTTGTGAAGACAAAATCGGCCGATTGTTTTTCGTTGGAGTATCCATCGGCCGCCAGCAATACAAAAAATGCAATAAATATGGTCCATCCCGACTTGAGTTTCATGACCAGTTCCTTTCGATGTCCGGTTCAGGGTTTCGTTACACCTCATTTATCGGCGGATGCCCGAGCTATCATTAGGAAAAAAATGGTATTACCAGCATTATTTATTAAGTGCGCTGATAAAATCAGAAGGCTGTTAATTAATGGTCCGAAGCTTCACATAGTCCAGATGGACCATTATTGGCTTTCGCAGGATCACATGAAACTCCACCGCCGGCTGCGCCTGCCGCAGGAAAAAGTTGATTGTATAGTCATGGTAATCGCCGACAGACGGTATGTCCTCCGCGCCCAGCTCCCACATCGATTCATATATGGCGCCGGTGCGGCTGGTGACGTTGATGGCGGCGATTCTTCCATCACCAGGGGCCCGCTCCAGCTTTAACCGGAACAGCGCCTCGTAATGCCCCGCCGGCAGGCCCAGCGACGGCCCAGGCCCAGTGAATGAATAGCCGATCTTGTCGCTGGCGATGGCGCGGCCATCCGATGCGTCTCTGTCTGGAACTCTGGAGCCGTTGAGTGTGAACATTCTGCTATCTTCAAACTTGAACTGTAGGGATGGCTTATACGCGCTTCTGTCATCATATGGTAGCTTGCTTGCGAATTTGTATAGCCTTATGCGATTGTCCGACAATGCATGCTCCAGATATTCTGTTTTATCAAACGCTTCCATGGCCTGGGCGCGATAGTAACCAAGCCCGCTGTTTTTATATAGGTTTTCGTGGACCGCCACATAGCCCACCCCCATCGCTTGCAGGGCAGAGACGCTGTCGCGGGTAAACTCACCGAAATTGACATGGTAATACGGCTGTAAAACCTTCGTGTCGTAGCTGGCGCTGACCATGGGGAAATAGCCGTTGACCATGGGCGTTGCGTTGTTGATGGCGTAATAGTTATAGACAGATGAAGCGGCGTTGCCGCCATCCATCAGCGGGATGTTCAGTGTGACGCCCGATTGTTCGTTTTTGATCTGCTGATATACCTTGTTCTCGCTATCCAGCAACGATACGCCAACCTGGCCGTGCGGCAATGTATCGTACAGGTAGAACCCCAGCAACAGAACACCGACGGTGCCTGTAAAATAGCTGCGTGATCCCTTGCGGATCGCCCAGGCGGCGAAAAAACCGATCAGGATGGAGGAAGCCATCAAGGCGATCATCATATTTTTCGCCGGGTTTCGGATCATGCTGAAATAGGGGATGTTGTCGTGGACGATTGAGTAAAGGGAGGCGCCTTCCTCATCGGAAATGCCGAACGCCAGCATATAACTGATGACGAATATCACGCTGAAAAACAGAGCGTCCCATTTATGCGGCTCGTTTTTACTCCTGGAAAAAATGGCGCGCAGCCCCATCAGGCCGATCGCTGCCAGGGCGGGTATGCCCAGGTAAACACCCTTGCGGCCAACGTATCTGTCGATGGCGCCCTCCAGCGGCGATGAAGCGCCAACGATGGAATGCAGCGGCCAGCCGGATGAGATGGCGCTGGTTGACAGCATTAATGTCTTCAGGTAGAAGGCCCACCAGACACACGCCGCCATGCCGGCCACGAAGGGTGTCAGGACGATTATCAGCGGCGCTCCACCCGCCGTTGCCCGCTCATCCGGACGGACAACAACCAGGCGCCAGATCAGATAGAGCGTTAAAAAACCGAGGAAAAAATAGGCGTATTGCTGGTTGTTGAACCCGAGCGAGAAGAGGGTGATGGCGGCCAGGATCGATAGCAAAAAACTCCTGTGGGCGATGGCCCGGTCGAGGAAGTATAGGGTCAGCGGTATCAGGAAAAAGAGCGACCCCCCCGGTTGGCCGCCGAACAGCTCCACCTGCCGATAGAAAGCGTAGTTGAAAAAGAAGCCCGCCATCAGCGCGGCCGGGACGCTTTTCGTCAGCTGATGAGCCCACAAAAACATCGCATAGCCGCCCAGGGCGAAGGTGAGGAGCATGAATATGTTGTAAGCGAACGTCATGGAAACAACGGTGAACGGCAGATACAGTATCGAGACAGGGAGCAGGTAGGTGAAAAACCCGCTCTGCGGCTCGCCGAAGTTGAACTCCAGGGGGTTTGTGAACCATGGTATGACGCCCTTCGCCGCCTCCGCCATCAGGCCCATGTGGTAATAATATTGCAAATGATCGCCAGAGCACATCGCCACGACCTGCCCGCCGCAGGCGCCGGTGATGCCGCTGAAGAAAAATTTGCCCAGCGGCCAGGTGTAGGCCATGCCCAGCAGGAAATAGAGAAGGTAGACAGATATGTGATAGCTGGTTGACAGTGCGCTGGTGTTACGGTTTATATTCACTCGATGCGCCCATATAAGTTAACGTGGTGCCGGGAGCGGGATTCGAACCCGCGCAGAGCTTAACTCCGGGGGATTTTAAGTCCCCTGCGTCTACCAGTTCCGCCACCCCGGCGTTCAAAGTTGGTCATTTTAACATTTCTTTTTAGAAATGGTTTATTTTTAAGTTTATACATTAGTAAATTATTGCCAGGTGGTATGATGGCGTCAGATCAGCCGAGCAGTTTCCACATGCTTTCCAGAAGCTTTTCTTCTGTAAGCGGCTTATTGATATGCTCAACCGCCACCGAACCTTGCCAACCATCGCTCGATTTTTGAGCGCCATTTTCTGATATGAAAACCACCGGCACATTGTCGGAGCTGGCCACATCCCTCAAACACCTTAGCAGCTCCGCTTTGTTTAAACCGGTGGTGTCTCTGTCGCATATGATGATGTTCACATTACTGCTTCTGGTTATATCCAGAATTTTCGCCAAGCTATCCGCTTCGACAATACTGATATCCTCTCTGCCCAGCAGTTTCCTGAGGAACTGACGATCATCCACATCGTTATTAACCACCATTGCCAATGGCTTCAGATGAGGCAGTTTTATATAGAAAACGCTTCCTGCGCCATCAGAGGACTCCACAGAGAGGGTTCCGTTATGGGCTTGTATAATATCGTAGCACAGCGGCAGGCCGAGGCCGGTTCCTTTCTCTCCAGTGGTGCCTGGCCGCGTTGTTTTTACATCATGGCGAAATATTTCATTGACTATATTCGGATCCACCCCCACACCGTCATCCTTTACAGCAATTGTTGACGGTTCATCCGGCGCGACAAACAGCGTGACAGTCCCGTTTTGATGGCAGAATTTGATGGCATTGCTGATTAAGTTCTGTATCACTTTCCTATACAAAACAGGATCAGCGTATATCCTGGTTTCCTCTGGAACACTATTGGTGACAGTTACGCCCTTTTCGGTGGCTAAATGGCTGAACCTTGCGATTGCCTCTATCACCATGGCGTATCCATCAAAGAATTTAGGTTTCAGTTCCAGCTTGCCGGTGCGGAACCTGTTTGACTGGAGGATCTCATCGATCATGTTCACTGCCTGCTCCGACTGGTCCAGTATGGATCGGAACCGCTCTTTATACTCTTCGGTTAGTGGCGTCTCCTTGTCAGTTATAGCCAGATTCAGCAAGCCGATAATTGACGTAAATGGTGTTTTTAAATCGTGGGCGATCAGCGTCATATAGTCATCTTTTTCCTTGATAGTCTGTTCGATTTTCTCTTTGGCCCAGCGCAAGTCAGCATCAGTCTGTTTCCTCTTGGTAATATCGTGCGATATTTTGTGTATGCTTGTGACCTCGCCATACTCGTTTTTGATGGGGCTGAAGTACGACTCCCATATTATCTCTCCCCCGTTTTTCGAATAAGAGATATATTCGATGAGCGCAAGCGAACCTTTTTTGGCCCGTTCCAACGCCTTTTTGACGGTCGGTTTATACTCGTCCTTGATTATCGCCAGACAGTTCATGCCCACAACCTCATCCAGGCTATCGTACCCGCATAGGGATAGACCGCCAGGGTTCATATACAGATAATTGCCGTCCATATCCAGGTGGCAGATACCCTCGGTGGAAGTCTCCACCAGGTTCCGGTACAGCGCCTCGGAGGCTATTAACGAGCTTTCTGCGCGCTTTCTTTTTGTGACATCACGAAACAGAACCACCCGTCCAACATTTTTGCCAGAAATAAATTGTGGCTGGGAATATCGCTCAAGAATCGTACCATCCTTGAACCGTAATATATCGAAGCTGTCTGAGTTTATTCGGGCGTCCATATTCTGTATACCCTCCAGGAAATTGTCCGGATCTTCCAGTTGATCCTGCACAAACCTTTGCGCTTCATACCTGCTTTTCTTTTTAAGTATAGCGTCCGGGATATGCCATATCTCCTGGAACCTGCTGTTATAGTCGATGATCCTTTGTTCATTGTCATATACCAGGATACCGTCACTGGTGGCGTCTAACGTCGCTTTATATCGTGACACGACTTTCGACAACGCTTCTTCCGCCAGTTTTCTGGTGGTTGTGTCCCGAATGGCGGCTGTAAACAACCGGTGATTGTCCTCGAGTATGGTCTCTTCTATTCTCAATTCAATATGGAAAGTCGCGCCATTTTTATGCAAACCCTCCAGCTCGATCCGCCTCCCCAATATTTTAAAGAGCCCTGTATCCAGATATTTTTTTATACCGTTATTATGCCGCTGTCTGTATTTTTCAGGCATCAGCATGGTCACCGGTTTATTTATCAGCTCCTTTAGTTCATAGCCGAATATTCTGGCAAGCTCGCTATTGGCGTATTTAATTGTCGATTCCTCGTTGATCACCACTACACCTACGCCAACGGCGCCAAGGATTGCGCTGATCGCCTGTTCGGTTATATCTTCACCGGTAGCGCTGGTTATTTTTGCCGGTTGCGGCGCTCCCATGGTCCCAATATACATAACTGTACCGATAATGCCAGCCAGCGCAGTGAACAAAGCCAGCAGTTTGCCAAACAGCCATTTTGATTCTTTCAACATCATGTCTGAGGGTATAAAAGAGACAACTTTCCAGAAATATTTTGGCGCCGGCGCCGGCCCATCAGCAAGTTCAGAAACTCTATTTTCAGCGCCAGGCGCCTCTTCGAGCCCCTCCAGCCTTGGATAGATGGTCGCGAATGTGAACAGCCCGGCTCCGTCGACCAGCTGGCCAGAGTCGTTGGCCGCAACTTTCTTCCATACTTCAGGAAAGCGACTTTGCATGGCGCGATCTTTTTTATCCTCGAACATGAAGCCCCACTCGTCATCCTCCTCCAGCCCGACCAGCCAATAGCCTTCAGGATTTATCAACATTATTTTGCCATTGGCGGCGGCCGCGGACACTTTCATGTTGTTGAGCAGGCCTTCACCCAGATAGTTCAGGACAATGATGCCTTTCTTCGATCCATTAGTGTCAAAAACAGGGGTCGCGAACCGGATCATCGGTTTTATAGGCATCTCCAGTTCCATATTTTCAATATTCAAATCGAAGGGTGATATATATATTTCACCTTTATCCAGTTTGATCGCTTCCTTGAAATAGTATCTGTCCGACTTGTTTTGAAGTTCGCTGTCCGGGACCGGGGCAGGGGCGTCGTCATTGTAATTAACGCGGACAACCTCCATACCATGTTCATCTATATACCGAATCTGATCATACAGACCCTTCCTTTTGGAGAGGAGCAGGTAATCATTAACCAGGTGTGGTTGCGGAAAATGGTCAGCATCGTCATACATGGCCTTCATCTCATGTTGCCCGGATAGGATAAGCAGGTCGGAAATGATGTGCCGGAAATCTGCGATAATGGTTTGTACCTGCTGGTTGATATGGCTGATCTCTCTCTCTTCAACCAGTTTTCGTTCCGCCTGGGCGCTGGAGTTGTAGATGTGCCACAACGCCGAACCAAGCGCGACAACGATTATGAAAAACAGGACCCAAAATCTATTCAATATTGCCCCTCACCCGAGCGTTACCCGTTGAAAAATGACCCCTCAAAATAGAAGACCATAATAATTTATATTACCAAGTCTGCGATAATCAGCGCAAATTTCAAAAGTTAATTAAACGATATATCAAGCTTTGTGATGACCCCGTCTTTCACATCGACCGTAAATGTACGATCCAGCTCTTCCGCGCGCATTTTTTCGTTCCACACCTTTATATTCCATATCCCCACCGGAACGTTCTTTATTATGAATTTTCCATTCTCATCCGTGATATAGAAGTGCGGGTTTTGCAACGCGATAACATAACCGCGCATCAAAGGGTGCATAAGGCAACGGTGCGTATACACCCCCTCATTATCGAACACTTTGGTCACGCTTTCCCCTGGTTTGTATACGCCATATACCGATGGCGTCATATTGTTAGCATAAATATCGTGGGGGACTTCATCATGGTTTTGAAACGCAACAGCGGAGCCTGCCACCAATGGTATCAGCCTTGGGACAAAACGCATATCCACCTGGTCCATAACAGCAGGCGCCCCGGATGGCGCAGGCATTTCCCCGGCTACCTTTTCTATATACACCAGGGTGGGAAACCGCTTCGACCTCGCCCATCTGGTTTTGACCGCTCCTTCGACTCCGCCAATGCCCTCAGCGAAAGAGGTCGATTCCATGACAGGCGCAAGCCAGGAGAGGAGGGTGAAAATAACGATCCGTGTCACGCTTCCAGGATATTTCATGCATAAACCTCCTATAAATATTACCATGTCAATACAAGGGTTGCCCACTAATGCATTATTATCCTCGGTGCATGCTGAATATAACGTTATCAAGCGTATAAATTATATATTACATTGGTCCATGGCGCCTGCTAAACTGTACAAAACCAGAAAGCTGGCTATGATGAAACAAAAGGAATGAATAAAATGACCCGATTAATTATCTGCGCAACCGCTATCATCTCACTAGGCATACTCTATCCGATCTCCATAATATACGCCCATGAACAGAGCCATGACCAAAAGGAGGAGGCGGCGCCAGGGGCGGACCATGATCCAGGGCATTCGGGCGATGACGGCCCGGACCTGCGCGAGCTGTCCAAAGAACTGAAAGCCGCATTGTCAAAAGAGATGGTCGACCTGGAGAAAAATATGACCAGCCTGGTGGGCGAAATAGCCAGCGGCAACTGGGACGCCATCGCCGGCATCGCGGAAAAAATCAGTGAAAGCTATGTTATGAAACAGGCGCTGACCAAGGAGCAGATGGATGAGCTTCATCATAAGCTGTCTGAAGGGTTCCAACAGATGGATCTGCAGTTTCACCAATATGCGAAAATGCTGGCGCATGTGGCCAAGGAAGGATCGAACGATCTGGTCACGTTCTATTTTTACAAGCTGGCGGAGGGATGCATGAAATGCCATTCGGAATATGCGAAGGAGCGGTTTCCGAATTTCATGAAGAAAGATGATCCCACGAAACATGAGCATGGGCATGAACACCCTGCCGAATAGGGCAATGCCAGATTAAATCATACGCCGATTTCGCCGCGCCAGACGGTAACGGCGGATCCACGCAACAGCACCCGATCATCCGCCAGCGTCACCAAAAGCTGGCCGCCCCGGCTGGATATCTGCTTAGCTGTAAGCGATGGTTTACCTAGCCGCTGCGCCCAGTATGGCGCCAGCGCACAGTGCGCGGACCCGGTCACAGGGTCTTCATCTATGCCACAGGCCGGCGCAAAGAACCGGGACACAAAATCTGTCCCGCGCTCATCAGAGGGCGCGGTGACTATCACTCCACGCATATCTATCTCCCTCAGTTTCGCCATATCCGGCGCGATTTGCTCGACCTCTGTTTGCGCGCCCAGCTCCACCAGATAATCCGGCCCCGCCCGCATCACATTGTTCCGCTTATCGATCCCCAATGCGTCTGTTAACATGTCGGGCGCTGTTACATCGCCAACTTCCACCAGCGGGAAATCTAGCTCTATCCCATCGCCATGCCGTCTCGCCCGCAGCCGCCCCGACCGGGTCGAGAATATAATCTCCTTTCCCTGGGCGACGCCGGTTTCCCAAATTATATGCGCCGTCGCCAGGGTGGCGTGCCCGCACAGGTCAACCTCGGTCACCGGGGTAAACCATCGCAGGTTGAACGTGGCGCCCGCCGGCTTCAGGAACGCTGTTTCAGACATGTTCATCTCTTGCGCCACCGATTGCATCCAGCCCTCATCACGGTCCACTTCCATAACACAGACCCCGGCTGGGTTGCCAGCGAACGGCTCTGCGGTAAACGCGTCCACACAATATATTTTCATGATAACTACAGAATAAGGTTATCGTATTGTATCCATTTCAAAAACCACATGCTTCGATATTTCCCTTTGGTAAACATGGTTGCGGCATATTTACCCTTTAAAAACAACATATTATGTGCATAAGTAAAAGTTGATTCTACCCCATTCCTCAAATCCCTCATATCCCTCAAATGCCTCATATGCTCCAAATGCCTCACCTGCTATTTACCTTCAATATTTTCTCTTGTAATGTCGTACTTAATGCAACGCAGGTTGCAGACGGAAAAGTTGTTGGCAAGGAATATATATGAAAGGGCCGGTTAATATGGACAGACAAACAGAAAGGCAGTTCCATAATTCGCGTCAGCGGTATTGGACTGCCCACGGCAGTAATAAGTTGCGTCTTGGCGCTGGTTTATTTATAAGTATGTATGCTCTGCTGAACAAAACAAGATGATCGGAAAGAAGAAATGAAAAACAAGTTTGAAAAGATAAAACTGGCGTTAACATTCGACGATGTCCTGCTGCAGCCCAACTATTCCGAAGTGATACCGTCCGAGACCGATATCCGGTCGCGATTGACGAAGAAAATAGAAGTCAACATACCGCTGGTATCCGCCCCGATGGATACGGTCACAGAGTCGGGCCTGGCCATATCGCTGGCCCTGGAGGGTGGGATAGGGATCATCCACAAGAACCTGACGATCACACAGCAGAGAAGGGAAGTCGACAAAGTAAAGCGCCACGTGACCGGTATGATTGTCGATCCAATAACCCTTGGCCCGGACCAGACGGTGCAAGACGCCATCGACCTGATCAACAAATACGGTTTCTCCGGGTTCCCGGTCAAGAAGGATGACGAGCTGGTGGGCATCCTGTCCAACCGGGATATCCGCTTTATCGCCGATATGGATATGCCGGTGCATAAAATAATGACACCGAAGGAAAAACTGATCACCGCCAAGCCGGGCATCTCGCAAGATAAAGCCAAAACCATCCTCCAGAAACACAAGATCGAAAAACTGCTGTTTGTGGACAAGAAAGACGCCCTGGTGGGCCTGATGACCATAACAGATATAGAGAAAGGCCAGAAAAGCCCCAACGCCACCTTCGATGATAGGGGGAGCCTGCGGGTGGGCGGCGCAACCGGCGCCGGGCCAGACAGCGTCGAGAGGGCCCAGGAGCTTGTCCGGATCGGGTGCGATATCATCGTGGTCGATACCGCCCATGGCCATACCAAAGCAGTTATCGATACCGTGAAAAAGTTAAGGAAAATATCGGATGACATTCAGCTGATCGCCGGCAACGTGGCCACCGCCAAGGCCACCCGCGACCTGATCGACGCCGGCGCCGACGCCGTGAAAGTGGGCATCGGACCGGGGTCCATCTGCACCACCCGGATCGTGGCCGGCGTGGGCGTCCCACAGATCACGGCGGTTAACGAATGCGCCGTGGAAGCGGATAAGCATGGCGTCCCGATCATCGCCGATGGTGGCATCAAACACTCCGGCGATATTGTCAAGGCAATCGCCGCTGGCGCCAGCGTGGTCATGATCGGCTCGCTGTTCGCCGGTGTGGAGGAGTCGCCCGGCGAGAAGGTCCTGTATCAAGGGCGTGTCTACAAGGAATACCGCGGCATGGGCTCCATCGGGGCCATGACCGAAGGGAGCGCCGACCGCTATTTTCAGGACAGCAAACTTTCCGGCGTGAAGCTGGTGCCGGAGGGTGTGGAGGGCCGGGTGCCCTACAAGGGCGACCTTAACTTTGTAGTTAATCAGCTCATCGGCGGTCTCCGCTCCGGCATGGGCTATTGCGGCGCCAAGGACATTCCGGCGCTCAGGAAAAACGGCAGATTCGTCCGCATATCCGCCTCCGGCTTGAAAGAGAGCCATGTCCACGACGTGCAGGTGACCAAGGAAGCCCCGAACTATACAACAAACCAATGACCACGTTAAGCCACGAGAAAATACTGATCCTCGATTTCGGATCACAATACACCCAGCTGATCGCACGGAGAGTGCGCGAGCAGAAGGTTTATTGCGAGATACATCCATATAATATCGGGCTCGACAAGATCAGGGCGTTCGGCGCCCAAGGCATCATCCTGTCGGGCGGCCCCGCCAATGTGGCGGACGATGACGCGCCGACGATCGACCCGGCTCTGTTTGATCTTGGCGTGCCGGTGCTGGGCATATGCTACGGCATGCAGTTGATGACAAACCTGTTGGGGGGCAGGGTGAGCGTGGCCAGCAGGCGCGAATATGGTTACGCGAAGATGAGCGTGAACGGCTCTTGCGATCTGTTCCATGGCCTCTCTGGCGAGCAGGAGGTCTGGATGAGCCATGGCGACAAGATCGAGGCGGAGCCGGCCGGTTTCGTCAAGGTGGGCAAGACCGTCGGGTCGGAGTTCGCCGCCATCGAGAACAAAAAGAGGAAACTGTACGGTATCCAGTTCCACCCGGAGGTGGCGCACACCCCGAACGGGACCGAGATGCTGGAGAATTTTCTGTTCACTATCTGCGGGTTGTCTGGCGACTGGACGATGCGTTCGTTCATCGAGTCGTCCATCGAGTCGATCCGGGCCAGGGTGAAGGACGCCCATGTCATATGCGGCCTGTCTGGTGGAGTCGATTCATCTGTGGTGGCCAAGCTGCTGCACACCGCCATCGGCGACCAGCTGACCTGCATTTTTGTGGACAACGGCCTGCTGCGTAAAGGGGAGGCGGACGCGGTCATGTCCACCTATGCTGAACACCTGAAGATGGATGTGCGTATGGTAGATGCGTCGGAGCTGTTCCTGGGCAAGCTGAAGGGCGTCACCGACCCGCAGGAGAAGCGTAAAACCATCGGGCCTGCGTTTGTGGATGTGTTTGTGGATGAGTCCGCAAAGCTGAGCGATGTAAAATTTCTGGCCCAGGGCACGCTGTATCCTGATGTCATAGAATCGGTCAGCTTCAAGGGGCCGTCGGCGGTGATAAAGACCCATCATAACCTGGAGCTGGGCGACCGGCTGCACCTGGACCTGATAGAGCCGCTGCGCGAGCTGTTCAAGGATGAGGTGCGCGTTCTGGGCGAGGAGCTGGGCCTGCCGCACAACCTGGTCTGGCGCCATCCGTTCCCCGGGCCAGGGCTGGCCATCCGGATATTGGGCGAGGTCACGGCGGAGCGTTTAACGGTATTGCGCGAGGCGGACGCCATCATCCTGGATGAGTTGAAAAAAGAGGGTTATTATGAAAAAGTGTGGCAGGCGTTCGGGGTGCTGCTGCCGGTCAAGTCGGTGGGGGTCATGGGTGACGAGCGTACATATGAAAACGTGTTGGCGATCCGCGCGGTCACCAGCCGCGACGCGATGACCGCCGACTGGGCGAACCTGCCCCACGAAATTGTCGGCAAAATATCGAGCAGGATCATAGGGGAGGTGCGCGGGATCAACCGCGTTGTGCTGGATGTCACGTCCAAACCACCCGGGACCATAGAATGGGAATGAGGCGTCGATGAAAACTGAAAAAGCTGTTGCGTTTTTATGTATGTTTGGTATCTATAACAGAAGAGGGATTAACATTTATTGGGAAGCAAATGGCTAAGTCAAAATATGGAGACAAGTACTCCTGTTTCAAATGTGGAGTAAAGTTCTATACGATGGGAAAACCGGAGGCGGTTTGCCCAAAATGCGGCGTGGATCAGAAGGGCGCCCCGAAAAGAGCGGGGTCCAGGGCTCCGGCGCCTAAACCTACTGTGACCACCATAGAATTTGATACTGAAGAAGAGACTTCCGCCGATGGCGATATGGAGTTTCCAGTAAAAGAGACCAACGATGAAGATTTCGATCCAAAGTCGGACAGAATGAGCATAGACGGCGTGCCGGATCAGGATTTTTGAAAATTTAAATATCCTTGCCTGGGGCCGCGGATATTTACTCTGTGGCCTTGTTATAAATGTTGACCATATGGTTAGCGCTTTAAACTATCTATATTGGAGCCAACCTTGAAGCATAGCGAGTTTGTTCATCTGCATCTTCACAGCCAGTACAGCCTGCTCGATGGCGCGATCCATTTTGGGCCATTGCTGGACAAAGCGGACAAGCTGAAGATGCCTGCCGTGGCCGTGACCGATCATGGCGCCATGTTCGGGGCCGTGGAGTTCTACCACAGCGCCATTGCCTCTGGCGTCAAGCCGATCATCGGGTGCGAGGCGTATGTGGCGCCCAAGAGCAGATTCGACAAATCTCCTGTATCCGCCAATAATGGCTCCGGCAAGGCGCATCATCTCATTCTCCTTGCGCAAAATGATAAGGGGTACCGGAACTTATGCACGCTGGTTTCCGCCGGCTACACCGAGGGGTTCTACTATAAACCGCGCATCGACAAGGAGCTGCTGGAGATGCACAGCGATGGCCTGATCGCATTGTCCGCTTGCTTGCAGGGCGAAGTGTCCCGCTCTTTACTGCACGACAATGACGAGCAGGCAGAGTGCGCCGCCGAATTTTATTCCACCATTTTCCCGGGCCGTTATTATCTGGAGATACAGGACCATGGCATCGCCAGCCAGCGGATAGTCAACCAGAAGATGATCAAGCTGGCGAAGAAGATGAACCTGCCGCTGGTGGCCACCAACGACGCACACTACCTGAACCGGGAGGACCACGAGGCGCACGACGCGCTGCTGTGCATCGGCACCGGCAAGCTGCTCAAAGATGAAAACCGGATGAAGTATCAGGGCGACCAGTTCTATGTCAAATCGGCCGAGGAGATGAAGGCGCTGTTCAAGGATGTGCCGGAGGCTATCACCAACACGCTGGCGATCGCCGAACAGTGCAACTTTGCGTTCGAGGAAGGAAAATATCATCTGCCGAAGTTCTCTGTCCCCAGCGACACCACCCTGGACAAGCATCTGGAGCAGGTGGCGATCAACGGGCTGGAGCATCGATTTGCGGAGCTGAAAAAAGCGGGCAACCCCTTATCCAGGGAGCAGAGGGAAGAGTATCTGAAGCGGCTGAACTGGGAAATCGCCACCATCCAGAAGATGGGGTTTTCCGGGTATTTTCTGATCACATGGGATTTTGTCAAATACGCCAGGAGCAAGCAGATACCGGTGGGGCCGGGCCGGGGCTCCGCCGCGGGTTCCATGGTGGCATACGCATTGCGGATCACCGAGCTCGACCCGATAAAGTATGGCTTGATATTCGAACGTTTCCTTAACCCGGAGCGCATATCCATGCCCGATATCGACATCGATTTTTGCATGGACCGACGGGGCGAAGTCATCGACTATGTCCGTGAAAAATATGGCGGCGAGAGGCATGTGGCCCAGATCATCACCTTCGGCGCTTTGAAGGCGAAGGCTGTGGTGCGGGATGTGGCGCGGGTGATGGACATGCCATACGCCCAGGCGGACAAGATCGCCAAGCTGATACCGAACGACCTGAAGATGACCATCGAAAAAGCGCTGAAGGAAGAGCCGCGCCTGAAGAGCCAGGAGAAGGAAAACCCGGAGGTCGCCCGCCTGCTTCGCATTTCCAAATCGTTGGAGGGAACGGTTCGGCACGCCTCCACCCATGCGGCGGGTGTTGTCATAAGCCCAAAACCGCTGGTGGAGATGATACCGGTATCCAAACCGAGTACCGGGGAGGTAACAACCCAGTATCAGATGAAAGATGTGGAGAAGCTGGGGCTGCTCAAAATGGATTTCCTCGGGCTGCGGACCTTGACGGTGATCAATAACACAGTAACGCAGATCAAGCAGAACCACGACCCCGATTTTGATATCGATATGATCCCACTGGATGACAAAGAGACCTATCAGGTTTTATGCGACGCCAAAACCTATGGCATATTCCAGCTGGAGTCGACAGGGATGCGCGACCTCATCCGGAAAATGAAGCCGACCGAGTTCCAGGACATCGTTGCGCTGGTGGCGCTGTTCCGGCCGGGGCCGATCCAGTCTGGGATGGCGGACCAGTATGTGAAGCGCAAGCATGGGCATGAGCCGGTCCGGTTCGAGTTCAAGGAGATGAAATCGATACTGGGTGAAACCTACGGCGTGCCGGTCTATCAGGAGCAGGTGATGAAGATCGCCAACGTCCTCTCCGGGTTCAGCCTGGGCCAGGCCGATTCGCTGCGCAAGGCCATGGGTAAAAAGGATATGAATATCATGGCCGGCATCCGCGAACAGTTTGTGAAAGGCGCGGTGGAAAACGGGCACAACGAAAAAAAGGTGGAGCAGTTATGGACGCAGTTGGAGAAGTTCGGCGAGTATGGATTTAACAAGTCGCATTCCGCCTGTTATGCGTTGGTGGCGTATCAGACCGCGTATTTGAAAACCCATTACCCTGCGGAATATATGGCCGCATTGATCTCCTCCGAGGTGGACAACACAGACAAGGTGATACGGTATATCCAGGAATGCCGCGACCTGGGCATCGATGTGCTGCCGCCCGACATCAACGAGTCGCAAAGCGACTTTACTGTTGCCGACGGCGCTATACGTTTCGGGCTGGTGGCTATCAAAGGTGTGGGCGCGGCGGCGGCGGAAGCGATCATTGCCGCGCGCGACAGCGTGGGCGGCTTTTCATCGATCACAAAATTTACAGAGCTGGTGGATTCGTCGGCCATTAACAAGCGGACGCTGGAGGCGCTCGTCAAATGCGGGGCGTTCGATTTCACAGGGTTTTCCCGCGCGGCGATATTCGCCTCCATCGAAGAGATGTTAAGCATCGCCCAGAAATCGCAGCATGATAAAGAGATCGGGCAGGTCAATATATTCAGCGCCATCAGTACGGATGATTCGAGCTCTTCCTCCGTCACTATTAAAGATATTCCGGAATGGCAGGAACAGGAGCGGCTGACCTTCGAGAAGGAGGCGCTGGGGTTTTATATATCCGGCCATCCGCTGAATGAATACAAAACAGAGCTGCGCCGGCTGGCCAACTATACCACCGCCACCCTGGCGAACGCACCGAACCGGGCGAATGTCCATATTGGCGGTATGGTGATCATGAAAAAGATCAAGACGATAAAAAACGGCGAACGGATGGCGTATCTGACATTGGAAGATCTGCATGGTTCCATCGAAACGATCCTGTGGCCCGATATATATAGCAAACATATGGAGCTGCTGGAGCGGGAGGAGCCGATATTCATCAAAGGCTATGCCGATGTGGATGATGAAAAGGGAGTCAAGATCATCGCCCAGGAGGTGATGACCGTGCCGCAGGCCCGGGTCGCGTTCACCAATTCGGTCCATGTGAACATCTCCACCGCGGCGCTGGAGCGGGAGACGCTGGGCGACCTGAAAGATATTTTTCAGCGTTACAGGGGCTCTTGCGAGCTGATCCTTCATTTCCGGGCGCCAGGCAAAGGAGAGCTTACCATGCGCTCTGGCGACACCCAAGTTGCGGCGGATGAAACGATGATCAGTGAAGTGGAGCAAATCATCGGGGAAGAGAACGTGTATCTGGACTAATTGGGAAGTGTATAATAGATAGAAGACCGAATTAGCAAGGAGATTATCAGGCAATGAATGATGGCCATGATTTTAAAATACCGGACGATGAAGAGTTAAGAGATAAGCTGACCCCTGAACAATTTAATGTTACCCGCAAAAACGGTACCGAGCGACCTTTTCAGAATGAGTATTGGGATAATAAGGAGCATGGAATATATGTGGATATTATTTCTGGTGAACCGCTTTTCAGTTCTCTGGACAAATACGACTCCGGAACTGGGTGGCCCAGCTTCTCCACACCGCTGGAGGATGACCACATTGTAGAGAATGAGGACAACAGCCTGCTCATGCGCCGGGTGGAGGTGCGCAGCAGGCACGCCGACTCGCACCTTGGGCATGTGTTCGATGATGGGCCCGCCCCCACCGGTAAAAGGTATTGTATGAATTCTGCGTCGATGCGGTTCATACCTGTGTCGGAGCTGGAAAAAGAGGGCTATGCTGATTATCTGAAACTTTTTGTAGGGGATTGATACCATGGAGATCGCAACATTTGCAGGCGGATGCTTCTGGTGTATGGAGCCGCCATACGCAAAGCTGGATGGCGTAACCTCTGTGGTCTCCGGCTATATGGGTGGCCACACCGATAACCCGACATATGAACAGGTGTGCCGTGGGCAGACCGGGCATGCGGAAGTGGTGCAGGTTACTTATGATCCAGCTAAGGCGCCTTATGAAAAACTGCTGGAAACGTTCTGGATGAATATTGACCCGACCTGTAAATATGGCCAGTTTGCCGACATGGGCACACAGTATCGCCCGGAAGTTTTCTATCATACAGACGAGCAGAAAGAGCTGGCGAAAAAATCCAGGCAGGAGTTACAAGATTCCGGCCGGTTCGATAAACCAATTGTTGTTGATATAACACCCGCTTCTGTTTTTTATCCTGCGGAAGATTATCATCAGGAATTTTATAAAACCAACGAAGACCATTATAACCGGTATCGTTTCGGCTCTGGCCGCGCCGCTTTTCTGGACAGGGTATGGGATGATAAAGCCTGAATGACATATCTGGAAAGAGTTATTGATTATCATCACAGGACAAAGCATCATGCGCATCGTCCTTCCAAATCGCTCGGCTATATGGACTGGGCCACCAAGCCGGAGCCATTCAGGTATTATGATGGCGCCACGAAATACCGACTGCCTCTGGAAGATCACGACCAGGGGATAGGTTATATAAATCTGTATAGAAGAGATGGCAACCCGGCTGCGCCGATTACTTTTAACAACATTGGTGGATTCTTAAGACTCTCGCTGGGGCTCAGCGCCTGGAAGATGTATAGCGGAGAATCGTGGGCCTTGAGGATGAACCCGTCCAGCGGGAACCTGCATGCCGAAGAGGCGTATCTGGTTCTACCGCCACTGAAGGAGCTTGCCGATAGCGCTGGAGTGTTCCATTACGACCCGAATAACCACCAGCTAGAAAAACGGATGCATATAAATAATCATCTCTGGAACAGGCTGCTGGACCACTGTAATACAGACGGGTTTTTTATCGCGCTGAGTACGATCTACTGGCGGGAAGCCTGGAAATATGGTGAACGCGCGTTCCGGTATTGCAACCTGGATACCGGCCATGCCATCGCTTGCCTTTCGCTCGCTGCCAATCTATTTGGCTGGAAAGTCCATTACCTGCGCGCTATGCCTAGCGATCAATTGGATCAGTTCATCGGTTTGGCAAAGACAAACTGGCTGCCGAATGAAGCGGAGGAGGGTGAGCTGTTATGTTTTGTCCATCCAGCGCATGCGGAAAACCTGCCGGATAATATCCCTGCAGACCTGATTAGTGAATTGTCGCAATCGGAGGTCATGGGTGAGCCGAATCGACTAAGCGCTGACCATCATAGGTGGGATGTTATCGACGACGTTTCCAAGGCGACAAGGAACGAAGGAAAAAACAGGGACGATCTGATCTACCCGGAAGCCCCGTTCATTGATGGCGCCGCGTCCGGTTGCAATGCGGCGGATATAATTCGCCAAAGGCGAAGCGGCCAAAGCTACGATGGTGTATCCGGTATAAGGCTGGATCATTTTTTTGGCTTGCTCGACAGGACGATTCCGAGAGAGGGGCATGCGCCGTTTGATATAAAACTGGGCGTCATATCAACTGATTTACTGATATTCGCGCACCGAGTGGCTGGCCTTGAAAGCGGGCTATATTACCTTATCAGAGATGGCTCCGACCCGGATGATATAAGAAAAGAATTTGATAATGATCTGGCGTGGGAAAAGGTCGGGGCCGCGCCGGACCAGCTGCCGCTCTATCTTCTGAGCAAGGGCGATTATCGGAGGAGTCATCCATGATCAGCTGCCAGCAGGCTATTGCAGGCGATGGCGCGTTTTCGTTGGGGATGGTAGCCCGGTTCCGAAGCGAGATTGAGCGTGACCCTCACTCCTACAGAAAACTTTATTGGGAGGCGGGGATGATAGGCCAGGTGATCTATCTGGAAGCGGAGGCGATCGGCCTGAGGGGGACCGGGATCGGGTGCTATCTGGATGATATGATACATCAACTGCTGGGGTTAAAAGATGATGCGCGCCAGGACTTGTATCACTTTACTGTGGGCGCCCCTGTGGAAGACAAACGGTTAAATACATTGCCGGCGTACCACCATCTGAAAAGCAGGTAGGCAGTATTATTGTTCGTAGGTCAATCGGCGTAGGTCCGGTCCGTTTCAAACCATACGCACGGTTTTTGCGGTGTGGTATTACATCTATTGAGTTTGCTGGTCAGCGTTTCTTCCGGTATACGCGCCATTTGCAAGTATAGATCGGCAAACTCGTTCTTGGAATTCATATAACACTCGACCAGCTCAGTCGCTTCATTCCTTGAACCCGCATTTAAGTAGAGAGTGCAGTAAAATCTTAACATCCTGCCATTGGGCATAACGCCATGCTTGTATCCCCGAATATATACTTTCCAGCAGTTGACGCCATCTGTTTTGTATTCGCCAATGCTCTGTTTAATACTGGCGTCGTTGAATTGCAGGTTATATCTGTCCACCAGGTTCTCGAAGGCGGACAAGTAGTTATTGCTCTTGAAATTCGCAGCGTTCAGAGGCAGATGAAGGTGTGGTGTATCCCAGAAAAATTTCAAATCGAGTATAAAGGGAATATCCATTTCTGCCAACTTATGTTCCATAACCTCCGGGTTGTGGTGATAGACATGAATGGTTTTATGCTCGTCGATAAAAACTTCCATGGATGGATACTCAACAAACATACCAACCCCGAAACAGCCATCATCCAGCACAATATCCTGCCAATCAATTATCCACTGAACAAGCTCCGCCTTGTCGACGGCGCCCTTGGACACATATGTGTCATACTCATTGTTGTAATCATCAGTGTGTATTTGCGTCACAAGGTAAACTTGCTCTGGCAAGGTATTGAAGAGCTTGAGCAATGTCGGCATGATAGCATCATGGGAAAGGGCGATCTGATAGTAGAAATAGCCGCCCTCCCGGATAAATTTCGAGTCGTAACCAACCCGTTGGGTAAATGTTTCTTCCGGAAACGATCCGTACGGAAACAGAAAACCATCCTGGCTTTTACGTTGTCTGGTTTCTTGTTCCTGCGGTGTGTTGCTGTATAAACTTCGCCGAAAACTCATCTTTCCATTATCAAGCCATAGAAAAAAATATTCAAGGGGAAACAGGCGTAAATTAAGCTCGGTTGGCAGATTTTTGTGACATTCACTATCGCAATTACTGCGCCGATTTTTAAAATTAGCCAGCCAATGGGTCTTGGTTTTATAGATCAAATGCTGGACAATAGAGAGCCAGGAGTATTAAGTCAATATAGTATCTGGGCACGATATACGAGCAGTGTTTGGGCAACGGAAGAGAATGATACAGCCCAGAGGTCATTTGCTAATCAAATACTTGACAAGTCCGGTAAGGTATTCTATATTTCAATTAACTAACCAATTTGGTAGGTTATTGCTGTGGTTGTGTGAGGGGCGCTATTTATTTGTTATTATAGGGCCTGTTTTATTATTAAATTTCGATTAAGTATATAAAAATATGAGTTTTGTTCTAGGCCTTCGATGCCGCGAGTGTGGTAGAGATTATCAAACCGAGCCGGTCCATGTGTGCGAGTTCTGTTTCGGGCCGCTGGAGGTTCGCTACGATTACGACGCTATCGGGCAGGCGCTCAGCCGCGAACTGATAGAGTCGCGCGCGGAAAACATGTGGCGGTATCGCGAGCTTGTCCCGATCGATGACGAGCCGACGGTGGGCCTGCACAACGGGTTCACGCCGCTGGTCCATGCGGAGAACCTTGGGAAAGAGCTGGGCATCGGGAAGCTTTATATTAAGAATGACTCGGTGTGCCATCCTACCCTTAGTTTCAAGGATCGGGTTGTGGCCGCCGCTGTGAACAAGGCCAAAGAGTTCGGGTACAATACCATAGCCTGCGCCTCCACCGGCAACCTGGCCAATTCCGTGGCCGCCCACGCCGCGGCGGCAGGTATGAAAAGTTATGTTTTTATACCGCATGATCTGGAGCTGAGCAAGGTGTTGGGCACATCGGTCTATGATACGAAGATTATCAGCATCAAAGGCTCTTATGACGATGTGAACCGGTTCTGCTCTGAAGTGGCGACGGTGTTCAACTGGGCGTTTGTGAATATTAATATCCGCCCGTTCTATGGTGACGGCTCCAAGACGTTTGGGTATGAGATCGCCGAGCAACTTGGATGGAGGGCGCCGGATAGTGTGATCGTTCCTGTTGCCGGCTCCAGCCTGATCACGAAGGTGCACAAAGCCTTTTCGGAGTTCGAGAAGCTGGGATTTATCAAGGATGTAAAAACGAAAATCTTCGCCGCGCAGGCGGCCGGATGTTCCCCTGTTACGACGGCCATCAAGGCCGGCGCCGAGGATTTTAAACCAGTGAAACCAAACACCATCGCCAAATCGATCGCCATAGGCAACCCGGCGGACGGCTATTACGGCATCAAGGTTGTCAATGACACCGGGGGCTGGGGCGAAGATGTGACCGACGCCGAAGTGATAGATGGCATACGGCTGTTGGCCAAGACAGAAGGCATATTCACCGAAACCGCTGGTGGTGTGACGGTGGGTGTCACCAAAAAGCTGGTGGAGCAGGGTCGCATAGATAAAAACGGAGTTACGGTTATTTCGATCACCGGCCAAGGGCTGAAGACCAGCGAGGCTGTGGAGAAGCACCTGCCGGTGCCGGTGGTGATAGAGCCGAAGCTGTCTGTATTCAAAGAAATTCAACAAGATATTTAAGTAGGAAAAGGAGAAATAATGGCAACTGTCAAGGTCAGGATCCCGACACCGCTCCAGAAAGTCACTGGTGGTGTAGGTGAAGTCGAAGGAGAAGGGGCGACAATAAAAGAAGTGATCGACAACATAGAATCGCGTCACGCCGGGTTCAAAGAGCGGCTGTACAGCGACGATGGGAAACTGCGGCGCTTTATCAACATATATGTCAACGAGGAAGATATCAGGTTCCTGGATGGTGAGAACACAGCAGTCAAGGATAATGACGATATATCCGTCATACCAGCCATCGCCGGCGGCCGGTCATAAACGATTGTGTAACGAGAGGTAGAGATGAGTAATTTTACGGAAGATCAAATTTATAGATATAGCAGGCATATTCTACTCCCGGAGGTTGGAGGTGTTGGACAGGAAAAAATGTTGAACGCCAGGGTGCTGTGTCTTGGCGCCGGAGGCCTCGGATCGCCTACTCTTCTCTATCTGGCAGCCGCTGGCATCGGGAACATCGGCGTTGTCGATTTCGACGTGGTGGAGATGTCGAACCTGCAAAGACAGGTCATCCACAGCCTGGATACTGTCGGTGTGAAGAAGACCGAATCGGCCAAGCAGTTCATCGAAAAGCTTAACCCGGACGTTAGCGTGACCACCATCGATGCGCGACTGGACTCTTCCAATGTCATGGATATCTTCAAGGATTACGACATTATCGTGGACGGGTCGGACAACTTCCCGACGCGATACCTGGTCAATGACGCTTGCACAATGCTGAATAAAGTGAACGTCCATGGGTCGATCTTCCGGTTCGAAGGTCAGGTGACGGTGTTCAAAAACGGCGCCGGTCCATGCTATCGGTGCCTCTATCCAGAGCCGCCCCCTGTCGGGATGGTGCCCAGCTGTCAGGAGGCTGGTGTGCTGGGTGTGCTGGCGGGCGTTATCGGCACGTTGCAGACGGTGGAAGTGATAAAAGAAGTGTTGGGCAAAGGCGACCAGCTTATCGGTAAGTTGCTGATGTACAACGCGTTGAACGCGGAGTTTCGCAAGCTTAACATAAGGCGGGATCCGCATTGCCCGTTGTGCGGTGATAACCCGACGATAAAAGAGCTGATCGATTATGAACAGTTTTGCGGGGTACCTGCGTAAAGGAGTTCCTGCATAAATATGAAAATAACTATTCTGATCCACCGCGGGGTGGAGGAAGGAATTTTAGGGACAGTGTCCCGGATCGTAAGATCCGCCAGAGCGAAAGGGCACGAGATCGATATCTTCGCGATGTCGGCTGGTGTGGCGCATCTGGCGCTGGATGAGTTTACATCGTTGAAAGATGATGGTGTGAACATAACAGTGTGTGAATTCAACCGGGAGCAATACAAAAGCCCCGAGGCTGTTGAAGGGGTGGAATATGGCAGTCAGTACGATCTGGCGGTTTTCGCCTCCGATTGTGACCGGTTTATAAGCTTTACATAAAATTATGAAAAATATCGTTGTGGTCGTTGATCAGCTTCCCAACCTCCGGATGGAGGAGAAACTGAGGATGAGCGTGGGCCTGACGTTATCGGACGATAACGCGCTGTCGGTCTTGTTGGTCGATGATGGTGTATACACCGGTATAGGCCGTGTGGGCGATGAAGGATCGGTGGGCGCAGAGATCGAGAAGCACCTTAGCTTTCTGGGCGCCCTTAACGTGCCGGTTTATGTTTCTTCCGATTCCATGAACAGACGCGGTGTCAGCGTTAACCGGCCAAATGTAAAGTTTGCGGACGAAAACGAGACTGATGAAATTTTCAGGAATTCTGATATCACCATAACCTGAATGATGTTGCTGTGCACAATGAATAATACAGGAAACAACCAGGTAGTAACAGATGTCGGACCTGGTGAATATATGAGGTTGTATTAATAATGTCCAAGTTAACGGCGGCGGCTCTTGTAAAAACAGAGGATATAAAGCCGGATATATTAAGCGCAATAGGTAATACACCGCTTTTACAAATGAAGTCTATTGCAGAGGCGGAATGTCCTGGGGTGGAAATATGGGCGAAGGCGGAATGGTATAACGCCGGCGGATCGGTGAAGGCCAGGCCGGCCCTGCGTATGATAGAAGAAGGCGAGCGGACCGGCCGGCTGAAACCTGGCATGACCATCATGGACGCCACATCCGGCAACACCGGTGTGGCCTATGCGTTGATCGGCCTGGTGAAGGGCTATCCGGTCAAGCTGGTGATGCCGGGCAACGTGTGCAACGAGCGCAAGCAGCTGATGGCCTCCCACTACAAAGCGGAGGTGGTATATTCCGACCCCCTGAAAAGCTCCGACGGCGCCATACTGGTCGCCCGGGAGCTGTATGCAGAGGATCCGGAGCTTTATTTCTGGCCGGATCAATACAACAATGATGATAACTGGAGAGCCCATTACAACACCACCGCCCCGGAAATCTGGGAACAGACCGGCGGGAAGGTGACCCATTTTATGGCCGGTATCGGCACCTCCGGCACCATCATGGGCACATCGCGCGGGTTGAAAGCAAAAGATGACAAAATCAAATGTTATGCAGTGGAGCCGGAGGAGTCGCTGCACGGCATCGAGGGGCTGAAGCATATGGCCTCCTCCATCGTGCCCAGCATCTATAACCTGGATGAGCTGGACGGCAAAATATCTGTCAAAACCGAAGAAGCGTACGAGATGGTCAGCCGCATGGAAGATCAGGAGGGCATCCTGGCCGGCACCAGCGCCGGCGCTGCGGTGGCCGCGGCGGTGAAGCTGGGCAAAACATTGAACGAAGGCGTGATTGTCACTGTGCTGCCCGACTCGTGCGAATGTGAAATAACCCATGGCGATTTCGTGAAAGAGCTTTTGGGAGAGTGAGGTTATGAAATCCACATTGGCGTTAGTCACCCGGCCGTTAAAAACATTATCGGCGGAGGTTACCCGGCTGGTGCTGCGTCAGGCCGACCAGGTGGTCCTGATTGCTGATGGTGTGTATAACTCGCCCTATGATGGGCTGGACAAGGATGTGTATGGCATGCCAGGCGGGCACAGATCGATATTCAGCGAAACCGAATCCACGGCGCAATGGCCCATACATTGGCATGCGCTGGAAGATGACGTGGTGGCGAGCAAGGTCGAGACCGATATACAGCTGATAAACGATGAGCAGCTGATTGACGCCATCGAAAAACATGAAAAAATAGTAACACTTTAGACGGAGCCAACATGACAGTCGCAGCAGATCAGGAAATAGATATCAGAGGCGAGGTATGCCCATACACATTTGTCAAATCGAAGCTGAAGCTGGAAACAATGGCGGTGGGCGAAGTGCTCCGGGTCGTGCTGGATCATGAACCGGCGACAAAGAACGTGCCCAGGAGTATGGAAAACGAAGGGCACCACGTGCTGACATGGCCCACAAAGATAAACGACAGCGACTGGGAAATGTTTATAAAGAAAAGCTGACACCATGAGCGACAGATATTTTGCAATTACGTTTCCTGAAAACCTGGTGCAGGAGCCGGCGCTGTATGCGCTGATCACCAAATATGGATTGAAGCCAAACGTGATCCGCGCGTCTGTGACCAACACCGGCGGATGGATGATCCTGCATCTGGGCGGGGAGGATGAAAAGATTGATGAAGCGCTGCTTGATTTCAAGTGCCGCGGCGCCATGGTGCAGGAGGGCGGCGAGGAGATGCGCAAGCTGGAGGCGCCGTCGGAGGTCAGCTCTGTGCGGGTGAGGATTGGAGTGCCGAAATCGAAAGTCGCGAAGCCTGTGCTGAACGATATCGTGGAAAACAAGGACGTGATGATAAATATCCGCCAGGCGATGATCGACCCGAAACAGGGTGTCATCGATCTGGAGATATCCGGCACGCTGGAGTCGATCGATGAATCAATTGAATTACTGAAAATGGATGGGATATCGGTCGACCCTATTGAAGGAAATGTGATCGAATAGGCCAAAAGGATAACTGAAAACGATAAAAGAAAGCTACCAGAAATGAAGATTTCAACACGCGGCCATTACGCTGTCCAGGCCCTGGTGGATATGGCTGGTCAGCCGGATAACAAACCTACATCGTTGGGCGTGATCGCCAAACGTCAGGACCTCTCGCAAAACTATTTGGAGCAGCTGTTCGTCAAGCTGCGAAAAGCGAACATTGTTCGGTCTGTCCGTGGGCCGGGGGGCGGCTATATGTTGGCGACGGCGCCATCCGCGATCGCCATTGGCGATGTCTTCTCCGCCGTTGATGAAAGTTTTGTGTTCACAGAATGCGCGGATGCGAAAAGCATGGAATATAAATTTTGCGCCAAAGCCAGCCATTGCCAGACACAATTATTGTGGTCGAAACTGTGCCACCATTTTAATGAGCTTCTCTATTCTATTACGATAGAAGACGTGGTGAAAGGCGCCATAGAATTGCCAGCGGGCGACTATACCCCTCCCATAAAAGCCGCGCTATAACATTAGATTCCGGTCCTGCTGTCTGTGTATAGTTTGTCTAAAAGTCAGTGTCCAGTTCGCTGATTAGTTTTCTTTTGGAGGAAGTTTCCGCTGATTCGCTTGCAACTTTTCTCAAGTCCTCAATTTCGATATCTTGTATTTTGATGATATCTTCCAGCTCTTCGATCCGAGCCTTGAGCTGGGCCATGTTTTCAGCGTCGGTATCTCCGCTCTGCGCCAGATAGGCTTCCCACTGCCTCCTTTGTTCAGTAAACTCTTTTGCCTGTCGCTCCAGGTCCCCTTCCAGTTTAACGATTCTGTTCTTCAGGCGAACTGCCAGGCTATGCAACCCCAACGAGCTTTGCATTACTTCCTCCGATACATCACCCACACTTCAATAAAATACTAAACAGCAAATTTTATTATAATAAGGATTATAATACGTAACAAGCTTAAATAGCGCCGCCAACAACCCCAGGGAGATAATCCGCCTTCAACACTTTTGGTAAAGTGAATAAATATCGACCGGCTAACCTTCCCCTTTTTTCAGGTTGGCCATCATTATCTCCACATCTTCTGGCGTGGCGGTATTTCTGATTACTCTTTCGATCGTCTGGTTTTGTGTTCCACCACGCAGATGCTCCAGCGTGGTATCGGCCATCGCAAAAAATTCCTCCGGCGTCATCCCTTTCTTCAAGGCAACCAGAAAAGTTTCGATCAGTTCTTTCTCTATATTTTTAGCGGAATCGCCCATATAATCGGCTCCAGAGCAGTCGTTTAATTTATTCAGGTTAGATTGCGCCAGCGCTATTGTCAAGTTTGTAATCAATGGCAAACCATCACTGGCGACCACTCAGCCTCGTCTTTCCGACTGATCAGCGCATTGAAGACATAGCGGCGCCGCGGGGTCCGCTTCCAGCCGCTGTTCCGCTATATCTTCCCCGCACTTCACGCATTCGCCATAGTTGTTGGTTTTTATTCTCTCCAACGCTGAACTTACCCGCTCCAACTGTACGTTTCGCCGCCTTCCGGTTTCCGCCGACATCGCCTGAACCTGCATAGCGTCCATCCGTGACAATCTGCCAACTTTCTGCTGGTCCAGTTCCACAGGTTTTGCGTCATCAGAGCTGGCGGTGGACGACTCCATCAGCTCATCCCGGAGCGCTTTCAGTCGCGCTTCCATCCGGTCGAGATACTCCTGCTCCATATCAGGCCAGAACCAGAATTGGGTCTGCTCAGAAAAGGCCGAACTTCTTTTTCTGACCCTCTTTATAGCCCTCCGGCGGCGCGAACAGTGCGGGGTCCAAGTTCTGTTGAGTGATGCTTTTCAGCTCGCTATAGGAATCGAAAACTACGCTGCGCCCATCGCTGCCCTTCTTGTCGCTTTTCATGACCGATTTGGCCAGCTCCTTGCCCAGCGCGCCCACGAGCCCGCCCAGGCCGCCCCCCGACGGCTCCTCTTCGCCATCCTGCTCCGATGCGCCGCTTTCGCCCTTTGCGCCCTCGTCAGATTTCACTTCCCACTGCACCGCGCTGGCGACAGGATAACCTTTCATTTTCGCCATCTCTTTTTCCAACTGCTTTTTGGGTGTTTTCAATACGCCAGCCATCAGCTCCAGGCCAAAGTTTTTTGTGTTGTCAGCAATATTACCAAAACCCATTTTTTTTATATATGCTTTGGTAAATTCCAGCTCTTCATTCATCAAGGCCTTGATCTGCTTTGTCTCCGGTGTCAGCCACGAGTCGTTGGTCATCAGGTAATCACTCTGCGCGCCGGTCTGGGTGTCCTCTGTCACGATGTGCCAGGTCATGATGTACTGCTCGCAACCGAATCCATTAATCGCTTTCTTCTCGCCGGTCTTCTTTACCTTGATCTCGTTTTTCACTATCCTGGTGGTCGATTTTTTATCCTCGCCCGGTTTATCCCCCTTTTTATCTTCTTCCGGTTTGCCTTCCCCCTTCTCTTCCCTTGGTATGGTGATCGGGCTGGTGGTATACAGCTTGTTCTTTTCGTCCAGTTCATACACAACATCATCGGCCACACGGATAATTGTCACCCTTGCGTCGTTACCCGCCAGAAACCCCATCACCTTGCCGGTGAATTTCGTGTTGTCCCTGGTATGTTTTTTATCGCCTTTGATAGAGTCCTTGCTTGTGCCTTCGAACCCGCCAATGCCATAGATACCGCCCGATTTTGTATACCGCTCGACAACAACATCAGCGCCTGCCAGCGCAGGAAAAGCTATAAAAACCAAAAATATGACAGAAATGAAAAACCTGAAAAAACTCATGATGTTCCCTTTAATTTAAATTACAAAGCAACCCTGTTTACCACTATGACATTGCCTTATAGGATAATAGCATATGATTAGAGTCAGATCAGTAAACGCCACACATCCTTCCAGATATCATCAGGCCCGGTATAGGGAAGACGGAACGGGTGGCCATATATGCCTTTTCCAACGGCGCCCTGTAACGCTCTTTATGGAACGATAACGATTTGAACGCATAAAAATAATTGGCGATGGCGCTTTCGTATGTCCATTGGAACATCTTCATTGTGAACCAGCTATAGTTGAACCGCCGGTGGATGTCATCTTCTATGTTATGCGCCGGCAAAAGCCCAAGGTGCAATGTTTTCACTCCCTCCTCCCGGAATTTTTCCATCGCCACGCGGATGATATAATCTTGCACACCATTGGGTGACCCGGGGGTTCGTTTCAGCAGCGCGGCATAATATCCCCGAACTTCACCGTTGCGCCAGACTGGGTCGAAATAGACAAACGCCACGGGAACACCATCAAGGAAACCGTAAAACCGCCTTATTTGCGGTATATCCTGGAAAATAGGCCTCCGGGTTATATACCAGATCTCTTTCGATTTTTTTTTAACCTGTGTCAGCCATAGCGAGCTGATTCTCTCCGCCTGTTTGTACAGCTCTTCATCTCCATATACTTCCCGCACTTCCACACCGCGTTTTATCACATTGTTGTGGAGGTTGCGCAGGCCCACCTTGCGCTGGCCCCTATAATCGTATGTCTGGATATTGATGGTCATCTCCTCGCCCATCTCGTTGATGTAATATCCGGCTCTGTTTAGCGCGGCGCCGGTACATTCGTTGATATGGAAAAAGGTGATCGGCTTTTCCGAGTCTTTGTCGAACCGCTCGATAATCTCGCCATACCGTTCCGGCGCGCAGACCGGGTCGCCCAGCGCAAACCGGTGGCCCAAATAATCTTTGTAAGCTATAAAACCACAATTGGGCAAGTCGTAATAATCGAGGCCAGGTTGCAATGTATGGAACGCGATGGTGTGCGAACCGAAATCTTTCAGCAATTCCAGACGGCTCTGATCGATCGCGGACATTTTAAAACTCGACCGGGGTCAATTGGTGGTTACTACTAATTTTTCCGCCGGGTCGAGGATTTCCAGGAACGCCTTTAAAGGGTTGGAGAAGTATTTATGTTTCAGAACGATTATGTTCAGGCTCCGTTCCATCTTTTTGCCTTCGATGCTGATTGACTTCAGCCTTTTCTCTTTCAACTCCCGCTCCACGGCGGACCGGCTGATCACAGCCACGCCGATGTTCGACTCCGCCGAATTTTTGATCGCCTCGGTGTTGCCAATCTCCATGGCGATGTTCAGCGGCGTCTCCTTGTCCATGTTGTCCAGGAACACCTTGCGTGTGCCGGACCCCCTCTCCCTAATTATCAAAGGCTCCTGCTGAAACTCTTCCAGTGATATCTTTCTGCGTTTGCTCCAGCGGTGCTGTTTGGAAAACACGACCACCAGCTCATCCATCCGGAATAGCGAAGTCTCCACCCGGCTCCTGTTTTGCACCGGTCCTTCCACCAGCCCCATATCAATCTCGTTCCCCAATAGCGCCTGCTCGATCTGGTTGGTGTTGTTCACCATCATCTCTATCTTGCAATTATTGTGGGTATCCCGGAACCGGCCCAGATACTCCGGCAATATATAGTTGGCGATGGTGGTGGAGGCGCCGATCCGCAATGTCCCCACCACCTTCTGGGTCATGTCGTCGATCGCCTGTTTGCCCTCCCGCAACGTGGATAACGTTTTCTGGGCATATTTTTCAAACAGTTCGCCTTCCTGCGTCAGCTCCACACGCCGCCCAATCCGGTCGAACAGAGGGGCGCCCAGGATAGTCTCCAGCTTGATGATCTGGGCGGAAAACGCCGGTTGGCTGATAGCCATCTGGTCGGCCGCCCGCGAAAAGTTTTTCAGCTTGGCCGCCACCAGAAAAAGCTCCAGCTGATGAAAGGTCACCTGATCAAGCATAAACAATTGTCTATCTATACCATTGAAACAATCTATTATTCAAATACACCAACCTGGCGCATAATTGAAGCCGACTGTAAGTTATATTGCTTGGAATAATAACATAAGTGTTACCATCCTTAAACGGGGACGAGCTTGATAGATGAAACTTTTTAATATTATGGAGGGGTTCTAAATGCCGACATTTGTGATCTCGGAAAAATGTGACGGATGCAAAGGCCAGGACAAAACAGCGTGCATGTATATCTGCCCGAACGACCTGATGTATCTGGACAAAGACAGAATGAAAGCTCTTAATCAGGAGCCGGAACAGTGCTGGGAATGTTACTCATGCGTGAAAATCTGCCCGCAGCAGGCCATTGAAGCGCGGCCATACGCCGACTTCGTGCCGATGGGCGGCACCTCCATTCCAATGCGCTCCTCCGACTCGATCATGTGGACCATCAAATTTCGCGATGGAAAATTAAAGCGGTTCAAGTTCCCCATCAGGACCACGCCTGAAGGCTCGATCAAACCGTATGATGGCAAAGCGGAACCAACAGACGCCGACCTGGACGGCCAGAATCTGTTTACAGAGCTGGGCCAGGAAATCGCCACAATTTCCAAATAGAAAGGAACAAAAAGCAAATGGTAAGTCCAAAAGATAATTTCCAGGCAGATTTTGCCAACAACCCGGTTATTGAAGAGATCGAAACCGATATTCTGATGATCGGCGGAGGCATGGCCAACTGCGGCGCCGCATTCGAAATCGGCAAATGGGCGCAGGGCAAATACAAAATTACACTGGTTGACAAAGCGGCGCTGGACCGCTCTGGCGCTGTGGCGCAAGGTCTTTCCGCTATCAACACATACCTGGGCGAGAATACCCCGGAAGATTATGTCCGCATGGTCGCCAACGACCTGATGGGTATCACCCGGGACGATCTGGTCTATGACGTGGGCCGGCATGTCGATGATTCGGTTAAAAATTTCGAGGAATGGGGTTTGCCGATCTGGAAACAGCCAGGCGACGAAGACAAATCGTTGCGTGAAGGCGGCAAGCCTGTGCGTTCCGGTAAATGGCAGATCATGATCAACGGCGAGTCGTACAAAATGATCGTCGCCGAAGCGGCCAAAGCGTCGCTGGGTATGGACAACATCATAGAGCGCTGTTTCATCGTGAAACTGCTGCTGGATGAAAAAGAAGATAACAGGATCGCTGGCGCGGTCGGTTTCTCCACCAGGGAAAACAAAATCTATGTATTCAAGGCGAAGACCGTGCTCTGTTGCGCGGGCGGCGCCGTTAACATTTTCAGGCCACGCTCCACCGGTGAAGGCATGGGCCGCACCTGGTATGCGGTCTGGAACGCCGGCTCCACATACACCATGCTGTCGCAGGTTGGCGCAGAGCTGACCACCATGGAAAACCGGTTTGTCCCGGCCCGTTTCAAAGACGGCTATGGTCCTGTGGGCGCATGGTTCCTGCTGTTCAAATCGAAGGCGATCAACTGTAATGGCGACAACTACGCCGCCACCAACAAGGCGCAGCTGGAGGAGTATCCTCCATACGGTTTGGCGCATGTGCCGGCCACCTGCCTGCGCAACCACCAGATGATGAAAGAGCTGAAAGAAGGCAAAGGCCCGATCTTCATGGATACACCAACCGCCATGGGCGAGCTGGCCAAAACCATGACCCCGAAGGAGATCAAACATCTGGAAGCGGAAGCATGGGAAGATTTTCTTGATATGACCATCGGCCAGGCCAACCTTTGGGCCGGCATGAACATCCGCCCGGAAGAGACCGCTTCCGAGCTGCTGCCGACAGAGCCATATTTCCTCGGCTCCCACGCTGGGGCGTGTGGCGCATGGGTGTCTGGGCCGGAGGATGTCTCTCCGGAGGAGTGGCACTGGGGCTACAACAGGATGACGACCGTCAAAGGGCTGTTCACCGCCGGCGACGGTGTGGGCGCCTCCGGGCACAAATTCTCCTCTGGTTCCTTTACCGAAGGCAGGATCGCCGCGAAGGCCATGATCAAATTCACCAACGACAATGCGGATTTCACGCCGTCGCTCCATCTCTCCAAAGAGGAGCTGGGCAAGGAAATCTATAAACCGTTCCAGAACTTCCTCGACCATAAAGATTATTCGACCGATCATTCCGTCAACCCGAACTATATTTTGCCTAAGATGATGATGTTCCGGTTGAACAAGCTGATGGACGAATATGTGGCCGGCACATCGACCTGGTATATGACATCAGAGAAGATGATGGACCAGGGGCTACACCTGCTGACCATGCTGAAGGAGGACTCCGACAAGATGGCGGCCAAGGATCTGCATGAGCTGATGAGAGCCTGGGAGAACTATCACAGGATATGGATGGCGGAGATTCATCTGCGCCACGTATATTTCCGGAAAGAGACCCGTTATCCGGGCTTCTACTACCGCTCCGATTATCCAAAGCTGGATGAGGAAGAGTGGAAATGTTTTGTCAACTCCAGGTATGATCCAAAGACAGGCGAGTGGGAAATGAAAAAAGTTCCTCACATCGATGTCGTTCCGAAAAATACCTGATAGTTTTTAGTTTTGCGATTTTTGTAGTATCCCTTCACATTAGTGTGTGGGGATACTGCTGTTTTTCTTTTCGATACGGGCCTTGTTCCTGTAACATAGCTGGGGAAAAATGAATAATAGTCTACTTGTCATCGGGGGTGGCATCGCGGGCATCACCACCGCTTTGGAAGCGGCGGAGTGCGGCCGGGACGTCTGCCTGGTGGAAAACGAGGCGTATCTTGGGGGCCGCGTTATCCGGATGAATAAATATTTCCCCAAACTGTGCCCGCCCTATTGCGGGATGGAGATCAACTTCCGCCGTATGCGGATCAACCCAAACATAAAAGTTTTCACCCAATCAGAGGTGGAAAATATCTCCGGCGAAAAAGGAGCCTATTCGGCGACCATAAAATCGAGGCCCATGTTCGTAAATGATAAATGTGTCGCCTGCGACGATTGCGTGAAGGTCTGCCCGGAGACACGCAAGGACGATTTCAACTATGGCATGAGCGAGACAAAGGCGATATACCTGCCGCACCAGCTGGCGGAGCCGATGCGCTATGTCATCGATATGGACGCATGCAAAGGCGAGGAGTGTGGCGAGTGTGTGAAGGTGTGCAAATACGACGCCATCGACCTGAAGGCGGAAGCGACCACCGAGCAGGTGGATGCATCTTCCGTGGTATACGCCACCGGATGGAAGCCTTATGACGCCTCCAAAATAGAAAACCTTGGCTATTCCGAGCTGGATAATGTGATTAACAATGTCGAGATGGAGCGGCTGGCGGCCCTCAACGGCCCCACCGGAGGGAAAATCCTCCGCAGGGATAATGGCGAGCCGGTGAACAAAGTCGCCTTCGTCCAGTGCGCCGGATCGCGGGACGAAAACTATCTGCCCTACTGCTCTTCCATATGTTGCCTGGTCTCGTTAAAACAGGCCACCTATGTGCGCGAGCAATATCCGGACAGCGAGGTTTACATCTTTTACATAGACCTGCGCGCCCCGGGCAAATATGAAACTTTTTTCCAGAAAATCGAAGCCGACCCGAAAGTGAACCTGATCAAAGGCAAGGTGGCAAAAATAGAAAAGGATGAATCTGGCGCCACCGTTGTCACCGCGGAAGATATCCTGGGAGGCGGCAAAATCCGGGTCGAGTGCGACCTGGTGGTGCTGGCCACCGGTATGGAGCCTGCCGCGAAATGTAACGGGACCAACGCCACATTGGATGATGATGGATTTATGAATAGTGAAGCGAACTTTGTAAACGGCATCTTTTCCGCCGGGGTCGCCTCTGGGCCATACGATGTTACCAGCTCTATCCAGAACTCCACCGGCGCCGCCCTGAAGGCGATCCAGTGCTCGGTGAAACGGTAGAGGGGGAGAATAGAAATATGACTGATAGAAAAACGGCGGCTTATATCTGCTCTGGTTGTGGGATCGGCGAGGCTGTGGATGTTGAAATGCTGGAAAAAATCGCCAGCAGCGAATGCAAGACCCCCATCGTCCGGACCGACCCGTTCCTGTGTGGCCCCGCCGGTGTGGAGCTTATAAAAAACGATATCGCCAACGAAGGTGTGAACGCTGTCTCCATCGCCGCGTGCTCTGTGCGGGTCAACTATGACGTGTTCAACTTCGGTCCCGATGTATTGCTGGATCGGGTGGATATACGCGAGCGGGTGACATGGTGCCACGAGCCGGGCGATGAAGAGACCCAGTCGCTGGCGGACGATTATATTCGTATGGGCCTGGCCAAGATAAAAGAGATGAACCTGCCGGAGCGATACAAGATCGAAGAGCCGAGCAAAACCATCATGGTCGTCGGCGGCGGCATCGCCGGGATGACAGCCGCCCTGAACGCGGCCAGCGCCGGCCACAAGGTGGAACTGGTGGAGAAGGAAGGCGCGCTGGGCGGATTCGCCAACAACCTGCGTAAGACATTTCCGCGCGAGGCGCCTTATGAGAAACCGGCCGAGAACGATATATCTAACCACGTCATGGCAGTGGAGGGCGACGCGGATATAAATATACGGCTGAATACCACAATTAAATCGATCACCGGCGGACCTGGCATGTTCGATGTTGTGTTCAACAACGGGTCGGAATCGACCGGCCGGGTGGGCGCCATCGTGCTGGCCACCGGGTTCAAACCGTACGACGTCAGCAACCTGACGGAACTGGGCGCCGGGCTGCCGAACGTTATCAGCTCTGTCGAGTTCGAAAAGCTGGTGGCAGGCGGCGAGCTGAAACGGCCCAGCGACGGCGGACCGGTCAAAAGCGTTTTGTTTGTGCAGTGCGCCGGATCGCGGGACGAAAAGCACCTGCCGTACTGTTCGTCGGTCTGTTGCGCCACGTCGCTGAAACAGGCGATGTATGTGCGCGAGTTCAGCCCGGACGCTTCCGCGACGATCATCTATAAAGATATTCGCACCACCGGCAAGACGGAGCATTTCTATAAAAGCGCGCAGGACGACCCGGGGATTTTCCTGACGAAGGGCGAAGTCGCCAAGGTGGAAAGCTATAGCGACGAGCTGGTGGTGACCGCCGACAACACCCTGTTGGGTGAAAAGATCAAGGTCAAGGCGGACATCGTCGTGCTGGCCACCGGCATGGTCCCATCCACCTTCGACGCCGATGTGAAGGTGGACAAACCAGAGGATCAGAAGCAGGATTTCGACCGGGAGCAGGAGAAAAAGGCTTCCATACTGAATCTGGAATATCGCCAGGGGCCGGAGCTGCCAGACCTTAATAACGGGTTCCCCGATTCCCATTTCATCTGCTTTCCATACGAGACCAGGCGGACCGGCATATATTCCGCCGGCACAGTGCGCCACCCGCAAGATATGGCCACGGCGATCAACGACGCGGAAGGCGCGGCGCTGAAGGCGATCCAGTGCGTGGGCATGGTGGAGGATGGTCGAGCGGTTCATCCACGGGCCGGCGACGAGAGCTATCCGGAGTTCGCGCTGGAGCGGTGCACCCAGTGTAAACGTTGTACGGTGGAATGCCCGTTCGGCGCCATCAACGAGGATGAGAAGGCGAACCCGATCCCCTTCCCCACCCGTTGCCGCCGTTGCGCCACATGCCTGGGGGCCTGCCCGGTGCAGATAATCAACTTTAAAAACTATTCGATCCCGATGGTGGGGTCGATGATCAAGTCGATCGATATGCCGGACGAGTTTTCCGGCAAACTGCGGGCGCTGGCGTTTATCTGCGAGAACGACGCCATGCCGGCTTTCGATATGGCCGGGATCAACCGGGTGAAGTATGACGCCTCTGTGCGGTTCATCCCGCTGCGATGCATGGGGTCGATCAACCTGCAATGGGTGGCGGACGCCCTCTCCTCCGGCTGGGACGGCATCATGATGATCGGGTGCAAACATGGCGACGACTATCAGTGCCACAACATCAAAGGCTCAGAACTGGCGGAGATCAGGACCAGTAAGGTGCAGGAGACGCTGGACCGGCTGATGCTGGAGTCGGAGCGGATCCGGGTGGAGGCGCTGGCGATCAACGATTATCACAAGATACCGGATTTGATAAACGGCTTCATGGAAGATCTGGCGGAGATGGAGCCCAATCCCTATAAAGGTTTTTGATAATAAAGATATGGAAGCGACAACTGAAATCCTGAAACCGGACGTTTCATTCGTCCAGAAGATTATGGCCAACGGAGGCAAAACCTTAAAGAAATGTTTCCAGTGCGGCAACTGTTCCGTGGTCTGCAACATATCGCCGGACAATGTGCCCTTCCCGCGCAAGGAGATGATCTGGGCGCAGTGGGGGCTGAAGGATAAACTGCTGGGCGACGCCGATATATGGCTCTGCCACCAGTGCAACGACTGCTCGGCCCACTGCCCCCGGGGCGCCAACCCGGGCGACGTGATGGCGGCGGTGCGCAACGTAAGTTTCCAGCATTTCGCGCCGTTTGGGTTGGGTAAGCTTTTATCATCCCCCAAATATCTGCCGCTGCTGTTGGGTCTCCCTATTATTTTGATCGCAATTGCTGTCATGGTCGCCAGCAAAGATAATTTTATGTCGATGACACCGATCGTGTTTTCCAACATGATGCCTGTTCCGGCCATCGACGCGGTGTTTCTGCCGGCGGTGATATTCGCCGCAATAGGCGCTTTTATTGGGATAAAAAATATTTTGCGGGCATTTGGCGCCGCGGCGCCTGGTGTGGAGAAGCCGACCGGGTCTCCTGTAAGCACAGCTATCAAGGTTGTCAAAGGCATTTTGAAACATGAAAAAATGTACAAGTGCGAAGCGAATGCGCCCAGGACCAGCTTCCATCAAATGCTGTTCTACGGGTTTTTTATCCTGGTGGCCACCACCACGCTGGTGGCGATCATGTACTGGATCAACAAGCTGGGCATCGCAGAGGTATCGACGACACCGCTGGCGCTGTATCATCCTGTCAAGCTGTTGGGCAACATCGGCGCGTTGCTGGCGTTTATCGGGCTGGCGAAAATATATTATCGTCGCAAATTGCTCAACGACCCTAAAAATGTTGGCAATAACAGCTATTACGACAACTTTTTCACCACTGTCCTTTTCTGGACGGTGGTCACCGGTATATTGGCGGAGATATTCCGCCTGATCGGGATCGCGGCGCTGGCGTTTGGCGTATATTATATTCATCTTGTTCTGGTGTTTGCGCTGTTGGCGTATGCGCCGTTTTCCAAATTCGCCCATATGTTCTATCGGTTCGTGGCGCTGGTGTTCTCCATCATGGCCCGGCGGGATGGCGGCGGACCTGCAACAACAGAAAATACTTAATCGGAGATAATCAAAAATGTCCAAACTGGTAAACCCCCACGGCGGCGGAGAGCTCAAACCTTTACTGCTGGAAGGCGCCGCGCGCGATGAGGAGCTGGAAAAAGCAAAATCGCTGACCCAGGTGCGTATGACATCGCGGGAGACGTCCGATTTAATCATGCTGGGCATCGGCGCGTTCACTCCGTTGGACGGGTTTATGACCCATAGCGACTGGCAAGGGGTATGCGACGGATTCAAGACCGCCTCTGGCCTGTTCTGGCCGATCCCGATCACCCTCTCCACCTCCACCGAACAGGCGGAATCGATCAAGGAGGGCGAGAATGTGGCGCTGGTGGATGACGACTCGGACGAGATCATGGGCACGATGACCGTCACAGAGAAGTATTGCATCGACAAGGCGCACGAATGCATGGCCATATTCAAGACAACAGAGTCGGAGCATCCGGGTGTGGAAAAAGTTATGGCTCAGGGCGATGTGAACCTGGCCGGCCCCGTACGGGTGTTGTCGGAGAGTTTTTATCCGGAAACGTTCAAGGATGTGTATATGCGCCCGGCGGAGACCAGGGCGGAGTTCGAGAAGCGGGGCTGGAGCACAGTGGCGGCGCTGCAACTGCGTAACCCGATGCACCGCTCCCATGAATACCTGGCCAAGATCGCCATCGAGATTTGCGACGGGCTGCTGATCCACCAACTGGTGGGCAAGCTCAAGGAGGGCGACATCCCGGCGGAGGTCCGGGTGGACGCCATTAACACGCTGGTGGATAACTACTTTGTTGAGAACTCGGCGATCCAGGCGGGTTATCCGATGGAGATGCGCTATGCAGGGCCGCGGGAGGCGCTGTTGCACGCCGTGTTCCGCCAGAACTATGGCTGCTCCCATCTGCTGGTGGGGCGTGACCACGCCGGCGTGGGCGACTATTACGGCCCGTTCGACGCGCACGATATATTCGACCAGATACCGAAAGACGCGCTGGAGCTGCAGCCGCTGAAGATCGACTGGACTTTCTATTGCTATGCCTGCGGCGGTATGGCCTCCATGAAAACATGCCCGCACGGCAAGGACGACCGGCTGTTGCTGTCCGGCACCATGCTGCGCAAAACCTTGTCGGAAGGCGGCGAAATACCGAAAGAGTTCTCCCGCCCGGAGGTCCTCAAAATATTGCAAAAGTATTATCAGGAACTGGACGAGAAAGTCGAAGTCAAACTGCACCGCGGCGCCACCGGCTAGATTAAAAAAGTATCTGCAAGGCCAACTAAAGCCCCCGCTGGCTTCGGTTGGCCTTTTTTGCGTCTCTACGTGATGAATCTGCCCAGCGCAGGTAAAGCATATTAATAATTATTCCTATATAATATAATTCATGGTATTGTCCGTTGCAGACTTGCGTGATTGCTGGATAATTATTTAATAGAGGTATGTTAGTTATGATGATCAGAAGACGACACAACCCACATTTTATCCCATGTTTTTTGACAACCATTCTGGTTGCCACGTCCCTACTCCTTGCCATTCCAGGCGAGAAATCAGAAGCGACCAGCTATTCCAGGCCGATAACCATACCATTGATAAGCAGTGAATCTGACGCATTTGTTAAGGGTGTTGTGACGCAAATAACGGGCGACTGGGATATAACTTACCATATGGAGATTGAAGAAATATATTTCGATCATAAAGGTTTACTCTCTGTTGGTAATAGTATAGATATCCCTAAAGACCTTACTGCAAGCGCGCCAAAATTTTTATTAAACAGAAGTTACATTGTCTACCTGGAATGGCATGATCAATTCAACAATTTCTCTATTCCCTATGGGGAAGAAGGTGTTTTTGATTTGGATAATGCGGGTAGGGTATTCCGCGCCCGTAATAGTGAATTGGGCAGGGGGAAATATATTGCCGATATCGTTGATGGGTTTCCAACCTCCGGGGCCAAACGGAATAAATATAAGGCTAAACTTGGTAGAAAAACTGTACGAAGTAATGGGCTGACATCAACTTCTTACACTGCAGATGAACGGAGAAAAAAATGGTTGCTGGAACATGATTTTCCACCTCCATTGACAGCCAGACAGTTCGCCATCAAAGCGATGGAATCCGCCAGCAAAGGTGTAAACCCAGCGCTCGAAGGGACTGGGGGCGGCCGCGCCATGGAGTATGTGCCATCAGAGTGAAATACGTAAACAGTATAAAAATCGTTTTTTTATCATCTGCCTACCCCCTCATATTCTGTCTGTCATGACCAAAAAGATGTATAATCACCCTTTTGCATAACAGCGATGGGAATGTGAGCGAAGAGACGGAAGAAAGCGCCGAAAGCAAGTCCACGGCGATGGAGAAAAAGAAGGTCCTGCGTCAGGTGGGGGCGGATGAGCAGCTGCCGTTCACCCTTCATCTGGAAGAGCTGCGCATGCGCATCATCTATGTGGTGGCCACCGTCGCCATTGTGTTCGCGGCTCTATATGCGGTCTCGGACGGCCTGTTCGAAATCATCCGCAGACCCTTGGACACACAGCTCCATTTTTTCGGTCCGGCGGCGGCGTTTTTCGCCTATCTGAAAATATCGATATATGGCGCGATTATCATTTCGATACCGATGATCCTCTATCAAGCCTGGGAGTTTATCGCGCCCGGCCTGTTGCAGACAGAGCGTAAATATACCGGCGCATTTGTCATCTTCGGCACTCTGTTTTTCCTGCTCGGCGCGGCGTTTTGTTATTATGTGGTGCTCCCGTTCGGGTTGAAGTTTTTGATCAGCTATGGCGGCGAAGGGTTGACCCCTGTGATCTCTGTGGGAGAGTATCTGTCGTTCATTTTTAAGCTGATGATCGCGTTTGGTCTGATATTCGAGCTGCCGATTGTGATCGTATTCCTCACACAGCTTGGCCTGGTCACCCCGGCGTCGCTCGCCAAAAAGCGACCATACCTGATAGTGGGCAGCTTTGTGATCGCTTCGATTCTCACACCGCCCGATATTTTTACCCAGGTGATCATGGCCTTTCCTATCATAATTCTTTTTGAGGGCAGCCTGCTTGTATCCCGGTTGTTTATGAGAAAGCCTGCGGACCTGGATGATGACGAAGAAGATGACGATGATGAATAAGGAAGCAAAACTGATCGTCGCGATGGATGTCGCCACCCTGGATGAAGCGAAGGCTCTGGTCGATCGACTGCAGGGCACAATCGAATGGGTGAAGGTCGGCTCGCAGCTTTTTACCAGCGTGGGGCCAGCCGTTGTCGAGATGATGAAAGAGGCGGGCCTCAAGGTGTTTCTGGACCTTAAGTTTCATGATATCCCAGCCACGGTGACATCCGCAGGCAAGGCGGCGGCGCATCTGGGGGTGGATATGTTCAATGTCCACGCGCTTGGCGGCAGCGCTATGCTACGTTCCACGGCGCAAAACATCGGTGAATATTGCGAGGGCAACAGCGTTCCTAAACCGATAATGATCGCCGTGACTATACTGACCAGCATGAACTCCAGAGATCTGCGAGAGATCAATATAAATGATGAAACAGAAAATATGGTCCTGCGCCTGGCGAGGATGGCCAGCGACGCGGGGCTGGTGGGTGTTGTTTCGTCTGCCGAAGAAGTCCGCATGATCAAGCAGGATCTGGGCTCTGATTTTATCGTTGTTACACCTGGGGTGCGCCCGATGTGGTCCCGCCGGGATGATCAGAAAAGGATCAAAACACCGGCGGAAGCCGTCCGCGACGGAGCCGATTACCTGGTGGTCGGCCGCCCCATAACCAAAGCGCCCGACCCTGTGGAAGCTGCCCGCCGAATAACAGAGGAAATCGCCACCGCCCTGGAGTAGCAGCGCCAACGCCTCAGCATAATATTGATAATAGGCTTATAATACAATGAGTTATGGTGGTTTGTTAAAGTTTCTTCGACCCCATTCCTCAAATCCCTCAAATCCCTCAAATGCTTCAAATGCTCCAAATCCCTCACCTGCTATTTACGTTCAATAATTTCCCTAGTAACCTCGTAATTAGTGTAACGCAGGTTGCAGATGGAAGAGTTGTTAGTACGGAAATAGTAATGAAAGGGCCGGTTATAATGGATATGCATTTAAAAAAAGCATACCCGCTTATCCCGCCAGGGGTGGAAGTGGCGCTCGCCACCCTCACCGTTATTACTTGCACTTAATGCGGCGCGAGCCGAAGAAGATTTGGATAGGAGAAGAATTGTGATGATGAAATATGGCTGCCGCGACCCGGCGTAACCTGGGCCATGCCAACGGTTTCTCGGCTGGAATGGGTTCGTGCTGGAAAAGTACATCCTTCACCCTGGCGCCCGGGCCAGCGGCGCCTTGACATTTGGGGTTTACGTCTTATATTTGCCAGAAAGGAGCTTTACAAGAGATGAATTTTAATAACTATACAAATAAAGCAGGCGAAGCCGTGCAAGGCGCCATGGAAGTGGCTAATAAGATGAAGCATCAAGTAGTAGGCCCGTTTCACCTTGCGCTCTCCCTGGTGGAACAGTCAGGTGGCATAGTTCCAACATTACTGACAAAACTTGGTGTCTCTCCAGAGGCTGTATCGGATGATATAAAGAAAAAGCTGATCGCAATGCCAAGCGTTTGCGGCACAGATAACGCATTCATGACACCAGAGCTGAAAAAAGTGTTCGACGAAGCGGAACAGGAGGCAGGCAGACTGCGAGATGAATATATCAGTGTGGAGCATCTTTTTCTGGCATTGCTGAATCAGCCACAGATAGGCAAAATCATTACCATATCAACTGACGACGTATTAAAGGAATTGGCGGCATTAAGAGGAGGAGAGCGAGTGACCGACCAGGACCCGGAAGGCAAATATCAAGCGCTGGAGAAATATACCCATGACTTTACACAGATGGCCCGGGAAGGGAACATCGACCCTGTAGTAGGTCGGGATGATGAGATGCGGCGGGTCATGCAAATCCTCTCACGACGTACCAAAAACAACCCGGTGCTGGTGGGCGAACCGGGCACCGGCAAGACAGCGATAGTGGAAGGACTGGCGAAAAAAATTGTGGATAACGATGTGCCGGAGACATTGAAAAATAAAAAACTGTTGAGCCTCGACCTGGGCGCGATGATCGCCGGAGCCAAATACAGAGGTGAGTTCGAGGACCGGCTTAAGGCGGTTATCAACGAAGTGGAGCGCTCTTCCGGAGAGATCATACTATTTATCGATGAACTGCACACCATAGTTGGCGCAGGCGCGGCGGAGGGCGCCATGGACGCTGGCAACCTGCTGAAACCAGCGCTGGCCCGGGGCAAACTGCGGACCATCGGCGCGACCACATTGAAAGAGTATAGCAAATATGTGGAGAAAGACGCAGCGTTTGAACGGCGGTTTCAACAAGTGATGGTCGAAGAGCCATCGGTCAAGGACAGCATCTCCATCCTGCGCGGTATAAAGGAGAAGTATGAAGCGCACCATGGTGTGCGAATCCGTGACAACGCTATCGTGTCCGCAGTGACGCTATCTGACCGATACATCTCAGACCGGTTTCTGCCAGACAAGGCGATCGACCTGATGGATGAAGCCACATCCACCTTAAAGCTGGAGATAGACAGTAAACCGACGGAAATAGACACACTGCAGAGGATAATATTGCGTCTGGAGATTGAGCGTGAAGCGCTTAAAAACGAGAAGGATGGTTCATCTAAAAGGCGGCTGGATGAACTGGAGAAGGAACTGGCCGACATCCAGGAGAAGAACAAAGCGCTGGAAATGCAGTGGAAACATGAAAAGCAGATCATCGACACCATCAAGGAATCGAGCATGAAGATCGATGAGCTGCGCAGCGAAGCGGAACGGGCCGAACGTGGAGGCGAGCTGGCGCGTACCGCGGAGATACAGTATGGCGAGATTCCGGAAATGGAGAAAAAGATCAGTGAAGCGCAGACAGAGCTGGACAATATCCAGGCGGGTCAAAAAATTCTGAAAGAAGAGGTGACCGAAGAAGATATAGCCCAGGTCGTCTCCCGATGGACCGGCATTCCGGTGGCCAAGATGCTCAGCGAGGAGTCGGCCCGGCTAGCGCATATGGAGGATGAGCTGGCCCAACGGGTTGTAGGTCAGAAAGCTGCTATCGAGGCGGTCTCCAAAGCGGTGCGGCGCAGCAGGGCCGGTATCCAGGAAGAGGGTAAACCGATCGGCTCATTCATCTTCCTGGGCCCGACCGGGGTGGGCAAAACAGAGCTGGCGAAGGCGCTGAGCGAGTTTTTGTTCAACTCGGAAAAAGCGCTGACACGGATAGATATGAGCGAGTATATGGAGAAGCATGCAGTGGCGCGGTTGATTGGCTCGCCCCCCGGCTATATTGGCTATGAAGAGGGTGGGCAGCTGACCGAGGCGGTGCGGCAGCGGCCGTATAGCGTTGTGCTATTCGATGAAATAGAGAAAGCGCATCCGGAGGTTTTCAATTCTCTGCTCCAGTTGCTCGACGACGGACGGCTGACAGACGCCAAGGGGCGCACCGTAGATTTCAAGAACACGGTTATTATCATGACCTCGAACCTGGGTAGCAGAGAAATCGCTGAATATTCCGATGACCCGGTTCGACAGGAAGAGGAACTGCAGAAGATCTTGCGCCAGGCGTTTCGTCCGGAATTTTTGAACAGGGTGGACGACACAATAATCTTCCAGCGGCTGACCCGGGACGAGATCAAACAGATAGTACAGCTCCAGTTGGCGCTGGTCTCGGGCCGGTTGGCGAAAAAGGAAATATCTATCGATGTGACGGATGCGGCTTCCGATCATATTGCGTCCGCCGGATTTGATGAGCTGTTCGGAGCGAGGCCGTTGAAGAGAGTTATACAAAACGAGATTCTAGACGAGCTGTCGCTGATGATAATTGAAGGGAAGGTGAAGGAAGGCGAGAAGGTCCACATAGACTATGATGGCGCCAAAATCGTAATGACACCGACGCCAGCCTGATCAGTCTGGCGGTTTGTCGCTTAGCTTGGCCACGAGCTTGTCCATGATCGCCATGCTGAACTCGACCGAATGGGACATCACATCCTTCAGCTTATGGCTCGGGAAAAAACGCACAACGCTTCTGCCGTTCGACTGAATAGACGCAGTATGAACCTGTTTGAACATAGGGCTCAACTCGCAGAAAAATTCGTTTGGCCGAGAAATCTCGCCGACGACCTGGCCCCTTTTTATTACATTCAGATTGCCCTGGATAAGCTGATAGAAATGGGTTTCTCTGGAGCCTTCCTTTGCCACATAGTCGCCATGCTCGAATATCAATTCATACGTATCCATCAAATGGGTGGGAAGTTGATCAGCCACTTTTACGGTTCTGTTTATGGCTTCATCAATGGAAATGATGCCTTGCTTGACCTTCAATAGCGCATCTTCCCGTAAAGTTATCGTCCCTTCGCGCAGCATCAGGCGCCTCAGGGCTGACTCTGAATAATTGTTTGATATGGCTTCCTTAATGGTTTCGGTAATCTTCATAAATTCGAACACGCCTGTGCGTCCCTTGTTTCCCGTTCCTGCGCATCGATTGCAGCCCTTTCCTTTATACGCCTTGAAGTCTTCAGCATGCTCGTTGCTAAGTCCCATGGTCCCCAGTTGGTCAACCGTATATTCAACCCCGTCTTCCACCTTGCAATGCGGGCAAATGGTTTTCGCGAGACGTTGGGAGAGGACTCCTGTAAGGGCAGAGGCCACCATGTAGCCCGGGATGCCAATATCCACAAGGCGCGCCACCGTGGAGGGGCCGTCGTTTGTATGCAGAGTCGACAGCACCAGATGTCCAGTCATCGCGGCTTTCATAGCGATTTCCGCAGTCTCCTGGTCACGAATCTCGCCCACCAGAATAACCTCCGGGTCTTGCCGTAAAAATGTCCGTAACGTTGTGGCAAAGTTCAGACCTGCCGGCACATTTATATTCACCTGGTTGATACCTGGGAAGTTGAATTCTACTGGGTCTTCCGCGGTCAAGATTTTTATCTCTGGCTTGTTAATCTTGCTTATTGCGGAATAGAGGGTATGGGTTTTGCCACTTCCCGTAGGGCCGGTAACCAGAACCAGCCCCTGGGGCAGGTCGCACATATTTTGAAATTCGGTTTGCACAGTTTCACTCATGCCAACCTTGGAAATGTCCAGCTGAAGTTTCCCTTTATCCAGAATACGTATCACGATAGCTTCACCAAACAGAGTCGGCAATATGCTAACGCGAAAGTCCACGGTGCGATTTCCACCCAGCTTTTGACGAATACGGCCATCCTGTGGTTTTCTTTTCTCCGCGATGTTCAGGTTAGCCATAATTTTGAACCGGGAAACAATGGCCGCCTTAATAGAAACCGGCAGGGTCATTATTTTTGATAACGATCCATCCATGCGGAACCGTACCTGAAAAGAAGTCTCGAACGGCTCCAGGTGAATATCAGAGGCCCCTTTTTTAATCGCCTGCAATAATATTCCATTGGCCAGCTTGATGATCGCGGCATCGCCAGATTTATATGTTTCATCCTCTGGCTCTTCCTCATCTACTGTTTCAAATTCATCTGACGCCATGGAAATTAGTGTATTAAAATCGACAGATTCACCTAGGTGATCATCTCCATCACTCATGCCGGGTATCGGTTTGAAGCCGTAAAGATTTATCATGGCGTGGTAGTCATCATCCGGCAGGTCATAATATTTTTTGAGGGATTCGATGAAGTCGCTTTCTTTTACCACATGAGCTTTCACTTTTCTCTTCATCATGGCGCTGATGGTTTCCACGGCATTGTAATTGGTCGGGTCTACCATAGCTATTTCGACGAATTTGGGGTCGACGGATAGCGGGAAGAACAGATATTTAATCAAAGGTTCTGGGGAAAACAGTTTTATTATTTGTGGGTCAATTTCCATCTCCACCGGATTGACAATATCCACTGACAGTTTGGAGGAAATGATTTCAGCTAGCTTATCTTCAGTCACCAACTCGACCCGGGTCAGGATCTGTGCTATAGAAGTGCTCTGCTGTATTTCCTGCTTTTTTTGTCGCTGCCCTGGTCCATAACTTCTTTAGTAAATAGTAGTTAACTTTTTATCGGGAATAACAAGACAGTACTTGAATAAAAGATTCGCAATTGAGAAATCGATTGCCTGCGGGGCATAAATAATTTAAACTTAATAGTAATTTTATCGAACCGGAGCTAGCTATTATAAATAAATTCAGCAGGTTTGCCGCTCAATACATATTGACGACAGCTTTGATTGTGTGTTTAGGCAGTTTTTCATTCTCAGCCGATTATTACAAATGGGAAGATGATAATGGAAACATACATTACACCGATTCGCCATCTGGCATCCCTGTGAAATATAAAAATCAGGCAACAGGCAAAGAGTATACTCCCCCCCCGCTAAAATCAACCGTTCAGGAAGAATCGGACGGAGCGGATTACTCTTATATAAATGATAGAAAAACACAGGAACAAATGAGTAAAAAGCCCACCAAGCGAACGCAGGCAGTATCCGTACCCTTTTATTCGGAGCGAACATTCGAGCGGCAAGTGATCAGGGCGAACAGACTAGCCGTAGTAGAATTCACAGCCGACTGGTGCGCGCCATGCCGTAAACTGGCTCCAATCATCGATCAGTTGGCGGCGGAGTTCTCTGGCAAAGCCAAAATTGGAAAAATAAACTATGACACCGAGAAGAAACTGATCGGGAAATATAAAGTCACAGCCATTCCTACTCTGCTGTTTTTTAAAAAGGGCAAAATAGTCAAAAGGTTGCAGGGCGCCAGGTCTTATAAAGAGCTCCAGGGGCAGATAAACCGGGCGCTTTAATTCTTCAGTGGAAAAGGCGCTTTCATGTCATAAGCGCGATTGACTAATCCTTCCGACACCTATAAAATGCGCCGAAGTGAGTGATGCAAGATTTGAGTTTAATAACGGCGACAAACTGGGAGGAGCGCATTAAGTGATAAGTTCACAAAAAGTTGCGAATGCGCAGAGCGTCATAACTGTTATAACCACTTTGATCCTCATAACAACAGCAATATTTGCCATGGCGCAGGCTGGCAGTAAAAATAGCGAACAGCCGCCTGTCACATCTCAACAGATGGAAGCTTCTCCTGCTGATAATACCGAAAAGCCATTCACAGAAAATAGAGTAGAAAAGTCATCAAATCAAAAATCGAGAGCGCCCGAACCTGCGCAACATAATGTAACCATTTCGGCTGATAAAATTACTCACCAAAGCGATAGAGGAATTTCTCAAGCGCAAGGTAATGTTGAAATAAACTATGGCGATCAAACCATATCTGGCGACAAGGGTGTTATCAATCATGAGACCAGCGAAGGTTATATGCATGGGGATATGCGCTATATGGATAATGAAGCTTTAATCACCGGCGACAGAGTTGATTTCAACACCAAAGACTCCACGGGAGTTTTGTATGAAGCCAGAGGTGATTTTAAAAAGGAATTTTTCTTCACCGGGGAAAAAATAGAAAAGCTGAGTGAAAACCAATATCTGATAAAAAAAGGGACCTGTTCCACGTGTCCATTTCCGGACCAGGACTGGGTTATAGAGGCCGATGATGTAGACCTGACGATTGAAGGATACGCATTTTTTAATAACGCCTATTTCAAAGCTGGTAACCGGTATATATTTTACACGCCGTATTTTATAATGCCGCTGAAAACAAAAAGGGCCACCGGGTTCCTGATACCGGAGCCAGAGTTTTCCAGCAAATATGGGTTTATGTTGCGGAACCATTTCTTCTGGGCAATTGCGGACAATATGGACGCCACTTTCTCCCATCAATACAGAAACACCGGGGGTAATCAGTTTGGCCTTGAATACCGCTATATCTTGTCGGAGACCACCCGGGGCCAGCTAAATGCAGAGTATCTCGCTGGAAGCGATTCTGAAACAGAAGTGGAAGGTGACCCGTGGAAGCTTTTATACGACCACAGACAACTTATGCCACTGGAATTTTCCAACGTAATCCATATCGATAAAGAGAGCAAACGAAGCCTTGCCCGGGAAACCTTCGATGACCGGCTTTCCAGGACACGCAGATACACAGACAGCTTTATCACATTAAACCGCAACTGGCCAACAAGGAACCTGTATATAACTTTGCGAGAACGAGTTTCCAGCCAGCCGAATTTTGATGATGAGCTTAACGAGCTGCCGAAAATAAGCTTCGTAAACCAGAGCGAGAGACTTTTGGACTCACCGGTATACGGTTCCATGGAAGCTAGCTTCACATCATTCAAAACAAGGTCGACACTTCCGGACGATAGTATCGATACGTTTGATGTGACAAGGCTCGATTTATTTCCGAAGCTTTCTGCGCCATGGTCTGTCCAGCCTTGGCTATCCATAACACCAGAGCTGGGATTCCGGCACACCATATATACCAAAGGCCAGGAGCATGGGGCGGGCCGCAAAGAGATTAACGAAACTTTTGATCGACAATACTACATAGCCGCGCTCAATCTTACTGGGCCGAAAATGTATAAAATATATGAAAGGGATGATCTTAAGCGCCCCAAGCTGAAGCATCTTCTCACTCCATCGCTGACATGGAGTTTCTTGCCCAAATATGAAGATTTCGATGGTGATGATCGGCTTAACGTAAGAAACATAGACCCAGTGGTTGACCGGTCCGACCCAAGGAACGAGCTGGGATTTAAAATATCGAACCAAGTGCTGATCAAGGAAGTTATTGATGAAGAAAAGTCGTCCACATCGCAATGGATGCGGTTTGATATTCTGCAAAGATACGATATAAACGAAGCGGAAAAGGCCATATCTGCAGAGCTTGGCAAACGGCCGTTTCTGCCTTTGCAGCTCGACCTGGACACCCGGTTTTATGACTGGCTCCTTTTTAACTACAACATATTTTATGACTGGTATGAGTCGGAGATGGAAAGCTCCAGCCTGGAGATCGGTTTTAAATATGATGACAGGTTCCATTTTGCGCTGGACCGAAACTTCAAGCGTGGTGTTGGCGCCAGGGATGACGAAGTATGGGACATTGCCTATTTCGAGTTGAACTTCGCTCCAAAATTCACCAATACCCAAAGAGTTGATCCGAAGGATAAAAGGGGGCCGAGGAAGGATGAATATCCATTCAGGTATACCATCGACTATTCGATAATTTACAATGAACAGATACAGGAAGTGGATGACAGCCTCCTTCGCCTGGCGTTTCATCCTGGCTGCTGGGGCATAGCGTTTAGCTGGTACGACAGGAACCTTCATTTTATAAATTCTGACGGGATACCAACTGTGGAACATGAGACAAAATACCTCATTACATTTTCCATCAGGGGTGTGGGTGAACTTTTTGGCAAGGAGAAATTGCCACTGGCCGGCAGGAAGATACATTAGCAATCGAAATTGCCAAGGGGTGTAAATGTTTCCAGGACATATCAGCGATATAATATCCATAACCACACTAATCGTCCTTGTGATAATGTTCATAACGCCGATTTTTGTTGTTATATTTTTTTACTTCAGAAACCGTAACCAGACCCAGCATTCCCTCCTCCGGGGTAAATACTGGTTCGTCGGCATATTGCGATATGTTATAGAAAAAGTAGGGCCGGAATTCCGGTTCTATATCACCGACGAGGATAACACTGGCAAACCTATCAGCCGTGTGAAGTTCATCTCCATCATGAAAGCGGCAAAATATCTGAAAACCTTGATCAGCTACGGCAGTAAACGGGATTTCAGCGCCCCTGGCATATATATAAATAACAGCATGTTCCCCAGGCTCAACAGCGAAATGGAAGTGGATAACTCGATATTCATCCACACAAAGCGATACGACATCGAAAAGGAAACTCTGTTTTTCCGGCATGAGAGAAAAGAGGAAACAGAAGTAAGGCCATGGTACCTGACAGATAATAATGTCGTAACTGTTGGAGTCGAGCGGGACAATCCATGGAAGTTGAAAGGGTTGGTGGGTATGAGCGGCATGAGCTATGGCGCGCTTGGGCCGAACGCCATCCGGGCGCTCAGTAATGGTATTGCCATGGCTGGTGGATCCTGGATGAACACTGGCGAAGGCGGGATAAGCGCCCACCACCTTGCTGGCGGGTGTGATCTTGTGTTCCAGATCGGTCCCGGTCTCTTCGGTGTGCGCGACAAATTGGGCGAGATCGACTGGGACCTGCTGCGGCAGAAAGCCGCAATACCCCAGGTGAAAGCCATCGAGCTTAAGCTTGCCCAGGGCGCCAAGGTGCGCGGCGGCCATGTGGAAGGAATGAAAGTTACAAAAGAGATCGCTAATATCCGTGGTGTCGAGCCGTGGAAAAATATAGACAGCCCCAACCGGTTTCATCTCTTCAACGACCTGTCGGGTATGTTTGATTTTATAGAAAAAATTCAAACACAAACCGGCTTGCCTGTGGGTATAAAAATTGTTGTGGGTGATGAAAACGCTTTGAACAGCTTTTGCGAAGAGTATGTAAAAAGAGGCGCAGGACCAGACTTTATTTCTATTGATGGGGGTGAAGGCGGGACTGGCGCCACTTTTAAGGAGATGGCGGACAGCCTCGGCCTGCCCATACTCTCCGCCATCGTGATTGCCGACGACGCGCTTCGGCGGCACGGTATACGCCATAAGATCAAGTTGATTGCCTCTGGCCAGCTCCATTTGCCGGACGAGCAGGCGGTCGCCCTTGGGCTTGGAGCTGATCTTATCGCTGTGGCCCGGTCGATGATGATCTCTGTGGGATGCATTATGGCGGAAAAATGCCACAGCAACGATTGTCCTGTCGGGGTGGCCACCACCGACGCAAAGCTCCAGCGTCTTTTGTTTGTTAACGAGAAAAAGTACAGGGTCCTCAACTATCTGATCACTATCCGCGCCGGTCTGTTCTCTCTCAGCGCGGCGTGCGGCCTGACGTCGCCCACCCAGTTCAAGCGAAAGCATATGGTGTTCAAGGATGAACATTACAACACCACAAACTGCGCCACACTCTATCCATACCCGGATTGATTTTAACTGTTCCATAGCGTTCACCTGACCATCAGTTCTTGAGCACTTGCCCGGTTCCGAACGGCCCAGTACCAAACGGAATATTGCCAAACCCTTTGCGGGCCTTGGAATAGCGTTGCGCGTTCACGGTCACCATACTCACTCTCCCTTCCGCCAGCATGCCCGGGTCCACCTCCACCGAAACAACCCGCATCCTGGTGTTGAACAGCCCATCCATATCGGCGGTGACCTGCAGTATATCGCTCGGTTCCAGCCCCAGCGCCGGGCCCAGCGGCAGGGTCATCATGTAATAATCGCTGGTCTCGGAATGGGCGTTCAGAATATCGAGCGCATAATCTTCCGCCGCCGGCCGCGCCATGGCAGAAGAGAGGCTGACCTTGTAAAATTTGCGACCGTAGCTGTCGATGGAGCCCTGATCAAAAACAGTCACCGACTGACGCCGCCCGCTCTCATCCAGAAAATCCACGGTCACTTCGTTCACCACACTCTCCGGCGCGGAGCGCGACCGGGTGATCATCGGCAAGCCATCGTCGTCCGCCAACAGCTCGCCCTGCCCTATGTTCCCGATCCCGCCGGCGGGGGGTGGAGGGTTGACGTTATCGCGGTTGTCCGACTTTTTCAGCAGGTCCCATTTGCCGGTCAGAAAATTCTTTTTAAGCTCCATGTTCGATTCCGCCAGCACTTTGCGGGCGAATTTGCAGACCGACATTTGCCTGTCCACCCGGATGTTCAGCGACGGCAAGGTCGCATCGTCAAAGCCTGCCCCGATATCCGCGGCGGGGATAACCTCGCTCAATATTTCACCGGCGCGGTCTCCCAGCCCGTCCACCAGCGCGGTCACCCGCGGCCCGGATATGGCCGACTCCACCGGCTCGAACAAAATCTCGATCTCGGCCGCCAGCGCAATTATGGAATTTGGAAACGGCCAGATGGTGCCGGAGAATGAGGCGCGCATTTCGCCGGCGTATCCATGATACATATCCAGGTGGCTCCTGGCCTCCGGGGTAATGTCACGGCTCAGCTCATAGATATCCCATTTGCGCGGGACGGGGCTGATGGCAGTATCGGGGAAGCCAAGGTTGTTTTCCCAGATTTCGTTATCGCCGCCCCTTTGCGACAGGGTGACGTCCCATCCGGCGCCCTTTATCCCGCTCCCATCGTTCAGTTCCGTCGCGGCAAAACTGTAATCCTGACCCATGACACTGATATGAAATGTCGCGTCCTTCGCCTCCACCCCAGTATAGCGCAGGACAAACCGGGCCGACGCCATCCTCGCCCCCAGGTTGGGGTAGCGCAGGTTGTTTTTCAGCCCCAGCCTGGAGGAAACCGGCGCGCCGCCGCCAGATGCGGGGATATAAAAATCACCCAGGATACAGGGGTTCGCCTGGGCGTTATACCCGTGGGGATACTGCGCGGTCAACTGCTCCGCTTTTAGCCAGGTGTTGCCGGAGTTGAACGAACCATCCAGATCGGTCCATTTGATCCGCAGCTTCTCCGGGTTTCCAACCCTTCCCTCCACGCCGGCGAAGTCGCTCCTCAGCCAGACGATGCCATAGCTCTGGTCTATATGTGCCTGGGCGCCGGTCACCTCGGTCCCGCCGATATAGACTTTGCGGATCATTGGGCCGGACCGGCCGGGATGATAGCCATCCTTGCTGTTACCGGAATCGGACCCGCCATGGAAAAAATGGTATGGCGCGCCCCGGGCCGGCTCGGCGCTGGCGAAGCGTCCATAATCGGTTTCACTGGATGTGGGCCAGTTGGCCGACGGGCTGGGGACGAACACGGGGGTCGTCCCTTTCAGCGGCGTCGGGATATACAACTTGTATACATTGCCCTGCCCGCTGTTGGTCAAGCGATATTCCCACTTGCCGCCGCCCAGGGAGCGGGGCGCAGAGGTGATGGGAAAGCGCCAGTCGCCCACATAGATGTCGCACGGCGCCGGGACCGGGTTCTGGGCGTTGAATTTGCCGCTGTCAGGGAACTTTATCTCCATCGTCAACGCGCCCGCGGTCGGGTCGAACAGGTTCGTCGGTCCTTCCACGGTCCCGATATGCGCGGCGCCGCTGAGCCGGATACCATCGTACAGACCACCCTGACCAAACACCATCGGCTTCCAGTCGCCTATGGTTTTGTCGGGCAGGGCGGGCCACTGGTTGCGGGTGAACTGGCCCTGCAGCAGGTCGCCCCAGGGGCACTTCGCGTCGTCCCACTCCCCTTCCCTGCTGACGATATCCAGCGGGCAGAGGGCGGGGGTGATGTTTCCAGATATCTCCGGTATGCCCACCAGCGCCTCGTATAAATCGTTCTGGTTGGCGCCGGATGGCTCTGTCAGGCCGGCGTCGGCCAGCCACAGATATATGGTCGCTTTCGAGTTGGGCAGGTCGTACTCGCGGAAATAGTAGCTGAGGTTGTTCGCCCCCGGTCCCAACGCGCCGGGCCGGTTGTCCAGGATCACCTGCGTGTCGGAGACTTTCACTTCACTTTCCGCCGGGTCGAAAAACCGGTCCAGCACGTCCCACCGGACCACCATCGGCGCCCACTCCTGGCCCCACAGCGTGATCGCCTGATCCGCCAGGTATAGGGTCGTGGAGCCGGTGGAGGAGACCAGGTCAAGCTTCAACAGCCAGACCGGCTTTTTATGCTTGCCCAATAACGCGTTGTCGAATGCAGGGGTAAAATTTTTCATGACATCACCACCATAACTATGGGTCCAGAGTTCCAGCGCCCCGGTCCGGCGGGCCGCCACTCTATCCGCGACGATGCGAACCGGACGGTGTAGATGGCGCCGTCGTCGTCTTTATACTCGAACGTTGCGCCGCCCACGTCGTAGAAAAATCCGGTCCCGTCCGGCGCGGCCAATGCGTCGCGGTCGGCGGTGGTTAATAAGCGGTACGAGATAATAATGTTTCGCTGCCGCACGGGCGAGCTGTGCCTGATAAACTGCCCGGCCGATGTGACGGCGTCCGCTTCATAACGGGTGGCCGTGACCTCTTCCCTTTAAATTGATCCATTGATAATGCGAGTAATCGGTTAAATTAACCTTGTAACAAAGTGGAGATTTACTGATGAGGAAGTCGAAGTTCACCGACCAGCAGATAGCTTTCGCCTTGCAACAGGCCGAGACGGGGACACCTGTGGCCGAGGTGGTTCGTAAGATGGGTATCTGCGAGCAGACGTTTTATCGCTGGAAGAAGATCTATGCCGGTCTCGGCCCAGCTGAAGTTCGCAGGCTCCGCCAGCTTGAAGAAGAGAATGGCCGCCTGAAGAAGCTGGTGGCGGATCTGTCGCTCGACAAGTCGATGCTGCAGGATGCTCTCAGAAAAAAGTTTTAAGGCCTGGTCAGCAGCGTCAACTGGTGCAGGAGATGAAGGATACGTATCGAGCGCCCGAACGCCATATATGCAAAGCGTTTGAGTTTGCTCGCTCGACGATCCGGTACCAATCGGTTGCTCCTGACCAGGCCGTGTTACGAGCTCGTATTTGTCAGTTGGCGGCAGACCGTCCTCGATACGGTTACCAGCGAATATATACCCTGCTTCGTCGGGAAGGTTGGAAGGTGAACCACAAACGTGTGTTGCGTTTGTACCGCCTTGAAGGGCTTGGCTTGCGCATGCGGCGCCCGAAGCGTCACGTGTCGGCCAGGAGTCGCGGAGCCCGTGAAGTGGCGACCGAGCTTAATGAGAGCTGGAGCATGGATTTCGTGACCGACGCTCTGTTTGATGGCCGCCGGTTTCGGGCTTTGACGATAGTCGATAATTTTAGTCGGGAGAGCCTTGGGATGTTGGTTGACAAGAAGGTTACCGGTGAGATGGTTTCATCATTTTTGACGCAGCTTGTTTATATACGTAGCGCGCCTAAAAGTATTCGGGTGGATAACGGTCCAGAGTTTATTTCGAAGGCGTTGGACAAGTGGGCGTATGAGCGGAAGGTAGAGTTGGATTTTTCGAGGCCCGGCAAGCCCACGGATAACGCTTTCATAGAGTCATTCAACGGAAGTTTTCGGGATGAATGTTTGAACACACATTGGTTCTTGTCAATGGAGGATGCCAGGAGTAAGATCGAGACGTGGCGAAAAGATTATAATGAATTTCGCCCGCACTCGGCATTAGGTAATAAAACGCCGAAAGAATTTGCGTTGGCTGCCACGGAAAAACAGCCAGCCATTGAAGCCCGAAAAGTCGCATAATGCCGGACCAAAAAATGGGAAGTGGTCAGCCGTATAGCCGCTCTCTTCCACAGCGGGCCATTTGGCGGGGCTGAAGGTATGGGTCATGCTGGCAAACGTCGGGCTTGCCATTTCCGGTTTTATACTCATGATATCTCCTGATCTTTTGATTTGAGTAAACGACCTGATCGCCGGGAATAGAGCTGCATCTCGCGCGCCAGCTCCCGCCGGACATATCGCCGGCTGTCGGTGCGGTCATCGCCTTTGCGCGGCTTCTGCGGGATCAGCGACGTAAATTCCTTGTCACTGCGCCTAACCGGCGTTGCGGGGTTGAACTTGTTGTCGGCCATTCTTTCCTGGTCCTTCAGTAAAGGTTGCTGTCTTCCAGAAACGATGTCTGGTACTGGGCGCTGTAGACCGTGATATGCCGGGAGCTGGAGATGATTTTCTCCTGCTCGATATAGAGCGGCATGATGTCCAGCCCCAGGTCGTTATCGTTCAACAGCGCCCGGGTGGCGTCCAGTATGGTGTAGACATCGTTTCTGCGTTTCGCTTCCGATTGCAGGTTCGACGAGCCATGCATCACGGCGTAGGTCAGGGTGCGGTTATAATGCGGCCCGCTGTCTGGCTCGAATTGGGAGCCGACATAGGTGACCAGCACCGCCGGCGTCAATGCCAGCAGCTGATCGGCCGCGTCGATGGTCTCTTCGAACTGCCCTTCGTAGGCGCCGAGGGTTTTGACCAGGCTGCCTGGTCCTGTGGCCACCGGGGCCAACGCGGCTATGATCGCGTCTTCCAGAAATTTGATTGAATAGTTCATCACATATCCTTCAGCAGATCGCGGGAGAACCGCCTTTGCTCCGCTTCAAAAGTTGATGATGACGCCTGGGTGGCCGACGGTGACGGCGCCACACCTGCGTTATCCAGCGTCAGCTCGCCCTTCGATATCCGGACCAGCGTGGCGGTGGCGTTTTCGTACGCCCGGTTCCAGACTGGCGAATCGACCGAGCGGAACCGGTGGAGGTTCACGATCGCAATGGTCGCCGACAGTTCCCGGACCAGGTCTGGTATCGGGCTGAGCGGGACCGTGTAAACTTTGCTGACGTACGAATCGATCAACGCGTCGGCGAACCGGATCGCCCGGTCGGTTTTGATCTGGTCGACCGCGCCGGCGCCTGTGGTGTCGGTCAGTTGGATCAGCGAGGACTCGTCGATCTGTTTCTTCAGGTCATCCAGTATGCTGTATGCCATTTCTATAACTCCTATAATATGTTTTTATATTGCGGAACGGCGACACACCGCCCCGCAAGTTCCGCCACCGCCTATGCGCCGCCGGTGGAGCCGTATATCAGGTGCGGCAGGCCATAGCCGACCGCGCCGCGATAATCGACGCCGTAGATAAACTTCTTCCGCATAAACACGTTCTCGTCGTCGGGATTGTCCAACGCCACGAAACGGGCCGCCTGACGCATCTGGAGGATGAACGGTTTCACCGGCTTGTTGAGGCACGCCAGGAACCAGTAGGTCGGGTTGCCCGCCAACTCCGGCGCCACGATGATGTCGGCCGAGTTGATCCAGACGTTCGACGCGCCGTTGGCGGATTTGTCCGCCCGGATGATGTCGAGCGCCTCTTTCTCCAACTGGGGCGGGACGATCAGATGGGTTGGCACAAGCCGCAACGGTTTACCCTCTTCGTTGATATAGCTCATGATCGTCTGCCGGCCGGTCTCGTAGGAGGCGGCGGACAGGGCGCTGGTCCCTTTGTTGGACCAGGTTGACTGCGAGCCGTTCGGGTGGTCCACATCGAAGAAGAGCTCCCCGTCGAAACAGGTGTTGGTGAACCCATCCTTCATCAACGAGAAGACCAGCTCATCCGGATGCTGCCGGGCGCTTTCACCCAGCTGGCTGAACAACGGAGCGTAGGCGCCGATGCTGTCATCCTCGATGTCGTTCCGGCCGACCGACACGGTCGCCTCGAAATCGCGGTTTTTGATGATGAAGCCGTCCTGGGCCACATCCTTCACCGCGCGATCGCCCAGCCATTCGGTCAGCCCCGGCAACGCGCCGAGCCAGCGATACTCCTCCTGCCGCGCCGATGAATCGACCCGCATGGCCAAGTCGCCTGCGTATGAAGAGGCGGCCTGGTATGCCTTGGTGAACACCGCCTTGAACCCGCGGGTGGTGTTGCTGAGGGTGGAGCGGTTGATCACCGGGCCGAGCAGAAACGGGAGCGTCATCAGCTCGCCGCTCTCGGCGCCGGGGGTGGCGGCGTAGTAGTAAAGTACTGCGCCTGCGATTAATACATATAGATACATTTGTTTTTCCTTCCTGGTTAAATTTGGTTTGTTCATTTCTATCCTCTGACCGCGCCCAGAATGTCCACGAACACGCTGGTGGCCGACTCGACCTCGGCGATCCTGCCGCAATGGACATGCCTCAAGGTCATGTTGTCGCTGGCGTTGGCGCCCGGCAGTGAAGCCGCCGTCACCGTGGCCACGATCTGTGACCCGTCGGTGGCGGTCAGGGTATAGTTGCCATCGCTGGAAACATCCACCGCCGTACCGCCGCCCCAGGCCAGGGTCGTGCCGGTGGACGTATACGATAGCGTGTACGCTCCGCCACGGCTGCCGCCGCTCCTGCTCAGCGTCACACCGGTGACGTTGACAGGCTGCGCGGTAATACCTTTGCCGACGGTGTTGTCGTCCACGATATAGGCATCGGCGTTCATGTCCGCCTGGGCCATGCCGGCGGCGTTGAACTGGAACACGCCTTCGCGATGCCCTTCGACGGGCAGGTCGCCATCGGCGCCTGTGCTGTTGTCGGCCCGCATATCCGCCTTGCCGGTGAATGTGTGGGTCGCGTCATCAGCGGCGGGCACGGCATAGCCGGCCGAGTTGATGTTCACCAGCGCGCCGGAATATATGACGACGCTGGCGGCGACAGGATGCGCGAACAGCGTCCCGTCTTTCCTTATCGATTTTCTGTCTTCTGTTAAATTTGCCACTTTTTACTTGCTCCTTTAGCAATGGGTCGTCCGACTCGTTGAGTCCTTACGACCCGTGGGTTAAATAATCGTTTTCGGATATGCCCAACAGACGGCATATATCCGCCTCGCTTTCCGAAATTTTGTTGACTGCCTGATCTTGCGCCGTCTGGGTGATCAAGCCGCCCATCGGCGCCGCCGGTCCTGCGTTGGCCAGGAACTGGCGGAACGAGCCGGGGTTCGACAACGCGTAACCCCGGGCCCACTGCTTCTGCGCCGGGCGGATGGTCCCCGCTGTTATGGCGTCGTTGACCAGCGTGTCGATCTCTTTCTCCACGCTGTCACAGCTGCGTTGCGCCAGCTCCATGATCCGGGCGATCACCGTGTCGTCGTCATCCTCGGGGGTCAGCCCCAGGGCCACGGCCGCCTCGCCCAGCTGGCTGTAGAGGCTGGCCAGATTGATCAGCTCCGTCACAGCCTCCAGCGCCGCTTCGTCTTCGGCGTCCGGTTCGAGGCCCAGGGCCTCCTTCAGTTTTGTGATTAGATCTTCATTCATAAAATTCTCCTGATTGGGTAGTTGGTTGATAAGCGGCTTGGCCGCGTTTATGTTGGGGTTGTTGGTCAGCCCCAGGTTTATCAGCCCGACGATCTCGCCGTTGACCCGCTCGAACACCGGCGAGAGGAAGCGATACTTCTTCGATTCGACCAGCTCCCTTCCTTCGTCGGTCCATTCGATGGTGGCTGTTATTCCTTCGTTGGTGATTTTTGCCGTGTCCTTTTTCACCCACCCGGCGGCGGGGGCGCGGCCACACTGTTTCATCGATTCATGCTGATAATCGACGACAATGTCGCGATCCCAGTCGATCATGCGGGCCAGGATGCGTTTTAACGCCTTCCCGTCCAGCAGTTGATCGCCGTTGGTGTGGGGGAACTTGCCGGCGGGCACTATCAGCGCCGGTTTGTCCAGTTCAATGTTCATTCGTTTGCTCCTTTCCAGTTAGCAGTTTTCATGAGAGGTTGATCCGGGTCGCCCAGCAGGGTGACGCCGGTGATGTCGGCGGCGACTCTGGCGGGCACTTTTGCGCCCAGCTCCACCAGGGTTTTAATCTGTTCCAGACGGGCGTCGGCTTCATCGATCCGGCGCAGGCGAGTGACGATCTTCGGGCAGGCGGCCCGGGGCCCGAAATTGAACTCCACCAGCGGACGGGTAAAATCGCTATTAAGGGTTTCGTCCAGCGCCATGCAGTCGAAGGCGACGATATCGCCGCGCACCCGGTCATGGATTTTGCCCAGGGCGTAGGCGCCCCCCGGTTTTGCCGCCCGATTCGGTGGTCAAGGTCTGGCCCAGGATCCGTTTCGATTTCTGCCGGTCGAAAAATTCGACCGCGTCCTGGAACAGCCGGTTATCGCCGGAGAGGGCGGAGTGGATGAACTCGATGGTCGTGTCGTCGGAGATCACCGCCGCAGCGTCGCTCCCGAGGCTGGAGACCGCCTGGCGCAATGTGTCGCGGGCGTTCTCGTCGGAGGACTGTTTATAACGGCCGAGGCGCAGTGGCACGCCGTACAGCTCGATGAACGTCAGCCAGTCCTTCAACGTGAAGTTGGTGAACAGGTAGTACCAGGCGACGCCGCGATAGAGCCCTGCCTTCAGGAAGTCGCCCGATGCGCCGCTGTGGCGGTGGAAGATAAACTTTTGGCGAGGCAGTTTTATACCTTTCAGGTTGTCCGGCTCCAGATAAACCGGAAGTCGAGCAGGTTCGACGCGTCGTCCGGGTCGATGAAGCTGAAATATTTCTGCGGCCGCGGCCGGATATCCACCGGGATAATGGCGCCGTCCACCGTCTCCCAGATTATCTCCGCGATGGCGAAACCGTGGGAGACCGCCGACATCAGGCCGGACAGCAACGCGTTCCTGCGCGGCAAAGCGTCGAACCGCTCCCGCACGAAATCGGCGATCCGAACATCCTCCGGCGAACCGGAGACCGGCTGCACATCGCGGTCCTGGGCGGCGGCGGCCATGGCGCGGGTCTGCATGACGGAGCCGAGGTGCAGGTCCTTCTCCTCCATCTCGTCGAACAGGGCCATGGCGTCGGTCACATCGCCGGCGTCGAGCCCGGCCAGCAGGTTCGACAGCCGGCCGGGGGTCAGGTTGCGCGGCGCCGTGTCGGACCAGAAGGCGGATGGCCGGGTGGGGACTACTTCACCTTTCAACTGATTTGTTTTAGTTATCATTTTTATACCTCATATGTTAATTTTTGTTTGGTTACCGGCTGCGATAAGCAGATAAATTTTTGTTGTTCGATCATTGAATTTCTCCATTTTTAAAAGTTGGTTAGTTGACGTTTTCCTGATTTGCTGTTGTTCCGTTTCGACAGCGACTCGTACCTGGAGGCGCCCGGCGCAACCACCCCGCGGGCCGCGCTGTTGGCCAGCAACATCGCCCAGGCCTGGTCGGCGTGCCCCTCGGCGTTGGCGCGGGAGTGGTAGAGCACGGCGCCGGAGTCGGAGACCACCTCCCGGATGGCGCCCAGCTGGGCTATCAGCTCTTGCCGGGCGGGGATGGTGATTTTCCTGTCGGTGAGGGCGTTATAGAACCCGGCGACCATCATCTGCTTCGACCGGGATGTGAAATGGACGCCCTCCACAACCCCCGGATAGTCGCGGGTCAGCCGCTCCGCCATGTCCATACCTATGCCGGTGGAGTCGATCCGCAACACGGTGACGCCGCAGCTTATGGCCGAAGCGATGACCGCTTTCTGTGCGTCGAAGGTGGCGTTCTCCATGGTGATCATCATCCGCAGCTCCATGCGGCCGTCCGCCATGTCGAAGATGGCCAGACATGCGCGGTCGTTTTTCCTGGCCGGGTCGTATCCGGCCGCCAGCGTCCCGCGGCGGTGGCGGCGGAGCCATACCCAGTCGAGGTCGGTGGGGGTGTTGACCACGTTACGAAACAGCAGCGCGGCGGGGCGGAGCGTCGGAAAAATCGCTCTGGGCGCAGGCGATGATCATCTCCATGGGGAACGCCGTGTTCTCCAGATCGATGAAGTTCAGCTCCGACTCCTGTTGGAACGCCGGCTCCGGCATGGAAGCATATATCGACCGGAGCGCGCGGGAGCCGAACTTCGCCACCCGTTCGGCGGTGGGCATGGCGGGCGCTTCACCGGTGGCGCTGTTTATATCGTTGCAGAGCGCGGAGCAGAGCCACCATGGTATCTCGTAACGCAGGAACTCCGGATAGAGCCCCCTGGCCAGGTCGTGGAACACGCCATGCTTGCCCAACGGTGTGGACTCGATTGTCAGGTGGTCACTATCACTGCGGGCGGTGACATGGAGCGCGCCTTCATAGATCGACCGCGAATCGAGGCAGTGGGGCAGCTCCGATATGCCGACGTCGCCGCCCCGGCCGCGGGGGGCCTTGCCGGCCAGCGAGCGGAGGGTGGCGCGCCGGCCCGCCTTATCGATGAAGGCGATTTCATCCTTCGACCGGGCGACCCGGCTGGTTTTCCATCGTGTCGGGAGGGAGTCGTACAGCTCGTCGGCGTAATCGATTTTGGTGCGCGCCTCCTCCCGGTTCATGCTGACGAAGACACCGCTGTAGCGCGGGATGATCTGGGAGCGGATGAACATCTTGACGGTCATGATCCAGGAGCCGCCCACCCGCCTGCTTTTCAGCAGCGACGTGAACCGGCGTTTCGACGAGAGGTAGCTCGCCTGCCACGGATCGAGCCGCACCGGCCGGTCGTCCACCTTCAGCAACGCCCTGGCGAAGTTGGCCGGGTCAATCAACCAGCCCAACAGACTTTCCATATCCGGGCTCTGCTTCGCTATCATTGCGGGAGCTTTGCCGCTGGTGGAGTTCGCGGAGTTGTTCGATTTGGTTTCGTTCATTCTTCACCTCTTCAATTGTGGTTTTTCCATACTTTTTATTGGCCCATTCGATGATCAGCTCGCGGACATCGTCGATCTCGCTGTCGAGGGCGCCGTTGGCCAGGGTCTGCACCTGATCAAGGGTCTCCAGCACAAGGCTGGCGGAGTATTGGTCGAGCTGTGGGTCGTTCTTGATCGTATCCTTCTCAAACTTCAGGCGGTTGAGCCGGGCGCCGCGATAGGCGATGTCGAGCTTCAATACTTCGCCCATGGTCATATGGGCCAGCGCGTTATCCGCTTCGGAATAACGGCGGAGGATGTCACGATATAACGCCTGCTCGATCAGCGCGGTCATGTCGTCCACGTCGGCGCCATCCTTGATGTTGGCCAGATACTGGTCTATCAATGCGGCGCCCTCTTTTTTGGCGGTGGAGCGGGCGGCGATTTCCGCGGAGTAGAGTTCCATTTGTTCTCTGACCAGCTTTTGGGTGACCTGCTTGATCTCGCATATTCGTTTGTATGTGCTTTTCCAGTCCTTACCATCCTGGGCGCACTGCCGTATGACCGCCATCTGTCGGTCTGTCAAGCCGGATGGGGTGTTGACCAGGCTCATTGGTCGACCCCCGATTCATGGTCCGCCACGCCCGGGTCGGTGATGGCGCCGTCGATTAAGTCCATACCCTTGGCGGTGATTTTGGCGAGGTATACAAGGTCCGATTGCAGTGGATGGGTTTTCATCTCCAGCAACCCTTTGCCAGCCAGATACCAGATATGGAACCGGACCTGCTCCATGATCACCGCGCCGAAGCCTAGCTCCTTCAGCTCCGCCAATATCTCATCGTCGCCGCTGAACGAGTCGGGGAACTGGCGGCAATAGGCCAGGATGCGCGCCCGGGTGTCGCGCCGGGCCGACAGGCCAGTCAGGTCGGCCCGGACCGGCAGCACACCTTTGTCGGTGACGGCGCCCTCGGCCAGGTCGACCCCATCTGCGGTGATGGTGGCGGTGAGGAGGCGGCCCCGGCGTCGGGCGACCTTCAGATAACCCTTCATTTCCAGATAGGTGAAGCAATCGCGGACACGCTCCTCTTCCAATGTCGGGAACTGACGGCGCAAAGTTTGCGCCACAGACCGGGGCGACTGCGGAAACAGGTATAAATCGAGGGCGATGGCAAGCGTCTGCTTGCGCAGATTTTTTACATGGATACGTTTGTTATCAGAGCAGGCCATTTTATCTATTCGCTCCATATTTGGTGAGTTGGTTGTGGATAGAGTCGATCTTCATATTCAGCCCGGTGACGAACAACTGGAACTCGCGCCGGGTGACCGGTTCACCCTGATGTGGCTCCATCCCGGCGGTTTTGGGCAGCCGCCCGGACAGCTCCTTGATCTCGGCGCGGGTTTCGTCCATCAGGTCGCGGAAGTTGCGCTCGATCCGGTATTTCGTGTCGCCGACCATGGTGGCCATGGCGGACTGGAGGGCGGTGACCTTTCGGGCGTTGTCATCGATTTTCTGCTCTAGCCCCTGTATCGCCCGTTTGGAGAGGGCGAGCAAGCCGGACCATGCCAGCGCGGTGAGAGCCATCAACAATCGGGTGTCGGTCAGTAGGTAATCTGGTTCCAAAGCTATTCTCCTGCATTAAGGTTTTTGATAAACGCAATAGGCCGTCGGCCCGCCATGAAGGAGAGCCAGCCGGGTTGAGGAGGGCGGCTGGAGGAGAGGCCCTTCGTAGTTTCATGCCCCGGGTGATGGGGGGTGCCAGGGGCGGAAACCGGGAGCCGACGGCTATGCGATTCTGTAATTACTCTGCTGATTTTGGTATGTAAGGAAATTGAACCCGATCCGGCGATAGCGGGGTTAGTGTGCGTCGGCGCCACCGACCGGTCCGGGTCCTTTAAGATACTATATTTCATACAATTATGTAAAATATCTATGCTCATACCATTTATCTCCTTTTTAAATAATGACTTATGTCATTCCAGGTCACTTTTGACCTTGGGATAATGCTATAACCGTTAGTGTGATAGAGCAATAGCAGGTGAGGGATTTGGAGCATTTGAGGCATATGAGGGATTTGAGGCATATGAGGGATTTGAGGGATTTGAGGGATATGAGGGATGATAATGACTGATTTTTACTATTTGGGGTAGATATATTTACCTAAAAAAATAGTTGCAATCTGTAATTAACCTTGCCGAAAACCGATATTTCGTCCAGAATGTCCGCTGTATCTGATACCGAATACATCAAAAAAAGGTTTTTTGTTTATGATCCGCAGGTGTGTGACATTTCCAGGCCAGGCGCCGGGCGCTTTGTCGACATGACAACGCCAGAAGCCGCCATAACCCCCGCCCAGGGGGTCATCCTGGGGTTGATCCAGGGGCTGACCGAATATCTTCCGGTCAGTTCATCGGGCCACCTGGTGATAGCGCAGAACCTGTTTGGGCTGACCGAGCCGGAGCTGTTCTTCGATATCGTGCTGCACCTTGGCACCCTCAGCGCCGTGGTCTGGTATTACTGGAACGATATCACCGGCGCGCTGGCGGAGTCCTCCGATGCGGTCCGGGACGTTTATCATGGCTGTTCGTTTATGAAGGCGATGGATATATATCCCGGGTTCCGGCTGGTGTTGTTTGTGTTGCTCGGCTCGATACCTACTGGACTTATAGGAGTGCTGTTCAAGGATCAGTTCGAGGGGATGTTCGGCTCTATCAGTTGGGTGGGCGTAATGCTGATGATAACCGGCGTGATACTGCTGTTGACACGATTTACCACAGGGCAAGGCCGGGGCATCGCCGGTATGCGCTGGTATGAGGCGCTGATTATTGGCGTTGCGCAAGGGATGGCCATTGCGCCAGGGATCAGCCGATCCGGGATCACCATCGCCATGGCGCTGTTTTTGGGGCTGGAGCGGGAGACCTCGGCCCGGTTTTCGTTCATGCTGTTCATCCCCGCCATCCTGGGGGCTGTGGCGTTGCAAAGTGATATGAATAACGGCGGTGTCTCGGCGGGCGTTCTGGCGCTTGGGTTCATAACGGCGCTGCTGGTCGGCTATTTCTGCCTGAAGCTGCTGGTGATGTTTGTTCGCCGGGGCAGGCTGTCATGGTTTGCTTACTACTGTCTCCTGGCCGGGTTTTTGACCTATTTGTTTCTGTAAAGGTTTTCTCTAGCTGGCGCCGTTGTTTTCTGTGATATACGATATTGCGTCGACTTCAGATTCAAAGATATTCAACTTATGGTCGGTATCCATTGACTCCAGCAGTTTACGGATGGCAGGTTGCGGCTCGCAAAAGCAGAAAGTATAACCTTTTTTGGTGGCGGTTCTGGCTCTGCTTATGAGGAGGCCGACCGATGTGGCGTCGATAACCGCCGCCTTGGAGCAGTTGATCACTATCCCCCGCCCTTCACCTTCCATCGCCGCGTCCAGGCTCGCTTTCAGATTATCGATGGTCGATAAAATCAGCTTGCCGTTGATTCGGTAAATGATTATGTCATCGTCGGTTACAAATTTATGCAGAACCATCCGGTCTCCTCACACACTCTGGTGGATATCTATAATGGACACCCTATTTATTCAATTTACTCTTATGACCGGTGATTATATAATAAATAATTAACGTTGCGTAGGTTGGGGGGCAGGAAAGGGTTAAATGGTTGATAACTCAGAGACAGTAGTATTAGTCGAAGATGATTTCATCCTGGAAAATAACGTAAAGTCGGCTATCGAAAAAGAAGATATACCTGTCAAAACCGTTAAACGCGACGCAAATCTGCTTAAAAACCTCATGAAAATAAAGCCAGCGATCGTCATACTGGATATCGACAAGGATGAAGATGACGAGGACGATTTTGAAACGATATTCTCTATCCGGGAAGAGGAAAAGCTAAAAGATACAGAAGTCTTCGTCTATTCCGAAGAGCTGCAGGTCAAGGCGGAGGTCGCGTTGCGCACGGTCAAGATATCCTCCTTTTACACCAAAAACGGGCCGGTGGAGCACCTGGTCCGAGGGATCAACTATCACTTCTCCAGAGATGAAATATACAACGATTACAACCCTTGGGAAGATTCCGCCTCTGAGGATGAAGAAGAAAAGCCGGTGGATGATGTGCTGAGCGTCGAAGAGGCCACCGCAAAACGGGAAGCTGAAGATTTCAATAAAATGTTGACGGATCTGCATACCGAGCTGGACAATAAAGTCAGCGGTACGGATGAAGGGCCGGAAATCTATTACAACCTTGGCGTCTCCTATATGGAAATGGATATGCTGGAGATGGCGGCGGAGCAGTTTGGCAAATGCAGCCTCGATCCGGAGTGGCGCTTTAAAAGCCTGAACATGCTAAGCCTTGTGTACAAAAAGGAAGGCTCCTACGACAAGGCGATCGACACACTGAAAGAGTGCTATAAAATCGCGCCGGATGACTATGCCAAGCTTGGCTGCAGGTATGATATCGCCGATTCATATGTGTTGATGGGCCGGATGGAAGAGGCGTACAAAATGTTTGCGACGGTGTATAAAGCCGACCCGAAATTTAAGGATACCAGGGAAAGACTGCGCGATATAAAAATAGAAATGAAAAAAAGCGGCAAGTCCTGATGGTAACGGTCAACTATACCGCGCGGGAGCTGACAGCCAAAATCGTCTACTACGGCCCAGGGCTGTGCGGCAAAACCACCAACCTGGAGCAGATCCACAAACTCGTCAACCCGGACCGCAGGGGCCAGCTGATGAGCCTGGCCACGGAGACCGACAGGACCCTGTTCTTCGATCTTTTGCCCATCGATGTGGGCGTTATCAACGGGTTCGACGTGCGGCTACAGCTTTTCACAGTGCCGGGCCAGACATATTATAACTCCACCCGGCGGCTGGTCCTCCGGGGCGCCGACGGGATCGTGTTCGTGGCGGACAGCAAGGCGGAACAGGAACAGGCGAATATAGACAGCCTGAATAACATGAAAGAAAACCTGGCGGAAAACAAAATCGATTATGAAACCATCCCTCTGGTGCTCCAGTATAACAAACAGGATTGCAAACCGCTGATCCCGGTGGAGCGATTGCAGAAAAAGCTCAACGATAAAGATGTGGAGTATGTGCTATCTGTCGCCATGGAGGGGAAAGGCGTCAAGGAAACCTTGAAACTGATAACAAAAAAAATGGTTAACAGCCTTCAGGCAAAGCTGAACAGGTCGGTGACGCCCTCTGGCGAAGCGTCCGCCAGCAAACGCAGAACAAATGCAGCGCCAATCATGGTTAAAACCGATCATAAACACATACCCACCGTGGCGCCGGTGGACAAGGAACAGATCGAAAGGGAGACAAAAGTTGGACCGATGGAGCGAAAGCATGCCCCGGCAGGCGCAAACCAGAATAACGCCGTAGAAGCCGTGCAAGACGCCAGCGTAAAGCAGGCCAATGAAATTAAGGAAATCAAAAAAAATCTGGCGCAAGTTATGGCTATGAATAAAAAGCTGAACAACCAGTTCCAGGTTATGTCTACCCAGCTCAATCTCATCTCAGAATATTTCCAGAAAAAAGTGAAGAAATAGCCGGCGCCATACAGGCGACCGGTCAGAAACGATTTCGAAACCTGCCAGCTTTAATAATGACCGATATTAACCAGTTCGACTATTATCTGCCAGAATCATTAATAGCCCAGCGCCCGGCCCCGACCCGGTCCGACAGCCGGCTGATGAGGGTTGACCGTGGTCATAACGCAATCGAACACACGCAGTTTCAAAAATTCCCGGAGCTGTTACACCCGGGCGATACGCTGGTGTTGAACCGAACGCGGGTGTTCCCGGCCCGGCTGATGGCAAAGCGAGCGACCGGCGGCTCGATCGAGCTGTTGCTGATCCGCTCTGAAGGGGAGGGCGTCTGGATCGCCATGATAAAAGGTATCGCAAGGCTTGATGGGGGTGAAACGTTAAATGTGGGCGATGGCGAAGTTACATTAACCGAAAAACTGGAGGGTGGAACAGCGCGGCTGAGGTTTGCTTCGGAGCGGGAGGTTAAACGTTTGACCGAAAAATTCGGACAGGCTCCGCTGCCGCCATACATACGCAGGGAAGGCGCCATCGCCGACGATGAAGACAAGGAACGCTATCAGACAACCTATGCCGACGCTGACGGCTCCTGCGCCGCCCCCACCGCCGGCCTCCATTTCACCGAAGAAATTTTGACCGATATACAGAACCGGGGGATAGAAATTGTAAAAATAATTCATCATGTAGGCCCGGGCACCTTCAGGCCGATAAAGAGTGACACGATAGAAGAGCATAAAATGGACGCGGAGCGGCTGGAGATACCCACCAGCGCCGCCGACGCGTTGAACCGGGCCAAATCGGAAAACCGCCGGGTGATAGCAGTCGGCAGCACGGTGACCCGGGCGCTGGAGAGCGCCGTGGGGGATAATGGCGAAATACGCGCTGGCGGCCAGGAGACATCGTTATACATAACCCCCGGCCACCGGTTCAAAATGGTGGACGCCTTGTTGACCAACTTCCATCTGCCCAAATCGACGTTGCTGGTCCTGGTCTCCGCCTTCGCTGGACATCGGTTGATCATGCGCGCATATGAAGCGGCGAAGTGCGAAAAATATCGCTTCTTCAGTTATGGCGACGCCATGTTCATCGAATAAAATATACCAACAGATGTGGCAGCCTGGTCTGATATACTACGTGGTTTTAAACAGGATGGAGAGCTGACAGAAAAGTGCTACGACTATTAGGTGTCGAGACAGGCAAAGACACCAACAATACCATCAAGGAAGAACCGAAAAAAAAGGGGCTGTTCCGCCGCCTGGCCGCTGGCCTTTCCAAAACCAGGAAAAACCTGAACGAAGGGTTCGACCGGCTGGTCGGGTCCCACGCCAAACTTGACGACGATTTCATGGATGAGCTGGAGGAGGTCCTGCTGTCGGCAGATATCGGGATAGAAATCACCGGCCGGATAGTGGACGACCTGCGCGCCAACGTGAAGAAAAACCTGCTCAAAGACACAACACAGGTCATCGATTTCGTGAAAAAGGACCTGACCGATATACTGGTCAGCGACACACCGGAGGCGCCGTCGGAGCCGCTGGAGAAGCCGTTCGTCATCCTGGTCATCGGGGTCAACGGCTCCGGCAAGACCACCACCATAGGCAAGCTGGCCGCCCGCATCGCCGCCAACGGCCGGTCGGTATTACTGGCCGCCGCAGACACGTTCCGCGCCGCCGCCATCGACCAGTTGGAGACCTGGGCGGAGCGCTCCGGCGCAGACCTGGTCCGCCACCAGAGCGGGTCGGATCCATCCGCCGTGATCTTCGACGGGCTGAAGGCGGCCGTGGCGCGGGGCCATGACGTGATGATCGCCGACACCGCCGGCCGACTCCACAGCAAGGCGAACCTGATGGAAGAGCTGAAAAAAATCAAGCGGATCATCAGCCGCGAGCTGCCGGGCGCCCCGCATGAGGTCTTGCTGGTGCTCGACGCCACGACCGGCCAGAACGCGGTCAACCAGGCGTCCATTTTCAACGAGGCGATTGACGTGACCGGCATCGCCCTGACAAAGCTCGACGGCACCGCCAAAGGCGGCGTGGTGATCAATATCATGGAGTCGCTGAAGATACCGGTAAAGCTTATCGGAGTGGGCGAAAAGATAGACGATCTGCGCCCTTTTGTGGCCGAGGATTTTGTGAACGCCACATTTTCCGGCACTGGCATGGCCAGTCCAGGCGACGCTGACGCATAAGCGAATATACTCATCCATCGGCGCAAGGCGCTTCGCTTGCGTGCGGTCTTGTTTTTATGGGCTTAAGGGGTTGTTAATATGAATGAGCAAATAGAAAGGCATATCCACCTGACCCGACAGGGTTAATGGCGCCGTTCCGGCGCTGCTAGCCCACACCTTTGATTTTTAATACTTTATACTCGGCCAGGTCCTCAACCTCGGATCTTTCCTGCAGGTATTCTTTTCTGGCCTCCTCGACACAGGAGGGGTTGCCTCCGGCAAGGCTTAATTGGGACATTTTCCGTTTAAACATGATTTCCAGTTCGGCTAATTTCGCTTCCGCAACTTTTCTTACCTCCGCCACCGCCTCCTTCTGCGCGTCATCGAGCTTCTGTGAGCTGTCCAGGCTTTTCGTCTTTTCCATCGCCAATTCCTTCGCCGATTTCATCTTTCTTTTTTTCCTTTCTGCTTTTTAACAATCCTTTGTTTGGAGTATCTTCTTTTACCAGAACTTTTATTTTTTGTCCCGGCTTTATTGTATCGTTATGTTTCATGCCGTTTAGCGCGGCCATTTCTATTGCCATCCCTGCATCGCCGCTGACGGTTTCAGCCAGCGATCGCAAACTCTCTCCCTCCTGCACGGTGTGGATATGGATCTTGAACGGCGGCAATGTCCGCCCGCGCCATTTTGGTTTGCCATAGGCCAGCCCTTCGATGGCCGCCATGTATCGGTCTTCATACTTTTTGTTATCATCACCCCGGGCTTTCAACAGCCCGCTCTTGCCCTCCGCTTCTATTATACGCATAACAGTGTCTGGGTGAGAGGCCTGAAATCCATGGTAACCATGGGCGCCCAACCGCTCCAACATTCGCATCGATTGCAGAAACGATACGATACCGTCAGGGTCATAACCGGTCTCGTGGGCCAGCATCATCCCCACCTGGTCCGACTCCATCTCCATCTCCCTGCCATAGCCGGCGATTATCTGTTGCGACAGCGAAGTGGTCACCGTCAACCATGCGCCGGCGTTTTTTCGTATCTCGTCACTGGCGGCCAGTCCACCCAACGCCAGCAGCAGCTGGCCGATGTTCTGTTTCATCATGCGCACAGAGTGATGGCCGATCACATGCCCGATCTCGTGCCCGATGACGCCGGCCAGCGCCGCTTCGGAGTTGAGAACCGCCAACAGTCCACGGGTGACATATATATAACCGCCCGGCAACGCGAAGGCGTTGACCATCTCTGTGTCGACTACCTTGAACTGGTACATGAATTCGCGATCGTTAACATTGCCCAATACCCGGTTGGCCACATCGCGGACATATTCCTGGACCTTTTCATCGTTGTACAGGCCGAACATTTTGATGATCTGCCGATCGCCGTTTCTGCCGATCGCTTCTTCATCGACGCCTTCAAACAGGCTGAATGCTGGCGATGCGGCGAAAACTGCCAATAGAAAAGCCAGGAGTGTGGTCGCCAGATAGTTTTTATGTGACATATTTAGTTAAACCTATAATAGATCATTTTATCACACTAGATTAGACGGCCTTGCGAGGCCAACTCTAATGCTGCCGGCCGGGCGCGCCATGACAGCGCCAGGTGTGTCGAGGCGGATGAAAACGCTTATCAGCTAGATTACCCAATTCAACCAGCCCCCCGATCCAGCAAAGATGGCCGACGGGTGGGTTCAGCAGGGCATCAGGGGCAGACCGGGATTTGATAGAATCCATCATCGGCGAAGCTGTTCAGCCTGGCAATCCACGCTTCTGTTTTCGCCGGGGGCAGATATTTTCGCTCGTTTACAATATCGGCTATGGTTACGCTCGGCCTGCCCCTGGCCAAGGCTTTCACCCACTCTATCTCGCCCCTGTCCACCGTGGCGATCTCTTCCATGGCATTGATGAAATCGACTTTCATTTTGCCGCCATCTTTCCCCAGCCGGAAATGACAGGCGTGAAACAAACGACCGTCAATTTCAGAAATATTTAAATTATTAAGCCTTAAAAGCCCCTCGTTGAGGAACAGACATCCTGCGAATCGAAAATCGAGACCGGGCCGAATATTACGAACCGTAAATATCAGATCACCCGGCGAGCTTTCTGGTTCCGCTTCAGTATCATCCAATACGCTATCCGAGTTTAACCATACAATATTATCAAACGTAACCGGGCCGCCAGGCATTAAGGTCAGATCATAAAAGTTTACACAGCCACTATTAAAGAACCGGACAAACTCGAAATTGATAACTCCGGAATTCAGGAATTGAGCGGAACCGAAATCGACCGGACCCACGTTCTGGAACCGTGAACGGAAAAAACTGACCGCGCCTGAGTTTTCGAACAATGTGGATCCGAAATCGACCGGGCCACGGTTCTGTATGTAGGCGAAATCGAAATAAACCCGCCCGGCGTTCTGAAACCGGGCTGACCGAAAACTGACCGGGCCGGCGTTCTCGAACTTGGTGTAGCTGAAGTCAACCTTCCCGTTATTCTCAAACCGGACGGAGTCAAAGCTGACATGGCGCTTGCTTTTTTCAAGCAGGCTGTAATATTCGCCCGGTGTCACGGTCCGGAACAGCAGGTTGCAAAATATCGATACCAGACGCGCCCTACCGGCGGATGGCGCCAGGTCGGGGTCAAACAACCCGCGCAGGTCCGCCCGATCTTCTTCCCGGATCAGGTTGATGGTTTCCGTTATCTTCTCCGCTGGCAACGCCCGGAGCGCGTCCAGATCAAAAGAGCCGAACCGGCAGTTGGCGAACGTGACATGCTCCAGGTTACCATCACCATCCTCTGCGCCGAACCGGGCCCCGTCGAAGGTGGCCCCTTTCCTGAATACAGCATTACCGAAATCGGCGCCACCGGTGAACACACAGTTGGCAAAGTTGGCATGCTCCTCGAACAGGTCGCCTCGGAAATTGGCGTTTGCCATGGTTTGTCCGCTAAAATCGCACCCATCAACCCCTTGATGACTGACTCCTTGAAACTGCTCTTCCTCCGCCAAACCACTGATCCTTTTGTTTGATTATAGTAACTGATGAGTATGGTATATGTTGATCTCCCTGCGCGCAACAATGTTGCGAAAAGGCCGTAAAATGTTATTTTCAAATCCGCTCAAACCTGTCATAATAAAAGTATCACCTCAAATCATATTAACCTTAGGGAGGCAATTATGATTACTTTCAGTTTTATCCGCAGAGTTTCATTGTTCATTTTCATGGGCGCGATCGCGTTCACAACCACTCAAACAGCGTCTGCGCAAGCGCCATTCAACATAACCGGCAGCGTGGCCAACGCAGGCGCTATCAACGGCGTCAACTCCAATGCCGCCGGTTTTGGTGTTCGTGGCGTCGCCACCAGCCCCAGCGGCGCTACAAGTGGTGTGTATGGGCTAACAACGAGCCCGACCAACCAGGCGGTTGGTGTGTTCGGATACGCATCTTCCAATGCGGGGACCGCTGGCTACACATACGGCGTTTGGGGCCAAAGCAACAGCCCCAGAGGGCTTGGAGTGTACGGTGTTAACAAAAACGGTGGTATCGCTGGCTATTTCGATGGCAAGTTCGTTGTGAAGAACGCTTTCAGTGTAATCCCACATGCGACCAGCCCGAACATAATCGGCGGCTACAAAGGTAACACTGTATCAGCCGGAGTATTTGGCGCCACAATAAGTGGTGGAGGGACAAAACCCGGTTTCTTTTCCGGGCCGCAGACAGTGAACGGTAGCTACGGTACCATAAGTGGAGGCTTGACCAACAGCGCTGGCAACGCCGCGGCTGTGGGCGGCGGCGCTCTGAACATGGCCACTGGCGTTGGGTCCACTGTGCCGGGGGGCGGCATTAATATCGCCAGTGGAGCTTACAGTTTTGCAGCTGGCTTCAAGGCCAAAGCCCAGCATAAGGGGGCATTTGTCTGGGCGGATAGTAGCAATACCAATGCGTTTGTCGGCACCGTTCGGGCAAACCAGACGATATTCCGATCCCATGGCGGTTTCTATATTTTCACAAAAAGCAGCGCCGGTTTTGGCGCGAAACTGGACCCTGGCGCCACGGCATGGGTCGCTATCAGCGATCGCAATTCCAAAGAGAAGGTTGTGAAAGTAGACAGCCGTGAAGTGCTGGAGAAGCTGACGGGGATAGAGATAGCCACCTGGCAGTACAAGGGTGTAGAAACACCGGTCCGTCATATGGGGCCGATGGCGCAAGATTTCTATACCGCGTATCGGTTGGGCGCAGATGATAAGGGGATCTCTACCCTTGATACCGACGGTGTGGCGCTGGCTGCTATCCAGGGGTTGTATGACGTGGTGAAAGAGAAAGAGGCGAGGATAGCCGAGCTGGAATCCCGATTATTGGCATTGGAAGATAGACTGAATTAACTTTTACAGAGCATGCACTCTGGCCCGTCACAGGCGGGCCACTGTGCAATGGTCAAGCCCGCAGCGCCGGCGCGGTGGCAATATTCCTTTTCGTTTGCGCAGGGCGCCTCGCTTGTTTACTATCCATACCCCCTCTTTTAAAAGAGCGGCCGGGGGTGATGTTCAAAAGTTGTCATCTATAACGCTTTATATGTTAAAATTCCGGTTTTTGGGGATTGAAAAGATTCCAGTTAATTATAAAACCTGGATGGAGCGTATTTGGTGGAACAGGAATTTACAGTATCAACAGCGTTTGAAAAGATCGTTGGGTTGACCGGGTTCACGGCCATTGACCCATGGTCGGTTTTGATGATTATCATTGCGCTGGCTTTCTTATATCTGGCGATCGAAAAAGAGTTCGAGCCGCTATTGCTGGTGCCGATTGGCTTTGGCTGCCTGCTGGCGAACCTGCCGTTGACCCATATGACATCGGGCGACGAGGGTGGGCTGCTCTACTATTTCTATATGGGCGTGAAGAGCGAGATATGGCCGCCGCTGATATTCCTCGGCGTGGGCGCGTTGACCGATTTCGGGCCATTGCTGGCCAACCCGGTCACACTGCTGCTGGGCGCCGCCGCGCAGATCGGCGTATATATAACATTGGTGATAGCGGTGGTTCTAGGGTTTTCACTGCCCCAGGCCGCGGCCATCGGCATCATTGGGGGCGCCGACGGGCCGACCGCCATATTCCTGGCCAATAAGCTGGCGCCGGAGCTTCTGGGCCCGATCGCTGTGGCGGCCTATTCCTATATGTCGCTGGTACCGATCATCCAGCCACCGATAATGAAACTGCTGACGAGCGAAGATGAACGCAAGATAAAAATGGAACAGCTAAAACCGGTCAGCCGGGAGTTGAAAATCATGTTCCCTATAGTGGTGACGATCATCTGCCTGCTGTTGCTGCCTGCCGCGGCGCCGTTGATCGGTATGCTGATGCTGGGCAACCTGTTCCGCGAATGTGGCGTCACCAAACGTCTGCTAGACACAGCGGAGACACACCTGATCAACACTGTCACCATACTGCTGGCGCTGGCGGTCGGCTCTTCGATGACTGCCGAGTCGTTTCTGACTATACAAACGATCAAGATTATCGTGCTGGGGCTGTTCGCGTTCAGCGTGGCCACCGCCGGCGGGCTTATACTGGGCAAAATATTAAAAGTGGTCACCGGTGGGCGGGTGAACCCGCTGATAGGCTCGGCCGGGGTATCCGCCGTGCCGATGGCGGCTCGGGTCAGCCAGAAAGTAGGGGCGGACGCCGATCCGCATAACTTCCTGTTGATGCACGCCATGGGGCCTAATGTGGCTGGTGTAATCGGCACTGCTGTAGCGGCCGGTGTGATGCTGGCGTTGTTTGGTGTGGAGGGTCAGATGACCCCTGGTCATGCGGAGCTTCTGATCAGCCAGGGGGCCGATTTTATCCGTTCCCTTATCGGGTGGGTGTAGGTTTATGGCAAATCTTGGCGTAGCATTAACCATCACTCTTATCGGTATGGGCGTTATATTCGTCGTCCTGATATTGCTCTGGATTGCCATTGTTTCTCTGGATAAAATTTTCCCGTACAAGGCGCCGGTTATGGCGGCCTCATCCACAACGGACGACAAGGAGCTGGTCGCGGTGATCCAGGCGGCCATCGCCGTATATCTGAACCGGCGGCCAGATTCGGTCACGATAAAATCGATTAAATAGCCAGATTTCATACGAGTGTATTATTAACTATTTATTAGTCAATAAACATTGGCAAATGTATTGTTTGCTGGTATGATTGTGCATATATATGGATTACTTGGGTAGGTACTGTAGCGCTGGGAGCTCTATCGAAGTTTAACTAATTTTTTTATGGGGGTAAACCATGGCTGAATTAATGAATGCGGACTCAACTGCAGACGATATTGAACAGATAGCAATGGCCATCCACAATATGGTCGATCAATATCCACTGGTTATGAAGAGCAAAAACAAAAAAGGTATCAGGATAGAAGGAAGCTATGTGGTCGATAGAGAGTTTTCCGGCCCGATGCTGGAAAAAGCGATCGAGACTAACGAAGTTGTCCGCGAGACACCTGACACTGGCGCCTATAAGGGTGTGCCGACAATCTGCGCCCCCATCCGCAATAGCAACGGCGAATGTATTGGGGCGTTAGGGGTCATCGACCTGCGCCACGCATACGCGGAAAACATGGCGTAAATATTCGCAATAAAACAAGGGTTGCTTCCAGCCCGGGGTGACCCTTGTTCAACCCTCATTCTGCAGCTACTGGCGGCATACCTGCGATGCGCCAGGCAGAATATAGTCACACTTTCATATATTCCCAATTGGCAAAATCACCATTCAATTCACGCCTGCTTTTTTAATAGCGGATACTTTAAAAGCTATGTAATGGTTGACTTGGTATACCATATTGACTTATTACTGTTAGCGTTTGTAAACTAATATGGATATCATTGATTGCAAACAAAATGAATTTCAACAGGGAGCCAGATATGCATCCGCCCAGATCCATATATAACTTACCACTGATTATTTTCACCATCACAGCTCTGCTTACGACCGCAGGGGCTGGCCATGCGGTCACCTACAACGTCACCAAAACTGCGGACACCGCCGACGGGACCTGCGACGCCGACTGCTCCTTGCGCGAGGCGATAACAGCGGCCAACGCCAGCGTTGCGGTGGCTGATACGATAAACGTACCCGCTGGGACATATACGATTACCGGCGCAACGGGTGAAAATTTGAACGCGACCGGCGATTTCGATGTTTATGACCAGGTGACCATCACCGGGGCGGGGGCCGGCTCCACCATCATCGACGGGGCCGCCATGGAAAGTGTATTCCATATCCCTGGCAGCGCCACCGTTTCCTTCAATGATCTCACCATACAAAACGGGTCTACGACCAACGGTGGGGGCATCCAGATAAACAATGCCGGCTCGACAATTACCGTTTCCAACTCAATCATCAGCGGAAACACAGCCAGCAACAATGGCGGCGGAATCAGTAACCCGGCAGCGTTAACGATCAGCGATACGGTGATCAGCGGCAATACATCCAGCAACTTCGGAGGTGGCGTCGTCAATGGCGGCACAGTAACGGTAACCGACTCCACGATCAGCGGCAACACTGCTTTAAGCGGCGGCGGCGGCGCTTTTAATAATGGCACGGCTACTATCAAAAGCAGCGCTGTCGGCGGCAACAATGTGACCAACGGCGCTGGCGGCGGCCTTTATAACTTTGTTAATACGTTAACGGTGGTTAACTCCACCATCAGTGGTAATACAGCCAGCAATGTCGGCGGCGGGATTAATAATTTGAACGCCACATTGACTGTCACCAACTCCACCGTAACCAATAATACATCTGGTGGTTTCGGTGGCGGCGTTTGGGAGCAGGGCGGCTCCTCCACGATAACCAACAGCATCGTAGCCAGTCAGGCCAGTGGCGCCGATTGTGCCATAGGTGTCGGTGGAACCATCACATCCTTCGGCAACAACCTGGAGAGCGCTACATCGTGCGGGTTCATGTCCGCTGGTGATCTGCAGAACGTCACCAATCCGAAGTTGGGCCCCTTGGCCAACAACGGCGGGCCGACGAAGACCCATGCGCTGTACTCCGGCTCGCCTGCTGTCAACGCCGGTTCATGCGCCGAAACGGCCGACCAGCGCGGCATCGGCCGCCCATCCGCCGGTTGCGATATCGGGGCGTATGAATACAACTCCGCAGCCATCAACGATTTCAGCGGGCATGGCAAGTCCGACATACTGCGCAAGTATAGCCCCGACGGCCGCACCCTGGTCTGGGACATGACCGGCAACATTGTGAACCCTATATTGTGGACAACAATGTTTTTCAACATCAACTGGGAGATCGTCGGTTTCGGCGACTTCAACGGCGATCGAAAGAACGACATCCTCTGGCTCTACAAACCGGACGGACGCACCCTGATCTGGTTCATGAGCGGCAACGCAGTGATAGGCGCGCAATGGACCACGGTGGCATTCAACATCAACTGGGAAGTTAAGCAGGTTGGCGATTTCAACGGTGATGGCCGGGCGGACATATTATGGCTCTACAAACCGGACGGCCGGACGCTGATCTGGACGATGTATGGCAGTACCGTGGCATTGAACCAGTGGACCTCCCTGGCTTACAACATCAACTGGGAAGTGCTGCAAGTTGGCGATTTCAACGGCGACCGAAAGAAAGACATCTTGTGGCGCTATAAACCAGACGGACGCACCCTGATCTGGTTCATGAGCGGCAACGCAGTGATAGGCGCGCAATGGACCACGGTGGCATTCAACATCAACTGGGAAGTTAAGCAAGTTGGAGATTTCAACGGCGACAGTCGATCGGATATATTGTGGCTCTACAAGCCGGACGGCCGGACATTGCTTTGGACGATGTTAGGCAGCACCGTGGCATTGAACCAGTGGACCTCGATGGCGTTTAATATCAACTGGGAAGTGAAGCGTGTCGGCGACTACAACGGCGACGGCAAGGTGGACATCCTGTGGCTCTACAAGCCGGACGGCCGAACCCTGGTCTGGACAATGAGCGGTAACAGCGTTATATCCAGCCTTTGGACATCAGCCCTATACAACACAAACTGGACCGTGGAATAATAAGCTTATATATACGAGTGGCAGCCTTATCCCGCCAGCGGCTTTCGTTTGCCAGCGGCAGTGGCGCCTAGATAGCTTTCAGGCGTCTTGGTGTTGTGTAGCTGTGTTCATCGTCCGGGAAATCGCCAGACTTGGTCTCATCTATATAGTCGCGCACGGCGCCTTGTATCACCGATGACAGGTCTGCGTATTTTTTCACGAACTTCGGCGTGATATCCGACGGCATGCCCAGCATGTCGTTTACCACCAGTATCTGCCCGTCGCACCCCGCCCCGGCCCCTATGCCGATGGTCGGGATCGACAGCCGCTCGGTGATACTTTCCGCCAGCTCCGCCGGGACGCATTCCAGCACCAGGGCGAACACACCGGCCCGCTCCAGCTCTATGGCGTCGTTGACCAGTTTTTTCGCGTCGGCCATTTCCCGGCCCTGGATCTTGAACCCGCCGAACTTATGGATCGATTGCGGTGTCATCCCGATATGGCCCATCACCGGTATCCCGGCGTTGATCATGGCCCTGATGGCCGGTATTACGCCGTCGCACCCTTCCAGCTTCACCGCCTCCGCGCCGGCGCTGATCAGCTTACCTGCGTTTTCCAGCGCCTTCTCCAGCCCCAGATGGTAGGAGAGGAACGGCATGTCGCCCACCAGCAGGGCGTTTTCTATACCCCGGCTGACGGCGCGGGTGTGGTAGGCGATGTCATCGATGGTGACCTTCAGCGTGTTTTTCTCGCCATGGAACACCATGCCGAGCGAGTCACCCACCAGCACGATATCGACGCCGGAGGAATCGATCAGCCTGGCGAACGAATAATCGTATGCTGTCAGGGCGGTGATTTTTTCCCTGCTGTCCTTCAGTTCCTGAATCTGGCTTACTGTTATTTTTCCTTTCATGTTCCATACTCCTGATAAACCTGGAGCCGGACCTGGTGGCAGGGGTGAGGATAGCAGGCGCGGCGTGGCGCCCGGATGAACATGCGCCATTACGGCGCGGTAACCTTATCCCCGTCCCAGTCCACATCGTCGCGGATCCAAGCGGTTTCAACTTTTACTCTATATTAATTGGACGGTAAATAACAGAATAATTTGATTTTTATCAGCAGGTTTTTGCACGTTATGATTTTAAATAATAAGCTGTCGTGGTAGACTGCCCACTATGAGCGACACGAAGAAAAGCAACAAGGAGCAAAGCTTCGAAGCGTCCCTGAAGCGGCTGGAGCAGATTGTGAGCAAGCTGGAGGATGGGGACCAGGAGCTGGAGAAATCGCTGGAGCTTTTCGAGGAGGGTGTCGCCATGGCCAAAAATTGCCAGAAGAAGCTGGACGAAGCGGAGAAAAAGATCGCGAAACTGGTCCGAGACAAGGATGGGAAGCTGGGCGAAGAGCCGATGGACGATTTGGAAAACGGCAGCTAGCCTTTTTAACAAAAATCAATGCCGTTCTCTGAATACTTCAAAGATATTCGTAAACATGTTGATATAGAGCTCGATCGCCTTGTTCCAGCGGAAGATACATTCCCCCCAAATATTCACGAGTCGATGCGCTATTCACTTTTCGCCGGGGGCAAGCGGCTCCGCCCGATGCTGGCTGTGGCGGCCTGCGAATGCGTCGGCGGGTCGAGGGGGGCGGTGATGCCGTTCGCCGCCAGCCTGGAGCTGATCCATACCTACACTTTGATCCATGACGATCTGCCAGCGATCGACAACGACGATCTGCGGCGCGGCAAGCCGACCAATCACAAGAAATTTGGAGATGCCACGGCGATTCTGGCAGGCGACGGGTTGTTGACGCATGCGTTTGAGCTTCTGTCTGATCGGGCGTTGTTCGCGGGATTATCGGCGGAGACACAGCTGGCGATTTGCAACGAGACCGCCAACGCCATCGGCGCCACCGGCACCATCGGCGGCCAGGTGGTGGATATCGAGTATGAGAACAGCGAACCTGACCTGGCGATCCTGGAGTATATACATATCAACAAAACCGGCAAACTGATCACCGCCTCTGTGCGGGGCGGCGCGATAGTTGGCGGCGGCGGCGAGGACCAGCTGAAGGCGCTGACCGACTATAGCAGGCATATCGGGCTGGCGTTCCAGGTGATCGACGACATCCTGGATATCGAAGGCGAAGAGGCGAGCCTGGGCAAGCGCACCGGAGCGGATGCCCGAAAGAAGAAGATGACCTACCCTTATGTGGCCGGGATCGAGGAATCGAAAAAGCGGGCGGGGGAGCTGGTGGATGTGGCCATCGAGTCGCTGGAAATGTTCGACGAGGGTGCGGACCATCTGCGCGATCTGGCGAAATATATCGTGGCCCGCGCGTTCTGATATGGCCCCTGGCGCCGCAAAAGCCAGCTTTAGGGATATAATATATAAGTATGAAAACTTTTGAACATGAATATCCTGACCATGCCACCCCCCGGCAGATATACGAGCATCTGACCCGGTATGTGATCGGCCAGGAGGAGGCGAAGAAGGCGGTCTCCATCGCTGCGTACAACCATGCCAAGCGTGTGGAGTATTTTCTGAAGACCGGCGACCGGCTGATCCGGAAATCGAACGTCCTGCTGATAGGCCCCACCGGCTGCGGCAAGACCCATATTGCGCGCAACCTGGCCGATTTTCTGGATGTCCCGTTCACCATAGCGGATGCCACGGAGTTCACAGAAGCCGGGTATTACGGCAAGGATGTGGAGGTGATGATCGGCGAGCTGCTGTTTAAAACCTCCGGCAACGTGGAACAGGCGGAGCGGGGGATCGTTTTCATCGATGAGATCGACAAGGTCGCAAAACGGAGCGGTGGCGCCCGGACCGGCGCCGGATCCCGGGATATCGGCGGGGAAGGGGTGCAGCAGGCGCTATTAAAAATCCTGGAGGGGCAGAAGATCTTCGTGCCGCAAAATGTGACCCAGCATTGGAACAAACACGACTTCACCGTGGTGGACACCACAAACATCCTTTTTATATGCGCCGGGACCTTCATCGATTTGCGGTCCGACCTGGGCGAGAAGGAGATGGGTTTCCTGAAAGAGCCTGGGCTGGAGGTGGTGGAGCGCAAACCGATAAGCCCGGAGGCGCTGATCAAATATGGGATGATGCCGGAGCTGGTGGGAAGGATACCGACCATAGTCCGGCTGGAGCAGCTGACGGATGACCAGCTTGCAGAAGTGCTGACGGCGCCGCCAGACTCGTTGGTGAACGAATATAAACAATTGCTGAGCCTGGATAACATTAAGCTTGAGTTCGAAAAGGCGGCGCTGCGCAAAATCGTGGAAACCGCCCAGAAACGGAAGCTGGGCGCCCGGGGTCTGCGCTCGATAGTGGAGCAGGTGATCCGTGATATCCTTTTCACGGCGCCGGAGAGGCGAGGGGAAACAGTGGTGATAACCGGGCAGATGGCAAACATTGTGGAATAGCCAGAAATGGTAGAGAAACCAGGCGCCCATGGGCTTTCGTTGAGGAAGGGCAATATAGCCGACACGGAGGCCATCCACGCGCTGGACCACAAAATCTTCCCACCCGGTGTCTGCTATGACCTTACGACATTCTATTTTCATCTGGTCGACCCTGATTCGTTTACATTTATTGCGGAGATGGGGGGCGAGCTGATCGGGTTTGTCATATACAGGACCGAGACAGATAAGTTCGGGACGATTGTGACCATAGATGTCGATCCGGTATACCAGAATATAGGCGTGGGCTCCGTGTTAATGGGTGTGGTGGAGAAAGTGGCTGCGCACAACGGTTTGAAATCGATCATGCTCCAGGTCTCTGTGGATAATGAAAGTGCAAAACGCTTTTATGCGAAGCGGGGCTATACAAAGAGAAAGCTATTGAAAAGCTATTATCGCAAAGGCGAGGACGCATGGGAGATGTGGCTGCGCTTGTAAATAGTAAAGTAGCATCCCTGGCGCCCAATCGGCAGCCTGTCCAAAAATTTTACCGAAGCTTAAAGCAGCCCAAGTTTTACGCTATTTATTCGTATACGATACGCTATATACGTTTGCAATAAGGTTTATAATAAGGCCATTTATTGCATCATTATATTACACATAATAATTTAACCATGCGCTTTTAAGCCAGGTGTGCAAAGCGCCCAATCCGGTTGAGTCCTCATTTATTGGATCAGGTAATGTAAAGGAATCTTGCACTTGCCATGCCCGAAAAAAAATATGTTGTTTAGGAAGAATTTATTATAATTGTAATAAAATAACATAAGCAAAGCAAGTGTTTTTTATTATGTTGTAAACCAAGGTCTTAGAAATTCAGCCTGTGCCAAATAGTACCCATTTGTATTATTTTTCTTGCAATTTGATTCCAATAAGGGCATTATTCGTTATTAAAATTAAAAAAATAGTTGCTAAACATGGAAATACATATTATATATGAATATACCTAGAGTATTTACGGTAATTGCCATGTGAATAATTGTTTAATATTGATACGGTATGTCGAACCTGAATGTTTGTTTAGGTTCGATGGTATCAAACTCCTTTATTAAAGCAGGGCAATCACTGGATAGTGCCATAAAGTTGAAAACACTGGTCAGTTATAGGTTAAGCTGTCATAATCGCTGTATTTATTATTTTTTCGATTCTGTATGCTTACTGGCCATTTTGATATAGGGAGGAGTTTTTATAGGCCGCAAAAGGGCGGCTGCTAAAACCCATGTAAGTGGAGTTAAAAAGGCTGGAGGATGTGTTAATGAAGCAAACGTTTCGAGACAGACTAAAACTGCTGATGAAAGAGGACAAGCCGTATACCTGGGCCCGCAAAGTAGGTATAGAGAAAGGGCTGTTCCAGTATTATTGGCAAAAAGGCAAAATTCCTACATATGAAAATCTTCTGAAGATTCAGAGATATTCAGGGTGTTCGCTGGATTGGCTTTTAACCGGCAAGGCGATTGCCATAGACCAGATTGAAAACTTGCCAATGGCCAAGGAAACAAGCCCGGTTTATGGCGCCATGAATATGAGACGGGCCGATTCTTTAGAGGATGTAAAGAAAGTTTACGCCTCCAAGAACACAGCCAATATAGAACTTCTTGAAGGAGTGCTCGCTTTGTTGGCCCCTGTAAAGAAGAAGAAAAGCAGTAAGAAATAAATAGAAAACATCAAAGCCGGGGTTCGTTTATGCAGTTTATCGGCGCTGGATGTTGGTATCATAGTTGACCCAGGGAGCGCCCTGGTAATCGGAACCGACGTCAGTAGTCGAAATCGGCATAAGGTATCCCGGCTGTTTTCTCTTCCCGCACGACGATAACAGCGCTATTCCATAAATTACTATTTATGTATCCCAGCCTGTTTCGCTATTTTCTGTTTTCCCCATCGGTTTAATATATATATAATCAAAATCGCATTTGTGCTAAATTAAAAAACGCTTTAAAAACACAAATGTGTATAACAGATATTTTATTACATATGGAGATAGCAATGTGGAAGCATGCTTTGAGAGTTTCGGTGATCTCGATATTTATCACTGGCCTGTTCGGTTGTTCAATAGAAAGTGGCCCGAAAAATTTTGAAGAATGCCTGGTTAACGCCGCTAAATCCGCCTCCACCGACTTTGGGGCCCAATTAATGGAAAAGTTGTGTATCAGCAAATATCCGGACGGTTACACAAAGCATATGGAAAGGGTCGAAAAAGCAATCAGTTCTACACTGAAGACACAACCATTTCCGATGCAAGGGATGATGCCTCCTATGACAGCTCCTGGCGTGATGCCCCCCCAGGATGGGGTCCCGGGCGCGGTGGAGCCAATGGGTCAGGGTGAAGTAATTCCGGATGAGCTTATGTCGCCAGATATGCTAACGCCTGAAATGTTGAATGATAATGGGTCGTTGGATGAATCGACAGGCCTGATCACCCCTGAAAAGAGTGAAGATGGTGTGGCGGCGCCGGCGGACCCGGAAGTTTCTGCGGAAAATAGCCAGCAAGGTTATTAAGGTTGCGCCCCGGGCGCGTTAATGGCGCATGAAAGCGCTGGTTACCGGGGGTGGCGGCTTCCTGGGGCGATACATCGTCGATAGGTTGGTTTCCAGTGGTGCCGATGTTGCCTCGTTTTCCAGGTGCGCTAATCGGGATAATCTCCCCACAGGTGTGACGCCAGTTCAGGGCGACATCGCCGACCGAAAGTCTGTTATCACAGCATGCGAAAATGTGGAGATCGTGTATCACACCGCCAGCCGCGTGGGGGTGTGGGGCGATTATGATGACTATTATCAAACAAACGTGGTTGGAACCAGAAACATCCTGGCAGGTTGCGTGGAACAGGGTGTCCCGCGTCTCGTTTACACCAGCTCGCCCAGTGTCGTGTTCGATGGCGGCGCCCACGAAATCATAGACGAGACCTGCCCCTACCCCGATAGCTATCTGGCCCACTATCCGGCGACCAAGGCCCTGGCGGAAAAAGAGATCATCGAAGCCAACGGCAAAGATGGTCTGATGACCTGTTCTCTGCGGCCGCACCTGATCTGGGGGCCTGGCGATACGAACCTTATACCGAGGCTGATAAAAAAAGCGAAATCTGGCAGGCTGGCCATGGTGGGTGATGGCAGCAACATGATAGACAACATATATGTGGAAAACGCCGCCGACGCCCATTTGCAGGCCGCCGCCCGGCTGGAGCCAGGCTCGCCGGTGTGCGGCTCCACATATTTCATCACCCAGGGCAAGCCGGTGAACTGCTGGGACTGGATAAACAGCATTTTAACCCGGCTGAACCTGCCGGCGATAAAGAAAAAAATATCGTATAAAACCGCCTATCGTCTGGGCGCGGCCCTGGAGCTGGCGTATAAAACGTTCAGGATCCAGGCGGAGCCGCCCATGACCCGCTTTATGGCCCAGCAGCTGGCCATGTCCCACTACTTTTCGATAGAAAAAGCGAAGCGTGACTTTGGCTATAACCCGTCCATCGACATGGACGAAGGGATGGAGAGGCTGATCGCCAGCCTGACCAAATAAGATGAACGGACGCGGTGTCGCCCACTACTTATGGTAAGATAGATATAAACGACCGGAGCAAAAGGCCAATCATATGCAAAATATAAATAATATGAAGATCCTTATCGTGGACGACTCCTCCATGGTGCGCAAGCTGCTCCAGCAATACCTTTACGAAGTTGGATACAGCAACATCATATCCGCCGAATCCGCCCAGGAAGCGTACACAATCCTTGGTATGGACGGGGAAGACCAAAGTGAACCGGAAATCGACCTGGTGCTGATGGATATCGTGATGAAAAATATCGACGGCATAGAAGCCTGCCGCCGGATCAAGGAGGTGGAGGCGCTTCGGGATATACCGATCGTGGTGGTCAGCGGCTCTGAAAAGGATAAATATCTCGACAAGGCGTTCGATGCGGGCGCCATAGATTACATTACCAAACCGGTGAACAAGATAGAGCTGAAGGCGCGGGTCGGCTCCCTGCTCCGTTTAAAGCGGGAAACTGACATGCGCAAGGACCGGGAGCTGAGCCTGGAAATCGCAAACCAGGAGCTGGAGCGCATCTCGTCCAAGGATGGGCTGACCGGGGTGGCCAACCGGCGGATGTTTGATATCACCATCAAAAATGAGTGGAACCGTATGTGGCGGGAAGAAAACCCGCTCTCCCTGATTCTGTTTGATCTCGATTTCTTCAAATATTTTAACGACCATTACGGGCACCAGGCGGGGGACGACTGCCTCCGTCAGGTAGCGGCCGCCGCAGATGGCGCCTTCCAACGGGCCAGCGACCTGACCGCGCGGTATGGTGGAGAAGAGTTTGTCGTCATCCTGCCCGGTGTCGAAGCCCGGGTGGCCGAGGTCCTGGCGGAAAAGCTGAGGATCAGGATCGAGTCGCTGAAAATCCCGCACGAACTTTCCAAAGCCGCTGATGTGGTCACGGTGAGTATAGGGGTGGGCAGCATCGTGCCAGACAAAAACAGTGATACGGATACATTAATAAAGGCAGCCGATGACGCGCTGTATGAAGCGAAGGAGGGTGGCCGGAACCGGGTCGTATGCATGCCTGTTAACTGACCCATCACAGTTCGGCGATAATGGCCCAGGGCCCAACCGCAATTTAGCTTTTATTTACAGCCAATTCGTTGTAGCCTTACCAACAGCGACGGGCCGGCGCGAAGCTGGGCGCAGCTTATATAAATCGCAGTGGAGAGGTGGCCGAGTTGGTTGAAGGCGCTGGTCTCGAAAACCAGTGTGCGTTCACGCGTACCGTGGGTTCGAATCCCACCCTCTCCGCCATAATATTAATACCTATCATACTTGACGCTGGAGAGGGTCAGCCGGACGATATCCGCCGGCTGCTTGCCGAGTTGATGCTCAAGCTTTATATTCACGAATCCATATTTGCCAATCAGCCCTTTTGGAACAACAATCGGATCCTTGCCTAGCTTATGCCCGCCAAGGTTTTTGCCATTGACCATTACATCGGTCATGTTTTCATCGGTGTTATAGCTTGCCCCCAGCCAGACTTTTATCCCATGCGCTCCCACATTGGTGGGGGTGAACGCAAGCTCCACCGGCGCACCGGCCACGTTCACGCCGCCAGCCGCTTCACCCTCCCACCCAGGAGCAGAGAAGGCGATTTGTCGATCATCAGCCAACGGCAAATCAAGCGGTTTTCCGTTCCAATGGAAATAGTCGCCGCCAAGGTCTCTTCCCAGATGATCGATCACCCGTTGTTTTCTCTCCATCATCGATATTGGCTCTGCGGCGATCCCACCAGCAATCGCCAGCAGTTCCATCAGCCGTTCTGTCCTTATGGCGGAGCCATCGCTGGTCAGGTGATAATAGGTGTTATAGAAAAATTTTTTATCGAAGCTGACATCGCTCCAATGCCCCAGCATATCGATGCCTTCTTGTTTTAACAGGGCCGTAATTTCGTTGGATAATTTTTCAATGGTTCCCCTGGCCTCTTCCCGATAACACGGATCGTCATCTTTACCGACCACCGAGGGCCAGATGAAAAATATTTTTACACCACGTTTTTTCAGTCGATCCAGCATTTTGATGTTTGCCAGGAAGTCAGAGCTCACCGTCACCTCGTCCCACGATCTATGCGGATAGAGCATATACTCCTGACAGCTGATATTCGCCGACGAATCGACAGGCGCGCCAGCGCTGTGCCAACCAGACCCACCCCGGGCATAGGGTGACACCTGCATGGCTCGGCGATAGATGGCTGCCTTCCGCTCGTCCAGTTTTTCTTCACTCACCTTCACCCCGAACAGAACTTCGCGAATGCGTTTCTCGACCCTGTGCGTCCTGGACCATTCTGCGATGCTTTTCGCCGGCAGGTGGCTGAAGATCATGCGGACCCGTTCGGAAAGCGGCAGGCTTTTGTAATAGCTCGCCTGCGCGTCGAACAGCCATTTCAGATAGACATCCACCGGGTCATCCTTGCCGAAATAATAACGCCACTCCAGCGCGAAGATGACGATGTCGCCCGCCTGCGCATGGTCGAGCAACTGGTATATCCGATGCTTCAGGGGATAGCCGCCATTGTCGGCCACGATAACCACCGGCTTCTGGAAACGCTCTTCCATCAGCAATGGGTCGATGCCGTTATACGCGTTGGAGCCGCCCGATATAATTATGCGTGGCGCAACGGTCCGCTCCAGCAGATAATCACGATAGCCACCCATCACCGGGTCAGGACGGGGGAACAGTATCTGGTCGGCGGCGAAGAAATATGCGACGGCGCCGGTTACGAACCATAGGGTCAGCCAGATAAAATATCTACCAGGTTTCATCAGAAGTTGTAGTAAAGAAAGACTGAGGTGGTGCCGACAATGGAATAGACAATCGCATAGACCAAAGTCAGCCCAGACAATGCCGGCATATAAAACGATAACTTTCCACGCTCGTGAATCCGCTCCAGAATCTCGTTGCTGTTTTTCGCGAACAGGACTATTGGCGCGATGAACAGGAGGAGCCATAACGTGGCGTTGGATGTGACCCACTGCTCGCCCACCGGTGCTGTGGTGATACCAAGGGCCATCAGATTGCTGTTCGCCCAGGGCGACACATAGAACCCGTTCAAGCCAATCATACCGGAGAGGATAGAACCTGCCACCGAAATATCCTCCGCGCGGAACAAGACCCACGTGGCGTTGAGGAACATAAAGGTCAGCAACCAGCCGACCACCCCCGGCATCGCGCCGCCAATACTTTTCCACAGCCTGTGAATGGCAAGGCCAATACCGTGCAACCCCGCCCCACAACACAAAGGTCCACCCGGCGCCATGCCACAGCCCGCCCAACAACATGGTCACCAGTATATTGATGTATGTCCGTCCGTTCCCTTTTCTGTTGCCGCCCAGCGGGAAATAAAGATAGTCGCGCAGCCAGTTGGAAAGGGTGATGTGCCAACGCCGCCAGAAATCCTGCAGATTAGTCGCTTTGTAGGGCGAGTTGAAATTGTATGGAAGCTTTATATTAAACAGAAGCGCCGCGCCCACCGCCATATCGGAATAGCCGGAGAAATCGAAATATAGCTGCATCGTGTAGGCCAGGCTGACACCCCACGCATCAAAAAACGCCAGCGGAGCTTTCGACCCAAACCCGGCGTCCGCCCATGTGGCAAAGGTGTCTGCGATCACCACTTTCTTGGACAGCCCGAGGGTGAAGATGTAACACCCGGCCGCCACGTTGGTCATGCTCATTATCTTGTTACGCAGCGTGGTGAACTGCGTCATCATCGGGCGATGGTGGACGATGGGTCCGGCGATAAGCTGTGGGAAAAACGTCACGAACAAAGTATAGTCCAGCAGCTCGTTCTCTCTGGTCTTGCCCTGATAGCTGTCCACCAGATAGGCCACCTGCTGGAAAGTAAAAAAACTGATAGCAAGAGGAAGTACCAGATGAAACGGCTCCACGGCGCCGCCAAACAGCCAGTTGAAATTCAGGACGCCAAAATCGAGATATTTGAAAACACCCAACGTACCGATGTTTAAAACTATGCCGACCGCCAGCAATGTCCTTCGAGACGGGGCGTGGCGGCTCCGGTCCGCGCTGTTAATCGCCTGACCAATGGCAAAGTTCACCAACACAGAGCCTAGGATCAGCAACAGATAGTTAACCTTCCACGAGCCGTAGAAAAAGAGCGACGCCAAAACCAACCATGCCTTGCCCGCGGTAATCAGCCTGTATCTGTTGAGCAAATGATACACAACAAAGACGACGGGCAGAAAGATCAGGAAGTACTGCGGTGTGTTGAATAGCATATCTATAAGATGCTGCCCCTGGTTGCGTTGCAGTTTAAAACCAACGTTTTTGTCGATACAGTCTACTATAGCCAAAACCGATCACAACTTTTGTTTTTGCAAACAGATAAAAAACCGTTGACATGATTATTCGCTTACCCTACACTGACTGTTTTTCCAAGTGACAACAAAGCTTTGGAAAGGCTGGATAACAGCCATGGAAATATAAATAGAAACAGATAATTTAGAAGCTGGAGATTATGCTTTGCCGACAATAAATCAGTTGGTCAGAAAAGGGCGCAAAAAGGTTCTGAAAAAAACCAAGAGCCCGGCGCTCACCAGTTGCCCGCAGAAACGGGGCGTCTGTGTGCGTGTGTATACATCCACACCGAAAAAGCCGAACTCGGCCCTGCGCAAGGTGGCCAGGGTGCGGCTGACCAACTCGTATGAAGTGACCACATATATCCCAGGCGTCGGCCACAACCTGCAGGAGCATGCCATTGTTTTGATACGGGGCGGCAGGGTGAAGGATCTGCCAGGTGTCCGCTATCATGTGGTGCGCGGCACGCTGGACACGCTGGGCGTGGAAGGCAGAAAACAGAGCAGATCGAAGTATGGCGCGAAGAAGCCAAAATCGTAAAACATATAATATATAGAAGAGAACTGGTAGTAAAGATATGCCGAGACGACACGTATCACCGCGCAAAGGGCTGTCCGTAGGCAGCGGGACGCTGGTCAGCCGTTTTGTGAACATAATCATGAAAGATGGCAAAAAGAGCCTGGCCGAGCGGATGTTTCAGGAAGCGATGGACAGGATTAAAGAGAAGACCGGCTCCGAGCCGCTGGATGTGTTCAAAAAAGCGGTAGAGAACGTCAAGCCATCGCTGGAAGTCAAATCCCGCAGGATCGGCGGCTCCACGTACCAGATCCCTGTCGAAGTCCATACGGAGCGTAAAACAGCGCTGGCGATCCGATGGATCATAGAAAACGCCCGGAAACGGGGCGAGCGCGGCTTCTCCAACAAGCTCGCTGGCGAACTGATGGACGCCTCGAACAACAACGGCGCCGCATTCAAGAAAAAAGAAGACACCCACAAAATGGCGGAGGCCAACAAGGCCTTCTCGCACTACAAGTGGTAGAAGCTCTCCGGATATAGACAAATGGCTCGCAAAGTTCCTTTAGACAGAATACGCAACATCGGCATCATGGCCCACATCGACGCCGGCAAGACCACCACCACAGAGCGGATCCTCTACTACGCCGGCATCACACATAAATTGGGCGAAGTGCATGAAGGCACCGCCGTGATGGACTATATGGTGCAGGAGCAGGAGCGCGGCATCACCATCACATCCGCCGCCACCACCTGCGAATGGGGCAAAAACGTCATCAACATAATAGATACACCGGGCCATGTGGATTTCACGGTGGAAGTGGAACGCTCGTTGCGTGTGCTCGATGGCGCCATCGGCGTGTTTTGCGCCGTGGGCGGGGTGGAGCCACAGTCGGAAACCGTATGGCGACAGGCGGACAAGTACAAGGTGCCACGGATAGCGTTTGTAAATAAAATGGACCGGGTGGGGGCCGACTTTTTCGAAGTGGTCCGGCAAATAACCGAGCGCCTGGGCCATAACGCAGTCCCGATGCAGATCCCTATCGGTTCGGAAGATCAATACACCGGTTTTGTCGACCTGATAGAGATGAACGCGGTGGTCTACTCCGAAAGCGACAGCAAGGGGACGGAGTTTCATATAGAAGAGATTCCGGCGGGCATGGTCGCCCAGGCAGATGAGTATAGAGAAAAGGTGGTGGAAGTCGCCGCCGATATAGATGACGAAATAATGGCCGCCTATCTGGAAGGCGAGGATATTGATAAGGCAAAGCTGGTCGCCGCGTTGAGGACCGGGTGCTGTTCATTAAACTTCATCCCGGTGTTTTGTGGATCCGCATTCAAAAACAAAGGTGTCCAGCCTCTGCTCGACGCCGTGGTCGATTTTCTGCCGTCACCGTTGGAGGTTCTCCCCGTCGAAGGAATCAACCCGGACACTGAAAAGACAGAGGTCAGGAAAGCCGACGATGAAGAGCCGTTCGCCGCGCTGGCGTTCAAGATCATCGTCGACCCGTTCGTCGGCCAGCTCGCTTTCTTCCGCGTCTATTCCGGCGTGCTGAAAACCGGCGACTCCGTGATGAACATGAGCAGCGGGAAGAAGGAACGGATCGGCCGGATCCTCCGCATGCACGCCAACAAGCGGGAAGATATCAAGGAAGTGCGCGCCGGTGACATCGCCGCCGCCGTCGGCCTGAAGAACACATCCACCGGCGACACGCTGACCCTGGAAAAAAATAAAATAATGCTGGAGTCGATGGAGTTTCCGGAGCCTGTGATACAGGTGGCCATCGAGCCGAAAACCAAGGCGGAGCAGGACAAGCTGGGCGAGGGCCTGGCCAAACTATCCCGCGAGGACCCAACATTCAAGGTGAAAACCGATCCGGAAACGGGCCAGACGCTGATCGCCGGAATGGGCGAGCTGCACCTGGAGGTTATCGTAGACAGGTTGAAAAGAGAGTTCACCGTGGACGCCCACGTATCGAAGCCGATGGTGGCCTATCGAGAGACCATCCGCGAAAGCGTGAAGTCGGAGGGCCGCTTCGTGCGCCAGTCTGGCGGCCGCGGCCAGTTCGGCCATGTATGGCTGGAGATAGAGCCGAACGAAACCGGCGGCGGGTTCGAGTTTGTGAACAAAATCGTCGGCGGTGTTGTGCCGAGGGAGTATATACCGGCCGTCAAGAAAGGTGTGGAGAACGCCACATCGACCGGCGTCCTGGCCGGGTTCCAGGTTGTTGATGTGAAGATAACACTATACGACGGATCGTATCATGAGGTAGACTCTTCCGAGGTCGCCTTCCAGGTGGCCGGCTCCATGGCATTCAAGCAAGGCATGGCCAAAGCCTCGCCGGTATTGCTGGAGCCGATTATGGAGCTGGAGATCGTCACCCCGGAAATGTATATGGGCGACGTTATCGGGGATCTGAACTCAAGGCGGGGAAAAGTAGTGGAGATGAGCGAGCGGGCCGGCGCGCGGGTGATCAAGGCGACGGCGCCCCTGTCCGACATGTTCGGCTACGCCACCGATCTGCGCTCCATGTCCCAGGGGCGGGCCAGCAACACAATGCAGTTTGGCCACTATGATGAAGTGCCGAAGTCTATAGCGGAAGAGCTGGTATCGAAATACTCCGGCGGTTCGGAAGAGAAGGGGGCCGCATAAAAAAATGAATTATATGGTTTCTACCACTAGAGGAGGTCAACAGTAAACTCATGGCTAAGGAAAAATTTGACAGGAGCAAGCCTCACGTAAACATCGGTACGATAGGTCATGTGGACCATGGCAAGACGACGTTGACAGCGGCGATAACGGAGGTGTTGAGCAAGAAGGGTTTGGCGGATTACATTCCCTTTGACGAGATAGACAAGGCTCCTGAGGAGCGTGAGCGTGGTATCACCATCGCGACGGCCCATGTGGAGTATCAGACGGAGAACCGCCACTATGCCCATGTGGACTGCCCTGGCCATGCTGACTATGTGAAGAACATGATCACCGGCGCTGCGCAGATGGATGGGGCGATATTGGTGGTGTCCGCCGCGGACGGTCCGATGCCTCAGACGCGGGAGCATATCCTGCTGGCGCGTCAGGTTGGCGTTCCTTACATCGTGGTGTTTCTGAACAAGGTGGACCAGGTGGACGACCCGGAGTTGCTGGAGCTGGTTGATCTTGAGATCCGTGAGCTGCTGGACAAGTACGATTTTCCTGGAGAGGACACGCCAGTGATCCAGGGTTCCGCTTTGAAAGCGCTGGAGAACCCGGAGGATGAGGAGGCGAACAAATGCATAATGGAGCTGATGGCTGCTGTGGACAGCTATATACCTGAGCCTGAGCGTGATGTGGACAAGACGTTTCTGATGCCTGTGGAGGATGTGTTCACGATATCGGGTCGCGGCACGGTTGTGACCGGTCGTGTGGAGCGTGGGATCGTACGCACCGGCGAAGAGGTGGAGATCGTTGGCATCCGTGACACGCAGAAGACGGTTGTGACCGGCGTGGAGATGTTCCGGAAGATCCTTGATGAAGGAATGGCTGGCGATAATGTAGGGTTGTTGCTTCGCGGCACGAAGCGTGAGGAAGTGGAGCGCGGCCAGGTGTGCGCGCAGCCTGGCAGCATCACACCGCACAAGAAGTTCAAGGCTGAAGTATATATATTGACGAAGGAAGAGGGTGGCCGTCACACGCCTTTTTTCAAGGGGTACCGTCCGCAGTTTTATTTTCGGACAACAGATGTTACCGGAGTGGTGGAGCTTCCGGAAGGTGTGGAGATGGTAATGCCTGGTGACAACGTGAGCATAGTGGGCGAGCTGATCACGCCGATCGCCATGGAGAAAGAGCTGCGGTTCGCCATCCGTGAAGGCGGCCGCACCGTCGGCGCAGGCGTCGTCGCAGAAATTATTGAATAGGGTAGAAATGATAACAGCGGGACAGAAGATAAGAATACACCTCAAGGCGTTTGACCATAAGGTTCTCGACAAGGGTGTGAAAGAAATTGTCGAGACAGTGAGGAAGTCTGGCGCCAGGGTGATCGGGCCGATCCCGTTGCCGACCGTGCGAAACCGGTGGACCGTGCTGCGGTCGCCCCATGTGGACAAGAAATCGAGGGAGCAGTTCGAGATCAGGACGCATAAGCGGATCATCGATATAGTAGAGCCATCCCCCACAACCGTTGACGCCTTGATGAAGCTCGATCTTTCATCTGGTGTGGACATAGAAATTAAGTTATAGCAGGACAATGAACGGACTGATTGGTAAGAAAGCGGGGATGACCCATATCTTCAACGATAATGGTGATGAGGTGCCGGTGACTGTGCTGGAGCTGGGGCCGTGCCCGGTGGTCCAGGTGAAAACCGTCGAGAATGATGGGTATGACGCGGTGCAGATCGCGTATGAAGCCATAGAGAAAAAAGATAAAAAGAAAGTGCGCAAGCCGATAAGAACGCGGTATGACAATCTGAAGATCAAGCCGCACCGGTTTTTGCGGGAGATCCGTGTGGATAGCAAGGACGAGAACAACCCACAGGTGGGTGATGTGGTGAAAGTGGACGATGTGTTCACAGATGTGGAGTATGTCACCATCACAGGGACCAGCAAGGGCCGCGGATATGCCGGCGTCGTCAAGCGTCATGGATACAGCGGCGCGCCGATGAGCCACGGCTCGCACGAGCAGTTCCGTCATCCTGGCTCCATCGGTATGTGTGTGGAGCCTGGGCGTGTGCTGCCGGGCACCAAGCTGCCGGGTCAGATGGGCAACAAGCGGGTGACCACGTTGAATCTGGAAGTTGTCAAAACGTACCCGGAGCGCAACCTCCTGCTGGTGAAAGGTTCTGCGCCGGGGCCCAACGGCGGGCTGGTGATCGTGGAAAAAAGCACCCGGAAGACGAAAAAAGCGCCGGCGGGTCAGAAAGCTAACAAGAAGAAATAGATCATGCAGATAGAGATAAAAGATATAAGCAACAAAAAAGTGGCGGACGCTGACCTGGCCCCAAAAGTGTTTGAGGCGGAGGTGAAAAAGCATCTTCTGCATGACATGGTGGTCAACCATATGGCCAACCTTCGAAGCGGCACCCACAAAACCAAAGGCCGCAGTGAAGTGCGCGGCGGTGGTAAAAAACCGTGGAAGCAGAAAGGCCTGGGCCGGGCCAGGGCTGGGTCGATCCGCTCCCCGATTTTTCGTGGTGGCGGCATCATCTTCGGGCCGACACCGCGCAACTATGGATACAACATGCCGAAAACCGCGCGGCGCGCGGCGTTGCGTTCTGCGCTGTCGTTGAAGACGCAGGAGGAATCGTTCCTGGTGGTGGACAAGATAGAGCTGGCGGAGCCGAAAACTAAAGAAGCGGTGGCCGCGATCAGCAGCCTGGGGCTGGCCGACAAAAAGGTTTTGCTTGTGTTGTCCGACCAGACGAAGAACACGGCGCTGGGGTTTCGGAACCTGCCGAAGGTGAAGGTCGTCGCGCAGGATGGGCTGACGGTGTATGACATGCTTAATGCGGACTGTGTTGTTTGTGACCAGGGCGCGCTGGATAAACTGCAGGAGAGGCTGGGCTGATGCGAAATCCTTATGACCTGATACGGATACCGATAATAACGGAAAAGGCGACCGACGCCAAGGATTTCCAGAACAAGGTCACGCTGTCTGTGGATCCGCGGGCCAGCAAGCTGGAGGTTAAGCGAGCGGTGGAAGAGGTGTTCAAAGTGTCTGTGGAGCGGGTCAATATTATGAATGTTAAAGGCAAAAAGAAGCGCCTGGGCAGGTATGCCGGCAAACGGGCGGATTGGAAAAAAGCCGTGGTGACCCTGAAGGAGGGGAGCAACATCGAAGTTATGGACCAGGTCTGATCTGAAAGAATATTATGAGCTTAAAAAAATATAACCCAGTAACACCAGGACAGCGCAACAAGACCGGCCTGAAGTTTGACGAGCTGACCACCGACAAACCGGAAAAGTCGCTGCTGCAACCGAAAAAGAGGTCGAGCGGACGGAACAACAATGGCCGGATCACCGTTCGGCGGCGCGGCGGCGGGCATAAGCGTCGGCTGCGGATTGTGGACTTCAAGCGGGACAAGGATGGTGTGCCGGCGAAGGTGGCCACCATCGAGTATGACCCGAATCGTTCCGCCAATCTGGCGCTGCTGCATTATGCCGATGGCGAGAAAAGATATATAATCGCCACCGAGGATATGGCGGTGGGTGACATGCTGATGTCGGGCAAAGACGCGGAGATACGCTCTGGCAACGCGTTGCCGTTGAGCGCGATCCCGGTTGGCTCCATCGTGCATTGCATAGAGATGAAGCCGGGCAAGGGCGCCCAGATGATCCGGTCCGCCGGATGCGCCGCCCAGTTCATGGCGAAGGAGGGCGACAAGGCGCTGATAAAACTGAAATCTGGCGAGATGCGCAATGTGCCAATTAGCTGTAAGGCGACATTGGGCGCTGTGGGCAACTCCATCCAGGAGCGGGTCTCGATCGGTAAGGCAGGGCGGTCGCGCTGGCTGGGGCGCAGGCCAAAGGTGCGCGGCGTGGCGATGAACCCGGTGGATCATCCGCATGGCGGCGGCGAGGGCAAAACCTCCGGTGGCCGACATCCGGTTACACCATGGGGCAAGCCGACCAAGGGGTATAAAACAAGGAAGAAGAACCGATCATCCGACAAGATGATTGTCAAACGAAGGGGCAAATAAGGGCATTAGCTTATGGCGAGATCATTAAAAAAGGGACCATACGTAGAAGAGAGTCTGGCGCGGAAGGTGGCCAGGTCTAGAGCGGAAAACAGCAAGAAAATAATCAAAACCTGGTCCCGCAGATCGACGATCACGCCAGAGTTTGTCGGCATCACCCTTGCCGTGCACAATGGCAAAAAGTTTATCCCTGTGTATGTGACGGAAAACATGGTGGGGCATAAACTGGGCGAGTTTTCACCCACACGCACATATCGCGGCCACGCCAAAGGTGAAAAACGCACCACTGGTTAACAACCGCTTAACTTTATATTCAGAAGTCTTTTCCTTCGCTGCACATTTCTCCTACCCGAGACTTGTCTTTCAATCGATCCCATACAAAGCTAAAATAGTCGCTCATTCAATAGTTGCAGATTTTAACAATCAATTGCTCCGGCCATGCCGGATGAAAACAAGGATATGAAGATGGAAATAAAAGAGATTACTATTATCCCGCCGGAGGGCGTTGTCGTTGGCGGTGACATCCATGGCGAATCGTTTCAATATGTGGACCTGGGCAGTGGCGCATTGCTGGACCTGGACGATGAACGCGCGCAAAATGACAAGTCGTGGACACTCGGCGTCAAACGATCGGTCATCTGTGTCAACAGCGGCCCGGCCGGGCCGGGCGGGGTCGTGGCGGCCTGCATAGATCCACCCACCTCGTCGGATCCACAGGAAGAGTTTTTGAAGCTGGGCGTTGATGACTGGGTTAAAAAGTTTGAAGCGGTGAAGAAGATTCCGGATAACGCAAACCTGCAAGAAGAGGATGTATACCCGGCGATCACCGGATGGCGGCTGGAAAAGGATGGCAGATGGAAAGCACCGAAAAAGAAAGGGTGGAAGCTGCGGCTGGCGGATGGCGAAAGCTTTGCCAAGATGAAAGTTGTCGAGGTGCTGGAGGATGGAAAATCTATCCGCATCTGCTATGGTTATCAGCCGGGCAAAGACGCAAAGATGGAGGATGACACGGAAGCCACTTTGGCCCCGGGTGACCACTTCGGTTTTAAGGATGGGGCGTCTATTACGCCATCGGACAAGAACTGGGACCTGAAACATGGTGGCGATAAATTATTCCTTAACAGCTCGGTCAGCGGCCCAGGTTACGCCGGCTGCATCGGCTCGCCCAACTATGGCTTCATCTGGGACAACATCAAGGACGCGGGTGACTCGGTGGCATATTTCATGGACGAGTATGGCGAGATTTTCCGCTCGCCCCGGTGGTACCATTATAACCTGGAGGGCGACCACCAGGTCTATCCGAACGGCGCGGTGTATGGCGTGCGGACGGCGGACGGCGACTACAAGGTCAGCGTCGTCAGCTATGACATTTTTAAGAAAGAAGAAGAGGAAGGGACCGGAAGCCTCAAGCTTGTCTATGCCAAACTATAGCTGGCGGATCACCCGCCCCGGGCGCAACGGAACCCGATGAGGATATGTTTGATACTGCTCGGTCTGCCATGTCGCGCGGCTGAGCGGGTCACACCTGGATGATCGTCCCAGGAGCCGCCCTTGACGGTGAATTTTCCTTCGGCATTGTATGGCGTGGAGGTCCATTCAAAAACCTGGCCGGCCATATCGTTTACTCCGTATCGGCTCTTGCCCTCTGGATAGCTTCCGACCGGTACCGTGTCGAACGGGCCACTGTCATAGCTGTTCAGGTTGGGGCGTCGAACTCGGCGCCCCATGGGAAGTAGGCGCCGTCGGGGCCTCGGGCCGCTTTCTCCCACTCCTCTTCGGTCGGCAAGCGGTGGCCTGAACCGCGCCATTGGCAATACTTCACGGCGTCATCATGGCTGACCAGCGTCACCGGATGGTCGCCTCTGCCCTTCGGGTATGCGCCATCTTGCCAGAGGAACCGCAGAACCTCCTTGTATCCATGAACCAGCCGATAGCTTCGCCAGGTTTTTTTATCGACGAAGGGCGCGCGATGACCGGTCGCCTTGATAAACTTTTCATAGTTGGCGTTGGTGACAAGATCTTTGTCGATGTAGTAATCGGGCAGATAGACGCTCCGCCGCGTCTCCACCTCGAACCATTTATATTTGCGCGCCGCCCGGCTACCCTGCGCCTCATCCAGCTTGTAACCGTACTCCCGCTCCGCCTCGTCACTCCCCATGATGAACTTGCCCGCCGGTATCAGGATCATGTCGGCAGTGTCGGGATCCTTGGCCAGCGAAATAGTCGAACAGGCGAAAAAGGAGAGGGCAAGAGCAATGATCGTGGCAATATCGGTGAAGTGTTTCATAGAAATAAGTAGATTATTAGGCGCCCTTTATGTTCATGCTATCTCTTTCGCTCTTGGTTTAATCGATTTGATCGCTTTGCCAATCTCCTTTTCCGCTTTGCGCAGCTCATAACTGTTTTGCAGGTTCATCCAGAAAGTGGCGCTCATATTGAACCATTTGCCAAGCCGCAAGGCGGTGTCGGCGCTGATGTTCCTTTTCCCCGCCACAATTTGAGGAATACGGTTTTCCGGTACCTTTATTTGCCTCGAGAGCTCCGTCGCGCTAATACCCAGTTCCTTTAACTCATCACCCAATATTTTGCCTGGATGCACAGGTTCTCTGCTCATGATTATATCCTTTAGTGATAGTCTGTTATTTCAACGTTTGTCGGGCCACCATCCCATTTAAAGCAAATCCGCCATTGCCGGTTGATCCTGATGCTGTGCTGACCCATTCTGTCACCCGACAAAGCCTCCAGCCTGTTGCTTGGCAGTGCGGCCAAATCTTGCAGGGATTCAGCGGCGTCAAGGATTTCGAGCCGTTTCTCCGCCTGTTCCTTGAATCCACCAAACTCTTTTACAGATTCGCCATTGGCGAAAGCTTCGGTCTTTTTGTCCCGATAACTTTTTATCATGGTTTATTTTAAACGTACAGGCGCCATACGTCAAGCGTAATACATAATACGTGTTGAATGTTAATATAAATATGTCCGGCCCTGCGAAACTTCTTTATAAAAATATATTATTTCTTACTTGACATTCGTTCTCTGTTCGATTATCCTGATAGCGAATATATAACGAAAATATGTTGTGGAGTTGATGATATGAATATGTTTTTGAGTTGCTGGCCGATTGGGTGGGGCGATAAGCTTCTGTTTTCTCCTTGCGTTGAGTGGAATACCTGACTAAAATAGTATGACATTTGTCCTGTTTTGGTGTAGTCTGTAGGTGTAAACTGGTAAGGACAGATTGAACCTGCCTGACATGTGGCGACCCAAGTTGAATTCTGTATGGTCAGGTATGAAATAAATAAAACGATGGAGATTATATAATGGTCGAGAAAGAGAAAATAGAAACTGCATTGAATACAATACGCCCGGCGTTGCAGGCGGATGGCGGCAACGTCGAGTTTGTGGATGTGAACGAAGATGGCGTGGTGCTTGTCCGGTTGCAGGGCGCCTGTTCCGGTTGCCCGTCCGCTTCCATGACCCTGAAAATGGGCATCGAGAAGACCCTGATGGAAAACGTTCCCGGCGTGACCAGCGTCGAAGCGATAATGTAGGGCGACGGTATGGTATCCAGAGATAAAGTTATCGATGCCCTGAAGGGTATACCGTATCCCGGTTTCGACAAGGACATAGTTACATTACAATTTGTGGAAGATGTGGAGATCACCCCGGAAGCTGTGGTGGTCGTTCTGCGCTCTTCTTCGTCATCGGATGGCGCGATGGGCGCCTTGTCCAAGCAGATAGAAAACGCTGTTAGCTCTGTTTCAGAAGGGCTGGCGGTGCAGGTGCTGACCGGCTCGGCGCCACAGCAACCAGGCGGCCATGATCACGATCATCAACATGGTGGCGGCGAGGCTATGGGTCGCAAAGATTTGCCTGGCGTGAAGAATATCATACCGGTCACTTCCGGCAAGGGTGGCGTTGGCAAGTCGACGGTTTCGGTCAATCTTGCCTATTCGTTATCACAAATGGGCAACAAGGTTGGGCTACTCGATCTGGATATTTTCGGCCCTTCTGTGCATAAAATGCTGGGGGCCAACGAAAGATTGGCAGTTGTGGATGACATGATCAACCCGGTAGAGCGCTACGGAATAAAGGTCATATCCATTGGCATGGCCGTTGAAGATTCGGAAGCGATGATAATGCGCGGGCCGATGGTGATGAAGCTTATCGACCAGCTTATAAACCAGATCGCCTGGGGTGAGCTTGATTATCTAATAGTCGACCTGCCTCCGGGAACTGGCGATGTGCCGTTATCGCTGACGCAGCAGGTGGCCATCAAAGGCGCCGTCATCGTGACCACTCCGCAGGATGTGGCGCTGATCGATGTGCGCAGGGCGGTGGCGATGTTCCAGCTTACACAGACCCATATCCTCGGCATAGTGGAAAACATGAGCCACTACGTCTGCGAGAAATGCGGTGAAGTGGCCCATATTTTTGGTGAGGGTGGCGGACTGCGTGAATCGGAGAAGTTGGGCGTTCCGCTGCTTGGCTCGGTGCCGTTGACAAAGTCGATCTGTGAAGACGCGGACAAGGGTAACCCGGTGTTCAGCAAAGAGGATAACCCGGAGATCGCCAAATATTTTGAAGACCTGACCAACTCTGTGCTGGATGCCATATGTAATGCGCCCGACCCCCAAACTCAACCGAATCCGTTTGCGGCGGCGGCTGGTGGCGGAGGCGGTGGCTGACACTAGAAACTACGCCTGCCGTGTGCAGGCGCGCTCTGTGGTGGCGCTTTAGCCTTGTCATTTCCAGGGCAGGCGGGCGCCCCGACGAGATGTATGGTAATGCCTTGCCAGGGGCCCATCCATAACCACCGCCCTTTCAGCCCATCAAAGGTCGCGGGCAGGTTGTGACAAGCCACCGCTTTCTGCGTGTTTAATAAAAAGGATACTCACCTGCGCGCCAGCGTATCTGGTCTGCCCAGGGCAGTTTTGCTGTAGGTAGATACGCCTCTGGCTATCGATTCGGCCAGTTTCTCTATATATAAAGCGTTTCTGAGGAGGCGCTCCTCTTCCTTGTTCGATATGAAGCTAGTCTCCACCAAAACCGACGGCATGGAGGCACGCCATAGTACATAGAACATCGCCTGCTTCACTCCTTTATCCTTTATCCCGCGATAATTTGCGCGCATACCTTTCACCATATGGCTTTGCACGCTCTTGGCCAGCATAACCGAGTCGTTCACTTTCCGGGTGCTGGAGAGGTCACTCATGATATATGCCAGATCGTTCTCCACCGGGTTATCGCTGTGGGCGGCGATCATGTTCTCTCTGGCGGCGGTGGCCAGCTCATCCTTCGAACGGGCAGGGGAGAGAAAATAAGTCTCGAGTCCTCTGGCGGAGCGGTATGGGCTGCTGTTCACATGGATCGACACAAACAGATCCGCCTTCATGGAGTTGGCGATTACAGTGCGCTCATCAAGCTCGATGAACCGATCACTGTTTCTGGTCAGGACAACTCTATAGCCATATTTTCGCTCCAGGCTGGCCTTCAGCTTTCTTGCTATGGCCAGCGTCACGGTTTTCTCCTTCAGGCCTGATGGGCCGATGGCGCCCGGGTCCCTGCCGCCATGTCCCGGGTCGATAACTATTAATGCTGGTTTTCTTTTATATTTCCTGGGTTGAACCTTGATTAGCGTATTGCTGGCGGATGGCGCTTTGCCGCCATCCACAAACCGACGTTTGCCTTTACTGAAATCTATGACTATCCTGAATGGATTTTCCAATGATGTGATCATATAGGACGATTCGGTGGTCAGGTCAAACACTACCCTTGTTATGCTGGAGTCGTTCTTGCCCATCCGCACATTAGCCACAATGCCAGAGTTATATCTTATCCTGTCGGGGAATCCGCTTTTCGGCCGGGTACCAAGCAGGTCGATGAACACCCTTTCCGGATTGGATAACTCCACCGCCCGATATGCGGTCCTGCGCGATAGGAACAGAATCAACCGGGTATAACCAGAGCGGGAGAAGCGTTTTATCTCGCGAAGTTGCGTGAACGTATTGCTCTGGAAACTTCTGCCATCGGTAGAGACCTTTGGCTTCAGCTTCGTGTTTCTGGTTTTGGAGAAGACTGTTTTGACCGTTTTCCCTTTGTACGATTTTTTGGGTATACGCCTTTGCTCCACCGATTTATACGAGTCGCGGGCGCTTTGATAATCGCTGTCCCGGAACCTGATGTCCCCTATATGCTGTTCGGCGTCATCCACCAGGCTGCTTTGGGGGTATTGTTGAATAACTTTTGAAAAGCTGTCGATGGCGCTTTTCCTGTCCTCCTGTTTACCGGAGCGATAATACAGCTTTTGGTAGAGCAGGCCGGTTGTATAATGCGCGTCGGCGCCCCGTTTTGTACCAGGGTAGGTTATGGCGATATTATCGAACTGGTCGATGACCAGCAGCCAATGGCCGCGATCCTCCATTTTTTCCTGGGAGTTGAAAAGGCTGTAATAATGAACACGGGCGCTCTGGTACATCTCTTCAACGTCTGGCTGAGCTCCGTTTGCCGATGGTGCCGCAGCCAAAAGGAACAATAATGCGATACAAAGTTTAGTGTACATTACTATATATTATGCATAATTAGCATATAATTATGTTTGAATTTAGCATTATTAACGTCAACTGTCAAACAAATGATTATGGAAGCGGACAAATTTGTCCGGCGCAATGCTCTGCAAACAAGCATCGCGAGCAAATCCGCAGAGAATGGCCGTGTAACCTGGCTCTATATATCCAGGCTCTCCCCCGGTTTGATAACCTTTCCGACTCCGCCCTGGACTTCGACCTTGCTGACAAACTCCTGCGGGTCAGCCACAATTGGTGGCCAGGTGTCATAATGCATCGGGATATTGATCTTTGCGTTCAGGAACTCGGCGGCTTTCACAGCGTCGTCTATGCCCATGGTGAAATTGTCGCCGATCGGCAGCAGAGCGACATCCAGAGGGCCGCAGGTTTCGCCGATCAGTTTCATATCGAGAAATAACCCGGTATCACCCGCATGGTAAACTTTTTTGCCGTCCATGGTGACCACAACACCGGTGGCCACGCCCAGGCATTCGTTGTTCGGCCCGCTGGAGCCGTGATGGGCGATGGTCAGCTTCACATGGCCGAACGGAAACTGGTAGCCTCCGCCGACATGCATGTTGTGCACGGTGAGGCCTTCGCCGGCCAGATAGTTGGCCACTTCGTTGTTGGCGACCACCAGCGCGCCGGTTTTGTTGCAGATTTCAACGGTGTCCCCGATATGGTCGGCGTGGCCGTGGGTGAGGATGACAGCGTCCAGCTTGTCGAAGATCTCTGGCCCGGCGTCGGCCAACTCGTTGCCGGAAAGGAAAGGGTCGATAACCACCCGGTGGGCGCTGCTTGGACTTCCCCCGTTATAGTGGACATTTAAGCCCGTTGTTTTGAGGCTTGCTCAAATTCCATTGGGCTGACGTATCCTACGTAGCTGTGACGTCTTGTCCTGTTGTAAAACATCTCTATATATTCAAATATATCAGACCGGGCCTCTTTACGCGTTCTGTATATCCTGCGCCTGATCCGCTCCTTCTTCAGACTGCTAAAAAACGACTCCGCCACGGCGTTGTCATAACAGTTACCACGTCGGCTCATGCTGGTAACAAGATTGTTATCATCACAAAACCTGATCCAGTCATCGCTGCCATACTGTGACCCTTGATCCGAGTGAACTATAACCTTCTCCTTTGGCCTGCGCCGCCAAACCGACATCAGTAGCGCATCCAACACCAACCCCCTGGCCAAAGCGGACCCCATAGACCAGCCAACAACCAGCCGGGAGTACAGGTCCATCACCACCGCAAGATAAAGCCATCCCTCCCAGGTGCGGATGTAAGTAATATCAGTCACCCACGCCTGGTCTGGACCGTCTACATCAAAACATTGCCCCAACCGGTTAGGAGCCATCACACAAGGAGAGCCAGATTTATAACGGGGCTTACGGTAACCACGGATAGCCGCAATACCAGCAGACCTCATCAAACGGGCCACCCGCTTCTCGCCGATACGCTCACCAGCCTCCACCAGGTCACGATGAACCCGGGGACTGCCATATACCTTGCCGCTGGCAATATACGATTCCTTTATCTTCACCAGCAACCTGCGGTCTTCCCGATCACGATCAGATAACGGAGATTTTAGCCAGGAGTAAAACCCGCTGCGGCATGTCCGCAACACTCGGCACATCGATGTCACACGGAACCGATCACGATGATCACGGATAAACGCGTACCTCACCCGGACACCTTGGCGAAGTACGCTGTGGCCTTTTTTAGTATGTCCCGCTCCTCCTCAACCCGTTTCAGCTCCGCCTTCAAACGGGCGTTCTCGCGACGAACCGCATCCAGATCATCCACGGAGCGATCATTACTGCTTTTACCTGACTCCCGGACCCACTTGTAAAGGCTGTGATCAGATACACCTAAACGTTTCGACACCGACGGGACAGAATAACCACGATCAACCACCTGACCAACCGCATCAGACTTGAACTCCGCTGTATATCGCTTACTAGACATAAACACCTCCATAACACTCAAAATATAACCGAAAAACTGTCCACAAAACCGGGGGAAGTCCAGCTTTCCAGCTCCCAGCATGAATGGGCGTGATAGCGTAGCGTAACCATTTTAGTTCCCCCAGTTAAGTTTCGTAGTATGCATTTTTATATACGCAAATTTAACATGGAAAGATAGTCATTGGAAAGTTTCCTTTTGCGCCTCAAACTTTTTCATCAGGGAAAAAAAGTGACGCCGTCACACCTTGGGCCTTGTTCCTTATGATCTCGATGGCGCCACCATGGGCCTGCATAATCGCCAGGCAGATGCCAAGCCCGAGGCCGTAGCCGCCGGTCTGCTTCGAGCGGGATTTATCGACGCGATAGAAAGGCTCGAAAATGTACGGGAGCTCCTCCTCAGGAATTCCTGTTCCATCATCCATGATCTTTATAACAGCTCCATTCGGCTCGCTTTTTGCCAATATTACGATAGGTCTACTATCTGGCCGGGAATATTTAATGCCGTTTGCTATCAGGTTTTTCATCACGATTTTGGCCTGCTCCGGGTCTGCGTAAAATTCCGCATCGACCGGTATGGCGCCGATTTCTATGGGGGGTGTTTCCCCCCGGAACAATTCGGACACTTCATTGACAAAGGCTGACAGGTTAATATTTGTCCGGTCCAGCTTTCGTTCTCTGTTGCGCTCCTTCGCCGATTCCAGTATATCGGTCACCATTTTCTCCATTTCATCCACATCCGCCCGGATGCTCTCCTTCTCCTTGCTTTCGGACAGAAACTCCAGCGCGACTTTCATCCGGGTCAATGGCGAGCGCAGCTCATGGCTCACATCCACCAGCAGCCGCTCCCGGGAGTGGAGCATGTTCTTTATCCGGCCGGTCATATCGTTGAACGCTTCCGCCAGGTCCTTGAATTCGTCATTGCCCTTTGACGGGACGACATGGTCGAGCTGGCCTTTGCTGACTTGCTTCACCCCTTCATCGAGCCAGCATATAGGCTTCAAGATCCTTTTAATTAATAGATAAGCGCCCGCCAGCAATGCCATAAGAAGGGCGAGCAGGATGATAACAAATTTTGTGTGGTCCGCATCGAATCTGAACGGCCGATCCATCGTGAATATGAAACTTCCGTCACCTTCCAGCGCTTCGATGAAGTGCCTGCCTCGGTAGGAGCTAAACCGTATATTCCCGTTTTCGCTCCAAACATGGACACCATGCCCAGTTGCCCGCAATGGCTCGTCGGTGGTGCTCCAGCTGCTGTTTGGGCTTTCATACTGTATATGGATGGAAGAAAGGCTGGAGATTTCCATCGCCCGCATTTTATCCGGCGGGTCGCCCAGGTCATCAATAATATACTTGATATACTGGGTCACGTTGCTCTGGAAAGGCTCCCGGTTAGGTCCTTTAAAGGCTATGCGGAACATACCGCCGACAATCAGTATGGCCAAAAGGCCGGTCAATATCATCACGCCCAGTAGCTTCGTGAAGACCGACCTGGAAGCCTTCGGCAGGAAATCAAGCGCCATTGCTGTCCTCCTTCCCGATGAACATATAGCCAGAGCCCCAGACGGTTTTTATGAACTTTGGCTTTTTCGGGTCGTCACCCAGCTTGGCGCGCAGCCGGCTCATGGTGATATCGACGGAACGGTTGAACGCGTCCCATTCAATACCACGCAATTCGTCTATAATCTCGTCACGGCTCAGCACCTTCCCGTTGTTTTTCGCCAGCAGCGATAATGTTTCGAATTCGCTGGTGGTCAGGTCGGCGATGGCGCCATTAACGGATACCACATGCTGGTGATAGTCAATTTTCAATGAACCGTAAGAGACGACAGGGCCTATTTTCACCTGGCCCTGGCTCCGGCGGAGCGCCGAATGAATGCGCGCCGCCAGCTCCCTCGGCTCGAAAGGTTTCGGGATATAATCGTCGGCGCCCAGCTCCAGCCCCACCACCTTGTCGGTGGTGGCGCCTTTGGCCGTCAGCATGATCACCGGCAGGTTGTTCGATTGCCGGATGGCCTTCAGCACTTCGAAGCCGTTCATATCGGGCAGCATATAATCGAGGATGACAAGGTCGACCGGTTCCTTTTTCAGCTTTTTTAACCCGTCATCAGGGTGCGTGGACCAGATCACACGGAAACCAAACTCCGATAGAAAGGTTGATAGAAGCTTGTCGAGCTTTTCGTCATCATCGATTATCAGGATTAGCGGTTTCATACTTTATATACCTTGCCGGTCGAAGCCATAACGTTTATTCCATATACTTTGATTCTACCAATAAACTCGACTGTTCCTTTACCAATATCCCTTCCACATCCAGCGCCACAGACACTTCATCGCCGACGATCAGCTCGCCAACTTCCAGCACTTTGCCAAAGCCAAGATCATAATCAGATCTTTTTATCAAAAAATTCGCTTTAAAACTGACCCGCTGATTTCCATGTGGGTCTGCTTCGACGCCAAGCATCTTGCCGGTCAGCTTTACAGGCTTTGTGATATCTTTAATGGTAAGAGCGCCTTCAGCAATATATTTATTGCCATCAGCCTCTATTTTCGTCGAGACGAAAGTCATCGTCGGATATTTTTTTACATTGAGAAATTTGTCACTGCGCAGGAAGCTGTCCCGCTTCTCCGATTCCGTGTTGACGCTATCCATATCGACTACTGCGCTGAATTGTGCAAGTTTCCGGCCTTCATCCATTTTAATGGCGCCGCTGAACTTGTCAAAATTTCCTTTCACTTTAGAGAAGACCATATGCCGTACAGAGAACCCGATGCTTGTGCGCTCCGGGACCAGATCATATGTGGAGGAAAAACCAGGTGTGGACAGTGTAAATATCGCGGCTATTGAAAAAATAATGTAGCGCATCAGCTTATCCCTTTCGTTGGTTTACTGTTTTGAAATAAATGAACCGACTGAACGATCCGGCTCCCCCGGTGAAGGGGAAGCCGTTCCAGGGTCAAGATTTTTTCCCATAATCACATCTTTTTCCCCATTTGCCGCGCTCCTTCCATTTGGACATTTTCTCCACCACCATCGCTCTCTGCTCCGGCGTAAGTATCTTGTGAAACTCCGAAATCTTGGCGACAGCCAAATTGGCTATTTCATCCAGCTTGGCCTTCTCTGTGTCGATCACTGCCCGCAGGCGCGCTTCGTCCACCACATCGTTTTTGAACTGCGATTCGATCTCACCCATGATGGCCGAGCGGTCGGGGCGCAATTGATCCTTTTTGCTGACGATATCATTCTTGATGGCGGTCAGCTGCTGCTTCTGGCCATTGTCGAGGCCAAGTTTTTTGGTGATCCTGTCCACAATTTTGTCAGGATTGCCATGGCCGAATCTATGCCCGCCTCTGGAGCATCCAGCCATAACCAGCCCCGCTGTAATAATCAGAATCAATCCGACAAGTAATGCTGTTTTCATTATTTTTTCTCCTTAATCAGGTTTAGTAAATTATGCGAGAAACAATGTAAACTGCTGTTTCCAGCTATCTGAATCCAGCTTAAGGATTTTTGAAGGATAATGCTTTTCCTGGAGGTAACAACATGTATCAAATTGTATCCGAAAAAAAGCCTGTCCTATTTGACGGTCAGGGCTCGATCTGATATGATCATAGCACTTACATAATAAAAGTAGATGGTGTTGGGGATGCAAGAAAAAGGGGCAAGCGCGTTTGAAGTTGGGGCAAAAGTAATATATCCAACCCACGGTTTAGGCGTCATAGAAAAAATCGAGACCCGCAAATTCTCCGGGGTGGATTCCGCGTTTTATGTCATCCGTATCAAGAAAAAGGGGATGACCATAATGGCCCCCATCAATTCCGCCAACCAGGTGGGCGTCAGGACAATTATACCCAAGCGGGATGTTCCGAAGGTCATCGATATTTTAAAGGATGGTGAAGCGGAATGTCATGAACCAAACTGGAACAAAAGGCAGAAGACATATCAGGAGAAGATAAAATCCGGCTCCCTTTTTGAAGTCGCGACTGTGTTCAAAACATTATTCACCCTGAAAGAGTCGAAGGGCCTTTCATTTGTCGAACAACAGGTCTTCGAAAACGCATATCAGCTGATCGTCACTGAACTGGCGGAGGCTAAGGGTGTGGGCGAAGATAAGGCGATGAAAATTGTGGACAAGGCGCTCTCCTGCTGAACTGGCCGAACCTTCTGTAACCAATTCCGTTCGGTTCTCCTTACCGTCCGGTTCTTAACAGCTTGTCAATCAATGGTTTCCACGGATCAACACTCGGGTATTAAAACCATTAGCGGGCCGAACCTGGGTGAGTTGAAAAAGGCAGACGTCGTATCGGTCAATGGATGGGCATTGCGCGTAGAAAAGAAATTGATGGTTAGCGCCAAATGATTGCAGCTGAATAATGGGTAAATTTATACTGTTAGGTGTGGCCGGGTTGGCGCTGTTCATAACATATCAAAACTTTGACGATATCAAGCAAACCGGCATGGATAAAGCGCTGGAAAAAACCATCAAATCGAAACTGGGCGACGAAGTTGACACCATAGTATCTGGCCGGACAGTTGTGATACGTAAGGAAAATGCGGAATATGTAATCGTTATAGGCAGCAATGATGACGCTGGGAAAGAGAAGATAGACGCCAGGCTTCCGGTTTACCCAGGGTCGGAGCTTGTGTCTCATATTCATGGCGTTAGGGATGAAACCATTTCTTTCTACACCATAGGCAGTATTGAACAGATTGAAGAGTATTTTCATAACGCCCTTTCCGCAAACGATTTCAGCCAAAAAAACATTGTGCGGGGTGGTGGCCAGTTTAATGCTGTTTGGATTGACCCAGCCAGTTCCGAGTCGATCTCGATATTCGCCTATAGCGAGGAGGAGCGCGCCAGGATAACATTGATAGTATCTCCGGGTGGCTGGAATAGCGCTCCAGAGTAAAGCGAAAATATTGCGAGTATATGCAAACTGTTGTATTATTGATGGTCAGGAGGTTATGATATGACTGAATCCAATCAAAATATCGATAAAAATACCGACGACAACCTCGAATCGGTCAGCGGCCAGATCGACAAACTTAAAAGCTTGCTTGATGACGCTTCCAGGGAGGGCAAGCGATTACAAAACCTGGTGGAATATTTCGAAAAGAACAAAAACACAATAGAAACCAAAGCGGACCTGTTTAATAAAGTTGAAAGTGGTTACCAATCAATATCCGATATTCCGGGCCGGATCGATCAAAACCGTGAAGATCTAAAACATCTGAAAGTAGCAATCAGCGAAATCAGTGACAATGCGGATGACGCATTTATCAAGCTGGGCAAACAACGCAAAGACGCCGACTCCATAAACCTGCTGATAGAACGGATCAACTCCAAAATAAAAAATCTCTCCGCCCAACGGGTGCTGGTGGAGCGGGCCAACGAAGAAGCGGGCAAGCTGAACGTGATGTTCTGGGATATGGAGATCCGGATCAAGCGGCTCCAGGAAGAGAACAAGCTGGTACGCAAATCGGAAAAGAACCTGATAAGGCTCGAAAGCATGTTGGAGAATATCGCCAACAGGATGGAGGAAGTCGTCGATTTCAAGGCGCTGGTTGGCTCCGCCACGGAGCAATCCGACACCTTGCAAAAAATGATCAAGCAGGCGGAAGATCGAATGGACGCGCTGGATACGCACAGAAAAGCTGTGCAGGCGCTGACGGTCGACGCCAAGCGGGGCAACGACATGGTCAAATCGGTGCAGGCCTCGGTGGGCGAGCTGATCAACCAGAACGCTCTGGTGACAGAAGCGCGCCGTGAAGCCGCTGAGCTGCTCACCGCCACGAACGAGCTGAAAGTGGAGAGCCGCAACGTGCTCTCGAAAGAAGATAATGTTAAAAAGGCTATAGAGAAGCTGTCTAGCCTGGATACCCTTGCCAAAAACACAGAAACGGCCATCTCTCGTGTTACAGACAAGCTTAATGAAGTTGAAAGAATCGATACTAAGGTTGGCGAGCTTAACTCGTTTCTGACTGAGGAAGTTGAGTCGAAAATGTCGGCCGCGAAAGAGAACCTGGGCGCCGTGGATGCCGCCCTTGCGAAAATCGAGAAGTTTCACAAATCCCATGATGAAGTAAACGAGAAGCTGAATCGGTTCCATGAAGAGGTGGCCGTCACCACCGAGATAGAGAAGAAGATAAACCAGGTCCACAAAATGTTCGACCTGTTGAGCGACCGCATGGCCGGTGTCAGCCAGAGGCAGGGCATGGTCGACCAGGTGGAAAATAAAATAAACAACCTGAACGATATGGTGCTGAACCTGGATGTGAAGATCGAGAGCCAGCTGGAGCGGAGAGCGCTGATTGAGAAGCTGGAGAAGAAGCTTGATGGTCTTGACTTCCTGGTGGAGGACACCAACCTGAAGATAGACCAGGTCACTTCAAAGGTTGAGCTTATAGATGTGATGGATCAGCGGGTGGAAAACCTTCGTAAAATCACGGGCGAGGTGGATGACAAAATCCTCGATATTACAAAGGAAAAAGGTAATGTAGAGCAGATGGTCGAGAGGCTGGATAAATTATCTTCCGAACTGAAAGACGCAGAACGTCTGGCCAGCGGACGGCTGGTCGAAATAGATAGTGGCTATGAAACACTTAAAGAGATACACAGCGTTCGCGATGAGGTCGGGCCGCATCTGGAAAAAATAGAGGGCCAGCTAGCCAGCGCCAAAGAAATAAGCGAAAGGGGGGAGAAGATGGAGGCGCTTTCCCTGACCATGACCAGCAGGCTCGACGACCTGGAGAAACGTATAAATGTCATCAAGGACCAAGAGGATGTGGTTGTTGAAATAGATAAGAAGCTGACCTTCCTGGATTCTATCTATAATGCGGTGACAGATAAAATCGAAAGCCTGAAAGAGAAAGAAGAGTATGTAGCGAAAACGCTCACAGAGGTTGAAGGCCTGCGCTCGATAATGCAGGAAGTTGGCGCCTATCGCGAGCAGATGGAGGGGGACAAGGATAGCTTTAAGGATATAAACAGCAAGGTCGCAAAGGTTAGGGAAACCATAGAAGAACATGGAAATAATATGGATGAGCTGACGGCGCGTATGTCCATGGTGGCCCGGGTGGAGCAGAGGCTCGACGACCTGAACATGCTCTCTGAGGATGTGGACGCGAAAATCAAAGCCATAGCGGATGAGGAGAACACCATCGAAAAAGCAGGCGACCAGATCGTCGAGCTGAAATTTCTGTTAGGTGAGATAGAGAAGAAGTTGAAAAACTATTTCGACGCCAAAGACAGCGCCTGAGCCGTATAAATCCTGGCAAATGATAAAAGTAGTAACAGCCGAACAAATGCGCGAGATCGACCGCCGCGCCATTGAAGATCTGGGGGTCCCAGGCCTTATCCTGATGGAGAACGCAGGACTGGCCGTCGTAAAGGAGATCGAGCGGAACTTCGACGATCTGACCCACCTTAAGGTGACCATTTTCGCCGGCAAAGGCAACAACGGCGGCGATGGGTTTGTCATCGCCCGCCAACTGCTTAATCGCGGCGCCGACGCGGCAGTATATCTTGCCTGCCACAAAGAGGATGTGACCGGCGACGCAAAGGTCAACCTGGATATTCTGCTGGCCATGGAAGGGCGGGTCAAAGAGTTGACAGAACCGAAACATCTGAAAAACTTCAAGCTCCGGTTCATGCATTCCACGGTTATAGTAGACGCGTTGCTGGGCACCGGGCTGACATCCGAACCGCGGGGGATGTATGGCGATATCATCGATGTCATGAACAGATCCGGGCGGTGGACGGTGGCGGTGGATGTGCCCTCCGGCCTGGATTCCGACAGCGGCCAGGTTCCGGGCAAGTGTGTGGATGCGGATGTAACGGTCACTTTCGGCCTGCCGAAAATCGGCCTGCTCACCACGCCCGCCAGCAATCATGCCGGGCGGGTAGTGATCGGCGATATCAGCTTTCCACCGCAGGTCATAGAAGAGGCGCCCTCGTCCATTTTTATGATAGAGCAGGAGGATGTTACCTGCATACTGCCTGACAGGACTCCCGATTCCAACAAAGGAGATTTCGGTCACCTGGTCCTGGCTTGTGGCTCAACGCGGTTGCGCGGCGCGGCGATCCTTGCCGGCGCAGGAGCGCTGCGGATGGGGGTTGGATTGGTCACCGTCGCCGGCTGTAACAGCGTTATCGATTCAGCGATAGCTTCCACTCCGGAGATCATGGCATATCCCCTGGCCGAGACCGAATCGGGTTCAATAGCAGAGGAGTCGGTTGACCGGTTTATCGAATTCGCCGATGGCAAATCTTCCGCCCTGCTGGGGTGCGGGTTGACCACGGATGAATCGACGGTCCGGTTCGTTCGTGGAGTGGCGCGGCAACTGGATATTCCCCTCGTCATCGACGCTGACGGGTTGAACTGTATCGGCGAGCAGTCTGAAATAATCAGACAGAGAGCCGCCCCAACAGTGATAACACCACACCCGGGCGAGATGGCCCGGCTTGCAGGGATGACGGTGGCCGAGGTTCAGGCCGGCAGGATAGAGACCGCGGTGAACTACGCCGAAACGAACGGTTGTGTCGTCGTACTAAAGGGCGCCGGGAGCGTGATCGCCACACAGAAGGGGACAGTTTATATAAACAATACCGGCAATCATGGGCTGGCCACGGGGGGGGCAGGTGATGTGCTTGCCGGAATGATTGGGAGCCTGCTTGCCCAGGGCGTATCCGCTGACTATGCCGCTGTCGCTGCTGTTTATTTGCATGGACTATGTGCGGATAAATATGCGGAAACACATGATCCACGGAGTTTTTTGCCCTCCGACATTCTGCGGCTATTGCCAGAGGTGCTTACGAGTCTGGAAAAGCATTGATTTGAATATATTGTTTTGTTCATTTATCTGGCAGCATTGTAACGACTTATGCAGAATTTAGTATGTATATTGAACAAAATATTTCCAATACCAGCATTTGTTCCGTAAAAATCTACTTGACAGACCCGGTATCGATTGACGATTATGCAGGAGTTATTTTCAAGGTGTCATAGAACATGGCGATACTGTGGAAATATAAGGTTTGGGGATGAGTAAGCCTGTTTAAAGTATAACTCTATAGGAGGTATTATGAAGAAGATTACAGGTGGATTTCTGGCGCTGATTATGGCCGTTGCATTTGCGGGCGTAGGGTATGCTGGTGACACGGGTAGCGGCGCAAAATTATGGAAATCCAAAAAATGTAAAAATTGCCATAAAATTAGCGCAAAAAAGAAAGTGGGGCCTGGCCTGGCCGGGGTTACGGAGAGACGCTCTGAAGAGTGGCTGAAAAAATGGTTGAGCGACCCTCAGGCTACCTGGGAAGAGAACGACGCCGAGACGCAGGATCTGAAAAAGTGGAAGAAGGGCGCCGACAAATCGAAGAAAACCAAGATGAAAATCCCAAAATTATCCGAAGGTGAAATCGATGACCTGCTGGCATATATAAAAGCCAACGGCGGTTGATCCGAATATAGAGTTCATACACCCTCCAGCTTTTCCGGCTGGAGGGTTTTTTTATGGAGTGAGTTAATCAATGGTACTGACGGATGGTTTGTAAACTCACTGCACTGCCTGGAGCGAGGCGATTAATTTTGCATTTACTATTAGATAATATTATTCTGTTTCTTATTATCAAACCAATAGAAGGGAGATTGCTATGAAAACGCTGGGGACAATAGTAATCACTGCTGGACTGGTTTTGCTGGTTTCATGTGGCGATCCGAAATCAGATGAACAACTAGTTGATATACTCACTGGAGCGTGGCAGGTGGATGGCACCCCAGAAGGGGAAAAGGTGATTTGGGATCTCACAGAAACGGGGTTTAAGCAAACCGTAACCCGAGATGGTGTTAGGGTATGCGTAGTATCAGGAACATGGGTTTTGTCACGTCAATCAGATGCTGGTTTTTCCCAGGTATATCTAGCAAAAAACTTATTTATTGAGAAAGTTGATTGTATACCGGAAATTAGCACTCCTCCTCTTGGGCCTGTACCAGGAACAAGTACGATTACGATCAGGCAACCTAATCCGTCGGATACACCCGAAATGAGCATAGAATCCGATGGCGGTGGGCCCCAGGTCCCGCTTGCATTTGGGTTATTCAGGCCGTAATCTAGCCATTTCTCTGGACTGTGAAGGATTGTTGTCTATTCCAGATATGTATCCAGGGTTGATGACAAACCAATCAGGTCGGGTGTGGAGTTCATAACCCTGCGCAGCGCGGCCACAGCAACCGGGATATGTTCTTTGTAAACGTCCACGCCCAGCGCGGTTGATTGATAGCCGAAGGTGCCCAGCGCTTTGTAGAGCCTCTGGGCGCCGCTTAGCTTGTATATATTAATGAACCGCTCATAGCTGATCGTGTGCTTGTTGATGGTTTGCAGGCCTTCATAGTAATAATCGACAAGGCTTGCTTCCAAATCTGGCGAGATGTTGGCGTATGGATCGAGCAGCAGCGAGGCCAGATCATACTGCCTGCGCCCCATCCGCGCGTCCTGATAATCTATCCAGACCCGCCGGTCGCCATATACCATGATGTTCCTGCTGTGAAAGTCGCGATGTGCCAGGGTTTTAGTGATCTTCGCCAAGGTCGCGCATACATTGCTCCATTCATCCCGTATCCGTTCCATCTCTCCAGACGATGGCTTATGGCCCAAGTGGTTACGCATGTAGTGCTCGTTGGCGAACTCGACCTCCCACATCAGTTTTTCATGGTCGAACTTTTGCTCAAAGCATTTGTTTTCCCGATTATCAATGCTGGAAGCGCGCGCCTGAAATTCGAGCAGGCTGTCGATTATCGATCGGTATTCATTGTTTATTTCGTCATCTGTCATGCTTCGAACCTTTGACTGGAGCGTCCGGTCACCCAAATCCTCCATCGCCAACACCCTGCCGGATGCGCCAAACAGATGCGGGACATCGACGCCCAGCTGTTCCATGAGCCGTGTCATATTCTGAAACTCGGAGATATACCCATCATCCGGCGCCAGCATCAGCACGACAGACCCAACCATATCAACCTCCAGCCTGAAATAACGGCGGGTCGACGCGTCCCCTGCCAATGGAACAGGTTCGCTGAACTGGGCGCCGCCAAAAATAGCATTCACGCAGTTATCTAGGGTTGTGCCAAGGGCGGGGTCTTGCGTCATTCTATTTTTCTATCAGATCGATGATACTTTCGGCCGCTTTTCTGGAGGCGCCCCTATTGCGCTCCACCACCGAACGGGCCAGCTTACCGCTTGTTTCCCTGGCGTCGATTTTGGTTAACAGCTCCACTAAAGTGGTATACAGCTCCTCTTCCGAATCCACTTGAAACCCTCCACCACCAGAGACCAGCGCCTCTGCAGCTTCACTGAAATTGCCCATATACTGCCCGAAAACAGCGGTAATGCCCTGTGTGGCCGGCTCTAGCGGATTTTGACCACCATGGGGTATGAGACTGCCGCCGACGAATGCTACATCGCAGATAGAGTAAAGGTTCGCCAACTCCCCAAATGTATCGATAACGATGACATCATCTATTGTTGATTTCTCTAAGTCAACCTCACTTTTTCTAACTATATGCAACCCGGAGCTTCTCAGAGCAGTTTTGATCCAGCCGAAATCCTCGATGCGGCGTGGCGCGATTATGATACGCAGGTTTGGGGCATGATCCCGGCATTTAATGGCGGCCCGAATAGCCGCTTCTTCCCCTTCATGGATACTACCCAGGATCAGAACGGGCGCCTGCGCTTCCATCCCCAGCGATTGCTTCAGGGTTGTGCGGTCCTCCGGTGTGACCGGCTCTGTCGACCGGTCGAACTTCAGGTTGCCAGGAACATCCACCCGCTTCGGATCAGCGCCCATTTGGATAATCCGTTCGCCATCATTTTCGCTCTGCATGGCAAACAGGTCTATTTTGCCCAGTATATATTTAAACAACCAGTAGAACCGGTGATAGCGGGGGAAGGATTTGTCGGAGATCCTGCCGTTGACAAGGGCGATTTTTGCGCCATGCTTTTTGCCTGACCTTATCAAATTTGGCCACAACTCTGTATCGATCAAAACTATCACGGCCGGTTTGATGGCTCTCACTGTTCTTCTGGTGGCGCAGGGCAGGTCATATGGGAAATAGAAAACATTGGCGTTCGGGGCCAGCTTCTGACGGGCAACCTCTTGCCCGGTGGATGTGGTGGTCGAGAACATGATCCGGTAATCCTGGGTAAGCTCCAGAAACTCCTGCACTAACCCGGTTGCGGCGATGGTCTCGCCCACGGATACAGCGTGGATCCATATTGTTTCCCTGGTTTGTATTGGCAGGAAAAACCCAAGTTTTTGACCTAACCCGACACGGTATTTCTTTTTAAATATGATTAAAAGAATCCAAACCGGGGAGAGTAGAACCAGGGCCGTGTATAAAAGAAGGTTATAAATAAAATAGATCATGGCTTTGCCGCAAAATACTTGTCCGCCTTCTCTGTGATATCTAGCAGAATCCGCTCCAGCTCCAGGCGTTTTAATTCCAACTGTTGCGAGTCGCCAGAAGAGGGGACTGTGACAGGCTGGCCATATACAACAACGACGGAAGCGAACGGCTTCGGGATCATCAGCTTGTCCCAGCTGTTAACCGTCCAGTATTTGGAGAATGAGACGGTGAGGGGCAATATCGGGCTACCTGTGAGTTTGGATAGCATCAAGGCGCCAGGCTGCAGTTTGAACGCAGGACCCCTGGAGCCATCCGCTATCAACACCGGCCATACCCCGTCGTTTATATTTCGCTGGAGCTTGCGTAACGCGGAACGGGAGCTTTTATACGAAGAGCCACGGACCGTCTTGAACCCAAACCAGTTTAATGTGCGGGAAATGATTTCTCCATCCACGCTGGGGCTCACCAGGATGGCGACCTTGCCCAGCCACCGCCGGTAGTGATACGGGACATAGAACAGCCTGCCGTGCCAGAACAGGCCTATCGCCGTGATATTATTTCCAACCAGCTCCTGCTGAAAATCATTATCGACCTGCTCCAATCTCAATGTAGCGCTGACCAGGTATAGGGTTATATATGCGATCGGCGGGATGATATATGAGTGGATAAAACGTTTCATAACATGATTTTCTGTCGTAGCGTTATATGGCCGTATATACAGTGTTTGCCGGTCAATTGTTTGGTCTGTCCCCCGGCGCCATATCGTCCTGAAGGATTTTCAGTACGCGAACGAATTCATTTTCCGAAAAATCGACGCAGAATATCTGTTGTAACAGCATCCCATCTTTATGGACAATGGATACCATATTTGAGCGGTTAAACGGTAAATTTTCCGATTTCACAAACATGGGCACGAACGCTTTTGTCAGCGCATCAACGGTCTCTTTTTCCGTCGTGCCAAATTTCCGGGTGGAAAAATCATCGGTAAACTGCTCTCCATACCCTTTCATTATATCTGGAGTGTCGTCTACCACATCGAAGCTTATGGTAGCGGTCTTGAACGTGTCCTTGCCATCCTGATCAATTAATCCAGGATCTTTCGGTATATATTTGCCAATTTTCGATTTGACGCGATAGACCATCAATGTGCCCAGCGGGTTGTTCTGGGTGAGCTTTGCTCCATGGTTATGCTCGTTTTCAGCCAGGGCAAAATGTGGGGCGGGTAGGGCTATATAAACCAGGAGTACGAAAATTCGATCGGACAGCCGGGTAAAAATCATGTCAGGCCATTGTGTTGAGCTTGTATACCAGAAAAATCCCGATCGCCAGAACACCCAGCATGAACAGGGCGATGAAAAAAGCGTTCACCCAGGTCCACGCGCGCATACGCTCGACTTCATTTCCGCGTCTTTCTCTGCCAGCAATAAATACGAAGTAGTATTTCCATTTCAGCAGCTTTAGGGTGCGCCTTATGTCGATAGAATGGGCGGCCCATTTGCGATCACCCACAGATTTTTTGATCTCCAGGAGTTGATCGTCGGTGAAACTTTCCGCAACCGGTGGCGGCATACGTTTTAACATGCCAACGATGAATGGATCATCCCGGACCAGGTTTTTAACTTTCATAATGATGTCAAGTCGCTCATCTCTAACAGGTTTCATTGTATCATTGATGAAAAACAAGCATTATAAAATTATGCGTAACCGGCGGGCCTGCAAAAGGAATGATTGCAAATGATCAGCTTTTATAGTATATTGCAAGCATTATATGATCTGTGAGGGCAGATCCTGATTTAGTAAAAGTTTGTGGCTGATGTAAATGCCTGTTTATGAATATCGATGTCGCCATTGCGACATTCAGTTTGAAGCGATGCGTCTGTCTGTTGACTCATTTTCCGACATTTCCTGTCCGGAATGTGGAAGCTCTCGTGTAGAAAAGAGATTCTCTGTATTTTCAGTCTCCGCCGGCGTCAACCAAAACGGCGCGCCCATGTGCGAAGCGGTCGGTGGATGCCCTGCGCCAAACCAGCCTGGCTGTAATACCGGGACATGCGGGATGTGACCGATGAGCGATCTTTCCATATTCAATGTTGAGTTACGTCTCTGCGCTATTAAAGAGTTGCTTAAAAATCATCCTGATTTATTGGGCAAGCTATTGAGCAGTGATGGAGGCTCTATAAACCTGGGCGCTACCCCTGATAACCTGGATTGTTATGACCCGGATGATGTGCTGGTGCGCCTGGCGTGGGATATATGGAATGGCACTGGAGAGACAGAGTTTGATAAAGTATTAAGTGTGTTGCAAGCGGAAGATTTTGGCTCGTTTATTGACGCAATGAAAATATTTTTGCAGTTGCAGGAAAAAATCCATCATGCATATGCCACAGGGTCGGAAAACGATTGAACATAACATGATCGTCATATAATTATTTTTATGTATTTTAATGATCTCTAAATTTTGTTTGCAATAAGCCGACAATAGAAGAAGTACTGGTAGTTTTGTTGTATGCTCCCGGATTTGATAAGCCCTGAGACCCCATTCGGTTATACCGATAAAGAAAACATTATTTCCATCCTTTCCCGCATGCCAGAGTTTTATTACATCGGGCGTAAGGAATTGGAAGCCATTTGCGAGCTTGGACCCCGCATAATAAAGCGTGGAGTGACGCTGGTGGCCCAGGGGACGCAGGGTAAACGACAGCTTGTGATTATGCTCTCTGGTACTTGCGCTGTTTACAAAACAATAAAGGTTGGGAGCAAAAAATATGATTTGCAGGTAAGCACAGTCTATGGCCCTTCCTTGTTTGGTGAGTTTAGCATGTTCACCCATGACCCTACCATTGCAAGGGTCTCTTCTGTTCAGGATGTGGCTGTTATTATCGTTTCTGAAGAGGATCTAAAAAGGATATTCCATGCCCCCAAGGCTTTGAAGAAAGTGCATTGGGGGTTTGCGCGGTTGGGGCTGGCCCGGTGCAAATCGGCTGCCAGGCGCTGTCTTGGAATAACACCGGAAATCTTTAGTGGTCTTCAGCTCGACAGGGCTTTGATGTGTGACCATATCACAAAGTTCGAAGATTTGATAAGCGAAGGCCCTGAATCTCCTTTTGTAAACAAGGAACTTTTCAGCAGTATATCGGCTAAGCTTGAAAAGCTGAATACCATTCTTGCGTTGGCGCTTCATTATAAATCGATGCCTGAGTATACAGCGCCGGACAGACTGTCAGAGACATGTGCCGAGATGCAAATTGTATCACCATTAGTAGAACAAGCGCTATATATATCGTCGCGGAGTAACCTGTCATTGAAAGAATCGGCCGTGAAAGCGCTTGATATATATTGGAAGTTGGTTTCTGACATGGATGAACTTGCGGCGCTATTTAAGAATATCATTGTGCTTGCCGAACAGGCGAACAGTATATACAGGGCGGACAACACTAAAACTGATGACGCGATGGCGTCCTGATTACTGTACCATTAGACTTTCACGTCAGAACATTATTTTTTAATACTATTTTAGTAGTATTTTATCAAAAGCTAAACTGCGCCGGAGAAAAACCAATAATTGAGCCCGGAGATGAAAATAGATATATCCGTCACTATGTATTATGCTGGAACAGAATACATTATTCCGTAACAAAATTAGCTTGCATCGGATAAATCAATACTTTATAATTTATCCAAGGCAATAGCTGGTATCTCATATACATATGTAATACTTTTGCAAACGGCTTGGCATGCAGTTGGATAATTATGAATATTACTCAAAATGGTATGAATAATATCGCGCGTATATGCTGTTCCTGGGGGATGGGACTTTATCAATAATGCCGGAAATATATGTACTGCAAGTTTTGCAATATATTAATTTCATTTACGGCAGGTTTGAAAATATGATTCAGGGGAGAGAGGTTAGTTGTTTCGGTTAAGCAGGCTGTTAAAATATGCGATGGAAGGCTCACCAGCGCAGTTAGCGCAAATTGGCAATATGGGCGCCGCTTCATCTCCTATGGTCATTTGGAACATCACCCAATCGTGCAACTTTTCATGCGCCCACTGCTATTTGTCCTCCGTGACCGCAAAATCATGCGACGAACTTTCAGAAGATCAGGCCCTGGAAACTGTAAGAAACCTGCACAAATCAGGGGTGAAATACCTGGTCCTGGCTGGTGGCGAGCCTTTATTGCGTGAAGACCTTTTGCCCATTATTTATCTTGCCAAACAGCTCGACATGCATGTATCCATATCCACCAACGGCACATTGATTGAGAACTCCAATGTAAAAATGTTGCTTAACGCTGGTATAGATTATGTCGGCGTCAAAATGGATGGATCGTGTGAAACCCATGACAGGCTATACGGCGCGCCTGGAACCTATGACAAGGTTGTCCGGGGTATTTCCCTGCTTAAAAGTAAAGGTATCAGAACAGGGATCCGGTTCACGATGTCATCTGCAAATATAAGCGACCTGAACCATATATTCCAGTTTGCCGAAAAGTATGATGTTGAAAGGATATATTTGTCGCATTTGGCGTACCGGGTGAAAGGTGAAGAAAATAAAAACAGCAATATTCCCAATTATCGCGTCCACAAAATAGTGGAATGCATCATTGCAAAAGCTGTTTCATATATCGAAAATGGATCAAGAACAGAGATAATTACCGGCAATAATGAAGCGGACAAGGTTCTGCTGACCCTTTGGATGATGAAAAAAGATCCCGCCACCGCCAATAAATTGCTGGAAATGCTGGAGGGTTTGGGGGGCGACGGCGCCGGCGCCCATGTCGCCAGTATCGACCCTTGGGGTGATGTCCATCCCGACCCGTTTATGCAGTATATTAACCTTGGTAATATCACAGAGAAGCCATTTTCTGAAATATGGAACAGCGACGATAACACTGTGCTCAATGTGCTTCGCCAATCACCACGGAAAATCAAAGGCCGTTGCGCGAACTGCCGCTGGATAAAAGTATGCGGCGGTAATAACCGGGACAGGGCATGGCGGATGACCGGTGATTTTATGACATGTGATCCAGCCTGCTACATCACCGATGAAGAGACCAGAAGTGTGACTGCCTACGCAGTATAAAGCTCCTGCCCCAACAATACATCCCCCTTCCTTTCAAAATAATGCTTTCCTGCCAGCGCAGACGCGCCTGCTTTGTTTCTAGCTTGGTGATTCATGCCTCGAAATGTATAATCATTCGAAGCAATTGTTTCACAAATATTACGGAGGTGTAGTTATGGCTAAAATCGATCGTGTTCTTGTCGGTGAAGCGCTGGCGGGTGATGGCAATGAAATCGCCCACATCGAGCTGATTATGGGGCCAAGAGGGAGTGCAGCGGAAACAGCTTTTTGTGACAGTATGACCCGACAAAGTCAAGGGTTTAATTCTATGTTGGCGGTGGTGTCACCAAATTTTGCGGTTAAACCATTCACCATTACATACAACAAAGTGACAATGAGTGATGAAAAAGCGGCCACGCAGAACTATGGTCCAGCCCAACGGGCTGTTGCTATGGCGGTGGCTGACTCTGTCGAGGATGGGACGATCCCTGTGGAAGAAGCGGATGACTGCTTTATTTGTGTAGGTGTATTTATCCATTGGGACGCTGAAGATGACAACAAAATTCAGGACTTCAACTACGAAGCCACCAAGCTAGCTATCAAAAGGGCGGTTAATGGCGAGCCCACGGCGAAAGAAGTGGTCGCGAAAAAGGATGAAATAGAACATCCTTACGCCGCGCATAAATAATCCAGATCATTTCATCACGTTGCGCCCCTGCTTCCAAGGCGGGGGTGTAATGCGCATGCCCGTTCAGGGTCGGGCGTAGGCTCTAAACGTAGTGGCCCAGCAGAGTGAATACGATAAAAATTATCGCCGCCAATGCGCCAAGGGCCATAGCGATAGGCCGCTTGGAGGGTCGTCGCTCTTTCCCGCCCATGTCAATAAACGGAACCGCCAGCAATAAAGTGACCGCCACACCCTGGAACACAATACCCAGAATCTTTGGCGCCCACGCGCCTAGAAACGCAAAATAGTCGGCCACCCGAAGGCTGTAATACGCTGCCAGGAAATACCATTCCGGTTTAATATGCTCCGGCGTGTCGAACGGATCCGCCTTGGCGCCAAGATGCGCCGGGAACAGCGTGGATATGGTGATCAATATCATCAGTAAAACACCGCAAATCAGCACCTGCTCCACCACATGCCCAGGGAAAAACCAGTGCGCCTTCCCCTCGCGGATCATTCGTTTTTTCTCTTCCATAGGAATAGCTTTTACTTCGCATTCCTTTTTCTTTGTATATTCTGTCTGATGCGCCATGTCAGGCTGTCCTCATTTTTTATAATGGCCCGGAAATACCCTGCCGCCTGATCTGGAGAAGGTGCAGACCCACCACGCCAGCAGTTATCAAGGGCAGAATCATAACGTGAATAGCAAAAAACCGGGTAAGGGTCACCTGCCCGATCGACTCACCTCCGCGCATGGCGTATCGCATATATTCGCCAACATATGGAATAGCGGCAGGAGTCTCCGTCCCGACCACCGTGGCCCAGTACGCCAGCTGTGTCCAAGGCAGCAGATACCCGGTGAACGATAGACCCATGGTCAACAGCAGCAATGTAACACCAGCCACCCAATTAAACTCCCTGGGCGCTTTATAAATGCCAGATACATATATTTTGGTCATGTGTATCGCAATGGTGATCAACATCAGGTTAGAGCCCCAAGCGTGGATACCACGGATCAGCCAGCCAAACGGCACTTCGTTCATTATATGCGCCACAGAGGCGTGGGCCTGCTCGATGGTCGGCTGGTAATAAATCATCAGCAGTGTGCCGGTGACGATCTGGCTGATGAAAAGGAAAAAGCTGATGCCGCCGAAACAGGACCAGAAGCCCAGATGGGTCGGCGCGATCTTCTCGAACACTTCATCGTCGAGCACTTCCTTAATGCCCAGCTTGTCATCAACAAGGGAGAAGGCGCGGATCAGCAATCGGTTTTTTATTTTTAAAGGTCCAAGTTCCAGTGTGTTCATTTCCATGGTCTACGCTTCCTCTATCACAACATACTCATCCTCGATGCGCACCGGGTACGCCGGCAACCCGCCGGGAGGAGGACCGCTTTTTACATTTCCTTTGGTATCGAACACACCGCCATGGCAAGGGCAAACAAACTCGCCCTGGTTTTCTTTCCACTTAACAACACAACCCAAATGGGTGCATATGGCGGAAATGGCGAAAACTTCCTGTTCATTCGGCCTAACCAGAATCGCAGGCTTACCCAAAAAGCGGATGAACTTGGCGTCGCCAATGGGCGCCTCCGCCAATGGCAGTTTCATAGACCTGGTTCCAGAACCGCTCGATTTCTCTCCAGCCGGCCAGAGGTATGCCCCCAATGGATAGGTGATGCCAATTGCGCTGATTGCGCTGAATCCGGCTAACGCCACATTCAAAAAACTTCTTCGTGATCCTGTTACGTTGTCTGCTGTGTCTGTCGTCATATTTCGTTTATGGTGAAGATATAATGTTATCCCTGTTCATTTCTATTCGCATATCCTCCGCCTGGATGAGCAGTGGACGATACAGATATTCGGCCCACACGGCCACCTGGGCTTCTTTATTTCCAGGTATATAGAATGTAAACGACTCTTTCCGGGTTTCCTTGGGGAAAATCCGGTTATCCTTGGCGACGCTGGCGCCGAGCCCAAGCATAATGTCAGAATCCTCGGTAAGCTCCGTCCCATTCTTGTCAAAGATCGCTTTTTCATAAACTATACGCTCTTTATACACTTTGCCACCCGGTACGCGTACTTCACAAAACAGTAGCAGTTTTCGTGTCGGAATACCTGTAGGCACTCTGTGGCCGGAGCCTACATTGGTTACATCCACATTAACTGTCATACGGTCCTTATCCCGCGTTACGTTGACTATTTTCAACGCCAGCGCTTTTTGCAGTTGGGTTATGGAATGCCCCCCAGCAAGGTTATGGTCGAATATTTTGCCATCCCGCGGACCTTTTATATCGTTCGATATATCGCCTTCCGTTTCCGGCATATGGCAATATTGGCACTGTTTGCCCTGGTCGGCATAAGGGCTGGCCTTCCACTCGCTATATGTCGTCATCACAGGCACACCGCCCGGTTTATACTCATGGCACGAAGCGCAAAGCACCGCGCTGCTGTGCAACCTGGAATAAGCCACATCATGCACCTTGACCGAGCCTTTTTTATGTGGACCATATTTTGTTTTGCCAGTATCTATATCAAAAGGATGGCCTACTTTATCAAGGGAGATTCCACGAATACTATGACAAAAATCACATGTAACCCCCTCTTTGGCTATTTTTTCCTCGATATCAGGATTATCGGCCATAATTGTGGTGGGTGCATGGCACCGCAAACATAGCTTCGGAGACTTCTCTGGATCCTTGAAAAAGGCCATCATGTATGACGCCCTGAAAATAGGGTCGGAAATGGCGCCTGCATGCATGGATTCTTTCCATCGATCATATATCTGGCTATGACAGCTACCGCATGTTTCGCTGGAGGTAAACCCATTATCGTTGATGACAATTTTATCTTCCTGCGCAGAAACTATGGCAGGCGCAAATATAGCTATGTAAACCAGCGCCAAAAGCGCAGTCTTTATTATATTATTAACCCCAAAGGCGGAACCAGAACATGAGATGATAGATTTTTGTATAACAGAATTTTGCAATCTTTCCTCCTTTCTGTATTCAATCGCCATTGACGTAATGATATTTTTCAGTTTACGTGATCATCGATTATCATTGCTCATCGGCGCAATGTCAATAGATCATAAAAAAAAATATCTACGCTCTATAATCAGCGCAGTATACGCTTTGCGTGCTACAATATCGGCCTTGTTACAACCCATTACCGGATAAAGATGCCGTAAGGATAAAAATGATGCTTAAAAATACCATGATAGTAACAGCGGCCTTGCCGTACGCCAACGGATCGATTCATATCGGGCACCTGGTAGAGTATATCCAGACGGACATTTTTGTCCGTTTTCAGAAAATGCAAGGGCGGGATTGCCGCTATATCTGCGCGGTGGACACCCATGGCGCCCCTATAATGATCCGGGCAAAAAACGAAAATGTGGCGCCGGAAGATATCATCCAAAGGTACCATGAAGAGCATCAGCGCGATTTTGGCGATTTCCTGATCGAGTTCGACAATTTCCACTCCACCAACTCCGACGAAAACCGACAGTTGACCGACGAGATTTTCGGAAAACTGAAAGACTCCGGGCATATCGAAACCCGTGATATAGAGCAGACCTATTGCGAGAACGACAAAATGTTTCTGCCGGACCGGTTTGTCCGCGGGGTCTGCCCAAAATGTGGTACGGAAGATCAATATGGCGATCTTTGTGAATCTTGCGGCTCCCACTACAGCCCGACCGACCTGAAAAAACCGAAATGCGCGTTGTGCGGCTCCCTGCCGGTGATGCGCGAGTCGACCCACTACTTTTTCAAAATCACTAACTTTTCCGGCGCCCTCGAAAAGTTTATCAACAGCGACGCCTTGCAGCCGGAGGTGAAAAACTTCCTGGCCACCTGGCTGAAGGAGGGGCTCAACGATTGGGATTGCTCCCGCGATGCGCCATACTTCGGGTTCACGATCCCGGGCGAGGAACAGAAATATTACTATGTCTGGTTCGACGCCCCCATCGGCTATATCGCTTCCACCAAAAACTGGGCAGACAGGGCAGGGGCGGATTTCGACGCGCTATGGCGGGACGGCGATTCGGAGATCCATCATTTCATCGGGAAAGATATAGCCTATCTGCACACCATATACTGGATACCGATGCTCTCCGGCTCCGGCTTTGCCCTGCCGACGAAGATCCATGCCCATGGCCACTTGACGGTCAAGGGCGAGAAGATGTCCAAAACCCGTGGCACCTTCATAAACGCCCGCACATACCTCGACCACCTGGGCCCGGAGTATCTGCGCTATTACTATGCCAGCAAGCTGCGCGATTCTGTGGACGATATCGACCTTAACTTCGAGGATTTCGTGTTCCGCGTGAACGCCGAGCTGGTGAATAAAATCGCCAACCTCGGCTCGCGCACCATATCGATCCTGAACAAGAACAAAGCGCTGGAAAACCGGCTGGGCGAATGCGGCGGCGCCGATAAATCGATCGTGGCCGATATGCAAGGGCAGGGCGAACAGATCGCCGATTATTACGACACGCTCGATTACGCCACCGCCATAAAAAAGATCGCCGCCATGGCGGACGTGGCGAATAAATATATCGATGACGCGAAACCGTGGGAGCTGAAGGATGACCCGGACAAACTGCGCGAGGTTTTGACCATCGGCATCAACGCTTTCCGGTTGATTACGCTGTACCTCAAGCCGGTGACGCCTGGCTTTGCGCAGCAGGTCGAAAAGATTTTGCAGATCGATCCCCTGGCCTGGGATGACCACAAAACCTTGCTGGAGAACCATGTCGTCGGCAAGTTCGCGCGGCTGATCGACCGTATCGATATCAAAGCGACAGAGAAAATTGTGGAGGCCAGCCGTGTGGAGCCGGAGCCTGCCAAGCCGGAAACCGCTTCGATAGAGTACGATGATTTTGCAAAGCTCGATCTGCGAACCGCAAAAATTATCAAGGCGGAAAAAATCAAAAAGGCGGAGAAGCTGCTGAAGTTGACCGTCGAAGTGGGCGATGAGCAGAGGACATTGGTCGCCGGTATCGCAAAGAGCTATTCGCCAGAGGACATAATCGGCAAAACCGTGGTCATCGTCGCCAACCTGAAACCGCGCAAACTGATGGGCGTCACATCCCACGGTATGGTGCTGGCCGCCACCGACAGCGGCGTCTGCAGCCTGATCACGCCGGACAAGGAATCAGGCTCCGGAATCAAGGTCTCCTGATCTCCGTCGTATCAGATAAAATATTCCTGCAGGCTCATCACTTCCATCTCTTCCTTCGCCGAAGTTTCGATGGCCAGGGTGGCCGCATGCGCCGCCTGGATCGTGGTGAAGTAAGGCACGTTTTTCATCAGTGCGGTGCGGCGTATCGTATAGGAATCCTCGATCGACTTTTTACCGGACGTGGTGTTGATCACCATATCGACGGCGCCTTTATCGATCTTCTCCGCGCAATCGGGCGAGCCTTCACCCGCCTTGCTCACCCGCTCCACCTGTATGCCCGCATCCTCCAGCGCATTGGCTGTCCCGGTTGTGGCCAGCAGTTTGAATCCTAGGGCGGTCAACCGCTTACCCACATCCACCGCCTGCTCCTTGTCATCATCCATCACCGATACCAGCGCTGTGCCCGAGGCTGGTAACACGGTACCGGCCGCAATCGACGCCTTGCCAAAGGAGTGTCCGAACGTTTTATCTATCCCCATCACCTCGCCGGTAGATTTCATCTCCGGCCCCAGGATCGTGTCTACGTTGCTGAATTTCACAAACGGGAAGACCGATTCCTTGACCGCCACATGTTTTGGCGTCGGGTCCTCGGTGAAGCCAAGCTCGTTCAGCTTTTTCCCCGCCATCACCCGGGCCGCGATCTGGGCCAGGGGTGAGCCGATGGTCTTCGATACGAACGGAACCGTCCGTGACGCGCGCGGGTTCGCCTCCAGCAGGTATACCTCACCAGCCTGCGTGGCGAACTGGATGTTGATTAATCCTATGGTGTCCAGCTCCATGGCCAGCGCCCTGGTCTGACGTTTGATTTCTTCGATCAGCTCCTGAGATATATTGTACGGCGGCAGCGAGCAGGCGGAATCGCCGGAGTGCACCCCGGCCTCCTCTATATGTTCCATCACCCCGGCCACCACCACGCTCTCGCCGTCGCATATGGCGTCCACATCCAGCTCGGTGGCGGAGTTTAAAAACTTGTCGATCAATATCGGATGGTCCGGCGACGCCTTGACGGCGTAGGTCATATAGCGGCGCAGTGACTCGTCGTCATAGACGATCTCCATGGCCCGGCCGCCCAATACATACGAAGGCCGGACAACCACCGGGTAAGTGATCTCCTTCGCGATGGCCAGCGCCTGATCCTCGCTGGTGGCGATGCCGTTGGCCGGTTGCTTCAGCCCCAGCTTGTCCAACAACGCTTTGAAGCTTTCGCGGTCCTCGGCGCGGTGGATCGAGCCGGGCGATGTGCCGATGATCGGCGCGCCCGCCGCCTCCAGCTCCATGGCCAGGTTCAGCGGGGTCTGCCCGCCGAACTGCACGATCACACCATCCGGCTTCTCCGAATCGATGATCGACATCACATCCTCGAACGTCAGCGGCTCGAAATAGAGCCGGTCGGAGGTGTCGTAATCGGTGGAGACGGTCTCCGGGTTACAGTTGACCATGATGGTTTCGTAATCGTCCTTGCCCAGGCCGAGCACGCCATGCACACAGCAGTAGTCGAACTCGATCCCCTGCCCGATCCGGTTTGGGCCGCCGCCGAGGATCATCACTTTTTTTCTGTCGGTGGGGTTCGCCTCGCACTCCTGCTCATAGGTGGAGTAGAGGTATGGAGTGTTCGCCTCGAACTCGGCGGCGCAGGTGTCCACCCGTTTAAAGACAGGGACGATATCTCCGTCGATCCGTTGCTGGCGTATGTCAGCGGCTGCGCCTCCGGTCAACGTCGCCAGCCGCTTGTCGGAAAAGCCCATCGCCTTCAGCTGGCGCAGTCTGCTATCACTGGTGATGCCGTCAGCTCGAATCTCCGCTTCCGCATCGATTATCTGTTTGATGTTGGCCAGGAACCATCGGTCGACAGCGGTCAGCTCGAACAGCCGATCGATCGACCAGCCCCGGCGCATGGCCTCGCCAATGTGCCACAACCGGTCGGAGGAGGCGATGGTCAGCTTTTTTATCAGCTCATCCTCGCTGCAATCTGGCAGATCGTCGAACCCGTGGGAGCCGGTCTCCAACGACCGCATCGCCTTCTGCAACGACTCCTTGAACGTCCGGCCGATGCTCATCACCTCGCCCACCGATTTCATCTGCGTCCCGATCCGGCTGTCCGCCGTGGGGAACTTTTCGAAGGCGAACCTCGGAATCTTGGTGACGCAGTAATCGATGGCCGGTTCGAAGGAGGACGGTGTTTCTTTTGTGATATCGTTTTGTATCTCGTCCAGCGTATACCCGACTGCCAGCTTGGCCGCGATCTTGGCGATGGGGAACCCGGTCGCCTTCGACGCCAGGGCCGAGGAGCGGGAGACGCGCGGGTTCATCTCTATGATCGCCAGCTCGCCATTCTCCGGGTTAACCGCGAACTGGATGTTCGAGCCGCCGGTCTCCACCCCGATCTCGCGGATGATATCTATCGCCGCATCGCGCATGATCTGATATTCCCGGTCGGTCAACGTCTGCGCAGGAGCAACGGTGATAGAGTCGCCGGTGTGCATCCCCATCGGGTCGAAGTTTTCTATGGAGCAGATGATGACCACATTGTCCTTCAGGTCACGCATGATCTCCAGTTCGAACTCTTTCCAGCCGATAATCGATTGCTCAATCAGAATCTGATCCACCGGGCTGGCGAACAGCCCATCGGCGCAACGCTTTTCGTATTCATCCTCTGTGTACGCCACGCTGCCCCCGGAGCCACCCAGGGTGAATGCAGGGCGGATGATCGCCGGCAAGCCAACCGTTTGCAAGGCGTCGCGGGCCTGGTCCATGTCGTGGGCCAGCGAGGAGATGGGAGTCTTCAGTCCAATGCTGGCCATCGCCTTTTTGAACAGGTCGCGATCCTCCGCCTTCTTGATGGCGTCCAGCTTTGCGCCGATCAGCTCCACCCCATACTTCTCCAGCACGCCGCTCTCCGCCAGCTCCACAGATACATTCAGCCCGGTCTGCCCACCCACTGTCGGCAACAGCGCATCGGGGTGTTCCTTTGCTATTATTTTCGCGGCGACTTCGGGTGTGACCGGTTCTATATATGTGCGGTCCGCCATGTTCGGGTCGGTCATGATGGTGGCCGGGTTGGAGTTGATCAGGCAGATTTCGAAACCTTCCTCCCGCAGCGCCTTGCACGCCTGGGCGCCGGAATAGTCGAACTCGCACGCCTGGCCTATCACTATGGGGCCGGCCCCCACTATCATTATTTTTTTTATATCTTTACGTTTAGGCATCGTGTCGGTCAGAGCGTGTAAATCTGTTCAACTTCGATCTGGCGGGAGCGCTCCCACCGGGTGCTCATGGAGGCCAGCTGGAAGAAAAACTCATCCAGCCCTTCGCCGTCATTTTGTCGTATACGTTTCATTTCCGCCTTTATAAAATTCACAGCCTTGCGCGGGTGGTGGCAATAGCCGTTGGTCAGGCGCCAGGCGCCGTTCACCTCCACCAGTCTCGATTCGAACAGGTCGCCTTTTTTCAATATATCGGCGATGTCTTCGGCCTTTATAAAAAAGTTTTTGTTATGGTAGAGGGCCGCCGCCTTTATCTGCTCGCTCCATGACGATTTTATATGAAACACGTCATGGACATGATTTTTCAATGCTTCCACCATGGCCAGCTCCCCATGCGATCCACGGGCCTGCTCCTGCCGGTAGATATCGACCAGTGTATTACTATCCCCGTCGATCGGCTGTTCGATGATGAACCACTCCTGAAACAAGGTCATGCGCGATTCATAGGAAGGGTCGTCGGAGTAGAGGACGCCGACTTTTTCTTCGTACAACTCCCGTGCCTGCCGGGCGCGGCTTTTGAAACGTTCATCACCGGCCAGTTGCGCCAGGTTATCCAGAAACGCTTTGAACATCAGGCGTACTGCGCCTCTTTGGTCATCATGTCGGTAAACCGACGGAACAGGTAGGACGCATCCTTCGGGCCCGGCGCCGCCTCCGGGTGGTATTGCACGCTGAACAGCGGCAGATCTCTGGATCGTACACCCTCCGCGGTGCCGTCGTTCAGGTTGATATGGGTCAGCTCCAGCCCGGCGGGCAGGCTCTCCTTATCCACGGCGAAGTTATGGTTCTGCGATGTGATCTCCACCTTTCGGGTGGCCAGGTCCATCACCGGGTGGTTGCCGCCATGATGGCCGAACTTCAGCTTGAACGTCTTCGCGCCCATGGCCAGGCAGAGTATCTGGTGCCCCAGGCAGATGCCGAATATCGGTTTTTCGCCTATCAGTTTTTTTACCGTATCGATAGCATGCCCCACCGCCGCCGGGTCGCCCGGGCCGTTGCTCAGAAATATCCCGTCCGGGTTCATCGCGAGGATATCTTCCGCCGTCGCCGTCGCCGGCACGACGGATACGTCACAGCCGATATGCGTGAGGTTGCGGGAGATGTTGAACTTTATGCCAAGGTCGATGGCGACAACCTTGAATCTATTCCCGACCGAAGGCCCCGCCGCGAATCCATCCTCTATGTTCCACAGCCCGCCGTCCCATTCATACGCCTGGTCGCATGTGACGCCGCTGGCGCAATCGACCCCGTCAAGACTTTTCAGTTTGGCCGCTTCTGTTTTCAGCGTCTCCAGATCATCCGAGCCGGAGCTGATGATCCCCGGCATGGCGCCATGCAGCCTGATATGCCGGGTCAGCGCCCGGGTGTCGATCCCTTGTATACCGACGATGCCGTTATCGCGCATGTAGCCGCCCAGGCTTCCTTCACTGCGCCAGTTGGAGACGATCACGCTCTCTTCCTTGATGATAAACCCTTTGGCGAAGGGGCGGCGCGACTCCATATCCTCTATGTTGACGCCTACGTTGCCGATCAGCGGGTAGGTCATGGTCACAATCTGGCCATCATAGGATGGATCTGTCAATATCTCCTGATAGCCGGTCATGGAAGTGTTGAAGACGACTTCGCCATCGGTCCGGCCGATGGCCCCCAGTGGCAAGCCGGTGAAGACCCTGCCGTCGGCCAATACAAGGTATGCGTCAGTCATTGGCGCCAAATATTATTAAGATTGTTCCCATTTGTAAACAACTTTTCCTTTAACGATTGTCATCGCCGCCCGCCCTTTAAGCGTCATGCCGCCGTAGGGTGTGTTTTTCCCTTTCGATTTGAACTCCGCCGGATCGACGGTCCATTCAGCCGCGGGGTCGATCAGCGTGATATCGGCCACATCGCCCACGCCGATGGCGCCTCGGTTGACGCCGATGATCTCCGCCGGTTTCGCGCTCATCGATTCTATCAGCCGGACAGGCGACATGTTGATATCCTCCGCCATCATCAGGCTCAGCGCCAGACCGGTCTCCAGTCCTGTGATTCCGAACGCCGCGTTCTCGAACTCCACCTCTTTTTCCACACGGCTGTGGGGCGCGTGATCCGTGGCTATACAGTCTATCACACCATTGGCCAGGCTTTCCCGGATGACCGTCACGTCCTGATCGCGCCGAAGCGGGGGGGCCATCTTGGCGTTGGTGTTATAGCCGACGCACTCCTTGTCTGTCAGCGTGAAATGGTGCGGCGCGGCTTCGGCGGTGACTTTCACGCCCCGATCCTTGGCGTTGCGGATCATCTCGCACGAACCGGCGCTCGATATATGGCAAAAATGAATCGGCAGGTCAAGATACTCCGACAGCGCGATATCCCGCGCCACAATATTCTCCTCCGCCACGCAAGGCTGGCCGATCAGCCCCATACTGGATGATATCGCCCCCTCGTTCATGGATCCACCCTGCGCCAGGCATGTATCCTCCGCATGTTCCATTATCGTCAGGTTGAACATCGACGCGTATTCCATGGCAGAGCGCATGATGCCGCCATCCATCACACATTCGCCGTCGTCGGACAGGGCGACGATACCCAGCTTCGCCATTTCGCCGATCTCCGCCAGCGCCTTGCCCTCCAGCCCGCGGGTCACGGCGCCGATCGGGTGAACATTGACACAGGCGCGGGAGGCTTTGTCGAGGATATACTCGGTTACAGAGCCGTTGTCATTCACCGGGCTGGTGTTGGCCATGCAGGCCACCGTGGTGAATCCGCCGGCGGCGGCGGAGAGGGCGCCGGTTTCTATGGTCTCTTTATATTCATAACCTGGCTCGCGGAAATGCACATGGATATCCACCAGGCCCGGGGTCACCCATTTATCCTTCGCGTCGATTACTTTCACGTCCTGAACATCAATTTTTTTCTCGACACGGCTGATTTTTCCTTTTTGCACAAGGATATCCATGACTTTATCAACAACGTTGGCGGGGTCGATCACACGGCCGTTTTTTATCAGCAGATCGCTCATTTCTCCCCCAGTCCTCCACCCAGCAGCAGATAGAGGATCGCCATACGGATAGCCAGCCCGTTGGTGACCTGCTCTAGGATCACCGACCAGGGCCCATCGGCGACCTCCGGCGATATTTCAACGCCCAGATTTAATGGGCCAGGGTGCATCACCAGCACATCCTTGCTCACCTTCCGCATGTTTGTTGCATTCAGCCCGAACAGGGTGGAGTATTCACGGGTGGAGGGAAACCCGGTCCGCTCCAGCCGCTCTGTCTGGACCCGCAGCATCATGATCACATCGGCGCCATCCACCGCTTCCTCCAGCGAATAGGTCACCCGGTCCGCCACATCGTCGATGTCGAGCGGCAGCAGGGTGGCGGGGCCGCATACGGTGACCATCATCCCCATCTTTCTCATGGCGATCATGTTGGAGCGGGCGACACGGCTGTTTAAAATGTCGCCGATGATCGATACTTTCATACCGTCGAAGGCGCCCTTTTTCTCCCGGATCGTCATCAGGTCGAGCAGGCTCTGGCTTGGGTGCTCGTGCCGGCCATCCCCGGCGTTGACCACCGGGCAATCGACCCAGCCGGCCACCAGTTCCGGCGCGCCGGAGCTTTTGTGACGGATCACCAACAGGTCCGGCTTCATGGCGTCCAGGTTGTTGACCATATCCTTCAAAGATTCGCCCTTGACCAGCGAAGAGCCGGTGGAGCTGACATTGATAACATCGGCGGAGAGGCGCTTGCCGGCGATCTCGAAGCTGGTCCGCGTGCGGGTGCTCGGTTCGGCGAAGAAGTTGACGATGGTTTTACCCCGCAGGGTGGGCGCTTTTTTCACGTCCCGCTCCGAGATGCCTTTCATCATTATCGCGGTATCGATGATCTGGTTTATATCGTCCGCCGACAGGTCGTCCATGGAGATCAGGTGACGGTGATAAAGGTCTTTCTCCGTCATTTTTTGCTCACTCCACCAGCGGCAGGATCGAGGCCGCTGAGCACGATATCCTTGCCGTCACACTCCTTGAACCGGACCCGGATTTTTTCCACATATTTTGTCGGTATGTTTTTCCCGCAATAGTCAGGGCGGATCGGCAGCTCCCGGTGGCCACGATCGATCAGCACCGCCAACTGGATTTTGCTGGGCCGGCCGATGTCGAAAATATGGGTGATGGCGGCGTTGATCGTCCTGCCGGTGAACAGGACATCATCCACCAACAGCACGGTCCTCCCTTCGATGGAGAATGGTATCTCTGTTTTCTTTGCTTCCAGCACGGCGCCTTTATGCTGGAAATCGTCCCGGTACAAGGTCGGGTCCAGGATGCCTGTGGGAATATCGATATCGGCCACACGCTTCAGCTCGGCGGCGATTCTGCTGGCCAGCACGCCCCCCCTGGTCACCACGCCGATGATGACGAAATCGTCGAGGTTTCTGTTTTTTTCCACGATTTCGTGGGCCATCCGGGTGATGATCTGGCGTTGCTTAACGGCGGTCAGGATGACGCTCGATTCGGGGCTTGCATCTGCTGTTTTATCGTTCATCCTAATGTTTCCATTCAAGTAAATTCAGTCTGTTCGGGAAACGATAATCTGGATGAATGTGAGGATTGACCCGCAAAGCCCCAAGGAAAGGAGAGCAGGTTCGGTGATCTTGCAGCCTCACTGGACCAGATTAAAGACCCAACCGCTATTGTAGACTTTAACAGAGAAACGATATATATAGCAATAAATAGTTCACATTCTTTTGTCGGCAGTCGTTTGCCATAGCTGAGCTGATATCAATATGCATTTAAAAACAGCGCTTTATGTTACGTCAATTAAATTAATCGATATTTTGAGGCAAAAAGTGAGAGAGCGGTGGGATGAGGGCTTATTCGAATAGTTCAGCGTTTTTGAAATCTGTTCCTTGCATATCTTTTCCTGATAAAACTGGATTTGCATTCGCTGGCCAATCAATTGCAATATCCGGATCATTCCAGATGATACATCGCTCATGATCCGGCGCGTAATAATCGGTGGCTTTGTATAGAACATCAGCGTAGTCGGAAAGGGTCAAAAACCCATGCCCAAAACCTGGTGGAATCCAGAAGAGACGGTGGTTTTCTTCACTAAGCTCCACGCCGGCCCATTGCCCAAATGTGGGGGAGGACTTGCGCAAATCAACCGCCACATCAAAAATAGCGCCCCGAACGACACGTAAAAGCTTACCTTGCGCCTGCTTTATCTGGTAATGCAGCCCGCGCAACACGTTCTTCGCCGATCGGGAGTGGTTGTCCTGGACAAACTCCAGATCCAGCCCGGTGTTGTTCAGAAGTGTTTGCCGGTTATAGCTTTCCATGAAAAAGCCGCGCTCATCGCCGAATACTTTTGGCTCCAGTATAAGCAGGTCCGGGATTTCTGTCTTGATGACGTTCACCAATCCCGCCCCTGGTTCAGCAAGTTGAGCAGATACCGGCCATAGCTGTTTTTCGACAAAGACTCCGCCATTTGCTCCAGCTGTACATCGTCGATCCAGCCGTTGCGCCAAGCGATCTCCTCCGGGCAGGCAATCTTCAGGCTTTGCCTTTTCTCCAGGATTTGCACGAACCGGGACGCGTCCAGCAGCGAATCGAAAGAGCCGGTATCGAGCCACGCCATGCCACGGCCCATCAGCTCCACATCCAGGGCGCCCTGCTCCAGATAAGCGCGGTTGATGTCGGTAATCTCCAGCTCTCCTCGGGGTGACGGCTCTACTGTATGCGCTATATCCACGACCTGGTTGTCGTAAAAATATAGCCCGGTGACCGCATAGTGTGATTTTGGATTGTCCGGCTTCTCCTCCAGTCCGACGACTCGCCTTTCATCGTCGAACTCCACGATGCCATAGCTCTGCGGCTCCTGCACCGGATAGGCGAACACAGTGGCGCCATCTGTTTTGCTGACCGCTGACTGCATCTGGTCGGACAAGCCATGGCCATAGAAAATATTGTCACCCAGCACCAGCGCGCAAGAGCCTCCATCGATAAACCGCTCGCCTATCAAAAACGCCTGCGCCAACCCCTCCGGCTTGGCCTGGACTTCATAAGAAATATTCAGGCCGAACTGGGCGCCATCCTTCAGCAGCTCCTGGAACAGCGGCTGGTCGTGGGGGGTGGATATGATCAAAATATTTTTAATGCCGGCCAGCATCATGGTGGTCAACGGATAATAGATCATCGGCTTGTCGTAGACAGCCAATAGCTGCTTTGACACCACATGGGTCAGCGGATACAACCGGGTGCCCGATCCGCCGGCGAGGATGATAGCCTTGTCGATCATGAAAGCAACCCCAGCCTTTCCCGCCGATAGCTGCCATCCTGGACATGGCGCCACCAATCCCGGTTATCGAGATACCACTGCACCGTCTTGCGGATGCCGGTCTCGAAGGTTTCCGCCGGGGTCCAGCCCAGGTCGTTTTTGATCTTGGCCGCGTCTATGGCATAACGTTGATCATGCCCCGGCCTGTCCTCCACAAAGGTGATCAGCTTTTCATAACTGTCGATGCCGTCAGGGCGATCCGGCGCCAGCTCCTCCAGAATCGCGCATATGGTTTTCACAACTTCAAGGTTGGTTTTTTCATTATTACCGCCGATATTGTAGGTCTCGCCGATACGCCCTTCGGTTATCACTCTATACAACGCCTTTGCATGGTCCTCCACGTGCAGCCAGTCGCGCACCTGGGCGCCGTCGCCATACACCGGCAGCGGTTTGCCCTCGACGGCGTTTAATATCATCAACGGGATAAGCTTCTCCGGAAACTGGTATGGGCCATAGTTGTTGGAGCAGTTGGTGATCAGCACCGGCAGGCCATAGGTGCGGACCCATGCGCGGACCAGATGGTCCGACGACGCCTTGCTGGCGGAGTAGGGCGAGCTGGGGTCATAGCTGGTTGTCTCCACGAAATAGCCGGTGGGGCCCAGGCTGCCGTAGACTTCGTCGGTGGATATATGGTGGAACCGGAATGCATCTTTTGCCGAGCCTGCCAGGGCGAGCCAGTATTTGCGGGCGGCCTCCAGCATGTTGTATGTGCCGTTGATGTTGGTGCTTATAAAATCGGCCGGGCCGGTGATGGAACGATCCACATGCGACTCCGCCGCAAGATGCATCACAACGTCGGGCCGATGCTTTGCGAACAGTTGCTCCATGGCGTCGTAGTCGCATATATCAACCTGCTCGAATTTATATCGATCATGATTCGATACAGCGGCCAGAGATTCGAGGTTGCCCGCGTAGGTGAGCTTGTCCACATTGACCACATGATTGTCGGTTTCATTGAGCAGGTACCGAATGACAGCGGAGCCAATGAACCCGGCGCCACCGGTTACCATGAAGTGTTTTTCTGTCATCTCAGATAAAAATCAACCTGCAAACTGTTTCTGGTTAGCCGAAGGATAACACAAGCGCCATAAATTTAAACAAAATAATAACAATGGTTATATGTTGAATATTCTGCGGGTCAGAAAGCCGAATTCAAATACCCATAACTGGTTATTTGTCAAGCCTGACTCGATCTGTTCCTGACTATTATACAAGCCGGTTGCTATGGGATTCCATAATAATGGACCGGGGTCGCCAACGGTATAGTGGATATATAATCCACCCGGAACTGGCTGATGGTTGCGTCATCCCTAAAGAACCCAACACCCGTTTTGCCATACCGAAGTTCGGCATCTGTGCCTGCCCAAACCAGAGCACCGTTTATAAAGAATTTTAGTTGGTTGTCAATGGCGTGGACCTGTAAAAGGTTCCAGGCCGTTCCTGGGTTCACGGCTCCATGCAACGTCCAGTGTTGCAAGACCGTCCAGGCTCCGTTTACACGTTTCCACACTGAATATTGCCCATTGCCACGATATTGAAAGAAATAGCCTGACCATGGCCGGCACTGTCCAAAAACAGTTGCGTTTCCGCAATGGCTGGTTCCACCAGCGCGGACCGCAATCCAGTTGGCCGCGCCAGGTTGGCCAATTCTCACCACCCTGGCATTGACAGCCTGGTTGCCCCACGACCGCTGTTTGAAAAACAGAGTATTATTTTTTTTTACTGTGCCAGCAGATATGGCAGAGCCGTATTGGACAACCCAACTGCCAATTTTATTTACATAATTAAGCTGGCTAGGTCCATTGAAATTGAGCCCAAAAGGGTTTGGAGTAGTGCCAAGGCTTGCCCTGGCGGACAGGATCGATATTCTTTCCAACCACAAGTTGGATTTGTAGCTCCACAATAATTTACCAGTTGATTGAAGCGCAGCCAGCAACGCATGAACAGAGGCCGTGGGCTGAACCTGCTTTAATAGCGCCATAGCGCCAGTAACATGAGGGGTGGCCTGCGAAGTGCCGCTGGAGGTTTTGTAGCCATTTAGTTTATATGCGGAAACAATAGGCGATCCCGGAGCGTAAATATCAACAAAATCGTCATCGTTTGTAAAGTTTGACGGGCCGGTAAATAGTGTATTGCTTCCGACTGTTATAGCCTTGGATATACATCCCGGCGCTGTCGTTCCATTAGACCAGAAGTTATTGCCGGCGGCGATCATTGTCGGTATTCGCACAGAGCGGAGTTGATTGATTGCGCTTAACATTGAAGGAAACTGAGCGTCGCAATAATCGAAGTATTCCACCACGGTCCCAACACCGGCGATGCTCACATTCACACCAGCGATTTTTTTAGCCCCGAATGAATTTCTGGATGCGTATACATGCAAAAGAGCCTTGGTAATATCTGAAAACCGGCCAAATGCGTAAGTGTTCAGCACTTTAATAGCAAAAATATCAGCCTTGTGAGCTATCCCCCCCAGGTTTTGTGAAGGGATATAATGTCCTGCCGCTACACCCGCCACATGCGTGCCATGATAATACTCATCCGGCGCGCATCCGGCGCCAATACAGACCGGGCCACCATTAGGGCACTGGGGCCCTGGGCCAGAAAGGAAACAAGCCTCTGAGATTACCTTGTTCCAAAACATAGGGTGGAACTTGTCCACACCTGTATCCACTATGGCCACTATCTGTCCATTGCCAGAATATGAAGGATGTGACCATGGGTTTGGCACCTGCTTTACGACCGGGGCGCTTTGCCATAACGCCGGTCGAACCACAATATCTTCTTCAATGCTTACAACATTCGGGTTTTTGGCAAGGGCCTTTAACCCTTTCGAATTTACCTTCATAGCCATGAATGGAATAAAATCGAACTTGCTCACATTTTTGATATCCTTGCCAACCATGGATTTAATACTGGGAGAGCGCAGAAAGCCATTCTGGGTGGCATGCGCCGCGGCATTCATTGCTGCGTCAGCCTGGGCCGTTGGGTTATGCCCGTGGGCAAGATTTTTTGGGGCAGTCCGGTTATGTTTTAACTGAATAACAATGCTGGCCCCTTCAGTGGTTGCAGCCTGGCTCGATAACCTGTTGAATGCCGCTGAGCTTGTAATGCCAGCGTCCGCGCCGGCAAATGAAGCGAAGAAGATAGCCGACAGGGCTAATATAATAGTAAATCTTTTCATGAATTATAATTTTTAATTATAGTTAAAATTTGATGTTGTAAACTCTTGGAGTTTACAAGTTTACTTCAGGAATGTGAAAATGTCTAACTTACAATGATATAATTTTAAATAATTAATGACATGCTTGATTAATAAAAACAGTGAAAAAAATAGCCAGTCCCATATTTTAGGGGCTGGCCATTTTTAGAATTGTCTTTACAAAACAGAGAACTATTATGGAATCCCGTAATAGCTCACCGGCGTAGCCAAAGGTGTTGCCGTCAGATAATCAACCCGGAGCTGGTTAACCCCGGCGGTTGATCTGTAAAACCCGATACCTGCTTTGCCGTATTTCATATAAGCGTCGGTTCCTGTCCATACAACAACACCGTTAATAATAAACCGGAGTGTGTTGCCGATGGCATGGACCGTTAAATTGTTCCAGGCCACGCCTTTCTTAATAGCAGCATGGGGAGTCCACGCTTTTAGAACAGTAGCGGCGCCATTGACACGTTTATATACAAAATAATCTCCGTTCGCATTATATTGGAAAAAATATCCGTTCCACGGTCGGCAAGTTCCAGCAACCCAAGTGTTGCCACAATGGCTTGTTCCACTGGCGCGAACAACAATCCAGTTCGCCGCTAAAGGATCGCCAAACCGGACTGTTCTGGCTCTGACAACCTGGTTGCCCCACGACTTTTGCCTTAGCATCAGAGAAAAATTCTTTCCTACTGCGCCTGCGGCATAGACAAAGCCTCCTGTCCAACCCCAGGCTCCAATACGGTTTACATAGTTGAGATGGCTGGGCCCGGCAAATGTTAGAGCGAATGGATTGGGATATGTGCCTAGATTATTGAAGGCGGACCAAAGCAATATTCTTTCAAGGAGCATCCTGGCTTTGGCGCTCCAGACAGGTTTGCCTGTGGCTTGCAAAGCGGCCAGTCTCGCATGGACAGTTGAGGTGTTGTTCCTTTGACCTAAAAGAGCAAATGCGCCAGCCACATGGGGAGTGGCCATGGAAGTGCCTGTTTTAAAACCGTATGAAGTTCCTAGAACTGGTGCGTAAATTGATGTTCCCGGGGCGTAAATATCAACAAAATCATCGTCATTGCTAGAACCCCAAACAGCGTCACCTTTGGTTGTATTGCCTACAGTAACAGCCCTGGATATACACCCAGGCGCATTGGTTCCGTTCCTCCATCCGTTGTTACCTGAAGCGATAACAGTAGCTATCTTTGCTATACGTAATTTATTAATGGCGCTTAGTATAGAAAGAAACGAAGAATCACAATAACCGGTATAGCCGCCACCGCCAATACTCATATTAACAGCGGCGATTTTCCTGAATCCATAATTGTTTCGTATCGCATATATAAGCAATAGAGCTTTGGTCATATCAGAAAAGCGGCCCGATCCGGCGCTGTTCAAAACTTTAACACTGATTAACAATGCAAGTTGGGCCACGCCGCCAAACTGTACAGTGCTGACATATCGACCAGCCGCTGTCCCGGCAACATGTGTGCCATGGGAATGATCATCATTGGCGCATCCGATCCCTATGCATGTTGTAAGGCCGTTTTTGGGGCACTTGCTGCCAGGGCCGGAAAGATAGCAGGCTTCTGCAATGACCTTGCCCGCCAACATCGGATGGCCCCTGTTCACACCAGTATCTACGATTGCTATAATCTGGCCGTTACCGGAATATGACCCGTACGACCATGGGTTCGAAATTTGTTTTACTAAGGGCACACTCTGCTTCAGCGTGGCTTTCACTTCTATATCTTCTTCAATGCTTATAACATTCGGGTTATTGACCAAGGCCTGCAACCCTTTGGAATTAACAGTCATTACAATAAATGGAATAAAATTCAGCTTGCTAACATTTTTAATATCCTTGCCAACCAGCGGCTTGATATTGGCCGAACTTAGGAAACTATCCTGGGCAGCATGCACCGCCGCGTTTAGCGCTGCATCCTGAGCGGCTGTAAGCTCTTGACTGGAATTTAGCGCATTTGGAATATTTTGACTTTTGATTTGAATAACAATATTAGCTCCGTCTGGGGTTGCCGCCAGACTCGACAGCCTGTTATGTATGGCGGCGCCTGACACTCCTAAATCAGCATAGGCTTATGATGACAGCAGTGCAGTCGCCAGGATAAATGTGGTGGTAAAGCGTTTCATGATTCCCTCTTTCATAAATTTTTTATTTCAGCTATTGCTAGCCTCCCGCATAACCCAGCTGCTTTTTTATGTCTACAGCTTTATGCCTTGCCACTCGGTCACAAAATCGTCAATATATTCCGCCACCACATCGGGCCTGTCTTCCGGTACATAATGCCCGGCACGCTCAATAATCTGGAACCGGGTGGGCCCTGCGATCGCCTGTTTCAGCCGTCTGCCAGATTCCGCCGGCATCCACGCGTCGTGCAGCGCCCAGCAGACCATCGTGGGGCAGGTGATTTTGGAGTGATTCACATTCATCGTCTCCTCGTTGGTCGGGTCATTGCAAACACGGATCAACGATTTGAAACCGTGGAAGCCAGGCCCTCTGCCCCAGAACTGTAGGTAATTCTGTTTTACGTTCTGGTCGGTGAACGCTATTTTGTCATGGCTGCCTGTGCGCAATAGTCCTGCAAAAGAGGCCGCCGCCTGTCCCATGGCCGCGCCTAGTATGGCGTCATCCTCGACACCATCCAGCGGCGCGAACGCTTCCACCTCCAGCACCGGCCAGTAATCGAAAGCTACAGGGTTGATCAAAACCAGCCGGGATATATATTCAGGATACTTAGAGGCCAATATCTGGCAGGCTCCGCCACCATGATCGTGCCCGACAAGGATTATTTTGCCCTTCAGCCCCAGCCCGTCGATCACTTCTTTTATTCCTTCGGCCTGGTTGGTCAGGCTGTGCTTCAAGGCGCCCAACGGCATATCAGACTGGCCATAACCGATCATATCCATCGCCAAAGTCAGATAACGACCCTGCAGACGCTCCTGGACATGCCGCCAAAGCCGCGCATTTGTCGGGATACCATGCACAAAAAGCAGCGTCGTATCACCAGAACCTTTTTCTTCAATGTTAATATTGATTTTTACACCATCGACCGTGATTTCCTGCTTCATTGCATTCTTCCTTTTCTATTAATCGAGTATGGTTAAAAATTGATCCACCAAGGTTTTAAGTTTTTTTCGACCCATGCCAGTTTTGCTCATGACAAACAGTCCCTGCGCGTTATTTAAAAGCTGTGTCGCCAGTAATTTTGCGTCTTTTGCTGGGTCGATTTCCCCTTGGGCCTGCGCTCGTTTTACCGCTTGATAAAATGCGTTTTCCATAAAATCCAACGTTTTTCTTGTCTGTTTGTTCACCTCTTCATCAAACAGGCCCAGCTCGGTCAGCGAGTTGGTGACCAGGCAACCGTCAATGACGAAGGGGTTATCGATATCCATGATACGTTGTCGAAAATAGTACCTGATCGCTTTTTTGGGTGATGGGGCGGTGAATAACCGCTCGAAGTTTTTGACGATAACATTTTCGTGGTAGTGCCTGAGCGCGCTTAAAAACAGGTTGTGCTTGCTGCCGAACGTGTTGTACAGGCTTTGGCGGTTTATACCCATCTCTTCCTGCAGAACCTGCATCGAAGTGGCTTCATAACCCCTGGACCAGAAGGTCATCACCGCTTTATCCAGCGCTTGTTCCACATCAAACTGTTTTTGCCGCAAGGTTATCCTCTCCTGGTTGTTACTGCCACAGGTTATTTGACCGATTGATCCACTATACACCGTTCTGGATCGATCGATCAAGAATAAAACAGGTTGTTGAGCATGCAACCGCCACCTGGGGCCTGCCGCCGCAGACCAAAATGACGCCTGTTTCGGTCGACATTTCAAATGCTTGATAACATTGCGCGAAACAGCGGCGGCGCGATACCTTTTTGCGCTGTTATCTGCTATACTGCCAAAACATTAATCAGAATTCAGGAAGATGGCGAATAACTTTTTAGACTTTGAAGACCCAATAATCGATCTGGAAAAAAAAATTGAGGAGCTAAAAGAGCTCTCCAAAAAGGATGGAATTGATGTAACCGCCGAGACGAAAAAGCTGGGCCACAAGGTGAAGCGCCTGCGCCGGGACACTTTTCAGAAGCTGACACCGTGGCAGAGGACACGCCTGGCCCGCCACCCCCATCGGCCCTACGCCCTCGACTATATCAACAGCATCACCACCGACTTTATCGAGCTGCACGGGGACAGGGCGTTCGGCGACGGCGTCTCCATCGTCGGCGGCTTCGCCAAGCTGGATGGTATAGTAGTGATGATCATCGGCCAGCAGAAAGGGCGCGACGTCCGGGAAAACATATACCGCAACTTCGGCATGGCCCATCCGGAGGGCTACCGCAAGGCGCTGCGCCTGATGAAACTGGCGGACAAGTTCAACCGCCCGATCGTCACACTGCTCGACACCCCCGGCGCATACCCAGGCATCGGCGCGGAGGAGCGCGGCCAGTCGGAAGCGATTGCGCGTAACCTGATGCTGATGTCATCGTTCAAGGTTCCGATCATCTGCGCCGTCATAGGCGAAGGCGGCTCCGGTGGCGCGTTGGCGCTGGGTGTGGGCAACCGGATGCTGATGCTGGAGAACTCGGTCTATTCGGTGATCAGCCCGGAGGGTTGCGCGGCCATATTGTGGAGCGACCGGGAAAAGGTGGAGGAGGCGGCGGAGGCTCTGCGCCTGACCCCCAAGGATCTGCTGAAACTTGGCCTGATCGACGAAATAGTAAAGGAGCCATCCGGCGGCGCTCATAGAAACCACTCCGCGGCCGCGTCGATATTGCGCCGGGCGCTGCGTCGGAACCTGAAGGAGCTGGGCGCCATGGCGCCCGATGAACTGAAAAACCATCGCCGGGAAAAATTCCGGAAAATGGGCGCCTTCGTCTGATCATCCATAGCCAAACCTCCGCATCATAACCCCCTGTCAATTATAGCGCCGCGACCCGTGCAGGCAGGAGCGGGCCAGCAGAACCGAATCGAACCCGAACCGGCCACGCACCCGGTCCATCTCGCGATGGAGCCTGGGCGAGCGATGTTCCGTCCTTCCGAACAGGTCCAGCTGCGCGTCGGCCCCATGGGTGGCCACGCCGACCCCGACCAGCCGCACACCCCTGCGGTGGGCAAGCAGGTTGTCCAGCAGATCGCAGGCGATATTGTAAATATCATTACTATCTTCGGAATCCACCGGCAGGGTGCGCGACCTGGTGTAGGTGGCAAAATCTGAATAGCGCAGCTTCAGCGTGACGGTGCGGAACAGAAGCCCCGCCGCGCGGACCCGCTTGCCCACATTCTCCGACATATACGAAAGGGTCGCCTTTATCTTTTCCACATCCTGCGTATCCTCGGAGTAGGTCACCTCCCGGCTGATGCTTTTCTCGTTGCCGCGCTGTCCGAATGTCCCATCCCCGGCGTCGGACGCTGTCACCTCCCGCCGGTCTTCACCCCGGGCGCGGCGGGCCATCACCGGGCCATACTTGCCGAAGACCCGCTTCAGCAGCGTCGGGTCGAGGCGGGCCAGGTCGCCGATCTGCTCCACACCCATGCTTTTATACACCTTCTCGGTGGATGGCCCCACGCCTGGCATCTTGCCGATGGGCAGCGGCGCCAGAAAGCTGGCCTCGTAACCGGGCCGGATCATCATAATGCCGTCCGGTTTGGCGGCGTTGGCGGCGATTTTTGCGATTAGCCGGGTGGAGCCGATACCAATGGAAGCGGGCAGGCCGGTCTCTTCCCGGATGGCGTGATGGATATTCTGGGCCAGGGTGACCGGGTCCTGCTTATGCATCTTTCTGCAATGGGTCAGGTCCATATACGCTTCATCCACGCTGACCTTCTCCACGTCGGGGGTGTACCGCCCCAGTATCTCCATCACCCGCCGGGAATATTCCGAATACATATGCATAGAGCCGCGCAGGAAAATCGCGCGGGGGCAGAGCCGTTTCGCCTTCGATATCGGCATGGCGGATCGGATACCATACTCGCGAGCCTTGTAGGAGGCGGAGCTGACCACACCCCGGCCGTCGGGCGAACCGCCGACCACCACCGGCTTGCCGCGCAGCTTTGGGTTGAGCGCCTCCTCTACCGATACAAAAAACGCGTCCATATCGACATGGAAAATAATTCTGTTTTCTACACTACTCATAATTAAATATTCGTATAATATTCGTTATTATGATGATAAACAAAAATAAAACGAAAATCAAGCGCAAAATAGTAATTTATTGTATAATTTGACTTATAAGTAACTATAACCGATAAATGCGCGAAAGACCTTACACAGGGATTGATAGCGCTATTCCACCGTCCAGTTGGTGTTGTACTGCTTCGATGTCCACTGACTGGCGATTACTGTGCTACCAGACATAAACCGGACCAGGGTGCGGCCATCGATATATCGCCATAATACATCCGTCCGGCCATCGCTGTTGAAATCACCCAACTGCTCAACTTTCCAGCTGTTAGGTAAAAACTTCGATGTCCATAGCGCGCCCAGCGCCACATTACCCGACATGAACCAGATCACCGTACGCCCATCCGGCTTGTAGCGCCAAAGAATATCCAGCTTGCTATCGTTGTTAAAGTCGCCAATATTATTGACCGCCCAGTTAGTATTATAGAATAATGAAGTCCACTGACTGGCGGAGACCATGTTTCTGTTCATTGTCCAGACTAATGTTCGACCGTCAGGTTTGTAGCGCCAAAAAATATCCGCCCTGCCATCACCGTTGAAATCGCCAACCCCGGCAATTTCCCAATTTATATTGAAGAACTGTGAGGTCCATTGTGAAAGGGCAACGGTGCTGCCAAACATTGTCCAGACCAGCGTCCGGCCGTCAGGTTTGTAACGCCATAGTATGTCCGACCTGCCATCACGGTTAAAGTCTCCGATGTCAGCGATTTCCCAGTTTATATTAAAGAACATTGTGGTCCATTGAGCGCCCAGGACGGTTTTGCCCGACATAAACCAGATCAAGGTGCGGCCGTCTGGCTTGTAGCGCCACAGAATATCAGCCTTGCCATCTTTGTTAAAGTCACCTTTACCCACGATTGTCCAATTAGCGTTGAAAAACATCGAGGTCCATTGCGCAAGCGCGACTTTACTGCCAAACATGGTCCAGACCAGAGTCCGGCGATCGGGCGTGTATCTTCTCAGGATGTCAGACCTGCCATCGTTGTTGAAATCGGAATAGCGTGGTTTGGAGAACTTGGTCATGAACAAATCGGAATTACCGTTATGTGTGGAGCCATCGGTCACCGGAAAGTCTATGGCCACGTCATCTGTCTTTCCCGTTATCCAAACATTGCCCGCATAATCGGATGCTATGCCATAACCAATATCATTGCCACTGGCGCCAAGGAGCGTAGAGAATAACATCGCCCCGGCGGAGCTTAACTTTGTTACGAATACATCGAAACTGCCATTATGTGCGGAGCCGTCGGTCACCGGATAGTTTACGATGGGAATAGTAACATCTTCAGATGCCCGTCCTGTTATCCATGCGTTTCCCGCTCCGTCGACCACGATGCTTTTGCTTTCATCCCCACTTCCGCTGCCAATCATGGTAGAGAAGAGCATCGTTCCGGCGGCGCTGAATCTGGTGACGAATATATCATCGGCGCCATTATGGGTGGAGCCATCGGTCACCGGAAAATCCGGGCCCTGGGTATCGCCCGTTATCCATATGGCGCCAGCTCCATCTACCGCCAACCCTTGACCGCTGTCACTGTTCAACCCACCAAGCAGGGTGGAGAAAATTATGGCCCCCGCCGGGCTAAGCTTTGTCAGGAACATATCACTGGGGCCACTATACGTGGATCCATCAGTGACTGGCCAGTCAGGAACAGAATCTGTAGTAATGCCTGTTATCCATATATTACCCGCAAGGTCGGCTGCTATGCTGTTGCTGGTATCAAAACTGCCAGCCCCAATAAGGGTGGAGAATAGCATGGCGCCGACGGGGCTCAACTTCGTGACGAACACATCTTCACCGCCACTATGAGGGAAGCCATTGGTCACAGGATAATTCTTAACAGGCAGGACTAAATCTTCATTAGTTTTCCCCGTTACCCAGGCGTTGCCTGCGCTATCTACCACGATATCCTTACCCTGGTCACTGCTGTGCCCGCCAATATAAGTGGAGAATAGCAAGGCGCCGGTGGAGCTGAGCCTGGTGACGAAAACATCAAACCCGCCATTGTTCGTGGTAAAGTTAGTCACAGGAAAGTTAGCAGATATAGTTTGCCCTGTTACCCAGGCGTTACCCCCTCCGTCTATTGCGATACCGTTTCCATTATCATCATCTTCTCCGCCCATGATAGTAGAGAATAACAGAGCGCCTGCAGGACTAAGTTTTGTAATGATCACATCATCACCGTTAACATAAGCAAATCCGTTAGTGACAGGGTAGTTGCCAGACAAGGTTCTTCCGGTTATCCATATAGCGCCATTGTTGTCTATTGCTATATCGCTGCCAAAGTCACCATTTACCCCCCCGATCAGTGTGGAGAAGGTAAGTATCGGGTCGATGATCAATGGCGCCGCTTTGTCATAAGCGCCTATCGAGAAGGAGACTCTTTTGTCCTTATCAACTACATATGCGCTCTCTACCTCAACCCGCTTGCCACCCTTCTCCTGATACGACACCGGCGCGCGGAACACAACCTCACCATCATCAAAACCGAGCAGAAGGTTGCCCTCCTCATCTATAGACACACCCTCAGAGCCTTCAAACGACAAACCAATTACTTCCGGATCAACACCAGGCGACACCACAAAATCGTACTCCAACCGCTTCTGATTGCCGTAGTAAACCAGATCAACTCCAGGATAGATCTCGCTGTATCTCACCTTCCGATACGACTCCGCCCCGGTCACCCATTTGCTTTTGTCGTTACCTCTGTAATAGTTGAACTTCGCCGGATGTTTATCGGCGCCCTTCGCTGTAGACGTACCGGTCCCCATCGGTTTGATCCGCAAAAACCCACCCTTGCCAGCCTTGTTCAGCCGTATGGACGCAACTCCCCCCTCAGTCAACCCGACGCTATACCCGAATCCGCGGGAAATGAAATCGATATCTTCATGCGCCTGACCTATGTTCCGCTCGAACAGCATCGGCGTTTTCATCATCGACCGCGACACCATAGCCTTGGTCGATTCCGCAGTTGTGGCATAGGAAGGCGCCGCCACAAGGCATAGCGCCATTAATGCCAGCAGAACCACAGAATGAGTGAATATGAACGAAGAATGCAATCTGATGTGATAACGCTTGACCATCCCAATGTCTCCCTAAAGGCAGTTGCCCAGCAATTATATAGTCCCCTAGATCGTATTATTGCTTATTCACTCGAGCTGTCAAGACAATATCTCCTGGCCATATGAATGACATGTCCTGATATAGGACAAAAATTTGATTTGGATCAATACATAATCACTTACTACAAAACATTGCCATTCGTAACTTATTGATTATCAGGTAAATAATTTGGGTATTAAATATGCAATATAAATGGTAGGTGAAGCGTAAAGCATTTGCCCTGTCAGCACGATAGCGTGACAATTGTTGACCTTGTTTTACATGTTTTTGAAATCAGGTTACCGATATTTACAAACTGGTCTTGTTCTAGATTCAGGATGTAGCATCATTAACCGTCTCCCTCCCATGTGAGAGGTTGACTTTTATATCAACGCTATCCTGCACAGGGCGTACGCTTGTTTTTTTCTGGCCCTAACTAAATATTCCAAAACAGAAGTGTCAGGTTGATATATATCGTTGTTTTGGTATATACCTGCATTATGAGACCTTTTCAATATTCACAAAACGCCTTCGGACGAAATGTGATGTTAAAGCGCCAACAACACCCAGCGCCATGAAACCACTTCAGTGCATCATCGGCACCGCCGGACATATCGATCATGGTAAGACCAGCCTGGTCAAAGCCTTAACCGGGACCGACTGCGACCGCTTTATCGAGGAGAAAGAGCGCGGCATCACCATAGACTTGGGTTATGCGCGGCTGGAGCTTTCCGATGGCAAAGTCGTTGGGCTGGTTGATGTGCCGGGGCATCAGCGGTTCGTCCACAACATGCTGGCCGGCGCCGCGGGGATCGATCTGGCGCTTATGGTGATCGCGGCGGATGACTCGGTAATGCCGCAGACGGTGGAGCATCTGGCGATACTGGAACTGTTGGGTGTGACCCGGGGGGTGGTGGCGCTCACCAAAGCGGACCTGGTGGATGAAGAGACGATGGAGCTGGCGCAGATGGAAGTGGCGGAGCTTATCGAGAGCTCATGCCTGTCAGGCTCGAAGATAATGGTATGTTCCAGTGTCACCGGCGCCGGTATCGACGAACTCCGGGCGGAGCTGGAACAGTTATCGATAGCCACCCAGGCCCGTCGCGAAGCCGGGTTTTTCCGGATGCCGATTGACCGGGTATTCACGGTGAAGGGGCATGGTGTCGTCGTCACCGGAACAGTGTTCAGCGGCAGTGTGAAGCCGGATGAGCATGTCATGGTGGCGCCGGGCGATCGTGAAGCGCGCATCCGGAGGATACAGAGCCACGGCGCTACGCTTGACTCTGCCGAAGCGGGCACCCGGGCGGCGCTGAACATCACCGGGGTCGCCAAGGAAAATCTGCAGCGGGGCATGGTCGTTTGCCATCCATCCATAGCGGCGGCGCACAAACAGTTCACCGCCGAAGTTGTGTGCCATACTTCATCGCCACTGAAGATCGTTCACAACCGCTCCTACCTGCTCCATATACACACCAGCGAACGGTTAGCGAAGGTGTATCTGATGAGCGAGAAGAGTCTGGCGCCGGGTGACAAATCGGTGGCGCAGATCCGGTTTGATGAGCCGTTCCAGCTGATGCGCGGCGACCGGTTCGTCTTGCGGTCATCCTCGGCGCGCCATACATTGGGGGGGGGTGTTGTGCTGGAGCCGGGCGGCGCCCCGATCGGCCGACGCAAGATGAAATCGCTGGATGAGAAATGGTCCGCCTTGCACGAGACCGACAGCGGCGTCCTGGCCATCGTTAGGGATCATCCGTGGGGTTGCCCGGTCGATTATATTACGGAGCTGTTCAACCTGCCGGGTTCCTCGATGAAATCGGCCCTGAAGCGGCTGAAGTCCACTGTGGCGACGTTCGAGTGGAAAGGCGGTGAATATTTATATATGAAAGAGAATGGCGCCGCGATCCAGAAATCCATACTGGAGGCGGTCACCAAATTTCATAAGGAAAACCCGGCCATGCAAGGTATCGAAGAGTCGGCGCTGGCCGCCGCCGCTTTGCCGGGCGCGGGCGAGAAACTGGCCGGTTACTGGATACGGCGGGCGATATCTTCCGGCAAGCTGGAGTATCAAGGCTCCTCCATCAAACTGCCCGGACGGAAAGCGAAATTCGGCGGGGAAGATGAAAAGTTGCGCGCTATGATACTGAACGCATACAAATCCGCCGGGATCAAGAGCCCACCAAAAACCGACAAGCTGCATAAAAAGCTGGAGATACCGAAGGGTGAATGCATGAAAATGATCAGGATGCTGGTGCAGGCAGGCGATCTTGTGACCCTGGCGCCAGACTATACCTTGCATGCTGACGTGCTGGAAAACGCCCGGCAGGAGCTATTGGCGGAGCTGGAAAAAACCGGCAGTATCGAGACAGCGAGATATCGGGATATCCTCGGCGCCGGACGGAAAGCGGCCATAGACATACTGGAATATTTCGACAGCGCCGGCCTGACCAAACGGGTTGATAACAAACGAATCCTGGCGAGGAGTTAAGGGCGCCCGATTTCATCTTCGTTGCGCCCCTATATTGACGGTGGAAAGAATGGACCCTGCGGGGCTGATCCTGATGATGAAAATATCATTTCCATCATCCAGCGCCAGGCCTTTACTAGCCTTCCCTGTTATCCAGGCGGCGCCGGCGCTGTCTATGACCAGGCCGCCGGTCCAGTCTATATCCATACCATCAATCAGTGTGGAAAACAGCCTGACTGACGCCAAGGGGGCTTAGTTTTGTCACCAGCAGACCATCAAATCTGTTGGTTGAATCATTGGTCGCCGGCATGTGGACGGCAGGGCTGGATATGGTCCGCTCCACTATCCATACGTTGCCTGCGTTATCCACTGCTGCGCAGCAGCCGGCATTGCTGATCGTGGGCGCCGAGGAGGCCAGGGCAGACTCAACAACCGGCTGAAGACCGCTGATTAATGCCAATAGCGCAGGAAGCGCTGTGATAAAAACTATCGATCTGCTTTTCATGAATTTAACCTTAATATAAAAATACGTACCTGGTTAAATTGTCCCAGAAATCTTCTGGAAAGCACGGATACGCTTTATAAATAGTATTTGTTCACTGAATACTATATAAACGTATTATTATCAAGCTTTTTTGAACATATATGCTCTATTAATGACCCTAAGACATCTGATACGTTCCTAGGCAGAGTCAACCATGAGTACATTACGTTTGAAATTCGGCAAGAGAATCAAGCAATTGCGAAAAGCAAGGGGCCTGACACAGGAGGGGCTTGCTGAAAAAGCGTCTTTGGAGCCGACATATGTTGGAGCTGTAGAAAGAGGCGCCAGAAACCTCACCATCGATAACATAGAAAAAATAGCAAAGGGATTCGACATAGAGACATACAGACTCTTCTTTTTTCATTCCGATACATCAAATGAGAATCAAGTAATATCGAAAGAACAGTTGGTCGATATCCTTGAAAACATGACCGATATAAAGAGAGACAAGATCATACAGATTGTGGCCCTGATGGCCCAACTCCAGGAATAAACGATTCAGCAGCAAGGCGACGATACCCCATACTCTTCCAAAATCGCTGGTTTGTCCGTATAATATTAGTGCGATACCATAATAATATGGGAGAAAAAATATGGAAGTAGTAGCATTTATAGCGACCGCGATGGGCGTTGCCTGGGCGTCCGGCATCAATCTGTACGCCACGGTGGCGGTGTTGGGGATTCTTGGCTCGTTCGGCCATATAGACCTGCCCCCGGCATTAACCATCCTTGAAAATGATGGCGTTATTGCAGTGGCGATTTTTATGTATTTCATAGAATTTTTTGCGGACAAAATCCCTGGTGTAGACAGCGGATGGGACGCGATCCATACATTCATACGTATACCAGCGGGGGCCATACTGGCCGCCGGCGCTGTGGGTGGCGTCAGTCAGGAGGCGGAGTTGATCTCCTTCCTGCTGGGTGGGGCCGTAGCTGCATCTTCCCACGGCACCAAGGCCGCCACACGACTGGCGATCAATACATCGCCAGAGCCTGTATCCAACTGGACGGCGTCTGTGGTCGAGGATATATCCGCTATAGGCGCGCTCTACATAGCGTTCAACCATCCATACCTGATGTTGGCTTTCGTGATAGGGTTTGTGCTATTCGCGATCTGGATAATCCCCAAGATCTACAATGCCCTGAGGGCCTTGTTTGCAAAACTGTCGAGCAAGATAAATGGAAAAGGTTCCAAGCCAGAGAGTACAGCGGTGAGCTCTAGCCAGGAGGATATTTCGGCTGACCAAAACCCGGCCAGTCCATAGACCTGCGCTATAGCCTAATATTTAGTTACTACAGCGATGTATGGCAGGCATCGATGTCTGCCTCCATCGTCCATGCCGTATCCGACGACAAATTTGTCTCCTATTGTAAAGCCTGTGTAATCCGGGGTCAGGTCGACTTTTCGCCGGGTTGGTTTATCCAGCAGAACGCATGTGACAACTTCACCCGCCCCTTTATCGCGCATCATGTTTTTCGCCGCGCTTAATGTATACCCGGTATCGGCAATATCATCCACCAGCAACACAGTTTTGCCCGAAACATCAAGCATCACTTTCTGTAAAACTTCTATCACGCCGCTTGATTCTCTGCCGTCGCCATAGCTGGAGAGCATCATAAAATCGATATCCATACAACCGCTATGCCGCCCGATGGCCCGCATCAGGTCCGCCAGAAAAACAACACTGCCTTTCAGCAGACCGATTAATATTACCGGACTTTTATAACCCCGGTTCACTATTTCCACAGCCATTTTATCGATCCGATCCTCGATAGCATCTTCGGAAATCAATCGTACCAAATCATCCATAAACCCACCCAGGTCTTAATCAAGCGTATTTAGATAAGTAGTTATAGCCTGCTCACCCCACAGGATAGCGATGATGGCCCCAAGGGCGAGGAATGGCCCGAACGGGATACGGTCCTTTCTGCTCTTGCCAAGCATAGCCATTGCCACAATACCAATTATAGAACCTAGTAATGAACTGACAATTATCGTGAACAACGTAAGCTTCCACCCGGTAAACGCGCCGATGGCGGCGATCAGCTTTATATCTCCGCCGCCCATACCCCCCGGATATAGCGTTGCCAACGTAAAAAACAGCCCACCGCCAACCAGCAGGCCGATCACCGAGCCGGTAAACCCAATCGGTAAAAGGTACGATAACAAAAGCCCGGCAATTATGGCGCCGATGGAGAGTTCATCCGGAATAATCTGGAAATCAAGATCGATGAAAGTGATAGCGACCAGGCACCATGCCAGCATTGAATAAATAAAACCTTCAGCCGACAAACCGTATTTACCTATGACCAGAGCGGTTATCACACCGGTCAAAAGCTCAACAAGAAAGTATCGAAACGAAATAGTAGCCCCGCAACCACGGCACAACCCAAACAGCAAAACCCAGCCAAGCAACGGGATATTGTCCCTGGCCAGTATCGGTTCTCCACACTCCGGGCAGTGAGAGCCAGGTTTTACGATAGAGATATTGTGCGGGAGCCGATAGATAACAACGTTGAGAAAACTTCCGACACAGATACCGATGATAAATGCGTATAACAGTATCAACCCAGGCGGGACGTCCACTTATTTCTCCCTGGCGTCTGATGATAAATATTCGAGCCGGTCCAGGGCGACCCTGCGCGAAATCTCCATGGAGAAGCCTTTGCGCGCCAGATGCTCATATAGCTTGCGCTGGATGACATCCAGTTCCAGCCCCGGCTTGAGCGCGCGGAGCTTTTTCATCGCCGCTTTCATCGCTATATCCAGTTCAGATTCTTCATCTTCGAACAGCTTGTCAACGGTGGCGCCGATGATGGCATTGTCGAAACCTTTGCGGATCAGCTCCTGACGGAGCCGGATCGGGCCTATAATCCTGCGCTCGACCCTGGCTTCGGCGAAACTATGGCAATACGACTCATCATCAAGGTAACCATGCGCCAGCAGATGAGTTACAGCATCTTCGATTTCAGCGTCGCCATACCCCTTGGCGGTCAGCTTTCGCTTTATCTCTGCAACGGAATGGGCGCGGGCCGCCAATATAAAATATGCCCGGTCGAGACATTTTTTCATTCATGCCCAAATAAGGCGCTATGCATAAGCTATTTTTTTTCTATGACAACCGTCATTTCGATACGCTCGTTCGGATTGTCACGGCTGTCCCGTGGCTCGCTCACAATCTTGTCGGCCACTTCCATCCCATCGGTCACTTCGCCGAAGATGGTATACTGCCCGTCCAGAAACTGCGAATCGGACACAACGATGAAAAACTGCGATCCGGCGCTGTTCGGGTCCTGCGACCGCGCCATGGAAAGTACGCCGCGTTTGTGCTCCATTTTGCTGAACTCGGCGGGGATGTTATACCCAGGCCCACCCGTTCCATACATCGCAGTGGCCGACAGATCCTTGGTGGTCGGGTCGCCGCCCTGGATCATGAACCCGGGGATGACACGATGAAATATCGTCCCGTTGTAAAACTCTTTTTTGGCAAGGTCGATAAAGTTTTTCACATGCCCCGGCGCCACATCCGGAAAAAACTGTACTACCATTTTCCCATGTTTGGTTTTAATAATAGCGACCTCTTCGCCCGCTGTCTCTTCACTTGCTTTTTCCGATACCATTTTTTCCTCTTTCTCCGCCTGCGCCTGCGCTGTCAAACATACAGAAAACAGCATAGCAAAGGCCATGATTACAGCAATCAGTCTGTTGCCCAAATCATCCTCCATTGCATGTTTTAAGTTTCACTAACATATCAGATGTAAGGCCCTCTGTCCATCAGGTTAAACCATCTGATCTTGAGGTCATTGTTACGGTGTAAAACAGGGCATATTGAAATAGCGTATTTTTGACCAATAGAGAATGCTGATCGGCGACATCAGAGCCAAGCTGGATTTTGCGTGATTGCTGTACTAATATATTATGTCGAAATTGCAGGGCAGGCTCAAAGCGGCAGATGACTGTCCGTCATAAAGGTTGAAAGGATAACAGCATTACCGTCAACAAACCGGTAATGCTAACATGATGAAGTTATTGAGGGGATTTGATTATGAAAGTGTTGCGAGCGATAGCTTTTGGTTTGGTTTTGTCTATGGTTCCAACTTTTGCCTATGCTGATCAAAACAAGGATTTGATAAACGCCGCCTCCGAAGGCGATATCGAGAAAGTAAAAGCACTGCTTGAAGGTGGCGCTGATGTCAACATCAAATCTGATTCTGGTACGACTCCATTAATATCAGCATCGTTTGGTGGGTATACAGATATTATGCAACTTTTGATTGAAAATGGCGCGGATGTAAACGCAAAACTTAATATAGGTACAACAGCTTTAAATCATGCGGCATTTTATGGGCATACTAGCGCAGTTAAATTATTGTTGGACAATGGAGCTGATATAAATGCCACATGGAAGGATGGAACAACAGCCTTGGATGTGGCAAGAAAAGCTGGTCATAATAAAATAGTTCAATTGCTAAGAGGAGCACAATCCGGCGGAGCGTCCGGCGAGGAGAATTCAAGTTCACCTTCACAAAACATCAGGGGTGACGTGCGTGTAAAAGGAGAGATGAATCCTTGTGCAGAGTCGGTACTAAAAGAATTGCAAGCAAATCCTGCCACACGAAATACTCCAATTAACGGTCAAGTGTTCGTTTCATGTGAGAATGGGTATGTTACGTTAGAAATTGATTGTAATTCTTGGGCAAATATTGAGGCAAGGGCTAAATTGCGAAAAAATAGTAAAGCGAATAAGAATAATCAAGGAGAAAAATTTTCCTGGGGTGGTTTTCTTGAGCAGTCAAGACCGGAAAATAACATCTATGGGCAGGTCATGATACAGATGAGGGAATGCGAGAAGCATATAACTGCAATCGCGAAAACGGCCAAACATGCTGGCGGCATTAAAGATGTCAATATAGTTGATAAATAAGGAATGTATTTAATAATGCATATTTTGCAACCTCGACGGCGCCGGAACGGCGCTATTATCCCAATCAAGACTCTCCACTCCGTACCAGAATGGCACTACCTTCTAGCATGACAGTGCCGTTCCGACGCTAATACCCTATCCCATGGGCCTCCAGCTTTTTATACAGCCGTGAACGGTGCATACCCAACAGCCTTGCGGTCTTGGCTTTGTTGTTTTCCGATAATATCAACGCCTGCTCTATATGCGCCTTTTCCATCTGCTCCAAGGTTTTAAAATTATCCTTGTCGACCACCGCCGCGCCTGGCCCCGTTTCTTTTCGGATTGATTTGCGCAGATGCAGGTTTTCCCTTTGAATCATCTCCATATCCGGGAATGCGTACGCCCCTTCGATCACATTCATAAACTCCCGGACGTTGCCGGGCCAGTCATACTCTGCCATAGCCTGCATGGCGGAATCGGCGATGCCTTTCACGTTTCTGTTGAACCGGTCGTTGAAAATTTCGATATAGTGCTTGGCCAGCAGCGGCAGGTCCGACTTGCGGTTGCGCAAAGGCGGCGCTTCGATGGTCAGCACCGATATCCGGTAAAACAGATCTTCGCGGAACGACCCTTCGTCCACTGCATCTTCCAGCTCCACATTGGTTGCGGCAAGTATCCTTACATTTACTTTCAGCTCTTCTGTGCCGCCAACGGGACGGACGGCGCCCTCCTGCAATACCCGCAGCAGCTTGGCCTGGGCTTCCTTTGGCAGTTCACCGATTTCATCCAGGAAGATTGAGCCACCGTTGGCCTGTTTGAACAAGCCTTGCGTGTCAGCCACGGCGCCTGTAAACGCCCCTTTTTTATGACCGAACAGCTCCGATTCTATAAGTTCGCCCGGTAGCGCGGCGCAGTTGACCGGCACGAACGGCTTCGAGGCCAGCGGGCTGGCAAAATGTATACCCCGGGCGATCAACTCCTTGCCGGTCCCGGATTCACCGGTGATGATCACCGGGCTGGTGATCAGCGCGGCGCCCTTGATCCGCTCGAACACTTCGCGCATGGCCTCCGACGCGCCTATGATATTTTCGAAGCTGTACTGGCCCTTCAGGTCGTCGGTCAATCGTTTGACTTCCCGCTCCTTTACATCCAGCTCCATCTTCAGCGCGCGGATCCGGAGCATGGCGCGGATACGGGCGTTCAGCTCATCCACATCGAACGGCTTGCCCACATAGTCGTCGGCGCCCGCTTCCAGCCCCTGGATCATCGATTCTTTATCATCCTTGGCAGTGAGCAGAATTATCGGCAAGAATTCGTTCGACATGCTCGCTTTGATGTGTCCCATGGTCTCCAGCCCGTCCATACCTGGCATCATAACGTCGAGCAGAACCAGATCAGGCGCTTCATCCTCCAGCTTCATCAACGCTTCATCGCCGGAAGATGCGCATACCACATCGTATCCGCGGCGGGAGAGCCTGCTTTTCAGGACCACCAGGTTGTCGTCTTCATCATCCACGACCAGAATTTTCTTTTTATCAGCATCACTCATTCGCTAATCGCTCTATTACGTATTGTTCGATTGAAATGATGGAACAATGATACCACAACGTCTTTTATAACAATTTGTTAATTGCCAACACTTTGGTATTTGCTTACCCCGATTTTCCATAGAATATAACTGCCAGTGAACAATATAACGCCAACAACAGGTGTCATGTATTGAATGGCTGGGTGGAACAGCAGGCCGTCAGGGCTTCGGTTCAAAAAATAGTGGCTTGGATAAAAATTAATAAAGGCCAATGGAAACAGGAGCGTCAGGAAAACCTGCATCCACCATTGGTAAATAGAAACAGGATAAAGGATCATCTCCTTGGAGCTGTATACGACAGTGTGCACCAGCGCGCGGTTGCGAACCGTCCAGAACGCCACCGACGCTACTATCAGCCGAATACCGCCTTGTATCAGCACTGCGCCTATTAGCACAACCGGCAGAAACAGCGCCTTCGTTATGGACCATTCCACATTGGCATGAACCGACCCGTAGTACAAAGCGGTGACTCCGATAAAAAAATGAGCCAGCGCGCTTATTTCAAACTTGTTCGCCAGAATCTGACCCAACGGGCTGAGCGGGCGGACAAGCAGCCGGTCGAACTCGCCACTTATCATTAACGTTTCAAACTCGTTTAGCGAGGCGAACAGCAGTGTGGTAATCCCCTGGCTGAATACCATCAATCCGTACAGAAATGCGATCTCACCCACGGTCCAGCCGTCGATTGTATGGAATTTTGATAATACAACGATCACCACACCTATCTGCCCCAGATAATAAACCGAGAGGGCCACAAACATAAACAGGAATGTGAACCGGTATTCCATCTTGGCGCGGATCGCCGTGATTATAAGTTTGATATATATCGAAAGCTCAGACACAGTCATGTTGTCAGCCCCCTTGCACAACCAGCCTGTGTTTTGATGATGACCACATTTTGACACAACCCAGCCCCAGCCCGACAATCCATGCAACTTGAATCACCAGAAGGTTGACAGCGTCCATACCGCTGATATGACCGGTAAACAGAGCGGTCGGCACATAGATCATATACTGAAACGGGATGAATGCAATGATCGGCTTTATCCATTCAGGGAAAAAGTCTATAGGGACGATTCCGCCGGTAAATATTGTAAACAATCCATATTTCATCAGAAGGAAACTGAAGGTTTCCAATGTCCAGAATGCGATCAGCGCCACTATAAAATTGACCATAAACAGGATCATGTAACCGAGCGCCCAGGCTGATATGAAAAGCAGATATGTGTTGATATCTTTAGGGAACGAGATATCAAATATCAGCATACATATAACAAGAATCGGGATCACCCTGGTGAAGCAATGGAACAGCGACTGCCCGGCGGACTCGGCCAACAACATGAAAAAATAGTTCATTGGTTTGATCATATCCAGGCTGATTTCGCCGGTCCGTACTTTTATAATTGTACTAGCGTCATCCATGGTCATGGAAATCCGTACCAGCATGGCGAAGATCGCGTAAGCTGTGATACCCTCCAGGTCAAAGGCGGAATTGGCCGCCACATCAGATGTTGTATATATATTGCGCCATAACGACGTGAAAATGAAGATGAACAGAAGGCCATTCAAAATGCCAACGAAATATTCAAACTTATAGGCCAGTTGCTTCTGAAACGACTTGCTGGCAAAGTTAATGTATAGTTGCAGGGTGGGCCAAAACATACTGTTTTTATTGCGTTTGCCAGAGCTTTCATCGTATGCTTCAGATATTGCGTCAAACATTATAAACAGCTTTCTCCAGCTTTACACTTGCATTGTCCTCATAGATCGCTTTAACAATGTCTTCAACCTTTGGCTCATTGATAGAAATATCTTTAATACAATAATCCTTGAAAAGTATAGATATGACTTCGTGGATCGAAACTGAATTCGTCTCAAAACGGAGCCATACTTTACTACCTTCCCTTTTAACCACATTAAGTATTTCTGGAAAGATAATGCTCTCCTGATGATCATGCAGTTCAATCTCCAGAATCTTGTATTTCACATGCTCGCTTTTAAGGCTCTGCGTCGATCCGTCATAAGCGACTTTGCCTTGGTCGATAATTATTATCCGCTCGCATAACGCTTCGATATCGTCCATGTCGTGGGTGGTTAAAATTATGGTCATGCCCCGCTCCCGGTTGATCCGTTCCAGGAATTTGCGGACAGAGCTTTTCGCCACAATATCCAGTCCGATGGTGGGCTCATCCAAGTAGAGAATTCTGGGATTATGTAAAATCGCCGCCGCCAGGTCACACTTAACCCTTTGTCCCAATGAAAGCTTTCTCACCGGCGTTTTCATCAAATGATCCAGTTCCAGCGCTTCCGCCAGCTCTTTGTAGTTTCGCCTGAATTGATCTTGCGGAACGCGGTATATGGATCGCAGAAGGTCAAAAGAGTCCCGCACCGGCAAGTCCCACCATAGCTGGGTCCGCTGTCCAAAAACCACACCGATGTTAAATGCGTTCGCCACGCGGTCTTCAT
>CBDCXE010000001.1:0-385771 GCA_965223725.1 Nitrospinota bacterium | reverse complement strand
AAACAGATCTCTTGACTCTCCGGTTTGGTGGCGACATTTAGCCCGAACTTTTCCGCCATCTCCCGCACTTCGCCTTTATTATATTTACCCAGTGGGAACATCACCCTGTCCAGTTTCTCCGGCGGGATCGAGAACAGAAAATAACTCTGGTCCTTGACCTGGTCCTTGCCACGGCGGATGACATTATGGCCGAGGAACTTGTCTGTCTCCGCATAGTGGCCGGTGGCGACATAACGGGCGCCAAATTTTTCTCCTTGCTGGAACAGATAGTCAAACTTTATCTCCTGATTACATAAGATACATGGATTGGGTGTTCTACCATCCAGGTACTGCTGGGTGAAATAGTCGACAACCTTTACCCGGAAACGTTCCTTGGCGTTGAGTGTATAGTGCGGGATGCCCAGGTTTTCCGCCACGCGGCGGGCGTCCTCTGTGTCATCCAGCGAACAGCATGCGCCGCTTCGTTTTACATATTCCGGCGCGCTCCAAACGCTCATGGTAATGCCGACCAGATTATACAACCCGTGCTGGGCCATAAGCGCGGCTGTGACCGAGCTGTCCACCCCTCCGCTCATCGCGACAATTGCGGTTTCACGATTGTTAGTGTTGGCCATTGTTTAATATTTACAGGTTATGTTTACTATATAAAATTGGACAGCGCTTCGCAGGTAGCCCGGAAATTTTCAAAAACAGTTATGCATATCGTAAGATATCATGAATAACGGGTTATACGAAAACATTACTTACAAAATATATGGTCGATAAAAACGTCTACCCAGTCACGCCAAAGCAGGCAGTGAACATCCAGAACAAGCTGCGTAAAAAGCTGATATTGAAAAAAGCAACCAAACATATCAATGCTGTAGCCGGGGTGGATGTAAGTGTTAAAAACAACATGGCGGTATCTGCTGTTGTGGTTATGAAATATCCAGGGCTAGAGGTTACAGAGAGCCAGACAGCGATTCGCCCTGTAGAGTTTCCATATATTCCTGGCCTGCTCGCTTTTCGAGAGTTGCCGGTGATCCTGGAGGCGTTTGGCAAAATAACTGTAACACCGGATGCGGTAATTGTAGATGGACAAGGCTATGCGCATCCGCGCCGGTTCGGGGTCGCCTGTCACCTGGGTGTGGAGCTGGATCTGCCTGCGATAGGTTGTGGCAAATCACGGCTCGTCGGCAGCTATGCTGAGCCAGACAACCAGCGTGGCGCATCGTCGGACCTGGTCGACAAGGAAGAGATTATCGGCAAGGTTGTGCGGACAAGGATCAACATCAAACCGGTGTTCATATCTGCTGGACATCGGATGGATCTGGACAGCGCTGTTTCGCTGGCGTTAGGTTGCGTTACAAAATATCGTTTGCCAGAGCCGATCCGGGCGGCGCACAAAACGGCGGGCGCGATGATGAGCGAATACGCGCCATAGGCAGAAAACTATACACAAAGTCTGATCTTGCGCTATAATACCTTCCCTTTGGGTATTATCCCTTCGGGACATAATCCCTTCGGGGCGTAGCGCAGCCTGGTAGCGCATCGGTTTTGGGAACCGAGGGTCGGAGGTTCAAATCCTCTCGCCCCGACCATTGATTAATAAGGCATTATACTGATTTATAAGGCCTTTCTACGTCAATTAGCTATTTTCTGTAAGCATGTGTAGTACTACCTAATATCGTCGAAAACTCTTTTTCTATTCACCGTGCGCGTACAGATAGGATTCTTGCACAATCGATTTTACAGTTTCCAGCTCATCATCGTCTCTTGGGTCGTAGACAAGCATCTCCTTGACGCCTCTGTCATAATACATCAGTATGCGCCGGCTCGATATCCTCGCTTAACCACATTGCTCTGGATGTTGGCACAGAGATCATTGTCTCATGTTCCCTTGATCCTGGGAACGAATTGAAGGCTCACTCCCAAAGTTTTTGTTTTATCGAATCGGGACTCTGGTCTGAGTATTGAAGCTGTGGTGGCTGTTGGCCCACTTCAGGAACTTCACCCTCTCTTTTTTTAAGAGTGAATTTCTTTTCCATGATTTTTTCCTTTATGCATAGATTGTTTATCAGAAAGCATATACAGGTCAATTTTACCAATAAGTTGGTCGCAGGTTCAATCCTCTCCCCCCGACCAGTGGCGGGGCCACTTCCAGTTAAACTGTCGTGTAGGCGATGGTTCCTTTCAGACATGCAGGAAGCGGCGCTTATGCGGCTGCCTGCGATTCATCACCTTGGCCAATTCTGAAAAGACCGTACATGGCTATCAAAAAGAATATCCTAGCCCCAGATCAAACGTCAGTGACCATACCCTTTCCTCGATATTGTATTCCAGCGATGTGCTGGGCGAGAAGTCGAGCCGGCCCTTCTGCCAGAATGTATAGGAGAGGGAGACGCCGGTGGCCAGGTCGTCGCCCAGTTTGGGTGAGTTCCATTTGCCGCCATTATGTTCGCGGGTCAGGAACCCATGGCCGAATCCGGCGCCCAACGAAAGTTTGTCGGTCAATGAATAACCGGCGGCAATCACAACGGAGAAGCTGTCGGTCACTGTATCCCGGTCCGGTTTCGATTCAGTCTCCCGATCGAAGTTCAGGCTTGTGTTGAGGCTCCATTTGCCTGTCAGCTGACGACTGTAATCGGCGGCCACCCCCCACAGCCATGTATCATTATCCAGGCCGAACCCGCCGCTGATGGCGCCCCCGGCGACATTGGCGTAACCCTTTGCTGGTTTTGCATGGCTGAATCCGCCCGCCATGGCCGCCGCGGCGGTCAGGGAAACGATCACGAACGATAACAATAAAGGTCGTATGATGGACCGATGGACCCACGGTGTTATTAAATTAAATTTAATTCCTTTCATCTCGCTCTCTTTTAGAATATTTGTCCAGTATTGATCAAATATCTATTAATAAAATAGCATGATATTGGAATTTGCCCCGGCCATATCGAAGACTTGACGGACAGGAGCATAATCTAACAGCGCCCTGCAAAATTACTAACTGCAGACGTTCCGGTTGATATAAAATAGATATAAATAAACATAGCGAAATATGAGGTTTTACCATGAAACATACCGTAGAGCTTACACCTGAATGGACAGAACAGGTTTACGAAAAAATAGAAAAAAGACTGGAGATCGTCCGCGGCCGGCTCAACCGCCCCATGACTTTGGCGGAGAAGATTCTGCTGGGTCATCTGGACGACCCGGAGAACCAGGAGCTGAACCCGGGCAAGAGTTACATAACGCTGCAGCCGGACCGGGTCATCATGCAGGACGCCACGGCGCAGATGGCGCTGCTCCAGTTCATGCGGGCGGGCAAAAGCAAAGTCGCCGCCCCTTCAACGGTCCATTGCGACCATCTTATCCGCGCCCATACCGGCAGCGGCGAAGATCTGCAATTCGCCAACAAGGAAAACGCCGAGGTGTACGAGTTTCTGAGGTCCGTCTCCGCCCGGTATGGCATCGGCTTCTGGAAACCAGGGTCCGGGATCATCCACCAGGTCGCTTTGGAAAACTATGCCTTCCCCGGCCAGATGATTGTCGGCACAGATTCGCACAGCCCGAACGCGGGTGGGCTCGGTTCACTGGCTATTGGCGTTGGTGGCGCTGACGCGGTGGACGTCATGGTGGGGATGCCGTGGGAGGTTCTTTATCCAAAAGTGATTGGCGTAAAACTCACCGGCGAGCTGAGCGGCTGGGCTTCGCCAAAGGATGTGATACTGAAGCTGGCTGGCATTCTGAAAGCCAAGGGTGGCACCAACGCGATCATAGAATATTTTGGGTCCGGATGCGCCTCGATCTCCTGCACCGGCAAGGCGACCATCACCAACATGGGCGCCGAAGTGGGCGCGACGACTTCGATGTTCCCATATGACGACCGGATGAAAACGTATCTTGATGGCACCCGGCGGGCGTTCTGTTCTGACGCTGCGGATAATAGGAAAAGCCTACTGACGGCGGACCCGGAGACCGCAGAGGACCCGGAATCGTATTACGACCGGGTGATCGAGATCGACCTGGCCACGCTGGAGCCGCACGTGGTGGGGCCGCACTCGCCCGATCTGGCCCGGCCGGTTTCGCAGATGGCGGCGGATTGCAAGGGGGCCGAGTTCCCCGCCAAACTCTCGGCGTCGTTGATAGGCTCCTGCACCAACTCTTCGTATGAAGATATCAGCCGGGCGGCCGATGTCGCCGACCAGGCGGCGAAAGCAGGCGCCAAGCTGGAGATACCGTTTCTGGTGACACCCGGCTCCCAGCAGGTCTACTCCACCATCCAGCGCGATGGATTGGTCGATAAGTTTTCTGCCATTGGCGGGATGACCCTGGCCAACGCATGCGGGCCGTGCATCGGGCAGTGGAAAAGGGACGACCTGACAAAAGAAGATAAAAACTCGATCATTACATCTTATAACCGCAACTTCCCGAAACGCAACGATGGATCCGTGAACACCTTCGCGTTTGTGGCCAGCCCGGAGGTGGCCCTGGCCTATGGTCTGGCTGGGACGTTGGAGTTCAACCCGCTGACCGATGAAATAAAGCGAAACGGCAATTCATTCAAACTGGAGCCGCCGTCCCCTGCGCCAGAGATGCCCCCGGCCGGATTTATCTTTGACGAAGAGGGTTATATCGAGCCGCCGGAAGATGGCTCATCAGTTGAAGTCATAATTAAGTCGGGCAGCGAGCGGCTGGAAGCTCTCGATCCGTTCACACCGTGGGACGGCGCTGATTACGAAAATCTGCCACTGCTGCTCAAAGTGAAGGGTAAGTGCACCACCGATCATATCTCGCCCGCCGGGCCGTGGCTGCGGTTTCGCGGGCATCTGGACAATATTTCGGACAATATGTTCACCGGCGCCATCAACGCCTTCACCGACGAGGCTGGACAAGGGCGCGACGCCCTGACCGGCGAAACCGGTAAAGCGTTCAAAGATATAGCGCGGGGGTATAAAGCAGAAGGCAAGCGATGGGTCGCGGTGGGTGACGAGAACTATGGCGAAGGCTCATCCCGCGAGCATGCGGCCATGTCGCCCCGGTTCCTGGGCATGGCGGCGGCGCTGGTCCGCTCCTTTGCCCGGATCCACGAGGCTAACCTGAAAAAGCAGGGTGTACTGGCGTTGACCTTTGTTGATCCGGCGGATTATGAGAAGGTCCGTGAGGCAGACACCATATCGATTTTGGGCCTGACCGAGCTTGCGCCCGGGAAAAATCTGACGGTGGAACTTCGGCATGAAGACGGATCGCAAGACAGGTTCGAGGTGGCGCACACTTTGAACGATGAACAGATCGCATGGTTCAAGGCAGGTTCCGCGCTCAACCGGATAAGCGAGACAGGTTAATAATCATCTGCCTTTGTGATATAGTATCTGTTCAATTTTTCACTATTCAGAGCGCGAAATGAAAGAACTGCAAGTTTTTGTATATATCATTGTATTAACGATATTTCCTGCTGTGGCGTGGACCCAAACAGGCGCCTTGAGCAGCGAGGGTCTGGTAGAGAAATTGTCGGACCATGGTCTGGGCCAGATAGAATCACGATTTGCCGAATCGGGCGGAGTTGTATTAAAAATCACCGAGAGTAAATTGTTTATATCAAACGATACTGGCGCCATACCGGCCGTCGGGTCGGTCCTGGAGATTGTACGGTACGGTGGTGAGGAAGTTAAGCATCCAGAGACAGGAGAAATGTTGGGTGCGATCACAGAACCGGTGGGCAAAGTCAAGGTGGTGGGTGCTGACGCAAAGCTGATCACAGCCATACCAATGGATAAAAATTCAGGCATTAAGATTGGTGATAATGTGGCCAGCCCTTCCTCAGATGGCGCCAAAACCGCTTTGATTATGAACCTTGCCATGAAATCGTGGCCGAACATGGAAGTGAAAGAAGCGTTGTTAGCGAAGGTCGCCGGGTGGGCAAATGTCTCTTTGATAGCGGGCCCTGCCATCGATCGTTTTATTTACGACAGGAAGATTGATAACCTTAGTAATATCACCACCAAAGAGAATTTGACCATACTTCACGAAGATTATGGCGCAGACTATCTGATTTACATTGATCTGTCAGAAGATGGCGATGTGGTTTTGTCCGATATCGTTCTGTATGATCTAGCGGATAAAGCGGCGGAGCCTGATGTATATAAAGAGCTGATAAAAACATCAAGTATCGAGTCTGTGAAGGAGCCGGCGCAGGACAAACCAATAGTTGTGGAAAAGGAGCCATCCCCTCCATCGACCGCTGAGCCAATCGTTAATAATCCTGAACCTAAGCCAGCGGGAGATATTCCTTCAGGATCAATAGGAATAGGGCAGAGCAGAGAATATCCTGTGACCGGGCCAATAGCCGAATTCGATGAAATGGTCACGGCTTTGGCGTCTGTCGATTTTGATGGTGATCAGATTGATGAGATCGTGGTCGGGTATGAGCATGGTGTGGCGGTATTCAAGCTCGAGAACGGTGTGATGTCGAAAATCTGGAGCAAAAAGCTGGGCGCCAGCAAGGTTGTGGTCGGGCTATGCGCCGGAGATTTCAATAAAAATGGCAAACCGGAAATATATATAAACAACATAGTCTCTACCCGTTTCAAATCCATGGTATTAGAGCATGATGGCGATTCGTTCACAACTTTGCTGGAGCGGCAGCCTCTATACTTTTACGCCGGTGGCGATGGCAAACTGTATGGGCAGGATCAGAAAAAATTTGACGGCAGATTTGGCGACAACATATCACAAATTACCTGGACATCGTCGGGGCTGGAGGCGACCCAATTCAAGGAGCTGCCCAAAAGGTCGCAGATGAGTGGGCTGGCCTTTGCGGACCTGGATGGAGATGGCGCCACAGACATCGTGGGGTATGACAGGAACAAGAACCTGTTGCACTATTCCGGCGCGCGGAATACCTGGCGGGAAGTCCGCAGCGGATATGGCGGCTCCAATATTTCTTCCTTGCTTTACTCCCTTGACGATATAGAAGAGTACCAGCAGGTTGTGACCCCTGTTGTTGTTGGTTCCGGCTCGTATGTTATTGCATTGAGCAACCATTCGAGCTTTGAGATGATATCAAACCCTGTATACAAGGAAGGTAGCTTGGGCCTGTTCACGATGGTGGACGGCGCGCTGGCGGAAAAATATAAAACCAACAGGGAAAAGGGCGCGATTCAGGGGATGGTCATGCTGGACAATGATGATGGGTTTGTGCTGGTATCCAGATCATATTTTTCTTTCTTTGGCAAGGCCCGGTCCGAGCTTTCAATAGTTCGTCTCGACAACAGATGACGAAGGGGCTACTATAGGCGACTGAAATCAAACAAATATCATGAAAATCAAAAAAGCAGTTTTTCCAGTGGCGGGCATGGGCACCCGATTTTTACCCGCCACCAAATCAACCCCGAAAGAGATGCTGGCGCTGGTCGACAAGCCGCTGATCCAGTATGTTGTGGAGGAGGCGGTCGCGTCCGGAATAACTGAAATAATCCTGGTGACCGGCAGAAACAAAAATGCCATCGAGGATCATTTCGATCGTTCCGTCGAGCTGGAGCTTCATCTGGAATCGAAGAACGATCATGAGCGGCTGAAGCTGGTGCGCCATATCTCTGATATGTGCGAAGTCTGCTATATCCGCCAGAAAAAGCCGTTGGGCCTTGGGCATGCCATACTCCGGTCTAGAGAGCTGATCGGAGACGAGCCGTTCGCTGTTTTGCTGGGGGACGATATCATCCATTCCAACGGCAGGCCGGTGATCGGACAATTGATGGATGTGTATGATAATGTCAACGCCCCAGTGATCGCTGTTGAACAGATTCCGGAGGAGAGAATATCTTCATACGGGGTGATAGAGCCGAAAAAAATGGATGACCGCCTGAGCAAAATTATTAGCATGGTGGAAAAACCGCCCCGGGATCAAGCGCCGTCAAACCTTGCAATCATCGGCCGATACATCCTGACCCCGGAAGTGTTTGACTACCTGGAGAAAACAGAACCGGACCATAAGGGCGAAGTGCAGCTGACAACGGCGCTGAACGCGATGCTAGGTAACAGCGAAATGTATAGCCATGAATTTGAGGGTACCCGTTATGACGCCGGGGACAAATTCGGTCTGCTCAAGGCCACGGTGGAATTCGCCCTGCGCCGCGATGATATGAACGGCGAGTTTCGGGAATACTTGAAACAGTTGAAGCTGTAGAGGCTGGTCAGTCATCGTCTGACTTCATTTCATCTATATAAAACTGTGGTAGTGGCGTAATTTCTTTATCCACCGGCCACCCGTTTTCCACCGCGACTTCGTTTATTTTTTCTATACGCGATATGGTATCGGGGTGGGTATTGAAAAATTGCGGCAGGTTTATCAGGTTGTCTTTTTCAAGCGACAGGAAAACTTTGAACAGATCATCAGCGCCAGACACATGTCCATACAACTGCGCCACCGCCGCAAGCCCGGCCTGGTCAGCTTCCCGCTCATGCTCTCTGCTGAACGATAGCGCTGTCAACGATCCTGCATTGCCCAGCATTCTGATGGCAAGGTCATTGCCGACCGATCCGCTGACAGCCGCCAGACCGAGCCCGATAATAATTGCTTTACCCATGCTCATTATCGGGTGACGATATTTTATATGCGCGATCTCGTGGCTGAGGACCATGGAGAGCGCGTTCTCGCTCGGCAGTTTTTTTAGCAACCCTTGATACATAACAATATGCCCGCCCAAAGTGGCGAACGCGTTTACCGTGCCCTCCTTTGCATAGTGGATATGGATCTGTAACGGTTCAGAGACTCCTTGCGCCCGGGCCAGCCGGTTGCCCAGCGACTGCAGATATTTTTGGACCGGACTGCTATCTTCAAATTCGAACGGGAGATTCCGGGCCAGCTTCTGCTCGAAACTGAACGGTATCCGTTTGGCGATCGATTCCGCCATCAGGCTCAGGATGAAAATGGCAATGACAACAATAGCGACGAAACCGGCGCTGAGGATGATCATCTCCTTGATCATGCTCTCTTTGCCGCTGTTGATCCCTTCAGGGATCTCCGGGTTCCTGTATTTCAGATCCGCTCTCCTGATCCTATTCGTTTCAACGCTGTGCCGTAGGCCAACACCTCTATCGACCCGATGCTGTTCTCCGCGCCTTTCGATATGGAGGCGGTCTCCAGCTTGATGTTGAATATCATGTCTGCATCCTTGGCTTTGGCCTGCTGCTTCATCCGCAGGATCGCCTCCCGCCGGCCACGGTCCACCAGCGATTCGAAAGATTTCACCCGGCCACCAAATATATTGCGTAGGCTGGCCAGGAATCGTTTGAAGTAATCCACAGAGACAACAACATTGCCGCTGACCAAAAACGATTCGGCAAAATCCATATCCTCAGGAACCTTCTTCGAGGCGATCAGCAATAGATCACTGCTTTCCTTTTCCCGTTTGATTATCGATTTATAGTGTCGGCTCTCTGCCATTCTGCCAAAAGTGTAACCCAGTATAAGCGGGGCCAGAATCAGTAACAGATCAAGCATGACTTTATTTACCTAAGCCGGACCGCAGTGCCATAGGCGAACAGCTCCGCCGCGCCCTGGGTAACCGACGATGTGGAGAACCGGATATTCAGAATGGCGTTGGCGCCCACCGCCTCCGCTTGCGCCACCATCCGGTTCACGGCCTGCTCCCGCGATTCGGTCAACAGCTCTGTATACCCTTTCAGCTCTCCGCCGAACACGTTTTTTAGTCCGGCCATAATATCTTTGCCCACATGCTTGGCGCGCACAGTGCTCCCTTGCACCAGCCCAAGATGCTCAATAATTTCACGGCCCGGAACCACTTCGAGATTGGTCAATAGCATTGGTTACATCCCTTAGTATTTAACAGCAATGTCAAAATATTAGCATACTGGCTTAACCAGAGCCATGATAGCGCTTGGCATGATCATTTTAAATAAGCCTGTTGGGGCAGATGGAGATGTCCTTTCATCAATCTGCGCTTTTATTTATACAAGGCTGAGCGCAAGCTCTGCTGCATCGCCCATTGCGTGCCCAGGAAATATACGCACATACGCCCTAGCGTAACTTATTATGGCCGCGCCACTCGCTGTGGTCATGCCACTTTTTTCTTTGCATGCTGCGACTTCATATATATGTGACAACGATTTCTGGTTGGGAGCGTGCCTCCATACTCCAAGGATGGTTAATGTATATATGATCAATGATTTGCTCGGAATTATTAGCTTTTCACACAAAAGCGCCCACACAAAAAAAATAGAAATAAAATTGCGATCAAGAGTTCATTAACAGATTCATTGATAAATAAATAGAAATTATATAATAATATTAATATTACACCCGGAGACACAAAAGGCAGCGCCGATATAAATAATATAAAAATATCTATGTATTTACCTTCCTTATTATTCAATAACAAACCATTTATTTTATATATTTGCCTTGGACATTCGCCCTGAATCTGTTATTTGAATATTCCCATGGGAAATAGTTTGAAGGAATAAAACTCAGAAACCCAACTATATACCAATAGTTACCACCCTAATGTGCGCATATGCAGATAGTGCAAACAGAATAGTCGTAGACAGCAAAAACAAATTATAATCAGGTAGGGTTTTGTTGTTACCAGAGGCAAAAAAATAGCTTTCTTAAAAAAACGTGTGAGATAAAAAAAGCCCGGTTGATCAAGCCGGGCTTTGTATTATATTTGTTATGGAGCTGTTATTTATTTCACTGGCAATTGGTCACTTTCGCTCGTTTCTTTTAGGCTGTCATCACGATTAATTTTAATTGAGATTTTTCCTGGAGCCGGTTTGAATTTATTTAATCCTTCAAATCGGCGAATTCTTTCGCCTTCATTATTTTTCTCAATGTTAAATTTTCTTGTCATAAATTTTCCTTTCCTTCAGGTTTTGGACACACGGGCTCTTTCCCGCGACATGTCCATCAGGAATTAACCTGAAGTTAAGGATTAATTACCGTATCACCTCCTTTGTGAATAGCAGTTCTAACATTTTGGTTTTTCCAGTTGAAGAAATTCCATCAATTCCTTCAACCTGACTTCGTTATCTATTTGATTATTGCATTCCATATCTGCAACAGCCGCTCTGAACCTTATGCATTCTCTCAATAGCTCAGAAGAACTTATATCAAACCGCTCTTCCATTTCTTGCCAAAGAACGGCAATGGACCCGGATAAACGTGCAGAAATGTGAATAGGCTTTTCACTCTCCAGATGGTCTCTAGTAAACCTTGGATCAGTCTTCAAAATATTTCCCATATTCGTATATGCACCTTATTAAGTAATTAGTAAAAGTCTACATTTTAAAACACATATTTGTCAACAACTTTATAGTGAAGAACAAGTTTGTGCTTTTGTTTCTGTAGCAATAATTGTACACACGTATAAATTTATTAAAATTAAATCTTGATACGATTATGTGCTTATGATATGTTTAAGTACGTTTTGGTGAAGGGCAAATATCAATCAATTTGCTGACAATAAGGGAGTTGATTATGAAGGATAAATCGGACAAATCAAACATAGACAGCATAAGCAAATTTAAAAGAATGCTCGCCTTCCGCGACTTAGGCAGATTTATAAGCAAATCAGATGAAATTGAATTAATTACTCTTAATGAATGACCACTTCCCATTTTTTGGTCCGGCATTATGCGACTTTTCGGGCTTCAATGGCTGGCTGTTTTTCCGTGGCAGCCAACGCAAATTCTTTCGGCGTTTTATTACCTAATGCCGAGTGCGGGCGAAATTCATTATAATCTTTTCGCCACGTCTCGATCTTACTCCTGGCATCCTCCATTGACAAGAACCAATGTGTGTTCAAACATTCATCCCGAAAACTTCCGTTGAATGACTCTATGAAAGCGTTATCCGTGGGCTTGCCGGGCCTCGAAAAATCCAACTCTACCTTCCGCTCATACGCCCACTTGTCCAACGCCTTCGAAATAAACTCTGGACCGTTATCCACCCGAATACTTTTAGGCGCGCTACGTATATAAACAAGCTGCGTCAAAAATGATGAAACCATCTCACCGGTAACCTTCTTGTCAACCAACATCCCAAGGCTCTCCCGACTAAAATTATCGACTATCGTCAAAGCCCGAAACCGGCGGCCATCAAACAGAGCGTCGGTCACGAAATCCATGCTCCAGCTCTCATTAAGCTCGGTCGCCACTTCACGGGCTCCGCGACTCCTGGCCGACACGTGACGCTTCGGGCGCCGCATGCGCAAGCCAAGCCCTTCAAGGCGGTACAAACGCAACACACGTTTGTGGTTCACCTTCCAACCTTCCCGACGAAGCAGGGTATATATTCGCTGGTAACCGTATCGAGGACGGTCTGCCGCCAACTGACAAATACGAGCTCGTAACACGGCCTGGTCAGGAGCAACCGATTGGTACCGGATCGTCGAGCGAGCAAACTCAAACGCTTTGCATATATGGCGTTCGGGCGCTCGATACGTATCCTTCATCTCCTGCACCAGTTGACGCTGCTGACCAGGCCTTAAAACTTTTTTCTGAGAGCATCCTGCAGCATCGACTTGTCGAGCGACAGATCCGCCACCAGCTTCTTCAGGCGGCCATTCTCTTCTTCAAGCTGGCGGAGCCTGCGAACTTCAGCTGGGCCGAGACCGGCATAGATCTTCTTCCAGCGATAAAACGTCTGCTCGCAGATACCCATCTTACGAACCACCTCGGCCACAGGTGTCCCCGTCTCGGCCTGTTGCAAGGCGAAAGCTATCTGCTGGTCGGTGAACTTCGACTTCCTCATCAGTAAATCTCCACTTTGTTACAAGGTTAATTTAACCGATTACTCGCATTATCAATGGATCAATTTAAAGGGAAGAGGTCAATCGGTAGTTTCATTAGTGGGAATCATCATGTTCTTGGTCATTTTTTGTGGCTTCCAGCCAACCGTAGCACCATCTGAGAGTTTCAAATCAGCATGAAATACAGCTTCAAGACTATTTTTAGATGTTGGAAATAGCGGCGGCTTTCCAGCCTTTAAATTTCACATTCAAGATACAAGAGGAGAAAGAGAATGAGTGAGGGTTATTCAGTGTTGCCTTTTGTTGGGAAATTGCTTAAAGCATTTGGCTGGATTGGTGTTTTTGCTGGCATTGTATTTGTTTTTGGCGCTGGGGTCATCGAACCATCACTCCCAAAGCACAGTTTCGGGCCTGGGGACTTTTGGGAAATTGTGGGTGGTCTGTTATTTTCTCTGGCCGCATTGTGCATAATCGCCTTCGGCGAAATAGTTGGTGTTCTATTCGCCATCGAAGCTAACACACGACAAAGCTCTCAAAACAATTCCCCACTACAAGAGTCTAAATAATGAAAAGTTCAAACTTCGACCGGTTTAACAGAAAAAACGTCGATTCTCATTCTAATTTACGAAAGGCATATTTTATGAAGAGCAAACTGACATTTATTTTCTTATCCGCCTTCTTGGTTCTGGTCGGTGCAGAAAAACTATTTGCTGAAGAACTCACTCTTGGGCTAGTCCAATCCCGTGTAAAAAAAGGTATGAGCCAGGGAGAAGTAGCCCAGGCGATTGGCTCCCCCAACATTGCATCCAAAGACAGGGATGGAAGTGAAACATGGATCTACGACAAGGTATCCTCAGTAGACGAAGTTGAAAGTGGAACTGAAAGAAACACGGAGGTAAACACAGAGGGCAATACGAAAAATAAAGAGTCCGGTTTTAGTGTGGGCGGCGGACTCATCGGTAGTGTATTTGGAGCGCTTGGAGGAGCGTTAGGGGGCTTCGGTTCTTCGCAAGGTGAGGAAAACACGAAAGAAAAAACTAAAGTAAACACGCAAGAAGCTACAAAAACGAAAAGAACGACAAGCAAGAAAACTTTGACAGTTGTCATTAAATTTGATGGCAGATCCATGGTGAAGGATGTTTCTTATCATATGAGCAAATTCTGAAATAAGGATATAAAGAATGAAGCAATTAACTTATCTCTGTGTATTAATAATATCAATAATATATTTGCCTGGCTGTATGGCGGCGCCATATGTGGTCGCCGCAGGAGTGGGGGCTATGCAGCATGAAGCGACAAAACCGAAATCGGAAATCGATCCTGAAGCGGATGAGAGCGCATTGCAAACACGCGCCACCCAGGTGAAGGAAATCGGCGGGGATTATAAGATGACATTCCGCGCCGCCATGGATGTTCTCCAGGATATGGGTTTCACCATCGCAGAGACCAACCTGGAAACAGGCCATCTGGTCGGGATCAAGAAAATATCGGTCACCACCACGCGAAGCACCAGCATCATTACCAGTGAGAAGAGCAAGTCATTTATACCTCAGGAAGCAACGCTGACGATGGAACAGTGGGGCAAAGGTTTGACACGAGTGCGAGTAAACACCGACCTGGGGAAAACCGAAGGATTCACTATGAATCTCAGCCAAGCCGACAAGGTAAGATACCTCCAGCCGGACAAGTTCTATGAAGAATTCTTCGCAAATCTCGACAAGGCAGTTTTTTTGCGCAAAGAGAAAATTTAGAGACAAAAGGCAACGGTAGCTCAAACTAAATAATAAGACAATGATGTAAATAAGGAGAACAGTAATGCAAGAAATGAAAAGCTCAGGCGTGACGATTGCTCCGTCATTTACCCGGACCGGCTTGGGTAAGCAACATGCTGGATATATGCTCCGTGCATTGTACATAATGAGTCGGGGTTGCACTTTTCTAATCGTATCGGCGCTGGCCATTATGACATCGCCTCAACCTGCAGTCGCTTTGACTTATAGTGTCACCACCACCGCGGATACAGCGGATGGAGCGTGTAATGCCCACTGCTCCTTGCGGGAGGCCATCATCGCCGCAAATGGCAATGCAGGGGCCGACCAGATAAACATCCCAGCCGGTGTCTTCACAATCACCCGACCTGGGACTGGTGAAGATTTTAGTGAAACGGGCGATTTCGATATTACTGACAGCGTCACCATATTGGGAACCGGTAAAGGCTCTACATTTATTGACGGGGGAAGTTTGGATCGAGTATTTTATGTAAAAAGTCCGGCAGTTGTTTCCATTTCCAACGCAACTATTCGCAACGGCAATGTTGGATCCGCTGGTGGAGGAATATGGAACTCAGGCACGCTTACAGTTACTAATGTCACAATCAGCGGCAACGTAACGACCACTTGGGGTGATGATGGAGGTGGTATTTATAACTCTGGTATCCTCTCTGTCAATAATTCGATCATCAGCGGCAACAAATCTAAAGACGATGGTGGAGGTATCTATAACTATTATGCCACGGCCACAATTACAAAATCTATTATCAGCGGCAATACATCTTCAGGTGATGGTGGTGGCCTAAGGGACTATAATGGCGCCATAAACATCGTCAGCTCAATTATTAATAATAATACAGCTTCATATGATGGTGGTGGCATAGCGTTTGGATGGAGTTCTGATTCTTCGATTACCAATTCTATTATCAGAGACAATACTTCCTCAGACGATGGCGGTGGAGTAGATAATTATGGCGCGCTTGCTATCGTTGAATCAACGATAAGCGGCAACAAATCTTCAGATGATGGAGGAGGTATCTATAACTCCGATACACTGACTATTACTGGTTCCACTATCAGCGATAATACCGCCTCTGGAGGTTACTCACCTGTCGGTGGCGGTATCTATAGTGATGGCACGCTCACAATCAACAATGCCACCATCAGCGGAAATAGCGCAACGGACAATGGCGGCGGAATATATGTAGACTATGGAACTTTTACAATCAATAGCTCAACAATTACAAGCAATTCGACTCCATCCTATTTAGGTGGAGGCGTTTACAACTCAGGGACTGCCACATTTTCCAATACTATTGTGGCAAAGCAGTTAAGCGGCTCTGATTGCCAAACAATTAGTGGTTCTACTATATCCAGTGGTTACAACCTGGAGAGCGCTTCTTCGTGTCAGTTTACATCCACCGGGGACAGGCAGGGCGCAAATCCACTCCTTGGTCCGCTTGCTTATAACGGTGGCCCTATAAAAACCCATGCTTTACTCACCGGTTCGCCGGCTATTGATACAGGGTCATGCGTCAACGCCACGGATCAGCGCGGCGTTGCGCGCCCACAGGGGGCAGGATGCGACAAAGGCGCGTTTGAGCAGAAACTCCATAACCTCAGCAAAGCATGGAAAATAGTCGGCTTCGGCGATATGAACGGCGACAGGAAGGCCGATGTCTTATGGCGACACATCGATACTGGTAAGACCGTTGTATGGTTCATGAGAGGCGCGCAAGTGGCCGCGCAACGCCTGACTTCACGTCATTTGCATAACGGATGGAGCGCGGGTGGTGTGGGCGATTTCAATAAAGACAGGCGAGGGGACATCCTGTGGCGGCATGTTGCTTCTGGTCAGACATTGATCATGTATATGAATGGCGCACAAGCGATAGGTGGAGGTTGGACATCACATCATCTACATAACGGCTGGAGCCTGGCTGGCGTTGGAGATTTTAACGGCGATAATTATGCAGACATGTTGTGGAGGCATAAAACTTCTGGGCAGACCTTTATTAGATTTATGAAAGGGCGGCAGATGATCGCCCAGGGCTTGACATCCCATCATATGAATAACGGCTGGATCATGGGTGGTGTCGCTGATTTCAATGGAGACCGGTATGCCGACATCTTGTGGCGCCATAAAGCGTCGGGAATGACCTTTATCAGATATATGAGAGGCAGGCAGTTGATAAGCCAAAGCCTGACATCACATCATCTCAATAATGCCTGGACCACGGCAGGCGCTGGCGACTTGAACGGTGATGGCAAAGCTGACATCCTTTGGCGGCATAACGCTTCGGGCAAGACCCTTGTATGGTATATGAGGGTGGCGCAAGTGCTTGGTGGCGGCTGGACATGGTATTAGGCCGCAAAGCGATAATAACAAACCAAACATTTGATCAACGTTTTGCATCACCAAAATAAAGTTTTCGCATTGTTGTATCAGCTGTAATCCAACGCAATACGAACTCAACAGGTAATCTGGAAAAAGCCTTGACAGGCAAGGGCGCGCTTGCTAGCATTCACTGCTTATATGTAGATATCTGTGAAGCATAATTACAGCGCTCGGCGCCGGAGAGACAATGTTGCCGCCAGAAGATGATAGCGAAGGGCGAAAACGGTTCGAAGCGTATAGAAATCTATATATCCTGGGGTCGATAGGCGTTCAGCTTGTGGTCTCGATAATTATCGGGGTGGCCGTGGGGGTTATGCTGGACAGATGGTTAGACACTGCGCCCTGGATGATGCTGGTTTTTCTCTTTTTGGGGATTGCCGCCGGTTTCATGAATATATACAAGGTCGCAAAAAAGAACATGGGAGTGGCCCCTGGGGATTATCCTGAAGGCGAGGCATACTCCGATGAGGACGATGATTATTGAAATATTGAAATGACTGATATTGATTATAAGACTTATGGCAGTGGTCAGCTCTGGAAAAGCGCAACGTTGATATTCGTTGTGGCGCTGGTGATTGCTGGCTTATATGGTCAGTTTGCTATCACGTTCTCTTTGGCGTTGGGTGGCGCGATGGCATTGACCAACCTGGCCCTGCTTCAAAAATCTATTATTAAAGTTCTGCATCCTGGTATAGAACCTTCGGTGGCAAAATTCGCCACTGCCATTTCGTTTTATGCAAGGCTTACTGTCATGGCGATCGTGGTTGCTGTATTCATACATTTCGGCTGGGTTCATATCCCTGCCTTGATTGGTGGATTATCGCTTGGCGTTATATCCATATTTGTAACGTACCTTTTGAATTTCAACAGGGCCGGAGCTTTTCACACAGAATAGAAATTAATAGATTATGAAAGAACCTATAAATTATTTGGTAATCCCTGGGCTGGAACATCACCCGCATGTGACATACACGTGGCTGATAATGGCTGGCTTTTTTATATTGGCCATCGCGTTACGCGGTGGGCTGAAGATGGTGCCGGCTGGCGCCCAGAATACGGTTGAACTGATCGTTTACGAGATCGCGCAGTTTGTCGATACTATCCTGGGCAAAAAAGGCAGAAAGTTTTTTCCTTTTGTGGCGACGCTGGCATTTTTCATCCTTTGCGCCAACCTGCTGGGTTTGCTGCCTGGTTGCGTATCGCCCACAGCTAATATCAATACCAATCTGGCCATGGCGCTGATGGTATTTCTTTTATATCAATTCATGGGTTTTTACACGCATGGGTTTAAATATTTGAAACAGTTCTTGGGGCCGGTCTGGTGGCTGATGCCGCTGATGTTTCCGATCGAGATATTATCTCACCTGGCACGGCCGATTACCTTAGCCGTGCGCCTGTTCGGCAATATCAAAGGGGAAGATCTGGTTATCCTGGTGCTCGGTTTCCTTGTTCCGCTGTTTCTGCCTATGCCTATGATTCTATTTGCAATTTTCACCAGCATATTGCAAACGCTGGTGTTTGTTTTACTTACATTGGTTTATTTAGCCGGCGCTCTGGAGGAAGGGCACTAAAGCCGAGTTAGCTTATTACATACAATTTATATTAAAGAAACAGAAGGAGAATTAAGGTGAGCAGAAATTTTCAGGTCGCCGTATTATTTGTTTTTATCGCTGTTATCATGGTGGCGGCGCCTGCATTTGCCTCGGAAGCCGCCGGTGGTGAGGGCAGATACGCCAGCTTCTACAGCTTTGTGGCCCTGGCCAGTGTTATAGGATTGGGATTGGCCGCTGGTGGTTGCGGAATCGGCATGGGCAACGCGGTGGCCGGCGCAGTGGGCGCTATGGCCCGCAACCCTGGCTTTTACGATAAAATATTCCTTAACATGATGATCGGTCTGGCGCTGATCGAATCATGTATTATCTATACTTTGATTATCGCGCTTGTTCTGCTGTTCGCCAACCCCTTATAAATCTGGGGAATGGTGAAGGATTGCTGCAAGCATTTTATTGCATTGATTCAGTGTTCGTCAAACCCTGTATATGGGTTTGGCGATCATCGGTATAAAACACATGATTGAACTGTTAACCGATAGTAAAGGCAGGCGATGGTGGGTATATGAGTGAGGAAGCCGCTGTTTTGGAGGGCATTGAAGAGGACGAGGATCTGGGCTATGTCCATGAGGCGCTGGCGCAGTACAAGGGCGCGCGGGGCTCTACCATGCCTATATTGCAAAAGGTCCAGACGCACTACGGCTATCTTCCCCGAGGCGCGTTGCTGATAATATCAAAATCACTTCGCATTCCACTGGCGCATCTGCTGGGCGTCACTTCTTTCTATGCCCAGTTCCGCCTGACACCACGCGGCAAGTATATGATGAAGATCTGCTGCGGCACGGCGTGTCACGTCAAAGGCTCGGCCAGTCTTGTCGACCTGGTTGAGGAAAAGCTGGAAATAGGACATAGCGAAACCACTAAAGACAAGCTGTTCACCATGGAAAGGGTCGCATGCATTGGCGCTTGCTCCCTGGCGCCTGTTATCACGATCAACGATAGAGCGATCGGGTATATAGATAAAAAGATGCTGGATGGTGTGATTGATGAGCATGCTGGCGAAGAAGGCGAATATACCGATGAATCGGGAGAGAGCTAGGGCCTGTACGGCTGATAGCGCTCCTGATTTGCCCCGCCAAACCCTTAATCTGTTAATCTAAATAAATCATCTAAATCATTAATTAATAGAATATTATATGCTGGAAGGTTTAAGCGAGCGTTTCGAAGGTGTGATAAAGCGCCTTCAAGGAATGCATAAGCTTACTGAAGAAAACGTATCCGAAGCTATGCGCGATATTCGGCGAGCTTTGCTGGAAGCTGACGTTAATATCAACGTAGTTAAAGAGTTCATAGCCACTGCCAAAGCCGAGGCGCTAGGTGTGGAGACCATGAAAGGTGTCGAGCCGGGCCAGCAATTGGTGAAGATCGTTCATGACCACCTGGTCGATATCCTGGGTGGCGAATCGGCTAATATCACATTGGCCGAACGGGGGCCCAGTGTGGTGTTGATGACAGGTCTGCAAGGCTCTGGTAAAACCACGACGACTGCAAAGCTGGCCAACCATCTGTCGAAACAGGGCTATAAACCGCTGATGGTGTCGGTGGATATCTATCGGCCCGCCGCCATGGAGCAGCTGGCGGTATTGGGCGAACAGTTGCAGCTTCCGGTGTTCAAATCGTCTGGCAACATGGACCCGGTGGACATCTGCAAAAGAGCGAAAGAGAGCATGGCCACAATGAAAGCCAACGTTCTGCTGGTGGATACGGCGGGGCGGCTGCATATCGACGAGACGATGATGGAGGAGCTTAAAGGGATCCGGGAAACCGTCGATCCGTCGGAGATCCTGTTCGTTGCCGACTCCATGACCGGACAGGACGCCGTCACCACCGCCAAGGCGTTTAACGAGCAGATCGGGATGACCGGTGTCGTGCTGACCAAGCTGGACGGCGACACCCGGGGGGGCGCGGCGCTTTCCATAAAAAAGGTTACCGGCGCGCCGATAAAGTTTATGGGTGTGGGCGAAAAGGTGGAAAATCTGGAGCAGTTTCACCCGGAGCGGATTGCTGGGCGGATACTGGGTATGGGTGATGTGCTATCCCTGGTGGAGAAGGCGCAGGAGACGCTGGACAGCAAGGAAGCGGAAGCGCAGGCGAAAAAAATGCTCTCCGCCAAGTTCGACCTGAACGACTTCTTGGAACAGCTGAAGATGATAAAAAGCATGGGCCCGCTGGACCAGCTGATGAAAATGATACCGGGCATGAGCGGCGCCATGAAGGATGTGGAGATGGATCCTGACGAAATTACGCGAATTGAGGCTATAATAAACTCCATGACCTTGAAAGAGCGGTCATCGCCTGGAATAATAAACAGCTCTCGCAAGCGAAGGATTGCTTCTGGCAGCGGAAATGATATGGTAGAAGTGACCCGGATGCTGAAAAACTTTCAGAAGTCGAAGAAAATGATGAAAAAACTGGGTAAAATGAAACCGGGCAAAGGTGGCATGCAAATTCCGGGGATGGAAATGCCGCAATAGAAAAATGATTATTAACTAGGAGAACATTTAGTGTCAGTGATATTGAGATTGAGAAGGATGGGCGCCAAGAAGAAGCCTGTCTACAGAATCGTCGCGGCGGACTCGCGCGATAGTCGTGAAGGTAAATTTCTTGAGACGTTGGGCCAGTATAACCCACATCTGGAAGGTGACCAGGTGAAGGTTAACAAAGAGAGAGTGGATTACTGGATAGGCGTTGGCGCCCAGGTGTCCGACACGGTGAGCAGTTTGCTGAAAAAACAGGACGCCACCCCGCAGTCGGAAGCGGAATAACGTTCATAAAAGAGGTTGAGCATAATGAAAAAGCTTCTGGAGACGATGGTCAAAGGGCTGGTGGATGATACGGACCAGATAGAGATTGAAGAGGTGGAAGAAGAGCGGGCGACGATTTTGGAGTTGCGCGTGGCGCCTGACGAGCTGGGCAAAGTGATTGGTCGCCGAGGCCGAACCGCCGGCGCCATGAGGGCCATTTTGTCAGCCGCCGCCGCCAAACAGAAAACCAGGATAAATCTGGAAATCCTCGATTAACCCCACACTATAAAAAAAGCTTGCCGGGCTGGCCCGGCGTCGGATACGCGCCGATGGTTAACAAAAATAAGGATGATATCAAGATCGCTGTTGGCAAGCTCCACCGGCCCCACGGCATCCATGGCGAGCTAAAGTTCCAGCCATATTTTGATAGCGAAGCAATAGAGCCTCTGGTCGGAACGTCTATTGTATTATTGGATGAAAATAACCAGCGCCAGTTTGAGCTGAGCCTGACATCCATTCGCCCTGCTGGCAAGCGTATGGCTGTGAAGTTTGAAGGTGTCGACACACCAGAGTCGGCCAAGGATTATACGAACATGATCGCTCATACCAACAGAAGCAGCTTACCTGAACTACCGGAAGGGCAATACTATTATGAAGAAATCATCGGGCTGCCGGTGTTCGACACCAGGGGCGCCCGGCTGGGTGCGCTGGAAGATTTTTTCTCCGCCGGCGAGAAGGATGTATGGTCGATCAGGGCCGACAACGGTGAAGAGATATTGACTCCTTGCATCCCGGAAGTGATAAAAGATGTGGATCTGAACGGAGGTAGGATCGTGGTCGAACTGATGGAAGAGGCGGAGTGAGCGTATGCGCTTCGATATAGTCACCATATTCCCCGGCATGTTCGAAGGGCCGTTTGACACGTCGATACTAAAAAGGGCGGTCACCAACGGCAAGATAGAAATACGTATCCACGACCTGCGGCAATGGACGGAGGACAAGCATAAAGTCACCGACGATTACCCTTATGGCGGTGGCCCCGGTATGGTGATGAAAGTGGAGCCGTTCGCCCGGGCATGTGACGACCTGCGGGGGAGAAACCAGGGCGCAAAGGTGGCGCTGATGACCCCGCAAGGCGAGCCTTTGACCCAGAGCAAGGCCATGGAGTTATCCACTTTGCCAGGGCTGATATTGCTATGCGGTCGTTATGAGGGCGTGGATGAACGGGTCCGGACCAGCGTGGCGGACATGGAGATATCGATCGGCGACTATGTGCTGACAGGGGGAGAGATACCGGCCATGGTACTGCTGGACTCGGTGGCGCGGCTGGTACCAAGCGTGGTGGGCGATATGAACTCGCTAACCAGTGAGTCGCATTACGACTCCATGCTGGAATATCCGCAATATACGCGGCCGCCCGTTTTTCGTGGATTAGCCGTCCCGGATGTGCTGTTGGGGGGCAACCATAGAGAAATTGAACAGTGGCGAGATGAACAGGCGATGCTGCGTACCATGCAACGACGGCCCGACCTGTTGCGAAACGCCAAACGGGACGATAAAAAAGAAAAATAATGAGCGAGCCAAAATCAAAACTCTCGGTGGGGCTCGTGCATTATCCGGTGCTGAACAAGTTCGGCGATGTCGTCACCAGCTCTGTGACCACTCTGGATGTGCATGATATAGCCAGGATCTGCAGGACCTTCGGCGCGGGGCCGCTCTATATAATCACACCCAACAAAACCCAGCAACGGCTGGTGGAGCGGGTGATGAAGCATTGGATCGAAGGATTCGGCGCAGAATATAACCCCGACAGAAAAGAAGCGTTGACCCTGTTAAAAGTAGTTGACACTATTGATGATATGATAGAAAATCTTAAGGTTGAACGTGGAGCGGAGAATATTCGGCTAATCGTGACCAGCGCAATGGATGCGCCCGACGCGATCGGCTTCGATGAAGCCAGAGAGCGAATAGAGAAATCTGAAAGCTGTATATTGCTTTTTGGGACGGCCCATGGCTTGGCCGATCCGGTGATGGATCGGGCGGATATGCGTTTAAAACCGATAGAAGGCGCCGGGGAGTATAACCATCTTCCTGTGCGGTCCGCTGTCGCAATTATTATAGAAAAATTAACCGGTTACAACTAGCCGTCTGTTACGATTTGGAGAAGACGAGAAAATGAACCATTTGGAATTTGTAGAAAGCCAGGGAACGAAAGAGACGGTCCCGCAATTTAATGTGGGTGACACCGTCAAGGTTCACATGCGCGTGGTCGAAGGCGAGAAAGAGCGCATCCAGGTCGTGGAAGGTGTTGTGATCTCTAAAAAACATGGCGGCGTCCGGGAAACTTTCACTGTCCGCAAGGTCTCTTCCGGCATCGGTGTGGAGCGCACGTTTCCGCTCCATTCCCCCAGGGTGGAGAAGGTCGAGGTGGTGCGATCGGGCAAGGTCCGGCGGGCCAAGCTATACTACCTGCGTGAACTAAAGGGTAAAGCCGCCCGACTGGCAGAGCGGTTCTGACTTTATGCTGGTTGACCCGGGTCAACCTTCTGTAAACATTTTTAATATTGCGCCGGTCATGATTGGCGCTTTTAATATATAGGCCGGGCTTGTCGGCATGGTCGGCGCGCCATCCCCAAAGGGCGCAATCAACGAAACTGGCGCCACCCACGGCAAGTTCTACCAAGTGAGAATTGATGGGAACGCCCGAAACTGCTAACACTTCCACCGAACCGATAGATAAATCAACAGCGCCGCTATCTATCTGGAAACGGTGCAAACGTTGCACACTGGCGCTGGTAATCATCATTGCCGCTTCTGTTGCAGGTGTCCTGTACGCCAACTCTGATCTGTTCTCCAAAGAACATTACAGGCAATTTATAGAAAACAACCTATCGGAGATGACCGGCCTCAGAATTTTGCTGGGTGATATCGGTATAGCGCCCGGCAGGAATGCGCTGGTATTAAAGCAGGTGGTGGTCTTCGCAGAAGATAAACCGGCGTTGACCATCGAAAAAGCCAGGGCGAGCGTAAGTTTCCGGAAATTGCTGACCGGGTCGTTTGAGCTGGATGGCCTTCTGCTGGAAAAGCCGAACATCATAATATCGCGCAAAACTGACGGGTCTTTTAACATATCGTTTCTTAATGACGCAGATCCTGACAAGCCCATCGGAAATAAAATATGGCCGTTTACGTTTTTCAGAAAAATAGAAATAGTAGATGGAGCGCTTTCATTTTTGGACATGGCTATTGGTGAAGACCAATTCAGCGTGAAAATTTCAAAATTTAATCTGAAAATTTCCAGAGGATTTAAGCCTGGTATTCTGTCCGTCGATCTTTCCGGGCAAATTGATGACCAGAAAATACCCACAAAGTTTGAAGTAAACGGAGATACAGTCGCCGAATACCAGAGCGATAAAGTAGAGTTTGAAGGCGTTGTCAAAGCAGACAAACTCGACATGGCAAAGTTCTGGCCCTATATACGGCCATATGCCCCGTTCGAAAAAGCCAACGCCGTGTTGTCACTGAATACAAAGATAAAAACAGATTTTCATAACAGCATATCTTCTATTGGCAAGATCATATGCTCCCAGGTTGATATCAGATATGAGCAGGCGTTTCGATCTCCTTTAAAACAGAGGGATATGGTCATCACCCATAATGTGGAAGGGTTGGGTGACCGGCTTATTATCAAGGAAGCTTCTGTGGTGGCGGATGATATAGCCATCAGGTCTCAAGGCAAAATTATCGGATTGAAAAATGATAATCCTGTCTTTTCGCTTGCTTTCGAAACGAACAGGTTTGATTTCTCATCGTTATTGAGGTTTGTTCCTGATAGCTTTTTAACGCCCCAACAGGCCTCGTTTCTTACCAACAATATAAAGCGGGGTCAGGTACGCCTGGATAGATTCAAATTCGATGGTGATTTGGAGCAGCTATTGGACCCGAAAGATCCGGATTCGTACAAGGCGTTTTCCGGTTTGCTGTCAATCAGCGATGTCGAGCTTTCTTTTGAAGACCTGTATTACAACTTCAACCAGGTAAATGGCGCTTTAGAGCTGGTTGATGGACGACTGCATATATCGGACGCCAAAGGTAAATATGGAGAAAGCCAAGTGTCTACTCTTTCCGGTGTCGTGACAAGATTGCATGACTGGCCCTTGTTTGACTTTGCCATTAAGGGTAGTTTGCATCTGGATAAAACGCTCCAGTCGCTTTCCACCACGCTGGCCTCCGCTGATATCAAGGCTATATTAGGCAAGATCGACTCTGCGACCGGCTCTGTAACGCTGGATATAGGAATTTCGGGGGATACAAAACATATCGCCGAAACACTCAAAATGGAAGGCGAAATGGTGTTGAACCAGGTGGGTGTGGAAAGTCACGATTTCGGGCTTCCTATATATGATCTTGATGGGGTTATTAGACTGAGTATTCAAAATTTTCATTTTGACAAATTAAGCTGGAAGGCAGGTAGTTCAACTTTTGAGCTATCAGGCGACGCCCGGGACGTATTTACACCAAAACCGGAGTTTGAATTGAATCTGGCTTCGCAGTTAAACCTGGGGGATTTAAGGCAAATAGAATTCCTGGATATTGAAAATATCGGTGGCTATTCCGGTATGGCGCTGTTGTATATGCAAATGGCCGGATCATTCGCCGAGTTTAATATCGTAAGCCAAGTTGATATGACAGAAGCGCAGTTTCATCTTGGCGATCTGGTGAACAAACCGCTTGGCTTTAAAAATAAATATATATTGGAAGGTGTTGTGCGAGATGGCGTAAACGCCAAGATTAACAACATGACCGTTCAGACGGGCGAGTCGGTGGTCGAGATATCAGGCAGTGTCGCACAATTGCTGAAAGAGCAAAGCATCAACCTGGCCGTTCGAACATCAGGCGCGAAATTTAACGATCTGGACGTTGTTTTTAATGGTTTACAAGATATTGAAGGCGAAGGCGCAATGGCAGGTGAACTCAATATTGTCATGGAGGCAGATGGCGAACCGGTCAAATTGAACGGGAATGTGAAGCTGGAAAACGCAGGCTTCAAAATCGGATTGTTTGACAAACCGTTTCGCAATGTTTATGCGACTGTGGATATGAATGAGGGGGTTGTTGAAATAAGTGGGGGTAGGGCTAGCATAGGGGATAGCCCATTCATAATTGATGGCAAAATATTGCTGAAGGAGAAAAATGAATTTACGTTGAATGCAAAAGCCCAGACTTTGAACCTGAATGATTTATTCGGCGAAGAAGATGACGATGAACAGGACGAAATAATAGAAGAAGAAATAAAAGATGATCCAGATGAAGGGCACAGCTTTTTTGATGGAACCTGGGACATAAACATCAAATCCGATAAAGGGAGAATAGGCCCAATACATTACCAGGATCTTACAACCAAAATGATATACGATGAAAAGCAACTTCAGATCAAGCCAATCAGATTTAAGGCGCACGGTGGGCAGTGGGAATGGAAATCATTGGTAAAGTTTGCTCCATCATCCTTTGGCTTCGATTCTGATATAAAGATCAAGGATGTGGATATGGAAGATTATCTTGCCATATCAAAAAACGTTACAGATGTTATAACAGGGAAAATAAGCGTCGATGGAACAATGGCCAGTAGCGGTCAAAAATGGACAGATATGAAAAAAAACCTGGATGGAGAGCTGAACGTGAAAACCGGGAAGGGCGTTATACATCGGTTTGCGGTGTTATCAAAGGTTTTTTCATTGTTAAACCTGAGCCAGTATTTCAAGAACAGGCTGCCCGATATGGACGCCGAAGGCTTGCCTTTTGATAGCATTTCAGGAAATTTTATTGTAAAATCAGGAGTCGCGCATGTCGATAACCTGAATATTTCATCCGAAGCGATGCGTATAACTGCTGTGGGAGACTATGATATAGCCTCCAACGCCGTCGATATGAGAGCTGGTGTAATGCCTCTGATAGCCATCGACAGGGTGTTAAGCGCCATACCGCTGGTTGGGCATGTGCTGACAGGTGATAACAAGAGCTTTATCACCAGCTATTATGTTATTAAAGGGCCACTTGAGAACGCCAAGGTGACCAGTGTCCCTGTCGAGTCAATAGCAGTAAATATTTTGGGCATTTTCGAAAGGATTATTACACTGCCGGTCAAAGCTTTGGAAACCATGAAATACAATGGTGAAAAACCAACAGACCAGGAGCCCGGCAATCTGGAGAAACGCTAATGGAATATGAAAGCATAAAAACCATATATAATGGTTATTCAGGTGTATATGATCTAATCTTTAAAGGGTTCTTTCACCCGCGGCAAAAGATGGCCATCGACGATCTAGATATTAAGCATGGCTCCAAAGTTTTGGATGTTGGTGTTGGCACCGGCCTCTCCCTCGCGTTATATCCATCCCATTGCGATGTTACAGGCATCGATATTTCTACCAAGATGCTAAACCAGGCCCATAAAAAAATCGAAAAACTGGGCCTGAGCAATATTACTCTTATGGAAATGGATGCCTGCAACCTGGAATTCGAAGATGACACTTTCGACTACGTCATAGCCACGCATATTGTCAGCGTTGTTCCGGAGCCGATAAGAGTCGTCAGCGAAATGCAGCGCGTTGCAAAACATGGCGCCGGGATGGTCATAGTCAATCATTTTGTATCTTCCAAGCCGTGGGTCGCCAAGGTGGAGAATTTTTTTGACCCGCTATTCAGAAAATTTGGATGGCGCATGGATTTGAGTTATGAAGATTTTGTAGATTCCACCAAGCTCGATGTTCGCCAGAAAAAGAAGCTCTCTAAAGTCGACCTGTGGGAGATCGTCCACGCAAACAATGACAAGCGTCTTTGTTAGTTAATCAACCTTTAGCCAGAAGTTTATCGACGTTAGTCTGTTGAAGCATAAATTATCAATATATAATTTTGTCTTTTTACTGGGCTTTGCCCTGGTGTTAATTAGCGGCCCGGCTGGAGTGGCTTCAGATAAAATCCCGTTTAAGGCTGGCGAAAGAATGACCTATGATGTCACCTGGATGGGGATATTGGGTGGCGAAGGCGTTCTTTCTGTCGATGAAGAGACAATATATAAGGGTCGTCAGGCCTATGTGATCAGTGTAATTGGCCGGTCGGTAGGGTTCGTGCGGAAGCTTTATCGGGTGGATGATCATTCCAAATCATACTTCGATAAAAAGCTGCGCGCCAGCATGCGGGTGGAGATGAACATTTCGGAAAGCAACTATAAAAAACGAAAAGTCATAGATTTTGACCATGACAACAATTTGGCGACCTATACTGTAGACGAAGGTGAGCCTTTGGAGTTTGAAATCGACGAGGGCAGTCAGGACTCTTTTTCCGCTATGTACGCTTTGCGCACAATGCGTTCAAAAATCAAGGTTGGCGAGGCGATTTATATCCCTCTGTTCGAGGATAAAAAGAAATATGAGCTGGAAGTCAAGATCCTGCGCAAGGAGAGGCTGAACCTGGACCAGGGCATGATCGATACATTGGTGGTGGAGCCGGCGCTATCCACCGAGGGCATTTTCAAACGTCGAGGCAAAATGACGATCTGGTTATCGGATGATGAAAACCTGATCCCCATAAAAGTGCGGTCAAAAATTTTTATCGGCGCGTTTTACGCCACGCTTAGAGATGTTGAAGGTGTGGATGTTGATTTTACACCCCATGAAGGCAACCTGAAAAAGGATAATAGTGATTGATACAATCCGGGTGGCGCTCGCCCAGATAAACTCTGTTGTTGGCGATCTCACCGGCAACGCCCAAAAAATCAGCGAATCGACCATTAATGCAAAATCGAACGGCGCCGACCTGATAGTATTTCCGGAGCTTGCGCTGACCGGTTACCCACCGGAGGATCTGCTGGTAAGGCGCGCTTTTATCCGCAGATGCGCCGAGACGCTGGAAAACCTTGCCGAAGGTATAGAGGGGATCACCGCTATCGTGGGCGCCCCTGTCATGCGAAATAATAACTTGCTTAACAGTGCTGTTGTATTGGGTGGAGCCAATGTGAAATCGGTGATCAGCAAAACCGAACTGCCCAACTATGGCGTATTCGATGAGCGCCGATATTTTACAACCGGTGTCAACGGCCCGTTGATAAAAATCGGCGCCGCCTTAATCGGTGTGTCGATATGCGAAGACATCTGGGTGGAGAACCGGCTGCTCGATGAACAGGCGCGGGGTGGCGCAAATTTGCTGGTAAACATATCATCGTCACCTTACCGGCTAGGGGCGGGCGCGACCCGGATCAAAATTGTGACCGATCATTGCAAGCGGCTGTCGATACCGATGGCTTACTGCAACATCGTGGGGGGGCAGGACGAGCTGGTTTTCGACGGTGCGTCATTTATTTGTGGCCCGGATGGAGAAATAACCGACACCGCCCGTTCGTTTATCGAAGACCTGCTGATGGCCGACATCGCGGTAAACAGTGGTGACGCCAATGGCCGAGACGTGATAGAACTTGCCGCTGGCACAGAAGGGAAAACGGCGATACCAGATGTTGAGCGTATAAAAATAACCGACGAAAACGAGGAGGTCTATTCCGCCCTGACCCTGGGCACGCGGGATTATGTAAATAAAAACGGATTCCGGGAGGTGGTGATCGCCCTGTCGGGTGGCATAGATTCCGCCCTCACCACAGCAGTGGCGGTGGACGCGCTCGGCCCGGAGCGGGTGCACGTCGTCTTCATGCCGTCGCCATACTCCTCGCAACAATCGCTGGACGACGCCTTGCAGATTTCTGAAAACCTGGGGTTGAATATGATGAACCTGCCCATCGGAGATTTGATGGAAGGGTTTGACAATACGTTGGCGGACGCCTTTGCAGGTTATGAAAAAAATGTGACAGAAGAAAACATCCAGGCGCGGATCCGGGGCGCATTGGTGATGGCGCTATCCAACAAATTCGGATGGCTGACCCTGACCACCGGCAACAAGAGCGAGATCGCGGTGGGCTACTGCACCTTGTACGGCGATACGGTTGGCGGATTCGCCGTGATCAAGGACGTGTTCAAAACCAAGGTTTTCCACCTGTGCGAATGGAGAAACGAAAAAGCGGGATACGACCTGATACCACAAACAATAATAGACAAGCCGCCCAGCGCCGAGCTGAAACCGGACCAGAAGGATAGCGACTCGTTGCCGCCATATGATGTGTTGGATCATATTTTATTCGAATATATCGAACAGGAGAAAAGCGTGGAGGAGATAGAGCAGGGTGGGTATGACCATCAGCTTGTATTGCGTGTGGTGAGCATGGTGGATGGCAACGAATATAAACGTCGGCAAGGGCCCATCGGTGTAAAGATCACACCAAAAGCGTTTGGGCGCGACCGGCGCTTTCCCATAACATGCAAGTATCGGGATTGAGCGATGAACCTGGTCCCGAAAAAAATGTTTTTCACCAAAGGTGTGGGCCATCACAAGGATGAGCTGCGCTCGTTTGAGCTGGCCTTGCGCGACGCCGGGATAGAGAAGTGCAACCTGGTATATGTATCCTCCATACTGCCGCCCAAATGCAAGATCGTCTCGCGTCGGGAAGGGCTGAAAAACCTGCAACCTGGTCAGATTACATTTTGTGTAATGGCCCGCGTCGCCAGTAACGAGCCGCACCGCCTTTTGTTCGCTTCTATCGGGTGCGCCATACCAACGAACAAAGATAGCTATGGTTACCTTAGCGAGCACCACGGCTTTGGCCAGACGGAGCAGATCGCGGGCGACTATGCCGAGGATATGGCCGCGGCGATGCTGGCCTCAACGTTGGGTATCGAGTTCGATGAAAATACCGACTGGGACGAGAAGAAAGAAGTCTTCCGCATCTCCAACAAAATCGTCCGAACACGGAACACCACCCAGACAGCCATCGTCAAGAAAGGATACACAACCATCGTCGCCACCGCTATCTTGTTGCTATAGCCAGCGCCGACACATTGGCAGGTTTTCAGGCCACCGCCTCGGTTTGACGGGCCCTTGCCTTCCGCACGCCCCAAACGAAAATACCCACGCCCACGGCGGCCAGCGCGATGCCTAACAGTGGCCGATAATAAAACCAGGCAAACGCTATCGTCATCAAGGTGGCTGGCGCAGCTATGGCAAACGCGAAAAAGCCAGCCCCCATACCGACAATGGTACCAACGATGGGGACGATATCCGCAACCACCACCAACGGCCTCGCGATGAGCGATAAACCAAACCACATCATGAGAAATCCGATCACGCGGAGGAGCCAGGTGAAAAACTTGTTAACAGCCTCCGCCTGCTCGAACATGGCCTCGGCGGTATGGGTACCGGTTTGAAACAGATCGACCCGATAGCCAGACTTGGCGATATAAGGCTCGAAGGTCTCTCCACGTTGAGTGGCCACAAGACTGACCGTTGTCGGCTCCACCACCGAGAAGGAAACACGCAGATCGCCGATCTTTGGCGCGGCCGGCTCTCCTGTTCCAAAATGGCTGCCATTGATCCTGAATTTTCCACGGATCGAGGGATCTGCGGAGTTCAGGAACTCTGTGGTAACCGGCAGGTCGCGCTCTCCACCTATTCTTTTCGTCTGCAATGTGGTGAGGTCGAACGCGCCGACGGTGACCTTATCAGCATAATAGGATTCGCTTTTATAGGGAATCGAAGTGGGGTTGATGTGCCCTTTCTGGTTCGCAAACCGTGATGAATTGATCAGGTGATTTGACCACTCTTTTCGGTATGTGTAGGTGGTCACCCTTTCTTCACCACCACCCAGATTTTTCTCGGTTTCGACCTTTTTGTCTTCTATCCATTGATACATTTTAACGTTTCTGCTGAGGCTGATACCGGCGAAAGAAACGCCAAAAACCGGATCCGTAAGGGTTTCGTCGGTGGTGGCCAACCCGGTCATATGAACAAGCTTGCCTCCATTGCCTGCGTCTGCTTTTTCGGAAGGGACAGAAATAACCGCGCCGGCGCCTTCATCCAGGGCCTGGGCGGTCTTAACAGCCCGTCCCTCGTTCCAGAACAGGACCGGAAACGCCAAAATAAACAGGATGCCACCAAAGACGATGCCTTTTATTGACTCCTTTAACCGCCCACCGATGGAGGTGTACTCTGTTTTCACATAGCTATCGTTCATTTCAGCCCCGTAATTTATCCACTAACTGTGTTTACTTTGATGCCCCTGCATTCTTGAGCAGACTTACAATCTCTTTATGACCTTTATTGGAGGCTTCTGTCAACGCTGTTTTGCCAAACTTGTTTTTCATGTGGACATTCGCGCCTTTAGCGATCAGCAGTTTGCCGATCTCAACGTGTCCCTCAATTGCCGCCTCTATCAGCGCAGTGTTGCCAAACTTGTTCTTCGTGTCCAGATTAGCGCCATGGTCGATCAGTAATTTTGCGATATACCCATAGCCTTCGTAAGCCGCCTGTATCAGTGGCGAGTATCCCATCCATTTTTTCGTGTTCACATCCGCGCCATTTTGTATCAATAATTTGGCTATGTCTGCATTACCCACCTCGGTGGCGGCGATCAGGGCCGTTACGTCAAGCTTATTTTTTTTGTTTACCCTGGCCCTGTTTTCCAACAGCAGTTTCGCTATATTAATATGCCCTTCATAGGCGGCCCAGATCAGCGGCGTGTTGCCATCCGTGTCACCCGCGTTTACATCCGCGTAGTTTTCGATCAGCAGTTTGGCTATATCCAAACGGCCCAAATTCGCCGCCCACATCAACGCCGTATCGCCATCACTATTTTCAGCGTTCACATCGGCGCCACTATCAATCAATAGCCGTGATATTTCCAGAGCGCCCACCTCGACCGCTTCCACCAACGCGCTGTCCCCATCCTTGGAAATAGCATTCGGATCTGCCCCATTTTTCAATAACACGCTTAAATGGTCCATATCGCTATCAATAATGTGCCCCATCATGGTGTTATTAATAGCCTTCTGGAACTTGCTATCTGGGTAGAGGATTTTCATATCCTTGTCGACGATTCCTTCATCTGTTATATCGTATACAGACTCCTGCTTCTTCCCGGAACTATCGCTGACTACCGTTAGCTTGTTACCTGCCAGTGTATATACACCAGGTACGATCAGCCCCCACCCGGAAATTTCCACATCTGTATCGGATAAAACCTTGATTGAAACATTCTGATACAGATATTTGTAAACAGCGCCAACCTTGAGCGATTTTTCTTCAGCAAACAATGCGTCCGGTGTAATAAAAAAGAGGGCGTACCAGATTGCCAGCAAAGGTGTGCGACAAATATAAGATAAAGTGTAGTGCCTTAAATAATCGGTTCCACACGCAAAAATTTTCAAGCTGGTCAAAACTAGCCTCCACTATACTGACATGCAAATCGTCCGATTTTAACATAAAATTCATATATTATTTATAAGCAACACTAATGTTTTGTATTTAATAAAAGTTGGCTATGGTAATAGCGCATTCCGCGTTGGTTGGTAAGGTTTGAGAGTCTGAAATGAGCGTTGAAAGGGGCAACATCATATAAAAAAGTAATAATATGGCGCGAAAATTACCTATGAACTATTTACTCTATTGACCAGCCCGGCCCATATTGTAGAGATGTCCACTGGGTGGCTATAACTGCATTGCCTGACATAGTTCTGATTAATGTCCGGCCATCCGGCTTATAACGCCATAAAACGTCGACTTTGCGATCACCGTTATAATCCCCGACTTTTACCACTTCCCAGTTGAGATTAAAAAATAGTGATGTCCACTGACTCGATGGCACTGTACTCCCAACCATAGTCCATAGCAATGTCCGGCCATCTGGCTTATATCGCCATAAAATGTCTGACAGGCTATTGTTATGAAAGTCCCCTATGCCTGCAACTTCCCAATTGTTATTGAAGAACTTTGAAGTCCATTGACTGCCTAATACTGTGCTGCCAGACATAAACCTGATTAATGTCCGGCCATCCGGTTTGTATCTCCATAGAACGTCAGATTTGCCATCATTGTTGAAATCTCCAATACCGGCAACTTCCCAATTGTTATTGAAAAACTTTGAAGTCCATTGGCTGGATACAACGGAAGAACCAAACATCGTCCATACCAATGTTCGGCCATCTGGCTTGTATCGCCACAAGATGTCTGCGAAATCATCGTTATTGAAATCTCCGATAGCTGCAACTTCCCAATTATTATTAAGAAACTGCGATGTCCATTGAACAGCCCAAACAGCGTTTCCACGCATGAACCAGATCAGTGTTCGGCCATCCGGCTTATAGCGCCATAACAGGTCTTTATTTCGGTTCCCAATTAAATCGCCAGAGCTGATAACCTCCCAGTTGTTATTGTTAAACTTGGTTGTCCACATTGCGCTTGCAACTTTACTCCCGGCCATTAACCAAGTTAATGTTCGCCCATCGGGAACATATCGTCTCAAAATATCCGCCCTCCCATCACCGTTATGGTCATTCGGGGCGTCTGTATATTCATATGCGCCGATATCACATTTTATCAATGGGCGAGAAACATTTCTTTGATCTTTCTGGTTAGCGCACGACCCGGTGTCCACTGCAGACGAGCTGGCATAAAGCGCATGGGTTTTTGTCGGTCCGCCGTTATGCGCTAGTGGACCTAGTTTTGGGTTTGCATTCTGCAAATCTGTGGGCTGTGTAAACCCGCAGGTTCCATCACTGTCCAGGTTATACCCATTGGATGTATTGGTCCCGCTGACAACGCAATTGCTGGCGCTGCTTTGCATGGCGACGATGCTGTTGGAAAAGGTCATTGAATTGACATTCACAATGCCCCCACCAAGACCCGCGCTATTAGCGCTTACGGTGGTATTGGTCAAAGTCATGGTGGCGGAGTTGTAAATGCCACCACCCAGGTTCCTGGCCATGTTACCACTTATGGTGGAGTTGGTGATGGTAGGTAAACTATTAATTATGTTATAAACTCCTCCGCCAGAGGTTGAGCTGTTATCCCTGACGGTGGAGTTGTTTATGTTAACCGAGCTGTTATTGGTAAGCAGAACACCGCCACCGGTGTTGGATGCGCTGTTATAGTTTATGGAAGAGCTGTTGACGGTCGCCGTGCTGTTATCTATAAACAGTCCACCACCATCATTGGCTGTGTTGGAGCTGAATACAGAAGCGCCGCTGTTGAATGTGGAATTACCAGTCATATAAACACCACCACCAGTACCGGCGGAATTGTATTTGACCATCGACCCGGTCATGTTTACAATGCCATTGCCGTCATTATAAACAGCGCCCCCCAGGTTTGCGGAGTTGGCTGTAAACACTGAATTCGAAATGGTTACCAAGCCTTGATTGTTTAACAGACCGCCGCCAATGTTACTAGTGAAGTTCCCGCCAATGGTCGAATTGGTAATTTCGATACTGGCAAAGACACCTCTAATGCCACCACCACCATTGTTTGTTATATTCCCAGTGACCATGGAGCCGGTGATGGTTACTTTGCCTGAATTAAATGCGCTGAGGATCCTTATACCACCGCCGAAGGTGGCACTATTGCCGCTGATGGTGGAGTTGTATATATTAGTGGTCGTATCACCGCTGCTGTTGACACCGCCTCCGCCGATGGAGCCGGTGTTGTTGTGTATTATGGAATTGTTGATATTGACGGTGGCCGTTCCACCGGAGTTGCTGACACCGCCGGCAGTGTCGCCAGTGTTGCCGCTGATGGTTGATCCGTTTATTGTAAGTGTCCCTCCGGAATTCTCGATCCCACCTCCTGCGCTGGGTGTAGCTTCATTGTTAAATATATTGCAGTTGGTCACAACCATTGTGCCTTTGTTGGAGATGCCGCCGCCGGTGGAATAGCGGCCCCTTCGGATCGTGAGGTTGGTTATGAATACGTTATTTGACCCAGTATTGTGGAAGACCCGATCCATCTCATCACCATCTATAATCGTCGTATCTTTACCAGAGCCGACTATATTCAGGTTGTTCAAAATATCAAAATCGCCGGTGGCGTTCAAATCCTCCCCGGTTCCGGCTATGGCGATTTTGTAAACACCATTCGGAATGTTTATGGTATCCACCCCTATGGTGCTGTTGGCGGCGTGGATAGCCTCGCGCAACGAGCAATCGACACCGCACGTCCCATCGTTGGTGTCGGCGGTTTTAGTGACGGTATACGTTGCTGCAGTGGCGGCAGGAGGCGCGGCGATTGCCATAACAAATAACAGTAAAATTACAGCGGCTTTAATTGACTTTCAAGAGCATGAATACAAGGCTTGCATAAAGTGCGGATAGCAATTTCTTCGGCATTAACCTTCTCCCTCAAGGCATATCATATGTTGATTAAAACTTCCTTTCCATGTATTGTCCTTAACTGCCTTACAATGTCAAGAGTAATTTGACACCATCACCATATGCCACTGTCGCATAAACAACTATTGAAAATGAATATATATGCGATATATTGGTTCATTTAAATTTGTAGAGATTGATGACATTACCAGATTCCCACGGTCGCTATGGTCAGTTTGGCGGGCAGTGGGTGATAGAGACACTGATGCCGGCCCTGGAGGCGCTCGACGCGCAGTTCGAGAAGGCTATGCGTTCGCCCAGGTTCCAGGATCAGTTACGTAAATATCACACCTATTATATCGGCAGGGCTACGCCGCTATATTTTGCAGAGCGGTTGACCAAACATTGCGGCGGCGCACAGATATATTTAAAACGCGAGGACCTGACCCATACCGGCGCCCACAAGATCAACAACACCATAGGGCAAGGTCTGCTGGCTGTGAACATGAAGAAAAAACGGGTCATCGCAGAGACTGGCGCCGGCCAGCATGGCGTGGCCACGGCCACCGCGGCGGCGTTGCTCAACCTGAAGTGCGATGTCTATATGGGCTCTGTGGATATGGAACGGCAGAAGCTGAACGTATTCCGGATGAAACTGCTGGGCGCCAATGTCATCCCGGTTGACAGTGGCACACGAACACTTAAAGACGCCACGTCGGAGGCTATCCGCGACTGGATAGGCTCCGTCGAGGATACGCACTACATTCTCGGCTCGGTGGTGGGGCCGCACCCGTTCCCGAAAATCGTGCGTCAGTTCCAGTCTGTGATCGGGCAGGAGGCGCGGCGACAGATAAAAGAAGAGACAGGACGGCTGCCGGATATGCTGGTGGCCTGTGTCGGTGGCGGATCGAACAGCATGGGTCTGTTTCATCCGTTTTATAAAGATAAATCGGTGGCAATGGTTGGCGTGGAGGCGGCTGGGCTCGGCCTGACTACGGGTCAGCATGGCGCGCCGCTGGCCAGGGGTAAAGTCGGCGTTCTGCATGGATCGAAAAGTTATGTAATGATGGATAAGGATGGACAGGTGATGGAGACCCATTCCATTTCCGCCGGGCTTGATTACCCCGGTGTGGGGCCAGAGCATTCCTATTACAAAGACACAGGCCGGGCCAAATACGTCAGCGTCACCGACAAGGAAGCGCTGAAAGCTTTCGAGAAACTGGGCAAGCTGGAGGGTATCATCCCGGCGTTCGAGTCGGCCCATGCAGTTGCATACGCGATAAAAGCGGCCCCAAAAATGAAACGGAGCCAGTCGATGATCATCTGTCTCTCCGGTCGGGGTGACAAAGACGTGACCGTGGCGCAAAGTGTGTTGGGGTACGACTGATATGAGCAGGATCACTCAACGACTCGACACGCTGAAAGCGGAGAAACGAAAAGCGCTGGTGATATTCATAACCGCGGGCGATCCATCCTCGAAGATGACAGAGCGGCTTGTGAAAACAGCATACGACAATGGCGCCGATATCGTGGAGCTGGGCGTCCCCTTCTCCGACCCGCTGGCGGATGGGCCGGTGATCCAGGCTTCGTTTCACCGCGCTATCGCCAAAGGCGCGAACCTGACCAAAACGTTAAAAACTGTCGAGCTAATCAGAACAACATGCGATGTTCCAATAGTGTTCATGCTGGCCTCAACGCTGGTGTTCAATCATGGCGTGAAAAAATTCATGAGCGCCTGCAAAAGTTCTGGCGTGGACGGGTTAATCATACCCGACATGCCGCCGGAGGATTCCGAAGAGTTTATCCCACCGGCTAGGGCCAACGGCTTGGACACGATTTTCCTGGCGGCGCCGACTTCCACACCGAAGCGGTTGAAAAGGATCGTCTCGCTCTCCCGCGGGTTCGTATATTATATCAGCGTCAAGGGGGTCACCGGCGGCGCTTCCGCCACTGCACGGGAAATTTCCAGCTCTATCAGCAAAATCAAAAAAATGACCAAGCTTCCGGTGCTGGCAGGGTTCGGTGTGAAGACTCCGGATCAGGCGCGGGCGCTTTCGCGTAGCGCCGATGGCGTGATTATCGGCTCGAAAGCAGTGGAGCTCATCAACGCCACCAGGACCAGTGATGACGCTGTCAAATCGCTGGCCAGATATGTCCGGTCGGTACGCAAAGAGATGGACAGAAAATAGTTAGCCGATCAGCACTGCTCGATTTTCCTGAAGCTCGATTCCAGCTTGCCCTCGCCCCAAAACCCATAGTGTGATCCGCCCGGCGGCGAGCATTCATAGGTGGTGTGGCATATCAGGCTTTCGCCGTTAGAGCCGGGTATCACACCAACCTGGGAGTTGGGTGGTATGAGCTTGCCGCAATTAACACAGACCGCGCAATTAGCCTCCAGCCGTTTAGCTTCGCAATCGGCGCACAACTCTGCTAACTGCCTGTCCACAATCTCTTCGCCGATTTCGATCTGGCAAGGCCCTGCAACAAACCTGGCCTGGCAGCCCATGCACTCACGTTCCATCATAAAGGCTCATGACGAGTTATTGACCGAAGCCTTGCATATATCCACAGTTTCATGCAAATCTTCGGTAATGGTTAGTGCGCCCAGATCGTCGTCGTCAATGCACCCTTTTTCTCTGACCGAATACTTCAGCCAGTCGAGCAGAGGGGTCCAGTAATCACGACCAAACAGAACCACCGGAAATGGCGCGATCCGCTCTGTACGGATCAGGGTCAACGCCTCGAACAGCTCGTCCAGGGTGCCATATCCTCCAGGGAAAATCACATAGGCGTGTGAATATTTGATCAACATAACCTTGCGGACAAAGAAATGCTTCAGCTCTATCCCATCGGTGATATAGAGGTTCGACGGCTGTTCATTCGGCAGGTTTATGGCCACACCCACAGATTTGCCCCCAGCCTCAAAGGCGCCTTTGTTGGCCGCTTCCATGATCCCCGGCCCGCCGCCGGTTAACATGCCAATGCCAGAGTCCGCCAGCAAGGCGCCCAGCTTCTCCGCTTTTTTAAAGCATGGATCGTGCGGTTTCGACCGGGCCGACCCGAAGACAGACACCATAGGCCCAAGGCCGGCCACCAGGTTGAACCCATCGATAAACTCCGCCATTATATTGATCAGCCGCCGCGAGTCTTCAGCGTCCAGATCGTCTATTGCATAATGATATTCTTTGTTATTACCAGACATATAATTGATTCCTTTTTCTAAATCTTTCCATTTGTTAATATAACAGTATGAGGTCTGGTTCCCAATACAAGAGTGGTTAATATGGAAAAAATTATCGGTCTGTCCGCCGAAGGGTTTGAAGATGCGGTCATCGAGCTTATCCGCCGAACATCGACACAACTGCCGGACGATATAATCGAAGGAATAAAAAAAGGCAGGGATCAGGAAGCCGAATCGAGCCTGGCCCGTTCCACGCTGGAGTCGATCCTGGAAAACATTGATATGGCGAAAAACAGCTCCCAGCCAATCTGTCAGGATACGGGTACTGTGACGTTCGATATAAATTACCCGTTCGGTTTGCGGGAATCAGATATCACAGCGGCGATAAAGTCAGCCGTGCAGAAGGCAACGCTGAAGCATTATCTGCGCGAGAACGTTGTGGACTCGCTCACCGGCGAGCTGAAAAACGATAACATCGGCGCAGGCCATCCCAACATCCATATCAACCAGTGGGACAAGCCGGAGCTTGCCATGACCCTGGTACTGAAGGGCGGCGGGTGCGAGAATGTGGGCGCCCAATACGCGTTGCCGCAGATCAAGCTGGAGGCGGGCAGGGATATCAACGGTGTAAAAAAAACCATACTGGACGCGGTGGTGAAGGCGCTGGGCAAGGGGTGCAGCCCCGGCGTGCTGGGCATTGCCATTGGGGGCGACCGGGCGCAAGGTTATGCATTGAGCAAAACCCAACTACACAGAAAGCTGAACGACACCAACCCAAACCCAACGCTTGCCGAGCTGGAGGGCTGGATAATGGAAAAAGCGAACACGCTGGGCATCGGCCCCATGGGGTTTGGCGGGAAAACGACACTATTGGGTGTGAAAACGGCCGCCATGGACCGGATACCGGCCTCCTATTTTGTCACCATGACATATATGTGCTGGGCCTACCGGCGGCGGCTGATGACTATCAACAATGGCGAAGTTACCTATGATTAAAATCGATCTGCCTGTTACAGAAGAAAAAATTCGGGAACTGAAAACCGGCGACGCGGTGTCGCTGACAGGCAGGATTGTGACCGCCCGGGATCGTGCCCACAAGTATATGGTCGAAAGCCGGCCGGACGATATCCGGGAGATACTAAAGGACACTATCATCTATCATTGCGGCCCAGTGATGAACAAAACAGGCGATGGCCAGTGGCAGGTGGTCGCCGCCGGTCCCACAACCTCCATGCGTGAAGAAATCTATCAGGACATCGTACTGGAGGAATACAACGTGCGCGGGGTGATTGGCAAAGGTGGCATGGGTGACAGGACGTTGGCCGGCCTGGCAAAAAGTGGCGCCATTTATCTGCATGCGATTGGCGGCTTGTCGCAGGTGCTGGCGGCTGCGGTCAAGCGGGTTGTCGGTGTGCATATGCTAGAGGAATTCGGCGCGCCGGAAGCGTTCTGGGAGTTCGAGGTGGAGAATTTCCCGGCGGTGGTGACCATGGACTCGCATGGCGGCTCGCTCCACGATGTCATCGGCGCCCAGGCGCAAAGCCGTATGGACGATATCGTCGGCAATATGGAAAAATGAACAAGCAGGAGATCGCCGGCGCGTTGAACGAGATCGCCACCGTCATGGAGCTGCTGGACGAAAACCCGTTCAAAATAAGGGCCCACCGCAACGCCGCCAGGGCCATCGAAACGACCAGCGATGATATCGAGCAGCTTGCCCGCGATGGCGAGCTAACGAACATCAAAGGTGTCGGCAAGCAGATCGCAACGAAAATCGAGGCCCTTCTCAACACCGGTTCATTGCCAGAGCTGGACGAGCTGCATGAGAAAATCCCCGACGGCGTTTTCGAGATGTTGAAGATCCATGGATTGGGCGCCAAGAAGGCGAAGGTGATCTGGACCAGACTGGGAGTCACCACGCCGGGGGAACTGGAGTACGCATGCAACGAGAACCGCCTGGTGGAGTTGGAAGGGTTCGGCGCGAAAAGTCAGGAGAAAATCCTGAAAGGGATCGTCGCGCTGAAAAAATTCGCCGGCCGCAGCCACCTTCCAGACGCCCGCAGCCTGGCCAACAAGATCCTGAAGCATTTGGCAAAATCTTCCGCAGTCATCCGGGCCGAAGTGGCCGGTTCTGTGCGCCGGAAAAAGGAGACGGTCAAAGATATCGATATCGTCGCCTCCTCTGAAAAGCCGGGGAAGGTGATGAAACGTTTTCTATCCGCGCCGGGCGTTATAGAAGTGTTGGCCGAGGGAGAGACGAAATCGAGCGCCCGGTTCGAGCCGGGCATCATGGTCGATCTGCGGGTGGTGTCGGACCACGACTATCCATACACACTGCACCATTTCACCGGCTCGAAGGAGCATAACACCGCCTTGCGCGGGCGGGCGAAATCGAAGGGTATGAAGCTGAACGAGTATGGCCTGTTCAATGGTGACAAGCTGATAGAGTGCGGCGACGAGGAGCAGCTGTACAAGGCGCTGGATCTTGCGTTTATACCACCGGAGCGGCGCGAAAATATTGGCGAAATCGAAGAAGCGGAAAAAGGCGAACTGGCGCCGCTGGTTAGCATGGACGATATTGTGGGCCTGTTTCATTGCCACACGAAAGAGAGCGATGGCGTGGAGACGGTGGAGACCATGGCCCGGGAATGCTTGGCGCGCGGCTATAAATACCTGGGCATAACGGACCACAGCCGGACCGCCGCATACGCTGGCGGACTGACCATCGACGAACTGAAAAAGCAGGGCGACCTGATCGACGAAGTGAACGAGCGCCTCGACGGGTTCCACATATTCAAAGGTGTGGAGTCGGATATCCTCAACGACGGATCGCTCGACTATCCGGACAAAGTGCTAGAGAAACTCGATTTCGTCATCGCATCGGTCCATTCCGGCTTTACCGGCGGCGCCATGACCATGACCGACCGGATAATAAAGGCGATCGAGAACCCGTATACGTCCATGCTGGGCCACCCCACCGGCCGGCTGCTGCTGGCCCGGGAGGGGTACGATGTGAACATGGGCGCGTTGATAGACGCATGCGCAAAACATGATGTTATCATCGAGCTCAACGCCAACCCGCACCGGCTAGACATCGACTGGCGGGAGATACCGTCGGCGATAAAAGCAGGTGTGAAGCTCTCGATCAACCCGGACGCGCACAGGGTGAAAGGACTGGACCATGTGAAGTATGGCGTGATGGTGGCGCGCAAAGGCGGGGTTGCGGCCAGCGATGTCGTGAATACATATAAGCTGGGTGATGTGAAAAACATTTTAAACAAGCGAAAGAAATAATGGACCAATCTACAAAGAAAAGAGCGGGGCAAGTGAACAAGGCCCTGGCCAAAATGCATCCGAAGGCGAAGATCAGCCTCGATTTCAAAATCCCATTACAGCTGCTGGTGGCGACGATACTGTCGGCGCAATGCACCGACGAGCGGGTGAATATTGTCACCAAGGATCTGTTCAAAAAATATCGGAGCGCGAAGGATTATGCCAGCGCCCCCACCGAGCAGATGGAAAAGGATATAAGGTCAACCGGGTTTTACAAAAACAAAGCTAAATCGATCATCAACTGCTGTTCCGATATCGATGGCAGGCATGGCGGCAAAGTTCCAGCCACCATGGATGAGCTTACAAAGCTGGCCGGTGTGGGTCGTAAAACGGCGAACGTTATACTGGGCCACTGTTTCGACACGCCGGGCGTGGTGGTGGACACGCATGTCTCCCGCGTCTCCAAACGTCTGGGGTTCACCGCGCAGAAAAACCCGGAGAAAATCGAGAAGGACCTGATGGCGCTGCTGCCGGAGAAAGACTGGACGAAATTCAGCAACCGGATGATCCTGTTCGGGCGCAACACCTGCAAAGCGAAAAAACCACAATGCGCCGATTGCAAGATTTACGATCTATGCCCTTCGGACGAGAAGACTGCATAGAGTCAGGTTTACTTTTCGTGGGCGACGCCGATAACGTCCGACAGGTTGGCGAACCCCAATGCTGAAAGTTTGACCGGCAATTGCTCCACAAGGGTTGCGCCGATTGTCGGGTCTACAAAGTTCATGGTGCCCACCTGCACGGCGGAGGCGCCCGCCATCATAAACTCCACCACATCGTCCACACATGCAATGCCGCCCATGCCGAAGATCGGAATCTTCACCGCCTTGTAACATTGCCATACCATGCGAAGGGCCACCGGCTTTATCGCCGGGCCGCTCAACCCGCCCATGGACCTCGCCAGCATAGGTTTGCCGGTGTTGATATCTATCGCCATACCCAACAGTGTGTTGATCAGGCTCAGCCCGTCGGCGCCGTTATCCTCACAGACGCGGGCGAACTCGGCGATGTCTGTCACGTTGGGTGATAATTTCACTATCAACGGTTTTTTGCATGCGTCGCGGCAGGCGCGCACCACTTCGGCGGTGATGTTAACATCTGTGCCGAACGCCGCGCCCCCCTTGTCGATGTTGGGGCACGATATGTTCATCTCCAGCCCGTCGATCCCATCCACATCGCCTAACCGTCCGGCCAGCTCTGCGTATTCGCCGATGGTTTCGCCGAAAAAGTTTACGATGATCGCTGTGTCTCTCTGCGTCAGCTTCGGCAGTTTTTTGTTGACGAAATTATCGAGCCCTACATTCTGCAGACCGATGGCGTTGAGCATACCGGAGGGCGTCTCGCATATCCTGGGCACAGGCCCGCCCGCTGTCGGCTTCAGCGACAGACCCTTCGACACAAACCCGCCCAGGAGAGACACGTCATAAAATTTTTCGTACAGCAGGCCATAGCCGAACGTGCCGGAGGCGGCCAGGATCGGGTTTTTCATCTGGACACCGGCCACGTTGCAAGCAAGGTCGATCCCGCTCATATCTCCACCTCCGCCGCATTGATCACCGGGCCTTTTCTGCACACTGTTGTATACCGTTTTTGCCCTTCCACTTTTGTTACGCACCCCAGGCAGGCGCCAAACCCGCACGCCATACGGTTCTCCAGCGATGCGTGACACTCTATCCCGGCGGCTTGCGCAATCCGTTTCACTTCGCGCATCATAGGGCTGGGGCCGCAGGTCATGATCAACGATGGCCGAGTGTCAGTTTCGGCCAGCTGCTTCTCCAGCAGCTGCGTGACCAGCCCGTTAAACCCATGGGAGCCATCCTCTGTGGCTGTGAATAGTTGCGCGCCTGAATTGGCGAAAAAGTTTTTCCGCAACAATAGCTGATCGGACCGTGCGCCCAGGAATATGGAATATCGTTTGGCGGTGTCATGGTTAAAATTTAACAACCCGACAAAGGGCGCCACACCCACACCACCAGCCACGATCCATACAGCCTCGTCATTGTCCGGCGCCTCGAACCCGTTGCCAAATGGGCCCACGACATCGATATGATCATCCTGCACAAGCTGGGACAGTAATGCGGTGCCACGGCCAACAACCTGTATCAGTATATCGAAGCGGGAGCCATCCGCCTCGAACCCGGCCACGCTCATCGGCCTGCGCAGAAGTGGGTCGGTCGAGTTTCCGCATTTGACCATGACAAATTGCCCGGGGGCAATATCGCCCAGCGGCGCCTCGGGCTGTAATGTTATGGAGTAGAAACCGTTGGCCAAATTTTCATTGGCAAGTACTGTGCAATCCATCAATAATTATTCGATAGAATCAACAGAGATGGTGATGCGGCCGATAAAGCGGACCAGCTTGATCTGATTTTCCACGCCGCCCTCGACCAGCTTGATATGTGTCACATCCGCCACATCCTGGCCCAGCGTCGGATCGACCGCCACCCATTGCCCCACATACACTTCCGGCCAGGCGTGGTAGAGGAACCCGCCATGCTTCGGCGAGTAGACCAGACCAGAGGCGACCTTGGCCGGGATGCCGACACTGCGGGCAAAGGCAGTGAACAGGTTTGTGTGGCTCTGGCACTCCCCTTTGCGGGTGAACAGCACATCAAGCGCGGTGAACGAGTCGACAAACTCTTTCTCCAAATTTTCATAAACCCACTGGTTGATTTTGCGCGACGCTTTCCACACATCTGTTTCGGCGCCCACGATCTTGCGGGCATGGTCTATGATGATTTTATTGTCTGACTGGATTTCTGGTGTCGGTTTCAGGTGTTCCGGCTCCGCCTTGGCCGCCTGCTCGATGTCGATCCGGCCCTCCGGCTCCACCTTGCGCAGAGACACCGGCGCTGTGAAAGAGCGCTTGCGCGACTCGTCAAACACCCGCTGGGACTCGCCAACGGTTTGCCTGTTATCCTCCGGAACAATGTCCGGGTTGTTCAAGCCGCCCATTTTGATATCCAGCGCTGTCAGGTCCTGTGGGTTTTCTATCGGTTTATCTGGCGTGATCAGGCTGAAAGTGATTAAACTGGTGATCGGCACATGGGCGCCGGTGAACTTCAGGGCGACCTCTTCGCTGGTCCTCTCTGACCGGAAGCCCATGAAACTTTCTTCCCGCACCGTCATCCCCTCCGGCGTTACATAGCTGACGGTTTTCACGTCTTGCAAGGAGGAGTTTACAACAAAGGTATCGACCATTCCGCCTTCAAATTTCACTTTCTTCCTGTCAACAACCTCCAGGGTCATAGGCGCCACAGCCCGAAGCGCAGTAATGAAAACCGGCACAATTTTCTTAAAACCAACTTTTAGTTTATCCGCATATTCAAACTTCAACAGATCGGCGAACCGCGTCTCAGGCTCGATCTCTACAATCTTTGTGACGGTTCCACCAGCGCCGGTTACGCTAAGCTCTATGGCGCCATCCTTCACCACACCGGCGGTTTTTTGCCGCTGGTCCTGGATGGTCTGCAGGTATACAAAGTTTTTCAGCCTTTTGTTTTCACCCAGTTGGGATACATTGGAAAACGACATATCCTGCGAAATGCCCATCACCGTCAGGCGTATTACAGCCTTGTCGGTGATTGTGTATCCGGTTTCGCTCTTCTCTATTTTCTGGTATGAAAAGCCGATCTTCTGGCCCTGGAACAGTATGTTGAGCCACTCTTCCGACATTATGCCTGCAAAGTCCGACGAGCTATCGGGCGCGCTGTCAGAGGCGAATGTTACGCCGGGCGCCAACAGCATGAACACCGTTAGGCAGACAACCGCAAGCCAACCACCCCTGGCGCCAGCTATTGATACAGACCGTGTTGGGCTAGACATTGTTTTCATGATTAATTGTTTTACAGAATAACAGAAATTGACAGCAGACGCTAACCGGGGCCATATGTTCGATAAAATTGTCTTTGCTCATCTAAAATAGTCAAGTAAGATATTTAAGGAGAAATAACATAATTATAGTGATATTATCGAACGTTACACAAGTGTCATGGAACATAGGGGGAAATATATATTGATGTGTAGTTCTTTAAAACGAAAAGTCTGTAAATCAAGCCTAGGCTCTGGATTTACCCTTTTCGAACTGCTGGTATTGATCACAGTCATAGCCACCCTTGCGTTTGCTTTGGTTCCGCGCCTCACCGATCAAAACTCGTTCAATCTGTCGGCTGCGATGAAAATCGTTGAATCGGACATCCGTTCGACCCAGCGCCTTGCCATGAGCAAAGGGTTACGCTATTCAATTATCTTCACAAGTGGTTCGGGCAAATACGACTATGGTCCAGCGACAGGTGGATCCAAACGGGAGAGCCGTGACCTGGGTGATATCGACAGTTCACTAACAATAAGTGAAAGCTTTACTGTAGTTTTCAATCAACTGGGTGAACCGGTCGGGCCCCGGGCCGACATGCGGGTCACAGTAACCGGCGGGGTTACGTCTGGCGCTGTGACAATCACTGCTTATACCGGAAAAGTAACCACCGGGGGGATCTGAACCGTGCGTGGGTTTACCATACTTGAGCTTCTGCTGGGTATATTTCTAATCTCTGTTATCAGCGTAACTTTATTAGCCCCTGGGCTTGTATCGGTAAAACGATTTGCTGCGGGAGGCGGGGCCATACATAGTCAAACTGGTCTCTATTTACAAGGTCTGGCGGACCAGTTTACACAACAGACAAGCGGGTTGGACGCCGATAGCTGGGCGTTCCAGATGTCTTTGATGGCCAGCGCGTCACCAGAACGGATAACCCCTGATCCTGCTTTTAACGGCGCCCGGTATCGGGTGACACGTATTGTCGAATGCCTGAAGCAAGACCTGACCGCGCCAGATACCAGCTGCAGGGATGGCTATGGCAGAGTCACCTACAGTGTGGCCGGGGCGGATAACGCAGCGATTGACCTGATATTTATCAAAACACGAAATGGCATATAAAACAGGTTCAAACAGAAAACCCGCCGGTTATACGTTGATAGAAATCGTCGTGGTGATTGCAGTGCTGGGCCTGGTCAGCGTAGGTTTCGCCGAGTATATCGCTCGTTCTACAGAGATGTACATCGACCAGATCCAGAGCGCCGACTTGCACGACGAGACATTGAGCGCCATGGAGCGGATCAGCCATGAGCTGCGTGAGGCGGCGGTGGCCGAAGGATCTATGGTTGACCCGGTTACTACACCAGCGCCAGGGCATAGAACGACCACGCTTGAATTTAGTCGTCTGACCGCGCCTTCATGCGCCGGGTGTGTCGATAAATCAACCGCGGTCACATTTTATTTTACGCCGGGCAATTCGACTTTGTGGAGGAGTACGATGTCTGCTCCTGACAAGGTGTTGGCGGATGATGTATCGCAGTTTTCTGTTACTGCCAGCAGTGGCACCGTGGAGAAGCGGACATATCAGATTACATTGGCAAGGAAAAGCAGCGACGGATCGACAGTCACAATGGCGACCACAATCTTTCCGCAAGGTCACCGTAACCGGACCTGGAAGAGGATAATAAAATGAGCGGTAACCGTGGTTTGTCGATGCTGGCGATACTGTTCGCCTTGCTGGCGCTATCGGCGTTGGGCGCAATCACCGCTGTAATCACAAAGTCTGCTGTATTATCATCTGTCGACTCCGGCCCTGCTTTCGACCGGTTTTATGTCGCGCAATCTGGGTTGGAATGGTTTTCGCAGGCCACCGATGGGTATACCACGGCGAACAAAGCGGATTATGTGGCGCTGGATGGCGCTTCGATCAGGATCAAAGGCGCCAATGGACCGCTGTTCAAACTTACCGTGCAATACCTAGACACCGATAACGATCCGCTGACGGAGAATAGCGTGACCGTTACCTCCACAGGATATTCCAACACGTCGTCACTGGCTGATGGTGAGACAACCTTGGTTATGGAAGTCATAGTACCGCCCGGATCCAGTGGTGTCCTGTTTGCTGATGAATATGACCAGCCAGACCTGACAAAATTTGATACCAGCTATGTGTTCGGTTCCACCACCAGCGCCCATGGAGATATTGTCCCAATGATTACCGCAGGCAACCTGTCTGGAGGTGATGTTTTTGGGTTGTTTACTCACTCATCCGAGGTTGGCGGGGTTCCTGGGGCGCTTAGAGCAGGTGGAGTGGATGAAGTCAGGCTTTTTATCACCGCTGAACGGTGTCTGAAATGGGCCACCGAAGCGGGCGCGCCATGCGATTATCCGGAATGTGAAAACCGGTTCGGGTGCCAGGCGAGGAACGGGCTGGACGTTCCGCTGGATTCTGGGTTGTACCATAACTACTTCATAAAAATTCGCGCGCGGTTAATCACTGGCGGCGGGTTCGGTGTCTATTTCCGCATGACACACCTGAACGACGACGACCCGTATCGGGTGGACTTTGGCAAGCTGTCCGCCCATATTTGGCAGTATGACACGGGGCTGGGCTATATTGCGCCTTGTCAATCATCGACTGCCCTGCTGGGTAACGATGGAAAGGGCATGCTGACTACACGCAAGATAAAGGATGGATCGGAAGTGTGCCCGGTTGAATGTGGAGTTTTCACCTCGCAGACCGCTGGAGTTTACCCATTCTTCTGTCCGGAAAACAAGACCGGGCTGCCGGCGCTGGATGGCTGGCGTTGGAGGAACCTGAACTGGTTATCGAGCTGGCGCACGATTTATATCTATGTGTATCGCGACCGCGCAAATGTATATGTGGAGCGGGAAGAGCTGATTCCGCCGGTCGGCCCGGAACATGTGGCTTCGATCAAGCTGGATGATATCGGCGGTTTGTTACCCACCGGCGGTGTCGGTCTCCGGGTATGGAGTGGAGCGCTGGTGGAGGTCGACTATCTGGAAGTTTACCCTAATGATGATGACAAGGACCCATCCACCTTTACCGGTTCCTGATGTCAGGCGGTCCTGACCGAAAAAATAATTTGATATTTCCTGTTACTTTCCCGATCCGGCCGCCAGCTGATGGTGTATATCCGGTCCATCCCGTTGGGCGCCTCGAAAAACAGCGTTCCTGATATGGAGTCGCCCGGCTGCAACATCACCTCCGGCAGCAGCGACCGGTCGGTTGATTTCATTTTGCCCAGCTGGCGATACTCCATCCGGTCCGGGACGATATCTCTTTTATAGCTTGGGTACCAGTAAAACGGGAACGGCCCCGCATAGAAAAAGCTGAAATTCGACCCGCGAAACGCCATAAAAAAGCCGGCAGGTGTCCATTGCCTGAACTGCGACAGCCGATGGTCCTTGAGTGTGAATTGGCTCCTGTTCACCTCGATCGGTTTGTCAGACCCATTGGCGATCACCACCCAGACCGGCAGACGCTTGCTGCTATGCTGCCCCTTGCTGCCGGGGCGCCAGACCAGCGGCTCGACGGCGAACGACAGATTGTCCCTTGTCACCTGATAATATGGGCCGCTCTGCCGGGTGCTGCTGTTCTCGAACGGGGTGAGGTAACGTTTTTGGGAACATGCGGTCAGAAGCAGAGCGGTGGCGATGATTGTTATAGTGAAAAACCGTGTTGTATAATATGATTTACGCATATCGACACTATCGCTTTTTTATAGTATACGACACTTACCATTGAAAAAATGCGCTATTTAGGTTACAATACCGCCCTTTTGCATAGTTTACTATATATTTATCTGATTTAGCAGGTAAAAAAAGAATCTCAGCTAGGGAATTACAGAATGAGCAACAAGGAAATCATCGATCTGGCGAACAAAAATTTGACTCAGAACTATAGCCGCAACCCTGTGGCTTTGGTAAAAGGAAAAGGCTCTTCTGTCTGGGACGCTGAGGGGAAAAAATATCTCGATTTTGTTACCGGGCTGGCCGTCTGCAACCTGGGCCACTGTTTCTCGCCTGTTAACAAGGCTATACAGAAGCAGGTGGGCAAGCTGATGCACACTTCGAATTTGTTTTATACCGAGCCGCAATCGCAACTGGCCGAGGCGCTGGTGGAGAAAATGTATAAAGGCAAGGTCTTCTTCTGCAACAGCGGGACCGAAGCCAACGAAGCGGCGCTGAAGCTGGCGCGGCGCTATTCTATTGAAAAATTTGATAAAAAGAAGACAGAGATCATCGCCTTCGATGGCGCTTTTCATGGCCGCACCATGGGCGCTTTATCCATGACTGCGGATAGCAAATTTAAAGATGGGTTTGGTCCGATGCTATCTGGCGTCAAGCATGTGCCGTTTGGTGACCTAGCGGCTGTGGAAAAGGCAATGAATGCAAAGACTTGCGCAGTCATCGTTGAGCCTGTGCAGGGCGAGGCGGGTGTCCGTGTGCCGAGCGCTGCTTTTATGCAGAAGCTGGCCAAACTTTGCTCATCCAAAAAGGCGTTGCTCATTCTTGATGAGGTTCAGTCGGGATTCGGCAGAACAGGACGGCTGTTCGCCTTCGAGCATTACAAGATCAAGCCGGATATCGTCACCATGGCCAAAGGTATCGCCAACGGTCTGCCCATGGGCGCCATGTTCGCCAAACCGGAAATCGCCAAATATCTGGACGCAGGGTCGCACGCCGCCACTTTCGGGGGCAACCCGGTGGTCTGCGCTGGCGCCCTTGCTGCGCTGGAGGAGCTGTCGAAGGATGAGCTGCTGGAGAATGTGCGCGAACTGGGCCGATATGCAATAATCAAGCTGAATGGAATGAAAAGCAACGTCTCTTCCATCAAAGAAGTGCGCGGTATGGGGCTGATGATCGGGCTGGAGCTTACAACCCCTTGCGCTTCTGTGGTCGATGGTTGCGCCGCCGCTGGCTTGCTGGTCAATTGCGCCAACGAAACCACGATCCGCCTCCTCCCGCCGTTGAACGTGACCCGCAAAGAGCTGGATAAGGCGCTGAATATCATAGGCAAAGTTTTGGGCGTATGAAAAAGGACCTGCTCCAGCTTACCGATTTGAGCAGGGAAGATATAGAGTGGCTGATGCAGGCCACGGCCCGGCTGAAATTAAACCCGGCTGAAGGATCTGGCCATCTTTCCGGTAAAACCCTCGGTATGGTGTTTTATAAATCATCCACCAGAACCAGAATCTCGTTCGAGGTCGGTATGGTCCAGCTGGGCGGTCATCCGGTCTATCTGCAAGGGCAGAACCTGCAGATGAACCGGGGCGAGACCGTGGCCGATTCCGCGCGGATTTTCTCCCGATATCTCGATGGGCTGGTCATACGGACATATGAACACCAGCAAGTGACAGAGCTGGCCAGCGTGTCGGATATTCCGGTGATCAACGCATTGACCGACAAATATCACCCATGCCAGATTCTGGCTGATATTTTCACCATTCACGAGAAACGTGGCTCGCTGGATGGAATCAAGGTCGCCTATATCGGCGATGGCAACAACGTGGCCCAATCGTGGCTGCTGGGCGCGGCGCTGACCGGGATCGACCTGTCCATTGCGACGCCGGCCGGGTATAGTCCGGAATCGACCGTTGTGGATAAAGCGCTCAAAATAGCGGCAGATACCGGGTCGAAGATCGATGTGGGGACTGATCCTGTTGACGCAGTTCAGAACGCCGATGTCGTCTATACCGACACATGGATCAGCATGGGCCAGGACGACGAAGCGGAGAAACGCCGGGCCGATTTCGCCGGATACCAGGTCAACCAGGAGCTGATAACAAAAGCAAAGCCGGATACCATGGTGATGCACTGCCTGCCGGCGCATCGTGGTGAGGAGATATCCGCCGAGGCGCTCGACGGCCCAAACTCAGTTGTATGGGACGAAGCGGAAAACCGGCTCCATATGCAAAAGGCTATACTCCTGCTGGCCATGCATGAAGACCCTAAATCCCTCTACCCTTAGCGTCGCTGCTCAGAACAGGGAAGCGCTGTTCTGTCGCGTCATGTGATACCAGCGCTCACGCAGTTGCTGTTCAACAATATGTGGAGCGTCTTCAAATATTACGTTATTCCACCGTCCAGTTGGTGTTATATTGGATCGATGTCCATTGAGTGGCGATTACTGTACTGCCAGACATAAACCGAACCAGGGTGCGGCCATCTGGCTTGTAAAGCCACAATACATCCGATTTCCCATCGCCGTTGTAGTCACCTAATCGGGCAACACTCCAATTGATATTGAAAAATTGTGAAGTCCATTGAGTGGCGATGACCGTGCTGCCATACATAAAACGGACCAGGGTACGCCCATCTGGTTTGTAGCGCCAAAACAGGTCCGACCTGCCATCGCGATTAAAATCTGCGATACCCGCCACTTCCCAATTTAGGTTAAAAAACTTTGATGTCCATTGGCTTGCTAATACAATATTGCCAGACATGAACGAGATCAGGGTGCGGCCATCCGGTTTGTAGCGCCATAATATATCCATTTTTTCATCGCTGTTAAAATCTCCGACTCCAATTACCTTCCAATTATTATTAAAATTTTGCGAGACCCACAGTATGGATACAACGGTACTGCCAAACATAGTCCAGACCAACGGACGTCCAGTCGGTTTGTAGCGCCATAATATGTCGGCGCGGCCATCACGGTTGAAGTCGCCGACCTGTGCAACTTGCCAGCTGTTGTTAAAAAATTGGGAGGTCCACTGCGCGCCCAGCACAGTTTTGCCCTCCATGAACCAGATTAATGTCCGGCCGTCCGGTTTATACCGCCATAAAATATCCGCCTTGCCATCCTTGTTGAAATCCCTTATACCCACAATTTTCCAGTTGGTATTGAGGAACTGCGTTGTCCATTGAGCAGAGGCTACTGTACTGCCGAACATTGTCCATACCAGGGTCCGCCCATCCGGTTTGTATTTTCGCAAAATATCCGACCTGCCATCGTTGTTGAAATCGGCGAAGCGCGGCCTGGACAACTTCGTCACGAATGCATCATTGCTACCTTTATGCATGGAGCCATCAGTCGTCGGAAAATTGACTATGGGAGCTATTATATCTTCAAGTGAAGTTCCGGTAATCCAGGGGTTGCCAGCGCCATCTATTGCGATGCCACGACCAACGTCATGAGATTCGCCGCCAAATAATGAAGAGTAAGTCATTGTTCCGGCAGCGCTGAGCTTTGCCACAAACACATCATTGGTGTCACCTTTGTGTGAGGAGCCATCGGTGGTGGGGAATTTGACTATGGGCGGAAAAGTGTCTGCATGAGACGAACCGGTCAGCCAAATGTTGCCAATGCTGTCCAACGCTATGGCATTGCTTGAATCCTCACTTCCACCACCAAACATGGTGGAGAATAGAACGGCCCCGGCATTGTTTAACTTCGTGACGAACACATCACTGCCGCCATTATGCGTGGAGCCATCCGTCACTGGATAATTGACGATGGGCGGAGACAAATCTATGTTAGTACCTCCAGTGACCCATACGTTACCCGCGCCATCCACCGTTATGTCGTTGCCGCGGTCATTGTTTTGCCCGCCGATAATTGTTGCGAACAGTTTTGCGCCAGCCAGGTTAAACTTCATCACGAATACATCATGTTCGCCCTTATGGGTGGAGCCATCGGTCACTGGAAAGTTGACAATAGGGACAACCTCATCTTTCCTGGTTTGTCCTGTTACCCATACAGCCCCCGCGGAGCTGACCGCTATGCTGTTGCCAAACTCATTGGAGCCTCCACCGATAAATGTGGAAAAGAGCCGGAACCCATCGGAAGGGCGCAACTTCGTGACGAACACATCATGGGAGCCTTTGTTCGTGGAGCCGTCGGTCACTGGATAGTTGGTTGACAAAGTGTTACCGGTGATCCATACGTTGCCGGAGCCATCCAACGCTATGCTGCGGCTGATATCCCAATTGCCGCCACCGAGAAGGGTGGAAACAGTAACCACTCCGCTCGAGTTCAGCTTCGTCACGAATGCATCGTAATTGCCGCCTTGGTGCGTAGAGCCATTGGTCACTGGATAATTGGCTGATTGAGTTTGCCCTGTTATCCAGATATTGCCGAAGTTGTCCAACACTATGGCACGGCTAAAGTCTTCTTTCAGCCCACCAACATAAGTGGAGAAAAGAATGACCCCGGCGGGACTCAGCTTCGTCACGAAAATATCATAGCCGCCGTTATGAGGTAAGCCATTTGTTATCGGGAAGTTGACTATCGGAGCTATCGTATCATTAGCGGTCCTTCCTGTTATCCATACATTGCCAGAGCTGTCCACCGTTATAGCATGGCTTTCATCGGTCGCCCCACCCCCGATCAGGGTGGAGAAGGTCAGTATAGGATCGATGATCAACGACGCCGTTTTGTCATAATCGCTTACCCGGAACGATACACGGTCGTCCTTGCCAACTACATATTCACTTGCCACCTCCACCCGCTTGCCATCCTTCTCCTGATACGTAACAGGAGCCTGGAACAATACCTCACCATCAGCAAAACCAAGGACAAGATCACCATCTTCATCTATCGACACACTCCTGCTACCTTCAAACGATAAACCAATCACATCAGGGTCGGCCCCGGGAGCCACCACAAAATCGTATTCCAAACGCTTCTGGTTGCCGTAATAGACAAGGTCAACGCCGGGATAGATATCGCCGTATCGCACCTTCCGGTACGACTCCGCCCCCGTCACCCATTTGCTCCGGTCAGAACCTTTGTAATAATTAAACTTCGCCTGATGCTTCTCCGCGCCAGACGCTCTGGAACCAGTCGCCCCAACAGGACGTATCCGCAGATATTTTGTACTGCTATCGCTGGCCCTGTTCAGACGGATAGACGCAACTCCCCCCTCGGACAACCCGACGCTATACCCGAATCCGCGGGAAATGAAATCGATATCTTCATGCGCCTGACCTATGTTCCGCTCGAACAGCATCGGCGTTTTCATCATCGACCGCGACACCATAGCCTTGGTCGATTCCGCAGTTGTGGCATAGGAAGGCGCCGCCACAAGGCATAGCGCCATTAATGCCAGCAGAACCACAGAATGAGTGAATATGAGTTTATAAGAAGTATAAAAGCTGGTTTTATGATTTTGACACATTTATCTATCTCCCAACGGGCTGAGCGCCCGGAAAATAATATTATCTAATTACTTGGTTATTCTTTAATCAGTCCATATAGTATGCAACTACTCCACGGTCCATTGGTTGTTATACAGTTTTGTTGTCCATTGGCTGGCGGCTACTGTGCTGCCGGACATGGTCCACAGCAATGTCCGACCGTCTGGTTTGTATTTCCACAATATGTCCGACCGCCGGTCGCCGTTGTGGTCGCCCAGCCTGGCCACAGCCCAACTGTTATTGAAAAACATCGACGTCCATTTAACACCCAACACAACATTGCCGTTCATGAACCAGATCAGCGTACGCCCGTCCGGCTTGTAACGCCACAATATATCCAGCTTGCTGTCGTTGTTGACGTCCCCCACTCCAACGATCTCCCAGTTGAGGTTATTGAACATCGTCGTCCATTGAACCAACGCCACAGTGCTGCCAGACATCGTCCACAGCAACGTCCGGCCGTCAGGCTTGTACAACCAGAGGATGTCTACACGGCCATCGTTGTTGAAATCACCAACACCTGCCACAGCCCAATTAATATTGTTGAACATCGTCGTCCATTGGCTGGCCGCCACAGTGCTGCCAGACATAAACCGGATCAACGTTCGGCCATCAGGCTTGTAGCGCCAGACCACATCAGCGCGGCCATCGCCGTTGGAGTCCCCCACACCAGACACTGCCCAGTTGTTGTTGAAATGCAGCGAGGTCCATTGCGCGCCCAGCACTGTTTTGCCCGACATGAACCAGATCAGGGTACGACCGTCCGGTTTGTAGCGCCACAGGATGTCGATCTTACGGTCGCCGTTGAAGTCGCCAAAACCCACCACCTCCCAGTTGAGATTGTTGAACATGGAAGTCCATTGAGCCAGCGCCACAGTGCGGCCAGCCATGGTCCAGACAACGGTGCGGCCATCCGGGATATACTTGCGCAACACATCCGACCTGCCATCGCCGTTGAAGTCGTTGGGCGCGTTGCTGACTTCGTACGCCCCGATATCGCACCGGCTGATAGGGCGGAACACACCCCGCTGGTCGGTGGCGTTGACGCACGACCCCTTGTCCACAGCAGGAGAACTGGCATACAAAGCATGCGTCTTCGTCCGCCCACCGTTGTAAGCCAAAGGACCCAACCGAGGATTAGCGTTCTGTATATCACCAGTCCCCGTGAAACCGCAGGTGCTATCGCTATCCATGCTATAGCTGGTGAAATTCAAAGCGCCATTACAATCGCCGCCGGTTGTCTGGTTTGCAACTATACTACTGTGCGACCAGACTGTGCCCGAATTTTCAACACCTCCGCCGCCAAATGTGGAAGTGTTTTTTGTTATGGTGGAATTATATAAATACAAACCGCTGCCGCTATGGTTTTTTATTCCTCCGCCGCCAAACGTGGCGGTATTATTGCTTATTGTACTGTTTACAAAGCTCGCCGTACCTGCATTGTTATACACGCCGCCCGACGTATTGGCCGCGGAGTTATCGTTGATAGTGGTCTTGCTGATTATGTGCAAACCATTATTGAAATAAACGCCGCCACCAGGACCCGCGTTGGCATTGTTGGCGCTGATGGAAGCATTTTCGATTTGAGTAGTGTAACTGCCAAAACCATAAATACCGCCACCCGCTGTGGTGGCCGAATTGTTTTTAATCTTTGAGTTGATAATTATTAATTGACCGTTGTAAATGGTTATGCCACCGCCGTTCCTTGCCACGTTCCCGCTGACAGTGGAGTTGACTAACTTGACTGTATTATTGTCGTTGTAAATGCCGCCACCGTCGTTACCTATCGTCTTATTACCACTTATTATTGAATTCGTTATGACTACCACACCATCATAATTTTCAATCCCACCCCCTGCGACGGCGGTGTTGCCGCTGATAGTGGAATTGGTTATATTGATAGTGCCCGTGTCGTTGAATATACCGCCCCCGCCAAAGCCAGACGTGTTATTTCTTATCACGGAATTGGCAATATTCAGCGTGCCGGATCGATGCTGAATACCCCCGCCCTGACTGACGCCGTTTTGTATGGTAAGGCCGGATATGGATACAACCGTCGCCGCCCCAGGGATATGGAATACACGATCAAGCAGGTTGCCATCGATGATAGTGGAGCCGGCCCCGGCGCCTACTATGGCGACGCTTTCTACTATATCGAAATCACCGGTAAGGTTAGCGTCTTCATCCGGCCCGGCCCTGTGAATACGATATAATCCCGCAGGTATGTTGATAATATCCCCACCAGCGTCAGAGTTTGCAGCGCCTATGGCTTCCCGCAATGAACAGTCGGCAGGTAAGCAAGCGCCAGGAGGCGGGTCCAAGGTTGTGGTGACATTGTAGGTTGCGGCAGCGGTGTTGGATGGTATGACTATTGCGCACATAGCAAGGGTAATAAGCAGCTTTACAGGGTGAAAGTGCATATACATGCTGAAAGTGATAAACCGTAATTTATTATGATTACCCATTATCTACCCTCCCTATGAGCAGTATACCCAGAAACCGATATGTACAGCGTATGCTTGTATTATTACCTAATATATCGATATGTCAAAGCAATTTCTGTGGGCTGAATTAAGCTGGCGTTTCAGAAACTTCTAGAGTATTGTTTGTCATGTACGGTTGCATTTTTCATATTATGTTTTATCATTTTACTCTATGCGCATAACTATAATATTGTTGATAATATTTGCAATAGCTGCGCCCGCTGGCGCTGGACGGCTTAATGTTTCTGCTACAATATTCCCGTTGGCGGATGTTGTTGAAAATGTCGGCGGCGATCTGGTGGAAGTGACGACACTGCTCGACCCGGGGCAAGGCCCCCACACCTATGAGCCCACACCTGGAGATATGCGGACGATCGCAGACTCCGATATGGTCGTTAAGGTTGGGCTGTCGTTGGATCATTGGCTGGGTGGCATGATAGATTCAGCCGGTGTAGAAACTGCGATAGTTGATTGTTCCAGTGTTGTTCATTCGGTCATTGAAGAAAATGATGACGTCGATGGTCATGACCATCATCATACGGTCAATCCCCATTACTGGCTTGACCCTGTAATTATGATTGATGTGACAAAAATGCTGGCAAACGAGCTGATAAAAAAATTGCCTGATCATACCCAGGAAATAAAAAGCCGGACCGATAGCTATATAAAGGAGCTGGAAGCTCTGGATAATGAGATCAAAGGCATGCTTGATGATGTGAAAGGTGGATTTGTTACATATCACAACTCCTGGGAATATTTTGCCCGGCGCTATAATCTTGAACTTGTTGGTGTTATAGAAGAATCTGCCGGTAAAGAGCCTTCGGCGAAGCATATGGTTCGTTTGGTAAAGGAAATGAAGCAGTCAGGCGCTATAGCTGTTATGGTAGAGCCGCAGTTTTCCAAAGCGTTGGGCGAGACTATTGCTGCGGAAACCGGTGTAGAAGTGGTCACTATTGATCCTATTGGAGGGGCGCCGGGGAGGATGAACTATTTAGAGCTAATGCGATTTAACGCTAAGCGATTTGATTGAAAATATTAGGCTATTTTGATATCTTGATAGTGGAAGCCTAGTATTACCACAACAGGAGCCTGATGTATAGTAGTTCTGTTCTCTTGCGATTACTGCCTGTTATCGCCTTTTCATTGTCAACGGGGATTTTATCGCCTTTTACGGTAAATTCTGAAGCGACCGCACCCTCAACTTTACTTGTGGATAAAGCCCGTAAACATATAAAACTCAGCGATTCTGCTGATATCTATATAGATCAAAGCGCGTCCCTGACCATCGACCAGGTCGCGGATCCCACGTTTGAAAACAACTTTGTCAAAATGTCCGATCTATCTATAAAGGGGTATCTGGTTGCTGACCCTTCCATATACTGGCTCCGGTTAGAAATTATAAATACAACTAATGAGCATATCGGGATAGTTGTCGAAAACTGGGTTGCGGTTGTTAATATTTTCGATATTCATCTTTTGCGCGGCAGTGGCTTGTGGGAATCTGCCTTCAATGGAATAGATGCGCCGGGTGGGGACCGGAGCTTTATTCCAAACGTATATTTTCATCGGATAATAGTCGAGCCAGAAGAGACTTTGACTATGTATTTGAGAATCGGCCAAACACCCACATTACAAAAAGTATGGATTTCAGATGAAATAACAGCGCAGAAAACCAGCTTTTACAAATGGATATTCTACGGTGTGGTATGGGGTGGGATGCTGGCGTTGGCGCTGTATAACTTGTTTATTTATTTCACCTTGCGCGATACCAGCTATATTTTATATACCATATACGCATTTACATCTCTCTATTTGCTCATTGTTAAAAAGGGTGAGCTTTTATATCTGAGCCCATCATTGACATTTAGCGAAGTGAGCTATCAACTGCATCAAGCGGTCGTGTTGATGGCGCTGGCCGCATTTTTGTTTACCCGGAGATTCCTGGATACCGCCAATCGTTCCAGAAAATTTGATTGCTTTCTTCTGCTGGTGTTTTCGACGATATTCATCCTTGGGTTATGGGCGTTAATAGACCCAAGCCCGGCCCGTATGACAATATCGGGTACATTTATATTATTTATCCTTGCTGTGTCATTAGCCATAACAGGGGCTCGTTTTTGGTGGCTGAGGGCGCCGGGAGCCAGATATTATGCTGTTGCATGGAATTTTCCTGCCGGCGCTTTTCTGATTTCATCATTAATGTTGCAGGATATATTGCCATGGAATGTGTTCACGCTCAATTCAATGGAAATCGGGTTTTTCTTAGATAATATACTTCTTTCCATGGCGCTTGGCGATCGCATAGGCTCGCTGGAAAATGAAAAAAGGAGAGCGGAAAAGATGGCCATGACAGATTCGCTCACCGGTCTGTACAACCGGCGGGCATTTCATGAGGTTGGCGCACACGAAGTTATAAGGTGCAACCGGTTTGGGCATTCACTCTCATTGATCACCCTTGATATCGACCACTTTAAAAATATCAATGATACTTACGGCCATATCGTTGGGGATAAAGCTTTGCAGCATCTCGCCCGTATACTTAGTGATGGATTCAGGGAAGTTGATCTTATCGCAAGAATAGGAGGCGAGGAATTCGCTATCTTGTTACCAGAGACGGATGATGACCTGGCTGTTGATATAGCAGAGCGTTTGCGCAAAAACATCGAAAATTATTCCTTCAAGGTTGATGATTCAAAAATCAGCTTTACATCCAGTTTTGGTGTGTCGACGAAAACCGAAAAAATAGATACGCTCGATAAAATGTTACAAAACGCAGACCAGGCGATGTACAAAGCAAAAGAAAACGGCCGGAATAATGTGGTTATTCTGGATGAGAATAGAGCGGAGAAAATGGCAACCTAGCCGTTGCGCATTATTTTCAAAGCCTCTTTAGCCAGCTTCTCCCATTTTGTTTTGTACTCCATCGGCACGACATACCAACCTGCCATCGGTGGTTTGTTTTTGAACGGATTGAGCAGCTCATACTTTTTCACGCCCAGGCCCGTAATGTCGTATTCTTTTCCCAGCTTGCAACAGATAGAATCCATTTTGTTATAATAAAACGCGAACACTTTACCATTGCAAGTTATAGCGGGCGAACTCATCATTCGACCATGCTCTACGTCGGTTTCGCTGGATACAAAAAGCTCTGCTATTTTTTGATACTGTTTTTCGCTCTTGCTGATAGTCATGAAAATAGGGTAACCAGAAATTTATAAAATTTCAGGTCATCAGGCGGTCATATTTATTCACACAGCGCCTGGCCGGCAGGTTATACGTTCGAAAACGCTCTTATCATCGTCAACCACAAAAAGGGCATCTCCCTTTCGCTTCTCATCACATAATACCAGCTGAATTTACTTGCAGCTAATATAATATAAAAAGGCGCCTTCCGACACCCTTTTTGCGAATTAACGTTCTTGCTTAAACAGCTTATTTCTTTTTAAGCCATTTACGTTTTTTCTCTACTCCAGCCAGCTTGTCGTGGAACTCTTGCACGACCCCTGGGAACAGCAGATTAAAAGGATGGTTCGGATTTTCAGGGAGCTCTTTATACTCATCCATAACCTGGGAAGCAAAGTTGCACTGGGCAATAGCGACACCAGGGAAAATCCTGTCACAAGCGTCGATCGGTCCATACATCAGCCAGTCGGCGCCAAGGGAGGAAACAGCCTCTGTAGCCACATCAACACCATGGAACGCGTCCATGCCGCCAATTTCTTTCGCCTCTTTCATCCACATGTAAACACCGTTAGCAGGGCCGGAGCCAGATGGAAAACCATGCTTCTGCTTGATCAGGGTCATGGAGTTGTTGCAGATCATCGATGTTGGCAGATGCATAACGGAGCAATCGCAAAGGATTGACTCGAAATTGTATGGCTCCAGAAGTTTCCACATTTCGTCCAGGCATTTTAGCCGGCCAGTAGAGAAATCGTCCTGAGCGTCCCACAGGCCAAGAACAACGTGCTTTACGCCAAGCTTGGCGATTTCCTCGATCTCTTTTTCCAGATCTTTTTCCCAGAATGACAGGGAGTTGTAAAGATATCGGTCCATCTGGCCCAAAGACGCGACGTGCTCGGCGGCAGGGCGCTTAACAACTGTTTTGTATGCGTCGGACGAGAAAGGCATTTGTGACTCTTCAGTGGCCTCGACAAAGTAGTCGATATACCTTTTCATCTCGTCGCCGGTGTTGGCAACCATATCTACCAATGAAGGAAGACCTGTCGTTTTTTCCAGCTCTTCAAGCCGCCGAATCTGCTGGATTCCTTTCTCCCGGTCCCATTTTCCTTCTTTGCGGGATTCGACGATCTTGTCACCAGGCCAGAACATGTTGCCAATCATCAAAGGTGGGTTGTTTCCCGGTTGCCCCCCAACGATTCGTCCGCCTATTTTACTAACTTTCTGTTCTACTTCAAATCTTGCATCCATGTTATTTTTGCCCTTGCTAAAGTTTTTGATGTTATAGTTTGCAACCCTGCCACAGATATAGGCAAAAGCCGTACCTTATGGCAGAAAAACAAACCAATTTAATTGCCTCTGCATGTTGTTGATAATTAAGCACTATATTTTTTCATTTTACAATATTTTATTTTCATGATGTCGCATACAGTAACAATGTGTCGAATAGTAACTACCGGACGATGCAAGCGGCCCGATGTTCCGGTTCCCGATCGGTCAGCTGTGGGACTATCTTTTTGCAGTCAGGTATCTTCAACGGACACCTGGTGTGGAACACGCAACCCGATGGTGGGTTGATTGCGTTTGGAACATCGCCTTTCAACATAATTCGTTTTTGGTTTTTGCCAGACGGGTCGGCCACTGGTGTAGCAGATAAGAGCGCTTCTGTGTATGGGTGGACTGGGTTGTCGTAGATTCTGTCCGATGGGCCGATCTCTACAATTTTGCCCAGATACATCACTGCGACGATATCACACATATGCTCGATAACCGATAAGTCATGGGATATCAACATGTAAGCTACACCATCTTTCTCTTGTAAATCAATGAGCAGGTTGATCACCTGCGCCTGCACCGACACATCCAAAGCGGAGACCGGCTCGTCGCAAACTATAAGTTTTGGCTTCAATGCTATGGCGCGCGCTATGCCGACCCGTTGCCGCTGCCCGCCGGAAAATTCGTGGGGATACCGGCCCAGACTCTCCGGACGAAGCCCAACTTTTTTGAATAACTCCGCCGCCATATCCATCCGTTCGCTCTTCTTGCCCATATTGTGCACATGGAAAGGCTCAGTGACAATGGCGCCGACGGTCATTCTGGGGTTTAGCGACGCGTAAGGGTCCTGGAAGACTATCTGCATCTCCTGGCGTAGCTCGCGCACCCTATCCCTGGACGCATTGGTGATATCTTCCCCTTCAAACTTCACGGTACCTTCGGTTGGTTTCAGCAGTTTCAGGGCCAGCCGGCCGGCGGTTGATTTTCCACAGCCAGATTCACCCACCAGGCCAAACGTCTGCCCATGGCCAATGCTGAAATCAACACCATTGACAGCGTGCACATACCCAACCACCTTGGAGAGCACACCTGCATGTATAGGAAAATGCTTGTGCAGGTTAGCCGCTTCCAGAAGATTTTCATTCATAGGCTATTATCATCCAGCGCAACCGGCTGCTTGTCAATGGGAATGGCAAAAGAGATCAGGCGAGCTGGAAACGACAGAAGTAGGCTGTAAACTACTGGATAGGGCCGATATATTCGTCATCATCTATAAAGGAATCTCTCCGATGACCAAACGGACGCTTGAAAAACGTTTGTTTGCAGTCGCCGCATAATACAAAAACCCGCTCTTCCAGCACTTCATTTTCCAACTCATACGTTTCCATATTTTCTATCTGGTTCAGCAGCTTTTCAATCTCCAGATCCGGGTCTATCACCTCTTCAGGCATACCACCGTCGTCACCCACAGCGGTCATGCGGATCAGGTAGCGGATATCACCGGGGCCCACATGCTTGCCGCAACGTGAACATTTTTCATATGTCATGGTTTTAAGTTCCGTTTAGTCATGTCCAGAAGATAGAAACCTTTAGGATCCTCCGTCAAGGAGTTAATTTCAAAAGCTGGAGCAAATATTTTCATAAGCTCCTCTTTAGTGGAAAACCGGTCGTAATGCCCGTGGTGCCGGATCCAGTTCCTTTTACGTTTTTCAGACTCATGATGTTTAAAATTAATAGAGAAACAGCCTAGCAGATAATGCCCCTCATTTTTCAATAATCTAAGAATATGATTCAGAAACAGCCGGGTATCGGACCGGAGGATATGATGAAACACCCCCCAGTCGAGAACGACGTCGAAACGGTTTTTGGCGAATGGAGCGGAAAATATGTCAGCCTGCAGATAATGGGGGCGGGCATGACCATTTTTATACTTTTTGGCTACAACAAGCGGCTCGTACAGATAATCCACCCCAACCACCATGAACCCGGCTTCCGCCAATATCCGCGCGCCCCGGCCATGCCCGGTCCCGATCTCCAACGCGTTACACGCTCCGGATCTGCGAATCCCGCGCGCTGTATCCTCCAGCCACCTGTCATCAAACGCATCGTTCCAGGGAACATCATCGCTTTCATTATATTTATCGCGATAATATTCTTTCTGTGATCTGTAAAGATCGCTGCTTTCCACACTCGTTGTGCTCATAAACCTATTATAGCTTAATAAAAGCGGATTATGAGCATATCGGTTATGAGGGGGAGCTAAAGCCGCCAGCAGAACGCAATGTGACCGGTTTCGCTACTTGACTTTCTTTTTGATCTTTTCCGCTGTTTTGCGCGAATAATATTTGCACGCGCCTTTTTTGCTGTCTGGCTCCACTCCGGAGGCTTTCAGCGCTTCTTTAAAAGCTTTATCTGGCACGCCAAGTTCTTTCGCCCATTTAGAAGCGCTCAACATTTCATCAGCCATATTTTCAATCTCCTATGTAACTTGTTAAATAAGTCAAAATTTTAGCATAAACCATCTATTTGCCAAACAGGCAGATTTTAAGTTTATCCCAGTCGCCCTCCCTTACATAACCATACTTTTCCCAGAACAGCCGGTCGCTACGATAATATCGATTCGATGCTTTCCTTTTCAGCAATTTTCGATACTGGCCCGGTCCGCCGTTATACATGGCGTAAACTAATCTGGCCAGTGTGTCATTATTAAAAGGCTTCGATTTGTCCATCTTCCGCAGTGCGTATTTACGCAAATAAAGCTCCAGAACCTCTGTGCCTGCCCGCGCATTGTACTCGATGTCCCACTGCAATTTTTTCTTGTTGTATATTCCCCGCCATACCCGTTCGTTAATCTGCATCAGCCCGACGGAAGACCTGTTGTAGGAGCGCAGATATCTCGCTTTGTTGTTTTTTACTTTAAACTGACGAAAGCAGCTCTCTTGCCAGGCGGTGGCGTTGGAAAGCCGTTTGAACAAAGGGTGATATTTGGTGTCGAGGTTTTTTTTTACCGCTGTTTCATCTGCGCTCTTGTCCACCAGTGACCTTATATCTTTCAAGTATGAATCATAATTTTTTTTGGTCACTATCCAAGGAAGAATTTTTCTCAGGTCAACATTGCCCTTGCCCGACTTGGCCCAGGCTGGCGAAAAAAAAAAGAGCTCCAGCATGGTGGAGCCCTCATCAGCGTCAGTCGAATCCAGATCAATTTCTTCAATTTCAATTTCTTCCGATTCGATATCGGCGCTCTCATCAGCTTCGCCTATGCCCAATGATTCTTGCAACTTTTTATCAACACCAGGCTTGTATACCAGCTCGGAGTTGTTCCCCATCAATCGGGCGAACCGGATCAATCCATCGCGGTTCAGCTCTATGCCCAGGGTAGGGCCGACCTTGTCTAGCACCGACAGAGCGTCCCCAGCGCTGAAAAACGTAAGGTACCCCAATACGGTTTCATCCGGTATATCGTTCAGGTGTTGCTTCAGGATATCGGCCAGCCGGTCCCACGTGCTGGTGAACTGGTTGCGAACGAAGTGTTTGTCCAGGCTCTTCTCGGATAACGCCGTGACAAAGCTGTGTCGGGTTTCCAGCAGGACATCGAGCAGTGTTTGTCGCTCCTCATCGGCCAACGGTTTGCTCGACAGTTCGGCGATCATCATCACCAGAAACGAATCCCACGTCTCCCACGATTTTGTGAATTTATCCAGCTCTTCGTTGGTCAGCGCCTTCACCGGCTCCGGCACGATCACCGTGTCGTCGATCTCGGCGAAGATATCGACCTCCACAGCCTTGGCGTTCACCCGCACATCACCCGGCCGAAAACTCTCTACCAATTGAATGCCCCGCTCCGAAAACTCGCCAGGGAACATCGGCGCTATGACCTCTTTGATATCATCCACCGGTGGCGCCAGATTAACCGACATTTTATTAAGATAACCTTGCGCAAATTCCTTGATCAGGTCATACAGGAACCCAGATACAGAAGAAGGGTTGTGATCACTGTCGTATAAACGGGAATCTTTGGTGTCGAACCTCAGGATCCAGCTATCCTTCTCAAAATAAGGTATCTGCTTCAGCTCCAGGAAACCGGACCATTCCACAGCAGCGTAACAAGAGCCTGCGAATGGCGTGGCGACATTTATTTTTATCTTTGTCTCCACCAACACCGCCGGCGGCATCGGTGCAATCTTCGGGTGGGAAAGCGTGATCTTGTTGCATCCATCCTTCAGGTCATACACCGTGGCGGTCTGCCCTGGCTCCTTATACATTTTATGGATTACCAGCGATTTCAACAACCGGTAATCGAGGGATATGGGCAGTGTCGTCTGCTTCGCCAGCGCTGACGATGGAGCGAGCAAAGCCAAGGCGATCAAAAAGAGGATAAATCGCGCGTGTTTAAAATTAAAATAATACATATCTGTTATCAAAAGTATAATGCAATTTCCAATCTGATGTGGTCATCATCCCGGTATGGATAAAATAGATCCGCCGGCTCTATATCGGGGAACAAGGCCGCCTCCAGGATAGCCTTCATCCGGTCGCCTATCCGCCGCGACGCTTCCAGGATCAGAACGTTGGATGTCCGCTCGAAATCGTTTATCCATCCGACCAGCAGCTCTGTCCCCTGGGCGTCGTTGACGGTGATCCTGGTTCCCACCATAATATCGTTGTCGAACGGTGTGGTGGCCAGCTCCTGCCGGTCGTCATACATCCACTCCGATATCAGCCCCACATCCCACGAAGTTTCAAAAGCGTTGACCAGCGTATATTCAAACCCGAACGCGGACGCGAAATATGGATCGCCTTGCCCGGTCCTGTAGATCGCCTCCAGCTTCCATAACCACTCGCCCGCCACCAGCTGCAGGTCGAGCCCGGTCTGGTTTATCAGCTCGTAATGGGGTACCAGCGAAAAGCTGCCGGCCCTTGTAACCACCGGCACGATCGTCGGGTCCCGGCTGGTGCCGTAAAAGTGCGACAGGCCGATGTCCCAGTCACCGATGGAATGGGAATATCTGCCGGCAAAGTCCACATGCCGGTCTTCGTCACCATTCTCGTATGTGGCGTTGTCCACATCGATGGGCGGGTCTGCGCGCAGCCGGCCGCCCTTGCCGGGGAAGGTCCGCTCTCGGAAAAACGGGAGCACAAACAGATCGATGGTCCCGTAATCGGATGGGTAAGAGAAGCTGACCATCGGTTGCCCCAGCTTCTCCTCGCCGTCGAACGACTCCACCAGGTCGGTCTGGTTGATGATATCCACCAGGTGGACAGACTCGGTCACGCCCCAGAACACTTTGCCGATGCCGATCCGCGCCTCCCAGTTATCCGCCAGGTACAAGTAGTTCAGCTCCCGGATATCGTAGTGGGTCCGTTTGTCGTCGCCACTGTCGAGCCGGGCATACGGCGCCACGATAAAGCTGGAGCCGCTGTCAAACTCGTGGTAATACTCCGGCGAGAGTACAAACGACGCGTTATCCTTATGCTGGTCATCGTATAAAGGGTCAGAGAAAAAGTATCGGCCCTCCAGAGCGACAAATCCGGTCAACTCGCCAGCGGAAGTTTCTTTGGGCGAGGCGGTTAAAGCGAACATCATCCCTATGGTCAAAACCAAAAGTGGAACAGTAAAAGTTTTCAACTTCATTATCCTCTAATATAAAAAGCAGGCGGCCCTGGCGCCGGATGAAACGGTTTTCAGCTCCGGTGTCCGCTCCCTGCAGACATCCATAACCTTCGGGCAGCGCGGATGGAAATAGCATCCCTTCGGCAGGTTCAGCACGCTGGGCACCAGTCCCTCGATCTCGTTGATCCTGCTGCGCTCGCCGCTGTGGCTGGATGGGATGGAGGCCAGCAGCCCCTGCGTATATGGGTGGGCCGGGTTGTTGAACAGCGCGTCCACCGGCGCCTCCTCCGCCACCTTGCCGGCGTACATGACCACCACCTCGTCGCAGGTCTGCGCCACCACGCCCAGGTCGTGGGTGATGAAAATTATGGCGGTCCCGAACTTCTCTTTCATCTCTATCATCAGGTCGAGGATTTGTAACTGTATGGTCACATCCAGCGCGGTGGTCGGCTCGTCGGCGATCAGCAGCTTCGGGTCGCAAGACATCGCCATGGCGATCATCGCCCGCTGCCTCATCCCGCCCGACAGTTGATGCGGATAGTCGGAGACCCGCCGCTCCGGCGCCGGCACACCCACCTTGGTCAGCATCTCTATGGCGCGGTCCCACGCCTCTTTCTTGCTGGCGCCTCGGTGGAGGCGGACCGCTTCGGCGATCTGGTCGCCGATGGTGAACACAGGGTTCAGCGCGGTCATCGGTTCCTGGAATATCATGGAGATGTCGTTGCCCCGGATCGCACGCATCTGGTCCTCGGTGTTGTCCAGCAGGTTGCGTCCCTCGAACATGATTCTTCCTCCGGCGATCCTGCCCGGATCGGGTACCAGGCGCAGTATGGAAAGGGCAGAGACGGTCTTGCCGCACCCGGATTCGCCGACAATCCCGACGGTGCTGGCCGGCTCCACAGTGTACGACACACCATCGACAGCTTTGGCGACGCCGTTGCTGGTGTCGAAATATACTTTTACATTATCAAGTTCTAACAACGCGGACATGACACGAATCGTAACTTAATCGGCCAGGCTTGGCAAATTGATTGATGGAAATTTCATCCGGTTTTGCTATACTCCAGGCAAAATAATTGCGCTTTTTCAGAGGTATTGGTTATGAGTGTGTTAAAAGAGTTCAAGGAATTCGCCGTTCGGGGCAATGTGATGGATATGGCCGTGGGGATCATCATCGGCGCGGCGTTCGGCAAGATCGTGTCGTCATTTGTCAGCGATATCCTGATGCCGCCCATCGGCAAGATGATGGGGGGCGTCGATTTCAGTGAGCTGTTCATTAACCTGTCGGACAAACCGGCGGAAACATTGGCCCAGGCGAAGGAAGCGGGGCTGGTCACCATCAATTACGGCATCTTTATAAATACGGTCATCGATTTTATTATAATCGTTTTCGCCATATTTCTGGTGATCAAACAGATCAACCGGCTGAAAGCGGAGGAACCCGCCGAAGAGCCAGAGACGAAGGATTGCCCATATTGCCTGAACAGTGTGCCGCTGGCGGCCACCAAATGCGGCCATTGCGCCTCCGGTATCTAGGACAGAAAAAGGCGTAACCGGTTACTGGTTGACGTAGCCCCAACGCACCAGCCTCTGATAAGCGTATTCCGCTTGCTTCGACTGCTGGTCAGATTGCAGATAGCGGTTGTATTCGTGCGCCGCTTCCCTTCGTTTGCCCATGCCCTCCAACGACAGCGCCTTGAAGAAAACCGTATTGGAGTTGCCCGGCAACAGCTTTTCATAACTGGCAAAATCGTTATAGGCGGAGCCCCAGCGGCTCTGGTACATTTTCGCCAGGCCGGCCACATGGTGCGCCTGCGCTTCCTGCGGGTTGATCGCTTTTGCTTTCTCCGCATATCGCTTCGCCACTTCCGGCTTCTCCAGCGCGATCTGGCATTTCGACATCATCACATTGCCCGCATAATCGTCCGGCGCTTTTTTCAGAGCCGTGGCGAAATGTTTTTCCGCCTCACCAAACTTGCCCTGGGCCATCAGTTTCTCGCCCTTTTGCATGCTTTCGATGGCGCCCTTCATGGCCCGCAGCCGCGAGGTGTTGTCCATATACCGCTCCCTGTGGACAGGGAGTTTCATCGGGTCGCCGCTATACTCACCTTCGGTTCTGGAGACGGCGGTGGCGTATCGTTCGTCGCTCATCGGATGGGTCGAGAACATCGTCTGGATGGCGCTCGGCTTATGTTTCGACATGCTGCGCAGCACATCCATCAACCCCACCATGCCTTGCGGGTTGTAGCCGGATTTGACCATATACTCCATACCCAGCGAGTCCGCCTGGCGCTCGTCGGCCCTGCTGTAGCTGGCCAGCAGCATGCCAGCGCCGACGCCACCCAGCCCATAGGCCAGTTGGCCCAGGTTCGGGTCGCGCGAAGCCGCATATGCGCTGGCGCCGATCACCGCCAGCTGCGCCAGCATCCCCTTCGACATGCGGGATGCGGTGTGCCTGGCGTTCACATGGCCCAGCTCGTGTCCGGTCAGCCCGGCCAGCTCCGCTTCGTTCTCCAGCTCCAGGAGTATTCCGCGGGTGACGGCGATGGAGCCGCCGGGGAAGGCGTATGCGTTGACATATGTGGCGTTCACCGGGCGGAACGAGTATGGCATGTCCGGCCGGTGGGTCTTGGCGGCCATGGCCTGGCCGACGCCGTCTATATATTTGACCAGTTGTTTATCTGTGGAGGGGCCGTAATCGGAGGAAAACTGGTGTGGCGAGCTCTCTTTATCGACCGCCACTTCCTGTTCTGGCGACATCAGCATAAACTGGCTCTCTCCGGTGACAGGGTTCGTGGCGCATCCGGACAATGGCCCTGCCGCCAGCGCGCCTGCTGTGGTTGCTGAGGCTGTTTTGATAAACGTTCTTCTGTCCATCTTGTTCCGTTTTTTCTTATTTACAATCTTGTTACCCATGAGGCGGCCCTCCTGATTTCTGGTTCAATACTTATTTAATTATTAACATCTTCATAGTATATAGATTATAATCCGGACAAATAACAAAAATTATAGCGTTGCCGTATTCTTTATGTATAGGAGTTATCGATATGATCAGGTTTCTTGTTATCACTGTTTTGATGGCTGTTACAGCCTGCGCCACAACACCGGTGAATTTTGAGGACGCCACAGAAGCGTATGATCGAAAGGATTATGCCGCTACGCTGAAAATTGTTAATCCTCTGGCGGATAGAGGAGATGCGGGAGCGTTGTATTTGCTGGGCAAAATGTATATGAATGGTGAAGGTGTCGCCAGGGACGCCAAGCGTGGGCGAGGCTTGATCATGAAGGCGGCCGAGCAGGGGTATGTGGACGCTCAATACGACATGGGCGTGGCCTACGCTTATGGTACAGTCGTAAAGAAGGATTATAAAGAGTCTTTTAAATGGCTGAACAAGGCGGCCGACCAGAACCATATCAAAGCGCAACATCTGGCAGGGTTGGCCTATTACCTGGGCATAGGTATACCACAAAACCATAAACAGGCGGCTGTGCAATTCGAGAAAGCCGCCGCGCGACATTTTCCTGCCTCCCAGGCCATGCTTGCTACGATGCTGATGAACGGGGACGCGATGGATGTGGATCTGGAGCGGGCATACCTGCTGGCCAGTGAGTCCGCCATGCAAGGCTATGACAGGGCGCTGGATATCAAGGAAGATATCACGGCCAAGATGACGCCGGAACAGCTGAAAAAAGCGACTGAAGCGTTGAAAGAACTGTCGCTGGAACAGTTGCAATAGGTGGCGCGGCCACCGCGAATTACCCTGACGGGATGAGCGGGGACGCCTTTCTTTGTATTTATTGCTTTTAACCGGTCCTCTGTCGTGGGCAGACCAGTTGTAGGAATCCTAAGTCATTTTATATTGCTTTTCCAAACCTTGGTGTTGGCAAGAACATTTATCACTTTGCACATTTGTTGGCTGTAAAGTGACCTCTACAGTAACGAAAAAGACAACTCTACTTGTTGTTGGTGATCAAGATGCGAAGAAACTAAGAGGAAATGAAAAAAGCACAAAGCATCAGAAAGTAGAAAATCTGATTTTGGCAGGACATGACATTCGTATCCTTCGCGAGACCGATTTCATTAAATTGGTTAAGCTTTAGTATCTAAATCACGAGAAAATTAAGAGTAAAAATAGAAACATATTCCTGCTAATGAGCAGGCAATATTCAGACCAAAATTGGCAAAAATGGATCCCTCATATGCTTCTTCTGCCTCAAATGCCCCATATGCTCCAAATGCTTCAAATCCCTCATCTGCTGTTTACTGGCGGTAATAACACTTGTATCGTCTAGGTAACGCACAATAAAGTGCGGTAGATTTAGAATAGGAGAAGAACTGTGAGAACGAAAACGCATGGTTGCCGAGACCCTTCAATACATCGCGCCTGGGCTGACATTGGCATGGCATTGCAGTGTGGAATTGGATAAAATCAATAGATAACATATTTCTATCTGTTTCTGGAGTCGCTGATTGTTCGATTATTTGAAAATATTTCTGATACTGTGCGTGGTCACTGTGGTCAGCGCGATCGTTGTGATGAAAACGGTGATGTATACCGGGGCGGAGCGGGTTGTTGTCCCGGATATTCAAGGCAAGAAACTGATCCCTGCGCTGGAGGCGCTGGACGAGCGGGGGCTTTACCTGAAAGTTATCAGAATGGAGTTCGACGATATCATTAACAGCGACAGGATAGTATCCCAAAAGCCAGGTCCTGGATCTTATTTGAAAAGGGGCAGGGATGTTAAGGTGGTGATCAGCAAAGGGTCGAGGGAGGCGGTGGCCCCAAACCTGGTCGGGGCGACCCAACTGCGCGCCGAAACCGTGCTGGACAAGCAAAACCTGCGTATCGGAAAAAAAGTGTCTGTCCATACGGAAAACGGTGAGCCGGGTATGGTGCTGGCGCAGCAGCCGGCGGCTGGGGCGCGGCTAAACAGAAATGATTCCATGACACTGCTAATTGGCGCTGGAAAGTTTATTGAGTATGTATCCACACCAGAATTTATATCAAAGCCGCTCACCGAGACCATGGAGAAGATCAAGGAAGCCGGGTTGAAAGTCCGGGAGGTTGACTATAGACCGGATCGCGACGTGGGAAGGGGCATTGTGACAGGCCAGGAGCCGCGGTTTGGAGAGAGGGTGGCCAAAGGTTCGCTGGTGTCCTTAACTGTTTCAGAAGGTGTGTTACCAGATGATAAAGGGCCGTCTACCTTTACGTTTTTGTACTACACAATTCCAGATGGATCGACGGCTGTGAATGTGTTGATTATCCAGGATAATCTGGATGGAGAGAAAGAAGTCTATAGCCGAGTGCGCCGTCCGGGTGATACAGTGTCAGTGTTGGTGGAGGTAAAAGGTCGCACCTCCGCCAGGATATATATCAACAATGAACTTGTAGAAGTGAAACGGTTTTGATTATTTGGAAGTGTAGTAATGGCTGATCGGGAAATAATAGTGGCGCCATCGCTGCTCTCCGCTGATTTTTCGCGGTTGGGCGAAGAGGTGGACGCAGTGGAGAAAGCAGGCGCCGACTGGATCCATATCGATGTGATGGATGGGCATTTTGTGCCGAACATCACCATCGGGCCGCCAGTGGTGAAAGCCTTGGACAAATGCTCCTCTGTGCCGTTGGATGTCCACCTGATGATCGAACAGCCAGATAACTATGTTGTGGCGTTCGCCGATGCTGGCGCCGATATAATCACCGTTCATGCAGAGGCGTGCAGCCATTTGGACAGGACGTTGTCACTGATACGGGACGTCGGGCCGAAGGTGGGTGTGTCGCTGAACCCCGCTACCGGGCTGGAGGCGATTGAGTATGTGCTGGATAAGGTGGATATGGTTCTGCTTATGTCGGTAAACCCCGGGTTTGGAGGCCAGTCGTTTATCCCCAGTGCGCTGGATAAAGCAAAAAACCTGAAATCGATGGTAGATGAGCGTAAACTGGATATAGATATAGAAATGGATGGCGGTATAAAACCAGATAACGCCGCCGCTGTGCGCGACGCTGGCGTTAACGTGTTGGTGGCGGGTTCCGCTGTGTTTGGAAGCGAAAGTTATGAGACTGCCATCAATGGATTGAGAGGATAATAAAATGAAATTGAAAGTTGAATCAGCTCCTGTATGCTCTCATTGCGGCAGTACAATGATCAGATATGATCTGCCTCCGGTTTCGTTTTCCGACGGGTTGGGTTGGCCGACGACTTTTCTGTGGATGTGCTATAGCGACGAATGTCCGATATTCCGCAGAGGGTTTGAGCATACGGTTTATAACTATGGGCAGACCAGCACCATGCGAGCCATCGTGGAGCCAGACAGCGGGGCCGAAGCTTGTATCCCGGCATGCACTTTGGACATGGATCATTTCAAAACATTTGTGGAAATCAGGAAAGAAGCGATAAAAGACGCTAGGGAAAGTGATGATGTGGTCGAAAAACAGGATGATGACGACGACTTTTATAGTGATGAGCCATTCGACCCGTACGACCCCAGCAGCAAGGGCGGAATGTAACACGTTATCATCGGATACTTAGGCTGATAGATTTATATTAACGGCTCAATAAAAAAACCAAACCTTGTTTGTGTTAATAAACTTCCAATAAAATCAGAAGCTTACAGTAAATCCTTGCAAAATATTCTATTTGTAATATACTCAGAAAATCTTGATGGGTAATTGAATAAGAGCTGATCGTCAACATCGCTTTCTACATAGGCAGGTATGGATCAAAACCTGGATTTGTTCGCAGATAAAAAGAAGGGTATCTGGGCCTTTGGTGGTGGTAAAGGCGGCGCTGGCAGAAGCTTCAATGCAGCTTCCCTGGCTGTGTTGCTGGCACAAAAAAACTGTGATGTCATATTAATCGACTGCGACCTTGGCGCTGCGAACCTGCACACCATGCTGGGTATCGCTCCGCCAGAAAAATCTGTCCACGATTTCCTGAAGGGGAACGTAAAGCATATAGCTGAGATCGCCAGCAAAACACCTTACGGGAATTTAAGGCTTATTTCCGGCGCGTGGGATGGGTTTGGCGCCGCCAACCCGAACACTTCCATAAAGCATAAGCTATTCCGGCAGTTGATGACCCTCGATTGCGACTATCTGTTGATAGATACCGGCTCCGGGACCGGGTTTAATAATATAGATTTTTTCCTGCTGGCCGATGTGGGTATTCTGGTGGTCACACCGGAGCCATCATCGGTGGAGCTTATGTACCGCTATCTCGATACTGTTCTTTATAGAAAGCTAAAGGCATTAGCGCCCAGGGTGATGTTCGACAACTTTATAGAAGAGGCGAACAAGATCGGCAGAGCGGGTAACCGGATCGGTGTTATCCGGGCCATTGTTTCGAAGCTTGGCGATAACTATAGCGCGCCCTACGCAGAGATCAAGGATGATCTGTTCGACATGAACCTGAAGGTTATAGTCAATCAGGCGCGTTATCATCAGGACCAGCATCTGGGCCAGAAACTGCCAGATGTGATAAAGAAATTTTATGGATTCAATGCGGAATATATTGGAGTCGTGCCGTATGATGAGCGGGTTGTCAAGTCAGAAAGAATGCTCAAACCTTTCGTCCGGGAGTATTCCACCAGCGAGGCTGCGGCCAGTTTCACCCTGGCGCTGGACCGGCTGATGGTCCAATCGCTCAATGCAAACAAGGAAAAATTATTAAACCTGATATAAAAATCATGAGCCACAAAAACGTATCTGAGCTGAACCACTACGAAATTTTGAACCTGTGCGTGGAAGTGTCGCCGGTTGATATAGAGCGCGCGTATATGAACACGATTTCGATTTATGGAAGGGATTCTGTGGTGACGTATAACGCGCTGAACGAGAACGAGCGCAAATGGATGATCGACAGGATCAATCAGGCGTATGAAGTGTTGATAAACCCGCAAATGCGTAACGCGTATGACCTCCAGGATCTGGGTATTTCGGCGGAGAAGCTAAAGGAAATGCGCTCGAAAGCTCAACCGACCGCGCCTCTGCCAGAAAAGCGAACCCATACGACTGTGGTCAAGATGGCGCAGAACAGGTTTGCTGACAGGAACAATGGTATGGAGATAAAGGAAAAGTTTCAGTCGCGCAGGCTAGGCGGCGAGGACCTGAAAAATATCAGGATAGCCAAAGGAGCGTCGCTGGAGCAGATTTCTGATATCACAAAGGTTAAAAAAGCTTACCTGGAAGCGATTGAGCAAGAGAATATAAACAATTTCCCGGCGCCAATATTTATGAAAGGGTTTCTGAAGGCTTACGCGCGCGCTCTGGGCCTGGATCCGGAAGAGATCAGCGCCCAATATATGGGAAAGAAGTAACTGCCAAACCGGGTTTCTATCTTTCGGACCAAAACCTGCCTTTTCTGTCCCCCTCGTCAGCTTATAAAGCCAACTGAAAGAAAAGGCGGATTCAGGTTGATATCGTATACTCAGGCGTTTTGATCGATGACTTCTTTAAGCTCTTCCTTGGTCCGCACACCCACGACCTGCTTCAGGACGGCGCCATCCTTGAAAAACAGAATTGTAGGTATAGAGCGTATGCCAAACTGTGTGGCTATTTTATTGTTTTCATCTACGTTAAGCTTGCCGATGCTAACACTGTCTTTATATTCGCCAGCCAATTCTTCTATGGCGGGCGCTATCATGCGGCATGGGGCGCACCAGTCCGCCCAGAAGTCCACAACCGCAAGTTTATCGGATTTGATTACTTTTTCGTCGAAGTTACTGTCAGTAAAAGTTTCTACATTCTCGGACATTATCGATTATCTCCTTGTTTCGATCGATTAGACATATATCATAATAGTGTAGCTGTTAGCCTTTGCATAATCAACATCTGTTTTTTAACCAGTTATGTTAAACTTGTTTTCGCAAAAACCTTTAATATTGTTTGCCATGTCCGAAACGATTATTTAAAAAGGATAGAAAATGCCTGAGCGGTTGGGAACAACAATCAGCAAGCATATCATGGAAACGCAAAGGCTCATTCCGGAAGCCACCGGCGATTTTTCCGGTCTCCTGAATGAGCTTATAGTAGCGGGAAAGGTGATATATCGTGCCGTTAACAAGGCCGGGCTTGCCGATATCCTGGGGAAAACCGGCATACAAAATGTGCAGGGTGAAGAAGTCCAGAAGCTCGATGAATTCGCCAACACGACAATAATACAGAAGATGGATCATACTGGTTACCTTTGCGGCATGGCCTCAGAAGAGATGGAAGACCTGATCGAAATCGAGGATAGACATCCGCAGGGTGGAAAATATACTTTAGCCTTTGACCCGCTGGATGGATCATCAAACATAGACGCCAATGTTTCCATCGGGACGATATTTTCCATACACCGTAAAATATCAGACTCGCAAAAAGGGACTGTGGAAGATTTTCTGCAAAAGGGGAAACACCAGGTATGCGCCGGGTATATAATTTATGGTTCGTCGACCATGCTTGTTTATACCGTCGGCAATGGTGTCCATGGTTTTACACTCGATCCTTCCATTGGTGAGTTTATCCTTAGCCACCCAAATATCAAGATACCGGAGCGAGGTTGCATCTATTCAGTGAATGAAGGCAACGCGCATAAATGGGATGAAAAGGCGCGGCGGGCGATAGAATATTTTAAAACCAAAGATAAGGAAACCGGCAGGCCCTATTCGACCCGGTATATCGGCTCGCTGGTGGCTGATTTCCATCGCAATCTTTTATATGGTGGGGTGTTTATGTATCCTGGTGACAATAAGAACCCCAATGGCAAGCTGCGGCTCCTTTACGAAGCGTCACCCCTGGCGTTTATTTGCAAGCAGGCAGGCGGCTCCGCCATTTCCGATACAGAAGATATATTAGATATCAAACCGACACAGCTTCATCAACGGGTGCCGCTATTTATCGGAAGCCACGGCGATGTGGAGATATGCCGTAAGATTTTAAATGGAAATATGTGAAACTGGAATTACGATTTTAGTTTCACCATAGAAAGGATTTAAATATGAGGTCTATACATTTATTAATAAGCATGATCATGATCGCAGCGTTTGCCGCGCCGCAGGCGCATGCCGATGATGACAGATATATGAAGTATAAGGGTGAATGTAAAAATATGAAGTCGTGTGGTATGCATAAGAAAATGAAACACCAGACGATGAAAGAGCGTGATATGATCCTGCTGGAGACTATTATGCTGTTAAAAGAATCTTCCAATGACCCAGCGATGAAAAACCGGGCGCAGAACCTGGAAAACCGGTTGCAAAACTTGATGGGCAAGCATGATGAGATGCATAAAAAGCATATGAAATGGAAAGATAAAAAGAATCCTTGCGCCCCCCAAGGTAAAGGCGATGGCAAAGGCAAGAATGAAAACAAAAGTGGCGGCGCCAAAACTTATGGCGGTTACTAGAGGCTGATTGCTATATAATAAACCGGACTTGATTGGGGCAGTAGCTCAGATGGGAGAGCGCAGCGTTCGCAATGCTGAGGTCAGGGGTTCGATCCCCCTCTGCTCCACCAATTAAAATTCCCTGTAAATAGCGCAATCGTCTGATATGCTTGGTTTTGTCTGGCTCTCGATTAACGCTTATATATCCTGATGATATAAATATTTGCCTGCCTATATTCAGGTTTCCAACGTGATACTTTTGTTACACCTGTGTGAAATAGTTGTTACAAGAGCATATGATAATTTAGTCAATGGAAAGTTGTATCGTTGGTTAAGTTGTCCGGCTTGACTGTCGATAATATTATTAATAAGGCTCATCATTGTATGGCCATGCATATTGAAAGGAAAAGAGAATGAAATATTTAATATTTGCGGCGTTGATTTCGCTTGTAGCCATGGGCGGAGCTGCCGTGGCCCATGGCGATGGTCATGATGAAATGAAAAAAGAATCTATGGAAACGATGGATGATATGAAAAAGAAGGGCGACGACGCCAAAGAATCGATGGAGGAGATGAAGGAGAAAGGGCGCGACGCCATGGAGTCGGCAGAGGATATGAAAGAGAAAGGGCGCGACGCCATGGAGTCGGCAGATAAATAAGGAACAGGTTGAGAGAGCAGCTGTTGCTACGGGGCGCATTCCGGCGCTTCGCAGCGCTGCTTGATTATGAGATAATTAAAGCATAAGAGACTATCATGAAACCATTTACCATAATGTTCATGGTGGTGCTAGGAGCGATCTTCAGCTTCGCCATGACTGAAAAAGATATTGTTGAATCCAAATCAAAAACCACCAAGTCAGCAATTTTGGCTGGTGGTTGCTTCTGGTGTATGGAGCACCCTTTCGACGAATTACCAGGGGTTGTATCCACCACTGTGGGTTATGCCGGTGGGAAGTCAAAGAACCCTACCTATCGCAAAGTTTCGGCGGGAAGCACCGGCCACGCCGAAGTTATCAAAGTGGAATATGATCCACAGGTAACCAGCTATGAAAAATTGCTCGAAGTGTTTTGGCGCAACATAGATCCGACAACGCCTGACCGGCAGTTTTGCGATAGAGGATCTCAATACAGATCAGCGATCTTCTATCTGGACGATGAACAAAGGCGCATTGCAAAAAAGTCGAAGAGCAAAGTAGAGCAAGAGAAAAAATTTGCAGACAGGATCGTAACCGAGATAAGCAAAGCCACGCAGTTTTATGAGGCCGAGGATTATCATCAGGATTACTATATCAAAAACCCGATAAGATATAAACTGTACCGATACAATTGCGGCCGGGACAAACGGTTGCAAGAGCTGTGGGGGTGAATATCATGAACCGACGAACATTTATGGCCGGCCTGGTGGCGGCAGGGGTTTTGCCGTATGCTTTCACCAGGGCTCTGGCTGATAACGATGCGATTGCGGATAACATTATCCTGACCAATGCAGAAAAGGGAAGGGCGAAGGGCGCGAATATTGTGAAAGTTGTAAAATCTGATGCTGAATGGCGCTCTATACTGACTCCGGAACAGTATTATATCCTGCGGGAAGAAGGCACCGAACGCTCCTTCACATCCCCGCTCAACAACGAGAAACGGGATGGAACCTATTTTTGCGCCGGGTGTGACCTGGAGCTGTTTACGTCGGAAATGAAATTCGACAGCGGCACAGGCTGGCCCAGTTTCTACACGGTTATAGAAGGCCATGTGGGGACTAAAAGTGATTACAAATTGCTGCTGCCACGGACAGAATATCATTGCGCCCGATGCGACGGCCACCAGGGGCACCTATTCAAGGATGGCCCTGCGCCTACTCGGCTGCGCTATTGCAACAACGGGTTGGCGCTAAAATTCCAGGCGTCATAATAGAGGTCTAGTTGACCTTGACATTGATAACGTTTGAGTTTTTAGCGCTTATTTTCTTCGGGAGAATTACGGTCAGCACTCCATCCGATAATGACGCCGACACCTTTTCAATATCAACATTGCAAGGAAGGGTGAAGCTGCGGATAAATTTCTCTCCACTTTTTTCCAGCCGGTGGTACACAACTTGTTTTGCTTCCCATTTTGCCTTGCGCTCACCACTGATGGTTAAGGTATTGTTGTCGATGCAGAGTACGATGTCGTTCAGCTCAATCCCGGGAGTCTCTGCGTTTAACACGAAATCATCAGCAGTTTCATAAATATCGCATGGTGGTGTCCAGGGTGATGGCACAGCAAGGTCCGCCTGCAGGGCCGCAAGAGCCTCTTCGAAAATTTTACCCATCGTAGAATGAATAAACATAAGCTCTCGCCTGGAGCTCCACCGTAATATCGCCATAGTTCAGTTACCCGGTATAAATAGTCGCCAGTCGACTAGAACGAAAGTGAGATATTGGAATCGGCCGCAAAATCGAGAAAAGTCGCCGCGCCGCCAACCTCGACCCCGTCGAGCAGGTCCTCTTTCTTGACGCCCATGACATCCATTGTCATCTGGCACCCGATCATCCTGACACCGCTTTTCATACATAAATCGAGGAGTGTTGGGACAGAAGCCACATTCGCTTTGCCCATCCAGCTTTTCATCATACTGGTCGCCGCCATGGTCATGCCGGGCAACGCGCCTATAATGTTCGGTATGGGCATAGGCGCGGCAGGGTTGGCCAACGGCGCCACACCCAGCGATTTGTATTTATGCTTGTTAATGATATCAAGGCCGTAAAAGGTGAAAAAAATCGCCGCTTCCATATCCATCGCCGCGGCCGTAGACCCAAGGATCAGCGGTGGGTAAGCCATATCCAGCGATCCATGTAACGCAATGAGCGCTATTCGCTTTGGTTGCTCTTCTGACATGGATAAATCAACCCCTTTCTGATTTAATTAAACGAATAAACTACGCTTTCTGGATCAAAAACCGCCAGACACCATCAGTTTCGCTCGATTCTATAATCGGATTACCAGTTCGCTTGGACCAGGCCGGTATATCGTTTGCCGAACCAGGGTCGGTCGCGGTCATCTCCAGGTATTGGCCAGACTCAAGCTCATTGATCGCCATTTTTGTGCGAAGCACCGGCTCCGGGCAGGATAACCCATTGCAATCAATTGTTTTATCAGGTGTTTGGCTCATATATCATCTCCTTTAATAATCTATACTTTCAATTAGCGCCAGGTTAATGCTGTTCAACAATCTAAATAATACCAATATATTAAATGGCCTGAACCATTCATCCACCGGCGCAGTTACCAGTGATGATTATATTGTATCACCTTAATTTAGATTGTAATTCCATAAAATCGATTCTTTAGCGAGCCATAGAAGAACGACTAATTTATGATACAAATAATATTCATTGTTTCTAAGTGCAGTTAGCAATGGTATAGTAGTTAGACTTGGAACATTCAATTTGGAAATCTAATTTCAGGAAGGACAAAACAATGGATCCACAAGGTTTGATAGCCACACTCATAGTCGGCGCAATTGCAGGCTGGCTGGCCGGAAACATCATGAAAGGCAAAGGCTTTGGCATTATCGGTAATATCATCGTAGGTATTGTTGGGGCATTTATTGGTGGGTTCCTTTTTTCGCTACTTGGAATCACCGCGTTGGGTGGTATCATAGGCGCTATTATTACAGCGGTCATCGGCGCATCAGTTTTATTATTTATAGTCGGGCTCTTCAAATAGACATTTGCTGGCGAAGGCGATACCATACCAAAGGCTATAGTATCGCCAGCGTAGCTCAGTGGTAGAGCAGCTGATTCGTAATCAGCAGGCCGTCGGTTCAATCCCGACCGCTGGCTCCATACTTTAAGCAACGCCAACGCATTAGCTATTTTAGCTAATTTCCCTACATGTTAATTGCGTTGTCCAGACTATTTTTGTAAAACAAAAAATATGTGCATATTGATTTAAAAATTTGATATCCTTAAAAACTAATTGGTTAATCGTTTATTGAACGATATAAGCCAGTTTACAAAATTTCGTTTGCAAATTAAATTACTGACGAAATGCATCTCAGTGGGAACGTACATGGTGAACAGTAGGGGGAAGATGTTTATACAATCTTTACCAAAGCTTGCTTTGATCAGGCTTGCGCCAATATCAGATAACTCCATGAAACTTCCAGAGCCTGGAATGTAAGGGCAATTAACTTGCGCGGGTGTCGCTTTCCACCTGTAAGCGCGCCTGTATCAGTAGCATAACGAAGCAAGATGATAGTTTAAGTAACTTATTTGATAAGGATATATGAACATGGAAGACTTGCAAAACAATTCAGCCACCATATCTGCAGGCGCGCAAAAAGGTGAAGCGCCACCCACAGAAACCGAAGACGCTGCGGTCGCATCGCGCCGTATCCTGGATTTGCTATTATCGGAATATAGTGGCCCGGTGACCATCCGCCTATGGAACGGGGATGTTATCAAAGAATCCACATCCACAAATTGTGCAATTATATTCAGAAACTCCGCCCCGATTCGTGACATGGTATCGCAACAAAGCGTCCTCAACCTTGCCGAACACTTCCTGGTGGGTAATGTGGATATCGAAGGTGATATGGAAGCAGTATTCGATTTTGTGGAGTATATGATAACCCATGCGCCAACCTGGAAAGATATTCTGAAGGCAAAAAAACAGGCGTGGCAGATGCCTACAGACAAAGGCCAGGGTATATTCCGCAACTCTTCTTCTGTATATACTCCTAAAAAGAATTCAAAGGAGACCATCGCGCACCATTATGATGTCTCCAACGAGTTTTATCGGCTGTGGCTCGACCCGGAGATGGTTTATTCCTGCGCTTACTTCAAGGAAGAGAACCAAAATCTGGCCGAGGCGCAGCGGGACAAACTGGATCATATCTGCCGTAAACTTCGGCTCAAGCCGGGGCTCAAATTGCTCGACATAGGCTGTGGGTGGGGCGCCCTTGTGATATGGGCGGCTCGTAATTACGGTGTTCAGGCCCATGGCATAACCTTAAGCGAGCGCCAATATAATTATGCGGTAGAGCGTGTCCGCAGTGAAGGGCTGGAGGACCTGGTGAATATAGAACTGATCGACTATCGCAACCTGCCAAAGGATGCGCAATATGATCGGGTGGTCAGTGTAGGTATGTTCGAGCATATCGGTGTTGAAAACTATCCTGTTTATTTCGGCACAGTCTCGCGCGTGCTCAAACCGAACGGACTGTTTCTGAACCATGGCATCTCCAGCAGAAATGAGTATACCAGCTCGCCATACACGCAGTTCATTAACAAGTACGTTTTCCCGGATGGTCAGCTATCACGCATCAGCACCGCCACCGAAGCCATGGAGAAAGAGGGGCTGGAGATCATCGATGTGGAGGGGTTGCAGCGCCACTATGCCATTACCTTGCGCCGTTGGACCGAGGCCCTGGAGGCTAATAAGGATCAAGCGCTGGAAATTGTAGAAGATAGAGTCTATCGGTTATGGGTAATTTACATGTATGGCTATGCCTATTATTTTGAACGGGGAGACTTCACTGTATACCAAACGCTGGTGGGGCATGAGCATCAGACTTTGCCCATCCCGCTCCGGCGCGATGATTTGTACAGAGATAAAGAATAGGTTTAGGATAGTTCTAAATCTGTTTTAGCTTAATCGATGGTTTTGGCCGCTGGCGCTTGATCAGATAGCCATATAGCATCTCCGCCAATCTGTGTGAAATATTCGATAACGCGAATTGCAATATTATTGCGCGCCGCCCCATTTACATATTAATAGAAGACCCTGCAGTAGTTTCGGCATCGATTATCCAGTGTAACTAATTGTAATTAAACATACAATTAGTTTGCAGCAGGTTCTTGATTTCTGAGTGAAAATATTTAAAAGATGACTTTTGTTATATAATAGAAACATCCTTTCATATATACTAACATCTGATAACAACTAAAAAGGGGATGGAAATACCTTTCCTGGAATGAAGAGCAGCAACTTGTAAAACCTCTTATGGAGTAATCCACCGTGAGTAAAGAAATAGCAACATCAACACAAAAGCATCAAGATCAACAGAGCCATGAACTGCATCAGCTGGTTCTTGGCGAGGGTTTGACCACTGTATTCGAGCGATTCGAAGCGCAAGGAAACAAGTGTGAACATTGCCGGCTGGGTATCAGCTGCCAGCTTTGCGCGGATGGCCCTTGCCGTATCACGAAAAAAGCGCCCCTGGGCGTATGCGGAGTCGGCCCCGACGTCATTGTCGCCCGCAACCTGCTGCAGCTGTGCGCCATCGGCGCCGCCGCCAACACCTATCAGGCCCGCAACCTTGCCCGGATGCTAAAGGCGGCAGGCGAAGGCAAATCGACATTAAAAATAAAAGACGAAGTCAAACTGCAGCGCATGTGCATGGCGCTGGGTGAAGACGCAGAACGGCCCGTTAACGAACTGGCCGTGATATTCGCAGATTTCATGCTGAACGAAATTGGAAAGCAGAGCCAGGAGCCACTGCAGTTGATGGACATGTTTGCCGTTGGCCAGCGTAAGGAAGTCTGGAAAGAGACCGGCCTCTACGCCGGTGGAATGAGCGAAGAGCTTCTCACCGCCCAGACCAAATGTATGACAAACATCAGTAATGACCCGGTCGACCTGATCAAAACCTGCCTACGGCTTGGTATCGCCAACGAGTATGCCGGACTGTGGGGCATAACGGTTATTCAGGATATCCTCATGGGCACAGCCGATCTCACAGAATCTGAGACGAACATCGGCTGCCTCGACCCTGACACGGTTAATATTATCGCCAATGGACATCAGCCGGTTTTCGCCAGCGTGATTATGGATAAAGCTAACGGCGAATCATTCCAGACCGCCGCCAAGGATGCAGGGGCCAAAGGAATCAAGATCTACGGCTCCCTCTGCGCCGGCCAGCAGCTGCTGAACGTCTCGGCGCGGGAAGAGTATAAAAATGTGTTCGGTGGCCAGCTAGGCAACTGGATACAGGAAGAGCTGTTCATCGCCACCGGGCTGGTGGACCTGTTTATGATGGATTTCAACTGCGCCGTGCCCACATTGAAAGATTATGCCGACAAATACGGCACCAAGCTGCTCAGCATAGACCAGGTGATCCGCTTTCCTGACGTGGAGAATCTCGATTTCGACCCAGAGCAGGCCGAGGAGCAGGCGGAGAAAATCCTGAACGACGCGACCGCCCAGTTCAAGGCGCGCAAAGCGGACAAAGATCGACCGGTTAATATCCCAACAAAGAAAGTCGGTTCAAAAGCCATCGCGGGATATACCACAGAAACCGTGCTGAAAATGTTCGGCAACGACATCAACACCTACATCGAGCATATGAAGGAAGGGTCCATAAAGGGCGCCGTTGCGGTGGCCGGTTGCACCACTGTCCATGAAGGGCAGGGCGGCAAAATGATCGGCGACCTGACGCTGGAGCTGATCCGGCGCGACATCATGGTCATAGGCGCTGGTTGTTGTTCCTCAACCCATCAGAACCTGGGTATGTCCACCAAAGAGATGGCCAAAATGGCCGGACCAAAACTGCGGGCGATCTGCGAGAAGTATGATGTGCCCCCGGTGGTCTCCTACGGTTCATGCACAGACGTTGGCAAGATTCTGGACACCGTTGCAGCCCTTGCCTGGACCATTGGGTGTGATGTGAGCGAGCTGCCTGTGGCCGCTTCTGTGCCGGAGCAGATGGAGCAGAAAGGTATCGCCGATATCTTCACCGCGCTGGCATTCGGGTTGTTGACGCATGTGTCGCCTGCGCCGATGATTTATGGCAGCGACGTTGTCACCAACTATGTGACAGATGGTATGACCGGCCTGACCGGTGGCCGGATGCTTCTGGAAGACGACCCGTTCAAAGCGGCCGAAGAGATCGAGAAACATATAGTCGCCAACAGGAAAGTTATAAACTTCGACTGATTTAATATGTGGCGCCCTGCCTGACCGCAGGGCATCACACCATTTTAGATAATCTCAAGACTATTCTACGGTCCAGTTGGTATTATACTGTTTCGTGCTCCATTGGACTGCTAATACAGAAGCGCCAGACATGGTCCAGACCAAGGTGCGCCCATCGCTGTATCGCCACAATATATCCGCCCGGCCATCGCCGTTATAATCTGCGATACGCGCAACGCTCCAGTTGTTCGGGAAAAACCGTGATGTCCAGATGGCCGTCGCATTGTTGCCAGACATGATCCAGAGCAATGTACGGCCGTCCGGTTTATATCTCCACAGGAGGTCTGAATTACCATCATTGTTAAAGTCACCAATACCAACAAACTCCCAGTTGATATTGGACGTCCTCGATGTCCATTGTCTCAAAGCCACGGTACTGCCAGACATGGTCCAGACCAAAGTTCGGCCATCCAACTTATAACGCCACAAAATATCCGCTCTACCATCCCTATTGAAATCTCCAATACCAGCGATCTCCCAACCGTTAGATAGAAATTGTGTGGTCCATTGGCTGGCAATTACCGTATTGCTAGCCATAAATCTGATTAAGGTTCTCCCATCAGGAATATAACGCCACAGAACATCTGCCCTGCCATCACCATTGAAGTCTCCAATATCCGCTATTTTCCAGCTGTTGGAGAGATGCAGTGATGTCCAGTAGGCGGCTAATACCTTATGGCCAGACATGTACCAGACCAATGTGCGGCCATCCAGTTTATAACGCCATAAAATTTCGGACCTGCCATCTCCATTGAAATCGCCAAAGCCCGCTACTTCCCAGCCGACTCCATACTGAACAGTGGTCCATAGGGCGGAAGTTACAACATTTCTGGACATGGTCCAGACGAGGGTTCGTTTGTCTGGCGTGTATCGCCTTAGGATATCTGATCTGCCGTCGTTGTTGAAATCGTTCGATGGAATGATTCGCTCATATGCGCCAATATCGCATTTACCGCCCTGGGGCCGCGCAACGCCGCGCTGGTCGGTCCAGCCGTCGCTGTTGCATCTGCCCGCGTTTATGGCAGGCGATCCGATGATATTGGCCGAAGCGGGTATCAGCGCGTGGGTCTTGGTCGGGCCGCCGTTATTCGCCAATGGACCCAGCAGGGAAAAGAAAATGTTTTGAAGGTCACCGACCCCCGTGAACCCGCATGAGGTGTCGCTCTCCATGTTATAACCGTTGGAAACGAACGTTGATATGGTTTTGGAACAGTTTATCGAAGTAGTGGGGTGAACCACAATAGTGGTGAAAAAAGTAATGTAGCTGTTGACACCCTGGATATTGATCTGGTTGCCGGTAAAGGTGGAATAACTGACAAAAGAAGATGAAAAACCCCCCGTCCAGAGGCCCCGGCCACCATTTCCGCTGATCGTGGAGTTATTAATTAATATCCTGGCGGAGGTGGCAGTTGAGCCTGTTTTGCTAGCTCTTATGCCATCGCCGCTGTTGCCACTGATGGTGGAGGCTTCAATTTTTGAAATAAGTGTTATTGGAAGATTGATGGTTGTATAAATGAAAACACCCTTGCCCTGGTTGTCGCTTACTGTGGAATTGACAAGTTCGACAGTGCCGCCAAACATGTTATAGACGCCATTCACATTATTGGTAATTATGGAGTTTCTGATTTTGAGCGAACCGGAATTTTCTATTCCGCCGCCGGTGCTGATGTTAAGCAATTTGCCGTTGCGGACCGTGACGCCCGAAAGATAGCTTTGATGGTTATAACTGCCCTGAAAATGGAGCACACGATCCAGGTTGGAGCCATCAATGATGGTGGAGCCAGCCCCGGCGCCCCGGATTTCCACCGGGTCGGTGATGTCGAAGTCACCCTTAGCCCCAAGCTCCTCCCATTTCCCATCTATCGCAATTTTATAGAGACCCGGCGGGACGATTATTACATCATGTGATCCTATGTTCGGATTGGCGTTGGCGGCGATGATCGCTTCGCGCAAGGAGCAGTCGGCATTGCAGGCGCCGTCGTTGGTGTCCGCGGTTTTCGTGACATTGAAAAACTGCCAAGCTTCAGCAGGAGATCCATAAGCTAATAGCGCGCATGTCAATAGCACAAGCGCACTGCTAAATATTGTGCCAGCCCCATATGGTTTAAGCGTTATCATTTGTGGATGGTTCCCCTAGTTAGCCATGTCCAAATATAACATAACACCAACAGCCTTACCTCTGCTTGCTACCAGTATAATATACCCACCCGGCCATCACCATTGAAACCTCTTGCACACACAACGTCCCAGATGATGTTGTAAACATTCACGTCCATAGAGCGGAAGAGGCGTTGTTGACGGTCATATCCCAGGCCACTGTCCGACCATCAGGGCTATACTTGCGCAGTATGTCGGACATACCTTATCCGCTGAAATTGTTGCTGGCGTCGTTGTTATATTCATACGCCCCGATATCACAACCGGCCGAAGGTCAGCCAATGCCGCGCTGGTCGGTCGCTTCGACGCATGAACCGGCGTTGATCACAGGCGATCCGGCATACAACCCGTGGGTCATGGCCGCTCTCCGTTGTTGGCCAATGGACCCAACCTGGGGTCAGCGTTCTGAATATCACCGGTTCCAGTAAACCCGCACGATGTTCCGTACTCCAGGTTTTTGCCGTAGGACGAGGTCGACCCAACAGAAACAACACAATCGGCCCCACTGGCCTGATTCGCCACTATTGAAGCGTTTGTGATATGGAACAGAGGGCAGATGGTGGCGCAATCGGTGGGGATAGCGGAGCAAATGCTTGTCAAGCAGGCTTTTCTGTGTGTGGGACAGCGGTACAATCTTCCCTGCTGCGTCTTTACTTGTTACTCCACGGTCCAGTTGGTGTTGTACTGCACTGAAGTGAAATTGCTAAGTGCGACTTTGGTCCCCAGCATTGTCCAGACCAGCGTCCGCCCGTCTGGTTTGTAGCGCCATAATATATCTTCTTTACCGTCGCCGCTGTAATCGCCGACCTGGACCACTTCCCAGTTTATATTGAAAAACGACGATGTCCATTTGCTGACGATCACATAGTTCCTGGTCATTATCCAGATCAAGGTTCGACCATCCGGTTTGTAGCGCCATAATATGTCTGCCTTGCCATCACCATTAAAATCACCAATGCGGGCAACCTCCCAGTTGATATTAAATGATTGCGAGGTCCATTGGCTCAACGATACGGCTGACCCTTGCATTGTCCAAAGCAATGTCCGGCCATCCGGCTTGTGTCGCCATAATACGTCTGTCATGCCATCGTTGTTGAAATCATCGACGCCGGTGATCTCAAAATTGAGATTAAAAGCTATTGATGTCCATTTACTGGCGATCACATTGTTTCCGTTCATCGTCCAGATCAAGGTTCGGCCATCCGGTTTGTAACGCCACAGAATATCCGATAGGCCATCACCATTAAAATCACCAACATCAGCCACTTCCCAGTTTATATTAAAAAACATCGATGTCCATTGCGCGCCTATCACCGCGTTGCCTTTCATGAGCCAGATCAGGGTCCGGCCGTCTGGTTTGTATTGCCACAATATGTCTTGCTGATTATCCCCGTTGAAATCACCAGAGCCGACCACCCCCCAATTGATATTGTTGAACTGTGAGGTCCATAGGGTGGTGGATACTTTGTTAACCGCCATTTTCCAGACCAGTGTCCGTCCGTCTGGTATATATTTTCTTAACACTTCAGCTATACCATCACCATTGAAATCGTTCAAAGCCAGAAGTTTTTCATACGATCCAATGTCACATAAGCCACCATACGGCCGGGATACGTGGCGCTGATCAAACCGGTTGACACAAGAACCAGCATTCCTGGCAGGTGAACCGACAAGAAGCGCATGGGTCTTGGTCAGCCCGCCGTTATACGCCAACGGGCCCAGCTTCGGGTCGCTGTTCTGCAGGTCAGTAGCCTGCGTGAACCCGCAGGATACGCCACTTTCCAGGTTGTGACCATCGGACATGATCGCGCCGCTGCAATCAACACCGCTGGCCTGACCGGCCACTATGCTGTTATCAAGTTTTACAGCGCCGCCGCTGTTCCAGATTCCGGCTCCGTCGGCGGATCTGTTATCGGTTATGGTGACATTGGTCGCGTTTATGGCGCCGCTATTGCCTATGCCGCCGCCAGATACCGTGGCCGATGAACCGCTGACCGTGGAGTTGACAATGTTAACAGTGCCAGTGTTGTGGATACCGCCGCCAGATGTGGTGGACATACCGCCGTGAATGACAGAGTTTTCAATAGTCAGCGCGCCGCCGTCGTTGAAGATACCGCCGCCGGGGCCAGTGACAGAGCCGTTGCGGATGGTGATGCCAGTAAGGGAAACCGTATGAGCCCCGATGATGTGGAACACCCGGTCGTTGCCACCGCCATCGATGATCACAGGGCCGTTGCCGATGGGCGTCAACGCAAAATCACCAGTGATATCAATATCGCCGGTTGCGCCCAGATCTTCGCCGGCTCCGCCAATACCGATAGTGTATACACCATCAGGCAGATTGATGTTATCAAAGCCGAGGCTGTTGTTGGCCGCCATGACAGCCTCCCGCAATGAGCAGTCGGCAACGTCGCAGAACCCATCGGCGGTGTCCGCTGTCTTTGTGACCGTATGTGAGTTTAGTATGAAAGTAGCCGTCACAGTGCACGCTGCGGTGATCGGCCCGGTGGTGTACGTCACATCAACCAGCGACCCGCCACAACCAGTCACATCAGCCGAATAACCAAAGTCAGGCGTGATCGTGAAAATGGCTGTCGAACCATGATCGATAGTCTGGCTGAGCGGAGTGATCGACCCATTAGACCCAGCCGTGGCGGTCACTATATAGGTGTTGATCGCAATAGTTGCGGTGACTGTGCAATCCGCGGTGATAGGGCCGGTTGTATAGGTACCACCCACCAACGACCCACCACAACCAGTTACAGAAACAATGTGATGTCCAATATTCGGGAAAATTCCGAACGTTGTCGTCATTCCATCCGCCGCCACAGCGTTGGCGGGCGTAATGCTGCCGTTTGCCACAGAGGTGCTGACCGTATGGATAGCAGCGCCAGACTCATACGCGCCGATATCGCAGTTGACGCCTTGCGGCCTTATAACACCACGCTGATCGGTGGATTCGCATGTTGCGTTATTTCCTGCGTTGATGGCGGGGCTTCCTGGCAGTAGGGCATGGGTCATGGTCGGGACTCCGTTATCCGCCAACGGGCCTAGTAGCGGGTTACTGTTTTGCAAGTCACCTGTTCCTGTAAATCCGCAGGATGTAGCGCTTTCCAGGTTGGAGCCAGATGATGTGATAGAGCCACTCAGTGAAGAACAATCTCCTCCGCTGGTTTGATTCGCCACGATACTGTTGGCAAGGTTGGTTGCGCCATTAAATCTATAAATACCGCCACCAGTTGGCGCGCTGTTTGCCGTAATGGTGCTATTCTTGATCTCTGCCTGGCCTAAGATGTAAAGTCCACCTCCGTAACCTGCCGCTGTATTGCCGCTGATGGTGGTATTGGTGAAGGTAACATTTGTTGTGCCGGACGAGCTTCTGCTATAGAAACCGCCGCCGCCATTTAAAATAGACGCACTACTGCTGGAACTGTTGTTATTGATCGTGGAGCGGTTGATGGATACTGTGGAATCCAAACTATAGTAGCCGCCTCCGTCGCCTGTGGCGCTGTTATTGCCGATGGTGGATTCGTTAATGGAGACTGTCGTGCCGTTGCCATAGATACCACCACCCAGCGCTGTGGCCGCATTATTGTATATAACTGATCTGTTTATGGTAAGTGGATGCTCGGTCCAGATGCCGCCGCCATCGCCGGTGACAGAGCCGTTTTGTATGGTGACGCCAGATATGGTTGTATTATCAGCCGCGATGTTGTGGAACACACGATCAAGCGAGCCGCCGTCGATGATGACAGAGTTACTGCTGGCGCCCACGATGGTTACAATTTTCAGAAGGTCGAGGTCACCTGTGGAGGCCATATCCTCGCCTGCCCCAGCACGGGTGAGCGCGTATAGCCCTGCGGTCGGTATGTTAATAGTATCACCGGCGCCAGAGCCATTATTTACGGCGATGACCGCCTCCCGCAATGAGCAGTCTGCGTCGCACACTCCATCTGCTGTGTCCTCGGTTTTGGTGACTGTAAATGTGCTGGTGGTTACCAACCCTTCAAATGCTCCAATATCACAAGCGGCGCCCTGGGGCCGTGCGACACCGCGTTGATCGGTTGGGTTTACACACGATCCACTATCTATTGCAGGCGAGCCAACCTTCAGCCCTATGGTGGGGGTGGGTCCGCCATTGTTCGACAATTGTGCGATCAACGCATCGGTGCCCTGAATGTCATTGGCCTCAGTGAACCCGCAGGATGTCCCGCTTTCCAGGTTATGGTCGTCGGAAATGTTCACCCCACCATGGGCTACGTGGCAATCTGCCCCGCTGATCTGGTTGGCCACAATGGTATTGGAAAATGTAATTGTGGAGCCCCAGTTACGAACACCGCTGGCGCTGGTTCCTGTTTTGCCCCAGTTGCGGGTAATGGTAGAGTTTGTGATTGTGACGACAGAACCGAAACCGTTATAGATTCCACCTCCGTTGGCATCCGACGTATTGTCGCTAAATGTGGAATTATTGACGGTGAACACCCCACCCTGGTTGTTGACGCCGCCGCCAGCCGAGTTTGTAGATTCGTTACCATTGATAGTGGAGTTTATTATATTAAGCGAGCCGGACTCGCTGAGGATACCGCCACCACCAATGTTAGAAATATTATTACTCACCGCACAACTGGTGATAGTGAGCGCACCGCCATCATTCAATATACCGCCGCCACCACCAAAGGAAGTGTCTGTATTGCCATTTTGCACAATGACTCCGGTAATAGAGACATTGAATAATCCATTGATGTGAAATATACGATCCAGCCCACCTCCGTCGATAATAGTCGAGTTGGCGCCGGCGCCCATGATCGTGACGTTGCTCAATATATCAAAATCGCCGGTGGCGTTTGCATCTTCAGACGCGCCGGCAAGGGTTGTGGTGTAATTCCCGGCCGGGATGCTGACAGTGGCGCCTGAACGCATGTTGGCGGCGCCTATGGCCTCTCTTATGGAGCAGTCGGCGTCACAGGCTCCATCTGCGGTGTCTTCAGTTTTAGTGACCGTGAATGTCATGGGCGCCGAATATTCGTATGCCCCAATATCACAGGTTACATCCTGTGGTTTGGCAACGCCTCTCTGGTCCATGGCCACAGTACAAGTCCCTGCATCGATCGCCGAGCTGCCAGCCAGCAGAGCATGGGACATGGTTAACCCGCCGTTGCTCGCTAATGGACCTAACATCGGGTTGGTGTTCTGCAAATCACCGGCCGCGGTAAACCCGCATGATATCCCGCTCTCCAGGTTATAACCGGATGATGTGATGGTTCCGCTACAATCGGCGCCCGACAGCTGGTCTGCGACAATGTTATTGGTAAGGCTGGTAGTCATGCCACTGTTTATAATGCCACCACCTGTGGAAGCGTTGTTACCGGTTATGGTAGAGTTATTAATCGTGGCTGATGCGGCGACGGCGCTGAAAAGACTAATTCCACCTCCATTGGCAGCGGCCGTGTTGCCGCTGATGGTGGAGTTATTAATTGTAAGCGCGCCAATATTATAAATACCACCGCCGTTGGAGCCGCTGGTATTGCCGCTGATGGTGGAGCGGGTGACAATGAGCGTTGCGCCGTCATTACTTAGAATACCGCCACCGAAACTGCTGGAAGAGTTGTTTTTTATGGTAGAGTCGGTGACTGTCAATGTACCACTGCTGTTTATGCCACCGCCTGTGCCGATGACTGCGCCATTCTGGATCGTGATATTCGAAATAGATACAGTGGTGGAGGAGCCTATAATATCGAAAACACGATCAAGCCCGTTGCCGTCTATAATAACTGGGCTGATGTTGGTGTTCTCAAAGGTCACACTATCGGTGATATCAAAATCACCTTTGGTGTTGAGGTCTTCACCTGTACCAGTAATATTTATCAAAATTTTATAGCTGAAGCTGAATGTAATAATATCAACACCGGCAGTTGGAATTCTGAAACATTCTGTGTAGGTATTGGCATTATCATTAGCGTTTGTGATAGCTTCACGCAATGTACATTTAGCATCACCATTTTGTAGAGTGTCATCAGCTGAATTAACCCTAATAGTGTCTGCATAAGCTGGCGCTGTGGTCATGAGCAGAAACGCAGCCAGGAAAATGACAAATGCTTGTTGATAAAATAACCTGGTCGAGAACACCAACGACTCCTGATTGACTGCTATATTATTGTAATATGTGGGATTTCGATCTATTGTACCTCCATGCTTTATACTATGTCAATAGTTAGCATAGGCCAATACTTTGGCCCTAATCAAAGGCGATACAGCCGCTGCGAGTTATGCTGATACTTGGGGGAAGATCCTTCGGGTGGTGGTTATGCTTACAGGAGGGAAAATACTGCTACCGGTAACAATACCAGTGGTTTGCGAGGCAGAGCCAGCGGGGCTTCAGGTATCACAATGGTCACGCCAAACCGGGCAAACTGGACCCCTCAAATCCCTCATATGCTCCAAATGCCTAACCCGCTATTTGCAAACTATAATTTCCTCAGTAGTCTTGCAAGTAATGCATTGGCACATTTTTTACTAGCTAAGCTTATTATTCCACGGTCCAGTTTGTGTTGTATAGGGCTGATGTCCAAAGGCTGGATATAACGCTGTTACCGCTCATTGTCCAGACCAGGGTTCGGCCGTCCGGCTTGTAGAGCCACAGGATGTCCACCTTGCCGTCGCCGTTGTAGTCGCCGACACGCTTCACTTCCCAGTTGATATTAAACGCCATCGAGGTCCACTGGTTCAATGCCACGGTGCTGCCTAACATCGTCCAAAGCAATGTCCGGCCGTCCGGCTTGTAGAGCCACAATATATCCGATCGACTGTCGCCGTTGAAATCTCCAACTTGCTTAACTTCCCAGTTGATGTTGAATGCCACCGTGGTCCATTGCGCGCCTATCACTGCGTTGCCGCTCATGAACCAGATCAGGGTGCGTCCGTCTGGTTTATAGCGCCACAAGATGTCTTTCTTTCGGTCGCCGTTGAAATCGCCAACTTGCAGCACTTCCCAGTTGATGTTGTAAGCCAGGGAGGTCCACTGGTTCAATGCCACGGTACTGCCATACATCGTCCAGATCAGCGTCCGGCCGTCCGGTTTGTAGAGCCATAATATGTCCGCCCGGCCATCACCGTTGAAATCGCCAACCTGCTTAACTTCCCAGTTGATGTTGAATGCCACCGTGGTCCATTGCGCGCCTATCACTGCGTTGCCGCTCATGAACCAGATCAGGGTGCGTCCGTCCGGTTTGTAGAGCCAGAGGATGTCGTTCTTTCGATCGCCGTTGAAGTCGCCGAAACCGACGATCTCCCAGTTGATGTTGAAAAACATTGTTGTCCACAATATAGGGTTCACAATGTTGCCGGTCATGTCCCAGACCAGGGTGCGGCCGTCGGGGCTATACTTGCGCAGTATGTCGGACTTGCCATGCCCGCTGAAATCGTTGATGGCTGCGGAGTTGTATTCATACGCCCCGATATCGCAACCGGCGGATGGGCGGCCGATGCCGCGCTGGTCGGCCGTTTCGGCGCATGAACCGGCGTTGACAGCAGGCGAGCCGGAGTACAGCGCATGGGTCTTCGTCGGCCCGCCGTTGTTGGCCAAGGGGCCCAACTTCGGATTGGTGACGTTCTGCAGATCACCAGCGGACATGAACCCGCACGATGTCCCGCTCTCCAGGTTGTTACCGTTGGAGGTGAAGCCTCCAGAAAAATTATTGCAATCGTCTCCGCTGGCCTGGTTCGCCACTATACTGTTGGACAGAATGGCAGGAATGGTTCCGGATATGTTTAGTATACCCCCTGCCATGTTTGATGTATCCGTATTATTTGCAATGGTAGAGTTGGTTATTGTCATTGTGGCCCAGTTTATAATACCGCCGCCGGCGACTCCCGTGTTGCCACTGATGGTGGAGTTGGTGATTGTGGCTGTCGACCCGCTTTGATTATTCAAGCCACCGCCGTTACTGGTCGATGTATTACCACTGATGGTGGAGCCGGTGACTGTAACTGTGCCACCACTGTTATAAATGCCGCCGCCGTTACTGGTCGATGTATTACCGCTGATGGTGGAGTTGGTGACCGTGATTGTGCCATCAAAGTTGCGAATGCCGCCACCACTAGCGGACGCTGTATTTCCACTGATGTTGGAGTTGGTGACCGTGACTGTGACACCATTGTTGCGAATGCCGCCGCCGGTGAATTCTGAGCCGTTCTGAATGGTAGCACCGGAGAAGGAGGCGGTAACACCGCTGATGATATGGAACACACGATCCAGCGCGCCCCCATCTATGATGGTGGGGCCCCCGACGCCCACTATCGACATACTGCGGAGGATGTCAAAATCGCCCGTGGCGCTTAAATCTTCACTGGCGCCGGCGATGGTTATCGTGTATGTTCCCGCTGGGATGTTGATGGTATCTTCATGGTTGCTGTTCGCCGCGATGATCGCCTCCCGTAACGAGCAATCGGCGTTACAGACTCCGTCGTTCGTGTCGGCGGTCTTGGTGACGGTGCGTGTCGCAGGCACATAATACTCGAACGCGCCAATGTCACAAGCGCCGGCGCCGATGGTCCGCGGAACGCCCCGCTGGTCCACGCCACTGACCGGCGCGTTGGTGCAGACCGTGTTGTTCCCGCCATTAATGGCAGGGCTGCCGACCTGCAGGGCATGGGTCATGGTCGGCCCGCCGTTGTTGGCCAACACTCCCAATTTCGGATTGGTGACGTTCTGCTGGTCACCGGCCGCGGTGAACCCGCACGATGTAGCGCTCTCCAGGTTGTTGCCGTTAGATGTGATCGTGCCCAGATTGTTTGAGCAATCGGGGCCACTTGTCTGGTTGGCCACTATGCTGTTGGTAATGGTTACCGTGGCAGCTGCGCCCACATTTCGAATACCGCCTCCTATTACAGCAGCGTTGTTGGCGGTGATAGTGGAATTGGTGATTGTGGCTGTGCCGGTGTTATTGATACCGCCACCTGAACCCGAGGTGGCGGTGTTTCCACTGATGGTCGTGTTATACACATTCAGTGTCCCACCACTATTATTAATACCACCACCACTTGAACTTGTGGCAGTGTTGCCGCTAACGGTCGATTTGGTCAATGTGACAGTGCTGTTAAAGATGAATATACCACCGCCGCTGACATTAGCAGTGTTGCCAGCGATGGTAGAGTCGGTAACATTTAATGTTCCATTAGAGATGTAAACTCCACCGCCGCTGGAGGTCGTTGTGTTGGAAATGATTGCGGAGTCGGTGACACTGACATTTGAGCCAGTGCTGCCAAATATTCCACTACCAGCCGCGGTTGTAGAGCCATTATGAATAGTCACACCGGAAAAGGAGGCAGTAGAAGCGCCTGGAATATGGAAAACACGATCTATAGCGCCTCCGTCTATAATGGTACTATCCACACCTTCGCCGGTTATGTTGACATGATCCGTGATATCAAAGTCACCTGTCGCGTTCGAATTATCTGCTCCGGCAATGGTTATCGTATAAGTCCCGATGGGTATGTTAATCGTATCCGTTCCCACCATAGCGTTGGCCGCGGTGATCGCCTCGCGCAGCGAGCAGTCGGCGTCGCAGGTCCCGTCGGCGGTGTCCGCAGTTTTGGTGACGTTATAGGTGAACGCATCAGCAACCTCTGCAAACGCAAACAAAGCTGTGATGGTGGAAATAATCAGTGGTAAGTTATAAATAAAGTTTCGCAAGCGCATGTTATATCCCCTGTTGGATCACTCTATTATCGATAAACGAAAGAATAGATATTAGTCTACAATCACTTGCTATAACAGGTCAATATATTAAACTGACTTAATGTCATGGTGGGAACTAATCTGATCTGGCAAGTGGTGATTCTGTATGTTCATTACTTTGCGCATCAGTAAATCATTCTCTTTATGGTATGGCGCCTGGATAGCACGGATCGCTATAAAATTCATATGTTAGTTGTTTTGCTGGTTTCAAACTTGCTGGTGTCAGCCTGGCACAGCAGTCTGCCACCGGCTCGCCTGGGTGACGCTAAAGTGATGAAGAACAGAAATTTTGACATGAATGTGCTGTCCCCTCAGCGCTGATAGCTCTGTTGATTGCAGAATATTATGCATTTTATGGAACGCTTGTATCATTAGTTCGGTAATGTGATCACGACACCGACCCCAGCCTGCAACCGTTTTGGTTTCTAGTTCTCCACCCCGTTTCTGTTTTACATTGGCTAGCTTATGTCTTGTGAACTATCAATATTTGGAATTCAAGGTTACAATAAGCTTTACATTTGTGATATCAAATCTTAAATATACAAAGATGGAAAACATATAGGAGACGAAGATGGAATATAGAGACGATATCCAGGGCGCTCGCCAGGGGTATGCCAACCCGGAGGCGATAGCCGCCGAACAACAGCGGTTTATGGTGAGGGTGTATAACTGGATGACTGCAGGGCTTGCGCTTACCGGGCTGGTGGTCTGGATCGTGGCGAGGGATCCTGCCATATCCGGGTTTATATTTTCCAACTGGTTTGTGATGATCGGGCTGGTGATAGCGCAACTGGGGCTGGTGTTCTGGCTGGCCAGCAGGGTGATGCAGATGTCTGTTATGACGGCGATGTCGGTCTTTATGGGTTATGCTGCGCTCACTGGCCTCACGTTTTCTTCTATTTTCATCATCTATCCTATTGCGACGATTGCTAGCGCGTTTATCGTGACGGCTGGCACATTCGCCGCCATGAGCTTTTACGGGTATACAACCAAACGGGATCTGACCGCATGGGGCAGCTTCCTGTTCATGGGGCTGATCGGGATCATCCTGGCGTCGGTTGTCAATTTCTGGATGCAGAGCCCAATGGTTCATGCGGTTGTTACGTATGCCGGCGTATTGATTTTTGTAGGGTTGACTGCGTATGACACGCAGAAAATCAAAGAGATGAACATACTGGGCAACGAAGGGACAGCGGAAGACACAAAAGAAGCTATCAGAGGAGCTTTGTCCCTCTATCTTGATTTCATCAACCTGTTTCTGATGATACTCCAGATAATGGGCGGCAGCAGGGAATAGCGGCTATTATCAAATGCTATGGCTGAATCCGGGAAGCTTCGCTTTAAGCTGCCGGATCAGCTAACCATATAGGCTAACAGTATCACCGTGATCATAACGGCGACTACAAGTGTGGATACATATAGTGGCCCTAAAAACGGTATGCTCTCTATCAGCTTACATATGATATCTAGATGTATAACAAAAGGTTAACTGTTGCTGTGTCCTGTATTACCCCAGCAGGCCGTCCAGGTCGCTCTCAAATTTGTCCTGGTCGAAATGGTTGCCATCAATGTATTCGCCATTGTATTCCAATGTCGGCAGAACGCGCTTGCCCATGGCTTTTACAATAATATCAACGGCTTCTGGCGTTTCCTCTATGTCTACGAGATCATATTCAAGGCCTCGTTCATCCAAAACCCTTTTGGCCGCCCAGCAATCGGGGCACCATGAGGCAGTATATATGGTTAATCGATTTGTCATCTTAATCTCTCAAGTATTTATGATCATGTCCGAATTATAAATAGAATGATATCTTATCGATGCCAAAATAGTCAAAGCTTAGTTGCATTTATAAAAAATGAATCTTATATGTAATCTGGTCATCATATTTATTAGGTTAAGTGGAGTTTAATAATGAGACTGAAAACCAGGCGAGTTAAAGATAAAAATAAATCTGCCAGCGTAAAAGCTGTCCCAAATAGAAACATGGCTGACAACAGCCCAGTATGCAATCATTGTGGTGGAATCCTTAAACATCAACCAGATGAAACCATATGTCTTATGTGTGGAAGAAGTATAGAGCATAGCTGCCCCAGCTGTATGTTATTGGAGAATAATCCAGTAGCCTGATCCGCTTTGTTATATCTTCGTGACCACTTCCCATTTTTTGGTCCGGCATTATGCGACTTTTCGGGCTTCTGACCACTTCCCATTTTTTGGTCCGGCATTATGCGACTTTTCGGGCTTCAATGGCTGGCTGTTTTTCCGTGGCAGCCAACGCAAATTCTTTCGGCGTTTTATTACCTAATGCCGAGTGCGGGCGAAATTCATTATAATCTTTTCGCCACGTCTCGATCTTACTCCTGGCATCCTCCATTGACAAGAACCAATGTGTGTTCAAACATTCATCCCGAAAACTTCCGTTGAATGACTCTATGAAAGCGTTATCCGTGGGCTTGCCGGGCCTCGAAAAATCCAACTCTACCTTCCGCTCATACGCCCACTTGTCCAACGCCTTCGAAATAAACTCTGGACCGTTATCCACCCGAATACTTTTAGGCGCGCTACGTATATAAACAAGCTGCGTCAAAAATGATGAAACCATCTCACCGGTAACCTTCTTGTCAACCAACATCCCAAGGCTCTCCCGACTAAAATTATCGACTATCGTCAAAGCCCGAAACCGGCGGCCATCAAACAGAGCGTCGGTCACGAAATCCATGCTCCAGCTCTCATTAAGCTCGGTCGCCACTTCACGGGCTCCGCGACTCCTGGCCGACACGTGACGCTTCGGGCGCCGCATGCGCAAGCCAAGCCCTTCAAGGCGGTACAAACGCAACACACGTTTGTGGTTCACCTTCCAACCTTCCCGACGAAGCAGGGTATATATTCGCTGGTAACCGTATCGAGGACGGTCTGCCGCCAACTGACAAATACGAGCTCGTAACACGGCCTGGTCAGGAGCAACCGATTGGTACCGGATCGTCGAGCGAGCAAACTCAAACGCTTTGCATATATGGCGTTCGGGCGCTCGATACGTATCCTTCATCTCCTGCACCAGTTGACGCTGCTGACCAGGCCTTAAAACTTTTTTCTGAGAGCATCCTGCAGCATCGACTTGTCGAGCGACAGATCCGCCACCAGCTTCTTCAGGCGGCCATTCTCTTCTTCAAGCTGGCGGAGCCTGCGAACTTCAGCTGGGCCGAGACCGGCATAGATCTTCTTCCAGCGATAAAACGTCTGCTCGCAGATACCCATCTTACGAACCACCTCGGCCACAGGTGTCCCCGTCTCGGCCTGTTGCAAGGCGAAAGCTATCTGCTGGTCGGTGAACTTCGACTTCCTCATCAGTAAATCTCCACTTTGTTACAAGGTTAATTTAACCGATTACTCGCATTATCAATGGATCAATTTAAAGGGAAGAGGTCAGGAAGAGGTCAAATTCGGATCATTTCAACGCAAAATGCGTTGAACGTTTGGAATTATATGGTGGGCGGTACTGGGTTCGAACCAGTGGCTTCCACCGTGTGAGGATGGCACTCTCCCGCTGAGTTAACCGCCCAGGCTGTTTAGATAAATAACACATTACAAAATTGCGAATGTATTGTCATTGTTTTTATTTTGGCTTGCGTATTGATCGCTGATCACTTTTTCCTTTTCAGCCGCTCAGAAATAGCGTTTTCCCTGCCTTGATCTGAAGGGTTGTAATATTTGCTGAATTTCAGCACAGAAGGCAGATAATCCTGTTTGACCCAATGGTTCTTGTAATCATGGGGATATTTGTATTTATCATCCAGCTCCGGCTCGTTCACCGGCCGATAATGATTGTCCTTCAAATGATTCGGAACCTGGAAACTTTTACCCTGCCCGATATCCTCCAGAGCTTTGTCAATGGCAGTGACGGCAGAGTTGCTTTTCGGCGCCGTGGCTATATGTATCACAGCGTGGGCAAGGGGGATCCTGCACTCCGGCATTCCAAGTCTCTCCACAGCCTCCGCCGCCGCGATGGCCACCAGCAACGACGCCGGGTCCGCCAGACCCACATCTTCCGAAGCGGTGACTATAAGACGTCTTGCAATGAACATAGGGTCTTCGCCACCCTTTAACATTTTAGCTAACCAATATATGGCAGCGTCCGGATCGGAGCCACGCATAGATTTCTGCAACGCGGACGCATGATCATAGTGCTCTTTTCCCAGTTTGTCATAATGGATCGACGCGTCCCGGGACAGCTCCTTGACCAGTTTCAACCCTATAAGTTTTGTCTGGTTCTTCCTGGACGCAGCGTAGGCGGATGATTCCAGCAGATTCAGCGCGGCCCGGGCGTCTCCACCAGAAAGCTCTACGATTTTTTCCAGTACACCCTCTTTAATCTCAAACTTATGATTGCCCAGCCCCCGCTCTTTGTCGGTTAACGCACGCTTGACCAACGCAAGAATGTCATCATATAAAAGTGGCTCTAGCTGGAATACTCTGCACCTGGAACGGAGGGAAGCTGTGACACTAATGCCATGATGTTCTGTGGTGGAGCCGATCATCACAAGAGTTCCATCCTCCACCTTTGGCAAGATCGCGTCTTGCTGGACTTTGCTGAACCGATGAATTTCATCGATGAACAGTATGGTTTTGCTTGCCGACTGTTTCCATTTATTCTGCGCAAAATCGATGGCGGATCTTATATCGGACACACCGGCTGACACAGCGGAAATCTCTTTGAATGCAAAGCCTTTCTCCTTTGCCATCAGCCTGGCCAAAGTTGTTTTACCAGAACCAGGCGGGCCGCACAGGATCATGGAGGGAATTTCGCCGGTTTCGATCAATATCCGAAGCGGCTTATCCTTGCCCAGCAAATCTTCCTGGCCCACGAACTCGTCCAGTGAAACCGGACGCATCCTGTCCGCCAGAGGGCGCGGCGCGTTTGCGCTTTCCTGATCCGCTTCTTCACTAAAAAGGCCCAGTGTCAAGTTTATATTCCTGTGATTTTATTACTGTTATCTGATTTCATTGTAACACTTCGGCTTGACTAATTCTGCGATACTTCGATCTTTTCTTTCAGCCAGTCGATATTAAACCGTACATGTTTCAAGGTGGCGCGGTTATCGTGAGACCATATGGCATGTATCATCCCATCGCTGGTCCGGATCAGCGCTGGATAGGAAAAACTGGCGCTTTGGTCGCCCGGCTTATTCTCCAGGTCAGTGACCCGGATAAAGCTTTCTCCACCATCCTCTGATATCGCCAAGGAGAGCGGGTTCCTTGCTTTTTGTGAATGGTTGTAGGCCAACAGCACTGTTTTCATCTCATCGATATATATTGCGCTGATAGCCGCGCCTGGATTAGGAACCTGGGTGATGGTGGCTGGCTCCCAGCTTTTACCGTTATTGTTTGAATATGATTTTCGCACAAACTGGTCTGACTTGTCCCGGGCAAGCAGAAGGATTTTGCCATCGGGCAGTTTCACGACGGTCGGCTGGATGGCGTCGAAATCATCCACAGATGCATAATGTTTTTCGATAACCTTTCCATCCTTGTATGTAATCAACGCTGTGTATGACCCCACAAGGTTCATCTCATACCAGAAATCAATGAACAACGGGACCAGCATCTGGTGGTCGCCCACTTTGATCGGTATGTTACGCGGCAGGTTGCCCGGATAGAAGACCAGGTTTTTGCCGTCGCTCCATGTCTTGCCGTCGTCCCTGGACACGACGTAATCAACCATGGCGCCGCTCCAGCCGCCGATCCGCACTGCCGCGAAAAAGAGCCAAATAACGCCGTCATCATCCTTGAACAGCGCGGTATTACCCAATGATTTAGTATAATCGCTTGGAATTATTATCCTGGGCTTGTCCCATTGGCCAGACGATTTACTCCATTCCGCGCCGAATATCACGGCGCCTCTGTCGGTCTCTTTTTGTGAAGAGAACCAGGTCGCCAGAATGTCGCCATTATCCAGCTCCACCAAAGAAGCGCCGTGCGGTTTGCCATAACCCTTGGGCGGTTGAATATTATCCGCCATTAACAGAGGGTCGGCAAAGCTGGCGCCGCCGATGCATAATGCGGCAATTAAAATCAGAATTATTAAACGCATCGGCTGATTATACAAAGGTTCCTTCGGAAGCGCTAAACTCTTTTCGCTTTTATCAGCGCAGCTTCGCTCAATCTGCTCCACGGCTCGATACGTCCCGAAAATTGCCGGAACGCGTCATACACCTTTTTTACTTTGGCGCTTTTCCCCGCCTCTTCTTGCAATGTCTCGTCAGAGAGCTTGCGCAGTTGTTTCATTACATCATCCGGATACTTTAGCAATGTGACATTATATTTTGTCACCAGTTCATCCAGGGCCGCGCCGTTTTTCGCGTCCAGCTCAGCAAGAAACCGGATGTTCGCCTCTGCCGCCGCCGACTGAACGATCACCTTCAAATCGTCCGGCAGGCTGGCCCAGGCTTCACGGTTTATCAGCAGCTCAAACGCAGTGCCTGGCTCGTGCCAGCCGGGATAATAGTAATACTTCGCCGCCCGATAGAAGCCGAGCTTCAGGTCATGATACGGGCCAACCCATTCCAGCGCGTCGATGGTTCCCCTTTCCAACGCTGTATAAAGATCACCGGCCGGCAACAGCACCACGTTGCCGCCAGCTTTGCTGATTACTTTGCCGCCGAGGCCGGGGATGCGCATCTTCAGCCCTTTGAAATCGTCCATGCTTTCGATTTTTTTGTTGAACCATCCTCCCATCTGGACCCCGGTGTTACCGGCGGGAAAGGAGATGACATTAAATGGTTTGTACATTTCATGCAAAAGCTCGATACCACCACCATAATAGAGCCAGGAGTTTATCTGCTGGGCGGTGAAGCCGAAGGGCGCAGTGGAAAAAAATTGCAGTTCAGGCGCTTTTCCGGCCCAATAGTAAGCGGCGCTATGGCCCATTTCCACGGAGCCCTGGCTGACTGCGTCCAATACCCCCAATGGCGGGGCCAGCTCGCCCCCAGCGAATACCTGTATATCCAGCCTGCCGCCGCTCATGATCCGCACCCGGTCCGCCAGTTCATCCATCCCGGTCTGAAACACAGGAAACTTTGGCGGCCACGTGGTGATCATTTTCCATTTAAAACTTTTAGATGAACCTTTCACCGGTTCAGGAGCCGCTGTCTCTTTGTTTGAACATCCAGCGACAATACCGGCGCTAGCAGTAGCCGCCAGGCCTGCGTTTTTTATAAATTCCCGTCTTTTCATTGCTCGTCCCCATATATGAAAAATTTTTATGTGTTAACAAAAATGATGCGGCGAAGGGTTATAACTGGGCTGTGTCAATCCAGGGTTTCAGAAGAGAGAGTAAGATCTATCATTTCATCATCATTCATGTAAGCTGTGGAAACAACCTTGCCCAGGTGGCCCATCTGCTTGACCAGCTCCTTGATCTTCAGTGAGGACTTGTAAACCACCGAGAGCAGTTCATCCATCTCTTCGTCAGACATTTCGTTCCTGTTTTGAAGGAGCTCCAGGTTGCCCAGCACGCCGGTCAGCGGGTTGTTGATTTCATGCTGAAGCGTCACAGACATTTTGATAATGGCTTCGAGCTGTCGTTTATCGGTGGCCTCTTTTTCCAGCTCTTTGATACGCAAGTGGACCCGCACCCGCGCCAGCAGCTCTTCAGGGTTGAACGGTTTGATAATATAGTCGGCCGCGCCTGCTTCCATACCTTTTATCATATCTTCCGCTTCCCGCCTGGCGGACAGCATGATGACGGGGATATATTTGGTCTCTTCCCTGCTTTTGATAATCTGGCACACTTCTATCCCGCTTATACCAGGCATCATCACATCCAGCAGTATGATTTCCGGAGCGTTTTCATTTATTAGATCAATGGCCTGCTCACCAGATTCAGCAATTTCGATGTCGTAGCTGAGCTTTTTGGCCAAAGTCATTTTGATTAAAAGCGCGATATTCGGATCATCATCGACAACAAGAATTTTACCCATATCATCAAGCCAAATATTTTAAGTAGTTTGTAGAATATATCATATTTTGCCCCGTTAATCAGCGCCGTTGCGCTATTTGGACTCATCAACATCGATTAAAGTTTCACGCTAACCCGCGGCAAGGTATAATTTTGTAATGATAAACAGAATGTTGGGAAAGAGCGCTGTGGCCAGGCTGGGCGCCTTGATCCCGCGCAGGTGCCAGGCGTGTGGGGTGAAGGGATATGATAACTTGAGCAACGCCCTATGCCCCAAATGTATCGAAACTATTATCCTCCCCCCTGCGAATATTTGCTCTGTCTGCGGCAGGCCGTTGGAGTTCGAATATGAGATCGACACGCAGACGAGCTATATGTGCGGTGATTGTCTGGAGAAGCCGCCACTTTATGAGCGGAACATTTATGCCTTGAGCTATTATGGCCCGGTCCGCAAACTTATCCATGGCTTCAAGTTTCATTCGAAGCCGTACCTGGCCAAAACATTGGCGACAACTGGTAAAGATATTCTGGAGCCATGGCTTATCCAGCAAACCGACGCTTTAATCATACCTGTTCCCCTGGCGCGCAGGAAACTGTATGAGCGTGGATATAACCATGCCTATCTGCTGGCCATACATTTTGGGCGATGGGCCGACCTGGAAGTGGCCGAAGGGAACCTGCAACGCATCCGGGACACTCAGCCGCAGTTTGGGCTGGAGCCGGCTCAGCGCAGGAAAAATGTGCGGGGGGCGTTCAGACTGCGCTATCCGGAGCAGGTCAGGGGGCGCGTGGTCATCCTGGTGGATGATATATTCACCACCGGCGCCACCATAGAAGAATGCTGCAGGGCGCTATTGAAGGCAAAACCGAAGGAGATACTGGTGGCGTGCCTCTGCAGGGCCGGGTTCAGCTAGCCGCCGCTGACCGGTCGGTCACGATTTCTTTTTGACACTGCTTTTCGGCTTCGCCTTTTTCTTCGCCCCCGGTTTTTCCGCCAGGGCAAGCTTCAGGACTTTATCGGCGGTTTTGGCGATATGAAACTTCATCCCTTTGCGTATATTTGCCGGTATCTCCTGCAGATCTTTTTTATTTTGTTCTGGAATTATAATTTCGTCGATGCCAGCGCGTTTGGCCGCCAGGGTCTTCTCCTTCAATCCGCCTATGGGCAGCACCCTGCCACGGAGCGTGATTTCACCGGTCATGGTGATATCGTGGCGTATCGGTGTCTTGGTCAGCGCCGATACCAGCGCCACAGCCATGGTCACCCCGGCGGAGGGGCCGTCCTTTGGGATCGCGCCGGCCGGCACATGGATGTGCACATCGGCGGATTTTAGAAAATCATCTTCTATGCCATACTCTTTTGTGCGTGACCGAATATAAGTAAGCGCCGCCTGGGCCGATTCTTTCATCACGTCGCCCAGCTTGCCGGTCAGGGTCAGCTTGCCAGAGCCTTTGATGACGCTGGCCTCCACATGCATTATCTCGCCCCCGGACTGTGTCCACGCCACACCGGTGGCCACCCCGACCATGTCCTTCTCCTGCTCTTTTTCGGAAGTGAACCGCCGGACGCCAAGATATTTCTGCAGGTCCTTCGCCTCGATCGTGGTGATTTTCTTTCTGCCGCCTGCCACGTTTTTCGCTACTTTCCGGCACAGGGAAGCTATCATACGCTCCAGGTTGCGAAGGCCTGCTTCACGGGTGTATTGCGCAATCAGTTTCAGGATGGCTTCGTCTGATATCTTGATATGCTTTTTGCTTATCCCATGTTCTTTAAGTTGTCTTGGGATCAGGTATTTATGGGCGATCTTCAGCTTCTCCCGCTCTGTATAGCCGGAGAGGCGGATAACCTCCATCCGGTCGAGCAGCGCCGATGGAATCGTCTCCACCATGTTGGCGGTGGTGATGAACATGACGTTGGAAAGGTCGTACGGCGCGCCGATATAGTGGTCCACAAAGGCGACGTTCTGCTCCGGGTCGAGCACCTCCAGCAACGCCGATGACGGGTCGCCGCGAAAATCGGAGCCGAGCTTGTCTATCTCGTCCATCATGAAAACAGGGTTGGAGGAGCCTGCCTGTTTCAGGCCTTGTATAATCCGGCCGGGCAGGGCGCCGATATAGGTTCTTCTATGGCCGCGGATTTCCGCTTCGTCCCGCACGCCGCCCAGGCTGATACGCACAAACTTCCGGTTCAAAGCTCTGGCTATCGATTTACCCAGCGAGGTTTTGCCGGTCCCCGGCGGGCCGACGAAACATATGATGGGGCCCTTCAGTTTATCCTTCAGTTTGCGCACGGCCAGGTACTCGACGATGCGATCCTTGATTTTTTCCAGACCGTAATGATCCTCATCCAGGATTTTGCGGGCGAGGCGCAGGTTCAGGCTGTCCTCGGTCACTATGGACCATGGTATCTCCACCATCCACTCCAGATAGGTCCGGACGGTGGTGGCCTCCGCCGATTCCGCATGCATTTTCGACAGGCGGTTGAGCTGTTTGACCGCTTCTTCCTCTACCTTCTCCGGCATTTTCGCCTGTTTGATTTTTTCCCGGATATCGTTGATCTCTTCCGCTTTCTCATCGATCTCGCCCAGCTCTTTCTGAATCGCTTTTAATTGCTCGCGCAGAAAATATTCCCTCTGGGTTTTGGTCATCTCTTCCTGCGCGGCGGTTTCGATCTTCTGTTGCATGCCGAGAAGCTCTATCTCCCGCACCATGATGTCCGTTACTTTCTTGAGCCTGGCTTCGGCGGGATCGGTCTCCAGCACAGACTGGGCGTCTTCAACTTTCAGTCCCAGGTTGGACGCGATCAGGTCGGCCAGTTTGCCTGGGTCATCCACATTTTCAGCGGCGACCAGCACATCGGGCGCTACAGGTTTGCCAAGGTTTATTACAGTCTCCAGATGTCTGCGGGCATTGCGGATCATCGCTTCATCTTTCAGCGCAGATTTCGATTCTTTTTTCTCCGGCTTTTTATTGTTGGCGTTGATACGTTTGAAGGTTACCGTGTTGAAAGGCTCTTTTTGCACATAGCCTGTTATATTAGCCTTTGCCAGACCCTGGACGAGGATCTTCACTCTGTTGTCTGGCAGCTTCAACATCCGCAGGACCGTGCCAACCACGCCCACATTGTATAAATCATCAGGTCCAGGAGTTTCGTTAGAGGAGTCTTTCTGGGTCACCATGAACAACATTCTGTTAGAACTAAGGGCCGCGTTGACCGCCTGAATAGATGATTCCCTACCTACATACAGCGGAACCACCATGAAAGGGAATATCACAATGTCCCTTACAGGTAGCAATGGAAGGGACGCGGGGATCTTTACGTCGTCGGTTAACTCTGAAACCACTTCCGGCTCATCATGAACTTCTACTTCATCTGCCATTTATTTAATATCAGCCTTTCACTTCTTTAATATGCACTTCGCGCGCTTTAATCCGTCGCTCCACCTGTTTCGGTAGCGTGACCAATAATACACCACGATTATATTCTCCTGTAACATTTTCCTGATCCACGGCCAATGGAATTTTCAACATTCTTTTAAACGGGCCGAAGGATCTCTCCATACATAAATAGTTGATTTTCTCGCCAGGGACGTTGACCGGTTCGCGTTTTATTCCTTCGATGACCAGCAGGTCGTCTTCCATGGTGACCTTGACGTCGGTGATGGCGATGCCGGGCAGGTCGATCTCCACGATAACTTCACTTTTGGTTTCTATCACATCCATGGAGACGTACCGTGTTTTGTCCAACAGGGCGCCTTCTTCCATGAAGGATCCGGCCGCTTGATCCTTACCCTCGTCCAGGGAGAAACCTGGGTTGATTTTTGACTTTGGTGTGTAATCCGAGTTCATAATTTCATGCCATTTGAAATTTTATAATTCTTTATAGCAATGAAAGATATTGTATCATATATTCTATTTTTCAAATCGGCCATTAAGCATGTATATGTTGATCATCGGTGGTTCCGCCAATCCTTGACAGCAGTTTTCATCATTCTGTATAATCAGACTGGGGGCTAATAAAATGGCTGGAGCAGGTTGAATGGCTTTTTTAGCATTTATACAAAGTATTCAGCGAATTCCAGCTGCGCTTGATATATGCTCGAATACATGCTCTGGTAAAATTATTATGATTAAATGTTAGGGGAGTTTAACATGACAAAAGGTGTGATCAAATGGTTCAACAATGCAAGGGGTTACGGATTTATCCGCGCTGAGGGCCATGATGATGATGTATTCGTTCACTACTCTTCGATAAAAGGGGAGGGCTTCAAATCTTTGAAAAATGGTGAGGAAGTTCAGTTCACCATCGATAAGGGCCCCAAAGGGCTGCATGCTATTGATGTTTCCAGAGAAACATAAAACGACGGTTGCAAATGTCTGGCAAACGCCAATCCAGCGGTCCGACTGAGCTATTCTTGCTTTTTCTTTGATAGTAGCAGTTGATATATCCGGTGCAGTCCGTTGAAACCTTTCAGTTCAAAAAAACCGATTAACCTTGCATTAATATCTTCGGTGCTGTTCAGGTTGATATAGGCTTGCTCTGTTAACAGGATCCTGTTTTTTTCCGGCATTTCATCCGGTTTTATTCCTCCTGGCGCAGACATCATTTTATCTTTTTGAACGCCTTCAACCCGGAAGGTCATATTCACCGCGGCGCCAACCCGGTCTTCACCGATATCTACCCTGGTTTCACCTATATTGATGGCAAAACGCAGATCAATCCTCTCTTTCTTATCAACTTTTTTATTCCTGCTATTGATTTTTTTCAACAGCTCTACAGCAACATTTTTGGCGCTTGCCGTCGTAGGGAACGTGACCATATAGCCATCGCCGGTGGTTTTAAAATAGTTAAACTTCTCCCGTTCACACATCGGTTTGACGATATCGGTAAGCTCATTAAACAGTTTGAACGCCAGGCTGTCCCCATACAGGTTCGCCTTATCTGTAGAGTTACACATATCCACGACCAGGATCGCCTCCGACAAAAAGGCGCCCGGGCCTGCCTTTGGCGCTTCTTTTGGTTTCTCGGCTTCTTTCAACTCTTTCAACACTTCCGTTTCGTGCCATGTTTTCCCCGTAAGTTCATTCAGCTGCTTGAGCGCGAAATTTTTGATTTCGATGTCTTCATCCTTAACCATCAGTTTAAAATATGGCACGGTCTGTTTGCCGCCAATGTCATGTAGCGCTTTGGCAACTTCGCTGCGCACCTGCTTGCGCGGGTCATTCATTAACTGCGCCAACGGTTTAAGCGCTTCGCTTCCGCCTATCCGGCTGAGGGCTTTTGGGATCGCCCAAACGACTTCGTAATCCGGGATCATCCTTGTGATAGCCGGTATCGCCCTGGGGTCGCCGATAAGACCCAATGCAGTGATCGCCTTTTCCCTGACCCACCAATCGTCATCATTCAGCAGGTTTGCCAGCATTTTATAAGCGTTTGCGTCTTTCACTTTGCAATAAAACTCCACCGCCGAGCGGCGAATGCCCACATCCTTCGCCTCCAGCAGTTTTATTATCATGCTGCTTATCTTGCTGCCACCCAGCTCGCTTAAGGCGTCTGTGGCGATCTCCCTGACCCACCAGTCGCCGTCTTTCAGCGCCTTGATCAGGACCGACGCTGTGTCCGGGTCGTTCAAACCGTTCAGGATATAGACAGCGGCCCTTCGGACGTTTGCGTCTTTGTCACCCAGATATTCCAACAGCTCTGGGATTATCGAGGCATTCGCGATTTTAACTATGCTATCGACGGCCAGTTGCTGAAGTATGATATCCCGGTTCCCAATATATGGCAGAAGCAGCCTGGCTTCATCCGTCCCCCCAATTTCACCCATCGCCTGTATGACAGCCTTTTGCACAGCAGAATCTTTATCATGCGCAAGGGCGTCGCGCAGCTGTGGCAATGTGGATCTGCTATTAAACTTGCATATGGCCATGATGGCTTTGCGTTGGATCCAGGTATCGTCATCATCCAGCAGTGGAACAATAGCTGCTATCGACTCCTCCGATTCCAGGTTGCAAAGAATATCCATGGCGGATTTTTTTACATCTCTGTTTTTATGGGAGATGAATGGAATAACCTTCGGGACCAGCGAAACAGGCGAGCCCACCTCTTCGATCATCTCTTCTATACTCTTGCGTATCCTGTGGTTGCTGGAGCCCAGGTAATCCACCACAGAGTTGATGATCCCTTTCTTTCCATAGTTAAGGATGCTCTCCTTGTACATGGTCCGAACGTTTTCATTGGCGTTATCCAGGCCGTTAACAAAGATCTCCAGATATTCCGGCTTGAACAGTTTTTCAAGGATTTCGAACGCTGTGGATAGCAGCATTCTGTTCGACATAACCTCCTCGGCCAAGTAAGGCACAGCCTGGCCACCATATGTGGCTAGCCGGTTGATCAACTCTGGCTTGTCCGATTCATCAGCGGTAGAGAACCGGGACAGAATACGCTTAATTTTTACCGATTCAAACATATGTTACTAGCATTATATTATATTGCATGGTATATATTCGTAATGAGCAATCTCTTAGCAGAGAAGAAGAAAATTACCATGCCATATCAGTTCCAAAATAAAACATCCCTTTGGGTGTATAACGCTTCGAGAATTATACAATGTTTAGCAATCAAAATATCTCATTTTATACCAAGTTTACAGGCATACCAAGCACACTGATAACAATAGCCGTGGTAAAAGCTGACAGGATTGAAATAATATGTCTTTCACTTTTTGCCCCGAACCATTGACAAAATCTACATAACCTATTATAATTAGGTAACTTTCGGTGGAATATTATTCAGTATTGGGTGATTAATTATGGATCCTGCGGATCAACAGTTCACAGAAAAACAATCAGATAGTTTTTCTGAAAATTCAATCGAACAACCAGGTTCCATTAAAGCGCCAACCGATAAAAATGATCAAACAGTCGCGTTTGGTTCCGTTTCCGGTGGAATAGGCGTATCCACCACTGCCATCAATGTAGTCGCCACCATGGCCACTTCCGGGATGGAAAGCATCCTGGCCGACCTTTCGGTAGGGTCAACCAGGGCATCCGGTTATTTCGGTCTGCCAACTGGGACACACTTCATCAAAAACTACTTTACCGGAAAATTAAACAGCCTGAAAAGCGCCTTACGCAAAACCCCGGTCCAAAACCTGACCCTTATTGAAAGCGGTCTGGACTATTTTAACTTTGCGGACAAAAGGCTTAGGTTTAAAAAGAACCTTATAAAAAAGCTGGGCAGGCTCGGCTCTGATCGTCTGGTTATTGACCTGGGCGCGCTTACCAATAATGTCAAGCTCGACTATTTTCTGATGTCGGATGTTTCGGTATTGGTTATCAAGCCGGAGAAAGGGTCGTTAAAAACACTCAAGCGCCTCATAATAGCGCTGGCGGCAAGAGCCGTCGACACGGAGTTTCATAGATGGCGGTTTATAAGCAAAGCGGCCAGGAAGGCCGCTGATAACTTTTATGGCAATGAAGGCACATTACTGGAAACCCTTAGAAAACCGGTGGAGAAAAAACCGGAACTGCTGGACAAGTTTGACAAGCTATTCGAGGCCCCGTTTGTCCATTTGATAATAAACAGAGCCACCTCGATGGATGATGTTCGGTTCGGTGTCGAAGTAAAGGAATTGCTGGAGCAATCTCTGGGTATGAAAATAGGATACCTGGGTTTTGTGCCTGATGATGAGTATATTAAAGAAGCCGCTGATAAAAATTACCCGGTAACGCATCTTGACCCAACAGCTCCACTAACCCAGGTATATAAGAAAATAACAGCTAATATTGTTGGCGCCACTGATATTGAATACGACGTAAAAGCCATCGACGCCATCAACCAGCTATTGGAACGACAAACCAAAAAAATAAGCGATTCGTTGGACCATGAAATTGCAAAAGTTCGATCGGAGAAACTGGACGACCTGGAAAGGGAGATCCTGATAATCCGCCGGCAGAGGATAGTGGAGATAGATTCCGAGCTGGCCGCGTTCAAGCTGACCAAAGAGGCGGAGCTGGATGGTGAATTAAATAACGCCTTTGAAGCTGCCAACGCCAAACTTACCGCCGAGCTGGAAACAAAAAAGCGAGAAGAGCTGGACAAAATCCTGGATAAAACCTCCCAGCTTGAAGCGGAGCGGAACAAGGAACTGCGGACCCTTAAAAACAAACGCCTGGAAAACTTGCAAAGTGAAGTCGACAGAATCAAGGATAGCAGGCTTGATAATTTTGAGCGCCAGTTCAGGAAGACCCGTGAAAGCCAGTTTGAACAGTTGGCAATAGAGATCGAGAAAGCGAAAGAAGCCGCATCGGTTGAGCTTGCCCGCTATAAGGAAGAGAAGTATTTGGAGTTAAATAAATCCTTAAAAGCACTGGAAGATAAGCGGATCGCACAGTTTCACGCCACTGCCTTGAAGGATGTGGATAAGGTGCGAAGGGCAATCTGGCAAGATCTGGAAGATGATAAACAAAACAGAATATCTGAAATCGATAAAGAGCTGGCAACCCTGAAATTGCTTGAGATGGAGTTGCTGAACGAGGAAACCGAAGAATACAGGGCCAGAATAAAAGCGAAAGCTGACAAAGAAGCAAAGGAAACCAGCCGATCTTTAATCGAATCCGCCCATCATGATGTCATGCGTATCAGCGGCGCGTTTGATGATGAGTTCTATCCGCAGGTCGAGCGGATGCGCGAGTCGGTCCAGCATGAAATCGCACTGGAGCGGGAGAGGCTGATGTCTGCGATGCGTGACGAAATCGAAGCAAAAAGGGAGAACCGGCTCAAGGAGCTGGTCGACTATGTAAATGAGCAGAGAACGCAAAGGTTGAACGAGCTGGATATGGAAATCACGGAGGCCAGAGAGCGAGCCTTGCTGAAAGAGACCTATCAGCTCCGTGAAGAGTCCGCCATCAGACGTAAAAGGATCAACGAAGCGCTTAACGATTTCAGGGCCAGGTCGAAACGCCGTGTGGAATTCGAGCGGGATACCATCCTGTTCAAGCTGGAAAAAGCCGCCAACGACTACAAGCTGCAAAAAGAGAAAGAAATAAACAGGGAGACCAAAGCGCAATACAAAAAAATGGCCGAGCGGATGGAGCAGCGCGCCAGCGAGCAGGAGGCCGTCTGGACCGAGATTATCGAGCGTGACAAGCAAGCGCTTAAAGCCTTGAAGGCAGAAGAGCTGGAGAAGGAAATTGATGACGTCCGGCAGCAAAAACTAAAAAAACTGACCGAGGAAATGAACCAGCGAAAGGTTGAACTGACCAATTACCAGAATAACCAACTGGCGCAGATGAAGGAAAGCGCCATCCGCAATATAGAAAATGAAGCCGCGCTACTAAAAAGTACCAAAGAAAACGAGTTGGACAGAGAGATAGCATCCAACCGAACAAAACTGGTTGGCGAAATGAACCAGCTGATCAAAAATGAAAAAGACAACATGCTGGCAAAACTGGCGGAGAAAGCAGCGTTAAGCGAGAAAAGCAACCGGATCAGGATGCTCAAGCGGATCGATACCGAGCGCAAGGAACTGCTGGACAATATGAAAGCGGAAACACGCAGAAAGTATATGCGTCGGGAAATAGAGCTGGATAACGAAATCGAAGAGAAGCGTGAAGCTGAATATAAAAAGCTGAAACAAAAAATAGCCCAACTTAAAAACCAGAGTGCAGAAAAACTGGCACAGTGGGAAGAGGAAGAGAAAAAGCGGAGGATCACGTTGATGAACGCGCGGTTATCTGACCAGGAGAGCGCGAAATTGACAATGATTGAACAGCAGCTGGAGGCGGACAGCAAAACGGCCAGCGGCGCCATGCGGGATAAACTGTACGCGGAAAAACAGGAAAGCATACGGCAGGTCGATGAAGAGTTCAAGCGCCTGAAATCGGGAATGATGAACAGTATTGAAAATGACGTCGCCTTGGAAAAAGAGAAGCTACTTACCGAGGCGAAGGTAGATGTGGCCAGGGAGATGGAGAGCAAGGCGCGCGCGATGGCGGCGCAACTGGATCAGGATATGATCCATCGTCGAAGTGAACTGGCCAAAAAGCTGGACGCCGAAATGGCAGAGTCCCGGCGTCGTATCACTGAAGAAGTAGCTGAAGAAAAAGCCGCGCAGCAGGCGGTCTTTGAGGAAGAATACAAAAACGCCCAGGCCAGGATGAACGAAGCGTTGACCAAACGAAGGAACAAGCTGTGGGAGAAGCAGAAAGAATGGGTGCAGTACGAGGTTGAACAACTCCGCGCCGAACTGAATGAAGACCTCAATAAAGAGATTCAACTTGAAAGCAACATAAAACGGGCGGGCCTGGAAAGCAAAGCAAACAAGGAAATTGAGCAAATTCTGAAGAAAGCGGAAAGCGAAGCCAATATCAAAAAGCGGGAGACCGAGCTTGCATTCTGGTCGGAGTTGGAGCGCTCCCGGGATGACGAGATGCGAAAGATAAGGGCGGAGATGGACGCCGAATTACGACGCAGAAGAGACGAGTTGAACGAGACAATCAAGGCTGAACATAAGAAGCGTATCGACAAACTGGATACTGAACTGCTCAATGAGAAAAACTCACGGTTTGAGATGATGATGCAAGAGCTGGAGGTTGAAAAACAGAAAAAACTGGACCTGACAAATATTGAAATCAAGACCGAAGAGTATAAACGCCGGCAGGAACTGATCGCTGAAATCATGACCAAACGCACAGAGATGGAAACCGCGCTCCATGAAGAGAAGCAAAGATATATTCAAAAACTGAAAGAGGAACTGCTGCAAACCCCTAGCCTAAATCAAAGCGCGCTCGAGGCGGAGCTGAACAGAATCAGCAAAACCACCTGGCGCCTGAACTAGCTCATAGCGGGGCGAACAGGTCGACCTGGTTCCCATCCGGGTCCAACACAGACGCATATCGCTGTCCCCAGAATGCGTCCCACGGCCCTTTCACACTTTCAAACCCTGCGCCAGTCAAATCAGAATATAACTTGTCCACATCGCCCGGCGAGCCTTGCTTGAAGCAAAGCACAATGGCAGAGCCGACAGAGCCAGCCCAATCCGGATTAATCTGCTTGACCAGCTCGACAGTATCGAGCATGATTCGGACGCCGCTTGGTGTTGATCCTTCATAATGACCCTCGCCGATTTTTTCCACATCAACGCCAACGGTTTTATAAAACTGTATCGACCTATCGATATTGTCCGTGATAATTCCAACAGCATCCAGGCTCATTCTATCCTCCCGACAATTAGTTTAATTTTGTATAAACTTTTTTCATAACTGGCTTTGACAAAACCAACCTCATGTAATACAATCCTCAGTTCGATCAGGTGCGGGGTGGAGCAGTCCGGTAGCTCGTCGGGCTCATAACCCGAAGGTCAGAGGTTCGAATCCTCTCCCCGCTACCAAACTTAATTTACCATTATTGGCTAAGTTCATTAGACCCGCGAAATCACCGGCTAATTCGGCTTCTAGATACCCTTCAGGCTGCGGATATAGCTTCACAGAGCCGCCTAAAAGCTTCTTCAGTTGATACCTTGCTTTATTTACTTCGCTTTGTAAAGATTTATCCAACGCGCTTACCAAGCGTTCAAAACGGCTTGTAGCGTCTGGCAGAAAGCTTACTATCTTGTCCAGCGCTTTAGTGTTTATCTGAAGCCTTGACAATAATTCATTTTTCTCTTTTTCAGCAGCTTCAAGCTCACTCTTAAGCGTATCCGAAACCAATCCATTTTTAATGGCAGATATCATTTGATCAATTTCGCGCTCAACTACAGCTAGCCGCTTTCGGTCTGCGTCATGATCTGGTTTTTGCTTGAGCTGTTCTTCCCGCAGGAATTGGGTGGTTTCTTTCTTGAAAACTTCAACCGATTCGTCATCGAATAAATCATTTTTGATGCCATGAAGTAATCTGTCTTCAACAATTGACCTTGGTACCGTTACCTTGTTAGAGCAAATGTACTCACCTTTATTGCGGCGATTGGCACAACCATAGGATTTGGCATTTATAATGATAAAATTTCCGCCGCATTCTCCGCATTGCAGGAGTCCAGAAAAAAGATATTTCGGACCAGCGCCAGTTCTGGCGTTTGCATGAAGCCTTTCTCTGATTTTTGCGCTGGCTTGGGTTGTCTTTGCCTGTCGGGCTTTCACGGCGTCCCATAGGTTTTGATCTATGATTCGTAGCTCTGGCATATCTTTTACGATCCATTCGCTTTCAGGTCGTTCAAAGCGTTTCTTTACACCTGTGTCAGGGTCTTTGATCCATTGAGTACGATTCCAGATCATTTCACCAACATAAAGCTGGTTCGACAATATGCCACTGCCTTTTTCTTTATTGGCGTAAACGCTGTTATAGCTCCAGTTTTTTCCTCTTGGCGATGGAATACTCATTTCATTTAATTTCTTTACGATCCACCTTGGACTATTGCCTTCTGCGTACCATTCAAAAATCTGTTTCACCCATTTCGCCTGTTCCGGGTCTATCTCTCTGGTTACAGCGGTAATAAGCGGTCGGCCATGAGGGTCTGTTTTGCTTGCGTCGAAAATGGGAACATTCTTGTAGCCATAAACTCGACCACCGCACACATAACCTTTCAATGCCTGACCGGTTAAACCTCTGATAGTTTTTTCTCGTAGGTCATCCAGAAACACGTCATTGATCAAAGACCTGACTCCAGCATGAACCTTATGTCCTTTTGAATCGCTATCGAATCCGTCTGATACACCAACGATTCGAAGTTGCCAAAACTTAAAGCGCCGAATCGTTTGCTTCATTTCTATTTCATCGCGCCCTAAGCGTGATAAGTCATCGACAATTAAAACATCGAATTCTTTTGCCTCAGCAGACTTGAGCATACTTTGATATTCAGGACGATTTTTATCTGTCCCTGAAATACCTTTATTGGACTTCCCCCGTTATAGTGGACATTTAAGCCCGTTGTTTTGAGGCTTGCTCAAATTCCATTGGGCTGACGTATCCTACGTAGCTGTGACGTCTTGTCCTGTTGTAAAACATCTCTATATATTCAAATATATCAGACCGGGCCTCTTTACGCGTTCTGTATATCCTGCGCCTGATCCGCTCCTTCTTCAGACTGCTAAAAAACGACTCCGCCACGGCGTTGTCATAACAGTTACCACGTCGGCTCATGCTGGTAACAAGATTGTTATCATCACAAAACCTGATCCAGTCATCGCTGCCATACTGTGACCCTTGATCCGAGTGAACTATAACCTTCTCCTTTGGCCTGCGCCGCCAAACCGACATCAGTAGCGCATCCAACACCAACCCCCTGGCCAAAGCGGACCCCATAGACCAGCCAACAACCAGCCGGGAGTACAGGTCCATCACCACCGCAAGATAAAGCCATCCCTCCCAGGTGCGGATGTAAGTAATATCAGTCACCCACGCCTGGTCTGGACCGTCTACATCAAAACATTGCCCCAACCGGTTAGGAGCCATCACACAAGGAGAGCCAGATTTATAACGGGGCTTACGGTAACCACGGATAGCCGCAATACCAGCAGACCTCATCAAACGGGCCACCCGCTTCTCGCCGATACGCTCACCAGCCTCCACCAGGTCACGATGAACCCGGGGACTGCCATATACCTTGCCGCTGGCAATATACGATTCCTTTATCTTCACCAGCAACCTGCGGTCTTCCCGATCACGATCAGATAACGGAGATTTTAGCCAGGAGTAAAACCCGCTGCGGCATGTCCGCAACACTCGGCACATCGATGTCACACGGAACCGATCACGATGATCACGGATAAACGCGTACCTCACCCGGACACCTTGGCGAAGTACGCTGTGGCCTTTTTTAGTATGTCCCGCTCCTCCTCAACCCGTTTCAGCTCCGCCTTCAAACGGGCGTTCTCGCGACGAACCGCATCCAGATCATCCACGGAGCGATCATTACTGCTTTTACCTGACTCCCGGACCCACTTGTAAAGGCTGTGATCAGATACACCTAAACGTTTCGACACCGACGGGACAGAATAACCACGATCAACCACCTGACCAACCGCATCAGACTTGAACTCCGCTGTATATCGCTTACTAGACATAAACACCTCCATAACACTCAAAATATAACCGAAAAACTGTCCACAAAACCGGGGGAAGTCCAAAATGCTAAATGGAGCTGTCTCAATAAAATGATCATTTCTGTTTTTTTCTATTTAATCGTTCAGTGACCTTGTCATTTATGTACCCAACCATTGAGTATTCACCGCGCTTATATCTCTCAATCTCACCTTCATTAACCAGTTTGCCGAGCAGCATTTCTATCGATTTGATTCCAGATTCCTTCAAGCAAGTTTTAATCTCGGAAGTTGTCATCACACGATCCTCAGTTTCCAGCAGATCAACAATAGTCTGCCTTTCAAAACCCATTCGCCGTTCCACAGCCTCACCTTGGTATACCCAGCGATAGTCATTAACGGTAAACGCCAGTGACTGTTCTTCGATGTCTTTGCCCCTAATATGAATTGTGCGCTCATCCGGTCGCCCTTGACTTTTACCAAGTACCAGCAAATTGTCTGCGCTACCTTGTGTGCCCGATGAACCTAGGATCGAATCGAATACATCTTCAGGTTTTGATTTTGTTGTGTGAGTCAGGCAGACAATCGAAGTATTATATTTTCGACAGAGTTGGTTCAGCGGACCGTAAAATTCGTAATCCTCGCTGTACATGTTTGCGTTGCTATTCGACTTGCCACGTTTCCTGACTTTCTCCGCAACATCTATGACGATCAATCTCGCTCGCTTTGCTTTCTTGATCCAGTCCTCCAGCATCGCAAATCCACCATCAGTCAATTTTGGAAATTCGTACATGAAAGTTAAACGCTCCAGCCCCTTGGGATTATCACAGATTGATTTCATGCGGGTTTGGACACGGCGCTTTCCATCTTCCAGTGAGACGCAGAGAATCTGACCGCTCTGGGCTTTGAAATGATCAAACACTTGTCGCTTTTGAGCGATGTCCATTGCCATATTCAGCGCAGCCGTACTTTTACCTATTTTGCTGGCACCGGCCATAATACTTAGCCCGACAGGTAATAAATCCCTGACCAGCCATGAAGGCTCCTTGATTGTCATTTCATAAAGGTCAGCGGCGGAAACTATCTGATCATTAGAAATTGGTTTTTGGATTGGCTCATAATTTAAGATTAGTGACTGAGCGTTTTCCAGCTTTCCATCCTCGATCAGATTTGATAAATCTTTTTGAAGAAGCTTCAGCTCCCTTTTTCTAAAATTTTGAAGCGCCTGATCAATTTCAAAATCTACTCTGAAATCCTCGGTATGCTCATATTCATCACTAAGATCGATCAGAAATGATCTTATAAAATCAGCGTCTTCTTGATCGAGGCCATTAGCTGCGTGTTTCTCATATATTTTCTGGATGTGCTCTTTTGGAGCCAGATTATACTTTCGGTGATATTCCAGACACCACTTTGCAAGTGTCCGTGTATAGGGCGATGCCATAAGGCGTGATTCATATATTGCTGATATCTTCTTTAGAAATTCATCATTCGTGATCATGCCAGTCAGAATCTGGCGCTCATATTTGTAATCTACTTTCCTTGTTTTAATCTTGGTCATTTATCCCGCTCCTGGTTCCCTGTGTTTGAATCGACTGGAGATGGAGTGCCCAGGAAAACACTCGAACCAGCGTTCTGCTGATCATCTCCAGCCGAAATTTCTTCCAGATATTCGTCGACAGCCACACGCGCAATTATCCGAATCAGCTCGCGATGAGCTTCGGTCAATGGCCGCTGGCGTTTTGGCAATGTGCTAGTCGCTGGACTTGTCATCTTTCAATTCCCTAGCAAGCTCTTTAGCCGCCTTGGCATCATCGAAGGCGCGCTTCATTCGTGTGCTAAGCTTGTGACCGTAGGCTTCGGAGTATCGCGCCACCCGTAATAGCTGGTCAGTGTCTAGCTCCAGCGCCTTTGCCAATTCATCAATATTTCTACTTTTAATCATCATACGAATAGTTTATAATGACTTTTAAGAAGGCAAGATTGACAAAAAATTTAGCAAAATAAAGTATGAGAAAACAAAAGTTTAAAGGATATATAGAAACATCATCTGATGGTGAAAAACGCTATATCGAGCAGCATATTGACCAGGTGTTCGATTTTGCAATGTTTCAAGTCAAACTGGAATGCACCCGCGAATATGGACAACTCAATTTCCTTTTAATGATGGCTGGCGGACGCCTGAAGCGGACTATGAGGAAATTGTAGCCGACGACTTCGCGATGAATCCTATTTCGATCGTCGATTTGGAAAAAGCATTAGGCGTATCTCGAACGCGCGTAAACCAGCTATTGAACTCTGGTGTCATCACAGCAGTTTGGCGTGGCAACGGAGATGCCTCCAAGTTTATATTTGGTGATATTGAAAAGGCGCGTAGCGAGCATTACCACAAAAAACAGCCTGGACTAAAAAAACGAGCCAAAGCTGGTGGTGATGGCAAGGCAAGGGTTGCGAAAATGAAAACCGACCCCAGCTCCGGTAGCACAGAGTGAGTAAAAGTTTGTTCAAATAAAAAATAGCGAATATTATACGAAATAATGTATAATACTAGATAACGTTAGATTGTGATAACATTATCTCGGGGTAATAAGGAGAAAGATATAAATGTCACAGAAAAAAACCACAAAAGTAACAGTCAACGATGTAGCTCAATACATTTTGAAGCTTACTGGGAAAATTTCGACTTGGAAGCTTCAAAAGCTGGTTTACTACTCTCAAGCTTGGCATCTTGTTTGGGAGGATGAACACCTTTTCTCTGAAAAGATTGAAGCATGGGCAAATGGTCCGGTGTGTAGAAAGCTATATAATATTCATAAAGGTGATTTTTATATATCAGATGTTCTTGGTGATATTAGACGACTCACAGATGACCAAAAGGACACAATCAAAAGGGTTGTGAAGTTTTATAGGAAATTCAATGGACAGCAATTGAGTGATTTGACTCATGCTGAAGACCCATGGAAAAAAGCCAGAAAGGGATTGTCTGATAACAAGCGCGGTAGCTCTGAAATATCAAGGGAGTCGATGAGTGAATACTATTCTAGCCTAGCTAAATCAGCTTGATGACCAAGTCAAAAGGAAAAAATCGCAATAAAAAGCCAAAAATAGATAAAAACCTGACTCCCTCGCAAAACAACACTCCTCGAATATCTGTTGAAACAGATTTTGCCACAAATAAACCTCTTTGGGCTTTCTCTATCTTTGATTGTGATGGGCCTTGGGGATTTAAAGCTTTAAAACAACAAAAAATAGCTTATTTAGAAGGTCTCATCAGAAAATTGCGTGACAATGAATCAATGACGTGGGCCGAAATTGAAAGCGCTTCAGGAGGGCGTGCGCGTGGGAATAACAGCCATTTTGTCAGCATGGATAATTTGACCGATGCTGCGCAAGAACGCATCAGGGAGTTAAAGCAAGATGATATTGGTTCCATTTTTTCCCTCAGATTACAGGGTCAGCATAGGATTTATGGTATTAGAAAACGACATGTTTTAAAAATCCTTTGGTTTGACCCTTGGCATGGTGATAATGATAAAGCTGTTTGTTCTGTAAATAAAGGGTGAAATAACCCAAGCCCAAAGCCAATAATCACCAGCAAACCACGTATAAGCGCCATATACCATGCATGACAAGCTTTATCACCGCTACCTAGGCCTAGCATAGGTAAAAATCGACACGCCTTAGAGACGCTTAGATCGCGTTTAACGCAATATAATCCGTATCTTAGGAGTCTCAAATTTAGTCATGTATCGGTTCCCCGCTACCAATATATTTTAAACCCTTACGGCATTTCGTGGTCAGCGCTTTCTTCGTTTCACCACTTTATACCCTTTTTGGTTTTGCGTTTTTATGCATGATAAAGGGCATAAGGCGGTTTTGCCAAACGGAGCGCCGTTATCAGTGGCACACATCAAACTGTACAGGTGGAGTCTTGTCATCCCAATCCAGGGCTTCCTCGTGAACGATCTCTCCATTCAACATCGTGACCAGCACATTGATTTCAGCAATTTCGTCGGTTGTGCTTTCGAAGGGGTTGCGGTCCAGCACGATTATATCCGCCCGCTTGCCAACCTCGAGGGAGCCGATGATATTGCCCCAGCGCAATTGGTTTGCCGCTTCCTGGGTATAGGCCCTTATGGCTTCCTCCAGGGTGAGCTTATCTTCCTCGCGTCCTAAAAACCTGGGCCCCTCGCCAGGGTCATGGCGGGCCATTGTGATAGAAATCTGTGCCATGGGGTTGACCGGTCCTGTCGGGTAGTCAGCGCTCATGGTCAGCTTGGCGCCTGCGTCCAGGAGGGTTCCCATGGGTTGCCTGACATGATCCCGCTCCTTGCCCAGACGGGCCAGCACGGTTTCATCCGGAACTGCGTTCTTGGTTGCATAGGTGTTTGCATAGACGTCCAGCTCCTTGAACCGGGGAACGTCACCCGGGTGGACAAGCATAGTATGCCCCGTGGAGAGATGAACCTTGTCATAGCCCGCCTTGCGAACCGCTTCGAATGCGTCCAGGGATTGGCGAACGGTCTTGTCGCCGATGGAGTGGGTATGAATGTCATACCCCAGCTTGGCGGCTTTCAGGCTGGCCTGCTTCTGCACCTCTGCTGTGAAGGAAGTCAGTCCGGTTGAATCAGGCTTGTCCGTATATGGTTCAAGCATACCTGCTGTCCAGCCGTCGAATGAGCCGTCACCGTGGATCTTTAGCGTCCTGACCGTGAAGAATTCAGAGTCTTTTGTCATCGGCACATATTTCTCAAGTATATTGAAGGCATGCACCAGCATAGACTCTCGCTGGGCGATAACGGCAGCGGAGATGCGTATGCTCATTTCACCTGCTTCCGCCAGCTTTATGACACCAGGATAGATAGAGTCTTCAACATATGGTGTGGCAGCGTCATGCACCGCAGTGATCCCCTCGGCGGAAAGGTCGGCCAACGTTTCCTTCGCCAGTTTCATGACCGCTTCCTGCTTGACGATGCCCAGTTTGTCCAACATCCACATCGTTGAGGCCGATGTTTCCAAATAACCGTTGGGTGTTCCATCCTTCTCTCTTTGGAAAGAGTCGATCGGGTCGGGGGTGTCCTTGGTAACTCCGGCAACTTCCAGCGCTTTGGAATTGCTCCAGCCGCCATGACCCGAAGCGGCGATCATGAGAAATGGTTTGTCAGAAATAATTTTGTCGAGATCCTGCCTGTAGATATCAACGCGCCCTTCGTAGGAGCCGCCAAACGAGAACATGGGTCCATCCGGATTATCCTTTACATACTTTTCAACCGCTGCGAGCATTTTATCTTTATCTTCGCTGTATTCGATAGTCAACCCGGAGGAGAGCGCCATGACCATGAGGGGGTGCTCATGGGTGGAGACTATACCCGGCATCATGAAGCGGCCTTTCATATCGCCCACAGTCGTCTTTGTACCTATATACGCTTTTGCCCCTTCATTGTCCCCGACATAGACGATGTCGCTCCCGTCTATGGCCATCGCCTCCGCCCAGGGTTGCTCCGGGTTGACCGTGTAAATCCTGGCGTTGGTGACCACTCTATCCGCCGGTTCAACAGCTTTCGCCGACATGGTCATCGATATCCCCATGAACAGGGCCATGACCGCTGACAAGTACACTCTGTTTTTCATGACGTTATCCCTCCTTTTAAAGTAAACTGGAAGTTAAAGAGTGGCGCCCAGAATCCTCTAACTTTACCATTCGCGCCACCTTCTGATTTTCATAATCATAATTATAATATCGACGGAAGCTCTAAAATTCTTAACTATTTATTCAATTATTGATTTTTACCCCCATCGCATGGGGGAAGATCACATTTGACAAAACTGGTTAAAGGTTTATAATGATACTAAATGGGTGGATAGATTTTACTTGAGTAAAACGATGAAAGAGAATCAAAAAAACGAATTATCACCTGATAAGGACTCAATAGAAAATATATTCGAGGCCGAAGATGATAATCGACGCAAGGCTCTTAAGAAAATAGGCAAATTCGCGGTCTACACAGCGCCGACGCTTTATGTTCTCCTATCGGCGGATTATTCCAACGCTGATAAAAAATGTTGTTATATAAGTGGCCCGGGCGCCTGTCCTAACCATCCGTCTTGCAAAGATGATTAGCATCGTTGAGCCGGACGGTTTGTTTCCAGGCTTTTATGATCACTAGGTATATGAAATAGAATTTCGTATCATTTTTGGAGCTTGACGTCCGCTTCTTCGACCTTGTCGGCCATCTGTTTGCGATAATCTTCCAGCTTCTTTTTAGCGTCCGGGTTGTTGAGCGCCACGATCCGCGCCGCCAGCAACGCTGAATTCTTGCCCCCTGCCTTGCCCAGCGACACGGTCGCCACCGGTATACCCCCCGGCATATTCACCGTAGACAGCAATGCGTCCATCCCTTTCAGCGCGCCGCCATCCATGGGGATACCAATCACCGGCAGCAGAGTCTCCGACGCGATGACACCCGCCAGGTGCGCCGACATCCCGGCGCCTGCTATGATCGCCTTCGCGCCGCTATCCTCCGCCTGTCTCACCAGCCCGCGCACCTTGTCCGGTGTCCGGTGGGCGGAGGCGATATGTATGCTGTGATCCAGCCCCAGGGTTTCCAAAACTTTCGTCGCTTCCTTGCCGGTCTCCAGGTCGGAATCACTGCCCAGTATAATCATCACATCCATCAGGTTATCACTCCTTTACAGCCACTATTTTGCCAGGGTTCAGAATATTGTTCGGGTCGAAGGCGGCCTTGATCCGTCGGATGAGCTCCACCCCGGTTTCGCCAACCTCCGATTCCAGATATTTCGCTTTCGACAGGCCGATCCCATGCTCGCCCGAGATGGTGCCGCCCAGCCGCAGGCAGATTTCGAAAACTTCATCCACCGCTTTTTTCGCCCGCTCATACTCCTCCGCGTTGTTCTTGTCTGTCATTACATTAACATGGATATTACCATCCCCGGCATGCCCGAAATTTATAATCGGCAGGTTCACCCGCTCCGACAGCGCTTCCAATTGCGCGATCAGGTCCGGTATCTTCGAGCGGGGCACCGTCACATCTTCGTTGATCTTCGTCGGTTTCACCTGAAGGATCGCCTGGGACATCGACCGGCGCGTTTTCCACAGCAGCTCCCGCTCCGTTTCGTTGACGGCGACCTTTATGTCGATGGCGCGAAAATCGTTGCAGATCGTCGATATCTGCTCAATCTGAGCATCCGCCACATCCGCCGGCCCGTCGGTTTCTATCAGCAAAATGGCGCCCGCGCCGGTGGGCAACCCGGCCTGCAGATAATTCTCCACCGCCGCCACCGAGGCCTTGTCCATAAACTCCAGCGTTCTGGGCGTGATCCGGTTTTTTATTATATGCGCCACAGTTTTCGCCGCGTCATCCACCGTGTCAAACATCGCCAGCATGGTCCTGACCGTCTCCGGCTTCGGCAAAAGCTTCAGCATGATTTTCGTGATGACGCCCAAGGTCCCCTCCGAGCCAATCATTAACCTGGTTATATCGTACCCGACGACGCTTTTCACGGTGCGCGCCCCCAGGTCCACGATCTCGCCATCCGGCAACACGACCTCCAGCGCCAATACGTAATCCTTAGTGACGCCATACTTCACCGCCCTCGGCCCGCCGGCGCCCATGGCCACGTTGCCGCCGATGGTGGATGTTTTCAGCGACGCCGGATCGGGTGGATAGAACAGCCCGAGCTTTTCCACTGCGTCCTGCAGTTTGCCGGTCACCAGCCCCGTCTCCACGGTGGCGGTCATGTTCTCCTCGTCGATATCAAGAATTCTGTTCATCCGGGTCATCACCAACGTCACCCCATGCCGGACAGGGATCGATCCGCCGACGAACCCAGTGCCGGCGCCACGGGCGGTGACTGCGAATTTATGCTCGTTGGCCAGTTTTAAAGTGTCGCTGATCTGTTGGGCGGAGGTGGGGAACACCACACATTCCGGCGCGCTCTCCGCCCCGGTGGCGTCGAAGCCATACGCCAGGATATCCTCCGGCTCGGTGGAACAGTTATCCGCGCCGAATATCTCTTCCAGTTTTCGCAAAGTGGCTGAATCAATCATAACGCTATTAAAACCCAGCAAGCCGACAAGATCAAGGCGCCTGCTGTATGCTGGAGGCGCGACATCCGCAGATTACCTTGTTGTGACAGGCATATACGCATTATTGTCCAGGCTCGTAGCAACGGCATTATAACTCTACTATTTTTTGTTGGGAATATCGTTTGTAAGATGTACCATACAAGATCGGTTCAAATAAAATTTGATGTAGATAGAAATGACTAATTCAAAATTTTCATTTATAGAGAAAAAATCGATAGCCGGGCTTTCTTCGGTTATCGGCCTGCGCATGTTGGGGTTGTCGATGATAATCCCTGTATTCTCGGTCTACGCTATCCAGTTGCCCGGTTCCACCGCCTTTCTGGCTGGTGTCGCGTTTGGAATATATGGGCTCACGCAAGCCTTTCTGCAGATACCGTTTGGCTATATGTCGGACAGGCTGGGCAGAAAACCGGTGGTAATCTTCGGCCTGGCGTTGTTTGGTGTCGGGTCGGTCATCTGCGCTGTTACAGACAATGTATACATATTGATAGCCGGCCGATTTTTACAAGGTGGAGGGGCCATCGCGTCCGCCTGTTTTGCCTGGATCGCAGACTTGACGGAGGAGTCGCGCAGAAACATGGCGATGGCTTTCATGGGTATCGCTATCGGCGCCGGGATTGTGACAGGCATGATAATAGGCCCTGCGATCGGTGGCGCCACGGGTGTGTCGTTTCTCTTTTGGGCGGCGGCTCTGTTATCTGTGGCGGCCATGCTCATAACGGCCATATGGCTGGAGGAGGCTGCGGTCCCGGATAATCAGAAGCAGACGGTGTTCGACCCGAAGGAGATAGTTAAGCTGGCGTCACAACCAGACCTGATGAGGTTGAACATAACCGGATTTCTGGTGAACATATGTATGATCGCCACCTTTTTCTCTGTACCGCTCAAACTGGCCAAACATTTTGAAATGGGTGAGCTTTGGAAAATATATTTGCCGCTGAGCCTCATGGGCGGTGTGGCCATGATGTTTTCATCACGCAAGGCAGACGCCGGCTCGCCGCGCGTTGTTATCGTTAACTCACTGATTGCACTGGGCCTGGCGTATATAATTCTGTTTATCGGCGGCGGCATATGGATGACCCTTGTCGGATTCGCGATATTTTTCACCGGGTTTTCCGTCCTGGAGGCGACATTGCCTGCGGCTGTTTCCAAGCTGGCCGATTCAGTCCATAAAGGGACCATCATAGGTGTTTTCAACCTTAGCCAATTTTCTGGCACATTTGTTGGTGGGCTCTTGGCAGGTTGGCTCAACGGGACAGACACCAGGCTGCTGTTTGCGTTTTTAATCGCAGCATCGTTTTTTGCGGCAGGGCTGATGAGGACATCTACTCTGCTATCTGCTGAAGGCGATGGTGAGGCAATGCCTGTGACGGATTAAAGTTCATTCTCAATCAAAGCGAATATTGTCATGGCGCGGGATGTTTCGATTGTTACCAGGACCATGCGGGCCGTGAAAAGCGCCAATACAAAACCGGAGCTGGTCTTGCGCAAAGCATTATGGGGCAGAGGACTGCGGTATAGGCTCCACCGGAATGATTTGCCGGGCAAGCCGGATATTGTATTTGTTTCCGCAAAGGTCGCTGTGTTTGTGGATGGCGATTACTGGCATGGGAACCAGTGGCGGTTAAGAGGGTTTGACAGCATGGAAGATCAGCTAGCTTCTGTGCAGAACAAAGAATACTGGGTCAGCAAAATAAAAAGCAATGTCAAACGGGACAAGGCGAACAGTGCAAAGTTGAGGCGATCCGGATGGAGAGTTATCCGGATATGGGAGAGTGACATCAAACGAAGGCCAGGCTGGGCCGTAAACCGGGTGGTGAAAGCAGTCACCGCCAGGCCCTCGCAATCATGAAACGGACATCGGAAAAAACTTTTGCAGAATTTTTCGCCGGCATCGGGCTGATGCGTCTGGGGCTGGAGAGGGCAGGGTGGAGCTGTGAATTCGCCAATGATAACGACCCGAGGAAAGTCGCCATATATACAGAAAATTTCGGTTCATCCCACCTGGTGGTGGGTGATATACAGAGCCTGAAGCCTTCGTCTGTCCCAAAGGTCGCGCTGGCGACGGCGTCGTTTCCATGCACCGACCTGTCATTGGCCGGCATGCGTGGCGGCCTCGATGGCGCCCATTCCGGAACATTTTTCTGTTTCACCCACCTGATACAAAAAATGAGATCGAAGCCAGAGCTCCTGCTCATAGAAAACGTACCGGGACTTTTGTCGATGGATAAGGGCAAGGCTATCGCCAAAATTTTGACCACACTGAACAGCCTTGGCTATCGTGTCGATATTTTTACAATAGACGCGCGATGGTTCGTCCCGCAAAGCCGCCAGAGACTTTTCATTTTGGGTGTGAAAACCAGGGAGGCCGGGGAAAACAGGCAAAACTACGAGCGGCGGGATGAGCGGTTGAAACCTGCCGCTGTCCAACGGGTTATCGAATCGGCGCCCCGCGCGAACTGGCGGTTTACAGACATTCCATATCTGCCTGATGGCGCCTCCAGGTCAATATCAGATATAGTTGACACAAGCCCAGCCTGCGGATGGTGGAGTGATACGAAGGTTAAATCGTTACTGGGTCAGATGAATCCAAAGCACAAAAAACGGCTATTCGATCTGGCGGCTGATAAATATAACCCAAGATATCGGGCTGTATACCGCAGAATCCGCAACGGCGTTTCACAAGCGGAGGTTCGGCGCGATGATATCAGCGGTTGCCTGCGCACACCGCGGGGCGGGTCGAGCCGACAGATACTGGTGTCGGCCGGCAATGGCAAGATAAACGCGCGTTATATGACCGCCCGGGAATACGCCCGGTTGCAGGGCGCGCCGGAGAGTTTTGTCCTGCCCGGTTCAGAGAGCAGCGGCCTGTTCGGGTTTGGTGACGCCGTCTGCGTACCGGTGATAGAGTGGATCGCTGATAATGTGCTGGAGCGGGCGATCGGCTAGCTTCCGGTATAAAACCGGAGTTGGTCATGGTCGCACAGATTCATTGATTTAGCCAGCTGCAAAAAGTGCTGCAGGCCGTCCCGTTCATTATCGCCCAGTTCATAGAATATCCGCGAATTCAGATACTCCATCAACGTGTCCACCTGCGCTGGCGTCTTCGACACATGCCGCGCGATCAGCTCTCTGCTTTTCAGCCCGATCCGCTTAGCCTCTTCCAGCGCGTCGATCGCTTTCCCCCAATCAACCCCTTGCCGGGCGCACAACAGCGCATGCACAAACGGCCGCCCCGAATATTCATACCACAACTCCCCCAGGTCATAGACGATATGGTTTTCCCTGTCGATATCGAAGGCGTTGTCGCCGATAACCAGCCCTGCGTCGGCGGAGCGCAGCATCAGCTCCGGGTCCTCTTCGCCCTGGACCAGGGTGATATCCTTGCCATACATCCCCTTGAATATGATCTGCAGCATCGCGACGGAGGTCCTTGATTTCGGATCGACGCATACCGATTCGATATCCTCGACGCCCATATCGGAAAAGAGCAGAACCGTGCCCACCCGGCCGAGCGACGCGATGCAGAATGTGGGCAGGATCACCAGATCGTCCGCCCGGGCGTACTCGATGGAAGGTATCAGCGCGATGTCGAGCTCGCCATCGGCAAACCGGTCGGCCAGCCGCGCAGGTGTATCGATCACCAGCTCGAACGGCGCGTCGATCAAGCCATGCTCGAAGGCGTACAGTATCGGTTTTGAATTGATAAAATCGTGCAGGCCGACTTTTGGTCGAAAAGACATCTATCTATGCGGTGGCGCCGATGATGTTGTAGACCGTGTCCCGCTCCACCGGCGTTCGGCCCGCCTCTTCGATCAGCGTCTCCAGCCGGGTTTTGGCCATGCCCTGATCGGTGAGGGCGCCGGCGGCGTGGGTGATCTTTTCTTCCACGACAGTACCGTCGATATCATCCGCCCCGAACGCCAGCGACAGCTGGGCAACCTTGGCGCCGATCATGATCCAGAACGCCTTGATATGCGGAAAGTTATCGAGCATCAGCCGCGACAGGGCGATCATCCGGATATCCATCTGGCCCGATGTCCTGGGCAGCTTCTCATAATCGGTGTTTTGCGGATGGAACGCCAGCGGGATGAAAGTGAGGAACCCTCCGGTTTCATCCTGCGCCTCCCGCAGCCAGATCAAATGATCGACCCGATCCTCCGCCTTTTCAATATGGCCGTACAGCATCGTGGCGTTGCTGTTCAGCCCGACTTCGTGCGCGGTTTTATGGACCGTCAGCCACTGGTCGGCGTCGATTTTTTCCGGGCAGATTTTCTGGCGGATACGATCGGCGAAAATTTCCGCGCCGCCGCCCGGCAATGAGCCCAGCCCGTTAACCTTCAACTCCTGCAATACATCGCGCACGCTTTTACCCGATATCTCGGCGAAGTAGGCGATCTCCACCGCAGTGAACGCCTGGATATGCACATCCGGGAAATCTTCATGCAGCCGCCGGGTCATCTCCAGATAATAGTCATAACCCATGGTGGGGTGGAGCCCGCCGACGATATGAAACTCCGAAAAGATCTCGCCGTCATACTTGTGCGCCTGTTGCAATACATCCTCCACCTGCATCAGGTACGCGTTGTCGTCCCCCTCCTTGGCGGAGAACGCGCAGAACTTGCAGCTATTCACACAGACGTTGGTATGGTTGATATGGCGGTTCGATATGTAATAGGCGTTGTCGCCGTTTTTCCGCTCACGCACGATATTGGCCAGCGCGCCGAGGCCCAGCAGGTCGGGCGTGCTGTCGAGCAGCAGGCCATCTTCGAAATCGAGCCGCTCGCCCGCTTCAACTTTCTCCGCGATCGGCAGCAGGTTCCGGTCATTTATTTTAATCATTTCAAGCGTCCTCTGGCATCTCAATATCAAAGATATGATGGCCGGTTGTGTATGTGTGTCTAACAATAAAGATACAGTTTTATCGATTAAATGACCAGATAAATGCGTATCAGGTATAATGGAGAGAAGCTTTTGTTTTTCATGAAAAAGGCAGGAGAAAATGATGAAAATATTTATCGCTGTTATAGGCGTCATCATTCTGGCGGCGCCCGCCTTCTCCGGGTCCGGCTTTTCCATATCACCTAAACCTGTCGTTATGGAGCATAGAGCATCGGGCGTTGCCCCGGTTTACAAAGATCGATATCAAAACAAAACCGGCTCATTGAGGCACAGAATACCATCCAGGGCGCACAAAAAAAAGGAGCGATATCATCCCTCCAAAGGTTATCCTAAATATGGTAAGCCCCATTACTATAAGAAGCGCCACTACCCGTATATAAAGGTTTACCGGTATGCGGCGCCACGCAGACCGAGGATCGAATCTGACTATTCGAACCTGGGCATAAAGTATGAACTGGCGGACCAGCTATCCAGGATCGAAACCGGCATTTTGGAAAATGACCGGTACAAAATTAAACGCGGCGCAGTTATCCTGGCAGATATATCGACACAGCTAAAAGAGCAGGGCTTATCTGTAGAAAGCTTCGGCGACACTTCGGACGGGACATACCGAAATTTTGTCAGGCTGATGCGAAGTTGGTCGAAAGACCTGGTCGGCGCCGCGCCACATGCTTCTATGTCCAGAATAACGGTAATCAGAAACCGGATATCGGCAACCTGCGTGCAGTGCCACGAAAAGAACCGTTAATACTGAAAACAGCTCGGCAAAACATTTTCCGGCTGGATATTGATAAAAACCTGCGACTGGACTAATCTATCAGGGCAATTCGTAACTAATTAACATCAGGGGAATTCGATGAGCGAGATAATTGATATTTTTGGACGCCAGATAATAGACTCCCGGGGCAACCCAACGGTGGAAGTGGATGTGACGCTGGAGTCGGGGGCTGTGGGCCGGGCGGCGGCGCCATCCGGCGCGTCCACCGGGTCACGCGAAGCGCTGGAGCTGCGCGACGGCAACAAGTCGGTCTACATGGGCAAAGGAGTGGAGACCGCCGTGCAGAATATCAACGACCTGATCGCTGTGGAAATGACAGGGATGGAGGCGAAGGACCAGGCGGAATTCGACAACGCCATGATCGAATTTGACGGCACGGAGAACAAAAAAAGACTGGGCGCCAACGCCATGCTGGGTGTTTCGCTTGCCGTGGCCAAAGCGGCCGCGATAGAGTCTGGACTGCCGCTGTTTCGTTATATCGGCGGCGCCGGGGCGAAAGAGCTGCCGGTCCCGATGATGAACATCCTCAATGGCGGAGCCCACGCCGACAACAACGTCGATATCCAGGAATTTATGATCATGCCGGTGGGCGCGAAGAAATTCAGCCACGCCATACAGTGCGGCGCCGAGATTTTCCATAACCTGAAAAACGTGCTGAAAAAGAAAGGTTACAACACAGCGGTGGGCGACGAGGGCGGTTTTGCGCCGGACCTGCAGAGCAACGCAGAAGCCATAGAACTTATCCTGGAAGCGGTGGAGAAGGCGGGGTATAAACCGGGTGATGAGATCAAGCTGGCGCTCGATTCGGCCGCGTCGGAGTTTTACAGTAAAGGCAAGTACAATATGGCGGCGGAGAAAAAGCCGAAGAAAAGCGCCGATGATATGATCGCTTTTTACGAAGATCTGGTGTCGCAATATCCAGTCATATCGATAGAAGACGGCCTGGCGGAGGGTGACTGGGACGGCTGGAAGGCGATGACCGAATCGCTCGGGTCAAAAATCCAGATCGTTGGCGATGACCTGTTCGTCACCAACACCAAAATACTTTCCAAGGGAATAGAGATGGGTGTGGCGAACTCTATCCTGATCAAGGTAAACCAGATCGGCACCTTGAGCGAGACCCTGGATGCGATCGAAATGGCCAAAAAAGCCCGCTATACAAACGTGATCAGCCATCGCTCAGGCGAGACCGAAGATACGACCATCGCCGACCTGGCCGTGGCCACCAACGCCGGGCAGATCAAGACCGGATCGATGAGCCGGACAGACCGGGTCGCCAAATATAACCAACTGCTCCGGATCGAAGAGGTTTTGGGCTCTTCGGCGGTTTACCGTGGTATGGATGTTTTCGGTGGCAAGATCGGCTGATTTCGATCATAATTAAGCTATGGAATTCGGCAAATCGAAAGTTCTGCTGGCGTTATCGATAATATTTTTCGTGATCGCGTCCGCCACCGCCTATTACAAGGATAGCGGGTTGCGTGACGTGCAGAAGCTCAACGACGCCATATCGACTGTTGATCAGAAAATCCAAGAGCTTGAAAGCGACAACGAGCGCATCACCAATGAGCTGGATTCACTGAACAGCGATGATACCTATGTAGAATCGATCGCGCGGGAGAACCTGGGCCTGGTCAAACCAAACGAAGTGGTATACGAATTCGTGGAAATCGACAAACTGACCGGCGCGCCATAACTGCCATGGGCACTGCCGTGGGCAGGGCAAATACCCTGCCGGGATAAGCGGATATGCCCTTCTATTCACTTATCCGATTTAACAGGCCCTTCCACTTTTAAGAACTAAGACCGCAGGCAAGTTCAGGCACAGAGCGCCTTAGCGCAAATTGAGATTCCTCACATAAAGTTCGGAATGACGCAGGTACGCATATCCTCAACCGCGCAGGAAGCGTTTGCTAACGCTCACTGCCGGCAGTCTTTTTCTCATATAGTGAAAGGGCCGGTTAAATTGACTAACCAAACAGAAGGGCAGCGTCATTAATCCCGACAGGGCTAAAAACGCCATAATGGCGTTGTTTTTGGCGGGCGGTCGTGCGATAATCCGATGTCGTGACCGGAGAGCGCTGTTCGTTTTCTTTGATGGCGCTTCGGAATATTAAACATGTAAATTATTTACTAAAAATAATGGAAAACTGAAAATGGCCGGAAAAAAGATAAATATCACAGAAGTTGCGTTGAGGGACTCTCATCAATCACTGCTCGCCACCCGCATGAAAACCGAGCATATGCTCCCCATCGCAGAGAAGATGGACAAGGTTGGCTACTGGTCTGTGGAGATGTGGGGCGGGGCGACGTTTGACGCTTGTATCAGGTTTCTGAACGAGGACCCGTGGGAGCGGGTGCGCGCGTTGAAAAAAGTGATGCCGAACACACCGTTCCAAATGCTTCTGCGCGGCCAGAACCTGGTGGGATATCGCCACTATGCCGATGATCTGGTCGATAAATTTGTCGATCTGTCGAGCGAAGCCGGCATCGATGTTTTCCGTGTGTTCGACGCGCTGAATGATGTGCGCAACATCAAGGCCTCCATCGACGCAGTGAAGCGCAACGGCAAACATGCCCAAGGCACACTGAGCTATACCACCAGCCCGGTGCACAGTACGGAGTTGTTCATAGAGCTGGCGCAGAGGGTGGAGGATCTAGGGTCAGACACGCTGTGCATAAAGGATATGGCTGGGCTGCTGGCGCCAACAGCGGCGTTCGAGCTTGTATCGGCGATCAAGGAAAAGGTCTCCATACCGCTTCATTTGCATACCCATACCACATCCGGGTTCGCGCTGATGACCATAACCAAGGCGATCGAAGCTGGTATCGATATTGTCGACACGGCCATATCGTCGCTCTCCATGGGCACCAGCCACAGCCCGACGGAGACCATCGTCGCCGCCCTGCAAGGCACAGAATACGACACCGGGCTCGATCTGGACCTGCTAATCGATATCCAGGAATATTTCAAGGAAGTTCGTAAGGAATATTCAGCATTCGACACTGCGTTTTTAGGTGTGGATGTGAACATATTGAAATCGCAGGTGCCCGGCGGCATGATCTCTAACCTGGAATCGCAGCTTAGGCAGCAAAACGCGGCGGATCGCATGCCGGAAGTGATGGCAGAGCTGCCGCAGACCCGCAAAGATATGGGTTACCCGCCATTGGTGACACCCACATCACAGATCGTGGGCACCCAGGCGGTGCTTAACGTCCTGATGGGACGGTATAAGGTGATATCGAAAGAATCGCAGGCTTTGATAGAAGGCAAATATGGCAAGGTTCCTGGCTCTATCGACCCCGATTTACGCGAAAAAGTATGCGGTGAAAAGGAGTGTATCACCGCCAGGCCGGCGGACTTTCTGGAGCCGGAGTGGGAGAAGCTAAAGGAAGAGGTGAAGGATAAAGCGACGAAGGATGAGGATGTGATTGTCTTCGCCCTCTTTCCGCAGATCGCCGAACAGTATTTGGAAAAACGCGGCACCCCGTCGGATGAAGTGTTCAAAAAAGAAGAAGCTTCTGCGCCAGCCAGTACAGCGGTGGCCGCTGTGGCAAACATGTTTCGTGTGACTGTAAATGGCAACTCTTATGATGTTCAGGTGGACGAGATGGACAGCTCCAGCGCGCCTGCGCCTGCCGCCCAATCTGCCAGCGCACCAGCCGCGGCTCCTGCGGTCGCTGCGGCGGCGCCATCAAGTGGTGATGGCGAGCCTGTCCCCGCGCCTCTGGCTGGCTCTGTGTGGAAAATACATTGCAATGTGGGGGATACAGTGAATGAAGGCGATGTAATAGTAATACTGGAAGCTATGAAGATGGAGACTGATGTGGCCTCGCCGTTGTCAGGTGTGGTAAAATCGATTGCTATTAAAGAGGGCGACAAAGTTAATCCTGGCGACGTTATGCTGACTATTGGTTGAGCGCCATCCGGCAGATTTCAGTTAAACTGATAGTTTATACACCAGGCAAAATATATTTGGAACAGTTGAGCTTCAGCTGGGCTTACAACCTTTTATGACTATAAAGATATGAGAATCAAGAATTTAACTATTATTATGAGCATGACTCTCCTGTTTGGTTGCAGTAGCATCCCCTATTTATCAGACGATACTGCCACCGCGCCAGAAAATAATACTATGACCAAAGCCGCGCCAAGGGCTCCTGTGCGGGTGAAATCCCATTGGGAGGGTAGCTGGAGGGTGATCAGCCTTAACGGTGTGAATGTCTGGAAAACGGGCGCTGTGTGGAGAATCTCAAAATCAAAAATGAACCTGACCTATGGCTCCAGTTGCTCAACCGCCGGTTCGCTGGAAAATAATGAAGGCAGACTGACCAGGACCATATCATCGAGTAGTTGCAACAGCGAGGCGGTGGGTTCCACAGATTCTGTGGAATTTATCGTGAGCCGATCGAACAAGCTGGGCATTATTTTCGGCAAGACTGGCGCTGTCTGGATCTGCAAAAAAATATAGCCTTTACGCTCACCATATTTTTTCTAAGATAAATAATAATGGACAGGATACCTTTACATCTGAAACTCAACAATATACTCAAGCGCGTAGTATTAATAGCTTGTGTAGCGTTCGCTGTCTTGTTTTTTTACAAACTGGGTGAATATTTAGGCAATAAAGATCAGGTGGCCGAGCTGCCACAAACTGAAATAAAAGAAGTAAAAACCAACAAAGTGACTGTAGGAGAAAATGTAGAACCCCCCAAAAGCTCGCCTGTGATAGAAGAGGCTGTTTCTAATGGTTCGGCTGCTGATAGCTCTAATAACAACGTGGAACAAGTTGATGAACAAGTTAAACAGCCGGAACCTGTTGTGGAGACTAAGGAACTGTTGGTAGAAAATGAAAGCAATGTCGCAGAAGATGATAATGGCAAAATGTGGCGCATAAGATATGCGAATTGTAAATCTTCGGATAGCTGTGACAATATTGCCGCCGACCTTTTGCAAAATGGTATCGAAACCGAGATTGCCATCGAAGCGAGCGGCACGGTTTATTACTGGATAAGGGTAGGGCCATGGAGCGATAGCAAGGGCGCGCAAGAAGCCGCCGACTTGTTGAGGAGTGAAGGGATATTCACCAGCCATTATCAGGGTAAAAAAGGGCATTATGTGAAAACCATAAGCAGAAGCGACCTTGAAGCAGTAAATTACCTGGCGGATAGACTGGAAGAGAAAGGGTATACTAAAAAGGTGATTAACTGGAGAAGCTCTTCTGAAATATTTTATGTATACGAGAAGAAGCAGTACCACACCATTGATGAAATCAACGCACGGAGCCAATCGTTGAAGAATCAAGGGATCGAGAATATCTATCAGATAGTCCGCTGGTAAACAGATAATATGCAGATGTAGGCAGGCAAAATATTTTGGCAAAACAAACCGGAACAATCCTTGTGACAGGCGGAGCCGGATATATCGGCAGCCATTGTGTCAAACTGCTATGCAAAGCAGGGTGGGATGTGGTAATTCTGGACAACCTTTCAACCGGACACGCCGAAGCTGTGATCAATGGCAATTTGATCGTGGGCGATATCGGTGATAAAGAAGCGCTGGATCATGTGTTCAGCACACACTCCATCCACGCAGTTGTTCATTTCGCTGCGTTCGCTTATGTGAATGAATCGGTGGAAAACCCGGCCAAGTATTATCTTAACAACGTATCTAAAGGGCTGGTGTTGCTGGAGGCGATGATCCGGCATAACGTTGCCAAGCTGATATTTTCCTCCACCTGCGCGGTGTATGGAGAGCCGAACGAAATCCCATTGACGGAAGAGCATCCCCTGGCTCCGGTCAACCCTTATGGCTATACAAAAATGGTGTTCGAGCAGATGGCCATGGACCTGGCCCGATCGTCTGGTTTGCGTCCTTTATTCCTGCGCTACTTCAACGCGGCGGGCGCCGACCCGGAGGGGGAGCTGGGCGAGGACCACGATCCGGAGACCCACCTGATACCACTGGTGATCGACGCAGCCCTGGGCAAGCGCGAAAACATATCGGTTTTCGGGACTGATTATCCAACAGAGGATGGAACTTGCATTCGGGACTATATCCATATTAACGATCTTATCGACGCTCATATAAAAGCGCTCGATTACCTGGACAGCAGCGACGAGCCAGCGACATTCAATTTGGGTAACGGCAATGGTTATTCGGTCCGGCAGGTGATAGACACGGTGGTGAAACTGAGCGGTAGAGAGGTAAGCGTTATCGACGCGCCCCGAAGGGCGGGTGACCCAGCTATCCTTATCGGCTCATCCGCCAAAGCGCAATCAGTATTAGGCTGGAGGCCAGAGTACCCTGATCTGGAGTCGATAGTGGAGACTGCTTTAAACTGGCACACGTCCAGATTATAAAAGATCTGTTCGGCCTCTATCTTTCAGCTTGTCCACAACTTTTCGGACATCCTGCGCCTTGTCTTTATGGCACACCAGCAACGCGTCATCGGTCTCTACGATTATGAGGTCCTCCACGCCAATGGCCGCCACCAGTCGCTTGTCGTTGTAGGTGACAATATTGCGGGAGTCGATCATAACCGATTCGCCACGACACCTCGATCCATCGGCGCCCGGCGTCATAATGTCGTATAACGCTCGCCAGGAGCCGACATCGTTCCATCCCGGATCACATTCCGCCACCAGAACATTGCCTTGCGCGCCGGCTTTCTCCATCACGGCGTAGTCTATGGAATCAGCTTTCAACACTGGGTAGATCGCGTCCATCGACTCGTTAAACCTCTCTGTGTCGATATCACGCAATAGTGGGGCCATATCAGAGCAAAGCTGTGGTTCGAACAGTTTCATTTGTTCTATGATCGTACGCGCCTTCCAGAAAAACATACCGGAGTTCCAGTAATATTCGCCAGAGCTGACATAATCCTGGGCCGTGTCATGGTCCGGTTTTTCCATGAACTTTTCCGCTTTGTATAAAGTTGGCCCGATAGACTCTCCCCGTTTTATATAGCCGTATCCGGTCTCTGGGTATGCAGGCTTGATTCCGATGGCGCCCAGCTTGCCCGGGTCCGATTCCAATGATTCTGCGATATCGTTTACCGATTCGATCAACAGGTCAGGTTTTGCTATCAGATGATCTGCTGGGAATATGGCCATGGTTCCATCAGGGTCGCGTCTGTTAACTATCATTGCCGCCAACAAAACGCAGGGCGCCGTGTTTCGGCCGACCGGCTCTATGATCAGATTTTCGTCCGGCAAGTCGGGCAACTGCTCCCGGACAGCGTCCGCATGCATTGCGCCGGCAACAACCAGCATCCTGTCGGCAGGCGCCAGCGGCATAATCCGGTCGACAGTGGCCTGGAGCATGGTTCGATCACCAGCCAGCGATATCAGTTGTTTCGGCGTTTCCTCCCTGGAAACGGGCCAAAACCGGGAACCCTTGCCCCCAGCCATAATCACAACGTGCAACATGCTTTTCTGTTTCCTGTCAGGTTAAGTGTTATCCGTTAATGTTAAACCGATACTATGATACACGCAGTGGTGATGTAACACCACTGCTGCGATTAGGTGTCAACATAGTTTTATTGTTGCGCCTTATGGATATGCGCTGACCTTCACTCCTGATGTTGTAACCAACTCCACGGTCCGGCTGTTGTTATATTGCTACGATGTCCATTGGCGGGCGGATTTTACGATGCCCGGCATTGTCCAGACTAACGCCCGTCTGTCAGGCGTATATTTTCCAGAAACATCGGTATACAGTTGAACATCAGATAACGGGCAGGCGGCAAAACGATCCCTCAAATTCCTCAACTGCTATTTACTTGTGTTGATACTGAATTATCGTCGTAAGTAATGCGAAACTCTGTTCAAGCGCAAAGGGTGGTGTTTACATGTAATTTCTATATTATCCGATGGGTTATCTTATTGATTAATTGCTGCTTAGCTTTTCTATAGTTGGTGTTAATTATTACTTTTTCCATACTTTTTGTAATTTATTACATTTTTTGGTTGCTTTTGCTGGCAAAGCCTGATTATACTTGCTTCCGCAGGGGGGAATGTATAGATGGTGGGGCCCTGGTCTCCTTGCCGGGTGTTCCTGATGTTGTTCCTCTTGCATGGGAAGCGATATGAGTGTTCGGTCGAAGTTTCTGTCCGGTTTTTTCCTTTCATTTCTTCTGGTTCCTCTGGTTCTGTTCGCTGGTTTCAAACTGGCTGGCGTCGGCCTGGCGCAACAGTCGGCTGGCTCTCTGTTATGGAGTTCGGGTGAGGATTATATAGAGAAGCGTTCGACTTCGGATGGGGCTTTACTACTAACCATACCCCTGACGGGAGAGCTGCGTTCGTTTGCAGTGGACGGGGCGAACTCGAGGGTGTGGGCCTTCGCCGGTAATAATTTGCTTTCCTACGACTTTGATGGCGCCTTGATCAGCGCAACCACGCCCCCTGGTCATAATAATGATGACGATGACAATGATGATGGCGACGATGATGACGATGATGACGACGGTGGTATAGATGACGCGGCTGTTGCCGTTAATCTGGCCAGCGGCGGGCTCTGGGTTGCCCTTGATGACAACATATATTGTGTATCACCGAACGGCCTGTTTGGCAGTCCGGCTGGGCTCGGTGACGATGTGGAGTCGTTATCGGTCAACCAGTCCGCTTCAGTGGCCTGGGTGGCTACAGAAGAGGAGGTCACCGCCTACAGTTCCGCTTGCGCTCCCATAGTTTCCATCGACCTCGACGATGATGTGGAGGCGATCCATTACGATAACGCTTCCTCACTGCTTTGGATCGCTCTGGATGACGAAGTGCGGGCGTACAGCTCCGCGGCCACTGTTGCGTTCACCCTGGGTGTGGATGACGTGGAGGCGATTGGCTCCACCGGTGACGCTGTATGGCTTGCCGCTGATGAGGAGCTGGTCAAGGTTTCGAACGGCGGCGTTGTATTGCTGAGTGTTGATCTTGACGACGACATCGAAGCGATCGCCGGTGATTCCGATGGCTCGGTATGGGTGGCTCTGGATGAGGGTCTTGTGCATGTGGGGCCCAACGGCGCGATCCTGGCCACGATAGATACGGACGATGAGATCGAACGGTTAATCATCTCCAGCTACTCGCCGCCGGTCCCGCCGACGATATCGATCACCGCCCCGGCGGACGGCGGTTTCCTTAACGTATCGTCGCCGGTCATCATGTTGAGCTATCAGGACTCCGGCGCTGGTCAGGTCTGTATTTAATGCAATCAAAAGTTGTCATTGGTAGTTGACCTCTTCCCTTTAAATTGATCCATTGATAATGCGAGTAATCGGTTAAATTAACCTTGTAACAAAGTGGAGATTTACTGATGAGGAAGTCGAAGTTCACCGACCAGCAGATAGCTTTCGCCTTGCAACAGGCCGAGACGGGGACACCTGTGGCCGAGGTGGTTCGTAAGATGGGTATCTGCGAGCAGACGTTTTATCGCTGGAAGAAGATCTATGCCGGTCTCGGCCCAGCTGAAGTTCGCAGGCTCCGCCAGCTTGAAGAAGAGAATGGCCGCCTGAAGAAGCTGGTGGCGGATCTGTCGCTCGACAAGTCGATGCTGCAGGATGCTCTCAGAAAAAAGTTTTAAGGCCTGGTCAGCAGCGTCAACTGGTGCAGGAGATGAAGGATACGTATCGAGCGCCCGAACGCCATATATGCAAAGCGTTTGAGTTTGCTCGCTCGACGATCCGGTACCAATCGGTTGCTCCTGACCAGGCCGTGTTACGAGCTCGTATTTGTCAGTTGGCGGCAGACCGTCCTCGATACGGTTACCAGCGAATATATACCCTGCTTCGTCGGGAAGGTTGGAAGGTGAACCACAAACGTGTGTTGCGTTTGTACCGCCTTGAAGGGCTTGGCTTGCGCATGCGGCGCCCGAAGCGTCACGTGTCGGCCAGGAGTCGCGGAGCCCGTGAAGTGGCGACCGAGCTTAATGAGAGCTGGAGCATGGATTTCGTGACCGACGCTCTGTTTGATGGCCGCCGGTTTCGGGCTTTGACGATAGTCGATAATTTTAGTCGGGAGAGCCTTGGGATGTTGGTTGACAAGAAGGTTACCGGTGAGATGGTTTCATCATTTTTGACGCAGCTTGTTTATATACGTAGCGCGCCTAAAAGTATTCGGGTGGATAACGGTCCAGAGTTTATTTCGAAGGCGTTGGACAAGTGGGCGTATGAGCGGAAGGTAGAGTTGGATTTTTCGAGGCCCGGCAAGCCCACGGATAACGCTTTCATAGAGTCATTCAACGGAAGTTTTCGGGATGAATGTTTGAACACACATTGGTTCTTGTCAATGGAGGATGCCAGGAGTAAGATCGAGACGTGGCGAAAAGATTATAATGAATTTCGCCCGCACTCGGCATTAGGTAATAAAACGCCGAAAGAATTTGCGTTGGCTGCCACGGAAAAACAGCCAGCCATTGAAGCCCGAAAAGTCGCATAATGCCGGACCAAAAAATGGGAAGTGGTCAGGGAAGTGGTCAGTCGCATAATGCCGGACCAAAAAATGGGAAGTGGTCATGGGGTGGAAATCCCAGGACCTTACGTGATACCACTTGGGGGTGGATGTGTGGAAGCGGAAACATTGAATCTGGAAGCGATTGTTGTGCAGAAAAGCCGGGTCCAGAAAATTCTGAAAAATATAAAAAATAAATATGAGATTTGTGAAGTTCATAATACCACTGTTAATTTTGCCAATAGTTTATTTCGTATGTATGCAAATCTCAAATAAGCAATTGGCAACTAGTGATTTTCTAAATAAGAAGGTTTATCCGGGAAGCTATGATCATATAACTACTAATACTGAACAATCTGGCCTCTACGCTTTAATTTACAAAGTTAAACTGAAATATCCTTCGAAAAAAATCCTTGATTTCTACGACAAAGAGTTCGCGCATCAAGGGTGGGCAAAGTTTTCCGATAATAAGTATTATGGAGATGCGAGGGAGTGGGAATCATTCATAGATGAAACGCAAAAGGGTGAGCCGTTAATTCATCAAATAATAGCGTTTTGGATAAATGATAATAAAGAACAAGTCTACCATCTGGTTCTAAGGTATTTTTCCTATAACTACCGAGGAAAGAATCTTGAGGAAACTGAGAATCCTGAAAGTGATGTTCAATATGTTCACCTTCAACTCCTACCTTATATTAAAGACTTGGAAGACCTGAAAATATTTGAGAAAAAAGAATAAGGACAGGAGTTGTGGTCAGGCGCTTGCCGATGTATTTTTGCAATAGTATATATTCAGTTACTAATATTATAATATTACTTGACATCTGTTAAGCACAGCTATACTATAATCTATGTATATTAATGATAGCATTTACTATGGAGTATGGCATGAAGTGGATATGAAGGTGGGTTGACATTGTTGATTTGGGAGAACAGCTCTTCTGGGTCGATTGTTCAGCGCATCAATTACGATCAACACACCAACCTCACCCGCTTCGGCGCCCGCGACTACGACCCACAAACAGGACGTTAGACATCAAAGGATCCTATGGTATTTCGCGGTGGTGACAATAATCTTTTCGGTTATGTAATAAACAACAATATAGTGCAAAGATATAGTGAGGAAACATGAAAATGAGACATGACAGTTTTTGGTAAATAATGAAAATTAAGCAAGCAGCGCATAACTTTCTGGTATATTATAAAGTTCATTGGAAAATTACTAATGTAGAGGCTGGTGGACGGCCGCCGGTCGGCTTTTTATAAGCCGGCGGGAGGAAAGTCCGGACACTGCAGAGCAGGGTACTCTTTAACGAAGAGCGGGGGCGACCCCAGGGAAAGTGCCACAGAAAATATACCGCTAGCCTGCGGAAAACTGCAGGCAGTAAGGGTGAAATGGCGAGGTAAGAGCTCACCGCGCCGCCGGCGACGGCGACGGCATGGTAAACCCTACCCGGTGCGAGGCCAAATAGGGAAGCAAGGCCCGATCGGCTATATACCGTTCGACGCCTAAGGGTTGCTCGCCCGATGCTTCCGGGTTGGGCCGCTTATGATCGCGATCGGCAACGACGCGGCTAGATGAATGGCCGTTATCTGCGTTAACCCGTAGAATACAGAATCCGGCTTACAACCGGCCTCTATACTTTGGTATCGCGCAAACCTGGTTAATTTTATAAGGAAGAGATGACAGAAGGTGTTGTGTATCTTATCGGCGCCGGCCCGGGCGACCCTGGGCTGATCACTGTCAAGGGCAAGGAATGCATCGAGAAGGCGGATGTGGTGATCTATGACTACCTGGCCAACCCGAAGCTGCTGGAGCATGCCCGGGAAGACGCAGAGATAATCTATGTCGGCAAGATGGGCGGGGATCATACACTGCCGCAGGACAAGATCAACGACCTGATCGTTGACCGCTGTGGCAAGGGCCAGACCGTGGCCCGGCTGAAAGGGGGCGACCCATTTATTTTCGGCCGAGGTGGCGAAGAGGCGCAGGAGCTGGTGGAAGCTGGCTTGAGATATGAAGTTGTGCCCGGTGTCACCGCCGCCGTTTCCGCCGCCGCGTATTCCGGCATACCGCTGACCCATCGGGAACATACCGGCTCCGTCGCGTTCATAACAGGCCATGAAGACCCGACCAAGGATGAGTCTAATATATACTGGGACAAGATTTCGACCGGCATCGGCACGCTGGTGTTCTTCATGGGCATTAAGAACCTGCCGAACATCACGGAAAACCTGATGAAGCATGGGCGCGATCCGAAGACCCCTGTGGCGGTTATCCGGTGGGGCACTACACCGGAGCAGAAGACGGTCACCGGGACGTTGGACAACATCGCGGAGGTCGCCGCCAAGGCTGGGATACGGCCGCCGGCGTTGACCGTGGTGGGCGAAGTTGTCAGCCTGAAGCCGATGCTCGACTGGTTCGAGAAGAAGCCGTTGTTTGGTCGCAAGATCGTCGTTACCCGCGCGCGGGAGCAGGCGTCCGGGTTCGCTTCCACATTATCAGAGGCTGGCGCGGATGTTATCGAGTTCCCGACCATCGAGACTGTGGAGCCGGACTCGTGGGATGATCTCGACAACGCGTTGGGCAGGCTGGGCCAGTTCGACTGGATAGTATTTACGTCGGTCAATGGCGTCGGCTATTTCGTGAACAGGCTCAAGGAAAAAGGAATGGATATCCGTGACCTGAAGGGTCTGAAAGTCCTGACCATTGGCCCGAAAACAGCGGAAGCAGTGGAGGCGCTGGGTGTGCGGGTCGATTTTGTTCCAAAGGAATATCGAGCGGAATCGATCATCGAGGGTATGGGCGCCGATGCGATCCGGGGTAGGAAAATATTTATACCGAGGGCAAAAGTAGCGCGCGAAGTATTGCCGGATGAGATGAGGAAGCTGGGCGCGGAAGTGACCGTGGCGCCAACCTATGTGACCGTGCGGCCCGATAACCGCAAGGATGAAGTGCGAACGCTCTTTGAAAATGGCAGGATCGACGCCGTGACTTTCACTTCGTCATCCACTGTGGAAAATTTCATGGAGATGTGGAGCAATGGCGAAGGGTTGAAACTGATGGAGGGTGTGGCTGCTGCATCTATCGGACCGATCACTTCTGATACCGCCCGCAAGCTGGGGTTGAACCCGGTGATCGAACCGGCAGAATATACCACCTCCGCCCTGGCCGAAGCCATCAAGACCTACTTTGCGCAGAAAGCCTGACAAGCGGAGCTTAATCATTGTCCCGGTGGCGGTCAACATAGCTTCTGGTTTCCGTCACGATAACCGGCGCCAGCATTAATAGCGCAATCAGGTTTGGAAATGCCATCAGCCCGTTGGCTATATCGGAAAAGAGCCAGACCATATCGAGCTTCAGCTGAGACCCCACAATTATTAGGATACAGAAAATTATCTTGTAAGGTATAGCGCCCCTTACGCCCGCCAGCGATTCGAGCGCCCTCTCGCCATAATAGCTCCAGCCAAGCAGTGTCGAATAAGCGAAAAAGGATAGCGCCAGCGAAACAACGACGCCACCAGCGTCGGCGTTAAGTGAGACACTGAAGGCTTCCGTCGTCAGCGGCGCGCCATTCAGCCCGCTGCTCCAGACGCCAGAGCATATGATGACCAGCGCAGTCATGGTACAGACGATCAATGTGTCGATAAAGGTTTGCGTCATAGACACCAACGCCTGCGCCACCGGTTCCTTGGTGCGGGCCGCGGCGGCGACGATGGGCGAAGAGCCAAGCCCTGACTCATTCGAAAATATACCCCGCGCCACGCCCATGCGTATCGTTTGCCATATCACCGCGCCGGCGAATCCACCGGTGGCTGCGGTGGGTGTGAACGCATGTTGAAAAATCAGCCCCAGCGCGTCCGGGATACGGTCGATAAATATAATCAATATCCAGATGGAAACGCCCATATAGCAAAGGATCATGACCGGGACGATCGCCGAGGCCACCCGCCCGATCCATTTGATACCGCCAAGGATAACAGCCGCAGTTAACATAGCCAGGGTAATCCCCGTATACAAAGTTGGTATCCCGAAGGTCCCATGAAGCGCGTCGGCCACCGAGTTGGATTGCGTCATATTGCCGATTCCGAACGAAGCTATACAAGCCATCACAGCAAAAAATCCGGCCAGAAATTTCCAGAATGGATGCGGCCCGATAGCGGCTATATATATCATAGGCCCGCCGATCATGTTGCCTTCTTCATCGCGATACCGATACTTCACCGCCAGCACCGCTTCAGCAAATTTGGTCGCCATACCCACCAGCCCGGTGACCCACATCCAGAACACGGCCCCTGGCCCGCCTATGGCAATGGCGGTGGCGACACCAGCAATGTTACCGGTGCCGACGGTGGCCGACAGCGCCGTCATCAATGCCTGAAAATGCGATATGTCGCCTTCGCCTTTCCCCTCCTTGCGTTTTATCAACGCCAGATAGAGCGCGCGGAAAAGCCAGGTAAACTGCAAACCGTGCAATCGTGTAGTCAGGTAGAGACCAGTACCTAGTAGCAGTATTATCGTAGGCAGACCCCAGACAAACCCATCAATGGCGCTAAGCAGTTCCATTTTTTACTGCTCGATTTTGATGATCATTCCGGTTTCGTCGCAATCCGGAAATTTGTGACAACGGACGCAGTCGACCCAGATTTTATGGGGAAACTCGCTCTTGTCGACCTCAATAAACCCATTCTTTCTGAAAAATTCCGGATTGTAGGTTAATGTGAACACTTTTGGGATACCTAGCCGAACAGCCTCCTCCAGCGCGTAGTCTATAAGCCGGGAGCCAATACCACGTCCCTGATGGTCCGGATTGACTGCCAAGGCGCGTATCTCCGCCAGATCTTCCCAGGCAATATGAAGACCACACACTCCGACGATTTTACCCTCCTCCTCATATAGGGTATATTGACGGATCGTCTCATACAGCTCGTTTATCGACCGCGGTAGCATAAGCTCTTTATCGGCGTAATGCTTAATCAGCACTTGCATAGAGCCTGCATCCTTGATCACCGCAGGGCGGAACACGCCTGCAAGCACGGTTTGTGGTTCGTTAACTTTCTTCATCTGGTAAGTTTATCACCATGGTATTCAACTGGCCATTTTTGTTTGATACAGGTCTGGGTGGGTCGGATATTACGCCCGTGGATGAATTTTATCATAAATCTCTTTTAACCTTGTCTGCGCCACATGAGTATAAATTTGTGTCGTTGTGATATCGGAATGACCGAGCATCTGTTGGACCGTCCGCAGGTCGGCCCCATGCTCCAGCAAATGCGTGGCGAACGAGTGCCGGAGCGAATGGGGGCTGATCTCTTTCCTGATACCAGCCTTGAGCGCATATTTTTTTACGATTTTCCAGAACGATTGGCGGGACATGCGCTTGCCAAACCGTGATACAAACAGGTATTCGGAGACCTTTCCTTTCAAAATATCTTGACGGGCGCCAGATCGATAGTTGGTGACCCGCCGGGTGGCGTATTCACCCAATGGCACCAGTCGCTCTTTCGAGCCTTTCCCCACAGTGGACAGGTAACCAGCATCCAGGTTAATATCTTTCATCTGCAAGGAAACCAGCTCCGACACACGGAGTCCGGTTGCGTATAAGGTTTCCAGCATTGCGCCATCCCGGACTCCTTGCGCAGTCTCATCTGTTGGCGCGGTGAGGATAGACTCTACTTGCCCGGTGGAAAGCACCGAAGGCATACGCCGCCATAATCGAGGCGCAGATATATTTTGAGCCGGGTTCGCCTCTATGATCCCTTCGTTTAAACAGTACCGCAGAAACCCTTTGACCGCGGCCAGATTACGCGCCAGCGAGGCGCTGGAGAGCCCGCCTTCCTTTAGCTTCTTTAAATAGTTGGAGATATCAGTTGGTTTAAGTTCTTTCAGGGTTTGGTGATTTTTATATTTGATGATCTCCAGAAACCGTCTGCTATCACGGTGGTATGCGTCTATGGTGTTTTGCGACCGGTTTTTCTCGACGGCCAGGGATGTTGCGAATTGGTCCAGTAATATCTCCATAATTTACTATTCTAGCTTATAACAGCACAGGTTATTTGACATTATATGTTTTGCTATTTATCATAAATGTGTGATTAATTATACGCGCCCCAGGTAATTAGGACATAAGGAGGTTAATCAATGAAAAAGTTTCTGATAGCAGTGGTAGCAGTGTTCATCTGTTGGTCAGTTATGGACTTTATCATACATAATATTCTTCTGGGATCCACCTATGCGGCCACGGCTGAAATGTGGCGGCCGATGGAAGAGATGAAGATGGGGTTGATGTATTTTGTGACGCTAGTTGTCGCAGCAGTGTTCGTGCGCATCTATTCCGGCTTTTTCGCGGATAAAACCCTGAAAAGCGGCCTGCTATACGGGGCGCTATGGGGCGTAGGTATGGGCATGTCGATGGGATATGGAAGCTATGCATACCTGCCGATCCCTTATGTACTTGCCATCTCATGGTTTACCGGTACCGTTGTAGAAGGTTTGGCCGCCGGCGCCATTATCGGGTGGATATTTAAAGAATCGTAAAGCGATAATAGTTTATTTGAAAGGATAATAGAAAAAGATATTGATGATAGAACAACCTGAAGAAGTCCCTCCGGGCAGAAGCTTTCTATTCGTAAAGCTTGTCTATATAACTGTATTTCTAATCCTTTTTGCTTCTCCGTCCCATTCGTTCGATCTGAAATCTCGCGTCAAAGAGTTTACGCTGGATAATGGGTTGAAAACCATAGTGCTGGAGCGGAAGGGCGCCCCGACATTCGCCGCCCACATAGCTTTTAAAGTTGGCTCTGTGGAAGAAAGCCGCGGCCTGACAGGGGCGGCCCATATGCTGGAGCATATGCTATTCAAAGGCACAAAGGCCATAGGGACAAAAGATTGGGCACAGGAAAAACCATTCCTGGAAAAAGTGTATGAGCTGGGCGAAAAACTGGACCGGGCCAAACGCAATAACGTGGACGATAAAACGTTAGAAGAGTTGACAACCCAGTTTAAACAAGCGCAGGCGGAACATAAAAAATATGTGATATCAGAGTCGTATTCCCAGTTATATTCCTCCGAAGGTGGGGTGGGGTTCAACGCAGGCACCAGCAAGGATATGACAACCTACATCATCCGACTGCCATCCAACAAGCTGGAGCTTTGGGCCTGGATCGAAAGCGACCGGCTGGCAAACCCGGTGTTCCGCGAATACTATTCTGAACGGGATGTGGTGTGGGAAGAGCGGCGGCGCAGCTATGAAAACAATCCGCAGGGCAAACTGTATGAACGCTATCTGGCGGGCGCCTTTATCGCCCATCCGTATGGTCAGCCGATCATCGGCTGGCAGTCTGACATTGCAGGGCTGCCATATCGTCATGTGGAGAAGTTTTACAACACCTGGTATGTGCCCAACAACGCAGTGATCGCCATAGTGGGCGATGTAAACTTCGAGGAGGTGAAATCAGTAGTCACAAAATATTTCAGCGGGTTGAATAGGAAGCCGCTACCCCCGCGTATAGTTTCCGAAGAGCCTGCCCAGGGCGGTGAACGGCGCGTTAATCTGGTGTATGACGCCAGCCCGACATTTATGATGGGCTTTCATAAACCGACCTTACCCCATGAAGACGACTACGTTTTCGATGTAATAGATTCCATCCTCTCCGACGGACGGTCGAGCAGGCTCAACAGAGAGATTGTGATGAACAAGAAGGTCGCCGTATCTGTCGGCACGTTTTCTGTGCCAGGCTCACGCTATGGCAACCTGTTCACCATCAGCGGCAAACCGAGGGAGGGATACACCACCCAGGAAGTGGAAGAGGCTGTGTGGGATGAGCTGGAGAGATTGAAAAGAGAACCAGCAGATAAAAAAGAGCTGGAAAAAGTGATCAATAACCTGGAGGCGGAGATGATTCGCGGCCTGGTTTCCGACTATAGCATGGCCCGGCGGCTGACCTATTTCCAGCAGGTGGCAGGCGATTGGCGATATATGACAGATTCAATTGAGAAGATCAAAGCGGTCACTGCCGAGGATATTCAACGGGTCGCAAAGAAATATTTTGCAAAGGAAAATATGACAGTCGCAACACTGGTCCAGAAAGCAAAAGATGAAAAATAGCGAGTCTGTAGTGTCATATATTCGGCGACCAATCAGCTACATTGGCAGTGTGGTAGCGATATCTGTGTTTGTGTTGGCCAGCGCATCGTGCGCACAGCATGCGAATGGCAAAGCGTCAGCGTTCAAGCGGCCAACTTTGGGCGATCTAGAATACAAGGCCATAGACACAGCCATCCCCACAACCAAAAGAGTTGAGCTGAAAAACGGCTTGACGGTCCACCTGCTGCCAGATAAGGAATTACCATTATTTGACCTAACCGCCTTGATCCGGGTCGGCTCTATCTGGGAGCCGGAAGATAAGGCGGGATTGGCGACAATAACCGGCGCTACCATACGTTCGGGCGGGTCGAAGGATTGGGCGCCGGACAAGCTGGACGAAACCCTGGAGTTTATAGCTGGGTCGGTGGAGACTTCGATTGGCAAGGAGAGCGGATCGGCTTCTCTGTCTGTGCTCTCCAAGGATATTGATCTAGGCCTGAAAATCTTCGCGGATGTGATTCGTAATCCAAGGTTTGATCCGGCCCGAGTGGAGCTGGCCAAGGCGCGCATGCTGGATGGAATAAAAAGCGAGAATGATGACCCGACCGAGATTGCCCAAAGGGAGCTGTTGAAGCTGATCTACGCCGGTTCGCCCTATGGCAATTACAGAACGTTGGAGTCTGTGAAGTCGATCACGCGGGATGATATTGTGGCGTTCCACAAAAAGTACTTCGTGCCGCAAAACATCATGATTGGCGTCACCGGCGATTTTGATGAAAATACGATTATCGGCAAACTGGAAAAACTGTTCGAAGGCTGGAAAGGTCCTACGCCGAAATATCCGGAAGTCGCGCCTATAAAAGAAGAATTCAGTGGCGGCGTCTACCTTGCCAGGAAAGAAATTCCGCAATCGGTGATACGGATGGGCCACCTGGCGGGCAAGCGGACCGACCCTGATTATCATGCGGTCCGGGTGATGGACGATATCCTGGGCGGCTCCGGGTTTACATCCCGGCTGGTGAAAAGCATCCGGGTGGACAAAGGGCTGGCATACTCTGTGTGGGCCTATACCCAGGGGGGCCGGTGGGAGCTGGGCCGGTATATGGCAGGCACGGAAACAAAAGCCACCAGCACGGCTGAAGCTATCGGGCTGATAAAGGGTGAGATGGAACGGATAAGAAAAGAGCCGGTGACCGATGAAGAGCTGGAGACCGCCAGGAACTCCATCGTGAACTCGTTCGTGTTTATCTTCGACAGGCCGTCAAAAATTCTGGATCAGAGGATGATCATAGATTATTACGACCTGCCGGAGGACTACCTGGAAACCTACCGGGAGAAGGTGATGGCCGTCACCGCCGATGATGTGTTGCAAACGGCGAAGAGACGGCTGCATCCCGACGGGCTGAAGATCGTGGTGGTGGGCGCCCCGGACATGTTTGACCGGCCTTTGGACGAATTTGGGAGACTAAACGATATTGAATTGCGCGATTACACTGAAACACGATAACCAGTTATCGCCGATATTATGATTATGATATGGACGAATCGTCAATAGCGCGTCTGCTGGCGCTGGTTATTTTGCTGGCAGGCTCTGCGTTTTTCGCCGGATGTGACATAGCCCTCTTCTCGCTAACCCGCTATCAGATTTCCAAACTGAAAGAGGCCAATGGAGCCTTTGGCAGAAAAGTGGAGGAGCTATTGGCCCGCCCGCAACGCCTGCTGGTAACCATATATATCGGCAACGAGCTGATCAATGTCGCCATATCCACCATAGCCACGTTTATCGCGCTGGAGATATTCGGGGAGCTGGGGGTCGCCATAGCATTAGGCGTCGGTGTGTTTGTGCTGTTAATATTTGGAGAAATCGTGCCGAAGGCGTTCGCGCATTCCAACAATGAGCGATGGTCGTTGATGGCGGCGTATCCCCTGACAATTTTCATGTGGATCGTCTGGCCGGTTCAGGTGGTGGTCACCTGGATAGCTACAATAATAGCGCGTATTTTTGGCGGCGGCGCCGCGGGCGCGGAGGGCGTGATGCTCAGCGAAGACGATCTGAAGTCGCTGATGGAAGAGAGCGCCGACGAGGGGATCATCAACGAAGGCGAGAAAGAGATGATCCATAACGTGTTCGAGCTGGGCGATGTGGCGGCGACGGAGGTGATGACACCGCGGACAGATATCCTGGCGATCGAGCTCTCCACACCGCTGAAAGATGCGTGGGACGAGATGGCGCAATCTTATTTCGCCCGCGCGCCGGTCTATGACAAGACCATAGACAACATAGCGGGGATCCTGTTTAAAAAAGATTTCCTGAAGCTCGATTATCCGCCCCCTGCCAACATGACATTGCAAAGCCTTCTCCGTGAGCCGTACATCGTGCCGGAAACGATCATGATAAAGGAACTTTTAAACGAGTTTAAAAGCAGAAAATCGCATATCGCCGTGGTGATGGATGAGTATGGCGGCGTGCAGGGCGTGGTCACCATGGACGATATTCTGGAAGAGCTGGTGGGGGAGAGCCAAAACGGACAGAACAGAAACGGCGACGAAGTGATCCGGTTTGGGGCTGGCTCGTTTCGCGTGCCGGCGTCGCTGCGTATCGACAGGTTTAACGAGCTGCTGGGCGCGGATATAAAGCATGAAGATATAGAGACCATTGGCGGGTTTGTGTTTCACCTGTTCGGCAGGGCGCCCCGGTGGGGGGAGAAGGTGGAGAGCGATGGATGGAAGTTTATCGTGGAGAAGGTAAAAGGGCACCGCATCACCGAATTAAGGGTAAAGGAAGCGGCGCCAAACAATGATCCGGTAGAGAAGGCGGAAGAAGTGGAAGATTAGATGGAGATAACAACCACCATATTTCTTGTCCTGTTTTTTCTGCTGGCGGAAGGTTTTTTCTCTGGCAGTGAACTGGCGCTGGTTTCGTTAAGCAAAATCCGGCTGCGTCGCCTGGCGGAGAGCGGCTCCAAATTCGCCACTGAAATAAGCGGACTATTGAAAACCCCTGAAAATGTGTTCGGGACCACATCTGTGGGCACCAACTTGTCTGTGTTCGCAGGCTCTGCGGTAGCGACCGCCTACTTTGCCAACCTGTACGGCGCAAAGGCGGACCTGTATGCGTTTCTGGTGATGGGTCCGTTGACACTGATCCTGGGTGAAATTGTACCGAAGGCCGTTTTTCGCCCGAACGCGGAAGCGCTGGGGCCGTACATTACGCGCCCACTAAAGTTTTTCCAATGGGTGTTCACGCCGGTTCTGACGATCACGACATTTATTTCCCAGCTGATCATCAAATATATACTGCGGCAAAAGGAGGTGAGGATCACATACACATCCCGGGATGAGATCCGGCTGCTCACAAAACTTTCCGAAAGCAAGCTCAACCTGGATACCGAAGAGAAAAAGATGATCGATCGCATATTCGCATTCGGCACCAACAACGTGGAGACCGCCATGCAGCCGCTGGTCAATGTGGTGGCTGTATCGGATGCTTCTACCATAGGTGAGGTGAAGACACGCATAGCGGAGACCGGATATTCCCGGTTGCCTGTGTACAATGAACGAATATTCAATATTATCGGCGTGGTCAGCGCGTTTGACATATTGCGCCATCAGGATCAAAGCCAGGTAGTCAGCGATATAATGAGCCCGGCCTATTATGTGCCATCGGCTAAGAAAAACGCCCATCTGCTCACGGAGATGCAGGAGTCTGGTGTGCATTTCGGTGTTGTGGTGGATGAGTATGGCGCCGGAATAGGGGTTGTTACGGTCGAGGATTTGCTGGAGGAGATCGTCGGTGATATTGAAGATGAATATGACACGACAGTTAAATCCCACGAAAAGCTGGATGAGAGCAGATATATAATAGACGCCTCCATGGAAGTGGACAGCATTAACGATGAGCTTGGGTTTGACCTGCCGGTGGGCGATTATGAAACCTTGGGCGGGTTTCTGAATGAAGCGCTGGAGAGGATCCCGAAGAAGCGGGAGAGGGTCGCCATCGGGTCATACCTGTTCACTGTGCTCGACGCTACCCCGCGGAAGATCATGTCTGTGGAGCTTGAGGATTTGCGTATTAAACAGGAAAGTGACGGGGAAGAAGATGTCGATTGACCATATTATAAAGTCGATCGAAGATGGGACGCGGTTGGGCGATGAGGATGCTCTGGCGCTGTTTGGGTCGGACGATTTGCTGGGCATCGGGCAGGCGGCCAACGATATGCGCAAACGTAAAAACCCGGAACCTATCGTCACTTATATTATTGACCGGAATATCAACTATACCAACTATTGCGTGGCCGGCTGTCTGTTCTGCGCCTTTTACACACCGGATAGCGGTGATGATGGCTATGTCCTGACCCAAGATGAACTGAATAAAAAAATCGAGGAAACAAAAGCGTTGGGTGGGTCGCAGATATTAATGCAGGGGGGCCATACCAACCGCCATAAAATCGATTGGTATGAAGAGATGTTCCGGGGTATAAAGGAAGACCACGATATCCATATCCATGCCCTGTCACCGCCGGAAATTTGCCATATCGCGCAATTGAGCGAGCTGAGCGTTGCGGAGACGATCATCCGACTGCGCGACGCAGGGCTGGATTCCATACCGGGTGGCGGAGCGGAGATATTGTCCGACCGGGTGCGTAATGAACTAAGCCCGGGTAAATGTTCCGCCGATGAATGGATAGATGTAATGCGCAAGGCGCACAATGCTGGTATGCGGACCACGGCCACGATGATGTTCGGGCATATTGAAACCGTGGGCGAAAGGGTCGAAAGCTTTCGCAGGCTCCGGAATCTGCAGGACGAGACAGGCGGGTTTACAGCTTTTATTCCCTGGACGTTCCAGCCGGATAACACTGCTATTGATAACGTTGTGGAGAGCGGCGGATTCGATTATCTGAAGACCCTTGCCATAAGCCGGTTATATCTGGACAACATAGACAATATCCAGGCTTCTTGGGTGACCCAGGGCCCAAAGGTGGCCCAACTTGCCCTGCTGTGCGGCGCGAATGATATGGGCTCTACAATGATAGAGGAAAATGTTGTGAAGGCCGCCGGGGTAACGTTTCGGCTGTCAGAGAAGGAGATCAGAAAAATTGTCGAATCAGCCGGTATGACGCCAAAACGACGCAATTTGTATTATGAGCTGATCGAACAAATATGACGCAAGTGGCGCGATGAAACACCGCCCACGTATAGCTGTTTATTCTTTATACTTGAAAGATAGCCGCAGTTTTGTCCTGAACTGAATTGGTTTTTCATCTTCGATCTTGATGTCCTGCTTGACGACCTCTGCAATACGCAGATCATCAAGGGATTTGCCGGCTGTTTTAATTGCGGCTGTTGCGGCGTCTTCCCAGCTTTTTTCACTGGCGCCTATCACTTCTATCACTTTATATACACTGTTAGTCACGGCGACCTCCTGTTAAAAAACGAGTGTTCGATTCGACGGCAAGTTTTGCCTCTTTGCCTACCAACTTTATCAGCAATTCCAGGCATCCACAAGCGTAATCGGGGCCTGTTATTTATCAGCGCCGGCTGGTTAGGTTACAATTCTGGTCATAATTGCTGATCCGGTTGTTACAATATCTTCCAACCGCTCCGGATGCCGGCCATTGATTATGCAGACATCCCACCCTTCGCCAAGGCGCCTGCAAAACAATGGGTCCACCACACCGCTCCTAGTCGCTTCATTTCTGGTCACTGTTGGCGCGAGCTTTCCGTCGATCATGATACCATCAACACTTTTCAATAGGATGAGACCGCCAAACCGAAGCTCCTGGCATACAACGGCCGATATGGTATCCGACGTAGCGTCCCAGGAGGCTGGCACTTTGTTGCAGTCCAGCGCCAAAGGGTATGGAATGAAAACAGGAGTCTTGTTTTGCTGTAACGCTTTATTAACATCTGCATTACTATGCGCGATCACACTTTGCCTTATTATACTGGCCAGATAATGCCCATACTGGGCAGTGGCCAAAACCGCCTGGGCGTGGGTTGTCTTTTCCGTCGCCTTTATGGATTTGCTTTTCTCGCGGATGAAATCTGCATATTCGCCACCGCCGGGCAAAATCACAAGGCTGAATTCCAGTGATAGCTTGTCGATCGTATTGGCCAGCATGTCGATGGTTTTAGTGCCGCCCAGGCTGCCGCCAAGCTTGATTATCCAGCGTTTTCTGCGTTTAAAATTGGCTGTCATCGACACGCTAGGAGAAGACTATTTCAAGGTTCTGGTTTTGACCATTGCGGAATAACCGCTGATCAATCCAGACTGGCCAACGGCTTTGACCGCGTAGGTGTATTCTGTGCCTGGGCTGAGATTCCCTATGGCATAACTACTGTTTTCCGTTGTTCCGATTTTTCGTTTACCAAAAAATCCATCGGAGTAAATGTTGTAATGCGATATATCCGGTTCCGGGTTTTGATCCCATTTTAAAGTGATCGATGTCTCGGTAGCAGAGAAAGTTAAACCCTGGGGCGGCGAGGGGACCTTTTTGGTTGTCGCCATCACTTGTTCATTTTCAACGCTTTCAATCTGCGCGCTGTTCACCGATTTAACCGTATAATAGTAATCGGCGCCATCCTTCAGTCGAGCGCTCCACCCACCTTTGTCGTGATATTGCGTGATGCTGCTGTCATTGATTTTTTTCAACAGTTTCATATCATTTGCAGATTCACCGCGATAAATTGTATAGCCGGTCACCTTGGAGCCTGTCGCCAAATCCCATGAAAGCGTGACCTGTTTCACAAGGGCAGATATAGCTATAACATTCTTGGGCGCCAGAGGAGGCGCGAATGCGACCCCTCGAACGGTGTCGCTAAGTTTTGACTCTACACCACCATTATTAACAGCCGTGATTCTGTAGAAGTAGCTGGTTCCATCTTTTTTGTTGTCGCGCCGGCTGAACTGGTCAATATATTCTGTGGCGCTGTTATCTGCGATCACTTTCAACAGTATAAAATCGCCCGTCGGTTTGCTGTTTTTGTATATGCGATATCCGGTTATTTCCTGATCGACGCTTTTCTCCCATGCGAGGGTGACAGTTCGAGCAGAGGAATCTGACACATGAAAATTGGCAGGTGTTGCAGGCTTTTGCCGGGAAAAACCTTCTAAAGGCTCTGTTGCTTTACCATTAGCGCCAGCCTTGTTGAAAGATAGCATCTTGTACCAGTACAGCTTTCCATCTTCCAGTTGATGTCCGGTTTCATTGTCTGGCTTATCCACGAAGGCGTCACCTTCGGTCGACTCTATGACCGCCAGTTCTGTATATTCACCATTTTTCAGGTCAGATCGCATAATTTTATATCCAGCAGCCTCTTTATCGCCGCTGGGCTGCCAGCCGAGGTGGATTTGACGTATCATGCCGGAGGTTACGTTCATATTTTCCGGCGGCTCTGGGCCGCCCCTTGCCACAACCAGCGCCGATTTGGACAGGTCAGATTTTTCCTTTTCATCATTTATGGCGCTGATCATGTAATAATAGTTACTGTTATCATCGATGATATTTCGGCGGGAGCGCCTATCCTTGAATTCAGTGTGGTCCCTGCCTCTTGTCTTGCCTGCCTCCACAAACGGTCCACTCTGATTATCTGATCGATAGACAATATAGCCATTGACTTCCGGCTCCGGATTTTCATCCCACGACACATTTATCTGGCCCGACTTTTCGAATGAGCCCTTTACATTTTTAGGAGCGCTCGGGCGCGCCCTTATCAATGCGCCAGTTGTTATGGCGCCCTTCGATGTTTCCTTGACGATTTTAGCCTGGGAGCTGGTGGCGCCGACTATAGTGATTTTTATTTTGCCCAGCAGTTTCTGGTTTATCCGCAGCACCATACCGGTCTCCGGGTCGATCACCTTGTCATCGTCGGTGAAAATATACAACGCCTGATCTTTTTCATACCCTTTCATCGAGCCGACGTTTACAGTGACAGTTTTGGCAAGCTTCCTGCCTTCGCCCTTTCGCTCCACCACATATCCATCCCGTCGGGAGATTACCTTGAATATTTTCACCACGTGAGGATATTCCGAGGTCCCGGAGTATTGAATATTACCTGTTTCATCTTCGGCCGCTATGTAATAGTGGATCTCTTTAGCTGTCATAAAAATTTCCGGGACAGCGGCGATATAGGAGTCTTCAGGCTCATCTGTTTCCATCTCCTGGCGCAGGTAGTTTTGTTCAATCGCCCGGCGATAGAAAAGCGTCGCGCTCCGGAGGTTCTGGTTATCGATGATTTTTGTTTTGATAACCAGTTTGGAAGCGTCTGAACTAGCGATAACAGGCGTGTGGAAAATGTTGGGGGGCGCGTCATCTGGCGATGGGATGTCTGAATCAATAGGTTCCGTATAGATATTATTTGTTGTCGCTACAACATCAGGATCGATGACATTCAGCTCCAGTAACAGTTCTGTCCTTTCCAGCGGGTTAACTGTAATATCCCTTTGCTCTATATGATAATTTTTTTTAACCACCTTTATGGTGTGCGCGCCAGATTGAATATTGTCCATGGTGGCAGGGCTTAATCCTTTGTATTCATTATCTATATAAACATGCGCGCCCGAGGGCGCCGTCTGAACGATAATGGCCCCTAAAATAGCCGCTTTGGCCTGATTGTATCGCTTGATGACAGCGGGTTGATAATCTTTGGGAGCAAGCTTCAACTCCGGATCAAGCCTGACTGTTGTTATAAATTCTTGTTGGGCTAGTTCACCATTACCCATGGCCATATGCACCGCGCCCAAAAGCAGGTGCGCCTGCGCTTTGTCCCCTGGTTTGTCTAGTAAAGATAATGAACTTTTCAGCTTGCTGTAGGCCTCAGGAAACTCACCCCTTTGGTACAGCTTGCGTCCATCTTCGATGAGCGCTTTGCCCACCTGTTCCTGGGCCAAAGCCGGTAGCGTCGACGGCGCCAGTTGGCAAACAAAAAATATAAACAGCCATATCGATATCCTTATGGAGACTGATATCATCTTAACTACTTTATTCTATTACTAACCGTGTGACTATACCGTCGACCACGTTTATTTCGCGATTATAGTCTGGCATACCCCTTCGCTTTAGAACAACGGTATGTGCGCCCGTTTGAATATTGGTCAAAACCACCGGTGTCTTGCCCACCGGGTTGCCATCCACAAAAACATAACCCTCGATCCTGGATGTAACCTTCAATGAGCCCACAGCGTTGTCGTCGATTATCGGCTCTTGCGCCTGATTATCATCCTGTCTGGCTTCCGACCGTTCAAAAGCATGCGACACGGTCAGGCGCTGGCCTCTTTCCAATTTAATAATTTTGTGCCATGGACTATAACCAGGGTTTAGCAACTTGATGGTCACATCACCCGCTTGTACATTGTCAATCACCTTCGGTGTCGTGCCTATTTTCTTGCCATTAACATAAATATCTGCCCATGGAATCGCGATGATACGCAACGAGCCAACGTTCATTTTTACAAGGTTTGCATTTATCGAAGCTTTTTCACCGTATTCAATGGCAATACTCTTTTTATACGGTTCATATCCGCTTTTGGTTACTTCAACTGTATACGTACCCTTTGCCAGCTTCAGCGCTTTTGGCGCGAGCCCTACCGGCTCTCCGTTTACAGATATTTCCGCGCCAGAGACGGAAATAATCGACAGCCGCCCAGGTGGCCTTTTCAGTTTAGCGATCAGTTTTTCAGGCTTTTTGTTTGTGATAGAAATCTTTTTGCTAAACCGGGTAAAGCCTTCGCTTTCCACCGCAAATTCATGTTCGCCTTCGACCAGGTCACCTACAATCATAGGTGTTACGCCAATCTCCTTGCCATCGAGGTAGACCGTCGAGCCTTCCGGGTCCGATTCGATGACAACAGCTCCTCCGGCCAGTTTTAGATCCGCCGACATATCCAGTCGCTCTCCTGGCTTCACGGTGACGCTTTTTTTCCACGGCTCATGATACAAAGCCACCACTTCAATCTCGTGGTTACCGGCATCTATTGAATAATCGTCCAAAGGAGACTTGCCAATGGATACACCATCCACAAAAACTTCCCCTCCCACAGATGACGCTATGGAAAAAACAGACTTTTCCACCTCCGCTACCGCAGTCGGAACCTTATCTTTTGGCGGTTTAGCGGAACTTACAGTTTCAACCGGTTCTTTCACTTTGCCAATCGTTCTTGTTGTATCCTCTGGCTCAGCGATAGCCTCTTCCTGTATTTCGGTTGGGGTGGCCACTACTTCATCTGTGTCAGGCAGTATAAATGTGTCTGCCAGATTGACTTCTTTATCATTTATATACCACCACATTCCGGCCAGCGCCAACACAACCATAAACCCGGCAAACACGCCAATGCCCCTGCTACTTCGCCTTGGCTCCGGCATATACTCTGTTTCATCGTCATTTTCGATATCCGGGATTCCTCCATGTAAAAAGTCAGTGGTTTTGGTACTGTCAGATTTTGTTAAATCGATAAAGTTACTTTTGGCGGAATCGAGTTTTTCCAAGTCCGCTATCAGCTCTTTGCAGGTCTGGTATCTCTTTTCTGGCTCTTTTTCCAAAAGCTTCATCACAACCCTATCCACAGAATTTGGTATTCCAGGAACCAGTTTTGACGGAGGCGAGGGTTCGTCCATAATAATCTTGAATATCGTGCCTGTAATGGAATCGCCTTCAAAGGGCCTTATCCCGGTCAGCATTTCATACATCATGGCGCCCAGGCTAAAAATGTCTGACCGACTATCAACATACTGGCCCTGCACCTGTTCCGGAGACATATATATGGGAGATCCAACTGCGTGGCCCGTCTGCGTAACAGAGCCTGTCGATTGAAGCCTGGCCAGTCCAAAATCTGTAATTTTAATATTGTCACCTTTTTGAACCAGAATGTTGCCCGGTTTCACATCACGATGGATGATATCGCTTTCATGGGCGTACCCCAAGCCATCGGCAATCTGTAACATCTGCTTTATCACTCGCTTATAAGGTAGCTGGCCTGCTTTACCTATGATGTTGGACAGGTCGTCGCCATTAACGTATTCCATCACAATAAAGCTCATATCGTCCGTTTCGCCAGCTTCATATATTGTGACGATTCTGGGGTGTGTCAGCTTGCCTGCAGCTTTCGCTTCTATATAGAACCGGTCCAGCAGTTCACTGCTCTGCTGGGCATCACCCAGGGTTTCACGGCGGATAATCTTAATGGCGACCATGCGGTCGATCCTTGGGTCTTTCCCTTTCAGGACGATACCCATACCGCCCCGGCCCAGCTCGCTTATTATTTTAAAGCGACCCAGAGTTTCCAGTTCTACCATTAGTTAAAAAGCTTCGTAAAAAAGTGATTCGATTGTTGCATTGTTCTTGGATTAAAGATAAAGATAAAGGCGCCACTATTGACCTACCTGGCTAGCAGATTTTTATAAACCTCAAAACTCTTCCAGAATAAAAAAGTATACGGCAAAAGTCTGGTAAATGTCTATGACATTTGGCTATCGAGGGCTGTCGCCAAATGCATCGCCAGATAATCTTGCTTCCACAGAACCGACGCTAAATTTCTGTTTGGCCCATACGTTTACATCTGCCAGGCTCCTTGACACCCATCCGCGCCGATGGTAACCTCACAATTTACTATGTATACAATGATATATGTGGCTTTCCTATTAAATAACAGGGAAGCCTTTTTTTATGGTGAGTGAATGGATTACAAGGATACACTGAACCTGCCAAAGACCGATTTCCCGATGAAGGCTAACCTTGCCAGAAAAGAGGTGGAGATTCTGACACGTTGGGAAAAGGATGGATTGTACGACAAAATCGATAAGGCAGGGGCCGAGCGGAAAAAGTTTATACTTCATGATGGACCTCCATACGCCAACGGTGTCATCCACAGCGGCCATGCGCTGAACAAAATACTTAAAGATATCATCGTTAAAATTAAAACGATGCAAGGTTTCCACTCGCCTTACGTCCCGGGCTGGGATTGCCACGGCCTGCCCATAGAGCATCAGGTGGATAAAAAGCTGGGCGGCAAAAGGGGCGACCTGACCGCCGTGGAAAAACGGGCCAAGTGCCGCGAGTACGCCCAAAAACATGTGGATATACAGCGCGAGGAGTTCAAGCGCCTGGGAGTATTGGGGGATTGGGGCCGTCCATACTTAACCATGAGCCATGAATACGAGATCGGCACACTCCGGGAGCTGGAGAAGCTGATAGATGGCGCTTATCTTTATCGTGATTTCAAGCCGGTCCACTGGTGTGCGTCATGCCGGACCGCGCTGGCGGAGGCGGAGGTGGAGTATGACGACCACACATCGCCTTCTGTTTATGTGAAATTCAGGCTGGCGGAGAACGAAGCGGAAAAGCTCGATCTGCCAGCGGAGTCGACATATATCGTTATATGGACCACCACGCCATGGACCTTGCCGGCCAACCTGGCGATCTGTCTGCATCCCGATTTTCGGTACAACGCCGTGACGGCTGGGGGCGAGACTCTGATCCTTGCCGAGGATCTGACTGAACAGTGTATGAAGGAAATTGGTTTGGAAGATTTTGCGATCGTTGCTACTTTCAACGGCGCCGACCTGAACCAGATGAGGGCGAAACATCCGTTTCTCGATCAGGAGTCACTGGTCATCAACGGCGACCATGTCACCCTGGAGCAAGGTACCGGATGTGTTCACACTGCGCCGGGGCATGGGCAGGAGGATTATGTCGTCGGCACAAAATATGGGCTGGAAGTTTACAACCCGGTGGGGCCGAACGGCGCTTTCATATTGGGCACGCCGCTGTTTGCTGGTATAAACGTCTGGAAAGCCAACGAGCCAATAATAAACACGCTGGATAAAAACGGCGCCTTGATTAAGCGCGATGATATCACCCACTCATACCCCCATTGCTGGCGCTGCAACCGTCCGATAATTTTTCGGGCCACCGCCCAGTGGTTTGTCTCCATGACCGTGGGTGACCTGCGGAAAAAATCGCTGGAGGCAATCCGTGATGTGACCTGGATCCCGCGATGGGGCGAAGAGAGGATCTTTGGAATGATCGAGAACCGACCTGACTGGTGTCTCTCCCGACAGCGTGTATGGGGCGTGCCGATCACTGCGTTTTACTGTTCAAAATGCGGATGGGCGCTGTTCGACAAAGATGTGGCTCGGCATGTGACCGACCTGATGGAAAAGGATGGTGTGGATATCTGGTTCGACGCGCCGGCCGAGGAGCTATTGCCGCCCGGTTCTATATGCGATGATTGCGGCTCCGACCAGTTTGACAAAGGCAACGATATACTGGATGTATGGTTCGATTCCGGCGTTTCCCATGCGGTGGTAATGGAAACCGATGATCGGTTGAGCTGGCCCGCGGACCTTTATCTGGAAGGCAGCGACCAGCACCGTGGCTGGTTTCATACATCGCTTCTGGAGTCGATCGCCGCAAAGGGCGCCGCTCCGTACAGCGAGGTGTTGACCCATGGTTATGTGGTGGATGGCGCAGGACGAAAGATGAGCAAAGCGGCGGGCAACGGCATCGCACCGCAAACAATCATAGACCGGTATGGCGCCGAAATAATCCGTCTCTGGGTGGCCAGCGAGGATTATCGAGAGGATATCCGCCTGTCTGATGAAATCCTGAAAAGGCTTACAGAAGCGTACAGAAAGATACGGAACACCATCCGCTTCATGCTGGGCAATCTGTACGATTTCGATCCGGCTGTTAATATGGTTCCTTTCGAAGAGCGGCTGGAGCTGGACCGGATGATCATAATCTCGTTCCACAGGCTGGTGAAACGTATCACTGAAGCATTCGACAACTACGAATTTCATGTGTTCTATCATGCCCTGCACAACTTTTGTGTGATCGACCTTAGCGCGGCCTATCTGCATATCATCAAGGACCGTATATACATATACAAGCAGGATAGTCTAGAACGCCGGTCGGCCCAGTCCACCCTGTATGAGTTGACCGATGGGATATTAAGGCTGATGGCGCCGGTGCTCTCGTTCACCGCGGAAGAGGCGTGGGGCTATCTGCCTGGCGACCAGAAGCGGAGAGCGGAAAGTGTACATATGGCGGATGTTCCCTCGTCGGAATACGCCAGCCATGAAGAGACGCTTATGAGCGAGTGGGAGCGGATCGCCCTAATCCGCGGCGAAGTGAGCCAGGCGCTGGAGACCGCGCGCAGGGCGAAGACCATCGGCAACTCGCAAGACGCCAAGGTGATGCTGTCGGCGTTTCAGTCTGACTATACACTGCTGACTAAACGGGCCGAAGAACTGCCGTATCTATTCGTAGTATCTCAAGTCGAGTTATTGCCAGAGCCTCAGTCTGGCGAAGATGTTTATATCAGCGAGCAGGCGCCGGGGCTGACGATCTCTGTGGCCAAGGCTGATGGAGAGAAATGCGAACGATGCTGGAACTACAGCACGTCAGTAGGTGAAGCTGCCGAACACCCAACAGTATGCGCGCGTTGCGCAGGTCAGCTTGACTAACAGGCATTAACATATGCGTGACCTTGGGCCGGGCTCCCTGATACCCTTTGGCGCAATAGCGATTTTTATCGCCATCGATCAATACACCAAGCGGTTGATTGAAAGCTCTTTGCGGTTGGGCGAATCGGTTAACATAATCCCCGGTTTCTTTGACATTACATTTATCAGAAACAGCGGCGCCGCCTTCGGTATATTATCGCAACATGACAGCGTTTGGGTTCAAAGGGGTTTCACACTTTTCACCCTCGTGGCGTTGGTCATCATGTATATGTTATACAAATCGACACCATCCCATGATCGTGTCGGCCGGGTCGCCCTTCTGTTTATAGCTGCTGGCGCCATTGGCAACCTGATTGGTCGGGTACAACATGGGGCGGTGACCGATTTTCTGCTCTTCTACATTGGCGAATATCGATGGCCCGCGTTTAATGTGGCGGACTCGCTCATTACTGTTGGTGTGTTTCTGCTGGTCTATTCCATGATATTCGTCCAGGGCAAACCAGACACTGGCCAGTAAGCTTTTCCGCCTGTATTAACCGCTCCACGCTAAAATAGAAATATGAGCAAATATCAACTGCTGGAATCGGTCCGGTCGGAAATCGACAAATGTGTCAAGTGCGCCGCGTGTCAATTCCAGTGCCCGACATACGAGAGCAGTTATTCGGAAACCCAGAACGCCCGCGGCAAGATACGCCTGGCCCAGGGCGCCATGGAGGGCAAGCTGGAACTGTCGCCTCGTTTGTCATATGAGTTTTTTCATTGCCTTTCATGCCTGAACTGCGCCGATGTTTGCCCACCCAGTGTGGACACATTGAAAATATTCTCTGCCATGCGCGCGGAAATTGTGGCCGAGAAAGGAATGGGCGCATTGGAGAAAATATTTTACAAACAGATTTTACCATATCCAAACAGGCTGAACATAATCGCCAAGCTGGCAGGGTTAGGCGGCGCAATATACCTGCATGCCCCTGATTTTCTGTCCAGATATTTCCCATATACAGGCAGCGGCTCCCGCAAAGGTCTGCCACAGTTCATGGGCAGAAACCTGCGGTCGATACTTCCGCAGGTCAGTCCGGCCGTTGGCGCGAGTGATGGTAAAAAAGGGCGGGCTGTTTATTTCAGTGGATGCATGACCGACCTTGCTTTTCAGGAGACTGGAGTGAAGGTGGTGGAGCAGCTCAATGCGATGGGGATGGAGGTTCTGTTCCCTAAGGATCAGCTCTGTTGCGGCGCGCCGGCTTATTTTGCCGGAGATTTTGAGACCGCCCGGCGTATAGCAATAAGGAATACCCAGGTTCTGAGTGAGGTCGAAGCGGACGCCATCGTCTATTCGTGCGGCACTTGCGGATCGGTCTTGAACCATGCGTATCGCCAGCTGCTGCCGGAGCATGACGGTGTTAAAACCAACGCAGGCAAACTGCGAGAGTTTTCACAGTTAATGGCTGAAAGCCAGGCAACGCAAAAAAACATTAAAGGTAAAAAGCTGCGGGTAACCTATCACGACCCGTGCCATCTGCGCCGGGGGATGGGGGTTAATGTGGAACCACGCGAAATCTTGAAAGGTTTGCCGCAGGTGGAGTATGTGGAAATGGAGAACGCGGACAGCTGCTGTGGCGGGGCGGGCACATTCACCCTGAGTTATTATGAAGACGCGAAGCAGTATGGCCAAGCCAAGGCGGGGGCTATAATAGCCAGCGGGGCGGACATAGTTGCCACAGCCTGCCCATCATGCCAGATTCAGCTTGTCGACGCGTTAAAACAGTCGGATAGTAATATTCGCGTGATGAGTGTTGCTGAAGTCGTCGGGCTGTCAATCCCGCGGGACGGCTAGCATCCGGTCGAGCGCCTGCTTGGCTTTCACCCGGATATCCTCATCCACGGTGATCTCTTCCTTCATCTCCACCAGCGCGTCGTAGACATCTTCCAGCGTTGTGACTTTCATGTTCGGGCAGATCATATCTTCGCCGGCGATGATAAATTCCTTGTCCGGGTTCTGCTGGCGCAGTCGATAGAGGATCCCGTTCTCGGTCACGATGATGAACCGTTTGCTGTTCTCTTTCGCCGCATACTCATACATGCCGGAGGTGGAGCATATGTGATCGGCCAGGTCCAGAATTTCCGGCGTGCACTCCGGATGGGCCACGACTTTGGCGTCTGGATTTTCATCCATCAACGCCTGCAGTTTTTCCGGTCTCAACAGATGGTGGGTTGGGCAGAACCCATTCCAGTACTCGACCTTTTTATCGGTAAACCGTTGCGTGTATTTCGCCAGATTTTTGTCAGGTGTCATATACACACGGTCCGCCGATAACGAGTTAACAACCGCCACAGCGTTGGCCGAAGTGCAGCAGATGTCAGACTCTGCCTTCACTTCCGCAGTGGAGTTGACATATGTAACGATCGGCACATCCGGCCCCAGCTCCGCTTTTTTCTCCCGCAGTTTGTCGGCGGTGATCATATCCGCCATTGGGCAGCCAGCCTCCAGCCGTGGCAGCAGGACAGTCTTGTCCGGGGAAAGTATCTTGGCCGATTCCGCCATAAAGTGAACGCCGCAAAATAGGATCACATCGGCGTCGGTCTCCGCCGCTTTGCGTGACAGCGCCAGCGAGTCACCACCCAGGTCCGCGATCTCCTGTATCTCATCCCGTTGATAGTTGTGCGCCAGCATCACAGCGTTACGCTCCTTGACGAGTCGTCTGATCTCTGCCTGAAGCTCTTTTGTCTCGACCGCTAATACACTCATTTATGTCCCTTTACGCAGTTTACGTGACCAATATCACTTGTATTGTACATTTATTATCATAACATACAGGCCCTTTCGCTATACTTGTACATATGGAAAAAAAGTTCAAGCTGGTATCCGATTTCAAACCGGCGGGCGACCAGCCAGCGGCCATCAAAAACCTGAGCGAGCGCCTGGAAAGTGGCGTTGCTCACCAAACATTACTGGGTGTGACCGGCTCCGGTAAAACATTCACGGCGGCTAATGTCATTGAAAAAGTTCAAAAACCAACGCTTGTCATCGCACACAACAAGACCCTTGCGGCGCAGCTCTATTCCGAGTTCAAGGCGTTTTTCCCGGAGAACGCGGTGGAGTATTTTGTCTCCTATTACGACTATTACCAGCCGGAAGCGTACCTGCCCAAATCGGGCACATACATAGAAAAGGACGCCTCCATAAACGACGAGATCGAAATGCTGCGCCACAGCGCCACCCGCTCGTTGCTGGAGCGCAGGGATGTGTTGATCGTGTCCTCTGTTTCCTGCATCTATGGCCTGGGGTCACCAGAAGCGTATTACGACATGTCCGTTTCGGTCGATAAAGGAATGACCGTGGATCGGGATGATCTCCTTGGCAGACTGGTGGATATCCAGTATGAGCGGAACAATATCGACTTCAAACGGGGCACGTTCCGGGTGAATGGTGACGTGGTGGAGGTTTTGCCAATCTACGAATCGGACACTGCCATTCGGATAGAATTTTTCGGCGATGAGATCGACGCCATATCGCGGGTGGATTCGTTGACCGGTAAAATCCTTGACCGGTACGATTCGATAAACATCTACCCCGGGTCGCATTATGTCACCCCCGCCGAGGTGATGGATAAAGCGCTGGTGGAAATATATGCGGAGATGATTGTCGCAGAGCAAGATTTCATCGACCAGAAAAAGTTTATAGAAGCGCAACGAATCCGGGAGCGGACCATTGCGGATATCGAGATGATAAAGGCCATCGGCTATTGCAACGGGATCGAGAACTATTCGCGCTATCTCTCCCGCCGTCAACCGGGCGAGCCGCCGCCCACGCTGATCGAATATTTTCCCGATGACGCGCTGATCATCATTGATGAGAGCCACCAGACAGTTCCACAGATCGGCGCCATGCTGAAAGGGGACCGGTCGCGGAAAAGGTCACTGGTCGATTTCGGGTTCCGCCTTCCATCGGCTTTCGACAACCGGCCGTTATCGTTCGAGGAGTTCGAGGGCATGACCAACCAGGTAATATATGTGTCGGCCACACCTGCTGATTATGAGCTGGAGAAATCAGACGGTGTAATAGTGGAGCAGGTGGTGCGGCCCACCGGGCTGGTCGATCCAGTGATGGAGGTCCGGAGTGTGGAGAACCAGGTGGACGACCTGTTCGACGAGATAAAAAACAGGGTGGAGCGGGACCACAGAATACTGGTCAGCGCCATGACCAAGCGGCAGGCGGAGGATCTGACCGATTATTTTCAGGGATTGGGAGTGCGGGCAAGATATCTTCACTCCGATATCGGCACTATTGAACGGATGGCGATCATCAACGAACTGCGCTCTGGTATATTCGACGCGTTGATCGGGATCAACCTGCTGCGCGAAGGGCTCGATATCCCGGAGGTTGGCCTGGTGGCGGTGCTCAACGCAGATATGGAAGGTTTTCTACGCTCGGAAACATCCATAATCCAGACCGCCGGCAGAGCCGCCCGGAACGTCGATGGCCAGGTGATCCTGTACGCCGACAAAAAAACCGGGTCCATTAGCCGAGCCATCGATGAGACCGAACGGCGGCGCAAGCTTCAGACGAGATTTAACAAAAAACATAAAATAACACCGAAAAGCGCCGTCAGAAAAGATATGGGGGCAATGTTTTTGACGCCGGAGGATGAGGCGGCGAGCAAAACCAAAAAGTCGCGCTCCATTGTCGAGAGCATGACCATGGACCAGATCGAGCGGCAGATTGCAGATTATGAAAAGCGGATGAAAAAAGCGGCCAGCGAGCTCGATTTTGAATCCGCCGCTGAATACCGGGATAAAATCAGGAACCTGAAGAAGTTACAGTTGATTTGATCGCTTATTCTTCATCCGGCGGGGGCAGTGTCTCCACATCCCGGAGTTTGCGGTTGATGGCCCTGGTCCGGACCTCCACATTGTCGATCGAGTCGCCTGCTTCTTTCAGCTTCTTTTTCGTTTTATCCAGCGCCTCGCCAAATTTGGCAAACTCTGTTTTTACTTCATTCAAACTTCGCCAGACTTCCCCGGAACGTTTCTGTATCGCCAGGGTCTGAAACCCCATTCGCAAACTGTTTAGCACCGCCACCAGAGTTGTCGGTCCGACCAGCGCGACGCTATGGTCGTTGCGGACAGTTTCAAACAGGCCGGGCCGGCGGATCACCTCCGCATACAATCCTTCCGTCGGCAGGAACATAATGGCAAAGTCTGTGCTGTTGGGCGGGTTGATATATTTTTCGCTGATCTTTTTCGCTTCCTTTTTTACTGTTCGCTCCAGCTCTGCGCCTGCGCTTTTGATACTCCCCTGATCATTGTTGTCCATGGCATCCAGCAGCCTTTGATAATCTTCTGTGGGGAACTTCGCGTCTATGGGCAGCCAGACAGGGCCACCATCGTCGAACCCAGGAAGCTTAATGGCAAACTCCACCCTCTCGCCGCTGGCCGGTTTGATCTCGACGTTTCGTTGATACTGGCCCGGTATCATGGTCTCCTCCAGCAATGCGCCCAGCTGCACCTCGCCCCAGGTCCCACGCCGGCTGACGTTGGACATCACTTTTTTCAGGTCACCCACATCCGTCGCTAGGGCCTGCATCTCGCCTAAACCACGGCTCACCAGGTCCAACTGTTCGCCCACCTGTTTAAACGATTGGCCCAGTTTCCGCTCCAGGGTAGCCTGCAGTTTTTCGTCCACAACGCCTCTGATTTTCTCCAGTTTGGCGCTGTTATCGTCTTGTAAAGATTTCAGGCGGTTTTCCACTGTGCCGCGGGTCATTTCTATCCGATGCTCGACAACTTTGCCAAACTGCTGAAGATTGTCCCGGAGCTCTTCGCGGCTCCGTTTTGCGTTATCAGCTTCTTCACTCCGTACTCTGGCAAATTCATCACGGACAGAACGTTCGATCCGCTCCAATCCGGATTCCAGCAGATCGAACCTAGAATCATCCATCAGTTTAGCCTTGACCATGCTGCGCAGCTTGAACAAAGCAATAAATAGCGTAATTACAGATACAACCGCCAGCACACCCGATGCCAGGGTGAAAATATCGATAGACACTTCCATTAATTTGAAATTATTATTTTATTGATAAAGCATATAATATCTCACATAGATAAATATTGATAAGCATTTGATGTTAAAATATATATTTATTTCGTAGTGGTGAAATGATTATAGGTGTGCCAAAAGAGACTAAGGTTGACGAATATCGCGTCGCTCTTGTGCCGTCCGGAGTGCGTACTCTCACACTAGCCGGACATGCTGTGCTGGTGGAGTCAGGCGCTGGAGTTGGGCTAGGTATTTCCGATGCGGAATATCGGTCTGAAGGCGCAAGGATCGTCGACAGCGCTGAAGAAGCCTGGTCGGCTGAGTTGGTTGTAAAAGTAAAAGAACCAATAGCGGAAGAATTCCGGTTTTTGCGCGAAGGGCTGATCATATATACATATCTGCATCTTGCCGCCGCCGAAGAGCTGGCCGAGGCATTGATCAATTCCGGCGCCATCGCTATTGCTTATGAAACAGTTCAAGAGGAGGATGGGTCGCTCCCTATGCTTGTGCCTATGAGCGAAGTCGCTGGCAGAATGTCGGTACAGGCAGGCGCCAAATATCTTGAAAAAGCGCATGGCGGGCGGGGTGTGTTGTTAGGTGGAGTGCCTGGGGTGGAACCGGGCAAGGTCGTGGTGCTGGGTGGTGGTGTTGTCGGTTATAACGCTGCAAAAATTGCCGTTGGACTAGGGGCCAGGACACGGGTGCTTGATATCAATCTTCCGCGACTGCGCTATTTCGACGATATATTTATGGGCAGGGTAGAGACCCAAATGTCCAACACGCACTCTATTTCCAAAGCGGTCAGTGAAGCTGATCTTGTAATCGGCGCGGTGCTAATCGCTGGCGCGCGGGCGCCATGGCTGGTGACCAAGGGAATGCTGTCGGAAATGAAACCTGGGTCTGTCATCGTGGATGTGTCGGTGGATCAGGGCGGCTGTATCGAAACAAGCAGGCCAACGAGCCATTCTGACCCTGTGTTTTCAGTCGATTCTATAACACACTATTGTGTTGGGAATATGCCTGGCGCTGTTCCCAGGACTTCCACCTTTGCTTTGACGAACGCTACATTTAACGGTCTTTTTGAGATCGCGGAGAAAGGCATTGATAAAACCCTCCGGGATAACTATGCTATGAAGAGAGGGCTAAATGTTGCTGAAGGGCACATTACCCATCCACAGGTGGCGCAATCATTAGGTTTAACTTGTAAATTTCCAGAAAAATGGACCGCAAACTATTAGGCCGATTCGAAATAATTGAAGAGGTCGGTGTGGGCGGCATGGGAGTCGTCTATAAGAGCCGGGATCCGAAAATAAATCGGCTCGTCGCCTTGAAGGTTATCAGGACTTCCCATTCCTCGATACCAAGAAAAGAGAAAGACGCCGACGCGACCATGGACCGGTTTTATATCGAAGCGCAAGCCGCTGGTCAGCTTTCACATCAGCATATAGTCACTATCTATGATGTGGGCGAAGATATTGGGCCCAGTGGAACATTGGTCTATATTGCCATGGAGTTTCTTGACGGTAAAGGGCTGGACCATCATATCGAAAAAGACACATTCAACACATTGCCAGATAAGATCAGAATAATTAAGCAACTGGCGGAAGGGCTCAATTACGCCCATAGTCGGGACATTATTCACCGCGACGTGAAGCCATCCAATATCATAGTCACTGAAGAGAAAATACCGAAGCTGACTGATTTCGGGTTGGCCCGGTTTGCTGATTCATCGTTGACCATGTCCGGCACTATTGTGGGCACACCGAACTATATGGCTCCGGAACAGGTGAAGGGTAAAGCTGTTGATTCCAAGACAGACTTTTTTTCTCTATCAGTAATTTTTTATGAGCTTCTGACTGGCGAGAAACCTTTTGGAGGCGATACGATAACCGCTGTTATATACCGGGTAGTGAACGATGATCCCACTCCACCAAGGCGTTTAAATCCAAACCTGCCACCCACAATAGACGCTTTTATGAAAAAAGCTCTGGCCAAAAACCACTTGGATCGTCATAAAAGTGGCAAGGAATATATAGAAGCGCTGGATAACCTGATGGAAGACTCGCAAAAACTGGCGGCAGGCAGCACTTCTATTTTTGACAAGGTTAAACTAAAGCCGGCTAAAGCGGGCGAGCAAGATAATGGGCCTGGCGTTGGCGCTATCGCTTTGTTCACTGGCGCCATAGTGGCTATAATGATCGGAGCCGTTATGTTTTTTGGCAATTCCAGTAACAGTGATGCGATCAAATCCGTTTTCACAGGTTCTGAGCAAAAAGAATCCGCTTTTGAAGTGAACGCAAATAACGAGACGCTAGAATCGCCCATCTCGATGAAACCTGTTGCAATACAAACAGCGGCTAAAGAGGAACCGATAGAAACCGCTATCAACACCAGACATGATAACCAAAAAGCAAAATCGCCAGATGATAAATTGAATGAGCAAGCTCCAGCAGGTGGTTTGGATAGTTCAAACCCTGCCAGCGTCGTTATAAAAACCAGCCAATCTACCAAACCGGCGAAATTGGCTAGCATGAAAAAATCAAAGCCGAGGTCATCGAAAAAACTGGTTGACGGCTATCTGACTATACAGTCTGAGCCAAAATCAGCTGAAGTATTTGTCGGTGAAGAGTTTCTTGGTGTGACACCGATCAATAAGCTGAAGTTTCGCCAGGGTAAATATAGAATTCGGCTACTTAAGAACGGTTATCAGGACCTGGAGCAGGACATTACCCTGGGCGCCAACAGTGTATTAAGGCTGGCTATGGTGAAAGCAAACGGCAAAAAACAGGAGGGTTCAACTGTTGCGGTAAAAAAATCATCGTTCGGCAAGCTGGAGATACTCACACCTCCACAAAGCACCGTGGTCGTTGATGGAAGAGAGTATGGAGATGGCAAAATCCTGCTTGACGACCTGACGCCTGGATCCCACAGGGTTTATGTCCAGGTAAAAGGGAAAAAGCCATACAATGAAAGCATCAGCATCAAAGCAGGTAAAAAGAAAAAAATAGATCTGCGCTAGATTGAAACTTTTGCCTGCCTAGTTAGGCCATTTCCCAATTGATTTCTGCACCACACATGGGCTGGAGTCGGTTTCCGCAGTGAACAACATGGAATACTTCACGTTGTCTACGACAATATCACATTCACCAGCCGCGCCAGGGGCAATAGAGATACCTGTAGAATCGACAGCCGACTGTAACAAATTGCAATCGCCCAGAGCGGCCGGGGGCACGGCTTTGGTTTGTCTGGCTGCATAGTTGATGGCGCATGCGGACGCTGATGTGCCAAGCGCGCTCTCCGCGGCGGCAGAACGGGCCTCAGCCTGCAAGTCCATATATCTTGGGATCGCCACCGCGCTCAGGATACCAAGGATAATGATCACCATCACAAGCTCGATCAACGTAAAACCATAATGGTTCATGCCTGGATAACTGCCCACCTGCCTGCCTTTCCAAATCATAAGGAATATTATCAACAAATATTTGATTATGCAAAAATTTTAAATTTCGCAAAATTTTATATATTTAACTTTTACAGCAGGTGTTTAATTCAAAATGTCATTCAACCACTCCGGCAAGCTAATCTGTCATTTATATAAAACCACTATTTTTCATTATCACAGCTCCTAAAATTTCTATCAGCAGACTACCCTGCATTAACTGCAAGATTAAAGGAAGAATGATTAATCGTAAATAGCAGGTGAGGGTGGCGAACGCCACATATAGCCCTGTCGGGATAAATGAAACCACCTTTCGATTTGGATACTCATTCTCGCCAGCCCTTTCATTACTATATTCCGTACTAACAACTCTTCCATCTGCAACCTGCGTTGCATTAAGTATGAGATTACAATAGGAGTTTACGCTCGTAAATGGCAGGTGAGGGATTTGAAGCATTTGAAGCATTTGAGGGATATGAGGGGTTTTAAGGTATTGAGTGGAAATGACTTTAATAATACTGTGTAATATTTTGAAATAACAGGGCTTTGCTCTGATAACTGTGAATTTTATTTAGTGGTGCTGATGTCAGGCGCTTTGCTCTGGTGGATCCTCCAGCAATTTGTGGATAAACTTTTCCATGGCATCCGGATCAAATCCACCCAGTTTCTGGAACCTGATATTGCCCTTTTTGTCTATGATGACCATGGATGGCGTGCCGCCGGTTCGATATTTTTTCATGGTCTCTGGTATGTTATCGCCATTTTTATATGCGTCGACACCCACCATATGCTCGATCCCTTTTTCTTTCACAAACTTTTTTAATTTATCAGGATTTTGGTAGCTGTGCCCTTCGAAAACTGTATGGATACTTAGCATCGTTAACTTGCCAGATTCTCTCTGAACTGCGAAGGTTTTATGCCATTTCTTCATAAGCGGAATGGAGAAATTGTTGCACCCGGGGCACCACAGCTGGAAAAACTCGACGATCACAACCTGGCCCTTCAGGTCGGAGAGCGCGACCCCATCGCCGTTTATCCATTCCGACACTTCCCACTCTGGCGCTTTACGAGGTTCGGCCATGGCTATGTTTGCAAAGAGCGCGCCAGCGATTGCTATCAACCCAAGCCCGGTTAGCTTGTCCATCCATTAATACCCCTTGTCGTTATACACAATGTAATGATTAATAGACGTAGCCAAGCCGATAATATTGCCTTAAAGTGTCATGGCATAACTGTATTGCGCGAAGTTGTCAATTTTCCTTTATTAGAAGGACGCCGCTTGGTACACTTTCAGTTTTCCAATTTGAAGAAGAGAACTATTAAATGACAAAGAAAATTGCAATCTTGCCGGGTGACGGCATCGGCGTGGAGGTGACCGACTCTGCCTTGCAGGTGATGAACCGTATAGATGAAAAGTACAGCCTCGGCTTCGAGACGCAGACCGCCTCTGTGGGCGGATGCGCATACGACGAGACCGGCGCGCCTCTGCCCGATGCCACGCTGGAGCTGGCCAAAGCCGCCGACGCCGTGCTGTTGGGCGCCGTTGGCGGGCCGAAGTGGGAGGGGCTGGACTATAGCGTTCGGCCCGAGCGGGCGCTATTGGGCCTGCGGGCGGAGCTGGACCTGTTTGCAAACCTGCGCCCCGCCAAGGTGTACCCGGCGCTGGCCGATGCGTCATCACTGAAGCGGGAGCTGGTGGAGGGCATAGATATACTGGTCGTCCGCGAGCTGGTGGGCGGAATATATTTTGGACAGCCCAAAGGTGTGGAGAAACTGGCCGACGGGACCGAGCGGGGCGTGAACACCCTGGTCTATACCACCCCGGAGATCGAGCGCATAGCCAAAGCCGCCTTCGAAGCGGCGCAGAAACGTTCCGGCAAACTCTGCTCCGTAGACAAGGCGAACGTGCTGGAATGCACAGAGCTGTGGCGGCGGGTTGTCACCGGTATGCATAAAGATTACGCCGATGTGGAGCTGTCGCACATGTACGTCGATAACTGCGCCATGCAGCTGGTGCGCTATCCAAAACAATTCGACGTGATCGTGACCACCAACATGTTCGGCGACATTTTGTCGGACGAAGCGGCCATGCTGACCGGCAGTATCGGCATGCTGCCATCGGCCTCGCTGGGCGCGGATAGTGGTATGTACGAGCCGGTGCACGGCTCTGCGCCTGACATTGCCGGGCAGGACAAGGCGAACCCTATCGCGACCATACTGTCGGTGGCGATGATGCTGCAGCATACGTTCGACGCGCCGGACGCTGCGGCGGATATAGAGCAGGCGGTGGAGACAGTGCTGGAGGGAGGGTACAGGACCCCGGACATTTGCAGCGATGGAGACAAGAGCGTCGGCACGAAGGAGATGGGCCGAATGATAGTCGAGGCGATAGGTTAGCAATGGCAAACAGGCTTTACAATGTCGCGGTGGTCGGGGCCACCGGCGCCGTCGGCGAAGAGATGATCAAAACCCTTGAGCGGCGCAATTTCCCGGTCAACGCCCTTCGTCCGCTGGCCTCGGCCAACTCCGCTGGTATGGAGGTGGAGTATCGGAACGATAAATGGGCTGTGGAAGAGCTGACCCACGATTCGTTCGAAGGGGTGGATATTGCCCTGTTTTCCGCAGGCGCCACCCGCAGCCGGGAGTTCGCGCCATCGGCGGTGGACGCGGGCGCCATTGTCATCGATAATTCGTCGGCGTTCCGGATGGATGACGATGTGCCGCTGGTGGCGCCGGAGGTGAACCCGGGCGCAATCACCGGGCACAACGGTATAATCGCCAACCCGAACTGCTCGACGATCCAGATGGTGGTGGCGCTGAAGCCGCTGCACGATTTTGCCAGGATACGGCGTGTGGTGGTCAGCACCTACCAGTCGGTCTCTGGCGCTGGTAAGCAGGCGATGGAGGAGCTGGGCCAGCAGACGCGGGACATATTCAATTTTCAGGATATCGAACCAGACAAGTTTCCGCATCAGATCGCATTCAACGTGATCCCGCATATAGACACGTTCGAGCCGGACGGCTACACCCGCGAAGAGATAAAGATGGTGAAAGAAACGAAGAAGATCATGGGCGACGACAACATCAAAGTGACCGCCACCACGGTGCGCGTGCCGGTGTTTTACGCGCATTCGGAAAGTGTGAACCTGGAGTTCGAAAACGCGATTAACCCGGATATGGCCCGCGAACTATTGTCCGAAGCGCCCGGTGTGAAAGTGGTTGATGATCCGGACGAGCTGAAATATCCGTTGGCTGTAGAGGCTGCCGGGAAAGATGAAGTATTCGTCGGCCGGATCCGCCGGGACGACACCGTCAAGCATGGGCTCAACCTCTGGATAGTCTCCGACAATATCAGGAAGGGCGCCGCCCTGAACGCCGTGCAAATCGCCGAGAAGCTGGTGGAAGGGTAGGGGGAGTTTCCGCTATTAACTGAGTTACAGTCAAGCGGCTTCGTTATGTTTTTTCCGTTCCTGGCTTTGCCAAAGCATCCTTGCAAGGACACAACCAGAGGCGCAGATCCCTTTTTCAGGCTGGTCGATCTGCACATGCACACCGCTGTTAACGCTTCTATTGACGACTTTCAAAGTATCAATATAGTCGATTATCATATCGCCGTAATCGCGTAACAGAGTTATGCTTTTGGCGTTTTTGGCCACGCCGACACACCCTTGCAGGGAAGCGACCAGAAACATGGCGGTTTTGTCCGGGTCGATTGACGGGCGCAAATAGCCAGCTTCCTGCCCCCTTCGGAGGCCGTCTGAAATGGCATTTGACCATTGGTCAATTATTGATTTCAACCTTTCGCGGAATCCATCATCGATAGAGGACATTTCCAAAGTCAGGTTGTTTAATGGGCAACCCAGCGCCACATCCTCGATAGTCATCTCCTTAGCCATTTTAACCAGGATCTGTTGGATACCCTCTATCGTGTCTTCATATTTGGCCAGTGGCTCTATCCACCTTTTTTTAACATATTCATTAACTACATTTTCGATCAACGCATAGCCCAAAACAGTCTTGTTTGGATAATGATGATACAAAGCGCCTTTGGTCAGCTTGGTATGGGCCAAGACAGTATCCAGGCTGGTGGCCTGAAAACCGTGTTGGCATACTTCTTTAAAGGTGGCGTTCAGAATCAGTTGTTTCGTCTGTTCCGGGTTGCGCATCTTTTTAAAATTTCCCATTTTAACCAAAACGCGTGCTGTTTAAGTATTATCTGCTTTAATTATACAGTGCGGCCCGGTTTTCCTGAACCCGGAGCAGGGTGAGCGACACATGATATGTTATAGCAGAGCGCAATGAAATATCCATTGCGCCCGACCATTACATTATTACAAATATGCCTTTAATAAACCCCATATTTTTTAGCTGCGTCTACGATCAGCTTTGCGTTCTTCAGAGGAGCGTTGGGTGGATACTCGCAACCGGTGGACATGATATACCCGCCGTTTGGTTTGTATATCTCGATCTCCGCCTTCGTCTCTTCCTCGATCTCTTCCTCATCTCCCAGCATGGCCACAGGACCAGGAGGCATCCAGCCGATGGAACAGACCTTGCTACCCCATTTCTCCTTCTGCTCTTCCCAGCTGTCCACATCGTCCGCCACATAGGCGTGGGATATTGCGTGCGGGATTCCGTGCTCGATTATCTCATCAAAATATATACCGTTGCCGCAGTTGTGATGCACCACCAACGCGCCGGTGTCCTGGATCGCCTTGCACACCTTCATCATACCCTTCGCTTCAAACTTGCGCCACAACGGCTTGCTCAATATGCTCTCCGACGCGTACAGGTTGTCGTAACATACAGCATGCGCCCCGGCTTCCTGCTGCGCCACCGCATACTCCGCCAATACATCGTCCATGATCTCGATCGCTTCCATCACTTCATCAGGATACTCCACAAGGTCCATGAAAAACTTCTCCGGGCCGCGCATCATGCTCAACGTGCCCAACGAACCGTATACAAAGCCAACGATAGCATGGCTGGTGCCGATCTTCTTCGATAACGCCGCCGTCGCGTCTATGATCCCCTTCATACGCTTCGTCTCACGCGGGTTGATCGACTTGATCTTCTTGTAATCTTCAGGACCCTTGATAAATGGATCGTCGTAGTTAGGGTGCGCGGTGTCCATCACTGGATAAATGGTCTCGCATCCAAAAGCCTCCGCCTCCACGGTGAGATCGATCAGCATTACGATTCCAGCCATATCGCAATACTCTATCGCGTCCACATGACCAGATACAAATGCGTCGATATTCTCGCAACGGGACCACTCTTCGTACGTTATACCCGAAAACCGGTGCGCCGCTCCGCATATCAGGGGCGCCACAGGGACACGATCTGGCACTCCACCCGTCGCCGCCACTGCCACTCGTTCCAGTTCACTCATTTCTTCAGCCATAATATCCTCTCCTAATTACAGTTAAATGAACTCAAAAACTACTACTACCCTCACACTTAATCAACTAGGATCAGTTACGATATACAGATTTAACCGATCCATCACAGGCATAATTTAGATTTATAATGCCACCCAAGGTAAAATCGACCAATAACATACCAGTCAGTATGTTTGCTGTTTCCATTTATGTCAACAAATAATTTACATGGGGCTCGTTGCCGAAGCGTCTAATATCAATCATGACTCGATAATTGTGCTGGAAATGGCTATTGTAATACCAATGTCAGCTTAATTTAATGAAATAACCTGATATAATTGTGGTCTTTGGTCATAAAGTTACTATTAGGAACCATTATATATTTGATTAAATTAATGCAGGTCTGGGTGGAGTATAAAAAGAAATGCTCAGAACTTGACGATTTATAAGTCACGAGCCGTTGGTCCACTTTATAGCGCTGGCGGCTTTTCTGTTTCAACATCGGTGTGGAGATTGGGCAACTTCTGTTTGTCGCAGCGGTGATGATTGCTATAGCGGCCTTGATCTGGCTATCGAAATTGTGGTGGAACCAACCGTCGCGACTGGCGCATGCAGTTCCCGCGTATATCATAGGTACGGTAGCGGCCTTTTGGTTCATACAGAGAGTCTGTGCAATATTCTTTTTCGATGTGTGAAGAGGTGTGTGATATTTAGTAACGTGGAGAGTTTTTGCCTCTACAACAAATATTAAATATTATTATGATCCCTGCTGTGGTATTGTATGCCCGATGTTCATGAAAGTGCCAAACATGGAGGATATTTTGTGAGAAACTGTGCCCAGATTATAATAATTGTATGCATTGTCGCCATAGCATCATGCGCCAAAGCTCCCAGGATAGACACTAGCAGCAACGAGAACCTTCAAGAGTCACTGGAGAAAGTGAAAGCCGCTTTGCCAGATGAAAAAAAGGCCGCCTTCGACAACGCTATGAACACCATAACAGTCAACATGATCCTTGACTCTCCCAGCTCTCTGCTGGCGGCCGGCATCGCACGCGACCCAAAAGTCTCCGAAGCCATTATGATGGAAGTGATGAAAGACCTGGATGGCAAAACCGGAGAAGAAGTCATCGCCTATGCGGCGAACTTGAATAAGGAAGGTGGGGAGAAGTAGATACCCTGCAATCCCCAAATTAAATTTTCACAGTTAATTGCGAACCATTCTCGCATCCCTGAGCTGACCAGTCCTGTCTATCCATGTTCCTCGTGATGTGTAATATCATCTGTCTGGATAAAGCTCGTTATTAATTACCCTTATGGGACTTCTGTACAAGTATAATTGTATATATGCGTTTTATTTTGCGGCTTCTGTTTTATATTCTTCTCGCGATTTTACTGCTTGCCGCATACATATTCTATGCTGACCGTCATCCCGGCAAAAGTCTGTTGCTAGAAAGCCTGTTAAGCCTGGACCATAACGATGTGAAACTGGTGATCTATATACCTGGTGTAGGCGCAACCTCCAAACCTGTATGCACTGAGTTTGATAAAGTCGACGACATTATAGAGATCATCGGGTGGCTGAATCGAGCGGAAGATACCGACTATGTCAGGCAAGGCGCCGCGATCAGGGAAGGCCGCCTGATTCTTATCGACGAGAGTGACAAGGGTGAGGTGTACCAGGTTTCTATTTATAGCCAAGAGCCTGGCGACACATACCTCTCCATGAGCCAATGGGTGAAAAACCCGGACGGATCATACAAGCGACAACGGGCCCACCCGGTGATCGTCCCCGGTTTCAGCCTGTGGCTATTCCCCAAGATCGAAAACAACGGTGAATCCCCCTGCCCAAAATTCAAATAAAGAACCGATAATAAATCTGGTAGCGGAGGAGGGAGTTGAACCCCCGACACTGCGGATATGAGCCGCATGCTCTAACCACCTGAGCTACTCCGCCATCGATTATTTTTCGTTTTCCTTTTCGGTGTTTTTATCCGGTTTACCCAACCTTATGTCGCGGGTGAACTCCTTGCAATACAGGTCCGAGCTTTGCTGCGCGAACTTCAGGTTGCAATTGGCTTTCCATGCGCAAATGGCGCATTCTGATGCGGACATCTCAACCTCGAAAAATCAATCATGTTAAACATCATCATCCCTCATGTCAACATGATGTAAAAGATATCGCCCTAAAGACTACTGGTTTCCCCCAGTGCTGCGATGGCGTCTTATGCTCTTTTCATCATCGATAAACTCCTGCAACTCATCGGGTGTTTCGAACAGTACATCATATATAGAGCCATAATACTCACATGCCGGTGGGTTATGATCCCGGCATACCTGAGGTCTTCGTTCATATATAGTGCAGCGGTTATGGCCGTTAAGGTATATACATTTGCCCATCGTCAGTTTGTACCATCGCTGGCGTCGGATGAAAACCTTCGTGTTGGAAAAATGCAGCTCCCATTTAAGATTGTCAACATCCTCGATGGTCCTGGGCCGGATGATAGACTCTTCCAGATCGCTACAACAGAGCGCCGGGCACCCTTCGCAGGTCTTTTCCTTCTTGCTCATCGCTAGACTTTATAATATTCGCGGTACCATTCGACGAATTTCGGGATTCCATCTTCGATGGTTGTTTTAGGGTCGAACCCTGCAAATGATTGCAACAGATCGATATTGGCCGCTGTTTCATACACATCTCCAGGCTGCATTGGCATCATGTTTTTCTCGGCTGTTTTACCCAGGCACTCTTCCAGCACCTCGATCATACGAACCAGGTTTTCCGACCAGTTGTTGCCGATATTGTAGAGCCGGTAGGGCGCATAGCTCGATTCCGGTTGCGGGTTCAGGCCGGTCCACTGTTTATCCACTTGCGCCGGTTTGTCTATTACTTTCACCACGCCGTCCACTATATCGTCGATAAATGTGAAGTCACGCCGCATGTCTCCATAGTTATAAACATCGATCGGTTTACCCTCCAGTATCGCCTTGGTAAACTTGAACAGCGCCATGTCGGGCCGGCCCCAGGGGCCATACACAGTGAAAAACCGCAGCCCGGTGGTGGGCAGGCAAAACAGCGAGCTGTAGGTATGAGCCATCAGTTCGTTCGATTTTTTTGTGGCGGCGTATAGGGAGAGCGGGTGGTCGACGTTCTGCTTCTCGGTGAAGGGCAAAGTTTTGTTGGCGCCGTATACCGAGCTGGATGAAGCGTAAACAAGATGCCCGATGTTGTTGTGCCGACACGCTTCCAGGATGTTCGCGAAGCCGGTCAGGTTAGAATCTATATATACCATCGGGTTGTCCAGCGAGTAGCGCACCCCGGCCTGCGCCGCCAGGTTGACCACACAGTCGAACTTGTGAGAGGCGAAGATTTCTTCTATCGTCTCGCGGTCCTCCAGGCTGGCTTTTATAAAAGTGAATTTGGGATAGTCCCGCAGGATTTCCAGCCGTGCGCCCTTGAGTGTGACATCATAATATTTATTCATGTTGTCGATCCCGACAACTGTATGACCCTCTCCGAGCAATCGACGGCAAAGATGGAACCCGATAAACCCCGCCGCTCCTGTTACCAATGCGTTCAAATGCTTATTATCTCCTGTCCAGAAAAGTCTATGATGATATCAGGTTAACGGATCTTGCTGGTCATAAATTATCTGATATTTAATCGGACGGACAGATCGGGTGGAAGTTTTTGGCAGTAATAGCTGGTTACGTATCCTCAGCCATTGAAGGTCGACTTTCAGGTCGCGCATTTTCCCATCTATGGGTGGTTTCGAATGTTCGTTATGAGTGTAAACCACCTGAAGAATGGCCACGCCATAATCCTTGGTGCGATGTATCAGAAAATCCTTGGTAAAATTGGGATTGCCATTTTTATGTTTCTCGATATGCTCTATGGCCTGGTTGTCCAGCTGTATCAGCGCAAACTTGCTGACCCCGTTCTCCGATATTCTGGTTAATGTCCGGCTCTCCGCCGATGAGACGAAAATTGTGCTGAAAAACGACGCTTGACGCAACAGCTGCCCCGCCAGCATGGCCGCAGTACGCCTGCCGGAAACGCTGTGATGGAACGAATAATATTCAAAAAGTTTTTCCACCACTTCCAAGGCGAACTCTTCACCCTTTTCATAAAGATCCTTAGAGATATAGCGCAGCTCCTTGGCCATCGACTCCGCCGCGCTGTCGATCATCCAGTCTATCCGCACATGGAAATGACTCAACGCATAACGGTTCTTATGTTTGATCGAGTTGTCCTTTTGTATTAACAAGGCATAGTCCACCGGCAGCAACATACGCAAAAGATCATTGAATTTGTTGCTCTCAAAATATTTCATCTGTTTCTGAAACCGGTCAGATAGGTTCAACCCGATAAGTTTCAGCTCACCCAGATGCTCTTTGGTCACTTTATTGTTAGAGAAATAGCGGATGTTTTTTTTCATCTCCTGCGGAATTTCATCCTCGGCGAATATCACGATAAAACTATTCATCAACGAGTTTTCGACCTCGCGGACTTTGGCCCTTGGTTTCAGCTCCCGCTTCTCGACGAATGGATATTTTTCTTTAGCTTTCTGAAAATTGGCGTAGGAATCGACCAGGGCGAATTCGATAAGATATTGATCCAGCTCATCGCGCAAAGCCAGATATAACGCCCTTGCAGATCGCTCTTCCCTGCTCAATTCGTTTTTATGAAGCCACATTTATCACCCGCGCAAGATTAAACCCAAACCAGATATTCTGCTAACTTTAACAATTTTAACATGTTCCGCCCTATCTCTCAATCATTACATTTGTGGTTTTATGTAATAATTCACAAAAAACAGACTTTCGATAATGATAAACTATTGCAATGAAGTTAAATCAAACCGGGGAATTTGATAATGCCCACTAAAGACGCCGAACTGAAGCAGAAGCTGAAGGGTTTGTTGACAAACCCATTGTCCATGCAAGAGATAATCGCCCGACTGGATGTTAAAAGGACCGATCGTGTCCAGACAAGACGCGCCATAAAAGCGCTGGCCGACAGCGGCGTGATCGTCCGGATCAAAGGTGGACGTTACGGTCTGCCAGACAAAATGAACCTGGTCACCGGTATTGTGCAAGGCCATCGTGATGGATATGGTTTTGTCATCCCGGATGACGCAGGGCAGGAAGATGTATACCTGAGCGCCCGCAACTTCGATGAGGTGATGCATGGCGACCGTGTTGTATGCAGGATCGAAGCGTCGCATAAAAACGGGCGACGGGAGGGCAGGGTGATCCGTGTGCTGGAGCGGGCCCACTTTACCATCGCTGGCTCTTTCGATCAGTTGCGCCATGGTGGCTATGTGATACCTTTCGACGACCGGATAACCCACGATTTCCATATCGACGATGACGGAACCATGGACGCAAACGACGGCGACGCGGTGATAGCAAAGATTGTCGAATACCCGTCTCGGCATCGTCGCGCGCAAGCCAAGATAACGAAAATATTAGGCGACTGCAACGATCCTCAGGTAGAGATCAAGGTGGTCACCGCAAAGTTTCATATCCGTTCCGAATTTCCTCCCATGGCAATTAACGAGGCGCGGTCGGTATCATTGCCGGAGGATGGCTATTATCCGGATCGGCTCGATCTGCGCTATCGGCCGATCGTCACCATCGATGGCGAAACGGCCCAGGATTTCGATGACGCGGTGGAAGTGGAGAGAAGTAGCGATGGCCAATGGAAGCTGGGTGTGCACATCGCCGACGTATCACACTATGTGACCGAAGGCTCGGCGCTGGACAAGGAGGCGTTCAAGCGTTCGGTCTCTGTCTATTTCCCTGGCACTGTGGTGCCGATGTTGCCGCTGGAGCTTTCCCATGGGTTGTGCTCGCTGAACCCGAAGGTGGACCGGCTCACCATGAGCTGTATCATGACCCTCAACAAAACGGGCGAAGTGGTCGATTACAAGATCAAGCAATCGGTGATCAGGTCGGTGGAGCGGATGACCTATACGGATGTGGCCGCCATACTGGAGGATAACGACAGCCACACTTTGGGCAGGTATGGCGGGCTGGTCGAACATTTCCGGAACATGGAGACGTTGGCCGGGTTGTTGCGCAAACGTCGGGCAAAACAGGGCGCGCTCGATTTTGATCTGCCGGAGCCGCAGGTGGTGCTGGATATCACCGGCCGGGCGGAGAATATAGTGCGCGCTAAACGAAATGTGGCGCACAGGATCATCGAGGAATTCATGCTGGCCGCGAACCGTGTGGTGGCGGAGCATCTGGCTTTAAACAGCTATCCGGCCATATACAGGGTTCATGACAAGCCGGACAGTTTTAAAGTTGAATCATTAAAAGAGTTCCTGGCCGCCTTCGGGTTTCGGTTCAAACGTAAGGAAGGGCTCACACCCAAAGAGATGCAAGAGATCCTGACCGCTGTGGCCGATAAGCCGGAGGAAAAACTGGTGGCCCATGTGATGTTGCGCTCGATGAAACAGGCCAGATACTCAGGCGTCAACCTTGGCCATTTTTCATTGGCGTTCAAGCACTACGCCCATTTCACCAGCCCCATCAGGCGATACCCGGACCTGATCACCCATCGTTTGTTAAAAGATCTGATACTGGGCAAAAAGCGTAAAAAGTATTGGCAAGACGCTATTCCTGAAATCGCCGATCATTGCTCTATTGCGGAGCGAACCGCGGAGGAAGCGGAACGCGATATCATCAAGCTGCGCCAGACACAATATATGGCGGACAGGGTAGGGGAAGAATTCGATGGCATCATCTCTGGCGTTACGTCGTTCGGTTTTTTTGTGGAACTTAACGAGCCTGCCGTGGAAGGGCTGGTGCGGATCACCTCGATCCATGACGACTACTATATATATAAGGAAGAAGAACATTCGCTGACCGGGGAGCGGACCGGGAAACGGTTCCGGCTGGGGGATCGCGTATCGATCCGGGTGGCCAGTGTATTGCTGGATCGGCGGCAGATCGATTTTGAGTGGATAGATAAAAAAAGCAAAAGGAAAAAAGTGTCCGGAAAAAATAGTAATAAGAATGAAGGGCGAAGACCAAGGGAAAGGCGAAAGAGTATGAAAAGAAGGAAAAAGCAAGCATGAAAAAATATGTTTTGCTGATTACTGTGGCTCTATTGGTTGCGATCAGCGCAGGCAGTGGCTTGAGCGGTTGTGGCAATAACGGATGTGACGGGTTAAAAATTGTGGATGACGGTCTGCCTGCCGGGACCATGGGTGTGGAATACAGGTATAACATGAGCGCCGACGCGCCAAACTGCTGGTGGTGGGATGATGACAGAAATGTGCGATGGGAGTTGGTGGCTGGGGAACTGCCGCCGGGGATCAGCATTGATAACCGTGGCCAGATACGGGGCGCTCCTACGGTCGCTGGAGTTTATAATTTTTCAGTAATGGCATCTGAACTGACCCGCAGGGTGAGCAAAGGGTTTTCGATTACCATAAGAGAGGCGCCTGCAACCTTCTGATTATCTATGAGTTGATATAGCTGCCGGTGGTTTATCCATATTGTAGGGTATTAGGTTGCAAACCAGCTTGTCAGATGATAAACTTTACTCTAAGACTGATAATGATAACCGGTTTCATTCCAGTGGGCTAATCCGTCCACTTCGATATGACAGATAGGAGATTTTAATATGGTAACTTTGACACAAGCAGCGGCTGATCAGGTGATAAAAGCAAAAGAGGATTCCAGTGACACATCAAAATACCTTCGTATTGCTGTGCTGGAAGGTGGGTGTTCTGGAAATGAATATCGCCTTGGGTTTGAAAATGAAGAATATGATGGAGATAGCAAATTTGACAGTAATGGAGTCACACTTATCGTTGATGAGAAATCGCTCGCCCTTGTCAGCGGGATAGAGATAGACTATCAGAACGGGCTGCAAGGCTCCTATTTCGTATTCAATAATCCGCAGGCCACCGGCGGGTGTGGTTGCGGCAAATCATTTTCCGCCTGATATTGATTTAAATCAAGTGGGGGTCAGGACGCTGGCCCCCTTTTTTTTCTTGACGGTATAATTAGTGTATAATCTTTAGCAAGTAAAGTGTTCAGATAGGAAGCTCAATTTAGGGGGGGGCAAAAAGATGTCTAAAAAGTTCCAGTCAATCACCATTCTGTTAGCAATGCTTGCCTTCTCCACCTGCGGCGGTGGCGACGGTGGTAATAGCGAACCACTCAACCTTACCAGCTTGACAGGTGTGTATCAGATCACCTCTGTTGAAACCAATGATGCTACCAGAACCGTTGATGTTTCCGAGATGGGTATCTACTATATTCTCACCAATGAGCTGGTTGCCCGGTATGGCATGAACGATGTCTGTTACGACTATAGCCTTGTGACGAACGAATCAACAGATGGCGATACGGTGACAGCGACCATCCAGCCCCAAGAAGGCGAGCCGGGCGTGCCAACATGCATAAGCTATCTTGCAAATGTTGCATCAACAACCCGGTCAAACACTCTTACTGATGAGGAAGCAGGGGGGGACCAAGAAAGGGAGGAAGCGATCACAGCGCTTGCTAAAGGATTAAGCATTATACATGGGGAGCCACTAAGTGAGAGCCATACAACAACAGCAGAGCTGATTTCATTTGCGAAAGCCACTAGTGATGATAGTCTGGCTAATTTCGCTACTTTTATTGCTGGGGTTCTTGCCGATAATGACGGTGACGACGGCGGAGATGATGACAGCAGTGACAAGCCGCAGGTCCTTGCTAAGTGTGATGGTGTACAGCACTTTAATGGTTTCAGTGTAGTAAAATTGTGTTTGAAGCTGAAACATATTAAACCAAGCGACCAGGTGGTTATTGAACTTCAAGGAAATCGTAAAGAAAGTCGTGTAGACGCCTCGGGAGTTGTTTGTGCGGAATTTCGCATAACAAGATTTGGCAATTACGCAGGGGGATTTGCTATCTTTCGAGGTGCCGAGAGCATAATTAAAAATGATTTTAAAGTAAGTGTTGACGCCAAGAGCCGGGCTTGTAAACTTTAATCCGCAGGCCACCGGCGGGTGTGGTTGCGGCAAATCTTTTTCCGCCTGATATTGATTTAAATCAAATGGGGGGTCAGGACGCTGGCCCCCTTTTTTTTTTCGTTTGCATGGGGGGGCGGCTCCATGCGCTGGCGCCGTTGTGCAGCCCGGATTACATCCCGAATTTGGCGCGGGCCCGCTTCATCAGCTCTTTATCAATTTCGGTGGCGCCCTCGTCCCGGCCGAAATCCTCGATCATCTGTTTGGCCACATCCCGCACAAAACCGGGGACCTTTTCCAGCGCTTCCTTCGCCTCGTCGGTCCATTCCATCTGCTCGTTCATGCTGCCTAGCCGCCGACACAAGACATGGTGAACAGTTTTTTGTCGTTTGGATCGATGACCATTTCCCGGACGGCGTTCTTGTTTTTCAAGGCTTCCATTATTACGTTCTTGATATGATCCGTTGAGCTGCCATCCTGCAGCAAAGCTTTCAGGTCCAGCGCGCTTTCACCGAACAGGCATGTCAACAATGCGCCGGTGGATGTGATCCGCAAACGATTACAATCATCACAAAAATGGTTCGACACAGCCGAGATGAATCCGACCTCGCCCAAGGCGCCCTCCAGCCTGTAAATCTTGGCCGGGCCGCCCCACTGGGCCTTTTCGCACGGGATCAGATCACCCATTTTTTTAATTCGGTTCTCCACCTCGGTCATGGATAGCATCTGCTTGTTGTTCCAGACCTCCGGGGTGGCAGGCATAAACTCGATAAACCGTATCTGTATCGGCATGGTCATGGATAGTCGGGCGAAATCCTCGATCTCGTCATCGTTCACCCCGGCCATCACCACCTGGTTGACTTTGACAGACTTGAATCCGTTTTCTATTGCGGCCTCTATTCCCTCCATCACACTATCCAGGCTGTCATAGCCAGTAATTTTCTTGAACCGCTCCGGCTGCAATGTGTCCAGACTGATGTTCACCCTATCCACCCCGGCGCGGATCAGGTCACCCGCCATTTTTTTCAGGAGGATGCCGTTGGTGGTCAGGGCGATCTGCTCTATCCCTTCGATTTCGTTCACACCATGAACGAAGTTGATGAATCCACGGCGCAGCAGCGGCTCGCCGCCTGTAAGGCGCACCTTGCGCACACCCAGGTCGGCGAAAACTTCTATCAGTCTGTGTAGATCCCGCAGGCGCATCATGTCGCAGTTTTCCGATACGTCGGCCCCGCCCGGCGGCATGCAGTAGGTGCATTTCAGGTTGCACCTGTCTGTTACCGATACCCTGAGGTATTCGATAGTTCGGCCTTGTCCATCCTTCAATATATTTTCGCTCATATCAGCTGCGTCTGTTATTTACTTTACATATATTTTAATGCCCAAACGGGGTAAAAACAATCTGAATAAATTTCCGCATGTCGCCGTTTCCGTTTGATTTGGTTGAAAAGATTGGCAAAATGTTTTTCATAGACTTAATCATCTGTATCCCTATAATAATGGTTCATTATTTGATTTCAGGCAATGCGCCCTGGTGGTGGAATTGGTAGACACGCTATCTTGAGGGGGTAGTGGATTACATCCGTCCCGGTTCGACTCCGGGCCAGGGCACCATAACTTAAACTTCAGAACATAAAGCAAGTGAAGAACAAACGCCGGGTGCGGATCGACCTGGAATATATCGGGACCAGATACGCCGGACTGCAGTGGCAGGAGAACGCGCTGACTATCCAACAGGTGGTGGAGGGAGCGCTGGACAAGCTGACCAGTGAGCACTCCCGGTTGACCGCCGCCGGCCGGACAGACGCCGGGGTGCATGCCCTGTATCAGCCGACCCATGCGGATGTGACCACAAGTATGAGCGATGAAGAGCTCGCCCGCGGTTTGAATTCCATATTGCCCAACGATATTGTTGTTACAAACGTAACCACCGTGGCGGACGACTGGAGCGCCCGGTTCTCCGCAAAGGAGAAGACCTATCACTACACGATACTCAACCGTGAGCGACCTTCCGCTTTCGATCATGGCAGAGTGTGGCACATCAGAAAACCGCTGGATATCGAGGCGATGCGGTCGGCGGGCAAGCTGCTGGTGGGCGAACACGATTTCGCTTCGTTCCGCTCCTCTGGCTGCAAAAGGAAAAGCACGGTTCGCAATCTCGACCGGCTGACCATCGAACGTGATGCCGATTATATACTCTTCGTTTTTACGGCTCGGTCGTTCCTGAAGCAGATGGTCAGAAATATCGTAGGAACGCTGCTGGAGGTTGGGCTGGGCAAAATAGCGCCGGAAGATATAGTGACCATACTGGAAGCGTGCGACAGAACAAAAGCCGGCCCGTGCGCGCCGCCGGACGGATTATGCCTTATGAGTGTGGATTATTCATAAGCTATGGTCAGAATTGTCACCAGGTCAGGCGGACGCTGATGGGGCAATGGTCCGACAATCGCTCGCCCAGCGCCGCATGGGCAGGGGAGTATCGGATTTCACGAAAGCTTGTTTTCTTTACAAATTTCCATGCGCGTTTATCAAAGACCAGAAAATCGATGGGATGACGTCCTTCATTGCCGGGGCAGCCGGTCCTTTTTTTATACGGCAACCGCTTTAGCTCCAGCCCGGCCGGGTCGCCATCATCCATATAATTCCACAGGTGGTCATCCGGCTCGTGCTTATCGAAAACCCGGTTGAAGTCGCCCAATATCATAAACGGAATTCCTTCGTTGAACCTGCGGTCGGTCCATTTCTCCAGCGGGATTCGTTGGCTGGAGAGGATCTTGCAACTTGTGTCCTTCGGTTTGTTCAGGCTTTGTTTGTGGCAACCTGATTTCAGATGAACCGCCAGCGCCCAGAATTTTTTCCCATCCACCTCCAGCAATGCGCCAACACCGCGCCGTGTCCACCGCTTCGGTCCGTCCCGCTCCACTTCGCTTTGCAACGTTTTCAGGTCTTCCCGTTTGATGACTTTAATCGGCTTGCGTATGGCCAGCGCTGTATATATATCTCCCTTGGTTCTGCCGGCGCCGACCGGCTCGTTATATCGGGATGAAAAGATAATCGTATATTCATCCTCCGGGAAAATGCGCGCCGCCGCCTGCGGGCTGCCCATCTCCTGCAAGGCGATGATATCGGCGTTCAGCTGCTTGCGGTAGGAGGCGAGGATGGAGTAATCCCGTTCTGTCCGGACCGGCGTGCCGGGCCGAATGGAGACCCCCGCCACGGCGCCCAGGTGGTTGACGTTCCAGGACGCGACGGTGATTCCGGAACCAGCTTGCGCCGATAAGGGCGGAAGCAGAACGCTTGTTAACAGTATAAATAAAACTTTGTATTTCATATCCAATATCACTTTATTCAAATCAATTATCCAGTTTGGCTAGCCTTTCCAGATAAGTAGCGAATCTGCAGGAGTGGCAACCGTCTGGGCTGGCCATACAAAAATCATTATAAATCTGGATCAACCCTTGCTGGGTGACTGCTGTTTTAAACCCCCTTGGCAGCGATCCCTGTCCCTTGAGCGTCATCTGCTCCATAAACTTTACTATAGAGTTGGGCGCTGGCGCCGGAATGGTGTAAAAAAGTTTTCTTAAACGTTTTTGCGCCTCCTTATCATCCCGCTTTTTCGCCAATGCCAGATAGTATGGTATCAGGATGTTGATTATCAATAGAGCGACCCGGTCCGAGCTGACCAGTTTTCTTGCGTTTTTAAGTTTAGCGCCGCCTGGAAGGTAATGGTGGTTCCAGTAGTTTGCTTTCGATGAATTGAAAAACATAGCCACTTTGTTTAGCCACTCTTGCCGTTCTTTTAAAGTGGCTTCTGTCGGAAAATCAGAAATATATCGTGCGAACAGGACCTCCAACTCCGAGTCTATGTGAAACGCCAGGAATTGCGCCAGTCCGGCGAGCCTGCCATAAGGATAGTTGGCGGGCCGTGTACCCTTGAGAGGCCATTGATCTGGTGTAAATATTGGCTCTAGCTGGAACTTACTTGAATAATCGCTCCACACTTCGCGGATCTGCGTCAGGTATTCGGCGGACTCTTTGTCACCCGGTTTTGCCTGAGACAGATTGCCCGGTATCAGCCCGGCGACGCCGAGCAAAATAGACTCCAAAACCATTGGTCTGTGATTACGTCCAATATTCAGCAGGGCTGGCCGCAATCGTCCGAGCGGGGCAGATTGCGCCAGATGTTTGAACTGGGCTTTATACACGGTATAACCTAACGCTTCCACCAGGCCTTGATACAAAATATCTTCGTTGGAAGATTGCGCCATACCATTGGAAAAATTTACTGATTTTAATTCTATTCTGCCTTCACCCGCCGCGCATATCAGTCCTGAGGTTTTGTCCAGACCGATCAGTTCAAAGCTCTTGTTGCATTTACCCGTGACCTTATTCAAGCCGGTCTTGTCTGGCGCCAGACCCGATTCACTGCGCAGTTTATCCAGGAAGGAAGAGTAAATTGAACCCAGCTCCACTTCGATGAGCGCTTCGCCAGCCTGGGTCATTCTTGGGTCGGTTACGCTGTCACAATATAGTACGACATGAATTTTTGTTTGGTTGTAGGCCGGATCCTTATGATGTTTATGGCGAATCCAATCGGACGATCTTACATGTATCTCGACATCACCTTTCTCGACATCATTACCATTATATTTGTACAAGGCTCCTTTAAAATCGGGCCCTGGCCCACCACTCATCCATCCAGGCGAAACGATCTCTATACGATTACCTTTGACATCTTGCATATGATGGGGCGCCCATGGTTGCTCCAGCCATAGGGCATGCGCCACACTTTCCTGGATACGCACAGGGCGTTGCTTAACCGACGGATCGCCCTCCCTCGCTATTGCCGGCAGGAACTGACTCGTTATTTCAAGATAACTTTTGGTAAACATTTATTAATTTTACTTTGCAAACAATTTAATGTAACATGTCTTTGCGTATATTTTAATTGTAAACCTTTGATAATTCTTTGCTATCCGATAGTTTTTTCAACCTGGTATGTCTAAACCTAAACCATCGACAGGCTATTTCATACGACAGGACACCTCACTTGAATAAGTCAAGTTACACTATACTATGGAGATATAAATATATGAACTGCAAGCTGTATGACAAGTCTTTTTAATAACATCAAAGCTCTTTTTTATGTTATCATTAACAATCAGGAATATGCGTGTGAAACAGGGGGGGGGTATAGGACAGAAAATCAAGACTGAATTTTGTGTCATATATTAAGATTGGCATTAAACTATATTTTGTTTATAAAACGATTTTGGGAAGATGAACAAAGATAGTAGTTTACTTTTGAAAAAATCAGACAACTCCGATGTAGACATCGAAGATCTGCTTGGCCAAAAGCAGAAACTAGAATCGCTCATAAAGAAAAAGTTTACAAAGGAAATTACGGTGATGTTCACCGACCTTTCCGGCTCCACCCGGCTGAGCGCAGAGCTGGGTGATCTTGCCATGCGTTCCATGATCCAGGATCATAACAATATTGTATTTCCCATCATAGAAGCATTCAGTGGTGTGCTGGTGAAGACCATGGGCGATGGGACCATGTCTTATTTTAACAATGCGGTCGATGCGGTCAAGGCGGCGGAGGAGATCCAGTTAAAATTTAGCGAACATAACAAGCTACATGACCCTCCGTTGTTGATTAGGTGTGGATTGAACACTGGCAAAGGCATTGTTGAAAAGAACGATGTGTTTGGTGATGTGGTAAATGTCGCCCAAAGGTTCGAAACATTGGCCAAGCCGATGGAAATCCTCTTATCAAACGAAACATATGAGCTTGTGAAAAGTCTGGAAGACCTGTATGTCGTGTATGTGACACAAGCAAAGCTGAGGGGTAAGGACAAACCGCAAAACATTTATAAGCTGGTTTGGGATCCGGATGAAGTGGAGCTATACAAATTGGCGCCCACCGATTCCAAAGGCAAAAACAGGATCACAACTATCTCAGGCGCGATTTCAACCAACCTAAGTACCGCCGCGGCTAAAACAGAATCTGGTGTACAGCGTAATCTACTGCTTGCAAGGCTGAAGGTCCAAAGGGCTAACGAGCCCCCCACATATTACACATTGGGCGCAGATGATGTGATTGTTGGCCGCTCATCCAAATCGCAAGTATCACTACCGGACGCATATGTGTCCAGGAGGCACCTTAAGATATTTACAAAAGGAAACAAGTTTTATGCCGAGGATCTGCGTAGCAATATAGGAACAGTTATCCGGGGTGAAAAATTATCCGTCATAGAGCTGGATGATGGGGATGAGATGATAATTGGTGGAATCAGGCTTATTTTCGAAAGAATTACCAGGGATGACTCGCCATCCGATATTACAGATAATAATGAAGATATGGTCGATACAATGGCGCTCAGTTTAGGGGCCCAATCGCTTCAGCTGCTGGTTGAGGATAAAGGTAAAATAGTGTCTCATTATACTATAGAAGATAAGCCATTGCTCATTGGGCGCACCGACGGATGTGACATCAAGCTGCCGGGCAGGACCATTTCACGGCTGCACAGTAAAGTATATAAAAAGGATAATAAGTTGTGCCTGGAAGATTTGAAGAGCAATAATGGAACCTTTGTTAATGGCTCAAAAGTGGTTGAGACGGACCTGGCCCCTGGTGACGAAATCGTTATTGGGCATTACGTATTGCGATTGGCCGATTACGACAGCATCTCTGAGGAGGCGGACGTCAAGCCAGAAAGATTTGCGCAAAAGGTTCTCTCCTTCCTTAAAAAGAAAAATAATTGATTGAAAGAGCTGCTACTTCAGCGCATCAGCGGCATGGTATGAAGAACGTACAAACGGACCTGCAAACACCTTATGAAATCCCAAGCGTTCACCCTCCACGGCCAGCTTGTCAAATATATCCGGGTGTATATATTCCTTTACCGGCAAGTTATTCATGGTTGGCTGCAAATATTGGCCTATGGTGATGATGTCGCATTCCACCGCGCGTAAATCTTTCATAACATCGACAACCTGCCCCCATGTTTCCCCAAGGCCAAGCATCATCCCGCTTTTCGTTAATGAATGGGCGGCTTTCGACTTCACCCTGTGCAACAGATTAAGGGAGCGATTATAATCACCGGCCGGTCGCACAGTTTTGTATAGCAAGGGCACGGTTTCCACATTATGGTTGAACACAGTTGGGCGGGATTCAACCACTGTGTCGATTGCGTTTTCCGATCCCTGGAAATCCGGGGTCAGCACTTCAATTGTCGCCCCGGGCAACAGCTCCCTGCATTTAACAACGGTATTGTAAAACTGCCGCGCCCCCCCATCCGCTAAATCGTCCCGGGTAACTGATGTGATCACTATATGCGACAAATCCATTCTAGAAGCGCTCAGCGCAACCCGATTGGCTTCAGTGTCATCAATATGGTTGTTCGCCGCGCCCGGTTTGACCGCGCAAAATCCACAACTGCGAGAGCAGACATCGCCCAATATCATGAAAGTAGCGACACCGCTGGAAAAACATTCACCAAGATTAGGACAGCGGGCAGACTTACATACAGTATTGAGGCCACCTTCCTTAATGATTCCCCTCACGCCGGAAGTGGCCCCGTAACGATGGGTCGGTTTTTTCAGCCAGGCCGGTTTTATCATTCGCCACCATACCCCAAAAGCATCAGCATAACACCGATAGACATTGCCAATGCGACGATCACATATATAAGACAGCCGACTAGTGATACCGCCTTGAATTTTTGGTCGGAGTCGGGCAAAAGCTTCTCTATCCGGTCCGCCACCGGTTTCCAGGAAAGGAACAGGAACAAAGCCAGCCCGACTACAAATACCACCAGGGTCGGGTTATAGCCTGCGATCGTTTTTTCCATATCACCTTTTGTTTGTTTCCACGCTTCAGAATACCAACAAAACCGCGCCGCTGTGATATATTTAATCTAGGAAAATAATGTTAACAGCTAAAATCATAACATGGATGATAACGATACATTAGTAATTGCGGGGCGGTCTTTTGGCTCTCGTCTGCTGGTGGGCACCGGAAAATACCGCTCGCCCGTGGAAATGACCGAGGCGATCGACTCCTCCGGCTCACAAATAGTCACGGTTGCGCTGCGCAGGGTTGACCTGGATGACCCGGAAGATCATATTTTAAAATATGTGGACCCGTCCAGATATCTGGTGTTGCCAAACACATCCGGGGCAAGCAACGCGGATGAGGCTGTGCGGCTGGCCCGGCTGTCGCGGGCGGCGGGCGTATCGGACTGGATAAAGCTGGAGGTCACGCCGGATCCCAGGTATCTATTGCCCGACCCGGTGGAAACCTTTAAAGCGGCGCAGGTTCTGATAAAAGATGGCTTCACTGTATTGCCGTATATAAACGCCGACGCCGTTCTGGCCCGCAGGCTTGCCGACATCGGTTGCGCCACGGTGATGCCGCTGGGGGCGCCTATTGGCAGCAATCAAGGTGTGCGCACCAAAGAGACCATCGCCATAATAATAGAACAGGCGACAGTACCGGTTGTGGTGGATGCAGGCCTGGGCGCGCCATCCCACGCGGCGGAAGCTATGGAGATGGGCGCGGACGCGGTGTTGGTAAACACTGCGCTGGCCGCATCGGAAAACCCGGGCGCCATGGCGGCTGCGTTCCGCAAGGGTGTGCAGGCGGGGCGCGAAGCGTATCTGGCCGGGATACCGAAAGCGTTGGCCACAGCGGAAGCCTCCAGCCCAAAAGAGGGCTTGCCCTGGTAGCGAGGAAAATGTAATGTCACACGGGTTTTACGACAAATGGCAATCATTGCAAAACGGGCCGATCGACCGCGCTATCGACACTGTCCGGAAGGCTACTGTGGCGGATGTGTCGCTAGCTCTGAATAAAATTCCATTGTCATCCCGCGGGTTCCTGTCCCTGCTGTCCGAAGCCGCAGACGAGAAAATCGACCTGATCGAAAATGCGGCGAGGGACCTGACCCGCCAGCGGTTCGGCAGAACGGTAAACCTGTATATACCGCTCTACCTGGCAAACTATTGCATCAACAATTGCGCCTATTGCTGGTTTCGTATCGATAATCAGTTTGAACGAAAGCTCCTGACCATGGAAGAGGCCGAGGCGGAAGGCAGCCGCCTGTACGATGAGGGATATCGAAGTGTTCTGCTGGTGGCTGGTGAAGATAAAAGCAAAGTTACCGTCGATTATCTCGAAGACGCCATCCGGCTGATGAAAAAAATAGGATTTGTGTTTGTGGGTATCGAGACGCAAACATTGACAGAAGATGAATACGCCAGGTTGGGCGCGGCTGGGCTCGATTCTGTGACTGTATATCAGGAGACATACGACCGGGATATTTATGAACAGGTGCACCCCACCGGGCCGAAAAAAGATTTTCAGTGGCGTATCAACGCCGCCGGCAGGGCCGCCAGCGCAGGTATTCGGTCTGTCGGTATCGGATCTCTGCTAGGGCTGGGTGATTTTCATCGTGAGGCGATCATGCTGGCCAGCCACGCCAAGTATCTGCAAAAACAGTATTGGCAGACCATGATATCGATCAGCTTTCCACGAATACATTCTGTCCCGGAAGGCTTTACGGTGACACGGGAGGTTACGGATAACGAGCTGACAAGGTTTGTGTTCGCCATGCGGCTTGCGTTCCCCGATTCCATGCTTACCCTATCAACCCGGGAGGCGCCGACGTTACGCGACAAGTTGTTTGGCGCAGGGATAAACCAGGTGAGCGCCGGATCCAAAACCAGCCCGGGCGGTTATTCCGAGGATGGGGGGGGAGAGCAGTTTCCGGTGGTGGATGACAGAACACCTTTGGAAGTGGTGGAGGCGATCCGCGAAAATGGACTGGAGTGGGTGTGGAAAGATTGGGACAATAACCTGAAACCGGTGGGACAAACGAGGTAAGGTTGTGAATATTGAGTTGAATGGTAAAAGTTTTGAAATTGCGGAAAATGAATTGCTGGCTGATCTGATCGCCAGGTTGAACCTGGACGGGCCCGTGGCGGCCCAGGTGAACGAAGAGATCATCCATAAGGATCAGCTTGCCAAGATCACTTTGAAGCCGAGTGATAAGGTGGAGCTGTTGCGGATGATGGGCGGTGGTTAGGTTTTTGGTATGACTGTCATGCGGGGAATAGCAGAGATTGATCTGTATCCGGTGACCGGGCGTGGCCTGTTTGAAAATCGGACAGATACAGAGGTGATCGCGCAGTTGGCCGCTGGCGGCGCGAAGATTGTCCAGCTGCGCGAAAAATATCTGATTGATCGGGAGCTGTATGAGCTCGCCCGGCTTTATCGCCGTGAAACAGACCGACACGGGATGATGTTCATCCTGAATGACCGGCCTGATATAGCGAAAATCGTTGGAGCGGATGGTGTGCATCTGGGCCATGATGACCTGCCCATATCAGCCGTTAGAGAGATCATGGGGCCAGACGCGATTATCGGCGCCTCATCCAGCAGCTTGACACAGGCTATGGAAGCGCAAAAAGAGGGCGCGTCTTATGTGAACATCGGCCCGATTTTCAAGACCCCGACAAAGCCAGACGCCAAAGCCATCGGGCTGGAGCCTTTACGCCTGGCGGTCGATTATCTGGATGTGCCGGTCACTGTCATGGGTGGGATCACCGATAAAAATATTAAAATGGTTGTGGATGCTGGCGCCCGCCACATTGGTGTGGTAACCGCTATTTTCGGAGATCGGGATATCGAAAAAGCGGTAAAACGTCTTGTCGGCTTGATGTACAGCAAATGAACGTCGCTAAATATATTGAATATTCAGGCTTATTGGTTTACAATTTCAGACTTGTCAATAAACCCCCTGGTAGGTTCACAACCTGTTAGGTTCACAACCCCTGGGATTTGCGCCCCTGCGGGCATTATTAAATAATAATTCGGTATAAAATAATATATGGCGAAACCAAGAGCAAAAGGCAGGTTCCAGCAGAGCCGGAAAAAGAAGGCTGTCACAAAAAACGACGAACCGCCAAAGAGTCATAGTGACAAGGCAGTGGAAGTTGAAGGTACTGTACTGGAGTCTTTGCCCAACGCTATGTTTAAGGTGGAGCTGGAAAACAATTTTGTTGTGCTGGCGCATGTGTCTGGCAAGATGAGAAAGTTTTTTATCCGCATACTTCCGGGCGATAAGGTCCGCCTGGAGCTGAGCCCCTACGACCTGACCCGCGGCCGCATCACCTATAGATATAAATAACTGCCGGGATGGCGCTTCAGTAGACTGACGCGTAGACCTACACCATTCTATTTCAGCAGGGAGCGTCCGCATGCGCTCACTGCCGGCGCTCTTCCGTGTATAACCGGACGCGGTTATCAGTTATGTGCAAACATAGTGGCACACCCACCTGTCCCGGGCTATTTGCTGTGACCGCGCCATCATCGGGCCATCATGGCAGCTAGATGGCGTCCAATACTTTTGCGGCGTGGCCTCGCGCTTTCACATTCTTGTATCTTTTCTGAACTTTCCCTTTTTCGTCGATGATGAATGTGGAGCGGATCACACCTTCCACTTTTTTACCATACATTACCTTCTCGCCCCAGGCGCCATACTTTATATGGATTTTCTTCTCCGGGTCGGATAGCAGAGCGAACGGGAGTTCATATTTTTCCGCCCATTTTTTCTGCGCTTCCGGTTTATCCCTGCTGATACCTATGATGACAGCGTTCTTCTTTTTGAAATCCTTAATCAAGTCCCGAAACTCGGAACCTTCCGCCGTTCAGCCGCCGGTATTGGCCTTTGGATAGAAAAACAGGACTACCTTCTTGCCTGCATAATCTTTCAATGAATGTTTTTTTTCATCCTGATCCGGCAATGTAAAAGCCGGCGCCTTTTTACCATCTTCCAACATATTTAATAATCTCCAATATTTTATTCCAGGCCGACAACGGCGTCTCGAATTCTGTACATTCCTTTTTCTATATCGTCCATGCCAAGCGCATACGATATCCGCGCATGCTCCGGGGCGCCGAACGGTCCGCCAGGCACCACAGCGACCCTGGCTTTTTCCAACAGAAACTTCGCCACATCATATGAATCACCTATCAGGCCGCCGCTCCATTTTTTGCCGAACAGCCCGCTGATATTCGGGAAGGCGTAGAACGCGCCCATGGGGGTCTGGCATGTGACATTTGGAATCTCTTCCACAATCTCCAGCACTTTGTCACGCCTGGCCCTGAACTGTTGCAGCCACGCATCCAAATGCGAAGGACCCTTTTCCAACGCCGCAATGGCGCCATACTGGGCGAATGTCACCGGGTTGGATGTGGATTGGCTCTGTATAATCGTCATTGCCTTCACGATGGCCGAGTCCGCCAACACCCATCCGATCCTCCAACCAGTCATCGAAAAATTCTTCGATAACCCGCTGCAAATAATCGTATATGGCAAAACATCTTCATTATAAAAAGGTAACGAATGTAATTTCCGGTCTCCATAATAGATGTCTTTATAAATCTCGTCCCAAACCACAAAGATTTTCCGTTTAATTGCCACTTCGCAGATTTCTTTCAACGCTGTATCGTTGTAGACAGCGCCGGATGGGTTGCCCGGTGTATTGACCACAACCATTCTGGTTTTGGGTGTTATCAGGCCGTCCAGCTCATCCGCGGAAAACATGAAGCCGCAATCCTCACGGGTTTCCAGAAACACTGGTGTTCCGCCTGCCAATGTCACCTGATCCGGGTATGATACCCAATACGGCGTTGGTATGATCACCTCATCGCCTTCCGACAGCATCGCCTGGAAAATGTTATAGAGCGAATGCTTGCCGCCCAACGATACGATCGCCTCTGACCGGGAGTAATCCAGGCCCTCATCCCGTTTATACGATGCGATCAATGCGTCCAGCAGCTCCGGCATGCCGGGCGCCTGTGTATACTTGGTTTTACCTGCCAACAGCGCGTCGATAGCGGCTTGTTTTACAAACTCCGGTGTGTCAAAATCTGGCTCGCCTGCGCCAAACCCCACAACATCCACACCTTCTGCTTTTAATGCCTTCGCTTTTGCAGTGATCTCCATGGTGGGTGACGGCTTGATTTTGGAGACTCTATCTGACAGTTTCATTTTGTTTCACCTGCTTTTCCATATAAGATCTATTTCCTTTGCCCGATTTCATCCAGTTTTTCCAACAGGGCGTCCTGAACAAATTTCGGGGCCATAGCGCTCACATCACCATTCAGCGAAGCGACCTCCTTTAACATCGTCGACGAAGCGAATGAAAACTCTTCACCGGCCATCATAAACAAGGTTTCTATATCATCGGCCAGTCTTCGGTTGACCAGCGACATTTGCAGTTCATATTCAAAGTCGGACACGGCCCGCAACCCTTTCAGTATCACACCAGCGTTCTGCGCCTTGGCAAAATTAACCAGCAGGGTATTAAAAGGCTCTACTTTAACATTGGAAACCTCGCCCATGGCCTGGCGAATAAAACCGACCCGCTCTTCCAAATTGAACATATGCTTTTTTTTCGGATTATTGGTCACACCGACAACCACTTCGTCGAAAATAACCGCGCCACGCTTCATGATGTCTATATGTCCATAAGTAACCGGATCGAAGGACCCTGGGTAAATCGCTTTCATATAATTCATCGTACCTGTTTTTGATTGTTGTTCCTCGCAACATGTCCGAGTAGGTTACTGTATTCTGCAAAAACCCGCAACGCAGAATAGTAAAAGTTTGAAAGTATTGGCGGATTGCTAATCGATGAACCGAAGTTCGTTGGACAGCTCGTTTTCATCCCCGGGCTGGATGGGGAAATGCTGTTGCAGCAGTTTACCCGATTTGGAAATGGCGTCCTGTAACCCGTTGCTCGGCGCGCCGTTGCTCATCCCGGTTACAAGAGCTTTGCAGACTTCTTCCCAATCGCGATCAGTAAGTTTTGCGCTGATCGTGTCGTCGCCTAACACACGGGCCATTTGCTCATACAGCGAAATATATAACAGTATCCCGGTGGCGTCTTTTGTGCCGCGCAATCGAAGCGTTTGGAATGCTTCCGCCGCCGCCCGGTCGACCTCTTTTTCCATGTCCAATTCCAGTATGAAAGGTTTCCTGATAACCGGAAACCGGGTGGCCAGCGCAGCGCCGAAAATATATCCCACGACCAACACAACCAACACCATAGGCAGGCCCATGGCCACCATCGATCCGTTACCCCAGACGCTCTGGTCCGGCGCCACTTCCTGATATTTAAACCAGAATAGAGCAAGGGCTATCAGAGCGGTCATAAACCCGAAAATATCTTCCGCCCGGTCATAGCTGCCAGATGAGGTAGCCACCACCGGGACAATCTCGCCCGATGTCGTTTTCTCCGCATTGGTGACAGCGTCAGCTATGGCGCTTTTTTCGGAATCGGTAAAATGTTCGCTAGCTACTTTCACTGATTTACACTCACCACGATCCGCTGGCCCCACCACCGCCAGACGAGCCGCCGCCGAATCCACCACCGGAACCGCCGCTGGATGAAGCCGAGGCGCGCATCAACATCCATATTGCCGCGCCGGTCAAAGCGATCAACGCCCAGCCCCAGCCGCTTCTGCCGGTTTTGAAAAGGTTGAAGATCAACATTATCAGGCCAATAATTAATGCGATTGCTAATGGAACCACCCACCACGGCTTTGTGGGCGTCGGCAGCGCAAGGCCCCGCGCCAGGGCGTCCATCCCTTTCACGCCATCTCTTATACCGGTCGAAAAGTCGCCCCGTTTGAATGCCGGGATGATGAGCGATTGCATCACGTTGGAGGCCTGCCAGTCATATTCGCGGCCCCAGTCGGCGCCCAGCTCGATCCTGGCTTTTCTGTCGCCTTTGGAGACTAACAGCAGCATGCCATAGTTCCTGTCCGGGAAGCCGATGCCCCAGTGATCGAACAGGTCGGCCGCGTAACCTTCGATGGAATATCCAACGGCGTCATAATCCGCCATGGATCGGATAGTGACCACATACATCGGGACCCGCTGCTCCACAAACAAAGCCAAGGCAGTTTCATTGATGGCCTGAGCGTCATCAGCGCCGATCAGGTCCGCTTCATCCACGATCCAGCTTTCGGTCTCCGGCTTGTCGGGGAAGGTGAGGGCGTTCGTTTGGCCTAACGTCAGGCAGGATACTGCCAGCGCTAATAACAGAACCAGGGCCAAACGCCTTGTATTTACCAAGTTTTTCATATTTCTGTCTGATATTATATATGATTTTTATTTACGCATCTATGCTCTTATTTTGCTTGACCATCATGGTATGTATGGGTAAACTAACAAGTTCTGTATATGGAGTTATTTTTGTAAATAAGGCGGGTTGACGCCGAATCGGAGTAAGGTATTTGCAAGTTAAGGTTATAAACCAGCAGGTTGATCAGGCGCTTAAAGCTCTTAAACGACAACTGCTGAAAGATGGACTTTGGAAAGAGCTGAAAAAAAGACGGGCGTATGAAAAACCTTCGGCAAAGCGAAAACGAAAACAGAAAGAAGCGCTTAAAAAACGTCGTAAAACCCAAAGATTTGAAGCCTGATTTCGCACTGGTTAAACCTGGCTCCGCATTATAACGGCGCTTTAAACCAGCTGTCGCGTCCATATGGCGCAGGCTTGTCGGCTTCTGGTTTTTATTTGGTCGCGCGCCTGCAATTACCGGTTAGTGGGGCAGATCATGGTTGTCGGTATTGGCAAAATCTCATTGGCTCTTCACGGGGCCCGATCCTTGAAAGATAAACGTAAAACCATAAAAAGTGTTAAGGACCGGGTAAAGGCGAAATTCAACGTATCAATAGCTGAGGTGGGTGAGCATGATTATCATCAAAGCGCGTCTATTGGCGTGTGTGTGATAGCCAGCGATAAAGAGAACGCCGACAGTCAGCTTCAGAGAACAATAAACTTTATTTCATCGCAAAGTGTGGTGGTTCATATAGCCACAGAATTCGTGACCCTTTAGTATGGAGGTAATTTCTGTTATGAGACGGTTCCAAAGATCCGATCGGGTATCGGAAGAGCTGATGAAAGAAATATCTTCAATAATTCATAACCAGATGAAAGATCCGCGCATCGCCTCTCTTGTCTCCATAGTGCGGGTGGAGCTTAGCCGGGATATTAAACACGCCAAAGTGTTTTTCTCCGTGTATGGCTCGGAAAAAGAGAAGTCAGATACACATGCGGCGCTACGCCATGGGGCGGGGTTCGTCCGGTCGCTGCTGGGCAAAAACATGCATATGAGAAATATACCGGAGATAAATTTTCTGCTGGACGAATCGATGGAGAAAAGCGCCCGTATAAACGAATTATTAAAAGAGACAACCAGTGGCGATGACACCACAAACAATGAACCGTAAGGATAAGATGATAAAGACAACTGAAAAAACATCGATCAAAGCTGAGCTGGAAGGTTTCCTGAACATTAATAAACCAGAAGGCATCACCTCCGCCCAGGTAATCCGGGATATCAAAAAAGCGATAAAAGTAAAAAAGATCGGCTATATAGGCACGCTGGACCCGATCGCCACCGGTGTGCTGGTCGTTGGTATGGGTCGGGCCACCAAACTGTTTCCGTTTTTGGAAAGGCAGGATAAAGTTTATAAAACCGAGATGACGCTCGGCTCTGAAACGGATACCCAGGACAGGACAGGGGTCGTATTAAACAGCGCGGACCCTTCTGGTATCACGCAAAAGCAGGTAATAAAAGTGATGGATAAGTATGTGGGAGAAATCGAGCAGATACCACCGATGTATTCCGCAAAAAAAATTGATGGCAAACGGCTCTATACCTTGGCGCGTCAAGGTATCAGTGTGGAGCGTGAACCGGTGAAAACAACTATCCACGAAATCAACTTTATCCGGAAAGATGGCCCTAAGGTAGAGTTCATTGCGCGGGTTTCCACCGGTTCCTATTTGCGGACGCTATGCCACGACATGGGTAGAGAACTTGGCGTATATGGTCATCTGTCACAGCTTGTGCGGGTCAGCTCCGGTCGGTTTGATGTTGAAGACAGTGTCGAGCTGGACATGATAACCAATGGCAACAATATCGATACGATCCGGGAACATCTGATCACCCTGTCGGACGGTTTGAAGCATATGCCGAAAGCCACGGTCATCGCCCATGCGGTGGAGCGGTTGAAAAATGGTATGCCGATAGGCGTATCTGACATTTTGGACGTGGAGGGGGAAGCGGTTGCAGGTAAAATAAGGGTTGTAAACAGGGCGGGCGCCTTACTTGGCATTGGCGAGACCGATGGCGGGCCGCTGGCCGGCTTTCCGTTCAGTTCCATCAACCCCAAACGGGTTTTCGTATAAACAAAGCTGGTCATGTATTATAAATGCGACGTAATCAGAAACCATGGCAATGAACTGACAACCGGCCGGCGGCGCGCCGTATAAAATATCCGGGTCATGTTATATAAAAATGTAGAAATTGCCGGTCTTGGCTATAAACTGCCGCCCAAGGTGGTGACATCGGCGGAGCTGGAAGAGCGATTGAAACCGTTGTACGACCGGCTGGGGTTGCCCGTGGGCCGGCTGGAGCTGATGAGCGGTATCCGGGAACGGCGCTTCTGGGAAAACGGTATGAAGCCTAGCCTGGCCGCAATCGAAGCGGGTAAAATAGCCATCGCTAATTCTGGTATCGACCGGGACAAATTTGGAGCGCTTTTTCACGCGTCGGTATGCCGTGACTATCTGGAGCCTGCCACCGCCAGCGCCGTCCACAGCGGCTTAAAATTACCGGACAATACTTTGATTTTTGATATATCCAACGCTTGCCTTGGTGTGCTAGATGGCATGGTGACTCTGGCGAACATGATTGAATTGGACCAGATAGAAGCCGGGGTCGTGGTGGCGGGCGAGATGGGCGAGACATTGATCAACACCACGATAGAGGCGATGTTGGCGGATGATTCCGCAACCCGGCAAAGCATCAAGCCTGCGTTCGCGTCGTTGACCATCGGCTCTGGCGCGGCGGCTGTTGTGATGGCCCGCAAAGGGCTTGCGATATCCGGGCATCGATTGATCGGCGGTGTGGCGAAGTGTTCCACTTCTGATATGGACCTTTGCAAAAGTGACGTCGATCAAGGCTTTGGCGCCAATACCGCCCCGGTGATGCAGACCGACTCTGAAAAACTGCTGATGGCTGGTTGCGCCCTGGCGGCCGATACATGGGATGACTTCAAGGGCAAGATCGGATGGAGAAATGAAGAAATTAACCGGGCATTCACACATCAGGTCGGCGTGGCGCACAGAAAATTGCTGTATCAGTCGATCGGACTCGACCCGTCGATAGATTATTCCACACTGGAGTTTTTAGGCAACGTCGGTTCCGTGTCATTGCCGATCACTTTAGCCTTGGGTATGGAGAGCGGTGTTATCAACAGCGGGGACAATGTCGCTCTGCTTGGTATCGGCTCCGGGTTGAATTGCCTTATGCTTGGGGTTGAATGGTAGCAGGCGGAACGATAGAGCTGGGCTAGGCTGATGTCGTATGATCTTGAATCGATAAAAGACGAATATCCCTTCGAACCGCAGTCCTTCGATATCGACGGGGTAAACATGAGCTATCTGGACGAAGGGCCGCGCGACGCGCCTTGCATCCTGATGCTCCATGGCAACCCCACATGGTCATTCTACTACCGCAAGCTGGTGCTGGCTTTTCGTGACAAGTATCGTGTGATTGTGCCGGACCATATTGGCTGTGGGCTATCCGACAAGCCGCAGGAATATGACTATTCGTTGAACACCCATATAGATAACCTTGTTAGATTAATCGACAATTTGGGCGTCCGGGAGGTTAACCTGGCCGTGCATGACTGGGGCGGCGCCATCGGGTTTGGCTATGCGCAGCGACGGCCGGAGGTAATAAATTCATTTATTGTTTTCAATACCGCCGCGTTTCGGTCGGATCATATACCACGGAGGATCAAGGTGTGCCGGACACCTCTGCTGGGTGACATTGCTGTCCGCGGATTCAACGCGTTTGTGCAGGCGGCTGTATCACTGGGGATGGGTACCGGCAGAAAGGAGCTGTTCACCAAAAGTGTGAAGAAGGGTTATCTGCTTCCTTACAACTCGTGGAGCAACCGGATAGCGATATTACGGTTTGTGCAGGATATTCCCCTGACGCGGAAAGACAAAAGCTACAAAACCTTGACAAAGGTGGAAGAAAGCCTCGCCCGGTTCCAGAACAAGCCTGCGCTTCTGCTGTGGGGGATGAAGGATTTCTGTTTTGATGAACGGTTTTTGAATGAGTGGGAGGATCGGTTCCCGCTGAAACTGGTCCACAAATATAAGGACGCCGGCCACTTTGTGGTGGAGGACGCCATCGACCAGATCATACCGGAGATCAGATATTTCCTGTTGGGGTTCGAATGAGCGGGGCGTGCAATATTTCGACATATCTGCAGGAACGGGCCGATGCGCATCCCGATAAAGACGCTGTGATAATGCCTATCTACCGCGGTCTCGATGGCAAGGTCAAATACAGGACATGGTCGTTCCGTCAGTTGAACGACGATAGCGACCGGCTGGCCAGCGGGCTGGAGGCCATGGGTATATGCGATGGTATGAGGACATTGCTCATGGTGCGGCCCGGTTTCGATTTCATATCGTTGACCTATGCCCTGTTCAAAGCTGGTGCGGTTCCGGTGTTGATCGACCCGGGGATGGGTAAAAACTCCTTGCTGGATTGTGTGAAAAATGCTGAGCCGGAAGCCCTTGTCGCCATACCGAAAGCTCATCTGGCGCGGTGGCTATACCCAGCTTATTTTCGCTCAGTCACCCGCCTGGTAACAGCAGGCAAAAGGTTGTTGTGGGGTGGCAAGACTGTCGCCGACCTGCGATCTTCTAGCGTCGCTCCCTATTCGATAAAACAGACATCCAGCAACGATATGGCCGCGATACTGTTCACCACCGGCTCCACGGGCCCGCCCAAAGGCGTTGTGTATGAGCATGGCATGTTCGACGCCCAGGTTAAGCTACTAAAGAGTCAATATGGGCTGAATGAGAGCGATGTTGATCTGCCCGCGTTCCCTCTGTTCGCGCTATTTTCCATCGCCATCGGTATGAGCGTTGTCATCCCTGATATGGACCCGACACGGCCCGCTGAGGTGGACCCGGCGAAATTCGTCGAATCGATCAACGAAAATTCCGTAACAATTACCTTTGGCTCGCCGGCTATCTGGGACAAGGTGTCGGAATATTGTGTTCGGCACGATGTCACGCTGCCGACATTGAAGCGGGTCTTGATGGCTGGCGCGCCGGTATCGGAGGACATACATTACCGTTTGCTGACAGGCATACTTCCTGAAGATGGCGCCACATACACACCGTTCGGCGCCACGGAGTCGCTCCCGATCGCCGATATCGACGGGCATGAGGTAATTAATGATACAGCGGCGCTGACCAGTGAGGGCAGGGGGGTATGTGTCGGCAAGGCGCTAAACGGTATCACCATCAGGATCATAAAAATAACAGAGGATGATGTCATGGAGTGGGATGACGAGCTCTTGGCGCCGCAGGGCGAGATCGGTGAGATTGTTGTGTCTGGCCCGGTGGTTACGAAGGAGTATTACAACATGCCAGAGCGTACCCGCTCCGCAAAGATAATCGACAAGCAAACAGGCGCGGTTTTCCATCGGATGGGGGACGTTGGGTATATTGATGAGAAAGATCGGTTGTGGTTCTGCGGCCGCAAGGGGCATCGTGTCATCACAAAAAATGGAACGCTCTATACAATACAGTGCGAAGCTGTTTTTAACCAGAGCCCCGATGTCATTCGAACGGCGTTGGTGGGGCTGGGCGAGGCGCCGGATCAAGAGCCGGTGATTATCGCTGAGCTGAACAAGGAGCTGAGCCGATGCGGTAAGACTGAAACCAGGCGGAAACTGCTAGAAATTGGCGCTGGCCATCCGCTGACACGATCGATCAAAAAAGTCTTCTTCCATAAAAAATTCCCCACCGATGTGCGGCACAACGCAAAGATATTTAGGGAAAAGCTGAAAGTCTGGGCGGAAAAAATCGCGCAAGGCTAGAATGCGGTCTTGGCGAGGTCTTCCTTATCATAGATGCCCCATGGTTTATTGAAAGGTATCTTCGAAGCGAATTCTATCAGCTCATTCTCGGTGGGGTCTTCTTCAAAAAATCCCCTTAGGTCCAGCTTTTTAGAGCTCGAAGCGCATGGGTGCAAAATACCGTGCGCCGATAGCCACAACCTGTTGCAGTCTATACAACTGTGGGTATAGTTGTATGTGACAACCTTAATAAAACTGTTGTGGCCTTCGACCCGCCATTTATGGATGCGGGCGCCGGGCTTCGATATATCGTTTAATTCATAGGCCGTTATGCCAGACAAAATCTGCTCTTCTGTTAAGGGCAAGCCCTTTTCACCCAGCTCTTCGACAATATAAATGTCAAGACCCAGGTTGACGGCCCAATCCACCACATCAGGCATCGATTGATCATTAACACCTGGTTTCAGGGTATATCTGATCGCCAGCGGTATATCCGCTTCCATTGCGGCGATGACGCCATTGATGACCGCAGAGACATTATCAGAATCTGTAATGGCTTTGAAAACCACCGGATCCAGGGTCGGCACAGAAACGAACAGCCGGTCCAACCCACAGGACTTTAGCTTGTCCACCATATACGGAAGAGCCCGTCCATTGGTCGCCATGGAGAGCTTGATTTTTGGTTTGATTGCGGTGAGTCCGGATAACAGCTCTACAATGTCTGGCCGCATTAATGGTTCGCCACCGATGATGCGGGCTTTGCGCAATCCCAGCGCGGACATGGCGCCCATAAACCGGATAATATTTTCGTTTTCGAACAGGTTGTGTGACGGAGGAGAACCTAAAGCGCCGCAACTGGGGCATGAGTATTGGCAGCTATCACTGGCTGCAATTTCTATCAGTTCAAGCGTGCGGTTATATTTGTCTCTCAGCATTTTATACTACCTGTTGCCACAAGGTCTATAAAATGTATATTATCAATCTTTTATGGTGATTTGTCAATCAAATTCATCTGGCCAATTCGTTATAAAACAATACAGCGCCGCATCAGCGCTCTAGAGCTGCATCGATCGAAGCGCCTCAATCCTTTTCTCCATGGGTGGATGTGTGGAAAAAAGTGACGAAAATCCTTTTCCAAAAAGTGGGCTCACTATGAACATATGGGCCGTTGCAGGCTCCGCCGTGTTCATAGGTATTGTTCTGGACGCGTTATGCAGTTTGGCCAACGCCTGGGCCAAAGGTTCTGACGCTCCCAACAGTTCCGCGCCGGTTTTGTCTGCCTTGTATTCCCTGGTCCTGGATATAGCCATCTGCACGATCATAGCCGCCACCGGCGCCAAAATCAGTATTGCGATACCGATCAGCGGGTTGCCACGACCTTCACCACCCCTTGCGCCGCCTGTGAACATGGCGAATTTTGACATCATACCCAATGCCCCGGCAATGGTGGCGGCAATCGTGCCGATCAGTATGTCCCGATTTTTCACATGGGCCAGCTCGTGGGCCAGCACACCGGCCAGTTCGTCCCGCTCCAGTATCCGCGATATTCCTTGTGTAACGGCCACCGCCGCATGCTCCGGGTTCCTGCCGGTGGCGAATGCATTCGGCTGATCAGAGGGGATCATATATAGTTTCGGCATCGGTATCTGGGCCCGCTGCGTCAATTGTTGAACCGTCTGGTATAGCCATGGCGATTCACTCTCTTTAATTTCCCGGGCTTTATACATTTTCAGCACCATTTTGTCGCTATAAAAATATGAAGTAAAATTCATCACGACAGCTATGCCAAATGCGATTATCATCCCTGTCTTGCCACCCAGGGCGGCGCCAGCGTAGACGAACAGAAGAGTCATGGCCCCTAACAGCAAGGTTGTCTTCATCGTGTTCATTGGTTACACCTCCTAAACTTCATATTTCCGCTTTAACAGTTTTCCTGCGCCAAAATCAATCTGCATATAAACTATGGTATAGGCCAAACTCAACTGTGGCAAGTGATCGTTTATCTCTTTGCGATGTATTTGTGACTCGCAGGTGAAAGCGTGGCATATTAAAGAGCGGGAAGGAGCGGGGCGGTTTCAGGGGCGCATTACTTTATCCCTACATAGATTTCCACTTCTGGATTATCTGGGTCGCTATATTTCGGACCGTACAGTTCAAAATCAGCTATATAAGATCTCCTGAAGTCAATCTCTGGGTCCCAGATGCGTTGCCATGTTTCGATTATTTTATCAGGCATTTTTCCTTTAGCGGTAAATATCTCGTATTGCGCTGAAGAGATTTCTATGCCAATCATAGCATCCGGAATCACGTCCAGGGAGCTTACAGCACACCCAAGGATATATGAATATGGTTCCATGTAATTTCCGGCATAGTCAGTATAAACCGCGAATATATCTTCATTCAGTTTGTTAGGAACTTTATTTTTTATCTCTTGTGATATAAATTTTTTCCACAACTTCGAAATATCTTTCATTGCTTTTTGTTTGGATGTCCGTATTTTTATCCCGATGACCTGGAAGCTTTGTGTAGTGATGATTTTTTGCATTATAATTCCCCCTTAAGGGTTAATGTTTATACATTGCTCTGATAAAAACAGCGACATCTTTTATCTCACCAGCGCTCAGTATACCTCCCCATGCGGGCATATGCTTACCCTTACCATCTGTGATCGTTTCAATTAAATGCTTATCTGTAACTTCGGACAAGGCTTCGGTTCTGTAGTTTATCATCTCCGTGTCCAGCATCTTCGCCAGGACACCGTTGCCCTCGCCGCGCTGTCCATGGCACGCCACACACGATCGACGATAAACCTCGCGGCCCCGTCTTGCGTCGCCACGCAATCTGACATCCGGCTGCGTGATGGCCAGTATATATGCCGCTATATGGCGCAGGTTGCTTTCCGCGATAACCTTCTCCCAGTTGGGCATAATGGAGCCATATCGGTTGTACATCTGTATGAGGGTCTGGATTTCATCCACACTTCTGCTCTGAAATTTTTTATCAGTCAGGTCCGGTATAGGATTTTCGGAGCTGATCTTGCCCGCCAGAACACCGGTTCCTTTGCCATCTTCACCATGGCAGAGCGAACAGTAAGAATTAAACATCCGCTTGCCCAGCATGATATTTTCGTCCGCCGATGATGGCGCCGCGGCGGTGAGTAGTATAAGTAAACCAAATATAATAATTATTCGGTAATAAACTTGTGTCATTTCGACCTCCCATTTAATCCACATTTAACAAGGTCATGCATTGGGGCATAGTTGAAAAATGCAGTGGTTCGCCTGGTTATAAATAACCAGAATCTAATCAACTGTTATAGTAATAACAGAAATGTTATCCGGGCCACCATTTTCATTGCGATCTTCACCAGCGCCTCGCATGCCTTCTCCAGGTCTTGGCGATGATCCAGCAGGACCTCCCGAATCACCGAATCGCTGGTGACGTCGGTCAACCCATCGGAGCACATAAGGAACATATCGTTTTTGTCAACCTTCCCCTGAAAAACATCAATGCGGCGGTCAGACAGATGACCCAGAGCCCTTGTGATCCGGTTTTTGAATGGATAATTGGCGATTTCATCACTGGTCATGGTGCGGTGCTTAAGCTCTTCATTCAGGAACGAATGATCTTCGGTGATCAGGAACAATTTATCTTTGCGGACCCGATAGACCCGGCTGTCGCCCCACATGGCCGATGGTGGCGATACCGTCATCCAGATATAAGGTCTCGATAGTAGAGCCCATTCCATCCAGTCTGCTATTCTCCACGCTGGCATTGACTATTGCCTTGTCCGCTTCCTGTATGGCCAGCCTGGTCAACCGGGCAGAGCCGGTGAGACCCTGCATATACGGTATATCATCAAGGTCTATAAAATAATCATTATCCGGGTTATCGAGGACATTGCGAATAATTTCTATGGCCAACCTGCTGGCCTCTTCGCCACCCAAATGGCCCCCCATTCCATCGGCAAGAATAAAATATTGTTTATCCTCGTCAATGTAAATAGAGTCCTGATTATTTGCGCGCTTTAAGCCTTTATCGGTTTTGCCGCAAACATTAACCCCGTTGAAAGCTGACTCTTCACTACTATTTGAAGTCATTATCCTGATTAGCTGACGCTACCCAATCTTTGGTTTGACGTTTTTTACTCCCAGCTCCTTTTCCAGTAATCCTGCTACACGCAATATCATCGACTCGTCAAAAACGCCGCCGATCAGCTGTACACCAATTGGCAACCCGCCAGAAGTGAAGCCGCAGGGAAGTGAGAGCCCCGGCATTCCAGCCAAATTACAGCTTATCGTAAATATATCAGATAAATACATCTCCAGGGGATCTTTGGTTTTTTCACCGATGCCAAACGCCGGAGATGGAGTCGTCGGAGAGATAATAGCCGACACCTTTGTAAACGCCTTTTGGAAATCGTTTTTGATCAAGGTGCGGACTTTTTGCGCCTTCAGATAATAGGCGTCATAATATCCGGAGGAAAGCGCATAGGTCCCCAACATGATCCTTCTTTTTACTTCAGAGCCAAACCCGCACATCCGGGTGTTCTTGTACATGCCCAGCAAACCATCAGCATCGCCGGTACGATAACCATATTTAACGCCATCATAGCGGGCAAGATTGGAGGACGCTTCGGCCGGCGCCAACACATAATAAACCGGCACTGCGTATTTTGTATGGGGCAGGGATATCTCTTCAATTTTAGCGCCGTTCTTTTCCAGGATTGATATTGTTTGGTTTATATGCCTCTCAACCTCCGGGTCGATCCCTTCGGTAAAAAATTCTTTGGCGACGCCGATGGTCAACCCATCCACACCATCATCAAGCCCTTCTGTATAGTCCGGGGTCGGCAAATCGGCGCAGGTCGAGTCGAGCGGGTCGTGGCCGGCCACGGCGTTCATTATTATCGCCGCGTCCTCCACATCCTTTGTCATCGGCCCAATCTGGTCCAGGGAAGACGCAAAAGCCACCAGACCGAAGCGTGACACCCGGCCATAGGTCGGTTTCATCCCCACAACGCCGCACAGGGCGGCCGGCTGCCGGATCGAGCCGCCAGTGTCCGACCCCAGAGCCCCCGCGCAAAGATCGGCCGATACCGCCGCTGCGGACCCTCCGGATGAACCGCCAGGAATTTTCTCTGTGTCCCACGGGTTTCGTACTGCGCCAAAATAGCTGGTCTCGTTCGAAGAGCCCATGGCGAACTCATCCATGTTGGTCTTGCCCAGGATCACCGCGCCAGCTTCTTTCAGTTTTTTTACAACAAACGCGTCGTAGGGTGGAACAAAGTTTTCCAGAATCTTCGATGAACATGTGGTGCGAAGCCCATTGGTCGCCAGCAGGTCCTTTATCGCCAACGGCACACCCAGCAGGGGTCCGCTCTCACCACCTGCTCGCCTTTTATCCGCCTCCACCGCCTGTTCCATGGCCCGGTCCGCGTCGACGGTTATGAACGAGTTTATTTTGGGATCCACCGACTCTATACGGTCCAGATATGACCGGGTGGCGGTTTCGCTGGTCATCTCCCCCGATTCAAACTTCTGTGACAGTTCATTAATGGCAAAGGAGCAAGCGTCGGTCATTTGGCGCTATTCCTCAATGATCCTTGGCACCTTGAAATGGTCCATCTCCTCCGAAGGCGCGTTTTTGCGCCAAGAGGACGGGTCAAATAAACGGTCCGACTGATCTTCTCTGAATACGTTGTTTAAATCCAGGGCGTGGGATGTTGGTTCAATATTATCTGTATCCAGTTCTTCAAGCTGGTTGATATAGTCGAGGATACCGGATAGCTGGTTTACAAATGTTTCACTCTCTTCTTTCGTAAGGCTCAGCCTTGCCAGAGTGACCACATGCATAACCTGCTCCTGATTCAGTTTCATCGACTTCTATCTGACTTTTCTGCGATGGGAGGCTCTCTTCGATTTCCATCGTCTTCTCTGTTTACGTTTGCGTGTTGCGCTAGCCACAATCCATAATCTCCTTATAAATATTTAACTTTCCAATTATATAAGAATTACCCAGCCAGGCACAACAAATGTTTGACCAGCCCCAAACTTAACAGAATTGTTGTTACATCGGCTATATTATGAGAAAATCTGTGATGGTGGAAAATATGAATGTAAACAAACGCCCTGTCTTCGAATGGTTCCTGGCGCAAGGTGACGTGATGATCACGGTCACTCCTCCATCCCATGGGCTAATCATACCGAAACATCTGGCCACCAAGGATAAGATCGATTTTATTTTGGGCGATATACCAACCCCGAATATATCCATCGACGATGATGGGGTTGTCGCGCCCATGCGTTTTGCGGGCGAGCTTTTCAAGTGTGTGTTTCCATGGAGCGCCATGCTCCAGATGAGCGGTCAGGACGCGGTAATCTATTTCCGCACCGATGCGGCTATGGAAAGGGAGAGTCAGCAGGAACGGACAAACAAGGTCAAAAAAAGAAGCAACCTGCGGCTGGTTAAAAAATAATCGACTCCGCCAGGGTCAAAATATAATCCCGTCCCTTTCCGTCATTTTCCAGAACATCGTACCATTCCTGGGGTATCACCTTCACACCCATATGTGCGCCGGCGATAGCGCCGGTCATGGCTCCGATGGTATCACTGTCGCCACCCAGCGATACTGCCTCGCTGACAGCAACTGCAAAATCTCCATTAAACCTCAGAAAGGAATAAATCGCGGTAGGTACAGATCGAAGGGCGGTCGTATCGGCGCCCAGCGTCTTTATCACCACCTCTGGGTCATGGGGCTGCTCCATTAATTCCACCACAAAATCGAGGGCTTTCTTCAAACCATCATCATTGATATTGGACGCCAACTGCGCCACGAACGACGATGGATCGATTTCATCATCGGGGCCTATGGCGGCGGCAAGCGCCACAGCCATCGCCTGCAGTTTGGCGCCTTCCACGCCTTGCGGATGTGTATGGGTCACTTTAGCCGACAGCTCCGCCTCAAACGACAGGCGATCCAGGTCTTTAAAAAACCGGACACCCACCGGCGCAATCCGCATTGCCGCGCCATTGCCAAACGAACCGCCGCTATAGGCGTGTTTCGCCGCTTCCTGCCAGGCGATGCCTTGCCGCAGCTTTTCGATCACTTTCAGGCTGCCGCCGCCATAGCCGCGATTTTCGCTGAAGTTTGACAAAAGCCGGGCTGCAAACAGATCCGGGTCTACATTGCCAGTGGGGATCATCGACTCCGCCAGAGATATCATCATCTCTGTATCGTCGGTATAAGTTCCCGCGCCCAGCCTTGCTTCGACCATGCTATCTACACGGCCATACTTGACCCTGATCTGCTCATGGGTCTGCCCTTCAAAGGGGGCGCCCAATGCGTCCCCAATAAAGGTTCCGATCAGCGAGCCTTGATATTTAGCCAGAATCTCCGGTTCAGGCAAAATATTATTCTACGAACTTTACGGCTGTATAAGCGTCGGTCGACAGTCCCATTTCCGCCTCGATCAGCTTATGCAGGCCCGAAGGGACAACACAAGACGAGTGCGGAATACATTTTATCCCAGACTTATATACGACAGAACTGCCCAGGGGGGCCAAGGTCGCGAAAGCGTCGATCGGCTCACCCTCCAGGACAGGTCGCATTTTTTCGATATGTTCACAGCATTTTGTGATGCGGATATTAACATAACGGTCGTCTACAGCTTCGGCCTCCGCTTCTATAATTGCGCCACAAGATCCAGCTTGTATAGATACTTTCTTCATCATTACTCTACTTTAAATAGTTAATAAGAACAGTAGCGACACCAAAAAATATTAAAAGTCCAGAGATGTCGTTTACTGCTAGTACAATTGGTCCTCCGGCAATTGCCGGGTCTATTTTAGCCCAACGGAAAAACAGCGGTATAGACACGCCAAGGAAGGCCGCCATCGCGATGGAGAGGAAGATGGAAAACCCCACCACAAACCCCAGCGCAATCGAGCTTTGCCACAAGTTAGCGGCGACACCGGCTACAATTCCACAGACAAGCCCAAGGGCTAGTCCTATTTTAACCTCTTTTATCAAATATTGGCCCAAAGAACTATGCTCCACCTTGCCGGTGGCCATGCCCCTTATCACAAGCGCCGAACTTTGGGCGCCCACATTACCACTCATGCCCATCACCACAGGTATAAACGCGGCCAGGGCAAGAGCTTCTTGCATGGTAAGCCTGAACTCCCATATCAACACTCCTGTTATAAATCCACCGATTAATGATGCGCCAAGCCACGGCAAACGATATTTGACCATGCCAGCAACAGGCAGGTTCTGCGTCAAGGCCTCATCATCGGCGCCTGCCAAACGGATTATATCTTCGTTGGCTTCTTCTTCTACTACATCTATTATGTCATCAAATAGGATGCGGCCGATAAGAATCATGTTTTTTTCCACAACCGGCAGCGAGACCAGGTCATATTTTTTAAACAGCTCCGCCACCTGCTCCTGGTCCATATCAGACATGGCGTAGATAGGGGGCCGCCCCTCTATCAGCTCGCTCATTTTTGTGTCAGCGGGCTGGAGGATCAGCTCTGTGATCGGCGCCGCTCCCATCAATTTGCCATCTTTGTCGGTAACGAAAACATTATGAATATCCGCCGCGTCATCATCCAGCGATCGCAGGTTTTCGATGGCCTCTGTCACTGTAAAATTGTCCAGAACTGAGACCATTTCTGTCTGCATGATACCGCCAGCCGACTCCTCGTCAAACTCCATCAGACGTGTGACAGTTTTATCCACATCATCCGGTACCGTGTCCAGAATATCCTCGGCTCGCTTATCGTCGACACCGCCCAGAATGTCCGCCGCGTCATCGCTGTCCATCTCGCCGATAATGTCGCCCAGCTTTGAAGCGTCGGTTTTTTCCAATATCAGGCTGGTGGTATATTCGTTCAGAAGAGGGAGAACCTCAGATTCCAGATCAACGCCAAGCTTGTAAAACGCAGCCAGCTTTCGTTCATCATCCTCCAGTCTGTCTATCGCTTCGGCAATATCGGCAGGGTGGTACTCATCCAGAGTGTCGCCATCCTGGCTATGCGCCATGATGCTTTCCAGAATTTTTTGTTCCAGTTCCTGTGTCATAGTTCGCTCATTCGGGTCGGGTCAATCGGAGGTTATGATTTACTTTTTTTTTTGAATAGCCCGTTGCGCCAAATCCATTCTACCGGACCACTTGATGCGTAGACCAGAGCCATGGCAAACAGCAAATGATGTGGAAACAATGCAACAACAAACGTGAATAATATAACCGAAAGGAAAATATGAAACGTTCTGCGCTTTCGTAGATTGACATTTTTAAAATTGTGGTATGGGATGTTGCTGACCATAAGGAGAGCCAACGCGTAAACAGTAATCACTATTATAGTGGCAGGCGCCTTCTCCAGCTCCAACGCTCCTCTGGTCAAAAGAACCGTAGTAGCCAGCAGTCCTGCGGCGGCAGGTATGGGCAGGCCTATAAAGTGGTTTTTGGTTTCTTCAGTCTGTGTGGTATTGAACCGGGCGAGCCGCATGGCGCCGCATAACGCGAACAGAAACGCCGCCATCCATCCGATACGGCCAAATGGCTGCAAAACCCAATCGTACATTAATATAGCCGGCGCCGCGCCGAAGGCGATAAGGTCTGATAACGAATCGAACTCCATGCCGAAATTTGAGGTTGTCCCGGTTGCCCTGGCGATCCTGCCGTCCAGTCCATCCAAAAACATGGCAAGAATAATCACCCAGGCGGCTTTATAATAATCACCATTGATAGAGGCGATGATAGAGTAGAACCCACAGAAAAATGCAGCGGATGTAATCAGGTTCGGTATTATAAAAATCCCACGTTTTACCTTGCTGGCCGACTTGATCGTATGACCACTGGAGACAGGGTCCGCTTCCGATATTTTATATACAGGGCTTTCGCTGTCAAATTCGTGGTTCATTGCTTTGCATCCATGGCGGCTCTGGCCATCACGGTCTCGCCGCCGGCGACTTTATCGCCAACTTTGCACAGAAGATGGGTTCCCGCAGGTACTATAAGGTCAACCCGGGAGCCAAACCTTATCAAACCTACATAATCACCCTTGGCCAGATCCTGCCCCATTTTCACCCGACATACGATTCTTCGCGCCACTAGGCCGGCTATCTGTTTTATACTCACCGGGCCGATGTATGTGTCGAGGGTCACCTGGGTCTGCTCGTTGTCATAGCTGGCTTTATGGTTCCAGGCGGCCAGGAACTTGCCCTTGTTATAAAACTTCTTTCGTACGGTGCCGGCGATGGGTGATCGTTGGACATGAACATTGAATATCGACAGGAATATAGATATGCAAACCGCGCCGTCCGGATGCTCACTGCTTTCGAAAGTCGGGTCTATTTTCGCCACTGTGCCATCGGCGGGCGATGTTATCAGGTCTTCGCCCACAGGCGCGATCCGGACCGGGTCCCGAAAAAAATATATAACGAACAGCAGAAGGGCCGCGCATATTACTGCGATGGCTGTCCATTGCAATATAAAAAAGAGCAGCGCCAATAAAAATAACGGGATGATAAAACGCAATCCATCTCTTTCTATCGGCAATCGCATCTGCCCATTAATCCTCTATTTTCTTGCCCAGCCAAGGCATCATTCCCCGCAGATCCTCGCCCACCCGCTCTATCAGGTGCTCTGCGTCGTTGCGCAGCCTGGCGTTATATACAGGCTTGTTGGCTTTGGTTTCCAGCACCCACTCCCGGGCGAATTCACCGTTCTGGATTTCTTCCAGTATATCGGCCATCTCCATCCGGGTCTCTTCGTTGATAACGCGCGGCCCACGGGTGATGTCGCCATACTTGGCGGTGTCCGATATGGAGTAGCGCATGTTGGCGATGCCGCCTTCGAAAATCAAGTCGACAATCAGTTTCATCTCATGCAGGCACTCGAAATAGGCCACCTCCGGCTGGTATCCGGCGTCCACCAATGTGTCGAACCCGGCGCGGATCAGCTCCGACACGCCACCGCACAGCACAGCCTGCTCGCCAAACAGGTCGGTCTCCGTCTCTTCGCGGAAGGTGGTTTCGATGACGCCGCTGTTGGTCCCGCCGATGGCTTTGGCGTAGGCCAGCCCGGTCTGCAAAGCAGAGCCGGTGGCGTCCTGATGGACCGCGATCAGGCATGGCACACCGCCACCGTCCTGAAACTGGCGGCGCACCAGATGGCCCGGTCCTTTCGGCGCGATCATGAACACATCGATGTCCGGATCCGGCGCGATCTGGCCGAAATGAATGTTGAACCCATGGGCGAAGGCCAGAGCGTTGCCCGGCTTCAGGTTCGGTTTGATATCGTTCTCATATATATCTGCCTGGGCGGTATCGGGGGCCAGGATCATTATGATATCCGCTTCCTTTGCCGCCTTGGCGGGGGTGGTGACCTTAATCTTTTTCTCGGCTGAAGCGGCTTTGTTGAATCTGCTTTCCGGGCGGAGTCCGACGATAACTTTCACGCCGGAGTCGCGCAGGTTCAGCGCATGGGCGTGGCCCTGGCTGCCAAAGCCGATTATGGCCACGGTCTTCTTTTTTATATGCTTGATGTCAGCGTCTTTATCATAATATATAGTTGCCATTTTTATCCGATCTCTCCCGAATAGTTTAAATAATGAAACGGCTGCCGCTTCAGTCAGCCGATGGTTTTCTTGCCCCGCGCTATGGCGATTTTGCCGCTGCGGACAATTTCGATAATGCCCAGCGGTTTCAGCATTTCTATAAATGCGTTGATTTTGCTTTCGGTGCCGGTGGTCTCTATCGTATAGGTTTTCGCCGATACATCGACCACTTTCCCTCTGAATATTTCAGTCATCCGCAGTATCTCCGCCCGGTTGTTCGCCTCAGCGTTCACTTTAACCAGAACCATTTCGCGATCCACATGATCCTCAGCCGCAAAGTCAACAACTTTAATAACATCGATTAATTTATTCAACTGTTTTGTTATCTGCTCTACGATGGCGTCATCACCGATGGTAACGATGGTCATCCGCGATGTGGTGGCGTCCATGGTGGGCGCGACAGAGAGCGATTCTATGTTAAACCCACGCCCGGAGAACAGCCCGGAGATACGGGCCAGCACACCGAATTTGTTTTCAACCAGCACCGATATTGTGTGTCTCATATCTATTTGTAATACCTCTAGGCCAGCAGCATTTTGTTGATCGGGGCGCCCGCCGGAACCATCGGATAGACATTCTCTTCCCTGTCCACAACGCAATCTATGATAGCCGGACGTCGCGCCTTGATGGCGTTTTCGATGGCGGGGCCCACCTCATCCGGTTTGGTCACATGGAAGCCGATGGCGCCATACGCCTCCGCCAGTTTCACGAAATCTGGCTGGCACTCTGTGCAGCTGTATGAATACCGGTTCTCGAAAAACAGCTGCTGCCACTGGCGCACCATCCCCAGGAACCCGTTGTTCAGGATAACTATGATAACAGGCAGGCTATGCTGAACCGCCGTACATAACTCCTGGATGTTCATCTGGATAGAGCCGTCGCCGGCGATATCGAAAACCACCGCGTCCGGATAGGCCGCCTGGGCGCCCAGCGCGGCAGGGAAGCCGTAGCCCATTGTGCCCAGCCCGCCCGATGTCAAAAAAGTCCTCGGTTTGTTCAAACGCAGATATTGCGCCGCCCACATCTGGTTCTGGCCCACCTCGGTGGCGTATATCGCGTCGCCTTTGGTGATACGGTCGATCTCCTCAACCACAAACTGCGGTTTGATGACGTTCTTCTTCTTTTTATAGTCGAGCTTGTTCGCATTTTTCCACTCTTCAATCTGGGCGAGCCATGGTTTGCGCTTCGACTTCCATGTGGTCTTCCGTTTTTTAACCGTAGCGTTCAGTTTTTTCAATACATCCTTCAGGTCTCCCACCACAGGAATATCGCAATGTACATTTTTCGAAATAGAAGTGGGGTCCACGTCGATGTGCGCAATTTTGGCGTTCGGCGCAAACTCGTCCAGCTTGCCGGTGACCCGATCGTCGAACCGGGCGCCCAGGGCGATGATCAGGTCCGCGTCGGTGATGGCCATGTTGGCGCGATAGGTGCCGTGCATGCCCAACATGCCGAGGCTCAGCTTATCGGTGGTCGGGAAACTGCCCAGCCCCATCAAGGTGGTGGTAACCGGTGAGTGGGTGGCGCGGGCAAACTTTGTCAGCTCGCCCCCGGCGTTGGAGCTGATCACACCGCCGCCAACATAGAGCACCGGTTTTTCCGAATTCTCCAGCGCGTTGACCAGTTTTTCGATCTGCTTGATATGGCCGGAGAACGTCGGTTTGTATGATCGAATCTCCACCTTATCCGGAAACTCGAACTTTGCCGAGCTGGTGGCCACATCCTTTGGCACATCCACCAACACAGGGCCAGGCTTGCCGGTGGATGCTATATAGAAAGCCTCGGCAATAGTTTGCGTAAGATCCTTAACATCTTTCACCAAAAAGCTGTGCTTTACGCATGGCCGGGTGATGCCCACAATGTCCGCCTCCTGGAAAGCGTCGTTGCCGATCAGCGCGGTGGGGACCTGCCCGGAAAAAACAACCATGGGGATGGAGTCCATATACGCTGTGGCGATGCCGGTGACCGTGTTGGTGGCGCCCGGGCCGGATGTCACCAACGCCACGCCCACCTTGCCGGTGGCGCGGGCATAGCCGTCCGCCATGTGCACGGCGCCCTGTTCGTGGCGCACCAGGATGTGCCTCAGCTTCGGGTTTTTGAAAAGCTCATCATATATGGGCAGAACCACGCCACCCGGATAACCGAAAATCAAATCGACCTTCAGCTTCAGCAGTGACTTTACAAAAATCTCTGCGCCCGTATATTCCATTGAAACAGGAACCCTTTCACTACAGTTGTTAAAGATAAATAAGTGATGATATAGTAATCGGCTGTATCGAGTCAAACAATCTAATAGCATAATTAGGCATGGTTAATATAAAGCAATTCAATAAAGGCGTATTAACATCGCAAGACATAGAGCAGTTGGTCGACGGTGACAGGATTTTTTGCAGCCAAGATAACATGCCGGAAATTGATAAAGACGATCAGCTTCAGCCAGCTTCCCTTGATCTTCGGCTTGGTCCCAGGGCGTATCGATTGCAAGCAAGCTTCCTCCCGCAATCATATACCGTAAAGGAAGGTATGCAAGACCTGAAGATGTACGATATTGACCTGACAAATGGCGCCGTGCTGGAACGCGATGCAGTTTATCTTATACCGTTGGCCGAATCTATCCGGCTTGATGGTTTAAATATACGAGGCAAAACTAACCCGAAAAGCTCTATCGGGAGGCTTGATGTATTTACCCGGGTGATCACCGATTATTCCAGCCGGTTCGAAGAGATTGCAATTGAATATGAAGGAGGTTTGTACTTGGAAGTTGTACCCAGGTCATTCACTATTGAAGTTACAGCAGGCCAAAGGCTTAATCAGTTACGTCTATTTTCAAATGGACTTAAAAACAAGAATGGTCATACTCACCATCAATTCCTTACTAATTCGGAATTAAGTGAACTTTACCATGCAGAGGACTTGCTATTTGACGAAGATCAGCTTTTGAAGGTTGGTAATGAAATGGTTGCGTGGAATAAGGGAAGGCATATCAGTGGTGATGGATTATTAATGAGTATTGACTTGGAAGCTTCTAAAGAAGATGTGCCAATCGGATTTAAAGCCAAGAAAAATAGCCAGGTTATAAATCTATCTAAAATTGCTAAATATGTCGCGGACGATTTCTGGGAGCCTATATACCAGCCGAAAAACGGCAGGCTGATTCTGGAGCCGGAGGAGTTTTATATTTTCGCGTCGAAGGAGCGGATCCGGGTGCCGCTGGGTTATGCGGCGGAGATGGTGGAGTTCGACGCCGGATCGGGCGAGCTGCGGACCCATTACGCCGGGTTTTTCGATCCCGGGTTCGGGTACGGCAAATCGGGGGAGGTGAAGGGGACGAAGGCTGTGCTGGAGGTGCGGCCCCATGACGTGCCGTTCATCATCGAGGATGGGCAGATACTGTTCAAAATGAAATATGAGAGGATGAACGCCAAGCCAAAAATATGGTACGGCAAGGAAATCGGCTCCAACTACCACGACCAGGGTTTGAGGCTGGCCAAGCAGTTCAAGCAGTAACCGGCTATTACTTACTGTCGCCATCTGCGGGGGCAGGTCGGCTATTTGGTCATCCATATCATGTCGGGGTCGGCGATCTCGAATCCAAGCCGCCTGTAAAAACCTTTTCTACAGTTCGCCCGTCCGCCCAATAAGTACCGGAAAGGAGGTTGTGAACATCGCCCGGATTTATCAGGGATTTATCGTCAGTGAGCGTGTACTCACCTTTTTTCCATTCCATCAGCCTTGCCGAAAAAGGTCCTGTAAAAATATAGCAGGGCGCCGAGGGCTACCAGGACGTCATCGCCCAGGCCCAGGGGTAATATCATATCGGGTACAAGATCAAGCGGTATGGCGCCATAGATCACTGCCACGATCAGGAATATTATGGCCAGCAGCTTGCTTTTTGGCTTCGTCTTTATTTCTGGTTCAATGTTGTCTGTCATTATCTGCGCTCCATGACGTCCAAAGATGCTCATTCTAAGCCGCGATGAGATATTTATCAAACTTTCTCGTAGGCGGGAATAGTGAGAAAACGCTTCCAAAAACTGATAACTTATTGTATAATAAAAAGATGATATAAATTAATCTCATCATATGATGTTAGTGGCAGATAGAGCTTGTTCCTTTGTCAAGATGCTACCAAGAGCCATATGGATCGCAATTTATGCGAATTAAGTAAGGATTTATAATTATGCGCCAGCCTGAGCTTGACTATATCCTCGGGAGTATGATCGAAAGCTACGGAAACGTATCTGACCTGAATTTTACTGTGGGCAAAGCGCTTCAGGTCGAATCATCCGGTGTTTTAAGGGATGTGGAGCTTACCCCCCCCATATGGAAGTTGACACCGTACCAGACAGAAACAATCGCTATGAACATTATAAATGGCGACCCCAGACTCACCCGAAATCTGTTGGAGAGTGGTTCTGCGGATTGCTCCTACTATCTGGAAGGCAAGTCACGGTTTCGCGTGAATATTTTTTCCCAGCGCAATATGCTGTCACTGGTGCTCAGGAAGCTGGAAACCCAGATTCCTACAATTGAGAACCTGAATTTACCAGAAGTTTTTCATAAGATATCAGAAGAGAAAAATGGCCTTGTGCTGGTGACCGGCGCGACGGGTTCTGGTAAAACCACAAGTCTGGCGGCCATGCTGGATGTTATTAATAACCAGAAATCGATCCATGTGGTTACGCTGGAGGACCCTGTTGAATTTTCCCATCCACATAAAAAAGCGACTTTTAACCAGCGTGAGCTTGGTCAGGATTTCGACTCTTTTTCCAACGGATTGAGGGCGGCCCTGCGGCAGGCTCCAAAAGTTATCCTGGTTGGTGAGATGCGGGACAAGGAAACAATGGAAATCGGACTGACCGCGTCGGAGACCGGCCACACTGTACTGAGCACCCTGCACACTGTGGACGCCGGGCAGACGATCAACCGTATCATCGGTATGTTCGACCTGGAGGAAGAACAACTGATACGGATCCGGCTGGCGGAGTCGTTGCGCTGGGTTGTGAGCCAAAGGCTGTTGCCGAAGGTGGGCGGTGGCAGGGTGGCCGCGTTCGAGATTATGGGATCGAACCTGCGTGTGAAAGACGCGATACTGAATGGTGAAGAAGAAGGGAAAACATTCTACGATATTATTACAGCCTCGAGGCCCTTCGGGTGGCGGACGTTTGACTCCAGCGTTGTCGACCTTTACAAGGATGGAATGATCACCGAAGAGACAGCTGTGGGATATGCTTCCAGAAGAGATATTGTCGGACGGGAGATCGACAGCATCAAAGCCTCCAGGGGTGAGCGCACATCGGACATCGAAAAGCTTGATATGGACAGCAGCTATGAAGAATTAACCGGTGGGTCGTTGCGCCGCAAGAGGAGATCACGATGATAATCAACTGCGCCAATTGTAAAAAGTCTCTAAATATTCCGGACGACAAAGTGCCTGAAGGAAAAACAATTTCGTTCAACTGCCCTGCGTGTAATCATCAGATGAAACTGGTCGGAGGGAAAGGGGTCGGCGACCCTGGAGCTGCTCCCCTGGATGAAACGCAGACCGTGCCCATGCCAGCAAAAAAGGATGAGCGTTCCGAATCTTCGCTGATGAGCCTTTTGGATATGGTGGAAGATGAACTTGAGTTTTTGGGTGAAGGTAAATTTCGAGCTCTTTTAGCCGATAGTGACAATATCGACAGGATCACCCCGGTGCTTAAGAAAATGGAATACTCTATTACGACAGTGAAGAGCCATGAGGAGGGTATCAGCAAGCTGACGATGAATACTTATGACCTATTGGTGCTAAATGAAAAATTCAAGGATTGTGATCCCTACGATAATCCCTTGCACAAATATGTCGAACCAATGCCAATGATAAAAAGACGCAAAATGTTTGTAGTGCTCATTGGTCACAGTTTTCAAACCATGGATTCTATGGACGCATTTAATAAAAGTGTGAACCTGGTAATGAACGTCGTTGATTTTTCCAACTTTGAACTGATACTGAAAAAATCGATGAACGACATGAAAGCATTCTACGCTGTTTTTAATCAAATATCAGTTGAATCTGGTCAGGAATTTTCTATATAGGTATTCAATGTTTTTCCAATTACCAGAACTCCATAAACAATGAGATTAATCCAGGCGTTTATCACCTGAAGGAAACAATATGCCCGCATTTAAATATAAGTACAACACCAAACTTGGCGTCAAGGAAGGCGAGATTGAGGCTGATAATATAGAATCCGCCAAGTCGATGTTGACCCGTCAACAGATCAAGTACACATCAATAAAAGCTAAGTCGAAAGATATTGTACTCTTCGGCGGAGGCCCAACACAAAAAGAGATCGTCATTTTCACCCGGCAGTTTGCGACCATGATAGGCGCCGGTTTGCCGCTGGTGCAATGTCTCAATATTTTAAGCGGCTCGACGGAGAACAAAATATTTTCCAAGGTCATCGCTGATGTGAAAAGTAAAGTAGAAGCGGGAGAAACCTTTGCGGACGCATTAAGACGCCACCCAAAAGTCTTCGACAGCCTGTATACAAACATGATAGAGGCAGGCGAGGTTGGGGGTATTCTCGATAAAATCCTTCTGCGCCTGGCCGATTACGCAGAAAAGGCCATGGCGCTGAAAGGCAAAATTAAATCAGCGATGGTCTATCCAACGGCGATTGTCACTGTGGCTGTGGCCGTTGTCGTATTTTTGCTGGTGTTTGTCATACCGATGTTTGGAGAGATGTTTGCTGATTTTGGTCAAGAATTGCCATGGCCCACCAAAATAGTGCTCAACACATCAGATTTTGTAATCAACCACTGGTTTGTGGTGTTTATTATACCGATCGTTCTGTTTTTTGCATTTATTCAATTCAGGAAAACAGAGCGTGGATGCACCATTACTGACAAGATATTTATACGACTTCCGGTGCTGGGTCCATTGATCCAGAAAGTGGCGGTGGCCAAATTCACACGAACCATGGGGACGTTGATTTCGTCCGGTGTCCCGATCATCGAAGGATTGGAAATAACAGCCAAAACATCTGGCCAGAAAGTGATAGAGCATGCTGTCCTTGCTATTATCGACGATATAAAGGCAGGTAAAGGTCTAGCCGAACCGTTGAAAGAGCAGGGCGTTTTCCCACCCATGGTGGTGCAGATGATAGAAGTGGGAGAGCAGACAGGCGCGCTCGATTCGATGATGAACAAAATCGCCGATTTTTACGATCAGGAAGTGGATACAGCGGTCGAGGGCCTTACATCATTGCTGGAGCCGATGCTGATGGTGTTTCTTGGTGTGGTTGTCGGATTCGTTGTCGTGGCGATGTATATGCCGATCTTCAAGATTGGTGATGTGGTTGGTTAGGTATCCGCCAGTTGCAGTTGCAAGGCAAGGAGGGCTTGCATAGCAGTGGAGTGACACATGGCAGAAACCGCCACAACTGAATACACCCGCAGCGCTGACAGCGCTCGCTCATTTGTGAGAGTGATGTTGGCCGCCCGGTTGGCGGTGATCTCGTTTTTCATGGGTGTCATGGCCTATTACCAGGTCAGGCATGGCGCAACATACGTCTCATCTCCGGCTCTCCAGCCTATTGCCGCCACCTACATTCTCAGCATGATTTATGCTGTTCTTTCCAGCATATTAAAAAATCAGTTCCGCTTTGCGTATATTCAGTTAATCATCGACGCTATTTTGATTGGGTGGATCATATACAGCACCGGTGGTATAAGCAGTCCGTTCTCTTTTATGTTTATTCTGATCATAGTTGGCTCCGCGTTTTTATATACAAGGTTCGCGCCATTTATTCTGGCCACGTTATCGACCCTGATCTATTGCCTGTTGATATCATTTGAATATAATGGGCTTATTAATCCATTCAATACTTTTATTGGGCCTCAAACCCGGAATTATTCCTCGGTATTGGTTCTTGGTGTGGTCAACTCTGTCGGTTATTATCTGGTGGCGGTGATGAGTGGCTACTTCACCGGATTGCTCAGGGAGAAAGATAAGCAACTGATTGAGCAAACCGAAGATTTTACCAGTCTTCAGAAATTTCACGAGATGGTGCTTAGTAATATGTCCCTCGGTTTTATAGCAATGGGCAACGATAAAAAGATACTTTCCCACAACGTTGCGGCAGAAAAGATGTTGGGGTTACCTGCCATTGAAATTGATAACAAAGACGCCGATGAGGTGTTGGGCATACCAGAAATTTCCGAATTTGTTTCTAGCCATGTTGACCGGTCGGGGCCCTCCCGGCAGTTTGAATGGATATACAGCGGTAAAGATCGAAAAGATCACGCTCTCTCTATGGTGGTCAACAAGCTGACGGTTTCTGGCGTTGTCAACGGGGCCATAGGTGTTTTGCAAGATGTCACAGAACATAAAAAGATGCAGCGTCAGGTGGAAAGCTCTGAAAGGCTGGCCGCCATAGGCCGCATGGCCGCTGGTATGGCCCATGAAATCCGCAACCCGCTGGCGTCGTTAAGCGGTTCCATACAGATGATGAGCGCTGATTTACAAGACCTGCTGGATGATAAAAACGTCAGGCTGATGGATATCATCACGCGGGAAACAGACCGTCTCAACTCTATAATCACCCAGTTTTTAAACTATGCGTCTGGTCCTGGTATCGAGCCGGTTAAATCTGACATAAGCGAACTAATGCAGGAAACATTGATATTAATAAAATCGAACCCTGAATATTCAGAGAAAATAAAAATTGAATCTGACATAGAAAAAAACCTGATTGCGCATGTCGATCCGGAGCGAATCAAACAAGTCATCTGGAACCTGTGCATTAACGCAATCGACGCAGTGGAACACAACGATGGAAAACTGATAATAAAAGCGCAAAGAGAGAATTCATTACATGAAACTGGCGTTTTTAAAAATTACAGCATCAACCCGATCGTGGAATATCCAGAATATGTACGGATTACCGTTCAGGATACAGGGGAGGGGATAAGCAAGGAAAACCTGAGCAAAATATTCGAACCGTTCTTCACCACAAAGCCGACCGGCACAGGACTGGGCCTGCCTATGGTATATAAAATAGTAGAGCTCCACAAAGGCAAAATATCGGCCAAGTCTGTATTAGGCAACGGCGCGACCTTCACCGTATGGCTCCCTGTAAAAGGGGAGCTGGTGGAACAAACGAAATACGCAGTCGGCGCTTCCTAGGCCCTGGTCAACTTCTTCATCGCCAGATGAACCACCTCATCGACAGATATACTCTCCATACATCGATGGTCCGTATCGCAGTTTCGTTTCCAGCAGGGTGAACAGTCCGCATTGTGATAGATGATCTCGCCCCCGACCCATGGCCTGGTTTCATCGGGTGATGTGGGGCCAAACAGCGCCACCGTATCCGCGCCCACCACCGACGCCAGATGCATCGGGCCAGAGTCGTTGGTGATGAACAGGCTCATTTTTTTCAGCGCCGCCGCCAGCTCTATTATGTCTGTTTTTCCCACCAGCGAGGTTGGGTTGCTCGTCGTTTTCTCCATGATTTCACGTTCTATCCCTCTCTCCGATTCGGCTCCTAACAACACAACGTCCGCGCTGGCGCTGATCCGGTCGATGGTTTGCGCGAACCGCTCCACGGGCCACATCTTCGCCGTGCCATAGGTGGCGCCAAAGCCTATGCCCACCAGCGGTTTGTCCGATCGGGGCAATAACGATTCAATTATTTGCGTGGCGCTTTTTGGTATTTCGATTATCGGAGCAACATTGGGCAAATCGGGAAACAGCGATGATACAATTTTTCTGTAATACTCAACTTGATGGAGCGAGCGTCGGACGGGGGGCGCCACCGGATTCGTCAGAAGGAAAGACCGGAAACCGCCGGCGTAACCGATCCGTACAGGTATGCTCCTGTCGTAAAACTCCCATGCGGATCGAAATGAATTTGGCAGCAGTATCAGCAGATCGTAGCCCGCCTTTAAAGCTGATTTAATCGCTCCTCCTCGTTGAGAGCCGCCCTTTTCCGGTAGTGCTATAACATTATCTACTGCCGGCAATATGGCGCCCAAACCAGCCATGTTATCTTTGATTGCAACATCTATTTTGGCATTTGGCAGCAAAGCTCGAATACTTTCTATAACCGGCGCTGCCATAACGCAGTCGCCCAGCCAGTTGGGCATTCGGATAATAATGCGTTTGGCGGAGTTTATATTTTTCATCACTCTATCTGGTCGTTCCTTTTCTTGTTGAGTGCGTCGATTAGCATCTGTTGTTTTTTTATCTGTTCCATATCCTTGTCCGATGGCTCCATTTTCCATCGTCGATGGAGCCAGAACCACTGCTCCGGCGCTTCCCGGATAACCTGCTCCACGGTGTCATTTATTTTCGTCGTAATCTGCCGGATATCGGCGCCTTTGTTGCCGCTGGTTTCGATCTCTATTTTTGGAAAGAACCGGATGGTATAAGTATCTTCCTTGTCGTTCCGGAAACAGTACATCGCGACGATCGGCACCCCGGTCCGGAGCGACATGGTCGCCGGGGTGGTGAAGGTCGCCGCCCATTTCCCGAAAAACCTGACAAACATATTGTTGAAGCCGGCGTGAAGATCGGTGTGGACCGTCACAATCTGCCGGTCCCGCAGCCGTTTCAGGATTTCCCTGGCGGAGTTCTCCTTTTTTATTATGCCAAGACCGGTGGACAGCCGTATGTCGTCGATGACCTTGTCCAGATGGGGGTTGTCCACCGTGCGGATAACGGAATAGACCGGATAACCCATCAGCGCCAGGGCGCCCGCGCCCAGTTCGAAATTGCCGAAATGGGCGGTGGCCAGGATCAAGCCTTTGTTTTGCGAATAAGCGCCGAGAAAATGATCCATCCCTTCGAACCGTATCCTGCCATCGAAAGAGTTCCGCTTTAAAACAGGAAGCCGCCCTGCTTCGATGAGGAATTTACCGAAATGTATGCATACATCCCGGATCCTTGCATCCAGCTTCGACTCGCCCTCATCGGGGAATAGATTGCGCAGGTTGCTCCGGACAACATCAAGCCGCTTACGCTCGACCCGGAGCGCCAGCCAGATCAGCCGGCCGAGGGTTGAACCGTATAGCAAGGCAAAATGCCGGGGCAGCTTCATCCCAACGATCTGTATGCCTTTTACAATGAAGCTTACGGTTTTGTCCAGGGCCTGGTTTCGTTTTCGATTACTCACGTTGTCCCCCCTCTATGCCGGTTTGTCACATGTCAGGAACAGCGCGCTCTTTTCATCGGTCGTTTCTTTCATTTCGCCAGCTTTGTGAAATTCTCCAGCAGTTTCAGGCCCACGCCCTGGCTCTTCTCCGGGTGGAACTGGGTCGCGAAAACATTATCCCTTTCCACCGATGAGGCGAACCGCTCTCCATACTCGGTCACTGTGGTGGTTATATCATCATCCGGCTCCGGGTAATAGGAGTGGACAAAATAGAAATCTGAACCACTCTCAATGCCCTCGAATAACTTTCCAGGTTGTGTATAGTTAACCTGGTTCCATCCCATGTGCGGTATTTTATGCCCGGCTTGCAGGTTGTCGTCGTTGAACTTCACGCATTTTCCTTTGAACACGGACAGCCCCCTGGAGTGGCCGAACTCCTCCGACTCCTCAAACAGGATCTGATAGCCAACGCATATCCCAAGGAACGGCTTGCCGGAATCGATAAAATCGTGGGTGACATCTTCGAGGCCATAGGAGCGCAGGTTATTGATACATTCCGCGAATGCGCCCACCCCGGGCAGCACCACAGCGTCGGCGGAGATTATCTCCTCCGGTTGGCGGCTGATCCTGGCGTCCGCGCCCACGGTCTCCAACGCTTTTTGTACGCTCCGCAGGTTGCCGACATCGTAATCGACGATAACAATGGCCATAACAGGGGGCGGCTAAAGAATTTCTTTGGTGGAAGGTATCGCTCCGTTCAGGCGTGGATCGATCCTTGCGGCGGCGCCCAGGGCCCGCGCCACAGCTTTGAATATCGCTTCTATCACATGGTGCATGTTGGAGCCTCGGCGGACCGTGATGTGCAATGTCAACCCGGCGCTGTTGACCAACGCCTGGAAAAACTCCTCGGTCAGCTCCACATCAAACTCACCCACCTTGCCGGTCATAGGGGGCGAGTCGAACACAAGATAGGGGCGCCCCGATATGTCCAGGCTTGCGTCCGCCAGCGCCTCGTTCATAGGTATGGAAGCCTGCGCGTATCGGGTGATCCCCGCCTTGTCGCCCAGGCTGTCCACCAGCGCCTTGCCCAGGGTCAGCCCCACATCCTCCACGGTGTGGTGCCCGTCGATCTCTATATCACCTTTGGCAGTGATGGCGATGTCCATAAGCGAGTGTTTCGATATCTGGTCGAGCATATGATCAAAAAACGGAATCCCGGTTTTACAGTCGGAAATACCAGACCCGTCAAGGTCAACCTGGACCGAAATCTCGGTTTCTTTTGTTTTTCGCTCTACTGTTGCTTTTCTAGCCATTATTTACCCGAACATTATGTAAATCATATTGATAGCATAATTTCACGCTCACAGCAAACCAGAAGGTCTATCGGGTGATCTGTAATTATTTATAATAAAAATGGTATTATGGCTATAGTATTTATGAAAATGGTCGATATATTATGACAATCTGAATTATAGCTGATAAGGATCAAGCAGAAGAAGTATATATATATAGTAGTATGAAGTTGCTGGAGGTATCTATGGCTTATCAGGGTAAATCAGGAAAAATCAAGATGTTACGTGTCAATGACCTGGGTCATGTGTGGGGCCCTCCCAGCGAGGCGCTGCATACACAGGTCACGGTTATGCTGGACTGTGACTCGGAGCGCTTTTTCAGGTTCGAAATAAAAGCCGAAGACGAGAGCCTGGCCACTCAAATGGAGATGCTGACAACATTGCGATTTGCATTTAACCATAAACTGGATGTCAATCTCTCGTATGAATTCGTCAAAGGCGAGCATAGCGGCCAACTGACCAACGTTCAGCTTTGCTAGCGGTAAGCTATGCTAGCGGTAAGCTATGCTAGCGATAAGCTATGCTAGCTGCGGGCGATGTAAAACGCTATCGAAGCGGCCGCTGACACGTTCAGCGACCCTACTTTGCCAGTAATCGGTATTTTCACCATCCTGTCGCATCGTTTCCCCACCAGCGGGCGCACGCCGCTGCCTTCCCCGCCAAAGACCAACGCCATCGGCCGCGCGCTTTCCGGTTTTTCAAATATTTCATTGGCGCCGCCATCGAAGGCTATGCACTCAAATCCGCTCTGGCGCAGCTCCCGCACAGTCTCCGCGATGTTGGTCACCCGGCACAGGTTCATGAATTCACCGGCCCCGGCGGACGCCTTCGCCGCCACCGGTGTATAGCCAACAGCCCTGCGCGAAGGGAATATCACACCACCCACACCAAACGACTCGGCTGATCGGATGATCGCGCCAAAATTCCGCGGATCGTTCACCCCATCCAACACACACAGGATAGGGCGGTCATTTTTTATTGTCGATGCAATCATTTTGTCCAGGCCGATGAAAACCGGCGGGGTCACCAATGCCGCGACGCCCTGGCTGCCCTCTGATCCAGCCAGCTTGGCCACTGCCTCTTTCGTGTCGTATTCGATGGGGATTCTTCTGCGCGTTGCGGTTTCTATGACATCGGCCATGGGTCCGCTCGGCTTGCCCCCTTTTTTTGTGATGATACGATAAAACTTGCGACGACCGGCCCGCAACGCCTCGGCGACTGGGTTTATCCCGTATATAACCTCACGGTTTCGCTCCGGCCGTTTACGCTGGTTTTTCATATTGTGCGGGCTAGTCGAACTTCACGGACCACTGCGTCCCTTCGGCCGTGTCGTGCAGCAGTATACCCAACTCCTGCAATCTGTCACGGATGGCGTCGCCTTCGGCGTAATCCTTCCTGGCTCTGGCCTCGGTCCGCGCCTCGATGTCAGCGTTCACCTGCTCCACCGTCATCCCCAGCTCCGCCAGTTTCGCCCGTTTGAAATCTTCGATAAGCTCCGCCGCGTTCTGCTGGAACAGGCCAAGGGTTTTGCCCAGGACTTTCAAGGTTTCGATTCCGTCCGCCAGCTCTCTGGCGCTCTGTTTATACTGGTCCGACTTCTTTTTCATTTTGGCCATCCCGGCGCGGATCTGGTTCAGCCGCCGCAGCTCCGCGCCAAGGAACGCCAACGCCGTGGCGCTGTTGAAATCGTCATCCATACACTCTGTGAACTTTTCCACCGCTTCATCCACCAGGGTGATATCGTCAACTGCAAACCTTCGCCGAACATCAGCAGGTCGTAAAACCGCGCCAGATTTTTGTATGCATCGTTGAGCGCCTGGGCGGTGAAATCTATCGGGCTGCGATAATGGCTGGTCAGAATAAAATAGCGGATCGCCTCCGGGTGGTACGTCTTCAATATATCCTTGATGGTCGAGAAATTGCCCAGCGACTTCGACATCTTTTCCGAATCGACATTGACGAATCCGTTATGCACCCAGACCTTCACAGGCGCCATGCCGGAGGATGCGTGCGATTGGGCGATCTCGTTTTCGTGATGGGGGAACACCAGGTCCTTGCCGCCGCCATGGATATCGAACACTTCGCCCAGATACTCGCGCCCCATGGCGGAGCATTCGATGTGCCAGCCGGGCCGACCCTTGCCCCAGGGCGAATCCCAGGTCGGCTCGCCCGGTTTCGACGCCTTCCATAACGCAAAGTCGAGCGGGTCACGCTTCGCCTCGTTCACCTCCACCCGCGCGCCGGAGCGCAAGTCTTCCACGTTCCGTTTCGACAAGGCGCCATATTCCGGAAAACTTTTCACGGAAAAATAGACGGAGCCGTCCAGCTCATACGCCTTGCCCCGTTCGATTAATGTTCCGATGATATCTAGCATCTGGGCGATATGCTCCGTCGCTTTCGGCTCCACATCGGGGGTCAGTAAACCGAGGGCGCCCATGTCTGTGTTGAACTCATCGATATAGCGGCTGGCCACTTCCTCCGAGGTTACCCCCATCTCGTTGGCGCGGTTGATTATCTTGTCATCCACATCGGTGAAGTTGCGCACGTAGGTGACATCGTAGCCACGGAACTTCAGGTAGCGGTAGATGATGTCGAACACTATGGAAGAGCGCGCGTGCCCGATATGGCACAGGTCATACACCGTCACCCCGCATACATACATCCCCACCTTCGGCGGGTCGATCGGGGTGAACTCCTCCTTGCCCTGGGTCAGCGTGTTATAGATTCTAAGCGCCATATTTTCAACCTTTATCAGAAATCCGTTTTTTTCAACTCATCCGGCCCAAGCGCGCAGAACAGGTCCTTCAGCTTCGGGCCCTGGATGCGCCCGGCCACGATGGCGCGTATCTGCTTGTACAGCGCGCCGCCCTGCAGGCCGGTCTGCGCGGAGAGTGAGTCTATCACACTCTTGTAACTATCTGCGTCGATTGTGTCATAACCTTCTATAATGCTGGTCAGCGCTGTTCGGACCTGCAGGTTTTCCGGCATAGCAATAAACTTTTCGGTCTGTGTGTCTGCCGGGACCTTGGCGGCGAACTGCGCCAGTTGCTCCACGGCCTCGGCGGGCGAGCCCAACGCGTCGCGGGCGGCGTTGATTATCATCTCCATCTGCTTCGGGTCGAACTTTTCGAAGGGGAACTCCGCCTTGTCCAGAAGGGGACGCAATGCGCTCATCAATATATTGTCCGGGGCCTGCCGCAGCGCTTTGGAGTTGATATTTTCTAACCGTTCCGGATCGTACTTCGCCGGCGAGCGGGAGATTTTGGCAATGTCAAATTTCTGCGCCATTTCATCCAGACTCTCCGCCTGCTTGCCCTTCACACCGGCCCATCCGAGCATTGCCATCGCCGTGTTTATCGACTCTGGCAGATAGCCGCTGTTGAGCAGGTCCGATATGTCCGGCGCGTCCTTCCGTTTCGAAAGTTTCTGTCCGTCGACGCCCAGTATGATCGGCAGATGTGCATAGCGGGGCGGCTCTGCGCCGAGCGCGCGCATGATCATGATCTGCTTCGGCGTGTTGGAGAGGTGGTCCTCGCCGCGGATAACATCGGTGATCTGCATATCTATATCATCGACAGCGGAGGCGAGATAAAATACAGGCGCGCCATCGGAACGCATCACGATGAAATCACCGATATCGGCGGTTTTGAATGATACACGACCGCGGACCATATCATCGAATTCTATGGTTGCGCCTTCCACCTTGAACCGCTGGGCAAACGGGTCGCCATTGGCTTTGCGATCATCGCGTTCCGCATCGGTCAGTTTCCTGCATTTGCCGGAATAGCGGGGCGGCCTGTTTTTCGCGATCATCGCCTTACGCTCCGCCTCCAGTTCGTCAGCGGTACAGAAGCAGGGGTATAGATGGCCATCGCTGGTCAGCTTATCCACCACTTCGCGGTAGCGCTCCCGCTTCTCGCTCTGTCGGTATGGTCCTTCATCCCAGTCGAGCCCCAGTTTATCTAACGCGCCGAGAATCTTCCGCTCCGCCTCTGGTGTCGATCGCTCCTGATCGGTGTCCTCGACACGCAGAACGAAAACGCCATCATGGCGCCGGGCGTACAGCCAGTTGAACAGGGCCGTCCTGGCGCCGCCCACATGCAACGCGCCGGTCGGGCTGGGCGCGAATCGAACTCTGGTTTTTTTCATGATCGAATCATTATAGTGAATTATCGGTGGTTGGCGTTATTTTCTGTTTTGTAGCCATTGCTACAGAAGGCTCCGGCAAGTTTGATCTATTTTAAACATAGATCGAGCCCCTTTAAATATATATTGCCAAGTGTGCGATACCAAATCAACAGCAGGGCTCTCAACTGAAAGGGAAATAAAATGGACGTTAAAGCTGAACTGAAAAAACAGATTGCCGGGGCGCTTGCCGGGGCGCAGTTCCCAATTGCTTCACCGGAAGATCTAATGGCCGCTTTGCCCGAAGGCCCGGATACCACCTGTCAGGCAGGGGAAGTGAAACTGCGCGCTGGAGACGCCGGCGGAGTGCTGAAAGAGTCGGACTTCCCGTTCCAAAGCGCCGAATCGGTCGCGGAAACAATTGTGTCACGGGCAGTTTAGACCAATGTAGTGGGGCGTTGCGGCGTCCCACTATAACCCTTTCACATATGCACAACCTTTTAGTCATGGTAAAGTTGCCCGGAATGCTAATTCCAGCAAAGTAATCGTAGAACAACAATTGAATGGAAATATGGAAAATGAAAGTTTATGTAAGGCATAAAGTGAAAGACTTCGACGCCTGGAAATCTGTGTATGATAGCTACGCCTCGGCCAGGGAAGGCATCGGCGCCGAAAACTTCAAGGTTTTCCGCAATTCCAAAGAGTCAACGGATGTGATCGTCATAGCCGATGTCACCGACGTGGAAAAGCTGAAGGCCCAGGCCAAAGACAACAACCTGCGGGAGATGATGCGTGAATCGGGCGTGGCCGGCATGCCGGAAGTATTGCTGTTGGAAGAATTCTAGGTTAACGCTCTTGATTATGGCTCAGGTCGATTATTTCCCATTCCGCAATCTGTCCGGCTGGGCCATTTCCTAGCTTAAATTGTTTTATTGGATAATTACGCAGTAAATTTGGATCCAGTGGTATTTTTGCAAATTTATTATGATATATATCTAACTTTATATCGCTATGATCTTTCCATAAGACACCAATCCCACTAATTGAAGTATTGTCGTTCTCTGTAAACTTTTGATTGGAACCAAAGCTTTTGGCTGCTGGGAAAGGAGGATTATTGGGGTTATATGGAACCGATATGTGCAATTGTTCCAAACCGCACATTGCTGCTCGAATATTATATGAGTCCAAATGGTTGTAACTTAAACCACTGTCATACAGAACCAGTAATCCTGGATAAATTCCGTTGGTTTTAGCTTTTATTTGTTTTCTTGAATCGTTGATTTTTTTTCTAACTCGATCTCCAGGCGTATTTGAAATGACATTTCCTACGCGAGTTTTAGCGATAAGTTCTTCTGATTTTTTCTCATCCGGATTGAGTTCTATTCCTTTGACTTCAGCTATTATCTTTTGATTATTTATAGTAAGTTCATAATCGGGTGTTTTTGCATTTTTTTCTGTCGGAATTTCTTTACAGACTATATCTAATGTGAGGCAGTAATTTTCAAAAACCGTTTCTGATTCTGTCATAAAATTATACATATAATTTAATATTGATGTCATTATACCGAATTTATGTCTTATTATTCTGTTTTGATTGTTAGAGTGATAATGTTTTTCGGGTTGATCTCTCTCATTATGTTAAGGCGGTGCGCTGAAGAATATAAACTATATATACTAGAATAAACAAATACTTATAATTATTAGTTAAAGTGCTTTAGATCCCATTCCTCAAATCCCTCAAATTCGACAAATGCCTCATATGCTTCAAATCCCTCACCTTCTATTTACTGATGGTAATAACTCTTGTAATATCGCAGGTAATGTGGAATGGACCGCAGAAAATTGGCACAGGAGAAAAGTTATGATGATGAAGAAGAAGTATAGCTGTCGCGATCCAGCTTGACCTTCGCAAAATATCTGCCGCAAATGATAGCGGCTAGTTTGGATATGCAAAGGGAAAGGCCGCTCCAGCCATCCTGGCAACGCAGCCTGCAGTGGCCTCGCCAATTGCCCACGACAGTTGTGGCTTATTGGATAATTTCATGTTAATAGTAAAACCATGAAAATAGTGATCGCAGGCTCCGGAGGGGTGGGTGGATATTACGGCGCGATGCTTGCCCGGGCCGGGCATGACCTGTTTTTTATTGCGCGGGGCGAACATCTGGACAAAATTTATGAATCTGGACTGGTTGTCAAAAGCTTCAACGGTGACTTTCATATAACTGCCGGTTGCGGAACCGATTCCAGTGCATTCGGTGCAGCTGATCTGGTCATTGTCAGCGTGAAATCGTACGACACTGCAGATACTTTTGACCTGTACCGGTCGAGCGTCGGGCCAGATACGATGATACTGTCATTGCAAAATGGCATCGACAACGAGACGATTCTGGCGGATGAGTTTGGCGCTGATTGTGTGCTGGGCGGCATTGCGTTCATCGGCTCGCGGGTGGAAGTGCCCGGGGTGATTCTGCATACAGCGTTTGGTCATATTGCGATTGGAGAACTGGCCACCGGCATAAGGGAGCGCGCGGAAAGGCTGAAAGACCTGTTCGAATCTGCGGGTGTAAAATGCCGCTTGTCGGAAAATATAAAGCAGGACCTGTGGGGCAAGATGATATGGAACGTTGGGTTCAACGCGATCTGCGCCGCGCTGGACAGCAGCGCGAAGGAAGCTGTGGAGTTTGAGCATACGCGGGAGACCGTGCGGACAGCAATGCTGGAGTGGATAGAGGTTGCTAAAAAATGTGAAGTGGACCTTAATGCAGCCATGGCTGATAAAAATATCGAAGTGACATTGAATGGCGGCGAGGTGATACCTTCACTATTGCATGACAAACGGCGAGGCAGGAAGATGGAGATAGAGACGTTTAACGGAAAAGTAGCGCAACTGGGTAAATCGGTGGGCGTGGCGACCCCTGTTAATGATACGCTTGCTGCTATAGTGAGGTATTACAACCATAAGATAGAAACGGGATAGAAGATGAATGAACGCCCTACACTGCGGCAGATAGAGGCCATACCTTTCGAGGAGAACGGTATGAAGATGGTCTTCCTGGCTGACCCTGCAAGATTGAGTGAAGTCAACCTGCAGCTGTCACAGCCGGCGTATTATATTCTGACCTTGATGGATGGGAGCCGGGATGTCGAGCAATTATGCGTTGAGTTTCAAACCCAGTTCGGCCAGCCTGTGTCGCTAGCCGATGTCAGTGCGTTGATCGGCGAGTTGGACAAGGCAATGTTTCTGGACAACCAGCGCTATCATGAATATAAAGATTTGATAGCGACAGAGTTTGCATCAAGTGAAACACGGGCAGCGGCGCTGGCAGGTGTATCATATCCGGATGATCCAACCGAGCTGGGTGAATTGTTGGACCGGTTAATGGATGGGCAGCCTGCGGCGCGCTCTTCCAATGGCGTCATAAAAGCGATCGTTGTGCCACATATAGATTTTCGGATAGGGTCGGAAATGATGGCCGCTGGATGGAGCGAGGTAAAGGAGACCGATGCGGAACTGATAATAATACTGGGCGTCGGGCACCAGCTGGCGGACGATTTTTTCGCGTGTATTGACAAGGATTTTGCCACCCCGGTCGGTGCGATGAATGTTGATAAAAAATTTCTGAACGAGCTGGAAAACAATTTTGGAGAGGATATTTATGCGCAACAGCAGGCCCACAGGAACGAACATTCAATCGAGTTTCAGGCGCTGTTTTACGCCCACCTGTTCAAGGGTCGGTCCGATATAAGCGCCGCGCCGATTTTACTTTCGTTCCCCGGAATATATATGGGAGCTTGACCATCCGGTGTTCAATGCGGAGCGGGTGGAGCGGTTTTTGGCCGCGTTGCAAAAGACGGTCGAAGATGATGGGCGGAAAGTATTATATGTGGCCAGTGTAGATTTTTCCCATGTGGGCGCCCGGTTTGGTGATGGACTCCAGCGTTGACGGACGCCCGGCTTGAGCAGGTTGAAAGGGATGATATGAAGCTGATCGATCATCTCGGGATGACAAATCGATGGCAAATAAATTCCTGGAGAAAATATCAGGCAAACGAACCAAAAGCAACCGCGTTTGCGGGTTTCCAGTATTATATACATCTACTTAATATCGCTGGTGTCGAGCGTGGATCGCTTGTTAGAAGTATAAACAGAATGTCGAAGGAGAGTTGGAAAGCGTTGTAAGCTTTGCGGCTATGACCCTTGGCTGATAGTTTCGGGATGGTTAATTGGAAGTATGAGCTTCGTCTGAATGAAAAAACAGGGTTGCTCCGGGAGGGTCGACGGTTTTGCGTTAATTGAACTGCTGATAGTTTTAGCGATAATCGCCATATTGGCGACCATTGCCATTCCACAATTTTCCGCTTATACCGAGAGCGGTCATATTGCGTGAGGATTAAAGGCCGATCTGGCTAACCTGGCTATTGCCCAGGAGTCATATTATTATGATCACCATACATATAAGCCGGTCACACTCAACGCCAACCAGGACAAGCAATTTTCCGGAGTTTATATGGAGCCCCGGGGTGGCGCTGGTGGCGTCAACAGGCGATACAACAAGCTGGGCGGCAACCGCGAGCCATCCCAACATGCCAAAACGATCGCACACATGGGATAGTGACGCTGGCGGCATGCAACCGTAAAATTTCCTGCTGCTGCTCCTTGGAAAACGACTGTACACCGTAAAACAGATTTTGGCACAACCTTCAAACCTGTATACTTGTTACTGTTTTGCATAATTACAAAGGCTGATTTATATCTGTAATTATCTGCCATAACATATCTTTTAGAATATATAGAAAACTAAAGTTATCGGAGTAGAGAAATATGTCTGAGCAAACCATTGAATCGATGATGAGCGAAGATCGAGTATTCGATCCATCCGCAGAATTCAGCGCCAGGGCTCACATCAAAAGTTTTGATGAATACAAAAGTATATATAGAAGGTCAGTTGAGAATGAAGATGAATTCTGGGCGGAGCAGGCGGAAGAGCTGCATTGGTTCAAAAAATGGGACAAGGTGCGGGAAGGTGGATATGAAAATGTAGATTTCAAGTGGTTTACCGGTGGCAAAATCAATGTTTCTTATAACTGTATTGATCGACATCTGGATACAAAAACAAAAGATAAAATAGCCCTGCAATGGCAAGGAGAGCCAGAAGATGACACACGGGCGATTACCTATCTACAACTTCATGGCGAAGTTTGCCGATTTGCCAACGTTTTGAAGAAGCATGGCGTCAAAAAAGGCGATCGGGTGATGATCTATATGCCGATGATCCCGGAGCTTCCCATCGCTATGCTTGCTTGCGCCAGGATCGGGGCCATACACAGTGTGGTTTTCGGCGGGTTCAGCGCCCATGCTCTGACAGACCGGATTGTCGACTGTTCTGCCAAGGTCATGATCACCTGCGACGCCGGCTACCGCTCCGGAAAGGTCGTGCCGCTCAAGAGCAATGTGGACGAAGCTTTGGGTGAGACTTCCGAAGTTAAAGTATGCATAGTATACAAGCGGGTGGGCGCTGAGATCACCATGAAGGAGGGCCGCGACTTTTGGTGGGACGATGAGATGGCGGCTGATGATATCTCTCCCGAGTGCGAATGCGAGGAGATGGATTCGGAGGATCCGCTGTTCATATTGTATACGTCGGGCAGCACCGGCAAACCGAAAGGCGCCATGCACACCACGGCAGGTTACCTCCTTTACGCAAAAAAGACGTTTGAGTTGATATTTGATTATCGGGACGAGGACATTTACTGGTGCACCGCAGATATCGGCTGGGTAACCGGCCACAGCTATATCACCTATGGCCCCCTGGCCGCCGGCGCCACCAGCGTGATGTTCGAGGGTGTGCCGACCTTTCCGGACGCCAGCCGGTTCTGGAAAATTGTCGATAAATTCAAGGTCAACATATTCTATACAGCGCCCACAGCCATCAGAGCGTTAATGCGTGAAGGATTGGACCCGGTCGAGGAATGTGACCTTTCCAGCCTGCGTCTTCTCGGTTCCGTGGGTGAACCTATTAATCCGGAGGCGTGGATGTGGTATCACACGAATATCGGCAAAAAGAAATGCCCGATCGTGGATACATGGTGGCAGACGGAGACAGGCGGCATATTGATTACGCCATTGCCCGGCGCCATACCAACCAAGCCTGGCTCCGCCACCCTTCCGTTTCCTGGTGTACAGCCTGTGATATTGAGGCAGGATGGGAGTGAAGCGGAGTTGGGGGAGGGCGGCTATTTGGCCATGAAGGCGCCCTGGCCCGGCCAGATGCGTTCTGTCTGGGGTCATCACGACCGGTTTATAGAGACCTATTTCAGCCAATACAAAGGTTACTACTTTACCGGTGACGGCGCCAGGACCGATGAAGATGGATATTTCTGGATCATGGGCCGGGTCGACGATGTGGTCAATGTATCAGGTCATCGTATCGGGACCGCGGAGGTAGAGAGCGCCCTGGTATCCCATGACAGCGTAGTGGAGGCGGCGGTTGTCGGGTTTCCGCATGATATCAAAGGGCAAGGTATATACGCCTATGTGACATTGGTCGCCGGGCAAGAGCCGAGCGCTGGTTTGCAAAAGGCGTTGCTGACGCATATTGCCAAAGAGATAGGATCAATAGCAAAGCCGGATAAAATCCAGTTTGCGTACGGCTTGCCCAAAACCCGCAGTGGTAAAATCATGCGCCGCATCCTCAGGAAAATTGCGGAAGGCGCCACCGCAGAAGAATTGGGCGATACAACAACCCTGGCTGATCCATCCGTTGTAGAAACATTAATTGAAAACCGGTTGATATAAAACGCTTGAGTGATAAAAATATATTAGAGCAAATATCAGGGACAAAAATAAATGCTTCAAATAGATAAAACTGCTTTGGTTTTGGTGGATATACAGAATAATCTTGCGCGGGTGATGAGCGGAAAGGAAGAGTTGTTTGACAACCTGGCAAAGCTTGTGCAAGGCGCCAAAGTTCTAGATATTCCTATTTTGTGGATGGAGCAGGTACCGGAAAAACTGGGCAGCACCATAGATCAGCTCGCCGAGCTACTGTACGATAATCGGCCCATATCCAAGAGCAGCTTCAGTTGCTGCGGTAATGAAGAGTTTCGGGAAAAAGTAGATTTGCTGGAGCAAACCCAATATTTGGTGGCCGGGATAGAATGCCATGTTTGCGTATATCAAACAGTAATGGACCTGATGGAGATGGGAAAAGAGACCTATATCGTGGCGGACGCAACATCCGCCAGAACAGTGGAAAACAAACAAATCGGCATCGATAGAATGGTCTCTGAAGGCGCGATTCTGACCAGTGTGGAGATGGCCTTGTTCGAAATACTGGCGAAAGCGGAAGGCGGTAAATTCAAGGAAATGGTCAAGATAGTTAAATGAATATTTCTGAAGCAATCCGGCGCCGCGTTTCCACCCGTTCTTTTATAGACAAGCCGGTAAGTCACGATACGATAAGGGCCATTATTGATACGGCCCGTTGGACGCCGTCAGGAGCGAATATCCAGCCGTGGCGTATAGTCGCCTTAACCGGTGAGGTCAAGCGAGAGCTGGGCGAAACGCTTATGAAAGCTAAATCCTCAGGTGAAGAGCAGAGGCCTGACTTTGCGTACTATCCGGATCAATGGATTGAGCCGTACAGGTCACGACGCAAGGAGTGCGGGCTGGCGCTGTATAACGCCCTGGAAATCGGCCGGCAGGATGAGGAGAAGATGATGGAGGCCTGGCAGGCAAATTACCGCTTCTTTGATGCGCCGGTTGGGCTTGTCTTTCTCATCGAGCGCAAACTTGCGCCCGGATATCTGCTGGATATGGGGATGTTTATCCAGAGCGTGATGTTAACGGCGCTCGATATGGGGCTGGCGACATGTCCCCAGGCGGCTATCGCGGAATACCCGGATATCGTACGGTCGGCATTGAATATATCTGATTCATATATGGTTGTGCTTGGAATGGCGCTGGGCTATGTTAATAAGAAAGCGGCTGTAAACAGTTACCGGACAGAACGTGCGCCTGTGGAGCAACTCCTGGAAATACAGGAATAATTCAATATTAATATCGAAATATATAAGGAGAACGAAATGAGTTCACTTGATGTATATCTGCAAAAGCATGAAAAAGTGGTGGGGCATCTGGTTGAGGCTGTGAAGCAGATACCGGAAGATAAGCTCGATTGGAAACCTTGTGAACGGGCTATTCCATGGCTCCATCTGATCCATCATACAGCTATCGGCAGGCAGCATCTGGTCCTGGGGCTGCTCCAGGATAAAGAGGTCAACTTCCCTGGTATGTTTTCTGACCCGGAGCTGAAGGCGTCCTCCACCGAAGAGGCGGCCATTAGTTTACAAGCGACCTGGGATGAGCTGAAAAATCATCTTATTAACCAGCCGAAAGACTATTTTAACAAGGCTGTTGTTGAGTTTCCGGGTGGAGTGAAAATGACTGCCGAGCGTTTTCTTTGGATGGTTTTTGAAGAAAATGTTCACCATCGTGGTCAGGCATGGGTTTATGCCAGGATGAACGGAATAACACCACCTGCAATATGGGGTACAGAGCGGAAAATTGAATGATAAAATTTGATATCAAAAGCTTGTAATAGGCATTACGGGCTATTATCATAATTAATTATTTAAAATTTATCTGATAGCGGAGAGAATCGACGAATGACCGAGGAGCCAAAAGAGACCAACAAGATAATCGTATTGTGCCCCCATTGCAAAACCAACCAGGAGGGCGAGGTAGGCGCCCAGAACAAATGCATAAATGGTAAGTGTGGAGAAGCGTTCACTTCGGAAGAAGCTGTGCCTGTGATCGTTCACGCCAAGGAATAACTCTTACACGTATGCCTGACTATATCCGCTCTATCGATAATCTTTCCGCCCAACCACTATAGCCAGACGCAAGGGTGATATACACATAGTTGCCATCAACCCGACCAGTCTTCAGTTCGGAGCCGGCATGGATCGTGAGCACTTTTTCCGCATCACGTGACGGGTTGGAATAAACATCAGTCTCCTCAGAAATAACGATAGCCGCGCTCTCTTTTTCATATTTATAGATTCTTACGCCGGTCATGGTGGACCATACAACAGCAAAGAGCGTCGCAACAATTATCGATTTGCTCAGCACGCTTTTCCACCTGGCCGACTGGCTTATAATCAGGCTGGCTATCAGCGTCGTCAAAACAAAATAAATAATTATGGCTGTTAAAGTCATCCTGTCTAGCGAGAAATAATTAATTAGATAAACGCCTGCCCTGGCAAGCCAACCAGCAGAAATCTCTGGCTCCTTGTCAACCTTGATTGACCGGGTATATTCGATGTTCGCCAGAGTGTCTTCATCACCTGGTCGGAGCTTTGCGGCCCTGTGAAAATGCAGCGCGGCTTTCCCTATATTACCCAGCTTAAGATACGCCGCTCCACGGTTATACTCCAGGTCAGGGTTTACGGTCGTGATAGAGTCATATTTCTCGATTGCTTCTATATATGAACCGTTGGCAAACAGCTTATTGGCTTCGTTATATTTTTGGGTATCATCTGCGCCAGCTTTGCTTGCAAACAGTGTGATAAACAGAAGTAACAGCAATGTCGCATATTTGTTAGGCGTCATGACTTCTCCCGCCTCTCCATAGCGTCTATCAGATCGTTGGCTTTACGAATATACGATTTCATATCTTCATATTCCGCCCTGGCGTATCGAGCATGCTCCACCGCTGATAATAGCTCAATAAACCCGGTTTTCAAGCCATTGTCGGAGTTGCTCAACCGTCTGCTTACCTCCTGTGTTGTAACTGCCGGAGCATTGATTCCCCATTTGTCCGCCAGATAACCACGCACAGCCATATCCAGCGCAGTATAAAACTGCACTGGGTCTTCCGTTGCTCCCGCTTTATTCAATCGGGCCACCGCTTGCTTCCGCGCGCTGACAGAGCGGGCATACCCAATATCAGTTAACAGCTTAGACCGCTTATTCGACCAAAATATAGCAAGCGCCATTATCAATAGAGGAATAACCAGAATAATCAGCGCCCAGAAGCTTTGGTGGAGAGGCTTTCCCCACTGTTCCAGATGTTTGCTATCTGGCTTTATGTATCGTGGGCCCTGATCCTTTATGGTCACGGTTCTTCTGGCAGATACATTTTCATCTGAACTTCCAGCCTGACCCTCAACGTTGATTTTTACCGGATCAGTTTTTGCGATAATATACTCATCTTTTACAGTGTCGTAGGTTGCTATATTAAATGGTTCAACAACCACATTACCCTCTTCACGGGGTATCATGAGATAATCAATAGTCCGGGTAGAGACTATCTCACCTCCGGTTTTTTCCACTGTGTCGTTCACCTGAGGATCAAAGGTTTCGGTGCCATCAATTACTGGCTTAATTGGAGGTTTCGCCTGCTTTGTGTAGCCTTTCCCTTTTATAGTCAACCGCACTGTGACAGATTCATTGACTTTTACTTGATCGCGATCCGGTTTGGCGCTCACATTCATTCCGGATAAAGTGGCGCCGGAAAAACCATCCGGTTTGCCTTCTTGTGGGAATGGCTTAACGTTCACTATAACAGGCAGTGTTGTCAGTGTTACAGGGCCCGATAAAGGAGAGAAGCTTACAGACAGCTCGGCAGGGTTGATTAGCAAAGGCCCTGTGGAAATTGGGAACAAGGCGTAGCGAATCTGCGTTACCAGATACCTCTTGCCATTTATCGTTTTCTGGCTTGTCCTCTCGTTTTGACCATTTTCGAAGGGCAAATCTTCAACCCAGAACCCTTCGAACTTCGATCTTGTATATTTCGGATTGTTCCAAATATCGACTGCCCGCAGAAAACTGAACGTGGCGATCACCTGTTCATATTGCACAACATTATCCTTGTCCACATTCATCGTGACAAACAGATCATTTTTGTCTATCATTTTTTGCGGGGCTCGAAAGAAATCATCATCAAACAGTCCGCCAAGATCGGGGAATGCAGGCGTCCTGCGCCGGGCTGTCGTGGGCCCCTTTGGTTTCGGCGCGTTGGTGTCTACGGTGATGGTGATTGGTTCTGAGCTATATTTTTTACCTTTATATTCAAGAATAATTGGTGGTATTTCAAAAGTTCCTTCTTTTTGCGCTAACACCTGATAAGTGACAGACCTGCTGACTGACATAGATAGCCCGGTCATGGAAACCCGCCGACTTGTCGACTGCCCAACAATTTCGAAATCATTTAACGGAGGCAGAGCAGGCTCTGGCGGGTTTTCCAACCCTTCACCTTCCACCGTAACAGTCAGCCGGAACGCAGAGCCGGGAGGCAGATGATCCGGTGTGGCGGTAATGTTGAGCTTAATATCATCACTGGCGTGCGCGTTAGCCGCAAGGAGAACCGCCATGAACAGAGATATAGTAATTCCTAAATAATATGTGGTGACACTAAACCAAACTCTCATTTTATCCGTTCAAACCAAATGTGATACCACTTAAAAACCGCCCAGAGTACTTACCTTCTTTTCGATAGGAATAGAACCTGTGGTTCTCGCATGATGTGCATATTCCGGAATCAATAATATTATCGGCAGCGACACCCGCCGATTCAAGTTGCTCTTTGCTAGCCTGCGAAATGTCGAGGTGTCGTCCGCCATCACCTCCGCAACAATCGTAAAACCGTTCTGCAGTATTTTTATCAACTTCGTAACAACAGCTGCGTATACAAGGCCCGAACGCCACGATGATATCCTCCGGATCACTACTAAACCTTTCAATCATAAGACGGACAGTTTTAAAGGCAATTTGCAGTTCGGTCCCACGCCGGCCAGCATGTGCCACGCCAGCGATTTTTATGTTTCTGTCGGCTATCAATATCGGTAAACAGTCCGCAGTGCGGACGGCAATGGCCATACCAGGCGCAGATGTAATAATCGCGTCGGCTTCTATCGAAGGAGGCGGAGGCGAGGAATCTATGATCATAACATTGTCGCCATGAACCTGGATGCCGGTCCATAATAGTTCATAACCAACGCTATTTGCAATTGCGGCCATGTTTTTGGTCACATTGCCTGGATCATCCCCCGCGCTAAAACTGGTATTCAGCGAACTGTATTCGCCACCACTCACGCCACCAGACCTGCCAGAAACGAAGCTTGAAAACCCAAACTTTGCAAAGCTCGGGAAAGTGTATATTTCCGGTCCGCCCTGGTTGAGTGGAACAAATTCGCTATTCATATTGGGCCTAGTTTCTTGCCGGTTTTTGCTTCCAGCCATGTTTGCCCAGCAGTGGGACAAAGGAGCATGGTCCTTTCTTTGTAACTTTGAAGCGGTCGCCATCCCGGACCACAAGATGGAGAACCTGCTCGGCGCCATTGCCGACCGGAACCACCATCCGGCCGCCATCCCTGAGCTGTTTGGCCAGCGGTTTTGGAATCTCTGGCGCGCCAGCGGTAACCACAATGGCGTCATAAGGCGCATACTTGGCGCATCCGACGGTGCCATCGGCCACCATGCATACGATATTTTTGTAATTGAGCTGATTGAAAAGTTTGCGCGCTTGGTTGGAAAGGGCGTTAATTCTTTCAACGGTAATAACACGATCGACCAACTGGCTTAGCACCGCAGCCTGATATCCGGAGCCTGTGCCGATTTCCAATAACGTTTCATTCCCAGTAAGGCTGGCGGACTGGGCAAGCAGGCCGACGGTGTATGGCTTGCTGATGGTTTGCCCCGACCCTATGGGCGCGGCATAGTCGTCATACGCGCGCAGGGCGAGGGCGGGGTCGACAAACAGGTGCCGCGGAATTTCACGCATGGCCTCCAGCGTCTTCCTATCAGTTATGCCTTGGCCAGAGACGAAAAGGTCTACCATCTTCTGTCTATTGCCAACAAATGGATCTATCAATGTTTTACTGTCTTCTAAATATGGCCTTGTTAATAAACTTGTTTATTATAGTTCAAAACCGGCTCTATTCCAGCCTGGTTTGATCAAAAAAAGCGAACTGACCTTCACTTAGGGTAAAATAATAGTATGAGAAAGTTAATTTTGGTTTTTGCGTTACTGGCGGTCCATGCCGGCCTTTCGTTATCCGCCGGAAATACGGCCCTTGTTATCACTATCAATGGCGCCATCAATCCGGTAACTGCAGAATATATAATCCAGTCTATCGATTCCGCTGACTCAGATCCCTCTGTCGAGCTGTTGGTTATAGAGATGGATACACCGGGAGGGCTGGATACATCGATGCGGTCGATCATCAAGAAAATGCAGGGCGCCAGCAAACCGGTGGTGGTGTTTGTCTCTCCCAGTGGATCGAGGGCAGCGTCCGCCGGGGCGTTTATCACCATATCGGCCCATATTGCAGCGATGGCGCCCGGCACCAATATCGGCGCGGCTACACCTGTGAATATGGGCGGCGGCGGTATGGACCGGACTATGAAAAAGAAAGTGACCAACGATGCGGCGGCTTATATCCGGTCGCTGGCAGAATCGTATGGTCGTGATCCGGACATGGCGGAGAAGTTTGTGCGGAAAGGGGACTCTATTTCGGAAACGGTGGCCAAGGAAAATAATGTGATTGACCTGGTAACAGATAATCTGGAGACATTGTTCGTCGCCATTGATGGCAAGAAAGTAAAAACAGCCTCCGGTGAAAAAACATTAAGCACCACCGGCATCACCATAAAACGGGCAGAGATGAACTGGCGGCAAAAAGTATTCAATGCAATCGCCAACCCGAACATCGCTTACTTGCTAATGATGCTGGGGTTTTATGGCCTGATACTGGAGCTTTACAACCCGGGGGCCATATACCCAGGGGTTATCGGAGCTATCAGCATTATCCTGGCTTTTTATTCGTTGCAGGCGTTGCCGATTAATTATGCTGGCGCTTTGATGATTATTCTGGCCATTCTACTATTCGCGATAGAGGCGATGGTGCCCAGCTTTGGTGTGTTGACCATCGGAGGGGTAGTTGCGCTTATCATCGGGTCGATAATGCTGATCGACAGCCCCGCGGAATATCTCCGTATCAGCTTATCAGTAATTATCCCGACCGCGTTGGCGACCGGCGCATTTTTCTTCTTCCTTGTCGGGTCTGCGCTGCAGGCCCAGCGGAACAAGGTCAAAACCGGTCAGGAAGGGCTTATCGGTTCCGAGGGTGTTGTGGAAAGTATGATTGGAGCGAACAGTGTGGGTAAGGTGTTTGTAACGGGTGAGCTGTGGAATGCTGTTTCGGAGTCCGGGTCAATTGAGAAAGGAGCGCCCATAGTAGTTACATCCCAAAAAGGATTGACACTTACTGTGAAGGGCGGGGCAAAAGAGGCGTAAGCTCAAAGTCAGTCCTGACGGATCTCTGTGCCGATACCTTTATCGGTGAATATTTCCAAAAGGGCGGAGTGGGTAATCCGTCCATCAACGATATGGGCCTTTTTCACACCAGCCTCCAACGCGGTGAAGCATGCTTCCGCTTTAACCGCCATGCCGCCTTTTATCACATCCTTGTCAATTAAACCTTGCGCGTCTTTTTTGGTGAGTGTCGATATCAACTGATTGCTTGAGTCGAGCACGCCGGCAGTATCGGTGAGTAACACAAGTTTCTCTGCGCCCAGCGCTCCTGCGATGGCAGCGGCGACCACATCAGCATTTATATTGTAGGTTGTGCTGTCAATACCATATCCGACCGGCGCTATGACCGGGATGAAGCCACCACTGTCCAGGTGTCGCAATATTGCAGTGTTCACCTCTGTGATCTTTCCTACCATGCCCATGTCGATAATTTCCGGTCGCTCCAGCTCCGGTCCTTTTTTCTCTATCAGCATTTTTTCCGCCTTGACCAGCTCTCCATCCTTGCCAGACAACCCGACTGCGCGCCCGCCATGGCTGTTGATCAGGCTGACGATTTCTTTGTTCACTTTACCCACCAGCACCATTTCAACAATGTTAAGTGTCTCATGGTCGGTGTACCGCACGCCGTTGACAAACCGGGTTTCGATATTCATTTTGGCAAGTGTTTCGCCGATTTGCGGACCGCCGCCGTGGACAACCACAGGGTTGAGGCCTATCAGCTTCAGCAGTGTTATATCCCGGGCAAAGCTGCTCTTCAGGTCATTGTCGGCCATTGCGGCGCCACCATATTTAATGACGATGGTTTTGTTTTTGAATGCGCGGATATAGGGCAGGGCTTCGATTAATACCTTGGCCTTATCGATCAGCGGTTGTATATCTTTGCTTCGAACCATAGCTTGAGGGAATGTAATTGCTATGAAAATTTGCCGGAAAAAGGCAGTAGAGCGGCGAAGCGCGCAAGGCTTTTAAAGCTGTTATTCGAGGCCAGCTTATACTTCCACCGCTGTTGACGCTCGATAATTTTTTTGCGGGCCTCGCTATCGATTGTCCAGACGCCGCCCTGGTCCATCGGCTTCGTATCTGGCACTGCAGGAGCTTCCCGAGCTTTCTGTTTACGGGCAATTGTACCAGATGGCGTGATCTGCGCGACCGGTCCATTTTCATTGTAGACTATGATATGCATTTTCACGTTATTAACAAGTTGTATGACTTTTGAAGAGTTCTCCTGAAACCGTTCGAGACTCATTTTTCTCAATTTTGCCATTATTATACTCCAGGTTTAATTCTGCTCAATCCCGCTCCTCCAAAGATGCCCTCGGATGAGCTGTGTCATATACTTTCATCAACCTTTGCAGGTTCACATGGGTATATTTTTGTGTTGTGGAAAGGCTGGAATGACCAAGCATTTCCTGAATGGATCGCAGGTCCGCGCCGCCTTCGAGCATGTGGGTCGCGAAGGTATGGCGGAGCCTGTGCGGCGCGACCGGACGGCCCATCCCACCCAGTTGCGCATATTTTTTTACGATACTGTGGATTGACCGGACAGATAAACGTCGTTTTTTGTAGTTGAGGAATAGGGGGGCGTCATGTTGGTCACTTATTCCAGACCCTCTGTTTTTATCAAGCATGTTTTGTATTGCCGTTTGCGCTTTGGCCCCGAATGGCACCATCCGCTCTTTTTTGCCTTTACCTTTTATCTTGATAACCTTGCGATCAAAATCGATATCTCCCACAGATAATGTTGACAACTCCGAGACCCTGACTCCTGTGGCATATAGAAGCTCTAGAATGGCGATATCTCTGATATTGGCAGGATTTTCACTCCTCAAGTCTGGAGCGCTTAACAACGATATAGTTTCATCTATCGTTAGAAAATCAGGAACTGGTTTTGGCTTTGATGGAAGATCGACACCCAGGGCAGGGTTGACTGTAATAGCTCCAGTCAACGTCAAATGACGGAAAAATGAGCGCAGAGTTGATATTTTTCTTTCCAGCGCGCCAGGCGAGTAACGCTTGTTAAAAAGAAATGCGATGAAGCTTTTGATGGTTGATCGGCCAATATTTTTTATTTGATCTGGGCTTGATTTTTTATCCCATACATTGAATAACTGCAAAAAGTCAAAAAACTGGCGTAAATCGGAGCTATATGCGCGCATGGTATGGTTTGATACGCTTTTCTCGACCTGGAGGTAGCTGATGAACTCATCCAGCAATTTTTGCTCTGCAGGTTGCTTCCTTTTTTCAATATCCATACAATCTAATATAGCAAAATTGATACCACTCAGCAGACAAAGAATGGCGCTATTATGTTTAAATAAAACAAATAGTTACGAGGCCACTGTTTAAAATTTGAATTAAGACTACGATAATCGGAGGCAAAACCCAAAAATTTGAGGTTGGAAAATTAAATATTAAATGATTTCTTTGATTTTAGCTATATTGCGTAATTACAGCATTATGCTCTTTTTTTATGGCATATAACTCACTGAAAATGAATTGTCTATTTTAGTTCTTGATATAAGGTGTTATAATGTTTGCACATAGAGAGATGAGGCAAGGAAAATAGTCTTAAACATACCTGTAATGGACAACGAGTGAAAAAACCGAGTAATACTTCTGCGTCAATTGTAGAGAATATAACAAAGACCATATCGGCAGGAGAATTGGAAGATGCGGGCAACTATGTCCAGCTGGAAATCGGTTCCATCCTGTCTTCAAGATACAAAATTTTGGACAAGCTGGGCGAAGGCGGGATGGGTGTTGTTTATGCCGGTCAGGATCTCCAGCTCCATCGTCCAGTAGCTATCAAGCTCCTCAAGAAAGATGTCAGTAACAATAAGGAAGCAGTAAGCAAACTCAAGGAAGAGGCTCAGGTCTCTATGATGTTGACGCATCCTTTGATCATGCGTCTTATCAATTTTGAGCATGATGAAGGCAAAGCCTTTTTGCTAATGGAGTATATCGAGGGGAACGATTTAAAGACAATAGCCGGGCGCAAGGATGGCAAAAAACTTGATCCTAAAATTGTGGCGAATGTAGCATATAAAGTCTGTCTGGCGCTCGATTATGCGCATAGCAAGCGTGTCATACATCGTGATATCAAACCAGCCAATATCATGATAAGCGCTAAGAATGAAGTTAAGCTGATGGACTTTGGTATCGCTAGGGTGCTGGCGGAGGCCACAGGGGAGCATCGCAAGATTGCAGGCACCATGCACTATATCGCCCCAGAAGTTTTCAATGGCGCAATGCCTGATGTAAGATGCGATCTCTATGCGTTGGGTGTGACAATGTATGAGCTATTGGCAGGTGTGACACCATTTACAGGCTCCAACCCAAGGGAAGTAATCGATCAGCATTTCCATAAAACTCCAGAACCTATTTCGGACCTGGATCGAGGCCTTTCCAAAATAGTATTTACGCTACTGGAAAAAATGCCTAACGCAAGATATCAGACAGCTCAGGAAATGTTATCTGAACTGTCCAAATATTTAGGCCTTGATAAAGAAGAGCAAGTCTCGAAAATGCAACAAAAGGTTGATCGGGATAAACGCCAGCTGGAACTGGAACGCCGCAAAGTAGAACTTCAGCTAGAGCAAATGAAAGATGACAGGAAAATGCTCAAGAAGAAGTTGAAACAAGCGGAAAGCATGTCGAAAGTCAATATATCATCAAAGCTCACAAATAATGATTCAAGATCGATATTCTCTTTTTCCCAACTGTCTATATTGGTATTACTATTGGCGGCGGTGGCTGGATTCATCGCCGAGGCCAGCTATGAATTTATCAATAACGGACTGCAATCCTTACCCTTCAAGGAAAAAGAACCTATCGCATGGGCGGCTGTCGGTATGCTGATATTAGGAATACCAGCGTTGATAAAGGATCGGTTGGTCACCGCTTTTTTTGGAACATTAGCTGGAGCTATCGCGGGATATATCGCTTTTCCTTTAGCGTCAATTCTGAGCGATCTTATATTTGGTAGCAGCTTAACGATATCTATATCAGTTGTAGACTATGTTGCGCTGGGAATAATGCTGAGCGTCGGCGCCGCATACATGATGTTTCGAAACAACAGCATGCGGACAGGAATTAAAGCTTTTCTGTTTTCGTCAATTCTGGTTGTTTTAACCGCATGTTTGCCGCACTTTGCCTTTGCCGAAAAGGTCTTGGGTATCGACATGGGTAGCGCTGGGTTTTTTTATATGCCGCTTTTGGCGGTTGCTATCTGGTTTGGCGCTTCGGTAGCTGATTGATAACCGGCTATAAAATTCAAAAACGCCCAGGGATGAATATGCTAAAATCAGATATTAGCTATTCAGGTATTTATAAAATGAAATATACAATACAAACGGTCGCTTTGACCATTTTCATAGCGCTATCTAGCGTTCCTGCTTTTGCCGTGATAGATATAAAGCCCATGTACAATCAGATTACGAAAGAGCTGCAATGCTTGTGTAATGGCTGCAATTCTACTGTTGCCGCATGTCCGCACAACAGCTGTGGTTATGCTGTGCCAGCGCGGGAAAAAATCAAGGAAATGCTCAATGCAGGCAGCAGTTATCAGGAAGTCATCGATTATTTTGTCGACAAGCATGGTGAAGTCGCCTTGTCAGCGCCTACGAAAAAAGGATTTAACCTGGTTGGCTATGTGATGCCATTTTTGGCAATTGTTGTCGCAGGCTCCGGTATTGTGACCATTGCCAGTCGATGGGTCGGTAAAGGCGCGGAGTCGGAGGCTCATGAAGTGAAGCATGCCCCTGCGGTTGGTCCAGCTGATGCTGCATTGTCAGACAAACTGAAAAAAGAACTGAACGATTTCGACGCTTAATATGGGGCTTTTATTTATAGAATTGGCGATATTGGCAATCGCTATGTTCGTCATTGCATATCCGCTTTATCGTGATAAATTGGCCGATGCGTCAGGGGCAACACTGACCGAAAGTGAATACTCCGATCTGCTATACAAAAAAGAGGCGGCCTACATAGCCCTGACAGACCTTGATTTCGATCACAAAACCGGGAAGATAAACGATAGTGATTATGAGTCTGTGAAAGCTCAGCTGGAAGCGGATGCGATTATCCTGCTAGACCAGATAGAAAACTTCGATAAAGGGAACCGAAGCCCCGAAACCACAGAAGACGCAAGCGCTGGTAATTCAGAAACAAAATTTTGTCATCAATGTGGAGCAAGTATTAAAGAAGAACACAAGTTCTGCTCTTCCTGTGGCGCGAAGCAAGAGGCAGACCGCCCGTCGCTAACTTGATTTGCCACAGGTTGCTATCAACAGGCCATATAAAGCGGTCTCCGCTGACACACCGCCTCGCATCATATCCATATTAGCTTTCAGCACATTTTTCAGGCAGTTTTTTACCTGGTCTCTGGTCCATATTTTGCCCGCTGACCAGGCTTCCTTTACTGTATATGGGTTGTCGCCCAGTTCGCTTGAGTAGGCGGAAAAATCGAGCCCGCTCGTCCGGGCGTCCAGGGCGGCCGATATGCGCCCAATTTCTTTGCCGAGCATCTTCAGGATCATCTGCGCCGGCACATTATGTTTTAACAGATTCGCCAGCGCAGCTTCCGACTTGACTATATCCTGCCGACCAAACGCCCTTGTCAGGTCCCAGATTTTATCAGCCTGGTAATTGCCCACAACAACTTCAACATCTTCAACTGTCACTTTATGGTTGGCGCCAGCATATGAAGCCAGTTTTTCAACCTCGCCGTCTAACCTGTCCAGATCGTTGTCGCATAGCTCGAACAATAGTTCCTCGGCATGATTGTCGAATTCCAGGTTGCAAGAGCGCGCCCGGCCTTTTAGCCATTTTCCCAGCTCGCTGCGGCTGGGCGGGGCGAACTTTACAACTGCGCAAGAATCAATACCGGAAACAGTTTTCACAAAAGCAGTGTTTTCGAAAACCTTGAGCGCTTTGGCATTGTCTTTTGGAAACACGACAGTGATAAGAAGGGTCGACTCCATATTAGGATTTTGGATATATGACAAAAGGGCGACACTGTTAGCCTTATCCAGATTTTCCAAAGGGCCGATCCAAACCAGCTTGCCCCCACCGAACATGGAAACCGTATTCAGGGAGGCGGTAATATCACCAATGCCCGGTTCATCGCCGCCAGAGCCAGGCTTGATATAGCGAAAATAGTTCTGCTCGCCACCGAGCTGTTGAACAACGGCTTGTTTTATCATGTTGGCCGCGCTTTTCACCCGGGCGGCTTCCATGCCGTAAAGCAGGTATACGGCGTGTCTGTTTTCAGCGAGCTTTCCGCTCTTCAGGCCCTTGGCCAGCTCACTGCTGCAAAGTTGAGCCATGCGATAGCCAGATCATTAACCTAGCGCCCCTCCGCCAACCGGTTGATCAAATAGCGGGGCAGGCCGTGCCCGTGCATTTTTCTTTGTGTTTCGTTTATATTGTATTCGACCCTGCGGTATTCTATCCTGCCTATCTCAGAGTCGTATACGGCCCAGCAGGCCTTTGGGTTGGCGTCCCTCGGTTGGCCGATGGAGCCAACATTGACGATATATTTTTTGTCAGGATTCAACGTCATCATAGGCTCCCTGTATGCCAGCGCCTCGCCTTCGTCGTCGAACTCTATAACAATTGGCTGATGCGAGTGGCCTATAAAACATAGGTTCCCTTCGATGTGCGGATAGTTTTCCTGGGCGTCTGTCTGGGAGAGAATATACCTCCATTCATCAGGGTTATAAGGTGATGAGTGCGCCAGCTGAAAGCCGTCGAACATGTCGATCGAGCGGGTGCGTGAAAGGAAATCCTTATGTTCATCTTTCAGCTGTTTCTCCGTCCAGGTGGCGGAAGCTTTGGCGAACGGGTTGAAATAGTCCATGGATGTTTTCCCGACCATGGCCCAGTCGTGGTTGCCGCCCAGGGTCACATCAGCAATTTTCAGCAACAGCTCCAGGCATTCGTTCGGGTTCGGTCCATAGCCCACGATATCACCCAGGAATAGAATACGGTCCGGGCTTACTTTCTTGATATCTTCTATCACCGCTTCAAACGCTTCTAGGTTGGCGTGCACGTCTGAAATCAACGCATATAACATATATGATAAAAACTTTCCAGTTTACAAGTTACATTCAGGATAAAAACAGTTATGCTCTACGGAACCGCGTTTTTATCTTTCATTATTTTATCCAAAACTCCATTCACCAGTCCGCAAGAGTCTTCCTCGCAAAAGGTTTTAGCAAGCTCTACCGCTTCATGTATCGCCACCTTGTCCGGTGTGTCGGGCCAATACGCTATTTCAAAACAGCCAAGACGCAATATTGCGCGTTCAAGATAACCAAGCCTTGATAATGTCCAGTTATCCAGCGCTTTCTCTATAAGGTAGTCGATCTCAACCTGATTATTCGATACACCAGACACCAATTCACCTATAAAATCATTTGAATCGGCGCCCTGAGCAAGATCTTTACTTTTTATATCATCGGACAGATATTGATCCAGAACCTCATCAATCTCTGTATTTGTATCCAGGTCAGCTTGATAAAGGATTTTTATTACTGTCTCGCGCGATTTGCGCCTGGGCGCCACCTTTTTATTAATTATTCTAAAGTTTTTTGTTCAGGTTGATCATCTCAACCGCAGACAGCGCCGCGTCCCAACCTTTGTTGCCAGACTTGGATCCGGCCCGCTCTATCCCTTGCTCCAGCGTCTCTACTGTCAAAACGCCAAACAACACAGGCTTGCCGGTATCCAGCATCACCTGGGCGCAGCCTTTGGTCACCTCCGAAGCGATATATTGATAGTGCGACGTCGCGCCCCGGATAACAGAGCCTAAACAGATAACAGCGTCATAATCGGGTGAGGCGGCCAGCTTCTTCGCCACAAACGGTATTTCGAACGCGCCGGGAACCTTGTAGATGTCTATATTATTATCCTTCACCCCATGCCGCGCCAGGCAGTCGAGCGCTCCATCCACCAGCTTGGAGTTTATAAAGTCATTGAACCTGCTCACGACAATAGCGATCTTGGCGCCTTTACCATCCAGCGATCCTTCAATTATATTCGCCATAAGTTTTGATTTCCTCGTAAATTAATTAACTGTTCTTTTTTATATCCAGCAGATGCCCAAGCTTGTTCTGTTTGGCCTTCAGGTAACGAAGGTTATTCGATTTCGGCTCACAGACTATCGGTACCCTTTCGGTTATTTCCAGCCCATAGCCGTCCAGCCCCACAATCTTCCTCGGGTTGTTGGTCAGCAGCTTCAGCTCCCGAATACCCAGGTCGCGCAACATCTGCGCGCCCAGGCCATAGTCTCGCAAATCGTCCTTGAACCCGAGCGAATGGTTCGCTTCTACCGTGTCTTTCCCCTCATCCTGCAATGCATAAGCTTTCAGCTTGTTGACCAGCCCGATGCCCCGGCCCTCCTGAGCCAGATAGAGCAGGACACCTCGACCTTCTTCGGCGATTTTTTCCAACGCATAGTCCAGTTGCTCGCCACAATCGCATCGCTCCGACCCGAACACGTCGCCGGTCAGGCATTGCGAATGCACCCGCACCAGGCACGGCTCTCCATTGTCATAATCACCCATAGTCAGGGCCATATGCACATCCGGGTTGACGCTGTTTTCGAAACAGATCGCGGTGAAGTCACCATGCGCGGTGGGGATCCTGGTGGTGGCGGCGCGATGGACAAAATGCTCGTTGTTCAGCCGAAACTCGACAATATCCTTCACCGTGATGATTTTTATATCATGCTTTTCAGAAAACTTGATCAGATCAGGCACCCGCGCCATAGAGCCATCTTCATTCATGATTTCGCAGATAACCGCTGCTGGTCGCAGCTTGGCGATTTTGCACAGATCAACAGAGCCTTCCGTCTGCCCGATCCGCACCAGCACCCCACCAGCTTTAGAACGCAACGGAAACACATGCCCCGGTTTTGCCAGGTCTCCTGGTCTGGTTTCAGGATCTATCGCAGTTCTGATTGTTTGGCATCTGTCCGCCGCGGATATCCCTGTGGTTACACCTTTGCGAGCCTCAATCGAAACCGTGAAACCCGTGCCGAAGGAGGATGTGTTGTCGTTTACCATCGGCGGCAGGTCCAGCTCATCGCACCGCTCCGGCGTGAGGGAAAGACAAATTAAACCACGCCCTTCCTTCGCCATGAAGTTTACAGACTCTGGAGAAACATGCTCCGCCGCGATAACCAGGTCGCCCTCGTTTTCCCGGTCTTCATCATCTATCATTATCACCATCTTGCCTTGCCGCAACTGCTCGGCCGCTTCGTGGATGGAATGAAATTTTCTGTTTTCTATATCCATATTTCCATTATATTTCAGTTTTTAAAATCCGTGACGATTCAAAAAGTCCTCGTCTATATTTCCATTACCGGGTTTGTTGAAAGGTAACACCATGTTTTCGACATACTTAGCGATGATATCATATTCCACGTTAACAGTCGAACCGGAAGACAGCTCCTTCAGCGATGTTACATCCCAGGTATGTGGGATCACCGCGATTGTAATAGAGCTTTCCAGTTTGTCCGCCACCGTCAGGCTGATACCGCTGATGGCAATGGAGCCTTTTTCGATTACATATCTCATACCTTCAGTGGGCAGTTTGATTTCCACCAGATAACCCTCTCCGGAAGGGGTGATTCGTGTGATCGTTCCGACACAGTCCACATGCCCCTGCACATAATGCCCACCCATCCGGTCGCCCAGCCGCATGGCTCGCTCCAGGTTCATCCTCGCGCCATATTTTACGTTGGCGAATGTGGTTCGTTTAATAGTCTCCGCCGACAGGTCAAAGGTCAGGATGGGGCCGTTGATCTTCACCACGGTCAGGCATACACCGTTCAACGCGATACTTTCGCCAATTACCGGGTTATCGATGAGCGAATGGGTGTCTACATCAATGGCAATGTCCTCCACATTACGCTGCACCGATGCGATTACGCCAATTCCTTCTATAATACCTGTGAACATTCTATAACAGCTCCAACTATAACTTTCATCCAATCCAACATGTTAGCACACTCCTTATCAACAACTTCTCTTTTGCAACTTGCGTTGCATTAAGTATGAGGTTACAAGAGGAATTGTTAAAAACAAATAGCAGGTGAGGGATAACTTTGGAACAGTTGCTGGCGGTTCCAAGAACCGCGCTGGAAATGGGGCTGGGTCTGTTTCGGACAGGCAGTGGGCCACCGTCAGCGGTGGATATTCCAACATAGCAAGCGGATACTATTCTACTGTGCCAGGAGGGCAAAGCAACACTGCTCAAGGCGCCAGGGGTTTCGCGGCGGGCAACTATGCCAAAGCGTATCACGGGGAGTCGTTTGTTTGGGGCAGTGGATCCACTTTTATCGATACTGCTGTCACACCAAATGTGCGTACAACCGCAAAATCAACGGCTAATAATGAAGTGACTTTCAAGGCTGATGGCGGGTTTAGAATAATAACTGCCATCAACACAACCACAGGCGTGCCCACCGCCGGATCGTATATTACTGCCGGCGGCGGTGGCTGGAACAATTACAGCGACCGGAACGTGAAAGAGAATATCGTCAAGGTTGATGGCCGTGATGTGCTGGCCAGGATTGCCAAGATGGATATATCTTCGTGGAACTATAAGTCACAGGATGATTCAATTCGACATATCGGCCCGATGGCCCAGGATTTCTATTCGGTCTATGGCTTGGGAACCAGCGACAAACATATCAACACGATTGATATTGATGGTGTGGCTCTCGCCGCCATCCAGGGGTTGTACGACGTGGTGAAAGATGTGGTGAGGGAGAAAGAGGAGAAGATCGCTCGCCTGGAGGCGCGCTTGGCGAAACTGGAGAGTAAACTAAACTGAAAGTTGAATACTGCTTGAGATATCTGCGCCGGTTGGTTATCATCTCGACTCATCAGACATGCTCCTGTGGAGCCAGATAAATACCAGAAAGGGTAAAATCCAATGGCAGTATATATTAACGCCGGTTCGGTTCGGGTCGGCCATATCATAAAGTATAACGATCAGCTTTGGCGTGTGATGACGCTGGAGACCGTGAAGCCGGGCAAGGGCGGCGCCTACGCCCAGTTGAAGCTGCGCAACATCATCCAGGGCAACCAGACCGATGTGCGGATGCGCACGGAGGAGAAGGTGGAGCGGGCCGCGCTGGAGCAGGTGGAGATGGAATATCTGTATGAGGACCAGGCCGGCCATTGTTTTATGAACTCTGAAACTTATGAACAGGTCTTTTTGCCACCGGATTTCCTGGAGGGCGCCATCGAGTATCTGACACCAAACACAAAAGTGAAAGTGGAGTATTACGAGGGCACTCCAATCGGCATAGAACTGCCCAGGGTGGTGGAGCTGGAGGTGACCGAAACCGAGCCGGGACTGAAAACCGCCACGGTGACCGGATCACCCAAACCGGCCACACTGGAGACCGGTAAAGTTATCTCCGTCCCGCAGTTTATAAACGTTGGCGAGAAACTGCGGATCGACACCGCGGAAGGAAAGTACCTGGAACGGGTAAAATAGCCAGGTCAGGAGAGATCGCGCTTCAGGCCCAGCTCGCGCAGTTGTTTCTTATCAACCTCTGATGGCGCCTCGGTGAGCATACATTGCGCCTTCTGGGTTTTCGGAAACGCGATCACGTCGCGGATGGAGTCGACGCCGGTGATGATCGCCGTCAACCGGTCCAGCCCGAACGCAATCCCGCCATGGGGCGGCGCGCCATACTCCAGCGCCTCCAGCAGGAACCCGAATTTTTCTTTTGCCTCGTCGCTGTCTATGCCGAGCGCTGTGAACATCCTGTTCTGCGTTTCCCTGTCATGGATGCGGACGGAGCCGCCGCCGATCTCCACACCGTTCAGCACCAGGTCATAGGCGCGGGCCCGCATTTTCAAGGCGTCCGACTCGAACAGCGGTTTATCTTCCTCCACCGGTGCAGTGAACGGGTGATGCAGGGCGACGTTGCGTTTTGCCTCGTCATCATATTCGAACAGCGGGAAATCGACGATCCAGACGAAATTCAACTTCGATTCGTCGATAAGGTTCAGCCGCTTAGCCAGGCTCAACCGCAAGGCGCCCAGCACATCGAACCCGACCTCGGTTTTATCCGCCACGAACACCATCAGGTCGCCAACTGCTGCGCCGGTGGCAGTCTTGAATCCGTCCAGGGTTTCCGGCTTAAAAAATTTTGTGATCGGGCTGACAAACCCTTCGTCGGTAACCTTGATCCAGGCAAGGCCTTTGGCGCCCAGATCGATCGCTTCCTGCGTCAGGTTGTCCAGGTCCTTTCGGGAAAAACTGGCGCACCCGGTGGCCGCCATGGCGCGTACTGCGCCGCCGCTGGCGATGGCGTCTTTGAAGACCTTGAAATCGGACCCGCCCGCCAGCTCGGAAACATCGGCCAGCTCCATCCCGAACCGGGTGTCCGGCCGGTCCACACCGAACCGTTGGATGGCCTCGGAATATTCCATCCGCGGGAAGGGTGCTTCCAGTTCGGTTCCGGTGACTTCACTGAAAATAGTTTTGACCATCCCTTCGCAGATTGACTGCACGTCGCTCTCTTCCACAAACGACATCTCCATATCGATCTGGGTGAACTCCGGCTGCCGGTCGGCCCGCAGGTCCTCATCCCGGAAACAGCGCACGATCTGGAAATAGCGATCCACCCCGCCCACCATCAGCATCTGCTTGAAGAGCTGCGGCGACTGGGGCAGGGCATAAAAACTGCCGGGGTTGACACGGCTGGGCACCAGATAATCGCGGGCGCCCTCCGGTGTGCTTTTTGTCAGTACCGGTGTTTCCACTTCGATGAATCCCTGACTGTCGAGATAGGCGCGGGTGGCCATGTTGATTTTGTGACGGGTGGCCAGCCGGTCCATCAGCGGGCCGCGTCGGATCTCCAGATAACGATACTTCAGCTTCATCATCTCGCTCGGCTCATCGTCCAGGACGAACGGCGGCGTGTTGGAGCGGTTGAGTATGGACGCTTTATCTGCGTAGACCTCTATGGCGCCGGTGGCCAGCTTTTCGTTGACCGTTCCATCCGGCCGCGCCGCAACCTTGCCCTGCACTTGCAGGATATATTCGGTCCGCACAGAGTGGGCTAGGTCGTGGGCCTGTTCGTCGATCTGCGGGTTGAGCGCCACCTGGGTCATGCCGAACCGGTCGCGCAGATCGACAAAGACCAGCCCGCCGTGATCGCGCCGTTTGCTCACCCAGCCGGCAAGGCGGACGGTGTCGCCTATATCTGACGCGCGTAACTGACCACAATTGTGACTGCGGCACTGATTCGAAAACTGCGGCATACTCTCCTCGTTAAAATCAAAATCACATATTATAGTGTAATTCATGATATTGATTTATTATTTTTCATGACAGAAAACAGCAAACCAGACAAAGCGACCGATCTGATAGAGACCAACCCAGGTCTGACAGCGCTCGCCATGCTTGTTATCGGCATCATACAGGGCCGTGGCGCCGACACAGCCATGATGGTCATATGCGCTGTAGTGACGCTCTATATATTATGGCGAACCACCCGGCCGGCCTTGCGCTTCTTCTTCATCGTGTCAGCCATTGTCGGCTTTGTTTTGATCGTTTACCACGATAGCTATCCTCGACCGGCCAACGACGTTTCAAACATGATTACCGGCGAACGATCTGTGATCGAAGCCGAATTTTTGCGAACCGATTCGCACAAGATCCAGCGTGCCCGGGCGCTGCTGAATGTCAGATCGGTGGACGGTGTTGAAGCGGGTGGCGTTGTCCAGGCTTCTGTGGATTATAAGTCAGGGCTTATGAAAGCGCTGCCGGGTGATCAGGTGGAGATCAAAAGCGCCAGACTTCGCGAAATATATGGGCTCAAAAATGTCGGCGGCTGGGATTATGAGCGGTATATGTATAATCGCGGTATATCCGCAAAGCTCAGCGTTTCTGACAAGACCGGCATTACCATCACTCAACCTGGCTGGACCTGGCGCAGACCGTTCGAGATAATCAAGCGGAAAGCCGGCGCCCTGCTGATCAACGACAGAGCAGATGTGACCGCGGTCATGCGCGCAATGCTGCTAGGCGACGCCGGCCAGGTCAGCGGGGAATTGCGGGACACTTTTGCGAGGGCGGGCACGGCGCATCTGCTGGCGGTGTCCGGTCTGCATGTCGGGTTTATAGCGACCGCCTGTTATTTTCTGTTAAAGCTGGTTTCTTTCTGGCTCATCTATCCTGTTCGCTACCGCTGGGCTTCCGCCGGCGCGCCGGTCCGGATTGCGGCTGTGGGAGCGCTAATGGCTGTAATATTGTTTGCGCTGTTCACCGGCCCTCGGCTGCCGGCTATGCGCGCCACCATCATGATCGGCGTCTATCTGGGCGCGGTGGCGTTGGGGCGCGGCAAGGAGTTTTATGGCGCGTTCGCTCTGGCCATGGCGTTGATATTGATAGCCATGCCGTGGACGCTGTTCACCGCCGGGTTTCAGCTCAGCTTTACGGCGGTTCTGTTTATATCACTGTTTCTGGAGCGATACTGGAAAAGGGCGAGGGAAGCGGAGCGGGTGGAAGATCTAATTGAGCCATGGTGGATGAAGTTGATAAACAAGGTCCCGATCCTTGCCTCGTATGCTGCTATATCGCTGTTTGCGGCGATAGGGACCACGCCGCTGGTCGCCTATCATTTCAACACAGTCCCGCTCTCCGGAATTCTGGTAAACATCGTTGCGGTGCCGATGGCGTCGCTGGCGGTCCCGGCCGGGATTCTTGGTTTGTTACTTAATAGCGAGCTGATCATCGGCGTATCAACGCTGCTGATGGAGGCGATCACCGACCTGTCGTATATGGTGGAGCGGGCGCCATTCTCTTATTTCCATGTTCCCTCGGTCCACTGGTTGGCGTTGCTATCTTACTATTTGGCCATATTTTTATTTTTCGTGATGGGCAAAGGGAAAAGGAAAAATGTGTTGATAATATGCGCCATCGCAGGGCTGATTGTTTCATCGACCGCTGGCAAGGTCGCATCACATTTTGATAAGGATCTGACAGTCAGGTTCATCGATGTGGGGCAGGGCGACAGCGCAATCGTAACCTGGCCGGGCGGGGCGATTGCGATCGACGCCGGTGGTTACTATCAGGATTTCGACATCGGCCGGTCTATTGTGGCCCCTGTTTTGTGGGACGCCCAACGCACGCGGCTGGATGCTGTATTTGCGACCCACGATAATAATGACCATTCCGGCGGTGTATACGGCTTGCTGGGAAGAGCAGGGGCCGGCAAGCTGTACGATAATGGAAGGAGTTATCGTGACAAACGGTATGAGCAGATCCGTATTGATATGACCGATCGAGGTATATATCACGCTGTCAGTCAGGGTGACCGGGTTGACCTGGGCGAAGGGTTGTACGCAGTGATACTGAATCCCCCGGCGGGAGAAGCGCCCTATGCCGATAATGAAAACAATAGTTCATTGGTAGTCAAGCTTATCTATGGCTCTGTTTCGATTTTGTTCACCGGGGATATTGACAGCAGTGTTGAAGAATGGATGATCAACTCCGGCGCCGATCTGCGCGCCGATGTTCTGAAAGTTGGTCATCACGGTTCCAACAGTTCATCATCCGCAGAATTTTTAGAAGCGGTTGATCCCAAATATGCAGCAATCAGCGCTGGACATGGCAACTGGTTCGGCCACCCGCACCCGGATGTATTGGGACGGCTAGAGGATGCAGGGATAGAAACGCACAGAACGGATATAGATGGAGAGATAATTCTGAAAACCGATGGTGTATCGATAGAAATCACTGACTATTTTGAAAAAGCACAATAAAAACATTAGATTGACAGCGTTTATTTATGCGTGACTTTAACTGTCAAAGCAGTGGGGTTTGTGCCCAGAAAACACTTTAAGCGCTACTGTGATTATGTAATAATGCAAAGCTATGGAAATTTCTGGCGCAACATTATGGATGATCGCAGGCGGAGCTTTGTTGGCGGTGGAGGCCCTGGCGTTGCCTGGCATGGGCATCATATTCGCAGGCCTTGGCGCCATAACCGTCGGCGCGATATTGCTGATCGGGCTGATCGATAGCGTCTTAATGCAATGGACATCATTTTTTATCATATCCACACTCTGGACCATTATCCTGTGGAAACCGTTAATGAAATCTCACTCCACACCTGGCACCGGGTATAGCGACATGGTGGGAGAGACAGCAGTGGTGGGCGCCACAGGGTTGAGCAAAGGAAAAGTTGGCGATGTCCACTGGTCTGGCGCCATCATGAACGCCCGGCTGGTCGAGGAGAGCTGGGTTGACAAGGTGGATTCCGGCTCCGAAGTAACCATAGTGAAAATATCTGGCGGCATTCTGGACGTGGCGCCAAAGCCTGGTAAATAGCTGGTCAATATAAAATATAAGGGGGAATAGCGGATGGAACTGTTAACACTGGTAATTGGTTTTCTGGTTCTGTTGACCATTTTCAAGGGCGCCAAGATGGTGCCGCAGCAACAGGCCTGGGTAATCGAACGGATGGGCCGGTTTAACAGGGTTCTGAACGCAGGGTTGAACATAATAATCCCTTATGTGGACAGCGTGGCTTATAAGCATTCGCTAAAGGAGCGAGCCACTGATATACCGAGCCAGACCGCCATCACGAAAGATAACGTCAGCCTGCTGATCGACGGAGTGCTGTACCTGAAGATCACCGACGCGAAACAGGCGTCGTATGGCGTGACCGATCCGAATTTCGCCATAAGCCAGCTGGCCCAGACCACCATGCGCTCCGAGATCGGCAAGATCACCCTGGACAAAACCTTCGAAGAAAGGGAAGCGCTGAACGCCAACATAGTCCGGGCGATCAACGAGGCCTCCAACGTGTGGGGTATCCAGTGCCTGCGGTACGAAATAAAAGATATCACACCGCCAGACAATGTACGCCGGGCCATGGAGCTGCAGGTGGCGGCGGAGCGGCAGAAGAGGGCGGAGGTGCTCGACTCCGAAGGTAAGCGTCAGGCCCAGATCAATATCGCCGAGGGACAGAAACGTGAGGTTGTACTGACATCGGAGGCGGCGTTGACCGATCAGGTTAACCGCGCCAAGGGTGAAGCGGAGGCGATCCTGGCCGTGGCGGACGCGACTGCGCAAGGTATTGAGAAAGTCGCCCAGTCGATCCAGAAGCCGGGCGGGAATGATGCTGTATCGCTTCGCGTGGCGGAGCAGTATGTGGAGGCGTTTGCCAAGCTGGCAAAGGAGAGCAATACGATTTTGCTACCAGCGGAGACCGGATCGGCCGGATCGATGATTGCTCAGGCGCTGGCAGTGTACGATTCCATCAGCAAAAAGCCGGATCAGCTAAATAAACCGATCCAGCCGCCGCCGGACAAGTCGGACAAGTCGGACTAGGCAGACACTTTTGCAGGGGAACGAGTGAAGTAGAAATACTCGCTTACCAGCAGAAGGAGCGCCGCAATAGCCAGTGGAATATAGCGCTCCTCGAATTCTGTATATTCGAACGAAGTGATATCCACTTTCTCCATACCTTGAATCGTTTCGATCAAGTCGGTCAGATCAAGGCTTTCACCTTGCGATGTGTAGAACACGCCGCCGGTTGTTTCTGCGATTGTTCGTAAGGTTTCTGTATCCAGTTTTGTCAGGATAATTTTACCACTGCTGTCGGTTTTGTAGCCCGTTATACCGCCTGGTTTATCGACCTGTGGTATCGGGGCGCCAGATGTTGATCCAATCCCGATAGTAGATATTTTCAAGCCCTCATCTTTGGCCGCTTCTGCCGCCCGCGCAACATTGCCGGTCAGGCTCTCGCCGTCCGTGATCAGGATCACCGCTTTACTGTTGGCCTTGCTGGTATTGAAGGCTTTGATCGCTTCATAGATAGCCTGGTCGATGGCCGTTCCTTGCTTCGGTATAGACCCCACTTCCATGCTATCCAGAATCATCCGGGTCGCGCCGATATCCAGAGTCAGAGGGCTCTCCACAAAACTGGCGCCGGCGAAGGCGATCAGGCCGATACGGTTGCCCTCCAGGGTGTTAATCAGCCGTTTTATTTCTATTTTCGCGCGCTCCAGCCTGCTCGGTTTCACGTCGCGGGCCGCCATGCTGTTGGAGACGTCAAGCAGTATCATAAGGTCGATGCCAGAGCGCTTCACCTCCGTCGGTTTAACGCCGTACTGTGGGCGGGCGAGGGCGAACAGAACGAGCGCCGCGGCGCATATCAACATGACAGAACGAATGGTTCGCTTCCGGGAAATCCCTTCCGTCACAAGCCGTTTGGCCGAATCGGCGGAGATGAACCGGTGGAGAGCCGATGTTTTGAACTTTATGGCCTTCCACGAGACAAACCCCAGGACCGGTATCAGCAGAAAGCCCCATATCCAGATCGGATCGTGAAACCTCATGGCAGCGTGCTCCATCGGGTCACAGGCATTAGCAGCTCAAGCATTATCAATGCCAGGGCAGGGGCCAGCAGATACATGAACCAGTCGCTGTAGCGCATGTATACTTTAGACTTTATATCGGTTTTCTCCAGCTTGTTGATATGTTCATATATGGCCAGCAGTGTGCTCTCATCCTCGGCGCGGAAATATTGGCCGCCGGTGGTTTCCGCGATCTGCTGTAGCAGCTTCTCATCGATCTCTGTCCGGGCTGGGACCCGTTGCTTTCCATAGACCGGGTCATCGATGGTTTGCATATATGTACCCTCCCGTCCGACGCCGATGGTATAGACTTTCACATCGACAGCCTTGGCCATCTGCGCCGCGGTGATCGGGTCGATGGCGCCACGGTTGTTCACCCCGTCGGTCAGTAGTATGGCTATTTTCGATTTTGCGGTCGAGTCCTTGAGCCGGTTGCTGGCGGTGGCCAGGGCCAAGCCGATGGCAGTGCCATCCTCGATCAGCCCGATTTTCGATCGCACCAGGAATTTTTGCAAAACAGGATAATCCAACGTCAGTGGACATTGGGTATAACCGGCCGCAGCAAAAACCACCAAGCCGATCCGGTCGTTTTTCCTGCCCTGCACAAATTTGCCGATGACCCGTTTGGCGGCGGCGATACGGCTGGGGGCGAGATCGGTGGCGCTCATGGATGATGACAGGTCCAGTGTGAGCATAATGTCGATCCCTTTGGAAATGATTTCCTCTTCGCTGAACCCGGTCTGCGGGCGGGCGATGGCGATGATTATCAAGGCGGCGGCCACTATCCGCAATATAAACGGGCTATGGACAGCCAACGGATTCCTGTAGCTGGCGAGTTTTGTAATGGAGCCGATATCGGAAAATCGAACGCTATGTCTGGTGGCCGCCCGGCTTTTTATATAGTGCCGCGCCCAGAAGGGCAGGGCGAAAAGGGCCAGCAGAACCCAAGGGTTGGCGAATCTCATTGTTCACCCTCCGGCGGCGCTGGCCGCTGTCTTGTTCGATTAATATATTCTTTTGCATTGGCTATAGAGTCGTCAGCGTTTTTCTGCGAAGCTTTACGCTTGGCGAACTTCACAATGTCGCACTCCTCCAGCAGATCAAATAGCAAATCGTTGTCTGTGGAAGCACGCCTGCAATTAATTAGCTCTTCTTTCAGCTCACATGTCGTCCTCTCCAGTGCCAGCATGCCGAACCTTTGCTCCATATAGCCACGCACAATTTCTGATACACGAAAGAAGTGCTCCTGCTCTCTGCCATGACCGAACGGGTTTTCAGATTTCAGCTTGTCGAGCTGTTCATATGCGATTTCGTGGGCAAGAGGTGGTGGCTTGTGGGGTGTTGGCTTCATCTTCCGCTTTTTTGCGAACCAGCGCCAGAGCAGGATCGCCGCTATAGCCACCGCCAACAGCAACAACACGATCGGCAAAAATTTCTGTAGTTTGATCGGGATATCTATGGGGGGTTTTATCTCTTTTAACTTGTCGGCTGATTCCGGATCGGTACGGACAGAGACGATCTCAAACGAGACAGGGCCCACGGCGCGCTGGGTTAAAGTGGTGGTAAAGCCTTTTAATTCGTATTCCAGCTGAGGGATTTCGTGTACACCAACTTTATACGATTCGATTTCATACTCGACGATGGCCAACATGCCCTCGCTCGGAACCTGTTTGACGGCCAGCAATTCTGCGCCCTCCGGCAACGGTATTTCTTTCGGGAGAAGCGGCATCTCGCCCGGTTGCAGATCGATGGAGAGCCTAAGTATGAATGGCGTGCCTATGGTTGTTTTATCCGGTATGACGGTCAGCGTGTCTGCATTGGCAAGCCCTGCTGTGAATATAGACACTGCAATGACGATAGCCCGGATCATCCCGCCTTCAACCTTTTTTCCCGTTGCTTGAAGAACCGTATAAGCGGCTCTATATACGATTGATCGGTCCGAATGTCGATCTCGTCGATACCAGCGCCGCGAAATAGCTTTGAAAGCTCCGCAGTATCTTGCGCCACAGAGCTTGCATATTCTTGTCTTAGCGCTTTGCTTGATGTATCGACCGCAACAGTGTCACCAGTCTCTGGGTCATTTAACGTGATCAGACCCACATCCGGCAACGCCTCCTCCCTCGGGTCACGGATCTTCACCGCGATAAGGTCGTGGGCGCGGGCGGTGGCCCTCAGCGGCTTTTCAAAATCTTCATCCTTGAAATCGGAGACCAGAAACAGGATGGCTTTTTTGTTCAAGGCATTGCTCAGATAATCGAGCGCCGCGGCGATATCGGTGCCCTTGCGCTCCGGCTGGAAATAGAGGACCTCGCGGATAAGGCGCAGCACATGCGCCCTTCCTTTTTTCGGCGCTATATACAGCTCCACCTTGTCTGTGAAGGCTATCAGGCCCACCTTGTCCTTGTTTCTGATGGCGGAGAAAGCCAGCGCCGCGCACAGCTCCGCCGCCGTTTCCGATTTGAAATTTTTAACCGAGCCAAAGCTTTCGGAACCGGAAAGATCGACCAATAACATCAGCGTAAGCTCCCGCTCCTCATGGAAAACCTTGATGAACGGCTGGCCGGTTCGCGCGGTCACCTTCCAGTCCATGCTGCGGATATCATCCCCCGGCTGATACGGACGCACCTCGGCAAACTCCATGCCGCGCCCCTTGAAGATGGAATGATATTCGCCGGAAAAAACGTTGTTCACCGCCTTGCGGGCGCGGATTTCTATGTGACGGATTTTCCTTAGCAGGTCACTGGGGATAGTCATTGATCACTATGGCACTTCCACGCTGTCGAAGATTTTTGAGATCAGGTTTTCCGGAGTGATATTTTCCGCGTCCGCTTCGTAGGAGGGTATCACCCGATGCCGCAAAACATCCATGCCCGCCAGCTTCACATCGTCCGGCGTGACATAACCGCGATGACGCAGAAACGCCTGCGCCTTGGCGATTTTTGTCAGATAGATCGAGGCGCGTGGAGAGGCGCCATACTCGATGAGATGGCCGATATCAAGCCCACAGTTTTCCGGCGCCCTCGATGCGTCGACCACATCGACGATATAACGGATGATCCGCTGATCGATATATATCTGGTCGATAACTTTTTTGGCTTCCTGGATATCATCGGGGCTGATCACACGGTTGATATCCGTATTATCGCTGGATGTCATCCGGGTGACGATATCGACCTCTTCCTCTTTTGTCGGATAATCGATCTTCAGCTTCAGCATGAAGCGATCGACCTGCGCCTCCGGCAGTGGATATGTCCCCTCCTGTTCGATCGGGTTTTGTGTGGCCAGGACTATGAAAGGCTCCGGCAGAGGAAAAGTCTCCGATCCTATGGTTATCTGCCGTTCCTGCATCGCCTCCAGCAGGGCGCTTTGCACTTTCGCCGGGGCCCTGTTGATCTCATCGGCCAGGATGATATTGGTGAACAACGGTCCTTTCCTAATGGAAAAGTCAGCCGTTTTGGCGTTATATATCTCCGACCCGACCAGGTCGGCCGGCAGCAGGTCCGGCGTGAACTGAATACGCTTGAAACCGAGATCTATCGCTTTTGCCATCGACTGGACCGACAAGGTCTTGGCCAGCCCGGGGACCCCTTCCAGCAGAATATGCCCATCGCACAGCAGGCCGGTGAGCATACCCTCCAGCATGTTTTTCTGGCCCACGATTACGCGGCCCATCTCGCGGATCAGCAGATCTACAAACGCAGACTTTTCTTTAACGAGTTCATTAACAGCGCTTATATCCGCGCCCATGATTCATCCTCCATCTGTTTTGGATACAACTGTGAAAGTGTTAATTATATTTGTTATGGCTGTTTGTTCAAGTATCGTCTGCTATTGGGCTGGGTTTGTCAGCGTCTGGTATATCGTTTCCGCGATGACCTTGTGGGCCCTGGCGTTTGGATGGGGGTCGAACATGCTGGCGTGGGTGTCAAAATTTTTTAGTATATCAAGCATGTCGATGATCTCGATATTGTGGTCCACGGCGATGGCGATCTTGTCGACTGACAAGGTCCCGCGCCCTGTGTAGTGGACCTGGAACCCTATATTTTCGGTGATTTCTTTATCCAGGGTAAACGATAACTCAAATTCAGTCCATTGGTCCTTTTCAGGAAAATCGGCGCCAGAAACAGATTTTTTCGCATGGATAACCTTGCCATACTCGCTAACCACCAAAATGTTGGCAACCTCTTCCGCGTATTCTTTACCGCTTTTCATCCTTAATATGGCGACCTGCTCTCCTTCAGGAAGAGTAACATGAGGGCCATACATCATTACTCCTTTAGGTGTCTGTCCTTCAATGGCGACCCTTGCCACGCCAGCGCTGGCCGTCTTATCCTTGAAACTTCCTCCAACCTTGTTCGGCAACAGATGAGCGTATATCGTCAACCACTTATCAGATACTATTTTTTTTACGTTGTCCGACAGAGCCTTTAGTTTGTATTGGCCTGTATATGGAACATTAGGATACATAACCAAAACTATTCCATCGGCATGGGTGGCGGCGATGGTGGCCCAGTTGTGGAATAAAGTTTTAAATCGTTGCCAGCCTGCGGCGCCCTCGGCAAAATCTTTATTCAGATAGTCGAGGTAATCAATGCCTGGTTTATATATTAGCTGTGTCAAGCGATGGTCGGTAAAGTAGTACAGATACGAATATTCGGCCAGTACGGAATGAAATGGAAGGAAGCTCCATAATGTTTCGGGAGGGCGCGCCCTGTTTTTGATTACCTCCAGATCGTTGATGTACCACTGATAAACAACCGTATCAGGATCGATGGTTTTTATATATTTTTTCAGCATGATCTCATGATTGTTAATCTCCATGCCAGGGTTTGCCAAGGTTATCATTTCGTACTGTTCGGCGTCTTTGTTCAACATTTTTAGTAATTGATATGGATAGAGCATTTTCCAATCGAGCACTCCCGCGCCCCAGGTTATGGAATCACCCTGTATAAGGATTCTGTTGACCCCTGGCCGCTTTGGGCCATAAACCGCCGGGCCCCTGGCGCTTATATCCTGCCTTGATTCATCGTTGATCGTATAATCAATCTCTGTAAAGTGATCACCACGGAACAACCGCATATAAACCTCACCCAATAGCAGGGTGAATAAAATGGATACCGTTATGGTGATAATGGCAAAGATCTGGTATTTGCCGGGCCGGAATAAAAGCAAACCCCAGCAGATGATAGCAACGAACATAATTTTGAAAAGCGCTTCAGAACCAGGTATCGGTTTCCCCAAAGGGCCATAGGTGAGCTGATAACCGATCAACAGCAGGCAGACCGCTATTATCAGGGCAATAAATATGCCCGCAATCTTTTTAAATCGATACGTGTTTTGCAATTAATTAAAGTCAATTCCTCGGCTCGGTATACCATCTTAAACAGATGATGACCAGTTATTTTTACTCCAAACGTCGGTCTATATGCTGTCTACTTTGTCAGCGTGCCGTCCCGGTAATCTGCAAAGGCTTGCATAATCTCTTCCTGTGTGTTCATGACAAACGGGCCACCGCGGGCGATTGGTTCTTTGATCGGATGGCCCGCGATCAGGAGGAACCGGCCGCCATCAGCGGAAGTGGCTCTAATCGACTCGCCAGCGCCAAATGTCACCAGGCTCGACGCCTTTGCAGGTTCTGAGGAGTCTCCAAACCGGACGCTACCATCGTATACATAAGCAAAAACTGTGTGCTCATCTGGTATTGGTTCCTGAAAATTGCCGCCAGCGCTCAGGTGTACATCAAGATAGAGCGGGTCTGTGGTAATGCCACATACAGCGCCCTTTACGCCGTTGTAGTCGCCAGCAATGACCCGGGTAACTGTTCCATCGTCGTTTTTGACCTCGGGTACCTGATCTGGCTCGATATTCTGGTATCGTGGGTTTGTCATCTTATCCTTCGCAGGCAGGTTGACCCACAGCTGAAACCCCCAGATCAGGCCATCCTTCTGGATCGGTATTTCGGAGTGGATAACGCCACGCCCGGCCGTCATCCATTGCACAGATCCTGCCTCCAGTTCCCCTTCGGCGCCGGTGCTGTCTTTATGTTTCATGCTGCCGGCCAGCATATATGTCACTGTCTCGAAACCACGATGTGGATGGCTGGGGAAACCGGCGATATAATCGTCCGGGTTGTCCGACTTGAATTCATCCAGCAGAAGAAACGGGTCGAGGTTATCCAGCTCCATGGAGCCGATGCTCCTTTGCAACCGGACCCCGGCCCCATCAGAAGTTTTCACAGGCATATATATCTTGTCGATACCTTTATATTTGCTTAATGTTTTCATTGTTGTTTCCTTTCTTTACTTTCCGCCGTTTTGCCCAGCTTTTTCAGCAGCGCCACAAGTTCGCGTCTCTCTCTCTGGCTCATTCCCTCAACGGCCTGTTCCATTGCCTTCTCGTGCTCCTTGAACGCCTGGGTGATAAATGTGCGCCCAGCCGGGGTCAGCCGAACGGTTTTGATCCGCCTGTCCCTGCCCTCGTTATGTCTGCGGATCAGCTTTTTCTTTTCCAGCCGATCGATGGCTGTGGTTATGGAGCCACTGGTCAGAAGAATTTTTCTGCCGATAATATTCACCGGCAGCGGGCCCTTGTGCAATAAAATTTCCAGCACTCCAAAATCAGAAGAGCAAAGGCCGAGCGATGCGATATGCCTGTCCGCGTGGGCCCGAACAGCAGAGCTTGCCCGTGCCAGCACCAGCCACAATTTCACTCCCTTGATATTTTCGTTCATCTCATATCCATAAAATAAATATCTTGATACATTGTATCTTGATATCAAGATAATATATTCACCGGGTATTGTCAAGCTGAAACTTGGAAGGTCCGGAGCTGCAGTTTTATATCGCCGGTCAGCTTTTCAGGATCATCTTGTTGGTTTTCGATCGGGTCTCGCCCACGGAGGTGACCCGGATGGCGGCCAGATCGCGCACCGGACATTTATTTTCACATATCCCACATCCGATGCATAGCTTCGGGTCGAGATAAGGATACTTCAGCCTTTTGCGTGATCCGTCCCTTGCAGTGATGGTCGATTCGTGGAACCAGATAGCTTTTGGCGATGTAGGGCAGACCTCCTCGCATACGATGCACTGCACACCCATGGCCCACGGAAGGCATCTGCCACGATCAAAAAAAGCGGTGCCGATCACCAGTGGCTTAACCGTCGCGGAGCCGATCTTGTCGATGATGGAGATCTGCTCTATGGCGCCGGTGGGGCAGACCTGGCCGCACAGGGTGCATTGATGCTCGCAATACCCTATCTTGTTCACCAGGATCGGCGTCCAGAGCCCTTCGAACCCCGACTCCAGCAGGGCCGGTTGCAACACGTTGGTCGGGCAGACCCGCATACACTCGGAGCATTTGATGCATCGCCGCAGAAAATCTGGCTCTGGCAGGCTGCCGGGTGGACGGATCACCAGCGCCTGATCGGTGGTCTCTCCGGTGAGGGAGCTTTTGAGCATCGGGAACGCTATCAGGCCGGCAAGGCCGGTCTCCACCAGCCGTCGGCGGTTGATATCGAGCGGTTTATGCGCCGATGACAAACTCTCCGGCAAACCATAATGCAGCGCGTCCTCCGGGCAGTCCGATATACAGTTCATGCAGACCAGACATTCCGACGGGCGCAGCTCCGACTGCGGGTCGGAGGCGCCCTGGCAGGAGCTGAGGCATTTTTGGCAATCTGTGCATTTTTCTACATTACGCCGGATCCGCATGATCGAGCCGAGCGATAACAGACCGAGCAGCGCGCCAAGCGGGCAGAGCAACCGGCACCATAACCGGGTGATAAACCGGTTGGCCAGAATGATCGCCAGGAACAGAAAGCTGATCAACACGCCGCCCAGGAACACCGGGGGGCGAAGATAAGCAAGGTTAAGAAAATAATCGACGGCAGGGAAAACGGAAGTGATAAATGTCCGATGAACCAGAGCGATAGGGTCGAACAACCCTGTCTGCAAAGACCCGAACAGAGCGAGGATCAACAACACGGCCAACAGATAATATTTGAAGCGATATACTTCACGATACTCATTTATTTCGTATTCGTCTGTCGGTTTTTTGGCATGCAGTACTTTGCTGGCCCACTGGTTCATGATCCCCAACGGGCAGATCCATGAACAGAAAAACCGGCCGAGGAACAGGGTCGGGATGATAATCAACAGCGCCAGCGCCATCCCTTTGTATACGGTCCAGCCGCTCATCAACCCGGTCAGCCAGACCAGCGGATCGGTCTCCAGAAACAGCGCGACCTCGTAACCTTTCATGTGTCGAAAGTCAGTGATGTAGATCAAGAGCAGAAACAGCAGGACGAAAAATATCGACCAGATCCGACGGAGGGTTTTCAGCGTGAGGCGTTTGTTCAATGGATCATTCACGGTCAGACGTTCAGCTCTTCGTAACGGATAGACTTCCAGTCCGGCTCGCCCAGTCCGCGCTCCTGCGACAGCTTCATATAGCCCACATCATCCGGCTTTGCGCCCAGCAGGCCCAGCGAATAGGAGTCGATGGCCACCTCATCCAGCCCGACGACAATGGTGTTGAAAACCTTTACGTCGCTCAACGAACCGCCGGTGGGCCCGTTTTTCATCAACACGCGGGTCGCGTCCATCACCGTCAGGGTAGGGCGGACAGCGCTGGCCAGATCGGCGATCGATGTATGGATATCCTGATGAAGCTGGTTGCGCCGGCCACCCAGTATGCCGTACCAGTTTTTCTGCGCCAGCGTGGCCCGGCTAAGGCTGTGATGTTTGACCACCGGGATGTTGATAACCTTGTCCGCCTCCAGAAACGCGCGACTGACCGGCCACACTTTCAGAAGCGAGCCGTTCAGGTCCGCCTGACGAAAATCGTTAACACCGGGTATCCATAGCTTCGCGCCAGCCTCGCCTGCGGCTTTCTCTATCCCGGACCGGGCGAAGGATCGATATGGATCGTTCAGCGATACATCGGTCACCGTGACGCTGGCAGGCTTGGCGCCCATCACCAGCTTCGCCACTGCCAGAACCACATCCGGGTTGGTGTTTGCCGCCTGCTCCGGCAGACGGTCCCACGCCACGTTCGGCTTGATCACCACACGGTCGCCCGGTTTGATGAACCTGTCGATCCCGCCCAGCTTTTCCGTGGCCGCTTTCACCATCATGAAAGGGTCATCGCCGTGGGTGATTATTAACCGTGGTAGGCCGGATGTATCGACCCGAAAATCGTTCAGCTTATATATTTTCTCCGGCGCGTGATAGACCGGCTTCTCCCCATATGCCAAATATGTGACGGCTGACACACCGACCACCCCGGCGCAACCCTGGGCGACTGTTTTTATAAAACGACGCCTGTTCAGCAGTTTGTTATCGACTTTATTATTCCTCGAGGTCATCGTTCACCTCAATCGCTTCTTTCAGGAACGCCCGCAATTTCCCGCTCTCCTCGATTCCGCGGACGCCGATAACGTTTGCGCCAACCTGCACAACACCCAACGCCCCCTCATACTCATCATTTATTATATATCCTTCATTGCCCTCTATCTTCACCGGCATGACCTCGGTACCATTATCTTTATAGAATGCCACCAGCTTGGCCAGCTTATCCTTTGGCGAGACCAGAAACGCGGTGAACTCACCTTCGGTTCGCTTGTACTCCTGCTCATAAACGTCCGTCATAAAATCGAGCCCCATATAATCTTGCCGAACAAAACTGCGGCCAGATTTTATGGCGCCATCCGATGGAAACAGCCGGAACTGCGATATGGCAGTATCTACATCACCCATTGTATCGGAGACATTGTTGGCCAGCGCGATACTATTTTTGTTGCCCGGATTAAAGGATGTGATCTTTACGTAATATGGACCTTTGATAAACAGCAGGTTGCTCTTTGTCTGGTATCCCATGAAGCCGACTTGCAAAGGCTCCGTCCCATCGCTCTCTGCGCTTAGCACGCCGAAAGCGTTATCAGTGGAGCCCATATCGTATATGTCCACCATGAAATCGGGCTGGTTCGGGTCGCCTTCTTTTTCGTAATAGCCAGCCACCGCCACCGCCTTGAACCCGGATGAGATGAAAAACTCCGCATGGCCGTTTACATATTCAAAAAGGTTATCCTTGTTGAACACACGGACGGTCCGTTCCCTCTGCAGTCCTTTCACACTTTCGGGGAAAAACTGTTCCAGATCACCCCCGGCGGATTTCGAAAAATCGAGCTTTTCCGGGTCGAAGTTTTGCCCGTCGATATAGATCACCAGCGCTATTACAGGCAACAGCGCCACCAGCCCAGCCCTGATCATTACACCCGGAAGGTTAAACTTTCCTTTGCCCGTGTCAACAGCGCCTTGACCGGCAGATTGTAACCGCAGGCCGACTCGCACGGGGCGGATGAACAACTGGCGCACACATCAGCGTTGGGCGACATCCTTGCATATCCGGTCATCGCCTTTTTCTCTTCGTGATAATCGGTGAAATACATTTGCTGTCGTAACACGCCCGCGATGTTCAGCCCTTCCGGACAGGCGCCGAGGCAGTCGCCGCAACCGGTGCGGCAATATTCGGTGGAGTAGGCCGTTTTGTACTGATCAAGGGTGTATTGCGATTCTTTGGTAAAAGTTTTGCCGGACGCCTTGACATAGTGCGACAAGCTTTGAAAGTTTTTGATCGTCACCACCAGCCCGGCAATGTTCGGATTCTGCAGAACCCATTTGAACGCTGCATGGGCGAAGTCGTCGCCTTTTGTGTCGAGCTTCATCTCCTTGGCGCCGGCCAGGGTCTTCATGGCGACCACACCTATGTTGCGCTTTCCGGCTTCTTCAATCACATCCGGCGCCTTCGGGAACTTCATGAAATTGTGCGCTGGCATGATCACATCGTAATGACCCGACTTGACAGCTTTCATCATTAACTCTTCCATCCGGACAGGGCCGTGGGACGAGACCGCCAGGAACCGCGCCTTGCCAGCTTTTTTCAGCTTTGCAAACGCATTGAGCATATTTTCCGATAACAGCCGGCTTTCATACTCGCGGCTCTCTTCACCCATGGCATGCACGAATACCAGATCCACATAGTCGGTGTTCATCCGGCCCAGGCTTTCTTCAACCACCTCGATATATCTGCTCTCCGGCGCGTCGGCGTCCAGATGGCCCGGATAGAACTCTTTATCGCAAAACTTGGTGGCGATATGCACCTTGTCGCGCCCGCCAGATTTTTTCAGATATTTCCCGATGGTCTTCTCCGAGGGGCCATAGTCGGGGGCGGTGTCGAAATAGTTCACACCCATCTCCACCGCCTTCGCCATCAACGTGGGTGAGTTCAGCGCGCCACCACCGAATGAGATATCGCTGATTTTCAGACCGGTACGGCCCAGGGTTCCATATTTTTTTATCGAGACAGGCTCGCTGGCGTTCGCTTCCTGGCTGGCTATCCTGATACCGCCCAGGCCAGCCACAGCGCCGATGCTTGTCGTTTTGATGAAATCACGTCGTTTCATGAGATTTGCGCTCCATAGATTTTTACTCTACCTACGTTAGTTTACATCAATTGATACAATATTGACTAAATTAGATTTTGCCAGCGAAACATGATATTTGTCATATGGAACTGCCAGCGGCTGCGATATTGTAAATAAAAGTGTATAGACAAAACACCGGAAAGGTTAGGTAATGGATAAATATGGAAAGAAGTTTATAAGAGTATCACTGATATACCTTGGGCTCGGTATGCTGATGGGCATACACATGTCCTTCGCGGATCATGCCATGGCGGAAATCAGGTTCATTCATGTTCACCTGATGCTCATCGGGTTCATGGCGATGTTCATCTATGGCGTGGCTTACCACATTTTGCCACGGTTCAATGCAAGGCAATTGCCATATCCATCGATGGTGCCGGTCCATTACTGGCTGGCCAACGCCGGGCTTGTCGGGCTGATCGTGCTGTACGGGTTCGGCGCTTTCTACACCAGCGGCGCACCGAGGATGCTGTTCGGCCTATTCGGGCTTATCGAAGGCGTTTCCATATTGATCTTTATTGTCAACATGCTAAGTGTGCTGAAGGATGAGCCGGAAATTGTCGAGGAACCAGCCTCCGCGGCGCCAACGCCTGCCGCTCCTTTGCCGGATGTTAAGGTTGCCCCCGGCATGAAAATCGCCGAGATACTGGAGAAGTATCCTCATCTGGAAGAAACCATGACCGAGGAAGGATTGGGCGACCTGGCCAATTCTGCGGTCAGGGATTCTGTGGCGCAGATAGTTACCCTGGAAATGGCGGCCAAAAAAGCGGGCAAGGAGCTGTTCCCGTTGATCGCCAGGCTGGAAGGAAAGAAAATCGTCACCACCGACGATGCGTCCAACGAACAACCAGCAACTCCTTCGAACGGCTCCGGCGCCTCCACCGACGGTGAGATAATCAAACGTGGAGAGCTCGCCCACTTCAAAACCAAAATCGGGCCATTGCTGGAAATCTACCCGGAAACCACCGCTGTGTTCGAAAAACACTACGGCAGCGCATGCTTCACCTGCCCAGGGCAAGCCACTGAAAATATTGAGCAAACCGCCGGAATGCACGGTATGCCGCCTCAAAAAATACTTGACGAAATCAACGGTATCATTGAAACTACCTTGAAGCGTTGAATACGCTTTAAAAAGCGCCCCACTCGTAAAGAGTCGAATGCTCGCTCCTGAAATGGAGCGTTGTCTTTGTAGCTATCTTGCGGTAACTTTGGTCGGACCGCGGAAATTTAACTAGTTGTTGTAAAGGGGAATTAATAGATATGTCCGATAAAACCGGATACGTGACGCCAGTCTGGGAAAACCGGACAGCGCCATGCGGCGGGCTGGTCGGATGCCCGGCATACACAAATATAGCGGCTGCTCTGCACGCGCTTGCCACAAACGATGTGGGCCAGGCCTGGCGGATCATGATGGAGAGCCATCCGCTGCGCGCTGTGCTGGGAAGGGTCTGTTATGGTTTCTGCGAAACGCCTTGTAACAGGGGCTCCTTCGACAAGCCGATATCTATCCAGAAGCTGGAAGCTGTCATAGGCGATTATGGGTTCGACCCGGATTGGCGGCCCGAAATTGCGGAACCGAACGGCAAAACCGTATATATAGTTGGCTCCGGTCCATGCGGCCTGACCGCTGGCTGGTTTTTGAACATTGCTGGCTTCAATGTGGAGATATTCGAGGCTGAAGAGAAGCCGGGTGGCATGTTGCGTTACGGCATCCCCACCTATCGGCTCGAAAGGGAGACCCTGGACAGGGAGATAGGGCTGATAGAAGCCTCCGGAGTAAAGATAAACAAAGGCAGAAAACTTACCCATGACGATATAGTCAGCTTCCTCGAATCGGGTGAGTGTGACTCTGTCATCATATCCACCGGCGCAGGCAAGGGCAGAACCGCTGGTATCGATGGCGAAAAGAACGCGTTGAATGGACTGGAGTTCCTGAAAGGCGTGAACTCCGGCGCATACAAGAAGAGCGAGTTTAAAGGCAAGGAAGTTGTGGTGATCGGTGGCGGCAATGTGGCCATGGACGCGTGCAGGAGCGCGGTCCGGCTGGGCGCCAAATCGGTCAGCATCATGTATCGCAGAACAGAAGAGATGATGCCCGCCCACGATTATGAAGTGGAGGACGCCAAAGCGGAGGGTGTGGAGTTTAAATTTCTCCTTTCACCGGAATCATACGACGGAACCACTCTGAAAATAAGAAAAATGGAGCTGGGCGAGCCAGATTATTCCGGCCGGCAAACCCCGGTAAGCACAGATGAGATTGTGGATTTTAAAGCCGACGCCCTTATCATGGCCATAGGGCAGGAGCCGCACGCCTGGGAAATCGCCGCGAGGGATAAAGTATATATGGCCGGCGATGTCGATCCAGAGTCGGTGGGTACCGTGATCCATGCAGTCGCCAGCGGCAAAATGGTGGCCGACGAAGTGAGCAACGCCCTTGTGGGCAAACAGTTATTTAGCTCACTCCGGGAGGAGGTCACCTATGAGAAGATGAATATCGACCGCTATTTCACACCGGGTATGCGTCTGATACCGTATCGGGAAAAACCGGCGAAGCGCCGCAAAAACTTTAACCTGGTGGAGCGGGTCGCCAGCCTGGAAGAAGCGGTGGTGGAGGCGGATCGATGTTTTCGTTGTGGGCTATGTATAGGCGGCCTGGACTCCAACTGTGACTGGTGTTTCAAGGCGTGCAGTTCAAAGGATGGAATCAACAAGCTGATGGTGGATTGGAACCCGGAAGGCCCGCTGTTTGAGCGAAAGGATGATTGTGACACGTGCGGTCGCTGCTGGGAAGATTGCCCACGGTATGTTGTCCGCCCGATGGTAGTTGAGGATAATCAATAATGGAAAATGACGGAACGATCAACTGGCCGGTGGTCTCTGACGATGAGAGCTCCAAAGGCCTGAGTCGAATGGATTGCGGGTCGGCTGGAATATCGCCGGGCGCATGCGGATTATATGCGGCCATTGGGCAGATCAACCTGCACGCCGGCCTGGAAGCGGCCGGGACCATGCAGGCGCGGGGCACCTTCGGCGCTGGTGTGCTGCTGCGTGGCATATACCCGAGGCGCAGCGACTATTATGCGTTCCATGTGCTTTACCGAAATCGGAAGATCGCCAAGGATCTGGAGCCGATGTTCACCGAGGGGCAGCTCGGCATGCGTCATTTTGGCGAGATGGAGCCGCTGGTGACGCCGGAGTCGTACAGAAAATATGACCTGCCGGAGATGCGCAGATATTTTCTGTCGCCCCCGACTATTGATGAGATGCTGCTCCGGAAACATACTAGCGTGGAGCATGACTATACCCGCGCGATTGTGGAAGATTATAACGAGCGGTACATGGGCGACTCCAGGATTTTTTCCTCCGGCAAGAATGTCGGCACGTTCCTGACGGCAATGGAGCTGGAGAATACGATAGAGGCGTTCGACCTGTATCAGTATCAGAACAGCCCGCTGACCGCCATGATGGTCCATATGCGATGGCCGACCAGCATCGTGGATTCTGGAATCTGGTGGGGTTCACATCCGATCAGCTTCATGAATTCCGCCATTGTTCATAATGGTGACCTCTCTTCATCCCCATCAAACAGGCAAGGGCTGGAGGCGGCCGATGTGGACAGGATGGTGGGGACAGACTCCGAGGCGATGTTGCTGGAGGTGGACGACCTTTTGTTCAAAAAGCAGCTGAACTACCAGCAGGTGGAGTGGGTGATGTGCCAGAAGTTTCCGAAAGAGATGGGGACCATGGAGCCCGCCGAAAGGGAAAAATATACAAAGCTGCTCAGCAACCCGGTGCTGGCCAGATATAAAATGAGCGGGCCATCGTCGTTTATCGCAATCCTGAACAATAAAGTGATCGCAGGCAGGGACCGGGACGGGCTAAGGCAACTGTGGATGGGCCGATCGCATGATGGGGGTACGGTGATCTGGGGATCGGAAGAGAAGGTGATATACCAGACCGGTTTTATCAGCGAATGCGATTTTCGATCGGTCAACTGCGAGCCGGGCAAGCTGGTGGCGTTTGAGCTGGGTGAAAATGGGGAAGTCTCCGATGCGTTTGGCGAGACACTGACACCTGTAAGCGAAGAAGAGCAGGCGCAAATATAGATATATAGCGAGATTACTCGATGAAACTATTAGATAGAAAAGTAGTATACGACCGGCCCACCAAGGTTGGCATCGGCCAGATGGGCGGCCCATACAAGGTTACGGTGGACCCGGATAAATGCGTGTGGTGTTACACCTGTGTGATCGAGTGCACCCATAACCTGACCGTGCCGGAACGGAAGACCGGTGTGTTCGAAGGGCGGGATATATTTTTTGATGAGAAGAACCGGCGGCTACCGGAGAGTGCGGATGAGGGTGAATATCTGAGCCAGGAGCTTCGGATAATGGATATCGATTGCTGTAACTGCAAACGGTGCGTGGCCATGTGCCCCACCAACGCTATTACGGTGGACAACAACCCAAACTTCCATGTGATCGGCACACCGGACCATGGCGCCACCACGATCTTTCATAACCTGAAGCGATCGGAAGGGAAGACCATGACCAGCTCCATGATGGAGTATAATCAGCCGCCAGACTATGAAGATTTTCATATCGACGCCTCGATAATTTTGAACCCACCCAGGGACAACAGAAACGAGTTTGCGGGTCAGCTGAGCAACTGCTATCTGGGCAAACGGGAGGGCCGGCGTGTGAAAGTGGGCACCCCTGTTTTCGATTCGCATATGAGCTATGGATCTAACAGCCACGAAGCGTTTCTTGCCAGGTTGATGGCCTCCATAGAGCTTGGCCGTCCGTTTTTTGTGGGGGAAGGCTATTTGCATCCCGATTTTGCATCCGCATACAAGCATTGTATATTGCAGTTTGGCACTGGTGGTTTCGGGCCATGGGTTGATTTGAACCAGTTTATGGGCGTCTCCATGAAATATGGGCAGGACGCTAAAAAAGGTAAGGGCGGCAAACTGCCAGCGCCTAAAAACGATTGGGAGATCGCATTGATCCGGTGTATCGAACCGTACCGGGATGTGAACTCGCCTAACCCTCAGCATCTGCAATATTCCATCGAGGAGCTGCGGATGAGGATCGCCAGCCTGCGCGCGGCGCTGGGTCCGGACAAGCTGGTGGGCGCCGATATATACGGCACCATCTGGAACGTGGACCATATCGTCGTTGCCCTGGCCAGGGCCGGGTTTGACTATATTACATTGCGTGGCGGCGGTGGCGGCACCGGCGCGGCGTCCATGTCCGACCTGCAAAACCGCGGACTGAACACCCTCTATATTGGCAAACTGGCCCACGACGCGCTGGTGCGGGAGGGTCTGCGCGAATCGGTTTCCCTCATAGGGGAGGGCGCTTTTCTGAACCCGAAGATGGCTCTGCTGGGGCTGATGGTGGGGTATGACCTGATAGGCACAGGCACGCGCCATCTGATACCGCTGGGGTGCACCATGTGCAGGCGGTGCCACACCGGGCAATGTTCCTGGGGTATCACCGCAAGGCCGTACGGCCACCGGATAGACCCGGAGGAGGGATGCCAGCGGATAGTCAACATGATGATCTCCTGGAAGCGTGGTATGGAAGGGCTGGCGGCTGGGCTTGGATTCACAACCCATGAGGATGTGGTGGGATCGCGCAAGTTCCGGTACCATGGCAAAAACCCTGCCCTGTATGAAGCATTCGGACGCGAACCTTTCTAGTAATTGTGGGAGAAAAATTGAAAGAACTGGTATTAAACAATACAACACCGGTTGAATCAGTCGGGAGCGCCGTAAAGGGGCATACCAAGGTCACCATCGATTGTGGTGTGATGGAGATGACCGGCGAGACGTTGAACCGCATGATGAAAGCGGCGCGCGCCAAAGGTGTGACCGAGTTCAAACTGATCAATGTCTGCGGTCAGGATCTGATCGGCACCGGTGTGCAAGGGCCAGCGAAAATAGATGTATACGGCATTATGGGCAACCATTCGGCAGCGTTTATCGATCAGATAGAGCTGAACACATATCCAACCCTGTTTCCGAATAACATTATTTGCCCGGGTGACGCGCAGGTAGCCATCGGCAACACATCCAACCCGACGGAGATGAATATCGGCGGGTCAGTGGATGACCTTTTTGCCAGCTATTGTCCATCCGGGATTTTTCGTGTGGCGGGGCAGGGGGGCAACCGTTGTGGATTGCGGGCAGGCGCGGGGATTCCGCATATATGGAGAGAGATTGATTACTCCGAGTTTGAGGATATGAGCGACAAGGAAATTGCTCAAGACCTGTTATACAAATATCAGCTCCGTAAAGCGCGCCTGAACAAGATCGGCTTCAAAAATATATTGCAAGAGTTTAAAAAGAAGGTTATTGATCGTGAGCCTCCAATTATCATGTTCGGCAGGCGAGTGCGCGACTATTTTATGGAATATGCGCAAGGGACCATCGGCATCATCGTCAATATCTATGATGTGCCCAATCCGGCTGGTTACTATATCTGCTCTGGCATGACAGCGGGCACGGCGTTTATCAGGGGCCAGATAAGCAAGGATCAGCTAGGTGTAAATGTGAAGTTTGGCAAACTGAACGACAACGACCGGGAGTTTCTCGGCAAACAACTGGAAGGGTTTTTCAAAACGTTTGATAGCCGTGTGGACCTTGGCCAGTATATGCAACATCTATCCGCCACGGCGGAGCGGTTTAATAACAGCCGTGATGATATGCTGGACACATTCACAAAAATTGTTCCGATCGATATGGAAGACAAAGACGCTGATTATAAAGGGATTCGGCCAACCGCCCCGTTCCCGAATCCTGAACTGTAGATCCAGCCCGTTATTGGCTTATTAACTTACCTTTGGGGAAGTGGGTTTCCCGGATTATATCGTTCCACCAGTTACGCCGCATTTTATGACATGTGGCGCATCTTTTGGCCGATTTATATGGCTCAGCATCATATTTTTGGTTAATGCTTGATAGGTGCAACGTCGTGTTATGCTTTCTGTGAACATGACAGCTCTGGCAATAATCGACGATGGTTTTGGTCTCTTCGTATGGCTCCATATAGCCCTTGAAAGCCTTGTCCAGCGGCTTGGTCGCGCAAGCGGCCAGAACGAGAGCGATGCAAACAGTTATCAATAGCAAAACAGTTTTAATCATATTTCCATATATGAGAATTTACGGTTCCTGGCCTTCTGGTATAAGCTGTTAAATATTAGAAGACAATGTGAGCTAAACGTCAAGGAGGTTTATGGCCAAAACAGATTTAAAACAAGCCACGCTTGAGCAGACAATCAAGTTTTTTGAGGGCCTGGGTGAAAAGCCGTTTAGAGCCGGGCAGGTCCGCAAATGGATTTTTGCGAAGCAGGTGGCGGACTTTGGCCTTATGAGCGACCTATCCAAGCCATTAAGGGCACGCTTGGATGAAATAGCCAAAGTGACGGAACTGGAAGAAGTGACCAGCCTGCAATCGACCGATGGCACAGTGAAACGGCTGTTCAAACTGAGTGATGGGCTGACCCTGGAGAGTGTGCTGATCCCGGACGGCTCGCGCAGGACGCTGTGCGTTTCATCCCAGGTGGGCTGCAAGTTAAACTGCGATTTTTGCCTCACCGGCAAAGGTGGATTTATCCGGGACCTCACGCCGGTGGAAATTATTGATCAGGTTGTGCAGGCCGTAAAGCTGGCGCCTGACAACCGGGTGACCAATGTTGTGTTAATGGGCATGGGCGAGCCGCTGGACAACTTTGATAACGTTACCCAGGCGTTGAGAGTGCTGGCAGAGCCAGATATAAAATTGATCGGTTTACGGAAAATAACATTGTCCACGGCAGGAATCGTACCTGGCATACTTCGGTTGGCCGACGATTTTCCGAAGGTCAAACTTGCGGTTTCGGTCAGCTCCGGGGATGAAAAAATCCGCGATCGACTGATGCCGATAAACAAAAAATATCCGCTGACGAAATTAAGAACGGCATTAGCAAAATTTCCTCTGCCTAAGGGGCGGAGAATAACCATAGAGTATGTGATGTTGTCTGGCGTAAACGACTCATCAAAAGCGGCGCTGGAGCTGAGCGATTTTGCCAAGGGGTTCCCATCCAAAATTAACCTTATCCCATTTAATGAATGCCCAGGTATCGATTATGCCGCGCCGGCAATGGAGAGCGTAGAAAAATTCCAACAGACTTTGATCAAGCTTGGCCATTCGGTTTTTATCCGGCAGAGCCGCGGTGGCGACATCATGGCCGCTTGCGGCCAACTATGGGATAAGGAATCATCCGGCGCCGTTTTGTAAAATAGTTTCGCCAGAAATTATTTCCAACACCTCACCCGTATCCGTCTCTACCAGCAACGCGCCTTTTTCAGAGATATCTATCGCTTTGCCAGTGGCAGAGTTGTCGCCATTTTTAATGGTGACGGTTCTGCCGAACCAGTTTTGAGCATATTTGCGGAAACCGTTTATCACACCGCCGGTTTTGCCATCGCCCAGTTCGCCCAGCAGTGGCTCCAGCCGATTGAGAAACAGGGCCAGCAGGCGCTCTCTGCTTTTCGGCGCGCCATCTTCAATATAGATTGATGTGGCGATGCTTTTCAGATCGTCCGCAAACATATGCGTGGCGCTGTTGACGTTCACACCCACGCCAATCACCACATAGCTGGCGGCGCCAGACTGTTTGAACTCAGACAGAATGCCCGCCATCTTTTTGCCGGAAACAAGCAGATCGTTCGGATATTTTAGGGTTGGCTTCACACGGGATATTACATCGGCTGCCTCCGCCAGCGCCACACCGGCGGCAAGGGTTGTCATGCTGGTGGACCCCATTTGTTTCCCAACATTGCAGCAGAGGCTAAACGTCAGGTCCAGCTCCGGCCTGGCTAACCACTTGCGGCCCTGCCGGCCCCTCCCGGCAGTCTGCCGTTCGGCGATTACTACTGCACTGGTTATGTTATCCTTGCCCAGGTTTCGGGCGATCCAGTTGTTGGTGGAGTCTGTCTTTTCCAGAACCAGCGGCGTGGCGCCTAATAGTTCTGTTTTAAGATGTGACTTATAGGCTGAAACATCGAATAGAGCCATTGCAAGAGACCCTGACCCTGCTGTGTTGCTGACTAGATGCTATGGCAGGATGTGATACGATTTTGCGAATTCCAGGCTGGTCCAGTCCCTATCGCTATAGTCCCGGTATCTGTATGGGCTGTTCACGTTGGTATGGCATTTATAGCATACGGTTTTGCCCTTGAACGGTTTGATCAAACCAGCTTGCTTCAGTTTGCGGTCACGTTTTTTCAGGTTTTTCTTTGCATGCAGATCGAGCCATTTTTCCGCGCCACCATGGCACTCTTCACAACCGATGCCCTTCCATTCATCCGGTTTATCTTCAAGCGTAAAGCCGCCTTCTTCGAATCCGGTCACATGACATTTCATGCATGATTTGTCTTTCCGATAATCGATTTTTGGATCGAGCGCAGCTTCCTTTTTTTCTTTATCGCGTTGCCCAGGGGCCAGCAATTCAAATACTTTTGTATGGGAAGCCCCTTTCCAGGAGTCATATATTTCCTTGTGGCACTCTTCACAAGCTTTATTGCCTACATAACCAAACTTACTGGCATTGGCGGAGGATACAAAAACGAGTGTTAAAACAAAGATAGATAAAAACAGAATTATGCGCATGTTTATTCCCTACAGATAACCTTTTGTGTTGGAGAAAATGATAACATACCGGTCACTGGAATGTTGAACCAATAGATGAAAAAACATTAAAATAATATTCACAAAACAGATTGTTTCTATATAACCCATATGTATATATAGACGGACATGGCAATTGTAAACGCTTAAATAATATAGAACTACTATAAAAAGCACGATGACAAAATCAATCTTGGCCGCTTGCCTCCGGGTTAGCCGGTGAAGCGCGCCCCTGTATATCTGGACAACGCCGCCACATCGTTTCCCAAACATCCTGCGGTATCCAGATCGGTCGCAAACGCCATCGATTTACTTGGCGCGAATCCGGGTAGGTCCGCCCATACCATGGGGCTGAAAGCGGATCGAATTATATTCGAGACCAGGATGGCGATTGCGGACCTGTTTAACCTGGAGCATCCAGAGAGAATAATCTTCACCAAAAACGCAACAGAAGGGCTGAACCTGGCGCTGAAAGGCATATTGAAGCGGGGTGATGAAGTCGCCATCTCCCGGCTGGAGCATAATTCGGTTGTCCGTCCACTCGCATCGTTGAAGAAGGCGGGAGTAAAAATCGATCATGCAGCGTGCGACAAGTATGGAACGCCTGACGTAAAAAAACTTACCAAAGTAAAAATGTTGGCGTCTGTCGCCGGGAGCAATGTGACCGGGGCGCTGGCGGATATCGATACGTTGTCCGCCAGATGCCGTAAAAGCGGAACACTGTTTATGGTGGACGCCGCCCAGACGGCAGGGTCCATTCCCATGGACTACTCTAAAGTGGACATTCTGGTCTGCCCCGGCCATAAGGGTCTGCTGGGTCCTCAAGGTACAGGGTTTGTCTGGTTCGCGCCTACCGTTGACCCGGAGCCTCTGCTGGCGGGGGGGACAGGATCGCGCTCCGAATCTGCGGCTATGCCTGACTTCTATCCCGACCGGATGGAGGCCGGCACCATGAACACACCTGGAATCGCAGGGTTGAGGGCGGCTCTCAAGTATCTGAAAAGGAGAACCATCGAAGCGATCAGGGAGCATGAACTGAACCTGTGCAAGATGATGCTGGAGCGGCTGGGCAATAATCCGAAGATAGAGCTATATCCGCCATATGACGCCGAACGTCGGGCCAGTCTGGTCTCTTTTAACGCGACAGGAACCGACCCATCCGAGCTTTGGACCAAGCTTGACAGGGGAGGGGTCATAAGCCGGGTCGGGCTGCACTGTTCACCGGAAGCGCATAAATTCATGGGTACATTTCCGAAGGGTGCAGTACGGGTGAGCCCCGGACCCTTCACCAAAAAATCTGAAATCAACTATTTTCTGAAAGCTGTAGAGAAGGCGATCGGCTAGCAGATCCTGGGGAGCAGCTCCCCCTCCAAGGCTGTGACAATACGCGAGCCGCCGACGGATGACTGGATGGCCACCTTTCCCCCCGGCTGTCCATCGGTCACCGCTCCTATGATGGCAGCTTCTTTCCCTTGTTTGTGCGTTTTCATTATCGACACTGCCTTATCAGCATCCCTTTCCGGTACGATGACTATCATCTTCCCTTCGTTGGCAACGTACATCGGGTCGAGCCCCAGAATTTCGCAAACCGCCGCCACAGGATTCGATATGGGAACCAGCCGTTCATCCAGCTTGATCGAGACCTGTGAACTTTCTGCAATCTCGACTATGGCGGTGGCCAGCCCACCACGGGTCGGGTCACGCATGGTGTGCATCTCTATTTCGTTATCGATCAGATCCTGGACGATTTTATGCAATGCCGCTGAATCGCTCTGTACAGGCGCGGAGAAATCGAGCTCCTCCCGGGCCAGCATCACCGCCGCGCCATGGTCGCCGATGGTTCCATTTACAATCACAACATCGCCCGGTTTGGCCGAGCGCGAGTTTATATCAAGCTGGCCATCAGCCACACCAACGCCCGCTGTGTTTATAAAAATCTTGTCCGCAAATCCTTTGGGCGCCACCTTGGTATCACCGCAGACGATTTTTACACCGGCCGATTTCGCCGCGTCGCCCATCGATCGCATGACAGTTTTCAGATCATCGACAGGCAGGCCCTCCTCCAGGATCAGCCCTACGCTGAGCGCCACCGGCATGGCCCCGCGCATGGCAAGGTCGTTCACCGTTCCATGTACCGCCAGCGACCCTATGTCGCCACCGGGAAAAATGAATGGATCGATCACATAACTGTCTGTGGTGAAGAAAAGTTTGCCCGATGGCGGGTCGATCAGCGCGGCGTCCTCCAGGTCTGGCGCTTCGTTTCCATCATGCAGTGATGGGACGATAATTTCTTCTATCAGCTTCCTTGTCAACTCTCCGCCGGAACCGTGGGCCAGCAGAACCAGTTTCTCAGGCATCTATCGTCATCCGGCTGCCATAACGATACTGCGCCGCGCATGTCCCTTCGGAGGAGACCATGCAAGCCCCGATCGGATTGTCGGGCCGGCAGGTCGTCCCGAACAGCGCGCAATCCTCCGGCTGGTTCAGGCCCTTCAATATGGCTCCGCAGAGACAGGCGGGGTTATCCTTCACATCAGAAAATTTTATCCCGAACTTTTCAACCGAATCAAATTCCGCATAACGGCTTGATATTTTCAACCCGCTTTGCGGGATATCCCCCAGCCCGCGCCATTGCGCGTCACACTTTTCGAAAACATCCGCCAGCAACTCCAGCGCCGTGACGTTCCCCTCGGGCAAAACCACACGGCTATATTCGTTTTCCACTTCCGCCCGACCATCGGCGATTTGCGCAACCAGCATGGTGATGCCGCGCAGTATATCGAGCGGCTCGAACCCTGTGATGACGCAGGGCAGATGCCGCTTCTCAACGATTTTCCGATAGCCAGCTTCGCCGATGATAGCGGAGACATGGGCGGGACAGATATAACCATCAATCGCCAACTCACCATCGGTCAGCGCGTCCATAGGCTCCGGCATGACCTTCAGCGATGTGAGGGCGGAAAAGTTGGTGACCCCATCCCGCTGGGCGGTCTTGATCGCTGCGGCCACCGTTGGCGCTGTGGTCTCGAACCCGACACCCAGGAAGACCACCTCTTTTTCCCGCTCGCCTTTTGCGATATCAACCGCGTCCAGGGGTGAATAGACAACCCGCACATCGGCGCCGCGGGCTCGTTCCTTCTGTAGTGATGTGGTGGAGCCGGGCACCCGCAGCATATCGCCAAACGTGGTGATGATAACATTGCCTTTGCGGGCCAGCTCCAGCGCGGCGTCCACATAGTTTTTGGGTGTGACGCAGACAGGACAACCAGGGCCGGAGACCAGCCGGATATTATCCGGCACGAAGGTGGACCGGATTCCGTGGCGGTATATCGACATGGTATGGGTGCCGCACACTTCCATCAAGGTTATGCTTCTGTCGAGCCTGGCCGCTTGTCGCTGAAGCTCCGCCCCGAGCTTTGTCGCCAGTTGGCCGTCGCGGAACTCGCTAATATGCTTCATCGTCGGTTTTCTCTGTTATATCGCGCATCAACTGTATTGTTTTCTCCGCCTCGGCTTCATCTATCCTGGCGATAGCCAACCCGGCGTGGGCCATCACATAATCGCCCAACTCCACCCCATCCAGCGCCATCAGGCTGACCGATTTGCGCACGCCATCGATTTCACAAATACAGGAGTATTCATGAAGCTCCACAACCTTCATTGGAACTGCAACGCACATTTTACATTACCCCTTTAATTTCCATCTGCGGCAAGCCGGGCGGCCACAACGGCCTGCCCCAGCGATATACCACCGTCGTTGGGTGGTATCCTGCTGTGTCTGATCAAGTTAAAACCACCTGCCTCCAGCATACTACCAAGCCGGTCGGAAAGATAGCGATTCTGGAACACGCCACCTGACAACACCACAGTGTCAGCTCCAAACCTGTCGCGTATCATTTTTGCGGCTGAACAGGCCGAATGGGCGATTGTGTTATGAAACTTTGCGGAGATGATATCAGCAGGGACTTTATTAACAACATCGTCGATCAGCTCCCTGAATGATGGAAAAAAGTCGAGGATGAATTTATCACTATCCTGCTCCTGCCTGGCATTATAATGACCATCAACATTTTTTCGGATTATACTTTCCAGCTCCATGGCCGCCTGTCCTTCAAATGTAACTGTGTGGCGCAGACCCATCAGCGCCGACGCCGCGTCGAACAACCGGCCGACCCCATGGGATAAAGGAGAGTTTATTTTTTTTCTGACCATTTCAACAACAAGTTTTCGGTTCTCCTCAGGAAATTTTGCAACCCAATCCAGTTTTAAATGAAAACTATCATCCCCATATATTTTATCCAGAACAGCCAGCGCTATCCTCCATGGCTCCCGTATCGCCTTGTCGCCACCCGGCAGAGCCAGCGGCGCAGTATGACCGACCCTCCTGTAACCATCAGCGCTACCCAGCAGGAACTCGCCACCCCAGATTGATCCATCATCGCCATAACCTGTGCCGTCGAAAATAATTCCGATAGCCTGCCGATCCATAGCCCCAGCCTCCGTCATCGCCGAGACCATGTGGGCGTGATGGTGCTGGATAGCCGTCAGCTTTCTATCCTTATACTTTCGTTTCGCGATCCTGGCCGCATACGAATCAGGATGCTTGTCATGGGCGACGATTGCCGGCTCGTCCGCTTCGATCAGCTCGAGAAAATTGTCTATAGACGATTCCAGGTAATCAAATGAACTTTCATATTTCAGGTCGCCGATATGCTGGCTGACAAAGGCGCGGTCGCACTTTATATAGCAGAACGTATTTTTCAAATCAGCGCCCAGCGCCAGCGTGGGCGGGTATTCTCTGTCGAGAAGTATCGGTATCGGTGTGTACCCCCTTGCCCGGCGCAATAGAACCGGGCCGTGATCCATCACTGTTTCAATGGAGTCGTCTGTCCTGTGTTCGATCGGCCTGTCATGGGTCAGGTAGTAATCGGCGATCCCATAAAGTTTCACTTTTGCGTCGTCTTCGGTATGGACGATTGGATCGTCGGAGATATTGGCCGATGTCATCACGAGCGCCGCCAGACGATCGTCGGTGAACAAAAGATGGTGAACAGGTGTGTAGGGGAGCATTATTCCAAACCGGCGCACACCAGGGGCCACGCCCGGTAATGCGGACAAGTCCAGCTTCTCAACAAGGGTGATCGGGTGTTGTACGCTTTGCAAGAGAGCCGCTTCTGTGTCGTCAATAATTGCGTACTGCCTGGCGATATCGATCGACGGCAACATAAGGGCGAACGGTTTTTCATCCCGACGCTTTTGATCGCGCAGGCGCGCCACCGCCTTTTCCTGCGCAGCGTCCACCGCCAGATGATAACCGCCGATTCCCTTAACGGCCACGATGCGCCCGTCGGCCAGATGACCGATGGCTTCGCTTATCGGGTCTTTTATATCTATACGATTGAACGTCCCATCGCGCAACGCCAGCGATGGCCCACACACTGGGCAGGCGACAGGTTGCGCATGGAACCTTCTGTTATCCGGGTTTTCATATTCCATGCGGCATTGGCGGCACATCTCGAAACGGGCCATGGTTGTGTTCGCCCTGTCGTATGGGATAGTGGTGACGATGCTGTACCTAGGGCCGCAGTTGGTGCAGTTGATAAATGGATAGCGATACCTGCGGTCGCCTGGATCGAGCATTTCTTCGAGGCATTCATCGCATACATCATAATCAGGGCTGACCAGGGCGCTTTTTTCGTTATCATTGTCGCTTTGCCTGATTGCGAATCCTTTTGCCCCAACAGGGGCTGCGGCTACTGAACAGATATCGAGGATATGGGCGATCGGCGGCGCAAGCCTGGCAAGATCCATCTCAAACGAATCGACGCTGGCTTCGCCCCCTTCGATGAAGGCTGCCACACCACTACCATTGTTTTGTACCCAGCCGCGCAGGCCCTTTTCTGTCGCCAACCGGTAAACAAATGGGCGGAACCCAACCCCCTGCACTATGCCCCGGACAGATATTTCTTTAGCAGTCACCGACATTGTTATTGATCATTCCCGGGTCAGTTCAGTAATACAGCGGTACCATTCATCCATCCCATCGCCCGTTTTTGCTGACAAAGCAATGGTTTCGATTTTAGGATTCACCGCTTTGGCGTAACCGATGCACTTATCAATGTCAAACTCGACATATGGCGCCAGATCGGTTTTGGTGATCAGTAGTATAGAGGATTCACGAAACATTTTTGGATACTTGGCTGGTTTGTCTTCCCCTTCGGTGACAGAGAGCAGGGCGATTTTCATCTCCTCACCCAGGTCGTACGACGCAGGGCATACAAGGTTGCCTACGTTTTCTATAAACAGAATATCTGTTTCATCGAGGTCAAGCTGATCCAGCGCCTTGCGGGTCATATCCGCATCCAGGTGGCAAGCGTTTACAGTGTTGAGCTGAACCACCGGAACCCCGGTCTCCATAATGCGTTTTGCGTCATTGTCGGTTTGCTGATCGCCTTCTATCACTACGATATTTAATTTCTCTCGCAGATCGAATATGGTTCTTACCAACAGCGATGTTTTGCCAGACCCAGGCGAGCTCATGAAATTAAAAGTTGTGACATTGTGATCTCTCAGCATGGTTCTGTTTTCGTTTGCCAGATTATCGTTTTTGGCCAGAATATTTTTTTTGACCTCTATCCGGCGTGGCTTGCTCATATCGCTTCTATATTCCTGACTTGCAGTTCTTCACCTTGCAGGATACCGCATGGCCCGGAGCAGGCAGGGCAGATCAGGTAATTGTTATCTGGAACAAAATCAGAATCACAGGTGGGGCAGTGGGCCAGCGCTTCTATCCTGTTGATATGCAGCCGGGAGCCGGTCACCAGCTCGCCGGTGGCGCACGCATCGTAGCAGAACAGTAGCGAATCCGCCATCACACCCGCCAGATCGCCTATATCGACGGTGACGCTTAATATTTTTTTTACGTTATTCTCGATGGCATGTTTCTCCGCAATTTCGATAACGCTCATGGCGATGGACATTTCGTGCAAGACAATGCTCCAGCAATGTTTATTCACTACAATATACACTAAAATATATATGGCCGGAATTTGGTTGCCTTTAACCTGGAAAGGTACTATATTCAAACTTAGACAGAAGGCGTATCTAAAGCATATTAGCGAAATATCTTACCTGACGTTTTAAGGAGCCTGTTATTGTGGCAGGGGAAGCGGTAGTAAAAGAACGATATTTGCTTGTAAGGGTTCGCTCTGTGCTCGCCTGCTTCCTGCACTGGATTCTGTTTTTCTCTGTTGTTATATTAACAATCACCGGCCTTTATATAGGACATCCGAAGTTTCTGTTTGGGCAGGGTGAAGCGTGGCAGGCGTTTGCCATGGCTGATATCAGGTATTATCATTTTATCGCTGCATGGGGCTTGATTGTGGGCGCCCTTGGTCGTCTGTATCTTGCGTTTACCATCTCTTGCAACAAGGATATAAAGCAGTTTTTCCCAACACCACGTAACGTTGTCGGGGCGGTTAAGCTGGCGTATTTCTACATTACCCTCCGAGGCAAACACGAACATTACAGGTTCGTCAACCCTTTGGGCGGCATTGGTATATTCACAATGTCACTGCTGTTCCTGGTCCAGATCTTCACCGGCGCCGCCATGTATCTGGAAGGCGCCAACCCGGATACGTGGTGGTGGGCCTACTGGATACGCAACCTGATGGAGGGCATGCTGGGCGGCAACCAGGGGGTGCGGCTGGTTCATCACGTCGCCATGTATTGCCTGGCAGTTGTCGTGATGATTCATGTGTACATGCAGATATGGAAAGCGTCGATGTTTACAGAGTCTGACATCACATCGGTGGTCAGTGGATACAAGATTTTCCCGGAGCGGTTGTTCGGGAAATTTGGAGATATATATGGTGTGGGCGCCGACAAGGCCGCGCCGGAGAACAAGGCGAATAGTTAACAGGAATATAATATTTAAAAATATTTATAATTAGGAGTTGTGAAATGTGTCAGAACCGGACTGAGCTGATGGGGGCGTCGCCAGAAGAGAAGCTAGAAGCGCTGGGCAAGGTGAACCGGCGCGATTTTATGACTTTCTGCGCCCAGATCGCGGGGACGTTGGGGCTTTCCGCTTCCATGGTCCCGCAAATAGCCGATGCGATTGAAGAAGGCGCTCGACGGCCATCGGTGATATGGCTGCATTTCGCGGAATGCTCCGGCGACTCGGAAGCGTTTATCCGGTCGACCTATCCCTCGACGGAAGAGTTGGTGCTGAACATTTTGTCTATTGATTATCATGAGACGATTATGACCACATCCGGTCATGCCGCCGAAGCTTCGCTGGAGCAGGCGATGCGGGAGAACAAGGGCAAATATCTGGTAATCTGTGAAGGCGCCATACCGACAGGCACGCCACCTGGCCCGGCGGGTAAGCAGGGCGACTACCTTACTATTGGCGGCAAAACCGGTATGCAGCTGGCCGAGGAGGTATGCGCGGACGCGGCGGCTGTTGTATGTGTCGGCACTTGCTCATCGTTTGGCGGTGTACAGGCGCAGAAACCGAACCCCACCGGCGCCATGGGTGTGGAAGACGCCATCGGCGTGCCGACATTGAAAATTCCCGGTTGTCCGCATAATGTGGTCAACTCCGTGGCGACCATAGTCAACTTCCTTCTGCTTGGCTCTTTGCCGAAGACTGATCGGCTGGGCCGTCCGTTGTTCGCCTATGGCAAGCGTATCCATGACAACTGCCAGCGCCGGGCGCATTTCGACGCAGGTCAGTTTGTGGAGAAATTCGGCGATCAGGCGTCGCAGGACAAATGGTGCCTCTACAAGGTCGGGTGCAAAGGGCCGCAGACCTATCATAACTGCGCATGGGTGGAGTATAACGACAGCACGTCATGGCCGATCAAGGGCGGGCATGGATGCATCGGATGCTCCGAGCCACAGTTCTGGGACAATATGCAGCCGTTCTATGAACGTCTGCCGAATGTGACCCTGCCCGGGGTGGAGACATCGGCGGACAACGTCGGTATGGCCCTGGTGGGCGCCGCTGGTGTAGGTATCGCGGCCCATGCTGCCTACACGTTTGCCAATAGGAAAAAGTTTGACGATACATTGCAGGATGAAGACGAAAAACCGAAAGATGAAGATACGAAGGAAGGTGGTGAATAGCTATGGGCGAGAGACATGTTATAGATCCGATTACCAGGATAGAAGGGCATTTGCGGATAGAAGTGGAGCTGGAAAATGGCAAGGTGAAAGACGCATGGAGCACCGGCACGTTGTGGCGCGGGTTCGAAGTGTTTTTGAAAAACCGTGACCCGAGGGACGCCTGGATAATAACACAGCGTGTATGTGGAGTATGTACCACGGTTCATGCCCTCGCTTCGGTGAAGGCGGTGGAGAACGCGGTCGGCATACAAATACCGGACAACGCCCGGCTTATTCGCAACCTGATCATGGGCGCGCAGCATCTGCACGATCATGTGGTCCACTTCTATCACTTGCACGCCCTCGATTGGGTGGATGTTGTATCCGCGCTGAGCGCTGATCCAAAAAAGACATCGGAGCTGGCCAACTCGGTCAACCCGAATTCACCCAAAAGCGGCCCGGGCGATTTCAAGGTTGTGCAGGACAAAATCAGAAAGTTTGTAGAGTCTGGCCAACTGGGTCCATTCGCCAACGGCTACTGGGGCCACAAGGCGTATAAACTGCCACCTGAGGCGAACCTGATGGCGGTCTCGCACTATCTGGACGCCCTTGCGTTGCAGAGCCGCATGGCGCGGATGCATGCGGTGTTCGGCGCCAAGAACCCGCATATCCAGACCTATACCGTCGGCGGTGTGACCTGTATCAACGATATGGACGCGGACAGGATAGGCGAGTTTCTGTTCCTGTTGCGTGAGGCGAAGGATTTTATTGACAATGTTTACATCCCAGATGTGGTGGCGGTGGCGCCGTTTTATCTGGATTGGGCCGGTATCGGCGGCGGGCTGACCAATTATCTTTCATACGGGATGTTCCCGCAAAAGGGTGGCGAGGAGCCGGACAACCTGTGGTTCCCCAGAGGCATGATCCTGGACCGTGACCTGACAAAGGTTCACCCGGTGGATGTGAGCAAGATCACCGAGGATGTGACCCACTCCTGGTACAAATATGAGAAGGAGGGCGCGCTCCATCCCAGCGTGGGCGAGACCGATCCATGGTTCACCGGGATAGAGACCGACAAGGACGGCGGCAAATATTCGTGGCTGAAAACACCACGTTATGACAACAAGGCGATGGAGGTTGGGCCGCTGTCGAGGATGCTGGTTAATTATGTGGCGGGCCACGAATCAACGGTGGAGAATGTAAACGCGTTGCTGGGCAGGCTGGGCGTCGGGCCGGAGGTGCTGTTTTCCACCCTGGGCAGAACAGCCGCCCGGGCGGTCGAATCGAAGATTATCGCCGATGAAATGGAGAACTGGATAAACGAGCTGCTGGCCAACATTAAGAAGGGTGATCTGGAGATCTGCGCTGATTATCCTGGGGCGCATTCCGGGTCAGGCGCCCGCGAGCGCAAGCGTAACAGAGGAGGGAAAAACTCCGCGTCGGATACCGCCAAAGGATTTGGGTTGACCGAGGCGCCCCGCGGGTCGTTGGGGCATTGGATAGAGATCGAGGATGACAAGATCAAGAATTATCAGCTGGTGGTTCCAACCACATGGAACGGCTCGCCCAGGGACGCGCAGGGCGTTCGGTCGGCCTTCGAATCGTCGCTGATCGGCACGCCTGTGGAGGACCCGAAACAGCCGGTGGAGATATTGCGGACGATCCATTCGTTCGATCCGTGCCTGGCCTGTTCTGTGCATGTGATCGACCCGAAGGGCAACGAGACATATACAGTCAAAGCGGTTTAACAGGAGAGCGCCATGGCCACACGCGTAATATCGGAGCAGAAGAAAGAGCTGGTATATGTCCGTAACTTCACCAACCGGCTGTTGCACTGGATAATGTTTTTCTCTGTGATTGTGCTGCTGGCGACCGGGTATTATATCGGCAACCCGACGGCGCTATATGGCCAGGGCGAGCCTTGGCAAGCTTATACAATGGGCAACATCCGGCTGTATCATTTCTATGCCGCCATGATGCTCGACATTTCGATCATGATCAGGTTTTATCTGGCGTTTTTCAGCCTGTATCACCGCGACTGGTACGAGATCCTGCCGACGCCGTCGAATATCATGGGCGCTTTTCGGGTGATGAAAAGTTATATCACTTTTTCGAAACCTCCGTTTTATCGCCATGTGGATCCGTTCGACGGGCTTCTATTTCTGGCGTTGCACCTGTTTATGGTGTTGCAGTTATTGACCGGGTTCCAGCTGTTTGTCCAGGGGTTGCCCCGGGAATACTGGTGGTCGAAGCTGATTCATCTGGGGACGGATTGGGTCGTCTGGCTGTTCGGCAGCGATCAGGCGGTGCGGCTGGTTCACCACTCGATGTTGTGGATTATGATCGTTGGCATCATGATTCATATTTACATCCAGATCACGAAGACCATAGTGTGGCGTGATGGGCATATCACATCAATTGTGGGCGGATACAAATATCGGGATGTCGAATGAGTCGCTCCGGTTCGGTTGTGGTGTTGGGCATTGGCAACGTTCTGTTGACCGATGAAGGCGTGGGCGTCGCCGCTGTGGAGCGTCTCAAGGAGGAGTGGTCATTTCCAGCGAATGTGGAGTTGTTTGACGGCGGGGTGACCGGTCTGGTGGGGCTGATGCCGATCATCGAGGATTGTGACCATCTGATTGTCCTCGACGCTGTGCTGGGAAAGGGGGAGCCGGGGTCCGTGGCTCGCTATACACTTGAGGATTTTAAACTGACAGTGCCGAAAAAGCTTTCCTCCCATGACGTCGGATTTGTGGAGTGTGTCACCATCGCCGAGGTTAACGGGTATACACCCGATAGCGTCACTGTCATCGGCGTGATACCGGAGGATTATCAGACCTGGGGTATGGAGCTTACAGAGACTGTCCGTTCGGCGTTGGATCAGATGATCGATCTGACAATCCAAGAGCTGAACAAGCTGGGCATCGAGGCTCAGTCAAAAGCAAAGGTTGCGAATTAATAGCTCAAACGTCCAGGGCGCCGCCTTTGTTCACGAAAGTTTCCGAGTTTTCCTTGATAAAATCGTAGCGGGCGGAGGCGTCCTTGCCCATCAGCCGAGTGAACGTGTTGTCGGTCGCTTCGGCGTCGGTGATGGTGACCCGGAGCAGGGCGCGGCGGGCCGGGTTCATGGTTGTCTCTTTCAATACAGACGCTGGCATCTCGCCCAATCCTTTATAGCGCTGTATCTCCGGCTTCGATTTACTTTTCGTCCCGGTCAGAATTCTATCCTTTTCCCCGTCATCCACGGCATAGAATTCATCGCGCCCGAAACTGATTTTATAGAGCGGTGGCTGGGCCAGGTATACATGCCCCCTCTCGATTAGCTGCGGCATATAGCGGTAGAAAAAGGTAAGCAGCAGGGCGCTGATATGGGCGCCGTCCACATCGGCATCGGTCATGATAATAATTTTGCCATAGCGCAGTTTTGAATAATCGAATGTCTCGCCCATGCTGGCGCCGATGGATGTGACCAGCGCTTTTAGCTCATTATTGTTTGCCAACCGTTCCGCCGTGGCGTTTTCCACGTTCAATATCTTGCCGCGCAATGGAAGCACCGCCTGGGTTTTTCTGTCGCGCGCCTGCTTGGACGATCCACCGGCGGAATCGCCTTCCACGATAAAAAGCTCGCTATCGTCCGGGCTGGTGGAGGCGCAATCAGCCAGCTTGCCCGGCAGGGTAAGGCGATGGCTGATCGCCGTTTTGCGCATCACCGCATCCTTGGCCGACCGGGAGGCGAGCCGCGCCTGGGCCGCCAGGGATACACGGCTGATTATCGCGTCAGCGTGGGATGGGTGCTCCAGCAGGAACCGCTCAAAGGCAGGCTTCACCGCGGACTCCACGGCGCCGGAAGCCTCCGGATTGTTCAGCTTCTCCTTGGTCTGGCCCTGGAACTGGGGGTTTGACAGGAACACGGACAACACCGCGGTCAACCCTTCCTTCACATCGTCGGTGGTGATGGCAGGTGGTTTGCCCTTGCCGTTTTTCCGTTCCATATGCTGGCGGATCGTTTTTGTCAACGCGTTGCGAAGTCCCGCCTCATGGGCGCCTCCGTCGGATGTATAGACGGAGTTGGCGAACGAATAAATCTGCGACTGGGTCTGTTCCGTCCATTGCAACGCGCATTCCACCTGCAGTCCGTTTGCATCGTGATGATAGAAAGCTTCTTCACCTATTCTTGTTTTCTCCGCCAACAGCTTACCCAGATAATCGCGGATACCGTTTTCGTAATGAAATTTCTGCGAGCTTTTCTCCGCCTCATCGATCACTTCTATGGTCAACCCGGAATTGAGGAACGCCTTGGTTTCCGCCCGTTCAAGGATCTGGCTTTTGTTGAATCTGATTTTTTTGAATATCTGCTTGTCCGGATAAAACTGTATGAACGTGCCGGAGCCGCGCACAGCTTTCCCTTTGACCAGCTTTGAGACAGGTTTGCCGCGGGAGAACTCTTGGCGCCATATATGCCCCTCACGCTTCACCGCCACTTCCAGCTGCTCCGATAGCGCATTCACCACAGAGATGCCCACCCCGTGCAGGCCGCCGGATGATGAGTAGCTTTTATTCGAGAACTTGGCGCCGGAATGGAGCGTGGTCATAATGATTTCCAACGCTGGTTTTTTATGTTTCGGGTGTTTGTCCACCGGTATACCCCGGCCGTTATCCTCCACCGAGACCGAGCCATCGGCGCAGAGCCGGACCGTGATAGCGTTGCAATGGCCGTTGATCGCTTCATCCACGCTGTTATCGAGCGCTTCCCACACCAGATGGTGCAGTCCTGTCAGGTCTGTGCCGCCGATATACATCCCGGGCCGCTTGCGCACCGGCTCCAGCCCCTCCAGTACGTCTATATCCTTGGCGGAATAATCCTTGGCCATTTTACCCCTTCAGCAACCCGGCCAGCTTTTTGCGTTTGGCGCCCAGCACCCGGCCCACGGTTCCGCGCGCGCCTTTTTCCAGACCAGAGACCTTGAACGAATCATCTTTACCCGACAGATATGTGAGCGTCAGTTTATCCTTGGCATCAACGTTCCTGAAGGCCATCAGCCGCGCGCCCGGCTTCAGCTTGATCAAGCGGACACCTGCGCCGGGGCCGCCCAACAGCGGCACTTCCTCCATATCACACAGCAGGCCCCGTCCGTCGCTGGCGAGGGTAAACAGAAGCGGTTGGCGAGCCACAATTACATTCAGAATTGCGTCATCACCACGCAGGTTGGCGATCTTCCGGCCGTTGCGGTTCGTCTCCACCAAAGTATCGCCGGAGAACCGAAAACCCATGCCAGATTCTGTGGCGACAAACAGCTCGGCTCCGCCACCTTGTTTTATTGTCTCGCCATAAGAGCTTCGGAAATCATTCTCTTCAATAGCGCCGAACAAGCCTGCTTGCATGCCTTTCCTGGCGCGGTTGGTGTCGTTGGCGGGCTGTCTGGCGCTCTCGTCTGGCTGAATAACTCCCATAACAGCGACCACCCGCTCCTTGTCCGCGAACTTGAATAGCGACTGGATCGGGTCGCCGAATCCCGTGGTCTGGGTAATATCAAACGCGCGCGTGCAATAGACTTTGCCTGCCGATGTAAAAATGCAGACCAGATCCCTGGTGTTCATAGGTATCCAGGAGAGCAGACTATCGCCCTGCTTGAACCGGAGCGCCTCCGGGCTGGTGACGGTTTTCATGCGCCTGATCCAGCCGTCCCGGGAGACTACGAGATGGGTTGACTCATGCTCGATAAAATCTTCCCGCCGTATATTCCAGCTCGTCCTTAGCCGATGAGGAGACCTTGGTCAATCGTTTGTCACCATATTTGTCACGTATCTCGATCAGCTCTTTACGGGTTAGTTTCCACAGCTTTTTCTCGCTGCTCAATATCGATTTAATAAGCTCTCTCTCGGCTTCCTTTTCCGCTTTCTCTTTCCGTATCTTGCTGATCTCCAGCCCGACCAGGGCGGAGAGCCGAAGGTCAAGAATTGCGTTTGCCTGAACCTCATCCAGCTTGAACCGATTCATTAATCCAGTGCGCGCTTCGTCCCTTGTTTTCGAGCTTCTGATGATTTTAATAGCCTCATCCAGTTTCGAATATACCTTTGCCAACGCAACCAGAATGTGGAGCCTCTCTTCAATAACTCCAAGCTCATAAACAAGCTTTTTTTCAATAGTATGATAGCGAAACCCCAGAAACGACTTTAACATCTGCAGCAGGGAGTGCCGTAGCGGTTTGGAGCTTGGTGTCAGGGCGGTCAGGTTGACTGCGAAGTTGGTCTGCAGGTCGGTATGCTTAAACAGAAATATCATCACCTTCGCTGGATCGACAGTCTGCGATTTCGGCTCCAACACGATCCGGATATCTTCTGTCGATTCGTCCCGCACATCGACCAGCGCCGGCAATTTTTTGGTAATGATCAAGTCTGCGATTTTTTCGATCAGGCTGGTTTTATTCACAGAGTAGGGGATCGCGCTGATTATCAAGTTCCATTTGCCTCGGCTCAGTTTTTCGACGCTCCAGTCGCCCCGGATTTTCAGAGGACCACGGCCAGACTCATATACATCCTTAAGCTCTTTTTTGGAAGCCAGCAGATAACCGCCTGTGGGAAAATCGGGGCCTTTTATATATTTGAGTATATCTTTCAGTTCCAGGTCCGGTTTATCGATCAGCGCCACCAGGGCGTCGATTACTTCGGTCAGATTGTGAGGCGGAATGTTGGTGGCTATACCGACTGCAATTCCAGACGATCCATTCACCAACAGGTTCGGGAACCTGGCAGGCAGAAGGGCAGGCTCCAGCGATGTGTCGTCATAGGTCGGGACAAAATCGACCGTCTCCTTTTTCAGATCGGTCAGAAGCTCGCCAGCTATTTCACTCAACTTGGCTTCTGTATAACGCATAGCGGCGGCAGGGTCACCGTCGATATTACCGAAGTTGCCTTGCCCCTCCACCAGCGGATAGCGGAGCGAGAAGTCCTGGGCCAGGCGGACCATGGTTTCGTATGACGCCTGATCGCCATGCGGATGATATTTGCCTATCACATCGCCCACCACCACCGCCGATTTTCGAAACCGGCCTTCGTTGGAAAGTTTTAGCTGGTTCATGGAATAGAGCACCCGCCGGTGGACAGGCTTGAGGCCGTCACGGACATCTGGCAGGGCGCGAGATACGATTGTGGATAAAGCATATGAGAGGAACCGTGATTCCAGCTCTTCCCGGAGCGCTATATCCTTCGGCTCCTCGCCCTTTGGCGCTTTACTTCCACGTTTTGCCATTGATCTTTCTGGTTTGCAAAATTTAGATATTTTCTGTAATTGTGTTACTTTAACCTAGAATGTAATATATTGAAATTAGTTTATTTCTTTTAACATATCGGCTTATTTATAGCCCAGTAGAAAAAAGCAGTCAACAAGCTTTTCAAACATGTTGCCATGATGTGTGTAAAGCCTAATAATACAATAAGTTACCTTGAGCGATGAACGCAAAAAAAAACTGATAATAATCATGGAAAATGTTACAATACAAAGCTTGAACATATGATATAGAAACATTTTATTTATCAAAGAGTTGTAATGAATGAAGCACTGCTGGATGTAGTTCCTGTCACTATAGAAGACGAGATGAAATCGTCTTTCCTGGAATACTCGATGAGCGTCATAGTCTCTCGAGCGCTGCCCGATGTCCGGGATGGGCTGAAGCCTGTTCACAGACGTATTCTATACGCAATGAACGCCATGGGCGCCCATCACAATAAAGCATACAAGAAATCGGCCAGAACGGTCGGTGATGTCATAGGTAAGTACCATCCCCATGGAGACACCGCCGTCTACGACGCGCTTGTTCGGATGGCCCAGGACTTTTCGTTGAGGTACCCGCTGGTGGATGGCCAGGGTAATTTTGGCTCCACGGAGGATGCGCCTGCCGCCATGAGATATACAGAGGCGCGCCTCTCCAGAATATGCGCCGAGATGTTGGCGGATCTGGAGAAAGAAACGGTTGATTTCATCCCGAACTATGATGACAACGAAACGGAGCCGACCGTTCTGCCGTCCAAGATCCCGAACCTGATGGTAAACGGCTCCGGTGGTATCGCGGTCGGTATGGCGACAAATATTCCACCACACAATATTGGCGAAATCACCGAAGCGCTCATATATCTGATAGAAAACCCTGACTGCTCTGTGTTTGATCTGATGGAGTATGTCAAAGGGCCAGATTTCCCCACCGCGGGGGAGATACATGGCTCCGCAGGGATAAGGGCGGCCTACGCCACCGGCAGGGGGCAGGTGGTTACGAGAGCCGCCACTGAGGTCGAACCGATAGGGAAGGGCGATCGTGAGCGAATCGTCGTCACAGAGCTTCCGTATCAGGTGAATAAAGCGCGGATGATCGAGAAGATCGCCGAGCTGACTAAAGATAAAAGGGTAACCGGTATCGCCGATATTCGGGATGAATCTGACCGCGACGGCATCCGTGTCGTGATCGAGCTTAAGAGAGACGCTGTGGCGCAAGTGGTGCTGAACCATCTATACAAGCATACGCAGATGCAGGATACATTCGGGGTGCAGATGATTGCGCTGGTGGATGGCAGGCCGAAGCAGCTGACTTTGAAGGAGATGCTTTACCATTTTATCGAGCATCGCCGGGAGATCATAACCCGCCGCACCATGTTCGACCTGGCGAAGGCAGAGGAGCGCGAGCATATCCTGGCCGGATTTATCAAGGCGCTGGACAGCATCGACGAAGTGATAAAACTGATCAGAGGCGCCGCCAGCCCGGAAGACGCCAAGACCGGACTTATGAAAAATTTCGATTTTTCAGAACGTCAGGCCAAGGCGATCCTGGAGTTGAGACTGCAACGGCTGACCGCCATGGAACAGCAGAAGATAATCGATGAACGCGAAGAGGTGCTTAAAACCATCGAGCAGTTGATCTATATCCGAGATCATGAAGAAGAAAAATACAGGATCATCAAAGAAGAGCTGACCGAGCTTAAGGAGAAATTCAGCGACGGACGGCGCACCCAGCTTATCCCTGTAGAGAGCGAAGTCGATATAGAAGACCTGATAGCAGAAGAAGATATGGTAGTCACAATATCCATGTCCGGCTATATCAAGCGCAACCCGATCAACCTGTACAAAGCGCAGAAGCGTGGCGGTAAGGGCGTTAAAGGGATGCAGATGAAAGTTGAAGACGTAGTAAATAAACTGTTCATTGCGTCCACCCATGCCAACCTGCTGTTTTTCACCGACACTGGGCGCGTCTTCCGGAAAAAAGTATACGAAATACCAGAAGTTTCCCGTGTGGCCAAGGGCAAGGCTGTTGTCAACCTCGTCCAGCTCCAGCCAGAAGAGAAAGTGGCCACTGTGTTTCCTGTGGGCAAGTTCGAAGAAGATCGCTATCTTGTGATCGCCACCCGGAAAGGTTATATCAAGAAAACCAAGCTGGACGCCTTTGCCCGGGTCCATGCGGGTGGGATAATAGCCACTGCGCTGGAAGAGGGGGACGGTGTCGTATCCGTGAAAGTGACCGACGGCGATCAGCACATCCTTATCGCCACACGCCACGGCATGGCCGCCCGCTTCCACGAAAAGGATATAAGGGCCATGGGGCGAACCGCGCGCGGGGTCAGAGCCATCCGGCTGGCCAATGATGATTCTATCATCGGGATGTCCGCGCTAACCGCGGGCGAAGATAACGGCGATACCATGTTTACCATCAAAGAGGATGGATATGGTAAACGCTCCACCCTGGATAAATATCCTCTGCATCGCCGCGGTGGCAAGGGTGTGATCGATATTAAATGTGACAAAGACTCTGGCGGAGTCGTTGCCATCAAGCGAATACGCGAATCGGAGCAGCTGATGATCATCAGTGAAAGCGGCGTTGTAATACGTATCAACGCTTCCGATGTCTCTGCTATTGGGCGTAACACCATGGGTGTGCGCGTCATTAACCTGGGGGAGGGAGACAAAGTTGTCTCTGTCGGCCGCCTGGAAGAGAGCGACGAAGAGGAGCAGTGAGCGCAAGGTTCCTCGCCATTACAGCCGTCGTCGCATCGGTTATTATCGGGGCAGGTTGTCAGGAGGGCGACAAGGCGCTTTTCGAATCCGCTGAACTACAATGGCACATCAATAACTATGAAAAAGCCGCAGGAAAACTCGAGCGTCTGGTTGAGGAATATCCAGACTCCAAATATTTTTCACGAGCGTTGTTCAAGCTAGGTGAAATTTATTATTACAACCTGGAAGATCATAAGGTCGCCCTCGATTATTTTATCCAATCAACCGTGCGGGAACCAGACGAAACAAAAAAGCTGGAGGCCCATGAGCATATTGCCGCGATATATGATCAATCCCTGGGTGAGCACGACCTTGCCATATTGCAATACCAGAAAATCCTGAACGAGCATACACACCTGATCAACGCCGATGAGTATCGTATGCGTATCGGCTCCGTCTATTATCGAAAGGGTGATTATGAACAAGCAGTTACCGAATATCAGATATTACTGGAAGAGTTTCCGAAGAGCGAGCTGGCCCTCGACGCGCAGTATCAGATAGCGTCATGTAAATTTATTCAAGGAAAGCTTAATGAAGCGATGGAGATATATAACAAGATGCTTAAAGACTCGCCCGGCAATAAATATGAATATGATATCCTTTTAGGCATCGCCGCTTGCTATGATGAAATGGATCAGCTCAAAGAAGCGAAAAAGATATATACAAAAATGAAGAAAACATATCCGAACAAAGAGCTGGTAACAAGAAAACTCGACTCGATAAAAAGAAGATTAAAACTGAGAAAACGAAAATAGAATGCTGGATATAAAATTAATCAGGGAGAACCCGGAGTCTGTCCGGCAAAACCTCGCCCGGCGTGGGGGAGAACACCAGATCGATAAAATTCTGGAGCTGGACATGCAGAGGCTAGAGTCGATCAAGAAGACCGAAAGCCTAAAGCGCGACCGTAATGAAAAGACAAAACTAATCGGCGCTAGAAAGAAAGCTGGTGAAGATACGGCCGAAATACAGGAGCAAACCCGTAAGCTAAGCGAAAAGGCCAAACAGCTTGAGACCGGGCTGAAAAATATCGAATCGGATATCCGGACGACATTGCTGATGACCCCTAACCTGTGCCACGACAGTGTGCCGGATGGCGCCGAAGAAGCGGACAATGTGGAGGTTCGAAAATGGGGAGAGGTTCCAGAGTTTTCATTTAAACCAAAATCTCATGTCGAACTTGGCGCTGATTCCGGAACCATGGACTTTGCCCGGGCGGCGAAGATCGCGGGAGCCCGGTTTTCAATACTGAGCGGGGCGGCGGCGCAAATGGAGCGCGCGTTGATCAGTTTTATGCTGGATATACATACAACGGAACATGGTTACACGGAAATAGCTCCACCATTTATGGTGAACAGCGACGCCATGCTTGGCACAGGCCAGCTACCAAAGTTCAGGGAGGATCAGTTTAAAATTGAAAACAGCGATTACTGGCTGATACCGACTGCCGAAGTGCCCCTGACAAACATTTACTCAGGCGAGATTTTAAGCGCTGCTGCGCTGCCATTATTCCTGACAGCCTATACACCATGTTTTCGAGCGGAAGCTGGCTCTTACGGAAAAGATACAACAGGGCTGATCCGCCAGCACCAGTTCAGCAAGGTAGAGATGGTTAAAATTGTAACCCCCGACCAGGGAGAAGCCGAGCTGGAAAAACTGACCGGTAACGCCGAAGAGATTTTGCAAAGGTTGGGGCTGCCTTACCGGGTCGTCAACCTGTGCGCCGGCGACCTGGGTATTTCATCGACCAAAACCTACGATCTGGAAGTATGGGTGCCCAGCCAGAACAAATACCGCGAGATATCATCATGTTCGCTGTTCACCGACTATCAAGCCAGAAGACTCAACCTGAGATATCGTAAAGAGGAGAAAAGCAAACCGGAGTTCGTCTATACGATAAACGGGTCCGGGTTGGCTGTGGGTCGAACAATAGTCGCAATATTCGAAAATTACCAAAGGGAAGACGGCTCCATAGAAATACCGGAAGCCTTACGGCCATATATGCGTGGCCTTGAGGAAATAAGGCTATAGCTAACGCTTCTCTGTCCTGCGCCCCGGCGGTTTTCTGAATATCATGCGTACCGGGGATTTATCGAACCCGGCATCTTCCCGCAATCTGTTTGCCAGGTAACGCTTATATGAAAAGTGTATACCCTTAGGCAGGTTGGACATGAACACAAACGTTGGCGGCCGAACGGAGGCTTGCGTCGCGTAATAGATCTTCACCCGTTTGTTGTGATACATCGACAGCGGTTTTCGTTTGATAAACGATTCCATCAACCTGTTCAGTCGACCAGAGCCTATTCGTTTATTACACTGGGCATACACATCATCCACCACGCCCCATATATTCTCCAGGCGCTGGCCGGTGACCGCCGATACAAAAACAATCGGCGCGTGCGCCAGAAAAGCAAGCTGGTCTCGAATGACTTCCTCATATCGAAGTGTGCTTTTATCATCCTTTTCGATGGCGTCCCATTTGTTCACCACGATCACACAGCCCTTGCCGGCGTCCTCGACCAAGCTACCGATCTTCGCCTCCTGGGCGGCCACACCATCTGTGGCGTCGATCACCAGCATGACCACATCAGCGCGTTCAATCGCTTTCATCGCCATGATCACTGAATATTTCTCCAGCTTCTGGGTCACCCGCGCTTTCCTGCGAATACCGGCAGTGTCTATGATGGTATAGCGCTTCCCGTCCACGACGATATCGGAATCGACAGCGTCGCGCGTGGTGCCCGCCGCATCGCTGACCATCATCCGGTCGGCGCCGATCAGGCTGTTGACCAGCGACGATTTACCTACGTTGGGCTTGCCCACCACCGCGACCTGAACTGGGTCGCCGCTCTTTTCATCATCCGCGCGATGCGCCTCTTCAGGATAGAGCAGGGCGACTTCTTCCAACAACGTTTCGACGCCGATGGAGTGTTCTGCGCTGACGGCATGGACAGTGTCGAACCCAAGCCGGTTGAATTCATCGATATTCCGTTCTCTGCCTGGGTTATCGATCTTGTTCACCACCAGCCGCACAGGCTTGTTCGATTTGCGCAACACCCGGGCGATCTCTTCATCCACCGGGTTCATGCCTTCAACTCCGTCGACGACCAGAAAGATAACGTCAGCTTCTTCTATGGCTATCATCGCCTGCTCCCGCGCCTGGGCCATGATCAGCTCTTTTGATTCCGGCTCAAACCCGCCGGTATCGATCACGCCAATACGCCTGTTTTCCCTTTCAGTGATGGCGATGTTCCGGTCCCGGGTCACGCCGGGCATATCATCTACAATAGCCGACCGGGCGCCGACTATCTTGTTGAACAGTGTCGACTTGCCCACATTGGGCCTTCCTACAATCGCAATATAAAACATTCGCATATATTACATGATTGCGCTGCAGCAGGCAGGGCAAATACCGTGTCGGGATCGGTGGATATACCCGTTTCATGGTTTGTCCACCTTAACCTGCCCCGATTCGCGACAGATGTTTCACGCATGTTACGCCGGGTCGCGGCAGCTATATTTCTTTATAGTCATAATTTTTCTCCTATTCTGACTCTCTGCAGCCCGTGCCGCTGGCGTGGCCAGGGCAATGGAACTGCCGGGATAAATGGAACTGTCTTTCTGTTTGCTTATCCATATCAACCGGCCCACTTCCATTTGGTTTCCGTTTCTGCGGCCTTTGCCGCATTAAGTACAAGGTTACAAGAGAATAAGTTAAAGGCAAATGGCAGGTGAGGGATTTGAAGCATTTGAGGCATATGAGGCATTTGAGGGATTTGTGGAATGGTATCTAAACAGCTTTAATAATTATTATTAACTATATGATAATAATAGCAATATATCGATATAAATAAAACTGGGGGAACTGGCCGGTGATCCATTACCCAGCCTCTCTCCCCTATAAAACTCCTTCAACCACAATGTCACCACCACAGTTGCTGATTTCAATATTTGTTAGGGGCCACGCTTCCGCCATTTTCGCCACACCGGCGCCATTCAGAGCGCAGTAGTCTCCTCCAACCAGTTTCGGCGCGATATGAAACAGCGCCCGGTCGATCAGCCCGGCGTCCAGGAACGCCGAGGCCAGTCGCCCGCCGCTTTCCACCATGGCGCCCATGACATTACGTTCGCCCAGCAGCTCGGCGAGCTTCCGCAGGTTGACGCGCCCTACCTTTGCCGGGAGTGTGACTACTTCGACTCCAGCCTTTCCCAATGTTTTTACCTTCATCGCTGGAGCGGTATGGGTGGTAACAACCAAGGTGGGCACGCCGTTTGCCGTTTTAACTATTTTTGATTTTGCAGGGATCTTAAGCTGGCTGTCGACAATAACACGGAGCGGGTTTTTCCGTGGCTGGCCATGCCGCACCGTCAGCAGCGGATCATCGGCGATCACAGTATCGACACCGACGATGATGGCGTCCGACTCATTACGGAGCTGGTGGACCAGTCGGCGCGACTGTGGCGAACTTATCCATTTCGAATCGCCGGTCCGCGTGGCGATCTTCCCATCCAGTGTCAGCGCGGCTTTCAACGTGAAAAAGGGGAGGGCGGTGGTCGAGTGTTTATTGAAATCTTCTATCAGCCGTTCGCATTCAGCTTCCATAACAGCGGTGCGCACTTTTACACCCGCGCGACGGAGCGCCTCGATTCCTTTACGCCCTTTTTTGGGTGACCGATCTTTTGCCCCGATGACCACTTCACGGATGCCTGACTCGATGATTGCCTCCGCGCAGGGCGGCGTTCTGCCATGATGGTTGCACGGCTCCAGGGTCACATAAATGGTGGCGCCTTGTGGGCTGGTTTTGCATGATTTCAACGCCGCCGCCTCCGCGTGCGGGGCGCCTGCTTTTTTGTGCCAGCCCTCACCGATGATTGCGCCCTTTTTGACGATCACCGCGCCCACGGCGGGGTTGGGCGATGTGCGTCCTTTACCCTTCCGGGCGAGGGTGATGGCGCGCTCCATCCAGACGCTGTCAGTTGCTTTCATTATCATTCTGTCAGTCTATTGCTATCATCACAAACTTTTCGTCACGCTTCGACTGGCTCGTCGCATTATAATCGTTATCCTCCAATACTTCGACCCCGGCCAGCTCATCCCGAAACCTGGCTTCCGTTATTATATAGCGCTTGCCGTTGTTTGGCTCTTTCGATATTTGCTTCAGGTCATCTTTGGTCCACAACACCGGCGCGACACGCTCCATATAGAAGCTCACCTGAAAATTTTCGATCCTGTACATCCAGAGCTTATCTTCCGGTTTGACTATCCGTTTCGCCTCGAGGAGGAACGGTTTGTGCGAGTTGCTGTTGTTGAGCCGGGGGACCACATGGGCGTGGGCGAAGGTGATCAATATGAAAAGCGCCGCAAATACAGCGGCCCACATTTGGTGAAAGGCGCCAGCGTTCGCGTATTGATAGGCATACCAGGTCAGGGCGACAGCAGCCGCCGCCAAACAAAAGGTGAGCGGTATGGAAACGTCGGGCGCTTCGTTGCTCACTAATGGCGCGAACGGAAGCGCGATGAGCAGTATCGCGCAAAGTATACAGAAAAACAGCGCAACCCACGGTAAGGCTTTGTTCCGCCCGGTTTGCGCAGAGATGTATCGCCCCACCAGCAGCGCCATGGCAGGGTAGAGCGGCAATATATAATGGGCGTTCTTCGCGCTGATCAACGATGCCACCGCGAACCCGACGACAAGCCACGCCAGGGCGAAACCGCTTTGTCTAAAGTCGCGCCGGATTGCCCAATAGATGGCGAAGGGCAGTAGCAAAACCCAGGGTGCGAAATTGCCCAGGCTCTCGAAATAGTAGAAATAGCCGCGGTCCTGCCCCCTCCGGTCGATCACCCGGCGCGCCGCCTCCTCCATGAACACGGCGCCCGCCTCGGTGTAGAAAAGAACGTAGAGGAACCAGGGGGCAACGATAGCCAGGAACAGCAGCAACCCGCGCGGCTGAAAAACCGCTTTCAGCTTTGAGAGCGCGCCATCCCTCTCCAACACCAACAGCGCAAAATATCCCCCCAGCGGATAAAGCAGAGCGAACGGGCCCTTGACCATGAACGCCAGCCCGGCGCCGACCCAGAACAGAACGCCCCATATCGTCGTGGGCTCGCCATTAAGCCGCGCGAGGAAATAGAACGAAAGCGTGATAAAAAAAGTGAACGTCATATCCAGCTCTGCAAACCGCATGAAAAACGAGAAAAGATATGACGTGGCCAACACCGCCGATGCATAGAGCCCCGCCGCCTGGTCGTACAACATAGCGCCCAGCATGAACACCAGCGCCAACGTCATCAACCCGAACACCGCCGAAGGTATGCGGGCGATGCCCTCCGTGAACCGGCCGGCGCCCTTGAATGCAAGCGCCACAGTCCAGTAATAGAGCGGAGGCTTGGTCAGGATCGGTTGGCCATTGACCTGCGGGACCAGATAGTCGCTGCTGTCGATCATGTTCCGCGCGATCTCCGCCCGGCGCGATTCGGCGTGGCTGGCCCAGAACGTCTTGCTGCCCAGGCCGATGAACGCCATAAGCAACGAGGCGATAATCAAGCCGATGGCGGCTGCCTGGAACCCGTCGATTCTCATTTCCGGTTTCGTGATGGCCAGACCTCTTTAATGCGATATGGCAGCCTGCGCATCTGGACCAGCAGATGAACGGAGTGCAGAGAGAGCGCCGCCAGAAAACCGATGATCAACAGAAACAGCGCCAGGACAGAAGACTTTATCAGCCAGTGAACGGGCGCCACCAACACCAGCGCCGTTATAACCGAGGCGCCGATGATGAGCCGGATAGCATTGATCCGCTTATTTTTATAGAGATAGAAAAAGAACAGGTCGGACAGCCCCTGCTTCAGCCGGCCCCAGTTGGTATATTTGGTCACGCCGTGGGGCCGCACATAGACCTTGCCCTCCACATGGCCCATCGTCCGCCCCTCCACCTCCATAAACCCGATGAAAAACCGATGGAAGCCGGAGGTATAGTTGCGCCCCTTCAGAAAGTTTTCGCGGTAGAGCAGATAGGTGCTGCCCACATCCTCCGCCTCGTCCCCGGTGACGATCCGCCGGAACACGTTGGCCGCTTTCGATGCGAGCTTGCGCTTGAGCGGCACATCCACATACTCCTTGCGGAAATATACGATGTCCAGGTTTTCAGCGTCCATCTTCTCGATCATATCCAGGATATAGGCCGGGTCTTTCTCCAGGTCGCTGTCCATGGTGACGATCCGCTCTCCTTTGGCATGGTCGAACCCTGCCTGATAGGCGACGGTCTGGCCGCTGTTTTCCATCAGCGAGATCACGGTCAGGGTGTCGTATCGTTCCTGCAGCAGCCGCAGGTTTTCAAAAGTCTCGTCGGTGGAGCCGTCGTCGATGATCATTATCTCATACTTCCCGCCCACCTTCTCCATCGCTTCGGTGATCTTGTCCACCAGCGGCGCCACGTTTTCGGCTTCGTTATAGGCCGGGGCGATGATCGTATATTTCATTATTTTCTGGCCAGTATTATTGCCCTGTGAATCATCACCAGGAACAGAAAAACCCATACTCCCAGCATATATTCTTCATACTCGCCCGACTCGCTGAAATAGTAGCTCGATTCGACAAAACCGGCGCCGCCCGGAAAGAGCGAGATCAATGTCTTCGGCAGATTGGCGAACAGGTGGAACAGGCTGGGCGCGATGATCCAGCATGTGGGTATGAAATAGTAAAGGATGACGCCGGGGCGCAAGCGTATATCGATGAGCCACCCGATCATCGGCGCAATGATCCCGGCCAGCGTCACCACAATATATCCGACGGTGCGCATGGCGTATGCCGGCAGGTCCTCGCCCAGGTTATGCAGGTTCAGCTCCTTGTTCTTGTTATGCTCCAGGAACCATTCCGGCGTGTTGTAGTTCATCCAGTGCTGGCCATAGCTGACCTCTTCCAGCGCCACGAAGATCGCCCCGGCGCCTATGAACAGCATGGCGGCAAGAACCAATCGCGGTGTATGCTTCTCCGTTACAACCATCGCCAGATAGAACGCATAGACACCCGCCGCCAGGAAAAAGAACGCAGTCGCGTTTTCCACAAATCCGTATTCCCTCGGGTCCGGCATGATCCACGTGTCATATCCACCCACAATTAAAAACAGGTGAGGGAACAGAAAGATGACAGCAGGAAGCCAAATGTAGAGCAGCTTCGAGTTCCACAGCAGCCCAGGCCTTCTGTTGCTAAACATCGATAAATAACATTAATATATTAATATAACTATAGGTAAAACATGGAAGTACACTTCCTACTTTTTGATAACCATAACTTTCATCTCGGTCATCTCCTCGATGGCGTATTTCACACCCTCCCGGCCCAGGCCGGAATCCTTTACGCCGCCATACGGCATGTTGTCCACCCGGAACGTGGGGAAGTCGTTGATGATCACGCCGCCCACATCCGCCTGTTCAAACGCCTGGAACGCAAGGTTTATGTCGTTAGTGAACACCCCCGCCTGCAACCCGAAATCAGAGTCGTTGATCATACGCATCGCCTGATCGAACGTCCCGTAACTTTGCACTGTGGCCACCGGCGCGAACACCTCGCTGCACACCACGCGCATGTTCCGCTTCACGTTCGACAGCAACGTCGGCATATAGCCGCGCCCTTTCTTTTTGCCGCCGACCAGTATCTTCGCGCCATCGTCGCACGCCTCGCGCACCCACTCGCCGATTTTATCCAGCGACGCCTTGTCGATCATCGGTCCGGCCATCACCTTGTCGCTTGCCGGGGCGCCGGTCCTGGCGTTGGTTTTGATCTCCTTGACCAACGCCTTCACTGTTTTATCATAGATCGATTTGTGGATCAGGATCCGCTGGACGCTGATGCAGGTCTGGCCCGCATAGCCATACGCCCCCGCCACGATCCGCGGCACGGCCCATTTCAGGTCGGCGTCGCTGTGCACCACCACCGCGGCGTTGCCCCCCAGCTCCAGTGTCACCTTTTTCCTGCCCGCGATATTTTTCAGCCGCCACCCCACGTCCGGGCTGCCGGTGAAGGTCAGCTTGGCCACCCGGCTATCCGTCGCCAATGCTTCGCCCACGCTGCCTTTGCACGGCACGATGTTGAGCTGCCCCGGCGTCATGCCCGCTTCCAACAGCACTTCGCCCAGCAACAGCGCAGTGATCGGGGTTTTGCTGGCCGGTTTCAGCACGATGCAGTTGCGCGCCGCGATGGCCGGGGCCACCTTGTGCGCCACCAGGTTCAGCGGAAAATTAAACGGCGTGATGCATCCCACCACACCCACAGGAAACCGCCGTGTGATCGCCACACGTCCCTCCGAACGGTCGTCGATATCGATGGGCAGATATTCGCCGACGATGCGCGACGCTTCCTCGCTGGCTATGGAGAATGTGGTGGTGCTCCTGTCCACCTCCTGCTCCGCCAACGCTTTCGGTTTGCCCGCCTCGGCGATGATCGAGTTTACGAACTCTTCGCGGCGGCGGATGATGCCGTGGCATACGCGCTTTAACAGGCCGGAGACTTCCTTGCTCGACATGGTCCTGGTGGTCTCGAAGGCCCGCAAAGCAACCTTGATCGCCTGGTCGACCTCCCGTTCGCCGCCGACGCATACGGTGGCGATGTCTCGATTGTTGTATGGGTTGATCACTTTCATTTTCTGGCCGGTGTCGATCCATTCCGACCCGATCAGAATTTTGTACTTTTTCATTTTCGATCCCCGAGCAAATTAAAAAAGCAGCGCAGGCGCGCCCGTCAGCGCTTCATACAGCCGTGTTGTGTCCAACCCGCGCAATTTTTCGATATCCACTTCCACATTATTTTCTATGGCATTATATATGTCCCACGCCGGCGCCACATGCCCCACCAGCATGCCCCCGATCACCCTGCCGTTTTCCACGATTATTTTGCCATATTCGCCCGCTTTGCAGCCGAGCGTGACATGCTCCACTTTTTCACCTTCCGGGTGATTGAACTGGCCGATCACAGCGTATAACGATTTATAGGCGTGGCTTGCGTTGAAGAACACTTGCTCTTCGAAGGGCGCATTTGCGTCGGCCATATTCGCCCCGGCCGCTTTGCCCTGCATGGCGGCGGTCAGCCAGGTCCGGCACGGTATTTTTTTCCCGCCCACATCACGGACCGCTATGTCACCAGCCGAGTATACACCGGCGATGTTGGTCATCAGGTTCTCATCCACCAACACACCACGATCCAGCACGACGCCGGACCCCTCCAGGAACCCGCAGCTGGGCCGAATGCCTATGGCGACACCGACCAGCCCCGCCGGTATGGTTTCGTCGTTGGTAGTTACGATACTCTCTACTTGCCCATTGACGCCGCGGATCTCCTTCAGCTCTGTGTTGAACCGGATATCGACCCCATCATCTTCCATCTGTTTCTGGATGATGGCGGACGCCTTTTCATCGAACAGAAGATCCAGCACACGTTCACCCCGGACAAGCAGCGTCGTCTTCACGCCGAGGCTGGTCAGGTTGTCCACCAGCTCGATCCCCAGGATGCCTCCGCCGATCACTGTGGCGTTTTCGATCTTCCGCTTTTTCACCAGCTCTATCGCCTTGTTGGCGCACATGAGCGAGCGATAGGTGACCACCCCATCCAGATCAACCCCCGGCCAGTCGGCGGTGAACGGTCCGGCGCCGGCGGCGATCAGCAGCTTGTCATACGGCACGTTCATGCCAGACTCTCCGGTGACCTCCTTTGACTCGGTGTTTATGTTAGCCACTTTTTCGTTCAGCATATGAACCTTCAGGTCCTCCACCCATCGCGCCGGCTTGCCGTATACTTCCTCCTCCGAAATCAGCCCCTTTATATAGAAGGCCATGGCGGCGCGGAAATAGTATGGGTACGGCTCCCCGTTATAGATGGTGATCCTGCCCTCCGGGTCGCGTTTCCTGATCTCCTCGGCGGCGGTGACCCCGGCCACGCCGCAGCCGATGATGACATACCGGTTCATTTTATATCCATCCGCTCGTGGACCATGCCGACGATATCGGCGACTTTTAACCCCGTTCCCACCACGCTTTCGGAAAACGATTCTAGGCAGGTGATGCACTCCACCACCATCGTCCCGGCGCCGGCCCCCTTGGCTTCGTCGAACCGGTCGTGGTGGATCGCCTTCAGGTTTGCCGGATTGCTGTGCAGGCCCCAATAGCCGCAACAGAAGGTGTCCCGCGCGCCGGATCGTTTCATCTCTACGACAGGGTTCAACTTACCCAGCAGCTCCCGGGCCGGCTCCGGCTTGCCGGTTTTCCTGCTGATGTTGCAAGAGTCGTGATAGGTCACAACTGTTTCATCGCGCCGGAGGTTCAGCCGGTCCGCGAACTGGTTCAGCCACATCGGCGTGGTCAACGGCTCGAAACCGAGGTTGTACTTCGCCTTGATTTTGTTCAACGACATGAAACACTCGGCGCATCCAGTGACGACATATTTAGGGTTCGATTTCATGACAAGTGCTCGCAGGTGGTCATGGTAATCCTCCGCCTCGGCGGTCCTGCCGCCCATCAGCGATGGCCAACCGCAGCAGCTCTTCAATCCGCCCAGCACTTCGTAATCCATGTTCAACCGGTCGGCGATATCGATGGTCTGCGCGGCGGATTGCTCGTTGGTGAAAATATAGCAGCCAAAATAGAACAGGTATTCGGCGTCGCGGAAGCTGGTTTTATCGATCTGTTGGGCCAGCTTTTCGTTTTTCAGCGCATAGTTTTTCGAAGTTTTCCATTTCGCTTTTACATAAGTGTTGAACGCTTTCTGGCGCAGGTTGCTTTTGTCGTGGCCCTTCAGCGCAAAATACTTTTTATGATATTCGGGCGTCTTCGCCTCGTCGGCCATCCGCTCCTTCAGCGAAAGCATCATCACCGACCGGCCCGCCACCGTGGGGCAAATAGTGTCGCACCGGCCGCACTGCACACAATCCGCCGCGAATTTCAATACGGCCTCGGTCAGTTGAGAGCCTTGCCTCGTGCATTCGTTCAGCTCTTTTATGGTCAGCGCCGGATCAACGGCGGGGCAGACCTTCATGCATTCGTCAACGCCGATGCAGTTGAGCAGGTTCAGCTCCGTCCATTGCCGCAGCTCCTGCGAGAAGGTTTGCAAATCGCTCATTCCGCTGGCTTGGTTCCGGCCATGGTTGTCATGCTATCCAGCGCGTTGGACATTTTTGCGATGATCTCTTCCTGGTCGGTTATGCCGTGCCGCTGGGCCAGATACGCCGGGTCGTTGTAGGCGATCATTACCTGCCCAGATCCATCTTCCCACGCCAGAACTTTCATCGGCAGATCGACCCCGATGCTCTGGTTGCTTCTCATCAGGGGCGTGCCCAGCTTCGGGTTTCCGAAAATCAGCACCGTGGTGGGGCGCAATTTTTCGCCCACGGTGGCGCCGTTGGCCTGGTGGTCGACCCGGGCCCAGACGCCGATCCCTTTACGCTGCAGCGCCGTCGCCAGAATATCGATGGTTCGGTCGACGCTGTTGGCGCTTTTTTTGATGATGAGGCCATTATCGTTGGCATAGGCTGGGGCCAGTGTCGAGCATAATAGGATTACGAAGGCAATTTTTGATAGTTTATGCATCCTGTACTCTCCTGATTATTAACTTTTTAAAGAATACATGACATAAAATCTGATTGAAACCACAATTATCTGTTGAGGTTACTCAACATGTATTTATAATAGGCGACTATGAATAAACCATCCCATGCAATATCGGACGCCAGCGTAAGACCCGACAGGATCCCACCCAGCAATATAGAGATGGAGCGGGCCATCATAGGCGCTATTTTACTGGATAACGAAGCTTTGCCCAAGGCGATGGAGGCGCTTTCCGGCCCGGAAGATTTCTATAAACCGGCCCACCGCAAAATATATGAAGCGATCCTGGAGCTGTTCGAGCAGAACGAACCGGTGGACCTGATGACACTATCAGAGGAACTTCGGTCCAACAACCAGCTCGACAGCGTCGGCGGGATCGAATACCTGGGCGAGCTGATGGATGAGGCTCCCACCGCCGCCAACGTCCGGGTGCACAGCCGGGTCGTCCGCGAAAAATCTGTGTTGCGCAAGCTGATCACCGTCGCTGGCGAATCGGTCACCATGGCGTATGAGCAGGAAGAGGATGTGGACAGCGTGGTGGATAATATCGAACGGATGGTGCTCGATATCTCCCAACAGAGGGCGCGGGGCGCGTTTACCCCGGTGGATAAATTATTGCCGGCCACCATGGAGCTTATCGAAGGGCTCTATGAAAACAAGCAGCTAATCACAGGGGTGGCCACTGGTTACAAGGACCTGGATGAAAAAACCGCCGGGCTGCAAAAGTCTGACTTGATAATTGTGGCTGGACGCCCCTCCATGGGCAAAACAGCGTTCGCTATTAATATCGTCCAGAACTATACGAAAATATCTGAGGATAGCGTGGTCGCTGTATTTTCCCTGGAGATGTCCGCCGAACAGTTGGTCATGCGTATGCTCTGCTCTGAAGCAAAAGTCTCTTCCCAAAAAGCAAGGACCGGGTTTTTGGCCAAGAGCGACTGGCCGAAGCTGACCATGGCTGCCGGGAACCTGTACAAAAGGAACGTTTTCATCGACGACAGCCCGGGCCAGACTGTGCTGGACATGCGGGGCAAGGCGCGGCGCCTCCAGGCGGAAAAAGGAAGGCTCGACCTGATAGTAATCGATTATTTGCAGTTGATGGATTCCCGCGGTAAAGTGGAGTCTAGGGTGCAAGAGGTATCCTCGATCACAAGATCGTTAAAACAACTGGCCAAAGAGCTGAACGTGCCGGTGATCGCCATATCCCAGCTCTCTCGCAAAGTGGAAGAGCGCACAGGTAACAAACCGCAACTGTCCGACCTGCGCGAGTCTGGCTCGATAGAGCAGGACGCGGATGTTGTGTTGTTCGTTTATCGGGAGGAGTTTTATAACAAAGAGAAACCGGAAGCGCAAGGCATCGCGGAAATAATTATCGGTAAACAGCGAAACGGCCCGTTGGGCTCTGTGAAACTAACATTCCTGAAAGATTTTACTCGGTTCGAGGATTATGCCAGGCAGGATGGGTACGCCGATTTTGATGAATAACCCTGAATGAAAGAGAAGCTAGCAGTGAAACTCAACTATCCCTCCCATGCTGAAATAGACTTAAACAAATTCCATGCCAATGTTGACCTGATAAGCGCCACGGCCAAGGTGCCGTTGCTTCCGGTGATCAAGGCGAACGCCTATGGCCATGGCATGTTGCAGGTCGCTGGGGAATTGATCGAACGAAAAGAGATCGAGGCGCTGTGTGTGGGGACATTCGAGGAAGCGAAGCAACTCAGGGCCAGCGGTGTCAAAAACAGGATAATCGTCCTGGATGGTGTTGTTAAAGAGCGGGCAGGCGAGATTTCCGACCTTGACCTGGAGTCTGTTGTAAGCTCTGCCGAAGACGCAAAAGCGCTGGCGAACAAGGCTGGTAAAGGTAAGACAGTTAAAGTCCATCTGAATTTCAATACAGGCATGGGGAGGTTAGGGGCCGCTCCTTCAGACGCTATAGAGGTATACAAAAAACTTGCGCGTATGAAAAAGGTCGCGCTGGTGTCTGTGAAGACCCATTTCGCCGATTCGCCGAACAGGGGCGGCTATACCAGAAAGCAGATTGATATATTTGATGATGTGCTGGGCGCAATCCGGTCGGCCGGGCATACTCTGCCGCCCATACACGCCGCTAATACGGCGGGTATATTTTTGCATCCAAAATCACGTTACGACCTGGTTCGGCCCGGGATTGGGCTGTATGGCATACAAGAGTTTGTTGGTCCAGATGTTGGGTTGAAGCCTATTTTAACCTGGCGGGCGAGGGTGATGCACGTTCGTAAAGTTGCCAAGGGCGAATCGGTTTCGTACGGTATGAGCTGGACCAGCCCTGGTAATAAAATGGCGGCGCTATGCGGTGTTGGGTACGCCGATGGTTATTCCCGAGCTCTTTCCAACCGCGCCCATGCTATTATAGGTGGGAAAAAAATCCGTCAAATAGGCGTCATATGTATGGACAACTGCCTGTTTGATATAACGAATACGGAAGTAAAAACAGGCGATATGATAACGTTGATTGGGTCTAACGGATCGCAGGAGATAAAAGCGATAGATATGGCCAAGAAGGCTGGAACCATCGCTTATGAAATCCTCTGCGGAATCGGCCAACGGGCTCCAAGACTATATATGCGATCAGGTAAACTTGATCGTTCCTTGACCGGGACACTTGCTTGAAACCGATAGTGGGACTGATATGAAGTTTGTTGGTAGTATCGGTGGGGCCGTTATGTATGTCGCCGAAGCTGCCGGCGCGGCGATGATGTTCACCTGGAACATTATCAGGTGGATTCCCCGACCACCATTCCGAATCAGAGCAATTTTCGAGCAGATGATGGAGATCGGCTATAACTCGGTGCCGGTGGTTGCGATAACCGCGTTGTCCACCGGTGGTGTTCTGGCATTGCAAAGCTTTATCGGGTTCAAAAGGTTTGGCGCAGAGAGCATGGTGGGGACGGTGGTGGCGCTATCCATGACCCGGGAGCTGGGCCCGGTGCTGACCGGGCTGATCGTGGCGGGCAGGGCAGGGTCGGCCATGGCGGCGGAGCTGGGCACGATGAAGGTGACGGAACAGATCGACGCCTTGTATACCCTATCAGCGGACCCGATGAAATATCTCATTGTCCCACGGTTTATTGCGGCGACCTTGATGCTGCCGGTGCTGGCTGTTGTGGCGGATGTGGTGGGCATCCTGGGCGGCGCGGGAATTGGTGTCGGGACGCTGGGCGCGAACCCGGTGGTTTATATGAAAAAGACATTCGAATTTCTGCAGCTCAACGATATAATGTCCGGTCTGCTGAAATCGATGGTGTTTGGATCGATAATTTCCATAGTCTGCTGTTATCAGGGGTTTTTCACCCGGGGTGGCGCAGAGGGTGTGGGTAAGGCGACCACACGGTCGGTTGTCATTTCATCTATAATGATCCTGGTGGTAGACTATATTTTGACGGCCCTTCTTTTCGGTGGGGCCCCGACCGGTTAACAGTTATGGCTGAAGATATAATTATAGACGCAATCGATATCCACAAGGCTTTCGGCCCTAAGGTAGTGCTCGACGGCGCAAATTTGCAGATAAAACGTGGCGAATCGATGGTGATCATCGGAGGATCCGGTTCGGGCAAATCTGTGATGATAAAACATATGATTGGCCTCCTTTCCCCCGATAAAGGGAAGGTGATCGTGGATGGACAGGAGGTGGCCAAACTTTCAGAGAACGAGCTTAATGAACTACGTCGAAAATTTGGCATGTTGTTTCAGGGCGCGGCTTTGTTCGACTCGTTAACCATCGGCGAAAATATCGGTTTTGGTTTGAAAGAGCACACAAGCCTGTCGAAAAGCGAAATCGAAAAAATAGTGACTGGTAAATTGAACATGGTGGGGCTTTTCAATGTGGAAAACCTGAAGCCGGCGGAGCTGTCTGGCGGGATGAAAAAAAGGGCCGGGCTGGCGCGCGCCATCGCCATGGACCCGGAGATAATATTGTATGACGAGCCGACCACAGGGCTCGATCCGATAATGTGTGACCAGATCAACGACCTGATTGTGGACCTGCAAGACAAGATCGGGGCTACCACGGTGACTATTACGCATGATATGGTATCGGCTAACAGAATAGGCGACCGTGTTGCGATGTTGCATAAGGGCAAGTTTATCGCTACTGGACCGCTGGACGAAGTTTTTTCATCAGATATTCCAGAGGTCAAGGAGTTTTGTTACATTGGTAAAATCATAAGGGAAACCGAAGAAATACATGGCAGATTCAGTTAGGAGCGACGCTCGATGAAAGTAATGACCCCGGAGACCAAGGTAGGGTTCCTGACATTGGCGGCTATCGCCGCATTGCTGTATATGGCGCTTAAAGTTTCAGGTTTTTCCTGGTTTGGCGCCGATTACCCAAGCTTTAGTATGCGTTTCAAATCTGTGGCGGGGATGGAGCTGCAATCGAAAGTCAAACTTTCCGGCGTAGAGATCGGGTTTATAAAGGACATTATTCTGGAAGAGGGTAAGGCCAGGGTTGTGGCCCAGATGACCAGAGATGCGAATATTCGCAATGACGCGGTCGCTACCATAAGCACATCAGGGCTGCTGGGAGAGAAGTATATAGAAATCATCCAAGGGACGCCCGATCAACCGCTTTTGCAGGATGGCGAATCATTGGTCAACACGCAGGAGGCGGCGAATATAGGCGATGTTATCAGCAAGCTGGGCAAAGCATTGGATGATATCACTGCGGTGACCGGCTCCCTGAACAATGCTTTCGGCACGGTGGGCTCTGGCGAAAAGCTGAGAAATATCCTGGAAAATGTGGATATTGCCACGGCGAACATGTCTGAACTGCTGGCGGAGAATAAGGAAGGGTTCAGTGTGATGGTGAGCAACTTTTCCGAGATTTCCGATGCGTTTTCCGAATCGGCCCCGGATGTGGCCAGTAAGCTAAAAGAGATAGCCGATGGATTGTACGAGCTTATCGAAGCCAACAAGGAGAACATTACAGCAGGTGTCGCAAACCTGCGGGAACTGACGGCCGAGTTCAAGGGCATCCTTGGTGAGAACAGAGCTAATCTGAAAAACATCATGGAAAATGTTTCCAACGCGTCTGGTAAAATCGATGACGCTATAAGCTCTGTGAAAAACATGAGCTCATCATTTGAAAACGTAGCCACCAAGATAGAGCGGGGTGAAGGCACCATCGGCAAGCTGGTGACCGATGAAGAAGTCTATAACAACCTCAACGCTACGCTGGAGGGCGCGGGGGATTTTCTTGGGCAGGCGGATGAGCTGAGTATCAAACTTGGTTTGCGTGGTGAACGACTGACCGACCAGGACGAATCGAGAGCGTTTGTAACTGTCGAGCTGTGGCCACGGGAAGATAGTTTTTATCGGGTGGAAGTGTCGGAGGATATACGCCGGCGCGACCTTCCGAAAACCCACAACACCCTTAACTCTGTGCTATGGACGGTGCTGGCGGCCAAGCGGTTTTCTGATATCACCATCCGGGGCGGGTTGATAGAGTCATCGGCGGGCCTTGGGCTGGATTACCACATGTTCGACCAGAGGGTGATTTTGACAGGTGAAGTATTTAACTTGTCCGGGTATGACGAGTTTGCGGTTAATCCGCAGGTGAAGGCCATGCTCCGTTATAATTTTCTTAAATATCTGTATCTCCATATTGGGGGGGACGAGCTGGCCAACGAAGAATACCGCACGTTCCTGATTGGCGGCGGCATACTGTTTGATGATGACGCGATCAAGTTTGCGTTCAAGCTTTTATAGCCTGCGCCGCGTTTGACAGGCAACATTAACTCATTTAACAATTTATTGGGACGCTATATATTTTTACTATGGATAGCTTGATTGTATATATACATATTGTTTGCGGGATGCTGTTTGGCGTTACACTGATCATCATGCAACTGGTGACAGGGCCCGCCATGGGCAAAATCAAACCGGGCGAGGATAAAGAGCAGGCGGTTGCTATTATCCAGGGCAGGGCGCATATAACCATGGATATTGTGATCGTGATACAGTCGATCACGGTGATTTATCTGCTGATAACCAGGTGGGACATGATCGGGGCCAACCTGACGCTGCACATCAAGTCAACCCTTGGTATCACCGCCCTGGTGTTGGCTAATCTGCTGCATTTCTATTGGCGCGGCAAAAAGCGGCGGCTGAAGGCGGAGGGCGCGATGGAGCAGTTTCAGGCTTTAAGCAGGCGTACGATGAATATAGAAAGGGTTGTGTTGGTCTGCGCGGCGCTTACCATCTTACTTGCTGTCGGGTTTAATCATTTATAGCTGAACAGTTTCCTGCTTTAGCTCCAAGTAGATTTCGTTGAACCCTTCGTTCTGCTCGCAGAATGCCGCAGAAATAGATTCACCGTACCAGTCGTCGCATGTATGCCCTGTCCGGTCGTCCTTTTTGATAAGCTCAACAACCTTGCTGTGCGGCAACTCCGGCTTGTGGTGGCGGGCTGACCGAAGCGCGTCGTACCGGTCGGCCAGGCCAACGATCAACGCTTCAACCGGTATTTCATCGCCCCGGGGCGGTCGCAGATCATTATAGTCGTTTCCTTTTCTGCTGGTGATTGGCGCCACCTGGTCATCGCGCATAAGCTTTGGATAGCCCTGGCCGTTGGCTTTCTGGTGGTGGTAGAGGGCAATGTTACGCGCCATGATCATACGATAATCCTCCTTAGACGCGAAGCTGTCCATTGTTTCTATAATTTGGGCGCCGTAAATGGTGTGCATCTGCATCAACGCTCTCTCCTCTTCGGTAAAGGACCTGTTGAGCTGGATCAGGTGGGACATGGCCACCTTGCCGATATCATGGAGCGCCGCCACTGTGCCGATGGTTTCCACAAAGCGATCATCCATTCCCATTTTTCGCGCAAGAAATTCGCTATACTTGTTCACCCGCAGGATATGGGCTCCTGTGGTCTCGTCGTTGTATTCCGCCGCCACGCACAAGCCCATGATTTTCTGGATAAACTGTTCGTCGTGTTCATACGCCAGATCAATCAGGCGGACGACCGATCTGGAAACGTTCACCAATGTTTCGACGAATCGTTTTTCATGGGCTGTGGCTTCTTCATCTCTGTTAAAGATGATGATTGATACATCTTCTGCGTGATAGCTGATAAAGTTGGAAACTGACTCGGCTAAAAACTCTATTACTTTTGGGTTAAAAGGGTATTTGGTCTCGAAAGCCGCCTGGGAGCTATAGTTGAAAACATCATCTGAAACCATCATTTCCAATCGGCGCGAAAGGCTGACCGGGGCAGTGGAGTCCTTATCGACAGTAATAATCTGCGATTCGACAATATTGTCGGATCCTAGTTTGAATACCTGGCCATGGAGATTGCCTTTATTGTCGCTTCTGGTTATGAACACGGCTTTCGCGCCCCAGTGGAGGATATAGTTCGCCAGCCTGCTGTATGCGTCATGCTTTTTTACAAGATAATCAAGGTTGGTTACCAGCGAGCCTGTATATTGGAAAAACCGTGTCAGGCGATCGTCATAAAGCTTGCTGGTGGATATGTCGAGAAACCAGACAAGCATCTCCTTTGTAGACCCATTCGTTCCATTTTCCGCTGCTTTTGCATGAATTAAATACCACTTTTTGGTAACTTCCGAATAGGCTTCGATTGTGCCCATGCCCTGGCCGGAGGAGCCGTCGGCAGGCACGCTGTCGAGCAGCATCTGGCCCTGGTCCGGGCCTATCAGCCCGTTTACATGGGTGATGGAAAGCAAATCGAGCAATTCTGAAGTTTTGCCGGCGCTAAGAATAATATTACCCTCCCGGTCCATAATAAATGCAGGATCCTCCCGCTCGGAAGGCAGCCTCAGAAGCTTTGCGTTATATCGGTTATTATGGTTTACCACGGCCCTGGATATAACCTGGACAAACAACGGCACATAGAAAGGCGCAATTGCGAACGAGCCAGACAAAAAGTTTATTGCCAGGCCTATTAAAATCGAGAAAAAATATACCGATGGGCGGCGGAATTCTTGTAATAAATAGCAGACAAAGCTGTCGCCTCCGCGCAACCAGTCTCTGACATCTTCTACTTTCATAAATTAAAACACTTCATTTAATCTGGATGTTGCTAAAGGAAAGCTGAGGGAGGATGCAATTATTGTGCGAACTATACCTCAAACCCAGTGTATCATACGAAACTAAAAGTATTTCGTACAGAAAAACAGCATATGACCATAAATAAGATAAAGTCGGAAACCATAATATCAGACAGCCCCGGGGAAACGAAAGCTGCTGGCGCCAGGTTGGGTATGATGCTGAACAGTGGAGATATTGTTCTGCTTTCAGGAGAACTGGGGGCAGGCAAAACCACGTTTGTACAAGGCGTTTGTCTGGGGTTAGGAGTGGAAAACGACTCATATGTCAGGTCTCCTACGTTTACCTTGATGAATGAATATAAAGGACGGGTTTCTGTCCGCCATATTGATTTATACAGGATCGATAGCAGTTATGATTTTGAAAGTACCGGTATATTTGACCCGGCGTTTGACGGTGTGACACTTATTGAATGGGCGGAAAAAATGCTTGTAGATATAGTGGGAGCATATCTGAAAATCGAGATAACAGATGAATCTGAGTTCAGAAGAGTAATTAAAATTGATAAATATGATGAAAATTAGCAATACAGCATTCAGGCGCTACGAAAATGCCGCAGTCCGTTTTCCTGTCACGTTTTCGTACTAAATGGATATAGTGTTGTAAAATAAATGGTTAGGGCACTATGACTGTTGTTGTAACAAAAACAGTGCACGCTAAAGGTTCAGATGAAGGCAAATAGAGATATGCTCGTGGCTGGTAACTGATTGATAATGTATTGCTTACAGATGCTACCAATTGTGGCATAGATAATGCTGTAGTAATGGTTGACTGTTGAGTGAATAATTTCCTCCTCATTTTGTTCGCTAGCAACGATGGTTAAGTATGGAATTAGCCACATTTAACAAAATGTGATCTAATTCCGGATAACTTAAGGCATGGCCTCGGAATCTCCTCTCCGGGGCCATTTTTTTTGTTGGAATTTCTTGGCAATGTAATTTATTGATATTTAAGAACCTTTTTTCCTGCATATACAAGGCTAACCATGTATTTGGCGCCAATTTGGGAAAATATTAACGAAATAGTCTATTTGTAATTGACCATACAGGCAGATTTTGATATTCTTCACGCCAAGTTGCGAATGACCGGGTTATATTTCCCTCCAAGGTATAAGATATAATTTTTCAAGCGAGATACAGTAATGGGTGATTTGAAGAACCAGATATTTCTTCAACATGTGAACAAGAGCCTGGATGAAGTGCGCGATTATTTCACCCAGAAATATACAACTAAAAAAAATAACCGCTTCTTTACAAAAGCAATAACTTATGAGCTGAGCTCTTGCAGAGTGGAATCTGGGCAGTTTGTTTTTGAAATCAGCTCAAAAATACCCCATAACCTGCTCCCGAAGCGGGTATCCATCGAAAAGTATTTTGATTCGGTGGTCAAGCTGGTCAATAAAAGCTCGAAAAAGCCAAACGAGTCGAAAATGGAGAATATTATCCATAACACCAGCGAAGAAGAGACGAAAGAGCGCGATTATGTGAAACTTACCTATTATTATTCAGAAGATGAACTGTACAATTATGAGGATGTGGATAAACGGTTGAAACATCATCAGGCGAAAAAAATTCCCATACCGGATATACCAGGCGTCGCCACGCCCGGCGGCAAGATCGTCATCGTACTGCTGGAAGAAGCCATCGCCAACTTCGCCAAACAAAACCTTGTTGACTTGATAAACGCCAACGAGGCGGTGAAAAAGAAGCTCGCCACGTCATCCTCCCCGAAGGCCAAAAAGAAAACCGCTAAAAAATAATGAACGACGAGTTTGACACTTATATTGAAAATCATGGCCTGCACATATCGGCAGGCAATCGTGAGTAGAATGTAATGAACGACGAATTCAAAAATTTGTTGGATAAAACCAGCCAGAAGCTGGCCCGCCTCAGAGGTCATCTTTGACTTCGCTTCAAAAACCGCAGAACTGACCGAACTGGAAAAAAAGATTTCCGCCCCCGGTTTTTGGGATGATCCAGACGCCACAAAACCGGTCATGAAACGCCGGGCCTACCTGGGCCGGGTTCTGGAAGGGTTCACCGACCTGAGCCAACAATTCACCGACATTGGCGAGATCGCGCTCCTGCTTGAGGAAGAAGACGACGAGCAGATGGAGACCGAGACGATGGATGAGCTGACCAGCCTTGCCGAAAAAATAGAAAAGATAGAGCTGGCCGCCATGCTCTCCGGCGAGCATGATTCCAACAACGCCATAGTCGAAATACATCCCGGCGCCGGCGGCACAGAATCGCAAGACTGGGCGGACATGCTGATGCGGATGTATATGCGGTGGTGCGAGCGGAAAGGCTATAAAGTGCAGGTGGTCGATCTGCTGCCGGGCGACGAGGCGGGGATAAAATCGGTCACCTTCATAGTATCGGGCGAGAACGCATACGGATATCTGAAAGCGGAGGTGGGTGTCCACCGGCTGGTGCGCATCTCGCCGTTCGACAGCAACAAACGGCGGCACACATCGTTCACTTCGGTGGCGGTCACGCCGGAGATATCGGACGAAATAGAGATCGATATCCGGGACGAGGACCTGAAGGTGGACACATACCGTTCCTCCGGCGCCGGGGGCCAGCATGTAAACGTCACCGATTCGGCGGTGCGGATAACCCACCTGCCCACCGGCGTGGTGGTCGCCTGCCAGAACGAGCGGAGCCAGCATAAAAACAAGGCCAGCGCCCTGAAAGTCCTCAAAGGCAAGCTGTTCGCCCTGGAAGAACAGAAACAGAAGGAAAAAGTGGAGGGTATAACGGGCGAGAAAAAGGGGATAGAGTGGGGCTCCCAGATCCGCTCCTATGTCATGCAGCCATACCAGATGGTCAAGGACCTGCGGACCAGGATCGAGATTGGCAATGTCAACCGTGTGCTGGACGGCGACCTGGATCCGTTCATCGAAGGGTATCTGTTGCTAAAGCCGGGTGATATTGTGGGTAATGATCCTTCGGAAGAGAACCGAAACTCCAGACATGGATGATAATGGTACAATAATCGATAATAGGTAAAGTTTAATGGTAAAGATCACTAAAGATATGACACTGCACGAGGCGATCAAGGAAAATCCGTCGGCCCAAAAGGTGCTCGACTCCTACGGCATGGGATGCGTCTCATGCTCGGGCGGCAAATACGAAACCGTGGAGTGGGGCGCACAGACCCACGGCGTGAATCTGGGTCAGCTTCTAAAGAAACTAAACAATGGCGCAAACAGCAATGCCTGAAATTTATTCCTGCGTGACCGGGTAATATCAAAATGCCAGAGCTGATATATATCGAAGTGTACCTAGAGGAAAAAAAGCTGAACGCCTGGTCCTCCCTGCGCGGGAAAATTGCGAGAGCTCCGCAATCAATGGAAAAAATGTTCGATTCCCTCAGCGCCGTCGATGCGCCCGGCAAGGTCCTGATACAGCTAATTGGCGATGAGGATAAAGTGACTGATGATGAAAGGATCCGGATAATGGACTCCGCCCGGCATAACGGATTCTCCGTCACACGATTCGAAACGGGAGAGCCGATCGATCCGGACGTGGCGTTCGAGAAGCTGAGCCTGCCGTTTACATAATATAAGCTCTATTGAAAACCATCATCATATCGGTTGGCAACGAGCTGACCTCCGGCCTGATCGCCAACTCCAACTCTTCCTGGATAGCCAAGCAACTGGAGCCGTTGGGCATAACGCCGGACCGTATAGTGACCTTGCGCGATGACATAGATGTTCTTGTGAAAGAAATCAAGTCCGCAGTCAAAAACTATGACCTGGCGCTGCTGACCGGCGGCCTGGGCCCCACCCGGGACGACGTCACAAAGCCCGCCCTCGTCAAGGCTTACGGCACAAGGCTCGTCCGCGACGGGAAAGCGCTGAAACAGGTCGAGGCGCTGTTCCGCAAGATAAACCGACCGTTGCAGCCGGTCAACGAGGCGCAGGCGGACGTGCCGGAAAATTGTGAAGTGATCATCAACAAGCACGGCACCGCGCCGCTGCTCTGTTTCAACAGCGGCGGATGCATGCTGTTCGCCATGCCGGGCGTGCCGTTCGAGATGAAAAAGCTGATGAAGTCCGAGGTGCTCCCCAGGGTCAGGGAACGCTCCCGACCCGGGACGCTGGTCCGGAAAGTGCTGCGGACCGCCGGAATTGGTGAGTCTTACCTGGCGGAAAATATCGAGAAAGTTTATAGCGAAAAAGCTGGGGTGGAGCTGGCCTACCTGCCGCATTTCGGCCAGGTGGATATCCGCATAACCGCAACCGGCAAGAAACCCGCCGCCGCGAAGAAGAGGCTGGATAGCGCGGTGAAACTGATCAAGCCTGCTATCAAGCAGTATATCTATGGAGAGGATGAACAAACCATCGAGATGGCCATCGGCCGCGTCCTGAAACGGAAAAAACTGACCCTGGCCTCCGCGGAGAGCTGCACCGGAGGACTGTTCGCCTCCCGGATTACGTCTGTCTCCGGCAGCAGCCGATACTTTCTGGAAGGCGCCGTCACATACTCCGACTCCGCCAAGATGAACCGGCTGAAAGTAAAACGAACGACCCTGGAGAAATATGGCGCCGTCTCCGCGCAGACCGCGGCACAGATGGCCAAAGGTATCTGCGCCACCAGCGGCGCCCGCATCGGCGTGTCATCCACCGGCATTGCAGGCCCCACGGGCGGCACAAAAGAAAAACCGGTGGGCCTGGTGCATATAGGGTTGTGCATCGATGGAAAAGTGGAAACGAAAGAGCTAAACCTTGGACGCGACCGGCGGGGCAACCAGGACCGCACCGCCAAGGAGATGGCCAATTGGGTCTGGCGCGCGGCGCGGGATATTCGATGATGAACGAAAGGGATGACCAGGCGCGGCCGGGGGTTTTGTACCTGGTGGCCACGCCGGTGGGAACGTTGGGTGACATCACATTCAGGGCTGTGGAGTTGTTGCGGTCGGTCGACGTGATAGCCGCCGAGGATACACGTCACACAAGGAAGCTGCTGGATCATTACGACATCAAGCCAGGGCTGTTGACTTCGTATCACTCCCATAACGCTGATCGCAAAACAGCGTCACTGATAAAAATGTTGCGCGATGGAAAATCGATGGCGGTGACGTCGGACGCAGGGTCGCCCGGTATCAGCGACCCGGGCGTGTTGCTGGTGAAGGCGGCGGTGGAAGCGGGCATAGCGGTCTCGCCGATTCCGGGGGCTTCGGCTCCGCTGCTGGCGATCACCGCGTCCGGGTTTCCTTCGCACCGTTTTATTTTCGAAGGGTTTCTGCCCCGTAAAAAAGGCCGCAAGACCCTGATCGAATCGTGGCGGGAAGAGCCGCGCTCAATCGTTTTTTTCGAGGCGCCGGTACGCCTGGTGAAAACGTTGAAGGATATCGAAGCCGTCACCGGGGCGCGTCAGGTATGCATAGCGCGAGAGATAACGAAAAAATTCGAGGAGTTCATCCGGGGCGATATAGCGGAGGTGATCGGGGAGCTGGAGTCGCGGGGAAAGGTGAAGGGTGAGATAACGGTGGCGCTGGCGCCCGCCCGATATTAAATCACAACTGGTCGATGATGTCCTGCTGATCACTGAGCAGATCATCATCATTGATAAAGTTGCGCAGCTTTGAGCGTAACCTCATCACACATGATGAATGAATCTGTGATACCCGCGATTCTGTAATATCCAACACCTCACCGATTTCTTTCATGGTCAGCTCTTCATGGTAATAGAGCGAAATCAGCAGCCGCTCTTTCTCCGGCAACATATCGATAGCGTCCGCGATGATCGATTTAATCTCCGATAATCTTGCAATGGCCTCCGGATCGGTCTCCCGGGTGCCGGCGATCACTTCCATCAGGTCACGCTTTTCGCCGTTGTTGTTAAATCCGCCCAGATCCTCTATGGAGAGGATCGACTGACCGGCGGATTTTCGCAGAAAATCATGAAACTCACCGATCTCCATCCCCATTTCCTTCGCCACTTCGCCATCATCGGCCGGGCGTCCCAGCTTCTGTTCAACATCGGCGTACGCCGCCGATACAACGGTAGCCTTCTGTCTGACAGACCGCGGGACCCAGTCGAGCGCGCGGAGCTCATCGAGCATGGCGCCGCGGATTCTTATCTCCGCATATGTTTTAAACTGCGTCTCTCTGGAGGGGTCGAACTTTTCTATGGCGTCGATCAGGCCGATAACTCCAGCGCTGATCAGGTCGTCCAGCTCTATACTGGGCGGCAGGCGGACGGCGAGCCTGTGTGCTACATATTTTACTAAAGGTGAATATTCCAGTATAAGTTTATTCGCCTCTTCATCGCCAAGGCTGGCTATGTTAGCGGATGGCCCTGAATGAGAATACCTGATCATACCACTTTGGTTACGTATTAGTTATATGAAATATTTAATTTTACAATTAATACGTCTATGTGTAAAGCATTGTAAAAGAGTTTTGATAATTAATAACATACATCCCATACCGCCGCTGTCCGCCGCCGGTCAAGGCACAGATCTTTTAAGCGCCAGATGGCTGACCAGGCCCGCTATGATAAAAGCCGCTGTGATGCCGTAGATGACGCCGACCAACCCTAATGTGGCCGACCCCAGCCATGCCAGCGGCACACATATGCCAAACATCATCAACGCCATGATAAATACAGAGTACAACGGCTTGTTAAGAACGTTTAGTGTGGCCGTGGCGATCTGTACTATTCCGAACAGGCCATACCCCAGTGGCGCGATGGAGAGATAAAGCGTGGCGTAAGCTATCACATCGCCGTCGGTGGTGAAGATAGAAGCCAATGGCTGGGCCAGAACCATCATCAACACAAGTATGAACAGCCCCCAGCAAAGCGCAAAGCGTATACTCAGCCGGACAGCCTGCCGCACCCGGTCATATTTTTTAGCGCCTATATTCTGACCAACGAATGGGCCTATAACCACAGACAGCGCAAACACAGCCACCATGCTGATAAACTCCAGCCGGGTGGCCACACCAAAAGCCGCCACCGCCTTCGGCCCGTATGACGCGATAATCATAGTGAGGATACCTATGGCCACGGGTGATACGATGCGGGAGGCGGCCGCCGGCAGCGCTATATATAAAATTTTCTTGCATGAATCTATAAATTCTGACGCCATGACCAGCTCAAACGAAATCATCCGCTTTTGATAGTGAAGCACATATATTCCTATGAACAGAGCAACGGCTCTGGCGATCACAGTGGCGTACGCCGCCCCTTCCAGCTCCAGCCGTGGAAACGGGCCGAGTCCAAATATCAGTATTGGGTCCAGCCCGATATTTATGGCCGCCGCAATTAACATGATTATGCTCGGAGTCTTGGTGTCTCCCGTGGCCCTGATCGCAGCGTTCCCCACCATCGGCACAATCAGAAAGGCCACCCCGCAATACCAGATAGTCATATAACCATGGATGAGGGGCGCCACCGCTTCATTGGCGCCGAGGAAACTAAATAGCGGGTCGATGGTCAAAACGCCGGTGGTGGCGAAAACTGCAACGGCAATGACGGACAGTATCAGGCTGTCGGTGGTGAGCCTCACCACGCTGTCGTGGTCACCCTTGCCGATGGCGCGGGATATCAGCGCGCCGGAGCCTGTGCCGATGCCCATGGCCAGGCTGCCCAGCGCAATCGCCACCGGGAAGGTGAAACTGAGCGCGGCCAGCTCGTGGACGCCCAGCATGCCGGCGAAAAATGTGTCCACCAGGTTGAACGCCACCATCCCCAGCACGCCCATGATCATCTGGGACGATTGCCGGAGCAAGGTTGTTCCTATATTCCCTTCGGTCAGTTTAGCTTTTTTGACTTTATCCAATGGTGGCGCCGTTTCGTTATATAAACAGGTTAAGGTATCTTCAAATAAAGCCAACGGAAAGGAAAATATATTCTGGATTCACAAAGAGGAGGGTTGGTCCGTCTGATTTTCACAGGATGTTAATATACCATTCGTGTATATTAACAATAAGGTAGCATCCAACAGTTTAAGCATTACGTGAGGTGAAATATAAAATATGAAAAGAGGTGTTTTGTTCCTAGCCTGGCTGATAGCCTTGTTTACCGTTTCAGAATATGCGTATGCAGATGAAAGAACGGCGCAGCTCAAGCCATACAAGCCATCCATAAACAAACCGAAAAACACGATCAAACCGCTTGAACCCGGTGGTCGGGAGCGCTGTAAAAATCGGATCGCTGAATGTCACAAGGAATACGAGGAGCTTCCAGAAGGGAATAGGGCGATTTACGAAAAACAACGGTTACAGTCGGTTACTGGTCGTCTCAACGCCCGGCAGTCACGGCGGTGTGATAATCAATACGGTGCTGGTGAAGGTGAACAACAAGTACAGACGAAAATCGCTGGGCGCCAGAACCACCAGAGGAAACAATTACTACCAGGTCGATATACCAAAGGGCGCCACAGAGATCAGAATGTCCCTTGCCAGCGGCGCAGACTCAAAAGCGGTCTTCTACCTGGCTCGATAACCGTCCATAGCGGCAATTACTTGTTCCTGGAGGGCGGCGCATATATAATTATTCAAACTGAAGTTGTATAGGGTGAATTGTTGTGGCTGATTCCATTCTGGACGGGAAAAAATTCAAGGACCTTTTCATTGCCGTCTCCAAACGGCTGGACGATTCCAAGGATTATCTCAACAGCATAAACGTGTTCCCGGTCCCCGACGGCGATACCGGCGCCAACATGGCCAGCACATTGAACACCGCCGTGGACGCCCTGCACGAGCTGGACGACCATTCATTACCCAAAGTGCTCGACACCATCGCCCATCAGCTCCGTATGGAGGCGAAGGGTAATTCCGGCATCATACTATCCGAGTTTTTCCATGGCATGTTCCAGAACATTAAACATGTAGATGCGATCAACCCGGATGATTTCAAAAAGGCGCTCTCCGATGGCAAGAAGGCCGCATACTCCGCCCTGGCAGAACCGAAAGAGGGGACCATCCTGACGCTGATACGGCAGGCCGTGGAGGACCTTGACGCCGCGCAGGTGGAGATCGAGGATATGAAAAAAGTCCTGGAGCATATGGTCGAGAGCCAGAAAAGAGCTTTGGAACAGACGCCAGAGCTGATGCCAATGCTAAAACAGAATAACGTGGTTGATTCTGGCGCCCATGGCTTTCTGTTGTTCTGGGAGGGCGCCCTGGCCTATATGAATGATGAGATCGACCATGTGATACTGAAGCCGATCCGCAGGGTGTTCGCCGCCGACAAAGCCGAAGAGATAACATATCGCTACTGCACCGAGGCGCTGGTGCGGGGCGCCAGTTTCGATCGGGACTTCCTCCGATCACATCTGATGCAGAAGGGCGACTCGCTGATTATCACCGGGGATGGCGAACTGCTGAAGGGTCCATATCCACACCAACGAACCAACGGTGGTGATCGGTTATATGGGCACGCTGGGGACGATGGTAAAGACCAAGGTCGATGACATGAAAAGCCAGCATCAGGACAAGGTCAAAAGCGAGGAGAAGCAGGAGATACGGATATTGACCGACTCCACTTGCGACCTGGATCTTGCGTACCGTGAACAGTGGGATATCGAAATGACGCCTCTGCAGGTTGTGTTTGGCGTTGACAGTTACAAAGACCGGGTTGATATGACGGCGGATGAATTCTACGCCAGGTTGAAAAGCAGTAATATTACACCGAAAACATCGCTGCCCAAAGGCTCCGATTATGTCAAAGCGTTCGAGCATATTTCACCATATTGCGAGAAAATTCTGGCCATATATATTTCATCCAAATTATCCGGGACCTGGCAGGCGGGTAAAAAGTGGGGGAGAGGATTTCGAACAGAACGAGATCATATCCTATGATTCCCAAGGCGCCTCGTTGGCCACCGGGTTGCTGGTTATCGAAGCGGCCAAAATGGCAAAAGAGAAAAAACCGTTAGAGGAAATCATAGCCCGCCTGGATGAGATCAGGGGGAAAACAAAAACATATTTTACCGTGGATACATTGGAGTATCTGGCCAGAAACGGCCGAATCGGCCAGGCTAAAAAACTTTTGGGCAACCTGATAGGGATGAAGCCGATTTTATGCTGCGAAGGTGGCGAAGTGCGCCCATATTCAAAAGCCATTGGAAAACGTAAAATGATGGAAAAGCTGCTGGCGACCCTGGAAGAGTATTCGAAGCATGACAGTTTTGAAGGTGTATTCGGTGTTGTATGGTCCGACAACCACGGGCGGTATGAAGAGTTGGTCGCTGCGATAGAAGAGCGATTGCCGGTAAAATCGCTGGTATCGGGTCAGGCATCCCCTGTGATTGGGGCTCATGCCGGGCCAGGTACGCTGGGTGTTATTTGTTACTAGGCTTTGCGAATGTCGTTTTGTGCGCCCGGTGTCCATGATGGCGCGGCGTCCATAGAATAAAAATCCTTCCATTTATCGTTGATCGGGTCATCCAGATATGCGCAGGCCCCTGCCGAAGCGATCATCACCGCGTTGTCGGAGCATAGCACAGGGTCCGGTATCACCACATCCACATCCATATCGTCGCCCAGCTTCTCCATCGCGTTGCGGGCGGCGCCATTGCGCGCAACGCCGCCGACCAGAGCCACTGATTTCGGATTATACCGCTCCACCGCCAGCCTCGTTTTCAGGGTCAAAGCCCGGGCCACCGCATCCTGGAACGACGCGCACACATCAGCGACGGGGATCGCTCCGCCATTTTCTTCTAGCTGTTTTACGATATATTTGACGGCGGTTTTCGGGCCGGAGAACGAGAAATCGAGGTTGTCCGTCTTCGCCATGGCCACCGGTACATCGTACACCGGCGTTCCGCTTTTCGCCGATTGCTCCACCGCCTGCCCGCCCGGGTATCCGAGCCCCAGCATGCGGGCGACCTTGTCGAACGCTTCGCCCGCCGCGTCGTCCCGGGTGCCCCCCAGCTGCTTCACCTGCCCGATTTTTTCTATCAGAAACAGCTCTGTATGCCCGCCGGAGACCAGCAAGGCTATGGCAGGCAGCGGCGTGTCGGGTCGGTGGACGAAGGCGGACATAAGGTGCCCCTCCAGATGGTTGACGCCCACCATGGGCAACCCTTTGCCCCAGGCCAGCGCCTTGGCGTAAGAGAGTCCCACCAGCAGCGCGCCCACCAGCCCCGGCCCGCGGGTGGCGGCGATCAGGCCCACATCGTCCAACGTTTTACCGGCGCGCTCCAGCGCTTCGTTCACCACCGGGCGGATCATCTCCAAATGACGGCGGCAGGCCAGCTCCGGCACGATGCCGCCGTACCGGTTGTGTATCTCATCCTGGGACGCGATCACGGATGACAGCTGGGTGAACCGGCCTTCCATCACCGAAGCGGCGGTCTCGTCGCAGGAGGTTTCTATGCCCAGGGTTATCAGTTTATCGTTCATGGATGCCTATGATATCTCAATATCGATTATAATGATCAGCTAATAGGATAACTGTAAACTTGACTGAAAGGAATCAAGATGAGCGATACGGAGTATAACGCTTCTGTTTTGAGTGTGATTGAAGTAGCGCCGGGGCTGATGATAATGCGGGTAAAGCCGGAGGGGTGGGAGCTGCCGGAATTTGAGCCGGGACAGTATGCGGTGCTGGGGCTGCACGGCTCGGAGAAACGTACCGACCTGTCCGATCCGGAGGAGAAGCCGGTCGACCCGGATAAAATGATCAAACGCGCATACTCCATCGCCTCCGCCTCCTCGCGCAAGGAGTATCTGGAGCTGTATATCACGCTGGTGCGTTCCGGATCGCTCACGCCGCGTCTGTTTGCGTTGAAGGAGGGGGATAAGCTGTTCATGGCCAGTAAGTTCAAAGGTGTGTTCACCCTGGACCGGGCGCCTGAGGACGCGAACCTGATATTCATCGCCACCGGCACCGGCCTGGCGCCATACATGAGCATGATCAGGACTTCGTACAAGAGTGACGTGAAGCGCCATTTTGCGATACTGCACGGCGCGCGGCATTCGTGGGACCTGGGGTATCGGCCGGAGCTGATCAACCTGGCGGAGACTTCTGACAACTTTGCGTATTTCCCCACCATCAGCAGGCCGGATGACGAGATGGACGGCTGGTATTCCCACACCGGGTATGTGCAAAGTTTATGGAGGGAGAGGGTGGTGGAGAAGGAGATGGATATCAAGCTGACACCGGAGAACACCCATGTGTTCCTGTGTGGCGCCCCCGCCATGGCCGAGGAGATGGTTCAACTTCTGGAAGCGGAAGGTTATAAAGAACACAAGAAAAAAGACCCCGGCCAGATCCATGTGGAGCGGTTCTGGTAGTATTGGTACATGCACCAATTATTTGTTATAATTGGTATGTTTCAGGTTGTAATATTATAAATCAGGAGAGTTTTATGAAGTTGCTTTCAGAAAAATCATATTGCTCTAAATTAACGAAAGCTACTTCGGCTTTCATGACGCTCCTTTTTGTGTTGATGCTGAATTCTCCAAGTGAAAGCCACGATGATCACGACTGTCCATGGAACCCCCCCAGTATCAGCAAAAAGCTATGCGAAAAAATTGGCGGAAAGTGGGGAATGTGGAGTAACGCAGTAGGCGCAGTACCATACTGTAATCCACCAACCTCTGACGCTGGGAAAGTATGCCTCGATTCAAGCGAGTGTGATAGTTATTGTATGGCGCCAGAGGATACAAGATATGGTGTTCAGACCACCGGCGCATGCTATGGTTACGAATTTGCCATCTGTATGCGGGAAGTTGTAGAGGGGGTATCCAGCGCCACCTGGTGTCAATAGTACCTTCATTCGGCCAGTCTAGGCCAGAAAGGGAGCGGCAAGATGGATCAAAGGTTGACCGTCATCACGCTGGGTGTGGACGATATCGACATATCGCGGGAGTTTTATTCCAATACCCTTGGCTGGATTCCGGAAAGTGACTTGGGGGAGATTATCTTCTATGATTTGGGAGGCTATCTTCTGGCGCTGTACACCCACAAAGGCCTGGCCGGGGACATACCCGCGGCCCGCACCTCCCCACTGCCCGCCTATCGTGGCTTCACCCTCGCCTATAACACGAACAGCGAAGAAGAGGTCGATGAGGTCTTCAAAGGTCTGAAGGCGAAGGGTGTGACCATAGCCAAGGAGCCGCAGAAAACTTTTTGGGGTGGATATTCAGGCTATTTTCTGGACCCCAACGGCCATGCCTGGGAAGTCGCCTACAATCCTTCATGGAGGATTAGAAATAAAGGACGCTTTGAACGTATCAGTTCAGGAGATTAGCCTGGCCCTCTGTCCGGCGCTTGATATCCCTATGGCGGCTGCAATAGGATGAAGAGAAAAGTCAGAAGTGTATAGAATGCTTTTGATCACTGTTAAATCAATGCCATCTTTCGGTACATATACTATATGTCTGAATATTAAATTATGACGAATAAATATTTGACATTAAAAGTATTTATAGATACTATATATCAATGAATATAATATAAATATTATTTATGGTGTATGTGATGGTTTGGATATGAATTTGGTTTGACATTGTTGTTTTGGTCGGATGGATGAAGTGTGGAGGTCGGGTTTACGTTTGCCGTTCTTTCATGAAGAGAAGAGGTTTTTCAGTTTCTTGATCCGGATTTTGCGCTTGATCTTTTTCGCCATATCTCTGGTCTGGTTCTGGCCCAGCACGAGGCATTCGCCGGCGGACTCGAAGTCCCACCAGTTGATGTCGCATGTGTCTGGTTGCACCGCGATGTCGGCGGTTTTCAGCTGGGTTCTGGATAGTATCTTGCGGGTGGCGGTGTTGGAGCGGATGACCACGTCCAGCCCGCTGGTGACGTCGCCCTGGTTGATTTCATGCTGTATGTCTGACGCGATGACAAAGCCGGCGCCCATGGCGCGCAACTGGTCGATATGGTTCGGGGATGACCAGCCGCCATCGATCAACTGCATGCCTTCAAAATCGACCGGTGGATAAAGACCGGGCAACGAGCATGACGCCACCACAGCGTCCAGCAGCGACCCTTCGGTGAAATAATATTCCTTATAGCTCTTGATGTCTGTGGCGCTGCAGCTGAAGGGCAGCTTGCAATCCTTGATGTCTATATCTGGCACAAGTTTGCCGATGCTATTCTTTAATCCTTCCGACGAGAGGTATGAAATTTTTGTAAGGGCGACGCCATAATAGACCGATACCTTCAACGCGTCGGCGATCTTCTTGAATATACTTCGCCGTTCGGTGTTTTCATCATCGACGATATGATCGATCGGAATAATCTGGCCCCCATGGTTATCAAGGAAAGTAAATAGCTTGTCAGATAGTTTATCCACATCAGGATCGACGGAGTACATCGCTCCTATCAATGCCCCTATGCTGCAACCAGCGACCATATCAACAGGAATTCTGGCTTTTTCCAGCTCTTGCAGTACGCCCAGGTGCACCAAGCCCCGTGCGGCGCCGCCGCTAAGGCTTAACCCGATTTTCATGAGAGAGTCCTATCTTTTTTAAGTAACTATACCCACTTTTATAATAAATATATGTCCATTATTCAATATTATCTGTTGATTTCCTTCAATATCCAAGTGATATTTTCCAATTGTTACGAGATGAAACAACCATGGAATATGTTTATGAAAAATACGTCTAATTTGTGTTTTCGCATCAATTATTTGTACAAAAAATAAAGATCTATTTTGCGACTGATAAATGACACTGCTTGCCGCCTTTGTATCTTGTTGATAATAAAAAGATTATAATTGAAGGCTGAAAGTAGTCTGGTTGGCATGATCGTTGCTTAATATTGTATCAAAGAGAGAAGGGATAATTAAGTGAAAAAGATAGCTAATGATATAGGAATCAGTGGCGAGCGATTGGTTGATATTTTCTATAGTGAAGCCAGGCGACATTCCGCTAATGATAAAGAAGCGTTATTGCTGGCCCAGGATGTGATAAACCGATTTTTTGACAGCTACAGTGAGCTGGAAAATGAAAAGCTCAACAGGAAAAACGCCAGAGCCTGAATCTTGATTTAGACTATAATATGTTCAGTTGTTCAATACAGCAACTATGGCTTGCCCCCACTGTCTAGCTGATGACGGGCCATGGCTGGTGATAATATTTCCAGAGCGTACCACCGGCTCATTTAGATAATTCACATTACAGTTTTCGAATACTTTCATCGACTCATCTGTTTTCCATCCGGTCGCTTCTGCGCCAGTAAGTAATCCAGCTTTCGCAAGAACCACGACGCCAAGGCAGATGGCCGCCACAACCTTGTTCTGAGAACGATGTTGTTTTACTATTTCGCGGAGTTGATCATTTTCCCATAAGTGATCTTTCGCGCCATAACCACCCACGATTATAACTGCGTCAAACAGAGTTCCAGAGATATCGTTTAATGCATTCTCCACCTTTTCAATATGCCCCATCATTCCTTTCAGGGCGCCGACAGAAGTGGAAACGACCATGACGGATAACCCCGCATTGAGAAAAACCTGGCGGGGATGATTCAGCTCTTCATCACGATACTCCTCTGGCGCAATCACCATCAGGGTACGCTTTCCTGGCGTCGCGTCAGGCTCATTCATTCAGTTTAATTGTCTTGGCGATGGCCATCGCTTGCTGGGCGTAATCATTCTTTGGAAATTTTTTGATAAGTTCTATATAAACCTTGGCAGCGTTCTTTAAAGATTGTTCCGCCCGAAAACTTTCCGCCAACATGAAAAGCGCCTCAGGAACATCACTCGATTCAGGATAAGTCTCCAAATATTCGTTTAGACGAATTATTGCAGATTGGTTTCGGTTGATCCGCCGATAGAACCGGGCGATTTCGAGAGAATTCCTGGCCTTTAGCGTGATCATTTCCGCCTTCATCTTTATTGCATATGGCGCCAACTGATGGTCTGGATACTTCCGCAGAAATCGATCAAACGCATCGATGGCCTTGATGGTTTCACCCTGATCCCGATCATGGGTGTCTGTGTCGCGATAATAACTCATCGCCAGATAAAACTGCGCCCTGGGAGTTAGTGGATCGAGCGGATACAGTTCCAGAAAACGCTCGTAATAAAGTATCGATTCAAAATATTGTTTGTCTTTATAAAGAGAATCAGCCAGCCCAAGTATGGCCATGCGACGATACTGTGAATCGGGAAACTCTTCCGTCACCATCCGATATTTCAAAGTGGCTTGATTGAAGCGTCCCTTTGCATAAAGATGATTAGCGTTATTTACCAGCTTGTTTCCTTTACCCACAGCCACTTTTCCGTTGCTAGCACACCCAGCCACCAAAAAGAGGGCAATGGCAGTCAAAGGGATTAAACCGACTTTTTTACTCATCTGATCTCTCTTCATTTTTTAATTAAACATTTTAACCGTATTTTAAAGCCATTATGTATAATAAATTCGGCAACGGTCATTCTGTCAAGTTGTGGAGCTATTCATTTGATATACTTCCAAACAACCATCGTTGGGTCGTGTGGTTCATATGCATATGATTTAATAGTTCATATCCTGATCTGGTCAATATGAAAACAGTAGGTATAGTCGCGAATTTAAAGAGTCCATCGGCAGCCACCTGTGTGGCAAAGCTGGCGAATTGGCTAAAATCGAAGGGTGAACAACCTCTCGTCGAAAAAGAAGCGGCTAAAGCGGCCAAACTGGGTGACACAGGCTTGAGCAAGGGCGATGTCGCTGAACAGGCCGATCTGATAACAGTGCTTGGTGGTGATGGGACCATCATAGGTATCGCGCGCCTGATCCAGGGCCGCAACACTCCACTGTTTGGTGTCAACCTTGGCACCCTGGGGTTTCTGGCAGAGTTTACATACAAGGAGATGCTGCCCGGCCTCGAAAAAGCGCTGGCAGGCGACCTTGGCTATGAAGACCGGATAATGTTGGAAGCGGAGCTGTATCAGGATGGCAAGCTGCAGGAGGGCAACCTGCTGGCGTTAAATGACATCGTGATCCATAGAGGTCCGTTGAGCCAGATGATCAACGTCTCTGTGGAAGTCAATGGTCTTTTCGTAAACAATTATACGGCGGATGGTCTGCTGGTCTCCACACCCACAGGGTCGACAGCTTATAACCTTTCTTCTGGCGGACCGATCGTGTATCCATCGTTGAACTCATTTATCATAAACCCCATCTGCCCCCATGCGCTGACCAACCGCCCCATCGTTATACCAGACAATGCGGAAGTGTCCATCACCCTTGACAATAATATGAAAGGCGCGGCGCAGATGACGCTGGACGGGCAAGTGACAATCAATATGAGCGCGCATCACAAGCTTGGCATCAAAAGGTCAAAGGAAGTGACTCGGATATTCCAGTCCCCCTACAAAAACTATTATGAACTTTTGCGCAGCAAGCTCAAATGGGGTGATACGATCCATGGTTCATCCGGATAGCCCTTTTCGTTTGTAAAAGGAGTATGATGCTGCGGGAGCTTCGGGTCACCAACTTCGCGATAATAGATCAGGCCGTTGTCGAGCTTGAACCGGGCCTGAATATATTTACGGGTGAAACCGGCGCAGGCAAATCGATTCTGGTCGAGGCGTTGGGGCTGGCGCTGGGTGGGCGCTCCAGCGAGGAGATGATCCGGACCGGTTCATCCGAAGCAACAGTGGAAGCGTTATTTGATATTCCCAACAACGACGAGCTCAATCTTTGGCTAGAGAGTGGCGGGTTTGAGGCAGGCGCCGAATTGATCATCCGCAGAACAGTCTCGCGATCGGGCAGAAACAAAGTGTTCATAAACGGCGCCATGGCCACTGTCGCCCAAATTAAAACAGCAGGTGGTATGCTGGTGGATATCCATGGCCAAAACGAGCATCAGACATTGCTGGACCCGGAGTCCCATATTCTTTTGCTGGACCGGTTCCTGGGCCTCGATTCGACACGCTCGGATTACAGAACCACCTATGGGGAGATGGAGGAAACCCGGCGGAAGCTCGATAAAATTGTGGGCGCCCAGAAAGAGATGGAGCGGAACATCGACCTGTATCGGTATCAGGTGGATGAAATTCAGGCCGCCCAACTTGATCAGGATGAGGAAGGGCAGTTGGTAAAAGAGAAGGCCCGCCTGACCCATGCGGAAAAGCTGACTGAACTGACTGCTATGATCCTGGACGGGCTGGATGAAAACGATCAATCGGCGACCGGAGCCATGCAGAGGGCAAAGTCGGCCATCGACCAGATGGTATCGCTTGACCCATCGGTGGAGGAGACTGGCGAAACCCTTGCATCGTCCTTATTTGCGTTGGAGGAGGCGGTCGACCAACTCCGCCGGTATACAGGGAACATAGAGCATGACCCAACGAAACTCGCCGAAGTGGATGACCGGATCGAACTCATAAATAGTCTGAAAAGAAAATATGGCGATACTGTCGAAGAGATCCTTCAATATGAAAAGCAGACCCGCGAGAAGCTCGACTCGCTAAACTTTGATAAGGAAAACATTGAAAAGCTGCAGAATGAAATGGAATCGCTCCGCTCGCTTGCCATGAAAAAAGCAAAGACTCTGGATGAAAAACGTAGTAAGGGAGCAACCAGTTTTTCCAAAGCCGCCCATGATGAGCTGGCGGACCTTGGCATGGATAAAGCTGTTCTGGAACCAGGTTTCATTTATGAAGATGTTGAAAGGCTGAATGAAAACGGTTATGGCGAAATGGAGTTTCTGTTCAGCGCAAACCCGGGCGAGCCCCCAAAACCGCTGGCCAAGATTGCCTCCGGTGGCGAGATCAGCCGTGTCATGCTCTCTCTCAAAGCGATGATCAAGGGCGAGCAGGCGGCGGCATCGATGATATTTGACGAGATTGATTCCGGGGTAGGCGGCGCCACCGCCGATAGGCTGGGTCGAAAGCTTCATAAGCTGGCGGCCAACTGCCAGGTCTTCTGTGTCACCCACCTGGCGCAGGTGGCCAGATACGCCGACACACATTTCCATATCAGCAAAACGGAAAAGGAGGGGCGGGTGACGGTTATGATACAGCAGTTGACCAAACAGGAACAGGTGACAGAAATTGCCCGTATGGCGGGAGGGCTGGATGGCGGCCATGGTGACAAGTCGGCCCGCAAATGGGCGAAGGAAGCCTTGGCGGAGGCGAAACGACGGTAGATTACAATTGACTATCATATCCGCTTCCCGCCGTACTGATATCCCAGCATACTACGCCGACTGGTTCATGGATAAAATCAGGAACGGTTATTGCGAAGTGCGCAACCCGTTCAACGCGAAAATAGTCGAAACCATACCGCTAAACCCAGATGCCGTAGATGGAATTGTTTTCTGGTCCCGGGATTTTGGCAAGATGGCCAGACAGTTTGACGAGCTGGGCGATATCGGTTATCGGTTCTATTTCCAGAACACGATCACAGGATACCCAAAGTTCTTGGAGCCAGCAGTACCGAGCGTCGATGACGCCTGCAAAACCGCCCGGAAGCTGGCTAAAAGCTTTGGTCAATCAAGCGTTGTTTGGCGTTATGACCCGATAGTTTTGACATCGTTGACAGATGTTGGCTGGCACAGAGAAAATTTTTTGAAACTGTGCCATGCGCTGGAAGGCGCAACCGACACATGTGTTATCTCATTTATCGACAGGTATAAAAAGCTCGAGCGCAATTTTTATCCGCTGCTCGGAAAAAACGACATAACCTATACAGACCCAGCGTGGATAGAGCTGGAAGAGCTCGCCACAGGATTAAAAGAGATAGCCCATAAGCATGGCATGCAATTGACAGCCTGTTGCGAGCCGGAGCTGGACGAGGAAATAGCTCCGCCCGCCAAATGTATCGATGTGGCCCGGTTTGAGAAAGTCTGGGGTCTGAGGCTTGAAAATTTGAAAACAAAGCCGACAAGGGCAGGGTGCTGTTGCGTCGAGAGCAAGGATATAGGCGCATACAACACTTGTGTATCCGGGTGCGCCTACTGCTATGCAAACCAGTCGCAGAAAAACAGTGTGAAAAACAGAGGGTTGATAGATACGACATCGACATCGCTCTGTTATTTTTGAGCTTTGCTAATTTTACACAAAATTAATATTGCGCTGATATAATCTATGTTTACAACTCTAAATATTTAATATTTGAAGGGCGCTATACATTGGGCGGAATGATGATAAAGGGAAACCTTACAATCATACTGGGCGGCGGCCGAGGCACAAGGCTGTTCCCGCTGACAAAGGAGCGTTGCAAGCCTGCAGTGCCACTGGGTGGCAAGTATCGGCTGATAGATGTTCCTATAAGCAACAGTATAAACAGTGGGTTGCGCAATATTTACATACTGTCACAATTTATGAGCGCTTCCCTAAACCAGCATGTCTCCAGGGCCTACCTGATGGACGTTTTTTCTGAAGGGTTTGTCAGCGTACTTGCGGCGGCGCAAACCGACAGCGGATCGGAGGATTGGTTCCAGGGGACAGCGGACGCCGTGCGCAAATGCCTTGGGCTCGTTAACCTGGATCGCTATAAACGTGTTGTTATCCTCAGTGGTGACCAGCTGTACAAGATGAACTATCAGCAGTTGCTGGCGACACACCTGAGCAAAAGCGCCGATATAACCATTAGTGTGCTGCCGGTGGAGCGAGAGAAAGTTTCCGGGTTTGGTATCATGCGTATCGATGAAGAGGGGTGTATATCAGAGTTCGTGGAAAAAACCAGTGATCAAAACGTGGTGGATAAATTCAGGATCAGTGATGAATTTGCCAGCCAGCGTGATGTTGTGTCGAAGGAGAAGCGGTGGTTGGCCAGCATGGGTATATATGTGTTCGAAACCGGCGTTTTGAAAGAGATACTGCAGGGCGATGACCGGATCGATTTTGGGAAGGATATAATCCCATCCTCGCTTTCCAAATATAAAACCGTCGCTCATCTGTTCACTGGCTACTGGGAAGACATTGGAACCATAAAATCGTTTTTCGAAGCCAACATCCAGCTCGGCTCGCACGACCCTCCCTTTGATTTTTATGGTGATGAATCGGAGAAAATATTTACAAAGCAAAGGTTCCTGACTGCATCACGATTTTTGGGCGCGCATGTTTCGGAGTCTGTGATCAGCGATGGTTGCAATATTGCAGAGGGGTCCAAAATAATAAAATCTGTTATTGGTATACGCTCACAAATCGGGAAGTCGACCCATATCGAAAAAGCCATTGTTATGGGGAGCGATTCGAAAGAGCGCCTGGGACATATAAATGATAAAGAGCGGGCTGGCGTTTGTGAAGGGGCGGTTATTAAGAATGCGATTCTGGATAAGAATGTGCGTATAGGCGCTGGCTGCAAGATAATAAACTCCAGGGGCGTTGATCACGAAGATGGTGATTTTTACTATATTCGGGATGGAATAGTCGTTATTCCAAAAAACACCGCTATCCCGCCAGGTACCGTTATATGATTTTGGGCTTAATTTCTGATACCCACGATAGAATTCCATTTATAGAAAAAGCAGTTGACCTGTTTAACCAATCTGATGTTGAGGCTGTATTACACTGCGGTGATTTTGTTTCACCATTTTCATTAAAACCGTTCAGGAAGCTCGATAAGCCTTTATTTGCGGTATTCGGCAACAACGATGGTGAGAAAGCAGGTTTGCAGAGTATGTTCAAACGATCCGGCTGGGTGCTGAACGACCGGCCGTATCCATTGCAATTTAATGGCTCTAAAATTGCGATGCTGCACGAGCCAGATAACCTGGATGAATATATTGCCAGCGGTGAGTTTGACATGGTTGTATATGGGCACACACACAAGAAGCATTTTGAGATTGTTGGAGACACAATTGTGGTAAACCCGGGCGAAGGGTGCGGCTGGATGAGCGGAATAGCGACAGTCGCCTTTGCTGATTTGGAAAGAAAAGACTGTAGATTTGAAAAGTTGTAATTTCATGGCAGTTAATTACTATATAGTTAATATATAATTAAAATGGTTATTAGAATGTAGAAGGGTAGATTTCAAATTAAGGAAATAGAATACATTTATTGTATAATGACCATCTAATTAATGGGAAATTTAGGAAATTTATTGACAAATACACTTAATTAGTATAAACTTAGCTTAAATTATAGTTGGGGGATTAATTATGGTTGTCAGTAGAAAATCATGATGATGGATCTGTATTAAATGTCTTCAAAGAGCCTTAATCAAAGGAACAATGTCCAATCTATCCGTGAATCCAAAATGATGAGTAAGGCAGAGCTCGCGCGGAAAACAGGATTGTCTGTTCAAACGATTGACAGAGTGGAAAAAGGCTACTATTGTAGGCTGGATACAAAAAGAAAAATACTGGTTGCCCTTGACCTTGACCTGGATGACAGGGATGGAGTTTTTTTTGATCTATAGGCTTTGCAATTTGGGGGAATGAAATTGATAAATAGATTAATGGAGAAATCTATTGTTTGATTTTGGCAATAAGGCGTTGTTGGGTATCGATGTAGGCTCAACATCTATTAAAATAGCGCTATTGAAGCAGAATAAAGGTAGTTACAGCCTGGTTAATTTCGGGATGATCAGCCTGCCGCCAGATACAATAGTCGATGGTGATGTGGAAAACCCCACAGCCATTTCCGAGGGCATAAAAAATCTTATCAAAGCGGAAAAACTTACCTCATATAAAAGCTGCGCTTTTTCTATATCCGGGCAAGATGTCATCATCAAAAAAATCACAGTGCCATTGATGAGCGAAGAGGACCTGGCGGAATCTATCCAGCAGGAGGCGGAGCAATATATACCTTTTGATATTGACGAAGTCAATGTTGATTTTCAGGTTGTTGACGCTGAAGGAGAGATACCGAAGAAGGGTGAGAAAATAATGGGCGATGAAGATCGTCAAATGGATGTGCTCCTTGTCGCGGCAAAGAAAAGCCTGGTCGAGGAGCAAAAAGAGATCATACAGCAGGCGGGCTTAAAAGCTGTGGTTGTCGACCTTGATATTTTTGCCCTTGAAAATGGTTATGAGATTTCCAGAGGACTGGCGGAGGATGACACTTTTGCGCTGGTGAATATTGGCGCTTCATCCACCAACGTCAATATAATAGAAAACGGAATCACCGCCTATACGCGGGATATCCCTGTGGGTGGTAATAATATAACTGAGATGATCCAGAAAAACCTGAACGTAGGGTTTCGGGACGCTGAAAGCATCAAGCTTGGCCATCTTGCAGAGTCTGTCACCGAGGCGGAGCTGATTCCACACCTGAAAAGCGGCGTGGCGGAGATATGCTCTGAGCTGACCAGCACTATCGAGATGTACCAAAAGACCTCTAATGAGCGGGTAAAAAGAATCCATCTTTGTGGTGGTAGCGCGATGTTGGAAGGTATCGATAAAATGGTGACCGAAGAGACCGGGTTGGAAAGTACAATTATCAATCCGTTCACAAACATGAATATCAGTCAAAAGATATTTGATCAGGAATATATCGATGCTATTGGTCCTATGGGTGTAATAGCTTTGGGCCTGGCCACCAGAAAGCTGGATGACAAATGATCAAAATTAACCTGATTGCTGACAGGCAGGCCAAAGACAGGCTTGAAATCCAACAGGAGGTTATGCTGGGCATCCTGGGGCTGATTGCGCTTGTGGTGTTGTGTGGTATTTGGTGGCAGGCCAAGTCATCGCAAATATCAGAAACAGAAAATCAGATAACATTCGCCAAGCAAGAGCGTGACAGGCAAAAGAAGATCCGTGACGCAGTGGACGAAATGGACGCGAGGCGGACCAGGGTCAACAATATATTACATGCCATAGATTTATTAAAAGAAATGAAGCAGGGGCCAGCGATCTATTTTGATAACCTGAATGTGATCTTGCCACAAGAAGTATGGCTCACTAATGTTAGAGACAACCGGGGCATGATTGCTATTAAAGGCTATTCATTTTCCAACAATTCCATTGCCCAGCTTATGAAAAATATGGAAAAGTCTGAGCATTTTGTGAATGTTGACCTGGAGGGCATTGAACGGGCAAAGCTGGGCGACGAAATTCTTAAAGAGTTTACGGTTAACGGGATGACGGTCCTTGGTAAAAAGATGGAAGATGAACGTATTCGGAAAGAAAAGGAAGCAGAGGAAGCCGCCAAAAAAAAGAAGAATAAGAAAAAAGGGAAACGCTGATTTGCGACCTTAATGAAAACTATTTGAGAATGAGCAGAAGAAAGTTATAAAGTGGATCTGGATAATATATTCGAAAAATTGCCTTATGACAGGCTGACACCATTGCCGAAATGGCAAAGATTGCTTGGTATTGGCGTTGTTTTGCTTCTGTTGTTTGGGATATTCTATTTCTTCGTTGTATCGGGTAAGAACGAGCAGATCTCCAAACTGGAGAATGACCTGGATAAAATTAAGCGTGAGGTAGAAGTATATAAACAACATGGCAAAAAGTTTGCCGCGTTGGAATCGGAGATTCTACGCTTGGAAAACCAGTTATTGCAAACCTCGGAACAGCTCCCATCACAAAGAGAAATTCCAAAACTACTCGAGCAGGTATCAAATACCGGCAGGCAATCAGGGCTGGAGTTTGTCAAGTTTAAACCGCTTGGGGAAAATCCTAAGGACCACTATTCCGAGGTGCCGGTTGCTCTGAAAGTGACAGGTAGGTTTCATGATGTTCTGCGTTTTTTTGATGAGGTATCCAGATTTCGCAGAATTGTTACCGTGGATAACATAAAAATGGGTGATATGAAAAAAGGTAAAAATGATGTGGGTCAAGGCAACCTTTCTGTGGAATGCATGGCCACAACATATCGATTCCTTGAGAAAGATCTCGAAGAAGCCAAAAACAAAAGTGAAAAGAATGGCGATAAAAAGAAGCTATGATGAAACCTGAAAACGAAAAAAATAGTCGTGCAGTAATGCGATGGAGATCGATTTATGGCAATTAAAGCGATTGCTGGAATCGCTGTGTTGGCTGTTGCTTTATACCTGGGCTATGGCTCGTTTATGAAAGGCGCCGAGGATGCCGGAGAAAAAAATATACGCGCATCTTTTCAGTCTATGAACCAGGCGATTGTATCGAAGAACAAACAGGCTATCAGCAACCTGATTTCGCCTGCGTTTACAGATAACAAAACGAACAGAAACAAGCTGGTGGAGCTTTTGACTCAGCCAAGGAAGTCTTATAGAACAGTGATTAAAAGTGTAAATGTCAACGGGCCGTTGGCCGTGGTTAATTATACTCGATCGCAAACTTTTGAAAACCAGGAGCCTGTGTCCGAGCAAATAGTGGGTGAAACCTGGCAAAGGGATGGAAAAAACGAACTGATTTGGCGTTTATTCAAGCTGGCAGGTAATGACAAAGGATTTCGGGGCACTACCCCCATGGTGGCAGCGAAGAGCGATCCTGCAAAAGAAGGGACCGACGGGGTGGCAACTGAAAGTTCTGAGCCTAAGATGGAAACGTCAGCCGAGCCGAAAAAGCAATGGCGCTATGCATCCTTCGGCAGGCGCGATCCATTTAAACCATTGATAGAACTTGATGATGAAATCAAGTCTATTGAAGCCATATGTGATCCGAGCAGGGATCGAGAAATATTGGAAAACTATGATCTGATGTCGCTGAAAATTACCGGTATAATTAAATCTGGCGATGAGAACCTGGCTCTTATTAAAGCTCCAGACGGAAAGGGTTATTCTGTTCGGAAAGAACAATACTTGGGTAAAAAATGCGGCAAGGTATTGTCTGTTATGCCTGACCATTTGTTGATACAAGAGCAGAAACTGTTCCGTGATGATATAAAACGTAAGCCTGGAAAGCCAGCGCCTTCAGTGTTTAAACCAGTAGAATCAAAATTGAAACTCAGACCTGAGGAGGGATGATCAGTGAAAATAATTCGTAGAGGGTCCTTGCATATCTTCCTCTCGATACTACTTATCACCGCCGCATGCGCCGGTGACGCAAACAAAACGATGGGCGTTACACCTCCCGCAGGCGATGTTCTTATGTCCCGGGTGGTGGATGTATCCACATCAGGTGAAGAGGGCCTGGTTGATGTGAGGGTGAAGGCTGATGGACCTATTCAATATGCCGCTTTTAAAATGACAGATCCTCCCCGGTTGATCGTTGATATGTCCTCTGTTGACCTGTCCTCGTATCAAAATACTATTGTTGTCGCCAAAAGCCCGGTCAATGAAATCAAGCCAATTTATTTTCCAGAGTCAGGTGACTCCAGGCTGGAGATAGAGTTGACCAGGGATGCCGCTTATTATGTAAATGACAAAACACCCAGCGAACTTATCATCACTTTTAACGAATCAGCGATATCATTTGTACCTGAATCAAATAAAAATGATGTAACCGTAGAAGCTGAAACCCAAATGGATGACGCTGGTGGTGAGGGTGCTGTGGCTTCTGCTGATGAATACAGTGAGGTGGCGCAAGCAGTCGATGAAAAACCGGTTGGTGAAATTGAAGAAAACTTGCAACCGGACCCAATGGATACGATGACCGTTACAGATCTGGCGTCCGGTATCGACAAGGTTCAGGATGTTAAGTTCAATTTAGTCGACGGGCTTTCGCAGGTTGTAGTGACCATGTCTCATAACAACCCGGAATATGAGCTTTTGGCCAGGGAAGAGCTGGAGAGGCTCACAATCAATTTGCCAGGCGCGATTGTCGCGCCAGAAGATGAACGGCTGATAAATGTGAATTTGGATGAGGCTCTGGTTAAAAATATTGCTGTTTTCCAGTTTGCGGTCGGGGATGAGCCTATTGCTAAAGTAGTTGTGAACCTTGACAAAATGGAGCTGTATGACCTGACCACTGACGGCAACAAATTAATTCTGAATATTGGTGACGATGTAGTTCTTGCCCTTGCTTCCGAAGTTGGTGAAGAGGAGGAACTGATAAATATCACAGAGCCAGTGATTTTTGAAGAAAAATTTGAAGGTAAGCTTATATCCCTCGATTTCCAGAAAGCGGATATCCATAATATTCTAAGAATAATATCTGATGTTTCCGGTAAAAATATCATTACATCTGACAAAGTAAAAGGTGAAGTGACGATTAAAATGAAGGACGTCCCCTGGGATCAGGCTCTGGATGTTGTGCTGAGAAATAATGGTTTAGCGAAAACCGAAGAGGGAGACATTATCAGGGTCGCTACAGCCGAAGAGATACAAAAGGAGAGTGAAGCCCGGGAAAAACTGGCCGAAACGAATAAAAAAATCGAACCATTGTTCCTGAAAGTTTTTGAATTGAGCTACGAATCTGTGGCTGACCTCAAGGCGAATCTTGACTCGGTGAAAAGTGAACGCGGCACAGTCGATATCAACGAGCGTACCAACGCATTAATTGTTAAGGATACTAAAGATAAGCTTGCTGAAATGGAAAAGCTTATCAAACGCCTTGATAAGAGAGAAGAGCAAGTCCTGATAGAATCGCGCATAGTGGAAGTGTCGAAAAACTATGAAAGAAAGCTTGGTATACAATGGGGTGGATTTTACAGTGGCGTCACCAGTCAAAACTTTCCTAGCACTATTGGTGTTACTGGTGGGGCTGGCGGATCTCCGAATGTACCTGCCGGTGGGGGTGGTAGCATCGTAAATGCGCCGATTACCGGGGCAATAGGTGGCTTTGGTATCACTTTGGGTCATATTAACGGCACAGCGTTACTTGACGCGAGGCTTCAAGCTATGGAGAAAGATGGTAAGGGTAGGATAGTCTCTATGCCAAAAATCACCACAATGAACAACAAGGAAGCGATCATAGAATCTGGCGAAGAAGTTCCTTATGAAACGGTCTCGAGTGAAGGAACAAAAATCGAATTTAAAAAAGCGGTTCTCTCCATGAAAGTAAAACCGCATATCACGCCGGACAGGTTTGTCCGTTTGGAGATCGAAACGAAAAAAGACCAGGCGGATTTTACTAACCTTGTAAAAGGCGTGCCACCATTAAAAACCAAAATGGCTAAAACAGAAGTTTTGGTGGCGGATGGTGATACCACTGTTCTGGGAGGCTTGTTCACCAACCAGGATGAGGGTACGGATAACAAAGTGCCGATGTTTGGCGATGTGCCGATATTGGGCTGGCTGTTTAAAAGCCAGGAGAAAAAAGTGACAGGTGAAGAACTTCTGATTTTCATAACACCGAAAATCACAGAATGATATGAAAAGGATTGGGCCAATGAAAATTGTAACTAGCTGGAAAATTATATTATCAATAGGCTTGTTCCTTGCCGTACCTTTGGCGTTTATGAGTTGTGGCGTTGAGGGTGAGTCTGTGGCGGAACATTGTGTAGGGCCTACTGCCCCGACGACTCCTAGCGGTTACCAGTTTGATCTTTGTGTATTTCCTCATACTATTCAAGTTCCAGGTTCGATTACCATCACCACCAGGGTCTGGGATAGAAATGGCAACGTTGTCGGTGGTGTGCCTGTTGTATACTCTGGCCCGGAAGAGCCTGGCGCAGGTATAACGAATGAATTTGGTATATCGGTTGTTACCCTTGAAATTGAGGGTGATGGAGGTGGAGGATCTTTTGCCACTGTTACAGCTCAGGTGGAAAATGGCAGACTCCAGGCGCAGGTATACTTTACACCTGATGTTGGGACCAATGGATAATTTGTCAAATAAAAAATACGGAATTGAATAAGAAAGAAAGGGTCGAACTAGGCGATAGATCATATGACATAGTTATTGGCCCAAAACTGCTAAGCGTCGCTGGCGATAAGGTGGCCAGGATAGCTGACCGGGTTTTAATAGTGTCGAACAGGCAGATATTTAACCTGTATGGCAAGACCTTGGGCAATGGACTGGGAATATCGGGGTTCCAGTGGGACAAGTTTTTGTTGCCCGATGGAGAGAAATATAAAACTTCGGCCAGCGTGGCGAAGATCCATGACCGGTTGATCAAAGATAGATATGACCGTGACAGCGTAATCGTTGCGCTGGGCGGAGGCGTGATTGGCGATATTGCCGGTTTCGCCGCGGCGATATATTTACGCGGAATACGCTTTATACAAATTCCGACAACTTTGCTGGCGCAGGTCGACAGCTCGGTTGGAGGTAAAACGGGTGTAAATCACCCCAAGGGTAAGAACCTTATAGGCGCGTTTCATCAGCCATCAATAGTATTGGCTGATATAGATACGCTAAAAACGCTGCCCAGGGCGGAAATATTATGCGGAATAACGGAGGTCATAAAGTATGGCTGTATTGCTTCCGGCAGGTTCTTCCGATACCTGGAGCAGAATATGGATGCGCTTCTTGCATTGAAGCCTGATGTAGTTGCCCACGTGGTAAAAACATCATGCAGGATCAAGGCAGACATTGTATCGGATGATGAGAAGGAGAAAGGCCGAAGAGCGGTACTCAATTTTGGTCATACCACGGGCCACGCTGTCGAAGCGGTGACTGGGTATAAAAGGTTTAAACATGGTTATGCTGTAGCCATGGGTATGAGAGCAGCGGCGATCCTTTCAGAAATGAGAGGAGGACTGGAATCAAAAGATGTTGCAAGGATTACCAGGCTCATTAAAAGAGCAGGGCTCCCGATAAAGATTCCAGACGATATTAAGGAAAGTGATTTGCTAAAAGCAATGGAGCAGGATAAAAAAGTAAAATCAGGCGCCATTAGGTTTGCGCTGTTGGAGAATATCGGCCATTGCGAGATATATAGTGATATAAGCCGGAAAGAGATTCGTGAAGCTTTAAGACGGAGCAAAATCGATGAGTGATAAATCGAATATGGAAAATAAATCAACCAGAGGAGGTGATCCTAAAGTGAATGGTAAACTGCGAAGCGTGATAAAGGGTATAGCCGTAACCAGTGTATTACTATTCGGCATAGCTTTTATATTGGCAAGCTGTGGCAAAACCACAAACCATGAAGCTAAAGGCGTGCCCGGCAATGGAGCTCCAGGAATATTCCTTGAAGCAATAGGCCCGGAAGGCGACAAAGTCGATAGCGCTTCAGGAAAAACACTGAAGGTCAGGGCTAATGGTGGTGACTCAGTCGAATTCATTGCAACTGTTTATGGCCTGTCATCAAGTGTTGGTTTTTACATATCTCCTGCCTATGGAATTTTTTCTGGGGGCACACCCTCGGGTGATGGATTTACATATTTCACTGCAGATCGATCAGGCAAGGTGCGAGCAAATATGGCAACCGTTGTGGGAGGACCCGCGGGTAAGCAGGAGGTAGTCGCCATATCATTAGATCAGCAAGCCCGTGTTCAGTTACTGTTTGAGGCAGTTGCAGAAGGTTTCGCAATTGTTCCTGCTTCCATAACGCTGGATGCCGTAACAGGCAGAAGAGAGCGTGTTCAGGCGATCGGTGGTGTACCGCCAATACAGTGGTCTACCAGTCATCCAGATCATATCAAGATCGCGGCCACGGGTGAAAACGGCGCATATGTATGGCTCCACAATCCTGATTTTGAAAGTGGAATCATTACAGCAACAGACTCTGTTGGCAACGTAGCAACTGCGACAGTAGGAGTATCATCTTCCAACTGTCATACTGGTACATTGACTATAGACCCAGGTACACGTTCGATTACAGTACCTGATGAGTTTACCCCTCCAGGCGCTGGATTGCCGATAGGGATTACAGTATTCGATCCGGATGAAGCGGGATCAGCATTTGTCACAGTCACAAGTATGTCTCCAGTACTTGCGCTTGCTGATAATGTTGTACCAGCATTAGGTGGAGATGGAACTTTCCATTTAAATACAACATATACTGCAACAGGATTTGGCACTTTCTCGTTTCTATATCAGGACCAGCGAAATGCTGGAAATGATTGTACACCGGCAAATGTGACAGCTACGCATACTATCGAGAAGAAAGTAGTAGCGCCGGGGCCGTAGCAGAGTATTAATGAGACTCATCAGCCCCGGTTCCTGAATAGGTTCCGGGGCTTTTTTTATGAGTCGGGCCTTGTTCCGTCGGGCCTGAAGCTTTATGCTTTAGGGCTATGGCATACGAACAGGATCGATCGACACAGATAACTTCCACAGCGTTGGAAGACGCCATCGCTGCCGATTCTGGTTCGCGCTACTTAAGCGGCGCATCGAACAAGATCATCGTCGCCTTATGCGTCGGCTGGTCGCTATTCCAGCTATCGATCGCCAGCTTTATCACGCTGGACGCGTTACGGGTCCGGGTGGTTCATCTGGCGTTTGCGATTGCGTTGGCGTTCCTGCTGTTCCCGATGCGCAAGCGCTCCAGTTCCAGAACCTGCATACCATGGTACGACTGGGCGCTGGCCGGCATAGCCGCCCTGGGCGCGCTTTATATCATCATCGATTTTCAGGGCATCCACGCAAGGCCCGGCGCGCCGATCGGCCGGGACATCATCATCGGTTTCATTACCATAATATTGTTGCTGGAGGCCTCGCGCCGCTCGTTGGGGCTCGGGCTAACGGTAGTAGGCGCATTATTCATCTCCTATTCGTTGTTGGGTCCCTGGCTGCCAGATATAATCGCCCATCGCGGCTACTCCATCCGGCGGATCGTGGACCACCAGTTTCTCACCACAGAGGGGATTTTCGGAGTCCCGCTGGGTGTCTCTGCGGCGTTCGTATTTTTGTTTGTATTGTTCGGCAGTATGCTGGAGCGCGCCGGGGCAGGGCAATACTTCATCGATGTATCGTACAGCCTGCTGGGCAGGTTCCGCGGCGGGCCGGCCAAAGCGGCGATCCTTTCTTCCGGGCTGACCGGCATGGTCAACGGCAGCTCCGTGGCCAACACGGTCACCACCGGCACGTTCACCATCCCGCTGATGAAAAAGGTGGGCTATCCACCGGAAAAAGCGGCCGCCATAGAGGTCGCCGCCAGCACCAATGGCCAGCTGATGCCGCCGATCATGGGCGCCGCGGCGTTTATCATCGCCGAGTTTTTGGGTATAACCTATCTTGATGTGGTACGCGCCGCCATTATCCCGGCCATGGCCAGCTATCTGACACTGTTCTACATCAGTCATCTGGAGGCCCTCAAGCTGGGGTTAAAAGGCGCGTCGAAAGAAGCAATCCCTGCGTTCTTCAAAACGCTATACTCCGGCGCCCACTTCCTGATCCCGGTGGCGGTTCTGATCAACTCGCTATTGGTCCTGAAGATGTCGCCCGTAGCCTCGGCGTTTAATGCGATCCTGGCGCTGATGGCGCTGATGCCGATACAGAGCTTTATAAAGGCGTATGTAGCACAACAACCGATAAAATTGGCGCTGATGGAGGCGTTCACCGATATGTTCCACGGGTTGGAGAGCGGCGCACGCAACATGATCGGGATAGGGGTGGCCACCGCCGCCGCCGGGGTCATCGTGGGGACCGTCACACTCACCGGCCTTGGCCTGCGGGTGGTGGAGGTGGTGGAGCTGTTATCCATGGGTTCGCTCCCGCTGATGCTGATCATAACGGCCGCAGCCTGCCTGATGCTGGGGATGGGGCTGCCCACCACGGCGACATATATCGTGATGGCGACGTTGACGGCGCCAGTGATCGCCACACTTGCGGAAGGCGCCGGGTTGGTCATCCCGCTGATAGCGATTCATCTGTTCGTGTTCTACTTTGGCATATTGGCGGACGACACGCCGCCGGTGGGGCTGTGCGCCTATGCAGCGGCCGGCATCGCCGGGTCCGACCCAATCAGGACCGGCATCCAGTCGTTTTCCTACGATATCCGGGTTGCGCTCCTCCCCTTCATGTTCATTTACAACAACGAGATTCTGCTGATCGGGGTCGATTCGTTTGGTCACGGTTTTTTTGTGTTCATCTGCGTCGTTTTGGGGATGTATGCGTTCGCTTCCGCTACCCAGGGGGTCGCGCTCAAACGGTTGAATATTCCGCATCGCCTTTTTCTGCTAGTGGCCTGTATCGGGCTGATCAATCCATATCTCTACAACCATTTTCTTGCTTTGCCGAACGCCTATATCTATTCGTTGATCGGATTTTTGATCTATGGCGGCATAATTGTGCGCCAATGGCGGAGAAGGGAACCGGAGCGCGAGCCTTCTATTTGATCTTCCTTCAGCCATTTCAAATCGCTCTTCAAGCGGTTTAATAGCGCCTTCCCTTAAGTTAATGTTAAACATTAATAAACCAATAATTATATTTGTTTATTAAATAGTTATGTATTGTTAAAATGACCATAATATTCCGCTTTAACACTGTTTATAGCATGTTGATTCAAATATTTCGTTCCATGAATCGATGAAAGATTTGATGCCGAATTTCTCATTCAATCTCTCCTTGGCATTCGCGCCTATTCGCTTGGCAAGATTGATGTCGCTCATTAACTCTCCTATTCGGGATCGAAGATATTCTATGTCATCTGAAATATATCCTTCTGCCCCATCAGTTATCGGCGATGTGGCGTTGACGGTGGAGACGATCGGCATCCCTGTGGCCATTGCCTCCAGCATCGCCAGGTTATAGCCATCTTCATATCGATCGACTGTTGTGTTGAGGTATAGCCGGTTCTGCGAATAAGCTGCCTTCAGTTGGTAGAAACTTTCCGCCATTTCCGCGTTGGGCAGAGTCGGGTTATATCCAATCAGCCGGTGGTCAAATCCATCGCAAATCTCTTCCTGGATCGAATAGCCGAGCATCGCGTCCCGCTCCCTGATCCAGTTGCCGACGCGGAGGATCGATCGTCCAGCCCCGGTGTATGGCAAAAAATCGTCCAAATCGACACCGGGCAGGATCACATCGCCGCGGTTAAAACCCCAGTCGACCCGTTTCGATTCGGAGACAAACAGTAATCGATCCGCCCGATCAGCCAGAGGACGGAGACTTTCCAGATACTCATCCCGATCGACGGTGTCATCGCCAAGCTTCAGCTCGGTGGAGAGCCGGTTATGAAACAGCAAAACGGCTCTGACCGGGTAGGGGGCGACGAACACCATATCGGCGAAGTTGTGACACAGCGCCAGATCATAGCGGCCCGCCCGCAGGTTATCACTGGCCTGCGAAGCTGATACTATCCGCACATTGTCCGGTTTTGGCCTGATGTTTTCGTCCCATCCACGCGGTCCATCCCTGGCCCGGTCCGACGCCGCTATGTCTAGCCGCTGCCCAGTCTTGGCCAGTAGATACATATATGGCTGGTGCCAATTGAAGCTAAGCGCCATCATAACGCCTGCCCTTCCATTCATATACTCCTTATTAACAATTCATACATTTGCAACCTGCGTGCATTTCGTTGCCTTTCTGTTGTTTTTCGTTGAAGGATGTAAACCCCAAGAAAACAGCATATTATCCGAAAGTAATAAATACACTTGGTGATCATATCAGGAAACGGCGGATTGACCTTGGTTTATCCCAGAAAACACTCGCACCAGTTCTGGGTGTCTGTAAAGCTACTATTGTAAATTTGGAGAAGGGTAAACGTCCACTAAATATTCGCTATCTTCCTAGAATTTATGACTTCCTAGGGTATTGTTTGTTTGAACCTGATCCGCTCATTCAAACCTTTCCGGGAAAGCTTGTTTCACTACGAAAGAAGTTGGGTTTGACGCAAGCGGAGCTGGCCAAGCTACTAGGCAAAAGCACAGGCACCATTGTTAACTGGGAGCGTGGGGACCATTATCCAAGGAAGGGGAATATAAAAATAATCGATGGTTGGCTTAGATCATATTCATTAAAATAGTAAGGTCTATATATCAGATACAAACAATTCTTATACCCCTTGAACCACCCTAGGCCATATTCACAACCTTCCATTTCTTCAAAAATACTCCAATATGATTTCCTCTTTTTGAGATCACCAACAATGATGAAATCTAGAAACTGAGGCTGTAAAGTTCTTGTGCCCTCTCCAATTATTTTCATTATTTCTTTATCACTTTCACTGGGATTTGGATTACCTCCAGGGTGGTTATGAATCAAAATGAAATAGCGAGGTTTTGAGAACAGGACTCGCTCGAAAATTGCATGCGGAATTACATACGCATCCTCTTTTCCCACTAACCGTAATTACATCATAATTTCTGGCTGTAAGTTCTGGAGTGAGATGTACGCCTATTAAAGTTTCTTGTGAGTGATCTTTGATATCCTAGAAGACATTGTATATCTGTTCTGAAAAGCGGACTTGGCTTTTTAGCGGATTTTTATATTCTCCCTCAACCAACTTAATATCTAATTTTTTCAGGTATTTCATTGCATTAACTATAGCACGGAGGAGTAAAATAGAGAATGTCCCAAGCCTTTGGTCATGAATTCATAATAGTCATTTTTTTCACAATTTAAGAATACTCATGCTACTGATACTAGCCGCTAAATTATATTGCATTATTAAAGGATTTTGTATATATACAAGGTGCAAAAGCAATTGCAGAATAACTGGTCAAATTATTAATTGAATATTGTGGTGTTGTTTATGCAACTTGGAAGGTTCGTATCATTTACATTGGTACTTGTGGTTGGAGGATTGCTTCAGTTATGGGTCTTGGCTATTGTAGTCTATGCTGATCAAGAACCTACTACTCAAGGCAGTATAAGTTATATTGAATTGCTTGGGGATGGGGGGTTGTTTTTTTTCGCCACATCAGTATGGGTGGGAAGTGCGATCACTCTTGTAGACTCTAAACCAATAGAAGTGGGTAATAAAGACTTTAACTGGACACTAGTTTCTTTCATTTTTGTCTTCTTAAACGCAGTTGCTTTCTATGTGGCAGTAATGTCATCTGGTGGATTTGCGAATCCAATTCCATTCAAAAATTATATATGGTTGCAAATAGGATTCTCAGTTTTAGCATTAGCCTATTGGCTCTACTCTGGTGTACGAACAGGATTATTCGTTAAAAACAAATGACTATTATACTTAACATTTTAACCATTACTCCATTTCTAGTAGCCATAGTAATGACATATTATGTTATTCGCAACCGAGATAATATTTCAAAATTTGTATCAGTAAGAAAGCTTGGCGTCTTTGAGCGAGACCTGGAAGGCTTAATACAGGTAGTTGTGTTGGCGCATAGAATAGAAGATCCAGTCAATACTTTTGGCGAAGCAGTTGAGGATAACTTTGAGGAAGGTGTTAAATATCTGTTTTTGGTTTCTAGCTCTGCATCAGAGGAGGATTTGGAAAATGACCTTCTTGTGTTTAAAGAAATCGCAAAGCGTGCGAGTAATAAAAGCAAGAAAGAAATTAAAGCTGGTGAACTAGTCCAGATGAAAAAGCTTCCGTATGAATGGCATGAAGTTCCATATATTTTCTATCAATTTCAGAAAGAGGATAGCCTAGACCAGGACGATAATCGATATACGCTCGCTTATCGCGGCAACCAGAAAGGTGAAGGTATAGCTGATTTTTATGAAAAGCTTTCCGCTTCCCAATCCCATGCCCTGTTGACAGCTATCTTGCACGAAGCCCCAAAAGAAATAAGCAACAATTTAAAGCTACTTGATTCTGAGAAAGTGGTTCAATTCACCCCAAGACTGAAAGTAAATATATCTTAAATGACTCAGCAAGATTTCCAATTAATCCAATATTTGCTATAGTGATACAAATGCACTCAAATCAATACAAGCTACTCACCCTTCTTTTGGTGCTCAATGTAGCCTTCCAACTTATTTCTGACGCTACTGCAGCAAAAATAGTATCCATATTTGGCTTTGGGGTTTCTGTGACCGTTCTGTATTTTCCATTTACGTACATAATTTCCGATATAATTACTGAAGTTTATGGTTATGCACAAGCTAGAAAGGTCCTTTGGTACACACTATTAGCCTCAATTCTTGCTGGTGTATTTTACCAAATTGCTGTTTTGGTTCCTGCAGCATCGTTTTTCCAAAATGCCACGGCATACGATACTGTTTTCGGAATAGTACCTCGTGTCTTGTTAGGTGGATGGTTGGCAGTATTTTTAGGTGATATTTCGAATAATTATGTACTTGCAAAACTAAAAATCATTACAAATGGTCGATTGCTTTGGTTGCGTACAATTTCCTCAACTATTGTTGGACAACTTGTCAACACTGCAGTATTTTACATAGTAGCATTAGGAGGTGTTTTACCAAACGATATCCTTCTACAAGGTATTCTCGCTGGTTGGCTAATCAAAACTATTATTGAAGCACTCCTCACTCCAGTGACTTATACGGTTGTTCACAAGGTGAAAAGAGTTGAAGGGATTGATCATTATGATAAAAATACTAACTTTAATCCATTTTCACTAAAGCCATAATAGCGTTCTAGTCTACGATTTTCACCGTTAGTTTATTGAACCAAACCCATTCGTATTAAATTAGTATAATTTCCATCAAGCATATTTAGCTTCAATTGGCACCACAGAAATATAAATATAATTAGTTTGACCTGCCCTTTTTTATGCTGTAAATTACGACAAGTAAAATTATTATGGTCTGCGCAATATGTCAATTCATAGGCTAGTCTGCACTATGCATAGCCATACCGCAAGGCATATACAAATCTAGACAACACATAAAGGGAGAATCGCAATGAAATTGCTTATAAGTCGAGATCAAAAGAAAGGGCTTCTTGGCGGGAAGATGAAATTCATATTGAAAGCTCGGGCGGAAGTGACTGATGAGGAAAAAGATAATATTGCGAAATATAAGATGGGCAACACCTTGCTCTATACTAATTTGGAAGATCGTGGCTCAGGATTGTTGGGGATGCTATCCAGAGCGGCTATGGCAATTGAGATCAAGGTGGATGACTTGGTAAAGGGCAAGCAGGTTGAGTGCAAAGATATAATCGAGATGTTGGCGCTTGAGGAGCAGGTCAAAGAAGCGTGTAATAATTTTAAAAACGTATTGGAAGCGGCCGCCTCTTTTGGTGGCGAAGAAATCGTTGAGTTTTAAAGACGATTTCCGCGCTGGATATGAAGGAACCGACACATTCAGCCAAATAGTATCTGGTATATTCTCTTTCTTTGTCTCCTTCTTTACCTTGATCGGAGCATTCTTTAACGGTTCCAGCATAAAATCTATATCCCTCAAAAAAGAACGAAAAGAACTAATAGCACTACACAAAGAGTGTAAAACTCTTTATGAAAAATCAGCGTTTGCAAAAACTGATATAAATACATTTGCTGCCAATGTTGTCATTGAAGCCAGCGAAATGGCGGACATTGAACGATCCGTCAATCTTCTTTTTCCGTTTTATGAATTAACCCTTGAGTTGATGAATATTGAAGGGATATGGAAACCACTCACTATCGACTGGACCGCCGAGTGGACTATAGAGCAGGAAGTAAACATCCGCAGATATTTAAGGCAACAAAAACGCATATTCGAACGCGAAGATTATTACATAGAGATTTGGCGGACCAAACTGCTGTATATATACGCAGGCATCATTGGGTATATTCCGCCCGGTTTTGCCAGCTCATCTGACGAGGATGACGACGGCCAATCATTTTCAATCGATCTTATCGACACGATGGATGACCCTGCGGAAGTTATAGAGAGGTTAATAGCGACTTATGCAGGCAATGATTTGGAACAGGCAGGTTTATGCAGATCCATTTTTGAAAAGTTTGACACTAACATTATGCGCGTTTCTGGTATTGATCCTGATGGGCGCTATGGCGCAGACAGAAAAGCAATATTTCCGACCGATATGAAAGGCCAGTCAGCGCAGGAGCTAACTGATCTATATCTGGCTGGAACGCCTTTTATAGAGTTCTTCCGCTACCAATACACCATATCATTACCAGAGGAAGTCCGCTTTGAGCATACCCATATAGTAGGTGGCACAGGTCATGGCAAGACCCAGCTTTTACAACATCTGATAGAAGGTGATCTTGGGAGAGCCATTGCTGGCGAGTGTGGTTTGTGCGTCATCGATAGCCAGGGCGACCTCATCCGCAAGCTTTCGCATCTGCAATATTTCAACCCTGATCTTGAAGGTAGCCTAGCCGACAAATTCCTGCTGATTGATATAAAGTGATTTTGCATAGTCTATCTGTTCTGCAGGCTGATGGCGTTTTGTAGCATTGAGTAATCTATTTCCGTCAAACCGTGGTGGTGTATAAACTAGCGCTTCTCTTAAAGAAGACCCTTTTTTATTTTCATAGTATGATTCGAAATCTTTCAACCTGTCTGGCAAGATACTCTTAATCAAATAGTAAGCTTCTGAATACCAAATCTCATATTTTTCCCTAAACTTTAGCAGATTTTTATTTGAACCGCAAAGAACTTTTAAGAGATGTTCGCCGTCCTGAACTAACCTCTTTATATCTTTTTCATGCTTTTTTAAATTTGAATTCATTTTTTATATATACGTGTTAATAGAAATATAATTTTTCACATACTCCGGCACTTTCTCACGCCAGCTATTTAGCTTTTTGAATTCTGACATCGGGAAGCCAGCGTATACATTCAAATCTGAAAAATGCTTGTTGTTGATTATGTTTCGGAAATGCTCATCTGTGACATATGCTTTTAAATAATTTTTTATATATGGCACATATTTACTCTCTGGCTTGTGGATCGAAATAAATTTCTCGCATTCAGCTTCCAGCTTTTCATCTTTTGATTTGAATGTATCAATCAAGCCAAATACTTTTTCCAGAAGCTCGCGCCAGGTAATACGACGATCTATGTTTTCACTGTTTCGGATTTTCTCAAGATTTAAATATAACTCTGGCTTGTCTTCATATTTTTCGCGCACGATACTAATCGCTTTATCCCACTGCTCATTATCAACCGCGTCTTTTATATCAATATCGCTTTCAATCTGTTCTTTTGCCCTCTCAAACAGCTTGCGATCAACCTTCATTCCTTCTATCCCAATTGGCGTTTCAGTAAAGGTTTTTACCTTGTCAGGATCGAATATTTCAAGCTCATCAATATTTACAGCTACGCCACCCCCCTCACCGCCAGTGCCTTTGAAGGTTGGCAGTTTTAGAACTTCATCGTAATCAAATTTTTCTTCAAAATATTCGCAGTTAGCAAAGAAATCGAAAATTTTGAAGTGCTTCTTATCTTGTTTGTGGGTTTTGCTATATTCATCTTTGTATTCAAATGTAAATTTTCGAGTTCCACGCCCTTTGATCTGGATGAAGTCTGTCGGACTGAAGATGGGACGCATAAGACCAATATTTAAAATATCCTGGCAATCGTATCCAGTTGTCATCATGCCGACTGTTATGCAGATACGGGTTTTGCCAGACTTGTAATTTTCCAGAAACTTTGTGCGCCCATTAAGATTGTTATTGGCGAAGTTTATTGAGAATTGCTGAGTATCAGGAATGTTTGAAGTGATTTGCATTGCAAAATCGGAATTGTATTTATCCGGCCATAACTTATGCGCCATATTGTTAAGAATCTGTGTGATTTTTGAAGCATGCTTTTGGCTTACGCAGAAAATGATACTTTTCCCGACCTCTCCACTTATTGGGTCCTTTATGGCATTTTCAAGAAATGCTTTGCAAAATACCTGATTAGTTTTCTCTGAAAAGAATTTCCTCTCAAAATCCTTTTGGAAAAATGATTCTTCTTGCTCCTCACCATCTTCATTTTCTGCAATCACTGAGTATCCCTTTTTAGATAAAAGCTCAGCAGTTATATCTGTGCGTGCATCAGAAACGATTGGGTTTATCAAATATCCATCTTTAACACCATCAAGCAGACTGTATCGGAATGTAGGTTCACCGCTTGGGCATCCGAAAGTGGTGTAAGTATCAAGTAGTTGTCGGCGTTCCCAGGCGCGAGGATCCTTTGATGATAATTTTTGAGGGTCTACATTTTTAAGGTAGTCTCTTGGTGTGGCTGTAAGCCCTAATTTGTAGCCGATAAAATATTCAAAGACAGCCCTGCTGTTTCCACCGATTGATCGGTGTGCTTCATCAGAGATGATCAAGTCAAAATCTGTCGGTGAGAATAACCTTTTATATTTGTCCTGTGATGAAAGGCTTTGCACTGTGGAGATCACAATTTCTGCCTTCTTCCAATCATCGCGGTTTTGTTTAAAGATAACAGAGTTGTAGTCATTCTTAAGATATACAACGAAGTTTTTGTGTGCCTGATCTTCCAGTTCCAAGCGGTCCACCAAGAATAATATTCTTTTTGCATTGCCAGTTCTGAGGAATAGCTTTATGATCGCTGCCGAGATAAGTGTTTTTCCTGTGCCTGTTGCCATTTCAAAAAGAAAGCGATCATTACCTGCATCGGCAGATTTTTGCAAGGCGTTAATCGACTTGATTTGATATGGGCGTAAAATCCTTAAATTATTATCAATAAGGTATCTAACTCTTGTATCCTCGTCTTGATAGCGAGGGTCGCTTTTATAATTTGGACTTTGTGTGATGGCGATGTAGTCGTCGCCGACTTTCTCGTCTACCAGGCGTTTGTTATCAGGAGTAAACTCTTGTCTATGGCCAAGCGATTCTTGTGTTGGGAATTCTGTAATAATTTCGGGGTTTCCTCTTTCCAAATCCCAAAAATAGTGAAGATTGCCATTTGAAAGAATTACGAAGCGCACATTTTCGTTTTGTGCATAGCGACGGGCTTGCTCTTTGCCATCTAGCGGGTCTTTATCCTCTTTTTTCGCTTCAAGAACAACGATAGGAAAGCCTTTTTTGTCTAGCAACAAAAAATCAATAAACCCATTTTTTGTTATCTCAAAATCATCGCCAAAAGCATTAATATCACTCTGGGTGAGCTTTACATTTGGTTCCAGCTGAATATTAGCGCTTCCATTATCATCATCAAAAAATCTCCATCCAGATTCTTCTAGCAGTTTATTTATTTTTATCCGAGCTTTTGCTTCTTTTGAGTTTGCCATAGTGATGATATTACAACATTGTTAAGTAGTATTGGGTATTTGGAATGAACTATATGCATTGATGAGATAATAGCATATTTTAAGTAAATCATTGAGTATCAGCATTGATTGAGATTATCACTAACGCACGGCTAATTGGCAAGTTAGCCATACGAAATTAAGATCACCTTACTTTAATGTCATGACATCAGGGATTTTGATTTCATCATTCTTTTTAATGAAATTGGTCCTAACATCCTGCACAGTGGTCCACCACTGTGAACGGATGGACATTAAAGCGTTCTTCTGTCCTTTGTTTAAGGGCTTTTTGTCCAGTCCTAACTTTACGTATTCTTCTTCCAGAGGTTCATAGGCGTTTTTGATTATCACTAACCATTCCACCGCTTCAACTAACAGCTTTTTGCCATCAATCATCGGGTTCAAACCAAAAGCGGTGAGTATCTCTCTTTTTGTTTGTAGGCTTCCTTTTAAAAAGGTTTTTCGAGCGTAAGCAGCGAACCTGAAAGACTGTTTTGTTAACTCATGACAAGTTTCCATCCTCTTATCTGATCTATTTATTTTATTTTCAAGGACACTAATCTTCTTTTGTAGCTCGTTCTTCTCCTTTATAAACGTGCTATCATCAATCAAATCTCTATACCTCATTTTTGTTAAATTATCCAATTGGTTATGAGTTTCCTTCAAGGTTTTCTGTTGGATTTCAGAAAGCTTTTTATTTTTTTGTAAATCGCACTCCGCACTTGCTTCTATCCCTTCAAGAGCCAACTCAAGAAATTCAGGTAATATTTCATACTTTTCGAGCTCCTTCTCAATCTGCAATTCCAGGTCATCAATTGTGAAGCGTTCACTTCGAATACATTTAATATCGACCTTCTTCCGAGTGCATCGATAATAAGTAAAACTTTTCAGATTCCCAGTTGCCTTAATCATTTTTTGTTTTGTCTCTGCTGTATAAAAGCAACCGCACTCTTTGCAACGAATGATTCCGGTAAAAGCATGCTCATGTTTTTGGGGTCTTGGCCTTCCATTGCTCCCCAATAGCATTTGAATTCGATCATATTCTTCGGTGGTGATCATAGGCTTATGTTTGCCTGGATATTGCTTTCCGCCATATTCAATAATTCCACAATAAAATTGGCTGTGGAATATTTTGTAGAGTCCGCTCATGGATAAAGGGCGATTGCCTTGTTTTCTTGTTTTCCGTGTTCTAAAACCCCATTCGTTATTTGCGATATCCAATATTTTTGAAGGAATATAGTTTCCGGTCAGCATCAAATCAAACATTTTACGCACAAGATGAAATCGCTCTGGATCAGGCACAATTGTGCGCTCATGTGGTTCGTTTAAATAACCTAATTTTGCAGAGCAAGGTATCCATCCTTTCTCCAGTTTACTTTCAAGCCCTCGGCGGACATTTTTCATATGGTCAAGAATAAACTGGTTTGAAACCCCAGACTCAACACTGAGAAGCACCGCATTGTCAGTTGGTTTTCTTTCACCATCTATTGTCTGTATTGATTGGATAATTCCCTGCTGCAGGAGCCATTGAATCCTTGCGCTATCGACTGGGTTTCGTGACAGACGATTTATCTGCCAGCACAAGATTCCATTGGCTTCTCCATTTTCAATACGATCAAGCATTTTATTGAAGATTGGCCGTTCGCCTGGAGTTTTCGCTGAATGAGATTCTGTCAATATTTCTTTAATGAGGTAGCCATGTTCATAAGCTAGTTTTTTTAATCGATTAATTTGGTCATCAATAGATTGAATTTGCCGATCTTCACTTTCGGAAGATTTTCTGGCATAGAGGAAATATTTAATTTTATTGGCATTTTGATTCATAAATGGGAAGTATCATCAGTCTATCATTTCAGCAGGCTTTGGCAACTTTGGCGGTATAGGAATCTCACAATCCCCTTGTTTCATCTCTCCGTTTTTGCAACTGCTCATATTCTTTTATAGTCATTGGTTTATAGATCAACTTCACAAGTTGTATGAGCTTGGCTCTTTTTTCTTTCGCTTCTTTTCTGGAAAGCTCTTTACCAAATCGCTTCTTGTATAAAGCCTGAAATTTTTCTATTTGATCTTCTTGTGCATTCATATGCCAGCGTATTCTAACGACTGCTATTTGTTTCAAAAGGAAGGACAACTTGCCAGTATTGCATTCTCACCAGTCTTTTATGAAAAGCTGTAATTGATAATCTGTTCAGCATGAATAATTCAAAAAGCGAAACAAAAGTAAAGCAAACGAAATATATACCCACTGTGTCCACTGTGTTGGATAGTGGAGAAATTATAGAAACGGTCTATGACTCTAAGGATAAAAAGACATCTTTTGTCATTTGGAAAGACGATAAATGGAGTCTTGATAAAACCTATACGCTGGATTCTGGTGACATACTGGTCTCATATTCTCCTAATAACAATTTGATTAAAAATGAGATTGTCGGCCTGCCATCAAAGCCTGAGGAATATGCATCTGATGAGGCTTTGATAAATGACATTCAAAAATTCATCCATAAGTATGTTGATATAAGTCCTGAGTTTGAAAAGATCGCCAGCTATTATGTTCTCTTTTCATGGATATATGACGGGTTTAATGAACTACCATATTTACGCCTGAGAGGAGATTATGGAAGTGGCAAAACTCGCTTTCTGCTTACCGTTGGCTCTTTATGTTATAAGCCGATATTTGCAAGTGGAGCCTCCACAGTATCCCCAATCTTTCACCTACTGGAAGCTTTTAGAGGCACGCTAATAATCGATGAAGCCGACTTTCGATTCAGTGATGAAAAAGCTGAAATGGTAAAAATACTCAATAACGGAAATGTAAAAGGATTCCCAGTATTGCGTGTTGAGGTCAACTCACAAAAGGAATTCAACCCTCGCGCTTTTAATGTATTCGGTCCAAAGCTAGTCGCCACTAGAGGGTATTATGACGACCGCGCCTTGGAGTCCCGCTTCATCACAGAGGAAATGGGACAGAGGAAACTTCGTCGGGATATACCGATCAACCTTCCTTCGAAGTATAAGGAGGAGGCATTGCACATTAGGAACATGCTCCTGATGTTTCGGCTCAAAAATTTGGGAAAAATAAAAGCTGATGCTGAACTGTTGGATCGTAGTATAGAGCCACGACTCAATCAGATTTTCACGCCTCTAATGAGTATTATCGATAATGAAGAAACCAAGGAGCAATTGCGAAAGACCGCTCTTCAATATAACAACGAAATGATCATTGATCGCGGGATGGATATTGAGGCCCAGGTATTGGAAATTATTCATGAGCTATCTTCCAACCCTGAGAAATCAAACTTTGCAATCAAGGATATTACAAACCTGTTCACCGACCGATATGGATTTGAATATGACAGAAAAATTACGGCTAAATGGATTGGCAATATCATCAGGAAAAAGCTGAAGCTAATCACCCAAAAAAGCAATGGTGTGTTCATTATTGCTCCCACTGAAAAAGCAAAACTGGATCGACTATATGAGCGATATGGTATTAATGCTAACTGACTGGATATCAGGGATATTGGGGATGTTAAACAAAGCTATGCAAAAGATGGTGAATATAATTGCAAGTTAATATATAGCTTGCCTATTAATCATGATAGTTATTGGTAAACCGAAACCACATCCCCAAAGTCCACAATGTCCACATTGCTTGTTTAAATATATTTTATCTCTTGTCCATATTTATCTGATCTAACTTATGTAATATCACATCGTCATATCGGGAATATCTACCATCTATAAACTTGCCAAATTGGCAAGTTTTCCTTTCTTTTGCGAAATTCCTAATCGACTATCATATGCTCATTATCGGCAACGCAAGCGCTGGTAATGAATCACATTTATGGCTTACAAACTTGATAATTACCTCAAAACATACAGAAAGCGAGCAGGACTTACTCAGGATGAGTTGGCATTCCTCTTGGGGTATGAGAATGGAAGCAAAGTGTCTCGTCTGGAGAAATCTGTATGCATTCCTGATTTTCATACAGCGCTTGCTTTGCAGATATTTTTTGACGTATCTGCAAAAGAAATATTCCCAAGCGCTTTTGCAGAGGTCGAACGCCAGGTATTAAATCAGGCCCACCTTCTTTCCCGGAAGCTTGATAAACCAGATACAAACCGCACCGTTGATTATAAGCTAAAGGTTTTACGGTCGAAGGTTTCTGGGGAAGAAAGTGAGTCCGAACAAAATATATGAAACGTAAATTAGAACAACAAAAACTGGTATTGGCCATAGACCCCACTTCGCGAGGTTTTGGATATGCATTATTTGAAGGGTCGCTCAGTCCTATCAACTGGGGCGTGAAAGAGGCGCGAATAAAAAATAAATTTAAAAATGCGCGATACATAAAAATGATTGAAGAGCTGATTGAGTTCTATGGGCCAGAAGTGATCGTGATAGAAAAACACTCGGATGATGAATCAAAGCGATGCAAGCGAGTTCAGCAATTGCTATCTGAAATATCCAGTCTAGCGAAAAGGAGGAAGGTCACTTTGCGAAGCTTTTCCAGGCAGGATATTAACAATTACTTCTCAAGCTATGGCGCGAAAACGAAATATAAGATTGCCATCACCATAGCCCAGTGGCTTCCAGAGTTTGCACCCAGAATCCCGAATTTCCGAAAAGCATGGATGAGCGAAGATTACCGCATGGCGATATTCAACGCCGTCAGCTTGATATTGACGTTTTACTATATCCACAACAAGCAAACCAGAAATTCGATTTAGCAGATTCCCAGCCTTTTTTCCCAGCGTCCGCTCGCTAAACTTACCTCGTAGTTCTTTCACAAACACAGCATTCCTGAATTTTAAATTTATGCCCGCAAGGGACCATCTTTCACCATGCACTTTATCAAAGGAGAATGACATGACAAAAGCTTACGACATCATTACAGACCGAATTATTGCCGAGTTGGAAAAAGGAACTGTTCCATGGAAAAGGAAATGGAAAACGCCAGCATTCCCGAAAAACCTGGTATCGAAAAGAGAGTATCGTGGAATGAACACCATGATCCTTTCTATCGCCAACTTCTCTTCCCCATACTTTGCCACTATCAAACAGGTTAATCAGCTTGGTGGCCGAGTCAGGAAAGGAGCGAAGGGGTTTCCGATAATCTTTTGGAAATATCAGGAAGTTAAGAAGTCGTCTGATAATGTTTCTGTTTCGCAAGAAGATACCATTGACGAAATCAGAAACATACCCATACTTCGATATTATACCGTGTTTAATGTTGAGCAATGTGAAGGGCTGGATAAAGCTATCCCGATAGAAGTTGCCGTATCATTTGATCCAGTAGATGAGTGTGAGAAAGTAGTCGCTGGCTATGTCGATAAGCCAGAGATAAAGCACGCAAATAGTGTGGCCTGTTATAAGCCTCTGATGGATAGCCTGCTCATGCCAAAACCTGAAAGCTTTGAGACATCAGAAAATTACTATGGAACGCTATTTCATGAGCTGGTTCATTCCACTGGCCATGAATCAAGGCTGGGACGCGATGAAATCAAGACGCTATCTGTTTATGGAAATCACAAATATTCGAAGGAGGAGCTAATAGCAGAAATAGGTGCATCATTTCTTTGCAATAGAACAGGAATTGATATAACGCCCATTTTTGACAATCAAGTTGCATACATCGGCTCATGGCTCAAGGCGCTGAAAAATGACAAGCGGATGATAATTTATGCATCGGCTAAAGCTCAAAAAGCCGTCGATTATATTCTGAAAACCGGGACGCTCACATGCGCCTCTTAAACAATCAAAGACAAACCAATCCGCTCATAGCAAGGGCGGATTTTATTTTGTGAAAGCCAGGCGGGCTTCTCAAGCTCAGCTTAGTGTATTTTCCTGTTATCTCGCAGCTTAGCGATAAGTTGTGCGCTTGAATTGACACCCATCTTTTTGAAAACAGCTTTCAAGTGATCATGCGCAAATAATGATGTCCTATGTCGTAATATATTTGCAAGTTTATTCTTATCGAATCCCTTACCTTTTAACCAAGCATATACTGATACATCTTTTGTCTGCGGAGGATTAGAATTGTAGTGATGATAATTATGCTGTTTTGGTTGCTTGAGCGTTCCAATACTTTCCTTTACTAAGACACGTTTAAAAGCTTCAGCAATTGTTGGCGCCAGCATTTTAATAGTTGCCATGTCACTGTCAGAGAATGGCCGAGAGCCTTGTGCCCTAATGAAAGGGGTATTAAAAACATAGCCAAATATCTTTATAGATAGCACAGCATAATATTTGATATGCAGAGGATTGAGTATCTCAGAATAAAACTCTGTATTTTCCAACTCTCTGCTGGAGATATAATCGCTGCCCCGAACTACGTCATATGTTTTGTTGGTTGACAAAAACTCATAAAAGTCTGGCGCACAAGGATCCTTTAGACAATACAAGTCACTAATAAATAATTTTGCAATACCTTTTGGTATGGACAAATTGTGAGACGCATAAGAATAACTTGGGCTCAACGTAGTGTTATCCACAGGCATGTGGGCAATAGCGTCTGCAGGAACAACCTTTGCTATGCCACTCACAAATGATTGTATAAGGGATTCCAGTGTTTTAGCTTGATATAATTCTTGCTGGAATTCCCATGCTTTCTTATACGTACGGTTCGGTATGAGTATTGATCTGCTCATAGCTTTAATTCACCAATTAACATTTTGGCGACAAGTTGGGATCGTGAATTAATATGCCATTTTCTAAAAATTGCCCTTAAATGATCACGAACTGTAATAGATGAAATCTGTAGCTCGTCTCCAATTTCTTTGTTGTCAAATCCAAACGCAACGTGCGTTGCGATTTCTATTTCCCTTGGAGTAAGTGGCACATTATTCTCCAAATCATCTGCTTCCTTATAACGTGAGGAATCGATACTAGAAAACAACTCTCTAAAATCACATTTGTTCCATGCGTCTGCAATATGGGGTGCAAGAAATTCTAACATGTACATCTCTAAATCTGAGTAGGAACGACTTTCTAATCCTCTAGATACGCCAAAGGTTATAGATGGTTGCCGAATTGGCGAATTGATTCCTAATATCATAATTGATGAAATATTCATTGGCTTTAAAAAGTCCAAAAAGAATTCAGTTTTTTTTAAATGTCTCCTTGAGATAGTATCTTCTATATGGAGGGCAATACTTCTTTCCCCAGACAATAAGAATTCTTCGACAGGCGCATGAAAAGGATCAACCTTATAGAAATAATCAACATATTTAGACACCGGGTCAAATTTCCCTTCAGTTTTCCAAAAGAGCGAACCACTCTTTATAGGAATGAATGTTTTTGGTTTAAAAGCAATTTTAAAACAATTATCGCTTGAAAGTATTTTTGATAAACCTGAAAACAAAGTATTTACAAATTTCTTCTTGCTTTTAGCCCTGCTCAAATCATCCGCAAGTATCCAGGCTTCCTTGTAAAAACTATCTGGGATGATATTGCTTTCGGTTTTCATTTTGTTGCGTTTGCTATTTGAAATGCTGAAACGGCAGTGATGTCTGCCCTACAAATATAGAATAATCACATTCATTCTCCTATATTTACGTATCGGACAAAATATGTAAATCATTCATATAGATGGATAATAACTTGATAAAACATGATTTATTCCTTTAAAAAGCTTATATATACAAAATAAAATTAATTTATTATCAGCTATATATAGTGCAATTGTGATATATTCTTTTGAAGAGCTATAGCTCAACAGGAAACGCTTTCTAATTGGGGAAAGCTTTGATTCATTAACGTTTTAAATTGGGGATAGTAGAAATGAAGGGATCTGTAATTTCAGTAGCAGGAGTAATTGCATTATCGGTAATCGTGCTCGTTTTCCAGCCGGGCATAGCTTCCGCAGAAAGAGAGAAGAAGTCAGGCGATATTGCCGCTGGACTATTTCTGGATGGTGGTAATGGAGGTATCGCACCTTTTGCCTTATATCACTTAACAGATGATTTTGTGCTACGAGGTTGGTTGCCTGTTTCAGGGAACTATACTGGGTTTGGGGCAAGCGCCATATATCACTTCAAACATTTTGCGCTGGAAGATAAGCCAGGCTCACTCTATGGAGGTGTTGGTTATACCGTATTGGATGGACCCGAATATTTCGGCGCGAAAGTGTCTGGAAGCGGTGTGTTGTTTTCAGGCGGTTCGCAATTTAATTTCACTGACCATATCAGTGCCGCCGCTGAAGTGATTTATTCGCTTGCAACTTTCGAAGTAGATTCTACATTTGGGGGTCACTACGAATCTGATTATGCAGATATTTCCTTTCTATTGGCCATTGGATATTACTTTTAAGCGCCTCATGTACATACTAATTAATTTGGCAAAGAATGCGTTGGTTTTTCTCCTCTCAATAGCATTTCTTGCCACGGGGTGTGGGTCGGGCAGTAGTGGGATGGTCAGGTTATGTACGCTTACTGGAGGGTTATGCCCTGCCCAGATGACAAAAATATACGGAGTTTGGAAATGGATGAAAATTACACAGTACTACCTTTTGTTGGGAAATTACTAAAAACATTAGGTCTACATGGCGTACTGGCAGGTGTTGTAATGGCGATCACATTGGGGATCATTGAGCCATTGCTTTCCGGCTTTGACTTTGGGACCGGGGATTTCCTGGATATTGCGGCCGGATTTGTGGTTGTGCTTTTATCATTGGTCGCAATAGCTTTTGGCGAAATAGTCGGTGTGCTATTCGCTATCGAGGTCAACACACGACAGGCCTCCTTAAGTAAAACTACACGTATGAGAGCACATAATGAAAAGTATATTTTCAGCTATCTTGGTTATTAGTATATTGTTTCTATCTTCTTGTGGTGACACAAGAGTGGAAGCAATAAAAACCCTGAGCCAAAGGGGATAAAAATTGATTTTCGAAAAACAACTCAGCTCGGAAAGGTTCCCACAATGGACCCACTAATTACCTTACCAACCGGTGTAGTGATTGATTTTATCCATCCATATGACCATTGTCTATTTGTAGATTTTATCGTTCAATGCCTGCCTGAGAAAATAGGCACTTATTCAATTAATCGAACTGGTAAAGGTCAGATGTTATCTGGAATAATCAATATAACTATTACAGCACTGACAGAATTTTCATAGATTGGTCTTCCTTTGGCAAACCCAGCCTGGATGTTTGGTGGGATACCGGGTATTCATTTAGGACGCGGTATAAATTCCATGGTGTGCCTGGTAAGGACGCTGTGCTGTGGACGGAACCACCCTGCGACCACCATATGGTGTAGGTCCAATTGACGATCAGGTGGTTATCACAAAACCTAATGAAATCGTAATCACAAGATACTGTAAGTTCAATTTATCAATATTTTTTATGGGCGACAAGATTTTTTGGCGGATTTGGAGCTATGTTGGGCGGTATGGGAGTTCTTAAAGGGGCGATAGAAGAGGAAGTTGCCACAGGGACCACTGGCGCCGGCATTGGGTTTATAGGGATATTAATGATGGTCGTTCCAATAGCTTGGTGGATTTGGGGAATGATCGATGCCAAGAATCTTTGCGAGGCATTTAACAACAATATTAGGGAATAAGGAGGGTGTTGTATGCCTAGAGGTTTGCTATCCAAAGTTGGCGGAGTTATAGCTTTAGTATCAATCGTTTTCCTGCCTATCGGAGGGTGTGGTGATATCGGGCTGACCGGTTTTGAGGTTTTAAGGGATAACGATATCCCTGGTCTGATCAAAGTGTTAATCGGAATTTCTATACTTTGCGCTTTCATCGCTTTATTTGTGAAGTTCTATGTTGGCCTGGTTGCGAGTGGAGCAATTGGGATCACTGGCTTATTAACAAGC